>NZ_CP054389.1:0-2841742 GCF_015709435.1 Nitrosomonas sp. H1_AOB3 | reverse complement strand
CCTTATGAGATGAGAAATTATCCGCGATGATGATATCGCCTGGCTTAAGGGTGGGAGCCAACTGCGTCTCAATGTAAGTTTTAAACGCTTCGCCCATCATGGTGCTATCCAGACACCAGGGCGCGATTAAACCATCTGCTCGTAACCCAGCAATAAATGTCATGGTTTGTCAGTGACCGCCAGGTGTATGGCCAAAACATCGTGCACTGCTTTTGGCATGTCCGTATTGCCGAATCATATTTGTCGTTGCGCCTGATTTCATCCAGGAACACAAGCTTCGAAGGATCACAGTGCTTCTGCCATGCCCGCCAAAGCATCCTGGCTTCTTTTATTTCTTCACGATCTCGCCCGCTGGCGAATACTGTTTTTTTATAGCGCCAGCCCTCTGCGTGGATAAAACGCCCCACAGTCGTGTCATGAACCTCTATGCCACATTCCTGGCACAAATGAGCATTTGCTCTTCTGCTTCACTCCAGTCGCCATGTTCGCTCACCATCTGTTCGATGAACGTGGCTTCTTTCTCCAGTACCGAGCGACGCCATCCCCCGGTCGGGGGCGGCTCATAACTGTCCTGGTCTTACCAATCTTTTACTATTCCAGTTGCTGTGCTCTGTGCAATATCCAACTTTCTGCCTGCTGCACGCGCAGACAAGCCACTTTCAACCGCCTTGATCAGGCGTTTCCTCAGATCATTCGATATGGGATTTGGGCATAGGTCACCTCCTGATAGCAGGATCAACTATATCTCACCCTTTGAGGGTCCTTTATAGACTCTATTTAAATGCAGAATGCTCTAGCCGAGCCCATTGCCCAACAATAATTGCCGCTGTTCAATGCCTTTGCCGAACACATGGAAGCCTTGCACCATGACAATAACAGTTGATGCCATCGCCATGGGTCTAAATCCTGGTGTGCTCAATGCATTACAAAGCAAATTCATCCGAATCCCCCAAGTGCAACAAGCGCGAATTTATGGTTCGTGTGCCAAAGGTACTATCGGCCTGGTTCAGATATAGATATTACTTTATTTGGCTCCGCACTGACTCCACAACACCTGCTGACACTGGAGAATCACCTGGATGATCTGCTTTTACCTTACCAGATCGATTTTTGCCACTTTGATCCCTGCAAAACCCGGTATTAATTGATCATATTCAGCACGTAGGTATCATCATTTATACGCGCTGATAAATAGCGTTGCCAACGGTCTCGCGTATAATTTCGCAAACCATCTCGTCAATTAATCCACGGTATTCTTCTCAACATTCATGCATATTCATATTCTTGGCATTTGCGGCACTTTTATGGGCGGTCTGGCAGTATTGGCACGTGCAGCCGGCCACACCGTCACCGGCTGTGACGCCAATGTCTATCCACCGATGAGCACGCAGCTTCGCGATCAGCAAATCGAGCTGATCGAAGGTTATGATGCTGATCAGATCAAACTGAAACCGGATCTGTTCGTCATCGGTAATGTCGTCTCGCGCGGTAATCCGCTGATGGAAGCGATTCTCGATGCCCACCTGTCCTACCTGTCCGGCCCGCAATGGCTGGCACAGCACCTGCTGCACAACCGGTGGGTATTGGCAGTTGCGGGCACGCACGGCAAAACCACCACCAGTTCGATGCTTGCCTGGATACTGGAATACGCCGGGCTCTCTCCCGGATTTCTGATCGGTGGTGTTCCGGAGAATTTCGGTCTGTCTGCCCGTCTGGGGATCATCGAAGCAGAGCAGACACTTTCTCCTTTCTTTGTCATCGAAGCAGATGAATACGATACTGCTTTTTTTGACAAGCGCTCCAAGTTCATACACTACCAACCAAGAACAGTGGTACTCAACAATCTCGAATACGATCATGCAGATATTTTCCCCGATCTGGCTGCGATCGAACGTCAGTTTCATCATCTTGTCCGCATCGTTCCCCGCAATGGGCTGCTCATCGTCAACGGGCAGGATATTGCGTTACAGCGGGTATTAAGCCAAGGCTGCTGGACGCCGGTAGAACAATTTGGCGTGAACGATGGCTGGCAGATCCTCCTGGAGCAGAATGAAAGTCTGTCAGTCCGTTTTCAGAAAGTGTCGCAAGGCATACTGCATTGGGAACTGCTGGGAGAACATAATCGCATGAATGCCCTGGCTGCCCTGGCTGCAGCCCGGCATGCCGGCGTACCGGCGCAACTCGGGATCGAAGCCTTATCCCGCTTCAGGAACGTGAAACGACGCATGGAACTGCGCGGTATCATTAACGACATTCATGTTTACGATGACTTCGCGCACCACCCCACCGCCATCCGCACAACACTGGCCGGATTGCGCGCCAAAGTTGGGCCGGCACGTATCATTGCTGTACTGGAACCACGTTCCAACACTATGAAACTCGGTATCTGGCAAAATGCTCTCGCGGCCAGTCTGAATCAGGCAGACCAGATTTTCTGCTATGCCTGTCAGATTGGCTGGGATGTGGACTCAGCCCTTGTATCTCTCAATAATAGAGCTGAAATTCATAATGACCTGACCACCATGATCAGCGCCATTACAGCCACCGTGCACCCCGGAGATCATATCCTGATCATGAGCAATGGCAGCTTCAACGGTCTATACGACAAATTACTCGATAAGCTTCGCACCTGATCAATCTATCTTTTGAATGGGCTGTCACCAACACCCGCAAAAAAACCGAGGTCAAGCTTTGCATGAAAATCATGCGGCGTTGTAGGTTGGGAGCCACACAAGAGCATCGGGAAAGAAAAAAAGTGGGGGAAATCACTGCGCAGTACTGGGGAACGGGAAGCGAAACGGGAGGCAAGCATTATCTTTCTCCTGATGAAAAGGGCTTGCTGTTCAAACCGCATACCGGATTCCAGGATTCGGAGCCCAGCCTTTCGGCTTTTCGGTACGGTTGGTATGAGGAACCCGGTTGTCCCTGTCGCCACCGTCTTTCCTGAGCTCATCGCCCGCGACAAGATGGAAGCTCGACAGGAGCAAAACGCCGCAGCAAAGCACGATAGCACGACTGACCATGCTTCTTAGTGCCGGGACGCACGAGTTTGATCGAACAGAAATTTGGCCAGATTGATCTATTCAGCGATTCCCTATAGAATTTCGCTCGGGTGTTAGCTGCATGTCGCAGCGGGACAGGTTCATGCGTTGGTCGGGCCGCCACGCGGAGTTCTTATGACCACGCACCGCCACACCTCGCGGCAGGATCTGCCGCGCGCGCATCTATTAGCCGAACGCGCCTTCGCCACCCTTGAACGCTTCCTGCACATTGAGGCTGCGAGCGGCATCGTGCTGTTACTCACTGCGGCCGCCGCACTTATCTGGGCCAATTCATCTTATGCGCATAGCTACAATACACTTTGGTACCTGCCGCTGTCCATCAGCATTGGGGATTGGACATTCTCTCAACCCCTGCACTTCTGGATCAACGATGCCCTGATGACGATCTTCTTCCTGGTCGTCGGCATGGAAATCCGCCGCGAAATCCACGAAGGGGCGTTGAGCGATCTGCGACAAGCCAGCCTGCCAGTCATGGCCGCATTGGGCGGTGTGGCCGTACCAGCGCTGATCTACCTGGGCCTGAACACCGATCCAGTACGTCAACACGGATGGGCCGTACCAACAGCCACGGACATTGCCTTCGCCATCGGGGTGCTGGCGCTGCTCGGTCGGACTATCCCAACCAATGTGCGAGTGTTCCTGCTGGCACTGGCAATCATCGACGACATCATCGCCGTGCTCATCATTGCGCTGTTCTACTCCAACGGACTTGATTACCACGGCTTCCTCATCGCGAGCCTGGGTATTGCACTAGTGCTTGGCTTCCAACAGATAGGCATTGGCTCGGCCTATGCCTATCTGCTGCCTGGCACGATTACCTGGATCGGCCTCCTGATGACCGGCGCACACCCGACGCTATCCGGCGTCGTGCTAGGCATGTTGACACCAGTGGTACCACTGCGCACTCGCGAAAACCCACTCGACATGGTGACGCACGCTACCGAGAAGCTGCGCGAGCATGGCAATCGCACTGCACACAACGCGCACCATTTGGCCATACCACTAAAGCAACTTCGGCTAGCTCAACGCGAACTGCTGCCGCCGGTGGTGCGAGTGCAGATGGCATTGCACCCATGGGTAGCCTTTGGCATCATGCCCCTATTCGCCCTCGCTAATGCCGGCGTCAGCCTGGACGGCATCGACCTGTCCGCCACTGACCCGCAACGGATCATGGTCGGCATCACGCTGGCATTGGTGGCAGGCAAACCTCTGGGCGTAATCGGGGTGAGCTGGATGATGGTTCGGTTAGGCCTGTGCCGCCTGCCAACCGGTATGACTTGGGGAGGCATATGCCTGATCGGCCTGCTGGCTGGCATCGGCTTCACCATGTCCACCTTCATCGCCATGCTTGCATTCAACGACGAAACCCTGCTGGGCGCTGCCAAACTTGGCGTACTGCTGGGATCGCTGATCGCCGCCGTACTGGGAATTACCTGGGGCATGATTTACCGGCGCACCAGCAAGGTCTCGTGAATCGATCCAACATACTGACCTGATCAAGCCGCAAGGGAGCGGATCGCATGGGATGTACCTCCATCAAACCCGGCCACACAGCGCGACCGGATGGAGGCAGTCTCAAGAAAGCCAGAGCTCTTGCTCAGAGACGTTCTGCTGGGGATGCAAAACGCCCTCCTCATGCAGCGGAATAGGCGGAAGCTGTGCCAGACGGCGATAACCGCCGCACATCGGAGCATCAAGACAGCGAGGCATCCAGCGCTGTTTCGAAGGCAGATGCATTGCCCCTCAGAACGTGATCCAGATTTCCGAATACATTACTAAGCTCCTGACGGTAGGCGACCTTTGTCTTCAAATCCGCACCGACGATCACAGCGTTCAGGAATGACGCGGCAACATCAGCCGTCTTCGGATCGTTCTGGAGCTTTACATGGCTGCGAATGACAACTTCCAGAAGATCTGATTTGGAAGACGCCGACAGCTTCTCACTCGGAATGATGTCTTGCAGCATCGCCCCCAGTACCTTGGTGGCTTCCTTGGAGATGTAGTGGCGATCGAAATGATCAGCACAACGGGTTTCCTTGGGGATTTCGGAATCATCCACGCGCACGCACTGCTCAGCCCAATCTGTGGCAACGCTGACCAAACGGTAGAGAAGATAGTGAAAAGGTGTCGGCCACTCTTGATAGCTTTCCTCATCCGGCGGCAAATTCATCTGCTTGAGGATCTTTTCGGCGAAGTGCCCGAAGTAGTGCAGCCACATATGGTCTTGCAGCCCCTGGTGGATACCTTCATGGACCATGATCTCAAAGAGTGTGATGCCTGAATTGATCGGGCAACGAAACCGCCCGTTCTCCGCGTAGGAACCCAACGGCTTGTTAAGTTTCTCGGCCAAATCGCTGTCTTCATCCAATCGGCGGCGCACGGACTCGCCGACGGCAGCATCCAGGCCATTTTTCACCGCCTTCGCTGCATCGGCAAAGAAGAAGCGAAGCAGCCGATTATTTTCCGGCAGGTACAGACGGCTTCCTACATCTAGGTTCTGATTGTTTTTCAGCTCGACGTAGAGCCGGCTTCCCGTGGCGTCCAGCAGTGCGTCGATGTAATGCGCAATGAAATCCGAGCGTATCGCTTCGTCCGCTTCCAGCAACTTGAGGCAGAAATGTGGGTGCGCCTGCGCCAGGTGAACGGTCAACTCAGGTGAGGTGACGAGGTTCAACAGGATCTCCCGGGCTTCCAGGCTGGCCTTGTCACACTTTGCACACCTGGATTTCAATCCATGCAACAAGCGGCGCCATTGCTTGCACCAGAATGAAGGGGGCTTGGGCGCTTCCCCGCGCAGTAGCGCGGCCAGTTCGTCCTGGGAATTGCCCCAGCGTTCGATCCAGCGTACCAGCCAGGACTGTTGCCGGGTCAGGGAAATGAGTGTGGGCAGTTGGGGTTCGACCAGCAGCACCAACTCGTCGTAGCGTCTGGTGAGGTGCAGGTTTTCGATCAACTCGCGAAAGACATGGACTCGGCCTCGGGCCAGTGTCGGAAAGCGTGTTCGCCAAAAGAAGTAGAGTGCCACCGAAAGCAGCAGCAGATACACCGCGCTGGAACTGTCGAGCCCCCATTTCCAAGGCCCCAGGCTGTAGTACAGTCCAAGTTGCTCCAAAGCCGGAGCGAACACCAGGTAGTGGACAAGAAGAAACACCGATCCGCCCACGGCCCAATCCACCCAAGTCGTGCAGAAGCGAAGCCGGAGTCGGTTAGTGGGAGAAATGAGCGCCCACACGGCGGCGATGACGCCTAAGATGGTGAGCAAGCTAGTAGTGTCAATTTGGGTAGGCGATGTCATAAGCGATTCGTACTTGCATCTGTTCTTTTACTGACAAGATTACATGCGTTATCCTCAAGTTTGTAAGAAATTGCCTGGGTAAAATGACGTGGTTTAATGAAACCAGGCACACGGTATCCCGCAGTTCAATGGCCTTGTCTTGAGGTTGTGCCGCATCGACTGCGGACTTGGTGAGCTTGATCTTCTCCATGATGACTCCTCGGAAAGCACTGGCACATGCTTAACTCTCATAAGCGATTGATAAACCTGATGTATCTAGCCTTTTCGTGGTCCAGCGAATTGCGGTATTGGAGTCATCGTGAGACAAAAAAACACCCCACTGAAACTCCAGCGGGGTGTAAAGGCTTCGTCACAAAATCGTTACTGCATGGGCTTTGACTTTGCCCGAAGCAAGAAGAGAGAAATACTCATTACTACAGAGAAAAACACACTACGATTACAACGACTTCCCCATCAACCATCTACTTCAAAATAATAACCAGGTAGCTTTAGAATCCGATTCCGAGATAACCGCCAACGGTAAACCCGTTGACATTCACTCCATCAATCTTACCGCCTGCCAGCTGATATCTGGCATCGGCCCCAACATAAATTGCTTTCCAGATGTTGTAATCAGCACCCACCCCGAACATGACACCCGGCTGCAGCACCGTAATGGATTCAGACGGCGGGCTGATGACATGCAAAGCCAGTCCGGCCGGGATGATCCATGGTCTGAACCGGTTTCCTTCCAGAAACTTGATTTTTGGTGCTGCGGTGAGCGTAAACTGGCTGACTGTCACTTTACGCGGATTAAGCGCCCCGCCTGCCAGCTGAGTTGGATTATTAGCCAGTGCTGCATTCCCCGAAACACTATTGCTGAACTGTTTGTATTCAAACATCAGCTCGGCAAACACACTGGTCCCCGGCAGAAAACCCCACACATCATTGGTCAGATTGAAATCAAAACCAGCGCCGATATACCAGGCATCTTTTCCGGCCTGATCCTGCGCTCCGACAGGAGCAACATCACTCTGGATGGAAACGCCATTACGAGTATGGTTGCTATGTGCAAAACCACCCCGGAAAAACACCATGTGCTTGCCGCTCTCCCCTGCACTTTTTTGCGCCCCGACAGAAGCAACCGATTGCTCGTTTTCCCGGATTTTCTGTTCATTTCTTACAGTATCCGTCTTGACCCTGTCCAACTCACCCCGGATAGACTGCAGTTGCTCTTCCAACAATTTGATTTGTGCTTCCAGAGCCTGTGTCGATGTACTGTCAGCAAGTACCTGAGGTGCGCTCAACAATGTTGAAATACTCAGCATGCCGGCTGTAACACTTAAAACTGCACGCTTTCCGATAACATAACGATTCACTCGTTTCTCCTTTTTTTATGTGCTTGGATATGTTGTATGGCAAATACTAAATAGTTAACGATCCGGATACTTTGATCTAAGTCAAAACAAAGCTGTTTTCCGTCATTCCTTTCGATAAATGCCAGCCGGGATCGTTACCTTCCCGTTTAACTCACGCTTTTCACCATTCAGGAAATCCGGATCAGGCTGAAACGCCACTCCCCTCACGGTCGTTTTGCTAATAAATCCAGCCAAACAGGGCATAAATGTTGCAGGCACTGGTACATTTACCAATGGATGTTAGATAATTACCAGCACAATCATCCTGACCCACATCAAGAAAACCTGCTTTCCACTTGCTGCCCGGAGACATTATTTCGGCCATGATTCGTACACTCTATTCCGATACGCCTTTTCCCCCGCTGGAACAGGCACTGATCGAACCCAATGGTCTGCTGGCTGCGGGCGGAGATCTGTCACCGGAACGCCTGATCTCCGCTTACCGCCAGGGAATCTTTCCCTGGTTCAATCCAGGGGAAATCATCCTGTGGTGGAGTCCAGATCCAAGAATGGTACTGTTTCCCCGAGAATTAAAAATTTCACGTTCACTGCACAAAACCCTGAAGAAGAATGACTACCAGATCCGCACGGACAGCGCCTTCACCGAAGTCATGCAAGACTGTGCCGCGCCGCGTGAGGACCAGGCAGGTACATGGATACACGAGGAAATGATCGCGGCTTACACCGCGCTGCATCAGATGGGGGTGGCACACTCGGTCGAAACCTGGATAGAGGGCGAACTGGCCGGTGGACTATACGGCGTAGCCATTGGCAGGGCTTTTTTTGGAGAATCGATGTTTTCCCGAGCGACCGATGCATCCAAGATTGCACTGGTTCATCTGGCCAGACAACTGGAAAATTGGGGCTATGGCCTGATCGACTGCCAGATGAAAACTGCACATTTGATGTCGATGGGTGCACGGGAAATCCCAAGATCACAATTCTCCAAACGGCTGAATCAACTGACCGCTCTACCCGGCCAAAACAGAAAATGGCATTTCGACTTTACCTATCCCGGGCGATCGGAGCAGTGACTATGGATTTCCAGATCACCAGACGTTATCCCTGCAGCTATCTGCCGGGGGAGCTCGCTCGCTCGCGTATCGTGATCACTGACGATACTCTGTCGGACAGCAATACCTATGCCCAACTGATTCGGCAGGGCTATCGCCGCAGTGGTAGCCTTATCTACCGTCCGGACTGCGATTACTGTCACGCCTGTATTCCGGTGCGCATCCCGGTGGAGCTGTTTGATCCCAATCGCACCCAGCGCAGAATATGGAAACGACATCAGCACTTGCAGATCGCCTGGCATCCCCTGCATTTCGATCCTGTACACTTTGATCTCTACCAGCGCTACCAGAAATCCCGTCACACAAATGGCAGCATGGATCAGGACGATGAAAACGGACGCAAACAGTACCGTGATTTTCTGCTGAAAAGTACAGTGGATTCCTTTCTGGTAACATTTCACGAAAATGAACAGCTGCGCATGGTCAGCATCATCGACCGGCTGCCGGATGGACTGTCACCGGTTTATACCTTCTTCGAGCCGGATGTACCCGGATCGAGTTACGGCACCTTCAACATCCTGTGGCAGACAGCTCAATGCCGTGCTGACCGGCTGCCTTACCTTTATCTCGGCTACTGGATTGCAAACAGCCGGAAAATGCACTACAAAGCCAATTTCCAGCCGCTGCAGTATCTGATCGACAACCAGTGGCAATACCGCACAACGAACCGATAAATATGATGTACAACCTGCTGCGCCCGCTACTGTTTCTGCTTGACCCCGAAACTGCTCACACCCTTACACTGGATACACTCAACCTGCTGAAGAGAGCCGGGTTGCTGCCCGATCGCACCATCGACTGCACCCCTGTTCGCGTCATGGGGCTGGATTTTCCCAATCCAGTCGGGCTGGCAGCCGGCCTCGACAAGAATGGGACCTGCATCAGCGCACTGGCCTCTCTGGGATTTGGCTTTATCGAAGTGGGAACCATCACCCCGCGCCCGCAGGTCGGTAATCCCCGGCCACGACTGTTTCGCATTCCACAGGCTGAAGCAATCATCAATCGGATGGGATTCAATAACGTTGGTGTGGATAAGCTGATAGAAAATGTCCAGCAATCCGGCTACCGCGGCATACTGGGTATCAATATCGGTAAAAATGCGGATACCCCTCTGCAGAATGCAGTCGATGATTACCTGATCTGTTTACGCAAGGTGTACCTGCATGCCAGTTACGTCACTGTCAATATTTCCTCTCCCAATACCCAGCAGCTCAGACAACTGCAAAATGAAACCGAGCTGGAACATTTACTGGGCGCACTTAAGGCGGAACAAACCCGTCTGAGTGATCTCCACGGTCGCTACACGCCATTAGCCATCAAGATTGCCCCTGATCTGGAATCCGAACAAATTACCGTAATTGCATCGCTGTTAATGAAACACCGCATGGATGCGGTGATTGCGACCAACACCACCACTGCAAGAGAGGGTGTCGAACATTTGCCACGCGGCAATGAAAAAGGTGGGTTGAGTGGCGCACCATTAACGGAACGCAGTACCACAGTCATCCGTCAGCTTGCCAACCATCTCCAGCATGCCATTCCCATCATCGGAGCGGGTGGCATCATGTCAGCCCGGGATGCGCAACTCAAAATCGAAGCAGGCGCCAGTCTGGTACAGATTTATTCCGGGCTGATTTATCGCGGCCCGGATCTGGTTACAGAAACCGTCTCACTGCTTTGCTCCCGCACTACCCATGCTGGATAAAAATTCACTGACCGAACAGATCGACGCCGTGCTGCCGCAAACCCAATGCGGGCAGTGCGGATTCGATGGATGTAAACCCTATGCGACAGCCATTGTTGAAGGCCATGCGGATATCGACCAGTGTCCACCCGGCGGTGACGCTGGTGTGGCTCAAATTGCAGCGATCCTGAATATTGCCCCGAAGCCACTGAACACGACTTATGGCCATCCCAAACCGCCTGCCATCGCCGTCATCGATGAATCTCAATGTATCGGCTGCACATTCTGCCTGCGCGCCTGCCCGGTGGATGCCATCATTGGCGCAGCCAAACATATGCATACCGTTCTGACCGAGTTATGTACCGGTTGCGAACGTTGTATCGCCCCATGCCCGATGGATTGCATCAGCATGGTATCCGTACCCGCCCCGGCCACACCCGAAATCCGGCAACAGATCGCGGACGGTGCACGGGAGCGATATCACTTGAGACTGCTCAGGCTGGCACGCCAGCAGCAACGTACCAGGAAACCAGAGCAGAACAAGCTGAAAGAAGCCCCAATCCCCACGGTACAACAAGCAACCGATACGAAACAGGCAGCCATCCAGGCCGCCATGGAACGTGCACGAGCTGCACTTGCCCGCTCAAACATCCCCAACAAGGACTGAATGAACACGACCAAACGCCGGGAGATATTCACCCGATTCAGGGCAGCCAATCCCCGTCCGACAACCGAACTCGAATACCAGACACCGTTTCAATTACTGATTGCCGTCATTCTCTCGGCACAAGCCACTGATAAAAGTGTCAATCTGGCCACACGAAAACTGTTCCCGATTGCGGACACCCCCGAAAAAATCCTGCAATTGGGAGAAACTGGCCTCAGCCCGTTCATTCAGCGCATCGGGCTATTTCGCACCAAAACCAGGAATATTCTTGCCACCTGCCAGTTGTTGATCGAACAACACAACAGTGAAGTCCCGCGCACTCGCACGGAACTGGAAAAGCTGCCGGGGGTCGGCCGGAAAACCGCCAGCGTGATTCTGAATACCGCCTTTGGCGAACCCACCATTGCAGTAGATACGCATATTTTCCGCGTAGCCAACCGTATCGGTATCGCACCAGGTAAAAATGTCCTGGAAGTGGAACGCAAACTGCTCAAGGTGGTACCGAATGAATTCCGTCACGATGCCCACCACTGGCTGATCCTGCACGGGCGTTACATCTGCAAAGCCAGAAAACCCTTATGTCGCCAGTGCCTGATCATGGATTTATGCGAATTCAAGGAAAAAAATCTGGAAGAAACTGCATCCTCACTCGATATGAAACAGTTGACATGAAGCGTGATGCTCTCATCCATTCTCTGCAAACCCGCATACCGGATCTACTGGCAATTTATGCTTTCGGCAGCCGTATTCAGGGTACAGCCAGATCGGATAGCGATCTGGATCTGGCCGTACTGGTAGCGGGCTATGCTGATCCGTTGATTCTGTTCGAAGTCGCGAACGAACTGGCCGATGTGGCAGGCTATGCGGTTGATCTGCTCGACCTGCGAGCTGCCTCCACTGTGATGCAATACCAGATCATTACCACCGGGGAACGCTGGTGGACACTGGATATGCAGGCAGCCTTATTTGAGGCATCCATCCTGAGTGAGAAAACTGCTCTCGATGAAGCACGTGCCGGGTTACTGACCGACATTCGACAAAGAGGAACAGTTTATGGCCGATGATGTACTGATCAACAAGGCAGCAACGATTGAACGCTGTGTAACGCGGGCGCGTGAGGAATACGCCGCCAATCCGGCAGGTTTTGCCACCGACTACACTCGCCAGGATGCAGCCATCCTCAACATTCAGCGAGCCTGCGAAGCAGCGTTGGACATGGGCCAACATTTGATTCGCCGTGAAAAACTGGGAATTCCACAAAGTACCCGCGATGTATTTTCCTTACTGGCACGCGGTGGCTGGATCAATATTGAACTGGCTGACAGCCTCAAACGCATGGTGAGCTTTCGGAATATCGCTGTGCATGATTACATTGCCCTGCAACTACCTATTACCGTAAGAATCATAGAAAAGCATCTGGATGAATTTTTACAGTACAGCCAGACTCTGTTGCTGCATGACGCGGCGTTAGACGAAAAACTAAGTTGACTTATATCCCACAAGGTGGGGCAGCCTCACTGTCCTGATACGGCAGAAGCAAAGATGAAGGAAGTTCTATTGACGACACCAGGCTGGTACGGGTGAGAGGTTTTGTCGTAACGTGCCATAATTTTGTCGACATACTTTACAGTTTCAGGATAAGGCGGAATACCGCGGTATTTCTCAACGGCACCCTCACCCGCATTGTAGGCGGCAGCCACCAGTGCCACATCTCCCTTGAAGAAAGCGAGCAGCCATCTCAGATAAGCCATTCCCCCTCTGATATTCTCTTCCGGATCAAAAACATCCCTGACCTGAAATCTTTCAGCAGTCGCAGGAATAAGCTGCATCAACCCCTGTGCATTCTTGGAAGAAACAGCCTGTGTGTTGAAACCAGATTCAACCGCAATGACTGCAAGTACAAGACCCGGATCAATCTCGTATTGCGGAGCCAGTTTTTCCACGAGCGCAGAAATGGATTGATCGATATAGTATTTACCAGGCGTAATGTTTGTCCGAACGTAAATATTTCTGCTCAGACAATTTGGTAGCTGTGTTTTCCGTTTATCCGATACAGGCATGAACTGCAATAATTTTTGTGCATCTGCATGATTTCTGGCAGCAGCCATCTCGAACAATCTGGCAGCAATCCCATCATTACGCTCGACACCACGCCCGTTGGCATACATCCATCCCAGTGCATACTGCCCTTCGGCCGAACCCCGCCGAGCCGCCTGACAATAAAGTTCCACTGCTTTTTCCCTGTCCTGCAGCACGCCTTCACCATGCTCATACTGTCGAGCCTGTGCCACCAGCACGTCAGCCCCCCTCTTAACACCAACGGAACGCGACTGAGCATTCCCCCCACCGTAAACAACAGCAGTATGTAACGCCAGAAAACTCAGTACAGTCCACTGCCATTTGAGGGGGATATGCATATTTTTCTTTTGTCCGTAATAGTTAAAGTATTGTTTTATTGATAACTAATGGAGCAACAATCATGCCAGAACACTGAAATATTCCGGCTTTAGTGATAACCGCTTGCTTACGGACAGAAATTTTTCAAACACTTCCCGGCAAATTCACCAAGACAAACTGATCTTACAAACAATGTAAAAAATTCCGACAAATATGGATCTGACGATACAACACTATTATCAGCAAACCGCCTCACAAAACCTCTATTCATTCTCAGGCTGCGTACGATGCACGCGCACTCTGCCGATATTATGCTTATTGACCGAAACAATCTCAAAAACCAGATCATCAACTGTAATCTGTTCCCCCGCTGCAGGAATATAGCCGAACTGCCAGAGCAGATAACCGCCGAGCGTGGAATAACGTTCAGCTTCATCCACCAGATCATGCTCCAGCAGGTTGGATGCCTTGCGAATACTGATCCATCCATCCATCAGCCAGGTGCCGTCAGCATGTTGCTCCGCCATTACTTTTTCTTCACCCGCATCCAGAAATTCGCCGGCAATCGCCTCCAGAATATCCGCTGGGGTAACGATTCCCTCGACTGATCCATATTCATCCACGATCACTGCCAACTGTAACGGCTGGTTACGCAGCTGTTCCATCAGTTTGATCACCGGAACCCGTTCAAGCACCACGATCGGATGGCGCAATGATCTTTCCAGATTGATCTTTCCTTCTTCCAGCATGTCACGCAGTAAATCTTTGGCAAATGCAGCGCCCACAAACTCATCCACGTTACCGTGTGACAACAGAAAACGCGAGTGGCCGCTATCGATTATTTTTGCCCTGATCATCTCACTGGTATCTCCCAGATCCAGCCAGTCGATATCAGTGCGTGGTGTCATGATGGACATGGCAGGACGCCCGGCCAGCGTCAGCACGCCTTCAATCATTTCTTTTTCTTCCCGGGCAAACAGGTCATTTTCGGCCACCTGTTGTGCGATCACTTCCGATGTCTCCCCCAGCCCGACTTCACCACCACGCCCGCCGAGCAACCGCAATACGGCTTCAGCAGTACGATCACGCAGATCCCCGGTTGTAATGAGCTTTTCCTTGTTATGCCTGGCAATCTGATTGAATGATTCGATCAGGATGGAGAAACTGATTGCGGCATAGAGATATCCTTTTGGCACATGAAAGTTGAAACCTTCGATCACAAGCGAAAAGCCGATCATCATCAGGAAACCCAAACAGAGAATCACAACGGTAGGATGCCTGGAAATGAAAGCCATCAGCGGTCCGGAAGAAATCATCATGACAACGACTGCAATAATTACGGCAATCATCATCACCGAGAGATGCTCCACCATCCCCACCGCAGTAATCATACTGTCAAGTGAAAAAACCGCATCCAGCACGATGATCTGTACGATAACCTGCCAGAAAACTGCATGTACGCTTTTACCTTCTTTTTGTCTATCCTGCCCCTCCAGTCGCTCGTGCAGCTCCATCGTTCCCTTGAAAAGCAGGAATATACCCCCGAACAGAAGGATGAGATTTCGCCAGGACAGCTCGACATCGAACAGTGTCAGCAACGGTGTGGTCAGCGTTATGACCCAGGAAATAGAAGCAAGCAAGATAAGGCGCATGATCAGCGCCAGAGAAAGACCAACGATGCGCGCTTTTCCGCGCTGATGTGGCGGCAGTTTATCTGCCAGGATTGCAATAAATACCAGGTTATCGATCCCCAGTACGATTTCCAGAATAACCAGCGTTGCCAGCCCCGCCCATGCAGCGGGATCGACCACCCATTCAAAAAACACTTTTTCTGATACCTGAGAGAAATTGAAAGACTGTAATCAAGAATCTGAAATATCCAAATCCAGACAAAAAGAAATTACACCGTGGGCAAGTACAAATTATCAATATAGTACAAGTTTTTTCAGACAAGCAAACACTGAAAAACAGGATGAAGGATCTTGGAGACAGTTTAACCCTCCTCCCCTAACTACATGGCGGCGCAGCGATCCAGAAATCTCTTAATTGGCTTGCGAAGTTCCCTTTCGCACAAAACTATATGTAAGGGTGCTCCAGTGACCTCCAGAAATATGACTGGGCAAAAACCTACCGCAAAAAACGCACTGTCTCCAAAAACAGACAAATAATACTCAATAAATACAAACGATTATCAATATTTGTGGTTTTTACCACAGATTACACGACAATTTTCCCCACAAAAATACAGAAAAAATTTCAACCCATTGATTAATCTAAATTATTAATTCTGGCATGAATTGTGCTTTTGCTAAATAACATTTTAATAGAATAGTTTACTGTTTTTATCGAGCCAGCTATTTTCGGGCAATACCTAGTCAGTCCAGAAAAATAACTTATGAGGAATACCACTCATGCAAATTGCGAATCATCTTCAATCAGGGACCGCAGCAAAAAATATCCAGCCAGTGCACATTCCATTCAACTCTTATCAACCCGATTCCACCTCATCTGACGATACCAACTCGGAATCTCTCCGCTCTCGAAAATACCGGATCTCCAGACACCCGGACAACAATCCGAATCACGCAACTGAAACAGACTGCCTTCTGCAACGAAATGGCTACAGCATTCACTTGGTCAATTCACTCAAGCAGCGCATCAAGGCCAGCACGCTCATCAAGCGAATGTATGCCTCGCGTGGCTACAACACCGAAAGCACATCCGTTTTTTCGCATAATCCAAATGAATTTACGTTTCTGGCAACAATTGGAGATATCACTGCTGGAACAGTCACGCTGAGAACGGATTCCGAGACAGGGTTGCTGGCAGACAAACTTTATTACGCGGAGATTGATCATTTTAGAAAAAAAGGAGGAAGGGTATGCGAGATATCAAAATTCGCAATAAACCCGGAATTCAGCTCAAAAGAGATGACAGCATCACTTTTTCAAATTATGTATGTCTTTGCTTGCCATATTAACCAAACAACAGATTTTTTTTGCGAGGTTAATCCACGCCATGCGATTCCACAGAAACGCATGTTCGGATTCAGACAAATCGGAGAAGCGAAAACCTGCTCCCGCGTCAATGCGCCTGCGGTATTGCTACACTTGAATGCGCAATATATCGAAGAGCAAATTGCCGGTATTGAGAAGCACGCTGACCAAAGTAGAAGAAGCTTATATCCCTATTTTTTCTCCCCACACAAGGAAAAAAAGATCATTCAATTTATTGAGGCCAGTAAAACAACCTTCGCTTCCGATGAGGATAAAAACAATTCTCTTACCGGCACTCAAAAATATCTTCAGTCTGTAAATCACTGATAGCACTCCATCAACCAGATAGATTAGGAAATTAATTGTCTACTTAACAGATATCTGAAACTTGACACACAGGGAAGCCATCATCGAGAAAGCAGTTTAATTTTCAAAGAAGTGGCTCAAATGAGATTAACATGCTGGTTGCAATATCAAAAAACCCTGCTTAAGCAGGGTTTTTTGTACATATTGAGGTAATAAAAAACTATCTGGTTTTAGATTCTTCGACGATACGCAGCACCAAAGCCCAAGAGCCCCAAACTCATTAAAGCGAGAGAAGTTGGTTCTGGCACCACATTGGTATCACCCTTAAGCTGACCAGTCGAGGTAGCAGCCCACACGCCAGTATTGTTACCTATTTCTTCGAATATAGCAGAAGAAGATGTACTCAGATCCCATACAAGCGCACCATCATTAAAATAGTTGGTATCGAAGTATTCTGCAGCAGGGCCGCCCTGAACAGATAGCCTAAGAGCCAAACTACCCGATAGATACTGATTACCAGCACCACCTGTAGCGGCAAAATCAATATCATCCACCTTCAAACTTAAAAACAAGGCACCATCTGTTGCGTATGTTGCATAATCAACAAGAGAAGTTGACGCCGGGCTAAAGTTAGGATTGTGGTCAACATAAAGGTTAATAACAGCATCATCAAATGTAAAAGACCCCGCTCCATCCGCCTTTAATCCAGAAAACCCAAAAGTAACCTCACAACTAGGGCAAAATTCTCCTACAAGACCCCCAAGGACGCTACCTGGATTAGTCTCCACACCATTCCATGCAGTAAATTCTCCATATATGGCAAGCTCGTCTCCAGCCACAACGTTTGCTGGATTTATAAATTGAGAAGCGGAGTTCTGGAAATATTGGCCGTATGAGAAACGTCCCGTAAAGTCTTGATCAATCCCCGTTGCATCTGTATCCCAAATAACACCCATAACGTTAACCACACCCGCTTGCGCAGTTCCTGTCATAGCGGCCCCCAAAACAGCAGCTGCCATTATTTTTTTAAAGCTATTCATGTTAACTCCTCTAAATTCTTAAGAAATCCGACCGATATCTTTCAGGCATTTGCCTGCTTATATATATGCAATATTTATGCCATTCTTTAGAATTAAATTCAACCCATTGATTTATAATCAATCTGTATCCATTGCATCAAAACAAAAAAATCATTTTGCCACATATGTAAAATTTACCGACATATCAGATATAACGGCCAGGAGAAATAATCATAGATGGATCGAGCGAGCGCTTGATTTTTCGAACAGTCTGCCAGTATGACGAGTTATTCTCTGACAACCAGCTCATCGCCTGTATGCCAACTCGGTAGGGCAAGAATCCATATTCCTTTCCCTTTTCCATCAGTTCCCAATAGCAGCTTTCTGCCTTTCTACGCTCCGGCTCAGAATTCAAGTCAAACAATATGGGTACAGTACTATCAAAACACCTTGCTGAAAGGCTGGTTAAAGTCATTAGCGGCTCCAGCCTGTATTTCGCCATGATGTCATAGACCATTTGTACGTAGGAAACTACGGACGCTTGTTTCATTGGAATCAGCGGTGCATACCAGATCAACCCACAACCATCGCGTGCGGGATCCAGCATGGCATCTTGTTGGGGTTTACCTTTAAGCCAATAACAAAGTGGTAATGCTGTCTGATTCGGGTAGCCTGATATTAGTTGAAGTGAACGTTCAAGCATTTCCAATTTGCAAGTCAATCTGGAACGTAAAGTATTTGGCAAGAATTTCCCTAATCTAGTTAGAATCTGAATACGCTCATCAGTCACAAATAAAAGCCTATCTGCCACAGGGGATAACATCAGCTTTAATTCCTGTTTAACAGCATTTACTACCCTTTTTGAACCATACAGTGTTCCAAGACCCATCCAAGGCAACACCATATTTTTTTGCATCAATTCTTGCAAGATTTCAAGAGAGATAGCTTCTCCGGGTACCACCCTCTCTCGCGGATAGGTAGTTGTCATAGCCAATACACGGTGAGCATTCATTAAATTGATTCCTCCAACTACGCCAGGGTAGCGCGCGATCACATCCCGGACACGGGAAACAAGATTTCCCAATTTCTCTGGTTGCTTCAGACCGAATAAAAAAGACTGCACTACTTCTGGGCGCCTTGCCAAAGCTATAGTCATCTGGGTTACAACTCCGACGCTCCCTTGAGAAAATATTCCATCAATATAAGGACCAACGCCCCATTTAAAGGAGCGATCCAGTTGTTCTCCTCCCAGATCTGTTAGGGCAGATCTATAAAAGCTACCATCCGGCAACACAGCATGTATTGCCATTACCGCTCCAAAATGATCCGTATAAGGAGTAATGCCATAACCGCGTTCCAGTGCATTGCCCAATATGCTTGCAGCTTTTCCAGCACCTGTTGTTGGTGTCATATAAGGGTATTCACCCTGATCAAGGAAATCTGCAAGCTGTCCTTGAGTAACACCTGGTTCGACTGTTACCACACCTGTTTCTGCATCAAAATCAATAATCCGATTTAATTCGGAGAGATCAAGGATTACACAATTATCAACAGGTGGTAGGGCTGTCCCGTACCCCCAATTGTGGCCCGTACTTATAGGGTAAAGTGGAACTTGATGCTTCACAGCAGTTTTTATAATTGGTGCAATATCCTCAGGTTTAAGTAGCTTTAGAACACCGGAAAGTCTCCGATTTTCCCCTGTAGTACAACGCCCGTAATTCAACTCAGCAAGCTTGCCATTCAAAACTCGATCCTGACCAATCAATATTGCCCACTCTTCAAACGCGCAGTTTAAATTCATAATTTGTTAAATATCAAAAAAACAAAGCCGATAACATCTTTAGTTTCATGATTTGATAATTCGATCAAGTCTTCTGGCCCAGTAAAAACATCTATCTTAAATCTATCCAAAATATTATGACAACTGATAAGAATACACTCGCTCAAAATGAGTAAATCTAAAAAACAAGCAAAAATTTCCTTAGTTTTAGTTGTTTATCAAAACATTTTCAATGTTACAGCCATGTTTGCACAAAAGACTACTCACCTAGGAACAGCCTTCAAGCAATATTTTAAAATCGTACCCGCTCTTACTAAAGAGCTGAAACACGAGGCTCACTATATCCGCCACTCTGTCTATTGTGAGGATCTGGGGTATGAACCAACGCAACCAGACAAGTTTGAGCTGGATGAGTATGACGCATACGCATTACATCTATTAATTCACAGTATTAAACAAAATACATTTATCGGGTGTGTCCGCATCATTACCCCACCTACGGACGATCCAAACTGGCTTTTACCCTTTGAGAAAGCTTGCGGGAATACGCTTAATCGCTCGATTATCGATCCAGAAAAACTACCCAGGAAACAAATTGCGGAAGTTTCCCGCCTTGCAGTCCTTTCATCATTTCGCCGAAGAAAAGGGGAAGCAAACAGTCCGATTAATCTTTCCGAAAATGATTTAGATCCTGCTCTAACCCCACGTTTTCCTTATATCCCGCTTGGGCTTTATTACGGAACTGTCGAGTTGGCACATCTATACAATATTAAAGTACTTTTTCTGCTAACCGAGGAGCGATTGGCCACCCACTTTAATAAACTGGGTATTCAAATTAAATTTATTGGCTCTCCCGTTAATCATCGCGGACTTCGTTTTCCATCAATGGTTGATGTTAATAAAACTATCGATAATATACGGCCTCTCTTTCGCCCACTTTATCGGGCTATCGCAGAAGATATCCAAGCCGGGCTGGAAGAGAAAAGCCAGCAGGATGCAGGTACACCTCAATCGTAGCTGTTGAGAACAAATCGGCTGCACCATTAATCCGGCGCATTGCCGGATATAAAACCCTTTACCTTAACCACGATCTCCAATCCCACTTTTTTCAAAACGCCCCTTCTTTCTGATCCGGTCAACCCGGTATCTGTCATGTAATAAGAGTGTCATAAGCAATTGAAATAATGCCTCCCGTTTCAACTGATTTATTCCAGTCAACGGATTTCCAAAAAGGGAGGCAGGTAACAATGATAAAAAGATTCAACGTAACAATATGTGGCTTGGGATTGATTCTCGTTACATCCCATTTCTCTCCAGCCGGTGCACAAGAATTAGATCTGTATGTAGATACAGTTACCAAACAGGTTTATACGGAACCTGGTGAAAACAGGGTCAAAATGGGTACTTTCCAGCAGGTACAGAAAGATTCAGGCCAAACCGTCGCACAAAACAATGAACCCCCAGCTGAAAAGCCCAAGGAAGAAAAAAAATGGTACGACAAAATCGGTATTCGAGGCTATACACAATTCCGCTATAGCAGCACCGTGAGCGGAGATAAGGATGCCGTATCCTACTGGCCTGACAAGTCGGTAGGTGAGGATAGCTCTTTTCTGATCAGACGGGCACGCCTGGTTATTTTCGGCGATATCAACGATCATCTCTCTTTATATATACAGCCCGACTTCGCCAGTACTCCGTCCGGCTCCAGTACAGGCCATTTCGCCCAATTAAGGGATGCCTACGCCGATATTTACTTCGATAAGAACAAGGAATTTCGTGTCAGGATCGGGCAATCAAAAATCCCTTACAGTTTCGAGAATCTGCAATCCAGCCAGAATCGCCTTGCACTTGATCGTAATGATGCAATGAACAGTTGCTGCCGGGATGAGCGTGACATCGGTGCATTCTTCTACTGGGCCCCGGCTCATATACGTGACCGATTCAAAGAAGTCATGGCGAAAAATCTGAAAGGATCCGGTGATTATGGCATGTTCGCCTTTGGTATCTACAATGGACAGGGTGCCAACCGCCTCGAAGGAAATAATGGTGTGCACATGGTCACCCGCTTCACCTACCCGCATCAATTCAGCAACGGCCAAATTCTTGAAGCAGGTGTACAGGCTTTACATGGGCGCTTCGTTCCATCAACCGGCCCTGCAGGCGGAATTACTCCGATCATGGATGCACCGGAGAAAGGATTCAAAGATGAGCGTGTCGGGGTACATGCTGTACTTTATCCGCAACCCTTCGGGCTGCAGGCAGAATGGAACTGGGGGCGGGGGCCTCAGTTAAATGACGGCCAGACGATGCTCACTGAATCCTCGCTCAACGGCGGTTATGTTCTGGCAACCTACAAAATCGATGGGTTACGCTGGGGGACGCTGTTCCCGTTCGTTAAATGGCAACACTTCAAGGGCGGTCAGAAATTCGAGCGCAACACTCCCAAAAATCACGTTAATGATTGGGAATTTGGACTGGAATGGCAGGTTATGAAGGAAATTGAGCTTACAGCGGTTTATCACATGATGAATCGTACCAATCTGGCGAGTGCTCCTTACGAACGATACAAGGCTGATGTCCTGAGATTCCAGCTACAGTGGAATTACTGATACTCTTGAAATAAGCTACTGATCATTCAGACACCACTCGAGCATAACTGCAGTATCAGGTATTAATTTACTGATTACTGCGGGGTTGCTCGGAATCGCACCTGAAATTATTTTGATAGTGTCCTGTTCAATCAATCTCGAAAGTTGCGAAACTGCAGCGGCAGTTCGGTAATACTGCCCTTCACCAATTGAATGACTTCCTGCAGGACATCACGCTTGGCACCAGTCACCCGCACCACCTCACCCTGAATACTCGCCTGGACTTTAAGTTTACTGTCCTTGACCAGTTTGATGATCTTTTTAGCAAGATCACTTTCCACCCCGGTTTTAACCGTTACCTTCTGCTTCACCTTATTGCCACTGATTTTTTCGGTCTGACCCTTTTCCAGGCAGCGAACATCAATCTCGCGTTTAGTAAATTTAGTCATCAGAATATCCATGACCTGGCCAAGTTTGAATTCATCATCAGCGTAAAGATAAAGTTCATAATCAGTTTGTTCGGCACGGGCATCCGAGCCCTTGAAATCAAATCGAGTGGAAACTTCCTTGTTCAATTGATCAACCGCATTGCGAATTTCCTGTTTATCCACTTCAGAGACGATATCGAATGAAGGCATGATTTCTCCTGATCAGATGTAGAATCGAATGCGGTCATTATAAGCCCTGTAACCTGCTTCGGTAACACTCAGAAATTTGATGAAGCGGACAAGCCCTGATTGATCGCCTCTGCCCACCTTTAACTCCATTTGCATAAACAGGCGGGAAAAACCCATGTTTTCCTGCCGGCAGCATACTCTGGATGGTTTACAATCCTGCTCATTGTTTCGTTAGGGAAGATTATGCAGAAAAAGGTCTATCTCATTGCCGGTGCCCGACCTAATTTCATGAAAATTGCACCCATCGTCCGTGCTTTGCAGCAACAGGACAGGCTGATCTATAAAATAGTCCACACCGGTCAGCATTATGATCGGAAAATGAATGATGTTTTCTTCGAGGAACTGGGGATTCCGCAGCCGGACATTTTCATGGCGGCTGGAGGGGGCAGTCATTCGCAGCAGACTGCCAAAATCATGGTTGCCTTCGAAGAATACTGTCAAACGGAACCACCAGATGCGGTACTGGTCGTGGGCGATGTCAACTCAACGCTGGCCTGTTCCATCGTGGCCAAGAAACTGCATATCCCGGTTGCCCATGTTGAAGCGGGGCTACGCAGTGGCGATATGTGCATGCCGGAAGAAATCAACCGCCTGGTGACAGACAGTATCACCGACTGGTTTTTCGTAACTGAACCGAGTGGACAACAGCATCTGCTGCAGGAAGGCAAGCTGGCATCAGCCATTCACTACGTCGGTCATGTCATGGTAGACAACCTGCTTTATCAGGTAGAACAGCTTGCGCGAGCAGATACCTCCGACTTTGAAACCAGTCAGCTCAAAACCTCGCTGAATAATCAACCGTATGGTGTAGTCACACTGCACCGGCCAAGCAACGTGGATAATCCTGAAGCTTTGGAACGTATCAGCCTGGCACTGAAACAGATTGCCAAACGCCTGCCACTTGTTTTCCCGGCTCACCCGCGCACGCAGAACAACCTGAAGAAATTCAATATCGATCTTGGGCCAAATATCATCCTGATGGGCCCGCAGGCTTATATGCCATTTCTTCATCTGTGGAAAGATGCCACGCTCGTTCTGACCGACAGCGGTGGTCTGCAGGAAGAAACCACTGCCTTGGGAGTTCCCTGCGTCACCATCCGGGAAAATACCGAACGACCAGTCACAGTGGAGGAAGGCACGAACACACTGGCAGGCACCCGCCCTGAACGAATACTGGCTGCAGTCGATGATATTCTGGGAGGACGCGGTAAGCAAGGACGCCGGCCGCATTTATGGGATGGCAACGCTGCACGCCGCATCGTGGAGATACTGATCAGAGAACTGCATCCCTGAAATCTGGCGAAAGACTGCCATTTTCCCTGTGATCAAACCAATGTACACATGAAACACACGCTCATTCCTGTCATTCTCTCCGGTGGCTCGGGTACACGCCTATGGCCACTCTCACGCCAGCAGTACCCAAAACAGTTACTGCCATTGGTCAACCGGTATTCCCTGCTGCAGGAAACCGTACGTCGCCTGGATGGGCTGGAAGATATTGCTGTCCAGCCTTCCATCATTGTCAGCAATGAAGAATATCGTTTTGTAATTGCAGAGCAACTACGAGTTTTGGGCAAAACCGGCAAGATCATTCTCGAACCTTACGGACGCAACACCGCTCCTGCCCTGACGATAGCTGCACTGGCTGCCATGCAGGACAGTGATGATCCGGTTCTGCTGGTCATGCCATCCGACCATGTCATAACGGATATTTCAGCTTTTCAGGCAATCATTCACAAAGGAATGACACTCGCTGAAAGTGGCATGCTGGTCACTTTCGGCATCACACCGAACGCTCCGGAAACCGGCTACGGCTATATCCAGTACGGTACGGCACTGCATGAACCGGGCACTTTCCGGATTGCCCGTTTTGTCGAGAAACCGGATCTGGCCACTGCACAAAATTATCTGGAAGAAGGCTCCTACCTGTGGAATAGCGGCATGTTCATGATGCGTGCATCGATCTGGCTTACCGCCATTGACACCTGCCGCCGGGATATTCTGGAAGCCTGTCGCGCTGCCTGGCAGTCAGGCTCGATCGATGGTGATTTTCACCGTATCGACAAGACCGCGTTTGCCGCTTGTCCGAGTGATTCGATCGATTATGCAGTCATGGAAACGCTTTCCGCACGCCCGGACATGCTGCCGCCGGGCGCCATCATCCCGCTTTCTGCCGGATGGTCGGATATTGGCGCATGGGATGCGTTGTGGCGCACGTTACAGAAGGATGAATCAGGCAACGTGGTGCGCGGCGATGTGCTGCTGCACGCATGTCACGACACTCTGGCGTTTTCCGAGCATCGGCTGGTTGCCTGTATCGGAGTGGAAAATGTAGTGATCGTGGAAACATCCGATGCAGTTCTGGTAGCACATCAGGACAAAACACAGGAAGTCAAACACATCGTCGACATACTGAAACAACGGAATCGCCCGGAAATCCGCTCACACCGCAAAATATACCGTCCATGGGGCTGGTACGATTCAGTCGACAGAGGTGAGCGTTTTCAGGTCAAACGGATTGTCGTCAACCCCGGCGCAGCGCTGTCATTGCAAATGCACCACCACCGCGCCGAGCACTGGATCGTAGTACGGGGAACGGCACAGGTTACCCGGGCAGACAAAACCTTTCTGGTCAGCGAAAACGAATCCACCTTCATCCCGCTGGGAACGCCACATCGGCTGGAAAACCCGGGGCGTGTGCCACTGGAAATGATTGAAGTTCAGTCCGGTTCCTATCTGGGAGAGGATGATATCGTCCGGTTCGAGGATAAATACGGCAGAAAGGAAAATTAGCCAGAAGATCGTTTCTTAAACCAAAGCTCAGAACTGCATCCGGGAAATTACCCCTGTAGTCAAGTATAATGCGGGTTTTCAAGATTTTATTCCAAGGAGGAAAACATGCCGATCTATGAGTATGCCTGCCATGCATGTGGATTGGAGAAAGAGCATCTGCAGAAAATGAGTGATGCCCCGATCGCAAATTGCCCTGCCTGCGGTAGCAGTGATTATGTCAAGAAGGTATCCGCTGCGGGTTTCCAGCTGAAGGGGACCGGCTGGTATGTAACAGATTTCAGAAATAAAAATACCCGATCCGATTCGAAACCCAAAGAAGAATCCGGCAAGGAGGCGGCCGACACTGATAAAGCAGCTGCAACCACGACGACTGACAGCACGACTGCGACCGCGACGACAGCATCGACATCAACCACTGCTCCCACTGTTTCCTCTGTGGATTAGTACAAACATGCCCTGGCAGCATTTTTACAGGGCGAAATAACCGAACAATCGACTTTCTCATTCAATCAACATCAACGTCACTTATGCGTACTGACTATTGCGGCGCCATCAACACACGCCATCTGGATAAAACGATTACATTATGCGGCTGGGTACATCGCCGGCGTGATCACGGTGGAGTCATTTTTATCGATCTGCGTGACCGTGAGGGGATTGTCCAGATCGTTTGTGATCCTGATAATGTTGCCGCCTTCCAGATTGCAGAAAAAATCCGCAGCGAGTTCGTGCTCGCAATCACCGGCACAGTACGCCACCGCCCGGAAGGAACGGTCAATCACGGAATTCTCAGTGGAGAAATAGAGGTGCTGGTCAACGCCATCGAAATTCTGAATCCTTCGCTCACTCCTCCTTTCCAGATGGATGATGACAATCTGAGCGAGGCAATACGACTGGAATATCGCTATCTGGACTTACGCCGTCCGGTGATGCAGCGCAACATTCGTCTGCGACACCAGGTCACCATGGCAGTACGCATTTTTCTCGATCAGCATGGCTTCATCGATGTAGAAACGCCGATGCTGACCAAATCCACTCCGGAAGGTGCGCGTGATTACCTGGTACCTTCACGCGTCAATGCCGGTCATTTCTTTGCGCTGCCGCAATCTCCGCAATTATTCAAACAACTGCTGATGGTATCCGGTTTCGACCGGTACTATCAGATTACCCGCTGTTTCCGGGACGAAGATTTGCGTGCCGACCGCCAACCGGAATTTACTCAGATCGACATCGAAACCTCTTTTCTCCCGGAAAACGAAATCATGGGCATGATGGAGGACATGATCCGCCGTCTGTTCGCAAGTGTGCTCGATATCAGCCTGCCCGATCCCTTCCCCCGGCTCAGCTATGCTGATGCCATGTTCCTTTACGGATCGGATAAACCTGATTTACGTGTACCACTAGTTCTGACGGAACTGACCGATCTGATGCAGGACGTACCTTTCCAGGTATTCCGCGACGCTGCGCAGAAAGCAGGAGGACGGGTGGCTGCTCTGCGTGTTCCTGGTGGTGGAGAACTGTCTCGCAAGGAAATCGACGAATACACCCAGTTTGTTGGCATTTACGGAGCAAAGGGTCTGGCCTATATCAAGATCAATGACCTGACCAAGGGAATAGAAGGTTTGCAATCCCCCATTCTGAAATTCCTGCCTGAATCTGTCGTACAGTCGATACTCGAGCGCACCCAGGCACAAAATGGCGATCTGGTATTCTTCGGTGCCGACAAAGCCAAAGTCGTCAATGATGCACTGGGCGCATTACGGGTCAAGATCGGGCATGAACGCAATCTGGCCACAGACTCCTGGCAACCTTTATGGGTTGTGGATTTTCCGATGTTCGAATGGGATGAAGAAGAAAAACGCTGGCAGGCCCTGCACCATCCCTTTACCTCTCCCAGTCAGGGACATGAGGATTTTCTGACGAGCGATCCTGGCAAAGCGCTTTCCAGAGCGTATGACATGGTTCTGAATGGTATGGAAATCGGTGGCGGTTCGATTCGTATTCACCGGCAGGATATACAAAGCAAGGTGTTTCAGGCACTGAACATATCGGATGATGAAGCAAAACTGAAATTTGGCTTTCTACTAGATGCGCTGCAATACGGTGCGCCACCACACGGAGGCATCGCTTTTGGCCTCGACCGTATCGTTGCCATGATGACCGGAGCAGACTCCATTCGCGATGTAATTGCCTTCCCCAAGACACAACGTGCTCAATGTCTACTGACACAAGCACCCGGCGCAGTCGAGGAAAAACAGTTGCGAGAGCTGCATATCCGGCTACGCCGGACCGAAAACACGAACAATTGACCGGATTGTCTGTTGCAACGCTATAAATTGCCCGTATCCGTTCTGGTGGTGATCTACACGGCCGATCTCCAGGTGCTGCTGCTGGAACGTGCCGACCACCCCGGTTACTGGCAGTCTGTTACAGGCAGTCAGGATCCCGGGGAAACACTGCTGCAGACGGCAGTCCGTGAGGTTAGAGAAGAAACCGGTCTGAATACCGACGATTACGTGCTATCTGACTGGCAAATACAAAACCGCTACGAAATCTTTGAGGAATGGAACTGGCGCTACCCGCCGGGCACTACTCACAACACCGAACATGTGTTTGGTTTGGAATTACCCAAAACGATACCGGCCGTAGTCTCATCCCGTGAGCATCTCGGGTATGTCTGGCTGCCATGGCGGGAAGCAGCAGAAAAAGTATTTTCCTCCAGCAATGCATGCGCTATTCGTATGCTCGCAAGTAAACGAAAATCAGAAAATTCCCGATAAGCGGGAAACAAGACAAAATATAGAAAAGATATGACTGAAGCCGGAATGGTGGTGACAGATACCAGAACCTGCCTGTTGTCTTCTGGTAGGCGCGATTGGACTCGAACCAACGACCCCCACCATGTCAAGGTGGTGCTCTAACCAGCTGAGCTACGCGCCTGAAGAAGACGGAATTCTAACCGAAACGACGATCCGCTTCAAATTTATTCATGAGTCCTCGTCATCTACGATAATCCCGGGCGTTTTCCGGTATTTCCCTGTTAAAATACGCCACGATTTCAATAGAATGAAACATTATGAGTTGTCTGTTCGTAATCAGTGCACCCTCCGGTGCCGGTAAAACCAGTGTGATCCGTACTCTGCTGCAGACGGATATCAATCTGACTCTCTCGATTTCCTATACCACGCGTCCACCCAGACGAGACGAAAAAAATGGTCATGATTATTTTTTCGTTGATCATGCAACGTTCAAAGACATGCAGGCACGTGGCGAGTTTCTGGAAAGCGCCGAGGTGCACGGCAATCTCTACGGCACATCGCGCAAATGGATAGAAGAAACCATGGCAGCAGAACAGGATGTTTTGCTGGAAATAGACTGTCAGGGTGCACAGCAGGTACGCACGCTCTATCCGCAAGCAGCCTCCATTTTTATTCTGCCTCCATCCATGGAAGCATTGAAACAGCGTCTGGAACAACGCGGTCAGGATGAAAATAAAGTCATCGAACGCCGGCTGGCTGCTGCTCGCAGTGAAATCAGCCATGTGAACAGATTCGATTACGTGGTGGTCAATCACGAACTGGAAACAGCAGCACGAGATGTTGCCTCCATCGTTCAGGCTGAACGATTGAAAACGATACGTCAGCTCGTCAGGCAGCGTTCCCTGATTGCTGAATTCTCCTGATTTTTTACAGATTTTTATTACAAATTCTTACTGGAGTTACCCTGTATGGCACGTATTACGGTAGAAGATTGTCTGGAAGTAATCCCGAATCGTTTCGACATGACCCTGGCAGCCACTGTGCGGGCAAGGCAAGTCTCAGTCGGTTCCACACCGATGATCGATTCCGAGCGCGATAAACCGATCGTCATCGCTTTGCGCGAACTGGCACAAAAGAAATACGGCGAAGAAATACTCAATACACTTCGCTGATCAGACAGTGCACCATCCTGATGCGGGTATCGCCCTACCCGCATCATCCTTCCAACCATCATACCCAAACCGGTAAAACCGGCCTTTTTCAGTTTTCTACATCCGTTTACAAGTGCTTTTCGCACCATAATTTACAACCAGAGCTGCGCAGCTTCTTGTATTAGCTCAATGTAACAACAGATTTATGTCGCGTTGCGCATCGATACTACCGACATCGGCCGCTCGGGTACACGAAAACCTCTGTCAAGAAAAAACTTTTCTGTGCCCTGAAACGGGGTGGCATACACCGGCACACCGCGACACTTCTCAATAATCATAGCTAACAGGGCAGAACCTATTCCTCGCTGCTGATATGTCGGCCGAACGACAAGCTCTCCCACAAAGGTTGAAAACGCACCGTCTGTGAACGCACTGATATATCCGACAAGCAGCCCGTCAGAATCTCGGCAATAGGCAATCATCGGATAAGCTGACAGCGACCTTTCAATGACTGTAGCATCATAATCCCCTTCCGTACCCCAGCCTGCAGAGGCCATTAGGTTTGCAAGCTCCCCGGCTGCAATATTTTTATCAGCAAACATTTCGAAACTGGACATATCAATCTCCTGTGTGAATCTACTAAATTTTTTCCACGACAATTGCGTATCGGCCCTTATCTCTTCCCCCATCCGGCAAATTCATATATTCGCCAATTACCATACGACAAGATAATCGCTGGAGGAACGTCTCTGTTTCTTGTGGCGTATTGGAATCATAATAAAATTCCTCTCCATACATGAAATCTGTAAATTCCGGGTGAGCAGATCCACCAACAGTCAACATAAACCTGCCTCCTGACGGAAGTCCGCGTACCACCTTACTTACGATGAGTTCATGTTCTGTACGCCGAATATGGAAAAGCGAATCCCAGAGCAGAGCGCCGTGATACCCTTCTACTGGTTCATACGACTCTATCGAAGACAGAACCCATTGCTCGTGCGGAAGCTTCTGGCGGGCAAGCCGCAGCATCTCCTCTGACTGATCTACTCCGAGAACACAACGCCCTCTGGAAACGATATATTCAGCCATCGGACGGCCGGTGCCGCACCCCAGATCCAGAATCGTTGAGCCTATGGGTACAACCGAAAGAACCGCATCGAGATATTCGCGCTCGTATCCAAAGAACCCGTTACGAGCGACATTCCATAAATGCGCAATCTTGTTGTATGAATTACGGTTCATAAGAAATCTAACCGACAGATTGGCAAGATACTGACTCAAGATAAGGCGCACCGTTCTTATTTCATCAGGTAATGTAATTGCCATTACGAGAAACAGCATCGACCTGAATGAACAATTAGCCTTCGTCCCATTGAGCCAGATGCAGCAGAACGCCCGATGGATCCCAGACATAAGTAACCAATGCACCATAAGATTCCCGCTTCGGCGGAGCCACACGGACAGAAGGAAAACGGCCAGATTCTATGAGCCCCGTAATGTCAGTAAAACAATTGGCCGCATCCTGCACCGATATGTGAAACATGCTGTTTTCAGCCCATTCTTTTACATAGTAACGCTGCAGGTAAAATCTTGACTCTGCAAGGTTGAACAGCGCCAGATTGTCATCTGACCATTCCAACTCACAACCCAATGCCGAGTAAAAATTCCTGGATAACACAAAATCCTGAGATGGAATAAAGGGACGAAGATCACTTGCGTGAAGGTTAATCACCGAATTCTCCCGCACAAGAACCTGATGTTTGAATAAACCATGCCGCGAATTGGCATTACCTGAGTAAATGCCGGGGCTCATTCTTGAGAGCCTTTATCAGCAAATCAGCGACAGCCCCACCAGAAGCCGGATTCTGCCCAGTGATAAGTCTGTTATCTTCAACGGCAAAGGAGACCCACGGCTCATCAGCTTTTTTATAGATAGCGCCACGCGCAAGTAACTCTGTTTCAGTCAGAAAAGGCACAAATTTATCCAGCTCAGCAAGTTTTTCTTCCTCATTGGAAAAACCGGTTAGTTCCTTGCCTTTCACCAGCAGGCTGCCATTCGAAAGCTTTATGTTCAGCAGGCCGGCTGCGCCATGACAAACTGAAGAGACAATCCCTCCATTTTCGTAGATCTTCCGGCTGATAGATTGCAATTCTTCATTGTCGGGAAAATCCCAGATAACACCATGGCCACCAGCATAGTAGATTGCAATATAGTCATCTGGATTGACTTCACTTGCCTTCATAGTCTTGCCAAGGCGATTCATGAATTCCTTCTTCTGGTACCACTCCCAGTCAATTGGCTCAGCCATTGCCAGGCTGTGCGGATCAATCGGTGTATAGCCGCCTTGAGGGCTGACATAGTCGACTTCATACCCGGCTGCTTCGACTTTCCTGACAAAATGAACAGCCTCTCCCAGCCACAAACCTGTGGCACGATCCATCTCCGGATATTTTTCAACACTGGTTAAGACAACAAGTATCTTCTTACTCATAACGTTTCTCCATGATTAAGACGGATTACAGGTTTCACTGAAATACGAGAACGGCTAACGATTAAGCTAACAAGCAGCGTTGAGCTCATTGTGAAGGGATCAGCCATCACTGCCTCACTCACCCTTGCATTCCATCCGCAAAACACAGTGTGCGGGCCATATGAGACTTAATCAGAGGTTCCTTAAGTTCAGCGGATAAGCAAAAGTGCCACACGGGTTCGGTGTCATGTCTGATCCCTGGGAACACGATCTCCTTCTGCTATATATGCCCAACGAGCTGCAGATGTTTTCCACGCGCTTTGTATTATGGTTATAGATATATTCCCCTGGTTTCATGATAAACGCCACCTAAAAACTGCGGATATCTGAAAGTGTAAAATCGTAGTACGTAAAGAAAAACAGAAGATGTCAGTCGGCCAACCCGTCACCTGAATCCTATTGCAAAACGGCGCTATAATCAGGGTTTTCGTTGTAAATACAAAATATGACCACGATAGTATCAGTCCGACGCGGACGACAGGTAGCATTGGGCGGTGATGGCCAGGTAACACTCGGCGCTGTCGTCGCCAAGGCCAGCGCACGCAAAGTACGCAGGCTTTATCACGACAAGGTGCTGGCTGGATTTGCGGGCGGCACGGCGGATGCCTTCACACTGTTTGAGCGCTTCGAAGCCAAACTGGAAAAACATCAGGGACATCTCATGCGATCCGCGGTTGAACTTGCCAAAGACTGGCGCACCGATCGTATCCTGCGCCGTCTGGAAGCCATGCTGGTGGTAGCCGATCATGAAGCCACGCTGATCATCACGGGCGCAGGAGATGTGATCGAGCCGGAACAGGGAATTGCAGCCATCGGTAGCGGTGGAGCCTATGCTCAGGCGGCGGCACGTGCCCTGCTGGAAAATACCGATCTGAACCCCAAGGAGATCGTTACCAAGGCGCTTACGATCGCCGGGGATATCTGCATCTATACCAATCAGGTGCATGTCATCGAACAGCTCGATTAAACAGAAATCATTCCATATCAGGAAAACCCCATCATGTCGTATATGACCCCGCAGGAAATTGTCCACGAACTGGACAAACACATCATCGGACAGGACACAGCCAAACGCGCTGTCGCAATCGCACTGAGAAACCGCTGGCGCCGGCAGCAAGTGGATGAGCCTCTGCGCCATGAAATCACTCCCAAGAATATTCTGATGATCGGCCCGACGGGCGTGGGCAAGACTGAAATCGCCAGGCGACTGGCCAGGCTGGCCAATGCTCCCTTCATCAAGATCGAGGCAACCAAATTTACCGAAGTAGGCTATGTCGGACGGGATGTCGATTCCATTATCCGTGATCTGGTGGAATCGGCCATCAAGCAGGCACGCGAGCGTGAAATCAGAAAAAATCAACCACTGGCTGAAGACCGTGCAGAGGAACGGATACTCGACGCATTGCTGCCACCTGCCCGCGACCTGGGTTTTGAGGCCAGCCCCAGCGAAGAAAGCAACGCGACCCGCCAGAAGTTCCGCAAAAAATTACGTGAGGGTGAACTGGACGACAAGGAAATCGAAATCGAAGTCGCCATGGCACAAACCAGCATGGAAATTTTCGCCCCTCCTGGAATGGAAGAGCTGACTTCCCAGATTCAGGGTATGTTCCAGAACATGGGTTCTGGTAAAAGAAAGATGCGCAAGCTGCGTATCCGTGAAGCCAGAAAACTGTTGACCGAAGAAGAAGCCGCCCGCCTGGTCAACGATGAAGAATTGAAGCTGGGTGCGGTGCAGAATGTCGAACAAAATGGCATCGTGTTTCTCGATGAAATCGACAAAATCACCAGCCGTTCAGAAGTCTCTGGCTCCGATGTTTCCCGCCAGGGCGTTCAGCGGGATTTGCTGCCACTGGTGGAAGGAACAACAATATCTACAAAATACGGCATGATCCGCACTGATCATATCCTGTTCATCGCCAGTGGCGCTTTTCACCTGGCCAAGCCGTCGGATCTGATTCCCGAACTGCAAGGCCGCTTTCCCATCCGAGTGGAGCTGGAAAGTCTCAGTGCCGAAGATTTCAAACAGATACTCACCAACACGGATGCCTGCCTCATCCGCCAATATCAGGCATTACTGAAAACAGAGGGTATCGAACTGAATTTTTCAGAAGATGCCATCGGACGGCTGGCTGAAATTGCCTTCTCAGTCAATGAAAGAACCGAGAATATCGGTGCCAGAAGGCTGCACACCGTGATGGAAAAATTGCTGGAAGACATTTCATTCAATGCCACCCGCTACAGCGGAAGCACGCATGTCATCGATGCTGTGTATGTCGACGAACGCCTTGGCAAGCTTTCACAAAGCGAAGATCTGGCTCGCTACGTGCTGTAACCGCATCTGAATGAGAAATGTCGTCGTTCTCAGTGGCGCAAGAACCGCGATCGGTGATTACGGCGGCGCGCTGAAGGATCTGGCGCCTGCCACGCTGGCAGCCATAGCGATCAGGGAAGCAATCACTCGCGCCAGTGTCGATTCTGACAAGATTGGGCACCTCGTCGCCGGGCACGTTATCCCCACTGAAGCGCAGGATATGTATCTGGCGCGCGTGGCGGCGCTGGAAGCCGGCCTGCCGCAGAGTGTAGCGGCGCTTACCCTGAATCGTGTTTGCGGCAGTGGATTGCAGGCCATCATTTCAGCTGCGCAGGCCGTGATGCTGGGAGATACGGAAGTGGCTATCGCTGCTGGAGCCGAGTCGATGAGTCGAGGAGGATATCTTCTTCCCGCACTGCGCTGGGGACAACGTATGCAAGACAGTACCGCAGTCGATATGATGGTGGGCGCACTGACCGATCCGTTTGACCGGGTACACATGGGAATCACTGCAGAAAACATTGCTGAAAGATGGAGCATTACCCGCGAGCAGCAGGATCGATTCGCACTGGAAAGTCATCGGCGCGCCATTCACGCTGTTCACAACGGCTATTTCCGCGAGCAGATCGTACCGGTTGAAGTTTCCACCCGCGAAGGTGTAGCGATGTTCGATACAGACCAGCACCCGCGCGACAACATCAGTATGGAAACGCTGGGTAAACTGCGCCCTGTTTTCCGGGAAGACGGCACAGTCACGGCCGGTAACGCATCCGGCATCAATGATGGTGCTGCCGCACTGGTGCTGATGGAGGAACGCGCAGCCGAACGGAATCATCATCAACCGATGGCACGTCTGGTCGCTTATGGCCACGCCGGAGTCAATCCGCGCTACATGGGAATCGGCCCCGTGCCCGCAGTCAAACAGGCACTGAACCGGGCCAGGCTCGATCTGGCTGAGATGGATGTCATCGAATCCAATGAGGCGTTTGCTGTCCAGGCGTATGCAGTCGCCCGGGAACTGAATTTCGACCCGGACAAAGTCAATCCAAACGGGGGCGCCGTGGCACTGGGGCATCCCATTGGTGCATCCGGTTGTATACTGACAATCAAAGCCATTTACGAGCTGCAGCGTATAAACGGCCGCTATGCACTGGTCACTTTGTGCATCGGTGGCGGACAGGGAATCGCCGCAATTTTTGAAAAACTCTGATCCGGCTGCCTACCCTATGGAGAACAGATATGTCCACACTGACCCGATCCCCTGCCTGGCTGGCTCTGAGTGCACATCAGACGGAAATTGCCAACCGCCCTCTGCGCACGCTGTTTGATGAAGATCCGCAACGATTCGACAAATTCTCACTGCAATTCAAAGATCTGCTGCTCGACTACAGCAAGCAACCTGTCGATGCAACGACCATCCGTCTTCTGCTGGCACTGGCGGAACAGCAAAAGCTGGTAGACTGGCTTGGCCGCATGGCTAATGGTGAAAAAATCAATTTCACCGAGAGCCGGGCGGCACTGCACATTGCCTTGCGTGCCAATTCACCGGTTTTCATGGATGGCGTGGATGTCACTCAGGAGGTCAGACGGGTATTGCGGCAAATCGAACAGTTTGTCCAGAAAATCCACAACCAGTCGCACCGGGGTTACTCCGGCCTGCCGATTACCGATGTCGTCAATATCGGGATAGGAGGCTCTGATCTGGGGCCGGTCATGGTGACCGAAGCACTCAAGCCGTACCACTTGCCGCAGCTCCGGACTCATTTCGTTTCCAACCTCGACGGCGCTCATCTTTCTGACACGCTGCAGCACATCAATCCTGCCACCACTCTGTTCGTCATCGCTTCCAAAACATTCACTACCCAGGAAACCCTGGCCAATGCCCATTCCGCCCGGAAATGGTTTCTGGCAGGAGGAGGCAGTAAACAGGATATTGCAGCACACTTCGTCGCCGTTTCTACCAACCGTGAGGCAGTCAGCCAGTTCGGGATCGATCCGGACAATATGTTTGAATTCTGGGATTGGGTAGGCGGGCGCTATTCGTTATGGTCAGCCATCGGCCTGCCGATTGCGCTGGCAGTGGGAATGGAACATTTCCACTCACTGCTGGCTGGTGCGCAAGCAATGGATGATCATTTTCTGACTGCTCCCTTCGAGCAGAATCTGCCAGTCATATTGGGCCTGATTGGTATCTGGCAGATCAATTTCTTTCATATCACCAGCCAGGCCATCCTGCCTTACGATCAGTCCATGCATCGTTTTCCGGCTTATCTGCAACAACTGGAGATGGAAAGCAACGGCAAGCGTGTCACCCGGAACGGAGAAGCTGTCGATTACAGTACAGGCATAATCATCTGGGGCGAGCCCGGCACCAATGGCCAGCATGCCTTTTATCAACTGCTGCATCAGGGTACACAAAAGTTCACTGCCGATTTTCTGGCACCGTGCCGCTGCCATCACCCGTTATCCGAGCATCATCCCATGCTGCTGGCGAATTTTTTCGCACAAACCGAAGCACTCATGCGCGGAAAAACTGAACAGGAAGTCCGGTCCGAGCTGGCAAACCAGAATTTATCCGCTGATCTTGTGGAACACCTGCTTCCTCACCGTGTTTTCCCGGGCAACCACGCCACGACCTCGATCCTGTTCAAAAAACTCGATCCGGCAACGCTGGGTATGCTGATCGCACTGTACGAACACAAAGTATTTGTACAAAGTGTCATCTGGGAAATCAATCCGTTCGATCAGTGGGGAGTAGAGCTCGGCAAACAACTGGCCGGCAAGATTCTGGCTGAATTGGCCCTGGATAAACCGGTAACCGGACACGATGCGTCCACCAACGGCCTGATCAATTTTTACAGAGCACAGCAATAAAGAAACGGGACCAATCTGAAAACCATGTCTTCATCTCCTTCCCGCAAAAATCCACGGGTGTTGTTTGTCACTTCCGAAGTATTTCCGTTATGCAAAACCGGAGGGCTGGGTGATGTCAGTGCCGCATTACCTGCCGCGCTGCGTGAACTGAAGGCAGATGTACGCTTACTCGTACCCGGCTACCCGTCAGTACTATCCGGGCTCAAATACAAACGTAAGCTGGCAGAATTCGATCTCCTGCCGCACTTCCCTCCAACCACATTATTTTCCTCCCGGTTACAGATCAATGAATCCGTCAGTCTGCCCTTATATGTGATCCACTGCCCGGAACTCTATCAGCGACCAGGCGGCATCTATCTGGATGACGACGGGCAGGACTGGCCGGATAACGCACAACGCTTCGGCCTGCTGTCAAAAATGGGTGCACTCCTCGCCAGTGATGCCAGCCCGCTCTCCTGGATACCGGATATCATCCATTGCAATGACTGGCAAAGCGGGCTCACACCTGCTTATCTCCACTACCACTCCGGGAAGAAAGCAGCCAGCCTGATGACACTGCACAACCTTGCTTTTCAGGGCTGCTTTCCACCCGATGAAGTAGCCAGGCTGGGATTGCCACCCGAAAGCTTCAGCGTGCATGGCGTCGAATACTACGGCAATCTATCGTTCCTCAAGGCGGGAATCTACTATGCAACCCGGATTACTACGGTCAGCCCTACTTACGCCCGGGAAATCCAGCATGAGCCGCTGGGATTCGGTTTACAGGGATTACTGGCCGAACGCAGCAACGCCATCACCGGAATCATCAACGGGATCGATAACACCGTCTGGAATCCGGCAACCGATCCGCACATCGTAAAAAAATATTCAAGCCGCAACCTGGCAGCAAAAAAAATTAACAAGCTCGCTCTGCAACGGGAGATGGGGCTGGAAGAAAACGAAACGATTCCGCTGTTTGCCGGAATCAGCCGTCTCAGTTACCAGAAAGGCTACGATATTCTGTTGCAGGTCGCACCCATGCTGGCAGATCTCCCTGCTCAACTGGTATTGCTGGGAAAGGGAGATCAATCTCTGGAAAAACAACTCGTTATGCTTGCACAAACCAACCCTGCCAGAATTGCCGTCCGCATCGACTACGACGAAGCGCTCTCGCATCGGATCAATGCCAGTGCGGACTGCTTTCTGATGCCTTCCCGCTTTGAACCGTGCGGATTGAACCAGATGTACAGCCAGCGCTACGGTACTCCGCCCATCGTCCATACAACCGGCGGACTGATCGATACAGTGACTGATCTGGCCCCTGATACTCCAGCCGGCGAATCTGCAAGCGGATTCCATTTTCACGAAATGACCGCAGATGCATTCATGAACGGAATCGGACGGGCAATTGATGCCTATTACAACACTAGGTTATGGAAAACCCTGCAGCACAATGGCATGCGCAAGGATTTCAGCTGGCGATCCAGTGCTTTGGCATATCTGTCCATTTACTCGCTATTGATGCAGCGATAAGTATTTTCCAGGCAACCGGAACTCTGACTGCAACCCAAGAGCCGGCACAAGGTGTCCATAAAATTTACTTTATGGTATAAAGCATTAGCTACATTCCCTGAAAGTATATTGTCATATACTCCATGCAATTATCATCCAAGTATGGAGAAAAGGCCGAGTGTAGCCACCTATCATCAGAAACGGTCATTCATCATTCAGGAGACTACAAGAGATGGACTTTAAATCCGGGATCAAATATGGTGTTACGATAACAGGGATCATTTTAGGACTGTCAATAACACCCGCCCAGGCTGGTGTAGCTGGCTCGATGGTACTGGACATAACTGGTGGTTGTTTTTCCTATAGCACCAGTGGTGTGACAGATTGTGGAATAAGCGAAGGCTCACTAGATGCTGTCGGAGCTAAAGAATATGCCACCGGGTCTTTTACATTTAACAACACCCTTTCCGGGATCAGTAACCCGGCAACCTATGCTTATCAAGCGTCCGTTTCCTTGCGTGCAGTGGATCCCAACAATATAGCTGCTCCATTTAACGATACACGATCACAAACATTTGCCACGCTGGCTGATTTAACATCTGATCCGTTATGGAAAACAGCCAGCGATTTCGTAAACGCGGTACTGGCCAATACAAAGGGTTCCTTCACAGCAACAATACCAACGCCACCAGGAACAACGGTTGAAGCTTCATGGAATTACACACTGAGCAATCTTACGCTTGGCCCCGGATCTACACCCGCCTATGCTACCGGCACATTCGAAGCCTGGTCCGGAGATGACTTAAACGGGATCTCGCAACTTTTATTCGGACAAAATCTTCCCGCCATACCCGTCAATTTTTCACTCAAAGTAGCGCTCAGTGCGATACCAGAGCCAGCAACGATTGCGTTGATCGGTCTGGGGATTTTAGGGATGGGCGCAGCACAAAGGCGCAAAACCCCTGCAGCCTTGCCTGCCTGAATCACAAACTGGACAGGTATATAAAAAGGAATTTATCGTAATGGCTTTTCAGTGCAAAGTGACTTGGCCTGAAAAGCCATACTAACCCCCAGCTGCTTAAAATCAGGATTGCTCTGATGGCAGCGATGCCGGACGGTTTAGTATTGCCTCGATCGCCCGCAGATATTTATCGATCACGATCCGCTCATCAAATTCTCGCTCCATCTTTTCTCTGCCGTGCAATCCCATAGCTGTACGCTCAATATAAGATAACGCAACTATTCTGGAAATTTTATCAGCAAGATCAGTAGCATCCCGCGGTCTGCACAAATAACCATTGATACTGTCATCGACGACATCATGGCAACCGACAGCATCCGCTGCTACGATGGGACGCGCCATCGCTGCTGCTTCGAGCAGAGTACGGGGAATACCCTCCCGATAGGAAGGCAAGACAACACAATCAGCCAGCGCAATTTCTTCCGCCACGTTATCACTCACTCCCAGATAGCGAATGACTCCCTCTGCTATCCATTCATCCATCTGCTGGCGTGAAATGGCTGTCGGGTTTTGTACATCCAGAAAACCCAGCAGGCAAAATTCCGCATTCACCCCCTGTTTTTTCAGAATACGCGCTGCCTCAACAAATTCACCCACCCCCTTATCCCACAACATGCGCGCAATCAGCAGAAAGCGTAAAGGGGTCTTATCGGGCAGAGGTACGGGTACAAAACGGTTGAGATCGATACCTGAACCCGGCAAGCGATCAGTAACTACATCCGATACCAGATTTTTTGAAACAAACAGGGCTCTGTCCACATTATTCTGAAAAAATACCTTTGCTGAGCGTGATAAAGCCACACGATACAATCTTTGTACCAGACGGGTCAGCCACCCTTCCTGGATAAATACCGCCCCCAGCCCGGCAATGTTGTTGATTACCGGTACACCCAGCAAATGAGCTGCCAGTGAACCATAAATATTCGGTTTGACCGTATACCCCAGATAGACTGCCGGTTTTTCTTTACGCAACAGTTGCAGAAAACGCCAGAAAAGCAGTAGATCCCGCCCTGGGTGCGTCCCCTTATTATCCATCGATAGCGGTACATAGCGGCAGCCCAACTCCGCCAATCGTGGCGCATACTCATCCGGCGGCGCAATTGCCACCACCTCATATCCCGCAGCGGCCAAACCACGAATCAGATTCGCACGAAAATTCACCAGATTCCATGCAGCATTGAGTGCGATGATGACTTTTTTATCCAAGCTACAATTTATTTTGCCAGACAAGATGATAATTTTCGACCATGCGCTCCAGACTGAAATGATCTTCCACCCGCTGCCGCACAGCAGTACAGCGCACCTGCCAGGCCGCCTCATCATGCATGGCTACATACGCCTGCAACAGAGCATCAGCAAGCATTCCCGGATTTCTGGCTGGGACTACCCAACCGGTCTCACCAACAATCAGAGCAGCATCACCTACATTCGTCGTTACTACTGGTGTTCCACAGGCCATGGCTTCAGCTACTACATTGGGAAATGCTTCACTGGAACTGGATAGCACATGCACATCCAGCGCATTCATCACATCAGGTATATCCATGCGCTGCCCCAATAGCTTCACTTCACCAGCCAGATCCAGCTCTGTCAGCCAGGCCATCAACTGCGCATTATTCTGATCCAGGCCACGGCCAGCCAACACACAGCAAAAATCCACGCCACGGTACTTAACAATCGCCAATGCATCCAGCAGATTTTTATGGTCTTTCAGTGGATCAAACCGCCCTACCATACCGATCAGCCAGCGGCTACCTGTATTCCATTCTGTACGCAACCGTACACGCGCATCTTCATCGACACGAAAACGAACCAGATCGTAACCATTGGGAATCACTCGTAATTTTTCTGCTGCATAACCCAGCTCACGATGTGCTTCCAGGGCTTTCTGCGCGCAGCAGATGATGGCTGAAGGCAGGCAGGAACTGATACGAGCACATAATCTGGCGACCCAAATTGTAGAACGTCTGGATTGCCCAGCATGCAGCGTGGTATGGTGGATTCCCCAAAACACTTGTTTTACTCCAGCCAGACGGGCAATCACTCCACCAACCAGATCAGCGTGATACATCCACGTCTGCACTGCTTGCGGACGAATCTGACGCAGCAATCGCCACAGTCGCCACAGGCCACCTAACGTGACCCTGCCCCGTGGCATGCTCAGACAAGATACCTGCACCCCGGCCTCACGCAACAAAGCACCATATTTACCCTCATCCATCAATGAAATGACATAATGTTCTGCTGCTTTATCACTGCTGCACAAACGGTACAGAACCGCCTCCGCACCGCCGTCGTTGAGGCCAGAGATAACGTGAAAAATGCCACTCATCTGATACCCTGCCTCAATACCAACATTAAACTCTTGTAAAATAGGATTGATAGTATTAATAATAAAATCGGAAAAACAGAGGCGACAAAATTAGATGGGTTTGCATAAAAAATAGAAATAAAACTAATTTTTACAGCAGCATAAGCCAGAAAGACACAACGCAATGAATCAGATTCTATGGTGCTGAAAAAAACCTGCAGTAATTTTATAAATCCGCCAAATACTATACTTGTTATAAAAACTCCGGGAACATGTATCTGCATAAGCCCCAATGTTATCAAATCAACGGGAATCGTCCCGGTTACACCATAATCTCCTTTCTTTGCACCTGAGATAACCAGGGTATTAATCTGTTCCACACCTTCCATCAAACCGGTAGTCCAGGAAGAAGGAAGTAGATACAGTGGTGAATACAGTAAATCAGTAAAACCTCGATATAAATAATCCCCTCGTTCCAACTGAGAAAAAAATCCCACGAAAGGGAAAGAAATTTCTTTCACCACGTAGTATGAAAAGTTATCAGCTCCCTTTATTTCAAAGACATTGCTGATGATATATAGCAAATATAAAGTAGCCAGACTGCCGACCATTCCGCCAATCACAACTGTCTTGGCTGAAAAGTGCTTAAGGTAAATAAAAGCCAGTAAAAACACACACAAATAAATAACGAAGCCAGCCCTGCCAGACCACGAATACAAGACATAAACTGAAAATAGAAATGCCAGCCAGAATCCTGCAAAATTGAAAAATGTTTTATTGCCATCTCTTCTGACAGCCCAAAAAATATAGGATGAAAAAAGAGTCAGGTGGCCAAAAGGCTGCAAGAAACTCCAAGGATTATTTATCTCAAAAATTCCCGACCTGATAGCCCTGGAATATTCAAGATAAGAAAAAAAACCTCCAAAAGCACTGACATACAAATATCTCAATACAAAAGCGGTAATAAGCATAAACCATGCAATAAATACCAGCTCTTTGTAACTAAGAAAAAAAACCCGTGATGATATCCTGGCAGTAAGAGAAGCAACCGGCCTTAAAATGTTCCATCCTAGAAATATGCCGAAAATAGAAAATAAAACAGATAAGTTATAGAGTACCCAGTAGTCTTTATCAGAAGTTATCCTTTCCGCTCCAAGAAAATCAGTCCCGGATATGGCAGCATGTACGACAGTAACCCACCCCAGCCCATATACCAAGCCTGTTGCCAATAACGACCAAGACACCAGTGGCGGATATTCCTTTCTCTGTGCACACATAACAGCCAATGCCAGTGAAACAAAAAAAATCAGAATACCTGCAACACTTGTTATAACAATCATTCGACAGTAGAAAATTATTAAGACTGATTTCAGTTAAGCCAATGTAATCTTTAAATGCTATCTTGGCATCAACAGTCTTAAATATGCATTAATCGCATTCTCAACATTAAAAAACATTGCGCGCTCTATACTGTTAACCACATCCAGTACTTGCAGGTTTTCTGATAATGCTTCTGCCAGTGCCTCCACATCTCCTACCGGAACCAGCTTCCCCCACTTCCCCCCCTCCAGAATCTCATCCGGTCCACTCGGGCAATCAGTACTCACTACAGCAGCGCCACAAGCCATTGCCTGAATCAGTACATTTGGCAACCCCTCCCATCTGGAAGACAGCACAAACAACCGCACACGGCTCATCCATGCGAAAGGGTTATCAGCAAACCCCGGAAGCTGGACGCTATCCTGTACTCCAAGGGACGCTACCAGCTGTTCCAGCTCCGCACGCAACTCTCCTTCTCCCAGGATTACAAGACGGCAGTCACGCACAGTACGTACTTGGGCAAAAGCATGGATCAGAGTAGAAAAATCTTTTTGTGGTGTAAGCCTTCCTACGCCCAGAATAACAGGGGGTTTACCCTCTCCCAGCCAAGGATGTTCCAGCGGCATCCTGGATTTTTCGATCAATTCTGGTGTTACCACCGGGTTGAAAATTACAGATATCCGATCACGCGGCAGGTTGATGGCATTTGCCAGATCATCCGCTACACCTCCGGATACTGCCGTCACCCCATCTGTTTTACGATAGGCCCATCGCATCATGTGTAACACCACACGCGAACGCAAATTTTTTGAAGAGCTGCCGGATAATGAAACATTGTTACGTTCGCTCACTACCAGACGGACAGGCACTCCAGCCAGCATTCTCGCCACGACAGCAATCACATTGGCATGATTGAGCGCGGATAGCATCGCTTGAGGTCGCTCCCGACGCAGGTATCGTACCAAGCCAGGCAAACTGGTCAGTACCCGATTGGATTGCAAATCCACGATACACACGCCGGGTGAAACTTCAGAAAGATAAGGACCCTCAGCACGGACCAGAACCAGATCCACCTTCAACCCTCGATCGGCAAAACCATTGGCCAGTGTAGCCATAGCCCGCTCAGCACCACCACCACGCAGAGATGGAAGGTATATGGCGATATGCATCAGCTCCTCTCTACCGAAGACACGATCAGATCATCCACCATGAAATCTTCAGGATGGAAACTTCCCTCTACCCACGTCATGTCATTTCTCCAGTAACCGGGACAGGATAGATAACCGTGAGATGCAAATGCATAACTCATCTCTACAACCAACGGGCTACCATCAGAAAAAATAAAGTCCAGAACAAGAGATTGCGATCTGGTTTTTTTTGCCAGATCAAATGTCATCCTGATACAAGCTTCGGGAATCAATTCCGGGTCATACAGAATTTTTCCACTTCCGGATGCTCTGAAATCCCCTTCACGTACCATCCTTTTGATACCAAATGCCCTTTTTCCTATGGCTATTACACGAATATCGGAATCGTTATCAGGAACAAAATCCTGGAAATAGGCATAATTTCTTTGAACTGGCAAACGTTCAAGGGTAGGGTTCTTAATCAGTGCACGAAAGATCCCTCTGGAGATATTGAAAAAAGAAATAAAAGTCTTGTCTCTTTTAAACTGCCACCAGCGCTCACTCAGGGCATTCCAGCGTGAAACCGGTGGAAAACCGGTTGAAAAAGCTTTATTAATAAGCCTTTCTGCTTTGTTTATATCGTTCACCAGAAAAACATTGCTGCTTCCAGCCCCCCCTCTCAATTTAAAAACCTTTGGATATTCCGTTTTCCTGGCCCACTCCAGCGCCCTGGCTCGATCAAGAAAAACATAACTCTTAACCATGGGAACCCCTAAAGCTTCCATCAGGTATTTCTGTGCTACCTTGTCGTCAAAATGCCAACAGGTTTCAGAATTCGGGAAAACCCGGATTCCCATCGACTCCACAGCTTTGATCAAACCGCGTGCGATCAACATGTCTTCGGCATAGGTCTGGTTCCAGTTCCACATCAGAAACGAACAATCACCCAGTTCTTCAATGATATCGGACGAATGACAATCAACTGTTTTGTAGGGAATATTCTTTTGTTGGCAATACTCGATCCAACGGTCACTGAAACTTCCCGGGCGTGCATGTATAGCTATTTTTCCTTTCATACCAAATCTCCAGGGCTAGAAAGTATCTGCAGCATACTTTTTGTAAAAAAACAAACCCCACACAGCCATCATTATCCGTGCTCCTACCAGCATAATCATCGCGCCATAAATTCCAAAAACTGGAACAATACCCAGCCCTATTAAAAAAAAGAGAACAGACACCCATACAGAAATCAATCGGACATACCTGTCTTTCCCAGCCAGTACCAATCCGTTATGATGAAACGATAAAGTCATGAAATAAGCTAAAATCCCGCAGCTCATGAGCTTAATATAATAAGCAATGCCAGTACCCTTATCAGCAAACAAAATTGTTGTAATAAAATCAGAAAAAATAAAACAAAGGATCATGAGTAATAAACCCATAAGCAGCATCAGTTTATGAAACTTCGGAATCACATTTCTATTTCTGGCCAAATAGGGAAAAAATGCATTCGAAACTATCATCCCGGCAGAATTGAATACATCGATTACTTTTGACGCCGCACTGAAAAAGCCGACTGCTGTCGGTCCTGCAAAAACTCCTAAGAGAAAAAAAGCAGAGTTGTTATACAAATTGGGTGCCAGCTGAGAAATAAAAATATCCCATCCTTCTCTGTACACATCTTTTATTTTTTTCAGAGAGGGGATTTTGTACGAAACTTTATACTGGCTGGATATCCAGAAAGCAGAAAAAATTGCACATCCAGCCATCGCCGCGGCATTTAATGCCGGAACCAAATAATAATCTGACTCATCCTTGATAAGGATAAACATACCAGACAACATCAACAGTTTCGATGTGATGCTAATAATGGCACTCTGCCGCATTCGCTCTATGCCTCGAAAAAACCAGAGGGGAAACAAAGCCTGTGCAAAGATAAAAATAAACGAAAATACGTACAGCCAAAAATGCTGATAAAAATCGCTTACGAACAACACCATCGGGAAATAGACCAGCGCACTTGCCACAATAAGTAACATCGTAGCCGTGATAGTTTCGCTGTAAATAACAGCGATCTCTTCAGGATTATCACGATTTTGCGCAATTTTTCTAACTGCCGTTATCGTGAAACCATATTGCATCACTGCAGAAAAATACAAAGCAAAAGACAATGCATAGTTGACCAGCCCGAAACCCTCTATGCCCAACACACGCACCAGATATGGCAGGGTTATTAATGGCACCAGATAATCCAGGCCTCGCACTATTGCAAGTGATACCAGGTTATCCAGCAACCTGCGTCGATCGTTATTTTTTCTGGAAATATCAGCCAACGCAGCACATAAAAATTCTACTGGTCAAAAAAATTGGGGAGTGTCAAATTATTTATACGTCTTTGTAGTTTTTGAATCCCAAGTACGGTATTACAGCCTCAGATCCACCCCCTGCGGGTCAAGCACATACTTGAGGTCATACAGAACGGCATCGGGTTTACCCAGTGCGCGAATGGCAGAAGCACCCATGTCTTTGAATTGGTGATGTGCCACAGCCAGAATGATGGCATCATAACTGTCGGGCTTGGGAGTTCCGATTGGTGTAATGCCATATTCGTGCTGTGCTTCCTGGAGGGATACCCAGGGATCGTATACATCTACTACACAATTGTAGTCCTTGAGTTCAGCCACAATGTCCACGATGCGGGTGTTGCGCAGATCCGGGCAGTTCTCCTTGAAAGCGAGGCCCATGACCAGTACCCGGGCACCTTCCACCTGAATACGTTTTTTGGTCATGGCCTTGACCAGCTGGGCAACGACGTAAGTCCCCATGCTGTCATTCAGCCGCCGACCGGCAAGGATGATTTCCGGGTGATAGCCGATCGCCTGGGCTTTATGAGTCAGGTAATACGGATCAACCCCGATGCAATGGCCACCCACCAGACCGGGGCGGAACGGCAGGAAATTCCATTTGCTGCCTGCTGCCTTGAGTACGGCTTCGGTATCAATTCCCATCTTGTTGAAAATCAACGCCAGTTCGTTAATGAGGGCAATGTTCAGATCACGCTGGGTGTTTTCAATCACTTTGGCAGCTTCAGCCACCTTGATGCTTTCCGCTTTATGCGTGCCGACGGTAATGATTTCGTTATACAACCCGTCCACCAGATCAGCGACTTCCGGAGTGGAACCGGATGTCACTTTCCTGATGGTGGTGACGCGGTGCTCCTTGTCACCAGGATTAATACGCTCCGGACTGTAGCCACAGTAAAAGTCCTGGTTGAATTTCAGGCCGGATACACGTTCCAGTACCGGCACACAATCTTCCTCGGTACAGCCGGGGTAAACCGTGGATTCATAGATGACAATGTCACCTTTCTTCAATACCTTGCCAACCGTTTCAGAAGCTTTGATAAGTGGAGTGAGATCAGGACGTTTGTGTTCGTCAATCGGTGTGGGAACAGTAACAATATAGCAATTGCAGTCACGCAGATCATCGATGTTCGTAGTGTACGTCAGGTACTTTGCTGCTGCCAGCTCCTCCCGGGTGGTTTCCAGCGTAAAGTCGTTTCCGTTTTTGAGTTCATCAATGCGGCGCTGATTAATATCGAACCCGACCACAGAGCGCTTGCGGCCAAATTCGACAGCCAGTGGAAGGCCCACATAGCCAAGCCCGACAACGGCAAGCCTGATGTCCTGAAATTGCATTTCGTCTCCTACAGATTGAAGTAATTGCGATACCACGTCACAAAGTTGGCTATCCCTTGCTCAACCGGAGTAGCAGGTTTGTAATCAAATTGTTCGACGAGATCGGAAACATCGGCATAAGTATCCGGTACATCCCCGGGCTGCAAAGGCAGCATTTCCATCTCGGCTTTTTTGCCAAGCGCTTTTTCCAGTGCAGCAATGTAATCCATCAGCTCCACCGGGCTGTTGTTACCTATGTTATAGACACGCCAGGGGGCCAGGCTGGTGCCGGCATCCGGGTTTGCTCCACTCCAGGCTGGATTGGATCGAGCGGGCTGATCCAGCACACGAATGACCCCTTCCACAATGTCATCGACATAAGTGAAATCTCTGCGATGTTTGCCATAGTTGAAGACTGGAATTTTCTCTCCGGCCAGCATCGCTCTGGTAAATTTGAACAACGCCATATCCGGGCGTCCCCAGGGGCCATAGACAGTGAAAAAGCGCAAGCCGGTAGTCGGCAGATTATATAAATGGCTGTAGGTATGTGCCATCAGCTCGTTCGATTTCTTGCTGGCTGCATAGAGACTGAGTGGATGATCGATGTTGTGATGTACCGAGAATGGCATCATCGTGTTGGCACCATAGACACTGGAGCTGCTGGCATACACCAGGTGCTCGACATCGTTATGGCGGCAACCTTCGAGAATATGAGCAAAACCAACGATGTTGCTGTCGATATAGGCAAGCGGGTTTTCAATGGAATAGCGCACCCCGGCCTGGGCTGCCAGATTCACCACCCGTTGCGGCTTGTAAGTTTCAAAACAGGTTTTGATACCTTCACGATCCGCCAGATCCAGGCGCAAATGAGTGTAATCGGGGTGATCAGCAAATCGGGCAAGGCGATCTTCCTTTAATTTGGGATCATAATAATCGTTATGGTTATCGATACCGATAACGGTGTCACCACGCTCAAGCAGCCGCAGCGCCAGTGTAGATCCAATAAAGCCGGCTGAACCGGTAATAAGTACTTTCAATCAATCACTCCCAAACAAAATCATTGGGACAAAACTCGCCGGTAAAATCAACCGAAACCTCGGCCTTCCGGCCAATAGCAACAGCGCTGATACCGGATATTACCGCTATGTCCCAAATGCTACCAAATGCAGTCCACGGGCATATAAAGTCAAGATTACTGCCGGATTCGCTGCATTCAACCAAAGGATAAAACAATAAAGCAGGCTCTTCTCAAGGCTATGCAAATCCATCAAAGGATGGTAAAACATATCATAATATTTTCAATGGCATAGCAATTACACCGTCATACCTGCTTTGTATTTCTGATACTATAATGCATACTTGACATGGTCGGAGAAAGATCCTGCTAAATTTTATAGTTTCGACTTAACATGGGAAATCAGGGTTGTTCCGCAATATATTAATTGTTTGTGTAGGTAATATATGTAGAAGCCCTATGGCAGAAGCGGTTCTAAAACATACACTGGTGCAAGCGGGAAAAACGGATCATTTCGTCAGTTCTGCCGGTTTAGGCGCATTGATAGACTATGAAGCTGATCCTACAGCCTGCCGACTGATGGCCGAAAAAGGACTCGATATTTCCACCCATCGCGCCCGGCAATTGACTGACGACATGATACGCAGGGCCGATCTCATATTGGTCATGGAAACATGGCAAAAAGCTGCGATAGAAGCACGTACACCCAGTGCAAAAGGAAAAGTATTCCGCCTCGGAGAATGGGAAAAAATCGATATCAGCGACCCGTACCGGAAAGACTCATCAGAATTCATACGCTCGCTGATACTCATTGAACAAGGCGCAGCACAGTGGGCAACGAAATTATGAAAGCTTGCCATTTATCTGAAATGCGTACCTGACCCCGTAAATACTTTGACTCCCAGAGTTGATGTGCACCTTAACCAAGGCCAGCAGACCCCTCCAAGTATGATCATCGCATTTACCAGATTCGGTCTTATTCTGCTGGTATTTTGCCAGCTTGCAGCCTGTACCATAATACCGGGCCAGCATATGAGCCCGTTCTCGCGTCAATCCAGTGTGGAAATGCCAACACGAGAAAATGACGAAGCCATTCTGGAAAAGCTCAACATTCAGACGATCAATGCTGAACTGATCATCGAGCTCGAGAAAAATTACAAAAACTTCAGCCTCGCCCCTGATAACGTTGCCAATCACTACTTCGATTATCGTATCGGCTCCAGCGCCATCAAGGGTACTCCCATGAAAAATGAGCCCTATACCCAATACCGGGTGGGGCCGAGAGATATTCTCAATATCACTGTCTGGGATCATCCTGAACTCACCATCCCAGCCGGAGAATTCCGCTCTGCCGAGGCTGCCGGAAATGTCGTCGGTGAAGATGGCACATTTTTCTATCCTTATGTCGGCATCGTGCAGGCTGCCGGGCGAACAGTCGAGGACATTCGCGAGGAACTGACCAGGAGACTTTCAAAATACATCGAATTTGTACAACTCGATGTGCGGGTAGCGTCCTACCGCAGCCAGCGGGTCTACGTAGTAGGCGAAGTTGCTCAACCTGGCGTTCAACTGGTCAGAGATATTCCCCTGACGGTACTGGAGGCCATCAACAATGCCGGTGGCGTAAACTCTGACGCGGATTTGCGCAATATCATCCTGACCCGGGATGACAAAACCTACAGTATCAACCTGCTTAGCCTGTATGAAGGGGGAGATGTTACCCAAAATGTTCTCCTCCGGCACGGCGATGTACTGAATGTGCCTGACAGCTCACTGAACAAAGTTTTCGTACTGGGAGAAACCAATCATTTCGTTGCTGGCGGTGCTATCGGCCGGTCACGCAGTCTGGTAATGAATAAGGCACGCATGACACTGACTGAAGCACTCAGTGAAGCCGGTGGCTTTGATCAGGAAACCTCCGATCCTGCCAGAATCTTCGTCTTCCGCGGAGGACTGGGTAAACCGGAAATCTATCATCTGAACGCAAAATCACCTGATGCCCTGCTTCTGGCTGACCGTTTCCCACTGCAACCCCGTGATGTCATCTATGTCGACCGGGCCGAAGGAATACGCTGGAACCAGATCATCGGACAAATTCAACCGACGATCAATCTGTTGAATGCATTCGATGGTGCACTGAGAGTTCAACCATTTCTGAGACGTTAGCACCAGTATCATTTCATCTTGTATCACTACACCGCTGTCAGGCCGACAGCATAAAGACATACAAAATTGAGGCATGGCTGTAACTGCACCACTGCTTCAACAAGAAGCTACCCTCCCCGAATCCTATAACTTATTTGTCATCTGATATGCCATCCGACTCATCGAGAAACCTTATGGAGCCCGTAACCAGCCAGGCCAATGACGAAATTGATCTGGGTGAATTGCTGGATGTACTGGCCGATAACAAAAAGCTGATTCTTGTCATCACATTCATCACCTGCCTTATCGGTGCTGCCATATCGTTTCTGAGCCGTCCGATCTATAAAGCAGACAGCTTGTTACAGATCAAGGAAAACAGCCAATCCATGGTGCAACAACTGGATTCGCTGTCAAATTTCTTCGAGACCAAAACTCCGGTACAAACCGAAATTGAGCTGATCAAATCCAGAATGATCTTAGGGAAAACGATCAGAAATCTGCACCTCGACATTGTTGCAATGCCTAAATTTTTCCCTCTTATAGGAAATGCAGTAGCCAGATGGCTTCAACGGTTCAATGGCAGCGACGTCCTGTCCAGCCCGCCATTTGGGTTATCGCATTATGCATGGGGGGGTGAAGCCATTCAGGTGGATACACTCGAAGTGCCTGAAAGCTGGAAAAATGAAGAAATCATTTTACAGGCGATCAATGAAAGCCAGTTCAAACTCATCTATCAGGACGAAGTCTTTCTTGAAGGTGAAGTCGGCAAGCTGGCTGTCAAGCAGCCGGAAGGCTATCTGCAGCCCGTCAAAATTTTTGTCACTTATCTGCAATCTCGCCCGGATACCATGTTCACTCTGACACGTCGCTCCAAAGGTGAAGCAATTCGGCGATTGAAGGAAGCTCTTTCCATTACAGAAATTGGCAAGGGTACCGGTATCCTTGAATTAGCCATTGAATCAGACGATCGGAAAGAAGCCGTTCGTATCGTCAATGAAATTGCCAACACCTATCTTCAGCAGAATGTCGAGCAGAAATCGGCAGAATCCCAGAAAACACTCGAATTCCTGGAGAAACAATTACCAGCACTCAAAGAACAATTGGAAACGGCCACCAGTGCACTAAACGATTACAGAATCCGCAAGGGCTCGATCAATCTTGACCTCGAAACGCAGAACATACTGACGGGAACAGTCGAACTGAATACTCAGGTTACGCTCCTGCAGCAAAAGCGGGATGAATTACGTCAGAAATTCACGGAATCTCATCCTAATGTCATTGCAATCGACAAGCAGATCAGCAGACTGCAGGCACAGATCAATGCTTTTGATAAGAAAATCGGAGGGTTACCAGAAACCCAGCAAATCATTCTGAGACTGTCACGAGATGTGGAAGTCAATGCTGAACTTTACACCACGCTGCTGAATCATGCCCAGACCATACGTGTTGCTAAAGCGGGCACAGTAGGTAATGTAAGAATCATTGATTACGCCATGCTGCCTGATCTTCCAATCAAACCCAGAAAAGTTCTGATCATGGGTGTTGCATTGATGGCAGGGCTTATGATGGGAATAATAATTACTTTTATTCGCAAATCACTCAGTTATGGTATAAAAGATCCCGGCATAATCGAAAAATCTTTAGGTATACCAGTTTATGCAACGGTCCAGTACAGCAAATATCAGAAACTAATCGAAAAGAAACTAAAAAGTGAACCAATATCGGGCAATCACCCTCCACTTTTATTGGCACTGGAAAACAAAGAAGATCTTGCGATGGAAAGTCTGCGCAGTTTGCGTACCACCCTGCACTTTGCGTTTCTGGAGGCACACAACAATATCGTCATGATTACCGGACCGAGCCCAGGGATCGGCAAAACGTTTGTTTCAGCGAATCTGGCCGTCACAATGGCAGATGCCGGCAAAAAGGTATTACTGATAGATGGAGATTTACGCCGGGGTAATATTCATAAACACATGCGCCTGAGCAGAGAAAATGGTCTCTCCGAACTGATCAGCCGATCAATCGATCTGAACGATGCGATCAAATCGATTCCACTGGCAGCTATCGATTTTATTCCGACCGGTAAAGTCCCGCCCAATCCGTCGGAATTATTGCTGCATGAACGCTTTGGTCAATTGTTGGAGACTGTCAGTAATCAATATGATCTGGTCATCATTGATTCGCCACCCATCCTGGCTGCCACCGATGCCGCCATCATCGGCCGTCTGGCCAGTGTCACCCTAATGGCAGTCAGAGCCGGAACTCACCCCCTACGGGAACTTGAACAGAGTGTAAAGAAACTTGTACAGGCGGGCGTGAATCTGAAAGGAGTGATATTCAATGGCATCCCTGAAACCTTGTCACGCCACAGATATGGTCAGTATGTATACCAGTACGATTACCGGAGTAAAAAACGATGAATGAACTCACCTCTACATTTTTCAGTATTTCTACAGACATAAGCCAACCAGTCAGGCCTGATCTTTCAGAACAAATTACTCTATTTACCATCAGTACAATACTGGCCGGCCTTATCATCCGGCTGGCAATTTCTCTGGCACATACTTACGGCATTCTGGATCGCCCGGGGCAGCACAAACAGCACAAGCACCTCACACCATTCGTAGGAGGGACCGGAATCTTCGCTGCCCTGCTCATCGCCCTCTGTTTTTTAATCGGCTATTATCCGGAACAATCAGTGAAGTGGCTGGGACTGGGGATCAGTTCCGCTATTATCTTTATCATGGGTTTTGCCGATGACATCCTTCAACTTCATTACAAAACACGTCTGATCGTACAAACTGTCGCCGTCCTGATCATGAATCTGGTAAGCGGGGTTGTATTGACTGATCTTGGTAGTATTTTCCCTGGCGGAATTCTGGCACTGGGAATTTTCGCCATACCTTTCACGCTCTTTGCCACTATTGGAGGCATCAACGCACTGAACATGATCGATGGAATAGATGGATTATCCGGTTCCTTAACATTAATGAGCCTGATACTACTCGGTTCAGCAGCGCTGATTGCCGACAATCAGCCCAACCTCATCATCATCATTGCGCTCACCGGTGGTACCATGGGATTTCTGTTTTTCAATCTCCGCTACAGGCTGCAACCCCGAGCAAGAGTATTTCTTGGTGATAACGGCAGTATGCTGTTGGGATTCGTGATTACCTGGCTTTTGATAGATCTTTCTCAAGGCAGCAATCGTGCCATGACACCCGTCACTGCTCTCTGGCTGTTCTCGGTCCCCCTGATGGATACCATTAGTATCATGCTGCGCCGAATCTGGCAGCACAAGTCACCATTTGAACCGGATCATAATCATTTACACCATATCCTTCTCAATGCTGGCTATCGTGTCAGCGATGTCATATTTGCCATTGTCTCAATACATTTGCTGTTTGGTCTGATCGGGCTCACCGGCCTGTATCTGGGAGTCAATGAGCTCACAATGCTCACGGGTTTTCTGCTGTTTTTTTCCGGGTATTTCTACCTGTCTCTCCATCCCTGGTACTTTATTACGGCCTTGCGCCAATTTCATACACTTTGGGGACTTACCCCGACACAAAGTCATGGTTTCTTCCTGGGCAGCTATACTCCCAAGGAAGCGGAAAACCTGGTCCGTATGCTTTCACAGGAACTGAGGCCCAGCATGGACTCACTGGTACATGTAATCAAAAATAAAGCCCCGTCATCAAGCGACGAAGACCAATACGCCGTCGTCGTCAATATACGTTTACTGGATGCAGATGTCAGAACAATAAAAGATAAAATCGAGAATTTCGTAATTTCAGCTCAGAAGCGCATAAACGAACGCTGCGGCATCCAGTTGCGTCCTTTTGTAGAACATAACCCGCGGAATGACAGAAGGATACAGAATCAAAGCAATCCTTCAGGAAATAAACGTGTGGCAGATCGGCGCAAACCCAACCAGAAACTGCTGGTATTTGAAGCAATGTTTGATCAGACTTCGATATCTAAGCGGAATTATCATCAGGAATCGGTAGAACCACCAATCAACCACAGTAATTCCTAAAGTTCCAATCTTCTTGATTCAGTCAGTACGGAAACAATCACAAAAAGGGATATTTTTTGTTTCCTTACAGACACAGAGCCAGACTGGACTGGTTTCTCTGACGACAAATACTACAGGATTCATCCCGGTCCCCCGGTGAGCACCATCACAAAATGGCTGTGACTGGCTGAGTCCACATCGGCACCAGTAATACCGTTTATTGGCTTCCAATTGAACCCGGATCGGAAATCTGGATTTCGTCCCGGATTCATCCACGGTTCGACTCCGACTGACGAGTTACGGGTGGTACTGTCAGTCAAACAGATTCAACGCTGTCTCACTACCCGCAGCAATATTACGCACTGCCATGTTGGACTGGATATCGGCCAATCGCTGCCGGCTTCTTTTCACACCGTTCTCGCTTAACGGCACCCTGTTGTCATCAACCAGAATACCGTTCAGTGTCGATGAAAAAAGTCTGGCAATATGCGCCATCTGGTCAAATACTCTTTCACCATTTGCGACTCTGGGAACATCCAGCAGAAAAGTGATGCCGTGGGTAGTCAGTGTTCGCATGTTGGCAGGCAAAAATGGGGCCGACTCAAAATTGCCCAGTGAAAACATTACCTCATTAGTTTCACTGTCACGATATTTGAACACACCGTCGGATTCCAGCCGGAAGCCGGAAGCTTCTGCCAGCGCGCGAATCTTGGTCCCGACAAAGGCACCACCATCCTTGCTGATGATATTGATCCCCATGATCACATCGACATCGGCACAGAATTTATCCAGATCAATTGCTCTGGCATGTGCTTCTGAAATATCGGGACATTCGACTTCCGCCTGAACCTGTGCGGAAAAATCTTCAGCCATATCACGAAATCTCGACAGATTGATTTCAGTGACCGGTCCGGAACGATCCGCAAGCTGCAAACATCCTTTTAACTGGATATAAGTATTCCTGGGGCTGAGCGTATCGAGCGAGATTTCCTCCCACGACTGCCCTTCTTGCAGACCGAACCAGCGTACTGGCTTGCCGTAGTCAAACTTCTGCTGCAGCAGATCAATCAGCTTCTCGTGGGGGATGGGTGAACTGGCGCGGATATCAGCAATGTAATTGATCATGCTGTCGATACCGGCCGTTTTCCTCTGCACACCAGGCTCTTTTGCTGGCTGATCATCCGCGATTTGCCGATCAACCGGGGTATTGGCAGAACCCACAGCAGCATCCGGTATTGATGGCGCTTCATCACCAAATTGCGGCTCGATCCGCCCACTGCCGAACACTGGTTTACGCTCATCATTCAGCAGAACATCATCGTGCTCGTGCCTGAATACATTCTGGACCTTGCGATGATAGCGTGCCAGCTGAATTCTGTTGAATATGACGACACCGACAATAATGACTGCACCGATAATAACCAGACTGATCTGCAAATCACTCATAAACTGTTATCCCCCTTTGGCACGATTATAATCGTTCTGCACGCACTCAAGTAGTTCATCAACGAATATCAGACACTTGCGGGCAAATCCCCGGCGGCCATGATTTTACCGATATCCACCGTCACCACCCGGGAAACTCCCTGCTCGCGCATGGTTACACCGATCAACTGCTGCGCCATCTGCATGGTAATTTTGTTGTGGCTGATGAAAAGAAACTGAGTCTCTCCGGACATACGCTTGACAAGCTCACAAAAACGTACCGAATTACTGTCATCCAGCGGCGCATCCACCTCGTCCAGCAGACAGAACGGTGCAGGATTCAGCCGGAACAATGAAAATACCAGCGCCAGTGCCGTCAATGCTTTTTCCCCGCCAGAAAGCAGATGGATGGAACTATTCCGCTTACCCGGCGGATGAGCATTCAATTGCACACCTGCATCCAGAATATCCTCACCACTCAACACCAGCTCCGCAACCCCTCCACCAAAAATGGAAGCAAATAACCCGGCAAGATTCTGATTGACCTGATCGAATGTTTCCTGCAAACGCTCCCGGGTTTCACGGTCGATCTGACGAATGGCCTGCTCCAGTGTCGTAATGGCTTCACGTAAATCATGAAATTGTTCTTCGAGATGAATCCGGCGTGATTTCAATGCCTCCAGCTCCTGTAACGCTGCCAGGTTGACCGGCCCGAGAGCAGTGACCTCCCCGGTAAGCCGGTTGATACGTGTTTGCAGTTTTGCTGGCGATTCATTGACGAACTGCGGCACCATTTCCAGCATAGTTTCACCTGATTCCGCCAGCTTGTCTGCAAACCGGGCTTCGGTCATTTCCGCTTCCTGCTCACGGAGCCGCGCCTGACCAACCGCCTCACCACATTCTTGCAGCCGTTGTTCAGCATACATCCGGGCCTGTTCCATTTCCCGCAATGTATCGTCCATATTTTCCAGCTCGTGCCGAACTGCCATCAGCGCCTGTTCATGCTGATCGCGCTGTATCTGCCAATGTACTGTATCTGCCGTCAGTGTCGATTCATCCAGATCAGCGCGAGCGTGCTGCAACTTTTGCATGTTTTCAGTCAGGACGACGCTGTTCCGGGTAATCATACCGATACGCCGTTCACAATCGATGACTCGGTTCTGACAATCCTGCTCACCGAAAGCCATTTCATGTAACCTGTCCGATAAACGCTGCACCAGTGATCGCTGTGATGCCAGTGCCTGCCCGGATGTCTGGCAGGCAGATTCTGCCTGATTTACCTGAGCTTCCAGCTCTACTCTTTCCGCCTCACACACAACGAGCTCTGTTTCCGCCTGCTGTTTCTGTGATGATTCTTCTTCGATCTGCACTGCCAGATCAGCCAGTTCGATTTCAAGTTGAGCCTGCTGTTGCGCCACACGCTCGATTTGCTGTGTCAACCGTACGATCTGTATTTGCCGGTCGTGCTGCTGCGTTCTGATTTCTTCGATCACCTTACGAAGTTGTACGATATCCGCCGCGATCTGCCGATCATCCTGCTCCACCGCAGCCAGCGCCTGCTGCCGGGATAAAACAGACTGCCCGATTTGTTCGCATTCTTCCCTGATTTGAGCAATTTCGCGCTGACGCTGCAAGATACCATGCACTGCAGAATCAGGCGCAAAGTAGCTTACTCCGCAACTGGTTATACTGTGTCCTTCCGCTGTTACCAGCATCTCTCCGCTGGTAAGCAGCGATCTGTCAGCCAGCGCAGCTGTCAGGCTGTCGGTGACGAATACACCGTGCAGCCAGTTTCCCAGCACGGCCTGCACCGCCGGGCTGCGGCAACTCAGTAATGTACTGAGTGGCTTCCATGTTCGTTGATCCGTGTCATTGCTCACTGGTCGATCCGGCACGAGTTCGCACACGGCCCATTTTGCCGATGGCCGCTGTGCTTCCCACTCCAGCATCTGTTCCAACCGGTCCACGGTAACTGCCTGGATACGCTCGCGCAGCACGGCTTCCAGCGCCGTTTCCCAGCCTGATTCAATCGAAATCTGCTGCCACAGCCTCGGCAACAGATTCAACTGAAGTCTGGCCATCCACGCATTCAACTCCTGGTTATCTTCGATCTGATCCTGCAAGCGTTGCAGAACATCACACCGGGCATTTGCCCGAGCCATATCCCGCTCGAGCGACTGAATGATTTGCAGGATCGCGTCACGTTCCTGCTGTACGGTATACGCCTGCGTTTCCAGTGTGCTGAATGAATGCTGCTTCTGCTCCAGCATGGCAGCAAACTCCGCAGATTCCATCTGCAACTCATCCAGTTGCACCGGATCGATCTCCGGCTGGCTCGACTGCTCTTCCAGCAGGCGTTCGCGACGCGCCATCAGCTGATGCAACGTTTTTTCGGCATACGCCTGCTGGTTTTGCAGCAATTTCTCATTCTGTCTGGCCAGCGCCAGCTTTTCCCGCAACCCGATCAACCGCACCTGGTCCACTTGCGCAGCCGATTCCATTTGCGGCAGCTTCCCGGCTTCCACGATATGTTCCTCTTTGCAGGACAAGTGACAATTTTTCGCCTGCTCCAGTTTATCCTGCCAGGACGTCAGGTTTTCGTTGACTTCATTCAGTTGCTGCTCGTGGTTCTGCAGTTGCAGTTCAGCTTCAGCAAGCTGACGATCGAGCTGCTCTCTGTTTGCACGAATATGCCGGATGTTTTGTTCGATACGCGCAATTTCACCATTGGCAGCATACAACGCTCCCTGAATCTGATGCTGACGATCATTCACCACCCGGTGGTACAGGCGCAACTCATCCAGCTTTTCGCCTGTTTCTTGCATACCGGATCGGATGGTTTCCATTTCCTGCACCAAGCGTTCAACCTCTACCTGTGCCTGGTGTCGTGATTCGGCGGCCTGCTGCTTATGCAACGTCCAGAGTGTATGTTGCGCGGCAGTCAACTGCCTATGCAAATCCTGATAACGGACCGCACATTCCGCCTGTGCTTCAAGATGCTGCTGCTGTTTGTCCAGCTCTTCGAGAATATCGTCCACACGCTGCAGGTTGCCACGTGCATCAGCCAGGCGCAGCCCGGTTTCATGGCGCTTTTCGTGGTATCGGGTAATGCCGGCCGCTTCTTCGAGAAAAATGCGCAGCTCCTGCGGCCTGGCCTCGATAATGCGGGAAATCATCCCCTGTTCGATGATGGCGTAACCGCGCCCGCTGACACCCGTTCCCAGGAACATGTCGGTGATATCCCGCCGGCGCACATGAATATTATTGATGTAATAGGATGATTCCCCATCGCGCTGAATCACGCGCCTGATGGCTATTTCACTGTAGGATTTCCACTGGCCCGCCGCTTTGCCCGAGCTGTTATCGAATACCAGTTCGACACTGGCCCGGCCGATCGGCTTGCGCGTGGCGGATCCGTTGAAAATCACATCCTGCAGTGACTCTCCCCGTAATGCTGAGGCGCGTGATTCCCCCAGCACCCAGCGTACCGCATCGATGACATTGGATTTGCCGCAACCATTCGGCCCAACGATTCCGACCAGATTCCCCGGTACAGGCACCACCGCAGGATCGACGAATGTTTTGAAACCGGCCAGTTTGATTTCGGTCAGACGCAATTTGGAAGGTAACAGGTTATAATTTTGAGCTAACTGGTTATTCTAAATGATTTAGAAAAACCAGGAACTGAAAGAACCAAGGAAACCATGACCACACAGCCTTCAAAACAACTGGAAACCTTCGAAAATCCCGTCCAGACACGTGATTACCGGATTCACATGGAAATACCGGAATTTACCTGCCTCTGCCCCAAAACTGGACAGCCGGATTTTGCACGACTGACGCTGGATTATATTCCCGACAAAAAATGTATCGAACTCAAGAGTCTCAAGCTCTACATCTGGTCATACCGTGATGAAGGCGCTTTCCACGAAGCAGTGACCAACCGGATTCTGGATGATCTGGTGGCCGCCATGAAACCCCGTTTTATCCGGCTGACTTCGAAATTCTATGTGCGCGGGGGTATTTTCACCAATGTCGTCGCGGAACATCGTAAGAAAGGATGGCAGCCCCAGCCACCAGTATTACTCGAAGCATTTGAACAGCAATTCAATACCCACGGCTGATCATTCTTTTCCACAAAACCCGCTAACTTTTTCTGGAAAACTACCATGGACCAGTATCGCGAAGAACATGATGCAATAGGCACAGTACAGGTGCCTGCCAGCGCCCTTTGGGGTGCGCAGACACAGCGATCGCTCAACAACTTCAATATCTCGGGCGAACGCATGCCGTCAGCTCTGATCCACGCACTGGCGCTGGTCAAACGCGCCGCTGCCAGTATCAATCATGATCTGGGATTACTGGACGAGAACATCGCCCGGGCAATCATCACCGCTGCCGATGAAGTGCTGGCAGGAGAACACGCCGGCGAATTTCCGTTGGTAGTTTGGCAAACCGGTTCCGGCACACAAACCAATATGAACATGAACGAGGTGCTGGCCAACCGCGCTTCGGAAATTCTGGGCGGTACACGGGGCAAAGGTCGCAAGGTGCACCCTAACGACCATGTCAACAAAGGACAATCTTCCAATGACGTTTTTCCCACTGCCATGCACATTGCTGCCGTGGAAGCCATCCGCAACCGGTTGATTCCGGCACTGGAAGCACTACGTAAAACATTATCTTCCAAATCGGCAGCATTTTCGGATATCGTCAAGATCGGCCGCACACATTTGCAGGATGCCACCCCGCTTACACTGGGGCAGGAATTTTCAGGCTATGTTTCACAGCTCGATCATGGCCTGGCTCATCTCGAATCTGCGCTGCCGCATCTGCTCGAACTGGCGCTGGGGGGGACAGCCGTAGGTACCGGTCTCAACACCCATCCGGAATTTGCACGCCGTGTCGCGGCAGAAATTGCACGCCTCAGCGGCTATCCTTTTATAACAGCTGCCAATAAATTTGAGGCACTGGCCGCGCATGATGCACTGGTCCATGCGCATGGGGTGCTGAAAACACTGGCAGCTATACTGATCAAAATTGCCAATGACGTCCGCTGGCTGGCATCCGGCCCGCGTTGCGGTATTGGTGAAATCCTTATCCCGGAGAACGAACCCGGCAGTTCGATCATGCCCGGAAAAGTCAATCCTACCCAATCGGAAGCAGTTGTCATGCTTGCCTGTCAGGTCATGGGCAATGATGTTGCAATCAATCTGGGAGGCGCCATGGGAAATTTCGAACTCAATACCATGAAACCACTGATCATTCACAATTTTTTACAAAGTACACGTTTGCTCGCAGATGGTGCAGAAAGCTTCAACACCCATTGCGCAGCCGGTATTACGGCCAATACAGTACGAATCAAGCAGCATTTACAGGAGTCTCTGATGCTGGTAACCGCGCTCAACCCTCACATTGGTTACGACAAAGCAGCAGAAATAGCCAAAAAAGCCCATCATGAAATGCTGACATTAAAAGAAGCCGCAATCAGGCTGGGTTATGTCACCGCAGAACAATTCGATGTATGGGTTGACCCACAAAAAATGACAAAGGTGTGAAAAAGAAGAATTGCTTAAGAAGGAGGAAGAGGAAAACTTACTGAGAGTTACTGAGCCCGTACGGATAAGGCAGCAATTTTAACAAAATCGGCTTCCCAAAAAACAAGGCAACCTGGACCCAACGGGACCCAGATTGCCTGAATATGGTACAAGGGGTAAATATTAGTATTTGCCGCCGATTCCACCGAACCAGATTATAGCTCCGATTACAATAAAAGCCGCTGTACTAACCAAAATTACTTTCCATGCTCCACTATTTTTTTCGATTTCTCTCTGGGTTGTCGCTGCATCACTGTATCCCATGCTTTATCCTCCTAATATAGTTAAACTCTTTATCCTGCCTCGGATAAACTCCCATTCGCGCGGGAAACGGACGGTGACTTTTTAGTCCAAGTACCCGGCATTACTCACTTTATGTACCTTCTTACCTCTACAAACCCATAAAGCTGAAGATGATTCTAACCCAGATTTTTTTACAATGGAAGTAACTATTTTAGTAACAACACGACCTAACCGGGCCTGAGGATTGTGCTCCACGTACATGGCTATCATGCAGGAAGAACTCAACAGACAAACCCGCATCGATCAGGATGAGGCCAGCCGATTGATATGGTTGGCCCAATCCAGAGCATCGAGCTCTGCTTTTACCAGATCAGGCTGATCAAGAAATTCGAGTTCCGCCATGGCTTTCTCGACCTGTTCTGCATTTCCTTTTTCTCTGGCTTCGATCAGCCGCAGCTTACAACCAAGCCGACCTTCACGATGCACCAGGGCACGAATCACTTCATCCGGCATTTCCAGCTTATCCACGATCTGCTGAATTTCCATACTAAACAGCGTGTCCAGCAAAGACATTATCCCGGTCATGAAAGCTCGATCCTGGTAATTTTTGTCATGCGGGCGATCAATGGTTGCAATCAGTTCCATCAGTCTTCCACGGATAGCTGCGGTTTGCATCAGCGCATTGGCCTCGTTCAGTTCTCCGGAAGGATCCGCAGCATACAGCAGTAACTGAACCCACCTTTTCAAAGGCCGGTAACCCATCGCGATGATAGCCTGCCGTATGGAACCGATTTTCTGCGGCAATGCTGCCGCTACCGAATTGACCATCCGCAAAAGACTGTAACTCAAACCCGGTTCATGCTTGAGCAGCTGTTCTATTTCCTCGATCTCCGCATCGCGCATCACCAGCGACAGCAATCGCAGAAGAGATAATCTTCCGGATTCGATCTTGCCACCGGAAACAATTACCGGCCTGGCAAAAAAATAACCTTGAAACATCTCGAACCCCAAGTCCATGCACATTCTGGCACGTTCTGGGCTATCCACTTTCTCTGCCAGCGGGATGACCGGCCATGCTCTCAGTTTCTGGATCAAGTCGCTGATTTCATTATCAGTCAGCGCCAGCACATCAACCTTGACCACATTGATGATCGGAAGCAATGGTCCGATTCTGTCATCAATCCGGATCACATCATCCAGCGCAAGCTGGTATCCCATCTGTTTCAGCTCGATACAACGCTGCACTACTTCAGGTGTGGCAGAAATCGTTTCCAGCAGTTCCAGCACCACATGTTTACTGGGCAGCAACAAAACTGCATCATCCAGAAGCAGCTCATGGTTGACGTTGATGAATCCGCGCAGATTACCCAGCACCTGCTGAATCCCGAGGTGACCGTACACATTCACCACTACATTGGCAGAAGCACGGAAACCATCCGAAACATTTGCCTGATTATCCTCTGTTGTCCGGAACAGGAGCTCATAGGCAACCAGATTCTGATTACGATCCAGAATCGGCTGCTTGCCCAGAAAAATATTCTCCATTAAATGTCACTCATTAACAGGTGTAATCATTACGCGGCTCTTACCGGATTGCTTAGCCTGATAAAGTGCCTCATCCGCACGTTTGAGCAAAGACTTCTGACCTTCGCGAAACTGCCGGGAAACAACGCCCCCGCTAAAGGTCACCGGAACGGAATTACCCTCCATATCCGATAATACTTTCCTGGAAAAGTTATTCTGCAGACGCTGCATCACCCAGACTGCCGATTCCAGCGTGGTATCCGGCAGCAGTACGACAAATTCTTCGCCGCCATAACGAGCGACCACATCACTTGGCCGTAATGATTTCTTTGCAACCGTCACAAAATGAACCAGAACATCATCACCAAACTGATGACCATAGGTATCATTGATCTGCTTGAAGTCATCCAAATCAAGCATAACCGCACACAGTGTGTTCTCGTTTCGGTCAGCACGCGCCGCCTCTCGCACATAAACAGCATCCAGGCCACGCCGATTGAATGCGCCAGTCATGGGATCGTAATGTATCAGCTCCCGCAGTTGCTCCAGCTCCAGTTTGAGTGATTCGATCTGCTTTTCTGCAAGCCGTACCTGTTCCTGCGCACTATATACCTCATTGCTGTAACGCAGATTCCGGGTTTCTCCCAGCACGGTATCCAGAATATTGATAATCTCGTTTACATCACTGGTCTCCCGGATACGACGCGCGTACTGCTCGACCTGTTGACCGTACTCATCTGCACCGGCCACCGGATTCCGGCCTTTTACCGTCCCCCTCGCCCTCTTCTTACTGGCAGTCGAAGATTTGACCAGCTGTAATATCTTTTTGTCATCTGAAATCTGCATGATTATCCTCCTGAAACTTCACTGCAATCGTCGTAATCACCCGGAAATATCCGGAAGGCTGCCTGGGGAGCACCATTGTGAGCCTGGAAGAACATCATCCCGAAGCATGCATTCTGCATCAGCAAGACTAGCAGAATCTATTCAAAGCAAAAGAAGGAATTAGGGGAAAACCACGCCGGTTATCCAGCCATGCTGCAGGCCAGACATTCATGGCTACCAGCAGGACAAGAGCAGGAACCGGTTGTACTGAAATTGCCAGATCAGGGTATGTTCACACTAACAAAACACTATTGTCACGACATCATTTGATACACACCGCCCGCACCTGATGAATGTCGGTAATTCCCTGCAACACTTTTTCTATCCCGTCCTGTTTCAGGGTACGCATACCGTCATGCAATGCGGTTACCAGCATTTCAGCAACACGTGCGTGTTCCTGTATATTTTTCTTGAGTGCGTCAGTGGCAGTCAGCAATTCATGCAAACCCACCCGGCCGGCATAGCCCGTTTGTGTACAGTGCTCACAACCAACTGGCTCATACAGGGTAATCTGCCCGTTTTCATCGCCATACTGCTGAACCCAGCGAGATTCGATTTCACGGCAGGCTGCATCAGGATCGGCCTTGAAGCTCCCGATATTCTTCAGTTCTTCACAATACTCTACCAGCAGCGCGCGAATTTCCTCCCGACTGGCCACGTGAGGTTTTTTACATTTGCACAGTCGCTTGGCCAGACGTTGCGCCAGAATCCCGAGCAACGCATCAGCAAAATTGAACGGATCCATGCCCATATCCAGCAAACGGATGATGGATTCGGGTGCACTGTTGGTGTGCAGGGTTGCGAAAACCAGATGTCCGGTAAGCGAAGCCTCGATGCCGATACTGGTTGTTTCCTTGTCACGCATTTCACCCACCATGATGATATCGGGGTCTGCCCGCAGAAAGGATTTCATGATCGTGGCGAATGTCAGGCCGGCTTTCGGGTTGATCTGCACCTGACGCAACCCTTTCTGCGTAATTTCAACCGGATCCTCCGCCGTCCAGATCTTGGTTTCCGGCCGGTTCAGATATTTGAGAATGAAATGCAGCGTCGTCGTTTTACCGGAACCCGTCGGGCCGCAGACGAAGAACAGCCCGTAAGGCTTACTGATGATCGATTTCAGCCGTTCCAGGTTGAAGGAGGTAAATCCCATTTTCTCCAGTGGAATCGGCTCACCAGCCGCCAGAATACGCATCACTACGTCTTCCACACCGCCAGCCGAAGGAATCGTCGCGACCCGAAGCTCGATATCAAGAGGCGCAAACTTGCGAAACTTGATCTTGCCATCCTGCGGTTTACGCTTTTCTGAAATATCGAGATCACACATGATCTTGATACGGGTCACCAGCGGATTGCGATAACTGGCAGGAATTTCGATATAGGGCATCAGTGAACCATCCTTGCGGAAGCGAATACTGGTTTTCCCCTTACCCGGCAAGGGTTCGACATGAATATCCGAAGCACCTGTTTTATAGGCATCCATGATGATGCGGTTGACCAGTTTGACCAGTTCGTTATCCGCCGCAGCGGAAGCTTCATCCGTATCAGTCTCTCTGGTTTCTTCCCCGCCATCGCCCTCACCCAGATTGGAAAGCATTTCATCGATGCTGCCACCCAGATTCTCGGTTTCATTACCGCCATAAAACAGATCCAGCATGGCCTGAAATTCACGCCGGGTACAAACTGCGTAGATGATCTTACGCTTTGGAAAAATCTGGTTGACGATACGTAATGCTCTGATACGTTCGGGATCCAGGGTTAGCACCATCAACCCTTCAGTTCCATCATCAATCGGCAGCCAACTGTTGCTCTCGACAAATTCACGTTTGAGATTCTTGAGCAGGTCCATCGGCTTGATCCGATCCGGCCGGTATCGTTCATATCTCACGCCAAAGAAGACAGCCAGTGCCTCGCCCACCTGCGTCACACTGATGCCGAATTCATCGATCAGCACATCTTCCAGATCGCGGCCTGTTTCACGCGCCTGCCTGGTTGCCAGCTCAAACTCACTGGCACTGATCAAGGCATTGACGATCAACTGATCATAACGGGTTCTGCCCAGTAACTGCTGCATCTGGCGCTGCCTGATGGCGACTGCCAACGCCTGGCAGATTTCACTCAATTCATCCACAACCCTTTGCGAGAAAGGTTCATCGGCCTTGTTGTTGATGAGCTGCACCACACCCAGCAGATCGTTATCACCGGCATTCAGAATCGGTACCACAAGCATCTGTTTGGTCCGGTAGCCGGTCCGCTTGTCCACTTCCTGCAAGAAACGCAGATATTCACTCTGTTCCCTGAGCTCACACCGATCATAAACATCTCTGAAATTGACGGCTTGTTTGTGCAGCCCCACAAAGCCGGCAATACTGTGTTCGTTGATGGGCAGTTTCAGATTCTGCCAGGAATCCAGTCCGGTTTTAACACGTGACGTAAGACTGGTTTTATCGTCACCGAGGGTATAGACCGTCAGGCGATCCGCGTTGAAAATCTCGCAGATATCCCGGCTCGTTTCGAATATGATTTCATCAACATTTCCCGCCGCCTGAATCCTGTCAATCACAGATTGCAAACGCCCGGCAGAATCCGACGGAATCCCATTGCCTGGGATGATGCCGGAACCGGCTTCAGAAGCCAGAGATATGCTCATATTCACTCTATCCTAGAATTCAAATATCTGATTACTCATCAATCTGCGCAGATCAAAACGGCTGATTCTGGCAAGAATTTCCTGCATGGTCAGCTCTGCTTCCCCCTGACGCAGATGGGTAATGTATATTTCGGCATCATGCTGCAGTTTATTCAGTTCATCTGCGAGCAAGGCAGGATAGAAATGTCCGGAACGCCTCGCGATGTCATGTTTGACATCACTGAAGGCAGATTCGATGATCAGATAGCGTAGGTTGGTAATCCGGTTGATAGCTTCCCATAATCCATCATTGGCAGTGGTATCACCGGTAAATACCAGACTGGCCTGACCGGAATCAAGCTGAAAGCCCACAGCCGGAACAGCATGGCAAGCCGGCAGCGGTGTAATTCTGCGCGAACCCAGCACTATAGTCTCACCCACCGCAAATGGCTGGTAACGCATATAGGGGCGGACGGCATCAGGGATACGGGAAAAATCCGGCCAGACATGCCAGTTGAAAATGTGCTTCTGCAGACATTCCAATGTTGCAGGCAGAGCATGCACGATCAGCGGACGATCACGCAGACTGCCAGTCGTGTCGACCAGAAAAGGAATGAATGCAATATGATCCAGGTGGGAATGCGTGACGAATACATGATCGATTTTCAGCAGATCATCCAACGCGAGCGTGCCGACTCCGGTGCCGGCATCGATCAGAATATCCTCGTCCAGCAGCATTGCGGTGGTATGAGAATTACTCCCTATTCCACCGCCACAGCCCAATACTTTTAATTTCAAATTGATGAACCCTCCACCCCGGATTTAACGGCAACCGCCGGCAGATCATTTGCTTTAACAGATGGAGGATTACGATGGATTTCCTGCTATTTGAGCAACAAAACCGGAACAGTCGAAAGCTGGATCAGTTTGCTGGCAACCGAGCCAAGCAACAAACCCTTGACCGCACCCAATCCGCGCGGACCGATAACGACCTGGTCACACTGTATTTCCTCGGCAAATTGCAGGATCATGGTCACCACTTCCCCCACGACGATATGGTGCCGGTAGGCAACCCCCTTTTCTTCCAGATAGCCGCGAGCCTGCTGCAGATTTCTAAGACCTTCCTCGCGGTAATAATCACCAATCTCTTCCTTGCTGACAAACATGGAAACATTACCGGTCAGCGGCATCCGCACGTTCAGCAGGTGAATCTCCGGTTTTTCACGATACCAGTCGAGCCTTTTCACAAACTCCTCGATCGCCCGTCCGGAAGCTTCAGAACCATCGACCGGCAGTAACATTTTTAACATAAGGCACCTCTCTTTCACGTGTGTTTCATCACAGACTATGTTTTAGCGGGATCAACCCGTTGCCTCACTGCGCATCCAACTGCACAGTTTCCAGGTTCAATCTTTCCCCAGTAAATCCATGGATGCCCGCGCTTTTTTTTGTATCCGGGCTGTCAGCCATTTTCCGGTCCCGATCACCAGCAGCGAACAGGCTGCCGGCACCAGCCATTGCAGGTAGGCAGCCTGTGTTGCAACCCATTCCTGACTGATCGTATCACCTGTGAGCAAATCACCGGCAATCCAGCCGAGCAAACCGGCACCGATAACGACGATGACAGGAAAACGCTCGATCCATTTCATCACCAGCTTGCTGCCCCAGACGATGATGGGAACACTGAACAGCAGGCCGAATATCACCAGCGCAAGACTGTCCCTGGCTGCACCGGCAATTCCCATGACATTATCCAGACTCATCACCGTATCGGCGATGATGATGATCCTGATCACGCCCGGTAGAGTGGTCGCTCCCCCTTTCACAACCGGCCCGCTTTCACTAGCGGGCTCCGGCAACAGCAGTTTAACGCCGATCCACAACAACAACAAACCACCGGTAATTTTCAAATAAGGCAACGCCAACAGCTGAAGTGCAAAAAAGACCAGCAGGATTCGTATCCCGATCGCCCCTGCCGTTCCCCAGAATATTCCCTGATTACGCTTATTCTCCGGCAGATTCCGGCATGCCAGCGCAATCACCACGGCATTGTCTGCACCCAGAGCGATATCGATGGCAATGATCTGAAAAACGGCAATCCAGAACTGTGGATCGGTCACATCCATATTTTCTACTCCCGTCGCTCGGAAATAAATGCAAATACCTCATCCTGCCGGCGCAAGGTATCCCGGTAACCCAAATCGATCAGTGCCTGGCAAAAAGGAGCCTCAAACAATACATAACTGAGCATGGCAGAACCCTTCGGACCCATTGCCCCGGCAGCACGAAAAAAGTAGCGGATCGGACGCGGCAAACTGTTGGCATACGCTTGTGTCAGTTCATCGATCCTTTCGCTGGGTGTAATCACCATGCAGTCCACCATGCGCAGCGCAGGACCGTTTCCTGCTTGCATCCCCGGAATCAGGCTCAATGTCTGGTTGATACGCTGCAAACGCTCGAGATCGACATCCAGACTGTCGACGAAAATACTGTTCATCACATGCCCGGCAATCTGCGCCAGCGGCGGATATCCGGTTACCTTGGTACGTTCGCAATCAGTCTCCTTTTTCTCGTTCACACCAATCACCAGCAAGCGGTCTGCGCCGAGATGCAATGCGGGGCTGAGCGGCGCAAGCTGCCGCATGGAGCCATCACCAAAATACTCACGATTGACCCGGATTGCCGGAAAAATGAACGGAATCGAAGCAGATGCCACCAGATGCTGGATACCAATGCGCGAAGGAACACCAATGCGTTGCGCACGCTTCCAGGGAATGACGCTGGGACTGGCCTGATAAAAAGTAACCGACTGCCCGGACGCATACCCCCAGGCCGTTATGCCGAGCGCGTGCAGCGCCCCTGCATGAATACTCCTGCGTATCCCTCTGAAGGGCAAATGACAGGCCAATAGCTGCCTGAGTGGTGTATTATCCAGCAGCGAAACGGGTTTACCCGCCATTCTGCTCGACACGATCGAGCCAAAATAACGCAGCGCATTATGCAGTACCCCGATCAGATCAGAACGATAGATCTGGCCAGTATGCAGATTGCCCCATACTGCTTCCAGCCGTTTGATTCCGGTAGAAAAATGGGTTGCAGCCATGGCGAGACCAGCAGCATTGATTGCTCCGGCGGAAGTCCCACAGACAACCGGAAAAGGACTGCGAGCGTGCGGGGGCAGCATTTCGGCAATTGCCCGCAGCACACCTATCTGATAAGCGGCCCGTGCACCGCCCCCGGTCAAAACCAGGCCCAGTCTCGACGGTTGGGAACCCTGTGAAGCCATTTCGTCCACAGGCAATTTACCTTATCCCGGTTTTTACCAGCATCAATCCTTCTGCTCCTGTTTTATCTTTTCAAGTTTCTGTCCAGCAGACAACACACGCAGTACGAAATTCCTGCAAACTACCTGGCCTGATCACTGCCGATTACATCGGCATCGCGCTACCCGCGCGACTATACAGTATTCTCACCTCTGCGAGCCCATTTTCATTCGACTGGCAGCATCAGACCTGGTTAACAGCAATCATCCAGCCAAACTACCGGATACAATCCTGACATACCACAGTGCTAAAATGCCATTACACAACCATAGTCTGTGCTTCCTTTATAACAAACCTGTACAACATACCATGACACATACCGGGCTTTTTCCCCCAGTCGAACCTCATGATCACGGCATGCTTCCGCTGGATGACACTCACACCATGTACTGGGAACAATCAGGCAATCAGAACGGCATCCCCGTCTTATTCCTGCACGGCGGGCCGGGGGCGGGTGCCACACTTGCCCATCGGCGTTTCTTTGATCCTACCCGTTACCGGATCGTCATTTTCGATCAGCGTGGCGCCGGACGTTCGCTACCGCTGGGTGAAACCAGAGACAACACTACTCCGCTGCTCATCGAAGATATCGAAACCTTGCGGCAGCACCTCGGTATCGAACAATGGCTGATCTTTGGCGGCTCCTGGGGCAGCACACTGGCACTTGCCTATGGCGAAGCTCATCCTGATCGCTGTCTGGGATTCATCCTGCGCGGCATCTTTCTTTGTCGGCCCGGTGAAATCAACTGGTTCCTGTACGGCTTGCGCAATTTTTTTCCCGAAGTCTGGCGCGAATTTGTCGCACGACTCTCACCGATCGAACAATGCGACATTCTTTCTTCTTACTACCGTTTACTGATGGATCCCGATCCCGCTGTTCACATGCCAGCAGCGAAAGCGTGGGGGCGCTACGAAGGAAGTTGCTCAACCCTGCTGCCCAATCCTGACACAGTCGATTATTTCACCAGTGACACAGTTGCGCTCGGCTTGGCAAAGATAGAAGCCCATTACTTCAGAAATAATATCTTTCTGCCGGAAAACAGCCTGCTCGAAAATGTACATAAGATCCACCATCTGCCTGGTATCATCGTACAAGGGCGTTACGATGCCGTTTGTCCGATCGTCAGCGCACATGATCTGCACCTGGCCTGGCCGCAGGCCGACTATATCGTAGTCAATGACGCCGGCCATTCGGCCTGGGAACCCGGCATCCTGATCGAACTCGTCAAGGCCACCGAGAAACTCAAACTGATACTGTAAATCAGGCCACGCTTCAGATCCTGTTTCGATACCGGCTTCATTCCAGTCGGGACAGATCGATCAGCCCGGCAAGCTGCTGCACGTCGAGCTGTTCCTGAAACGGCAGAACACCCAGCAACGGGCAGTCGAGCCATTCAGTCAGTGTCTGCAGATTTGCCGCCGGTTGCAGCATTTCCGGGTCGATGGTGTTCGCTACCCAACCCGCCAGTTTCAATCCGGCTGATTCAACCGCACGGGCTGTCAGCAATGCATGATTGAGACAACCCAGCCGCATACCCACCACCAGAATTACCGGCAACCCCAGCACTCTGGCGAGATCGCTGGTGTCGTAGTGGTCATTCGACGTACCTGATGATGACAGCGGCACCCGAAAACCTCCGATACCTTCGACTATCGTTACCTCTGCTGCCGCCTGCAGCTGTTCACAGGCCTGCCGAATCACCCCCAGGTCGATAACGATGCCTGCCTGTCGAGCAGCGATATGCGGCGCAACCGGTTCCACAAAGGCATAGGGATTGATCAGTGATTGCGGCATGCTGACATTGCTGGCTTTCTTCAGATTTTCCACATCCTGCCATTGCCCGTTTTCACAGCCTGCCGCCACTGGTTTCATTCCGATCACCGTATGGCCTTCAGCCGAGAAAGCGTGCAGCAGGGCACAGCCCACTACAGTTTTACCGATTCCGGTATCGGTGCCGGTGACAAACAATCCGGCGGGTGCCATTATGGCTCCAGACCAAGCTTGCGCCGTGTCTCCGGCTTCAACTGAACCTGGCGCGATTCCGGTTTCCAGGCATGGCCATACACCACTTCATACGTGGCCGGCAGCCTTCCATCCTGACGCAGCGCCTCATACCGCTCGATTACTTGCTGCCATGCCGCTTTGCCGGTCAATCCGCGCCTGCGCCCTTGTGTCACGTTGCGAGCACCGATTGCCTTGAGATCCTGCATCACCCCCCTGACATCCTCATAAGTCAGCGTGATGTATTCCATATCCATGACTGGTAATGAAAAGCCACAATTCACCAGCATGTCACCGATATCGTGCATATCCGTAAACCGATTGACGTGGCTAAACGAATCCGCTGACTTGAAAGCCTGCCGCAATTCCTTCAATGTATCTGGTCCGAATGTGCTGAACATCAGCAGGCCGCCGTTCTCCAGCACACGATAGGCTTCCGCGAATGTCTGCCTGAGATCATTACACCACTGGATCGCCAGATTGGACCAGATCATCCCGATACTGGCTTCGCCCAGAGGTAACTGTTCGATATCCGCACAAATATAATCTCTGGGCCAGTGGCGCCTGAATGGCAGCCAGCGCTGCCATCCTGGTATTTGCTCCGAGATCGCCATGCGCGCACAGCGATGCATCGTCAGCGCAATATCCATCGGCATGATTTCTGCCGCAGGATAGCGTTCGATCAGCTTGCGCGTGCCATAACCGGTTCCGCTGCCCGCATCGAGTATTCTGGCGGGAACATATTTGATGTATTCCAGACGGGACAGCATGCGGTCACATATTTCCCGCTGCAACACAGCAGACTGGTCATAACCGGCTGCCGCCTGTTCGAACGATCGACGCAGCATACGCTTGTCGAGTACATGATCATAATGCATCGAAACAACTCACGAATTGCTCAGGAAAAGAAAGAAACGGCGCATGGCCGCAATGGGGAAACAGCACCAGCCGCGCCCGGGGTAAATGTTGCTGCATCCAGTCTGCTGCGCCGGCCGGGGTGATAACATCGTTCCGGCCGTGGATCAGCAGTACAGGCTGACTGACCTGATTCAATTCAGCCCTCAAATCACTGGTCTGCAAAATTTTCAATCCTGCCTGAAGTGTTGCCGGCGTTGGCGGCTGGCCACGCAGAATACTCTTACGCAACCATGCCAGTACCCGGGCTTGATCCTCACTGCCGCTGACTTGCAGAGTCAGAAAACGGTTGAGCGTCTGGGTATAATCGCGCGCCAGATTTTCCATGAACAGCGTCAGGGTGGAATCTTCCATTCCCCATGGCCAGTCCGCGCGCCTGACAAAACAGGGGGTACTGGCAACCAGTACCAGTTGCTGGACACGTTCCGGCGCCTGCAATGCCAGCCTGATCGCTACCTGACCGCCGAGCGACCAGCCACACACGCTATAACGACCGGGCAAACGGTCCGCAATCACTTCGGTCATCTGATCCAGTGAATCCAGCGCACAATCACGGCTGGCACCATGCCCGGGCAGATCGACCTGATGCAGCCGGAAACGCTGCGATAACGATTCCACCACGCCATCCCATACACCGCTGTGCATGGCCCAGCCATGCAACATCACCAGATCAGGACCATTTCCAGTCGTCTCGATATGTATCGAGGCCATGTCAACACTGGGCCAGATCACGCAAAGCTGCACCCAATCGATCGACATCCGCCTCAGTATGCACAGCAGACAAACTGATGCGTAATCGTGCCATGCCTTGTGGTACGGTCGGCGGACGAATAGCTGGCACCCAGATACCACGCTCACGCAACGCCAGATCCAGCCGAACGGCTTCCTGACTTTCGCCCACCAGCAATGGCTGTATCGGGGTTTCAGACAGCAGCAATGGCCAGGGAAGGGAGTGCAACCTCTGCCGCAATCGCTCGATCAGCAAAGCAAGTCGTTCCCGCCGCCAACTCTCCTGACTGATCAGTTGCAGGCTGGTCAGTAAGGTGTGCGCCAGCAAAGGTGGTGCTGCCGTAGTATAGCCATAGGTGCGGCCATGCTGGATGAGTGTTTCAACGACAGGTGCTTGTGCCGCTACGAAAGCACCGGATACCCCCGCCGCCTTGCCCAACGTTGCCATGTAAATCAGATGGGGTGTATCCCGTTCTATTCTTTGCGAATGATACAGACTGCCCTTACCCCGTTCCCCGAGCACACCGAATCCATGCGCATCATCCAGCAGCAGCCAGGCATCAAAGCGCTGACACAATGTCAGCAGCTCGGCAACCGGTGCCATATCACCATCCATACTGAATACCGCATCGGTGACGACCAGCCGGCGCCGGGCTTTCGTCGTTTCCAGCTGCCGTGCCAGGGTATCGAGATCGAGATGCGGGTAACGAATGAAACGAGCACGAGAAAGCAAAGCAGCATCATTGAGTGAAGCATGATTGAGGCGATCTGCAAAGATCGCATCTCCCCGGCCTGCCAGCGCAGTCACCACTGCCATATTGGCCATGTATCCGGTGGAAAACAGCAAGGTGCGCGGTAGCCCGACAAATGCCGCCAGCGCTTCCTCCAGTTCATGATGTGCACGAAAATGACCGCTGATCAGGTGAGAAGCGCCCGAGCCGACGCCATAACACCGCGCACCTTCCGCTGCAGCTTCGATCAAGGCCGGGTGATTGGCCAACCCCAGATAATCGTTACTGCAAAAAGCCAGAAAATCCCTGCCATCGATAGTGACATGTGGAGATTGTGGCCCTTCCAGCACCGGACGCGAACGGTACAGCCCCTCCTGCTGACGCTCCCGTAACGCTTCGCTCAGATCCGCCAGCATCCGACTACCCTGCACACCGACTACAATGCATGCAGCCCCAGTTTTTCAAACAACGCCAGATCTTTTTCCGTATCCGGGTTACCCGTCGTCAGCAGTTTATCGCCGTAGAAGATGGAATTGGCACCCGCCAGAAAACACAGTGCCTGGATGGCTTCCGGCATTTGCCGGCGACCGGCGGAAAGTCTGACCATCGCTTTGGGCATGGTAATACGCGCTGCCGCAATGGTACGGACGAATTCGAATGGATCGAGCTCAGGCGTGCCGTACAAGGGTGTACCCTCTACCTGAACCAGATAATTGATCGGCACCGATTCAGGATAAGGATCGAGATTGGCCAGTTGTGCAATCAATCCTGCCCGGGCCATGCGAGATTCCCCCAGGCCGACGATACCGCCACAACACACGTTGATATTGGCGCCACGCACCTCCTCCAGCGTATCCAGCCGATCCTGATAGTCACGCGTGGTAATGATTTCACCGTAAAACTCGGGGGCAGTATCGAGATTGTGATTGTAGTAATCCAGTCCAGCCTGTTTGAGCTGAGTGGCCTGGCCCGGCTTGAGGATACCCAGTGTGGCACAAGTCTCCATCCCCAATGCCTTGACTGCACTGATGACTTCGGTCATGTACTCGATATCGCGCTGCTTCGGTCCGCGCCATGCCGCCCCCATACAGAAACGGGTAGCACCACTTTCCTTGGCCTGAGTGGCTGCCGCCACGACTTCCTCACACGACAGAATCGCCTGATTCTCCACCCCGGTATGGTAACGCGCCGCCTGCGGACAATAGGCACAATCCTCTGAACATCCACCAGTTTTTACGGAAATCAGCGTGGACAGTTGCACGGCATTAGCATCGTGATACTGGCGATGCACCGTCTGCGCCTGAAAAATCAGATCAGAAAATGGCAGATCCAGCAGCGATTCGATCGCTGCGATCGACCAGCGCAATGATGACCCCTGTACTGCCGAATCAGAGTTGGGATGTGCACATTCGCACTGTTTCTCAGAAATCAAACCGGTTGCGGATTCCATGATCATTCTCGGCGAGAGCCTGCTCCAAGTTATAATGAATAGTGCGAAATCATTACGGATAACACCCGAATTGTCAATTTCTTCCTCTTTAATATTAAACAGGCGATTAAATATTGCGCAACTGTTCAGCCATAAACACTGTGTATTGTGCCAGGCACCCAATCATCAGGATATTTGCAATGCCTGCCTGCAGGATCTTCCCGGATTGCCACCCGTGCACTGTCCGTCCTGCCTGTTACCAATGACTTCACCGGAAATTTGTGGCACCTGCCTGCGCAATCCGCCGGCCTGGAGCCATGTTCGAGCCGCTTTGCGCTACACTTTTCCGGTAGATGCTCTGGTGCAGGCATTGAAATATCGCTCCGATCTGCCACTGGCACCGATACTGGCCAGCTTGCTGCTGGGCAGATTCCAAGATGATCCTCTGCCTGATTACCTCATCCCGGTGCCACTCCACCCGGCCAGACTGCGAGAAAGAGGATTCAACCAGGCACTCGAAATCAGCCGTCATCTATGCAGACAAACAGGAGTCGAGTTGCTGTCCGTCGCCTGTACACGCATCCGCAGCACACCCTCGCAAACTGAGCTGCCGTGGAAAAACCGTCCACAGAATGTTCGCAATGCCTTTACCTGCAACCGGAATTTTTCCGGAAAACGGGTCGCCATCGTGGATGATGTCATGACCAGCGGCGCCACCCTGAATGAACTGGCTAAGGTCATACGCCGCCACGGAGCAACCGATGTCCGCGCCTGGGTGATCGCTAGAGCATTTCCGGGTGCCCCGGCCGCAAGAAGAGCAACCGATCTCCCTGGGAACGACGAAACCAGGCGACCGATCAAGCCTTAAAATCAATCCCGTATGCTCCAGATCATTCTCCACCAGCCGGAAATTCCCCCCAATACCGGCAACATCATCCGTCTGTGCGCCAACACCGGCGCACAACTGCATCTGATCCGGCCACTGGGGTTCGATCTGAGTGACCGACAACTGCGGCGCGCCGGGCTGGATTACCATGAATGGGCCCGCCTCACCGTGCATGAAGATCTGGCATCCTGCCTGAAACTCATGGATGGATGTCGCATCTTTGCTGTCACCACCCGTGCAACTCATCACCATGGCAAGGTGGCTTATACAGGCAATGATGTGTTCCTGTTCGGCTCCGAAACGCGCGGATTACCCGCCGAAGTGCTGGAAAACTTCCCGCAGGATCAGCGCATCCGCATTCCCATGCTTTCCGCCTCCCGCAGCCTGAATCTCTCCAATGCGGCAGCAGTCATCATTTATGAAGCCTGGCGGCAAATCGGTTTCGAGGGTGGCATCTAACTGACAACCCGCCAGTCACTGCCACCCGCTCATCATAAATCCGCCGTCAAATCTGTTCTGCTGCGAGACTGATTCTCCCCGGAAATACGATGGTGATACCCCGCGGATGAAATGATCTCGTGCTATGCTATGAATAGCTGTGCAGTAGTTGTGGTCTTTCAGGCATTCGCATATGAACCACAGCTGTCCACGCCGGCCGGTTACAGGTAGTGCTATCGGTAACCGCTTTCAAGAAGGAGGATCGCAATGACTTCATACTTATCTGAAGAAGCAGGCCCCGACCTGACACAAGGTATTTCCCTCTCGGATTTTGGCAATCAGCCGCTGCTGCGCGGGCATGTAGGAGACGAACCAGTCATTCTTGCCCGCATAGGTGATGAAATAACGGCCGTGGGCGCAACCTGCACACACTATGGTGCTCCTCTGACAGAGGGATTGATCGTCGGCGAAACGGTACGCTGTCCCTGGCACCATGCCTGTTTCTCGCTACGCAGCGGTGAAGCCCTCGGTGCCCCCGCATTCGATCCCTTACCGTGCTGGCAGGTTGAGCGTGATGGAGATCGGATCATGGTGCGGGATAAAATCACGCCAAAACCCAGATCCATACCCGTCACGGCAGCAAACCAGCCGGCTAATGTCGTCATCATCGGTGGCGGTGCTGCGGGTTTTGCTTGTGCAGAAATGTTACGCCGGCGCGGCTATCAGGGACAACTCACCATGCTGAGCGAAGATTCCGATGCGCCCTGCGACCGCCCCAATCTGTCAAAAGATTATCTTGCCGGTAATGCACCGGAAGAATGGATTCCCCTGAAATCTGATGATTTCTATGTGCGCAACCGTATCGACCTTCAGCTTCACACGACGGTCACAAAGATCAATACCACCGGACACACTGTCACGACTGCTGATGGCCGCATCTTCCCGTTTGATCGCCTGCTGCTGGCAACCGGCGCCGAACCGGTACGGTTACCGATTCCGGGGGCAGATCAAAGTCATGTCTTCACCCTGCGTACATTGGCCGACAGCCGCGCCATCATCGAACGGGCAAAGCATGCCAAAGCCGCGGTTATACTGGGATCCGGATTCATCGGTCTGGAAGCGGCTGCAGCCTTGCGTGCACGGGAACTGGATGTGCACGTGGTTTCGCTGGACAAACACCCGCTGGAAAAAATACTTGGCTCTGAACCGGGTGATTTCGTTCGCAATCTCCATGAACAGCATGGTGTACAGTTCCACATGGATACCTCTCTTGCTCGTATCGAGCCACACAAGGTCGTACTGAGCAACGGCAGCGAACTGATGGCCGATCTTGTCATCATCGGAGTCGGTGTCAGACCATGTATATCGCTAGCGGAAGAAGCTGGTATCACCGTCGATAACGGTATCCTGGTGAATGAGTACCTCGAAACCAGCATACCCAGCATCTTTGCAGCAGGCGATGTCGCACGCTGGCGTGATGAAGCCAGTGGCAAAACACAACGAATCGAACACTGGGTACTTGCCGAACGGCATGGACAGGTAGCGGCAGAAAACATACTCGGAACACGTACTGCTTTTCGGGATATCCCTTTCTTCTGGAGTGCCCATTACGATATTTCGATCCGTTACGTCGGCTATGCAGGACCATGGGATACACTTGAAATCGAAGGTGATATGGCTGCGTATGACTGCCTGATCAGTTACAAAACAGGAGGTAAAACAGTCGCCGTTGCAGCTATCGGGCGCGACAAACAGGCGCTCGAATACCGGGCCTTGATTGCCCAGCAACAACACTGATCTGCCAGGCTAGATATTGCCCTGGTGTTGGAATCAGAATTAACTCATTTCGGACCATCAACTACGGAGAAATTTAATCATGAGCAAACCATTCAAATACAGCCGCCTTTCCAAAGATGACGCAGCACTGTTACTGGTAGACCACCAGGCAGGTCTGATCTCATTAGTCCAGGACTTTGGACCGAGCGAGTTCAAGAACAACGTTCTGGCTGTCGGTGCATGTGGCAAGTATTTCAAATTACCCACTATCCTTACTACCAGCTTCGAAGAAGGTCCGAACGGGCCACTCGTACCAGAGCTGAAAGAAATGTTCCCGAACGCTCCCTACATTGCCCGGCCCGGCAATATTAACGCCTGGGATAATGAAGATTTCGTCAATGCGGTGAAGAACACCGGACGTAAGCAACTTATCATCGCCGGCGTCGTTACCGAAGTCTGTGTAGCTTTTCCAGCCCTGTCAGCATTGGAGCAGGGTTATGAAGTATTCGTCATTACCGACGCTTCGGGTACTTTCAACGAAGTAACCCGCCATACTGCCTGGTTACGGATGCAGGCAGCCGGTGTACAGTTGATCAACTGGTTTGCCATGGCCTGTGAACTGCATCGTGACTGGCGTAACGATATCGAAGGACTTGGGGAGCTCTTTTCCAACCACATTCCCAACTACCGGAACCTCATGACGAGTTACTTCACGATTACAGGTAAGAAATAACTGTTTTCAACAAACACTCCCCGGTTGACTGGGAAATGAATCCGCCCTTTTACACCATCGGGCACTCTACCCGCACGCTGGAAGAGTTCATCGGCTTACTGCATGCAGCAGAAGTGGAACAGGTTGTGGATGTACGTACCGTTCCGCGGTCACGAACCAATCCACAATACAACCTGGAGATATTTCCCGACAGCCTGGCTGCGTTCCAAATCAGTTACGAGCATATCCCGCAGCTGGGTGGCTTACGCGCCAGATCCAAAACGGTACCGTCCGATGTAAATGGTTTCTGGGAAAATCAGAGCTTCCACAATTTTGCTGATTACGCACTGAGTGATACTTTTCACGAGGGTCTTGCCAAACTGATCGCCCTGGGACGAAAACGCAGATGTGCAATCATGTGTTCCGAGGCTGTCTGGTGGCGCTGCCATCGTCGCATCATTTCTGATTACCTGCTGATGCACGGTGAAACCGTTTTTCACCTGATGGGGCACGACAGAATAGAAATCGCCCGTTTAACGGAAAGTGCCTGCCCCCAACCGTCAGGTGCAGTGACCTATCCATCACGCAATTCCCTGGTTAACTAAGACTTTTTCTGTCAACAAGTCAGACAATCATCCGGACTGATTCTGAAGCCGGCACCTTCATTCATTCTGTTCACAGAAAAACATCATCATCCCTTCACCGCAAAGCGAAGGAAGTCGGTAAGCTGTCTCGATTCATTGATCTCGTTGTGGGGTACCAGCAGATACTTCCACGGCTTGCCACCGACGCTCACCGTGAAGTCCGAAGCATGCCTGCACCATTGCACGGCGGCAGCTACCTTGGCTTCCACCTCTCCCGTTTTCAGATCATCCCGCTTCTTGGTCTCGGCCATCAGAATGACCGACTCCGTTTCGACTACGAAATCAGGGATGTATTCCGGCTGCTCGGTGCCGAGCTTGTAGTAAATCTGGAACTGCCCTTTCGCGGGCTTGAACCACTTGTCAGCATCGCGTTCGAGGATGACGATGAAGCGCCGCTCCGTATCCGAATCGAACTTCTGCAGCGGGTACAGACACTTGGTGAATCCGCCGAACAGCATCGTCTTGATGCGCCCCACGTCTTCCACTGTTTCTCGGAAATGGCGCGGAGCCTGACCTGCACCTCGAAGTCCGTAGCTTCCTCAAAGAAGTGCGCCATCATCTGCGAATGGATTTCTTTGGCAATGGTCTTGCGCTGCCCGTCCAGCACATTGAGCGCATCGGCTTCCGAGAGATAGCTGTTCAAGTGCTGCACCATCTGTACCCATCCTCCTCTTTTTTCACAGATTCAAATTCAGTAATGATAAAGGGGGCTATATCAAGCCCCCTTCTTTCTTACAAAACACTGTATCAGGAATTCAATTTAATGCAGATCGAATATTGTTGCTAAGATTTTCGTTCAGGATGCGCGGTGTGACGAAGATCAGCAACTCACGTTTGTCATCCCGTTTCGCAGTGTTCTTGAACAGATTCCCCAGTACGGGTATGTCTCCCAGAAGTGGTACCTGATTACGATCCTGCTTTTCGACCTGTTCGAAAATACCGCCGATGACGACTGTGCCACCATTTTCCACCAGCACTTCGGTAACGATCTGCTTGGTGTCGATCGCCGGTCCGGCGGGTGTATTTTCTCCCCGGGTATCCTGATTGACCTGCAGTTTCATGATGATGTTGTCATCAGGGGTGATTTGCGGTGTCACTTTGAGGCCAAGCACGGCCTTTTTGAACTGGATCTGCGGCCGTGTCACGCTGATGGTCTGGAACGGAATTTCAGTACCCTGTTCGATACTTGCCTCCACGCGATTGGCTGTCACCAGGCGCGGGCTGGCAATCACCCGACCCTTGCTGTCCGACTCCAGTGCGGAGAGTTCGAGATTGATCAGTGTGCCGTTGTTGATCTTGATCAGGCTCAGGCCCAGTGCGGCTGGTCCACCCGCAACACCGGCCAGTGCAGCTGCCGGCAGATTGACGTTGAGATTATCCCCGCCAGAAGGGGATACTGTACCGGCAGCCAGTCCGCTGGAGTTGCCCAGATTGCCGGAAATCCCCAGCCGCCGCCCGTTGGTCTCGCTGCCGATCCGGGTGGCGTTCTGTACCCCGAAACGAGCTCCCAGATTACGGCTGAATGTATCGGTTGCTTCGACGATCCGGGTTTCGATCATGACCTGCCGTACCTGGGTATCGAGGTTGGCGACGTGTCTTGCCACTTCTGCCAGCCGCGTGGGAATATCGGTAACGGTCAGCGTATTGCTGATGTCATCCACTTCCACCGAACCGCGCTGGCTCAGGATGCCTTTGAGCGGAATCGAGCTGGCGGTTCTGTAATTCAGTTTGAAAGCCTCAGTTTGCAGTACTTCCAGCTCGGTGATCTGCTGGTTCTGTTCCAGTTGCAGCTTTTCACGAGCGGCCATTTCTTCCCGTGGCGCAATGAAAATCACATTGCCTGCCCTGCGTTTATCGAGATCATTCGTTTGCAGTACGATATCCAGCGCCTGATCCCAGGGAACATCCCTCAACCGTAAAGTCAGATTACCTTTGACGGAGTCACTGGCGATGATATTCAGGTCAGTAAAGTCTGCAATCACCTGCAGAATCGAACGAATCTCGACATCCTGGAAATTGAGTGAGAGTTTTTCACCGGTATAGCCCCCATCGATCAGTTTCTTGTGAATGGGTATGTCTTCGGCTTCAGCCATCGGTCTGATTTCCACTACAAAACTGGTACCGGTTTGCCAGGAAGTATGTTCCCAGCGCCCTTTCGGCTCGATGATCATCTGCACGTTGCCATCCCGGGCAACTGTTTCGACTGACTGCACTGGTGTGGCAAAATCCAGTACATTCAACCGCCGTTCGAGATTAGGAGGCAGATAGGCTTTCATGAATTCAACCAGCAATCTGCTGCCGTGACTATGGACATTGACCACTGCACCCGGCTGCGAAAGTTCTACTTCCACCCTGCCTTCACCCTGGGTACCCCGGTGAAAGTCGATATCGCGCAAACTCATCGTTTCACTTCTAGCCGGACTGGAAGTCGAAACAGACGGACGGGCGGGAGTTCCGCCAGAGACTTCATTGCTCCTGAGCGATATCAATAAATGATTGCCTTCGACATCGGTTTCATAGGCCGCCGTGTTTGACAGATTCATCACCAGACGAATGCGGCCCTCGGCAGGTACGACATCGATATTTTTGATGACACCCCGGCCGGAAATTCTGCCGGACTTTCCCAGTACGCTGTCCATCTGCTCCAGATCGAAATAAAGGCGATCAGGATCATTCAGCAGCACTCCGGCAGGTGGCACTTCAACCGGTTTATCCAGAGTCACCCTGACAACCGTCCTGCCATCCGTTTGTGACGAGACATCCACTGCACGCAGTGTATTGACTGATGCGGTTGCAGTCTGAACATAGCCCCATGCAAGCAGCAAAATACAGGCTGGCAGGCATTGCCAGATCCGGTGAATAACCCCGATGACGCGATTCTCGTACTCTTTGTTTCCCGTTATCCAGTTCATTGCTTCTGCTCCTGAGTTTGCAGCATGAGTACACTGGCCCGTTCGCTCCATTCGTCCCCGCTATCCCGTGTAATCTCTCTCAATTTGATCTCCACTTCGGAAACGCCTGTAATCAGGCCGAAATTCTGGCCCAGATAATTACCGGTCCTGACGCGGTGAACCGAGTTATCCGGCGCTCTGACCAGACCAAACACATTATTTCCGCGCCGCAGCGAACCCACCATGACGAGGTTCTCCAGCGGAAAACTCTCCAGGGCTTCCTTCGGTCGCTTCAGATCAGGTTCCAGTTCGTTGCGATCCGGTTTCCCCGGCTTGTTTTTGCGATTGCTGAAGGGATCAGGGATGTCAAACGCCTGATAAACGAAATGCTCCAGCGGCCTGATTTCAGGCAGGGGATCCACTTTTCCCTTCAATCCAGCGCCTGATTCCCTGACAAAAGACTCCAGATCTTCATAACCTTCCTGGCTGCATGCGCCCACCAATGACAACATCATTACAGCTATCCACCAGCTGAACCGGCTGCTCATGACGCCCCCTTGGGATTCTTCTGTTTATCTTTCTCCGACATTTCTCTTTTATGTGCTGCGATTTCCTCATCGTCGAGGTAACGAAAGGTTTTCGCCGTCGCATTGAATATCAGCTGATGATCTTTCCCGGGAGTGATCTCGATATTGTGCAGCGTGACGATACGCGGCAACTGAGCCACATCGCTGGCAAAAGCACCAATATCGTGATAATTGCCCGTTACTCTGACGGTAACCGGCAGTTCGGCATAGAACTCCCGCACCGTCTCCCTGGCATCAGGTTTGAACAGCTCGAACTGCAACCCCCGTCCCAGCCCGGCCCGGTTGATATCCACCAGCAGCGCATCCAGTTCAGATTTGTTGGGCAATTGCTTGAGCAAGGTGCCCAGCGTTTGCTGCACTTCTGCCAGTTGCTGGCGCAGAACATCGAGATTGACTGCACTGGTCTTTTTGGCAAGAAAAGTACTTCTGAGTGTATTTTCTTCTTCCCGCACCTGCTCCAGCGTCGTCCACTGTTCTTCCCAGTCCAGAAAATAACCGGCCACCATCAGGGTCGCCAGCAACAGTGCAAGCGCACCCGCCTTAATTACAGCCGGCCAGTTTCCCGGCTCATTGGGATTGACATGACGCAACTCTTCCAACAGGTTCATGGTTGTCCCGCCGCTGCGGTAATTTTTGATGTCATTTCCTCTCCTCCGGTATGACTGCCTTCTTCCGGTAACTCGGTCAACCTGACATTCAGATCAAATTCACTGAGCCTGATACCATTTGCGGTAGCCGCCTTGATTTCGATCAGCAATGGCGATTCCATCCAGGATGAAGCATCCAGATTGCGCATCAGTGTTGATACCCAGGCATTGGACTGGGCATAGCCGGCAAGACGGAGATGCTCGTTCGTCTGTTTGAAGCTCTTCAGATAAACGCCTTCCGGTACTCGCCTGGCTACCTCGTCCAGCATATGCACCACTTTGGCACGATTGCCTTGCAGTGATTCGACGATCCCTTTGCGTGCCAGCATTTCCTGAATTTTTTCCCTGATCGATCTGATCTCGGCAATCTGCCGGTCGAGCACGGCGATCTCATCCTTCAGATACTGATTGCGCCCGTTCTGATAATCGATTTTATCCAGCACCATTTCATGTACTCCCCAGATAATCAGCATACCCAGTACCACAGTGAGGCCCGCCAATACGGCAAACTGCTGCTGACGCGCTTTACGTTTGAGTTCACGGTGTGGAAGCAGATTGATGCGTATCATGACGGGTCAAATCCTCTCATGGCCAGGCCGCAGGCCGTCAACAGAACGGGAGCATCCATTTTCAGTTGTCTCGGTGCGATCCGGCCGGACAGTTCCATATCAGCAAATGGATTGATGATCTGGGTAATCACTTTGGTACGTTCAGAGATGATCTCTTCCAGGCCGGGGATAGCTGCGCACCCTCCTGACAGAAAAATGTAGTCCACCTGGGTATACTGGGTAGAAGTAAAAAAGAACTGAAGTGCCCGGGACACTTCCAGTGCCACCGTTTCACAAAAGGGTTGCAACACATCATTCCGGTAATTTTCCGGCAATGTTCCGTTGCGCTTGGCAATCTCGGCTTCTTCGGGGGAAAGATTGAACTGGTTCTGGATTTCCTGTGTCAGCTGATCTCCACCAAAAGACAGATCACGCATATAAACGGATTCGCCGTTCAACAGCACATTGACCCGGGTAACGCTCGCACCAATGTCTATCAGTGCAATCACTTTGTCCTTGCCATCATCCGGCAGTTGCTGTCTGATCGCTCTGGCAGATACGGCCTGCGCAGCAAACTGCTCGACATCCATCACCATCACTTTCAGTCCGGCAGATACTGCCGTTGCCACCCGATCTTCCACCTTATCCTTGCGGGCGGCTGCCAGCAGTACTTCCACTTCTTCCGGATGACCGGGAACCGGCCCGATCACCTGAAAATCGAGATTGACCTCATCCAGCGCAAATGGCACATACTGATTGGCTTCTGTTTCAACCTGAAATTCCAGATCATCCTCACGCAAACCGGCGGGAACGTTGATTTTCTTGGTAATGACAGAAGTCAGCGGCAATGCCATGACAATTTTTTTCTGCCGTGCCCCCATCCGTTTCACAGCACGCCGGAGACATTCGCTTACCTGTTCGATCTGGTTGATTCCGCCATCCTGTAGTGCATCCACCGGCATGGGCTCGATCACATAACGCTCCAGGCGGTATGAATGAGGCAACCTGCCTTTCCTGGAAAGTTCCACCACCTTGATCGACGAGGCGCTGATATCCACCCCCAGCATGCGAGCGGTGCCTGCCAGCAGGCTGAAGTCGATATCAAACTTGATATCGAGATGTTTTTTCAGGATGGATGGACTCAAGGCCATGTCTGCTCTCACTTGCATAACGTGTTGACCGGAATATTTTCATCCGGACGGGGTACTGCAACTGAGGCCGATTCTGACAGCTTAGTGAATGAGTTAATTCATGCAATAACGATTGATATACCCTTTATAATTTCGTTCTGGATCATCTTCACCCTACACGACACATACACTGCCTCTGAATGTTATTCCGCTGGTTTTACCGTTTTTTCCTGGTTGCTCTGGCCACTGGTTTGCTTGCCGCATTGCTGGTGGTGTTTGCTGCCCTGGTTACGCTGCCCTCTCTGCCCAGTCTTGAAACACTGACTGATTACCGTCCCAAAATCCCGCTGAGAATTTACAGTGCCGACAATTTGCTGATTGGTGAATTCGGTGAGGAACGCAGGGATTTCGTCAAAATCGAGGAAGTGCCCAAATCACTCAAACAAGCGATTCTGGCAGCCGAGGACGATCGTTTTTATCAGCATTACGGGGTGGATTACATTGGTGTTTTACGTGCCATCTATTCCAATTTCAAGGCGGGCGGCGCGCATCAGGGGGCAAGCACCATTACCATGCAGGTGGCACGCAATTTCTTTCTGACCAAGGAAAAAACGCTTACCAGAAAATTCAGTGAAGCCTTGCTGGCTTTCAAAATCGAGCACAGTTTAGAGAAAGATCAGATCCTCGAGCTGTATATCAATCAGATTTATCTCGGACAGCGCAGTTACGGCTTTTCTTCCGCAGCACAATCTTATTTCGGTAAACAGCTCACCGACATCAATCTGGCGGAAGCAGCCATGCTGGCCGGACTTCCCAAGGCTCCTTCCCGGTTCAATCCGATCGTTAACCTGGAACGGGCAAAAACCCGGCAGCAGTATGTGCTGAAACGGATGCACGAACTCGGATATATCTCTGCTGAACAGTTTGCACGGGCAAAAGAGACTGCGATTGCCATTCATCGCCGGGTGAAAGTCTTCGCCATGCCTGCTGATTACGTCGCAGAAATGGTGCGGCAGATCGTTTACGACCGCTACCGTGAAGAAGCCTACACTCGCGGAATCAAGGTCTATACCACGCTGAGAAAAACGGATCAGGAAGCAGCCTACCGGGCGTTGCGCAAAGGCGTCATGGAGTATGACGCCCGGCATGGTTACCGCGGCCCGGAAGCATTCCTGAAACTGCCAAAAGATCTCAAGGACCGCGAAGCATTGCAGGACATCATGCAGGATATCGGCAACAGCGATGACATCCTGGCAGCAGTCGTTCTGTCTACTACGCCCGGTACCGTCGAAGCCTTCCGCAAAAATGGCGAAACCATCCGGATCACAGGGGATGGTCTGAAAGCAGCTCACCGATTTCTCAGTAACGATCCCAAAATCGGCGAGAAGCGGATACGCCCTGGTGCGTTGATCCGGGTAAAGAAAACGGAAAAAGGTAGCTGGCAGATCGTTCAGCTGCCAGAAATCGAAGCTGCACTGGTTGCCATGGACCCGAACAATGGCGCCATTCGTGCACTGGTAGGCGGGTTTGACTACCACCTCAACAAATTCAATCATGCCACGCAAGCCTGGCGCCAGCCGGGATCGAGCTTCAAACCGTTCGTTTATTCTGCCGCACTTGAAAAAGGCTTTACCCCGGCTACGATCATCAATGACGCACCGTTGTATCTGGGGCCGGAGCAAACTGGCGGCAAAGCCTGGGAACCCAGGAATTATGATGGCAAGTTCAGCGGCCCGATCAGAATGCGCACCGCACTGACACATTCCAAAAACCTGGCATCGGTCCGTATTCTTCAGGCGATTGGCCCGGCTTACGCGCAGGATTACGCCACCCGTTTCGGTTTCGATAAGAAACACCACCCGGCAGTCCTTCCCATGGCACTCGGTGCCGGCTCGGCCACACCGATGCAGATGGCCATCGGCTATGCCACTTTTGCCAATGGGGGCTACCATATTCATCCCTATTTCATTGAGCGGATCGAGGATGAACACGGAAACATCATCGAACAGGCCCGCTTTGCCACTGCCGGCCGAAATGCCAAACAGGTCATCGACCCGCGCAATGCATTTCTGATGACCAGCATGATGCAGGATGTCGTCCAGAGAGGAACCGCTGCCCGGGCCAGAGCGCTCAAACGTAATGATATTGCAGGAAAAACGGGGACGACCAGTAACGCGGTCGATGCCTGGTTCTGCGGTTATCAGAAAGATCTGGTGGCGGTTACCTGGATGGGATTCGATGAACCCAGATCCATGGGAAACAGAGAAACCGGAGGGCAGGCCGCTTTACCCATCTGGATCGACTACATGGCCACGGCACTCAAATCGATACCGGTTGCAAAAACTTCATCTCCCAAAGGCATCATCGTAGCGAAAATCAATCCTGAGACAGGCATGAGAGATATATTCGGAACACTCAATGAATACTTCTTTCAGGAGCAGCTTCCGCCTGAAATGGATTACTCTTTCCAAGATCCCGAGTTCACTGATCAGACGGAAAATCCGATGTTTTGAATCAGGATCCGTTTTTCAGGAACCGGATCTGCATAAACGCGGGTTGTGAAGAAGATCGACGATACCCGTTCCGCATCAGCAATCACTTCTTCACCTATGTCAGCAGGGAACGGGTGAAATAGGTACCAGTCTATCCGATCATTTTTTCGGCTCTGCTGAAACATCCTGGCCCGGTTTCAGCCCGTTCAACTGTTCGATCAGTGCCCGTCTTTCGTTTTCTGTTTCCTGATAGCGCATGTAGAGTTCATCCAGCTCGTCCGTATAGCGATGGACCCTTTCAGCACGTTCCTTGCGCTGTCTGGCTGTATCTTCATACTTGGGCGCTTCGCCATTGATAATGATGTCACTCCCGATCGGCAGTGCCTGCTCAACCTGCGTGATTTCGTGACGTCGCAGTTCCTGCAGCATTTGAAACCGCTGAAACAGGATCTGCTGTTCCTGTTGCTGCTGCATGATGGCCGCCTCCAGCTCGAAAATCTGTTTTTCATTACCCGCCACCGCCGGTACAGACATTGAAACCAGCAACAAACAGAAAAACAGCAGTTTCATACAGTTTTCCTCCCGAACGATCCAGGCCGAAATCTTACAAGAATCAGATATGAATGGCCCGCTTATCCACGCCCAATGCAGCTTCATGCAGTGATTCGGAAAGTGAGGGGTGGGCGTGTACGATACGCGCCAGATCTTCACTACTGGCGGAAAATTCCATGGCAACTACGGCTTCTGCAATCATCTCGGAAACATAAGGGCCCACCATGTGTACGCCCAGGATACGATCACTTTCTGCATCCGCCAGAATTTTGACGAACCCGGTCGTTTCTCCCAGCGCACGGGCGCGCCCATTGGCCATGAACGGGAACTGTCCCACTTTGTAGGCAACTCCTTCTGCTTTCAGCATTTGTTCGGTTTTGCCCACCCAGGCAATCTCCGGCGCGGTATAGATCACCCATGGCATCATTCCAAGATCCACATGGGCAGATGAATCAGTTGCTCCCTGCCGGCCTGATGCTATCCGTTCGGCAACGGCAACACCTTCCTCGGAAGCCTTGTGTGCCAGCATCGGCCCTCTTACGACATCTCCAATTGCGTATACATTCTGCAGACTGGTTTGGCAGAATTCATCCACGCTGATATATCCGCGCTCATCGAGCTTCAATCCCGCTGCTTCAGCCCCCAGACCGGAAGTATTAGGAACTCGTCCCACGGCTACGATGAGTTTATCCACCTTCAGGTTCTGTGCATTCTTGTCACGATCGACGTAGTCGATCTCCACACCGTTTTCACTTGCTCGGGTCGATTTGATCTCGACTCCGGTATGAATGGTGAGTCCTGTCTCGCGTGTCAATGCTTTATAGGCCTCTTTGGCCACCTGTTCATCCGCTGCCGGCAAAAAATCAGCCTGGGCTTCCAGCAGGGTCACTTCCGCACCCAGCCTGCGCCAGACGCTTCCCAATTCCAGGCCGATCACCCCCGCGCCGATGATGGCGAGTTTCCCGGGAGTCTGTTGCAAAGCCAGGGCGCCCGCATTGTCGAGCACGTTGTTCCCGTCGACCGGTGCCACTTTCAGAGTACGGGGCGTAGAACCTGTCGCGATGATGACATGCCTGGCATGTACCGACTGCTCTTTTCCATCGGCACTCACCTGGATTTCCCAGCTGTCATCACCGCCATCACGTGCTTGATCACGCTTTTGCAACGTTCCGCGACCATGCAAGGCAGTCACTTTATTTTTCTTGAACAGCATGCCGATGCCGCTGGTAAAGGCTTTGACGATCTTGTTCTTGCGAGCGATCATGGCCGGGACATCTATCGATAGTCCATCCACCTTGATGCCGTGTTCGGCAAATTTATGTCCGGCCCGTTCGAAATTCTCGGAAGATTCGAGCAATGCCTTGGAAGGAATACAGCCGACATTCAGACAGGTGCCACCCAGACTGGGTTTGCCCTGCTCATTTTTCCAGTCATCGATACATACGGTGTTGAGCCCGAGCTGCGCACAGCGGATAGCCGCCACATAGCCACCAGGGCCTGCACCGATGACTGCCACATCGAATAAATTATCCATATCAATTAAGGGTAAAAATAACTTGTTGTAAAATTAAACACTTACAAAAATACGCTGATACCGGCCGGATCGATTTTACTGATCTCGTCTGCTGCCTGGAGGAATCGTTCCATTTCATGCAACTGCGCCATGGAATGAATCATGTGTTGTCCGCGCATGCATTCCACTCTGGCCATACTGGCAGCAGAAAATTCCCAGTGCAGAGATCCCAGCAGTTCATCTGCCGCATCAGCATCATTGCATACCAGCACCATATCACAGCCCGCCTGCAGAGCCTGCTCTGCCCGACGAGTGATGCTGCCATAATTCCTGGCAGCCTGCATACCCAGGTCATCACTGAAAATACAGCCTTCGAAACCCAGATCGTGCCGCAGAATGCACTGCAGCCATCTGCCGGAAAAACCTGCCGAATGTTGGTCGATGGCCGGATAAATGACATGCGCTGCCATAATGCCGGAAAGTCCCGCGTCGATCATCCGGCGGAAAGGAATCAGATCTTCCTTCTCAATATCGGTGTAGCTGCGTGTATCAATGGCGGTTTCAACATGAGTATCCGCTTGAATCGCACCGTGACCGGGAAAATGTTTACCAACTGCTGCCATTCCCGCTGATTGCAAACCATTCATCAGGGCGCAAGCCAGATCGGCAACGACCTGCGGCTCTCGGTGAAAAGCACGATCACCGATTACGCAGCTCTGTCCGTAATCGAGATCGAGCACGGGTGTAAAGCTCAGATCGACACCACAGGCTTTGAGCTCTGCAGCCAGCACATAACCAGCCTGGCTCGCCAGGTGATGCGCCCGATCCGGGTTCCTGTCGTGGATTTCTCCCAGCACACGCATTGGGGGCAAACGAGCGAAACCATCCCGAAAACGCTGCACCCTGCCGCCTTCCTGATCGACTGCAATGAGCAGAGACGGGTATCGCAGCGCATGAATCTCCGCTGTCAGTCCGGCCAGCTGGGCCGGAGATGCGTAGTTCCGTGCAAACAGGATAACGCCTCCCACCAGGGGATGACTTAGTCGGACACGATCCGTTTCAGTCAGTTCTGTGCCCGCTATATCGAGCATCAGCGGGCCGAGGGACATCTCTATTTTTCCAGTACGACAAAGGCGCTTACCATGGTCAGCTCATCACTGATGGAAAGATGATGGCGAGTGATACCACGCTGTCCTATCCATTCAGCCAGCTCCTGCTGAAACTCAAAATAGGGCTTTCCCTGCGAATCATGCTGAACAGCCATATTTCCGAACATGACCGGGGCACGCAAGCCTGTGCCCGTTGCTTTGGAGAATGCTTCCTTGGCAGCGAAGCGCTTTGCCAGGAACAGTGCGGGTTTGATGTGCTCCAGGTAATCCGGCCATTCAGAATCTGCCAGCACACGTCTGGCAAATTGTTCACCGTAACGCTCCAGCGAGCCGGCAATCCGGGCAGGATCGACCAGGTCGGTCCCGATGCCGTATATCATGCACGCGCCTGCTGGAGCAGGGCTTTCATTTCGCGAACTGCTTCAGCAAAACCGACGAACAATGCCCGGGCAACGATGGCATGACCGATATTCAACTCGGATAGCTCCGGTATGGTGGCGATCTGTACAGTATTCTCGTAATGCAGCCCATGCCCGGCGTTGACCTGCAATCCCCGGCCAAAAGCATAGGCTGCCATGGTACGAATTGTTTCCAGCTCGACCTGCTGCATTTCGGGTGTTGCAGCATCCGCATAACGGCCAGTATGCAGTTCAATTACGGGAGCACCTGCCTCGACTGCGGCATCGATTTGACCGGCCTGCGCATCGACGAACAGTGAAACGCGGATTCCCGCTTCTGCCAGGCGCTTGCACGCCACACTCACCTGCTGGAAATGGCGAATGACATCCAGCCCGCCTTCCGTCGTCAGTTCTTCACGTCGCTCTGGCACCAGGCAGATATCGTGCGGTTTGATCCGGCAGGCAAAAGCAATCATTTCTTCTGTTACGGCACTTTCCAGATTCATTCTGGTTTTAAGCCGATCACGCAGAATTACGACATCATTTTCCTGTATATGACGACGATCTTCGCGCAAATGCAGCGTAATCGCATCTGCACCAGCCACCTCGGCAACCAGTGCGGCTTCGACCGGGCTGGGATAAGTCGTGCCGCGTGCCTGGCGCACCGTTGCCACATGGTCGATATTGACACCCAGAGCTATCATGATTATTCAGTTTTCCCGCTTGTTTCCAATGAGTGATTTCTAAAACTTTCCCTTTTACTCATAACCCAGACTCTTTAGTGCAGTGATATCATCCGCCCAGCCGGATTTCACTTTGACCCATACTTCCAGATAGACTTTGCTGCCGAACAGCATTTCCATATCCTTGCGCGCCTGTGTAGCCATATCCTTCAGTTTCTTCCCCTGCTTGCCAATGATGATAGCCTTCTGGTTTTCCCTTTCCACCAGGATACAGGCATGGATGCGTCGCAAATTACCCTCCACGGTAAACTGCTCTATCACCACGCTGACCGAATAAGGTACTTCTTCTCCGATCTGCCTGAACACTTTTTCACGCAGCAGTTCTGCTGCCAGAAACCGCTCACTGCGATCGGTGATCTCATCTTCGGCAAATAAAAAGGGATTTTCCGGCAAATGCTGACGAATTGCTTCGATCAGGGCAGATAACTGTCTGTTCTGCAAAGCACTGACCGGAACGATAGCAGAAAACTCGAACACATCTGCCATTTTTTGCATGAACGGAAGCAACTGCAATTTATCCGGCAGCAAATCAATTTTGTTGATCACCAGGACCACGGGCAGATTCCGCGGCAGTTGTTCCAGAACCTGTTCGTCCTCCCGGCCAAATCGACCTGCTTCAACCACGAATACAACGACATCCACATCCTGCATGCTTTGCAGAACGACCCGATTCATTACCTGATTGAGCTGGCTGCGATGGCGCGTCTGGAAACCGGGCGTATCCACAAAAATAAACTGCGACTGTGCATCGGTCAATATCCCGTGAATGCGATGGCGAGTAGTTTGCGCTTTTCTGGAAGTAATACTGATCTTCTGTTTGATCAGATGATTCAACAGTGTTGATTTACCGACATTGGGCCGTCCCACGATGGATATATAACCAGTTTTGTAACCGGGTGCGTTCATGGCCAATGTCTTTTTCAGGTAAATTCAGGTAAAAACTGAGATTGATCGAGAAAATATAGCTTGTTACTTATGAAGTGATGTCGACTCAATGCCTTACGATGGCAAGTTCGTAGGCTTGGCGTGCAGCTTCCTGTTCGGCCCGGCGGCGGCTGGTTCCCTCACCTCTCGTGCGAATGCCGAATCCGGGAATGACACATTCCACATGAAAAACCTGTGCGTGTGGATCACCCTGTGCCAACAGCACGCTGTACTCAGGCAGAGCGATTTTACGACTCTGCAGATATTCCTGCAGCAGGGTTTTGGAATCCTTGCCGGAAGTATCCGGATCCAACTGCCTGATCAGGGGTTCATACAATGCAACAATGACCTGCTCCACCACTGCAAACCCGCTTTCGAGATAAATCGCGCCAATGATGGCTTCCACTGCATTTGCCAGAATCGAAGGTCGATGATGCCCACCACTTTTACGCTCACCCTCGCCGAGTAAAATCAGCTCTCCGATACCCAGGGCGGATGCCAGTCGATGCAATGCCTGCTGATTGACGAAATTGGCACGTAATCGGGTCAGGTCTCCTTCCGGCAATGATGGAAAACGTTTGAACAGCAATGTTGATACTGCACAGTTCAGCACACTGTCACCGAGAAATTCAAAACGTTCATTGTTCGGAAAACCGAGACTGCGATGAGTAAGTGCTTCCCGGAGTAAATCGGGCTGTTTGAAGGTATAACCCAGTTTCTGCAAAAAAACTGCGTAATCTCGCCCTTTCAGCGTTTTTGTCTGTTTGTTTTTCGTATTGTGTGCAATAGGCCGGGAACTGGTCATCGATCACTGGCCGCATCGAAGTCGATCAGTAAAGAAAGGTTTGCAAACAGAGGTTTCGTAACTGTGTAGTTGATATCCAGCACGAGTTGCCCATCCTGCTTTCTAATGACGATATCATTTCCGTTTACGGATTTTATGGCATCCACGGCAGCGCGCTTGTTAAACGCCTGGCGAATTTCATGGACACCGGCATTATGCAACTCGGAATCACTGGCAATTGTCACCAGTGCCCGCTTGATTGCAGCAAACTCGATGTAAACAGGAACAAGTCTCATCCCCAGGATCGCCACCAGGATAATGATTACCGACCATGTCAGCAGACCCGGCAAACTCACTCCCTGCTGCCTTCTGTTCATCGAGGAATAAATCGGATTCATAGATACCTCCGCGACATACTGAAGATTCAAATCATTATTTGATCAACGTGCCTATTCTGCTCAGATCATTAAAATTCCACCAGATCAGGAAGGCTTTACCGACGATATGATTTTCCGGCACGAACCCCCAGTAACGGCTGTCACTGCTGCCATCACGATTATCACCCAGAGTAAAATAATTCCCTTCGGGGACCTTGCAGGAAAAACCTGTCCGGTCAAAGGTGCAATTCTCCCGATTAGGGAAGTGGTGAATAGCAGATAGCTGAATATCCGGCATATCTTCATTGATCAGGATGTCATGTTCGCTGCCATCCATATTCTCTTTGAACCGTTGAGTATAAATGTATGCCGGACCATCGATATATTTATAGTCCCCCCCCTGCTCCAGCTGAACGGGAACATCATTGATACTCAACTGTTTATTCCGGTAGGTAACCATATCTCCGGGCACACCGATCACTCGCTTGATGTAGTCGATAGAGGGATCCTCGGGAAAACGAAATACCATGACCTCGCCACGCTGGGGTTCATTCATATCAATGATTTTCAGGTTTGCTACCGGCAGTCTGATCCCGTAGGTGTATTTATTGACCAGTATAAAATCCCCGATCAGCAAAGTTGGAATCATCGAACCGGAAGGAATTTTGAAAGGTTCTACCAGAAACGATCTCAGGCTGAATACAATCAGGATGATCGGAAAAAAGCTTTTAGGATATTCGACCCACCATGGCTCTTCGGTATTTCCGGAAACACGTTTGTGCCTCAGCACAAAATAATCAAGCAGCCAGATCCCGCCCGTTACTACTAATAAAATAAGCAACACCAAAGGAAAGTTCATAATACCCCATGACCTAGAAATATACCGATCAACACCTTACTCATCCCGTTTGCCGGCACTTTTACTTGTTACTTGCCATCCACCTGCAGGATGGCAAGAAACGCTGCCTGGGGAATTTCAACATTACCGACTCGTTTCATACGCTTTTTCCCCGCTTTCTGCTTTTCCAGCAGCTTGCGTTTACGTGTAATGTCTCCACCGTAGCACTTCGCCAATACATTCTTGCGCAATGCCTTGACATTCTCACGCGCCACAATGTGAGCACCTATTGCCGCCTGTACCGCAATGTCAAACATTTGTCGCGGGATGAGTTCACGCATTTTCTGTGCCAATTCCCGCCCGCGGTGCTGGCTGCTGGCACGATGCACAATCAGAGACAAAGCATCCACCCGGTCGCTATTGATCAATATGTCGAGCTTAACCAGATCTGCCGCTCTGAATTCCTTGAATTCATAATCAAGTGAAGCATAACCGCGGCTTACAGATTTCAATCTGTCAAAGAAATCCATAACTACCTCGTTCAAAGGCATTTCATAGACCAGCATTACCTGCCTGCCCATGTATTGCATGTTTTTCTGGATACCACGTTTGCCGGTACATAATGTCATCACTGTGCCAACGTATTCTTCTGGAACCAGAATCGTCGCAGTAATAATCGGTTCCCTGATCTCTTCTATGCTGGACAGGTCGGGCAGTCTGGATGGATTCTCGATTTCCGTGATTTTGCCATCACGCAGAACAACCTGATAAACCACCGTGGGCGCAGTGGTAATGAGATCCATGTCATATTCCCGCTCCAGCCGTTCCTGCACAATATCCAGATGCAGTAACCCCAGGAACCCGCAACGAAACCCGAAACCCAGCGCCTGGGAAGTTTCCGGCTCAAAATGCAGAGAAGCATCGTTCAACTGCAGTTTTTCCAGTGCCGCACGCAATGCATCATATTGATTGGATTCGACCGGGTATAACCCGGCAAAAACCTGCGGCTTGATTTCCTTGAACCCGGCCAGGGGCTCACCGGCGGGGCGATCAGCAAGTGTCACCGTATCTCCCACTTTGGCAGATTTCAAATCCTTGATTCCTGAAATAATAAAACCTACCTCGCCAGCACTCAGAGATTCATGGCTTACCGCTTTCGGTTGGAAAACGCCCACTTCTTCACATAAATAATTTGCTTTGCTGGACATCAACAAAATCTTGTTGCCCGGTCTCAGTACACCATCCACGACTCGAACCAGCATCACGACACCCACATAGCTGTCAAACCAGGAATCTATGATCAGCGCCTTGAGTGGTGCATCGACATCTCCCTCAGGCGGCGGAATCTGCGCCACAATCATTTCCAGGACCTGATCCACTCCCTCACCGGTCTTTGCACTGATACGCAAAGCACCTTTGGCTTCAATTCCGATGATATCTTCCACTTCGGCTATCACCCTGTCAGGATCCGCGGCAGGTAAGTCGATCTTGTTGAGCACCGGGATCACCTCGACACCTTGCTCAATCGCGGTATAACAGTTTGCCACCGTCTGCGCTTCAACACCCTGAGAGGCATCAACAACCAGCAAAGCGCCTTCACAAGCAGAGAGTGAGCGGGATACTTCATAAGAAAAGTCAACGTGGCCCGGGGTATCAATTAGATTCAGCAGATAATTTTTACCGTCCTTGGCCTGATAGTGTAACGCTGCAGTTTGTGCCTTTATCGTAATACCGCGCTCACGCTCCAAATCCATCGAATCAAGTACCTGATCCTCCATTTCCCGGTCGGAAAGACCACCACAAAACTGGATGATGCGATCGGCAAGTGTGGATTTGCCATGATCGATATGCGCGATGATGGAAAAATTACGAATATGCTGTATCAAAAGAAATCACCGCTCGGGAGAAAAATCGACAAAAGCTAGAGACAAAAGGAGCGATTGTATACAAATCGACAGAGGGAAGATAGATTCGGCTGATTTCGCCAAAATAGCCTGACAGCCAAGTATACCCGTGATGATCACGGAAGCAGCGAGAGTCTGTTAAATGCGTCAGCCTATCAACGATTGCTCTACCTCGATTTCTTATACCAAGCAGAATAGGAAAATATGAAAGCCGCGTCTTCCGGAATGGAAAATCCGACCTGTTCAACGAATCAGCCGTGAGATGAAATTAGGAGAGGTAAGCGCCAATTACATCTGAATCAAGGAAATAGTGACACAGCTCCTTATCCTCGTTGACAGCAAAAAGAACAGGAACACGATCATTGTACAATCGGGTCAAATGTTCATTCCCGTCAATATTGATTACTTCCAGCTCAAACCAGGATTTTTTTTGTAATACCCGCAGGGAAGCAATCATCTCTTCACACAGATGACAACCTTCCCTTCCATATACGACCAATTTCCTGGGTTCTACCTGATTATTCATTGCACCAGCAGCAAATCTTACCCATTTATCTTTATAGTAATAAAGGTCGTAATATCTCCCCTTTTTATCAGCAGAGCGATATTCCGACCTTTTTTGGCATCATCCAATAGTTTATTGAACTGCTGGATAGATTTTATATCCTGGTTATTGAACCCCAGAATGACATCTCCGGGACGAATGCCTGCACTGCTGGCAATTCCGTCATAGACCTCTTCGACCAGCAGACCGCTATCAATTCCAAGCTCATTCTTCTGGCTTGCAGAAAGTTCTCTCAGAGCAAGCCCTAACCTGCTGGTGGCATCTCCTGATTTACTTTGTTTCTGGACAGTAGTGCTGCTGTCATCTCCAGGCATTTCCCCTACTGTAACAGTCAGTTTCTTGACTGAGCCATTACGCCATACTTCAACAGATACCCTGGCATCCGGTTTCGTATTTCCGACTATGCGGGGTAAATCACTTGAAGTATCGATACCTTTACCATCGAATCTCAGAATCACATCCCTTATCTTGATGCCTGCCTTGTCAGCCGGCCCGTCTTTCTCCACAGAAACAACCAGCGCGCCACGTGACTTATCCAGATTGAAAGATTCCGCCAGCTCATCTGTCATTTCCTGGATCATGACACCGATTTTTCCTCGCGAGACTTTGCCGTAAGCCTTGAGCTGACTGGTAATTTCCATTGCCACATCGATCGGAATAGCAAAAGAAAGCCCCATAAAGCCACCCGTACGGCTGTAAATCTGGGAGTTAATCCCTACGACTTCTCCTTTCATATTGAACAGTGGCCCACCAGAGTTGCCTGGATTGATTGCCACGTCAGTCTGAATAAAAGGAACATAATTTTCCTGGGCAAGCGATCGCCCTTTCGCACTCACGATCCCTGCTGTAACTGTATTCTCAAAACCAAAAGGGGCACCAATGGCGATCACCCATTCGCCAACTTTAAGCTGATCAGGGCTACCCTGGGTGACTACCGGCAAATCATCCGCATCAATTTTTAACAGAGCTATATCTGTTTTTCGATCGGTCCCTATCACTTTCGCACCAAACTCACGCTTATCGGTCAGTCTGACCGTGATTTCATTGGCTGATTCGACTACATGTGCATTGGTCAGAATATAACCATCCTTACTGATGATGAAACCTGAGCCCAGTGAACGGGATTCATATTTTCTCGGGCCGGAAAAAGGTTGCATATGCCGGCGAAAAAACTCGTAAAAAGGAGAATCTTCGGGGATGTTGGGAATTCCCGGAAAGAAATGGTTCGCATCTATCTGCTGCGTTTGTACGGTACTAATATTGACAACTGCTTGCCCATGCTTTTCCACCAGGTCAGTAAAATCCGGTAAATCCTTCGCATGCAATGAGGCAGACAACATAAACGCTGCTACCAAAAGACAAATCGCAAAAATACCCTTGCGCCATATATCCGCAACTGTAACCGTATTTATCAAAAACCTGGATCCTATACCTGAATGGAAATTATTCCGGGAGATTATGTCAGCCATGCAATCACCAGTTAAGAGATAGTGTTTATTTTCTTATATAGTTGGGCCGGTGCGCTATTCAGCAGATGCAGCAGACTGTTCCCCGACTACCTCAGCAGGGGAAGACATTCCGGTGGTTGGATAACGAACTGATCTTTCATAGGTAAGATCCCTGTAAATCAGAGGATCATTATTGTAGTGGGTGTTTACAGGCATAGAAGGAGATGAATACGCAGATACCGGCTGAAAAGTCATTAATGAACGAGACCCTCCGACAGGCACAGTCTTTCCGTTATTTTTTTCAGCCACATATATTTCTTTAAGTGTCGTTTCATGCTGTTCCATTGATTGAGATATCAGCCATCCAATCGATAATGCAGCAACCGAAGCGGCAACCGACAGACCCAGCAGCTTTTGTTTACGATTTTGGTGGGTTTTGTGTGGATAAGGTGATAATAAAAGTGGCTCATCAGCCAGTTGATTTCTGACCTGTTCCGATATATCTATATTAACGGCCGACTGACGCAACGAATCACCGATTGCATGATAAATTTTCCAGTCAGAAAACAAATCGTTGTCGGTTTTGACTGCGTTAATAATCTTGGCAGCATGAGTGCCATCAAGTTCACCATCCATCAACTCAGAAACTTTATTTCTCACAATTTCACCTCTTGTCACCATCTTTTACTTTTATCAGTACCCAATAAAGGCCTTAATTTGTCGGCCACAGCTTCACGTGCCCTGAATATCCGGGACCGCACCGTACCAATAGGACAATTCATGATATCAGCAATCTCTTCATAACTAAGCCCTTCGATTTCCCTGAGAATAATCGCCGTGCGCAACTCCTCGGGCAGAGCTTCAAGCGCCTGATTTACGGTTTGGGCAACCTGTTTGCCCATAAGTTCACTTTCCGGAGTGTTTACTTCCCGAAGCTGATCAGCTCCTTCAAAATTTTCCGCCTCCTCGGTACCGAACCCATTTACAGTTGCAGGAAGCTTACGACCTTGTGATACCAGAAAATTCTTGGCCGTATTGACCCCGATCCGATATAACCAGGTATAAAAGGCACTATCACCGCGAAAAGAAGGTAATGCCCGGTAGGCCTTGATAAAAGTCTCTTGAGTAATATCCTCCACTTCAGCAGGATCACGGATGAATCGCGATAATAAACGCGCCAGTCGTCTCTGATACTTGATAACCAGCAGGTCAAACGCACGCTTGTCACCTCGTTGTACCTGTTCTACCAACTGCTGATCGATTTCACGATCACTCATCTCTCAGATTCCCGGGATAAGGAAGATATAAGCGGGCTTTATTTAACAATTTGCAACCTTCTGTCTCAATCACAAACAACCATTCATCATTAATTCAGCAACGCAGCATATTGTTGAAACACAATAAAACACCTCGCTGCAAGCAGCTGGGTATTAACTGCGCCTTCCAAGCCCGCTGGCTTTCAGCCAGCCTTCGCGCCCCAAGGGGCGGGGAATTGAACCCGCAGAGATTAAACCGAGTCATGAGAATCTGCATCTTCAACCACCCCGGGCTCGATACGCTCTACTTTCAACAAATGCAAACGACGGCTGTCCGCTCTCGTGACAGTGAAATTGAAACCCTCAATAGTAATGGATTCTCCATTTTTAGGAAGCCGGCCAAATTTATTGATAACGAGACCGCCAATCGTATCAAATTCCTTGTCACTGAACGTTGCGCCTAATGTCTCATTGAAGCTGGATATTTCTGTAATTGCCCTGACACGATAGTGACCATCCGTATCTGCAACAATGTAAGCATCATCTTCATCAAAATCAAATTCGTCCTCAATATCTCCGACAATCTGTTCCAGGACATCTTCGATCGTGACGAGCCCGGCTACGCCACCATACTCATCAACGACGATAGCAATATGGCTACGGTTACTGCGAAAATCTTTAAGCAGAATATTCAATTTCTTGGACTCGGGTATATAGATCACCGGGCGCAGCATATCCCTGATATTGAATTCTTCCCTGCTCGCGTAATAACGTAATAAATCCTTTGCCAGCAATACACCGATAATCTGATCTTTGCTGCCATCCGTAACCGGGAAACGCGAATGAGCAGTCTCCATTACAAATGGAATAAACCCTTCCGGTTTCTCACTGATATCAATGGTGTCCATTTGCGAACGAGGGATCATGACATCACGTACCTGCATTTCAGAAACCTGCATCACTCCCTCAATCATAGCCAATGCATCTGCATCAAGCAGGTTGCGCTCATAAGCAGAATGCAACAGAGCCAGCAATTGCTCACGATCTTCCGGTTTGCGCGAAAGTAATGTACTGATATGCTCAAACCAACCGATTTTAGGGGAGGTTTCGTTCATGAAATGTATATAACATCGGGAATAAAAAAGACTGTCTCACGCGTGCTTATATCATCTCAATGTTGAATGACATAAGGATCGGGGTAACCGAGTCTGGTGATAATCTCTGTTTCGAGTGATTCCATCACCACTGCATCTTCATCGCGGATGTGATCATAGCCCTGCAAATGCAAAATACCATGGATAGTAAGGTGAGCATAATGAGCAGTCAGATCTTTGCCTTGCTGCTGTGCCTCGTTGCAAATCACTGGCGCACACAACACAATATCACCCAAAAGCGGAACATCGTCGTCATACACAAACGTCAACACATTGGTTGCCGAACTTTTGCCACGAAAGTCGCGATTGAGTATTTCACCTTCCTGCCTGTCAACAATACGAATAACCACCTCTGCAGGTTTACTTAGTGCTGCTTTAACCCACTTACGAAACAATCGTCTATTCGGAATATCCGTCTTATCAGCCACGTACTGCACTGTCAGTACAAGTTCCTGCTCATGATCTGGCAACTCAACCGGATTCTTTGTCAGGGGCATATTTCTCGTAGGCATCTACTATACGTTGAACCAACGGATGACGGACTACATCTTCCGTCCTGAAGCGGGTAAATGCGATCCCGTTTACATTCTTTAATACTCGTTCTGCCTCAACCAGACCGCTTTTCTGATGCTTAGGCAGATCTATCTGCGTTATATCTCCGGTGATAACGGCTTTAGAGCCAAAACCGATACGTGTCAGAAACATCTTCATCTGTTCAGCCGTTGTATTTTGTGCTTCATCCAGAATGATGAATGACTGATTAAGAGTACGGCCACGCATGAAAGCCAATGGCGCAATCTCGATGATCCCTCTTTCAAAATGCTTGCTGACTTTTTCAAATCCCATCAAATCATACAAGGCATCATAAAGCGGTCTTAAGTAGGGGTCCACTTTCTGCACCATATCTCCCGGCAAAAACCCCAGCCTTTCTCCAGCTTCCACAGCTGGACGCACCAAAATAACACGACTGACCAGTTCACGCTCCAGCGCATCCACTGCACAGGCAACGGCAAGATAAGTCTTACCGGTACCTGCCGGGCCAATACCAAAAGTAATATCATGTTTCTTGATCTGAAAAAGGTAATCAGTCTGCCGGGCAGTACGGCCCTGAATATTGCCGCGACGGGTAACAAGCTGCAAGGAAGTTGCATTGGAACCGGCAATAGCCCTATCCGAGTCCCCAAGAGGAGGTGAAGGATTATTTCGAATTTCAATCAGGCCCAGCTGTATTTGTTCCACACTGAGGTGATGGTACGAATCATCATAAAATTTTTTTAGCGCCTGAATTGCCAGATGAGTATGTTCTACAGAGCCATAAAGCTTAAAATGCCCCCCTCTGCGTGAAATCATCACATTGAAAGCATACTCAACCTGTTTGAGGTTTTCATCCAGTGCGCCACAAAGGTTGGCCAGGCGTTCATTGTCCGTGGGAGAGAACGTCAGTTCAACCGGCTTGGATTTTGTTGCCGTATCAAGTGTCATTGTCGTGCTTGGACTTTGGCAGTAATCAGATAAAACCGCAAGCCAATGGCAACACTATGATCATTGCATATCAGAAATTTCACCACGCAATGTATGAGAGGAAACTGCTGTTATTCTGATATCAATAAAACTTCCTGTCAGCCCTGCATGCCCGGCAAAATTGACTACCCGATTATTGTCTGTCCTGCCACAAAATTCGCCAGGATCTTTTCTCGACGGACCTTCTACCAAAATACGCTGGACAGTGTCGACCATGCCCTGACTGATTGCTTGTGCATTAAGCTGAATTTTTTCCTGCAAACGATACAGTCTTGTCAATTTTATCTGATGTGACGTGTTATCCGGCAAATCAGCAGCCGGTGTTCCTGGACGCGGACTGTAAATAAAACTGAAAGATTCATCGAAATGTACATCATCAATCAGTTTCATCGTTGCTTCGAAATCATCCTCTGTTTCTCCAGGAAATCCGATAATGAAATCGGATGATATTGATATATCCGGACGAACGAGACGCAATTTGCGAACAATGGATTTGTACTCAACGGTAGTATAACCGCGCTTCATTGCAGCTAATATTCTATCTGATCCGGATTGCACGGGCAGATGTACATGACCAACCAGCTTCGGTAAGCGTTGATATGCTTCAATCAATCGAGCTGTAAATTCCCTCGGATGAGAGGTGGTATATCGGATGCGTTCTATACCGGGAATTTCATGAATATAGTCCAGTAGTGTAGCAAAATCGGCAATCTCACCATTGATCATTTTGCCTAAGTAGGCGTTTACATTCTGTCCGAGCAGCGTAACCTCTTTGACGCCCTGTATTGCAAGTCCTGCTACCTCGGTAAGAACATCATCCAGCGGTCTCGAAACTTCTTCTCCCCGGGTATAAGGCACGACACAGAAACTGCAGTATTTACTGCACCCTTCCATAATCGATACAAAAGCAGTGGCTCCTTCTGTACGTGCAGGCGGCAAGCGATCAAACTTCTCTATCTCAGGAAAGCTGATATCTACCTGGGGACGACCTGTACGCCTGCGAGCATCGATCAGATCAGGCAATCTGTGCAATGTTTGAGGCCCAAATACCAAATCCACAAACGGAGCACGTTTGACTATCTCAGGACCTTCCTGACTGGCTACGCACCCACCCACACCAATCAGAAGATCAGGTTTGCTGTTCTTAAGATGCCGTACGCGTCCCAAGTCATGAAAAACTTTTTCCTGTGCTTTTTCACGAACCGAACAGGTATTAAACAGGATCAGATCGGCTTCTTCAGGTGTTTCGGTCAACTCCATACCCTTTTCAGACAACAGGATATCAGCCATTTTGGCCGAATCATACTCGTTCATCTGGCAGCCGAACGTCCTAATATAAAGTTTGCTGCCCATCGTACCTCTTGTCAGAATTCAAATTAACCAATCCACCTGTACACATTTGTTTAACTGAAAACTACGAATCTGCTGATAAAAAAGCAAGCTACAATCCGGAAGCCAATCTGACCTCAAAAGACTGCAACTTGCTGTTTGATGTATCTTCGATACTCAACAACTACATACTCAAAACTTACTCATCGTTGTTATCGTCTTCGTCGTCGCTGTTGTCACTGGAGGAAGCGGATTCGCTGTCGCTGCTGTCGTCAGCTTCTTCGGTTTCTTCATCTTCGTCCTCATCAGCTTCTTCATCATCCCCATCATCTTCCGGTTTCAATACCAGCTTGCCTTGAGCAATACTTGCATTCAAATCCGTCATCGGAACTTCTTCATGCACCAGATTCTGATGACAATCTATACAGGTCGCCCCTTCTGTTTCCATCTTTTTATGTTCAGCCTGAGCGCTCTCTCCAGGAGGTGCCGGCTTCTTATGACAGGTGCGGCAGGTGATGCTGTCCCATTTCTTGAGATTCATTCTCGCATCATGAGCCATCTCCAGTCTTCTTTCATTAAACTTCTCCAGGGTGGAGTAGTCGTTGACCAGCTCCAGATACAGTTCTCTGGCACCATCTATCGCGTGTGTCGCTACCGCAAGATGGAAATTCTCTATTCCCTGAGGAATATGACAGTCCTTGCATCCCGGGTTAACACCCAGCGCACCATAGTGAGTGGATTGCTTCAACTCGGCTTGCGGATAAGTCATGGAATGACAGCTGGTGCAGAATTCTTCGGTCGATAATGCCGCTTCTCCACCAAAGACAACAGCCACCAAGACTATACCCAGCAGTGCTCCTGTCAACAGAGTACCAATCGATCCTTTTTGCAGTCTGGTCATCACTATTTTCCTTTTTTGGCGGGTTTGGCACTGGCCTGGAATTCATCATGGAATTTGAATTTCGGCTCTCCTTCAAATACGCCTTCCAGTTTGTAATGTTCATGCATGGCTTTGACTTCCTTGACCATTTCATCAAACTTGAAGGTGTATTTCGCATCCACTTCCGGTGTAAACGGGGTGTAAGGCGCTTTGGCTCCTTTCCACGGTGAACCTTCGTAGTTCAGATGGCACGCACTGCAGCGTTCTTCAAAGTGAAAGTCCTGGCCTTTCTTTGCCAGATCTTTGCGAGGCGTTTTCTTGCCCGATTTCTCAAAGGCCTGTCCGCTCTTACGATGATCTCCCCGGAAGTTACGTCCAGGTCCATGGCAGGATTCACAGCCTACACCCGTCAGCATCGGTTTGGGCGATTCGATCGTATAGCCCCCTTTCTGACCAAATCCATCCACGTGACAACCTACGCAGTCTTTGTCCTGGGTGTAGTCCTTGGCCGGATCCAGTTTGGCTTTCTGTTTGGCTTCTTTCTTGACATTGGGCTTGAGCGATTCCATCGCTTTGGCATGCGCTGTGTCTTTCCACGATTGCGCCTGGGCTTTGTGACAGGAACTGCATTTCTTGCGGCCTTCAAACGGGGCGTCTGCTGCCAGACTTTGTCCACTCGTCAGTGTGAACAAAGCTGCAGCAACCAGCCCGCAGGCTATCATTATTTTCATGGTCTCTCCTCTCATTGATGTTTGAACACGGGTTACATTTCGTTTTCCCAGTTCGTCATTGTACCTGATCGACCGAAACGGTTGAATCCGTCGTTTCATTAGAGTCTTTTCCCGACTGCAAAGTATTGTGCGCCGGTGCTTTTGCTGTCAGATGATATACCCAGTATCCGCCTTGCTGGTAGATCAGTCGCGGTGAGGTGCGTTCCACCGGCGATGGCTGGCTGGTAAACGGCAGCAGTTTCGCCAGCAGGGTGTCATAGCTTGCTTCGTCGATCAGGAAGAAAGCACGGATGAGTTCGTCCGACAGTGATTGCAGGGTGTAGGTGTAGTAACCGCGGGTACGCATTTCGGTCTTCAGGTGGCTGATCATGCCATGCAGGTTGCCGGTCATGCGGTAGTGCTTGTAGGCAATGCCGAATTTGTCCGGGTACATCAGGCCGAGTTTGTACAGGTCGCTGACGTGTACGATGAGGTAGGTGTCCCGCGTGCCGGCAAGTTGTCGCAGGTCGTCCAGTCCGTTTGCCGGCGGATTCACCAGGCTTTGTGCAAAGCGCATGAACAATTCCTGTTCCTGTGGGTCAGCCGGGGTGCCAGCCTGCTGGTTTTCATACGCGCGAATGGCTTGTTCATGGGGCTGCCATTCCAGCGGGATGATCAGGGGTTCGTGTAACGGGGTATGAAACAGTACATCCCGTCCGGTGAGCAGGGCCAGTTGGCGTGAGGTGTCCCACCAGCCCAGCAGCAGGGCATCACGGGAGGCGTGTTTGTCGATCGCAGCTGCAAGAGCACTCAGTTCGGATGCTTTCTGGTCCAGTGCCAGGAGGGGTTCTCTCGTCTGGTTCTTCCAGTTGAGCAGTACTTGCGGTTGATTTGCGCGCTGGCCAAACCAGGCTTGTGCAACCGGTTGTTCAGTACCTTCGACATGGATGTCGTACTGGCTGATAGTGAGATCAGGCCAGGTGTCCAGTTCCAGTTCGGGAAATTCACTGACATTGCCAGTGGTTACCTGTTGATAACGATACGGCGCTGTGTCCGGAGTCAGTACCAGCCAGGTATACCAGGTCAGTAAAACCAAACCTCCCGTCACCAGTAATATCCCCAGTGACGGGAGGAGTCGGCCGGACCAGCGTGTCTGTGCACGCCGGTCGGTTGTCAGTGCGGTCAAGCTCGGGTCTGCTTACGCTTGCGCCAGCCGATCAGAGCAAGGGCTCCTGCCAGCAACATACCACCACCCAGGCCTCCCAGGGAGATTTTCTCTCCGGTTCCCTTGAGGTCGAGCAGACTGGTCTGCTTGCCTTCCAGTTTGTTTACACGGGCCTGCAGGGCTGACAGTTCCTGCATTTTGGTGTATTCGTCCTGGATTTCAACATAGGCACGGTTCATCGGACCCCAGCCTTCAGTGTAGGTCCAGCCACCCGGATTGACGTGAGCCAGTCCAACGTGCATCTTGGCCAGGTTGTTTTCTGCCATTTCCAGAACTTTCAGTTCGAGTGAGGCAGGGTTGTTGCCTTTCGACCAGAACAGCTGGGTGAAGATACCAAATCCAGGTTTCTCCGGTTCCGGCGGATTCGGACGGTTGGTCTTCTGTCCGGTCAGGGTGCCGTCTTCATACATTTTGTGTACGATTGCGTTCGCTTCCTGGTATTTGGCCAGCCCTTCCAGGGTGCCTTTGTCCATCAGATCCAGGTAGGAGCGGGCAAACCGTTCCGAGTGACACTGGGTGCAGGTCAGTACCCAGGAGTCCAGACGGGCTTCCGACCAGTCGCTGGTGATATTCTCTGCAATGCCCGGAACGAACGGGTAGTTCGCCCAGCGAGTCTTGCGGGTGATGTTGTGGGTGTATTCTCCTTCGTATTCCATGTGGCAGGCTGCACAGGTCGGTGCATTCTGTCCACCTTTGGAGAAGGCGTCCTTGAGACGGACTTCCCAGTTCCATTTGTCACGGTTCATTTCGGCAAGTTTGCCATGCTTGGACATGGTGTACGCTTCCCAGTTGTTGTGATCCACCCCGCTGTGGCAGGTGGCACAGGCTTCCGGTTTGCGCGATTCCGCCGCCGAGAATTCATGACGGGTATGACAGTTGTCACATTTGTTCTGGTTGGTGTGACACATGGTGCAACCTTCGGCAACTTCACGTTGCGGCATCGCTGCCCAGACAGTGGTCTCGATGTTGGCTGTGTAGTCCAGTGCGTGGGAGGGGCGTCCGGCAGGCCATTGTCCGTTCGGCCAGACCATGGTGTCCCGTTCCGATTCACGTTCGGCAAATTCTCTTAAGTGACAGGTTCCGCAAGTGTCCGCCGTCGGCATGCGGATGTCCTTGGTATGATCCGCTTTGTCTTTTTTGTTGACGTCAACGTGACAGTCGATACAGCCTACTTCCTTGAGGGTTTCTTTTTCCCCAAGCTTGCCCATCGAGCGCAGGTTGTTTTCAACTTCTTCCAGCTTCCCTTTCTTGTAATACAGGGGATCGTCCGACTTGAGGTTGCGAATCTTGTCAAGATTGGCGTGGGTGCTGCGCTTCCAGGCTCTTACCCATACCGGGGTCTCGTCCGAGTGGCATTCCACGCAGTCTTTGCGTTCCGCAACTTCTTTGGGAGATACCGGTGGTTTGTAAAAAGTATTGGGATCCATGTATATACTGATCGCTATCGGCTCCCAGTAATCTCCCATCGTCCCTTTCCCCGCTCCATGCGCCGGGTCCTTGTAACGCTTGACCAGCGCTTCATACGTCTCTTTCGGGGTCGCCTTACCTCGATCCAGCTTCAACGCATCATACGTCTCGTCCGGTACCGTCGATATGTCCGCATGAACCACCCCGCACATCATCAACCCCGCACAGAGCAATAAACCCCTCATCCACTCCCCTATTCTCATCTCTCTCCTCCGTAAATATGCGGGTCAGAATCAACCCATTGCTTTAACTGCACCGGAAAGACGGCTTTTATGCCTCGATGCCTTATTTTTGTGAATTATCCCTTTGCTTGCGATTGAGTCGATAACACTCACCGCTTTTCTGAACACGACTTCTGCTACATTCTTGTCACCCGCCGCTACTGCTTTTCGGACACCTTTAATCGCGGTACGCAGCTTGGATCGCAATCCAAAGTTCCGCTCACGCCGTGTGGCGGTTTGTCTTACCCGCTTTTTAGCTTGTGCCGTATTTGCCATATTTCTCTAGTTCTCCGTTAAAAATTTATATGCTGCTCATCAATATTTCGAACCGCGCGATTTTACTTTCATTTCGTGCTTAATGCAAAAATCGATAATACGGCCTTGCCGGCTGCTCCCCGATCAACCCGCTTCACCAGGGAGATTACACACGTTGAATCAAATACAAACTGCTTTGATTCCGTACAGTTAACCTTCAAATCGGTGTTTGCATCGCTGGCTTCTTTTGCTGAATGATACAATTGTGAACCAACCAAAGCACTAATCCAGCCGAACGGGAGCAGCATGGCCACGATCGAATCAATTTTGCACGAAAACCGGATATTCCCCCCTGCCAGTGAATTTGTCAGGAACGCCAATCTATCCGGAAGGGAAGCCTATGAAACTCTGCGCCAGGAAGCCGAGCATGACTATACCGGCTTCTGGGCGAAACTCGCACAACAGTACATTGCCTGGCACAAACCTTTCACACGGGTTCTCAATGACGCCAACCCACCCTTTTATAAATGGTTCGACGATGGCGAACTGAATATCTCGTGGAATTGTCTGGATCGACACCTGGCAACCCAGGCTGACAAAACTGCCATTATTTTTGAATCTGATGAAGGAGAAGTGAATCATTGCAGTTACCGTGAATTACACCGCCAGGTCTGTCATTTTGCCAATGGACTGAAATCACTTGGAATCCACCAAGGTGACCGTGTCGTCATCTATATGCCCATGCGGATTGAAGCTGTAGTTGCGATGCAGGCATGTGCACGCATTGGTGCCATCCATTCGGTAGTGTTCGGCGGTTTTTCAGCAAAAAGTGTATACGAGCGCATCATCGATGCCGGTGCATCCGCTGTAATCACTGCAGATGAACAGATCCGCGGAGGCAGGTACCATCCACTGAAAGCAACCGTAGACGAAGCACTGGCGATGGGTGACACAGCCACGGTCCACAGTGTCATCGTTTTCCGGCACACCGGTACCGGGATTACCTGGCAGCCGGAACGAGACCACTGGTGGCATGATCTCATTGCCGGACAACCGGATGAATGCGAGCCAGCATGGATCAATGCTGAACACCCCCTGTTTACACTGTATACCTCGGGCTCTACCGGGAAACCGAAAGGCGTGCAGCATTCCTCGGCCGGTTATCTGCTCGGGGCAGTGACCAGCATGCAGTGGGTATTCGACTATCATGCAGACGATGTATTCTGGTGTACTGCGGATGTAGGCTGGGTTACCGGACACAGCTATGTCGCCTATGGCCCGCTTGCCATCGGTGCAACTCAGGTGATTTTTGAAGGAACTCCGACTCATCCGCATGCCGGGCGATTCTGGGAAATCATCCAGAAACACAGGATCACGACTTTTTATACTGCCCCCACTGCCATCCGCTCACTGATCAAACTGGGATCCGATCTGCCCGCAAAATATGATCTTTCTTCATTGCGCCTGCTTGGATCAGTAGGCGAGCCGATCAACCCGGAAGCATGGATGTGGTATTACACGGTCGTCGGCCAGTCACGCTGCCCGGTGGTCGATACCTGGTGGCAAACCGAAACCGGTTGTCACATGATCGCTCCTGCTCCCGGTGCCATATCGACCAAACCCGGTTCCTGCACTCTCCCGCTACCCGGTATCGATGCCGCAGTGGTAGATGAAACCGGCCACCCGGTGGAACAGGGAAAAGGTGGATTTCTGGTGATCAAGCGTCCCTTCCCTTCGATGTTACGCACCTTGTGGAATGATCCTGAACGATTCAGAAAAACTTACTTTCCAACAGATATTGCCGGTGGTCGTTACTATCTTGCCGGCGATTCGGCGCATCGGGATCAGGATGGCTACTTCTGGATCATGGGACGGGTTGACGACGTTCTGAATGTCTCCGGCCATCGTCTGGGTACCATGGAAATCGAATCTGCACTGGTGGCGCATCCTCTGGTTGCCGAAGCAGCTGTTGTAGGGAAACCGCACGAGATCAAGGGAGAAGTGGTCGTGGCCTTTGTCACACTGAGAGAAAAACTGCCTGATGACCAACGGGCTGCTGAAATTGCTGCAACTTTACGTGAATGGGTTGCCAGCGAGATTGGTGCAATTGCTCGCCCCGAAGAAATCCGGTTTGGTGAAAACCTGCCCAAAACGCGTTCCGGCAAAATTATGCGACGCCTCCTGCGCGCCCTGGCAAGAGGTGAGACCATTACTCAAGATGTCTCAACACTGGAAAATCCGGTGATCCTCGAACAACTCAGCCAGACGGTATGACCGAAACCTGCCAGCTCATGGAACAACTTCCTGCCATCATCGACTACCCGAACGGGATCAGCGTCATCGATGCCCGCTACCACCGCCCCGGGCGTGCAGCCATTCACCTGATCACGGAAGGAGATAAAGCTGCTCTGGTAGATACCGGTACCCGTTTCTCGGTTCCGGGCACCATGGCGGCACTGGCACATAAACAGATCACTCCCGAACAGATCGACTACATTTTTCTTACCCATATCCATCTCGACCATGCCGGTGGCGCCAGCGAATTCATGAAATGGCTGCCCAATGCCAGGCTGGTGGTACATCCACGTGGCGCATCGCACATGGCTAACCCCATCAAGCTGATCGCCGGTGTCATGGCCGTGTATGGTGAATCCGAGTTCCGGCGGATCTATGGTGAGATTCATCCGATCGCGGCTGAACGTATCATCGAAGCGCCCGATAATACACTTGTCGAACTGAACGGCCGGCCACTGCGGCTACTGGACACACCGGGGCATGCACGACATCACTACTGCATACACGATGCACGCAGCAAATCCATCTTCACTGGTGATACCTTCGGCGTCTCCTATCGTGAATTCGATATGGACGGGCTGGAATTCGTTTTTCCGACAACGTCACCCGTGCAGTTCGACCCTGAAGCTGCTCATGCTTCCATCGACCGGCTCATGGCATTGCACCCCGAGCAGGCATTTCTCACACATTACGGGCGCATTCGCAATCTTTCGTACCATGCATCGCAGATGCATGCACTCATCGATGCTTTCGTCAGCATCGTACAGCAAGCTGCAAAAATTCAGGACCGGCAGCCCATCATCACAAAAGCGCTGCAGGATCTGCTCCTGGAGCGACTTGCTGCCCATCGGTGTACCCTCACCCGGGATGCCGTCCTCTCACTATTGCAGACCGACATCAAGCTCAATGCACAGGGGCTTGAGATCTGGCTGGAGCAGACCATCAGGTAATCAATCCAGGCAGCAAGCTCAAGCTAAACACCCTCGCAGACTATCATTCGTTGCTGCCTGCATCATCAGGAGGCAATCTTCCTTCATCAGACATAGTACGGATGACGGTCACGCACACATCCGAAGGCATGTTACGGCAATGGGCTGAAATGATTGACGACGATGTGTCCACCGGAAATCACAAGATCAGGATACTCCAGCCGCTTCAGCTGCTGCTCGGGGTTGCCGCGAATTGCGATCAGATCAGCCGGAGCACCGGATTGTATCGTCCCCAGCATAGGAATACCCAGATATCGGCCAGCTTTGGCTGTTGCAGCCCCTAATGCATCCAATAGTTTCATCTTCCCCAAGTGCATCAGATACATCAGCTCTTGCGCATCGATCCCCCAGGGAATATCGGGATGGGCAATTTCCGTACCGTACAGTAATTCACCGCCAAGTTCTGTCCAGACCATTGTATTGTGTGCAATCCCGCTGCATTTCGAGAGCGTATCGAGCGTACCGATGATCGTGACATTCTGTGCTCTGGCCTGTTTCAGCAACGGCTCAGGAATCGGGTTACAAGGCATGTGCGCCCATTCATCGACCCCCGCATTCAATGCCACCTGTACGCCCGATGGCTCCGCCACATGGGCCGATACCTTACGCTGATGCCGGTGTGCTTCATCGACAACAGCCTTGACAATGGGCTCCGGCAACATGGGCCATGCCGACTGGTCATGTGGAGCAACATGGGCATGATGGCGAGCACCGGCTGGTGCGGTATGCGCAGCATCATGGTGCGCGTGATCATGGTGTGAAGACCAGGGGGCACCTGCTTCGCTGCCGGGTTCGAGCGCAATCTTGATGATCACTGCACCCTCACCAACCAGATGACGCACGGCTTCCCGCGCTTCTGCTTCGCTGGCAACGGGAATCGCCAGATCCCGGGCACCCATGGTAACGATCGGGTACCCGTGCGGTGCGGTGATGATCCGGCCGGAAGTGAGCACACGTAAACTGCCCTCTCCCCCATAAGGCGGATGAACAGGCCCGCCCACATCCCGCAGGGTAGTCACCCCATGCCTCAGCACGATATCTGCCGGTACTTTCTGGAAGGCCAAATGGGCATGTAATTCGATAAACCCCGGCAATAAGGTTGCCTCACCCAGATCAATGTCAGCGGATGCATCCCCCGTCCTGAATGAATGACGCGGCCCGACTCTCGCAATACGCCCGTCTTTCACCAGTACCGATAGACCACTGCGCATTTCGTTTCCGTCGAAAACCCGCGCAGCATGCAGCAATAAAGACGAAGGTCCGGTTTTTCCAGTTTCCTGTGCATAAACCTGCGCAGAGAAACACAGTCCCGTTATCACCGCGACACAGAAACAGCACATATGCCGCATGCGATTGGAAAGAGTATCAGTAAAGTTTTGTATCCTCATTTTCTATCCTTGGTTGATAACAAGTATTTTTCAACAGTCATAGGGGTCAATAAGGCCCGCCAGTACCGCAAGCGCAGCCACCAGAAAAAAATTTCCCCATACCGACTCGACCATCTCCTCCCGGTTTTGCCGGGTGCGATAACAACACCCCTGGAACAGGCCGATTGATCCGGAGGCTGAATCCGGATCGATCACAGTGAAATAAGGGCTGTGGAGAACGGTACTGATCTGCTGGTGCGCATATTTGCACCAGGATGTTTCATCAGGCAGTAAACGTGCCAGAGATAACATCGCAAGCGATGCAATCACCACTGCGGAAGGATCTTTGACATCTTCTGTCTGATCCGGACGATTGCGCGGCAAATTCCCCTTGTGCACATCACGCCAATACGTACAGGCAGCCCTGGCCTGACTCAAATAAGGTTCTCCCCATTGGGCCGCCGCTCTGCTTAACCCCAGCATGGCCCAGGCCTGGCCGCGTGACCAGACTCCTGCCCGGTCTTTCACCTGAAATTCATGGCCATCGAAACTGGCTTCTGCATGAAATGCTCCCTTGTCTCCCCGGCATGCAGCCAGCAGCGTTTCTGCATGGCACTGTGCAATGCGGTGATACTGTTTTTCCCGGCTGAAGCAAAGCAGTTGAATCAGGGAAGCAAAATTATCCACGGAAATCGCGCAGCTTCCCGTGGCCAATCCTCCCATCGCCGTTCCTAAAGGGATGCAATTCAACCGGGGATCAAAACTGTGCGCCAGCGCAGCAATGGATGAGTGAGTCAACTCGCGCGCCGGTGCATTCTGCAGCCAGATTTCTCCAAGCGCAGCGCCGTACCAGAAAATCAGGCTGCGATATCCGGAGTCCGCAGTTAGTTTCCGGAACAGCCGCTGGCTGATCTCGCCAGCCTTTTGCCGGTCTCCGGCCGATCCAGTCATCTTTGCCCGCAACCACCAGCATGCCGCCCAGAAACCGCCCATCCAGGATCCTCCCGGAGAAACAGACCAATCGCTGTTTTCCCCGGAAGAATAAAGCGGGAAATTCTGCCCGCAAAGCACATCCATCATTTCCATGCGGCGAAACATCTGCTCCAGCGTATTCACGATTTCATCGGTGCTTAAAAGCCGATCTTCCACAATAAGTACTGGGGATGTCATTGCTTCCTCAGAAAACCAGATTGAAATTGACCAGAAAAATGCTGGCATCACTTTTACTCGGGTAAATACTTTTCATCGCACTGCCACCAAAGGCATGCGCAAAATAAAGTTGTGACGTGAGATATTTGTTAAAACCGTGCGTGAGGGTAACATCGATCAGTTGCCCTATCTCCCTGTGCCCATGTGTGGTACTGCCGGAATAACCAAAGGCACCTGACTTAAGCGATGCACCAAGCCCGGTATAAAGCAGATCGTTCACGTTAGCCAGAGACAACTGATGCAGATTGACGTTGATCTGTGTTTTCCCGGTGGGGAAGGCGATGAATTCAAAAAAGATATCCTGAATATTCATCTGATTGTAAAACGGAAATTTGGCATACAAACGCCCGCTGGGTACGGCCGAAAAGAATGTCTGATGTCGGCCGTCATGCGCATTACCATCACCGGAACTGCGGTAATACACAGCGCGTACCCAGGGCTTAAATGGCAGCTTGTGCCATTGATAACCCACTTCTGCATCGAAGGCCCAGGCCCGGTGCGATAAATTGGTCCAGCTGCCAAACTGGTATGCTCCCATCAATAAAGCATCAAAACTGCCGGAACCCAACGGCTGCAGCGACAACAGATGGACACCAATGGTATGAATATTCAGTTTTTCATCGCTCAACTGCGGCCTTGCTGACAATGGACGATTATCGGTCACCTGCGATACACGTTGATCATCGTAATTCAGGTAATACAGACGGCCTTCGATTCCCGGTAGTACAGCATCTTTTTTGCTGGTCAGCGCCGCATACAATATGCTGATATCGCTGATTTGCTTCTGACCCTGAACGGTAAGATTGCCCTGCACTGGATGTACCCCACTGACCGTGGCATTGAATCCCGGCCCGTCATACACCACCGAAAATCCGTCGAAAGCACGCCCGACATAAATTGCGTTGAATCCGCCAACCAGCCGTTCCGCAATCCGCTTTTTTTTAAGTGCATCGAATTTCTCGACACCCGAGCGGTATTCCATCCCGTCGGCCAGTTCAAAACGGCCAATTTTTACAGCTACCCCCGGTAACCCCAGTTTATTGAACTTGAAATTCAGATAACCCTGCTTCAGAAAAACATTACTCGCACCAGTAGTACGATTCGCCAGAAAGTAACCTGCACCCAGCCCCAATGCACCTCCCGAGGGTAGAGCCGCATCATCCGGCAATCCGTAGAGGCCACTATATTGGCCCTGCACAAGGCCATCCGCATAATCGCTGGAGAACATCAAACCCAACCGGGAACGCACCACCCACAAATCGTAGCTGTTGTTGACTGCTGATGCCGGGCGAAAGTAATTCCAGTTTTCATAACTGCCAAGAAACTCGCCATTGATACGCAGATACTGATTTATCTGTCCCGGCGGCTGCCCGGCACGAGTAGCAGCAATACTGCTCACGAACAAACATACCGCCGGAAAACAGTAAAAAAACAGGATTCTCAGAACGGTATTCGGCAACGATGCGCCAAACAGCAAACGGTCTGACTGCTTCTGGAAAATCACCCGGTTTAGTAACATGATCCTGCTCAAATCATTTTTGGTATAACTGACTTCTCAATTTCAAAATACACATCATGATGGAACGTATTACATCCCGGGATGGCACGCCCATTGCCTGCTGGCGGCAAGGCAGCGGGCCACCCCTGCTGCTGGTACATGGCACCACCGGTGACCACTCCACCTGGGGATCGGTACTTGCCGGTCTGCAACAGCATCACACCGTGTGGACCCTCGACCGGCGCGGTCGTGGTCACAGCGGAGATGCTGCCAACTATTCGCTGGAGCATGAAAGCGAAGATATCGCTGCCGTCATCGATGCCATCGGCAGCAGCGTCAACCTGCTCGGTCATTCTTTTGGCGGGCTTTGTGCGCTGGAAGCTTCACTTCTGACTGCAAACATCGACAAGGTTGTTTTATATGAACCGGCCATTTCATTGGCTGGCAGCGACTGGTCGGCAACATTTGAAGCTCGCATGCAGGCTTTGCTGGAGAAAAATGCGCGTGAAGAAACACTGCTGCTGTTTTTTCGTGATCTGCTGAACACCCCCAATCCGGAGCTGGTTGCACTACAAGCCGGATCAAACTGGGCGATACGGCTTGCTGCCGCCCACACCATCCTGCGGGAACTGCAAGGTATCGATCGTTATCAATTCGCACCACAACGATTCCAGACCCTGAAATCCCCGGTACTCCTGCTGGTGGGTGGGAATAGCCACCCGCGCCGCTTCATGACCGCAGAAAGACTGCAACAGGGCTTGCCTGATTGTCGTGTTGGTATTATTGCCGGTCAGCAACACAGTGCCATGCGAACCGCACCCGATCTGTTTGTTCACCATGTCCTCGAATTTCTCCAAAGTGCAGATTAACCCGGGCTATCGGCTTTTCGTACTCAAACCGATACATGCGAGCGACGCTTGCGCACTGCGGTCAACCGCAATGTCATGATGCAGGCCAGGCACAACACACCGGTCAACAGACTCCACGCAAACGATACGCTGCCGGTTTGACTGAACAACTGTCCATAAAGCGGTGGACCCAGCGCAAACCCGGAGAAGAATGCAAAAGAAACATAGCCGGAAGTTTCGGTCACCCGCCCGAATGCAGAATCTCTGATCAGCATACTCATTGCAATCGCATTGGTTGCAACTGCAGACATACCCATTCCGATCGCCCCGGCCCACAGGTACCCGTGGCTGCCAGGCCCAGCCTGCATCGTCAGCATGATCGCGCCAGCAGCAATGGCAATCAGCGCAAACAGCAAATGGGATTCATCACTGAACTTATCGCCCAGCGGCGTCAATATGATTCGCGACAGCATTCCGGTAATGCCGAATACAGCGATCAGCGTACCTGCCTGTGCAAGCGGCATCTCCTGTAATGTGGCAAAAGTCGGCAGAAATGTCACAAATGCGGACAAGGCCAGACCAACACTGAACTGGATCGCCATCAGCCACGACAGCAACATATTCGGGCGCGTAAAAATCAGTTGCCTATTTTTCCTGACGTGCTGTGCGGGCGTCACAAGCCATGCCGCAAGGCTGAACAGCACAGCGACCGGCACGATAACACCAAACGCGATACGCCAGCCGTATTGGAATGCAATGGCAGGTAATACCAATCCGGCGAAAAGCGCAGCCAGCTGGACACCGGACTGTTTCAATCCCACTATCCATGCCCTTTGTTCCGGCCGGATCTGGTGTGCAATCAGCAAATTGGTCGCCGGATTTGCCAGTGCCTGTGCGATACCGCAAATGGCTGTTGCCATGATCAGGCTGAAAAATGCTTGTGTTATTGCAATCAGTGCAAAAGCGGCAGCAACAGCACAAAAAAGAACGATCAATGCAGCACGTACACCGATGTAATCGACAATTGCGCCAGCTCGAAGCGACAGGATGGCCGCCAGACCAAATGAGCTCATGATCAGATAGCCAATGGCAACCGGTTCGAAACCGAGATCGCGGCTGAGTAACGGCCCCAGCGTACTGGTGGTATACAAAACAAGCATCGGTAGTGTCATGGCGAACACCAGGACTGCTTGCAACAAAACATCGGTCAGCGCGGATCGCGGTAATTGCCTGTAATCGACCGACATGAAATATCCTCTGGAAAGTGTTCGATTTCGTGAAAGATCAGAACTCAATCAAACGGATAAACCGTGTGATGTTCATAATGACTGATCAGGCGGCGCCCCACCGAGCTGATCAGTGATTCATCATTGCCATCCAGAATGCGGGAAGTCCGTGCAATGCGATGAATACCGTAAAATGGTGTCAAGTCACTCAGCCCTTCTGCACCATACAGCTGCATTGCACTATCAGAAGCAATGCATAAAGCCCTTGAAGCGGCCATTTTGGCAACGTTGATCGCGATTTCATCAGGGCACTGGGCATCAACGCCGCGCGCAGCGATGCGAACAAGCTCACGTGCACCGGCAATCGCCTGATAGGTGTTGAAGAAATGCTGGCGTACAAGCTGTTTTTCTACCAGAAGCCCGAGTTTTCCCCGGGTTGAATGAACACGCCCGCCCATCAAATCCATACACCGCCGGGCAAGGCCAATCCAGTTCATCGCGCGCAGCAGCCGGCCAAGGCCAAGCCGTTTGTTCATCAGCTCCAGACCGCCACCACACACCCCTATCAAATAATGTTCGGGAACTTGTACATCAGCCAGGGAAACTTCTCCCTGGCCGCAGGCATGTCCCATCATCATCAGTTGGCGCTCGACTCTGAAACCCGGCGTGTCGGCAGGTACTATGATCATCGACAAGGCATGATCGAGGGCCGTTTCTTTGCCGGCTGTCCGCGCGAGAATTGTCATGAACGTGGCACGATCCGCATTGGAAATAAACCATTTCCTGCCATTGACATGCCAGCGACCATTGGACAGATGCGCCGTGGTTGTGATCAGTCCTGGAATCGAACCGCTCTGGCCAGGCTCGGTCATGCCATAGCAGGGTAATGCCTCCCCGTTTGCCATCGGTTGCAGAAACTGCTGCCGGATGATTGCGTTTCCGAATCGCGACAACATATGCGCATCGAGGGCGGTATGACTGGCAAAGATCGCCTGGGAAAATTCTGTGCGTCCCTCCTGTTCCGCAACCAGCAAATAATCTTCCAGAGAGGCAATTTTTCCACCATGCGATAGCGGATAGAACAAACCGTACAAACCGGCCTGTCTGGCTTCAAGTGCCAGATCGGATTGCAACTGCAACGCCTGTGCACCCGGCCGGGAAAGTTGCGGCTCGTTCGGAATGATGATCTCGTCGACAAATTCCCTGACTTTCTGCGCCAATACCCTGGCTGTTTCTCTGTGACCACTGCTGAATGCCGGTAACATCAGTGCATCCTTGCTGAAAAATCCACTCTACTGACCACCGCAGCATTACTCTTGAATTGCGTATTTTCCAGTTCGGCAATCAACTGCTTTTTATCGACTTTTCCTGCCGGACTGAGCGGCAGTTGTCTCAAATAGCGCAAATACTCGGGTAGTTTGTTTTGCTCCAGACCGCGATCGAGCAAAAAACGGGCAAATTGCGCCAGCGATGGCCGCTCGGCACCTTCGCTCATCACTAGGCACAGGCAGACACGGTGTCCCAGATCTTCATCCTCTACCGGGATGCAGGCTGCGCTGACGACAGCGGGATGGGATGCGGCAATATCTTCAATCTGCGCCGGGCTGATGTTGATACCACCACGAATGATGATTTCCTTTTTCCTGCCGGTCAGTACCAGATTACCCTGTTCATCGATAAATCCGAGATCTCCGGTATACACCCAACCCTCGGCATCGCGGTACAACGCATCCAGCTCGGGATTATTGACATATTGCATAGGCGTGATGGGGCCGCGCGCAGCAATTTCACCAGTTTGGCCCTGCGCCAGTTCATTCTTCCGATCATCGACAATTCTGATCGAGCATACCTCGGGATTAGGACGGCCAGTTGTATACAGAACGGTAGTCATATTATCGTCCAGCATCGTATGGCAATTCACGCCGTCAGCTGAACCATACAGATTGATGAAACTGCACCCGAATGCACCACAGCAACGCAGGATCGAGGTTTCATCGATTTTTGCACCGCCACTGACGATTGCAACCAGGCTGGAAATATCGGTCTGCGCCAGGTCCGGATCAGCTGCAATGCGCTGAAACATGGTCGGAACACCAAAAACATGCGTTGGTCTGAGTTGCCCAATCGCCCGAATCGTTGCCACAACATCAAACCGCGGCAACATAATCAGGGTTCCCCCCAGCCAGGACAACACACCGAATGTCGCTGACGAGCCGAAAGCCGTTCCCAGTGGCACCAGATAAAGCGCACGGAAATCTTTGTCCCGCGTGTGAATATGCTGCAGAAAACGTCCACGCCCGCCCGCCAGTGCGTTATGGGAATAAGCAATCCATTTGGGATCTGCTTCAGTTCCGGAAGAAATCAGGAAACGTGCGGGTGAATCAGGATCGACATCAGGCAGTTCTTCGGTAGCAATCGGCCGGGATTGAAACAGATCGTTCAGCGTGTGCCAGCCTGTTCGTGCCACACCATCCACCACCAGTATCCGCAGCGACAGTAACGCAGGCCGCAGTGATTCGATCAGTTCACATAAATCCTGTTGCAGGAACAAGGGTTCAACCACGATTACACGCGCATCACATCGCTGCAATAGCGATTGAATGTCAAGGCGTCCGCGCCCTGGCGGGAAAGGTGCAACGATGGCACCCAATGCTGCCGCAGCCAGATCAATTGCGCAGTGATGCGCGCTATTGGCCAGCTGATAAGCAATGACATCGCCGGCAACCACCCCCAGATGCCGTAAACTGTTCGCCAGACAGGTAACTTTGTGCAGCAACTGCCGATAGGTTAGGGTGTGGTCCAGCGTGACCACAGCCGGTTTTTCAGGATTTTTCCGCGCATGCTCACAAAACAGGTCAAATAAGGATTTATCAGGATAAATCCCATCATTTGTCCACTGTTGGCGAACCTCGGCAGGAACCAGATCGATAATGCCGGCGTGATTCATTGAAACCTCCAGGGTGAAGTGACTCTGGTATACGAACCGATCTCAAGATACGGTTTCAGACGGGGATCACCATGCAGGTCATTAAGATCTTCGATAACGATGGCTGCCGGTACAGCAGCCTGCTGCAGAACAACCAGCCATTCTGCAGCAGTCTTGCCCAGAAAGGATCTACCCAGCCGTTGCCATAATTCACTCTTATCTCCAGCAGACAAATCCAATGTCTGCATCAGCCGTAGTAATGTGTCATCATCGAGACATTCGATCGCAATTTTTCCCTTTCCCGTCTCGAAAACCCGATTGAGCACACTTTGCGCGGGCGGAACACAGTCGAAGAAATCGTGCCGGTTCTGAAAATCATCACTACACAACAATATTGCCGCACCCAGCAGCGAGGAAGTCACCTTAGCCCCTGCACAATTCAATTGGCGATTGAGCAAGGCAGCAGTAATGCCTTGCGCCGCAATGACTCCACCGAGCACATCCAGCGCCGTGAACAATGTTCCACCCTGTGTGCCGCAAGTTCGGGAAATTTTCTGTGCAACGCCGGAATACGCCTGCACCATGAAATCTGTTCCCGGCAGCGACGGGGATCGTAATGATATTTCCCCGCCATCGGTAAACCAGCCAGATGCGTGTGCATAAATCAGGGCAGGATTTACACGACTCAGATCAGCGTAATCGAGATCCAGCTCAAGCGCCTTGCCAGGTGCCCAATTGTGCAGGAACACATCGGCATGTCTTGCCATTTCAGTGATTTCCTCCTGCCCGCAGGGAGATTTGATATCAATTTCACGGATGACCTTGAGCCGATTCAATGCATCAAACCGTACCGAGCATCCTTCTGATACCGGCGGCATCCCGCGCAACGGATCTCCCCCGGGAGGTTCGATACGAATCACCCGGGCACCGAGCAGTGCCAGCAAATGCCCGGCCAGCGGCCCCTGAATACGCCGACAGGATTCGATTACAGTAAGTCCGCTCAGCGGCAGTAAACCACTGGCGGATGTTAACGGCAATTCTGGTTGAGGTACCGCACAATCGAATACCCACGGTCCTTTCAGCCAGTTTGATTTGAAATGTTCGTCATCCATCCTTTCATCAAGCGTGCGGACACGACATATCGCCATACCGGCATCCGCGCAAAGCCTGGAAATATCTGCATATCCCAGCTTCGATACCGCACGGGTAAGTTCACCCGGAATGGGTGCGATGGCTTTTGCGTAGCGCAGCAGAAAAGCGGTCCAGCCCTTGCCAGCCAGCGTTCTGCTGATATCCAGTTGCGTCCAGAACCTTAGCCAGGGATCCGGATTGAGGGTTTCGAGTTCGAAAACGATGCCATCCGCTGATATGAATGGAGGGGCCGGGGAATGATCGGCATCAGCGGATGACAGATTTTCCGATGAGGATGTGCTCGTTGCATCGGCAATGTATTGCGAAGTACTGAGCAAGGCTGCAGCCGCCATGGAAATATGGCTATCTGAAACAGCCAGGCCACGTAAATTACCGAGTGCTACGGCCATGCCACCTTGCAATGCCAGCGCAGTCGTAACGGTTGAAACATACTGAAGTCCGAACGGCTGAATTGCCCCGGTTGAACGCCCATGCACCGACATCAAACCACAGGCCGCCTGCATCATGCTTTCGGTGATGGCGCCCGGTTGATCGCAATCACTCCACCCGGTTATGACACAATTAACGAGCCTGGCCTGCGGTGCCCTGAAAACAAAAGAGAATGTCCCCTGATCAGCGTAATCATCAGCCTCGACCACTTTCAACCCCAGCCGGCCGGACTGGTAATTCAGGGAAAATCCCACTGCGGCAAAAGGAGACGGGGGCGTTCTGAAAGGCCCCGAAACCGTACAATCTTTCAGTGATTTGATCATGATCATCACTCTGGTGCTCAACAGCAAACAGATAAGTTCAACCTCCCGCTACCGCAGGCAGAATCGTCAACACATCACCATCACGCAGGCTGGTTGCCAGACCATCCTGGAAGCGGATGTCGTTATCATTGACGTATATATTGATGAAGCGATGGGCATTGCCATTGGCAACAAGTTTTTCCTTGATTCCAGGATATTGCTGATCCATGTGATCGATGATTTCGGAAACTCTGCTGCCTTCCATATCAATGTGTTTCTGTTGATGGGTGAGTGGCCTCAATATGGTTGGAATAATGACTGTGATGGACATAAGCGCAATACCCTTTCAGTAAATGGTTTTGTAACGAGGAGGCTGTTTTAAGAGGAGTAACGTAGCCATACCCCTGAAAAACCGTGCAATCCAGCATGTAACGTTCTCATTCGACGCGTAATCAAAAAAGTAAAAATTTTTTGAACGATACGTACCATCGATCCGGAGCGATCAACTGAGGTTTTCAGGTTTAAAGACGGTGTTGATCAAGCCACCATCATCTGGAATTCCAGTTCAGGCTGATATTGCCGGACGATCTGCACCCTTTCTTCGATCACCATCTGATCAACGATGCGGAAACTGCGGATTTCTTCCTTATGCGGAGAACAGGTTGGAATAATGACGTAATGGGCCTGCGGCTCGGCAGCCAGCTCAACGTCACTACGGCTCGGGTATGCCTCGCTGCCAGTATGGGAATGATAAATAACAACCGGCTCTTCATGACGTGCACTCATTTCTTTCCAGACCTGCAACTGCTGCTGGGGATCAAACATAAAAAAATTCTCTGACTGTGCGACATTACGCATTGGAATCAGGCGTAGAGGCAGATTGGAGCCAGCAAGACCGGCAATAATGCCGCAGGTTTCAATGGGGTGATCTTTTAATGACTGTGTAATCATGGCACTGATCAGCTTGGTATGAATCGTCAGCATAATTTTTGTCTCCCGCTTAGTTTGTTGGTCGTTGTTACCGCTTTCCCTGTAACCTGGAGAAATTCGATTTGACTGGTTGAAACTAGCTCTGTGATCCGTTGCTAATAGATCGGCAGCGATTGGTCGACTTCCCTGATCCACGCGAGAATCCCGCCATCCAGGCTTTTGACGTTGGTGAAACCTTGCTTCTGCATTTCGAGCAGCACATCACGTGAACGCATCCCCATCTTGCAGTGCAACACGATGAAATCCTCCTTGTTCATCGCGGCCAGAACCTCTTCTGACATGATGCGGCTCTTGGGAATATGTTTTGCGCCTTCAATGTGCACGATGTCCCACTCTTCGATTCCACGAACGTCGATAAGCTGGACATCCGTACCGTTCTCTTTAATTGCTTTCAGTTCACGTGCGCTGATTACCGGAATCGTATCCGCGTAAGTAGCTGAAACAGGATTGACGCTGCAAAACCTCTGGTAATCGATCAGCCCATCGATCGCAGTCCTGTTCGGAGCACGATGCAATGGGATGAAGCGGTAACTCATTTCCAGCGCATCGTAAACAGCCAATCGTCCGAGCATGGTCTCACCAATGCCGGTGATGAGCTTGATGGCCTCGGTTGCCATCATTGCCCCGATGGAAGCACACAAAATCCCCAGTACGCCTCCTTCGGCACACGAGGGCGCCATTTCAGGCGGTGGTGGTTCAGGGTATAAATCCCGATAATTCAGGCCCTTTCCGCCTGGAGCGTTTTCCCAGAATACGGAAACCTGGCCTTCGAACCGGAAAATGGATCCCCACACATAGGGTTTATCAGCCAGCACACAGGCATCGTTCACCAGATAGCGTGTTGCAAAATTATCGGTGCCATCGACTATCAGGTCATACCCCGATATAACCGCATGTGCATTGACTACCTCAAGCCGTTCACGATGAAGATTAACCTTGACGTACGGATTCAATTCATTAATTGCATCACATGCACTTTCCGATTTTGGCCGACCGATATCGGATTGTCCGTGAATGATTTGGCGCTGCAGATTGGATTCATCGACGACATCAAAATCAATAATCCCGATCGTACCCACACCCGCAGCAGCCAGGTATAACAACACTGGAGAACCCAGTCCTCCCGCTCCAATCACCAGCACTTTACTGCTTTTGAGCCGACGCTGACCTATGAGACCTACTTCAGGAATCAGCAGATGGCGGCTGTAACGTGAAATCTCATCCTTACTCAGTTCTGCTGCGGGATTAACTAACGGTGGCAAACGCATATAAACTCCCTGTTGTTTATTCCACGTGTTTGTTCCGATTATTCGTATCACTGGTCACCCTTTTGATAAACGAAGGGAAATAGCTCACGCTTTTAATTTGTATTCCGATTACATAAAAAATCAGTATTCGCAAAATTTAAACTAAAAAATCGGAATTGAGAATGTGACAAATTGTCGCGCGTCAATTTGTCGCAGGCATGATCTGCCTGAACAGAAATGTAGCCAACAGACAGGAAATGCAGAATTTTTTCCTGATGACCGGAAGCGTATTTGAACGAGAACAGGGGGGTAAAACTGATTGAGGCTGTGTCTGGATACTCCGGATGTCTGACTCCACTTTTTCAGATATCTCCCGGATCTTATCCAGTTGAAACGAAGGATAAAATTTATTGGAGGCGCTTACCTGCCCGGCCTGTGCTGATCAGATTCAGGCATAACACAATCAGCTTTCTCCAGAAAACCGGAGTGACCAAGCCTGACAGTTTCTCCTGTCTGGAATTGAGGGGGAGTTCGCTGCGTCATGACATGGTAATGGCCATCATCCGCCAGCAAGCCGATTTTGAAATAAACCGGCTCCACGATATTCTTGTGAGGTGGAAAATATCCACTGCTTCCGGCCACCGCCACATCAGCATAAAATAATTTTTCTCCATGCTGACCATACGGTATGGCTGCCATCCCCGGAATAAACGTATCGACACGACCAGGATCGCCATAATATGGCTGCATCACGAATTCGATACGATCAACAATTCCACAACGGCCTGGTGCAAGTAACTGCGGTGGAATAAATGCTGCTGCCGCATCTGTGCTTCTGGTACGGCGATAGGGAGGTTTTTTCAACTCGCTGTTATCCTGCCCGGCTTCTGTAGAAGAAAGTACGGCTGCCGGCCTGGATTTTCTTCGATCCCTGATTTCCTGATACCCGGCGAATGTATCCGCGCCAATTGCCTCTGCAACCTGCCGGGCATCCGAAACCGGAATATGTCCGGCTATGCCTGTTCCAGTCAGCAATAGCAAAAGCATTGCCTTTTTACAAAAAATGCGTGCCATGTAGCCAGACATACAGACTCCAGAATGATCAGAGATGTAATGCAGCAGTATATCGGCGCTGATTCCCGCTATCTGAAGCTTCCCCGGAAATTGATGTAAAGCAGTTTTCAACCTGCCGGTCAATCTTCCTTACGCAACTGCGGGAACAGAATCACATCACGAATGCTGGGGGAATCAGTCAGCAACATCACCAGTCGATCGATCCCGATTCCTTCTCCCGCGGTTGGCGGCAGCCCATATTCCAATGCCTGAATATAATCAGCATCATAGTGCATGGCTTCCAGATCACCAGCCTCTTTCGCTCTGGCCTGCTCAAGGAAGCGGTTGGCCTGATCTTCAGGGTCATTCAACTCGGAAAACCCGTTCGCAATTTCCCGCCCGGCGATATAAAGCTCGAAACGATCGGTAATTTCCGGATTGGCATCGTTACAACGTGCCAGCGGAGAAACCTCAGCCGGATAATCAACGATAAATACCGGCTCAAACAGCAGATGTTCGGTCGTTTCATCGAAAAGAGCCAGTTGCAGCCCGCCAATTCCACTATCGGGGTTTACAGTAACCCCTTTTGCCTGTAATGCTTTAGTAAGAAAATCCCGATCATTGAGCTGTGCATCAGAATATTCGGGATGATATTTCAGGATCGCCTGCGCAATGGTCAGCCGGGCGAAAGGTTGTGCCAAGTCCATTTCGCGCTGCTGATAAACGATGCGGGTCGTTCCCGATACTTTCAACGCGACTTCACGCAGCATGGATTCCGTCAGATCCATCAGATAATTGTGATCCTGATAAGCTTCATAAAACTCCAGCATGGTAAATTCAGGGTTGTGGCGGGTAGATATCCCTTCATTCCTGAAATTCCGGTTGATTTCAAAAACCTTTTCCATACCACCCACCACCAGCCGCTTCAGGTAAAGTTCCGGGGCAATGCGCAGATACAGGGACATATCCAGCGCATTATGATGAGTTACAAAAGGACGCGCAGTGGCACCGCCGGGAATGGAATGCATCATCGGTGTTTCAACTTCGAGATAATCCCGATCGACGAGGAACTCACGGATCGCCTGAATGATCTTCGAACGAATCGCAAACACCCTGCGTGTATCTTCATTCGTGATCAGATCGAGATACCGGCGCCGGTATTTCTGTTCCTGATCGGCCAGCCCGTGGAATTTTTCCGGTAAGGGCCGCAAAGATTTGGTCAGAAGATGAAGCTGTGTCACTCGTAACGACAATTCATCCGTCCTGGTTTTGAACAAAACCCCTTCCGCCCCGAGAATGTCACCCAGATCATAATGTCTGAATGCTTCATGAGCGGTTTCACCAGTATGATCATTAGAGATATAGAGCTGTATCCGCCCGCTCATATCCTGAATCGTTGCAAAACTCGCCTTCCCCATTACGCGCTTGAACAACATGCGTCCGGCAACTTTTACCGTTACCTGGCTGCTTTCCAGCTCCTCTCTGGAGCAGCTGTCATATTTTTCGTGCAGGATACGAGCCAGGTTATCCCGGCGATAATCGTTCGGGAACGCATTGCCGGTCTGGCGCAATGCAGTCAGTTTCGAACGACGTTCTGCAATGAGGTTGTTTTCATCCTGGGAAATACCGGATATCTCTTCCTGGGTCATGTCTATTCCACGTTTCTCGTAATTTTTATTGGTATAAAATTTTTTGTTATTGTATTGGGCAGCAGGCTATCTTTGAGTCGCTGCCGCCTGCCCGATCAACGTGTATTATATAGTCACTTTGACCAACCCATTCTAACGGGCCAACGAAAAACCATCTGGTGGAAGGTCTGTGGCGTATGTAACAGGGCCCTCCGCCCAAGTGCACGTTCCCGCTTCATGTACAGCCAGCCGTTCTATCGCATCGATCATCATCTCATTGAAATCAACTGAAAAATATTTGTGAATACACCTTCATCCCCAGCTCATTTCATCCGCAACATCATCGAGGAAGACAACCGTACCGGTAAATGGAATGGACGGGTGGAAACACGTTTTCCGCCCGAACCGAACGGTTATCTGCATATCGGTCATGCAAAGAGCATTTGCCTGAATTTTGGACTTGCCCTTGAATATGGCGGCGTCTGCCATCTGCGATTCGATGATACAAACCCTGAAAAAGAAGCCCAGGAATATGTCGATGCCATTATCGAATCAGTCCGCTGGCTGGGTTTCGACTGGAAGAAACATCTTTATTACGCTTCTGATTACTTTGATCAGTTATATGAATTTGCAGAATATCTGATCACACAGGGTAAAGCATACGTGGACAGCCTGCCGGCTGACGAAATCCGCAGATTGCGCGGAACCCTGACTGAGGCAGGTACCAACAGTCCTTATCGTGACCGCTCTGCAGAAGAAAATCTCGATTTGTTCCGCCGTATGCGCGCAGGAGAATTCCCGGACGGAGTGCATGTGTTACGTGCCAGAATCGATATGGCTTCACCCAATATCAATCTGCGCGACCCGGTCATTTATCGTATCCGCCATATCCACCACCAGCGCACAGGTGACAAATGGTGCATCTACCCGATGTACGATTACACCCATTGCATTTCCGATGCGCTGGAACGTATTACCCACTCACTCTGTACGCTGGAGTTCGAAGATCATCGACCGCTGTACGACTGGGTACTGGATCAGCTGGCAGAAAAAATTCCCTGCCATCCGCAGCAAATAGAATTTGCACGGCTGAACCTGACCTACAGCGTGATGAGCAAACGCAAGCTGATCGATCTGGTAGAAAACAAACTGGTAGATGGCTGGAACGATCCACGTATGAATACACTGGCTGGTTTGCGTCGCCGTGGTTATACACCGGAATCGATCCGCCTGTTCGCGGAACGCATTGGCATCAGCAAGGCGGATTCCTGGATCGATATGACTATCCTGGAAGATTGCCTGCGTGAAGATCTCAATGAGCGCGCCCTGCGCCGCATTGCCGTGCTCGATCCGGTATCGCTGATCATCGATAATTTCCCGGATGGCCATGAAGAAACCTGCTACGCACCCAATCATCCCCAGAAACCCGAGCTTGGCACACGCGAGCTGCGCCTGACGAAACAACTTTATATCGATCGTGAAGATTTCATGGAGATACCGAACAAAGGCTTTTTCCGCCTGGCTCCTGGGACAGAAGTACGGCTACGATATGCGTTTATCATAAAGTGCACCCATGTCGTCAAGGATGATCAGGGGAAAATCCTGGAAATCCACTGTGTTTATGATCCGGACACCAAAAGTGGCACTGCCGGAGCTGAAACCCGCAAGGTGCGCGGCAATATTCACTGGTTGTCGGCCACGTATGCCAAGGCTGTTGAAATCAGGTTGTATGACCGCCTGTTCATCGACTCACACCCCGATACAGAAGGCAAGGATTTCAAAATTTCGCTGAATCCGAATTCCAAAGAAGTCATTACCGGGTATGTCGAACCTTCGTTATGCGAAGCACAGCCGGAACAGCGATTCCAGTTCGAGCGCCACGGCTATTTCGTGGCAGATCTGGCAGATACCGGACCGGGGAAACCGATATTCAACCGTACTGTATCCCTGCGTAATACCTGGAAAAAATGACAAAAAAATCAATTACAAATGGATGATCAGCAGCAGAATAAAGCACATCAGCATATTAGTGATATTTTTATATATCTCCTGAAAATGGCTTTACTTCTCCCACAGCCTGATTATTTTCTTGTTATACTCGACTCCTGTTTTAACAACACGAATTGAAAATATGTCCTTAAAACACATTGTCATTCTGTTGCTCGGCACTGGCATGGTGGTGGGATGCAGTTCTGTCCCGAAAGATTCAAATCAGGAAAAAGTTTCACGTCATTGGCATAAACCCGCGTTTGTTACTCCCGATAAAACAACGGAAAACAATCCGTATTCGTACTTCGTGCGAGATCGTCTGTACAGCCAATATGAGGAGTGGCGTGGTGTTCGCTATCGACTGGGTGGGTCGGATCATTCAGGAATAGATTGTTCAGCATTTGTCAAAATTATCTATGAAGCAGAGTTCGGCCTCTCATTACCCAGAACTGCACTTTCGCAGGCAAACCTTGGCAGTGAAATCAACCAGAACAAACTGATGCCGGGCGATCTGGTATTTTTCAAAACAGGCAGATATTCACAGCACGTGGGAATTTATCTCGACAGCAGACAATTCCTCCACGTCTCGACCCGTAAAGGCGTGACCATATCCCAACTGGATAATACTTACTGGAAATCCAGATACTGGAAGGCCGTCAGGATCTAAAACCGGGTACGGTCGTCAGCAGTCAGAATCGGGCTTCATATCAGGTTCCATGCTGGCGCCGTTCCAAATGAGCTCTGTTGACAATCGATGCACTGATTTCCTCTATGGACACATCGGTTGTGTTGATAGAAGGAATGTCGAACTGTCTGTATAGTTCGTTCTGCCACTGCAGTTCGCGCTGGCATTCTGCAAACGAAGCATAATGACTGCCAGGATAACGTTCCTCGCGTATGGATTGGAGCCGTGAGGTGTTCAGGGTCAATCCAAACAGTTTTTTACGGAGAGGCTGCAATAATGGCGGAAGCTGTATCGCGCCCATGTCTTCCGGTGTAAACGGATAATTGGCGGCAAGCACCCCGTACTGCAAAGCCAGATAGACACACACCGGGGTTTTACCCGTGCGTGAGATGCCCACCACTATCACATCGGCATCCGCAAGTATTTTGGCATTGGCGCCGTCGTCACTGTTGAGCGCATACTGAATCGCGGCGATGCGGCGAAAATAGGAGGCATCCTGTCTGAGAACGTGAGAGCGTCCGGGTATACGTGCAGGGGGTTGTTGCAACACCGCTTCCAGCGTGCCCAGACAAGTCTCGAAAAAGTCGAAAAGAACGCAATCTGCCCGCCGGATGGAAGCAAGCATGACCGGGTCAAGTAATGTACTGAATACCAGTGCAGGCTGCCCTTCCTGCTCTGCAATGGTATTGATCTGTTCAATGACCGCCTGTGCCTTGGCGGCACTATCCAGAAAAGAAGCATAATGCTTCTTCCACTCTATTCCATCGAATTGGGTCAGCAGACTGTGGCCAAGGGTTTCAGCAGTGATACCCGTACGATCGGACAAGAAAAAAACGCTCCGTTGCAACATTACTGCTTCTCACCAGCAAGGTACAACCAGGTATCCACTACCGTATCCTGGTTGAGTGACAGGCTGCTGATTCTCTGTTCAACCAGCCATCGGGCAAAATCCGGATAATCGGAAGGTGCCTGGCCACAGATACCGATGTATTTCCCTTGCCGGTGGCAGGCGTCGATCGCCATTTTCAACAGTCGCTTGACGGCCGGATTACGTTCATCGAACAAATGAGCAACCAGCCCCGAATCACGATCCAGCCCGAGCGTCAGTTGAGTCATATCATTCGATCCGATCGAAAACCCGTCGAAGTATTCAAGGAATTCCTCAGCCAGTACAGCATTGGAAGGAATCTCACACATCATGATCAGGCGCAGCCCGTTGCTTCCGCGCTTCAACCCGTTAGCTGCCAGCAATTCTGTAATTTGCTGTGCTTCTTCCAGCGTGCGACAAAAGGGAATCATCACTTCGACATTGGCAAACCCCATATCATCACGTACCTTGCGCAAAGCCCGGCATTCCAGTTCAAAACAGGCACGGAAAGAATCAGCAAGATAACGCGAGGCACCTCGAAACCCGATCATCGGGTTTTCTTCATGGGGCTCGAAACGATCTCCGGCAATCAGATTGGCATATTCATTGGATTTGAAATCGGACAAACGCACGATCACAGGGTGCGGATGAAAAGCCGCCGCCAGCGTAGCAATCCCCTCCACCAGTTTCTCAACATAAAAAGACACCGGATCGGGGTAACCAGCCATTCGCTTCCAGATCGATGCCTGCAGATCGTCGGGCAACGTATCGAATTCCAGCAGTGCCCTGGGATGAATACCGATAGCGTTATTGATGATGAATTCCAGACGCGCCAGCCCTACCCCTTGATTGGGCAAACGCGAAAACGCAAATGCCTGTGCCGGATTTCCAATATTCAGCATCATCCTGACCGGCAACTCGGGCAGTGTGCCGATCTCTGAACTCATACGCTGGAAAGGAAGCAACCCTTCATAAACGAAACCGGTATCCCCTTCGGCGCAGGAGACGGTCACCGCATGGCCATTACTGATTTTCGCGGTTGCCTGCTCACACCCGACCACCGCAGGAATGCCCAGCTCCCGTGCAATGATCGCCGCATGACAGGTACGCCCACCGCGATTGGTCACGATCGCTGCAGCACGTTTCATGATCGGTTCCCAGTCGGGGTCCGTCATATCCGTTACCAGAACGTCACCCGGCTGAACTTCCGACATCTGCCCGGCATTAAGAATGACCCGTGCTCTGCCCTGTCCGATCTTCTGGCCGATGGCACGTCCTTGTACCAGCACCTGCCCGCGTTCATCCAGGCGAAACTGCTCGATCGATTGTTCAGCACGGCTTTTCACTGTTTCAGGGCGCGCCTGGACAATATAAATCTGCCCATCGATTCCATCGAGCGCCCACTCGATATCCATCGGGCGGTTATAGTGCCGTTCGATGATCACCGCCTGCCGCGCCAGTGATTCAATCTGTTCGTCTGACAGGCTGAAACGCTGACTCCGATCGGGTGGTACCGGCCGGATTTCGGTCGCCTGCCCCGTCTGCCCATCGCTGTAAATCATCTCGATAACCTTGGTTCCCGACCGGCGTGATAGGATCGCAGGCAACCTCGCTTCAAGATTAGGTTTATAAACGATGAATTCATCCGGATTGACTATTCCCTGTACGACAGTTTCACCCAGACCATAGGCGGAAGTAACGAACACCACTTCCCGAAAACCGGATTCGGTATCGAGCGTAAACATTACACCACTGGCTCCCCGGTCGCTGCGTACCATCTTTTGTACGCCTGCAGACAAAAATACCTGATCATGGTGAAATCCGTGATGAACCCGGTAAGCAATGGCCCGATCGTTATAAAGAGAGGCAAATACTTCTCTGATGGCAGAGATCAGGTTTTCGAGTCCATGCACGTTCAGCAATGTCTCCTGCTGACCAGCGAAGGATGCATCTGCCAGATCCTCGGCCGTTGCTGATGAGCGCACGGCGAAAGACACCTCTTCTCCCATATCGGAAACCAGCTTTTGATAAGCTCCAGCCACTGCTTTCAGCAAATTATCCGGCAACGGGGCAGCAAGCAGCCAGGAACGGATCGATTTACCCGTATCAGCCAGTGCTGTCACATCACCCACATCCAGACCCGATAATTTCTGACTGATACGATCACCCAGACCATCGATTTCGAGAAATTCCCGATAAGCACGCGTCGTCGTGGCAAATCCACCCGGTACTTTCACACCGGCTCGGGCAAGATTTCCGATCATCTCTCCCAGTGAGGCATTTTTACCGCCCACGCTTGCGATATCATTCATACCCACCTGATTCAACCATAGAATATAGTCAGGATGATCCGTCATAACTTACTCTCCTCCATTGAAGAACAGGGTCGACACCACATCACCCGCATCTCTTCCCTGTTTTATTTATTGTCAAAGAAATACACAGACCCCGGGTCGCTACCCGTCTGTGGATCGAACCAGTATCGCAGCCGCCACACGTCTGCCTTCCGATGACAGGATATTGTAGGTTCTGCAAGTAGCCTGTGTATCCATCACCTCGAACCCGATATCACGAGAAAGTATCATTCTCATCAGCGAAGCATCGGGAAACTGCAATGATGTCCCCGTCCCGAGCAAAATGATCTCCGGCTGCATGGCCAGCAACGCATCAAAATGTTCCATACCCAATTGGCTGATACTGCTTGCCTGCCAGTGCTCGATGATCCGGTTCGGCAACACGATCATATTATCTGTGTACCGCACCTGATTGACGGCAACATAACCCTCTCCATAGCCGGAAAACACATTCAAACCGGAAGAATCCGAAAGATGCAGCTTCATGGAAACTCCTCATCACAAAATAGTCAGTTTTGATCAAAACCGGGTAATCCGGGCAGTTTGGCCGGCCATTTTCACCCGAACGAAGACTAGCGTAACATGGTATGCTTTTTTCGTATCGAACATCTCGTGACCCCCATGCAACCCATCAAGAAATCCAGCAAACTCGATAATGTCTGCTACGACATACGCGGCCCGGTTCTCGATCGCGCCAGACAAATGGAGGATGAAGGCCAGCGTGTTATCAAGCTCAACATCGGCAATCCTGCTTCCTTCGGGTTCGAGGCGCCGGACGAGATTCTGCAGGATGTCATCCGCAATCTTTCTGCTGCATCCGGTTATTGCGATTCCAAAGGGTTGTTTGCTGCCCGCAAAGCCATCATGCACTACACGCAGGAAAAAAATATCGCCAACGTGCAGATGGATGACATTTATATCGGGAATGGCGTATCGGAACTGATCATGCTGGCCACGCAGGCGCTGCTGGAAAATGGTGATGAAATACTGGTTCCCTCGCCGGATTACCCGCTGTGGACGGCAGCCATCTCGCTTGCCGGCGGAGTTGCACGTCATTACACCTGTGACGAACAATCCAGCTGGCTGCCCGATCCGGAAAACATAAAAGCCCAGATCAGCAGCAGAACCCGGGCCATCGTAATCATCAACCCCAACAACCCGACCGGTGCGCTGTATCCGGATGATCTGTTGCGCGAAATCATTGAAATTGCCCGGCGTAACAATCTGATCATTTTTGCGGATGAAATCTACGACAAAATTCTTTACGACTCTGCCAGCCACACTTCGGTTGCCTCGCTGGCTGATGATGTTTTATTCGTTACATTCAACGGTTTATCCAAGAATTACCGTGCAGCCGGCTTTCGCTCCGGCTGGGCCGTCGTTTCCGGTAACAAGACTCATGCACGGGATTACATTACCGGGCTCAACATGCTGGCATCGATGCGCCTGTGCGCCAATGTTCCGGCACAATTCGGCATCCAGACTGCATTAGGCGGTTATCAGAGCATACATGATCTCACCATGCCTACCGGCCGGCTGAAACGGCAGCGTGATCTGGCCTGGAAACTGCTGACCGACATCCCGGGCGTGACCTGCTTCAAACCGCAGAGTGCACTGTACCTGTTCCCACGACTCGATCCCGACTACTATCCAGTTAAAGATGATGAACAGTTTGCACTGGATCTGCTGCTGGAAGAGAAGGTGCTGGTGGTACAGGGAACCGGGTTCAACTGGTCGCAACCCGATCATTTCCGGATCGTGTTTCTACCCAACAGTGATGATTTGACAGAAGCAATCGGCCGGATCGCGAAGTTTCTCGACCGTTATCGCACCCGCCACGGCAGTTGATCCTGTCACCTGCAAACATGGGTAACTGAACGGGCAACCGACTTGCCCCGCTTTATTCCGTATATAATCCGCAGTTTACTTTCATCGATGTACACACAAATTCTGTTATGAAGCCAATTTATGTAGGACTGCTCGGTGTCGGCACCGTTGGCGGCGGCACTTATACCGTTCTGAAACGCAACCAGCAGGAAATCACTCGCAGAACCGGTCGCAATATCGTCATCCGCATGATTGCCGATCTGGATCAGGAAAAAGTGCGTCGTCTGACAGCGGGTGATGATGTCATCGTGACCTCCGATGCGCTTGAAGTTGCCCGACACCCTGAAATCGATATCGTCATCGAACTGATGGGGGGACAAACCATTGCCAAGCAAGCGATTCTTGAAGCCATCGCTCACGGCAAGCATGTCATTACCGCCAACAAGGCACTGCTGGCAATCCATGGCAATGAAATCTTCGCGGCAGCACAACAGCGCAATGTCATCGTTGCGTTCGAAGCTGCCGTGGCAGGTGGCATTCCCATCATCAAGGCCTTGCGTGAAGGTCTGGCAGCCAACCATATCGAATGGATCGCCGGCATCATCAACGGAACCAGCAATTTCATTCTGTCTGAAATGCGTTCCAAAGGACTGGATTTCACTACCGTTCTGGCTGAAGCACAGCAACTGGGCTATGCCGAAGCCGATCCGACCTATGACATCGAAGGCATCGATGCAGCGCATAAAATTACCATCATGTCTGCCCTTGCCTTCGGTATCCCGGTCCGGTTCGATCAAACCTACATCGAGGGAATTACGAAACTGGCCAATGACGATATCCGCTATGCTGAAGAACTGGGGTATCGCATCAAGCTGCTGGGTATCACCAGACGCACCGCCAACGGGATCGAGCTGCGTGTCCATCCGGCACTGATCCCGGTCAAACGGCTAATCGCCAACGTTGAAGGCGTGATGAATGCGATCATCGTCAAGGGAGATGCTGTCGGACCGACACTGTACTACGGTGCCGGAGCCGGAGCAGAACCTACTGCCAGTGCAGTCATTGCTGATCTGGTCGATGTGACCCGTCTGCTCACTTCCGGCCCGGAACACCGGGTACCGGTGCTGGCATTCCTGCCGGAACTGCTGTCCGATACTCCCATTGTGCCGATGGAAGCAGTCGAAACGGCTTATTATCTGCGGCTCCAGGTTCTGGATAAACCCGGTGTGCTGGCTGACATCACCCGTATCCTGGCAGACAACCATATCTCCATCAACGCCATGATCCAGAAAGAACATGCAGACAAGGAGGACAAGGTCAACATCATCATGCTGCTGCACAAAACACGGGAAAAGAACGTCAACACCGCCATTGAAAAAATTCAGAACCTCCCGGCCATGACTGATAAAATCATCCGGATCCGGCTTGAAGAGCTCGGCAGTTAAGCTACACGGGCTTTTCAGGTTCGTTTTACCCGGGCCTGATCCATTCCCTGCATTTTCACGGAATTGACACACTTCCACCGGGACATACCCGATATTCGTATCCCGCTTATCACAGGCTAATATGCGTTATCTTTCGACTCGCGGCGGCATGTCGCCCAGAACATTTACTGAAATACTGTTGACCGGCCTGGCACCCGATGGCGGGCTGGCCATGCCGGAAGCCTATCCGGAAATCAGCCCGGCAACGCTTGAATCCTGGCGACCACTCGACTACCCGTCACTTGCGTTCGAAATTCTGTCGCGTTTCATGGATGACATCCCTGCCGACGACTTGCGCACACTGATCGCACGCACTTATACCCCTGAGGTATTTGGCAGTAAAGACATTACACCCGTCCAGATGCTCGAACCCGGTCTGCATCTGCTGCACCTGTCCAATGGACCCACGCTGGCATTCAAGGATATTGCCATGCAGTTCATGGGTAACCTGTTCGAATACGTTCTGGCAAAAAATAACGATGAACTGAATATTCTGGGTGCAACGTCCGGCGATACCGGCTCCAGTGCGGAATATGCCATGCGCGGGAAACAGGGGATCCGCGTATTCATGCTGTCACCCTACGGCAAAATGAGTGCTTTTCAGACAGCACAGATGTTTTCACTCCAGGATGAAAACATCTTCAACATTGCGATCGAAGGGGTATTCGACGACTGCCAGGATATCGTCAAAACAGTCAGTAACGATCAGGCGTTCAAACAGCAATATCGGATCGGCGCTGTCAATTCGATCAACTGGGCCCGCATTGCCGCACAGGTGGTTTACTACTTCAAGGCCTATTTTGCAGTCACCCGTTCCAGCGGCGAGGTGGTTTCGTTTTCCGTCCCTTCCGGCAACTTCGGCAACATTTTTGCCGGCCATGTCGCCCGTATGATGGGTCTGCCAATTCGGAAACTGATTCTGGCAACCAATGAAAACGATGTACTGGATGAATTTTTCCGCACCGGTTTGTACCGTCCGCGCTCAACGGCTGAAACCAGGCAAACCAGCAGCCCCTCGATGGATATTTCCAAGGCATCGAATTTCGAGCGATTCATCTTCGATCTGACCGGCCGGGATGCTGAACGAGTCAAAGAACTCTGGAAATCGGTCGATCAGGGAGGATCATTCGATCTCTCCGGTACCGATTTGTGGGCAAAAATCAGAGATTTTGGCATTACATCAGGGACCAGCTGCCACGCTGAACGCATCAATACCATTCGCGAGATATACCGCAAATTCAACGTCCTGATCGACACACACACTGCAGATGGGCTGAAAACAGGGATGGCATTGCGCGAACCTGGCATTCCACTGATCTGCCTGGAAACGGCACTACCCGTCAAATTTGCGGACAGCATCCGGGAAGCGGTCGGATTTGAACCGGAACAGCCGGCCGGGTACGATAATCTGGAAAGTCTGCCCCAACGTTTTGAACGCATGGCGGCAGATGCCGCACAGGTCAAACAGTTCATGGCCAGCCGGATCGATTCATCAGACAAAATAAACAAGTCATAAAAAACCGGGGGAAATCCTGATATATTGAACCTTTTCCCTGAGCAACATCGCCCAAATACCGTTTTCCCTCCCCGATTCGGGTGTTTTTCTCACTAAATCGCAACAAACGGAGAAAGGAGTGCACCATGCTGTTTTCGATTAGCCGTTATGATCCGGACAAGGATGAAAAGCCGTACATGCAGGATTATGACGTTGAGCTCGAGCCTACGGATAAAATGCTTCTGGATGCGCTGATACGCATCAAAACCATTGATGACAGTCTCAGCCTGAGGCGCTCCTGCCGGGAAGGTGTCTGCGGTTCCGACGCCATGAATATCAACGGTAGAAATGGACTTGCCTGCATCACGCCGCTGGCCGGCCTGCGTGAACCGGTGGAGATCCGTCCTTTACCGGGGTTACCGATCATCCGGGACCTGATTGTCGATATGAGCCAGTTTTTCAAACAGTATCACTCGATCAAACCCTATCTGGTCAACAATGATCCACCGCCGGAGACAGAGCGATTACAATCCCCGGAGGAGCGCGCCCGGCTGGATGGACTCTATGAGTGTATTCTGTGTGCCTGCTGTACAACTTCCTGCCCTTCATTCTGGTGGAATCCCGATAAATTTGTTGGCCCGGCCGGATTACTGCAAGCCTATCGCTTTCTGGCCGACAGCCGGGATCAGGCCACCTCGGAACGACTGGATGATCTGGAAGATCCCTACCGTTTATTCCGTTGTCACTCCATCATGAACTGTGTCGATGCCTGCCCCAAGGGATTAAATCCCACTGCCGCAATAGAAAGCATAAAAATCATGATGCTGAATAAAACGGTATGAATCATCAGGCCCGCATGCGCTGGCGTTGTCGTCGCGGCATGCTGGAACTGGACATCGTCCTGCAACGTTTCATAGACAATCATTATGAACAGCTGGATGAACACCAGCTTGAGCTGTTTGAAATGCTACTGTCGCTTTCCGATCACGACCTGTGGAACATAATTATTGGCAACACTAAAGAGCCCGATAATCAGTTTCAACCTGTATTGAAACTTTTACAGGAAAATTGACCCGAAATTCGGGCATCTGCAGAAACAATTTAAATTACAGGATAAATGGAGAAAACTATGCCCCCACAAAACGTAGCCACTTTGTCACCGGGTAAAGGCAAACAAGAGATTGAACTGCCCATTGTGTCCGGTAATGAAGGCCCGGATGTCGTCGATATTCGTTCGCTGTATGCCCAGAGCGGCATGTTTACCTACGACCCCGGTTTTGTGTCGACGGCCAGCTGCAAATCGGCTATTACGTTCATCGACGGTGACAAAGGTGTTCTGTTGTACCGTGGCTATCCGATCGAGCAACTGGCCACCCGCTGTGATTTCATGGAAGTCAGTTATCTTCTGCTGAATGGCGAGCTGCCGACACCCGACCAGAAAGCGAAATTTGTCGACAACATCAAAAACCACACGATGCTGCACGAGCAGCTGATCAAGTTTCTCAGCGGATTCCGCCGTGATGCGCACCCCATGGCAGTCATGGTCGGCGTAGTAGGCGCATTGTCTGCCTTTTATCATGACGCCATGGACGTCTCTGACGCACAACATCGCGAACAGTCTGCATTCCGCCTGATTGCCAAGCTGCCGACGATCACGGCCATTGCCTATAAATACAATATTGGCCAGCCGTTCATCTATCCGCACAACGATCTGGGATTCACGGAAAATTTCCTGCACATGATGTTTGCCACACCGGCCGAGCAATATACCCCCAATCCGGTCATCGTCAGGGCACTGGATCGCATCCTGATTCTGCATGCAGACCATGAACAGAATGCCTCCACTTCGACTGTCCGCCTGGCCGGTTCGAGCGGAGCCAACCCGTTTGCCTGTATCTCAGCCGGAATTACCTGCTTATGGGGTCCGGCACATGGGGGCGCGAATGAAGCCTGCCTCAACATGCTTGAACAAATCGGAGATGTTTCACGTATCAACGAATACATTGCGCGAGCCAAAGACAAGAACGATCCTTTCCGGCTGATGGGCTTTGGCCACCGGGTCTACAAAAATTTTGATCCGCGCGCCACATTGATGCGTGAAACCTGCCATGAGGTCCTGGATGAACTGGGGTTACATAACGACCGGTTGTTCAAGCTGGCGCTAGAGCTGGAAAAAATCGCGTTGGAGGATGACTACTTCATTACCAAGAAGCTTTACCCCAATGTCGATTTCTATTCGGGCATCGTACAACGCGCACTGGGTATTCCGACGTCGATGTTCACCGCCATTTTTGCCACAGCCCGCACCGTTGGCTGGGTTGCTCAGTGGAACGAAATGATTTCCGATCCGGAACAAAAAATAGGCCGGCCACGTCAACTGTACGTGGGCGCACCTCGCAGAGATGTGCCATGACGACCGCAACCCTGCCAGGTAAAGACCAGACTTGCAAACGAGTCTGCTGCGGCTGACGGGAATCGGAACGGTCGAGGTCATGCACGCCCATCGCCTGTTCTCTCCCCCAGTACTCCAGAAAAAATGTTGCAGTGACTTCACAGGCTCCAGGTGGTTATCGTGACAAAACAACTTTTAGAAGATTCGAAACTGTTCGGCAACAATGCGGCATTCATCGAAATGCTCTACGAACGCTATCTGGAAGATCCATTTGCGGTATCGGATCAATGGCGCCAGTATTTTGATTCACTGCAGCCGACAGAAACCATCTCTGTACGAGACATCCCCCATACTCCTGTCGTTGAGTCACTGGTACGATCTGCCACCCTGCACAAACCACCTCTGTCCGGGACTCCATCAAAACAGGCGATTGAACAACCGTCTGATACTGAAACACAGGAACGCAAGCAGGTTGCTGTTCTGCAATTGATCAACGCCTACCGGTTCCTGGGGGTACGCAGAGCCAACCTCGATCCGCTCGATCTGCAGCAGAAACAGGATATTCTCGAACTCGATCCGGGATTTCACGGGCTTACCGACACTGACATGGATAAGGTGTTCAATACCGGCTCCCTGGTCGGTCCCGAGCACGCCACTCTGCAGGAGATTCTGCACCGTCTGCAGCAAACCTACTGCGGCAGCATTGGTGCCGAGTACATGTATATTGCAGACACCAAACAGAAACGCTGGATACAGAACCGGCTGGAATCCATCAACGCCCAGCCCGGTTTTACGCCAGAGTACAAACGTCATATTCTCGAGCGATTAACTGCTGCAGAAGGACTGGAAAAATATCTGCACAATCGTTATGTCGGCCAGAAACGCTTTTCCGGAGAAGGTAATGAAAGCCTCATTCCAATGCTGGACAAGCTGCTGCAACACGCCGGGACATCCGGTGTACAGGAAATCGTCATGGGAATGGCTCATCGCGGCCGCCTGAATGTACTGGTCAACACGTTGGGAAAAATGCCTTCCGAGCTGTTTCAGGAATTTGAAGGCAAGCACCCACAAGCGCTGACTTCAGGGGATGTCAAATATCACCAGGGATTTTCTTCTGCAGTCATGACTTCGGGCGGCATCATGCGTCTGGCGCTTGCATTCAATCCGTCACACCTCGAGATCGTCAACCCGGTAGTGGAAGGTTCGGTACGCGCTCGTCAGCACCGCTTCGGCGACAAAAACGGAGATCATGTCATCCCGGTGCTGATTCATGGTGATGCTGCCTTTGCCGGACAGGGTGTCGTGATGGAAACGCTGAATCTGTCACAAACACGCGGTTATGGCACGGGTGGAACGATTCATATCATCATCAACAACCAGATTGGTTTCACCACATCGGATCCGCGCGACAGCCGCTCCACGTTATATTGCACCGATGTCGTCAAGATGATCGACGCACCGGTTTTCCATGTCAACGGAGACGATCCTGAGACAGTAGTACTGGCTACAGAAATCGCATTTGATTTTCGTATGCAGTTCCATAGAGATGTCGTGATCGATCTGGTCTGTTTCCGCAAGCAGGGGCATAACGAGCAGGATGAGCCGATGGTGACCCAGCCTTCCATGTACCGCGTCATCCACCAGCATCCAGGCACCCGTAAACTATATGCCGATGGGCTCATCCGCCAGGGTGTAGTCGATGAGGCCGAAGTGGAGCGCATGGTGCAGTCCTATCAGGACGCCATGGATGAAGGACGTAACCCCAATACGACTATCTGCTATGACTACAAATCTCCCAATGCGGCCAACTGGGCACCCTTTCAGGCTTCTGAGAAATGGAATCAGCCGGTAGCAACCGGAGTGCCGGTTGAAGATCTGAAATATCTGTCGGAACGCCTGACTACCATTCCAGCCACATTCAAGTTGCAACCCAGGGTTGAAAAAATTATCCAGGATCGCCGGAAAATGGGGGAAGGCAGCTTACCGCTGGATTGGGGAATGGCTGAGAACCTCGCCTACGCTGCTCTGCTGAAAGAAGGTTACCCCGTTCGTATTTCCGGGCAGGATTGCGGGCGTGGCACTTTTTTTCATCGTCATGCCGTCCTGCACGACCAGAATCGTGAGCAGGATCAGTGGGAAGATGGAACGTATATCCCTTTGCGCCATATCACACCCAGGCAGCCTGATTTTGTCGTCATAGACTCGATACTGTCAGAAGAAGCCGTACTAGGTTTCGAATACGGTTATGCCACCGCCCAGCCAAATGAGCTCGTCATCTGGGAGGCACAATTTGGCGATTTTGCCAACGGCGCTCAAGTAGTCATCGATCAGTTCATTGCTTCCGGGGAAGCCAAGTGGGGGCGCCTGTGCGGACTGGTTCTGCTGCTGCCGCACGGTTATGAAGGCCAGGGTCCGGAACATTCATCGGCCCGTCTGGAGCGATATCTGCAGCTATGCGCCGAATACAACATTCAGGTATGTGTTCCTTCCACTCCAGCACAGATATTCCATCTTCTGCGGCGTCAGATCATCCGGCCGATACGTAAACCGCTGATCGTCATGTCACCCAAAAGCATGCTGCGCCACAAGGAAGCAGTTTCATCTCTGGAAGAACTGGCAAATGGTCGTTTCCATCCCATCCTCCCTGAAACGGAAGCATTCGAAATCGAGAAGGTAAAACGGTTGATCGTCTGCAGCGGAAAAATATACTACGAGCTGACAGCCTATCGGCGCGAACACCATATCACCAATATGGCAATCATCAGGCTGGAACAGCTTTACCCGTTTCCTCACGAAGATTTTCAGGCAGAAATCAACCGGTACGACCATGCTACGGAAGTCCTCTGGTGTCAGGAAGAGCCAGGCAACCAGGGTGCATGGCACCGTATCCAGCACTATCTGTTGCGACATATGCGGCCTGATCAGATACTCGGGTACGCACTTCGCCCCTCATCTGCTTCCCCCTCAGTCGGTTATCTGGCGATGGACAGATTCAGACAGAAAGAATTGATCGAGGCAGCGTTCCGCGACACAATCTGACAAAATCATGGAGAGTTCATCATGCTGATCGAAGTCAAAGTCCCCGCATTATCAGAATCGGTAGCGGAAGCCACATTGATCAACTGGCATAAACAGCCAGGCGAGTATGTTGAACGGGGTGAGAACCTGATCGACATCGAAACTGATAAGGTCGTACTGGAACTCCCTGCTCCGCAGTCCGGAATCCTGGCTGAAATTATCCGGAACGATGGCGCTACCGTCACCAGTGGAGAAATCATTGCCCGTATCGATACCGCTGCCAAAGAGACAAAAACTGCAGCACAGCAGCCTGCTCCGATTGATTCCGGACACCTGGAAATCACAGAATCTACGGTAGCATCCATGCATCCGGCTCAGCCGCTCATGCCGTCAGCCAAAAAAGCTGCCGAGGAAAATGGTCTTACCATGGAAGAAATTGCAGCCATTCACGGTACAGGCCGTGGCGGACGCATCACCCGGCAGGATGTGCTGGCCCATGTCAGAAACAAAAACAGTGCCGTTACCGATCAGCAGTCTGATTCCCGCACCGATCAATCTGCTGCTGGTATACCCCAGGCAGACACTTCCCCGATACCAGTCGATCAGACAGAAAAACCAGATCGGCTGGAAAAACGCGTACCCATGACGCGTTTACGCATGCGCATTGCTGAACGGCTGGTACAGTCCCAATCTACAGCAGCCATTCTGACTACGTTCAACGAAGTCAACATGCAAGCAATCATGGATTTGCGCGCCCGTTACAAGGACAGCTTTGAGAAAGAACATGGCATCAAACTCGGTTTTACTTCATTTTTTGTCAAAGCTGTGGTTGCCGCCCTCAAGAAATTTCCTATCATCAACGCATCGGTAGATGGAAATGACATCATCTATCACGACTATTACGATATCGGCATAGCAGTGGCCAGTCCACGTGGTCTGGTCGTGCCGATCATCCGTGATGCCGATAAGCTCACCTTCGCCGGGATCGAAAAACAGATTGCTGATCTGGCCAGACGGGCACAGGAGGGGAAACTCACACTGGAAGAACTGACAGGAGGTACGTTCTCCATTACCAATGGAGGCGTATTTGGATCGATGCTCTCGACACCGATCATCAACCCGCCCCAAAGCGCAATTCTTGGCATTCATGCCACCAAGCAACGCCCGATCGTCGAGAATGGGCAGATTGTAATCCGGCCGATCAACTATCTGGCACTTTCCTATGATCACCGCATCATCGACGGGCGCGAAGCTGTCCTGTCGCTGGTCGCGATCAAGGAAGCACTGGAATATCCGGTCAGCCCGTTATTCGAGGGTTGAGAACCGACAGGAATGGAAGAATCGAAAAGGATGAAAGGATATAACTCGGCAACGACTGGTAAGAAAGATCATTCACAGACTCTGCTCAGAGCCATTTACTCACCCTGCACTACCTGCTGATCAGGTGACCTTCAATGCTGTAAATGTAAAACAGCCTGAGCAGAAGACGCGATCTCTCGTACTTTTATTTCAATTTCAGTGAGTGTTTTTTCCCTGTTTTGCTGGGCCAGATCTGCTTGCGCTCGTAGACGATAGGCATGTCGCGGTTGATTTGTGCTGCAGAAGGCTTCACCGTTACATCCACACCCTGACCACATGATTCGGGTAGTGGATTGGCAGTCAGGTTACGCGTGATCTTCAATGGAGCAGGGCCATTATCTATGTTGCTGTCAAAAATTGTTCCCAGGTCATTATGCGTCCACAGTTCTACTACACCCTCTGTTTGCAATCCGCCTGGACCTGTGATCTGGCAGATGTCAACAATAGACACCTGAAAAGTTACACTTTTTGCACAAGAGCCGGGTACGATGTTCACTGCATTTAACCGGAAGGGGACATAAGCCACCATTCCTTCCGGCATCCCCGGGCCACCGGCTGCCCAGAACCCAACCACGTTTCCTGCAGCACCTTGCTTGGGTTGTATATGATCAAAGGCTGCCCGGCTCAGCAAAGGGCGAACGTTGTCACCCCAGTTTGATACGAAATCGGTCAGTGGACTGCCTTGAGGCTGGCCATCAACCAGAACGGTCGAATCAGCACCATCGGGAAATACGACAGATGTTCCAATTATAGGATTGGTTCCACAAGGATGCCCGATCACCACATTATTCGTGACTCTGACTCCCTCACCAACCGTACCGGTCTCGAAACGGGTATGCGCTGATACCTCCAGCCCCGTTCCCAACAGCACGGCTACTGTCAATGAAAATAATGACCATTCCAGTTTAATTTTTTTCATGCAATCTACCCCTTTGTTCTGTTTATACGCATAAAGCAAGACGAAACTCATCTGCAGCCATACCGGCATCCATCTCATCCTTTCAGTCATCCATAAATGATGAAAATGGCAACCTCGCTGCGACCATTTATTCCTCTTAAAAATGGCTGGCAGCCGGAAAACATTATCTGATCCGCATAAGTAAATAACAATGCGACAAATTGTCGCGCCCGTTGCAAAGATGAGCGCTCACGGTCGTGGCAGGACACGCTAACCACATGACAAATAGATGAAATTCGTTTACAGCAGGAGGGATTGCTCTGCGGCAGTCACCACGCAAATGCGACAATTTGTCGCACTTGCGAAATGGCTGCCATTCCGGGAATCTGCGACTGCGGACAGCCGCGTAAAAGTGGAAAAAGAAATGAACGAAATCGCAGACTGATCGATCCGGACTGTCTCCATCGATCAGGGGAAGGTGGGTATTGTTTTTCTAACCGGTAAGATTACTGAATGATAATCGCTGCACATGATTGCCGGACTCCATGGCTAGTTTACTGCTTTAGCCAATAGTCGTCCTGACCGGCATATCAGGTCGGATATCAATTCGAGGTTCCGGCCGCTTCCCACTGTTCGGGAGTATAAGTTTTCATTGATAGGGCATGAATTTCCTCACGCATCCGCTCGCCAAGTGCCTGGTAAACCAGTTGATGCTGCCCGACGATACTTTTTCCCTGAAACGACTCACTGACGATCACAGCACTGAAATGATGACCGTCATCTCCCTCTACCCTGATCCAGGTGCAGGGTAAAGTGGCTTTAATCGAATGCTCGATTGATTCTGCAGTAACCATGTCTTCTCCTTTATTTCTCAGATATAAAAATAAACTTGCTCATGAGCGGATTTTGTAACCGCTTTTCAGCATCCACAATGCCCATCCCGAAATAGCTGCGAGACAGCACGATACAACAATCATGCTGATATAAGGTGAGATGTCGGAAACACCAAAGAAACCATAGCGGAAACCATCGATCATGTAAAAAAAGGGATTCAGATGAGATAAAAACTGCCATACCGGTGGCAGAGAATGGATGGAATAGAACACCCCGGAAAGGAATGTCAGCGGGAGGATAATAAAATTCTGGAATGCTGCCAGTTGATCGAACTTATCCGATATGATCCCGGCAATGACACCCATCACCCCCAGCAGAGCACTGCCAAGCAATGCAAACAGCACGACCCAGAACAGTGATTGCAGTGGCAGCGGATAAAACCAGGCAGCGACCGCATAGACACCCAGGCCGACCATCAATCCGCGTAATGTGGAAGCACTGACATAGGCCAGAAAAATTTCCAGATAAGAAAGTGGCGACAGCAGAATGAATACCAGATTTCCGGTTATTTTCGACTGGATCAGGCTGGAAGATGAATTGGCGAAAGCATTCTGCAAGACGGCCATTATCACCAGCCCGGGAATCAGGAAAACGGTATAGGGAATACTGCCATACACTTCTACCCGTGCCGCAAGAACATGCGAGAAAATCAGCAGATAAAGCAGGCTGGATAATACTGGCGCGAGAATCGTCTGGAGACTGACTTTCCAGAAACGTAACAGCTCCTTGTGAAACAGGGTATAAAAACCGGTCATGATATCCCCGCTGCGTCCGTTTCCATAATCTTCATGAATACAGTCTCCAAATCAGGCTGGAGTAACCGCATATCGAGCACCTCGATTCCGGATTGGCGCAATACCGACAATATTTTCTCGATCTCGGTGTAATTCTTTATTTTCAGGTTGTGCAGGCAGCCGTCATGCCCGCCTGGCCACGTACCCAGCCCGGATGGCAGTGTGTCGGTGGATAAACGCAACTCCAGCGTATAGTCCCGGGTACTGCGTACGAGATTATGCATACTGTCGAGCGCTGCGATTCTGCCCTGCTTGAGCACTGCCACACGGTTACACAAAGCTTCGGCTTCTTCCAGATAATGCGTGGTCAGCACGACCGTATGACCTTCGAAATTGAGCTGCCGGATGAACTGCCACAAACTCTGGCGCAAATCCACATCCACCCCCGCCGTAGGTTCGTCAAGAATGATCACCGGCGGTTTATGCACCAGAGCCTGCGCGATCAGCAAACGTCGTTTCATACCGCCTGACAGCGCACGTACATTCGTATGTGCCTTATCAGCGAGATCGAGATGCTGCAAAATTTCATCGATCCAGGCATCGTTGCGCCTGATTCCGAAATAGCCAGACTGGATGACCAGCATCTCACGCACCGTGAAAAAGGGGTCGTACACCAGCTCCTGCGGAACCACCCCCAGCCTTTTCCGGGCTTCACGATATCCGGACAGCACATCGTACCCCATTACTCTGGCAGATCCCTGGCTTGCCCGGGTCAGACCCGCCAGAATACTGATCAGCGTGGTTTTACCGGCTCCGTTGGGCCCCAGCAACGCGAAGAATTCCCCCGGTTGAACGACCAGATCGATATTATCCAGTGCAACCAGCTTACCGTAGCGTTTGCTCAGTTGCCGTACCTCGATCGCCGGGGTCATCTGGTAATGGAAAACATCAGCGTATTACTGAAATAAAAGCAGGGAAATGGCAGAATCCGTCAGATCAGACGGATTCTGCCGGTTTATCAGTTGGAATCAGGCTGCCTACATCATACAGTTCTATGAGGTCAGCCAGATTTGACGGCAGATTGATGAATTCGATTCTCCGGTCGTATGTCTGTGCGGCACGCATCCACTCAAGCAGCATGCTGACAGCCGAGGAATCCACCCAGGTAACCCCCGCCAGGTCGATCAGCATATCATCTGCTTTGATCGCTGCATCACCTGTGCGGATCACCTCAACTACGTTGTCATAAGTTACCGGGCCACCGACAAAGAGACGGTTTCCCTCCAGGCGAATACGTGCATCCGTTCCGGCCACACTACTTTCCCCGCATCGATGCATTCTTCTCTGCAAGCGCCGTGATCAACCCATCCACGCCACCATCTCTGACCTGGCTGTTGAAGGTACCCCGATAATTGGTAACCAGGCTGACTCCGGCAACCGTCACATCATATACTTTCCAAGTGCTATCGCTCTTTTCCATGGCATAGTCGATCGGCACGGGCTGTTTCCCGCTACCCTGAATCACCAGCGTCTTGACTGTTGCTTTGGTATCCTGCGAACCGACATTTGTCGGACTGACCTTGATGACTTCATCGCGGTAAGTGGTCAGTGAATTGGAGTAGGTTCGTACCAGCAGTGTACGAAACTCCTTCACCAGGGATTTCTTTTGCTCCGGACCGGCCAGAGACCAGTTCTTACCCATCGCCAGCTGGGTCATACGCGTGAAGTTGAAATGGGGCAATATCTTTTCCCGGATGAGACTTAATACCTTGTCCTGATTGCCCGCTCTGATTCCGTCGTCCTGTTTCAGCACGGCGACTACCTCATCGACCGTATTTCTGATCAGCGCATCCGGTGAGCTGTTCTGCGCCGACACAGGCAATACAACAGCGAGTAATGCCAATAAAAGAACGTTACCAATGCGTATTTTCATGTTTTATCACCTATTTCAAATTTCCGGATCCGAATTCTTTTTCTCTGAGGCCTTATCGAACAGGAATCGCCCGATCATCTCCTCAAGCACAATAGCCGAGTTGGTTTTCATGATCTTTTCACCATCCTTGAGCATCTCCTCATCACCTCCCGGTAACAGTCCGATATATTGTTCGCCCAGCAATCCCGACGTCAGAATGCTGGCAAAAGTATCTTTCGGAAACTGATAACGCGTATCCACTTTCATGGTGACTACTGCATCATATGTCTGCACACTGAACTGTATATCCGTCACACGCCCCACCACTACACCTGCACTCTTTACCGGTGCTCTGACCTTCAAACCACCAATGTTCTCGAAATTCCCCACCAGTACATAACTTCCTTCCGGCTGAAAATCGGTCAGATTACCCACTTTCAATCCAAGAACCAGCAGTGCGCCAATACCCGCCATGACGAACAGACCCACCCAGAAATCCATCATGGTACGTTGCATCAGCTTACTCCTCTGAACATGAATGCAGTCAAAACGAAATCCAGCCCCAGAATCGCGAGCGAAGAGGTTACCACCGTACGGGTGGTCGCCCCCGATACCCCTTCAGCCGTCGGCGGCGCATCAAACCCTTCAAATACAGCAATCGCCGTTACGACCACCCCGAAGAAACAACTTTTGATGACACCGTTCACAATGTCATAACGAAAATCAACCGAATTCTGCATCTGTGACCAGAAAGATCCTTCATCTACGCCAATGAAAACCACTGTCACCAGATATCCGCCAAACACGCCCATAACTGAAAACATCGCCGCCAGCAACGGCATGGAAAAGACGCCTCCCCAGAATCTGGGTGCAACGATACGTGCGATCGGATCCACCGCCATCATTCCCATGGCAGCCAGTTGTTCAGTTGCTTTCATCAAACCAATTTCGGCCGTCATGGCTGAACCAGCACGGCTGGCAAACAGCAATGCCGCAATGACGGGGCCCAGCTCTCGCACGAGAGATAACGCCACCAGCGTTCCTACGGCTGATTCAGAACCGAATTTCTGTAATGTTTCGTACCCTTGCAGACCCAGCACCATACCGACGAACAATCCGGATACCAGAATGATAATCAGTGACAGAACACCGGCGAAATATATTTCGCGTGTAATCAAGTGGAAACGCAGAAAACTAGGTAGGGATTTCAACAGTACCAGCAATACGAAACGGGTTGCACATCCCAATCGCCAGATACTGTCGGCCACTCTGTGCCCGATCGATTCAATAATGGTCCTGATACGTTTAGCCAAACTGATCATTCCTATCATTCATGCCGTCAGTGTCCGGTCACCTCTCCATGACGCCTATGCCCAGATCCTGCGAATAAGCTTGTGCCTGGTAATGAAATGGCACCGGGCCATCTGTTTCACCATGGATGAACTGATGGACGAACGGTACTTTCGATTCGCGCACTTCGTCAGGCGTTCCATGAGCAGCAATCACGCCATCTGCCAGGAAATAAATGTAATCGACTATCCGTAATGATTCCTGAACATCGTGCGTCACCAGAATGGAAGTCATGCCAAGCGTATCCGTCAGACGACGGATCAAACCGCCGATCACACTCAATGAAATCGGATCCAGTCCGGTAAACGGTTCATCAAACATCATCAGCATGGGATCGAGTGCGATAGAGCGTGCCAGCGCCACACGTCGTGCCATCCCTCCGGAAAGCTGTGCCGGCATCAGATGATATGCGCCGCGCAAACCCACCGCATGCAGTTTCATCAGTACCAGATCCCGAATCATCGACTCAGGCAGATTCGTGTGTTCACGCATTTGAAAGGCAACGTTATCGAATACCGACAAATCCGTAAACAGAGCACCAAACTGGAACAACATGCCCATTTTGCGCCGCAGCCTGAATAATTCATTCCGGCCAAGTTCATGTACGACCTGTCCCGCTACGGTGACGGAACCTGCCGAAGGCCTGACTTCACCGCCGATCAGGCGCAGCAGTGTGGTTTTCCCTGATCCGCTGCCGCCCATGATGGCAATCACCTGCCCCCGCGACATGCGCATATCGACCCCTTTCAGGATCGGCCGGAGACCGTAGGAAAAATTGACTTTACTGAACTCGATCAACGCATCGTCAGCCATCAGCCGATTCGCCTCCCGCCTTCCAAAATTTCAGTGGCATGCGTAATATCCCTGGTTTTGTGTCTTGTCGCCGCTATTGGCTGTACAGACCATTCAATCTGAATAATTCCGACTGGATTCAAAGTTATGCATTTTACCAGAGCACTCCGGATACAGCTCATCCCATCATTCTTTTTCGGGGCGATTTATCCCCTTGCAGTTCTGCTGATTCTTCTGCATGCCCGGTCCGGTCTGGCCGAGACCATCTATCGCTCTACAGACTCTCATGGCCGCACGCTTTATTCAGATATACCCACACCAGCAGCCAAACCCTTGCAGCCAGCCACTCCACCGGCCCGCAGCAAATATCGGATTACCCGGGTCATCGATGGCGACACCATCGTACTCGAGAACAACAAGCGGGTAAGGTTGCTGGGTATAAATGCACCTGAAACCGGAAATCGGTATCACCCGGGTGAACCGGGCGGGGCAGATGCAAAAAAGTGGCTGCAAGGAAAATTACAGGGGCGCAGCGTATATCTGGAACATGACCGGCAAACACATGATCACTATAAAAGAATGCTGGCTCACTTGTATCTTCCGGATGGAGAACATATCAATCTTTCCCTGGTGGAGAAGGGATTGGCCATAGCCAACCTGATCCCGCCCAACCTGCTCCATGCCAATACGCTCATCAGGGGACAACAACGGGCAGAAACCAGGAAACTCGGAATCTGGTCAATGCAACACTATCAGCCGCGCCCGCTGATCAAATTGACCGAGAAGCCATTCGGCTGGCAGCGCTACCGGGTAAAGGCCAAAGCACTCAAACGAAATCACCGATTCAGCCGGCTCATTATCAGTGACAACCTCGATCTGTCTTTTGCCAACCGGGATCTGGCCTTGTTCCCTCCGCTTGAAACCTATTTAAACAGACCACTTGAAGTACGTGGCTGGGTATCACGCCGGAAAAACCATTTTTCAATACGTATCCAGCACCCAAGTGCGTTGATCCTGTATTGATCGATTGTCGGTTGTTTAGAAGTCGTTGTAACGTGACCGCTTGCGCCGTTGAATACGCGGAATGACCAGCCCCAGAAACAAACCGGCAAACAGCACCAGTGCCCCGGCATAAAACCATTCGCGTTCAATCTGTCCGCTGAGCGCATGATTCTCCTGTTCAAGTTCACCGAGTTTCATCTTCAGATCAGCTACCTGTTGCCGCATTTCCTGATTTTCACCATTCAATTGCACTGCGTTGGCAGACAATTGCCTGATTTTGGACAATTCGGCTTCCAGTCGTTTATTGTCTTTCTCAAGGGTTTCTGCCTGCTTCTTCTGCATCCCCAATTCATGTCTGACGAGATCAGCCTGTGCACGAATGCTATCCGGCCGGCTGTCCGATCCGGAAAAATCACTGCTCAATTTTTCAAGCAATTCACGCGCCGCGGGTTCAGCCATCAAATATCGGGACAGCACCCAACCTTCTGTACCTCCGGTAGTCCTGACTCTGGAATATCCCTTGTTCTGGTCACGCTCCAATACTTCCAGCGCCACACCACTTTTCAGCATCCTTACGATCGCATGCTGCTGACTGGGACCAGTTCGCATCAACACTTCCACCTGGTCACTGGCGTAACTTTTTTCTGCCCGGGCGGTCAATGGCACCCCCCATAAGAAAACAAAAAACATGGATGCAGCAAGAAAATAAGTAATTTTGTTCATTTGCGGTAGTGGTATCCGGCTCCAGAAACAAGGTTATACCATCGATATTGACGTAAGTCCGAAATGCCGGATTCTCATATCGACTGAAAACACTACTTGTTCTCGAACCCGGATATGAAATATTTGATCAGCAGAACCATGAAGAAAGGGAAAGCGCTCAGTGCTGTAACCAGATAATGTTCGTAGGTAAACTGATCACCTTCATCCATAATGATGTAAGTAAAGAAAATACTGACAGGAAAAATAGCTGTAATAGACTGGAGTAACACAAACAGATTTTTCATCATATCGTTTCACACCATCTTCTTGTTGATTGCCACGGGAAATCGCATTCACTACAATAGAATATCATAGAAATTCAGATCACCTGCCGGGACGACTATTCTCAGAACTCCATGAAATGACCGGATCATCACAAATTCTGCTCGTTCTGACCAACTTCCCGAATGACACAAGCGCCAGGGAGCTGGCAGAAATGCTGGTTGACCGCCGGCTGGCTGCCTGCATCAACATTCTGCAGGGGTGTACTTCTGTTTATCGGTGGCAGGGCCTGACTGAAACAGCCAGTGAAGTTCCGGTGCTGATCAAAACCACCCGGCAGCGTTATGAAGCAGTGGAACAGGCAATCAAATCACTGCACCCCTATGAACTCCCCGAGATTATTGCTGTCCCTGTCGATAACGGATTGTCTGCTTATTTACAGTGGATTGCTCACGAAACAACCGAAACAGATACTTAACCGAGATAGCCAATGCGCTGGATAAAAACCATTTTACTGTTACTGTGCCTGGTAAGCACTCACACCATGGCCGAAGAAGGTTCATCAGGGGGATTGATGAGTATTCTGCAACGGCTCGGTGTCGGTTCCGAACAGACCGAGCAGGAACTGCTGCCACCGGATGAAGCTTTCAAGCTGTCGCTCGAGGTTCGGGATGATCGCACACTGATTGCTCGCCTGACACCCGCCAAAGACTACTACCTCTATCGGGATAAAATCAACTTCGAATCGAAAAGTGCAGGTATCCATGTCGACCAGGTAGCCCTCCCGCCGGGTAAAATGAAGCAGGACCCCGCCTTTGGTCAGACGGAAGTTTACTACCAGCCCCTGGAAGCCATTATTTCGCTACGTCGGGATGCATCTGCACCGGAGCAACTTTCCCTGTCTGCCACTTACCAGGGCTGCAACGAGCCTATCGGTGTGTGCTATGCACCGATCAACAAGGTAAATGACATTCTGCTGCCGGCTGTCAAAGCTGCAATCGACACGGTTGCCGGCACGATCAGTGGAAATGCTCAGGCAGCCGGAGCTACCACCGATGCTACAGCCGAATTGTTTCAGACAGATAATGCACCATTGTTTGAAACGGAATCCTACAAAATAGAGCGCTTGTTCGCCAGTGGCAATTTCTGGCTGATTCTGAGCGGGTTCTTTGGTATTGGCTTGCTGCTCGCCTTTACTCCCTGCGTATTTCCCATGTTTCCGATTCTGTCCGGAATCATCGCCAGTAAAGGGCAGCAAATGTCGAAACTGCGCGGGTTCATGCTGGCGCTGGCTTATGTACTGGGCATGGCGATCACTTATGCCATCGCCGGCGCAGCAGCGGGTCTGTCTGGCACCATGCTGTCTGCTGCACTGCAAAATGCCTGGGTACTGGGAACATTTGCGCTGATCTTCGTGGCGCTGGCTTTCTCGATGTTTGGTTTCTACGAACTGCGGATGCCATCTTTTATACAAAACAAGCTGGTCGAAGAAACAGGTCATTTCAAGGGAGGCCAGCTTACCGGTGTATTTGGAATGGGAGCATTGTCTGCTCTGATCGTCAGTCCCTGTGTCGCTGCCCCGCTGGCTGGTGCACTGATTTATATCAGCCAGACGCGCGATGTCGTACTGGGCGGTTCCGCACTGTTCATCATGGCACTGGGAATGGGTATGCCATTGCTGCTGTTGGGCGTCTCGGCCGGCGCATTATTGCCCAGATCCGGTGCCTGGATGAAAGCTGTCCAGCAGTTTTTCGGCGTCCTGCTGCTGGCCGTAGCAATCTGGCTGGTCTCGCCCGTCATCACGGAAGTTGTGCACATGCTGCTTTGGGCGGCACTGCTGATCATTTCGGCAATCTACCTGCATGCACTCGATCCACTGCCCGGCCATGCATCAGGTTTCAACAAATTTCTCAAGGGAATCGGTGTCATCGCGCTGCTGGTAGGTGTTGCCTTGCTCATTGGCGTACTTTCCGGAAGTCGGGATATTCTGCAACCTCTATCCAAACTCAGCCTGGCTGCTGCCACACCTTCCGGTCAGCTTGCCGAACCCTCTGTAAACACAAATGAATCTCTGCCATTCAAGCGGGTTAAAACGACTGCCGAGCTGGATGAACTCATTCGACAGTCGAAGGGACGTTATGTCATGATCGACTTTTATGCAGACTGGTGTATTTCCTGCAAAGAAATGGAGCGCTTTACCTTCACTGACCCGCAGGTTCAGGCACGCTTGAAAAATGTCGAACTGGTGCAGATCAATGTCACAGACGGCACGCCGGATGATGCTGCTTTACTCAAACGTTTCAAGCTCTTTGGCCCGCCCGGAATTCTGTTTTTTGACCGGCAGGGAGTTGAGATTCCAAACATCAAAATCATTGGCTACCTCGATAAAAGAGACTTCATCACGGTACTGGACGCAATCCTGCTCTGATTACCGGTCTGCCAGTGTAGAAAACTCCTTCCGGTACCGGTATATCTGATATAAACCCGGTTTCCGCATTTCACATAAACTTTCTTTCAGAATTCTCTATGTCCAAGCCTAACAGGTTCTCGTTCTACGTCATCGTTGCAATTCTTTCACTGGCTGCTGGTTTCGCTTACAAATCCAGAGAAATGGGCATCACAGTCTCCCTGTCGAGTGCTGACAGAAAGGCCGGAGCTGATAAATTCTTCGATGCAACCTTGTCCGCTCTGGATGGCACCCCTCAAGCTCTGTCACAATGGCGGGGAAAAATCGTCATCGCCAATTTCTGGGCAACCTGGTGTCTGCCTTGCCGCGATGAAATTCCGGAATTGATCGATACCTATACGGCATACCATCAGAAAGATCTGGTCATTCTCGGTATCGCCATAGACGATACCGATAAAGTAGCCGCGTTCAGTAAGGAATTCAATATCAACTACCCTGTGCTGGTCGGGGAATTCGATGCCTTTTCACTTGCAGAAGCCATGGGCAACCTGCAGGGTGCTCTGCCTTTTACCGTCACGATCGACCGCAGCGGCATGATCGTCGATACCCACTTGGGAAGAATCAAGAAAAAACAGATCGAAGAAATTATCAAACCAATGCTGCAATAAACCTGCAAAACCCGTTAACCACTACTCATGGTCTGATACGTCTTGGCACTCTGCATGATTGCCTAGGAATACAACATTACCTTTCCATTCCTGCATCTCGCGTAGTATTGCGTTATGTCGCTCCTTCTCTCTGATCTTCCAGCACGTCTCGCTAAAATACGTTGACTCATGCGCGTCCACTCATGCGAAAAAACTTTGCCTCAAAACCCGAGATCAGGCATTTTTAGTGCACGCTATTTTTACCATCGTGTTTTGCGCAAGACTGATCACAACCGGCTTCACATCCCAGTCCCATGCGACCCAGCCCACCACAACTGCCGGCAAGAGGCTGACGTCCGCCGATGACCCCGATCGCCATGGCGATAAGCGCAAGCCCCATTACCAGGAAGGTTGCAATAAAAATCTGAGTAAAATCGGATGCACGCTCCGCCGGGAAATGACTGCTCGTATATCCTTTGATAACACCTTCCTGGTTGACAATGAAGAGAACCGCGATGCCTTGATCTTCAGCAATAGTCAGGCCACGCTCGTGCCCGAGCACCAACAATGCCGTTGCCCATGCATCTGCAACCATGCAACTTTCCGCCAGTACGGTAACCGAAGACGCTCCATTTTCCACCGGCCAGCCGGTAGTGGGATCGATAAGGTGGCTGTAACGACGGCCTTCAATTTCGAAGAAATTTTGATAATCTCCTGAAGTTGCCAACCCTGTATCCTGCAAGGACAGTATCTTATATGGAGCGGAACGACCATATTGGTGATGTGGTTTCTCGATTCCGATTTGCCAGGGAGTATTCTGCGCATTGGTACCACGTGCTCGAATCTCACCGCCGATTTCGACCAGGTAATGTTCAATGCCCCGTGCATCGAATATTTCCGCTACCCGGTCGACCGCATATCCTTTGGCAATAGCAGATAAATCTATATAGATATCAGAGTGTAGCTTGCGGATAGCATGCGTTTCTCGATCGAGCACGAGCTTATCCTGACCGATTGCCGGAAGTACCGCAGCAATTTCACTTTTATCAGGAATTCGTTCGGAATGGAACTCGGGCCCGAACCCCCAGAGATTTACCGCCGGTCCGACCGTAATATCGAAAGCTTTTTCACTCCGCGCACCTATCTCCAGCGCCGCTTCAAGTACGGTAAATAATGAGTCGGAAACCGGGATCCAATCAGATGTAGTTGCTCGATTCAAGCGTGAAAGTTCCGATTCGGGATCGTAGGTAGACATAGCCCGGTTAATTTCGTCGAGAACCGACTCTATCTGTTTTTGTGCTGTATCAGGTGTAAAACCACCCTCCGGATGACGGTATTTCACACTGTACTTCGTCCCCATGGTATAGCCATGCACGTGTGACTGGGTAAGAGAAGAAGCAAAAAAAATCCGTCCAAGCAGTGCCATCATAATCAGGAAAGCTGCAATGATGATCATAATCGACCGGGGAGACATGGATAGTGAAGCTTTCATCATAATGATTGTCATCCTCCAAAGTCGTCGAACAATATATTTTCCTGTTCGACACCCAGACCAATCAGCATATCGATAACTGCCTTACTCATCATGGGCGGGCCACACAGATAATATTCGCAATCCTCCGGAGCGGGGTGATCTTTCAAATAGTTATCGAACAATACCTGATGGATGAAACCAGTATACCCCTGCCAGTTATCCTCAGGCAATGCATCAGACAAAGCAACGTACCACTTAAAATTGTCATATTCCTTCGATAGCCTGTCAAAATCCTCGACATAGAACATTTCATTCCTGGAGCGAGCACCATACCAGAAGGAAATTTTGCGCCGGGATTTGAGCCGGCATAACTGATCGAGAATATGGGAGCGCAGGGGTGCCATGCCTGCACCACCACCAATGAAAATCATTTCATTTTCGGTATCGCGCGCGAAAAAATCGCCGAATGGCCCCGTGACCGTAACCGAATCGTCAGGCTTGAGCGAAAAAATATAGGATGAAGCCTGGCCTGGTGGTACATCTTCACGCTGAGGTGGAGGCGTTGCAATGCGTACATTCAACATGATGATGCCCCGCTCTTCGGGATAATTGGCCATCGAATAGGCGCGCATGACAGGTTCCTGTGTTTTCGAAACATAGCGCCAAAAATCATAATGATCCCAATCTTTGCGGAAACGTTCTTCTATATCGAAATCCTTGAATGCACTAACATAGGGCGGACACTCGATCTGGATATAACCGCCGGCACGAAAATCGAACTGTTCACTTTCGGGAAGCTCCAGTACCAGCTCTTTGATAAACGTAGCGACGTTATGATTGGAACGGACCTTACAAGACCATTTTCTTACCCCAAATGCCTCATCGGGTACAACGATCTTCATGTCCTGTTTGACGGAAACCTGGCAGGACAAACGGTAGCCGGCCCGCGCGTCATGTTTGTTGATGTGGGAAGTCTCGGTGGGCAGAATATCTCCGCCACCTTCGAATACCTTGACACGACATTGACCACATGTACCGCTTCCACCACAGGGAGAGCTGACAAAAATACCAGCAGTGGCCAGCGTACCGAGCAGCTTCCCTCCGGTCAATGCTTCGATAGTGCGCTCATCATTCACATTGATTGTGACACGACCATGCGTTACCAATTTGGCACGCGCACCAAGGATGACAAATACCAGGACGATAATTATCGCAGTAAAGAAAAAAACACCGAGAAAGATTTCCAGCATACGCGATTTCGGATTAGGGCCTGTAACGTAATCGCGACAAATAGCCTGGAAATAAAGTATTCAACATACAATGACGAAGCATGTCGGATAGATGAGTCGCAAATATCGCGTCTGCTATGCCATGAAAACAGGGAGGGGATATAACGATTTTATTCACAAATGTTAAAGCCGAATGCCGGAGAAGGCCATGAATCCCATAGCCATCAATCCCGCACTGATAAAAGTAATGCCCAGTCCCTGCAAGCCGTCTGGCACATCCGAATATTTGAGTCTTTCACGTACACCAGCCAGCGCAACAATTGCCAACGCCCAACCAAAACCGGAGCCGAGGCCATATACAAGGCTCTCAGTAAAATTATAGTCACGTTCCACCATGAACAATGAACCACCCAGAATGGCGCAATTCACGGCAATCAGTGGCAGATAGATGCCCAATGCACTGTGCAGAGCCGGCATGAAACGATCCAGAAACATTTCCAGAATCTGTACTATCGCGGCGATAACCCCAAGATAACTGACGAGCCCGAGGAAAGTTAAATCAATCTCCGCCAGACCTGCCCAGACCAGAGCACCGTCACGAAGCAGATACTGATAAACCAGATTATTGATGGGAACCGTCAATGTCTGGACGACGATCACGGCAATTCCCATGCCGAACGCCACCTCTATTTTTTTGGAAATGGCCAGAAAAGTGCACATGCCAAGAAAAAAAGTAAGCGCAAGATTCTCGACGAAAACTGCGGTAATAAATAAACCGGTCAGACTGTTCATCTTATGATCTCAGTAGGACTATGGGTCTGCTGGATGCGGAACTCGGGTTGCTCGACTTGATTCGTTTTCCAGGAACGTACCCCCCAGATGATCAATCCGATCAGAAAGAAAGCGCTGGGCGGCAATAATAACAATCCATTGGGTTCATACCAACCACCATCCCGAATGAGTGGCAGAATCGTAACTCCCAGCAGGGAGCCCGAACCGAACAGTTCACGTATTATCCCGACTATCAGCAAAATCGCGCTGTACCCGAGACCATTACCCAATCCATCAAGGAAACTCGGCCAAGGCGGATTTTTCATGGCAAATGCCTCTGCCCGCCCCATGACGATACAATTGGTAACGATCAGACTGACGAATACCGAGAGCTCCCGACTGACCTCATAAGCAAATGCCCGCAGGAACTGGTCAACCACGATCACCAGCGAGGCGGCAATCGTCATTTGTATGATAATACGAATATTCGTAGGGATGTAATGACGAATCAGACTGATCAGCATGCTGGAACAGGCTACGACCAGCGTCAAAGCAATACACATAGTCAAAGCTGTAGATACTTTGCTGGTAACCGCCAGCGCTGAACAGATCCCCAGTACTTGCAGTGTAATCGGATTTTCGTTAACAACGGGTGTAAATAAAATTTTGCGGACGGATTGTGCCATCATTCAACTCCTTTCTTCACGTAAACGAAGCAGGAAAGGGCCAAAACCATTCTCTCCAAACCAGAATTTCAATAAATTATCGACGCCTCGCGTAGTCATGGTCGCACCGGATAAACCATCCACTTTATGCTGGCTGTCAGGTGTAGCGCTTCCAACTGACCCTCTGATCAATTCGATACGCGGTTGCCAAGCTTCGTCAAAAATGACTTTACCTTCCCACGAGGTAAGCCAGCGCGGATTGTCCACTTCTCCTCCTAATCCCGGTGTTTCCGCATGCTGATAAAACCGGAGCCCTTTGACTGTGCGCAAATCCCCTTCCAAGGCAATAAAACCGTAAAGCGTAGACCATAATCCGTGGCCGTATATGGGCAGGATCAATGTTTCCAGTTTTCCAGCTTCGTTATGAATTAGATAAACTGGCAGATATTTAGGTTTCCGCTGGATCTGCGCGATATCCTCTTCACGAGTCAGCGCAGTGGATTGAGTCTCATCCTTCGCCGCTTTGGTAATATCGAATCGTTCCGTGTCCTGATCATCCACGAAGTTGCCACTCGCAAGCTCAACCATACGCACGTCGAACAGACGATAAGCGCTCTCGATAGATAATCCCGATGCAGTCAGACCGGCAAGCTCCACCAGCACACGTTGACGTTCCTTAACTTGATTGGCTATCTGTATCGGCCTGAGCGTCACTGCAGCACTGGTCACGAACAGGGAGCAAACCAGACACACGGCCAGCGCTACACCCACCGTTCTCCGGGCACTATGCTGAACGGGAGCTGAATTCGGCTCAGCCATGACGACGCAGCCTCCGACGAATATTAAGCTGGATGACAACATAATCGATCAGCGGTGCAAATACATTGGCAAATAAGATAGCCAGCATAATCCCTTCCGGAAAAGCCGGATTCACCACCCGAATCAAGACCGTCATAAAACCGATCAATAAACCGAACACCCAGCGCCCGGCGTTGGTCATGGCAGCAGAAACCGGATCAGTCGCCATGAATACCATACCGAAAGCGAAACCACCCAGCACCAGATGCCAGTGCCAGGGCATGGCCATCATCGGATTATCGCTTTCTAATATATTAAACAAAAAACTGGTTGCCACCATCCCAAAGAACACACCAAAAATGATACGCCAGGATGCGACCTTGGTATAAATCAGAAATATTGCACCCAGCAGACAAGCCAGCGTCGAAGTTTCTCCCAGGGAACCAGGCATCAAACCGATGAAGGCATTCCACCAGGTGTAGCCACCTGCCGTCACCGCTTCCATACCGCCAATCGCACCCAATCCCAATGGTGTCGCACTCGTGTAACCGTCAACCGCTACCCAGACCAGATCACCCGAAATATCCGCAGGGTAGGCAAAATAGAGAAACGCGCGCCCCACCAATGCAGGATTGAGAAAATTCTTACCGGTTCCGCCAAAAACTTCCTTGCCGATCACCACTCCGAAACTGATTCCCAGTGCAACCATCCACAGCGGCATATTAGGTGGCAAGGTCAATGCGAACAACATGGAAGTAACCAGGAATCCTTCATTTACCTCATGTTTACGTACCAACGCGAACAACACTTCCCAGAATCCACCTACCGCCAGTGTCGTCAGGTAAATAGGCAGGAAATACAGTAAACCATGTATTGTGCTGGCCAGGACACTGCCGGGATCGAATCCGACATTCAGTGTCAGCAGCAGATTGTTACGCCAGTTCTGGCCGATCTCTCCCAGTTCCTGCAGCGCAAGATTCGCCTGATAACCAGTGTTATACCAACTCCATAGAATACAGGGCAGCAATGCGATGACCACATAACTCATCAGGCGCTTAAGATCAATCGCATCGCGCACATGCGGTGCAGAGCGGGTCGAGTCGTCTGGCGTATATAAAAAAGTATCCACCATTTCATATAAGGCGTAATATTTTTCGAATCTTCCGCCTCGATCGAAATGTGGTTTTATATTATTAAACAGACGACGCATGGAGTGCTTATCCTTCTTTCTCGATTTGTCGTAAATTCTCTCGCAGGATTACACCATAGTCATGCTTACCCACACATATGAATGAACATAACGCCAGATCTTCTTCATCCAGTTCGAGACAACCCAGCTTTTGCGCCATATCGGTATCCATCACCAGCAACGCGCGTAAGAGTTGTGCAGGCAATATATCGAGTGGCATGACTTCTTCAAAAGTGTCGATCGGAATCATGGCACGCGGGCTGCCTTGCTGGCTGGCCGTAAATTCGAACTTTCTCCTTTTGCGAAAGAAACTGGAAAACAGTACATTCAACTTGGAATATTTATTTCCCCCGGGGTTAAGCCAACCCAGGAATTCCCGCTCACTCTTCTCTCCAATTACAGTGACCTGCAAATGATGCCGCCCCAGAAAAGCCAGTTCATCCACCGCCTTGCGACCGGACCAGACTGAACCGGAAATAACACGCTTATCCATCGATTCAACCAGTTCACCAGCCAATAACTCCTCTAGTGAAGCTCCCAACCGGGTACGTAACAGACGCGGCTTCTTGACCCCGGGCCCGCCAAGCGCCACGATACGCTCAATCCAGAGGCGCCCGGTTACGAACAGCTTACCGATGGCAATTACCTCCTGATAATTCAGATACCAGACTGTTTTATATGCACTGACTGGCTGAAGAAAATGGATATGCGTACCGGGAAGACCGGCAGGGTGCGGCCCGGCAAACCGGGCTTGCTGCAATTGTGGCAAATCTTCAGGTAACGATAATTTCGCCTGGGGACTCTGACAGACCCATAATGGCCCATCAGTCAAACGCGACAGAATTCTCAGACCATGATTAAAGGATTCCATCTCTGCCGTGATAATAGGTACGGGATCCGCAGCCAGGGGATTGCTGTCTATAGCGGTAATGAAAATTGCGGCGGGCCGTGTGGCAGGATCAGGCACCTTACTATAGGGACGAGTACGTAATGCCATCCACAAGCCGGAGATCAGCAGATTCTCTTTGACCTGCTCATCTGTCAGATTGGATAGTTCATCCGGAGCATATTTGATGAAAGTCTCTTCATCCTCCTGTTCATCCAGTTGAAGGACAACCGATAACAGTATGCGCCTTGTCCCCCGGTTAATTGCCACGATTCGCCCGGCACCGGGAGCAGTGAATACGACACCAGGCAGTTTTTTATATTCGAATAAGGGTTGCCCAAGCCTGACCCTGTCACCTTCTGCTACCTTCATGGTCGGTTTGAGATCGATGTAATCCACTCCCGTCACAGCGATATGGCGTACTGCAGTCGCAGCATATACACACTGCTCCGGCTCGCCACTGATAGGCAGATCCAATCCCTTGTTTAGTTTGATAAACATGATCGAAGAAAAGAGATCTTTGTTCGTCCTGTGTTTTTATCCAACGTGGTCCCCGCAGAACTGTAACAATCCAGAATTGAATCGGCTCACTCAATCATTAATATACCTGTACCGCTTCAGGCGTAACGATAATCCTCCGTCATGACAAACGCTGAGGGAGTGAAGCCATCCGAGATGGAACTGACAGGACGCACAGGATAACCATCACACCTACCGGTATTTTCTGGATTGCCACACCACTCACGCGACTAGCAACGACCAGGGTGGCCAGGGACAACGATTGCGATAATTTCTCTACTCGCCATTACTGATTCGATGCGTGGTATTTCATTTCAGATCTGCCTGTCTGCACAGGCAGATCTGTACAAGCAGATAAACAGACTAAACTGAAAATGGTTTAGTGACGTAATCATTCCTGGCATCTCGCCAGATACATGGAATATTCCATGCATCATATTAGCTTAATAACCACCCCTTTTAATGACGCGGGAAGATTTTTCCTGTCAAATTTCCCGCGTATCGTAAATGTAGCGTTCAAGCTGATTAATGACGAACTGGTGCTGCGAAATAGCATCCTTCACTAAATCCCCTATTGAAAGCAGACCGATAACCTTGCCATCATCCAGAACAGGTAAATGCCGGACACGCATTTCTGTTATCAGGGCCATGCAATCCTCATTGGTATTGTTCAGATCGACGTAAGCCACCTGACGGGTCATGATTTCCTTCACCTGTGTATCCTTCACCGGCTTATCCAGCAGATACGATTTTCTGGAAAAATCACGCTCTGTAAGAATACCGACGAGTTTCTCATCTTTCATGACCAGCAATGCACCGATATTATCGGCTGCCATTTTCTGCATGGCGTTAAATACTGAATCATCCGGACCAATGGCAACTACAGTATGCCCCTTTTCCTGTAGCAAATGTTTGACAGTTTTCATGGTGATTTCCTTTCTTGTTAACAAATCAGTTTGCTCAACTATGGTAGCGCTTTACCGGCGCAAAGCAAACCAGGACGCTACAGATAGCTTTATGAAACTAAACAACCACCGGCTTTAGCCGGTGGTTGTTTAGTTTGGTCTCATTATTGAAAAATCAAATTTGCCGTCCCGGCATTTGAGGTATGCCCGGATGGGTGTTCAGCGCTTACGTCGGCGGGGAGGTGGCGCAGAAAAACTGCTCAGTAAATCACCCAACATCTGCAACCCATCATCAAACTCGTCAAACCCATCATTCACCTGATAGTGCTTAATAAAGGTCGCGAGCTGTTTGGCATCCTGGAAAGCGATGAGATCAATATCAGCTTGCCGCAGATCCATTTCCAGCCGCGTGATTTCAGCATCCATTGCCTTGTCAACATGAGTCGGCCTGATCTTTTGTGTATAAGGCACCAGCTTCCAGTAGGGCATCAATAACGACGCAAGCTCCGCCTTGAGTTCCGCCAGTTGCTCACGCAGTACCTGAATGTAATGTTCAATACGTTCATCAGGCAGGTTGGTGAGGTAATTGGTATCAATCTGTTCGATTTCGAGCTGGATATTCAGCAGCTCAAGCAAATCGCTCCGATCATAAGCCTGGTTGACGCGCTGCATCAGGGTGGTTTTCTCATCCGCCGTCAGATCGGTGCTTGCGCGATCAGGATGCAGGCTACTGGCCAGTTTGCGATAAATTTCACGCACGGACTGGCTGATTTCTTTTTTTGCTGCCGCACGTTTCTCCTCAGCGGCCGCCTGTTTGGCTGATTTACGGCGGCGTGAGCCTGATCCGGCTTTATTTTTGGCTTCTTCTTCCTGCCGTTGGCGCATGGCTTTTGCCAGCATTTCCTCCATGCTGACATCTGCATTGTCATCGTCCAGACGCACACCAAACAGCTCTTCAACCATGTCCTGCGAGATTGCCTTATCAATCTCAGCCTGGTCGTCATAACTGAGATCGCTATATTTGTCATACAGCGCCACGATTTCCTCATCGCGCTGCTCAAGCAACAACTCATGCGCCAGGTTGAGAATGATGTCGCACAACTTTGCGCGCTGTTGCTTGCCACGAATGACATTGCTCTGATGAAATTGCGTGTCAAGCAGATGCAGCATGGCGATGCGTTTTTCGCGCAGTTGTGCAAACAGGGGCATCAATTCGCTGCCCACGCGCTGACCGTAGCGTTCGCTATAAGTGTGCCACTCCACAACCTGAGCTCGTTGCTCGTCAATTTGCCGGATCAGGCGCTGGAAAGTTGCCTGTTGCTTGGTTTGTGGTTTTGCGTGCGTCAGAACATCAGTAATGGTGAGTTCACTGCTATTGACGGGATCGGATAGTGATTCTTGCCGAGGGCTACGAGACATAGCGTAAATTCCAGAATGTGAAAAACAGAAAAACTCGCAGTTACAATCGTATTCATCTATTTACCAGCATTTTCCTGAAAAATAAATCAACCTTTTTTAGGAAATGCTGTTTCTTCTTCGTTCAAGTGCACTGCGAATGCTCTCCAGCGCCTGCCTGATCCGGTGTCGGGGCGCACCGATGTTCATACGCATGAAACCGCTGCCTTCCTTGCCAAACGAGATGCCGGGGTTCATACCGATCCCCGCCTCGAAAATGAAAAAATGTTTGAGTTCATCATCGCTCATGCCAAGCCTGCGGCAATCCAACCACAGCAGATAGGTACCCTGTGAAGAGATCAGGCTGATTTGCGGCAGATATTCAGCCAGATATTGTCGTACCATTTCCCGCGTATCCGCGAGATAGGTCATCAGCGCTTCCAGCCATTCACCTCCGGCACGGTAAGCTGCTTCAAACGCCACTACGCTGAACGGATTGGCGGCACTGACGTGCATCATTTCCAGCCGGTCACGAATAGCTGCCCGATACGCCGGATCGGGAACAATCAAAGCAGATAAATTAAGTCCGGGGATGTTGAACGTTTTACTTGGTGCCACAGCAGTAATAATTGATTCTGGAGAACCGGCCAGGCTGGCGAGGATATGATGCTTGTTACCGGGGTAAATCAGGTCAGCGTGAATTTCGTCAGATACGATGATGAGTCGATGTTGTCTGGCAATATCCAGCAACCTCTCCAGTTCCGACATACTCCACACCCGGCCAACCGGATTATGTGGTGAACAGAACAGCAGCATGCGCGCAGAAACCGCCTGCTGTGAAAGATCAGCAAAATCCATCCGATAGCTTCCTTCCACCAGTTGCAATGCACTGGTCAGAAGTTTTCTACCTGTCTTTTTGATCACCGAGAAGAACGGATAATATACCGGCGGCTGAACGATGACAGATTCATCTGGCCCACTCAGCGCAAGAATTACCGTGCTCAGTGAAGGGACTACCCCGGGACAAAGGACGATCCACTCCCGCTCTACTTTCCAGCCATGACGCAATTTCAGCCAGTTGATCAACGCTTCATACAGACTGTCAGGAAAAAGCGTATAGCCGTAAACCGGGTGGGCAGCGCGTGCGACCAGTGCTTCAGTCACTGCTGCCGGAGCAGCAAAATCCATATCCGCCACCCACAACGGCATGACATCCGGATGACCGAACGTTGCCTGACGGCCGTCATATTTCGTACTGCATGTCCCGGTACGATCGATTTCGCGGTCGAAATCGACGCTCAAACAACTCTCTCCCAGATTGTCACTTCCGACAAGGTATGTTGAAATTTATGCCGGGTTTCACGAATCACGAAAGGCACTTCACATGGCGCTCCAATCAGCCGGAAATGTTTACCCAGTATTTCTTTCAAGCCGTCCAGCGTAGTAAAATTTTCACCATCCCGTTTGAAACCGCCAATCCAGTGTTCCCGTTTGGTATGTTCTTCCAGCCATGTATAAGGCGATGCAATCAGCAGCATCCCCCCCGGATTCAGCCGCTCATGCACCATGGTCAGGAATTTGGCAGGTTCATACAAACGGTCGATCAGGTTGACTGCCAGAATCAGATCGTAACCTGTCAGTATCGGTTTGAGATTACAGGCATCCCCCTGGAAAAACTCGACCTTGTGCCTGACACTCTCCAGATTCAGTCCGGCAAGTGTACGTTCCCGGTAGGAAACCAGCTCTCCCTCATCCACGAGGGTATAACGCAGGATGCCATGTTCCGCCAGTGCCACGCCCTGGTTGATGAAACGCGCAGAAAAATCGACACCGGTGACATGATCGAAATGTCGTGCCAGTTCGAACGTTGCACGCCCGGAAGCACACCCCAGATCGAGCGCCCTGCGTGCCGGACGGCCGCTCATCGCAGCAATGGCCAACTCGGCCAGTGCCACCGAGAAATTGGGCACCCCGAAATAGGTATCACCATAGTGAAATTCGGCATACTCCGACAACAGTTTGTCAGTTTCATAATGTGAACTGTGGTGGGTGGCAGGCATATCGGAAATCACATAACGGAATCCGGCATGCTGAAAAAAATGCCTGCGGAAAGCGTAGCGTGACACCCAGATGGATTCATTGCCGCACGCGACCCACGATCCTCCTTTGAGGAGATTGTGCCGATCGTCAAAAGTGGGGGTCGTAAAATCATCGTACAACGGATGCACTTCAAAACCGGTAAAAGGATAGGTGGGTGTTTCCGTCCACTGCCAGACGTTACCCACGATGTCGAAAAATTCACCCTGCTGAAATTCATCCACCGGACAACTGGAAGCATAGTGATCGAGATGAATGTTACCTTTTGCCGGTTCCGTATGCGGTACCTCGGTCAGCCCTGCGACATCATACAAACGGTACCACTCGTCTTCGGTCAGCAAACGCACCGGCTGCCCGGTTGTTTTCTGCTTCCAGTTACAGAATGCCTTGGCCTCATGGTAATTGACTTCCACCGGCCAGTTCCAGGGCATGGGTACTTCCTCTGTCATCAGGCGCAAGCGCCACTGGTCACCTTCCCGTATCCAGAAAGTCGGACACGCAGCCCCACTGAACTGCCGCCACGCCAGCCCTTCTTCTTCCCAGTAATCATTCGTTTCGTACCCTCGTGCTTCCACGAAACCAAGAAATTCCTGATTGCTTACCAGATAACGGCTGGCCTGGAAGGCAGAAAGCTCAGCCTCATGGTGACCATATTCGTTATCCCATCCGTAAACAGGATCTGCCTTGTCTTTACCCAGAACCACTTTCCCCGCCGGAACCAGGATCATCTCGTTCTCCGGTGCATTTCCGCTGTTACGACAGGGTTGCCAGGCGGGATGAGACTGTACATATTTGAGTTTATGCTGGCGGATCAATACGGAAGAAGTTTCAAGATGGATACGTTCGTGTTCCACACCCATCACGATCGCCCACCACGGACTTTCCCATGAAATGGGCAAAGTCAGCGGCAAGGAGCTGATCAGCGCATCCACCTTGTCACGCATGGCGCGGCGGTAAGCCATCACCTCCTCAACCGTCGGCCAGTCATAGTGAGCTGTATTCAGATCATCCCAACTCATTTCATCCACACCCACCGCAAATATGGATTCCAGCCTCGGGTTGATACGCTCTGCCAGTACTCCGGCCAACACCAGTTTGTTGACAAAAAAAGTAGCGGTATGTCCCAGATAAAAAATCAGGGGATGACGCAATGAAATCGGCCTGTCGTAATAGGCCTCGTCACCGCGCAAAGTCTCGAACAGCTGCTCGTACTTGTCCAGGGTAGTGTGAAAATAGGCCCGCAACTCTGTACGTTTGGCTTCGATATCTTCGCCATTCAACCATGGCGTCCTTTGGAAAAGTTCAGGTTTGGAAGACATAAAACGACTCAAGACAATAATCTTGCTGTATTTGGAAAGGGCCGATTATACCGCCACTCACCGACTGGATCATTCTGTTAGACAAAACACATTATGCGGAACAAGATATTTTTGATTACAAAATCAAATCCTGCAGCCAGCTTGAAATTTCACGGTTACATCATATAGTAGGGGCATTCCAACCTATTTTATTTTCAGGAGATGATATGCGGTTTGACAAATTCACCACCAAGTTTCAACAGGCACTCGCCGATGCGCAAAGCATGGCGCTGGGTCAGGATCATCCCTATATCGAACCGCAGCATCTGCTGCTCGCCCTGATGCAGCAGGATGACGGCAGCATCACTTCTCTGCTGCAGCGCGCCGGTGTGAATGCCCAACCATTGCGCCAAGCACTGACGCAAAGCCTCAAACTTCTGCCTAAAGTGGAAGGTACGGGCGGAGAAATCAATGTTTCCCGCGATCTGGCCAATCTGCTCAATCTGACGGACAAGGAAGCGCAGAAAAGAGGAGATCAGTACATCGCCTCGGAAATGTTCCTGCTGGCAGCGCTGGAAGACAAAGGAGAAACCGGACGATTGCTGAAACAATATGGAGCGACACGTGCTGCGCTGGAACAGGCGGTCGATTCCGTGCGTGGCGGAGAAAAGGTGACCGATGCCGAAGCAGAAGGCAGTCGTGAAGCATTGAAGAAATACACATTGGATCTGACTGAGCGTGCTCGGTCAGGCAAGCTCGATCCCGTGATCGGACGCGATGATGAAATCCGGCGCACGATTCAGGTGCTGCAGCGGCGCACCAAAAATAACCCGGTCCTGATTGGCGAGCCCGGGGTCGGGAAAACGGCAATCGTGGAAGGATTGGCACAGCGCATCGTCAACGGGGAAGTACCTGAAACACTGAAAAACAAGCGGGTGCTGTCACTGGATATGGCAGCGCTGCTGGCAGGTGCCAAATACCGCGGAGAATTCGAGGAACGATTGAAAGCCGTGCTGAAAGAATTGGCGCAGGATGAAGGCCGCACCATCGTGTTCATCGATGAACTGCATACGATGGTGGGAGCCGGCAAGGCGGAAGGTGCCATGGATGCGGGCAACATGCTCAAACCGGCGCTGGCACGCGGAGAACTGCACTGCGTAGGCGCAACCACACTGGATGAATATCGCAAATATGTTGAAAAGGACGCCGCACTGGAACGCCGTTTCCAGAAAGTGCTGGTGGATGAGCCCGGCGTTGAAGCAACGATTGCCATTCTGCGCGGTCTGCAGGAGAAATATGAATTGCACCACGGCGTGGAAATCACCGATCCGGCTATCGTGGCAGCAGCCGAACTCTCCCATCGCTATATCACTGACCGCTTTCTGCCGGACAAAGCCATCGATCTGATTGACGAAGCTGCAGCACGCATTCGCATGGAGCAGGATTCCAAACCGGAAGTCATGGATAAGCTCGACCGGCGTCTGATCCAGCTGAAAATCGAACGTGAGGCTGTCAGGAAAGAAAAGGATGATGCTTCTAAAAAACGCCTGGCATTGCTTGAAGAAGAAATCAGCAAACTGGAACGGGAATATGCTGATCTGGATGAAATACTGAAAGCAGAGAAGTCCCGTGCAAAAGGCTCACAGGAAATCAAGGAAGAACTGGATAAACTACGCCGTGAAGAGGAAGCTGCCCGACGCAAGGGAGATCTGCAGAGAGCTTCTGAATTACTGTATGGCCGTATTCCGCAATTGGAAGCACAGCTTGCCGAACAGCTCCATCACGCCGAATCGGCCGAGGAAGCTGTACAACCAAAGTTATTCCGTACCCAGGTAGGTGCCGAAGAAATCGCCGAAGTCGTTTCGCGTGCAACCGGCATTCCGGTTTCCAAGATGATGCAGGGTGAGCGTGAGAAATTGCTGTTCATGGAAGACAAGTTGCATGAACGTGTCATCGGCCAGGATGAAGCCGTCCGCCTGGTTTCCGATGCAATCCGCCGCTCACGCTCCGGGCTTGCTGATCCCAATCGCCCGTATGGGTCTTTCCTGTTTCTGGGGCCGACCGGGGTGGGCAAGACCGAGCTGTGCAAAGCACTGGCAGGATTTCTGTTCGATTCCGAGGAACACCTGATCCGGGTAGATATGTCCGAATTCATGGAGAAACATTCGGTCGCACGCCTGATCGGTGCGCCACCGGGATATGTCGGCTATGAGGAGGGCGGTTATCTGACTGAACAGGTGCGGCGCAAACCCTATTCCGTCATTTTGCTCGATGAAGTGGAAAAAGCGCATCCGGATGTATTCAATGTCCTGCTGCAGGTGCTGGATGACGGACGGATGACGGATGGTCAGGGCCGTACCGTGGATTTCAAGAATACGGTTATCGTCATGACTTCCAACCTGGGTTCACAAATGATCCAGCAAATGAGCGGAGACGATTACCAGGTCATCAAACTGGCAGTGATGGGAGAGGTTAAAACCTATTTCCGGCCTGAATTCATCAATCGTATCGACGAAGTAGTCGTTTTCCATGCACTGGGTGAAGCGCATATCAAATCGATTGCCCGGATTCAGCTGAGCAACCTGGGCAAAAGACTGGCACAAATGGAAATGAAACTGGTAGTTTCAGAACCGGCACTGACCAAACTGGCCGAAGTCGGGTTCGATCCGGTATTCGGTGCACGGCCGCTGAAACGAGCCATTCAGGCTCAGATCGAAAATCCGTTGGCGAAAGAGCTGCTGGAAGGCCATTTTTCTGCCGGAGATACTATTCTGGTGGAATACAGTAACGGCCACATGCAATTTACCGCACAACGTTAAACTGCCTCATGACCCATCGCTGAAGTTGGATGAAGGCAGGTGGTTTCGGGTAGAATAACGATCATTGTTTTCAGATGGATAATATGCCATGTTCACAGGTAGCCTGGTAGCTATCGTTACACCCATGCTCGAAGACGGGGCGCTGGATCTCGACAGATTCTGCGCCCTGATCGACTTTCATATCGAACAGAAAACGGATGGTATCGTCGTGGTTGGTACCACAGGCGAATCTCCTACCGTGGATTTCGATGAACACCATCTGCTGATCCGCACGGCTGTCACCCACGCAGCCGGACGCATTCCGGTCATTGCCGGCACAGGCGCCAATTCGACGCGCGAAGCAATCGAGCTGACGGTATTTTCGAAGAATGCCGGCGCAGACGCCTGCTTATCCGTAGCCCCCTATTACAACAAACCCACCCAGGAAGGGTTGTACCAACACTTCAAAGCAATTGCCGAAGCAGTCGATATCCCGATGATTCTGTACAACGTACCGGGACGAACCGTAGTAGATATCAGCAACGACACTGCGTTGCGGCTGGCGCAGATTCCCGGTATCGTCGGTATCAAAGATGCCACTGGCAACATTGCGCGGGGATGTGATTTATTGCAGCGTGTGCCCGATAATTTCGCGGTCTACAGCGGAGATGATGCTACTGCACTGGCACTGCTGCTACTCGGCGGTCATGGCACTATCTCGGTAACAGCCAATGTCGCACCCCGGCTGATGCACGAGATGTGCACCGCTGCCTTTGCCGGTGACTTGGCCCGGGCACGGGAAATCAATACCCGGCTGTTCAGGCTGCATATTGATCTGTTCGTCGAAGCCAATCCGATTCCGGTCAAATGGGCCGTCGCAAGGATGGGATTGATCAACGATAGTCTGCGCCTGCCATTGACAGCTTTATCCAGTCAATATCACGAACTAATCAGAAAAGCCATGCTCCAGGCTGGCATCACGGTTTAAAGGTTTACCATGCGCAACAAGCATCTGGCAACGCTTCTGATTGCAAATATCATACTTGCGGCTCTTATTCCGGGTTGCAGTCTGTTGCCCGAAAACAAAAAGATTGATTACAAGTCGGCTGGCAAACTTCCGCCGCTTGAAGTTCCGCCAGATCTGACCAGCCCTGAAACAAACGACCGGTTTGCCGTACCGGATGTAGATGCATCCGGCAGTGCAACATTCTCAACCTACAGCAACGCACGTAATGGGCAATTGAGAGATCGATCAGGATCACCCGTACTCTCTGCCACCGCGGCACAGGATGGAATTCATATCGAACGATCCGGCACACAACGCTGGCTGGTCATACCCCGTGAACCTGCTACAGTATGGCCTGTTATCAAGGAATTCTGGCAAGACATGGGGTTTCTGCTCAAAATGGAAGCACCTGATGTGGGAATCATGGAAACCGACTGGGCGGAAAATCGCGCCAAGATTCCTCAGGATATTATCCGAAGCGCACTATCAACTTTCCTGGATGGCCTTTATTCCACCGCTGAGCGCGATAAGTTCCGCACTCGCCTGGAACAGGAGCAACCTGGTATAACCGAGGTTTATATCAGCCACCGCGGCATGATCGAGGTACTGGCAGATCGCAACACCAATCGTACCATCTGGCAACCACGCAAATCCGACCCTGAGCTGGAAGCGGAAATGCTCAGCCGCCTGATGCAACGCTTTGGTGTGGATGAGGAACGTGCAACTGCCGAAGTTGCTGCCAGCAGCACAGTCGAGGAACGTGCCTTCCTGGACAAGACCCGTAAAGGCGTATTGATCATAAAGGAGCCGTTTGATCGCGCATGGCGACGGGTGGGCAATGAGCTCGACCGGATCGGCTTTACCGTAGAAGACCGGGATCGCTCGAGTGGAATCTATTTTGTCCGATATATCAGCCCTGATGAAGAAACTCGCAGAGCGGCTGAAGGTAAAGGTTTACTCTCCAAGCTGGCTTTCTGGTCAAGTGATACTGATGATAATAATAAGGATGCTTCAGCGGAGAAATACCAGATCAAAATAAGCGAGGTTGGGTTGAACAGTGAAGTCAGCGTGCTCAATGCGAATGGTGTTGCGGAAGGTTCAGAAACTGCTCAACGCATACTTGACTTGTTGCGCGAACAACTCAAGTAAGTATTCAGAACAGTACGTGCATACCGCCTCCCTGAAGATATGGGCAATCTGGCGGCTCATCTGTATATAACTCAACCCAGTTTCTACGTCGAGCTATACTCCTCAAACAATGCTGCGACTGGTTCATCCATAATAAAAAAACCGCCTGAAAGGCGGTTTTATTTTGAAGCTGTATAGTTTAGTGCCCTTCCGGGATACCAGTTTCACCTTCTTTCAAACACTTGCCATTTCCGTCAATACCGTGCGGACATTCAATTTTTTGACCGGATATGATTTTCTCGTAATTCTCTCTTTCAGTTTCTGGAAGAGCCTGCGACGGACGTCCACATGCTACCAGCAGAAATGCGGTGGCGATAACAGCTGCGTAAGCAAATTTCATTATAAAAGTTCCTTTAAAAAATTTCATAAAATCTTGCTGCGGCCGGCAGTATATAACAAAAATATCTCTCGGCTCAAGCTCGGGGAAGCAATCTTAATTTGATTCACGTCGGAAAAATAAAACCAGCATCCAGTACACTGAGACATCTCCTGACGCAGGATCGGATAAATATGCAGAATGAATCTGTCGGTGCACATCGAGAAAGGCTATTGCCGCGCAAAATCACGCAATCGGAACCCCAGCATCCACAGGCACGCAAAATAGCCAATCCCTCCCAGTATTACTACCAGCCCCAGTTTTATCGCACGCTCGGTCGCCGTCAGCACAAACCATTCAGCACTATTTCCGGTTGCCAGCCACAATCCGGCACCCATTACGATCAATGCAACCAGAATCTTGAATATGAAAATTCCCCAGCCAGGCAAGGGTTGATAAATTCCCTGCGAACGCAACTTGGAGTAAAGTACCCCTGCATTGAGACAAGCGCCCAGGCTGATGGCCAGTGCCAGACCGGCATGTTTCAGGGGAATTATGAATGCGAGATTCATGAGTTGAGTCGCCGCCAGCGTCAGAATTGCAACCTTGACCGGAGTTTTGATGTTCTGCCGGGCGTAAAAGCCTGGTGCCAGCACTTTCACCAGTATCAACCCAAGCAACCCGACACTGTAGGCAATCAGTGCTTCACGGGTCATCCACACGTCTTCCACGGTAAAAGCACCATAATAAAACAGCGTCGTAATGAGAGGAGTGGCCAACAATGCCAGGGCTACAGCAGCTGGCAGTGTCAGCAGAAAAGTCAGACGCAATCCCCAATCCAGCAGACGTGAAAATTCCTCTGTACTGTTCTGCGTATAGTGGCGTGACAGTGACGGCAGAATTACGGTACCCAGCGCCACCCCCAGCATACCTGCCGGAAATTCCATCAGCCGGTCAGCATAGTACAGCCAGGAAACACTGCCAGTGATCAGCAGTGATGCAAAAATAGTATTGATCAGCAGACTGATCTGCCCGATCGAAACTCCGAATACTGCTGGCCCCATGAGCTTGAGTACACGCCATGCCCCGCTGTCACGGAATCCAAAACGTAAACGCGGCATTCTTTTCAGGCGCAATAGAAAAGGTATCTGAAAAGCCAGCTGCAACATACCGCCAATGAATACAGCCCAGGCCAGTGCAAGAACAGGCGGATCCATCAATGGTGCCAGCCATAATGCACAACCGATAAAGGAGAGATTCAGTAAAACCGGAGTCAGGGCAGGCACTGAGAAATGGCTGTAAGTATTCAATATTCCACCCGCAAGCGCCACCAATGAAATGAAAAAAATATAAGGGAAAGTGATTCGAAGCAGCGCGATGGTCAGTTCGAATTTATCCGGCACACCGGCAAAACCCGGCGCGCTGATATAAATAATCAATGGTGCTGCCAGGATACCCACCAGTGTAACGATGAATAATGCGCTACCCAGTAAGGTTGCCACGTGATCGATGAGCTCCCGGGTCTGTTCCTCCGTACGGTTGTTTTTATACTCCGCCAGAACAGGAACGAATGCCTGGGAAAAAGCACCTTCCGCGAACAGGCGCCTCAACAGGTTTGGAATACGGAATGCTACGAAAAAGGCGTCGGTCGCTACCCCTGCACCAAATATCCTTGCAATGATCAGATCTCGTACAAAACCAAGGATACGTGAAACCAGTGTCATACTGCTGACAGTGGCCAGTGCTTTGAGCAGATTCAATTGTCAGAATATTTTCGGGATGGGTAATGCTGACAAGCCTGGGGATTCTCAGGAAATGACCCCCATCGGCCGGAAAGAGTTAATTATGGCCGATTATCCTGGATTTCAGGATCAAGCACCAGAATTTGCTGATATCGTGCGTGAGGTATATTTACAACGTCCTGTCAGTTTTCCGGGAAATTGGAGCAAAGCACCCGGCAGTCATTTATGAGCCAGGTGCTTGTTATCGGGAATAAATCAGTGAAAACAAAACAGAATAGATATTATTCAACATCAGATCACACACAGTTCTCCAGCTCCAGCTTCTTGTGCTGCCCTGGCTTCCTGTGCCACCCGTTTGGTTTTACCGGCGCGTGAAGGAACATGGCAAAGTCCGCAGACATGATTGGATTGAATATCCAGGCTGTGCACCAGAAAATTACCGGTACATTTGACACAGGATGTGACGGATAACACTTTGCTCTCTACGAAACGCACCAGCGTCCAGGCACGAGTGAAGCTCAGGATACGCTGCAGGCGATTGGCTTCGATATGTTCCAGATACAGTTGATAGCTCTTGATAATCGCATCGATATCGCGCACTTTCGTGTATCGGGTAATGTAGTTGTAGATATTGATGAACAATGATGAATGCATATTAGGCTGCCATCCTGTAAACCAGTCCTCCGAATAGGGAAGCATACCTTTGGGAGGAGAAGCACCTTTGACTTCCTTATACAGCTTCACAAGTCGTTCCCGGCTGAGCGTGGTGGATGCTTCGAGCACTTGCAGTCTTGCACCCAGACGAACCAGTTCCGTAGCAAGCTGAATCTGTTTACCTTCGGATAAAATACTTTTCCCTTTCATGATTTTTCCTCCTTTATGCGGGAACTCAGGAAATTTTCTCAGCAGGCAGACCTGCCATGAGTATTGCGGCGTGGGATTGTGTCAGTGCACGATCCTGTTTATGACTGGTAAGTATTTCTGCAATCAGGCTGTCATCAAAACGGAACCGGCACAACAACATGTTGGATCCGGCCATTTTGAGCAACTGACTATTGGTCAGTTTGACCAGGATATCGGCTATATCCTCATCGATACCCAAACGGTACATGGCAGCAATCCTGTCTTCACGCAGCATTTGTTGAGCCAGCAGCAAATAACTGAGATTGACTTCCCTGATTTCATCCAGAATCTGATTTGTCCCCATTTCCACTGCTCCTTTTGATATGTACAAATTGAACCGGGTTACTCCAAAAATGATGTGTGCATTTTTAACCCGGGAGCAGATACCGTAAAGCAGGCTACCACTATATCTTCAGTAGGAATTTGACTGGAAAGCTTGTAGGAATTTTTCCTACAGACCGGAAGGGGATGTTTCCAGCTGCTATTGCAACATCGATGCATACGACATATATATATCGGGCATATCAGTGAAAAGTCTGCCACACTGGGAATCCGGGAAAATATTCAATCCTCCCTGTCTGCTGAAGGCCATTCATCATGCCAGAAACGGCGATTGAGCCTTCTCCACGTATCAGCTGTGATATTACCGCTGACAAAGCGTAACAGTACTGCACCGTCATGATCACTGCGGTACAAGCGGCTGCCGTGCTCAAGATACCGTTCGACTATTTCTGCATGCGGATGCCCGAACCGGCTGCGATACCCCACTGTAAAGATGGCATGATCAGGATCAACCTGTCGCACGAATACCTCTGATGACGATGATCGGCTGCCATGATGCGGCACGATCAGCACACTGGACGCAAGCTCACGAGCATAACGTTGCAACAAATCTTCTTCCGTTACCCGACCGATGTCTCCCGGCAGCAATACACTGCCATGCGAGGTTGTCACTTTGAGTACACAACTTGATTCATTGGTTTTACGTTTACGAATCAAAGTATCTGGTTTGACCGGGTGCAGGATTTCGAAATAAACTCCGTCCCACCACCACGCATCGCCTGCAAGACAATGGCGATTATCGGGAACAGCCTGACGAATCGGATGATTATCTTCAATTGAAGTCAGCAGTACATCTGTCTTTATTCTCTTCAGTACCGACAATGCCCCACCGCTATGATCCGAGTCGACATGGGAGACAATCATCATATCGAGCGCCTGTACGCCCTCCCCTCGCAAAAACGGCAGAACCACATACTTCCCGCTGTCATTTTCACCATACCCCGGCCCGGTATCGTAAAGCAAAGTATGGTTGCGGGTACGTACCACCACTGATAACCCCTGCCCCACATCCAGCACTGTCAGCCAGAGTTCTCCCTCGGCCGGTTTTTCTGGGGAAATCAGAAATAATGGTACCCCTGCCAGGATTCCCAGCCAGCGTGCAGGAAAACCCGCTGATACACCCAGCCCCGGCCCACCTGGCAGTAACAACCATACCACGCCGAGAGTGGCCGCAATCACAGCCCACAAAGGCGGCGCCTGCTGCTGCCATGTTGCCAAAGGAAGCTCTCCCAGCCATTGCAACACCGCCATCGTAATCTGAAGAACGGGATGAGCAATCAGCAACAGGAATTCCAGCCCCGGGATAGTCGCCAGCAGTGTCAGCGGTACGATGATGAAGGTAATCACTGGAATCGCCACAGCATTGGCGATGGGCGATATCAGTGAAATCTGCTGAAACAGAATCAATAGCAGCGGAAACAAACCGAGCGTAATAGCCCACTGGATACGCATCCAGCCAGCTACCACCCCCGGCCGACCAATCCGGCCTGATATAACCAGACAAATCAGCGCAACCGCCGCAAAAGACAGCCAGAAACCCGGCGCAATCACCGACCAGGGATCCAGCACCACAACCAGTAACAACACCCATCCCAACACTGGCAACGTGCGCACACGCTGATTTCTCCAGAATGCCACCACGATAATCGCCATCATGAACAGTGCGCGCCTCACAGGCACAGCAAAACCAGCCAGCAGCGCATAGCCGATTGCGACAATCAACCCGCATACCAGCGCAAACTTGCGGGCAGGCAGCCATAATGCCAGACCAGCATATCGCCAGGCCCGGTACGCCAGTAGAAATACCATCCCGGCCAGCAACGTAATGTGCGAACCGGAAATCGCCATGAGGTGGCTAGTACCGGTACGGGTAAAAGTTTCCCACTGTTCCGATGGAATAGCCTGCTGATCACCCACTGTCAGTGCAATCAGCACCCCTGCATACGGATAACCTGCCAGATAATGTTGAAACTGACTGCGAATTTCATCCCGTTTGCGCTCGAACAAATAAACCGGATGAATCTCCTGAACCTCGAGCCGTTTGTTGCTCCCCCCTGCCCGCACATATCCTGTTGCACGCACATTCCGTTCAAGCAACCGGGCTTCATAATCCGGAACATGCGGATTGGCACTGCCATGCGGACGCTTCAACCGGACAGTCAACTGCCAGCGTTCACCTGCCGTGATTCGAGGCAAATTTCCTTCGTCACGCCTGCCATCGCGATACCAGGAAAGCTGAACATGGGCTGGCACCGCAGCATCTGGCGTCAACACTCGCTCGACCTCGAACCGGAAACGCATACTTTGCCGGGTAAGTTGCGGCATTTCCGTAACCACCCCGATCACCGTAATATCCTGCCCTTCCCAAGCAGAAGGAAGATCATCCGCCAGCCTGACCTGCGCCCATAACGCTGCCCAGAAAAAACCGGCACCCAGCATGACAGCAAGCAAAAGACCTCTACCTGCCAGTATAGAAAAGCGAGTCTGAAATCGAAGAAGAACCAGCACCCCCAACGCTACTGGTATCAGCCCGATTGCCCAATAAAATTCCGGCAGAACCGACTGCTGTTGCAACCAGAGCGCGCCGAATACAAATGCAAGACTGTAAATCCCGATTAACACTGATTCACCGTCAGAAATCCCCTGAGAAACTATAGATCCGACTATACAATGTTTCAGAAATCAGCCGGGTTGGGAAATGGGGACAATGGGGTACTGCTGGCAACGCTCGAGTGAACGACCATCCTGAGTTGCCCAACGGACACGATTCTTCCGGTACGGGGCAATCAGCTCGATTCCCTGGGCTGTCAACTTACTGATCAAGCGGATAATTGCCGCAGGCACGATCCTCCATAATTCATCAGGGCCATCCCACGTAATGGTCTCAGCAAGCGTCGCTTCACAAGGGTAACTTCATGTGGCGAAGCAGAAGCTGTGCGCACGGTAAGTGGAAGACAGCAACATCTGCAATAACCATGAGCTTCGTATCTTTGTCTCGCTTAATCTTCCTGATTTTGGAGCTCTTTTTTATCACCGTGAAGGTACCGTCGATAAAGTATTCCGTGAAATCGATTCCACCTTACTCCTCCAGATCTCTCACATCTTGCATAGTTCGCCTGCTTTCAACCAGCGGCTGAACATTCGGAAACAGGTCGAGGGAGAGGCCAGAGTCATTGAGGTGCCAATCAGCAGCAGCGATTAAGCCTGCCTTTGCTACCATAACGTGCTTCCAGACGCTCACGAAAGAATTCTTCTTGCGACATGATCGTCTGTTCAGGATGTGCACTTCTCATGTGCTCGACATAAACTCTATATTCCGGCACACCTACCATCAGGCGAAAACTTTGCGAAAACCGTTGCCAGACGTGCTTTATTTGATTATTGATCATTGCAATTCCTCCCGATTATTTCTCAATAGATGCATAAGCAGGTAACAGTTCGAACGGTGCTTCCCGAGTCGTCGGATGATGAATAATGCGTGCCTGCAGAATAGTTCGAATACCGAACATCAGTATGCTGATGAGCACCGCCATGAACAATGCTGTCAGTGTAACGTTGATATAATCATTAAATATAACCTGTTGCATTTGCCCGATCGACTTGGCAGGTGCCAGCACGATATCTTGTGTCACTGCCTCCTGATATTTTTCCGCATGGGCGAGAAAACCGATACGCGGATTATCATGAAATATTTTTTGCCAGGCGGCAGTCAGCGTACAAATGCAAACCCATACTGCCGGAATCACTGTAATCCAGGCAAAGCGATCGAGCTTCATCCTGAACAGCACACACGTGCACAGGATCAGTGCGATACCGGCAAGCATCTGGTTGGCGATTCCGAACAGCGGCCACAGGGTATTGATACCCCCCAATGGATCGATCACGCCCTGATACAGAAAATACCCCCAGCCGGATACACAGATACCCGTAGCTATCAGGCTTGCTGTCAGCGAATCAGTCCGTTTCATCGCCGGAATGAATGAACCGAGCAGATCCTGCAACATAAAACGCCCGGCACGCGTCCCGGCATCAACCGCCGTCAGAATAAATAATGCTTCAAATAAAATAGCAAAGTGATACCAGAACGCCATCATCGCAGTATCACCGATCACTCCCGACAAAATCTGCGCCATACCCACCGCCAGCGTTGGCGCACCGCCCGTTCGCGAGATGATGCTGTGTTCACCGACGTTCTGTGTAGTTTGTGTGATCATTTCCGGAGTGATATGGAACCCCCACTGGGAAATCGTTTGTACAGCCGATTCCACCGTAGTGCCGATGATCGCCGCCGGACTATTCATGGCAAAATAAATACCGGGCTCAAGTGCTGCTGCGGCAACCAGCGCCATGATCGCGACAAACGATTCCATCAACATTGCGCCGTAACCAATGAAACGTGCATCAGTTTCATTCTGGATCATTTTGGGTGTAGTGCCGGATGCGATCAACGAATGGAAACCGGAAACCGCACCACAGGCTACTGTCACGAACAGGAACGGAAACAGATCACCCGACCAGACCGGGCCTGAACCATCAATGAATTGTGTCAGCGCAGGCATTTTCAATTCCGGTGAAAGAATAATGACACCGATTGCCAAACCAACGATTGTGCCAATTTTAAGAAAAGTCGACAGATAATCGCGTGGCGCCAGCAATAACCATACTGGTAATACTGAAGCAACAAAGCCATAGCCGATCAATACCCAGGTCAGTTGTTCGCCGGTTGCCGAGAATACCGCTGCCCATGCGGGATCTTCCTGAACGTACTGGCCGGCTACGATCGACAGAATCAGCAACGTAAATCCGATCAGCGATATCTCAGCAATCGCACACGGCCGGAAATAACGCGAATAAATCCCCATGAACATTGCGATAGGGATCGTCGCTGCAACGGTGAATGTCCCCCATGGTGATTCAGCCAATGCCTTGACGACAATCAGCGACAATACGGCAAGTAAAATCAGCATGATGAAGAACGCACCGAACAATGCGATCATACCGGGAACATGCCCCAGTTCGGATTTGATCAGATCACCGAGTGACCGGGCATTACGCCTCATCGATATGAACAGTACGATGAAATCCTGCACTGCACCGGCGAATACGACTCCAGCAAGCAGCCACAACATACTCGGCAAATACCCCATTTGTGCTGCCAAAATCGGCCCAACCAGTGGCCCGGCTCCGGCAATCGCAGCAAAATGATGCCCGAACAATACATATTTATTGGTTGGAACATGATCCAGTCCATCATTGTGCTTATATGCTGGAGTCATACGCGTTGTATCCAGCTTCAATACCCGATTGGCAATGAACTGACTATAGAAACGAAAGGCGATCAAATACACACACACTGCCGCAATAATAATCCAGATTGCACTAATCGATTCACCCCGGTTAAGGGCAATGACACCGAAAGCTGCCGCACCCAGCAGGGAAAACAGTGACCAACCTACCCACTTGCTTAACTGATTCATGACTACCTCTGATAAAAAACCCGACGCTCATTAAATTTCTGAAAACTTTATATGCAGATTCACAACACTATCAATCAATGTAAAGTTTTGACTTCTTTACCGCGCAAATCCAGCAGCATATTTCGCAACATACCAGCCACCCGCTTCGGTATCGACAATAACATTTGCCTGTCATATTGCTCTTCCCACATCTGATTTTATATTTCTTGCTACTGAAGAAACTTTTCTTTTCCTCTAAAGATAACGCTGTTGATAGTGAACCTTCAAAAATTTTCGTACTGGATTCATCAGTAACGAGCCTCTCGCCTAAATCAAGTGTGCTGCAACATTCAGCATTTAAGGAGTATAAGAATCGACACAGGGATATGAATTAAAAGACTAACCCGATCAAGATGTCATCAATACGATTCATCGAATTATGCGGGGTAAGCAGATATGTTGATACAGACTGGCGGGTATCCATGCAACTGTAATGACCCAGTATTTTTTGCTCAGTATTATTCCCCAAGGATGTACGCGAACAGTACGAGCACGAGATCAAGAAGTTGCAGGAAGCCTATGGCGAGGTGAGGCAATACTGGAATCACGCGCCCGAAAAAGCTGGATACCTTGCTGGGTAATTCTCCCATTTTTAACGGTTGTTAGAAGTAGAGGCTAAGCGGCCAATGCCATTTTTTGAATGGGTGTGATGCCGCCTAAGGCCATATTTGGCCGTTCGTGATTGTAAGTCCAGAGCCAGCGCGTGGCGAAGTCCTGGACATTCGCAACCGAATCGAACAAATGATGTGCGAGCCAGTCATAGCGCACTGTACGGTTATAGCGTTCGATATATGCGTTCTGCTGCGGCTTGCCGGGCTGAATAAATTGCAATTTAATGTGGCGCTTTTCAGCCCAGCTCATCAGCAACGAACTGGCGTATTCCGGGCCATTGTCACAGCGAATTATTTTGGGCTTTCCACGCCACTCCATAATTTGTTCAAGCGAGCGAATCACCCGTAATGCGGGCAGTGAGAAGTCGACGTCAATACAGAAGCCTTCGCGATTGTAGTCGTCGATGACATTGAACAATCGGATGCTGCGACCGTCGACCAACTGGTCATGCATAAAGTCCATAGACCAGATTTCATTGGGCGCGTACGGCACCGCCAAGGGCTCAGGCTGCTCACGTACCAAGCGTTTGCGAGGCTTAATGCGCAATGTTCAGCTCCAGTTCTCGGTAAATACGATATATCCGCTTGTGGTTCCATTTAAAACCTTTGACGTTACGCAGGTACAAATAGCACAGGCCGAATCCCCAGTTCCGTTGGTCGTGTGTCAACCGAAGCAGCCAGTCGGCAATTTGCTGATTGGTACTGCTTAACTTGGCCTGATAGCGATAGCATTTCTCACTGATGCCAAACGCATCGCAGGCCAGGCGAATACTGGCTGCGTACTGCTTGACCGTCCGTTGTGCCATCTCACGGCGGTGAGATGGCTTCACCACTTTTTTTCAATGGCTTCCTTCAGGATTTCGGCCTTGAGTCGTTCCTCTGCGTACATCTTCTTCAAGCGAGCGTTCTCCGCTTCCAGCTCCTTCATCCGTGACATCAAGCCCGCATCCATCCCGCCGTATTTGGCACGCCATTTATAAAACGTAGCACTGCTCATGTCGTGCTCTCGGCACAGCTCCGGCACTGGCGTACCAGCTTCGGCCTGCTTGAGGATGGCAATAATTTCACTATCGGTAAAGCGCGAGATCTTCATGCAAAATTCCCTAAATACTGTTGTTAGAAAATTCTACCTTTAAGACCGTTCTTTTTTCGGGAGGATTACCGCTGCGCAAGAATAAAAGCTGATCAACCGAGTGCAACAGGGCTTAAGAAAAGGAGGAATCCCGAGTGTCAGCCAGCTGTGCTGCTAGGTGTTTAGTCCCACTTTGTGATGGTGTATTGTATGATTTGCTACCGACACAGGAGGAATTATGGGACAGATATTACACGGGAGCGCCCGCACGACAGCGGCGGTGCGTCGAGCGATACAACATAGTCAAGAGAGCCTGATCACACTGGCAGAGCGCTACGCCATCAACCCCAAGACGGTGGCGAAATGGAAGAAACGCAACTTTACGCATGATGCCAGGATGGGTCCGAAAGAACCGCGTTCCACGGTTCTGACACTAGAACAGGAAGCCGCTTGTGTAGCCTTTCGCAAACACACGCTGCTGCCGTTGGATGACTGCCTTTACGCCTTGCAAAGCAGCATTCCCACCCTGACCCGATCATCACTGCATCGCCTGTTCCAGCGCCACAACATCAGCCGCTTACCGGAGGTGGAAGGCGAGAAACCTGCCAGAAAAAGTTCGCCCAATATCCCATCGGCTATTTCCATATCGACATTGCCGAAGTACGGACAGAAGAAGGCAAACTGTATCTATTCGTCGCCATCGACCGAACCAGCAAGTTCGCTTATGCTGAATTACTGCCCAAGTACGGCAAGATGGAAGCAGCGCAGTTCCTGCGCAATCTCATCGCCGCCGTACCCTATAAAATCCATACTATCCTCACAGACAACGGCATCCAGTTCACCCACCGCAAAACAGACAGGCATGCTTTCTTGCATATCTTCGACCGTGTCTGCCTGGAAAATGGTACGGAACATCGCCTGACCCAGCCAAATCACCCCTGGACCAATGGTCAAGTCGAACGCATGAACCGCACCCTCAAGGAAGCAACCGTCAAACGCTATCATTATGAAAATCATCAACAGTTGCGAGAGCATCTTTACAGCTTCCTGAATGCCTACAACTTCGCCAGGCGACTCAAAACCTTACGAGGACTCACACCTTACGAATACATCATCAAATGCTGGCAAAACGAACCTGAACGTTTTATCATCAATCCATACCATCACAAAGTGGGACTAAACAGCTAGGGCCTGTTAACACTAATTAGGTGATCTACAATCAGAGCGAAATGGATGAAGAATCGGAAAACTGAATCCAACTTGTCAAAGCGAGAGAAGATTCTTCTGAATCTCTTCAGGCGACGAAACAGCCGTTCCACCTCATTACGCTTTTTGTACATTTCAACGTTGTACTCCCAGGGCGACACACGATTTGCTTTTGGCGGCACCACTGGAATCATCCCCAGATCAAGTACCAACTGTCGGGTTTCATCCCCTTCGTACGCTTTATCCATGATCACGTGAGTGTCAGAGAATCCCTTATTCTCCAGGGTTTTCAGCAATTTTCGCCCTTCTGGCGCATCACCGGCCTGGCCGGGGGATAACGAAAACACTACCGCGGTTCTGGCATCTGCCGCGACCAGATGAATTTTGGTAGTCCAGCCCCCTCGTGATTGACCGATAGCTTGAACACCGTTTTTTTTAGTGCACCAGTACCATCAGGATGGACTTTGACTATCGTACTATCCAGCGACATGTGATCCACTTCCAGCTGTATCAGCTTGTTTTGCTGGAGTGCGAGGAAAACCCGATCCAGGACGCCATTCTTGGCCCAACGGTTGGCGCGCGTGTAAATGCTGTGCCAATTGCCGAATTTCACAGGCAGACCACGCCACTTACAGCCGTGCTCTGCAACATACAAAATCGCGTTGAGCACTTCCAAATTCGAGAGTGTGACGTTACCCCGTTGTATCGGCAGTAGATTTTCAATAAGCTTGAATTGCAATGCAGATATTTCCATTCGGTAATTCTAACAAAAATAGTGTTAACATGTCCTAGTTTGATGTGCTTCGGTGTATAACCCTCTATTATCGCCGCCCCATCAAGGCACTACCGTCAGTAGCGAGCCGGTCTGATCAGCGCTGAGCGACCGATCTGTGCCGCATATTGGGGAAGCGTCACTCCGAAATAGAAGTCGGCCATAGTAACCTGATCTCTACTTTTGGAACCCGTTATAAATGGGGGATTACACTTGATCTGCCGGTATGGCACGCTTGGACGTGTCAGGAAGCCCTCTCTACGCTCAGACAACAGTTTGGTGTTCGGTCAGGCCTACACCCGGCTGGATAAGGAGTTACGGGCTGAAGTAGGAGTTCATCACACAGTACTACCCACAGCAGAACAGAATGGTGAAGTGGATAACTGGACATTGAAGGCGCAATATGTGTACGAATACCACTTCGAAAGTGCAGCACATCAGTCGAGTAATTGGTAACTAGAATCTGCCTTTACAACAACACCCGACATCCTCACCAAACGTTGGGTACAAAGGCACTCATTGGGGTATTACACTAAGGCAAATCGACATTTACGGATTTCCAACATCTATAATTTTTGCTTTACTGAAAGAGGTTTAACATTTTCAGTGAGGAATGTATGAAACGCTATGAATTGAACAGGGAGCAATGGCGTCGAATAGAGCCGTTTATACCGGGTAAAATTGGGGATCGTGGCCGACATGGCGCGGATAATCTATTGTTTATAAATGGTGTTTTATGGGTTTTACGCTCTGGTGCGCACTGGCATGACCTGCCGGAGCGGTATGGCAAATGGAAAACTGCTCACAAACGCTTTACGCGGTGGGCACAGGCCGGTATTTGGGAAAAGATATTCGATGTTTTGACCGAAGACCCGGACAATCAATATATTATGATCGACAGCACGATCGTGCGCGCTCATCAGCAGGCCGCCTGCGGAAAAGGGGGGCGCGGCGTGAGGCTTTGGGGCGTTCCCGAGGCGGTCTGAGTACCAAAATCCATATGTGCGTCGATGCCTCTGGCCGACCCTTACGTTTTATACTGACGGGTGGACAGTGCAACGATTGCACGCAAGCTCTTGATCTGATCAGCGGGTTCAGGCCTTCGCATGTTCTGGCGGATAAAGGCTACGACAGCGATAATATTCTCGACGCCATTGCCTCCATGAAGGCCGTGCCTGTCATTCCACCACGATCAAACCGCAAAATACGAAGAACGTATGATCGCGAAATCTATAAATGTAGAAATATCATTGAGCGCACATTCAACAAACTCAAGCATTGGCGCAGACTTTCAACCAGATATGACCGTAAAGCTATTTACTTCTCCGCCTTCATACATCTGGCTGCAGCAACTTTATGGCTTTAAATGTCGATTCGACCTAGAGTACAAGATTTATCGGACAATTTTTGATCAGGAGTGCTGGCTGCCCGATAAATCATAATAATCAGAAAAAAGCAGTTTCTATAAATGCTGAATTTGATCAGTCTGCTTTCGTTCCGGTCAAAACGGCCCCCTCTTGAACACTTACTTGATCACCCAGTTGTTTAAGTATTCCAGCTCCTATACCTTTTACGTTAGCCAGTTCTTCCACCGACTTGAACATCCCATATTTGTTTCGATATTCAATTATTGCTTTTGCTTTAACCGGACCTAACCCTTTTATCGATTCAAGATCAGCCTGACTTGCTGTATTGATATCTACCCCAGCTAATACTGACAAATTAAATCCAAAAAATATAACAAGAATCAGAAAAATCTTTTTCATTTCAAAATCCCCTCAAAAATTTAAAAATAAAACTTCCCGATTTCTCAACTTGAGCCTTTTTGGCCAGATGTAATACACGCTAACCAGAAAACTGGCATCGGCATTTTTTCTACTGACTTTAGCCTGACGTATAAAAATTATCGGTAAGAGAGAATTATAAAATGAGAAAGAAGTAGGCAAAAAAATTCACCCCGCAAACTGGAAAGAATGATTTGAGGCGAATAATATCCGTATGATCAGTAATCATTCGAACACCAATAACCGGAAGGGTCTATTTTGCCTGCGATACAACCACAACTGCGACCGCTTTATTGATGGGCAGATATATGCACGAGAGTCAGTTACGGCTAACTGATACGATCTTCACTGTCAGTAAACTACCTCTCAAAATGGTTCTTGGTATCTGCTTGATCCTGATAACTTCTGGTAAGTAAGAGGAGACATTGCTCAGGTTCAAGAAGTTTTGCAACACTGACTTCTTAGTACTACAGTCGTAGATAATGATGAGAGAATATAGCCTGAATCAACGATGAGGTGGGTTTGGGTATGATGTCACAACTACATGATTGGGCGAAGGAGCTGGAGGTAGTGCACGAGCGGCTTGGGAGTTTATTCAAGCGCAGCGAGCCACGCCAACGCAGTCTTGCGTACCTGAAGGGCCTGTTGAGCACGGTAGAGCGCAAGAACGGCTGGCAACTGGCCGAATGGATGGGCGAGACAACACCCGATGGGGTGCAACATTTGCTGGAACGCGCACAGTGGGATGCTGATGCGGCGCGTGACGTGCTGCGCGATTACGTTGTCGAGCAGGTGGGTGATCCAGACGGCGTGCTGATCGTTGATGAGACAGGTTTTGTCAAGAAAGGAACCCACTCGGTTGGTGTGCAGCGCCAGTACAGCGGTACGGCCGGGCGTATCGAGAACAGCCAGATCGGCGTGTTTTGTGCTATGCCGGCGCGGGTGGCAGTGCTTTCATCGACCGTGAACTTTATATTCCGCGCCAGTGGACGGATGATCGTTCACGCTGCGAGGCTGCAGGCATTGCACAGGAGGTGGAATTTGCGACCAAACCCCAGCTGGCACGCAAGATGATCGAGCGAGCGCTGGATGTGGGCGTGCCCTGTGGGTGGATCACAGGCGATGAGGTTTACGGTAGAGACCGGCATCTGCGGGTATGGCTGGAGTCACGCGAGCAGGCCTTCGTACTGGCTGTAGCCGGGTGAACCGCTGTGGTGGCAGGGGCCACAGCACGTGAAAGCCGAGGAGATTGCACAAGCGCTACCAGCACGTGCATGGCGTCATCTGTCGGCAGGCGCTGGAGCCAAAGGTGAACGTCTGTACGACTGGGCGCTGGTACCGCTGTGGCGGCTGCAATTGACACAGAAGGAGCGTCGCTTCGGACACTATCTGCTGGTGCGGCGCAGTCTGGATGAGCATCAGGAGTTGGCCTATTATGTGGTGCATACCAGGCGCTCGCAGGCTCAGCTCAAGCGTTTGGTGCAGATCGCTGGCAGACGTTGGGAGATTGAGATCGGCTTTGAGGCCACCAAAGGCGAGTGCGGACTTGATCATTACGAGGTGCGCCGCTGGCAGGGCTGGTATCGCCACATCACACTGGCGCTACTGGCCCATGCGGTGCTGGTGGCCCTGCGGGTGCGGGAGAAAAAAACACACACCCGGCCTGATTGCCCTGAGCGTGCTCGAGTTGCGTAAGCTGTTATCGCATCTGCTGTGGCACACCAGCCAGGCTATCGAACATGTGCTGCACTGGTCCGTGTGGCGTAGAAAACATCAACACAGAGCCCGACAAGCTCACTACCAACGCAGAGGGTTCTCTCCTCCCGAATAAAATATATACGGCTGTAGTATTAGAACCTGTTTACGATCTTTTAAGTAGTAATGCCAGGAAAGCCAGATGAATGAACTGCAGACTGGTGTTGAGCTTACGCTCGCAGTTTTTCCATAATCTTCTGCTCTTCTCCAGCCAGGCGAAACTACGCTCGACGATCCAGCGTTTGGGCATAACTTTGAAGGTATGCAGTTCACTGCGCCTGGCAATCTGCACCGTGACAGCTTCGCCCAGAATTTCTCGCACGCCTTCAGCGAATGGTTCTCCAGTATAGCCACTATCGCACAGCAAACTTTGTACTTGCCCCAAGCCCAGCCTGCAGCGCTCCAGAGCTTGCAATGCACCTTTACGGTCAGTCACTTCCGCCGTCGTCACCGCAATAGCATGCGGCAAACCCTGGGTATCGACAGCGATATGGCGCTTGATACCCGATACCTTCTTGCCAGCGTCATAACCTTTCTGGTCGGCCGTGTCTGTGTTTTCACGCTCTGCGCGTCCATGATCAAGAGCGCGCTGCAAACGTTGCGCCCTGTTTCTCTCGGACCGCGCCAACCTGATTTTTTGAGTGCCCGCTCCAATACGCTCACGCCGTACTGGTCGGGCTCACTCCACTTGCTCCAATAAGCATATACACTCTGCCACTTGGGAAACTCTCCGGGTAGGAATCTCCATTGGCAACCAGTGCGCAGCAGGTACAGCACCGCGCAGAACACCTCGTACAGATCCACCTTCGTGGGCTTGGTCCTGCGTCGTACGCTGCGCAATAGCAGCTCTATCTCGGCAAACTTCTCTCTACTGATATCGCTGGCATACTCGATTCTTTTCATCCATGCATTATCAGGGATAACAAAAAGATCGTAAACAGGTTCTTAAGCATCTAATACTAGCTTAGTAAGTATCTCAACCTTCTATCCGAAATTTTTTAGGCCTGTCTAAGCGCGATGAAATAGCCCAAAGCAGCAACAGTATCTGTTAGCCAGCCATATCAATACCAAGGAAACACTAAGCCACAACTAACGTAACAACAAACAGATATATAACCGGGGCACCATATAGTCAGAGAAAGATATACAAGTGCAACAGGATCCCATATATCCCTCCTATTTTTGGTCTATCAGAAAGAAAAATACGGTAGCAACATGTATGGGGAATTATCCTCAAGGATTTTGTTTCTTTTTGAAGAAGAAGATGCCGGCACCTGCTGCAAGGGCTAATGCTCCGAGGATATACAGCATATCAGGCTTACCTCCAGTGCCTACAGCAAATGGAAAACGGGAAATATGCTCGGTACCATTATCTCTGATCGTCACCAGTCCCACGAACTTCCCTTCCGCAGGAAAATCGTGTTCAAAAGTTACCGATCCATTCATATATACCTTCGGTGGTGAATGAAAAACAGTAAGCTCATCAAGATTTCCTTCTGAACCCGGTTCAGCTCCTGTATCACGAATAATCCGCACTTCTGTCGTCATCGTACGTAACGCTTCATCTATGTAGTCCAGCGCTACAATTGTCCGGCCAATATTCGGTATGTCTTCACAGAATTCTTTTTCCTGTGTGCTTTCAGGCTGATAACCCGTAAAGTGCATGGTATAAGGACCAATGGTCAGCTTACACATATCTTCCGCCAATGATAACCCACCATGTGCTTGCACCGGATTGAACAGACCATTCCCAGCAGTACCCCTCCAAGCCACTTGATACTTGTCATTGTCCACCCTTTTACCATTTAACCATCCTCCTCTCCTTGATTTTCTTGTTGTGAATCACATCGCTGACGCAGGATGATCCAGTTTAATCATCCTGAGATTTGAACCAGCTTCTCAATCGACCAGATTGCACCAGTTTATACATCAACCAGCCCAAAACAGTATTGCGACTGCCGGACCTGCCCGGTACGTACCAGCTTGCCATAATCAACCATTTCAACCCGAAGCTGGTAATAATAATTCAGTGGGGAACACCTTCTGCGGTCACCATTACCGAATATAACCCCTTGTCCAGTTTACCTATTCCATTGATGACACCATCAGGGTGATAATCGGCTTTTACCTGAACAATTGCTTCCCTCCCTTTTCTTCACCCCTGAATACTTTCATGCTCACTGGCATGTTGCGTAAGGCTGGATCAATCAGATCTACCACGGTGTAAGTATCTCCCGCCGCCGGAATCTCTGTACAATAATGCCCCGCCTGATCATATTGGGGCTGATAGGTATTCAAGTGCACCATATTCTCGCCTACCTGACGCACACAGTTATCTTCTTCCAAAGATACACGACCATGTCCCCTGGCTGTACTTGTGGAACACAGGATTACAAAACAAATGCTGTAACAATCAAGCACAGGGATTGCTTCAACACGACACCCCCAGTACTTTTTACAACACCTTCATGCTTTTCAGCAAACTCTCTCTTCTCATTTTACAATCCCTTTCAATTCAGTATCCGCAATACTAAATTCGACAGGCTAATTGATGCTTCGTTCAAAACCAAGACTGTGTAATAAAACCGGTACACCTCTGCCTTACGACAGTGATGTACCGGTATCTTTCAACTGATACTCAGTACTCAGTACTGTTTATCAGAGTTTGGTGAAGACAGGAATCACCGGACCAGCAATACTGTTGATATGGCGATTACCTTCTGCATCCCAAGACATCAATAATCCACCAAAACGGCTTTCCGGGTCACCCAGCAACGCCATCAGACGTTGGATTTCCCACAATGCATCTTTGGCTTCCATTTTCAGTTCCTTGGTCTGACCGGGTTGAATTGCGCTTTCATCGTCGAAATTCAAACCGACAGCGATCAGTTCACGAGGATACTGAGGATCCAAGTATTTACGGCCGGTAGAGTTGATGAAACGTATGCCTGCCGTGGTGAACTCACCAAATGTGACAGGTATGTCGCCATTATTGGTTACTTCCATGGTGACACGCAGTGCACGTCCCGGTACGTCATAGTTAGCATCTGTAATGACAATCGATACTGGGTTGGGTGCTACTGGTAATGCTGCCACTTTGGATTGACCTGCCCGGATAGGTACCGTGTAGGGATGTTTATTTTCCGTATAACGGTATCCACCCCATACCAGCGCCAGCGTCAGAATGGCAAGTACCAGGGTGATTTTTTGTCCATCGGATCCATCAACAGATCATCACCGTAGGCCAGCAATACACGACTACGTGGCAGGAACATCGGCCGTGCTGTAAAACACCAATCCAGAAAATACCGATGGACATCCAGACAACGTGCCAGAATATACCGTTCGATAAGTTGAAGGTTTCTGAATCAATTGTCTCACCCGTCAATAATTTCAGTGGGTTGGTAAAATCATCCCAGCTTCCGGTAATGTTCATCCATGCACTGGCCCAGCAATCGGACCTGCATCTTTGACGTTCAGCATGGCATGCATGTGATGACGTCCCGGAATACGTGCACGCAGATTGACTTCAAACTCATAGTCACGGCCAATTTGCAGAGGACCTGAAATGAACCATGGATGGCCATTGATCTTGGTACTCAAACGTACAAATACCGGGCTTGGGCTTCCTACGTTAAAGAAGGAAAATCAGGGCTTGCAGCTGCACGTGGCCAATCCTCAGCCAAGTGGAACTTACCGGTGATTTTTGCGTTCTCATTAACTTTGGTTACCTCAGGACCCCACTTGATGTCATACCATTGAACTGTACGCATCCGAAGGAATGGCTCTCGGATCGCTCCCCATGAGCTGCTACCGTCGAGACATCCAATGTTACTGTCATGGCTAATGCGGCTACTGCATAAGCAACACCGTAAAGCCCCATCACTCCCCGTTTATAAAGGTTTTGATACCCATTTTATTTGATCCCTCTGAAAGCCTTCTTCACCGAATGCGGTAACATCATTGCGATGTACGATACGACCTCTTTACCTTTAACGTAGAAAAGGCTGTACAGTAAACTTTTCCAAGATACCACCATACGGTGAACATCAACATTGATACGAACGCAGAGAAGAATGCTGCAATAACTGTGGTATGACCACCAAAGGTACGCAGTGAACCTTGCTCAATATGACGAACATACTCGGGTGTACCTGTACGAACATACATATGGCCCATGTAGTCAGCCATCGACAACAGTGTTCCTTCTACAACGATTGGCAGATGCGTTGGACCAAAGATCGGCCAGTTACCCGGATAGAACAGCAGACCGAAGAATCCGCCTCCAACCAGAGCCGTCACCAGCCAGTTGCGTGTCAGATACAGCGTGAAGTCCAGCATCAGCGCACCCGGAAGCATAATGCCCGGTGTTACGAAGTTGATGGGGTAGTGTGACCACCAGTAGAATCCCCAGTAACGTGTCAGCCACTCACCAATCAGCAGACACACCACACACAACGTTGCACCAAACGGTTGGCGGTAGTTGACCCACAAGTAATACATGATTGCCGAACAGTAGGTGATCCCCACGATTGGCGTTACAACCGGCCACCATTGACGATCTTTCCAGTCCATCCAGAAATCCCAGTCACCTGCCAGCAGCATGAAGTGCATATGGTAGGTACCTACCAGCAAAACAATCAGAATTGGAAAATAAACCGCGTCAATCAGACGTGACATATGGACCGCTTCTGGCGGCATCTTAGCCGCTTTCAGAATTTCTTCCGTTCTAAATATACTCACCCTGCCCTCCTTCTTATAATTTAAAAGTAACATACGATTCCTCTTTTCCTCTAAGGTACCGCACTCTGGTTCTGACTGACCGGGCGCTACTTTCAGCACCCGGCCAGACTTCCTCTTTAATGTACCCCAAGCGCAACTTCTGCCCGGAGTACATACCAGATTAAGCTACAACCCGGTTGTTCAGGATTTCTTTGCTCTGGTTATTCCAAATCACGTCAGTCAGATTGGAGTAACGGGTAATGATCTGAGCTGCAACACCACCTGGAACAGACCTGCCCAACCCAGCACTACAAATCCCCAGTGCAGCGGTGCGCTAAACAACTCTTCCATGAACCAGAAAGCATGACCCCATTCGTTCAGACCAACATTAGGCAGAATCATCAGCGGGCCTGCAATTGCCATTACCAGCGGGAAGGAAATTCCACGGCTGAACAGTGGCAGACGGGTCATTGCATACAGGTAGGTTGCAACACACACACACGATGTACATCGGGAATGATCCGTAGAACACTACTACGTGGCTTGGCGTGAAACTGGTGTCACGAATAATCACCGGTGCCGGGAAGCATCTTGCTCCGTGAAGAAGCTACCGCCCCAGTAAACACCAAAATGTATACACCCAGCCACATCATGTAGTAGAAGTAGCGTTTGACTTCCAGTTTCGGATCCGGGTTGTCCAGCTGCTCTTTCGTATCACGGGTTTTCATAATCCAACCCGGTAACCAGCGCAAACAGCGGCATAATCGCCATGTGTACACGCCACAGCCCCATCCACACACGATCAAACTCTGGCTCCATCGAGTCCATTCCGTGTGAATAAGCAAAGTAACGCTGATACCATACCCAGAAAATCGCCACCAGAAGCATGGTAATCATGCCAAATTTGTAAAATTTGGAGTCATACCACAGTGACATGTCATAGCCTCTCGACGAGACTGATGAGGCACTGCTCGTTCCTAACGTAGTTGCCATCTCTTTATCCTCCTATTCACCACATTTTGTTAAAACCAGTGATGAAAACTAAACTTTTCATCACTCACTATCGCAAAGAAACCACAATAACATCATGGTCTCCGCTTGATTTTCGACTCCGTATTTCTCGTTTTGTTCCGGCAAAGCTCCAATACCTCCGCCAGATACATCTGAAAGGCTAGTCACCTTGACCTTTTTAGTCAAGCCCTTTTTTATCCAAACAACCAGCAGCATCAGTAGAATATCAAAAAATCAATCAGTTAAAATAATCAACCCATCCCACAACCATCACAAAAATTACTCACATCCCTCAAGAGAAATTAACCATAACATTAAAATGGTTAATTGTTTTCCAATATATTGTTATTGTTGATAATTTAAACTTACTGAGAAATACAGAAAAATTGATGCTTGTGTACAAATTTCCATTCTCCAGCCCTAATGTTGCAGACTGATAATCTAATTCCAGATTTTATAAACAAGCAGATTACGCAGGCCGTTATGAGCTTGCGCAGTGGTAATGTGGTTGCTTTTCCAACTGAAACCGTTTATGGACTTGGCGCTGACATTTCTCAGCCTCAAGCAATCCAAAAAATATTTGAAATCAAGGGTAGGCCTTCCAGCCATCCGCTCATCGTTCATTTTGCCAATTTATCCGAACTCGAATTCTGGGCTGAAAATATACCTGCAACTGCATGGATACTGGCCCAACATTTCTGGCCCGGTCCATTAACGTTAATTTTGACAAAAAGCAACCATATTCCCCTTAGCGTTACAGGGGGACAAGAAACCGTAGGATTGCGCATTCCCCGACATCCCATTGCCCTGAAGCTGCTTGAACAGCTTGGCAGTTGCAAAGCACTTGCCGCACCATCTGCCAATCGCTTTGGGTTTGTCAGCCCCACAATCGCTGATCATGTAAAGAATGCATTTAATGACAAAATTGAAGTAATTCTTGATGGCGGCCCTTGTGAAGTAGGTCTGGAAAGTACTATCGTCAGTTGTATTGACAAAGATGTCACGATATTGCGCCCTGGCGGTATCTCAGTTTTATCCATTGAAAACTTACTGCAACAGAAAGTCTCAGTTAAATCACAAAACAAAATACGTACACCCGGGTCTTTATCATCACATTACGCGACAGCAACCCCTCTTGAAATCTGCCAAAGTAGCGAATCCCTCTTCTCCCGCTCTTTCGACCTTCTGCAACAAGGGATACGTACAGCTGTAATCATTCGCAGCATACACCTGATCCCCATGTTGAATTCGGACGATAAATTCCACTATATTCTTATGCCCAACGACCCGGTAGCATTTGGTAAGGATTTATACGCTACATTGCGTAAACTCGATGATGCGAATTTCGAGCGGATTCTGGTTGAAGCACCGCCTGATGATTTAGAATGGCTGGCTGTTGCTGATCGGTTAAGTCGGGCCAGCTATTCATTCACAAGTAAATAACTTCAATAAAAAACTATGGCTCTTTCTGCAGTTCTTTTTGATGTAGACGGTACGCTCGCGGATACCGAACGAGATGGACACCGAATTGCTTTCAATCAAGCTTTCAATGAATTTCAACTGGATTGGGAGTGGGACGTAGACCTGTATGGCGTTTTACTTCAAATTACGGGTGGCAAGGAACGCATCCGTTTCTATATAGAAAATTATGCACCTTCTTTACTTAGTAAAAATAATCTTGATGAATGGATTGCACAGATTCATAAAACCAAAACCAACTATTTTCTGAATCTGCTGAAAGAAGGGAAGATACCACTACGGCCAGGCATCAAACGGTTGTTGGACGAGTTACGAAAAAACAATATAAAAATTGCAATCGCCACTACAACAACCTATGAAAATGTAAGCACTTTACTTCAGTGCACACTGGGAGACAGCGCTCTCGAGTGGTTTGATGTAATCGGCGCAGGAGATATCGTTTCAAAAAAGAAGCCCGCACCAGATATTTATGAATGGGTACTTAACCAACTTAATCTTCCTGCTGAAGCTTGTATCGCTATTGAAGATTCAGAAAACGGACTGAAATCGGCTACGGCAGCCGGCATAAAAACAATCATCACTGTCAGCGAATATACTCGGGAGCAAAATTTCAGTTATGCAGCCCTTGTTTTAGAGGATTTAGAAAGTACAAACCATACCCATCAAATAGCAGCACAATCATTTGATAAGCCGTTAAGTGTGCAAACACTATCTGATCTCCTGAATTAAGGCCCCGGCGAATCCAGTAGAGCAGAAAACAACCAATAGTTATCTGGTAGGCAAATAGCCAAGCGGATCTACCGGTTTGCCTTTTTCTCGTATCTCAAAATGCAGCTTTACCACTCCACCATCGGTATTGCCCATCTCAGCAATCTTTTGTCCTTTAGACACACTGTCACCTTCATGTACAAAGATCTTGCTATTGTGGCCATAAGCACTCAGATAACTATCATTATGTTTAATAATGATTAAATTACCATATCCGCGCAAACCACTCCCACTATAGACAACAGTACCTGAGGCTGATGCCAGGACAGCCTGTTTAAGTTGGCCACCTATTCCCACACCTTTAGATTTCTCAGAAAACTGGCTAATAATTTGACCACTTGTCGGCCATCCCCAGTTGATACTGCTATTGTTCGTTCTTACATTCGCTGACTGATCAGATTTATTTTTGGATGGCTCCTTGATACTACCGACTTGATAAGGTTCGGAATCAACTTGAGCAGCGCCGGATTGATTATTCAGTTGATCACGCGCTGTATCGGAATAAGGCAGTAAAACTCCTTTTGGCTCTGTTTTGAAAGATTCAGTCGTTTCATAGTTACTCCTATCAGATAAGGTGCCAGGCTGATAACCGGCGACACCGACATCTCCCGGTTGAGAAATTGAGAAAAGTGTGGGCTGCGAAGAAAGATCTTCCTGATCAGGAATCTGTCCTTGTCCTGCAAGGGTCCGTAAATAAAGCTTCTGACCAACTCGCAGCTCTCTCGGATCTGCAATATCGTTCATTTCAGCCAGTTGATTGACATCTAAACCATTTTTCAGAGCAATACCATACAAAGTATCGCCACTTTGCACAACATAGACCTCTTTTCTCTCATAATCCTTTACATTATCTCCAGATATCCCCGAATAACTGCCTGGCAACCGCTCAACAACTGGTGCCGGATCCGGTTTTGAAACACAGGCGCCCAAGGATAAGGTAAGAAGAAAAAAAGAAAATAGACGCATGAACATTGAGTATTTGGCTCAATACCACGAATATGATCGGGTAAAGCCCTTGTAAAAATTATCCGGATGCTAAAAGAAACCGGTGATAAGCTTTTATTCTTTGAAGACCCTTGCTATCTATTGATAGTTCCGGGAAGTATCGGTACAAACATCACCTCATCCAGGATAGTTTCAACAAAACCTTCGGTCGTGTGATCGATCACACAAAGATATTGCTTCCTGTTTCCCTTTGGGAATACCATTCTGCCACCCATAGCCAATTGTTCCAGAAGTGTCTCCGGTATTTCCGGTATAACTGCTGTCATCATAATTCCATCGAACGGCCCTGCTTCCGGTAAGCCCCGCATACCATCAGCATGCTTCAGATGAATATTGAGAATACCCAATTCACGTAATCGAATACGTGTACGTGTCAACAAAGGACCTATCCGCTCAATCGAATAGACTTCACTTGCTATTTTTGCCAGAACTGCAGTCTGATAACCACACCCTGTACCAATTTCCAGGATTTTTCTAAGTGAATTACTGCCACCATTTCGCAGCAATTCAGTCATACGGCCGACAATCCAGGGACTGGAGATGGTTTGTCCGTAATTGATCGGTAACGCAACATCTTCATATGCCCGAGATGCCAAGGCTGCCTCAACAAAAAGATGGCGCGGGATAAAACCCATTGCTGCCAATACCACTTCATCTTTAATACCCTGTTCCCGCAAGCGTTCGACCATACGAACCCGCGTCCGCAGCGATGTCATGCCGATACCAGAATGGCGTACACTCACGTACCAATTCTCCTATTTCTACCTAACACTAATGAAATAACGAGAGCGAACAACCTCAACAAACCTCGACTTCATTACCAGCGAATAAACTTGTCAGTTAGCGCCGGGGGATTACTAAAGTGTAAGCCAGTTCTTGACATAACCAATCTGGTCGTAACGTGTCAGATCTATTTGTAGTGGTGTTATTGATACCCGGTTATTTTGAAGAGCAAAGAAATCAGTTCCCTCACCTGCATCCTGGGCTGCACCTGCGGCACCCACCCAATATACTGTCTCTCCTCGAGGAGTTTGATATTTAATCACAGATTCCGCTTTATGACGACGACCTAACCGCGTAACTTCCACTCCCTGCAACTCATCGTACGGCACATCCGGGACATTCACATTGAGCAGAATCGGAATATGGAATCTGTTTTCTGTGAACCGCTTGACAAGATCAACAACGATCCTGGCTGCTGTTGGAAAATTGCCGCGCGACATACTCACCAGGGATACAGCAATTGAAGGCAATCCTAACAGAAAGCCCTCGGTTGCAGCTGCTACAGTCCCTGAATAAACCGTATCATCCCCCATATTAGCGCCATCGTTGATCCCTGAGATCACCATATCCGGCAATTCATCCAGCATGCCGGTTACAGCGAGATGGACACAATCTGTCGGTGTACCATTTACGTAATAAAAACCATTATGTGACTTATGCAAGCTGAGCGGGCGATCCAGCGTAAGCGAATTGCTTGCCCCGCTACGATCACGCTCTGGCGCAACAACCGTCACATCTGCAATCTCAAGGAGCACTTTTGCGAGATTGGCAATACCTGGCGCAAAATACCCATCATCATTACTGAGCAAAATGCGCATTCAAATACATCCCCGAAAGTTGAGTAATGTGGCCAACTACCGTGAAAGCCCACCTTAAAACGATTAAATCGTTTATGGTAAGAATAAATACACAGTCGCCAAAGATTAGAGATAATTAAATTCTTTCCAGATTTAATCTAAAACTTGAAAGACAAATGACTTTTTAAAAACTGGTCGGGGCGAGAGGATTTGAACCTCCGACCACTTGCACCCCATGCAAGTACGCTACCAGGCTGCGCTACGCCCCGTTTCTTTTACTTTGATTATAACAAAACTGCACCAGGCAATTACCAGCCTTGTACCAATAATACTCATGCCTCACTTACCTGAAGAAACAATATGACTTGCTCAATTTCTCTTTTTAATCCGGCCAGACTGAAATCTGAACCGGACTGACAAGATTGACTACCTACTACATTATTTTTAACCTGATTCTGCAACCCTAATACCAGGTGATTGCGTGCTCCGTTTATGGTAAAACCATAGTCGTACAATAACTCACGTATCCGTCTGATGAGTATTACCTCCTGGTGCTGATAGTAACGCCGGTTTCCATGACGCCTGATTGATCTCAGTTGGGTAAACTCCTGCTCCCAGTAACGCAAAACATGTGGCTTAACGCCACATAATTCACTCACCTCTCCGATTGTGAAATATCTCTTTACCGGTATGGGAGGCAATACATTAATTTGTGCCTGATTCTCCACGATAGTTGGCTTCCACCATAGATTTAAGCTTCTGGCTTGCGTGAAAAGTAACCACTCTTCGTGCCGAAATCGGAATTTCCTCACCAGTTTTGGGATTCCGCCCCGGACGTTGTGGCTTTGTTCTCAGCTGAAAATTACCAAAACCTGAAAGCTTTACACCATCACCATTCTGAAGTGCTGCCCGCATTTCCTCGTAAAAACACTCTACAATCTCTTTTGCTTCACGCTTATTCAATCCGATATTCTCGAATAACAAGTCAGTAAGCTCTGCTTTGGTTAAAGCCATAATCCACCCTTAAGATAGAAAATAGAGTAATTGCCCTGAACCAACACTAATTAGCTACGTAGCGTTGCACCAAATTTTCGTTCAAGAATACCGACCAACTGACTGACTGCCCGATCGATTTCCTGATCTGTAAGGGTTTTTTCGCTATCTTGCAATAAAATACGGAAAGCAAGACTCTTTTTCCCTTGCACTAATTTTTCACCACTATATAAATCAAATAAAGATATCTCACTAATGCTGCGGTCTTTTTCCAGATGCATTGTCTCCAGCAAACTGGCTACACTTACATCACTTTCCACGACAACCGCAATGTCGCGCCTTACCGGTGGAAATTTCGAAAGCGGATACATGGCTGGCAATAACTCAGCAGCCAACGCTTCCGTTCGTAATTCAAACAGTATGGCAGATTGAGATAAATGATACTTGCTCTGCCAACGAGGATGAAGTTCTCCTATCCAACCAACCGGCTTCTTGTCTATCAAGATTCTGGCTGATTTACCCGGGTGTAACGCCGGATGTAGCGCAAGCTCAAAATAAACGCTTCTCGGCCAGAATAAAGACTCAATGTCCATTTTTACATCATAAAAATCGATATCCCGATCCGGCACACCCCATTGCTCCGGATATGCACTTCCTGAGCAAAGAGCCGCCAGATTTTCTACCTCTTTTTCCTCATCGCCCTCTTTACTGAAACACGAGCCTAACTCAAAAATTCTGACTCTGCTTTGCTTGCGGTTCAGATTGAATTGCAGATTATCGATCAATCCGCCAAAAAGACTGCTGCGCATTACATCCATATGACTGGCAATTGGATTCTTTAATCTGATTGGTATGTCATTTCCAGAAAAATCTGCTTCCCATTGAATATCGACAAACGTGTAATTTATAACTTCCTGATAATCTTTCGCAGTCAGAATCTGACGCAATCGTTTAACTGGTGATACACCCGTTTCTGGTTCTGCCAGCATATGCACCGGTGCTTTGGGCAACCGGGCAGGAATCAGATCATACCCGTGCACCCGCGCAATTTCTTCAATGAAATCTTCTTCGATCACCAGGTCAAAGCGCGCTGCAGGTGGCACGACATAAAACATCTCACCCACCATAGTGTAACTAAATTGCAAGCGTTGAAAATACTCCGATATCAGTTCAACACTGAAATCTACTCCCAGAATCTTTGCAATGCGTTTTTGACGCACCCTGACTGCCTCTCGCCGCGGTAGATCACTCCCGATTTCTGTAACCGGCCCCGCTTTACCTCCGCATATACTCAGAATCAGTGCCGTAGCTCGTTCGAGCACACTACGTGTCATGGAGAAATCCACACCTCGCTCGAATCGATGTGCAGAATCCGAGGTAAAACCCAACTTAAACGACTTTCCGCTGATCACAACGGGTGAAAAGAAAGCACTTTCAAGAAAAACATCTGTTGTAGTATTTGTCACCCCACTTTCACTGCCGCCCATGATACCGGCCAACGCCAATGGTTTACTGCTGTCAGCTATAACCAACATATCTCTCTGTAAAGTTAGCCTCTCGCCATTCAGTAGCAGCAAGTGCTCATTCTCACCAGCAAAACGTACACAAATCTCCTGGTTTACCTGATTAAGATCAAAGGCATGCATTGGCTGGCCTGTTTCCAGCATAGCATAGTTGATAATATCAACCACCGGATTAATCATGCGCAAGCCGGCACGCTCCAGACGCTGACTCATCCATAGAGGAATGGCAGTATCTGTTGCTACACCCTTGATGACCCGGCCACAGTAAAGTGGACAGGATTCAGGTTCCTCTACCCGGATTTGTAATACATCTTCAATTACCGGATTAACAAATACAATTTCCGGCAAATCAAGCTCGCTAGCGGTAATTGCAGCAACCTCACGCGCAATACCAAACATACCCAAGCAGTCGGCCCGGTTAGGTGTCAGCTTCAAAGTAAAAATACAATCATCAAGCGAGTAGTATTTTCTGAAATCTACTCCCACAGGCGTATCACCCGGAAGCTCAAGTAACCCATCGGCATCACTTGCCAATCCGAGTTCCTTGGCAGAGCACAACATACCTAAGGATTCTACACCGCGTATTTTACCCTGCCGTATATCCAACTCAGGCAGCCGGGCTCCCACCAGAGCGCACACGGTTTTCATACCTTCTTTTACGTTTTGTGCTCCGCAAACGATTTGCAAAAACCCGTCTGACTGAGTTCCCACATCAACCTTGCATACATTAAGCCGGTCAGCATTAGCATGCTTTTGAACAGAAACTACTTGTACAACGACTACCTTATCGAAAAACGGGGCAACAGGAGCTACGCTCTCCACCTCCAATCCTGCCATCGTTAATTTGTGCGCCAACTCCTCATCAGAATACTGGAGATCAACCAACTTTCGAAGCCAGTTCCCGGAAAATTTCATAACTGCAAGTTTCGTGTATTAATTAAACTGTTTCAGAAAACGCAGATCGTTTTCGAAGAACAAACGCAAATCATTAACGCCGTAACGCAACATGGCCAAGCGTTCGACGCCCAGACCAAAAGCGAACCCGATATGTTCTTCACTATCCAGACCAACATGATTCATGACATTCGGATGCACCATACCGCACCCGAGTACTTCTAACCAGCCAGTTTCACCACAAACCCGACAACCCTTGCCATTACACATTACACATGCAATATCCATTTCAGCAGAAGGTTCTGTAAACGGAAAAAAAGAAGGGCGGAATCTGACTGACAAATTATCTTTCTCAAAGAAATTCCTCATAAACTCCACCAATACACCTTTCAACGCGGAGAAACTGACATTCTCATCTATCCACAATCCTTCAACCTGATGAAACATTGGCGTATGTGTTACATCGGAGTCACAACGATACACCCGCCCAGGTGCAATAATTTTTATGGGTGGCCGATGGTTCTGCATGTAATGAATCTGCACTGGCGATGTATGTGTTCGTAACAATTTTCCACCATCAACATAGAAGGTATCGTGCATAGCACGTGCAGGATGATTCTCAGCAATATTTAACGCGGTAAAATTATAGAAGTCAGTTTCGATTTCGGGGCCAGTTGCAACACTAAAACCAATCGAGTGAAACAATGATTCGATGCGTATCAAAGTTCGTGTGACGGGGTGCACCCCTCCCATTCCCAACCCACGCCCCGGCAAGGATACATCCAGACTCTCCTCGGCCAGACGAGCCGACATATTTTTTTCCTGAATAAGGTTTCGACGTTCAATCAAAGCATCTTCCAACAGTTTCTTTGCCTGATTGATTCGCTCTCCCATTACCGGTCGTTCTTCAGGAGTCAGTTCCCTCAACCCCTTTAGCAGAATAGTAATCTCACCTGTTTTTCCCAGGTATTGCGCCTTGATCTGCTCTAGATCAACGATACTTTCGGCATTATCGAACAATTTTATTGCAGCATTGACCAAGTCTTCCAGATTACCCATAGCAATGGAATGATTCATTCATAAAAAAGGGAGGTCGAGCCAATAATTGCTGACCTCCCTTGGTAAACTTGTACACCAACTACTTTTTAATTTGCCAACCCGGCTTTTACCTGGTTAGTTATTTTCTCAAAGGCAACTTTATCAAATACAGCCAAATCAGCCAGTATTTTCCTGTCAAGACTAATACCTGCCTTTCTGATACCGTTCATAAATGTACTGTAAGTCATTCCCAACTCACGTGCTGCTGCGTTGATACGCGCAATCCATAAAGTCCGAAACTGTCGTTTTCTTTGACGACGATCACGATATGCATATTGTCCAGCCTTCATTACAGCCTGTTTTGCAATACGGTATACATTTTTTCGTCTACCGCGATACCCCTTCGCCAGCTTAAGAATCTTTTTATGGCGGGCCTTTGCCGTTACACCACGCTTTACTCTTGGCATTATCTATCTCCTCAGGCGTAAGGCAACATCACACGTACAGATACCATGTCACTTGCATGAACAGCAGCCACACCTCTTAACTGCCGCTTATTTTTGGTTGTTTTCTTGGTAAGAATATGGCGCTTGAAGGCTTGTGAACGTTTTATACTTCCCCCCGCCCTTACTTTAAAGCGCTTAGCAGCACTCTTTTTCGTTTTCATCTTAGGCATAAATTTTTCCTCTTTTAATATGAATCAAGGTGTTTCAGATCAGAAAACTTTTGGGACCCTGATATCACTCGTAATAAACAAACAACATTGCAAACAATCTTGTACCAAAACAATAAAAACACTGCTACTGAGTTATAGCCTCACTTTTTGCATCAGTTTCAGACTGTTTAGCAGATTTACCTACCTTAACTTCTTTCTTTTTGGGAGATAAAACCATTACCATTTGCCTCCCCTCTAATTTTGGGAATTGTTCCACCACAGCATGGTCAGCAAGGTCCCCCCGCACTCTTTCCAGCAATCTGACACCAAATTCCTGATGTGCCATCTCCCTGCCCCGAAAACGGAGTGTAATCTTTACTTTGTCGCCATCATTTAAGAAATGAATCAGATTTCGTAGCTTGATACCGTAGTCACCCTCATCTGTATTGGGTCTAAACTTGATCTCTTTGACTTGTATTTGTTTTTGTCTCAGCTTGGCATCATGCTTTTTTTTGCTTTCCTGATAAAGATATTTACCGTAATCCATCAGTCTGCAAACTGGCGGCTCCGCTCCGGGTGCTATCTCCACGAGATCTACACCCGCTTCCTCAGCCATTTCTTTTGCTTCAGCTATCGACACAATCCCAGCCTGCTCACCATCAATACCAATTAACCTGATCTGTGATGCCGAGATCTCGTCATTAACCTTTACAGTCTTTTCTTGAGCTATGGTACCCTCCTCCGCAAATTCATTAAAATCAATTACTATAATCTTTTAGCTATTTCTTCCTGAGCACGAACAACGAAACTTTCAACAGACATCGCTCCGTAATCCTGACCTGCTCGCCCTCGTACGGTAACTGTCCTGTTTTCCATTTCCTTATCCCCGACTACCATCAAATAAGGAATTTTCTGCATGCTATGCTCGCGAATTTTATAGCTTATTTTCTCATTTCTCAAGTCTGAGCTGGCACGTATACCACTTTGCTTGAGTTCATCTGTAATCAACTGAGCATATTCAGCTTGATTTCTTGAAATATTCAGTATGATAACTTGCTCTGGAGAAAGCCATAAAGGTAGAGCACCTGCGTGATGCTCAATGAGAATACCGATGAAACGCTCCATAGATCCCAGAATGGCTCTATGCAACATTACAGGGATCTTTCTTGTATTGTCTTCTGCAATATACCCTGCACCAAGCCTTGCTGGCATAGAAAAATCCAGTTGCAAAGTGCCACATTGCCACTTGCGTCCAAGACTATCCTTCAATGTAAATTCGATCTTTGGGCCGTAAAAAGCTCCTTCGCCTGGTTGTACCTCCCAATTCAACTCTTTCTGATTCAAAGCGGTTGCCAGAGCAGTCTCGGCTTTATCCCATTGATCTTCCGTTCCGACTCTTTTGAGTGGACGTGTTGAAAGCTTTATCAGCGTTTCACTGAAACCGAAATTTATATACACCTGATTCAGCAGATCTATAAATTTTGTTACTTCTCCCAGAATCTGATCCTCTGTACAAAAAATATGAGCATCATCTTGTGTGAATGAACGGACACGCATAAGACCATGTAAAGCTCCAGATGCTTCATTCCGATGACAAGAACCAAACTCTGCCAGTCGAAGTGGCAAATCACGGTAACTTCTCAATCCATGATTGAACACCTGAACATGACCCGGACAATTCATCGGTTTAATAGCATAATGTCGATTCTCTGATTCCGTGATAAACATATTTTCACGAAAATTTTCCCAGTGACCAGAGCTCTCCCACAAAGATCTATCCAACACTTGAGGAGTACGAATTTCCACATACCCGTTCCCGGCAAGAGTCTGGCGCATATATTGTTCAATCTGCTGCCAGACAACCCATCCCTTAGGATGCCAATAAACCATTCCAGGAGCCTCTTCTTGTGTATGAAAAAGATCCAGCTGCTTACCAAGTTTGCGGTGATCACGTTTCTCGGCTTCCTCCAGACACCGCAGATAATTATTCTGCTCTTCATTACTTACCCACGCTGTTCCATATATCCTTTGCAGCATCTCATTTTTGGAGTCTCCACGCCAATAAGCGCCCGCTATCTTCATCAGCTTAAAGACTTTGATTTTTGATGTATAGGGCACATGCGGCCCACGACATAAATCCGTGAAATCACCTTGTGAATACAAGGAAACAGGCTCGTTATCTGGAATCGATTCAATTATCTGAGCTTTATAGTGTTCTCCAATATCTTTAAAAAAATTAATTGCCCTGGATCGATCCCATACTTTTCGCTCAATTTTCAATGCTCTCTTGCTAATCTCTTGCATTCTTTTTTCTATAGCTACCAGATCTTCAGGTGTAAATGGCCGCTCATAAGAAAAATCATAATAAAATCCATTCTCGATGACTGGCCCGATAGTAACTTGTGTTCCCGGAAATAATTCCTTAACAGCATGTGCCAATAGATGCGCACAAGAATGACGAATGATCTCCAGACCCTCAGAATCCTTATCTGTTATCAGCACCAAATCGCTGTCTGTCTCTATCTGTTCTGACAGATCCACCAGCTTGCCGTTTAACTTGCCAGCCAGTGCAGCACGTGCTAATCCTGGGCTGATAGATTCAGCAACCTCCCTCACAGTTACGGAATTATCAAACACCCTGTCTGTACCATCCGGCAAACGAACAACTGTCACTTATTTACCCCACAACTTGAACAAATCTTAAACAAACATAGATATACGGAAGCTGGTTATAGATTTAAACAGCAAAATACTCAATCTAACCTTACATACTCATGTGCCGGTCGCTATAAATCAGTATATCGACCAGTAGCAGCTATGATTTGCTTACAAATAACCTAAATACTATTTACGGAATTGGTTACCCCAAATTGAATTTTTTACTAGCCGCCATACTAATATAAAACCCGCGAAGCCTAAAAATAGAACCTCCGCGGGTCTCAGTGTACATCAAGCAAGCAATAGCTACTACATTGCAACTTACTTACTCATCGTTGTTATCGTCTTCGTCGTCGCTGTTGTCACTGGAGGAAGCGGATTCGCTGTCGCTGCTGTCGTCAGCTTCTTCGGTTTCTTCATCTTCGTCCTCATCAGCTTCTTCATCATCCCCATCATCTTCCGGTTTCAATACCAGCTTGCCTTGAGCAATACTTGCATTCAAATCCGTCATCGGAACTTCTTCATGCACCAGATTCTGATGACAATCTATACAGGTCGCCCCTTCTGTTTCCATCTTTTTATGTTCAGCCTGAGCGCTCTCTCCAGGAGGTGCCGGCTTCTTATGACAGGTGCGGCAGGTGATACTGTCCCATTTCTTGAGATTCATTCTCGCATCATGAGCCATCTCCAGTCTTCTTTCATTAAACTTCTCCAGGGTGGAGTAGTCGTTGACCAGCTCCAGATACAGTTCTCTGGCACCATCTATCGCGTGTGTCGCTACCGCAAGATGGAAATTCTCTATTCCCTGAGGAATATGACAGTCCTTGCATCCCGGGTTAACACCCAGCGCACCATAGTGAGTGGATTGCTTCAACTCGGCTTGCGGATAAGTCATGGAATGACAGCTGGTGCAGAATTCTTCGGTCGATAATGCCGCTTCTCCACCAAAGACAACAGCCACCAAGACTATACCCAGCAGTGCTCCTGTCAACAGAGTACCAATCGATCCTTTTTGCAGTCTGGTCATCACTATTTTCCTTTTTTGGCGGGTTTGGCACTGGCCTGGAATTCATCATGGAATTTGAATTTCGGCTCTCCTTCAAATACGCCTTCCAGTTTGTAATGTTCATGCATGGCTTTGACTTCCTTGACCATTTCATCAAACTTGAAGGTGTATTTCGCATCCACTTCCGGTGTAAACGGGGTGTAAGGCGCTTTGGCTCCTTTCCACGGTGAACCTTCGTAGTTCAGATGGCACGCACTGCAGCGTTCTTCAAAGTGAAAGTCCTGGCCTTTCTTTGCCAGATCTTTGCGAGGCGTTTTCTTGCCCGATTTCTCAAAGGCCTGTCCGCTCTTACGATGATCTCCCCGGAAGTTACGTCCAGGTCCATGGCAGGATTCACAGCCTACACCCGTCAGCATCGGTTTGGGCGATTCGATCGTATAGCCCCCTTTCTGACCAAATCCATCCACGTGACAACCTACGCAGTCTTTGTCCTGGGTGTAGTCCTTGGCCGGATCCAGTTTGGCTTTCTGTTTGGCTTCTTTCTTGACATTGGGCTTGAGCGATTCCATCGCTTTGGCATGCGCTGTGTCTTTCCACGATTGCGCCTGGGCTTTGTGACAGGAACTGCATTTCTTGCGGCCTTCAAACGGGGCGTCTGCTGCCAGACTTTGTCCACTCGTCAGTGTGAACAAAGCTGCAGCAACCAGCCCGCAGGCTATCATTATTTTCATGGTCTCTCCTCTCATTGATGTTTGAACACGGGTTACATTTCGTTTTCCCAGTTCGTCATTGTACCTGATCGACCGAAACGGTTGAATCCGTCGTTTCATTAGAGTCTTTTCCCGACTGCAAAGTATTGTGCGCCGGTGCTTTTGCTGTCAGATGATATACCCAGTATCCGCCTTGCTGGTAGATCAGTCGCGGTGAGGTGCGTTCCACCGGCGATGGCTGGCTGGTAAACGGCAGCAGTTTCGCCAGCAGGGTGTCATAGCTTGCTTCGTCGATCAGGAAGAAAGCACGGATGAGTTCGTCCGACAGTGATTGCAGGGTGTAGGTGTAGTAACCGCGGGTACGCATTTCGGTCTTCAGGTGGCTGATCATGCCATGCAGGTTGCCGGTCATGCGGTAGTGCTTGTAGGCAATGCCGAATTTGTCCGGGTACATCAGGCCGAGTTTGTACAGGTCGCTGACGTGTACGATGAGGTAGGTGTCCCGCGTGCCGGCAAGTTGTCGCAGGTCGTCCAGTCCGTTTGCCGGCGGATTCACCAGGCTTTGTGCAAAGCGCATGAACAATTCCTGTTCCTGTGGGTCAGCCGGGGTGCCAGCCTGCTGGTTTTCATACGCGCGAATGGCTTGTTCATGGGGCTGCCATTCCAGCGGGATGATCAGGGGTTCGTGTAACGGGGTATGAAACAGTACATCCCGTCCGGTGAGCAGGGCCAGTTGGCGTGAGGTGTCCCACCAGCCCAGCAGCAGGGCATCACGGGAGGCGTGTTTGTCGATCGCAGCTGCAAGAGCACTCAGTTCGGATGCTTTCTGGTCCAGTGCCAGGAGGGGTTCTCTCGTCTGGTTCTTCCAGTTGAGCAGTACTTGCGGTTGATTTGCGCGCTGGCCAAACCAGGCTTGTGCAACCGGTTGTTCAGTACCTTCGACATGGATGTCGTACTGGCTGATAGTGAGATCAGGCCAGGTGTCCAGTTCCAGTTCGGGAAATTCACTGACATTGCCAGTGGTTACCTGTTGATAACGATACGGCGCTGTGTCCGGAGTCAGTACCAGCCAGGTATACCAGGTCAGTAAAACCAAACCTCCCGTCACCAGTAATATCCCCAGTGACGGGAGGAGTCGGCCGGACCAGCGTGTCTGTGCACGCCGGTCGGTTGTCAGTGCGGTCAAGCTCGGGTCTGCTTACGCTTGCGCCAGCCGATCAGAGCAAGGGCTCCTGCCAGCAACATACCACCACCCAGGCCTCCCAGGGAGATTTTCTCTCCGGTTCCCTTGAGGTCGAGCAGACTGGTCTGCTTGCCTTCCAGTTTGTTTACACGGGCCTGCAGGGCTGACAGTTCCTGCATTTTGGTGTATTCGTCCTGGATTTCAACATAGGCACGGTTCATCGGACCCCAGCCTTCAGTGTAGGTCCAGCCACCCGGATTGACGTGAGCCAGTCCAACGTGCATCTTGGCCAGGTTGTTTTCTGCCATTTCCAGAACTTTCAGTTCGAGTGAGGCAGGGTTGTTGCCTTTCGACCAGAACAGCTGGGTGAAGATACCAAATCCAGGTTTCTCCGGTTCCGGCGGATTCGGACGGTTGGTCTTCTGTCCGGTCAGGGTGCCGTCTTCATACATTTTGTGTACGATTGCGTTCGCTTCCTGGTATTTGGCCAGCCCTTCCAGGGTGCCTTTGTCCATCAGATCCAGGTAGGAGCGGGCAAACCGTTCCGAGTGACACTGGGTGCAGGTCAGTACCCAGGAGTCCAGACGGGCTTCCGACCAGTCGCTGGTGATATTCTCTGCAATGCCCGGAACGAACGGGTAGTTCGCCCAGCGAGTCTTGCGGGTGATGTTGTGGGTGTATTCTCCTTCGTATTCCATGTGGCAGGCTGCACAGGTCGGTGCATTCTGTCCACCTTTGGAGAAGGCGTCCTTGAGACGGACTTCCCAGTTCCATTTGTCACGGTTCATTTCGGCAAGTTTGCCATGCTTGGACATGGTGTACGCTTCCCAGTTGTTGTGATCCACCCCGCTGTGGCAGGTGGCACAGGCTTCCGGTTTGCGCGATTCTGCCGCCGAGAATTCATGACGGGTATGACAGTTGTCACATTTGTTCTGGTTGGTGTGACACATGGTGCAGCCTTCGGCAACTTCACGTTGCGGCATCGCCGCCCAGACAGTGGTCTCGATGTTGGCGGTGTAGTCCAGTGCGTGGGAGGGGCGTCCGGCAGGCCATTGGTCGTTCGGCCAGACCATGGTGTCCCGTTCCGATTCACGTTCGGCAAATTCTCTTAAGTGACAAGTTCCGCAGGTGTCCGCCGTCGGCATGCGGATGTCTTTGGTGTGATCTACCTTGTCTTTTTTGTTGATGTCAGCGTGACAGTCAATACAGCCTACTTCCTTGAGGGTTTCTTTTTCACCAAGCTTGCCCATCGAGCGCAGGTTGTTTTCAACTTCTTCCAGCTTCCCTTTCTTGTAATACAGCGGGTCATCCGATTTGAGATTGCGGATCTTGTCAAGATTGGCGTGGGTGCTGCGCTTCCAGGCTCTTACCCATACCGGGGTCTCGTCCGAGTGACATTCCACACAGTCTTTGCGTTCCGCAACTTCTTTGGGTGATACCGGTGGTTTATAAAAAGTATTGGGATCCATGTATATACTGATCGCTATCGGCTCCCAGTAATCTCCCATCGTCCCTTTCCCCGCTCCATGCGCCGGGTCCTTGTAACGCTTGACCAGCGCTTCATACGTCTCTTTCGGGGTCGCCTTACCTCGATCCAGCTTCAACGCATCATACGTCTCGTCCGGTACCGTCGATATGTCCGCATGAACCACCCCGCACATCATCAACCCCGCACAGAGCAATAACCCCCTCATCCACTCCCCTATTCTCATCTCTCTCCTCCGTAATCTACCTGTTCGTCGGCTTTTACCAGATACAAAACAATAACCGGTTACCCGATCCCTCTCAGGTAACCAGCTTTATCTACTCCTAATCACTTACTACTCATCTTCTCAAGACTACTTCCTCAGCAGGGCTAAGTCAAGATTTTAAAATTACGTATAAAGCAAAAACTTTACCCGTCTTTATTAATGATCAGCCGAAATCACCGGACAAAAAGCAGCAATTTCAGCATCAGATGATTAGTGTTATGCCTGAAGCAAGGTAAAATTACCAGATATGTTTTTTCGGTCGATGAGATGAATAAATCACGTGTAGTTGTTGGTATGTCCGGCGGAGTAGATTCATCCGTTGCCGCTTTGTTACTCAAGCAGCAAGGTTACGATGTAACAGGGCTCTTCATGAAAAACTGGGAAGAAGATGACACTGATGAATACTGCTCTTCTCGTCAGGATTTTCTTGACGCCGCCTCTGTAGCAGACATTCTTGACATACCACTGGAAGTGGTAAATTTTTCAGCTGAATACCGGGAACGAGTTTTCAATCTGTTTCTGGATGAATATCAGGCGGGGCGCACACCCAATCCGGATGTGCTGTGTAATAGCGAGATCAAGTTCAGAGCATTTCTCGATCATGCACTCAATCTGGGCGCCGATTGGATTGCAACTGGCCATTATGCACAGGTGCATGAAACAGATGGCTTGTTTCAGTTACTTAAGGGTGAAGATGGCAACAAGGACCAGAGTTATTTTCTCTACCGTCTGAATCAGCAACAGCTGTCACACACAATTTTTCCCATTGGCCATCTCTACAAGCGAGAGGTTCGCAAAATCGCGCGTGAACATCGGTTACCCAATTCCACCAAAAAGGACAGCACTGGAATTTGTTTCATTGGTGAACGTCCTTTTCGTGAATTTCTCAACCGATATCTACCTGCCAATCCAGGTGAAATCCATACCCTGGATGACCAAGTCGTGGGAGAACATCAGGGAGTAATGTACTACACCATCGGGCAAAGGCAGGGACTGGGGATTGGTGGCACCCGCCAGGGCAGTGAACAGCCGTGGTTTGTATCAGGAAAGGATATTAAAAAAAATGTGTTATACGTAGTACAAGGACACGACCACCCTGCACTACTGCGTTCTTCGCTGACTGCCGCGGATCTTTCCTGGATCAGCGGTACCTCTCCTCATCAGAACTGGGTTTATGCAGCTAAAATCCGTTATCGTCAAACAGATGCACCCTGCGCAATTACCCACTTTGAACATGACTCCTGTCAGATTGGTTTTGCAGCGCCACAATGGGGAATCACACCCGGACAATCGGTAGTAGTCTACGAAAGCAAGGTTTGTCTGGGTGGCGGCGTAATTATCGGCAGCAATGACTAATATCAGGTAATCGTCAGATGTTCGATATTCGTCTCTGCACTGATTTTCCGGGCTTCTGATCCGTGCAATTTGATTTGCAGCCTCAATTCATTCATGGAATCAGCATTACGAAGTGCATCTTCATAGGAAATCGTGCCATTCTCATAGAGTTCAAACAGCGCCATATCAAAAGTTTGCATCCCCAGTTCACTTGATTTTTTCATGATTTCCTTGATTTCATGCACATTTCCCTTGAATATCAGATCAGAAATCAGTGGAGAATTGAGCATTACTTCGATTGCCGCAGCACGCCCGCTGCCTGATTTTTTGGGAATCAGCCTTTGCGCGACCAATGCCCGCATATTCAGTGACAGGTCCATCAGCAACTGAGCACGCCGTTCTTCCGGGAAGAAATTAATAATGCGATCAAGCGCCTGATTGGCGCTGTTTGCATGCAGGGTACCCATACACAAATGCCCGGTCTCAGCAAAAGCAATGGCGTGCTCCATTGTTTCTCGATCCCGGATTTCACCAATCAGAATGACATCGGGCGCCTGCCGCAATGTATTCTTCAATGCAGCTTCCCACGATTCCGTATCAACTCCGACTTCCCGCTGGGTAACGACACAATTGATATGTTCATGTACAAATTCAACCGGATCTTCAATAGTGATGATATGGCCATGGCTATTCTGGTTGCGATGGCCAATCAGTGCCGCCATCGAGGTGGATTTTCCCGAGCCGGTTCCACCGACAAAAATCACCAGACCACGTTTGCTCATGACGACTTCTTTCAGAACCTGCGGCAGCCCAAGATCATCGAAATTTGGAATCTTCGTGGTGATCGTCCGCAAAACGATTCCTGTTCGTTGCTGTTGTACGAAAGTATTGACGCGAAAACGGCCGATTCCTTCTGGATGAATTGCAAAATTACATTCCTTGCTGGACTCGAACTCCACCGCCTGTTTATCGTTCATGATGGCACGCGCCAGCGCTGCAGTATGGGCAGAAGAAAGTGGCTGCTGTGTGACAGGTGTCATTTTGCCGTCTATCTTCATTGCCGGAGGATAACCGGCCGTAATGAACAAATCTGAAGCCTTTTTACTAAGCATCAGCCGCAGTAAATCGTGCATAAATTTGAGTGCCTGTTCTTTTTCCATAATAAATTCTGTCCGCTCAACCACGGAAATTATCTTTGTTCATAGCTTTGGTACGCGCTTCTGCCGCTGAAATGACGCCACGCTTCACCAGATCTGTCAGATTCTGATCGAGTGTTTGCATCCCGACTCCCTGACCAGTCTGGATAGCCGAATACATCTGCGCTACTTTTCCTTCCCGGATAAGGTTACGGATAGCCGGTGTACCGATCATGATTTCATGAGCAGCCACCCGACCCTTACCATCCTTTGTTTTCAGCAGTGCCTGAGAAATAACGGCACGCAGTGATTCGGACAGCATCGCACGCACCATTTCCTTCTCCTCCGCCGGAAACACGTCAATAATCCTGTCGATGGTCTTGGCAGCCGAACTGGTATGCAGCGTACCAAAAACCAGATGACCGGTTTCCGCCGCAGTCATGGCCAGACGAATTGTCTCCAGATCCCGCATTTCGCCCACCAGAATGATGTCCGGATCTTCCCTCAAAGCCGCACGCAGAGCATTGCTGAAACTGTGTGTATCTCGCCCGACCTCCCGCTGATTGATCAGACATTTCTTGCTTTCGTGTACAAATTCGATCGGATCCTCCAAAGTCAGTATGTGGCCATACTGGTTCTCATTGATGTCATTGATCATGGCTGCAAGCGTGGTGGATTTACCGGATCCGGTCGGTCCCGTAACAAGCACCACACCGCGTGGTTGTTGCGCAATTTCAGCAAATATTTTTGGCGCCTTCAGTTCTTCGAGTGTCAGCACTCTGGACGGAATGGTACGCAGCACCGAAGCTGCTCCCCGCTGAGTATTGAAAGCGTTGACACGAAAACGTGCCAGATCGGGGATAGCAAACGAAAAATCGCACTCCAGATGTTCTTCATAATGCTTGCGCTGACTATCGTTCATAATGTCATACACCATGTCATGCACGTCTTTGTGCTCCAGCGCAGGGAGATTGATGCGCCGGATTTCCCCGTGCACCCGGATCATAGGCGGCATACCGGCAGACAAATGAAGGTCGGAAGCGTTATTCTTGACCACAAATGAGAGTAACTCTACTATATTCATCCGGTGTGTTCCTTTTACCACGTTGAACGTTGATCGGTTGATACCGGCTGCTGGTAATGTTTTCTGACCCCAGACAGTCGGCTGATCTAACTAGAACGGAAAAAACAGGCCGGGATTAAATATATTTCCGGAATACCGGTAAATTTTCTGGCAGTAATACCGGATCACCCGTTTCTTCAATTTCACTTATCCAACCATGACCACAATCGCCTCACGCCTGCAGAATGTCAAAAACCGTATCATTGAAGCCGCAAAAAAAGCGGGGCGTGATCCGGAAAGCGTTCAGCTGCTGGCAGCCAGCAAAACCAATACGCCGGATAAACTGCGTGAAGCCTGGGAAGCAGGGCAAACCGTATTCGGTGAAAATTACCTGCAGGAAGGTCTGGTCAAAATCCGCGCACTGTCAGACCTGCCAATCGAATGGCATTTCATCGGTCCGATTCAAAGCAACAAAACCAAACTGATTGCCGAGAATTTTTCCTGGGTACACGGAATCGATCGGGAAAAAATCGCAACCCGCCTTTCAGCAGCACGGCCGGAATCGTTACCACCGCTGCAAGTCTGTGTGCAGGTAAATGTAAGTGGAGAAATCACCAAGAGTGGAGTGGATCCGGAAAAAGCTGCGGAATTGGCCGCCTTCGTCAGCGAGCAGCCACGCCTTCAGTTACGCGGAATCATGGCGGTTCCGGAACTCACTGCCGTAACCGCACTGCAACGTGAACAGTTTCAGATGATGCGGGAAGTTTACGAACAATTGCAGCAGCAAGGTTTCAATCTGGATACGTTGTCAATGGGAATGTCGGAAGATCTGGAAAATGCCATCGCAGAAGGCGCCACGATGGTAAGAATAGGCACCGCGATTTTTGGTCCGCGGCGTTACGCTATCCCTGAGGAACTCGGTTCGCGCCAGTAGTCAGAAACTGGTATTTCTCCATCAGTTGCTCGCGATTCTCAACCCTGTCCGGATCACCCACGATGCAACTGACCGGACAAACTTCCACGCATTGTGGCGTATTGTAATGTCCCACACACTCTGTACACAGATCCGGGTCGATTTCGTAAATTTCCTCACCCTGTGAAATTGCCCGGTTAGGACATTCGGGTTCACACACGTCACAATTGATACACTCATCGGTAATAATCAGCGCCATTTCTTTCACTCTCCAGTATTCATTTTTTTCGCTTTTCATAAAGCCGTTCAGCTACGAGCGGGTGCACAAACTTGCTTGCGTCCCCGCCGAGACGTGCGATTTCACGCACGATAGTGGCTGAAATAAACATATATTGCTCCGATGGCGTCAGAAAAATGGTTTCCACATCAGGATACAAACTGCGATTCATCCCGGCCAGCTGAAACTCGTACTCGAAATCGGATACTGCCCGCAAACCGCGCACAATGACATGCGCCTGCTGCTGCCGGGTAAATTCCATCAGCAGACCGGAAAATCCCGTTACTTCAACGTTGGCATATCCGGCCAGAACTGCTCTGGCCATTTCCACTCGCTCTTCCAGTGAAAAACAGGGAGATTTTCCGCTGTTGGCAGCAACCGCGACAACTACCTGATCAAATAATCTCGACGCACGCTGGATCAGATCTTCATGTCCCCGTGTAATCGGATCAAAAGTACCAGGGTAAATAACTTTATCCATCAGAATTAAGATTCAACAAACAGTAATGAACATGACTTGCCCGGCCCTGTTTCCAGATCGACCAGGTATCATCTGGCAGCAGCTTGTCGCTGCTTTCAACATAAACCACACCCTCTTCCTCCAACTTTGCTGGCAATAATGGCAATACTTCAGCCAGCAACCCGGATTTAAACGGAGGATCAACAAAAATGACATCATAGCGCTCTGAATCAGCAGTAAGAAACATCCGGGCATCAACGTGCTCAAGCTTTACCTGTGAAGCGCCCAGCTTCTCGATCGAGCAGTGGAGATTGCGAACAGCTTTCATGTTCTGCTCGATCATGGTCACCTGTTTCGCGCCTCGCGAAGCAGCTTCAAATCCCAGTGCACCACTGCCGGCAAACAGATCCAGGCAGATTTTTCCTGTCAGATCCTGCCCCAGCCAGTTGAACAATGTTTCCCGAACACGATCAGGTGTCGGCCGGAGCAGCTCATCATCGGCAAACTGAATCAACCTGCTGCGCCACTGGCCACCAATAATACGGATTCTGTCTGCCTTCACTATGCAAAAGCGTTAGTCTGCCGCACCCACGACTACCGTTACCATACCGGTCGGATCAATCCGGCGTTTAAATGCGTCCCTGATCTGCGCGACAGTCACCTTTTCCACCGCCTTGACATAATCTTCCAGATAAATCAGTGGCAAATCATAAAAACCGATAACCCCAAGATATCCGAGAATTTTCTGATTACTGTCGATACGCAAAGGAAACCCTCCCACGATATTCTGCCTGGCAGCCTGCAACTCTTCTTCGGTCGGTCCCTGTTCAACAAAATCCCTGAGCGTTTTCTGTGTCAACTGCAAGGCCTGTTCCGCCTGTTCCTTTTTTGTCTGCAAACCGATTTCAAATGGCCCTTTTTCCTGGTATGGCGCAAACGTACTGTAAACACTATATGCCAGCCCGCGCGTTTCACGAATTTCATTCATCAATCGGGAAACGAACCCACCCCCTCCCAGAATGTAATTACCCACCAGTAGAGGAAAATAATCAGGATCCTTACGACTCAACCCGGGGTAGGCAATCTGGATATGACTTTGCGTGGCCGGATGAGCAATCTTCTGGATGATCGGAACAGGGTTTTCAACAGGTGGCAAAGTTTTATACGTTTTCCCAGTCGGAAGATTTCTGGTCAGCATCTCTGCGATACGGGCAGCTTCATCCCGTTTGATATCCCCTATCATTGCAATGATTGCATTGCCAGCTGTGTAATGCGCACGGTAAAAATCAACCAGATCCTGTCGCCGCAACGCTGCAAGCGCATCCGGTTCTCCCGACTCACGCAAACCATAAGGATGCTTGCCATACAGCAATTTCATCAGTGTCCGGTCAGCAATGACCTCTGGTTTGGTATCCGCTTCCTTGAGGGCTGCGATAATACGAGCACGTTCCCGTTCCAGAATCTTTTCAAGAAATTCAGGGCGTTGAACGATCTGCGCCAAAACATCCAGCGCACGCACGCGCTCCTGCTGATGGCTCAATGTCCGCAGTGACAGTCCTGCCCGATCCAGATCAAATGTTCCACCCAGCCTCGCTCCGACATCCGCCAGTGTCTCGGCAATCTGATCTTCTGACAGACCACCTGCCCCCATACTCATCAGCCGTTGCACCAGTCCGGCGCGGCCGGAAGTTTCTGCCGTATCGGTACTGCTGCCTGCCGGAAATTCAATACTGAGATCGAGTATTGGCAAATCATGATTCTCGACGAAATAGACCTGCGCCCCGTTGGCTGTCTGCCAGTGCTGAATCGGCAAGAACGCCAGCGCCCACTGCGCATATAACCCCACCCAGAACATGATCAAAAACTGTAGAAATCGCATATACCCTCTTACCGTAAATTAAGCATCCAATGCATGAAACATTGTATGCCAATGCAGGATAAATCAAAGATCCCTTAACAATCAAACTGCCAGATTCATCGAAAAAGGTTTACGATAAGCAAACCAGATTGATACCAGCTGAAAGGAGAACACAATGACTACCCCATATGTTCAACCTTACCTGTTTTTCGGCGGTCGCTGTGAAGAGGCACTCGAATTCTACCGTACCACCCTCGGCGCACAGGTGGATATGCTCATGCGCCACAAAGAAAGCCCGGAGTCGCCACCGCCCGGAATGCTTGCACCCGGCTTTGAAAACAAAATCATGCACGCCTCTTTTCACATCGGTGCCACCACGCTGATGGCTTCCGACGGATGCGGAGAAGACAGTCATTTCGATGGCTTCTCACTTTCTCTGACTGTACCGACGGAGGCTGAGGCCGATCGCACATTTGCCGCTCTCGCCGAGGGCGGTCAGGTACGTATGCCACTCACGAAGACTTTCTGGTCATCACGTTTTGGTATGCTTACCGACCGCTTCGGTATCAGCTGGATGATCACTGTCCAGGAATGACGGTTTTATTTCAGGCACCCAAAATACGCCATGCTGTCCATCAAGCCAGCCGCTGAAGACCTTGCTGCCCGCCAGCCTGTATGGGAAGCACTGTCAGACATGTTCCTCGATACGGATACCTCTCTCTCACGGCAGTGGCGTGCCGATCAGCTTGCCAGATCACCTTACTCGATCGATCAGCTCGAGTTCATCCTCATAAACGAGGTATACCCGATATGCAAATACAACCTCCTGTCAGTGGCAGGTGAGTGGGCCGGGTTCGATCCAGAGTGGCTGAAGGAAAAAATCCTTCGTCACCTGGGTTCCCGGTTCCGGTTCTTGCATACGCTGAACCTGGGGTGCTTCACCGTGCATGCTTCAGTTGAATGGCATGCGACCAGGCATGCCATCCTCGCGGCTCGCAGTATTGGCACAAAGAATACAACCTGACACCCTTCACTCAACCAGATGCACATCTGTCAGGTACTGAAATTCATTTTGTGTATCCGATATCCATCTATGCCGTAAACAAATAAACCACCCAAAACGCAGAACTAAACAAAGATTTCACTTCGTTTTATTACCCGTTGAATCAAGCCTGGTGTTAAATATTAAGGAAGTTTTATGAAAAACATCGTAGCGCTACTAACCGTTTTTATCTTGTTTATGACTCAGTCAGCCAGCGCCGAGCTATACGATCCAGACGAAGTCCAGGTATATATCGTTCCAATGATTGACTTTCCCGAACCAGCCGCAGCACAGTTATCGAAAATTCTGTCTGATGATATGAAAATATGGGTAAAAAGCAGTGTCCGGCTGGGCGATTTAGAAGCTGCTACCTTACCCGGAACAAGACAACTGTCTGGAGACAGCGTCATTGAAAAATCTTATCCAATAGTCACAAGATTACCAGGATCATCTAAAAACACTGTTTATGTTCTTCTTACAACAAGGGATATCAACTCGGAAACCGGTGCTTTCCGATTTCAATTCTCAATGCATCACTCGGAAATGAGGGTTTCAGTTGTATCAATGGCCAGAATGATTGAATTTGCAGACGGTAAACCGGTAGTTAATCACCTTGTACTTAACAGGCTTTATAAGATGTGCAAGCGTGCAATTGGTGAGCAGTATTTTGGATGGAAACGGTCAACCGATATAAACGACATTATGTATTCACCGATAATGGGAATGCCTGATTTAGACAGAATAGGGATACACCATAAGGAAAACGATGATGAGAATGAAGTAGAACCAGTTGATAAAAACAGGATATCAATATAATAAATATAAATATTTACTGGCAAAAACAGAGTTGAATGAACAAATACAAATGGCCGACAGAACCAATCCTGCTGGCACATTGAGAAAGACGCTGGGAAACAGTAGTTCAGCACATTAACTGCGCTTATCAACGCAGGATTACGCCAGGCGAAAACCCAAGTACAGTTTGCTGAATAAAATAGGGGCTTTCGCCTGTTTTCGGGGGGGTCTATTCAAACAGAATAGCCTCTACCCTGGCCAGGACTTCATCAAGAATATGCTGCGGTACACTTTCCTTGAAACGCACATTCCGCACTTGCCAATCCAAAGACTTCAACTGGTGGCAATGTACCGCACCTTGAGTGTCAGTTCCTGCTCCCATCAAGGTGACCACAGTCCCGTAGGTACGGGCAGCAGCGGCAGCACCCTGAGAAATCGGGCAGATCATTGCCAGTCCTCGCTGGTTAAAAAGCTTACCGCTTAAAATAAGGCCAAAGTGAGGGCCTTTTATCTCCCGGCCGGAGGATGGATCAAAATCAAGATGTACGATGTCGCCACGGTTCGGCAGGTATGTCATCAGCTGTCTTCCAGTCCGACGGGAGACATTTCATCCCAGCCTTCAACACGCGGCAATCCCTTCGGCATTTCCGCCATCAGGTCAGCCAGCTTGTAACGCGGTCGGGCCGGTGCTTCGACGGTCATCTTCTTCCCGTGAAGATGAAGCTCAACCTGAGAACCTTCACTCAGCCCGTTCTGTTCGATAAAAGACTTGGGCACTGTCATGACAAGCGAACCACCGGCCTTGCGTAAAGTTTGAAGCATAGCAACCTCCTGTTTATCATAAAGTCCTATTTTAGTATAACTTAATGTTTTATTAAAGTAGGATTATTCAGTGTAATAGGAAAGAGATTACTATTCACCACGATCAGAAACTCCTCAAGGAACCTCTGATCAAGTTCTCCATGAGCCGCATTGCAGGCAAAATCGTGATGATCACAAGAAGCACGTATTCTACGATACCGAGGAGTGCGACACAGTGAGCGCATGATTTTGCCGCAACCCTTTGGGGCACTGGTTTTACAGACGAACTGCAGCGTTGAGTTCGTTGTGAAGGGGCCAACCATTCACTGCCTCACTCGCCTTGCATTTCATCCGCAAAACGCAGTGTGCAGCCATGTGGGACTTGATCAGAGGTTCTTTAAGGATTATCCAGACTGAAAACCTGTTTCTCATCGTCGTATGAAAAAATCTCTGCGTAGCGCCCCAGGGCAATAATGGTACGCAAGGTCTGCACGGCCGCAGCAGGCGGCATATAGTCCTCCAGTTCATCTGCGAACCGGCTCCACGGCGCCTGGTGTACTGGCCGTTCATCGAGTACCCGTCGGATATGAGCTGCCAGCGCAACATAGGTCAGCAGATGGCGGGCAAAGAGGTGCTTGCGCCGGTCAGTATCGAAATCGGCAAACTGTCGTCCTTCCGTGGTCAGCCTGATATCGCCCCCTGCCACTTCGGCAAAGCGCAGCATCTGCAGCGTCTCGGCTACTGGAAATAACTCATCGATCTCCATATGCAAAGACGAGGCAATCACAGGAAGATCTGCTTCCCCATTGTAAGGAGCGGCTGCTACCGCTTCGAGCAGGCCGGACAATGAATTCGAGGATACATGAGGCAGAATTGTCCCGATACCCGTTCCTGGAAAATATTCTGTTCGTCTACCAGCGGGAACCGAAGCTGACCGGGTTGTCATTTCTACATAGATACGCTCGACCAGATCGCGGAATGCCGGATCGAGACGCGCGCGCGGGTGCGGCAGTTCAACTTTGATCTCATTGAGAATACGGCCAGGATTACTGCCGAAAATAAGAATACGATCGCACATCAGCACAGCTTCCTCAATATTGTGCGTGACAAGGATCACCCCCTTGATGGGAAGCTGGCCTTCTGACCAGAGATCGAGAAAGTCAGTACGCAGCGTCTCCGCCGTCAACACATCGAGTGCCGAGAACGGCTCATCCATGAGCAGGATATTGGGATGAACAACCAATGCGCGTGCAAAACCCACACGCTGGCGCATGCCACCCGATAATTCACGCGGATAGGCTGATTCGAAGCCATCGAGCCCGATCAGATCGATCGCCTCGATTGCGCGCCGGTGTAACTCGCCGGTTGAAAGTCCCAGTGCTTCCAGACCCAGTTGCACGTTCTCCAGCACGGTCAACCAGGGAAACAGAGCAAACCCCTGAAATACCATGGCAATACCCGGTGGTGGCGCTGTTACTTCATTACCGTGATAAATAACGGAGCCGGTCGATGGCGGCGTAAGCCCGGCAATCGACCTCAACAATGTGGATTTACCCGAACCCGAACGACCCAGCAAACCGATGATTTCGCCTTCACCCAGCGTGAAATCGATTCCATCGAGCACGAGTAACTCGCTGCCATCCGGTTTGCGAAATGACTTGCGAACACCACGGATATCCAGCAATGGGGAAATGTCGATGTGAATCTCCTTTCAGCCCAGGCGGAATTTGCGTTCGGCCAGTATATAGAGCGGGCGCCAGAACAGACGATTGATAAGGACAACGAACGCACTCATGACCGCAATCCCGAGAACGATACGATGAAAATCGCCGGCTGCAGTCGCCTCTGCGATATAGGCACCGAGGCCATTCGCCTTCAGGGTAGTGTCTCCCCAGTTGGCAAGTTCCGCGACGATGCTGGCATTCCATGATCCACCGGAAGCAGTGACAGCACCTGTCATGTAAAAGGGAAATACCGCTGGTAACGCGATACGCCGCCACCACAACCAGCCCCGGACGCCAAGATTAATCCCGATATCCCGCAGCTCACCCGGAATGGTCGATGCGCCTGCAATGACGTTAAACAGGATATACCACTGCGTACCAAGAATCATCAATGGGCTTAGCCAGATATCCGGATCGAGCCGCAACACCACTATCCCCGACACTGCCAGCGGAAACAACAGATTGGCAGGAAATGCCGCCATAAACTGGGTGACCGGCTGGATGATACGCGCAGCCTCCGGATGCAATCCGATCCAGACCCCGACTGGTACCCAAATGACACTGGCGACCGCAATCAGGACAAAGACTCGCACCATGGTCACACAACCCAAAAAAACAGTCGTTCCGACCTCATCCGGTGTTACACCCTGCAAGACAAAAACTGTAATTTTCCACATGCTAAAAGCACAAATAACAGCAATTGCACCGTACCATAGCCAGTCGAGCCACGAAATCACGCCCGACCCCATAGTGTTCCGGGCAGTCCGGGCCAGTTCCCGAGAAGCTCCATCATTCCCTGCCCGATAAGTCCATCGCCACATCCTGACCAGTGGCACAACAGCCATTGCCACCCAGCGTGACCGGCGCAGCGCCATCAACACCCAGGAACGCGGCGAATTTCTATCTGCTTCCTGTTCGAAGCGAAAGCGATCCACCCAGGCCACAAGCGGTCTGAACAGAAGCTGGTCGTAAATCAGAATCACGATGAGCATGACTGCGATCGCCCGGCCGACCGCCCCAAGATCACGCTGGTCAATAGCCAGCGCGATATATGAACCAATGCCCGGCAGTGTGACAACCGTGTTCCCCACGCTGATTGCTTCAGAAGCAACGACGAAAAACCAGCCGGCCGACATCGACATCATCATATTCCACACGAGTGCCGGCATCGCAAAAGGTACTTCAAGCTTCCAGAAGCGCATCCATGGACTGAGCCGGAAAGAACGTGATACTTCGACAAGTTCAGTCGGAACTGTGCGCAGCGACTGGTAGAAACTGAACGCCATGTTCCAGGCCTGACTGGTAAAAATGGCAAAGATGGCAGCCAGCTCGGCACCCAGCATTTTTCCAGGAGCAAACGACATGAAAAAAACCACCGTAACCGAAATAAAGCCAAGTACCGGTACAGACTGGAGGATATCGAGCAGCGGGATAAGAACCTGCCCGGCACGCCGGCTCTTGGCAGCCCAAGTGGCATAGGTGAACGTAAAAATCAGCGACAGTATCATCGCTGCAAGCATCCTGAGCGACGTACGTAGCGCATATTCCGGCAAAACTGATGATTCGAGGCTGATGACAGCCCCTCCCGACCCGGCCAGAGGCTGCATGAGATCGCGGCTTGTCTGGGCGAGAAAAACCACCATGCCAAGCACCAGAAGTGCAGCAACGAGATCCCAGAATATCGCTGAAAAACGATGAGATAATCTGGCTGACTCGTGCTGTGTCTTCATTTTCACCCTCTCACGACTGCTACTCCGGTATATTCCGTTTACACTGAATGACAACAGGGTAACACCCCGGACCAGCCTCACCGGTTGATTATTACGGGAACAGTTTTAACAACTGATGCAGTGAGATATACGTGGACTGACGAACTGAGGCAGGAGTGTTCCGAGCTGTTATGGGCTGATACCAGAGATCAGAATCCGGTTTCAGGATGGTCCGCCATACTTCCAGGAACCTGTTCCGGCCTGCCTGCGTGTATTCGCCACACAACAGGCAAGCCGGTTTGAAACAGAACACATACCTGTTGGTATATGCCGGGATAACGCTAAAACATCATACTGGCAGAAAACGCAATCATTCTTGGAACGCCTAAACTATCAGAAGCCAGCCAGTAATTTTTGCCCGTTATATTAGTGGCATTCAGACGTACTACCAGTGATTTATTAAACATTCGAGTCATATATCTCGCTCCAAGGTCATATAGGGTGTAGCCGGGCATTTTGTCAGTATTGGCTGCATCAGCATACCTCTCTCCAGTATAGTAAATACCACCGGTCAGGCTAAACCCTGGGATCCATGGCAGCGCATATTCTGCGTAAATTTTGCCCATTCTGGATGCAGCATTGACTGGTTTTTTACCTTCGAGAGCAGGGTTATTGGATTTTTCTACACCGATATCCATCAAGGTACCGCCCCCCATGATGGTTAGGTTATCTGTAATCTTTCCGGTTAGAACCAACTCTACTCCATTATGTACTTGCAAACCATCTTGGACATAAGTTGGGATTGGCGTAGCAAGATCTGAATATCCATTGGCTTTTTCGATCCGGAATAGTGCAGTGCTCAACAAAAAATTTGGGTTGATATCATACTTCATACCGATTTCATACTGTTTACTGACTAACGGAGGTAGTATTTCTCCACGATTGGTATAAGTACCACCCACTACAGCGCCAGATTCAAGAGATTCCATATAAGTAGTGTAAGTAGTCAGCGCAACAACTGGTTTATAGATTAGTGAAACTGTTGGAGTAAGCTTGGATTTTTCATACTCACCTGCACCCGTATAATGAGCAGCAGTTCTTTTGCCTATTATAGTTGCATAGTTGAGCCCAAGCATTGCTGATCATTGATCATTGATCATTGATCATTGATCATTGATCATTGAAAGTAATTGTGTCACCTATTTGGATATTGTTCTGTTGATTATCTAACTGAGGAAGCCGGGGGGCTGTTCTAAAAATACCCCAATCCGGTTCCGGTACATGCTTGAGTGCGCTTAGTGGAAGGCTATCTGTACTTTCATAGTACGCAGTATTATCAGCACGCGCATAAAATCTATAGAAATTAGATGAGTAACATATGTCTATAAACTCAGATGTATAGGACGTTATTAAATAGCGTATCCATCACATCGGATTATTCAGGGGCCTGAATCATCATTGCAAAGCCCTGTAGAAACGAATGAATTATTTGTACCGGAAAGAAACAGAATCCAGCAATCAATCCAATACTGATTGTGGAATAACGACCAGGCAACTCAACCAGGCGATACTGGCTTTAATCAATAGATGACCGGAATCGGATCGAGGCTTCGCCACAGGTACCAGGTGGCGACTGATCGCCAGGGTTGCCAGCTTTCAGCTATGGTCCGAATCGCCTGTTTGGCGATCGGTTGACTGGCGTTGTAATGCAGGCTGACAGCGCGCTGCAGACCAATGTCATCCAGCGGCAGGACATCCGGGCGATGTAGATGAAAAATCAGGAACATTTCTGCCGTCCACCGGCCAATGCCTTTTACCTCGACAAGTTTGCGGATCAGGGTTTCATCATCCAGATCGTGCCAGTTGACCGTTACCAGCATTCCTTCCAGAAAATGGCGCGATAAATCCCGCAAATAATCGACTTTCCGCGCCGATAGCCCGCATGTCCTCAATAAATCGACTTCTGTCGCAATCAATGCTTCCGGTGTGATTTCCGGAATCAAAGTCGTTACCTTCTGCCAGACACTGGCCGCCGCCTTGACGGATATCTGCTGTCCGACGATCGCACGCGCCAGTGTGGCGAAAGCATTTCCCCGTTCTTCAGGCATCGAATTGCTGTAACACTGAATGATCCGGTGCATCACCGGATCACGCGCCGATAAATCATTGACAGCCTGTTCCCAAAATACCAAAGCCATATTGATCAGAGGTTCCTAAAATATTTTCAGGTTTATACCACGCCCTGTCCCGATCCCGAAACCAGCCCTCTTTATCGAGCTGTTTTATTCGAAAAGATTATCTGCAAATCCCATTAAGTCATTGTTACAACAATATAAAAATTCTTTCTTGCTCAATCATGCAAATTTTTATTGAGTAAAGTGGGTTAAAGTGGTGAAATATGCATAATTGTGGGTGTTAGTGGGGTAAATATGATTCAATCATCAAACAGGCACCTCCATTGAAATCAAAAGGGACGAAATGTTTCGTGGCTCCACCCAGTTAAGTCTCGATAGCAAGGGAAGACTTGCGATTCCCGCGAAATATCGTGATGAATTGTTTGCCAGTTGTGAAGGCAATATCGTCGTGACTGCTGATCCTTCCCGATGCCTGTTGATTTACCCTCAGCCCGTCTGGGAGCCGATTGAAAAAAAATTGAACAGCTTTCCCAGCCTCAGCCCGCAGATTCGAAGTTTGCAAAGACTCATCATCGGTAATGCCAGTGACGTTGAAATGGACAGTTCCGGCCGTATTCTGATCAGCGCCCCTCTGAGACAGTTTGCCGGTTTGCAGAAAGAAGTCGTGCTCGCGGGGCAGGGTGAGAAATTTGAACTCTGGGATATGGCGAAATGGGATCTGGAAATCGATACAGCAACGACCTACAAGGACGGAGATATTCCTCCCGAGCTGGAAGGATTCTCGCTGTAGTGCGCCGATAGTGCCGTGCATGTACCCGTTTTGCTGGAAGAAGCCGCAGATGCACTGAATATCAGAGCTGATGGTATTTATGTAGATGCAACCTTCGGCAGAGGTGGTCATAGCCGCCTGATTCTGTCCAGATTGGGAGAATCAGGACGATTGATTGCATTCGATAAGGATCCGGCGGCCATTTCCGCAGCCCGATCCATTCGGGATGAAAGGTTTCAGGCAGTACACGGCAGTTATGCACAAATACGCACAGCACTGGAGTCGCTGGGTGTAAGCCGGGTTAACGGCATCCTGCTGGATCTGGGCGTGTCATCGATCCAGCTGGATGAGGCTTCACGCGGATTCAGCTTCCGCCATGATGGCCCGCTGGATATGCGCATGGACTCCAGCCGGGGAAAAACAGCAGCGGAGTGGCTGGCCACTGTGACAGAAACAGAATTGAAGGAGGTGATCAGAACCTATGGCGAAGAACGGTATGCTGGACAGATTGCAGGCGCAATTGTTATGGCACAGACACGCCAGCCCATTGTTACCACGTTTCAGCTTGCCGAGATCGTGGCAGCGGTCGTGCGCAAGTTCGGCCACCGGGACGGTCGGCAGCATCCGGCGACGCGCACCTTCCAGGCGATACGGATTCATCTCAATCAGGAACTTGAAGAATTATCGGTGACACTGCCGCAATGCGTGGAACTGCTGAATGCAAACGGCCGGCTGGTAGTAATCAGCTTTCATTCACTGGAAGATCGTATCGTCAAGCGTTTCATGCGCATGCAGGCAGGCACGGACACTTTGCCGCGAAAACTGCCTGTACGGGATGAGGAGAGTCGCATGCACAGCAGACAGACATTGCAGATCATTGGTAAAAAAATTCGCCCCGGCGAGAATGAAGTGGCTGCCAATCCGCGAGCGCGCAGTGCTGTCATGCGGGTGGCAGAGAAGCTGGAAACCGGCAGCAAGGTGGATCGATGATCAAACTGAACATTTTCCTGTTTATGGTGCTGGTTATTTGTGGTCTGGGCATCGTAACCGCCCGGTACGAATCACGCAAACTGTTCATGGAACAGGAAGAAGCTCAGCAATTGACTGAACAACTGGAAACCGAATGGAACCAACTGCGGCTGGAACAAACCACGTTGGCCATGCCTGCGCGTGTGGAAAAGATCGCGCGAAAAGAACTCGGCATGACTATGCCCCCGCCTGCCGCTGGAAATATTCTGGCGATTCATCCCGATCATTCGTCAGGTGCGACTGAATGAAAATCCTGTTCAATCCCTCTCGCAAATCCGCTGCTGTGGATCTTCCAGAATGGCGCTCTCGCCTCATACAAGGATTTTTGCTGATATCCCTGATCATACTGGTTGCCCGGGCTGTTTATTTACAAGCACTGAACAAGGATTTTCTGCAGCAGCAGGGACAGTCGCGCCATCTCCGGGTCATTGAACAAAATTCCCAGCGCGGCAGCATCAAAGACCGCAATGGTGAAATCCTTGCCATCAGCGCGCCCGTCAAATCCGTATGGGTCGATCCCCAAAGAGTGAGTGCCACATCGGAACAGATCGGGCAGCTGGCCGATCTGCTGGATATGAATAAGGCCACTGTTCAGGAACGTCTCAGCAGCGATAAGCGATTTGTGTATCTGAAACGGCAACTGCCACCGGAAAGAGCAAATAAGATCGCTGAACTCAACATCAAGGGTTTGTACCTCAAGCACGAGTTTTATCGTTACTATCCATCACGCGAGCTGGCTGCCCATATTCTGGGTTTTACCGATGTAGACGGACGCGGACAGGAAGGTGTAGAACTGGCATGGCAGGATGTGCTCACGGGTGAAGACGGCAAACGGCGTGTCATCAAGGATCGGATCGGGCGTGTCGTGGAAGACGTCGGACAGATCCGATCTCCCAAATCCGGCCAGGATGTGGTGCTGTCGATCGACAGCAAGATACAGTATCTCGCTTACCGGGAACTGGCGCGTGCAGTAAAAGAGCAGCACGCCAAAGCCGGCAGTATCGTGGCCCTGGATGTCAAAACAGGTGAAGTGCTGGCAATGGCCAATTACCCGGCTTTCAACCCCAACCAGCGCGCGAGCATGAATAACGAAGTCATCCGCAATCGTGTGCTGGTCGATACTTTCGAGCCAGGTTCGACATTGAAGCCTTTTGCCATCGCCGTGGCGCTGGAAACGGGTCGCGTCAAGGCAAACACACTGATGGAAACCTCCGGCGGAATGATGAGAATAGGTAGAGCCGTCATTCGCGATGTGCGTGACAAGGGCAATCTGACTGTCTCCCAGGTCATTCAGACCTCGAGTAACGTGGGTGCAGCAAAAATTGCCCTGTTACTGCCACCCAAAACATTCTGGGAAATGCTCAACCGTTCCGGTTTCGGCACTGAAACCGGTATTGGCTTTCCCGGAGAAGCAAGCGGCCAGTTACGCGCATATAATAAATGGCGCCCGATCGAACAAGCCACCATGTCCTACGGGCATGGTATTTCAGTCAGCCTGATGCAACTGGTACGGGCTTATACATTGTTTGCCACGGATGGAGAACTGAAACCCATCACACTGCTGAAACGCGATACGCCGGCTGTCGGCCAGAAAGTCATTTCACGTGAAACCGCACAATCCGTACGTAAAATGCTGGAACTTGCGGTGCAACCGGAAGGCACCGGCAGCGGTGCACGCATCAACGGTTACCGTGTGGCGGGAAAAACCGGTACCGCGCACAAACGTCTGGAAAAACGGAAAGGGTACGCCAGCGATCGCTATATTTCTTCGTTCGTCGGCTTTGCACCAGCATCCGATCCGCGTGTCATCATGGCAATCATGATCGATGAGCCTTCCAGCGGGCGTTATTATGGTGGCACGGTAGCGGCACCGGCATTCAGCCGGGTAATGGAAGGTACATTGCGGATACTGAATGTGCCATTTGATGATTCACTTGGCAATCTGGTGACGTCCCCCGTTCCCGCCGGATTGGAAGACAAAGGATGATGAGCACCTCGTCGGATTCGAGATCAGATGAAGGTCATGCAGCCTGGCTGCTGAATCAGCTGGATGTCAAAGTACGACATTTGGTGGCAGATAGCCGGAAACTCAAGCCGGGTGATACTTTCCTGGCGTGTGCCGGTGAACGTCATGATGCGCGCAACGATATTCCGCAGGCCATTGCACGAGGTGTCAACGCGATCATCTGGGAAAAGCAGGGATTTTCCTGGAAACCCGAGTGGAAGATACCCAATCTGGGTGTGGCCGGGCTGCGTCACGAAGCCGGGAAAATCGCCAGTGAAGCGTACGGTCATCCTTCCAGACATTTATGGCTGGTTGGAATCACCGGCACCAATGGCAAAACCACCTGCAGTCAATGGTATGCGCAAGCCATGGCTGCTCTGGGGAAAAAAACTGCCGTAATCGGAACGCTCGGGCATGGATTCCCGGGCGCATTATACCCTTCCGAACACACGACTCCCGATGCCGTTTATCTGCAGCAGCTGATGGCTGAATATCTGCATCAAGGAGCATCCTCACTGGTGATAGAAGCTTCCTCACATGGTCTTTCTCAAGACAGACTGATCGGATCAGAATTTGCTGTCGCCGTACTGACCAATCTGACGCGCGACCATCTGGACTATCACGACAGTATGGATGCCTATGCTGCTGCCAAGGCAAAACTGTTCTTCTGGGAAGGTTTGCAATACGCCGTCCTCAATCTGGATGAAGTACTGGGTGTAGAGCTGTCGCAACAACTGGCCGGAAAAGATCTGTCGATCATTGGTTATGGTTTCAAGCAACCTCGCCAAACTGCACAAACAACTGGTAATCAGAAAATACTCTACGGCAGCAATCTGCAATTCACCACACAGCAGATCGGCTTCGATGTCGAATTCTGCAACCGGTACGCCAGCCTGCAGTGCAATGTGACTGGCCGCTACAATGCCTATAATCTGCTGGCTGTTCTGGCCGCCCTGCTCGCCAGCAATATCGATCTCGATGATGCAATCACCGCGTTACGACAGGTTCAGCCGATTCCCGGAAGAATGGAAAAACTGGGAGGAGGCAATCAACCCGTCGTCATTGTCGATTATGCGCATACTCCCGATGCGCTGAACGAAGTGTTGACCGGTTTGCGCGAAACACTGGCCGGCACCCGCATCAAAAAACGAATTCGGAAAAATCAGGCAAAACTGATCTGTGTCATCGGTTGCGGCGGAGACAGAGATCGTGGCAAGCGCCCGCTGATCGGAGAAATTGCCTCACGCCTGGCCGATGAAGTCATTATCACCAGCGATAATCCGCGTAATGAAAACCCTGCAGACATCATCAGCGAAGTCATGCTCGGTGCCAGTGGCAAACACTGCACATCCGAAGTGGATCGCACAGCCGCTATTTACCGGGCCATTCACGGTGCACGCAAAGACGATATCGTACTGATCGCCGGCAAGGGTGCAGAAACCAGCCAGGAAATACAGGGAAAGAAATATCCGTATGACGATCGCGAAGTAGTACGGCAAGTATTGCATGACCTGGCCGGCCCGGAATTACAGGTGCAAGGATGATGAGCACACAGGAAGCTGCATTGGCCCTGCACGCAGACTGGTCTGGTGACAACGCCGTATTCACCGGAGTCAGCACCGACAGCCGTACCCTGAAACCGGGTGATCTCTTCATTGCACTGTCCGGTGAGCAGTTTGACGGCCATCGTTTCATTTCCGCAGCCATCGGAAACGGTGCCGTTGCAGCCATGGTTTCGGCTGACACAGCTATCCTCCCGACTCAACCTGATTTTGGCTGGATCAAAGTGAAGGATACCCGGCTGGGCCTTGGACAACTGGCGGCATCCTGGCGTCGGCGCTTCACCCTTCCATTGGTAGCCGTGACAGGCAGTAATGGCAAAACCACCGTCAAGGAAATGATTGCAGCCATTTTCAGATGTGAATTCGGATTGGAGAACGTTCTTGCGACAACCGGCAATCTGAATAACGACATCGGTGTACCGCAGATGCTGTTGCAACTCGATTCCCGTCATGTTGGCGCAGTCATCGAAATGGGGATGAACCACGCGGGTGAAATCGCCTGGCTGAGCCGGCTTGCTGCACCTACGGTTGCCGTGATCACCAATGCAGGCACGGCTCATATCGAACATCTGGGGACCACCGAAGCCGTCGCCCGTGCCAAAGGAGAAATCTTCGAGGGGCTGGAAGAACAGGGAGTTGCCATCATCAATGCGGATGACCCCCATGCCCGGCTTTGGCGGCAGCTTGCCGGAAACAGGCCGGTTGTGGATTTCAGCATGAATGGCACTGCCGCAGTCAGCGCACGCCAGCCGGCACATCCGTCAGGCGATCGATGGCTGCTGCAATTGCCTGATGACACAGTCGAAATAACGCTACAGGTGCCAGGTCGTCATAATGTTTACAACGCGCTGGCAGCGGCGGCAGCCGCCACGGCTGCTGGTATCAGCACAAGCTCGATTGCTGAGGGTTTGCACAGTTTCAGGGGTGTCCCCGGGCGTTTGCAGAAAAAAACCGGGTTGAACCGGTCAGTTCTGATCGATGACACCTATAACGCCAATCCGGATTCCATGCAGGCTGCACTGAATGTCCTGGCAGAAATGCCCGGCAAAAAAATTCTGATCATGGGCGATATGGGTGAACTTGGTGCTGATACGGCAACGTTCCATCACAGAATCGGTCAACAGGCCGCAAGCGCAGGTGTAGATATATTGCTGGCACTGGGAGAATCGAGCCGGCAGGCTGTTGCAGGGTTTGGCCGAGGGGCACAGCATTTTGCCGATCTGGACACGTTGCTGGAAAAAGCGAAAAGCTGTCTGGACGAACATGTTTTCATCCTGGTCAAGGGATCGCGTTTCATGCAAATGGAACGCGTGATAGAACAATTGCAGGCGTAAACGTATTTCGAAATGAAAGGCAATGAATAGCCGGACAAAAACAGTTTTCCGGATTCGCAACCGGACATTACAACGGAAACCATAGAATGCTGCTGGCACTTTCTCAATGGATTGCAGAAGATATCCGCGCTTTCAATGTATTCAGTTACATTACGCTGCGTACCATGCTGGCGGCACTGACTGCGTTGAGCATTTCGTTTCTGATTGGCCCGGCCATGATACGCAGCCTGACCGCACGTAAAGTCGGCCAGTCCGTGCGCAATGACGGCCCTCAGTCTCACCTGATCAAAGCAGGCACACCGACGATGGGCGGCACACTGATCCTGACAGCCGTGATCGTGACCACACTTTTATGGGCGGACCTGAGCAATCGCTACATCTGGGTGGTATCACTGACGACACTGGGATTCGGCGCAATCGGCTGGGTAGATGATTATCGCAAGGTAATACAGCGCAATTCCAAAGGACTTTCAGCTTCATCCAAATTTTTCTGGCAATCGATCATTGCCTTGCTGGTCGCAGTGTATCTTGCCATGACAGCCGATCTTCCCCAGCACACCGAAATGATCGTTCCATTCTTCAAGGAAGTGGCCATTCCGCTGGGAACATTCCTGTTTATCGTGCTGACCTATCTGGTGATCGTTGGTACCAGCAATGCCGTCAACCTGACAGATGGGCTGGATGGTCTGGCCATCATGCCTACCGTCATGATCAGTGGTGCTCTGGCCATCTTCGCCTACGTTGCCGGCCATGCCGTGTTTGCCAAATATCTCGGTATTCCACACATTCCCAATGCGGGTGAACTCGCGGTATTCTGCGGCGCGCTGACAGGAGCAGGTCTGGCATTTTTATGGTTCAACACCTACCCGGCGGAAGTATTCATGGGCGATGTTGGCGCTCTGGCATTAGGCGCAGCACTGGGGGTGATCACCGTCATTGTCCGGCAGGAAATCGTACTGGTCATCATGGGAGGCGTATTCGTCATGGAAGCACTGTCAGTCATGATTCAGGTGGCTTCCTTCAAATTGTTTGGTCAGCGCGTTTTTCGCATGGCACCCCTGCATCATCATTATGAACTCAAAGGATGGAAGGAAAATCAGGTCGTGGTGAGGTTCTGGATCATTACCCTCATTCTGGTATTGATCGGCTTATCGACTCTGAAATTGCGATGAACTATACCGGCAAAAAAATACTGGTTCTGGGTATGGGGAAAACCGGGATTTCCATGGTCAAGTGGCTTTCCCGGCTCGGTGCACAGCTGTCAGTGGCTGATACACGCACCAGCCCGCCCAATCTCGAACTGATAAACCGGATCGTGCCGGATGAGGCCATATTCTGCGGCCCGTTGAAGGAAGAATTGTTCCAGGGGATCGATGCAATTGCCATCAGTCCGGGTGTGGCAGTAGCCGAACCACTGGTACAGGCAGCATTGCAGCAGGGTGTGCCCGTAATCGGTGATATCGAGCTGTTTGCCGTTGCACTCGATCAGTACGCACCACCGGGTACAAAAATTCTTGCGATCACCGGTTCCAATGGGAAAACCACGGTCACCAGCATGGTCGGTGAAATGGTAAAAAATGCCGGATGGGATGTGGAGGTAGCAGGCAATATCGGCCCGGCAGCGCTGGATGCACTGATGCAACGGATGGATGCAAATAAATGGCCCCATTTGTGGGCGCTGGAACTTTCCAGCTTTCAACTGGAGACCACCAGCAGCCTGCGGCCGGATGCAGCAACGGTATTGAACCTGAGCGAAGATCATCTGGACCGGTACGACAGTATCGAAGAATATGCCGCCGCAAAAGCACGGATATTTTCCCGCCCGCATAATAATGGTTGCGTGCAGATACTCAATCGTGATGATGCCAGGGTGTATGCCATGGCGGATAAAAACAGTAAACAGGTGACTTTTGGTCTATCCGCACCCGTGTCGGACGAAGAATTTGGTTTGCTCCCCGGCGGATCGGATGTATGGCTGGCACAAGGCAGTACCCATTTGCTGAAAACCAGTGAGCTTGCCGTCGCGGGACTGCATAACGCCGCCAATGCGCTGGCTGCACTGGCGTTGTGCCGGGCGGTTGATCTGCCTTTCGAGCCGTTGTTGCATGCTTTGCGTACTTTCAGGGGATTGCCGCACCGTATGCAGAAAGTTGCCGAGTTCAATGGCGTAACGTTTTACGACGATTCTAAAAGCACCAACATAGGTTCAGCTGTTGCCGCACTGAACGGGTTTCGCAAAAACGTGATTCTGATTGCAGGTGGAGATGGCAAAGGGCAGGATTTTTCCCCTCTGGAACAGCCAGTCAGCAAGCATGTGCGCAGTGTCGTACTGCTGGGAAGGGATGCAGACAAAGTTGCACAGGCCATCCAGGCCAGCAATGTACCGATACACCGGGTAACCACCATGGATGAGGCGGTACAGGTAAGCTTTCTGCTGGCAGAGCACGGAGATGTCGTTCTGCTCTCTCCCGCTTGTGCCAGTCTCGATATGTTCAACAATTACATTCACCGCGCTGAGGTTTTCACGGCTGCCGTCCGCCTGATCGAGCGCAAGTTCGTACTGACAGCACAGACATGTCATTAAACCCATGATGAGTCCATCCACTTCCGCTCCGCACAATCAGCCCATTCAGCCCGAACTGGATGTGCTGCTGGTTTCAACCGTGCTGCTTTTACTAGGGCTGGGGCTGGTCATGGTGTACTCCGCCTCGATTGCAATCGCCGAAGCGAAATTTGGTGAAGGAAGCAGTTACTATTTTCTTGCCCGGCAGGCTTCATACATACTGGCGGGAATAGCTGTCGGAATCGGTTGCTTCCGGATACCGCTGCGCTGGTGGCAGGCTTATTCTCACTATCTGCTGGGATTGGGCATCCTGCTACTGCTTGTGGTCCTGATTCCGGGAATCAGCCATGAGATCAATGGCAGCCGTCGCTGGATCCCTCTGGGAATCACCAGCTTCCAGCCTTCCGAACTGATGAAGCTGATCATTCTGATTTTTACAGCAGATTATGTCGTACGCAAAGCGGCTTTCAAGGATCATTTTTTCAAGGGTTTCCTGCCTATCCTCGCATTGCTGACCATCGTCTCCCTGTTATTACTGATGGAACCGGATCTGGGCGCCACAGTCGTTATCGCGGCCATCGTCCTGTCCATCATGTTCATGAACGGAATGAGCCTGAAAATGTTTTTCGGATTGATATGCCTGGTACCGGTACTGCTGGCGCTGCTGATCATCATCGAGCCTTACCGCATGGATCGTATCAATGCTATTTTTGATCCGTGGAACGATCCCTTCGATAAGGGTTATCAGCTCACGCATGCATTGATCGCGTTCGGACTTGGTGAATGGTGGGGAGTCGGTCTGGGAAGCAGTGTGGAAAAATTGAATTATCTGCCTGAAGCACATACCGATTTCATGTTTGCCGTACTGGCCGAAGAACTTGGTTTTGCAGGGGTCGTCACCGTGATTTCACTGTTTTTCTTTTTGCTGGTGCGTATTTTCAAAGTCGGCCGCACAGCAGCCAGACTGGGAGATCAATTCGGTTCACTGGTTGCACAGGGTATCGGTGTCTGGCTGGGTTTACAGGCTTTCATCAACATGGGCGTCAATATGGGATTACTCCCCACCAAGGGGCTGACATTGCCCTTCATGAGCTATGGCGGCAGCAGTATCGTCATCAACAGTATCGCCATCGCCATACTGCTGCGAATCGACTGGGAAAACAGACTGAAACGCAGAGGATTGAACGCATGAGAGAAGACAGCTCTGATCAGCAATATGCACCGCACATGGAGTTCATACCTTGTCTCGCACGATCATGATCATGGCAGGCGGGACCGGAGGGCATGTATTTCCAGGGCTGGCAGTCGCTCGTTCCATGCAGGCGAACGGCTGGCGAATCGTCTGGCTGGGTACCCGTAACGGTATGGAAGCCGCACTGGTGCCACAGCACGGTTTTTCCATCGAATTGATCAATTTTTCCGGGTTGCGCGGCAAAAAACTGAGCAGCTATCTGTTACTGCCATGGAAGCTGGCACAAGCCTGCTGGCAAAGTTTCCGGATATTGCGCCGTCAGCAACCGCAGGTGGTATTGGGGATGGGGGGCTACCCGGCACTGCCCGGAGGAATCATGGCCGTTTTACTTGGAAAACCTCTGCTGATTCACGAGCAAAACAGAATCGCCGGCCTGACCAACAAGATACTGGCAAAAATTGCCGATCGTATCCTGCTGGCATTCCCGGGTGCCCTCACAAGCCCGGAAAATAAAACCCGGGTTACCGGCAACCCGGTACGCACAGAAATCGCCCGACTCCCGTCACCAGAAACACGCTATGCACACCGGACGGGCAATTTGCACATCCTGGTGGTTGGTGGCAGCCTCGGCGCACAAGTTCTGAACACCGTGCTGCCGCAGGCTCTGAGTATGATTCCTGAAGATCGGCGACCATACGTGACTCACCAGTCCGGGAAAGCTCACCTCGACGCTCTGCAGCAGGCTTACGCCGACCATGGCGTCACAGGAAATCTGGTGGCATTCATCGAGAATATGGCTGCACATTATCAGGATTGCGACCTGGTGATCTGCCGTGCCGGTGCCCTGACCATTTCTGAACTGGCAGCCGCAGGTGTTGCCAGTATTCTGATACCGTATCCTTACGCGGTGGATGATCACCAGACAGCCAATGCCCGGTTTTTGAGCGACTACCAGGCGGCTGTTTTATGGCCGCAATCAGAGTTGACAGCCACTTCACTTGCACAATGGCTGATGACCTGTTCACGCGCACAATTACAGTCCATGGCAACCCGTGCACGTGCACTGGCCATGCCTGAGGCTGCACAAACGGTGGCTGAAGCCTGTCAGCAATTATCGGGACAAACCAATGAAGCATAAAATCAGACATATCCATTTCGTAGGAATCGGCGGCTCCGGTATGGGCGGCATCGCCGAAGTACTGATCAACCTGGGTTTCCAGATCAGCGGTTCAGATATGCACAGCAATTCCACCACCAGGCGCCTGCAGTGCCTGGGTGCTGTCATTCATCACACCCATGCAGCCGAAAATATTCAATCTGCTGATGCCGTCGTTATCTCGACCGCTATCCATTCTGATAACCCGGAGGTGATTGCAGCACGCGAACGGCGTATCCCTGTAGTACCTCGCGCCATGATGCTGGCAGAGCTGTTGCGCCTGCGCCGCGGTATTGCCATCGCCGGCACTCATGGCAAAACCACCACCACGAGTCTGGTTGCCAGTATCCTGGCGGAAGCAGGCCAGGATCCGACATTTGTCATTGGTGGCAAGCTCAAGACGGTCGACAGTCATGCCAGATTGGGCAAGGGTGAATTCATCGTGGTCGAGGCGGATGAATCCGATGCTTCATTCCTCTACCTGCAGCCGGTTCTGACGGTGGTAACCAATATCGATGCCGATCACATGAGCACCTACGAGCATGATTTCAACCGGCTCAAACAGACCTTTGTCGAATTTATCGAACACCTGCCCTTTTACGGTATGGCAGTACTGTGCGTGGACGATCCCCACGTGCGTGAAATCATTTCCATGATTACCCGGCCAGTAACCACGTATGGCATCGCATCGGAAGATGCGCAGATATGCGCCACCAACATCCGGCACGATCGCTGCAGAATGCATTTTCTCGCCCATATTGGAGTCAATGGCTCACCGCGAACATTGGAAGTCACACTCAACCTCCCGGGTAAACATAATGTCCTGAATGCACTGGCAGCCATCGCTGTCAGTAACGAGCTGGGCGTGCCGGATGAAGCAATCGTAAAAGCATTGGCCACCTTTGGCGGAGTAGACAGGCGGTTTCAGCAATATGGCGAGATCCCCTTGCCGGATCGGGGATCTTTCGCCCTGATCGACGATTACGGACATCATCCTGCAGAAATTGCCGCCACGATGGCAGCTGCCCGCAATGCTTTTCCCGGCCGACGTCTGGTTCTGGCATTTCAGCCACACCGCTACAGCCGCACCCGGGATTTATTCGAGGATTTCGTCCGGGTATTATCCGGTGCTGATGTATTGCTGCTGACCGAAGTTTATCCTGCCGGTGAAGAGCCTATCATTGCGGCTGACAGCAAATCTCTGGCACGAGCAATCAGAGTGCAGGGAAAGATCGAGCCTATTTATATCGAGCAGATCGATGAATTGAAAGCAACCATTCATACCATTGCACAAGATGGAGATGTAATACTCATCATGGGAGCCGGATCCATCGGAAAATCCGCTCCTGATCTGGCAGAACCGGCGATGAAACTGACATTGATAACAGGCTGATCAGGAAAGCATGCAGACAGAAATTCAACTGCCAATCATGGATACCCCAGATCTGCAATCCCGCACATCCGGTATCGACACACGCCTGCTGCGGGGTGAGCTGCGTCAGCATGAACCCATGAAACGGCATGTTTCCTGGCGTGCCGGCGGGCATGCCGCCTGTTTCTACCAGCCGGCCGATCTGGAAGATCTGGCCCTGTTTTTACGCCACTGGCCGAAAGATGAGCCGGTTGTCATGATCGGACTGGGCAGCAATCTGCTGGTCCGGGATGGTGGATTGCCCGGGGTAGTCATTACATTGCATGCAAAACTCAATGATCTGTCATTGGTCGAGCAGAACGAAAGCGGTGGTCTGATTTATGCCGGAGCGGGCGTCCCCTGTGCCAAACTGGCCAGATTTGCTGCCTCACATAACCTGACAGGTGCAGAATTTCTGGCAGGCATTCCCGGCACCGTTGGTGGTGCACTGGCAATGAACGCTGGTTGTTACGGCGCTGAAACCTGGGATCGGGTAGAGCGCGTCACAACGATCGATCGCAGCGGGATTGTGCGCGAACGTACACCGGAGGACTACCAGGTTGGTTATCGTCATGTCGAGTTGCAGAGAACGCCCTCGTCCGACACACCCGATGTCTGGTTTACCGGCGGCTGGTTCCGACTTCGTCCAGGTAAAATGGAAAGTTCGCGTCAGGCTGTCAGAACGCTGCTGACTGCACGCATCAAGACTCAACCCCTGGGGTTTCCCAGTGCAGGATCGGTTTTCCGGAATCCGCCAGGAGATCATGCTGCCAGGTTGATCGAACAGTGTGGTCTGAAAGGTTTCCGTATCGGTGACGCAATGGTTTCCACGTTACATGCCAATTTCATCGTCAACTGCGGTCACGCCACTGCTTCTGAAATCGAGGCAATCATCGATACCGTGCAAAATGCTGTTCACCAGGCTACCGGAATCAGACTGATCACCGAAGTTCGCATCATCGGACAGCGCGGAGGAAGTACACAGTGAACACCCGTGACGTTGGAAAAGTAGCCGTATTGCTGGGAGGACGTTCCGCTGAACGTGAAATCTCGCTGAGAAGCGGTCAAGCCGTTCTGGCAGCATTGCAGCGGAGCAGGGTGAATGCCCATGCATTCGATCCGGCCGGGCAACCTCTGGAAAACCTTCTGCAGCAAGGTTTCGATCGAGTATTTATCGCATTGCATGGCCGTTACGGAGAAGACGGTTCGGTTCAGGGTGCACTGGAACTGATGGAACTGCCTTATACCGGCAGTGGAATACTCGCCAGTGCACTGGCAATGGATAAGTGGCGCACAAAAATGATCTGGCAGGCAGCGGGTATCAATACGCCTGATTACGTCATGCTCGATGCCAGCAGCCGTTTCCGGGATGTGGCAGACAGGCTGGGATTGCCGCTGATCATCAAACCCGCCCGGGAGGGTTCGACCCTCGGATTGAACAAAGTGGACAATGAACAGGATTTTCGATCCGCTTATCAGGCAGCTGCAGAATACGATTCACTGGTACTGGCCGAACAGTTCATCCAGGGAATCGAACTGACTGCCGCCATTCTGGATGATATGCCCCTTCCCCTGGTGCGCATCGATGTGGCAGAAGGATTGTATGACTACCAGGCCAAGTATTTTTCCGAGAACACACGCTATACCTGCCCCAGCGGGTTATCGGCAGCGTTAACCACCCGTATCCAGGAACAGGCCTTGTATGCTCACCGGATATTGGGATGTACCGGATGGAGCAGAGTGGATCTGATTCTGGATGAAAATGAACAACCTTTTTTCCTTGAAACCAATACTTCGCCAGGAATGACCGACCACAGTCTCGTGCCAATGGCGGCAAAGGCGGCAGGCATTTCCTTCGATGAACTCGTTGTTCAGATTCTGGAGCTGAGCTGTGAGCATTGAAAAGGATCTGATTGTCATGTTTCACACCCTGCTATCCGCAGAGAACCATTCATCCGGATTCCGGGCAATCGGGCAACTGTAAACGTATGTGGAACGATCATCAATCCCTGAACTTTCTGGCAAATATCCTGTTGACGGGTGTTCTGCTGGCTACGATCTATGTAGTAGGAACCAGAATATTGGCATTGCCGTTTTTTTCATTGAGGGAAGTCCGGGTGGAAGCCATGGATAAGAATCGGACGGGTAATGTCAGTCTGGTACATATCACCCGTGATCAGATCGAACAAGTCGTACGCAATTCGGCAAACGGTAATTTCATCATGATCGATCTGAAAACATTGCAGAACGCTTTTATGGAATTGCCATGGGTCAGATCGGTTAAAATTCTGCGTGAATGGCCGCCTGCATTGAACATATTATTGGAAGAGCATAAGCCACTTGCATACTGGGAAGAAACGGCCCTGGTCAATACAAATGGAGAAATATTTCACGCAATAATGGATAATGTGCGTCTTCCGGTGTTTGCTGGTCCCGATAACAGCAGTCGTTTGATTACTCAACAATATCGCATCTTCAATAAATTACTGCAGCCAACCGGACAAACTGCCATAGAGATCGTGCTGACTCCACGGCATGCCTGGCATGTTCGATTGAACACGGGAACCTGGCTCAAGCTGGGAAGAGAGCAGATCGAACAGCGTTTGAAACGTTATGTAGCGGTGCGTACACAATATAATGAAAGTCTGGATCGGTACGGAAGTTCCGCTTATGTGGATCTGCGCTATGCCAGCGGGTTTGCAATACGCATACCCTGATATTGCATTGAATCTCAGGGCAGACAAACACTATGACTATGAAATCGGGGGGATTTTCAAATGAGTAAAGTCAAGGAAGGCAAAGATCTGATTGTCGGTCTTGATATCGGCACATCGAAAATCGTGGCCATTGTCGCTGAAATGAAGCCCGAAGGTGGATTCGAGATCATCGGTCTGGGCAGCCACCTCTCACGTGGCCTGAAAAAGGGTGTGGTCGTCAACATCGAAGCGACCGTCAATGCCATTCAGCGTGCCCTCGAGGAAGTCGAGCTCATGGCGGGCTGTCGGATCAGTGAAGTGTATGCCGGGATCGCCGGTAACCATATCCGCGGTTTCAACTCACATGGCATGGTGGCGATCAAGGACAAGGAAGTCACTCAGGCAGATGTCGAGAAAGTGATGGAAACTGCCAAGGCGGTGAATATTCCGGCCGATCAGCAGATCCTGCATATCCTGAACCAGGAATTCATTATCGATGGCCAGGAAGACGTGCGCGAACCTGTCGGAATGAGCGGTATCCGGCTGGAAGTCAAAGTGCATATCGTAACCGGAGCAGTATCCGCTGCCCAGAATATCGCCAAATGCATCCATCGCTGCGGACTGGATGTACGGGATCTGGTGCTCCAGCCACTGGCCTCGGCCAAAGCAGTGCTTTCCGAAGATGAAAAGGATCTGGGTGTATGTCTGGTCGATATCGGCGGAGGAACCACCGATATCGCTGTTTTTACGGATGGTGCAATCAGACATACTGCGGTGATCCCGGTGGCAGGTGACCAGATCACCAATGACATCGCCATGGCGCTGCGCACCCCCACGAAAGATGCGGAGGATATCAAGTGTCGTTATGGCATTGCCTTACGCACGCTGGCTGATATCCGCGAAATGGTCGAGGTTCCGGATGTTGGAAATCGCGGTGCCCGCCCGTTGTCGCGGCAAACCCTGGCTGAAGTCATCGAACCACGCGTGGAAGAGCTCTACCTGCTGATTCAGGCAGAACTGAGACGCAGTGGTTTCGAACAGCTGCTCTCGTCAGGGATCGTCATCACCGGCGGCAGCAGTTCCATGCTGGGAATGGTCGAGCTGGGGGAAGAGATTTTTCACATGCCTGTGCGTCTGGGATTGCCGGTCTATAACGGCAGCCTGGAGGAAGTGGTACGGACACCGAGATACTCAACTGCCATCGGTCTGGTGATGGTCGGCATGGAAGATCGTCTCCATCACCATCAGGCAAAACTGAAAAGCAGCTCTACCAGGCAGATTCTGGCAAAAATGAAAGGATGGTTTCAGGAAAATTTTTAAATCGGGTTTTAATGAAGTTTTATCTGCGGAATATTGTTTGAAAACTCACCATGCAATAGGAGAAACATAATGTTTGAGATCACGAATACCGAACCACTTGAAGCCGTCATCAAAGTCATAGGTATTGGCGGATGTGGCGGAAACGCCGTGGATCATATGATTCGCAATGAAGTAAAAGGTGTCGAATTCATTTGCATGAACACCGATGCGCAGGCACTCCAGGGAAATCGTGCACAGACCCTGTTGCAGTTGGGTACCAGTGTTACCCGCGGACTGGGAGCAGGCGCCAATCCGGATATTGGCAAGGAAGCCGCTCTGGAAGATCGGGATCATATTGCTGAAATCGTCCAGGGCGCTGATATGTTATTCATTACCGCCGGGATGGGGGGAGGTACGGGTACGGGTGCTGCTCCGGTCGTGGCCCAGATTGCCAAGGAAATGGGTATCCTGACCGTTGCCGTTGTCAGCAAACCATTCTCTTTCGAGGGTAAACGCCTGAAAGCAGCACAAGCTGGAATGGAAGCACTGGCAGAACATGTCGATTCACTGATTGTCATCCCGAATGACAAACTGATGAAAGTGCTGGGCAATGATATCAGCATGCTGGACGCCTTCAAGGCAGCAAACGACGTACTGTATGGTGCCGTAGCAGGTATCGCGGAAGTCATCAATTGTCCGGGGCTGGTAAACGTGGATTTTGCTGACGTCAAAACGGTCATGTCTGAAATGGGCATGGCCATGATGGGCTCTGCAGCCGCCAGCGGTGTCGATCGTTCACGTATGGCTGCGGAAGAAGCCGTTGCAAGCCCGCTGCTCGAAGAAATCACGCTGACAGGCGCACGGGGTGTACTGGTAAACATCACCGCCAGCTCAGCCATGAAAATGCGTGAAGTACAGGAAGTGATGGACATCGTGAAAAAAATGACGGCTGAAGACGCAACTGTCATCGTCGGTACAGTCATCGATGAAAATATGGGTGACAGTCTGCGTGTAACACTGGTCGCAACGGGGCTTGGCAATATCAATCAACAATCCCAGAGACCCATGACCGTTATCCATACCCGAACAGGTACCGATGACAGAATTTCCTCTCACCAGGTGGATGAACCTGCAGTCATGAGAACAGGAAGAAGGAGCAATGCTGCGGTCACAGCCATGCAGCAGGCTGGCATGGATCCGATGGATATTCCTGCTTTCCTCAGAAGACAGGCTGACTAAGATCTATCCGCTGAAAATCATTCCGCTCCGGATAATTTGCATCTCTGCATTTTAACGTCATACAAAAACCGCCCTTTCAAGGGCGGTTTCTGCAGCATCTCCCCAAAATGCGGGTGATATCACCAGTTTATTTGCTTTATCTGTACGCTGGTTCAATTCGTTCACGGATACAGTCGTTCGTGGATTTCTTTCAGTTTATCGAGCTCCAGAACTGCTTCAAATGGAAAACCGGAACGATCCCGCCCTTTTTCTGTAATCAGCAGTTTTTCCAGGTAACGATAAAATTCCACATATCCCCACAATAACTCTATCTGACCGGCAACTCTCGGATAATCCCTGTCAAGAATCGATTCCCGGTCACCCAGATAAGTGGCGAATTCTTTTATGGTGCGTTTCAGCGTCATGAAATTTACTCCAGCCCGACTTCGACAAAATAATCATTCTGCAATATCGACCTGAATTTATGACGGGTTTAATTGTTTTCAGTTGAATGCTCCTGTATTTCAGCTGACTTTGTTTCTCAACCTTCCATTTTCATCAAACTGTAATAATTGATTTCTAGAATGACTCGTCCCCACATATCCGGATTGCTACCCAGACGATCAGAATGCCTATCCCGAACAACACCGATCATTCACCCGGAAGTCTACGTCGCAGCTATAAACGATACCTCAAAGAACGAATAATAGAATTGCTGCTGTTCCTGGCCGCTTTTCTTTCCGTTTTCATTACTTTTGCCATCATTTACCTGCTGATTTCAGAATCACTGGTATTTTTTGAGCATGTTTCTGTATGGGATTTTCTAACAGACACACAATGGACACCATTGTTTGACGACGCCCATTACGGAATACTTCCGCTTGTTTCAGGAACAGCCATCAGCTCGCTGGTTGCACTCGTCATAGCGCTTCCCTTTGGTACGATCATTGCCATCTATCTTTCGGAGTTTGCACCCTTCACGGTGAGAGAGATAGCCAAACCATTCCTTGAATTGCTTGGAGGCATTCCGACAGTCGTCTATGGATATTTTGCGTTACTGTTCGTCACCCCCCTGCTGCAGACCATTCTTCCAGATCTGCCTGGTTTCAGTCTGCTGTCTGCAGGGCTGGTGATGGGAATCATGATCATTCCCTACGTCAGCTCGATGACAGAAGATGCCATGCGTTCTGTACCAATGCACTTGCGGGAGGGGTCGTACGCCATCGGTGCCACACGATTCCAAACGGCAATCAAAGTAGTGATGCCCGCCTCTTTGTCCGGTATTGCAGCCGCCTATATTCTCGGCATTTCCCGTGCTGTCGGAGAAACCATGGTAGTTGCAATTGCAGCAGGCATGCAGCCCAATCTGGTATGGAACCCGATGGAACCGGCAGCAACCATTACCACCTATATCGTCCAGGTCAGCCTGGGAGATTTGCCGCATGGCAGTGTCGGGTACCAGACGATCTTTGCTGCGGGACTGACACTCCTCCTGCTGACCCTGGTTTTCAATATCCTGGGGCATTTACTGCGCAAGCGATACCGTGAGGTTTACTGATACCCATGCTACCTATGAATCACCCTGACAATCTGAATGAAATACGTACCATCATTGCTTATCACAAGCGCTGGGACTTACTGGCGCTGGTAGCAGGTATTACCGCACTGATGATCGCGATTCTGACGTTCATCGCACTGTTCGGGAGTATGGTCATCGACGGAATGCCACGCCTGACCTGGGAATTTTTCACTTCCTTTCCCTCTCGCAAACCGGAAGCAGCCGGGATTCTCTCCGCATGGGTCGGCACGACATTGATCATGCTGGTGACAGCGGCAGCGGCCGTTCCTCTCGGTGTGGCGGCCGGTGTTTATCTTGAAGAATACGCACCGAAAAACCTCATCACCGAAATCATCGAAATCAATGTCACCAATCTGGCGGGCGTACCCTCCATTATTTATGGTCTGCTGGCACTGGGGCTGTTCGTCTATCAACTCGGACTGGGCCAGAGTATCCTCTCAGCCGGGCTGACACTGGCGCTGCTGATTCTGCCAATCGTCATCGTTGCAACCCGTGAAGCGATCAGATCCATTCCCGTTTCCATCCGTGAAGGGGCTTATGCCCTGGGGGCAACCAAATGGCAAACAGTATCAGATCATGTCCTGCCTTATTCCGCAGCCGGTATTCTGACGGGAGTCATTATCGGACTGGCGCGTGCGATTGGAGAAACAGCACCAATCATCACGATCGGTGCACTGACATTCATTGCTTTTCTGCCTCCATCCCCCATTCAGGATCAGTTCCCGTTCGTATCGTTCCAATGGCTGATGGAGCCATTTACAGTTATGCCAATTCAGATGTTCAACTGGATATCGAGACCGCAAGAAGCCTTTCAGCATAATGCAGCGGCTGCCGGCCTGGTACTGGTCGTCATGACGTTACTGATGAACGGACTCGCCATTTATCTGCGCTATCGTCTGCGTAAAAATATCAAGTGGTAAATCAAAATCATGCAAATATTCAAACCTGCCAGCGGCCACACTCATTCTACTGTCCAGAAATCAGTGGTCAATAAACTGAACTTCTATTACGGGGGTTATCAGGCACTTAAAAATATCGATATGATGGTCTATGAAAAACAGGTAACTGCCCTGATCGGGCCGTCAGGCTGCGGTAAATCGACCTTCCTCCGATGTTTCAACCGCATGCATGATCTGTATCCGCGTAACCATTACGAGGGAGAGATCATCCTCCACCCGGATAATGCAAACATTCTCTCACCCGAAGTGGATCCGATCGAAGTCAGGATGCGGATTAGTATGGTATTTCAAAAACCCAATCCCTTTCCCAAGTCAATTTTTGAGAATGTGGCCTATGGCCTCAGGATACGAGGTGTCAAACGCCGTTCCATTCTCGAGGAACGGGTAGAAAATGCACTGCGTAATGCTGCATTATGGGAAGAAGTCAAAGATCGGCTTGGAGATCTTGCCTTCAATCTCTCGGGTGGCCAGCAGCAACGACTGTGTATCGCCCGTGCTCTGGCGACGGATCCTGAAATCCTTTTATTCGATGAACCCACCTCTGCGCTGGATCCAATCGCAACCGCAAGTATCGAAGAACTGATCTCGGATCTCAGGAACAAGGTTACGATCCTGATCGTGACCCACAATATGCAACAGGCTGCCAGGGTATCGGACTACACCGCCTATATGTATATGGGTGAGCTGATCGAATTTGGCGCTACCGACACCATCTTCATCAAACCAAAAAACAAACAGACTGAAGATTACATTACCGGCCGATTCGGCTAAGGTAATTCCTGCCTTTTACACCATCATATTTATTCCAAGCCGGTCATACGGTGTGATACGCGACATTGTTACCTATAGCCCCGGCTCTGAATGATCTCTTTTATGGACCATTCAGAGCTTGCAGCGCTTCACGATAATTCTGATATCAACTCGCGGACGACTAAAACCAAGGTAACTCACGCATACGCTTTTCTCAGGACATAAGGCAGAATACCGCCATGGTAATAATAGTCGACCTCGATAGCAGTATCGATGCGGCAACGCAGCCTGATTTCCCGGCGGGAGCCGTCCTGCCCGTGAATGATCAGTGTCACTTCCTGCTGTGGCTGAATATTGCCCAGATCAGGAAGCTCGAATGTCTCATTGCCCTGAATACCCAGTGAACTGACGCTATCACCCTCCTTGAACTGCAGAGGCAACACACCCATGCCGACCAGATTGCTGCGATGGATACGTTCGTAACTCTCTGCGACAACTGCTTTGACGCCCAGCAGTTGCGTGCCTTTAGCAGCCCAGTCACGACTTGATCCGGTACCGTATTCCTTGCCGGCGAATACGATCACAGATGTTCCATCTTCGATATACCGCATGGCTGCATCGAAGATACTCATTTGCCTGCCATTGGGATCATCCTTGCTGCGATACAGCGTAACACCTCCCTCGCTGCCGGGTATCATCAGATTTCTGATACGCACATTGGCAAAAGTACCACGCATCATGACATGGTGATTGCCCCGGCGTGAGCCGTAACTGTTGAAATCCATCCGGGCAACGCCATGTGCCAGCAGATATTGTCCTGCCGGTGAAGATTCCTTGATGGCTCCCGCCGGGCTGATATGGTCAGTAGTCACCGAGTCACCAAAAATCGCCAGCGCACGCGCACCATGAATGGCATCCGGTGTTCTGGTTCGGTCGATCTCCAGAGAAAAATCCTCGAAAAACGGTGGCTCGGCAATATAGGTGGAATCCGGCCAGTCATACAGCCTGCCTGTCACCGCAGTAATGCCATTCCAGAGCGGGTGGTCCCGGGTGAAATCACTGTACAAGCGGCGGAAAGTTTCTGCCTGGGTCGCAAATTTCATCATCGATTCGATTTCGGCACTGTCCGGCCAGATATCCTGCAACCACACGGGCTTGCCATCCTTACCCTCTCCCAGCGGCTCACGGGTAAGATCTTTCAGCACCGTTCCAGCAATTGCATAGGCCACCACAAGCGGCGGAGAAGCCAGAAAATTGGCACGAATGCTGGGATGAACGCGTGCCTCAAAATTACGGTTTCCTGACAGCACAGCCGCACATACCAGATCATCCTTTACAATGGTTTCTTCAATGACTTCCAGCAGAGGCCCGGAATTTCCGATACAGGTGGTGCAGCCGTAACCGGCCAGACTGAAACCAAGCTGCTCCAGATAGGGCAGTAAACCGGCAGCACCGAGATATTCCGTAACGACACGGGAACCGGGTGCCAATGAAGTCTTGATATGTTTCCTGACTGACAGACCTTTCTCCACCGCCTTCTTAGCCAGTAAACCTGCCGCAATCAGTACACTCGGATTGGATGTGTTGGTACAGGAAGTGATCGCGGCAATCAATATATCGCCATGATGCAACTTAATCGGTCGTGCCGGCGATACAGGGACAGCAGTCTGCTGTGTGGGATGATTATTGACCATTTCAACCGCATTGCGCGCACTGCCCGGTGGTAACGTCAACTCGCTCTGACTGGTGTCAGGGGCGATGCAAAGCTTGGATTCCACGTGACGGCTGTCGCGGGTGGAATAAGTATCATCCAACACTTCTGCCGGTTTGCCATAACCATTTTCCTTGACAGATTTGCTGAAAAGTTCAGTAAAGCTGTATTTCAGATCTTTGAGTGCTATCCGGTCCTGCGGGCGCTTCGGCCCGGCCAGAGAAGGCACGATCGTATTCAGATCGAGCGTCAGCTCCTGGCTGTAGTCGATCTCTCCCGGGTGCGGCATGCCGAATAATTCTTGTACCTTAAAATAGCGCTCAAACGCATCGATTTCTTCATCAGTACGGCCGGTATGACGGAAGTAGGTCAGTGTTACATCATCCACTGGAAAAAAACCCATAGTGGCGCCGTACTCGGGTGCCATGTTGGCAATCGTGGCACGATCCGGCAAACTGAGCGAAGCAGCACCCTCACCAAAAAACTCGACAAATTTGCCCACGACATTGGCCCGGCGTAGCATTTCCGTTACTGTCAGCACCAGATCGGTTGCAGTGACTCCTTCCCGCAGCCGCCCGGTCAGATTGACACCCACCACATCCGGTGTCAGAAAATAGACCGGTTGTCCCAGCATACCGGCTTCGGCCTCGATCCCTCCTACTCCCCAGCCCACCACACCGATACTGTTGATCATCGTGGTATGCGAGTCGGTTCCTACCAGTGTATCCGGGTACATCAGTCCATCCTTCTGATGCACGCCGCGCGCGAGATATTCCAGATTGACCTGATGCACGATACCGATTCCCGGTGGCACCACGCCAAATGTATCGAATGCCTGCATCCCCCATTTGATGAACTGGTAGCGTTCCTGATTGCGCTGGAATTCCACTTCCATATTGCGTGCCAGTGCCTGGCTGTCACCGTAGTAATCCACCTGAATCGAATGGTCGACTACCAGGTCAACCGGCACCAGTGGTTCGATCAATTCAGGATTTTTTCCCAATCTCCTGGCTGCACTGCGCATTGCGGCCAGATCAACCAGCAGCGGCACGCCGGTAAAATCCTGCAGTACGATGCGCGCCACCACAAACGGAATTTCCTGGGTACGTTCTGCTCTCGGCTGCCAACCGGCAAGCTGCCTGACATGAGTTTCGGTGATCTTTTTTTCATCATAATTTCGCAATATCGATTCCAGCACAATACGAATTGAAACCGGCAGGCGCGAAATTGCTCCCAAACCAGCCGCACCCAGCGCAGGCAGTGAATAAAACTGAACGGTTTTACCGCTGGCAAGTGATAGCGTGCTTAAACTGTTGAATAAATTATGGGCCATGTTGATTCCTCGAATAAAAGACTTTGAGCATTTTGTGTTTATGCAGTAACCGATTGAGTTTATCATTCAGCATAGACTGCGGCCAGATACTTGACCTGATGCCAGTGGTTACAGGATTTTTTGCATTTCTAAACGGGAAAATGATGAATATTGAACAATTAAACAAAAATTACAAAATTGGGGAACAGGTAGTTTTTGCAGAGGGTGAAGGAGGTTTGCCCTTTATTCATGTCAGGAATGACAAAGCCAGCGCGCTGATCTCGGTTTATGCCGGGCAGGTACTTGCATACCGGCCTCAGAGTATTCAGGACGATCTTCTGTTCCTGAGCAAGCGCGCCTATTATCAGGCGGGCAAGGCAATCAAGGGAGGCGTGCCAATCTGCTGGCCGTGGTTCGGTCCGGACCCGGAAGGCAGAGGGCGTCCCGCACATGGCTTCATGCGTAACCGCATGTGGGATATCGTCGAAGTATCCGCAACACCGGAAGGCAATACTCGCATCGTACTGGGATCGACAGATACCGAAGAAACACAATCCATCTGGTCCCGCTCATTCGTACTGCGGCTGGAAATCACTATCGGCGATACGCTCAATCTTGAACTGGTAACCCGCAATTCCGGTTCACAGGCGTGCACCGTCACCCAGGCTTTTCATACCTATTTCAGCGTGGGAGATATTCGCCAGACCCATGTATCCGGTCTGGAAAATACCCGCTATATCGACAAAGTGGACGATAACCTGGAAAAAAACCAAACTGGATCGGTGACTATCGATGCGGAAGTGGATCGAATCTACCAGTCGGTTGGCAGCAATCTCGTCATTCATGATACTGCCCGCAAGCGCCGTATCCACATTACTTCCAAAGGTAACCGAACAGCAGTAGTATGGAACCCCTGGGCAAAAATTTCGGCTGAAATGGCAGATCTGGAAGACGATGATTACCTGCGTTTCATTTGTGTGGAGACCACCAACGCTGCAACAGACCGGGTACATATCCAGCCCGGCAGCGAATTCCGGCTGATTGCCAATTACCGGATCGAGCAGGATTGACAGAATATTTCTAAATTTCTCGAAAAGGAAAATGATAGCCATGAAACTTCATATCATTACCTGCAGTACCCGCCCCGGGCGTATTGGCCCTTATGTCACAAAATGGTTTAGCGAGGTCGCCGTACAACACGGCAAATTTGAAGTCGTGCCAGTCGATCTGGCCGAATTCAATCTGCCGGTATACGACGAGCCGGAACATCCCATACGCCAGCACTATCAACATGCGCATACAAAAAACTGGGCAGCCAGCGTCAGCGCAGCAGACGCTTACGTATTCGTTACGCCGGAATATAATTTTGGCCCGCCGCCTTCGCTGCTCAATGCGCTCAACTATGTCTACAAAGAGTGGAATTACAAACCTGCCGGGATAGTAAGTTACGGTGGAGTATCAGGTGGATTACGCTCGGCACAGATTCTGAAGCAGACCCTGACCACCCTGAAAATCATGCCTATGATGGAAGCTGTGGCTATTCAGAATGTTTCCACACTCATCGGTGAACACAAACAGTTTATGCCCAGTGAACATCACACCAGCTCTGCAGTAACGATGCTGAATGAACTGTATAAATGGGCACAGGCACTCAAAACACTGCGATAGTGATCTACGTCAAGTTGCAGCTAACAACTCGTGTTACTTATTCAGATTAAACGCAAAGTCGACAAGGCACCCCGGCTGACTGCCAAAAAATTGTACTTTTTACCATTAGCTGAGTTTTCCCGTCAGACGGCTCACATCGCGTCGATAATGATGCGGCAAAAATACGGAACAAAGAATCGCTACACCATCCCATGACATAAACGGTTCCTGCTCCGGCTGGGTTTATCAGCCATCACCCTTGATCAGGGTTCCCACTCCTTCGTCCGTCAGTATTTCGAGCAGGAGGGCATGCTGTACTCGCCCATCGATGATATGGCAGGATTTGACGCCATTCTTGACCGCATCCAGCGCAGATTTTATTTTGGGTAGCATGCCACCGGAAATCGTGCCATCTGCAAATAGTTCATCCACCCGACCGGCAGTCAAACCGGTGAGCAGGTTACCATTCTTATCCAGCACACCAGGTGTGTTGGTCATCAGAATCAATTTTTCGGCTTTGAGCGTTTCTGCCAGACAGCCTGCTACAAGATCAGCATTGATATTGTAGGATTCTCCATCTTCGCCAACACCGATGGGTGCGATCACGGGAATGAAATCGCGGGTATCGAGCAATGCGATTAGTGAAGGGTCGATATACTCGATTTCACCGACCTGGCCAATGTTGATCCATTCCCCGGCTTTTTCCTTATCCTGGATCAGCATTCTTTTGGCGCGAATGAACATTCCGTCTTTTCCGGTCAACCCTACTGCCTGTCCACCGTGGCGGTTGATGAGATTGACGATCTCCTTGTTAATGAGGCCGCCAAGTACCATTTCGACGATGTCCATAGTTTCGGCATCTGTAACCCTCATACCTTGTATGAATACGCCTTCCTTACCGACCCGTTTCAGCATGTGATCAATTTGCGGGCCACCGCCGTGGATGATGACCGGGTTCATTCCAACCAGTTTCAGCAATACCACATCTCTGGCAAAACCCTGCTTGAGCGCTTCCTCAGTCATGGCATTGCCGCCATATTTGATGACAATGGTTTTATCGTGAAAACGCCGGATATAGGGTAATGCTTCAGCCAGGATGTTGACTTTTTCGTTTATGGCAGAGGGAGACGGCATGTCTGAGAAATTAAAAAAATTGAAGAAAAATTGTCAGATTACATTCATAAAATCAGGCAGCACAGCCGAGACTGGAGGTAATTCAGCTGCCCGCCCGCTGGAAAGACTCGAGTTGTAGCAGTGCCGGTAAATTCAGCATGCGCCAAAGTCTGTCCTGACGGTCTTTGTATATGCCGGCCACGACAGGTCGTTTGTCCTCATGATCTGACTGGGGAACAAACTCCATCAGATTCCGGATACCGAGAACACTGCCTGCCAGCATGGCATAACTTACACCCAGGCGAGGGATGGTCAGAAAGACCCGGGTTTTTGCGCTGATGCAGGTGGATGTGTTGTCAAGATAATGGCTCAGGTCACACAAACCGTAAACATTACCACGCACATTGATGACACCGAGGAACCATGGCTGTGTCAGAAAAACCGGGGTTATTTTGGGTACCGGCAATATTTCACTGATGTTACTCATTGGTATCAGCCACCGGTCTTCACTAATGGTGATTCCCAGTACCGGAATGGTGGCTGAAGTTTCCTGAACCCTTTTATTGATTTGCTCAGTGAGTGATGACTGGCGTTCCGACATGGCATTAATTGTCATTGAAATCAGTTCAGTCCGGCAATCTTTTGCAATAACTCGGCAGCTACGACCGGCTTGGTAATATAATCCCGCGCACCTTGTCGCAATCCCCAGATTTTATCGGTTTGCTGATCTTTGGTTGTGCAGAGAATGACAGGGATATGGCGAGTTGCGCCATCTCGGGCAAGTATACGTGTTGCCTGATAACCATTGATTCCAGGCATGACCACATCCATCAGCACCAAATCCGGCCAGATTTCCCTGGCTTTGATGACACCCTCCTCACCACTCTCGGCCACTCCCACCTGATAGCCACTCCTGATCAATATATTGGAAATAATATGGCGATCTGTCGGCGAATCATCGACTACCAATATCGTCCTGACTGTCATACGTGATTCTCTATAAAAAGCTTCATTTTCACCTGCACAATATGCGGTATTCTGTGAAATACCTGAAACAGCTTAAATTCAGTGAAAGTAACAGATTCATATTCTAAAGTTTAGTCTCCAGACAATAAAGGATGACGGTTAGTAATCAGTACAGATTGATCCGGTGTTAGACTACGCACTTTATGTTTGCAGGATTACTCTGCTGCGAGCCTCGTGTTGCGGAAAACCCCGATATTGGTATATCACTGTTTCTTTCAGGCAAATAAATAAAGTCTATTGTACGTTTAAATCATTATGCAAAATACTTTCATCAAGCTGATATTGGGAGTACAAATTTTATTCCTTCTAACGGGCTGTGTGCCGATGGTATTGACAGGTGTGGGAGTCGGTGCGGGAACCGGAGCATTAATGGTTGAAGACCGCCGCAGCAGCGGGATGTATATTGAAGATGAGAGGATCGAGCTCAAAACCAGCCGCAGAATCGGTGAACGCCTTGGTGACAAAGTACACGTGAATGTCACCAGTTTTAACCGTAACGTTTTGCTGACAGGTGAAGCCCCTGATGAATCTACCAGGAAAGAAGTGGAAAAGCTGGCTATGAGTGTGGAAAACGTACTGAATGTTTCCAACGAAATCATCGTTGCACCGAAGAGTTCATTGGCTTCACGCAGCAATGACACGCTGATTACTTCCAAGGTTAAAGCTCGTTTTATCAATAACCGGGTATTCCAGGTCAATCACATCAAAGTCGTTACTGAGAATGGCGTGGTGTACTTGCTGGGATTGGTAAAACGTAATGAAGGCGAAAAGGCTACACACATTGCCAGTACCACGGAAAGCGTGACAAAAGTTGTAAAAGTATTTGAGTATCTGGATTAAACAATACCTTTTTGATCTTTCCGAGCCGTCCTCGGCATCAGTAAATGCTGCCTGCGGAGTTTATCAAATCACTACAGAATCTGATTCCTTCCGATCGACTCTATTTCGATCCGGTGGATTGTTACGCTTACGCCTACGATAACAGCAGGAAGTTTTTTCCTCCCGAGTGTGTCATATTTCCTCTGACGACTGGTGAAGCCGCAAGAACTGTCCAGTTATGTAACCAGTTCAAAATACCTCTGACACCACGCGGACGAGGCACCGGTACGGCTGGCGGCAGCTTGGCCGAGCAAGGCGGAGCTACGCTCTCACTGGAACGGATGGCACAAATCATCTCGATCGACCCCCCCAACCGGGTACTCGTCACCGAGCCCGGTGTTTTAAACGAAACCATTCAAGCTGCTGCCAAACCTCATGGCTTTTTTTGGCCACCCGACCCTTCCAGTGCGGCATTCTCAACTATTGGCGGGAATCTTGCCACCAGCGCAGGAGGACCACATGCGGTCAAATATGGAACAACCCGCGATCATGTGCTTGGATTGACCGCAGTAACAGGGAAAGGGGACATTATTAAAACCGGGTGCTATACCACCAAAGGTGTCGTTGGCTATGATCTGACCCGTTTGCTGATTGGTTCAGAAGGTACGCTTGCTGTCATAACGGAAATGACACTTAAGCTGACTCCGCTACCTGCTGCCAAAAGTGGACTTGTTGCGCATTATCAGAATGCTGACAGTTGTGCGTCAGCAATCGTATCTATCATGAAAGAGCCACAAGGACCGAGTGCTCTTGAGTTCTTGGATTCGGGCTCACTTAATCTCATTCGTGCCAGAAATCCTGAGTTATTACCAAGCGACTCTCAGGCCATGCTGATGATCGAGGTCGATGGTACAGAACATGAAATCCCGGAAACAACAGCAAAACTTTTAGCTGCTTGCAAGAACTCCGGGTTATTGAAAGCAGTATCCGTTCAGAATACGGCAGATTTATGGAAGGTCAGGAAAACATTGTCGCCCTTGCTGCGGGATATTGCACCCAAGAAAATCAACGAGGATATCGTAGTTCCAGTCGATAAAATTCCCCGGTTATTGGCCGGATTATCCGCACTATGCAAGCAATATCAGATTGCCAACGTAAATTTCGGACATGCTGGAAATGGGAATATTCACGTTAACCTGCTCATCGACCCGGACAACCCCAGCGAAAGTGAACGTGCATATAAATGCCTGGATCAGATATTTGATCTGGTCATCAGCCTCAATGGCACACTCTCGGGTGAGCACGGTATAGGCTCCGAAAAGCGCCCCTATATTGGTAAGGAACTCAATGACGCTACTCTGACTTTGATGAAGCAGATCAAACTGACTTTTGATCCTAATAATATTCTGAATCCTGGAAAGCTGTTTCCCTGATCATCCTATCAAAAGCGACCCCAGTATTACTCTCTCTGGAGCCGCTTATATGTCAATCCAGATTTCTCTGTATCAGAAATAAAAGTAGTGATCTACCAGCAATGCTGTAAACAGCAGCGCGAGATAAGCTATAGAGTAACGGAAAGCTTCTCTGGCAATCTGGTCAGTGTAATGCAGGTAGATTCTGATTGCGTAATAGAAAAATATCGCATCAAGAATCAACACACTCCCCAAATAGATCAGACCGCTCATCTGAGTAAGATAGGGTAGTACGGTTACTACACAAAGAATAATTGTATAAAGTAATACATGCAGACGCGTAAACTCATCACCATGAGTCACTGGAAGCATCGGCATACCAATTTTTGCATAATCTGTTTTGCGATAAAGGGCCAATGCCCAGAAATGTGGTGGTGTCCATGCGAAAATAATGAGAAACAGCAATAGAGCATCTGCAGAAATTTCTCCTGTAACTGCTGCCCACCCCAGTACTGGTGGCATTGCACCAGATGCACCTCCGATTACAATATTTTGAGGTGTAAGAGGTTTAAGTATCACAGTGTATATGATCGCATAACCGACAAAAGTACCGAGAGTCAGCCACATTGTTAACGGATTGACCCATTGGTGAAGCATGAACAGACCAAAGCCACCAATCAATACAAGAAAGAAAAGTGTTTCAGGAACACTTACCTTTCCTTGAGGCAAAGGCCTTCCCTTCGTGCGAGCCATGATTGCATCGAACTTGTATTCAACCAGGCAGTTAAGGGCAGCTGCTGCACCAGCAACAAGCGAGATTCCAACTGTTCCAAAGATTAGTTTATCTAAAGGTACTGCACCAGGAACTGATAAAAACATACCAATCACGGCAGTAAATACAATGAGTGAAACAACGCGTGGCTTAGTAAGTCGATAAAACTGCTGAACACGTGCCGTTGCCTGTTGCCAGGCTAATGAACTTGTAGTCATTACTTACTCCTCACAATCTTTTCTAATGACAGGCAAGTCTGCCTGTTTTTATATTACGTTTTAGATAAAGCCAGATCCAACCTGATTTTCGTCACTTTGCTCACCTGTTAATGTTCCAGATGAGAAAGTTTCAGTAATCTTTTCAAATCACCGACCATCTTCCGCGGATCTGCATTCCTGGGATATCTCATCATTAAGTTACCCATAGGATCAACAACATAAATATGATCTTCCCGCTTGTTCTCAGCAGGAAACTCTTTCAATAAATCCTTACCATTCGCCAATACCAATCTAGTTCCTTTGAATTTATCGATTGTCTCCTGATCAGGTCTAATATCGTCATTAATTAACCACACTCGCTGAACCTTGTCCTTGTCGACATGCTGTGCGAGACGAACCTGTCTGAGCGTATAAAGCTTTTCCTGGCAATATTCTTCACATTTTCCGGAGTCAATGATTAATAAATTCCAGGTACCTTTCAACTGCCGTATACGAAAAATTGTATTATCCGTCAGATTTGTTGCTTCTCCCTGTAATGGCCTGACTTCAAGCAACTCACCATAATTGACAGTATGATCCGGCCGGAAATTAGATCGGTGTAAAAAAGACGAAATGACAATTGGAGATAATATCACCAGCATCATCAGGATTAGCTTCAGCCGGCTACGCGATACTTTTTCGTTTGACATTTAACACGATGTAAATAATCAAAGTCATGACAGCCAGTGAGAACCACTGAAAAGCATAACCTATGTTTTTTGAAGATCCGGAATCAGGCTTTTCCCATTGCCTTATCAAACCATCACCCTGTGTCTCATTCTGCTGTAATAGCAGAAAAGGCTGAAAAGTAAGTTCGGTCAGATTCTGATAGCTATCCAGGCTAAAACTTTGCCAGACTTTACCAGTAAATTGTTTATCCGATAGTGACAACGTCCTGATTGACGGCGATACAACAACTCCTGTCAGGTAAACCAGTCCATCCGGAGTATAGATATCTGGTAAAAGTGATCGATCGTTACCTCCAGAAACCCAGCCCCTATTAACCAACACATAAGTTGTACTGTTCACTTGACGTAGTGGTGTAAGCACGTGGTAGCCAACAACCCCTTGATGTGTTTTGTTATCAAGAAATATGGTATGTTCAGCTTCGAAATACCCGTGAACTTCTACCCGGCGATATAAATAATCATCCAGTTTTATTAGTGGCTCAGGAACTGTAACTGGTGGTTGCTGAGCATAACGTTCCAGGAGGGCAAAACTGGCCTCTTTTTCTTCCGCTCTGGATAATTGCCAGAATCCTAACTTTAAAAAAAGTGCAATCGCTAAAATAGTAACTGCTGTTGACCATAACGCCGGTTTAAATTGCTGTTTGAACATCAGCACAGATTAATAACTATACATGTTTCAGAGGCCCACCTTCTGTAAAGAGCTGGGCCTCTGTCTCCAATAACAATTAAGTTTATAGCCTAGCTGATTTACTTTTACCCTGGTTACACCAAATAGACAAAAATAAACAATCCCAACCAGACAACATCCACGAAGTGCCAGTACCATGCTACCCCTTCAAACCCGAAATGGTGTTCCGGTTTAAAATGGCCTGACAGACATCTGAAGAAAATTGCAATCAACATGATTGTACCAACTGTCACGTGAAACCCGTGAAAACCAGTCAGCATGAAGAAAGTCGATCCGTATGCACCACTGGTCATTTTTAGATTGAGATCTGAATAAGCATGGGCATACTCATATATCTGAAAGCCAAGAAATGTTACTCCCAGTGCTATCGTTGCAAACAACCACAGTTTTAAAGCACCACGATCATTTTTTTTCAGCGCCCAATGTGCCAGAGTAATTGTCACTCCAGAGGTCAGAAGCAACATAGTGTTAATTGCTGGAATTCCCCATGCCCCCATTGGAGTAAATTTCTCATCAAATCCAGGACCTGCTGTCGGCCAGTCTGCAGAAAAACCCGACCAAAGCAATTCCTGATCAGCTCCAGCTAACCAAGGTACTGAAAGCACACGCATATAAAACAAAGCACCAAAAAATGATGCAAAAAACATAACCTCAGAAAAAATAAACCAACCCATACTCCATCTAAAAGATTTATCTTCCTGGGCTTTATACTTACCTGCTTCACTCTCAAGTGAAACTTCACGAAACCAGCCATAAATCAGAAAGGCCAAAATAACCAGCCCAGTGATCAGCATGCCATAGCCAAGTGGCAGTTTGTTCATCGTAAACGCCGCCCCAAACCCCATAAAAAACAGGGCAGTAGAGCCTATAATTGGCCACTTGGATGGGGAAGGCACATAATAACCCGTTCCTTGACTCATTTAATCTTCCTCCTCGTTATTAACTTAACCTGTTACAAGCTTGACTACTGACAAAATACTTAAAATAAAAATAACGCCACCAACCAGACCACCAATTATTATTTGAACAGGTTTAATCTTGGCTGCATCGTGTTCCAGATCGCTCTTTTTTCTAATACCAATAAATGAAAATAAAACTGCTTCAGCCACCTGATACATAGATGCTTTTTCCATATCAGAATTTTGTAAAGCTGATGTTACCTTTTCATTTTCTTTTCCCATTTGCAACTTAATCAGTTTTTTACGTTGAAAAAAGTATATGAAATCGTAGCGGTGTGAATATCACCAGGTATTTCCGGATCTATTAAGAATCTGACAGGCAACTGCTTAACTTCTTTGCCTTGTAACTCTTGTTTTGAAAAACAAAAGCACTCTATTTTCTTCAGATATCTCTCCAGGTTTTTAGGACTGTAACTGGGAATTGCCTGTCCAACCTGCACCTCTTCAGACTCATTACTAATCTCATACATAACTTCCGTAAGCTTACCCGGATGCAAATGGATACTGGCTTGTAATGACTTAAACTTCCAAGGAAGTCCGCGTACATTTGCGTCTAGCAGCAGGCTGATTGATCTTGTGTTATCTACTTCGGTATGTTTCGTCAGTGTATCTGGACGCTCCAGCTCGTATATACCAGTTACTTCACAGAATTTTTTATACAGCGGTACAAGTGCGTAACCAAAACCAAACATAACCACGCTAAAAACAAGTAACTTTTTTAGTATATCTACGTTGGTTTTGGCTACATCTTGTTTCATTGCTGTTTAAATATGACTGTTAGGATATAAACGGCTATCACCATGATAACCAGAATCAATGCAGTTCTTAACTTTCTGCGTTTTAACTCTGCATCCTCATCTTGAGACATTGAATTTCATCCTGTTTATTTAACGACAGGCGGTGTTTCAAAGCTATGATAAGGAGCTGGCGAAGGCAGGTGTGTCCACTCAAGAGTGGTTGCACCTTCCCATGTTTTATCCGCAGCCTTTTCCCCACCCCGTACACACTTAATCACAATGTATACAAACAGAAGCTGAGTCAACCCGAACCCAAATGCACCAATACTTGAAATCATGTTGAAATCAGCAAACTGCAGTGCGTAATCTGGAATTCTGCGAGGCATACCAGCCAAACCGAGGAAATGCTGTACAAAGAACGCCACGTTGAAGAAAACCATTGACAACCAGAAATGCCATTTACCTAATGACTCGTCATACATATGACCGGTCCATTTTGGCAACCAGTAGTAGGCACCGGCAAACAATGCAAACAATGCTCCCGAGACCAGTACATAATGGAAATGGGCGATAACGTAGTATGTATCCTGCACCTGAATATCTACTGGCACAATTGCGCACACAACACCACTAAAACCACCAATGACAAACAAGAAGATGAACCCGATTGAAAACAGCATCGGAACTTCAAATGTCATTGAACCTCGCCACATGGTTGCAGTCCAGTTAAACACTTTCACTCCTGTCGGAACAGCGATCAGCATGGTTGCATACATGAAGAACAGCTGACCTGCTACAGGCATACCAGCTGTAAACATGTGGTGTGCCCATACGAAACATGACAGCAAAGCAATCGAGGCTGTTGCATAGACCATTGATGAATAACCGAACAAGGGCTTACGTGAGAAAGTTGGAATGATCTCTGAAACGACACCAAATGCTGGAAGAATCATGATGTAAACTTCTGGATGTCCAAAGAACCAGAAGATATGCTGGAACATCACAGGATCACCACCGCCAGCAGCATTAAAGAAACTTGTACCAAAATTACGATCGGTCAGTACCATCGTCACCGCACCAGCAAGCACGGGCATTACCAGCACAAGGAGATATGCAGTAATCAGCCATGTCCATACAAACATTGGCATCTTCATCAATGTCATGCCTGGTGCACGCATATTCAATATGGTTGTAATGATATTGATTGAACCCATAATTGACGACATTCCCAGGATATGGACTGCAAACAACATCATATCTGTACCCATACCACCCTGTGTTGAAAGAGGGGGATAGAATGTCCAGCCACCTGCTGCGGCACCACCCGGTACAAAAAATGAAGTAATCAGCAACAATGCTGCGACGGGTAACAACCAGAAACTCCAGTTATTCAGGCGGGCAAATGCCATATCCGGAGCCCCGATCATTAATGGCACCTGCCAGTTTGCAAACCCTACCCATGCCGGCATGACAGCACCAAACACCATGATCAATCCATGCAGTGTAGTAAATGAATTAAACACTTCCGGTTCAAGTATCTGAATACCAGGCATAAAGAGCTCAGCCCTGATACCCATTGCCAGAAAACCACCCACAAACAACATAACAAGACTAAAACACAAATAAAGCGTCCCAATATCCTTGTGATTGGTTGTGGTCAACCAGCGCATTATACCGGTCGGATGGTCATGTCCATGACCATGCACGTCTTGTATTACTGCCATTATTTTCTCCTCTAATCTAACGTAATCTAAATCTCAACCAGCAATCGGAATAAATCAGTTCTTACCTGAGCTCTGCTCAACAAGAGCTGTATTAACAACCCCGGCAGATGCACTCTTTTGCATCTCTGCAACCCATTGGGTATATTTTTCTTGCTCCATGACTTCAACAACTATTGGCATGAAACCATGCTCTTTACCACACAGCTCAGCACACTGACCACGATATACCCCAGGTTTTTCAACCTTGAACCATGCATCACGAATATATCCGGGTATGGCATCCTGCTTTACACCGAGAGCGGGTACCCACCAGGCGTGAATCACATCATTTGCCGTCATAAGAATTCTAATTTTTTTCCCGGTCGGAACCACTACACGATTGTTTACTTCCAGTAAATAATCCTGCCCTTTGGTTGCCTCGTTACGAATCTGATCCTGAGGTGTAGATAACTGACTGTAGAAACTGATTCCCTCACCCTCACCCTGGATATAGTCATAGCCCCACATCCATTGATAGCCCGTAGCTTTGATGGTGACATCCGCCTCACTCGTATCCTTCATTTCGATTACAGTTTTGGTAGCGGGCCATGACATTGCAACCAGAATCAATATTGGAATAGTCGTCCATATAAACTCAATAGCCGTACTATGATGAAAATTAGCTGCTTTATAACCTACTGATTTACGATGTTTAATAATGGAATAACCCATTACGCCAAAAACACCTATAAAAATTACCAGACAGATCCATAACGCCATCATATGCTGATCATAGATTTGTTGCGCAATAGGTGTCTGCGGCTCAGGCAAGTTGTACTTACTTGACATTGCCATGCCCGAATATAAACCAAGAACTGTAAAACCTGATAGTGCCGCCATCAACTTACTACCACTCATATCTTACCCCCCCACATTAATTACTAAATCAATATCTACATTCCATCTGTGACCATAGAATGTTTTCTACACTTATCCTTCGCCCTTACCGGCTTTTATTTGATCTTTCACCCGAGCATAAATAGATATAAAAACCGGGTGGCAGTTTTTCGGGGAATCTTAGCATTCGAATGCTACCAGCACAAGGAGGAAAATCATGATTCTTATAGAAAAATTACCACGCTGCTGCCATGGGAATTAATTACTTTTTCACATCGTGGAAAATTTTTTGTGCCGGCAATTTCTGCATACCACGCCCGCTCGGGTGGATTTAGCTTGCCCTTGGATATTGCACACAAACCCATAAAAACTATTTCCATATCATGGTTATTGGTTTGTGTATTTGGTTCGAACCAAATTGCAACTTTAACGTTCTCAAGGTAGTCTAGTTTGTCCTGTTTCTTAAATTTCAGAAGGAAATAAAAAACATGCAATTTAACCCCAAATATGCAACTCCTGTATCAAACACCGTTAATTCGGGCGTACGCAACAAAGTATTGAAAAATACTTACCTGATGCTTAGTTTAACCATGATTCCGACTATAGTCGGGTCAGTCATTGGCACCGGTACCAATTTCTCATTCCTGGCACAATCCCCAATTGTGGGTTCACTCGTAATGCTGGCGGTAATGATAGGTTTAATGTTTGCCGTCAGCGCTACACGCAACAGTATGTGGGGAATCATTCTGCTTTTCCTGTTTACCTTTGTTGCCGGCTGGTGGTTAGGTCCCTTGCTTCAGTACGCACTCCATTTCAAAAATGGCTCACAACTGATTGGCCTGGCTGCTGCAGGAACAGGTATCATTTTTTTCACGCTTGCCGGTATAGCCACAACCACACGTAAAGACTTTAGTTTTCTTGGCAATTTTTTGCTGGCTGGGATAATTCTGGTAATTTTGGCTTCTCTGGTCAATTTGTTCCTGGCCATTCCGGTAATTTCACTGGCAATTTCTGCCGTAGCAGTATTGGTTTTCTCCGGATTCATCCTGTTTGATGTGAACCGTATCGTAAATGGCGGTGAAACCAATTACGTCATGGCAACATTGGGTATTTATCTCAGCCTGTATAATTTGTTCATCAGCCTGATACAGTTGCTGCTGGCCTTTTTAGGTGAAAAAGACTGAAGTTGACCACCTGGATGGGAAATTGAATACACCCTCATCACCAACAACAATTGAATTACCCATCGAGGGAATGACATGCGCTGCATGCGCTGCCCGGATCGAGAAAAATCTCAACAAACTGCCGGGCGTGCATGCAGCTGTCAATTTTGCCAATGAGAAAGCCCTCATAAAGTTCGATCACGATTCCACCCACCCTGAAGAGCTGGTTCAATCCATCGAAAAGGCAGGATTCCAGGTCCCGGAACAGACCGTACAGCTGCAAATCAGCGGCATGACTTGTGCCGCATGCGCAAATCGTATCGAAACTGTCCTGAATGAAATACCCGGAGTCAGAGCCATATTGAATCCGGCTGCAGAAATTGCTTATATCAGCTTCAATCCCGCCATTACTTCGGTCGAGCAACTGGTTTCTGCTGTAGAAAAGGCAGGTTATGGCGCTAATCAGATCAGTGATGACAATTACGTTAAAGAACAATCCCGCAATCAAGCTGCCTACCGGAAAGAACTCCATATATTCTGGATCTCTGCCGCCCTGACTGTACCCTTCATGCTGGAAATGATCATGATGCTGACGGGTAATCACAACAACCTGCTCCCTTACTGGCTGCAATGGCTGCTTGCAACGCTGATTCAGTTTTGGCCCGGCAGGCGTTTCTATATCAGCGCCTGGCGCACACTGCGTGGTGGAGGAGCCAATATGGATGTACTCATCGCACTGGGTACCAGCATGGCCTATCTCTTCAGCACCGCCGTCATCATTTTGCAACTGGACCAGCATGTTTACTTTGAGGCCAGCGCGATGATCATCACGCTCGTGCTTCTGGGCAAGCTGATGGAAACCAGAGCAAAAAGAAAAACTTCAGCAGCCATTGAAACACTCATCAAACTTCAGCCCAAAACGGCCAGAGTCGAACGTGATGGGGAAATTATCGAGATCGATATCAATAGCCTTAAGAATGAGGATATTTTTCTTGTCCGCTCGGGCGAAAGCCTGCCCGCCGATGGCATCGTCATTGAAGGATCTTCCAGCATAAACGAAGCCATGTTGACAGGTGAAAGCCAGCCGGTTACCAAGCAGGTGGGCGCAAAGGTTTATGCCGCTACCCAGAATCAGCATGGTTTACTCAAATGCCGTGTAACGGGTGTCGGTAAAAATACCCAGCTTGCAGCCATCATTCGTCTGGTTGAGATTGCACAGGGCTCTAAAGCACCTATCCAGCGTATGGCAGATACTGTCTCTGGTATTTTTGTACCAATTGTAATTGGTATCAGCATTCTGACATTGGGACTAACCTGGTGGCTTACAGGCCATTTCGTCATAGCACTCATCAATGCAGTAGCAGTACTGGTTATTGCTTGCCCTTGCGCACTGGGTCTGGCCACTCCTACTGCAATCATGGTTGGCACAGGAAGAGGAGCACAGGAAGGAATTCTGGTAAAAAACGCGACCGCACTGGAACTCGCAGAAAAAATCCAGATGCTTGTTGTAGATAAAACAGGGACGCTGACCGAAGGCCATCCATCAGTCACAGATATTATCGTGGCCGATGAGGTGAATGAGCACGATTTATTACAGATTGCAGCTTCACTGGAACAAGGCTCTGAACACCCCCTGGCAAAGGCGGTATCGCAATATGCTTCTTCATCAAAAATCAGACTACTGGCGATAACCAATTTTACCTCTGTGACCGGCAGCGGAATCAAAGCGGATATCGACAATGCATCTTACATTCTTGGTTCACCCAAATTTTTGGCAGAAAAAGGCGCTGTGCTCGATCAGCAGCGTATCACTGCACTCCAGACAGAAGGTAAAACCGTCGTGGGTGTCGCTATCCAAATTAATGAATCAGTCCGGGTAATCGGCTATCTTGCCATTGCGGATTCACTACGCGAAACTTCCATAAAAGCAATTCAGCGTATCCAGGATATGGGCATTGAAGTCATGATGCTGACAGGTGACAACCCGACTACGGCTGCCGCCATCGCAAAAGAGGCGGGAATAAAAATTTTTCATGCAGAAGTTTCGCCTCAGAATAAAGCAGCCGAAATCGGAAAAATCAAGGCAGATGGTCAGTTTGTCGGAATGGTAGGAGATGGGATCAATGATGCACCTGCACTGGCAGCTGCGAATGTAAGTTTTGCGATTGGTGCTGGGTCAGATATAGCAATTGAAGCCGCTGACATTACATTGATGCGCAATGATTTGATGAGTGTTGCGGATGCCATCTCACTATCGCGCAGCACACTGCACAAAATCCGGCAGAATCTGTTTTTTGCATTCTTTTATAATATTTTAGGTATTCCACTGGCAGCAGCAGGTATGCTAAGCCCCGTAATTGCAGGTGCCGCAATGGCAATGAGTTCGGTATCAGTCATTACCAATTCATTACTGTTGAAACGCTGGCGTGCAGGCGTTTAATACACTCTTCTCTTTTTTACAAGGAATTTTTATGCCGACGACCATTGTTCATATCAAAGGAATGTCCTGCGGAGGTTGTGTCAGCAGCATCAAGACCGTATTGGGAAAAATACCAGGAGTCAACAGTGTCGAAGTATCTCTCAATGATGGGCAGGCAGTGATTCAACACGATGAGTCTCTCAAAGAGGAAGTTGTCAACCAGGCAATAGAAGGTGCCGGGTTCGAGGTAGTCAAACAGTAAATTCCCTTACAGGTATTTATTGACCTCCCTGTACCCCGTTGCATGCAGCGGAGGTGCTGCAATATTCTGCTTATAAATAGTTCTCTGTCCGTCTCAAGCATGAACGATACGGGCCAAATCCTGTATCATCGCGCTTTTAACCAAATCCGCTGGCATGAAAATCGTCTTTCTGGACTTTGAAAAAGGTATTGAAGAATTTGAGGCAAAAATAGAGCAGTTACGCTTTGCCCAGGATAATTCCGCGCTGGATATCTCAGCCGAAATTGCCCGTCTGCAGACAAAAAGCCTGGGGTTGACCAAAAGTGTCTATGCAAAACTCACACCCTGGCAGATTTCACAAGTGGCACGTCATCCGCAACGCCCATATACACTTGATTACATACAACATCTGTTTACGGACTTCGAGGAGCTGCATGGTGACAGAAATTTTGCAGATGATCAGGCTATCGTAGGCGGATTGGCACGATTCAACGGGCAGACCGTCATGATTATCGGGCACCAGAAAGGCCGGGATACTAAGGAAAAAATTCACCGTAATTTTGGTATGCCCAAACCCGAGGGATATCGAAAAGCACTCCGGCTGATGCGTTTGGCTGAAAAATTCTCAATCCCGCTGATCACGTTTATTGACACTCCAGGTGCTTACCCAGGAATAGATGCCGAAGAACGCGGGCAATCGGAGGCTATCGGCAAAAATCTGTATGTCATGGCGGGACTGAGAATCCCCATTATCTGCGTTATCATCGGTGAAGGCGGGTCGGGAGGTGCATTGGCAATTGCCGTAGGTGATACCAGTCTAATGTTGCAATATTCGACCTATTCAGTCATCTCACCCGAGGGATGTGCTTCCATTTTATGGAAAAGCGCAGATAAAGCATCCGATGCAGCCGAGATACTGGGTATCACCGCAGATCGGCTCAAAGAAATGGGTTTGATCGATAGCATCATTCCAGAACCCATTGGTGGTGCGCACCGCGACTACCCGGTAGTAATGCAGTCTGTCAAACAGACCTTACAGGAATCACTGCGAAAACTGCAGGATATTCCTTTGGAGACATTGCTGCAGAAACGCCTTGATCGGCTGTTGGGATATGGCAGATTCAAAATCAATCAGCCCGACTGATATAACCGACTGCTTCTTCCACAATCTGCGCGCACAAGTCCGGCCTGGTGATCGCCTTACAGTTGCCCTCAGTGGCGGCGTGGATTCAGTAGTATTACTCCACCTGCTCACAACGTTTTCAGAATCAATGCAGCTGGAGGTATCAGCAGTCCACGTCGAACATGGCATCAGTACATACTCGGGTGAATGGAGTGCTTTTTGCCAGTCGCTTTGTGACAGCCTCGCCATACCGCTATCCATACACCGTTTAAAGATCCGCAGACGGCCACAGGAAAGTCTGGAAGCCATTGCCAGAGAAGCTCGCTATCAGATCTTCAAGCATATCCAGGCAGACTATGTCATGCTGGCCCAGCATCAGGATGATCAGGTCGAGACGCTGATACTGCAACTGCTGCGGGGTGCCGGCGTCAAGGGGCTTAGTGCTATGCCAACAGTCAGATTACTTGAACCGGGCAAAACAATCAGGCTATTCAGGCCTTTACTCAATATTCCGCGCTCGGAAATTCTGAATTATGCCAGGTTGCATGGTTTGTCATGGGTTACCGACGAAAGCAACCTGGATACATCCTATGATCGTAATTTTTTACGACACCAGATTCTACCTTTACTGGAACAGCGCTCCCCCGCTTACCGCAAGACACTGTTCCGATCCACCCAACACCTTGGTGAAGCCGCTCATTTACTGGATGAGCTGGCGGAAATCGATGCTGAAAATACGCTGGTTACCAACAGATTAAGCCTGCAAGGGTTGCGCGAACTCCAGCCTGCCCGTGCCAGAAATTTACTGCGTTATCTGCTGGCACAGCGCTTGATTCGATTACCAAATTCAACAAAACTCGAAGAAATTCTGCGTCAGTTGAATAACATCCAGCCCGACAACCACTTCCGGTTTATAGTGGATACCCTCGAAATTCGCTGCCACCGCGGGTTGATCGAATTTTTGCCTGCTGATTCATTGCCGGAACCAATCGCACCCGTAGTCTGGCAAGGTGAACAGCATCTGGTTATAGAATCATTGCAAGGCGTGCTCAAGTTTACACGGCAAAACAATATGGGAATCGATCCAGCCAGGTTGAACGGGCAGATCGTGACGATCCGATCGAGATCCGGGGGAGAACGATTTCAGCCGGATTGTAAACGCCCCCGCCGCAGCCTGAAGAAAATTCTGCAGGAAGCTGCGCTTGCTCCATGGGTGCGCAATACTTTGCCACTACTGTTCTGCGAAGATCAGCTCGTCTGGGTAGCCGGAATCGGTATCGACTGTAACTTCCAGATCTCGGAAGGAAGCACCGGACTGGTTGTAGCCTGGCACCCCAGCCAGATCAACCAGGTCTCGACTCACTGATATGGCAACGACCCCGATGATTGGTAGTACCAGCTTTATAGGAGGAACAGAACGTATGCCAGATCGGGCGACCCCAATAAAAATTCTGCTCTTTGGCAAGAACGGTCAGGTTGGCTGGGAGCTGCAGCGCAGTCTGGCTCCGCTAGGGGAGTTGATTGCTCCGGACAAACAGGACTTGCGCTATTGCGGTGATCTGGCAGACCTGGCAGGGATTACTCATACACTGCAAACCATCCGTCCTGACATCATTGTCAATGCAGCAGCATATACCGCAGTTGACCAGGCAGAAAGTGAACCGGAGCTGGCCTTTCGTATCAATGCCGAGGCACCCGAATTACTGGCGCAGCAGGCTGAACAAATTGGAGCCTGGTTGATTCATTACTCTACCGATTACGTATTCAACGGCAGTGGTAATTGTCCCTGGCAGGAAACAGACCTTACTTCACCTATCAATATTTATGGCCTGAGTAAATTACGGGGAGAAGAACAGATCCGAAAATCAAACTGCAAATATATGATCCTGCGTACCAGTTGGGTCTATGCCGCTCGCGGAAAGAATTTCATCAAAACTATTTTGCGACTTGCCCGGGAAAAAGAACAACTGACGATCATCGATGATCAGATCGGGGCGCCTACCGGAGCAGAACTACTGGCTGATATAACAGCTCAGGCCATTCCACAACTATTGGAATACCCTGATAAATCAGGCGTTTATCATGTTGCTGCCAGCGAGGAAGTCTCCTGGTACAGCTATGCCCGGTTTTTACTGGACTTTGCCCGTGAACACGATATTCCGATCAAGGTCCACCCGGATGCAGTCATCCCGGTTCACAGCGAAGCTTTTGTCACGGCAGCCAGGCGTCCCTTGAACTCACGTCTGAATACAGAGAAATTCTGTAATACGTTCCAGCTTTGTCTTCCTCACTGGCAAACCGGAGTAACTCGGGTGCTCGAAGAAATTTACCTGTGAAATGCGTGCTGATATAACGTTATCGCATAAACCATGTGAATCTGGTTTCAGACAGGAAATCTGTTGCCACCCGGCCGATCCGCCTGGCAAAGCGCTCTGCAATCCCCTGCTGGACGGTAAAATCGACGATACGTTCAGCCTGAATGACTTCACGAGCAACATAATCCGCATTACCCAATGCATCCGCCAAGCCAAGCTCCACACTTTTAGCTCCCGTCCACACCATACCGCTGAAAACTTCAGGATTGTCTTTCAAGCGATCCCCTCTGCCGTCCTGAACCACCTGAATAAACTGCTGATGGATTTCAGCCAGTATTTTCTTTGCATGCTCTCTTTGTGCCGGATCGGAGGGTGAAAAAGGATCGAGAAATCCCTTGTTTTCCCCTGCTGTCAGGAGACGACGTTCCACACCCAGTTTTTCAAGCGTACCGGTAAATCCGAATCCATCCATCAGCACACCGATCGATCCCATGACACTGGCCTTATCCACAAAGATTTTATCTGCTGCAACAGCAACATAATAGCCACCCGAAGCACAGATATCCTCGACTACGGCGTATAAGGGAATATCTGGATACCGGATACGCAGCCGACGAATTTCATCATTGATGGAGCCTGCCTGAACCGGGCTCCCTCCGGGACTGTTAATCCGCAATATCACTCCAGCTGTATTCCGGTCTTCAAATGCTTTTTTCAGCCCGTTATTGATATTTTCTGCATTATTCAAACCATCTGGGGCGATCTCGCCGCGTAAATCAACCAATGCAGTATGCTTTCCAGTCCCTCCTGCCACTTCAGTATCCAGCCAGCCCAATCCCCAGAAAAGCAGCACAAACAAGTAGGAGAACATCAGCAAACGAAAAAAAATACCCCAGTTACGAGCTTTTCTCTGTTCTTTCAGAGAAGTGAACACTAACTCCCGCAGCGTTTCATGTTCCCATTTTTCCTTATTGATATTTTCTGTATCAGCCATGAATATCGATCATCCTTTCCCTGTTAGTTCATTGAACTGTTTCATCACGGGTTTCTGAAACATAAATCTCCACTCTGCGATTTTTGGCACGGCCTGCAGCAGTATTATTCGAAGCAACCGGTTGATACGAACCGCGGCCGTCGATCTGGATTCGCTGGAAAGGCACACCGCGACTGGCCAGATATTCGCGCGTACTGGCTGCACGATTAACCGATAACGGATTATTGACGGCATCACTACCGGTACTGTCGGTATGTCCGACAATCGTTACCCTAGTACCTGGATTATTCAGCAAACTGGTTGCAAAGCTGTCGAGAATTGGACGGAAATCGGGCTTTATTTGTGCACTTCCCGTGTCAAAAGAAATATCGCTGGGAATATTCAGCATCAGCTGGTTATCCGGTGTTTGTGATACCACTACGCCGGTACCGGCAGTGGCATTCTCCATCTGTATCTTTTGTTCCTCCATTTTTTTCGACCACAGGTAACCGGCCCCGGCCCCTAACGCGGCACCGGCACCAGCGCCAATCGCAGCTCCTTTACCGCCCCCGGCCAATGCACCGATTGCTGCACCTGTTCCCGCACCAATCAGTGCACCTGTTCCTGCACCTTTCTGGGTACCACTCATATCGGCACACCCGGAAATAATGAACCCCGCTACCAATGTTGTTATGACTCTGGTTTTATACATAAACTCACCTTTTATGTTGACAGAATATCAGGGAATACTGTAGCAGAAGAAACCGAGAAAAAGCCAATAATCATCTTTTCTCTCGAACTGCTGGCCAAAAAAGTTTTGTTGGCCATCGTCAATCGCCGCTGCGCCTTGGAAATTCGATCGTCTGCTATTTTTGAAAATTCTGGCTATCAACCCGAACATCTACCGATTGGCTTTGAATCCAGCCAGACAGATCATCCCTGGTCTGTACACGCAGCCAGTTGCCGCTGTACGCAGTAGCAGTCAAGGGAGTATCTTTTTCCAGTGAACCGATTACCCTGGAATGATCGGTCGGGTCCGCCCGCAGACTGATGGTTCGGGTAACAAGCAATGGAATCGAAATACGAAAAATCAGTGTGGCATCCTGAGATTCCAGCGCTTTTCTGGCCGGGTTGGCTATCGCATCAATCAGCTCACCGGATTGCGCAGCATGATTCATTGCACCGCTGTAATCCTTTTGTCTGTAGGCAACCATCGCCGCATCCAGTAAACGCTGTGCCAAAAGTTGGAAAACAGCATCTGATTCATCAAATACCGCCTGTCTGGCTGCATTGATGGCAATTTCCACTTCGGCTATTTTCGAGGCAGCTTCCGGCTGTGTGGCCAAACGGTGCAATTTGTTCTTGGTACGACTGATCTCACTTGTAGTTTCCTGCAAAACCTGTGCCTGATCCTGCTCTCGAGCATTCAGGTTGCGAATGAGCTCATCCTTTTCTGCGAGTTTCTGTTTCAGCGCTATGATTTCATCCCGGCATGTTCTTTGGCATGGCAATTTTTCCGGAATCGGGATAACCTCGATATTTCTTGTTTTTCCTGCGTTCGTTGCTTTAAGGCCGGCAGATTGTTTCGGTACCATGGATCTGGATTGTTGGGTTGTGCACCCCCCCAGACTTACTCCCGAGAATATCAGGACTAACATGATCAGAGACGGTTTATCCGGGAGATGACAAAATCCTGACATCTTTACTTGATCTCTTAAAATAGGTTTTCTGCAAAAACGCGAGCGAGCCCAAGCTCCCTGAATCGACTGTCTGCAATTAAACTTTATTTTTAGCGCAAAAACAGGAAATATTTCCAGTGGCCGCTGCCATCATCCTTCTGATTCTTGACAATTACAACTCGAAATGCATAACCGGGTAATTCGCTGGATATTGCTTCAGCTTGTTACAGCACTGCTGATTATCAGTGCTGTAACCATCATACTGGGTGAAATCGTAACAGGATCAGCCCCCACTGCTGTAGAAACTTTGCTGCCGGACTTCCCGGTAGAAACGGTTCAGATCCCTGTCAACGATGAGTATGCCGTACATGGCTGGCTGGCGCACGGAATGAGCGGACATGGCGCAGTTCTGCTCGTACATTCCATGCGCAGCAACCGCCTTGAAATGCTTGGCCGTGCGAGATTTCTCAATAACCAGGGCTACCACGTGCTGATGATCGATTTACAAGCGCATGGAGAAACACCTGGAGACCGCATTACCTTCGGTGCGCGTGAATCAGCCGATGTCGCAGCCGCAGTCGGCTATCTCCGGAGTACTTTTCCACATGATCGCATCGCTGCCATTGGCGCAACGCTTGGTGCCGCCGCAATAGTACTGGCCAATCCTCCGCTCAAACTCGATGCCATGATACTTGAATCTCTACATCCCACCTTTGCTGAAGCAGTTGCAAACAGACTTAAACTGCATCTGGGGAATACAGGAGAATATCTGCAGTTTCTGCTGCTCCCTTATTTCTCCTTCCTTCTCGATTTATTGGTCAATCAACTGAATCCTGTCGATCGGATCGGTAATATTGCCATTCCCGTCCTATTTATCGCAGGCACGCTCGACAGACATACGACTCAATCTGAAGTAAAACGGTTGTATGATGCAGCACTACCTCCCAAGGAACTCTGGATTGTCGAAGGTGCCGGTCACTACAATATGCATACCTTTGCAGGAAAAAGTTACGAAATGCAGATCGCTGATTTTCTGTCGACCTACCTGCAAAGACAATAATCATCGATTCCGTTTCATCAACCCGTCAGGAAAAACCATGTCTGTTTATCATCACATTCTGCTTGCCGTGGATTTCTCGTCTGAGGATAGTCAAGTAGTGCAGAAAGTCAGAAATCTGGCATCACAAATCGGGGCAAGACTCAGCCTCATCCATGTGCTGGACAATATCCCCATGCCTGATACACCTTACGGCACGGCCATTCCCCTGGATACGGAAACGACCTATGATGCTATGCTAGATGTAGAAAAGCAGAAATTGAGCCAGATAGGCAACACATTAGGCATCGATCCTGCTCACCGCTGGCTGGTGTGGGGAGAACCCAGAGAGGAAATCATTCGTATTGCCGAACAGGAAAATGTTGATTTGATCGTGGTCGGATCACATGGCAGGCACGGGCTCGCATTGCTGCTGGGCTCCACGGCCAACAGTGTACTGCATTACGCAAAATGTGACGTTCTTGCAGTCCGTCTGCGGGACGATTAAGCAGGCCATCACTCGGCGATCTGCTATTTTGCCTTGACAAAAATCCTGATTGATAACTATTCTTGTTGAAGCTATACAGTCCCGGTCAGGCAATGTTTTCAAGACAGAATATAGCGTTTCCTGAACTTTCCCTCCTCGTCTTCACTGGCAGGATTCGAATGTCGCTTGTTCAACCCCGGAGTTAAAATTATGTCCCGTTCTTTCATTTTTTCCGGTCATGTTGGCCGCTGGTGCAGCAGTTTTCTGCTCATTGGTTTTTTGTTTGCAGTCCCGATATCATCACAGGCGGAAGAAATTGTCGTTTATTCGTCAAGAATCGAGCAACTGATCAAACCTTTATTTGACGTCTTCACCAAAGAAACCGGCATCACTGTCAAATTCACCACGGACAAGGAAGGTGCATTACTGACCCGCCTGCTCGCAGAAGGTAAAAGAACACCTGCTGATGTACTCATCACGACGGATGCGGGAAACTTATGGGAAGCTGCTCGCAACGGGTTGCTGAAACCGGTTACTTCTCCTGTTCTGCAAGCCAACATTCCTGAAAATTTGCGAGATCCGCAAGGGCAATGGTTTGGATTGACAGTTCGCGCCCGTACCATTGTCTACAATACCCGGAAAGTCAAACCTGAAGAATTGTCCACCTATGCAGATCTGGCTGATCCGAAATGGAAGCATCGGTTATGTCTGCGCACTTCCAAAAAAGTGTATAACCAGTCGCTGGTCGCGATGATGATTGCAGAGCTGGGCGAGACTGAAACTGAACGCATCGTCAAAGGATGGGTAGATAATCTCGCAACCGACCCAGTTGCAGATGATACGCTTGCACTGGAATTTGTCGCAGCAGGACGCTGTGACGTGACTTTGGTCAATACCTATTACTACGGCCGGTTGATGCGTGAAAATCCGACACTCCCCCTGGCAATTTTCTGGCCAAATCAGGCCACGACTGGCGTACATGTCAATGTTTCCGGTGCGGGTGTTATCCAGTACAGCAAACATGGAGCTGCTGCCGTGCGGTTACTGGAATTCCTTTCTTCCGAACAGGCACAAAAACTGTTTGTTGAACTCAATATGGAATATCCCGCCAATCCAAAAGTTGAATATGGTGAGCTGCTCAATAGTTGGGGCAGTTTCAGGGGAGATCCGAGAAGTATCGTGCAGGCGGGTGAATTACAAGCCGATGCAGTCCGGCTGATGGATCGTGCAGGATACCGCTAGAGTGCGATTCATTTGAAAAACGATTTTTCTTCCGTCAATCCGGCTGCAATATCTGACATCCAGCAGCATTCCAGTTGCGAAGCCGGATATGGAATTCGACGCGCCTGGCGCGTCTTTCCATTTCTGGTGGCCGGTGTGGTGCTTGTACCGGTATGCGTGGTATTTGCCTCATTTCTCTCGCCGGATGATGAGATCTGGCAACATCTGATCTCTACCACGCTACCGAGTCTGCTGACGAACACCCTATGGCTTTCACTGGGGGTCATAGTGGGAACCTCTCTCCTGGGAGTCAGTCTCGCCTGGTTTACTTCGGTTTACAGGTTTCCCGGGTATCGTTTTTTTTCCTGGGCATTATTCCTGCCACTGGCAATTCCTGCCTATGTAATCGCCTTTGTAGCGCTGGGTACGTTTGACTATACCGGGCCGGTACAAACCAGTTTGCGTCATTGGTTCAACTCTGATCTGCTCTGGTTTCCCGATATACGTAGCGGGCCGGGTGTGGCAATCGTAATGACACTCGCTTTTTACCCCTATGTCTATTTGCTCTCACGCGATGCCTTTCTGACACAGGGAAAACGTTTGCTGGAAGTTGCCCAATCTCTGGGCTTCACTCGTCAGCAAGGTTTTTTCAGAGTAGTACTGCCGATGGCACGTCCCTGGATCGTTGCCGGCATCATGCTGGCTCTGATGGAAACGCTGGCTGATTTTGGTACAGTCTCCATTTTCAACTACGATACATTCACCACCGCGATTTATAAAACCTGGTTCGGCATGTTTTCCCTGTCAACTGCTTCGCAGCTTGCTTCACTGCTTATTCTGATCGTACTTGTCATCATCATGACAGAACAACGGTTCCGCCTGCGGATGCGTTTTTCTGAAAGCAGGAAAAGTGCACGGGTTGAACGTATTCCGCTCACCGGCTGGCAGGCAATGGCAGTAACCGGTTTTGCCGGTACAGTACTGTTTTTTGCTTTTGCATTACCCGTTATACAGTTGAGTATATGGGCCATGGATGCGCTGACCATCGGCCTGGATCAGCGTTATCTCGAGTTCGCCTGGCATTCTATTCTGCTTTCGGTACTGGCTGCCTTGATAACCTGTCTGGTAGCGGCCATGCTGGCATATGCCGCACGCCTCCATTCAGATGGTTATACGCGTTTTGCCATTCGTCTCGCCACAGTTGGCTATGCTTTACCGGGTGCAGTACTGGCAGTGGGAATATTCATTCCGATGGCGTGGCTGGATAATCTGCTGAGTGACTGGATCGAAAATATTTCCGGGGTTGAAACCGGATTACTGATCCAGGGAACGCTCACGGTCATGCTGGTTGCGTATATGACCCGTTTTCTCGCAGTCAGTTACTTTCCTCTGGAAAGCGCGCTGCAGCGCGTAACACGCAGCATCGACGAGGCTGCCGCCGGTTTTGGTGTTACCGGCTGGTCAATGTTGAGAATGATCTATTTTCCAATGTTGAAAAGCAGCCTGTTTACGGCAGCAACACTGGTATTCGTGGATGTCATGAAGGAAATGCCCATTACGCTGATGACCCGGCCTTTCGACTGGGATACCCTGGCGGTGCGCATTTTCTCATTAACCTCTGAAGGACAATGGGATCAGGCGGCATTGCCTGCATTGACACTGATTCTGACCGGACTGATTCCAATCATTCTTCTGATACGCCATTCCGAAACCTGACTCAAAAATGAGTACATTGCTGGAACTTGACAGAATCAGCCACGCCTATGGCGCACAGGTTATCGTGAATGAACTGTCATTCGAGCTGGAAAAAGGCGAGATCGGTTGCCTGCTTGGTCCAAGCGGTTGCGGCAAAACGACTGTTTTGCGCTGTATCGCCGGGTTCGAGCCGATTGTATCCGGTGAAATACGGTTGAATGAAATTTCTGTCAGCCGTGCCGGATTCGTTCTGCCACCCGAGCAACGGCGGGTAGGTATGGTATTTCAGGAATATGCGCTGTTCCCGCACCTGACTGTAACCGCCAATGTCGGGTTTGGTCTGCACCGCAGCACCAAAGCAGAACGGGCTCATCGGGTTGCCGAATTGCTGCAGATCACCGGTTTGATGGAAGTAGCCAATCGTTACCCGCATGAATTATCTGGCGGTCAGCAGCAGCGTGTGGCATTGGTGCGGGCACTGGCCCCCTATCCTGACCTGATATTGCTGGATGAACCGTTCTCCAATCTCGATGTAAGTTTGCGTGAGTACCTGGGCCAGGAAATACGCGAGCTGCTCAAGAAACTGAACATTACTGCGATTCTGGTTACGCACGACCAAGCGGAGGCTTTTGCCGTTGCAGACAAAATAGGTGTGATGCATGCTGGAAAAATGATGCAGTGGGGCAACGCACATGCGCTCTACCATTGTCCCGAAAATCGTTTCATCGCGGATTTCATCGGGCAGGGCACACTGATTCCTGGAAAAGTCACACACTCCGATAAAGTGGAAACCGAGTTGGGTACCCTGGCCGGAAACATTTATCACCCGGGCCATTCATCCCGTGAAATTGCGGGCAGCCAAGTGGATGTACTGATACGCCCTGATGATGTTATTCATGATAACGATAGTTCGCTGCGGGCTGTCGTAGTACACAAAGCGTTCCGCGGTGCACAATTTCTTTATACGTTACGCCTTGCCAGCGGACAGAGTGTGCTGTCACTGATTTCCAGCCACTACGATCATGCCATTGGTGAGAAAATTGGCATCAGGCCACAAACTGACCATATTGTGGTATTTGACCGGGTTAACAGTCAGTAACGAAATTTCAGTGAGGAAAAACATGCTGCTTACCACGACCCCTGTCATAGAAGGCAAACGCATCACACATTATTACGGCATCGTCGCCGGCGAAGCTGTCCTGGGTGCGAATGTCTTGAAAGATCTTTTTGCGGGCATTCGTGATTTTGTCGGCGGACGTTCAGGAACTTATGAAAAAGAACTGCAGCATGCCCGTGAAATCGCCCTGGAAGAGCTACAGGAGAATGCTCACAGGCTGGGTGCCAATGCAGTAATCGGAATCGATATCGATTATGAAGTGCTTGGCAAGGAAAATGGCATGCTGATGGTGTCAGTAAGTGGAACAGCTGTTTTTGTCGAGTAATCGAATCGATACACCCATACTGTTACCGGTCAGCCGAATAGGATGATCTGGCAGTATGGATCGCTCTAGCCAACTCAAAAACAGACATGGCGTAGAAGGTACTGCGGTTATAGCGCGTGATCACATAAAAATTTTTGAATCCCAACCATAACTGACGCTTGCCCTGGCTGTTCAATTCCAGCAAGGCAGAGAGGGTATCATCTGCAACAGGATCAAGTGGAGTGATACCGGCCTGGCGCAGTTTCCAGACGGAATGTAACGGTTCGATATCTGTGTCCAGGAATTCCTGCAGATTCTGTGATCCGGCTCGTGCGCGAATAGCAACCGGTTTGCCCGCCTCCCATCCGTATTCCTTCAGATAATTGCCTATACTGCCTATTGCATCGACGGCACTCCTGGAAAGATCGATCTTTCCATCATTGTTGAAGTCGACTGCGTAGCGCCGGTAGCTTCCGGGCATAAACTGAGGGACACCAATTGCGCCGGCGTAAGAGCCTTTGATGTCCAGCAAACCAAATTTCTGTTCCCTGGCCAGCAATAAATAGTTTTCCAGCTCTTCCCGAAAATAATCTGCTCTTCTGGGAAAATCAAAGGCGAGTGTCGTCAGTGCATCCATGACGCGATAATTTCCGGTCGATGAACCATAGGAAGTCTCAATACCGATAATCGCCACGATGATTTCTTCAGGTACGCCGTAAATTTTCCTTGCACGCTCCAGATCAGCGGCATATTTGTTCCAGAAATCGACTCCGCCTTTGATACGCTGCATGTTGACGAATCGCTTCCGATATTCATCCCAGGAAATTGCTGAAGCCGGGGTGGAAATCAGTTTGAGAATCTCCGGCCGGAAATTCGTTTGAATAAAAGCATCTTCCAGTTCATGCGCATCATATCCATGACGGCTCACCATATCTGTTACAAAACTTCTGATTTCCAGACGCAAACCAGAAACAGGTTGTTCCGCCATGCACGAAGTATGATGTATGACCAAAGATGTCAAAATAAATAAAGTCAGGCGGTTACGAGAATGCCCAAAAGTGTTGTGCTTGATAGGATTCGTTACAGCAGGTCGCAGAAACATCGGATAAACCCGGCAGAAATCCTGCTTAATCCATAGAATAAGCCTGTACAGATACCTTAAGATATTAGGGCATCTACTTTGATCGAACAGAGAAAAGTATTTCATTGATGGAAGCCTGAAATCAGATAGTTGTATTAATTTAAGTATCCGATAATAAAGAATAAATCAGTAATCTACCGTATTACTATGTCAGTTTCAAAATCAGCTTTTACTGATATTCCGGGACATCTTTGATAAAGATCCGTAGAATCTCCAAAAAATATTGCCGGATTTATTGATTCAAACGTTATTGTAAGTATAATAAATAAAATAGGTCTTCTCGTTTTGTCTCATGGTCGTGGTAAAGGCGGTATTGTTGGAAATAAAGGCAACAGTGCTGTGTAGTTTACTTTAATCACCCGCCTGATCTTTCAGTAGTATACAAACATAGAATCATTCCCGTGTTTAGGTTGCCTCCAGCAGCTCATCTAAGCAGGTGGTTCGAATTCTGTTAATGGCCCCAGGTGCGATAGGTTTTGGCTGTCACCAGGCGTCCATTTTGCTCCAACAAACATTAAAAGAGGATTTCATGAGCCAACACATTCATTATGTTACGGATGCAAGTTTTGAATCAGAAGTGTTGCAATGTCCTGTCCCGGTACTTGTTGATTACTGGGCAGAATGGTGTGGGCCATGCAGGATGATTGCACCTCTTCTGGATGAGATTGCCAGTGAGTATGGTGACCGCCTCAAGATAGCCAAACTCAACATAGATGAAAACCAGTCGACTCCTCAGAAGTACGGTATTCGCGGAATTCCCACCCTGATGATATTCAAGAATGGAAATATCGAGGCGACCAAGGTTGGAGCTTTATCAAAATCACAGTTGACAGCATTTGTCGACAGTCATTTATAAGAAATTCTCTGGATCTAAACACTGATATAAGCCGAATGAATCACAAACAATCTTCGTTCGGCTCATTCTGTTTTGTCAGGACGCGTTATAACATGTTACCAGTCGCGATCTTCGTTATCCCGACATCGTGTAAATCAGCAGTCATTTTATAAATCGCATAGCCCGTCCTGAAACACCCTCTTCATTTACCCGCACTTTTTTTGATCTTCAAGAGTCACTTTCATGCGTTTATCCGACTTAAAAAGCATTCATGTTTCCGAATTGGTAAAAATGGCCGTCGCCAACGATATCGAGGGTGCCAACCGAATGCGCAAGCAGGATCTGGTTTTTGCACTCCTGAAGAATCAGGCACGTAAAGGCGAAAGTATATTCGGAGAGGGCACACTGGAAATTCTGCAAGATGGTTTCGGGTTTTTACGTTCCCCCGATACCTCCTATCTTGCCGGTCCGGATGATATCTATATTTCTCCCAGCCAGATCCGGCGATTCAACCTGCATACTGGTGATTCAGTAGACGGTGAAATACGCCCTCCCAAGGAAGGAGAGCGTTATTTTGCCCTGGTCAAGATAGATAAGGTCAATAATGAACCACCTGAAAATTCCAAGCGCAAGATACTGTTTGAAAATCTGACACCTCTTTTTCCGACCGAACGCCTGACACTGGAACGAGACATCAAATCTGAAGAAAACATTACCGGCCGAATCATTGATTTGATCGCGCCTATCGGCAAAGGTCAGCGCGGGTTGCTGGTCGCCAGCCCAAAATCCGGAAAAACGGTGATGCTTCAGCATATTGCACATTCCATTGCGGCCAACCACCCGGATGTCGTATTAATGGTGCTGCTGATCGATGAACGCCCGGAGGAAGTAACAGAAATGGTACGTTCCGTGAAAGGGGAAGTCATATCGTCTACTTTCGACGAGTCGGCTGCTCGCCACGTTCAGGTAGCAGACATGGTCATTGAAAAGGCAAAACGACTGGTGGAACACAAAAAAGATGTCGTCATTCTGCTCGATTCGATTACTCGCCTTGCTCGTGCCTATAACACGATCGTACCCGCATCGGGCAAGGTACTGACCGGCGGTGTGGATGCCAATGCCCTGCAACGCCCCAAGCGCTTCTTTGGTGCTGCCCGTAATATTGAGGAAGGAGGATCACTTACCATCATCGCCACCGCTCTGGTAGATACCGGTTCGCGCATGGATGATGTGATCTACGAAGAATTCAAGGGAACCGGCAACATGGAAATTCATCTCGATCGTCGCATGGCAGAAAAACGTATTTATCCTGCCATCAATGTGAACCGATCGGGAACCCGTCGTGAAGAACTGCTGATCCCCTCCGAAATTCTGCAAAAAATATGGATTCTTCGTAAATTGCTTTATCCAATGGATGAAATGGATGCAATGTCATTTCTGCTGGATAAAATCAAGGCTACAAAAAATAATGCTGACTTTTTCGATTCCATGCGGCGTGTGTAATGATGGAAAGCATATCGTAGCCTCCGACCAAACCGTTTAATTTGGCCAACACAGAGTCGGGTTGCAGCCACACATATCTTAAGTGATAATAGCTGCCCTTTTATTTAGTATTTAGCTTTGGAGATAAGGACATCAAATGAAGGAAGGTATTCATCCGGAGTATCACGAGATCACCGTAACATGCAGTTGCGGCAATGAGTTCAAAACCCGCTCCGTTTTGAGCAAACCTCTGCATATCGAAGTATGCTCATCCTGTCATCCGTTTTATACAGGTAAACAGAAAATTGTGGATACCGCAGGAAGGGTGGAGAAATTCAACCAAAAATATGGCAGACATCTCCAGAAACAAGCCCAGACTTAATTCTGTCACAGCAGGCACTTATTATGCCTGTGAATCCTTTCAGTACGTCCCGGGCACAACAACACGATGTAATGATTTCCATCGTCGCGGGTTCAGGGGGGAGCAGAAGAGTTTCCGTATACACTCATCCAGCCCCCATCATCTTGCAAACCTTACGTAGCAATCCAGCAAGTCCGTGATGACCAGATGCCGAGAATCCGGGACTGTTTTCTTACTGGTTTAATCAACTATTCCGCTCAAGCATATCCTTGATGCAGTTTTCCAGTCGGGGCAAATGATGTGCCACTACTGCGGCAACGGTTTTTGCATCGATATCGCCAAGGTAGTTATGCACCAGAATTGCTGTTTGAGTTCGACAGGCAACAATTGTGTCGCTTCCGACAATGTCTGCAGATTTCGTAATGCCGCATCATAAAGAATATCATCTTGCGTTATATCGCCTCGCGCCTCAATACACCGCACTTTGGCAATCGTATCCAGAATATGGCGAGCATAAGGTTGCCAGGATTTACTCACAAATCTATTGCTTCGCTTAACACCTGCTGGCGAATATGCCGGTTCAACTCATGTTCCAGTATCACCTCCACTTTGCGATCCAGCAGCTTCGACAACGCTTCAGCAAGCAGTAAGCGCTGAGCGAACAAATCATAGCCATGTGGGAAATCTACCAGAAAATCCACATCGCTTTTCGGCAGCTCCTCGCCCCGTGCCACGGAACCAAATACCCCGATCCAGCAGGCACCATACCGGCGTGCTGTCTCGGTGATTACTGTTTTCCGTTGGTAAAGCTGCTCAAGTAACATATTGTTTCTTATATAGTGTAGTCACAAGATATCAGCCCAGAGGGCGATACATCTAATTTGCACGACAGCAAGGAAAGAAGAGGTGTTTTTGGCGTATCTTGTAGCGATGCCACGCCATCTTTTGAGATGAAGAAAAGCATTTTCGACGAGATGCCTCAGCTTATACAGTTATTTATCGTAAGGTCTTTGTATTTTTCGATTCTTTTTTGGCGGGATAACAGCTTCCATTCCCTGTTTTTCCGCCTGTTCAACAATGGCATTACTGTCATAGCCACGATCTGCCAGCAGATGATCTGCATCAATCCCTTCGATCAGGCGGCCAGCCTGCGTGCAATCAGCAGTGGTACCTTGTGTAACAAGGATTCTGACCGGCATACCATGCGCATCCACGGCCAGATGTATCTTGGTGTTGAGCCCCCTTTGTCCGATTCATATCCTGATTACCTCCTCTGGCTCCACTGGCGTGTGGATGAACTTTACAGTGACTGGCATCCATTATCAGCCATTCATAATCTGGATCATCAATCAGGATTTCCATCAATTTTTCCCAGATACCTTTGTCACGCCAGCGAATGAAACGGCGATGAGTATTGCTCCAACCCCCGTAGTCCGGCGGTAAATCCCTCCATGGGGCTCCTGTCCGTATAATCCAGAAAACAGCATTGATAAACTGACGATTATCTGTGGCTACCCCTCCCCATGCCCCTTCTCGGCCTGGTAAATGCCCCTCAAGTAGCGACCATATCCTATCTGAAATATCATGCCTGCGATGTGAATGTGTCATGCGAGTCCCTTTAATTTCTTAAAAGGATCTCATATTTCTTATCTCATGACTACACTATCTAGGTGTTTAGTCCCACTTTGTGATGGTGTATTGTATGATTTGCTACCGACACAGGAGGAATTATGGGACAGATATTACACGGGAGCGCCCGCACGACAGCGGCGGTGCGTCGAGCGATACAACATAGTCAAGAGAGCCTGATCACATTGGCAGAGCGCTACGCCATCAACCCCAAGACGGTGGCGAAATGGAAGAAACGCAACTTTACGCATGATGCCAGGATGGGTCCGAAAGAACCGCGTTCCACGGTTCTGACACTAGAACAGGAAGCCGCTTGTGTAGCCTTTCGCAAACACACGCTGCTGCCGTTGGATGACTGCCTTTACGCCTTGCAAAGCAGCATTCCCACCCTGACCCGATCATCACTGCATCGCCTGTTCCAGCGCCACAACATCAGCCGCTTACCGGAGGTGGAAGGCGAGAAACCTGCCAGAAAAAAGTTCGCCCAATATCCCATCGGCTATTTCCATATCGACATTGCCGAAGTACGGACAGAAGAAGGCAAACTGTATCTATTCGTCGCCATCGACCGAACCAGCAAGTTCGCTTATGCTGAATTACTGCCCAAGTACGGCAAGATGGAAGCAGCGCAGTTCCTGCGCAATCTCATCGCCGCCGTACCCTATAAAATCCATACTATCCTCACAGACAACGGCATCCAGTTCACCCACCGCAAAACAGACAGGCATGCTTTCTTGCATATCTTCGACCGTGTCTGCCTGGAAAATGGTACGGAACATCGCCTGACCCAGCCAAATCACCCCTGGACCAATGGTCAAGTCGAACGCATGAACCGCACCCTCAAGGAAGCAACCGTCAAACGCTATCATTATGAAAATCATCAACAGTTGCGAGAGCATCTTTACAGCTTCCTGAATGCCTACAACTTCGCCAGGCGACTCAAAACCTTACGAGGACTCACACCTTACGAATACATCATCAAATGCTGGCAAAACGAACCTGAACGTTTTATCATCAATCCATACCATCACAAAGTGGGACTAAACATCTAGGAGCCTCTGAAAAACGTTATAGCTTTTCTCGTTTAGTTAGACACATAGCCGGAGTTGGCGAAGTAGTTGCGGCATTCCTGGGGCCGGATGGTTTCAATGATGCGCCCGATGGCGGTCCAGAGAGCATCAAAGGATCGTTCGGCGGCTTTACGCAGGAGGGTTTTGATTTTGGAGAAGACCTGTTCAATGGGGTTGAGGTCGGGAGAATAAGGTGGCAGATAAAGGATTTCTGCACCTTTGTCCTTGATCATGTCCCGGACGCCGGTAACCTTGTGGCTGCTCAGGTTGTCGCAGATGACGATATCACCTGGCTTGAGTGCAGGGCAAAGCTGGGTTTCCACATAAGCCAGGAAAGCTGCGCCGTTCATGGGAGCATCCAGACACCACGGCGCAAGCAGACCATCAAGATGCAGTCCGGCAACGAAAGTCATGGTTTTCCAGTGACCGCCGGGAGCATGGTCATAGCATCGCTCTCCCACAGGGCAGCGGCCATGCCGCCTCGTCATGTCTGTGCTTGCTCCCGTTTCATCAAGAAAGATCAGGCGCGCGCAGTCGCAGGTCTTTTGCCAGTCCTGCCAGACGAGCTTTGCCGCTGCCACGTCAGCACGTTCTTGTTCGCTGGCCCGCAGTGTTTTTTTTATAACTGTATCCCAGCGAGCGGATAAACCGATCAACCGAGGAAACGTGAACACGAACCCCCAAAACCTCTTCAATCCAATCGCGTAACTGCGCAAGCGTTATGCCCTTGTCCTCCAGAAGCTTGCCTCTGACCTCAGCAGTATGGGCTTCCAGCGCATGACGCCGATAGCCCCCGATCCTGCGCGGGGAAACGCTCCCTTCCTGTTTCCACAGGCAGGTTATCTTCGATACAAATGACGGGCTGACTGAATATTTATCAGCAACAGCCCTGATACTCAGACCTTTGTCCGTGTCCGCTACAACTCGGCGGCGCAAATCCTCTGAATAAGCTTTCGGCATCTCTCACCTCCATCCCTATCCTCTCTTATTTTAACTCACAGGGGAATCCCCACGATTCCAACTAGAAGAAAAACGCTCTAGTGAGGCAGTCAGTTCAAGGTAAAAGCCGGCGACGTAAGCAAAGCGCAGCGAACAGCCATGAGATTGGCCCGCAGGGCAAAGCGCTAGAGCGGTTTTGGTACAAATATAAACAAATCGCTACTTTTTCATGTAGAAAAATGGGTGCTACTGAGAAAGTAGGTGTAAACACTTGATATAAAAATGCTCTAGCGCCGAGTAAAAAGTGGAGTTTATGCATTTTGAGTCGACTTCTAACGCAAAAATGGCAACACAGGTAGTTTCTCAGAAACTCCCTTATGTTTTATATATTCCAAGCTGTTCAGTTCTGCCTTGCACTGCATCCCTTGATTAAGACCTTGAACAGGTTCTCAGGAATGTATCAACACCCGATATGGCTGGCAAACGTCTAACTCAAGACAAATATATTACAAAATAGTAAATTTTGTGGTGTATGGTCAAGTCGGAAACGAGTAAGTTTCCAGCACGGATACGCAGGCGGGAATACCGTTTATTAACGGTACGTGACATAAATGATAGACGATTATCAACCAGGAATCCTGAAGCAGGTCTCATTTATCGTCGGGTCGGGATTGTGAATATAACTGCCGGTGCTTTACGCAGCAGAAGTATTGGCCACGTTCAACGATGCTTTCACTTTTTGGTAAATGCACATCACAATAGGCACAACGGACCATATCCTCGATTACTTTCCGGGTGGTATCAGGTGACTTTCTCTGTATTTTCCGGAATTGCTTAAAAAACCAAAAAACCAGGAAAACCAGCGTGATCAGTAGTATCCACTTGATTACCATATCCCTCCGCTTGCTGCATTTACCCGGAAAGAATCTGCGAAATGCGTCATATCATGACACACAGCACAGTGCTATTTATTTTCATATTCCACTACGCGAAAAAACAGCTCATTCTTGCGTATCATTCCCAGCTCACTCCTCGCAAGCTCCTCGATCGCATCGAACCCTTTTTTCAGATTATTGACTTCCGCTTCCAGAACAGTATTCCTGTTCTGAAGGCGCTGGTTGGCCTCCTGCAATGCAGCAATCTGTTCATGCATTTCCAGGATTGCCAGCCAGCTTCCCTTGCCGAACCACAACGGGTATTGCGCCAGCCCGATCAGGAGAACCAGCAGTCCGGCTACGGTTTTCATGGCTTCAACTGGTAGAATGCCGATCTTCCGGCATATTGCGCCATCTCGCCCAGATCTTCCTCGATACGCAACAATTGGTTGTACTTGGCCAGTCGATCCGAACGCGAGAGTGAACCTGTTTTGATCTGCAAGGCATTGGTGGCAACTGCTATGTCAGCAATGGTCGTATCCTCAGTTTCGCCGGAACGATGGGAAACTATGGCGGTATAGCCCGCACACTTTGCCATTTCGATTGCGTTCAGTGTCTCGGTAAGTGTACCAATCTGATTGATCTTGATCAGAATGGAATTGGCAATATTGCGACTGATACCCTCTTTAAGAATTCGGGTATTGGTGACAAACACATCATCACCAACCAGCTGAACTGTTTTACCCAGCCTTTCCGTCAACAGTCCCCAGCCCTCCCAATCTTGTTCACTCATGCCATCTTCGATACTGATGATCGGATATTTCTCCACCCAGGTGGCAAGATAATCTACAAACTGAGCCGAGGTAAGACTGAGTCCGTCTACATCGAGATGATATTTTCCCTCCCGGAAAAATTCGGAACTGGCGCAATCCACTCCGATCGCCACCTCGGAGCCGGGTTGATAACCTGCTTCATCTATGGCCTGCACGATCAGAGCCAGTGCCTCTTCGTTGCGAGCAAAGCTGGGAGCAAACCCGCCTTCATCACCCACTGTCGTGGGCAGATTTCTTTTGTTGAGCAACGTTCTGAGTGTGCTGAATACCTCTGCGCCACAACGCACGGCCTCACGCAGGTTTGGCAAGCCCAGCGGTATAATCATGAATTCCTGCATATCCAGACGGTTGTTTGCGTGCACGCCGCCATTAACCAGATTCATCATCGGTACAGGCAACCACTTGGCATTGATTCCTCCCAGATAGCGATAAAGGGGGAGACCGGATTCTTCTGCTGCTGCTTTGGCCACTGCAAGCGAAACGGCGAGTATGGCATTGGCACCCAATCTGGATTTGTTTTCACTGCCGTCAAGCTCGATCAGGGTCTTATCAATGAAACACTGCTCCATGGCATCCAGCCCCATGATCGTTTCAGAAATTTCACCATTGACGCTTTCAACTGCCTTCAATACCCCTTTTCCATAGTAGCGCTGTGCATCTCCATCGCGCAGCTCAACGGCTTCGCGTGTGCCGACAGATGCGCCAGATGGCACTGAAGCGCGCCCAAGCACGCCCGATTCCAGCAATACATCGGCTTCTATGGTTGGGTTACCACGAGAGTCGATAATTTCACGGGCGATTACATCTACGATTGCACTCATGCTGCTTTCCTTGTGTTATTTGGGGTGATGGAAAAAAAACTGTAAAACCTGCTGACTGACCGTACTGCTGCTCTATGATCACTTCACTTATCAGATACTTTTATTATGTACGCTTCACAGTTATCGAAAATTTCACAAAATAGCGAAATAACTGTGTTTATTTAACTCATCCTGCTTTTACCAGAGATGGGCTGTCTCATTCGATCGAGGAATAAAGCTGATCGGTTGATACTGACCCTCTGCCAGAAACGATATGGTGCACCTAAGAAACCTCTGAAAAACTACCTGCGTTGCCATTTCTGCGTTAAAAATAGGCTTAAAATGCTCATTTATTACGTATAAACTCCGCTTTTTCGCAGATTTTTGCCTTGAACTGACTGCCTCGTCGACGTCTTTCATAGGTTTCCTAAACATCTGCATAAAAACCATTCCTTTCGACAATCAGTTCGAGCTGTCTGTTGTAACACTTTCCTGTACATTGCGACTGTGCAACTTTGTACGATCGGACTGACCGGCAAAGCTGATAGCGGCCTGTATGTAGCTTTTGAAGAGAGGATGACCATTTCGGGGAGTGGAGGTAAACTCCGGATGGAATTGGCAAGCGACGAACCACGGATGTTCAGATTGAGGCAGCTCAATCATCTCACAGAGATCACCTTCAGCAGATAAACCGCTTATATGCATACCGGCCTGTTCCAGTTGAGGAATAAACTCGGCGTTGACTTCATAACGGTGCCGGTGGCGCTCGATGACCTTGTCCGCCCCATAGATTTTGTGTGCCAGGGTATGTGGTTTCAGCAAGCACTCCTGCCCTCCCAGCCGCATGGTCCCTCCCAGATCCGTCTGAGCGGAGCGTTTCTCGACACGACCGCAGCGATCACGCCATTCAGTAATCAGCCCCAAAACCGGGTAAGGTGTATCCGGATCGAATTCCGTGCTGTGCGCGTTTTCAAGTTGCAGACGATTACGGGAAAATTCAATGACTGCGAGTTGCATTCCCAGGCATATACCGAGATAAGGGATGCGATGGCTACGGGCATAGCTGATTGCCATGATTTTACCTTCCACCCCACGTTTGCCAAATCCCCCGGGTACCAGAATGGCATCCATGTTTATCAGGCAGCCAGTTCCATGCTGCTCGATATTTTCTGAATCGATATAGTGGATATTGATTTTGCAGCATGTGTGAATACCGGCATGGATCAATGCCTCTGACAGCGATTTGTAAGATTCCGTCAGATCGACGTATTTCCCTACCAGCGCGATGGAAACTTCATGTTCGGGGTGTTCGAGCGCGTGAACCAGTTTTTTCCAGACTGTCAGATTGGCCGGCCTGGCCAGGATATCCAGCCTGTGGCACACGATTTCATCCAGCATTTGTTCATGTAACAACGCCGGGATTTTGTAGATATTGTCTACATCGATCGCAGAAATGACAGATTCTTCACGAACGTTGGTAAATAATGCGATCTTTCGCCGCTCTTCCAACGGAAGCGGACGATCGGAACGACAAAGCAGTACATCCGGCTGAATACCGATTTCACGAAGTTCCTTGACCGAATGTTGAGTAGGTTTGGTTTTCAGCTCGCCAGCCGAGCTGATGTAAGGCAACAGTGTCAAATGGATGAAACAGGTATCATGATGAGGAAGCTGGACTGACATTTGCCGGATTGCTTCCAGAAACGGCAAGGATTCGATATCACCCACCGTACCGCCGATTTCCACGATTGCAACTTGTGCATCGGAAACGCCATTACGGATGAACAGCTTGATTTCATCAGTAATATGCGGAATCACCTGTACAGTTCCCCCCAGATAATCCCCGCGACGCTCCTTGCGAATTACACTTTCATAAATCTGCCCGGTGGTGAAATTGTTTTGCCGGGTCATTTTGGTGCTGATGAAACGCTCATAATGACCCAGATCCAGGTCAGTTTCAGCACCATCGTCTGTTACGAACACTTCACCATGCTGAAACGGATTCATGGTCCCCGGATCGACATTGATATAAGGATCCAGTTTGAGTATGGTTACCCTGATGCCACGTGTTTCCAACAATGCTGCCAGAGAGGCCGCAGCAATCCCCTTACCCAGGGAAGATACTACGCCGCCAGTCACAAAGACAAATTTAGTCATGGGGGGCTATATTAACGTAATTGATATATCGAAACAATGTAGACACCGGCGTACTGGCAAAGAATGATCGCTTAGTGGCAGGTCAAGTTGTCTGCCGGCATAGAACGGATTAAACTAGAAAATTGAAGTGACTGTTGGGTTATCCACCCATCGATAAACTTATCCGGTCTGATTGGTTATTTTATGGAAGCGCGGTATCCGGCGAAACGACGCCCTAAATATCTGAATCTGCTGAAAATCAGGCAACCTCTCCCTGCTATCGTTTCCATCCTGCATCGCATCAGCGGTGTGCTACTTTTTCTTCCAGGAATCCCGTTATTCCTCTACGGGCTGCAAATACTGCTGCAATCCCCTGAAACCTTCGCCAGCCTGCAGTCCAATCTGGCCCATCCGTTATGTAAACTGTTTTTGCTGCTGGCAACATGGTTTTTTATACATCATCTGCTTGCCGGTATCCGTCATTTAATGCTCGACCTGCATTACGGCATGCAATTGGAGCAGGCTCGCCTGAGCAGCAAACTGGTACTGGTTTTCGGCGCAATTTTAACAGCACTGACAGGAATATGGTTATGGTAAAACCGGTTCATCGTGTCGTAACCGGAGCGCATTACGGTCTGAAAGACTGGTTGGTGCAGCGTATCACTGCTGTTCTGATGGCAGCCTATACCGGGTTGCTGATCATACTCATAACAGTTTATCAACCGGAAAGCCATGAAGAGTTCAAAGCATTATTCTCCATTCAGTGGATGAAAATTGCTTCGTTACTTTTTTTTGCCAGTTTATGCTGGCATGCTTGGGTAGGTGTACGTAATGTCCTGATGGATTATGTCCATCCGATGCCTGTCCGCCTGACACTGCAAATAACATGTATCGTTGCATTACTGGGTTACCTGATATGGTTCCTGGATATTCTGTGGGGCTGACGTGAAAGTTAAGCAAAGGAAATTTGATGTAGTCATCGTCGGTGCAGGCGGGGCAGGTATGCGTGCTGCACTGCAGTTGTCCGAAGCCGGGTTCAAGGTTGCCGTTCTATCCAAAGTATTTCCCACCCGCTCACATACCGTAGCGGCACAGGGAGGGATTGCAGCCTCGCTGGGTAATGTAACCGAAGATGACTGGCGCTGGCATATGTATGATACCGTCAAGGGTTCGGACTACCTTGGCGATCAGGATGCAATCGAATTCATGTGCCGCCATGCTGCTGAAGTCGTGTATGAACTGGAGCATTTCGGCATGCCATTCGACCGGCTGGAAAACGGCAAGATTTATCAACGTCCGTTTGGCGGGCAATCCCTGAATTTTGGCGGAGAGCAGGCCAGTCGTTCCTGCGCTGTCGCCGATCGTACTGGCCATGCGATGCTGCATACCCTGTATCAGCGTAATGTCAGTGCCAATACCCAGTTTTTTGTGGAATGGCTGGGACTCGACCTGATTCGTGATCATGAAGGTGAAGTACTGGGGATCACCGCCCTGGAAATGGAAACCGGTGAAATCATGATTCTGCAGGCGCGTGCAACACTATTGGCAACAGGCGGTGCCGGTCGTATTTTTGAAGCGAGTACCAACGCTTTCATCAATACGGGCGATGGCCTGGGTATGGTTGCGCGTGCAGGTATTCCGCTGGAAGACATGGAATTCTGGCAGTTTCATCCGACAGGCGTGTATGGTGCTGGCATACTCATCAGCGAAGCAGTGCGGGGAGAAGGAGGTTATCTGGTAAATGCTGAAGGCGAACGTTTCATGGAACGTTATGCACCCCATGCCAGAGATCTCGCCAGCCGTGATGTCGTCTCCCGTGCCTTGATCACGGAGATCAGGCAAGGGCGGGGATGCGGACCGAAAGAAGATCACCTGCTGCTGAAGCTGGATCATCTGAGTGCAGAAACGATTACGTCGAAACTGCCCGGCATCCGGGAAATCGCGCTCAAGTTTGCGCATGTCGATCCCCTCGTAGATCCCATTCCGGTTGTCCCGACTGCCCATTACATGATGGGTGGCATTCCTGCCAATTATCACGGGCAGGTGGTCGCGCCTTATAAGACCAGTCCCGACGAAGTCGTACCGGGGCTTTACGCCGTTGGAGAATGCGCCTGTGTCTCTGTGCATGGCGCCAATCGCCTTGGCACAAATTCACTGCTGGATATCGTCGTATTCGGACGTGCTGCCGGTAACCAGATCATCGAGGATCTGACCAGAAACAATCACCACAAACCACTGCCACCGGATGCAGCCGAACAGACGCTGACACGGCTTGACCGCCTGGAAACCCAGAAGGATGGAGAAAATGTTGCTGCAACCAGCGAAGCTTTACGTAAAACCATGCAGACACATTGCGGCGTCTTCCGCTTTCCGGATGTGCTGAAAGAAGGGGTGGAAAAAATTGGCGAAGTTGCTGAACGGGTCAGGCATACTGAAATTTGCGACAAAAGCAGAGTATTCAATACCGCTAGAGTCGAAGCGCTGGAACTGGACAATCTGATTGAAGTGGCAATCGCCACCATGATTGCAGCAGAAGCACGCCATGAAAGCCGGGGGGCACATACTCGCGACGATTTTCCCGAACGGGACGATCAGAAATGGCTCAGGCATTCCCTGTTTTTCAGCAAAGACCAGCGCCTGGATTACAAGCCCGTACGTCTGAAACCACTGACCGTGGAATCATTCCCTCCCAAAGCGAGAACCTATTGAGCAATCCGGTATCTGGCGCAGCTCTTGGATTTATCCATCGATGAAACGAAACTCTGATTTCTTATAAAACTTTATTTTTAAATGAAACTAACGGAAAACATGTCATTCCCTGTCCGATTGAAACAATCCTGCCTGGCAGGTGTTACCGCTTTATTTTTTCTGCTGCAAATCCCGTTCGCTCATGCTGATGCCGACAAGGATGCAGATTTTCTCAAGGCTGCTTTGACGGGGGATACCTCGGGAGTAGAGAACATGCTGAATGAAGGGATCCAAACGGATCTGCAGTCCCCTGAAGGTTTTACTGCTTTATCGGTAGCAGCACAAACCGGCCACAAGGAAGTCGTCAAGCTGCTGCTGAATCGAAAAGCTACCGTCGATCTGGCGAATGTCCAGGGGGGGACGCCTTTGCTGCTGGCCAGTAAAAACGGCCATCAGGAAATTGTCGATTTGCTGCTGGCAAAGGGAGCAAATCCGAACCTGCAGGATAAAAATGGACTGGCACCCCTCATGCTAGCTGCGGCTAAAGGTAATACCGGTATAGTCAGGTCATTGCTTGAACATCAGGCCCAGCCGGATCTGCAGAACAATGCCAAGGCCACAGCCTTACACATGGCAGCAACGAACGACTATGCTGATATCATCGATATGCTGCTGGCAAAAGGTGCCAGCGTCGATCTGCAGGATGCCAATGGTGCTTCTGCACTGATTCTGGCATCCCTGTCCGGCCATTTGTCGATCGTCCGGAAATTACTGGCACATGGCGCTCAGCCGGATCTGAAAGCCACCAACGATTTTACCGCACTGATTCTGTCAGCACAGAATGGCCAGAATCCGGTTATCGAAGTACTGCTGGAAAAAGGGGTTCACATCGATTTTCAAAACAAGGATGGGATGACTGCGCTCATGTCAGCGGTATTGAACGAAAATATCGATACAGTCAAATTGCTGCTGGAAAAAGGGGCTGACACCAAGCTCAAAAATACTAGTGGTAAAACCGCGCTGGATATTGCCAAGCTTCCTGCCATCATTGAATTACTCAAAGCCGCAAAAAGTTGAATTTGCAACTTTCCCGGAATCGAAAAGAAACCTGCTCCGGTTTCCGGGATCAGGTGAAATACCGGGAAATGACAAAATAAAAGCATCACCTACACTGGCGCCGCTGTCGAAACATTCAGCAAATCGTTTTCACAGTGGCGTGATTCTTTTTTCCGCGCGTAAAATGAAAAATATGGCGACATTCTATGCACCAGCCATTATTTTGAAGCTGAAGATGTACACATGAGTTTTGCCGATAAACCCATGGCGAAGAAAGTCGCCAGTAATCCCCTTCCTCCCAGAACCAGCCGATTATTGCGTGAAGCGGTTTCCCTGGTTCTGAGCGGAATAGCGCTGTATCTTGCACTGATTCTGATCAGCTTCGATCGTACCGATCCAGGCTGGTCGCATAGTGGAACGTTACGGCAGGTCAGCAATGCGGGAGGTAGTGCAGGAGCGTGGCTGGCAGATCTGATGCTGTATTTTTTCGGCATCTCAGCATGGTGGTGGGTCGTATTTTTCTTTGCAACCGTTTGGTGGGGCTATCGCCGCATCGATATTGCCAGCGTATTCGACCCGCGTGTACTCATGCTGTCTTTTACCGGGTTTATCACTTTGCTGGTGGCCAGCAGCGGAATCGAAGCACTGCGTTTTCATACACTGCGCATCTCACTTCCGCTTGCACCCGGTGGCCTGCTGGGTGAGATACTCAGCAAACAACTCTCCTCTCTGCTCGGTTTTACCGGCGCAACACTGGCCATGGTCATTATTTTCGCCATCGGATTCAGCTTGTTCTCCGGATTATCCTGGGTACGTCTGTCTGAAAAAATCGGGGGGGGCATCGAGGAAATCTGTTTCGCTGTCAGGGATATATGCATGGGGTGGCTGAATCGTCGCAATGGCACAATACCATCCTCTGAACGGGAAGTTCGTATTGAAGAAATCGGAAAGCAACCTTTTCCACTGGTTCCGCTGCATATCGAAATGCCCGAAACCACCCCTCCCAGATCCACGCGCAGCAACAGAGAAAAACAGACACCACAGTTTTCCAATTCGCCTGACGGGATTATTCCCCCTCTTCATTTGCTGGATGAACCGCAGAATAATGTCGAAATGTTGTCCAGCGATACACTGGAATTTACTTCCCGGCTGATCGAACGCAAACTGCTGGAATTTGGAGTGGAAGTGAAGGTCGTGGCAGCCTATCCCGGGCCTGTCATCACCCGTTATGAAATCGAGCCCGCGGTTGGCGTCAAAGGTAATCAGATCGTCAACCTGGTCAGGGATCTGGCCCGTGCTTTGACAGTCGCCAGTATCCGTGTAGTGGAAACGATACCGGGTAAAACGGTAATGGGGCTGGAAATTCCCAATCCGAATCGCCAGACTGTTCGCCTGCATGAAATTCTTGCATCCGGAGTGTATGCGAATCATCCCTCTCCCCTGACAATCGCGCTCGGCAAGGATATCAGCGGCCGCCCCGTAGTATCCGATCTTGCCAAAATGCCGCATGCCCTGGTTGCCGGCACGACCGGTTCCGGTAAGTCCGTGGCAATCAACGCCATCATTCTGAGCCTGGTCTACAAAGCATCTCCAGATAATGTTCGCCTGATTCTGATCGATCCGAAAATGCTGGAATTATCGGTCTATGATGGCATTCCCCATTTACTGACCCCCGTCGTCACCGACATGCGCGATGCCGCCAGTGCCCTCAACTGGTGCGTAGCGGAAATGGAGCGACGCTACAAGCTGATGTCGGCACTGGGTGTACGCAATCTGGCTGGCTATAATCAGAAAGTACGCGAAGCGGCAAAAAATGAAGAGCCCTTGACCAACCCGCTCAATCCGGTGCCCGGCTCTCCTGAATTGCTGGAGGAAATGCCGCTGATTGTAGTAGTGATCGATGAACTGGCCGATCTGATGATGATCGTGGGCAAGAAAGTCGAGAAACTGATTGCACGGCTTGCCCAGAAAGCGCGGGCTGCCGGTATTCATCTGCTGCTTGCCACACAACGTCCGTCGGTGGATGTGATTACCGGGCTGATCAAAGCCAATATTCCGACACGGATCGCCTTCCAGGTTTCCAGCAAGATCGATTCACGTACAATTCTCGATCAGATGGGTGCGGAAGCCCTGCTTGGTCAGGGTGACATGCTGTATCTCCCGCCTGGCAGCGGCTATCCCCAGCGTGTACATGGTGCATTCGTGGCGGATCACGAAGTTCATAAAGTGGTGGAATATCTCAAACAGCATGGTGAAGCACATTACATCGAGGAAATACTTCAGGCGGGTGAAGAAGGCGCCCTGTCTGATGAAAATGGTGGTGAATCCGGCAAACCTGCTGGCGGAGAATCAGATCCACTCTATGATGAAGCAGTCAGCATTGTGATCAAATCCCGCCGTGCCTCGATTTCGCTGGTACAGCGCCAGTTACGTATCGGCTATAACCGCGCTGCCCGGCTGATCGAAGAAATGGAACGCGCCGGTCTCGTTTCCAGTATGCAAAGCAATGGCAACCGGGAAGTATTGACTCCCGACCGGAACGAATGAACCGTATCCGGCTTTATGCCGCTCGTACCCGATCAATCAACTCAATCAGATAATTCATCATGACCCGTTTACTGTTCGTTCTCGTGTTGTCAGTCTGCCTGTTACCTGTACCGGTCAAGGCAAGTGCCGTTAAAAGTCTTAAAACCTTTGTCAATAAGGCACTGACTTTCCAGGCCAATTTTTCCCAAACGTTGCTGGATAAGAACTTCCAGGTCGTCAGAAAAGCCAGTGGCAGCATGATGTTCGAACGCCCTGGCAAATTCCGCTGGACATACGATCAGCCTTATCAACAGCTGATCGTCGGCGATGGTAAACAGGTATGGTTTTATGATCAGGATCTTGCCCAGGTCACGGTACATCGGCTCGATCAGGCTTTGGGCAGCACTCCGGCAGCGCTGCTCGCAGGGGGCAATACCATTGAACGCGACTTTAACCTGCAGGAAATCGACGTACAGGGAGAAACAGAATGGCTGGAAGCGATTCCCAAGAATCAGGAAAACTCGTTTGAGCTGATCCGGCTGGGATTTTCAAAAACAGGCATTTTACGTGAGATGGTTTTGCGCGACAGCTTCGATCAGGTAACGTGGCTGATTTTTTCCGAAATCGAACAAAACCCGACACTCACACCCGATCTGTTCCAGTTTACGCCACCGGAAGGAGTGGATGTGATTCGTGACTGATTCTCCTCATACGATCCGGAATCCGGCTGCTCCGCTGGCAGAACGTTTACGCCCGCGGACGCTGGATGATGTCGTCGGCCAATCTCACCTGCTGGGCCCGGGCAAACCTTTACGGCTGGCCTTCGAGTCCGGCAAACCCCATTCCATGATTCTCTGGGGGCCGCCGGGCAGTGGCAAGACCACACTGGCACGGCTCATGGCACATGCATTCGATGCCGAATTCATCGCTATTTCCGCCGTATTGTCGGGCGTGAAGGATATCCGGGAAGCAATCGAGCGTGCCCAGATTACACTGCAGCGCACGGGCAGGGCGACACTGCTGTTCGTAGATGAAGTCCACCGTTTCAACAAGGCACAACAGGATGCCTTTCTGCCTCATGTGGAACAGGGATTGATCACCTTTATTGGCGCCACTACCGAAAATCCTTCATTTGAAGTCAACGGTGCGCTGCTGTCCCGCGCTCAGGTATATGCACTGAAAGCCCTGACTGATCAGGAGCTGCATCAGTTGTTCGAGCGTGCCCGCAACATTGCGATGCCGGATTTGGAATTTGAAAATACTGCCATTGAATTACTGATCGGATTTGCAGACGGAGATGCACGTCGCCTGCTGAATCTGCTGGAACAGGTGCAAAATGCTGCCGAAACCGAAGAAATCATAAAGATCGATGCCGATTATTTGAGCAGAGTGCTGGCACGTAACGTGCGCCGGTTTGACAAAGGTGGCGATGCCTTTTATGACCAGATTTCAGCTCTGCACAAATCCATTCGCGGCTCTTCTCCCGATGCAGCTCTTTACTGGCTGTGCCGCATGCTCGATGGCGGCGCCGACCCACGTTACATTGGCAGAAGACTGGTTCGCACCGCTACTGAGGATATCGGGCTGGCCGATCCACGTGCACTGACACTCGCGCTGAATGCCTGTGAGGTATTTGAACGGCTGGGCAGCCCTGAAGGCGAACTGGCACTGGCCCAAGCTACGCTTTATCTGGCCTGCGCACCGAAAAGCAATGCTGCCTATGTTGCCTACAAACAGGCACGAGCCTTCATAAAGGAAGATATCTCCCGTCCGGTCCCTATCCATCTGCGCAATGCACCCACCAGACTGATGCGCGAAATGGGGCATGGTGCCGCTTATCGTTACGCGCATGACGAATCGGAATCCTACGCTGCCGGGGAAAATTATTTTCCGGATAACATCCTTGCCGTTCAGTTCTACCGACCTACCACCCACGGCCTGGAAGCCAAAATAGGGGAGAAACTTGCCTATTTACGCTCACTTGACGAGAAAACAGGAAAAAAACGGAACTGACACAACAGTATTTCCAGAAGATCTGTAGTAAACCTATTTGTTCAATCCCTGATGATGGTGAGAGTGAAAATATGACGTGCCTCTTTTCATAAATTATAAAATAGCTCCATTTTTTGATCAGCTTGACCACAAATGATTTTTAGCTCATGGCAATTTATTCTTGTTTTTTTGCCGTTTTCTTTTTTCGTCTATTTCTGGCTTAATTACAAGCGCTTGGTTATTGCCGGAAAAGTCTGGTTAGTTGTTGCGAGCCTGTTTTTCTATGCTTATTGGAATATTAAGTATTTACCTTTAATTCTGGTATCGATTTTTCTAAATTTTGCGATCGGGACAGGTCTTGCTCAAGCGCATGAGCAATCTCTACATCGGGAGCAAAAAATACGCCATAGGATCAATAGGAAAGTTGTGCTTGCTACGGGAATAACTGCCAACCTCCTATTACTTGGGTATTACAAATATACTGATTTCTTGCTTGGTAACGTTAATTTAATTTTTGGAACAGATTTAGAGCTGCCACAAATCACTCTTCCTTTAGCGATTAGCTTCTTTACATTTACGCAAATTGTTTATTTGGTAGATAGTTATAAAGGTGAGACAGCCGAGTATGATTTGCTGAATTACTCACTATTTGTAACCTTTTTCCCACATCTTATCGCCGGGCCAATTGTCCATCACCGGCAAATCATGCCGCAATTTTCTTCACAGTGGACTTTAATACGTAGATATTCGAATATTTTGAAAGGTTTATTCATTTTTTCAATTGGACTTTTCAAAAAGGTTGTTATTGCAGATAGCTTTGCTATCTGGGCGACTGCAGGGTTTGATGGTGGTCAGCCACTCGATTTTTTTACTGCATGGGCAACGAGCTTATCCTACACTTTCCAGCTTTATTTTGATTTTAGCGGGTATTGTGACATGGCGATTGGCGCCTCGTTACTATTCAATATATGGCTGCCGATAAACTTTAATTCTCCTTATAAAGCCTTAGATATACAGGATTTCTGGCGACGTTGGCATATTACACTCAGTAATTTTCTTCGAGATTATCTATATATTCCTTTGGGTGGAAATCGATGCGGGAAATATCGCACTTATCTTAATATTTTCATTACATTCGTTCTGGGAGGTTTATGGCACGGTGCGACCTGGATGTTTGTAATATGGGGTGCTATGCATGGTTGTGCTCTTGTTATTCATCGATTCTGGAAACTACTTAAATATCCATTACATTCCGCTCTGGCGTGGATTTTGACTTTTACATTTGTAAATGTTGCTTGGGTATTTTTTCGTGCCAAGACTTTAGATGATGCATTTCGTGTACTGCGTGGAATGGTTGATTTTTCTTCCGTGTTAGGCCATACCGCAGTTGTAATTCCAGTAGCAGACTTGGCTTGGGGAGGTTGGTTATCTGACATTTTATTGAAGTTTATGCCCGCAAGCTTTATCGGACAATTTCCCATTTATCTGGCAATCTTCGCCACATTCATGCTGATTCCTCAAAAGAATTCGGTGGAAATGGTGAGCGAAACCATTGGAATGAGGGAGCTTGCTTTTAGTATTGTTCTTTCTGTAACAGCGATGTACTTCATGCTGGCCGCGACTAGCTCGGTATTTCTTTACTTCAATTTTTGATTGTACGGATCGTGAAACGTAATACATTTATTTTTTTGTCTGTAGTTTTATTAAGTCTTCTGGCTGTTCCCGCAACCAACATTTTTACTGCCCCAAGTCGCGAAACCATCAAATGGGGAGAGAAATCCTTCCTGTATAACATGGATTTCATATCAAGATGGGCAGCACTACTTCTTTATCCGGTTGGTATAAGTACAGATTCAAATCAAGTAATAATTGGTCGCGATGATTGGCTTTTCTTGGGAGATCTATATGAAGAAACTCGAACAATAGATCGCCGTCCTCCATCTGCAGCAGACTATGTTTCCGGTCAGGAAATCGGAAGCGCTATAGAATCTTGGAACAGATATCTTTCGAGTAAAGGGGTAAAACTTTTTAGAATTATGATCGGCCCCAATAAAGGGACTATTTATCCTGAGAATTTGCCAATTTGGGCCAAGCCATCCATACCTAATGCTACTGATGCCTTACTTGTCGGAGCAAATACAATTCATTATGTTGACTTTAGAAGTATTTTATTGAAGAGCAAAGCAAGCCACTCCGTGGCTTTATATTATAAGACGGATACACACTGGAATGCTTTGGGGGCAGGAATTGCTTTTCAGGCCTTTGCGCAGCAGGTGGGTAAGGTTGTTCCAGAGATTCAATGGCCGCCACAAAAAATCTATAAACTCAATCGAGTTGATTCTCGTGTTGGAGGCGATTTGGCAAATTTTCTCAGGCTTACAACTTATCTTCCTGATTTAGAGCCTGTAACTTACATATCAAGTTTAGCAGTGGAAACTACGCAATTGGACTATGACACTGGGTTTATACTTCGACAAGGAGGAAACCCCCAAGTTAATGCCCCAAATAAGCCGCTTCTGGTTCAATCTTGTGGTGCTCTTAATCAGAAAAAGGTACTTTGGCTAAGAGATTCTTTTGGTACTGTAATGTCGCCTTTTATGGCTGCAACATTTAGTGAAGTACTTCAATTGCATTGGGCTGAAGCGATGAAGCCGGGTGGAAAGTTTGTCCAGTTAGTCGAGGAATGGGAGCCAGACTATGTTTTTTTTACAGTGGTTGAACGTGCCTCAAGAAGTCCGTGGTTTGCCTCGTACCCTCCTCCAGTTCTTGTTCCGTTAGGAAGTAAATTTAAACCAATTCAGACTACGACAGCTGTTGGATTAAATCATTTATTACAGGGTACAACGACTAATGAGTTCCAGATTATTGGAAATGACCCTTTCTTTGATTTTACGGTATCAGAAATAATTAAGCCTAAAGAGGTAGATTATCTCAGTATTAGTTTGAGCTGTGCTGATGGGTCACAATCAGTGCCCTTACAGCTTTTCTGGCTGGTTGATAAGCAACCTTATTTTGATGAGGAACATAGTGCAAGGTTTTTATTTCGGACTGGAGAAAATTTAATTGATCTTCACACACTGCCAAAATGGGATTCTGCCAAGTCCATCACCAGAGTTCGAGTTGATATTGATACTCAGGACTCTTGTGTTCATTTTAAACTGGGCAACCCGATTTTTGGGGTGGAATGAGTTAATGATCAAAGGGGATGTGACACCTACTGAAGCATACCATCCACCAAATGTAATACCCGATCTGCACGGCTGGCCAGTTGAGTATCGTGGGTAACGATTACCAGCCCCGCATTGGCCTCGTGATTGAGTTCCAGCATGAGATCGAATACCGCTTCGGCAGTATGCCGGTCGAGATTACCGGTCGGCTCGTCGGCTAGTACACAGGCTGGCCGGGTCACCAGTGCGCGCGCAACCGCAGCCCGCTGACGTTCACCTCCGGATAATTCACCGGGAGTATGCGTAAGCCGGTGCCCCAGGCCCACCCGTTGCAGCATGGCAGCTGCCTGTTCCATTGCGGCTTTTTTATTCATACGGCGAATGAACAGCGGCATAGCAACATTTTCCTGGGCACTGAATTCAGGCAACAAATGATGAAACTGGTAGACGAAACCCAATGCATGATTGCGCAATGAGCCACGCTCCGCTTCACTAATGGTGGACAACTCCCTGTCCAGCAGCGTAACTTCCCCGCGCGTCGGCTTATCCAGTCCCCCCAGCACATGCAGCAATGTACTCTTGCCCGAACCGGAAGCACCGACAATCGCGACCATTTCACCTTCATTCACTTGCAGATCGATACCGTGCAGCACCGGAACTTCGAGATTACCCTGGAAATAACTCTTATACAGATCCCGACAGGCAATGATGATTTTACTCATAGCGTAATGCCTCGGCCGGATTGACTTTCGACGCACGGTAGCTGGGATAGAGTGTGGCCAGCAATGTCAGAATCAGAGACACGACCGCAACCGTCACAATATCGGCCAATTGCGGATCGGAAGGAATCTTGCTGATGTAGTAAACCTCCTGCGACAAAAACTGGGTACTGAGCAGATGCTCGATGAATGCAATGACATCACCGACGTTATAGGCCAGCAGCACACCGCCCAGCAACCCCAGCAGCGTCCCCAGTATGCCGATCAATGCCCCCTGTATGATAAAAATTTTCATGATGCTGCCGGAACTTGCCCCCAGCGTGCGCAAAATCGCGATATCCGACTGTTTATCGGTCACTGCCATCACCAGTGTGGAAACGATGTTGAATGCTGCAACCGCGATGATCAATGCAAGAATCAGCGAAAGCATGCGTTTCTCGATCTGGATAGCCCGAAAATAATTAGCGTGCTGCTGTGTCCAGTCGGTGAAATACAGGTCAGCAGGCAATACCCTGGCCAGATCCTGGATCACCTGCGGTGCTTCGAACATATCGTGCAATTTGAGCCGGATGCCGGAAACCTGATTGGGCGCCATGCGGTAAAGTTTTTGTGCATCTGCCAGATGGATCAACGCCAGCCCGGAGTCGTATTCAAAGTGCCCGACATCGAAAATACCCGTGACCGTAAATTGCTTCAGACGGGGCAGTATTCCGGCCGGTGTAATCTGTCCCTGCGGGGAAATCAACACGATTTTGTTGCCTGGAAATGCATTCAGATTGCGTGCTAGTTCCTGGCCGATGACGATACCGAATTCTCCCGGTGCGAGTCGATCCAGACTCCCCTCCACCATTTTTCCAGCAAAATCAGCTACTCTGTTTTCATCTGCCGGCAAAATACCCCGCACCATTACCCCGCGCACCATATTGTCGTGTGAAAGCATCCCCTGGGCATCGATGTAAGGAGCAGCTGCCGCAATCTGCGGATTCTGGATGGCCGCTTCCCTGATCTGCTCCCAATCGTACAGACTCCCCTGATAACTGCTGATCTGTGCATGTGAAGCCACACCGAGAATGCGTGCACGCACTTCCTTGTGGAAACCGTTCATGACCGACATGACCGTAATCAGCGCCGTCATGCCCAACGTCATCCCCAGCAACGAAATCAGCGAAATAAAGGAAATAAAATGATTGCGACGCTTGGCGCGCGTGTAACGCAACCCGATCAGGAACTCATAGCTGGCCACGAAAAAACATCTCCCCGGAATAGAGCAAAGGATGGAGTATGCCACATCTTCCGGACTGGTTTATGCCATTGACCGGAGCAGATATGCCTGATACATATCTGCCGTTATCTGGGTTCTGGTACGTTGCTGATAATCAGCTGCGACTGCCCCGACGTCGTGACCATAGCAGCATCACACTGCCTAACCCGATCAGCAGACTGCTGACGGGCTCGGGAATAGCTCTGGCTCCAGGATCTCCAGATGCTCCTGCTCCTTCTCCTGCTTCTTCATAATCCCGGCCACCGACTTCTTCAGCGGGAATCGGCGGCTGGAAGGGATCATTCAGTTCTTTACCGGGAGGAGCATCAAAATATTCCGGCGGAATTCCCTTATCGGGTGGATTGCCTGCAGGACCGGCCGCCTTATCATTATCAGGATCATCTCCATCGGGCTTACCGCCGCGATCTGGATCACTTTTATCTTCGTCAGCACGGGTCTCTTCCCGATCCGGGTTTGCACCAGTATTCATGCCAGGAGAATTGTCAGCAGGGTCTTTATCAGTATTGTCATCTTTACCTCTCGCGCCATTACCGCCCCCACCACCTCCTCCACCAAGACCGCCTATACTATTACCCCTTGCACCGTTTCCATTTCCATCCGCATACGAACGACCGGTATTTCCTGGAGTTGAACCTGCCGGACGGTTAACAGTACCGCTGCCCGAGCCGGTATGAATAGGATTATTGCCGTTGCGACCATGACTGCCTGTAATCTTTTCACTGTCTCCAGCGCTATGGGTAGCATTACCGTAACCACCCTCGCCGGATTGATCTTCATATTCGTAGACGGAATCTTCACTGGTAAAAAGGATGCTATCGCCATCGACAGAAAAATCACCAATGCCGCCATGGATGCCGGCAATTTTTACACTGTCTTCAACACTCGACATATTCCTGCCGTGACCACCAGTGATGACGCTGCCCGCAGAACCAGCGCGGGTATGAACCCGGCCGTCATCGACAACTCGATTCTCCATGAACATTTTCTGTCCGAGGACCAGTGCGGCAGTCAGAAACATTCCTGCATACACTATTCTGGTTGTCGTTTTCTTCATGTCAGAGCTTCCGTAAAAATATAATGAGCGAAGATAAACACGAATGGAGCATTTTCGTGTCAATGTCGTGCCTGGATTTACCTTTGCTGCCATCTCGGCAATATGGAAAAGCCATTAACTCCCCATTAGTTAAGCAACTCTTATGCCACTACCTATATCCATATGATTTGTAACGAATAACAATCAGACGATATCTATCAATACAGGCATTCTGTAAAAGAAGCTGACAATGATTCAGGCAGATTCAAATTGCTGATTTGAAACAATTGGCGCCGATATATGCGTTATGTGATAAGCGTGACTGAAACAAGCCGCCGCAAGATTAGTTTCCTCAATCAATGTTTGCAGCTCGGCTAAACACATCTGAATGTCAGATATTTAATTGCGGCATGATCTGGGTATTTTCGGTAGATAGTCCCAAACCAATTTCTGAAGAACCCAGAGTACAAACAGGCGAAACCAGATGAATCAGCCTGAATACAGGTTTATAGATAGTGTAAAAAAATCAGAAATCCAGAAATCTGGAAGGTAACTTCATTGATAATGCAAAATTTATCCGAATAGATAATTTTATAAAATCTCAACGGTGGTTATCATAGACTGGTCTTTATCTGTCGACAGGACAATACCCAAACCGCTTCGTATTATTCTGAGAGGAGTGGGGCAGGTATTCTTTTGCTGTAATGCAGTAACCGGCCTGATTTTTTTAATGGCCCTGTATATTGGAGGAGTGACTGCCGGGCTGGCTGCAACTGCAGGTGTCTTCAGCAGTACGATTGCTGCTCATTTGCTCGGATTTCCGGAAAAGGATATTGATGCGGGGCTGTATGGTTTCAACGGAACGCTGGTAGGCCCCTGCCTGTTTCTGTTCCTGGAAAACTCCCCTCAGCTCTGGTTATATGTCGTACTTGCCTCGATATTGTCAACTATCGTACTGGCAGCATTGATGAGAATCCTGCAACCCTGCGACATTCCTGCCTCAACTGCGCCATTCATCCTGACCTGCTGGATGTTCATGGCAGCAGTGTATGCTTTTGACAGCTTTTCACGGGGACCACTTTTGCCGACAGCTGGTATTCCGGTAGAAGCTGCGAATATTTCCATGATACCGGTAGAAATAGGGTATATGGCTGCTGCCAAAGGAATCAGTGAAGTCATGTTTGCGGACAGTGTTGTCGTGGGCATCCTGTTTCTGGCCGGTATCGCCATCCATTCGTTGCGGGGCGCAGCTATGGCATTGGCTGGTGCTATTGTCGGTATCGTGATACCCGTTCTTCTGGGCATGGACAAAAGTCTTATTGAAATGGGACTATATGCGTTCAATCCTGTACTGGCTATGATGGCAGTAGGGTGGGCGTTTCTCAAACCTTCCGGCAGAAGTATGGGACTGGCTTTTCTGGCAGGTATTTTTACGGTCATATGTCAGGCCGGCCTGACTGGTTTTCTGACACCACTCGGCCTGCCTGTACTTACTTTTCCTTTCGTACTGGTAATGTGGGTATTTCTGCTCGCTGCAAGCAGATCAAAATATTGGGAATATCTCAATCAGGGAAAGTGAGGAGTTACACTTCAGAAATAATCCGGCTGAGCCTGTAACTCCCTTTACTAGGACCTGTTAACACTAATTAGGTGATCTACAATCAGAGCGAAATGGATGAAGAATCGGAAAACTGAATCCAACTTGTCAAAGCGAGAGAAGATTCTTCTGAATCTCTTCAGGCGACGAAACAGCCGTTCCACCTCATTACGCTTTTTGTACATTTCAACGTTGTACTCCCAGGGCGACACACGATTTGCTTTTGGCGGCACCACTGGAATCATCCCCAGATCAAGTACCAACTGTCGGGTTTCATCCCCTTCGTACGCTTTATCCATGATCACGTGAGTGTCAGAGAATCCCTTATTCTCCAGGGTTTTCAGCAATTTTCGCCCTTCTGGCGCATCACCGGCCTGGCCGGGGGATAACGAAAACACTACCGCGGTTCTGGCATCTGCCGCGACCAGATGAATTTTGGTAGTCCAGCCCCTCGTGATTGACCGATAGCTTGAACACCGTTTTTTTTAGTGCACCAGTACCATCAGGATGGACTTTGACTATCGTACTATCCAGCGACATGTGATCCACTTCCAGCTGTATCAGCTTGTTTTGCTGGAGTGCGAGGAAAACCCGATCCAGGACGCCATTCTTGGCCCAACGGTTGGCGCGCGTGTAAATGCTGTGCCAATTGCCGAATTTCACAGGCAGACCACGCCACTTACAGCCGTGCTCTGCAACATACAAAATCGCGTTGAGCACTTCCAAATTCGAGAGTGTGACGTTACCCCGTTGTATCGGCAGTAGATTTTCAATAAGCTTGAATTGCAATGCAGATATTTCCATTCGGTAATTTTAATACAAATAGTGTTAACAGGCCCTAGGTCGAATCGACATTTAAAGCCATAAAGTTGCTGCAGCCAGATGTATGAAGGCGGAGAAGTAAATAACTTTACGGTCATATCTGGTTGAAAGTCTGCGCCAATGCTTGAGTTTGTTGAATGTGCGCTCAATGATATTTCTACATTTATAGATTTCGCGATCATACGTTCTTCGTATTTTGCGGTTTGATCGTGGTGGAATGACAGGCACGGCCTTCATGGAGGCAATGGCGTCGAGAATATTATCGCTGTCGTAGCCTTTATCCGCCAGAACATGCGAAGGCCTGAACCCGCTGATCAGATCAAGAGCTTGCGTGCAATCGTTGCACTGTCCACCCGTCAGTATAAAACGTAAGGGTCGGCCAGAGGCATCGACGCACATATGGATTTTGGTACTCAGACCGCCTCGGGAACGCCCCAAAGCCTCACGCCGCGCCCCCCTTTTCCGCAGGCGGCCTGCTGATGAGCGCGCACGATCGTGCTGTCGATCATAATATATTGATTGTCCGGGTCTTCGGTCAAAACATCGAATATCTTTTCCCAAATACCGGCCTGTGCCCACCGCGTAAAGCGTTTGTGAGCAGTTTTCCATTTGCCATACCGCTCCGGCAGGTCATGCCAGTGCGCACCAGAGCGTAAAACCCATAAAACACCATTTATAAACAATAGATTATCCGCGCCATGTCGGCCACGATCCCCAATTTTACCCGGTATAAACGGCTCTATTCGACGCCATTGCTCCCTGTTCAATTCATAGCGTTTCATACATTCCTCACTGAAAATGTTAAACCTCTTTCAGTAAAGCAAAAATTATAGATGTTGGAAATCCGTAAATGTCGATTTGCCTTAGTGGTGTGCGACCGGCAAGGGTTGATTGGCCGGGAATTGTTTGCGATAGATGGTGTGAAGTTACCTTCCAACGCCAGTAAGGCCAAGAGTGGCACACGTGCAGACTACCAGCGCCAGGCTGAAAAGATGGAAAAGGCCGCGAAGCAGATGCTGGCACGTCACCGGGAGACAGATATGACCCCTGTGGATGAGCGTCAGGCCCAACGAGAAGCCTGCATGCTGGAACGATTCAAAAGGAAGCGAAACAACTCAAAGACTGGCTGGCGGCTAACCCGGAAGATCGCAAGGGGCCAAAGGGGGGTGTACGCCAATCCAACCTCACTGACAATGAATCGGCCAAAATGGCTACGGGCAAGGGTGTCATCCAGGGATACACAGGCGTAGCGGCGGTGGATGAGAAACACCAGATCATTCTGGATGCGCAGGCTCATGGCACCGGTTCAGAACAAGAATTGCTTGTTCCAGTGACCCAGGCCATCAAGCCACAAATGAGCAATCAAACTATTGTTACTGCCGACGCTGGCTATCATTCTGAAAACGGCCTCAAGATGCTGGCAGCAGAGGGCATCGACACCTACATTCCCGATAACGGCTACCGCAAGCGTGACGAACGCTACCATGGGCAAGAGGCACATAAGACCAAGCCCGATCCACTCTGGGATAAGCGTGGACAACCTTCGATCTCGAAACGGTTTGGTCCAGGTGACTTCCAGCTCGCCGAGGATGGCTCGCACTGTCTCTGCCCGGCTGGCAAACGACTCTATTCGAACGGTTCGAACTGCACCTTCAACGGCTATGCAGCGATGAAGTTTCGAGGTGCCGAGCGGGATTGCCTGCCTTGCACCCTCCGGACTCAGTGTTTACGTACACCGGAGAAAACCAAGACCCGGCAGGTTGCATTTTTCCAAGGCAAACGCGACGGCTATGAAACCCATACTGACCGGATGAAGCGGAAGATCGACTCTGATCAGGGCCGACAGATGATCACCCGCCGCTTCGCGACGGTCGAACCAGTATTCGGTAACCTCCGCAATAACAAACGCCTTGATCGATTTACCCTGCGGGGTCGGAACAAAGTAGACGGACAATGGAAACTATACTGTCTTGTTCACAACATTGAGAAGCTTGCCCATTATGGGGTGGGCCAATGAAAACAGTGGATCAAAGACAAACACGCTGTGCAAATACCTGCGCGCATCAGGCCAAGTATAAACAATACGTTGGCACTATGAATATAGTTCTGAAAAACCCAATTTCCTGCTTGTCAAAGTATTTCAAAAATTTAAAGCTTGGATAACGCCTGAAAAACGAGTTTTTCTACATCCTCGTTAGGTGTTCAGAGAGTGTCAGTCGTTCCTCCAGAATGGGTTACGAACGAGGCGTCTTGGCGGAAGACCCGAAGGAAAGTCGTGGCTCGTGCGCGCGATCTCGTCGAGGGCCGAATAGGGGTAATTGTTTGCGCCCGTGAGATGAGCAAACTGGCCTTCTGGCTTCGAGAACAGAACGATCCGAGTTTTGCCACTTTTCGGGGAATCGATTCTGAGTCAGATACGCTTCCTGCCGGGCCGGAGCGGCAGTACTGGTCTGAATCTGCTCTGCGCGAAGAGGATGAAAAGATACGTGTTGCTGAAGATCTCTGGCGTACAGTGGCAATGGAAGCAGCCCGGGCACTTATGGAAAAATATCGAGCCAGTGCAGATGAACACACCTAACAAGCGAATCAAGTTCGCAAGCACTGCTTGCCCGACTCACAATGTGCTATGCACCTTGTTCGTGGCTCATTCGCGGCATTAGTATTACAGCCGTATATATTTTATTCGGGAGGAGAGAACCCTCTGCGTTGGTAGTGAGCTTGTCGGGCTCTGTGTTGATGTTTTCTACGCCACACGGACCAGTGCAGCACATGTTCGATAGCCTGGCTGGTGTGCCACAGCAGATGCGATAACAGCTTACGCAACTCGAGCACGCTCAGGGCAATCAGGCCGGGTGTGTGTTTTTTTCTCCCGCACCCGCAGGGCCACCAGCACCGCATGGGCCAGTAGCGCCAGTGTGATGTGGCGATACCAGCCCTGCCAGCGGCGCACCTCGTAATGATCAAGTCCGCACTCGCCTTTGGTGGCCTCAAAGCCGATCTCAATCTCCCAACGTCTGCCAGCGATCTGCACCAAACGCTTGAGCTGAGCCTGCGAGCGCCTGGCATGCACCACATAATAGGCCAACTCCTGATGCTCATCCAGGCTGCGCCGCACCAGCAGATAGTGTCCGAAGCGACGTTCCTTCTGTGTCAATTGCAGTCGCCACAGCGGTACCAGCGCCCAGTCGTACAGACGTTCACCTTTGGCTCCAGCGCCTGCCGACAGATGACGCCATGCACGTGCTGGTAGCGCTTGTGCAATCTCCTCGGCTTTCACGTGCTGTGGCCCCTGCCACCACAGCGGTTCACTCCTGGCTACAGCCAGTACGAAGGCCTGCTCGCGTGACTCCAGCCATACCCGCAGATGCCGGTCTCTACCGTAAACCTCATCGCCTGTGATCCACCCACAGGGCACGCCCACATCCAGCGCTCGCTCGATCATCTTGCGTGCCAGCTGGGGTTTGGTCGCAAATTCCACCTCCTGTGCAATGCCTGCAGCCTCGCAGCGTGAACGATCATCCGTCCACTGGCGCGGAATATAAAGTTCACGGTCGATGAAAGCACTGCCACCGGCGCCGGCATAGCACAAAAACACGCCGATCTGGCTGTTCTCGATACGCCCAGCCGTACCGCTGTACTGGCGCTGCACACCAACCGAGTGGGTTCCTTTCTTGACAAAACCTGTCTCATCAACGATCAGCACGCCGTCTGGATCACCCACCTGCTCGACAACGTAATCGCGCAGCACGTCACGCGCCGCATCAGCATCCCACTGTGCGCGTTCCAGCAAATGTTGCACCCCATCGGGTGTTGTCTCGCCCATCCATTCGGCCAGTTGCCAGCCGTTCTTGCGCTCTACCGTGCTCAACAGGCCCTTCAGGTACGCAAGACTGCGTTGGCGTGGCTCGCTGCGCTTGAATAAACTCCCAAGCCGCTCGTGCACTACCTCCAGCTCCTTCGCCCAATCATGTAGTTGTGACATCATACCCAAACCCACCTCATGTTTAGTCCCACTTTGTGATGGTATGGATTGATGATAAAACGTTCAGGTTCGTTTTGCCAGCATTTGATGATGTATTCGTAAGGTGTGAGTCCTCGTAAGGTTTTGAGTCGCCTGGCGAAGTTGTAGGCATTCAGGAAGCTGTAAAGATGCTCTCGCAACTGTTGATGATTTTCATAATGATAGCGTTTGACGGTTGCTTCCTTGAGGGTGCGGTTCATGCGTTCGACTTGACCATTGGTCCAGGGGTGATTTGGCTGGGTCAGGCGATGTTCCGTACCATTTTCCAGGCAGACACGGTCGAAGATATGCAAGAAAGCATGCCTGTCTGTTTTGCGGTGGGTGAACTGGATGCCGTTGTCTGTGAGGATAGTATGGATTTTATAGGGTACGGCGGCGATGAGATTGCGCAGGAACTGCGCTGCTTCCATCTTGCCGTACTTGGGCAGTAATTCAGCATAAGCGAACTTGCTGGTTCGGTCGATGGCGACGAATAGATACAGTTTGCCTTCTTCTGTCCGTACTTCGGCAATGTCGATATGGAAATAGCCGATGGGATATTGGGCGAACTTTTTCTGGCAGGTTTCTCGCCTTCCACCTCCGGTAAGCGGCTGATGTTGTGGCGCTGGAACAGGCGATGCAGTGATGATCGGGTCAGGGTGGGAATGCTGCTTTGCAAGGCGTAAAGGCAGTCATCCAACGGCAGCAGCGTGTGTTTGCGAAAGGCTACACAAGCGGCTTCCTGTTCTAGTGTCAGAACCGTGGAACGCGGTTCTTTCGGACCCATCCTGGCATCATGCGTAAAGTTGCGTTTCTTCCATTTCGCCACCGTCTTGGGGTTGATGGCGTAGCGCTCTGCCAGTGTGATCAGGCTCTCTTGACTATGTTGTATCGCTCGACGCACCGCCGCTGTCGTGCGGGCGCTCCCGTGTAATATCTGTCCCATAATTCCTCCTGTGTCGGTAGCAAATCATACAATACACCATCACAAAGTGGGACTAAACAATTAGAACCTGTTTACGATCTTTTGAGCAGTAATGCCAGGAAGGCCAGATGAATGAACTGTAAGCTGGTGTTGAGCTTACGCTCGCAGTTTTTCCATAATCTTCTGCTCTTCTCCAGCCAGGCGAAACTACGCTCGACGATCCAGCGTTTGGGCATAACTTTGAAGGTATGCAGTTCACTGCGCCTGGCAATCTGCACCGTGACAGCTTCGCCCAGAATTTCTCGCACGCCTTCAGCGAATGGTTCTCCAGTATAGCCACTATCGCACAGCAAACTTTGTACTTGCCCCAAGCCCAGCCTGCAGCGCTCCAGAGCTTGCAATGCACCTTTACGGTCAGTCACTTCCGCCGTCGTCACCGCAATAGCATGCGGCAAACCACGGTATCGACAGCGATATGGCGCTTGATACCCGATACCTTCTTGCCAGCGTCATAACCTTTCTGGTCGGCCGTGTCTGTGTTTTTCACGCTCTGCGCGTCCATGATCAAGAGCGCGCTGCAAACGTTGCGCCCTGTTTCTCTCGGACCGCGCCAACCTGATTTTTTGAGTGCCCGCTCCAATACGCTCACGCCGTACTGGTCGGGCTCACTCCACTTGCTCCAATAAGCATATACACTCTGCCACTTGGGAAACTCTCCGGGTAGGAATCTCCATTGGCAACCAGTGCGCAGCAGGTACAGCACCGCGCAGAACACCTCGTACAGATCCACCTTCGTGGGCTTGGTCCTGCGTCGTACGCTGCGCAATAGCAGCTCTATCTCGGCAAACTTCTCTCTACTGATATCGCTGGCATACTCGATTCTTTTCATCCATGCATTATCAGGGATAACAAAAAGATCGTAAACAGGTTCTTAGACATTACGAATGGAACGCGACACAATCTCCGAGATTGGCATTGATGGCGAAGGTCGGCTTTACGTTGCGCCTGAAACAAAGGCATTTCCGTACATCTATCGTGAAGCTATGGAAATTCATTGGGATGAAACAGGTCATTATCTTTTCGCGCCGCCCCCGCCGCGCGCGCAACTAGCAACGCCTGTTTGGTGGTTCCAAAGAATACTTTCTGCCGCGAAAGAGCAAAGCTGTGAATTATGCTTTTCGTCAAATACAAAATGGAACAATGTTCCAGCCGAACTACAAAGTAAAATTGTTACTTTTCTGGAGAGTGCAAATGTCTAACCCCGCGCTCAAGTTCGCGCCCTTTGGGCGCTGGGACGCACCTTCGGCGCACCCCTTAGCTTTACGTTATGCCTAAATATTCACACGCCATCTACTACGACACACACGGGGATCAACAGAAAGTCTTGTACACCGGCCTTCTTCCGAGAAAAGTAGTAGAGCACATATAGCGAAGCTCAGATAGATTGATTATAATTTACAGATGACTTATCCCATTTCATTTCGCCGCAAAGTTTTATCAGTTCGAGAGAAGGAAGGACTCACCATTGTGCAAACGGCAGCCCGTTTTTGTGTAGGAATTGCCAGCGTGACACGCTGGATAAAAAATCCTGTTCCTCAGGAGACCCGTAACAAACCGGCAACGAAGATCGACATGGCTGCGCTGGCTCGTGATGTACGGGAATTTCCAGACGCCTATCAGGCCGAACGGGCTCGTCGACTGGGTGTGAGCGAAAAAGGTATCGGCCACGCACTAAGGCGTATGAACATCAGCTATAAAAAAAACACTGCAGCATCCCAAAGCGGACGAAGACGAACGGCGCATCTTCCAGGAGACGATTAAAGCGTATCAAGCTCAAAACCGTGTCATCGTCTATATTGATGAAAGTGGTTTTGCTCACGATATGCCACGAACACACGGGTACGCGCCCATTGGCAAGCGATGTCATGGAGTGTGTGATTGGCACGCAAGAGGCCGTGTCAATGTCATCGGCGCATTAATCGATAAATGTCTGCTGACGGTGGGATTGTTCGAAAGCAATATCGATGCAGATACTTTTTTCGGCTGGACGATACACGATCTGTTGCCAAAACTCCCGCCAGCGTCAGTCGTGGTCATGGATAACGCGACCTTTCACAAGAGGCTGGATATTCAAAATGCAATCACACAAGCCGGACATACGCTTGAATATCTGCCAGTGTATTCACCTGACCTTAATCCTATTGAGCACAAATGGGCTCAAACCAAAGCAATCAGAAAACAACAAAACAAAACCGTCGAGCAACTCTTTAAAATCGAATCATTTTATGTGACGTAGGCTATACAGCAAGTCCATGCGAAGCGCACGGAGATATAACCCTGCAGTCGAGCGAATCTGCACGAAAAGCCGCGCAGGCCGATTAGCTTCACGTTAAACACCGATATGCGTCTTTGGTCACTTCACCCCAAATATCTCGATCCTCAAGGTCTTGTCGCCTTGTGGCGTGAATCACTGCTTGCAAAAGCAGTTCTTCGCGGAGAAACCCGTGGTTACACAAATCATCCGCAACTGGAACGATTCAAAGCGCACCCTCAGCCCCACTTCGCAATCAATTTCTATCTCGCAGCAATTCATGCAGAAGCCACGGAGCGCGGCTATACTTTTGATTCATCCAAAATCGGGCCGGTTTGCTCAGTGCAACTCATATTAGTCAATAGCGGACAACTTTCACATGAATGGAACCACTTGCAGCACAAACTGGCTACTCGCAGCCCAATCGTGCATGCCCGTTGGAGTAATCTTGCCTTACCGATCTGCCATCCATTGTTCCATCCGCAGCCAGGGCCTGTCGCTTCATGGGAGCGAGTGTAGGGTGGCGCCTAACTTTCGGCGTTAGGGCCCATGACCAGGCCTCTCGACCGCCTCATTGATTTGACAAAAAGACAGCGCTCTCAATTTACCCAAGGTAGCAAGGCGGATAGCGCACCTGTATGCCGCTTCTTAAATGCAATCACAGATCGGGTTGTTGCAGCACCCATTCGTGCAGTGATACGTAGTCGGTTTTTCCGGTAGCGAGCAGCGGTAGCTTGTCGATGTACAGGATGCTCTTCGGTATTCCCAGTTCTCCCAGGCCATTCTGGTTGAAATAAGCAACGATTTCGCTGCGGTCCGCCGGTTGGCGGGTTGTGATCAGAACGAGCTGTTCGCCTTTTCTGGCATCGGGAATCTGAATGACAGCATGGCTGTAGTCTGGCCACAGCTGATGGATCGATTCTTCTATGGCCGGCAGTGAAATCATTTCCCCGCCTATTTTGGCAAACCGCTTGGCGCGCCCTTTGATGAAAACGTAGCCTTCTTCGTTGATTTCAACAATGTCGCCAGTATCATGCCAGCCCTCGACAGGGGGTATGACCATCCCGGGGTTGGCTGCCAGATAGTAGCCCAGCATTACATTCGGGCCGGATACCAGTAGTTTGCCCCCTTGCGTGATTCCCGGAACAGGTTCCAGTTTGCTGGAAATGCCGGGTAGCAGGCGGCCGACTGATCCGGGATGGTTGTGCATGGGGGTGTTCAAACTGAGGATCGGAGCAGTTTCAGTTGTGCCATAACCTTCGAAGATGCGCACACCAAAATTCTCCGACCACAGTCTGCGTGTGCTTTCCCGCAATTTTTCGGCGCCGGCAAATGCGTAACGAACGCTGTAAAAATCGTAGGCGTTGGCATGGCGTGCATAACCGGCGAGGAAAGTATCAGTACCGAACAGCAAGGTTGCATTGGTGTCGTAGATCAGTTCGGGAATGACGCGGTAATGCAGGGGAGACGGGTACAGAAAGACCCGCATACCGGACAGTACCGGCAGCAGCATGCCGCCTGTCAATCCAAAGGAATGGAAGAGGGGCAGTGCATTGAATACCAGGTCAGTCGGGCCGAAATCGATCCGGGCGGATACCTGGAAACGATTGGCCTGCAGGTTGGTATGGCTGAGCACCACGCCTTTGGGTACGTCTTCCGATCCGGAAGTAAACAGGACGACTGCCGGTGCATCCGGATTACGCCGGGAATGGGTATAGCGATAACTGATTCCCGGCAGCAGGCTTGCTACCAGCCCTGCCAGTTTGTGCCACCAGTGCACCTGATGTTTCAGATCTTCCAGATAGATCAGTGTAATCTGCTGTGCTTTCAGACTGTCGGCCAGTCCGGTCAGTTTGGCGGCTTCGATGAATCTGCGTGCAGTGATGATGGTCCGGATCTGTGCTACCTGGCAGGCTGTCATGAGATTTCTGGGGCTGACCGAAAAATTCAGGAGGGCAGGTACACGTCCGAAAGCCTGCAAGGCAAAAAAACTGATCACGCTGTTCACCATGTTGGGCAGCATGATTCCCACGTTTTCCTGCGTGTGGGTATGGCGGCGCAGAACAATACCCAGGATGAAGCTGCGTGTGATCAGTTGAGAATAATTCAGTGGATTGCGTTCGACATCTTCCGCGATGGCGTGCTTTCTGCCGTGTGTGGCCGCAGCATCGAGCAGTGACTGAAACAGAGTTTGCCGCAGGACATTGCTCTGAAAAATCGTTGTGGTCATGATGTCGTACAGTTTCAGGCCGGCAGCGCGGCGACGGCGTTTGCCACGGATCGAATCCGGCAGATCGAAGCTTTCCGGCGGCATGACGGTTACGGTGATCCGCGGGAACCAGTGTATCCTCACCTTCCCTTTCAGTCTGGAGAAGAGCGTGTGTTGCGGGCCTGAAAGGCTTACCGGCAACAGTTTTGCTCCGGCCTTATCCGCGATCATGGCCGGGCCTTCGTAGATTTTCATGAGTGACCCGGTCAATGTCAGCCGGCCTTCAGGGAAAATCACCACCCTGTCACCGTTTCTGACGCGATCGATCAGCAGACGGGTGGACAGAGGATTGGTCGGGTCAAGCGCAATGGTATCCGCCAGAAACAGGAAGGGCCGCACCCACCATTTGCGGGCAATACTGGTGTTGATGGCGAAGCACAGGCGTTCGGGGAAGCATACGCTCAGCAGTGCGGCATCCAGGAATGACAGGTGATTGGCGACGATCAGCACTTTTTCTCCTGCCTGCCGATAATGTTCCAGCCCTTTGATTTTCAGGCGATAGAACGTATGGAATCCCCACTGCAGAATGGATCTGGCCAGTTCATACGGCAACAGTCCCGCGATATACACTGCAACCAGGCCATTTAACAGAGCGAGGGTGAGAAAAACTTCGGAAACGGTGAAATCCAATGCCAGCATTACGCTGATACCCGCTGCGGAAACCACCATGAACAGGGCATTCATGATGTTGTTGGCGGCAATGGCGCGCGAACGGTGGGAAGGTTTCGTATAGTTTTGCACGATGGCATAGAGCGGCACGATGTAGAGGCCGCCGCAGATCGAGATGGCCAGCAGATCCAGCAAAATGCGCCAGTGGGCGAATGATTCCAGGAAATTCAGCACGCCGATGAGCGCCCCCCCTGCTGCAGGGTCGAGTGACGTACTGGCAAAATACAGATCGACGGTGAAGATAGTCATGCCCAGTACGCCTAAAGGAACATAAGTTGCAGCCACTTCACCCTTGAGCAGTTTGTCGCACAGCAGCGCACCAATACCGATTCCCACCGAAAAGAGCGTCAGGAACAGCGTAACCACCTGTTCATTTCCACCGATGATCTCTTTGGCGAAGGTGGGAAATTGCGACAGAAATGTGGCGCCAAACAGCCAGAACCACGATACCCCGAGAATGGCGTGAAACACCGTGATGTTCTCACGTGCCTGATGGACGATGGCGCGTGTTTCTTCAAGCACATGCCAGTTCACGATCGTATCTGCCGCCGCTGGGCGGACCGGGGGAATGAACAGACTGGATAGCCAGCCGGCCAGCGCTATTCCGATCGTTATGCCGGATACGATCACCCCTCCCTGCTCGGCCAGAATGAGCAACCCGCCTATGATCGTCCCCAGCAGAATGGCAATGAATGTTCCGGCACTGACCAGTGCATTGCCGCCGATCAGCTCATCTTCACGCAACTGGTCCGGCAGGATGCTGTATTTCAATGGCCCGAAGAAAGCGGACTGGGCGCCCATCAGAAACAGAATCATCATGAGCAGTATGACGCTATCCAGATAAAACCCCGCCGCCGCGCCTCCCATCAGAATGATTTCGACGAATTTGACGTGGCGGATCAGCCGTGCCTTATCCCATTTATCCGCCAGTTGGCCGGCAGTAGCGGAAAAGATGAAAAACGGCAGGATGAAAATACCGGCCGCCAGCGTGACCATGATCTGCGGGCTCAGGCCCGCGTTGTCCATGGTGGTGTAGGTAATCAGAATGACCAGCGCATTCTTGAAAACATTGTCATTGAATGCACCCAGAAACTGGGTAACGAAAAAGGGTAAAAAGCGTCTGCTCGAAAGCAGCTTCCATTGACTTGGGTGCATAACGAACCTTCCCGGATAGCGATATTCTGATTATAGGGAACTCCTTCCGGAAACCCTAGCATCATGACAAAATTCTGTCTGCTGTTGACAACAGCATTTCACAACAGGTACCATTGTTCCATCCTGTCAGACACAATATATTGTGTTATAGGGTATCCAGCAGTGTTCAGCCATTTCCTTTCCAGCTACTTGATTTTCGACCATTTTTCGATCAGCAGTACCGTCAGATCGCACAGGAGAATTTGACCATGCAGCTTGCCACAGACCTTCCTTCCTCTTCCTCCGCCCACCAGAAAAATTTTCTGGAAGAGATGACCGATTTGCCGGCAACCCGGCAGAATTATTCCCAGTATAAGATCATTCGCCGCAATGGTGCCGTGGTGGCATTTGAGCCGGGCAAGATTTCCATCGCGCTGACCAAGGCGTTCATTGCCGTAAGAGGCGGGCAGAGTGCTGCTTCTTCCAGCATGCGTGAGATCGTGGCGCAACTGACCGGAGAAGTCGTGCATGCTCTGACTCGCCGCCGGCCGGAAGGTGGTACGTTTCACATCGAGGATATTCAGGATCAGGTCGAGCTGGCACTGATGCGCTCGGGTGACCATGATATCGCTCGTGCGTATGTGCTGTACCGGGAAGAGCGGGCGCGTGAACGGGCCAGGCAGCAATCAGCCCAGCCGGCTTCCGTTCAGGTGGCTGTGTTGCACGTCGTGGAAAACGGGCAAAGGATTCCGCTCGATCCGGCTCGGCTGATGGCTCGTATCGAATCAGCCTGCCAGAATCTGGGGAATACGGTCGATGCCGGGCTGATCGTCAAATCGATGCTCAAGGATTTGTACGATGGTGTGCCTGCCGAGGAAGTCAGAAAATCTGCCATCCTGTCTGCCCGTGCGCTGATCGAGAAAGAGCCGGCTTACAGTTTTGTGACAGCACGGCTTTTGCTGGATAACATCCGTTATGAAGTCCTGGGTGAAGAAGTTGCCCATGAGGCCATGCAATCGCGTTATGCCGAATATTTCCCGGAGTTTGTCCGGAAAGGGATCGAGGCCGGGTTGCTGGATGAACGTTTGGGACAGTTTGACCTGGCACGGTTATCAGAAGCGCTGGCTGCTGATCGTGATCTGCAGTTTGGTTACCTTGGCCTGCAGACCTTGTATGACCGCTATTTCTTGCATGTTTCCGAACGGCGTATCGAACTGCCGCAAATATTCTTCATGCGTGTTGCCATGGGATTGGCGCTGAACGAAATCGATCGTGAGGCCCGCGCCATCGAGTTTTATCACCTGCTGTCCAAGTTCGATTTCATGAGCTCGACACCCACCCTGTTCAATTCGGGTACACGGCGCTCGCAATTGTCCTCATGCTATCTGAGCACTGTGCCAGACAGTCTCGATGGTATCTATGAAGCCATCAAGGAAAACGCGCTGCTATCGAAGTTTGCGGGCGGACTGGGTAACGATTGGACGCCGGTCAGAGCAATGGGCGCACGTATCAAGGGAACCAATGGCAAGTCGCAAGGGGTGGTGCCTTTTCTCAAAGTGGTATCGGATACAGCAGTGGCAGTCAATCAGGGCGGCAAGCGCAAGGGAGCGGTTTGTGCCTATCTGGAAACCTGGCATCTCGATATCGAGGAATTTCTGGAATTGCGTAAAAACACCGGGGATGACCGGAGGCGAACGCATGACATGAATACTGCCGTCTGGGTGCCGGATCTGTTCATGAAGCGTATGCAGGAAGATCAGGAATGGACGCTGTTTTCACCTTCCGATACGCCGGATCTGCATGACAAATTCGGCAGAGCATTTGAAGAAGCCTATATCGCCTATGAAGAGCAGGCGGCACAAGGCAGGCTGACCCTGTTCAAGCGTATCCCGGCCCGGCAATTGTGGCGCAAGATGCTGACCATGCTGTTTGAAACCGGGCATCCGTGGATTACGTTCAAGGATCCCTGCAATATACGTTCACCGCAGAATCATGTCGGCGTCGTGCACAGCTCCAATTTGTGTACTGAGATTACGCTGAATACCAGCGAAAAGGAAATTGCCGTATGCAATCTGGGGTCGGTCAACCTGCTGGCTCATATCGTCGATGGCAAACTGGATCAGGCCAGGCTCAAACAGACGGTTACGACAGCGATGCGCATGCTGGATAATGTGATCGACATCAATTTTTACGCGGTGGCAAAAGCGCGCAATGCCAATTTCCGGCATCGCCCGGTCGGGCTGGGGATCATGGGTTTCCAGGATTGTCTGCATAAGCTGGGCATTTCCTATGCCTCCCCGGAAGCAGTCGAATTTGCCGACAGGTCGATGGAAGCAGTTGCATACCATACCTACTGGGCTTCCACTGAACTGGCTGAAGAGCGTGGCACCTATGCCACTTACCGGGGTAGTTTGTGGGATCGTGGCATTCTGCCGCAGGATACGCTGGAGTTGTTGCGTGAGGAGCGCGGCGGCCATGTGGAAATCGATACCTCATCCACGCAGGACTGGGATGCTCTGCGTGACCGGATCAGACAGTACGGCATGCGTAATTCCAACTGCCTGGCGATTGCACCGACTGCGACGATCTCCAACATCATCGGTGTTTCCGCCAGTATCGAACCCACTTATCAGAATCTGTATGTCAAATCCAATCTTTCCGGAGAGTTTACGGTCGTCAACCAGTGGCTGGTAAATGATCTGAAAAAGCAGGATTTGTGGGATGAAGTCATGATCGCCGATCTCAAGCATTACGATGGAGCGGTCAGCAAGATTGACCGGGTGCCGGAGAATTTGCGCAACCTGTACGCTACGGCGTTCGAAGTTGATCCTCGATGGCTGGTCGAAGCAGCATCCAGAAGGCAGAAATGGATCGACCAGGCGCAATCGCTCAATCTTTACATGGCAGGTGCTTCCGGCAAAAAAATGGATGAGCTGTACCGGCTTGCCTGGTTGCGCGGACTCAAGACGACCTATTATCTGCGCGCGCTGGGGGCAACCACTGCCGAAAAATCGACGGTTCATACCGGTACCTTGAATGCAGTTCCCGCGCAGCACGAAGCGCATGCGGGCAATCTGGCTCATTCAGCCCCGCAGCAGTGTGCAATCGACAATCCGGAATGTGAAGCATGCCAGTAAGTATCGAACAATCCACCACCAGAACCCAAGGAGCAACATCATGCTGACTTTTGAAGATGAAGTATTTCAGCCGGGCAATATCCTGGCAGGCACGAGCGCACAAGCAGGGATGGCCAACAAAATGATTGCTGAGCGGCAGGTGCCGGACGAGGAAATACCGGCAGAGGATCATCGTCGGGTATCCGTGGAAGACAAGCGCATCATCAACTGCAAGGCGGATGTCAATCAGCTGGTGCCGTTCAAGTACAAATGGGCGTGGGAAAAATATTTATCTGCCTGTGCCAATCACTGGATGCCGCAGGAAATCAACATGACGCGGGATATCGCTCTCTGGAAAGATCCCAATGGGTTGACCGAGGATGAACGCCGTATCGTCAAACGCAACCTCGGCTTTTTCGTCACGGCCGATTCACTGGCAGCCAACAATATCGTGCTGGGGACCTATCGGCACATTACCAACCCTGAATGCCGCCAGTATTTGTTGCGACAGGCGTTCGAGGAAGCCATCCACACGCACGCCTATCAGTACATCGTCGAATCAATCGGCCTGGATGAAGGTGAAATTTTTAATGCCTATCATGAAATCGGGTCGATACGTGACAAAGATGAGTTCCTGATTCCTTTTATCGACACACTCACCGATCCTTCATTCCGGACAGGCACACTGGAAACCGACCAGCAATTGCTGAAAAGCCTGATCGTGTTTGCCTGCATCATGGAAGGGCTGTTTTTCTATGTCGGTTTTGTACAGATTCTGGCACTCGGCCGGCAGAACAAGATGACCGGGGCGGCCGAGCAATACCAGTACATCCTGCGTGATGAATCCATGCATTGCAACTTCGGCATCGATGTCATCAACCAGATAAAACTTGAAAACCCGCATCTGTGGACCCGGGAATTCCGCGAGGAAATCAGTACCCTGATGCGCAAGGCAGTCGAGCTGGAATATCGTTATGCGGAAGACACCATGCCGCGCGGCGTGCTCGGTTTGAATGCGCCGATGTTCAAGGAATATCTGCGTTTCATTATCAATCGTCGCAGCCATCAGATCGGCCTCGATCCATTGTTCCCCGAAGCGGGTAACCCTTTCCCATGGATGTCGGAAATGATCGATCTGAAGAAAGAAAAGAATTTCTTTGAAACGCGTGTGATCGAGTATCAGACGGGAGGCGTATTGAGCTGGGATTGAGGGAGCCTCTGATCAGGTGTCGCGGCCGCCACGGGCTTTTACCTGCAGAGCGACACGAGCGTATCTTCCTTGAAGATGGGTAACTGATGTCCATCGACTTTGCCACCCTCGAGGTTCTGCGCATTCACCATCCGGCATGGCGGTTGCTGCGTTCCGACCATGCTCCGCTGGTGGCGAGTTTTCTCCACCGGGTTTTCGTGGTGCCCAATGTACGAGTCATGGCGGCCTCGGATTTGTCCGAGGCGCTGGAAGATGAGTTGTATGCCCTGCGGCTGCAAATGGGTGAGAAAGGTGAAACCGCTTTTCCTAAGCCAGCGTTGGATTATCTGAACGATTGGGCTGCGCCGGACAAGGGTTGGCTGCGTAAGTTCTACCGCCCCGGTACGGACGAGGCGCAGTTCGATTTAACTCCGGCCACCGAGAAAGCTATCGCCTGGCTGGCGCAACTCTCCGAGCGGCAATTCGTTGGTACCGAGTCACGCCTGCTCATGCTGTTTGACCTTCTCAAACAGATGAGCGAGGGCAGCGAGGCGGACCCGGCCAGGCGCATTGCCGAGCTGCACAAGAAACGTGACGATATCGATGCAGAGATTGCACGTGTACTGTCTGGCGATTGCCGTTGCTGGATGACACGGCATTAAAGGACCGTTTCCAGCAGTTCATGCAGGGGGCGCGCGAACTGCTTACCGACTTCCGCGAGGTAGAGCACAATTTCCGCCAGCTCGACCGGCGTGTACGCGAGCGTATTGCACTTTGGGAAGGCAGCAAAGGCACACTGCTCGAGGACATCATGGGCGAGCGCGATGCGATTGCTGATTCTGATCAGGGGAAGAGTTTCCGGGCCTTCTGGGATTTCCTGCTTTCGAGTCGCCGTCAGGAAGAACTGACCGAATCGCTTGATCGTGTGCTGGCTCTGCCCGCCGTGAACGACCTGCAGCCAGATAGCCGGATGCGCCGCGTGCACTATGACTGGATGGAGGCTGGCGAGCACACTCAACGCACAATCGCTGCCTTGTCGCAGCAGCTGCGACGCTTTCTCGACGACCAAGCCTGGCTGGAAAACCGGCGCATCATGGACATCCTGCATGGCATCGAAAGCAAGGCGCTTGCCCTGCGCGAGTCACCGCCAATAGGCAATGTCATCGAAATGGCTGAGGCGCAAGCCGACATCGAGCTGGCGATGGAACGCCCCTTGTTCACGCCGGTGGTGAAGCCGGTCATTGCCGATCTGGCATTACAAGCAGGCGAAGAGGACATTGATGCGCAAGCGCTGTTTGATCAGGTGGTGGTAGACAAGACCCACCTGATCCGGCACATCCGCCACGCTTTGCAGGACAAAGCGCAGGTCACGTTGAGTGAGCTGGTGACAGCCCGGCCGTTACAACACGGTTTGGCGGAATTGGTGGTCTACCTGCAACTGGGCAGTGAAGCCTTCAGTACCGTGGTGGATGAGAACACTGTTGAATCCATCTGTTGGCAGGTATCGGCAACCGATGGACAGGAAGTCGTCCGAAGCGCGCGACTGCCGCGTGTGATCTTCATGCACTGAGCACAACAGCCTGGAGTAAGGAATGGAAGAGCGACTTTCAAGTGCCGAAGAATCGCATATTGCTGCACCTGCTGCTGATTTGTCAGTGTTGCTGATTAACTTGCTCAAGAGCGTACTGTACCGTGACGACGATGAACGCCAGTGGGCGGCGCTACTGAATCTGCAAGCGCGGGTGCGTGACTATGTGGCGGTACTGAATCTGGATCTGGTACTCGATGAGGCAGAAGGTTATGCCTTTCTCAAAAGTCGGCCGGAGCCGGCGGATGATGATCCCGCACCTCGTTTGCCGCGTCTGGTGGCACGTCGGCCGTTGTCTTATCCCGTAAGTTTGCTGCTGGCGCTACTGCGCAAGAAACTGGCTGAGTTCGATGCTGGCGGTAGCGATACCCGACTGGTGCTCAGCCGCGATGATATCGTGGAACTGGCGCGAGTCTTTCTGCCTGATGGACCGAATGAAGCAAAGTTGATCGACCAGATTGAGGGTACGATCAACAAGGTGGTGGAGCTGGGGTTTCTGCATAAGCTCAAGCCGGCCGGCAGTACTGCGGCAGGCCCGTTTAGTTACGAGGTACGGCGCATTCTGAAGACTTTTGTCGATGCACAATGGCTGGCCGAATTCGATGCGAGACTGGCCACATACCAGTTACAACTGGCGGGTGTTAAGCATGCCAGGGAGGAATCAGGCAATGAATGATATGCAAACCCTGGGCCTGAACTTCTGCGCTGACGATACATTGTCGGGTTTTCGCCTGACACGGCTGGAAGTCTTCAACTGGGGTACTTTCGACAGCCGGGTGTGGACGCTGCAATTAGATGGCAAGAACGGTCTGCTTACAGGCGACATTGGCTCAGGTAAATCTACCCTGGTCGATGCCATTACCACCTTACTGGTGCCCGCCAACCGTATTGCCTACAACAAGGCTGCGGGCGCGGACACCAAGGAACGGACACTGCGATCCTACGTGCTTGGCCATTATAAATCCGAGCGGAACGAAGTCACGGGAGCGGCCAGACCGGTAAGTTTGCGTGACCAGAATAGTTATTCGGTGATTCTGGGTATATTCCATAACGCTGGTTACGACCAGACCGTATCGCTGGCCCAGGTTTTCTGGATGAAGGAAGCACAGGGGCAACCGGCACGCTTCTTTTTGGGTGCTGAACGCGGGTTGTCGATCGTCTCGGATTTTGCCAGCTTCGGCTCAGATATCAATCAGTTGAAGAAGCGGTTGCGGACACTGGGCGCGGAGATGCATGACACGTTTCCGCCTTATGCGGCATGGTTCCGCCGCCGCTTTGGCATCGAGAACGATCAGGCGCTGGAGCTGTTTCATCAGACGGTGTCGATGAAGTCGGTAGGCAACCTGACCGATTTCGTGCGCAGCCATATGCTGGAACCTTTCGAGGTAGCACCACGTATTCAGGCATTGATTGGGCATTTTGACGATCTCAACCGGGCTCATCAGACCGTGCTGAAAGCCCGGCAGCAGGTTGAATTACTGACCCCTTTGGTTGCCGATTGCAGTCGCCATAGCGCCCTGATGACTGAAGTCGAAGGTTTGCGCAGGTGCAGGGAAAGCCTTCGAGCTCATTTCGCCGGTTTGAAGTTGGGCCTAATCGACAAGCGGCTGGGTTTGCTGGCCGAAGAGCTGGAGCGCTTGGATGCTCAGGTACAACGGTTCGACGCCGTTTGTGAGGAACAGAGTTATCAGATCGATGAGCTGAAACAGGCCATCAATGACAACGGTGGTAACCGTCTGGAACGCCTTGCCACAGAAATCCGCAAAAAAGAACAGCTTCGCGATACACGCAAGGCCAAGGCCGGGCGCTACGCAGAGTTGGCCACGGTGTTGGGCGAGTCAGCGGCGGTGGATGTTGCCAGCTTTGCTGCACAGCGGGGCAAGTATCAAATATGGCGTGAGGAAACGCGCAATCGTGATAGTGAGCTGGAGAATCAGAAGTCTGAATACGAATTCATGTTTCGTCAGGGCAGGCTGGAACACGAGCAGCAAAGCGTAGAAATCGACAGTCTCAAGCGCCGCCGCAGCAATATCGACGATCAGCAGATCCAGATACGTGCCGCGATGTGCACTGCACTGGGTTTGAACGTGGATGATATGTCGTTCGCCGGTGAGTTGATCCAGGTTCGCGATGATGAGCGTGATTGGGAAGGTGCGGCCGAACGCCTGTTGCGCGGCTTCGGCCTGGCCTTGCTGGTGCCCGATGCACATTACAAGGCCGTGGCAGAGTGGGTAGACAGCGCCCATCTGCGTGGTCGCCTGGTGTACTTTCATGTGAGGGCGCGCCGGACCAACGATTTGCCGGACCTTCACCGCGATTCACTGGTCCGCAAGCTGGCGATCAAGCCTGATTCTCCGAACTATGACTAGTTGAGCGTACGTTTCGACGTGGCCTGCTGCGCCACGCAAGAGCAGTTCCGCCGGGAGACACGTGCTATCACCCACGCAGGCCAGATCAAGGATCCCAGTGGTCGGCACGAAAAGGATGATCGTCACCGTATCGATGATCGCAGCCGCTATGTGCTGGGTTGGAGCAACAGTGCCAAGATCGCCGCGCTGGAGGTCAAACGTCGCCAGCTGGAAACACGGCTGGCTGAGGTTGCCAGCCAGATTGGGGACATTCAGAAGGAGCGCGATGGGCTCGCGAATCGTCTCGATGCATTGACGCGCCTCGAAGAATTCACCTCTTTCGATGAATTAGATTGGGCCAGCATCACCACCGAAATCGCGCAACTTACTGACGAGAGGATCCGGCTGGAGTCGGCGTCGGATGTCCTCAAGCAGTTGAACGAAAGCCTTCGCACACTGCAAAAGACACACAAGGAAACGAGTGAAAAACTGCAGGATGTGCGTGACAGGCGTGCCAGGGAGGAGCAAAAGCATTCAGATGCGCGGGAACTCCGCCAGCAAACAGAAGCATTGCTGGCTGGCGTTGTCGTGGATGAGGCATTGGCAGAGAAGCTGGAAGCCATGCGTGCCGAGGCGCTTGGCGAACATCAACTGACCGTGGAGTCCTGCGACAACCGTGAGCAGGATGTGCGCGCCTGGTTGCAGCACAAGATTGATGGTGTGGATGACAAAATCCGCAATCTGGCAGCCAGAATCATAAAAGCCATGGTCTCCTTCAAAGAGACATACAAGCTGGAAACTGCCGAGATGGATGCCAGCCTCGAAGCCGCCTTCGAGTACGAGAACCTGCTGGCGCAGTTGAATCGGGATGACTTGCCGCGTTTCGTCACCCGCTTCAAGGAACTGCTGAACGTCAACACTATCAACGAGATCGCCAACTTCAGCGCCCAACTGGCGCGCGAACGCGAAACCATCAGGGAACGCATTGCGCACATCAACAAATCGCTGGGAGGGATCGATTACAACCAGGGACGCTACATTGTGCTGGAATCTCAGCCCAGCCCGGATGCGGAGATCAGAGACTTTCAGATGGAGCTGCGCGCGTGTACCGCAGGCGCTGTAACTGGCTCGGAGGATGCCCAGTATTCCGAGACGAAGTTTCTGCAGGTCAAAGCCATCATTGACCGCTTTCGTGGACGTGAAGGATTGTCGGAGCAGGATCGTCGCTGGACTGCCAAGGTCACTGATGTGCGTAACTGGTTTCTTTTCGCTGCCAGTGAGCGTTGGCGCGAGGACAATAGTGAGCACGAGCACTATTCTGATTCTGGCGGCAAGTCGGGCGGGCAGAAAGAAAAGCTGGCCTACACCATCCTGGCTGCCAGTTTGGCGTATCAGTTCGGGCTGGAATGGGGTGCGGTACGCTCGCGCTCTTTTCGCTTCGTTGTGATCGACGAGGCATTTGGCCGCGGGTCTGATGAGTCAGCACAGTATGGGTTGAAGCTGTTCCGGCAACTCAATCTGCAATTGCTTATTGTGACGCCGCTGCAAAAGATCCACATCATCGAACCTTTTGTTTCCAGCGTTGGCTTCGTACACAACGAAGGAGGCAGGGCTTCCAAACTACGTAACCTTTCCATCGAAGAATATCGAACCCAAAAAGCTGCCCTGATTCAGCCATCCGCAGAAAGTGGGAATCACTAGAGCATTTCTCGTTTAGTTAGACACATAGCCGGAGTTAGCGAAGTAGTTGCGGCATTCCTGGGGCTGGATGGTTTCAATGATGCGCCCGATGGCGGCCCAGAGAGCATCAAAGGATCGTTCGGCGGCTTTACGCAGGAGGGTTTTGATTTTGGAGAAGACCTGCTCAATGGGGTTGAGGTCGGGAGAATAAGGCGGCAGATAAAGGATTTCTGCGCCTTTGTCCTTGATCATCTCCCGGACGCCGGCAACCTTGTGGCTGCTCAGGTTGTCGCAGATGACGATATCACCTGGCTTGAGTGCAGGGCAAAGCTGGGTTTCCACATAAGCCAGGAAAGCTGCGCCGTTCATGGGAGCATCCAGACACCACGGCGCAAGCAGACCATCAAGATGCAGTCCGGCAACGAAAGTCATGGTTTTCCAGTGACCGCCGGGAGCATGGTCATAGCATCGCTCTCCCACAGGGCAGCGGCCATGCCGCCTCGTCATGTCTGTGCTTACTCCCGTTTCATCGAGAAAGATCAGGCGCGCGCAGTCGCAGGTCTTTTGCCAGTCCTGTTAGACGAGCCTTGCCGCTGCCACGTCAGCACGTTCTTGTTCGCTGGCCCGCAGTGTTTTTTTTATAACTGTATCCCAGCGAGCGGATAAACCGGTCAACCGAGGAAACGTGAACACGAACCCCCAAAGCCTCTTCAATCCAATCGCGCAACTGCGCAAGCGTTATGCCCTTGTCCTCCAGAAGCTTGCCTCTGACTTCAGCAGCATGGGCTTCCAGCGCATGACGCCGATAGCCCCCGATCCTACGCGGGGAAACGCTCCCTTCCTGTTTCCACAGGCAGGTTATCTTCGATACAAATGACGGGCTGACTGAATATTTATCGGCCACAGCCCTGATACTCAGACCCTTGTCCGTGTCCGCCACAACCCGGCGGCGCAAATCCTCAGAATAAGCTTTCGGCATCTCTCACCTCCACCCCTATCCTCTCTTATTTTAACTCACAGGAGAATCCCCACGATTCCAACTAGAAGAAAAACGCTCTAATGTGGACTACGCCCAGGGACCTGAAGAGACAGCTGGAAAGATTCTGGGAGCGAGCCGAACTGCTCCGCGAAGCAGTCAACAGTCAATTGTTATTTCCCTTGAAACTGACGATCAAGGGTCCTGGTTCAGCCGATATTACTGACCGTTTCGAGGTCGTGCGCGCTTGGGTATCGGAACTGGTCGCAGGCTTTCCTTTCCGTATCGAATGGCAAGAGGTACGTCACCGCGTACAAGGAATGCAGCGTTTACCTGTCAGTGCCTGGATTGATTCGCGAGATGACGCTATTCGCTGGATTGGAAAGCGGCGAGATTGGGAACGGTTTTCAGCCATGCTGGAGGTAACCCGACGCGAACACCCTGCGCTTTTACCCTGGTTCAATAAGCGTCCATTCCAGGCCCTTGGGCTGGCGGAAGAATGGCCAAAGCTATTGTCTGTAGTGGAATGGCTTAAGGTGCATCCACGTCCTGGTATTTATCTGCGCCAGGTTGATATACCCGGTGTTCATAGCAAATTCCTTGAATCACATCGCTCAGTATTAGCTGAGTTGCTTGATTTGAGTTTGCCCGCTGACTGTGTTGATTTGACAAAAACCGGGATGAGTCGATTTTCTGTTCGATATGGTTTTCTGGAGAAACCGGTACGCATTCGTTTTCGGATTCTGGATTCGGACATCCAGGTGTTGCAGGGTATCTCTTACCCGGATATCACGTTGGATGCTGATAGCTTTAGTCATTTGAAGCTGGATGTTCGAAGGGTGTTCATCACGGAGAATGAAACCAATTTTCTGGCTTTCCCGCATGTTCCCGATTCAATCATTGTTTTTGGATCAGGATATGGTTGGGAGGCTCTGGCTAAGGTACATTGGCTTCTTGAGCGATGCGAAGTCTACTACTGGGGGGATATCGATACTCACGGCTTTGCCATCCTGGATCAGCTGCGAAAGTACTTTCCTCACGTCACATCACTATTGATGGATCGAGCCACCTTGCATGCCTATTCTAAACTGTGGGGTGTCGAGGATAAGCCGCAGCGTATCGATCTACACAGGCTTACCCGGGAAGAACATGATTTGTATAACGATCTGCGGGATAATCGTATCCGCGAAAGCCTGCGCTTAGAGCAAGAACATATTGGTTTCGATTGGGTACGTGCCAGGCTTGACTCGCTGCATTAAGGAATCAGAACACTCAAGTAGTTATAGGCACAAGCGATCACTGGTAAACCAGTGAGTTGATGCGTCGTGTTCTGCACAAAGCGAAAGATTATGCGTCGCCACGGTACGTGGCTATGTGTCGTTCTTGATCGTGAGTTATTGATTCAATTTGTAGCAAATGAAAAATTATCTGTCGTCCGGCAGTTTTATCAATCGATTGCCGATCGATAAAATCATGTAGAATAACAACGGGCCGGCTGGTTCACTTTAAAATTAAAAATACAGGTGACCAGCCTTTTTTATTTTCAGAAAATCAATTATGCGAGCGAACCGTTCATTTTATTCAGGATGAAGACAAAATCGAATACCTCACTAGTATTGATTGCCGCAGTAGTATTGGCTTCTCTCTCTGTTACGGTGCAAGCCGGCAGAACTTTAGAAAAAAATATAAGTATCACTGTACTGGATACGAGACAGTATCAGGTACCACCACACAAGCAGCAGGATGATCTATGGATGCGCGTACGAGCCGGATTTTCCCTGGCGAACATTCAAAGCCAGGAAGTACGGCAGCACGAAAGCAATTTCAGTAAAAATCAGCGATTCATAGATCATATTGTTGGACGTAGTCAGCGTTATCTGTTTTACATCATTGAAGAAGTGGAACGTCGGCGCATGCCGGCTGAGATTGCGCTGCTGCCGATCATCGAGAGCGAGTTTGATCCGGATGCTTACTCTCACAGGCATGCTGCGGGGTTGTGGCAGTTTGTTCCCTCGACGGCAAAAGCGTTCGGGCTGGAGCAGAACTGGTGGCATGACGAACGGCGCGATATCATCGCGGCTACCCAGGCGGCGCTGGATTATCTGCAGATGCTCTACAAAATGTTTGGAAACTGGAAGCTGGCACTGGCTGCTTACAACTGGGGACAGGGATCACTGAAGAAAGTGATCGACGAAGGTCATGGAGGTAATAAATCTGTCAACTACCAGGAAATCGGGCTTCCGGCTGAAACCAGAAACTATATTTCCAAGCTGATCGCCATCAGAAATATCATTGCCAATCCTCGCCGCTATGGCATCAAGCTGAAGCCCATTCCAAACCGGCCTTATTTCGAACAGATCACGATCACCCAGCAGATCGATGTACAACTGGCCGCTCGGCTTGCCGGAATTTCAGAAAGCGAATTCAATGCGTTGAATCCGGCCTATCACAGACCCCTCATCAAGGCCGAAGATTCTCCACGGACACTGTTGCTGCCCGTTACCAAAGTCAAAACTTTCGTGGACAACCTCGAAAATTATGACAAGTCACTGGTGTCGTGGCGGATTTACCAGATTGAGCAAACGGAAACCTTGCGCGACTTATCCAGCCGGTATCGTATCCCGGTTGCCCGGCTGGCTGAGATCAATGGCATTTCTGAACGTGCTACTCTGAAAAAAGGCCAGATATTGCTGGTGCCACGTGACGGCAGCAGTGCAAGAGAAATGACCTATCTTGCACACTATCAGCTCACACAACCGGCACGACCGGCTACGAGGCGCTCTCAATCATCGGAAGAACGCATCGTTTATACCGTCAAAAAGGGTGATACGCTCCACGCTATCGCCAAACGCTACGGTATCGATATCAAAACGATCCGTTTATGGAACAAGGGAAGTGATCAGCTTTCCATCGGGCAAAAGCTTACACTCAAGCTGACATCACCCGCCTTCAGCAGCCCTTATTCTTCCTGAACGATTAGCAGCATCTGGCCGGAAAATACATAATCACCCTGTCTGCAGCTGATCTGTTTCACGATCCCGTTGACCGGCGCACTCAGGGTGATTTCCATTTTCATGGATTCGATGATGATGACCGGATCTCCGGCATTGACCGGTTGTCTGGTTTCGATCAGCAGTTTCCATACGGTACCGGTCACATCTGAACTGATGGCGTATGCTCCGTCGGGTAAATCAGGTGCATTTTGCATACCGGGTTTATCAAGCACACCTTCACCTTCATCGCTGATACTGTTTTCTTCCTGTACGTTCCCGATCTTCCAGCGCTCGCGTTCAGCTTCAAAAGCCTTTTGCTGACGGGTTTTGAATGCTTGAATACTGTCTGCATGCTGACGCAGGAATGCATGATAGTTGCGCAGACTGAAAACGGTATCTTCGGTATGAAGTGTAAAACGCCCGGTGATAAAGTCGTGGCGTAACTCAAGCAGCTCCTGTTCAGAAACAGGATAAAACCTGATCTGGTCAAAAAAGCGCAGCAGCCAGGGTTTACCGGCGGTAAAGTCCCGGGTCTGACGGTAACGATTCCACATCTGCACTGTTCTTCCGACAAACTGATATCCTCCGGGACCTTCCATACCATAAATACAGAGATAGGCTCCTCCTATTCCGACTGCATTTTCGGGTGTCCAGGTGCGTGCCGGGTTGTATTTGGTGGTGACCAGCCGATGGCGCGGATCGATCGGCGTGGCAACCGGGGCGCCCAGGTAGACATCTCCCAGCCCCATGACCAGATAGCTGGCATCGAAAACGATACGTTTGACCTCATCGATATTGTCCAGCCCGTTGATACGCCGGATGAATTCGATGTTGCTCGGGCACCAGGGTGCATCCGGCCGGACTGACTGCATATATTTTTCGATGGCAAGTTTTGTGGCAGCGTCATCCCAGGAAAGGGGTAAATGCACGATACGCGAAGGCATTTTCATATCGTCGCTTGCCGGTAAATCCTTCTCGGCGGTAATGAGTTTATTCAGGAGATGATCACGATCCAGAAGCCGCGAATCGAAATGTATCTGCAAAGAGCGAATGCCCGGTGTCATGTCGAGAATTCCGGGCAGATCGCCTTTCTCAACACAGTGCTGCAGCCAGGCCATCAGGGCATGTGCGCGAAAATGCAGTGCGATATCGAGTACCGCTTCGCCATACTCGATCAGCAGATATTTATCCCCGGATTGTCGGTAAATCACCTGTACCTGCCCGTTATTTGCCGGAATCCGATGCAGTACAGGATGACCTGGCTCAACCGGGAAGGCAGAAATATCGGGTGGTACGCGAGTGAAGGAATCCGGCTGCTGGATCATCTTGTCTTGTTGCTTTTCCAGCTTTAGCGCCTGTTCCGCTGTAAGCGGGTGAAAACGCACGCTGTCACCGGGTTTGAGCTGCCCGGTTTTCCACAACTCCGCTTGCACAATTACGGCGGGACAGACAAATCCTCCCAGACTGGGGCCATCCGGCCCCAGGATAATGGGCATATCACCGGTAAAATCGATCGCACCGACTGCATAGGGGTTGTCATGGATGTTGGAGGGGTGCAGGCCGGCTTCACCTCCATCCTTGCGTGCCCATTGTGGTTTGGGGCCGATCAAACGTATACCGGTACGACTGGAATTGTGGTGCACCTTCCAGTCGGTGGTAAAGAATTCATCGATGTCAGCCTCGGTAAAGAAATCCGGTGCACCATGCGGACCATACAGGACTCCGATTTCCCACCGGCTGGTGTAATGGGGAATATTTTCGGGGAGCAGTGCTTTTGGCTCAGCATCTTCTGTAGGCAGGATATGTAGCACATCCCCGGTGCACAGCGCCCGTCCGGCATGCCCGCCGAACTGCCCCAGTGTAAAAGTGGAGCGGCTGCCCAAATAATCCGGTACCTGAATCCCACCCTTGATGGCCAGGCAGGATCGGCTGCCAAACTGACGGATTTTACCGAATCGTAACAGCGAACCTGCTTTGATGAAGTGAGATCGCCACTGTTCCAGGGGGGCACCATCCAGCCAGACATCAATGGGTGCTCCACATACTGCAATCAGACTGTTGCAGTTGAATCTCAACGTTGGCCCGGCCAGAGTGATCTCCAGTCCCGCCGAATCATCGGGGTTTCCAACCAGATGATTGGCCAGACGAAAAGCCAAACTGTCCATCGGACCGGATGGAGGTACTCCTACGTTCCAATAGCCTGTTCTGCCCGGGTAATCTTGCACTGTCGTCTGTACACCGGCGTTGAGTACATCCAGGGTATGCGGCTGGTAGTGAAACCCGGAAAGGAATTGGGTGCTGACCTGCCCGCTGCGGAATACCGTTCCGGATAATACCTGCCTGAGATAATCCAGATTGGTTTCAATGCCGTAGAGCGTGGTTTTGTCTAATGCAGCGATCAAACGGTCGATGGCCTGATCACGATTGCTGGCGTGAACGATGATTTTGGCGAGCATTGGGTCATAGAAGGCCGATACTTCACAACCTGCATCTACCCAGGTTTCAATCCGTGCAGTTTCCGGAAATTCGACAGCGCTCAGCAAACCACTGGCCGGCTGAAAATTCTTGGCTGGATTTTCCGCATACACACGAGCCTGTATGGAAGCTCCCTGCGGTTGAATGGTAAATGATTCCAGTGGCGGTAAAGCATCGGCACCCAGCAGCACCATCCATTCGACCAGATCAATGTCGGTCACCATCTCGGTAACACCGTGTTCCACTTGCAGGCGAGTATTGACTTCCAGAAAATAAAACCGATCGACCGAGGGGTCGTAGACATATTCCACTGTGCCGGCAGATCGGTATTGAACTGATTCTCCCAGGCGTATGGCTGTTTCCTGTAACGCGTTACGGGTTGCTGGCGACAGACCCGGTGCTGGTGTTTCCTCGATCACTTTCTGGTTGCGCCGCTGCATGGAACAATCACGTTCTCCCAATGCAATCACTTTTCCACGGCCGTCGCCGAAAATCTGTACTTCGATATGGCGAGCCTGGTCGATGTATTTTTCCAGGAACAAGCCGGCATTACTGAAATTACTTTGTGCCAGATTTTTGACAGACTCATAGGCATCAATCAACTCTTGCTGGTTGCGGCACAAGCGCATACCGATCCCCCCCCCTCCTGCCGTACTTTTGAGCATGACTGGGTAACCGATCCGGTGTGCTTCCTCGCAGGCGGTTTCGAGGTATTCCAATAATCCGGTACCCGGCAGCATCGGCGCGTCGAGTTGCTGTGCGAGCGCACGGGCGGTATGTTTCAGGCCGAAAGTACGTATCTGTTCAGGAGTGGGGCCCAGAAAACAAATCCCTTCTGCGGCACATTGCTCGGCAAATGAAGCATTTTCACTGAGGAATCCGTACCCCGGGTGGATTGCCTGAGCACCGGTGCGGTGTGCAACTTCCAGTATTTTATCGGCACGCAAATAACTTTCGCTGGCAAGTCCATCGCCGATACAAATACTGTCATCAGCATCCAGCACATGCCGTGATAGCGCGTCAGCTTTCGTAAAAACAGCCACACTCCCGATGCCCATCCGATGCAAAGTACGGATAACACGGCAGGCAATGGCGCCCCGATTGGCGATCAGAACTTTTGTAAACATAAATTCCCCTTACTGTGCTACCTGATCAAGCAGGCCATATTGTGATACATGCTGACTGTGCCAGCGGAAACGAATACAGATTTTTTAAAGTCGATGAAAAATACAGATCTTCGCTGCCCGTAGAGGGTGGGCCGTGGGCGGAGAATACAGGAAACGTGGTGTAAAGCCGGAAATAGAAGCAGGTAAGCAGATAGTACATATAACGAATCTCCAGGAGTCAGGAAATGACAGAAATCAATAATGCATTGGCATTATGTAACCTCCCGGGCTTTTATCCCTCCGTGGAGCTTCGTATGACGAAGCCTCAAGCTCTCGGACCAGTCACTTTCCCTGGGAAAGCCGGAACCCTAGCCTGAAGTAATTTCAATCAGCCACCAGTACAGTCGATGCCGATGATGTCGGTGCTGCTGGCCGTAATCAAAACATATGTGCCATTTTATAGGCAGCTGATCTTTTCTGAAACAATAATATTTTCTTGTCTTTCAAAAATTCCGGTGTATATAATTACCACCATGTTTTATCTGTGATGGTTGAAGCTAGGCCATGTCTCTAGGCAGATAAGGCATCAGAAGCACAGTCGTTTCACGAAACTAGGGTTCCGGCTTTCCCAGGGAAAGTGACTGGTCCGAGAGTTTCGGGCCCTGCCAGCAGGGTTCCACGGAGGGATAAAAGCCCGGGAGGTTATGTTCAATACATTAACTACCGGGAGCCAGAGTGGAAAAACTATCGCGTGTGTGCGCTGCAGTTCAGAATCCAGATTTTCCTCATGTTTTTCCTTTTTCATCGATAGCCGGTTGCCATTTGCCTGTTGGCATTCGGTTACATATCCATTTTTCCAGTAGCAGCACTTTCGAGCTGATATCTCTTGCTGTCAGGTATTGTTTTCCGGCAGCAGATTCCATTGCCTCCTGTTGGCATATAGCGCCCTTAATTTTCAAGGAGGAACCAGTATGCCGGTAGACGAAAAGAAAGGTCCTTTTTCTGCGATCAATAACAGATCGGCTGGTGAAGCCGAAGCAGGGGGCGAGATCATTCACGAAACAGGCCAGCTTCGTCGCAGCATGAGCGTATGGAACTGTTTCACGCTGGGGTTCTCGGTCGTGTCACCGGTAGTAGGGTTATACGCTATTTTCGGAGTCCAGAATCTGGTGACGGGAGGGGGGTGGATTGCCGCACTCATCTTGAGTTTGTTCATGCAACTCATGGTAGCAACCGTCTATGCCGAGCTTTCCTCACAATTTCCCATTGCAGGCGGGGCTTATAAATGGTCCCGGCATCTGATCGGGCCCAGAACAGGGCAGTATGCCGGGGCCATTTATGTCAGTTCGACGATCGCCATGCTGACTACGACTGCGTATACGGGTGGAATGTGGCTTTCCGCGGTGATTGTGGGAGGAGATATACAGGGAGCCTCGGCAGTCCTGTGGGGAGTTGTATTCCTGTTGATTTGCACCACAGTCAACATAGTAAATCAGAAAGTTTACAAGGTAATCAATCTGCTGGGTGTTAGTGCCGAAGTCTTGGGTTCGATATGTGTGGCACTGGTCCTGTTTTTCTTCTTTCGAATCTATCCGGTTTCGGAGTTATTTCAACATCTGGGAACGGGACTTGCACCCACCAGCCTGACTGCCTTCCTGGCAGCATTGGCCATCGCAGGCTGGGCATTCATCGGTTTTGATTCCTGCTCGACTATTGCTGAGGAAGCACACAATCCCGAAAGAATGATTCCACGTGCAATCTTCTTGTCTCTGCTGGCAGTAGGTAGTGTAGTGCTCTTCAATTCCTCTGCCCTAACGTTGTCGATCAGTCACGATACGCTGGTCGAGGCCAGCGCTACATCCGACCCTATCTCGCCGATCATTACCAGCACGATCGGAGCCTGGGCCGCAAAACCGTTTCTGGTGATTGTCATGACAGCCTTTCTTTCCTGCGGATCCTCAGTGGTCAATTACGTTTCACGCATCGTTTTTTCGATGGCGCGTGAAGGTAATTTGCCCGCTTTCTTTTCACAGGTAACAAGAAAAACGCAACTGCCGCGCAATGCAATCGGCGGGACCGTGCTCATGGCAGGTCTCGGGTTGCTTTTCGGACTGAATGACGGGGCCGTTGCAACCATTATCGCTTTCGGTACCGGTGGCCTGTACGCCATGTTTTCCATGACCACGGGCGTTGGTCTATACGCACGCCTGATGGGGCGGTGGAATCCTGCATTGGGCGCGTTCAGGCTGGGAAGATGGGGGTTGGTGATCAACACCGTGGCTTTTGTCTGGGCATTATTCGAACTGATCAATATCGGCTGGCCGCGGGAATATGTGGCAGCCCCCGGAGCGCCATGGTGGCAGCTCTGGGCGGTACCTCTGGTGCTGGGCACCATACTGGCTCTGACGACGCTGCACGTGCAGATGGGCCACAAGCGTCGGATGAAGAGGGCTCTGAGCGGTACTGTTGCGGACGATCTGCAGAAGTAGATTGGCAGAAACTCTGTTTACAGCGGTTGGCTTGTACGGTTATCAACTGAAGTCCAATGATGATGAGGAGGTAAAACATGAATCAGGTAACGACCTATCTTTGGGAAACACATCTCCCCGGTGGCAGCCACTGGTCTGGTGTCGTGCGCCGGGGAACGACCTTGCGCCTGACAGATGTATCAGGCGAGGCCAACGCCGCAGTGTTATTTTACAACCTGGAAGAGAAGCTGGAGCGTTACAACATGGCTGATACGCTCAAGACCCAACATACTTTCTGTTTAACCAAGGGGCACGCCTGCCATTCCGATATGGGACGGATTTTCTGCTGTATCACCGAAGATACTGCCGGTTGGCACGATACCGTATGTGGCCTGAGCGATGCTGAGCTGATACAGCAGAAATACGGTACGGGCCGGTATCAGGAGCTTCGTAATGATATGTACCGTAACGGGCTCGACGGGATGCTGGTCGAGTTGGGGAAATGGGGCCTGGGCAGACGTGACGTGGTTTCCAACATCAATTTTTTCAGCAAAGTGACTGCCGATTCTTCCGGGGAGCTGCAGTTTCATGTCAGTCACAGCAAAGCGGGTGACCACGTGGATCTGGCGTTTGCAATGGATACACTGGTGGTGCTGTCCGCTGCACCACATCCGCTCGATCCGGCAGCAACCTATCGTCCCGGTGCAGTTAACCTGGCAGTGTTTCCGTCGACACCTGCAGTGACAGGAGCCTGTGCACATATCGCGGAGAATGCACGTGGTTTGGAAAATACCCGACGTCTTTATGCTTATGGAGGTGCTAAATGAGCGCACAAAACCTGGTTGAAAGTACACTGAATCCTGATCATGCAGTCATAAACGAGATCTGTGACGCAGGCGAACCCTGGGTCAAGGAAATAAAGAAGGGGCAGATATTTCGTATCGTCGATCTCGAAGGTAATCAGGCGGTGGATACGCTGTTTTACAACGCACATGATGCAACGGAACGTTACAGTGCCACTGATACGGTACGTCGACAGCACAGTCTGTATCTGACGACCGGCAGCAAACTGTATTCCAATTTCGGCAATGTCATGCTCGTCATCACGGCGGATACCTGCGGGCGGCATGATACGGTGGGCGGCGCTTGTGCAGCAGAAAGCAATACTACGCGCTATGCCCTCGATAAATATCCGATGCACAGTTGCCGGGACAGCTTTCTATATGCCCTGGCACATGACCCGGTGTGTGAGCGGCTCGGCATGAGCAAGCGAGATGTTCCAGCCAACATCAATTTCTTCATGAATGTCCCGGTAACAGAAGCAGGCAAGCTGGAATTTGCAGATGGGGTATCAGCCCCGGGCAAATATGTGGAAATGCGGGCTGAGATGGATGTGGTGGTACTGATTTCGAATTGCCCGCAGCTGAATAATCCGTGCAATGCCTATAACCCTACGCCTGTTCGCTTACTGGTCTGGAATTGATCACCCGTATATCGAACACAGGTATTTCTGAATTTGAACGTAACGCTGGACATGGAGATAACGATGTCTGAAAAAACGTTGGATACGAACAAGATAGCTGCGCCCACCATCGATGTGCTCGTTCCGGGAATACAAACCACCATACAGGACTATCCGGGAAGACGGGGTTACTGGAATATCGGTGTACCACCCTCGGGACCGATGGACAATCTGGCGTTCAGACTGGCCAATCGTCTGGCAGGTAATGAAGAAGGGCAGGCTGCGATCGAGATCACTTTTGCCGGGCCAACCTTGCGCATCAACTGTGACACTGTCATCGCGGTGACAGGTGCGCCTGTTGAGGTAAATCTGAACGGGAAACCACTGGCTCAGTGGAAATCGCACAAGGTTGCAGCAGGCGCACTACTCGCGTTCGGTGATGTACTGGATCAGGGCAGCCGGGCTTATCTGGCGATTCAAGGCGGCATCCAGATTCCGGACTACCTCGGCAGCAAGGCTACGTTCATGCTGGGTCAATTCGGCGGGCATGAAGGCCGCATACTGCAAACAGGCGATGTACTGAATATCGTCGCAGATAATCATGGCAGTTATGTAGCGCGTGAATTACCGCAGGCATCCATTCCGCACTATACCCATCACTGGGAAATTGCCGTACTGTACGGCCCGCATGGCGCGCCGGACTTTTTTACGGAAGAAGGTGTCGCTGATTTCTTTGCTGCCGATTGGACGGTACACCATAATTCCGACCGTACCGGGGTGCGTCTGATTGGCCCGAAACCCAAATGGGCACGTACTGATGGCGGCGAAGCTGGATTGCATCCTTCTAACGTTCACGATGTTGCCTACTCTATTGGCGCAGTGGATTTCACCGGGGATCTGCCGGTGATACTCGGTCCGGATGGTCCCAGTCTGGGGGGCTTTGTCTGCCTGGTAACGCTTGTTCATGCTGAACTGTGGAAAATGGGACAACTGCGCCCGGGTGACCGTATCACTTTCCGTCGGATATCGGCTGGCGAAGCTGCAACACTGGAAGCAGTTCAAGATGCGCTCATCAGTGACTTGCGTTTGCCAGAGGCAGCATCGGTATCGACCAGCGCGAAAGTGGCAGCAACTACTGACAGCCCGATTTTGCACACTATTCCTGAGAGCAGCGGGCAAGTGCAGGTGGTTTACCGGCAAGGCGGGGACAGAAATTTGCTGGTGGAATACGGGCCGATGATGCTTGATTTCAACCTGCGCTTCCGTGTCCATGTTTTGATGGAATGGTTGCAGCAGGCTGTAGAAAGTGGTGATCTGCCGGGAATTATAGATTTGACTCCCGGCATTCGCTCACTGCATATCCGTTTCGACGCAAAATTATTGCCACGTAAACGGTTGCTGGATACGCTGATCACTGCAGAAAAACAGTTGCCTGCCATCGAAAATGTGGAGGTGCCGACACGTATCGTTCATCTGCCGCTATCCTGGAACGATTCATCCGTCCAGCTGGCGATGAAGAAATACATGCAATCGGTGCGCAAGGATGCGCCCTGGAATCCGGATAACATCGAGTTTATCCGCCGTATCAACGGACTGGACAGCATCGATGAGGTCAGGCGTATTGTTTTCGATGCCAGCTATCTGGTCATGGGACTGGGGGATGTCTATCTGGGTGCGCCACTTGGCACCCCGGTCGATCCGCGCCATCGTCTGGTAACCACCAAGTACAATCCGGCGCGCACCTGGACACCGGAAAATGCGGTGGGTATCGGCGGCGCTTATATGTGCGTGTATGGTATGGAAAGCCCCGGGGGTTATCAGTTAGTCGGGCGTACTGTACAGATGTGGAACACGCATGTTCAGACAAAAGATTTCAGGGAAGGCAAACCCTGGCTCCTGCGTTTCTTTGACCAGGTAAGATTCTATCCCGTGACTGAAGCTGAACTGGCCGAGATGCGCAAAGATTTTCCGAGCGGAAAATTCACGTTGCGTATCGAGGAAGATCATTTCAGTCTGAAACAGTACAACGATTTTCTGAAGGAGAATGCTGCCTCCATTGACACATTCAGAACGAAGCAGAAGGCCGCTTACATCGCCGAACGCGAACGCTGGAAAGCAGAAGGTCAGGAAAATTACACCACCAGTGAAATTCTGGAAGATGGTTCTACTCCGGCTGATATTACTATCCCGGCAGGAGCGCATGCTGTACACACGCATGTAACCGGCATCGTGTGGAAATTGCTGGTAAGTGAAGGACAGCGTGTGAATGTCGGTGATGATCTGGCCGTACTGGAATCGATGAAAATGGAATTTACCATTAGTGCACCTGTCAGCGGAGTATTGCGGCGTGTACTTTGTAAGGCCGGAAGTAAAGTCTCTGCCAGGCAGGTTCTTTTCGTGATCGAGGGGGGGTGAAATCATTACTACCCGTGATTATGAGAATCAGCTGGGTACTCTGGAAAAAGTCCATAATGCCGGTGTCAATGTATGCTGCGGGGTATCGCCGGAGTGGAGGAATCCCGGCGGACTCGCGCTGGCTTAGTGGAACCAGTTTTAATAAAAGCTCAATATTGCCTTTGTTCCTTTGCCGGCAACCGATTCGAAATTAAGTTTCCAGCCAAAGTGGGTACAGATACGCATGATCAGATCAATGCCAATTCCTCCTGGTATGTATTGCCCAGACTTAGCCATTTGGGTATAGATCCTGCTTATCTCCACTGGGGACATACCGTACCCTGGATCATCAATCGTAATTGTTCCAGGGTGTTCTGAATAAATACGGATAACACCACGGTCACAGTTCTCGATTGCATTGCGCACCAGGTTATCAATTGCGACACGAACGATATGAAGTGGTCAACGACTGGTATTGGAGATTCGATTTCCACAGCTAGAAGCAGGTCTTTTCCCCGACAAAGATATTCGTGATCCGCCACAATGGCCGGTATTTCTGCCCGGACGTCAATGTTTTCATTATTGTTGATGAGCGTATCCGGAGCACGTGCAAGCGCGAGAAGAATTTCCACCAGATCTTCCATCTGACTGATGATGCGCCTGGACCGAAGCAGATGAGGCTTAATGGCTGACGTGGTATCGGGGTGATCTAATACTACTTCGGTCACTCCGGACATGGCTGCAATAGGTGTGCGCAACTCATGACTGGCTGTGTTGATGAAATTACGTTCACGCTCGACATATTCCTGGATTCGATCGGTAAAACGGTTAATGGCGTCAGCGATAATATAGGTTTCATAAGCATCCTTATCGCCAATAGGAATCTTTGGTCCTTCGCCATCAGGGCTGAGGTTCGATATTTCATCTGCCATGCGTGTCAATGGCCGCAGCAGCCGATCGACGCTATAGAAAGAAAGCAGAGTAAGAACTGTAATCAGCAATACGGTAGAGACGACAATGGCAAAAGCAATCATGAGTTCCCTGTTCTCAAGATCGGTGATATCAAGTGCCAATATTTTGCGCCCTTCCGGGCCATCTTCTATCAATATCGCAAACTCACTACCATCAATTCTGACCTCGTCATGCATACCGGCTGGCAATGCCTGGAATTGCGGTGGTATGGACGAGTCTCGATGCTCGTCATACCAGTGGAACCGATCAAGGCCCGACCAATCATATTCTGGATCCTGGGCAATTTTCCGCTTGATATAGGCCATCTCACTCTCCAGCATCGACTCCCATATCAGCTCTTCGATATACTCGTTGACTAAGTACCCATGTAGCGAAACCGTCAGCGACAGCACGACCGTATAGCTGACCAGGCTGATAACGATCAGTCTTCTCAGGCGCGAACGATTAATCATGGACCAAGCTCTGGATCGACAATCCGATAGCCAACCTTGGGAACAGTTTGCACGAACTTCAATGGATAATCACCGTCGATGCTTTTGCGTAACTCGTAGATGTGTGTACGTAAAAGGTCTCTATCGGGTCGATCCTCACCCCAGAGTAGACTTTCCAGGCGATCCTTCGTTACCACGTTCGGGCTCTCCCTCATCAAGACCTGTAATAATTTCCGAGAACCGTTGCGAAGGTGGATGGTACTACCATCTCGTATCACCTTCTGTGATGTGAGATAGTAGACAAGGGAGCCTACTTGTAAGATCTTTGCACGCCCTATCCTTCTCATATGCAAAGCTAGATAGTGTAGTCATGAGATAAGAAATATGAGATTCTTTTAAGAAATTAAAGGGGCTCGCATGACACATTCACATCGCAGGCATGATATTTCAGATAGGATATGGTCGCTACTTGAGGGGCATTTACCAGGCCGAGAAGGGGCATGGGGAGGGGTAGCCACAGATAATCGTCAGTTTATCAATGCTGTTTTCTGGATTATACGGACAGGAGCCCCATGGAGGGATTTACCGCCGGACTACGGGGGTTGGAGCAATACTCATCGCCGTTTCATTCGCTGGCGTGACAAAGGTATCTGGGAAAAATTGCTGGAAATCCTGATTGATGATCCAGATTATGAATGGCTGATAATGGATGCCAGTCACTGTAAAGTTCATCCACACGCCAGTGGAGCCAGAGGAGGTAATCAGGATATGAATCGGACAAAAGGGGGCTCAACACCAAGATACATCTGGCCGTGGATGCGCATGGTATGCCGGTCAGAATCCTTGTTACACAAGGTACCACTGCTGATTGCACGCAGGCTGGCCGCCTGATCGAAGGGATTGATGCAGATCATCTGCTGGCAGATCGTGGCTATGACAGTAATGCCATTGTTGAACAGGCGGAAAAACAGGGAATGGAAGCTGTTATCCCGCCAAAAAAGAATCGAAAAATACAAAGACCTTACGATAAATAACTGTATAAGCTGAGGCATCTCGTCGAAAATGCTTTTCTTCATCTCAAAAGATGGCGTGGCATCGCTACAAGATACGCCAAAAACACCTCTTCTTTCCTTGCTGTCGTGCAAATTAGATGTATCGCCCTCTGGGCTGATATCTTGTGACTACACTATATAGTGGCTATCTCGGCTGGCTCATCATCGGCACGACAGATGGTCTCTGTCGATTCGGTGGCTTCCGATTGCCTCAGCAGACTGAATATCAGCGAGATCAGGGAGAGACCTGGCCGTTTCTCTGTCTGATGTCGGAACCTGAAACCATGCTCGCAGACACGATTGGGATCAATCATGTCATTGATAATGAAACCCAGGCTATTACGGGGCGCGCTGCGGAAGATGAAGTGCTGGATATTGGTGAACTTCCGCAGATGGCGTAACAAAGGTTGCTTGTCGGCGATCCAGTTCGACACGAACACCAAGTCGCAATCGCTGAAATCGTACTTGCTGCCATCGACACAAATCACACGGGCCAGATCGACGCCAACGGCCTGGCGGAATTTGTGCTCGTCGTACAGCTTGCGCAGAAATCCACCTTGGTTGCAACCAAAATCCAGCAGGATTTTGTCTGTAAGGCTAACGTCAAAGGTCTGCGAGGCAACTCGCTCCCAGAACTCGCCATGCTCGTCCTCCATCGACTGGTCACCAACATCGGGTTCAGTCCACCACTGTTCAATCATTTTCATGAGTTACGTCTCCTTTGGCAGTTTTTGTGTACTTACCTGCTCTACTGAAATCCGAATCAAGGGACCGACTTTGATTGAATCCACCATGCTATTCGCACCCCGAGATGAATGTGGAAGCAGAGCGGTGCCGGTTTCATTCAGATCGTAATCGAGTAAACACCAGCGCCCGACTCATAAGCGGTAAGACAGCGTTAGTAAAAATGTGCGCGGCGGATTGGGGATTAGGGTGTAGTTGTAGACACCGCTCGCGCCGCTGTAGTAGTACTTGGTGTCGAACAGATTGTTGACGTTAAACTGGGCGCGCCAGTTACCAGTGTCGTAGTAGGCGGTGGTATCCATGCGTACGTAGGCACCCAGTTTGTGGGAATTCGGCAGAGTTGCCTGGCGCGATGAGGCAGCATAGATGCCACCGCCCACACCGAGGCCTTGCAGAACACCACCGGGTTCGTAGGTCGTCCACAGATTGCCGCTGTGCCGAGGTACATCGGGCAGCTTATCGCCGACCGGGAAGAAGCCATCCGCTTTCACTTCGGCGTGGGTATAGGCATAGCTGGCAATTACCTTCCAGCGCCGTGTCAACTCACCATTGACATCGAGTTCGAAGCCGTGGCTGGATTGACTTCCCGCAAGAATGCTTCGTTGAGGGTCGTTCGGATCGCTGGTCAGAACGTTACTGCGGGTTAGCTTATAGGCTGCTAGCGTAGCGTTCAGTCGTCGTTCGAAAAAGTTAAATTTGACACCGATTTCTTTCTGAGTACCAACTTCAGCGTCAAACACGCTGGCATCGATGCTGCGTGTAATATTCGGGGAGTGCGACCGACCCACACGGGTGAACAACGCAGCTGTCGGATTTAACTCCCACACCGCACCGACCTGCCAAGACAGCGTCATCTGGTTCGCGCTATTCGTATAACCGCTGCTCTCGGCTTCGTTATGGAAACGATCCAGTCGAAGACCGGCTAACAGCTTCACCGCAGATGTCAGTGTCAATAGGTCCTGTGCATAAATTCCAATATCGTCTCCCCGGCCCTCATTATAACCTTCACCCAGAATGATGGGCTCGTGATGAGCAGGGCGCATGCCAGGATCAAACAGGTCGAGGACAAAACCCGTTTGGTCGGTATTATTAAACCCGTTTGTGACATTTCTGTATTCCGTGCCGAACAGCAAATTGTGTTCAAATCCCCAGGTATGGGCCTGTCCGCGCAACTCAGCTTGTACGGTGTGTCCGCGAGACCACTCATGGCCATTGCTGTAGTTCGTGAAGTGTAGCTTATTGTCGCCGGTGTACAGGTAATTGTCAGGAAAGGACTGGGTCGAATCTTGAGTGGCTCTGTGGTACTGTGCGGCGATCCGAAGATTCCAGGCTTGGCTCAGCTGGTGATGGAGGATAGCGGTACCCACGTAAGTCTCGTTGAGTCCGTAATCGCCTGGAAGGCCAGGGTGGTCCCCATTGCGCAGCCCGAAGTAACGGGTACGGGAGAGGTGACGGTAGTTCGTCAGATTAGGTAGGCCGAAGTCGAATAGATCCTGCTCGAGGCGATTGTATTCCGTTAGTAACGTGACGCTGGTTCTTTCTCCTTGCCAGGATATTGCCGGGGCCAGGGAATATGATTCGAATCCGCCACCATCACGAAAGGTGCGGTTGTTCTCATACGCACCGTTCAATCTTACGGAAAAACCTTTACCCAAGACGCGGTTGATGTCAAAGGTCGGTCGCCATTGTTGGTAATTCCCCCACAGCAGATTGATTGCACCATAATTGTAGTAAAGTGGTCGTTTTGAAACTGTGTTAACCTGGCCACCTAGCGAACCAATACCGCCGTAGATCGCGCCAGACGGCCCCTTCATCACCTCAATTTGTTCGATGTTCTGCACATCGCGGGTAACCAGGTTGCCGTTGTATTGGAATCCATCGCGACTGCTGCTGTGGGTAGTGAAGCCGCGTATATTGAAAAACATTCCGCGATTCCCACCATAGCTGGCTTCGGCTCGCACACCGCTGACATTTTCGAGCAATTGGTTAGGCTGGGTCACAGCGCGATCGCGCAACACTTCATGTGGTACCACCTGGATTGAAGCGGGGATATCGCTCAGGGGCAGATCCGTCCTAATGAGGCTGTCAGCACGGTTGGTGGTGTAGCCTCTCGTTTCTGGATAAACAGAGGTACTCCTGACTGCCACCGCCGGCAACTGCGTGACAGGCCCTGTTGATACTGCTGTTTCTACATCACGAGCAGCCTGCCCTTCCTCTATCCTCACATCTCGCTTCTTTTTCACTACGCGGTCTTCTTCAGCCCCAAACAGTGGATTGCTTAGAGCTATTCCTAATAGAATCCACAGTAGGGTGATAGAGGATTCTTTCACTCTTTTTTTCTCCTAATCATGAGCTGTATGCTCAATATGGAGAAGTTATACAGAACAGAAGCAGGATTTGGAACGTGACATAATGTCGCACAAGACTCAATCCGAGCCATCGCAAGCTGATTTTGTCAATTTGGCCGATGTATCAGCCAGAAAAGCTTACGGGATTGAACAAGGTCACTATCACCAGACGATACAGTCATGTTGGGTTTCGTATGATCATATTCCCCGTAGAAGCAGGGCATTTTTCCGAGCGAGGGATCTGATGCGTGGGAAATGGGAAGAATTCAGTTTGGATATGCTCATCACACTGGCGATACGCGCGGATAACGTCTTCAACGAGCAGAAGATTACCCACCGCGGAGCCGACGGCGCACGTGGAAATGCGCCACGTTGGTTTAGTGCTGGTTTGAAACTGAAATTTTGATCAGCTTAAGCGTACTAGATCATTTCTCGTTTAGTTAGACACATAGCCGGAGTTAGCGAAGTAGTTGCGGCATTCCTGGGGCCGGATGGTTTCAATAATGCGCCCGATGGCGGCCCAGAGAGCATCAAAGGATCGTTCGGCGGCTTTACGCAGGAGGGTTTTGATTTTGGAGAAGACCTGTTCAATGGGGTTGAGGTCGGGAGAATAAGGTGGCAGATAAAGGATTTCTGCACCTTTGTCCTTGATCATGTCCCGGACGCCGGTAACCTTGTGGCTGCTCAGGTTGTCGCAGATGACGATATCACCTGGCTTGAGTGCAGGGCAAAGCTGGGTTTCCACATAAGCCAGGAAAGCTGCGCCGTTCATGGGAGCATCCAGACACCACGGCGCAAGCAGACCATCAAGATGCAGTCCGGCAACGAAAGTCATGGTTTTCCAGTGACCGCCGGGAGCATGGTCATAGCATCGCTCTCCCACAGGGCAGCGGCCATGCCGCCTCGTCATGTCTGTGCTTGCTCCCGTTTCATCAAGAAAGATCAGGCGCGCGCAGTCGCAGGTCTTTTGCCAGTCCTGCCAGACGAGCTTTGCCGCTGCCACGTCAGCACGTTCTTGTTCGCTGGCCCGCAGTGTTTTTTTTATAACTGTATCCCAGCGAGCGGATAAACCGATCAACCGAGGAAACGTGAACACGAACCCCCAAAACCTCTTCAATCCAATCGCGTAACTGCGCAAGCGTTATGCCCTTGTCCTCCAGAAGCTTGCCTCTGACCTCAGCAGTATGGGCTTCCAGCGCATGACGCCGATAGCCCCCGATCCTGCGCGGGGAAACGCTCCCTTCCTGTTTCCACAGGCAGGTTATCTTCGATACAAATGACGGGCTGACTGAATATTTATCAGCCACAGCCCTGATACTCAGACCCTTGTCCGTGTCCGCTACAACTCGGCGGCGCAAATCCTCAGAATAAGCTTTCGGCATCTCTCACCTCCATCCCTATCCTCTCTTATTTTAACCCACAGGGGAATCCCCTCGATTCCAACTAGAAGAAAAACGCTCTAATCGTTATGTGCCGCTCTTCGGTACATACTTGACGTTTAACAAACCTTCAAAGTCATTATCCTGAGTCCAAAGCGTGGCACCGTACTTATGCGCAGTGGCAAATATGATGCTGTTCGCTAATGGCAACTTATACAGAACGCCAAACTTTGCAGCGTCCATTGCCAGCTCAGAATCCAGCGGCACCACTCGCCCTTGCTCCATGTGAGCCACCACAATCAAAGCGGCCTCCTCGCCACGTTGGCGTAACACATTTTTGAAAACTTCCGTTATGGTGATGCCTGGCACCAGCAACTGCGAGATTTGCTCAACAGGCCCTGCAAATACCGGCGCATTTGCATCACCCGCAAAATAGGACAACCAGGCGGAAGAATCAACTACATTCATACCTCATACCCGATCTTCGTCTCTGGTAACGGTAGTATCAATACCCTTGAGAAAACCTCTCATCTCCTTCATGGGTTTGAGGGGAATCAATTCAATTCGCCCCTGATAGGACATAACCTGGATTTTCTGCCCCGACACAATACCCATTGATTCGCGAATTTCTTTCGGTATTACAATCTGGTACTTCGGTGAAACGGTAACCGCTGTCATAGCCAAGCCTCCATCGATCTCAATATAGTATTACGATACATCTATCGATCAAGGATGGTCAAGCGCGACAGGATGCGGCGAGGTACGAGCCATATCGCTCGGATTATTCTCCAGCCATTGCCGGAAATGATTCGATCGCATTACCCCGATTTTCGGGATAAACCCTGCGCGACCTATCTGTGAAAACTGGAACAAGGCCATTCTTATATCCATACTTCACCGGAGCGGCAATCCAACACTGCCGTAGCGATGAAGGAAATTCACCTTGTCGGTATTGTTACTGGATTGCTTCACACCTGACGGCATTCGTAAGGACGAGAAAAGTAAGAGGTGCCTCATCTTGGGCACCCCGATCAATGAATATCAAGCATCTTACGATCTCACTTCGCTACCCGGCATCTTTGAGCCACTTTCAGCAAGGCATCTTGACCAGTCATGTCGGTGATAATGCACAATATGTATAAATATTACAAAGGAAGTAAATATGCAAACTGTAACAGTTAATGAAGCCAGGCAGAGGTTGTTGGAAATCATCGAGGCAGCCCGGCGCGAGCCTGTCATCATCCAGCGCCAGAAACGGGACGTGGCAGTGATGATGTCGATGGACGAATACGAACGACTGGTCAATCTAAACGTGGCTGAGTTTCAGCGCTTCAGCGATCGTGTCGGCGCCAAGGCGCAGGAAGCCGGTATGACAGAAGAGGTACTGCAAGAATTGCTAAGGAACGTCTGATAAAACCCTCCATGAGCCGCATTGCAGGCAAAATCATGATGGTCGCAAGGAGCACGACATAGCGAGCACATGATTTTGTCACAACCCTTTGTGGGGCACTGGACTGTAGCGTTGAGCTCGTTGTGAAGGGGCCAAAACCATTCATTGCCTCACTCGCCTTGTATTCCATCCGCAAAACACAGTGTGCAGCCCTGTGGGATTTGATCAGAGATTCCTTAGCCCCGACGCCACCAGGCCAGGATCACCACCACAACAGGTGCCAGAATGGTCAGCCACGATACTACGTCCCAGATACCGTCACCGATGAGGGCGGAAACCAGGCCGATCAGGACTGCCACGCTTAATAGTGTCGGTATGAAAAACACTTCTCGAACCGATTGTCGGTGCTTTGTATACATCGTGCGCGATTCCAGCCGATTCGTCATGTCATCTATCCTTATTCTCATTGATATAGACCATCGCGTTGTTCGGTGCTGTATGGTCGTCATCGAGAGGCAGTACAGCATCGTCCGCTTTGGAAACCGATGCTGCCGTCGTCTTGGGTTTGCGCAACCAGAGATACAGACCGCTGGCCAACACGACGATGGCGATGAGGTCGAGCACTGCCCACAGAATTTTCAGCGGCAGGCCGCCGTAGTCACCAAAGTGCAATGGTTGTGACAAAAACAATGTCTTCACATACCAGGGCATATCGCGTGAATCGGTCAGCTCACCGTTGCTGGCATCGACCAGCGCCGGCTTCAGCAGCCGCGATGTGATCGGCGTGTTGCCCCTCAGGAAAAAGGTATAGTGATGCGGGCTGGAAAACATCGTACCCGGAAAAGCGATCAGTCGTACCTCCATGTCCGGCGCCACCGCGCGAGCAGCACGCAGCGATGCTTCAAGATGTGCAGACTGTGTGACGGGTGGCAGATCTTTAAAGGGTGCGGTCATTTCAGCCATCTGGTCCATTTGCCACAGGCTCAGGATAATGCGGTCCAGCGTGTTGATGGAGCCGGTCAGACCCACTACTGTCAGCCAGACCACGGTCACGATACCCAGCAGATTATGTATATCCAGCCATTTGATTCGTGCACTGCGCTGCATGCGCAGCACGCCGAATTTCAGCCGCTGCATGAACGGATAGTACAGCACGACGCCCGATACAATGGCCACCACCATCAGCACGCCCATGAAGCCCAGAAACAGTGTGCCGGGCAGATCGGCAAACATGTCTACATGCAGCCTGAGCATCACATACATGAAGCCTTCATTGGTCTTGGGCTCGTCCAGCACTTTGGCAGTACGGGAATCGATCACCACTGAATTACTTTCCTCCGGCGGGGCATCGACCCGACTGGCCATCGATACAAAGGTCAGATCCGGATGCTCCTCCTGATCCCAGAACATGAAGCGGATGACTTCGCCAGGACGGCGTGCGAGCGCCACCTGTGCGATACGATCCATACTGGCATCCGGCGTGCCCTTGGGCATGGGCGGTGCTTCCACCACCCCGCTAAGATGCTCGATTTCTTCATGAAAAATCAGCGGCAGACCGGTCAGACACAACAGCAGCATGAACAAGGTGCAAACAATACTGCTCCATTTGTGAATCCAGGCCCAGGACTGTAATGACATCAGTATCTCCTTACAGATCGATGGAAGCAGAGAAATTTATGGTACGCGGCGTACCGATGAAGAGATAGCCTGCCGTGGCCGCACCGAAGTAATCCTTGTCCAACAGGTTTTCGACATTCAAGCGGAACATAACCGGCCTGGAGACGATACGCGCAGCGTAGCGCACGCCTGCATCGACGCGCACCCAATCCGGAATCTTCAGGGTGTTGGTCGCATCGACGAAAGTCTTGGCGGTGTAGACCATTCTGCCTGTCAGCGTTAGCCCCGGCAGGAAGCCAACATCCCACTCTGCTCCCAGATTGGCCTGCCATTCGGGTACCCCGATGGCTTTATTGCCCTTCAGCATTGCCGACACCGATTTGGACAACACCGCATCTATATAGCTGGCGCCACCCAATACGCGGACACCGCGCACAACTTCGCCGGCAATGGTTGCCTCCACACCGCGATTGCGCTGTTCACCAAATACGCCGAATGTCGTGCCGGATATACCCGCGCTGGGCCGGGTCAATTCGAACAGGCTGAGCGTGGTCATGAAATTGCCCTGATCGAACTTGACACCGATTTCCTTTTGCTTGGATTTATACGGGGACAGAATCTCTCCCGGATTAGTGATCGCCGCACTGATCGGCGCGGTATCGCCTTTCGACAACCCCTCGATATAGCTCGCATACAGCGACAGTGACGGGCGCAGTTTGAACACGATACCAACGACAGGCGTTATTGCACTCTTGTCGTAGCGCGGGCCACTGGCAACACCGGTAGCGAAGTTGTAGCTTTGCCCCTCGACCTTCTGGTAACGCAGGCCAAATGATGCTAACAGCCTCTCATTCAGGAATGACATCGTATCGGCCAGCACCACACTGGTCAGCTGGGTATCGAGGTAGGGACGTGTCGGGTTATTGATACCCGCAATGGAGGGGGTCGAAAACAATTGACCGGTATACAAGTTGGAAATACCGGGAGGAAGGCCGGTATAAAAGCCCAGCTCTTGCGACTGATCAAGCCAGGTAAAGCCGAGTGCAGTACTATGGCTGACAGGCCCGGTAGCAAATACGCTGCGCACGCCTGCTTCCAGTGACTGGGTGCGGACAGGCATACGCTGCCAGCCTCCGGCGTAGGAATAGTCACCCGCTGTATTCAGAAGGACCGGATTGGCAGCGATGGCGCCCCAGTTAAGTTTACGCATGCCGTAGCTCGCGTATGCGGTAACAGCCTGGCTGATGTCATACTCCGCTTTGAACAGCCACGAGATATTACGCCCATCGGTCCAGCCGAAACCGGGATAAGCCGTGGTGTTGTCCGGCACACGCGGAACCGCTGTCAACCCGGGACTCAGCTGAAACTGACGTACCACGTTATTGATGCGTTCCTGCTGCCACAACAGATCGAGAGAAGCCCGCAGTGAACGCTGACGAAAATCCAGTCCCAGCGATCCCAGGCTCTGATAGGTGGACTGACCATCGATCGTCGTGTTGCCACCGCGATGCATGACATTCAGGCGTGCACCGAATACGTTGTCCGGCCCGAAACGACCACCGATATCGGCGTGGCCACCAAACAGGGAATTTGAAGTGATGCCGGCCGTAATTCTCATCAAGGGGGCATCACCAGCACGCTTGGGCACCAGATTGATGACTCCACCCACACTGCTGCCAGGCGCCATACCAAACAATGCGGCAGATGGACCCTTGATCACTTCCACCCGTTCTATCGACTCCAGCGGTGCCCGCCAGTAAGGTGTCAGGCCAAACAGCCCGTTCAGCGCGAAATCTGCACTGGAAACCGCAAAACCGCGCATCGTGAGGTCTTCGTTGATGTTGGAGCGAGCACTGCTCATACGTACCGATGGATCCATCGCCGCAATATCTGCCACCGAGCGTGCCTGGTTATTCTCGATCACTTGCGCCGAGTAACTGGTAACGCTGAAAGGGGTATCCATCACTGCGGTATTACCAAGCACACCCATACGTGCACCACTGCCTACCTGGCCACCCTTGTAAAGCGGGGGTGCCTCATCAATAGCGGCTCGGTGGCCTGCCACCGTTACCGTTGGCAGCACGGTCCCGCTTGTCGTTATCGTGGCAGCGGTCGCCGGACGTATCACGTAACCGCTATCAAGGGTGGCGACTGCCTCCAGTCCGGTTCCCGCCAACAGTGCTTTTAGCCCGTCCGGTACGCTATAGCTGCCTGACAGGCCGGAACTGTGCTTATCCGCAGTCAGTGCGCCGTCAATGGAGAGTGTAATGCCAGCATCCGCCGCAAAATGGTTCAACGCCTGATCCAGCGTGCCGGCCGGGATATCGTAGCGGAGGCTTGCTTGTGGTTGAACGGGTGCTGTCGTACTTTGCGCCCGCACCGGTACAAATGCTGCTGCCATCGACAGGCAAGCCAGCAGCATGATTTGGCGCAATAGAGCTGAAGCCGGGTGCGAACAACAGATACCCGTGACACACGGGTTGACAGGAAGATCGGTGTTTCTCGTTGGCATAGATTTTTCCCTTCAGTGGCAGGTTATCCTGGCTGTTTGCCAGGGTCTTACCTGTATTCCGAACGAGATGGGAAAAGTGCTACGGTTAACGCGAAATTTTTTTCGTGGGATGGTTGGACGATCGTTTTATTTCATCGGATGGGGTCCGATAGTGATCCACCAGCGCGTGACTGTCTGCACCTGTACCGGCAGTGCCTGGGCAAGCAGGCGCAGACTCTGGTCGGTATCATCCAGTGAATAAACACCGGAGACGATCAGATCCCTGACGGCCGGGTCACAACGCAACACACCGCTGCGGTAGCGGCCCAGCTCGGCCAGGAAATCTTCCAGCCGCATGCGTTCAGCCACCAGCAGACCGCGCGTCCAGACAGTTGCACTGATTTGCAGTGCCTCAGGTGCTTCGACTTTGGTGTGATCGAAACACGTCTGCTGACCGGCATCAAGCCGTACGACATCGCCCGGATTCATTCCGGCCGGACGGATAGCGACTGCGCCATCCTGTACTGCCACCTGGATTTGCTCACCCGATTCACGCACATTGAAGCGTGTACCCAGCGCCTGCACGCTGCCCCGGGTGGTTTGCACCAGAAACGGGCGGCCGGCACTATCCGGCGCCGTGACGATAAAAATCTCACCCGTGCGCAACAGCAATTGACGTGCCTGCGCGCTGTAGCACACATCAATGGCAGTGGCACTGCCGAGCGTCACCTGCGTGCCGTCGGCAAGTTCGACATGACGCCGCTCGCCATAGCCGGTGTGGTCATCAGCCATCATCATCTGCCATTGCGCTGTTTGCCGCAATCCATAGCCCACGATACCCGCGCCTGCCAGCAGTCCCGCCATACCAAGCACCGTACGACGCGCTTTACATCGCCTGGCATCAGCACTGCGCAGCACTTCAGCGGCGGGCGAAGCCAGTGTTTGCAGTTGTTCATCGGTACGTTGCACCTGCGCCCAGGCGCGGGCATGTGCCGGATCAGCCGCCAGCCAGCTCTGCCAGCGCATACGATCTCTATCGGTAGCCTCCCCCGACCAGAAGATGACCTGCCATTGCAGTGCCTGCTGCAGGACAGCAACTGCAGGTGCGGCATCAGGCTCGAGCTGAGCTGCACGGGGTAACGAAGATGTATTGCTGTCGCTCATGCACGTGTCAATGTCATGGAGCGGTGCCAGTCGGTGAATTCAAGACACAATGGCAAGCCTGCGCGGCGCGCAGCATATACTTGCGCACTGTCGCGACAGAAATACCCCGGCGCTGCGCAATGTCAGAATAGGTCAATCCGTCGAGCCGCGACAGCAGGAACACTTCACGCACCCGAGATGGAAGGCTGCCCAGCGCAGTATCGAGCAACAACAGCACTTGCAGCGCCAGCACACGCTCCTCAGCCGAGGGCGCAAGATTTTCCGGCAGTTGCGCCAGCGCTGCCAGATAAGCCTCTTCGATGGCACGACGACGGTACAGATCCACCACCAGACCCTTGGCGATCTGAGTAAGGAAAGCGCGCGATTGCTCGGCATTGGGCATGCGGCCCGAAACCAGAACGCGCACGAAGGTGTCATGCGCCAGATCGGATGCATCAACAGCACTGCTCAGTCTGCGGCGCAGCCAAACCTGCAGCCAGTCGTGGTGATTGCAATACAGGGTCTCAATGTCCGTGGACACGGTAGCACCAGACACCAGACATGAATCGGTAGGAATGCTGTTATCCAACATGACAAACAACAAGAATGAGAATGCTTATTATTTTATCAGGCTGATAAAAACGAATCTACTCGTGGTTTTGTACGTAGGAAAAATATATTCAGGAAATAAAACAGGTGGAGTTCTTTCAGGCGTTTAGAGCATTTCTCGTTTAGTTAGATGCATAGCCGGAGTTAGCGAAGTAGTTACGGCATTCCTGGGGCTGGATGGTCTCAATGATGCGTCCGATGGCGGCCCAGAGAGCATCAAAGGATCGTTCGGCGGCTTTACGCAGAAGGATTTTGATTTTGGAGAAGACCTGTTCAATGGGGTTGAGATCGGGAGAATAAGGTGGCAGATAAAGGATTTCTGCACCTTTGTCCTTGATCATGTCCCGGACGCCGGCAACCTTGTGGCTGCTCAGGTTGTCGCAGATGACGATATCACCTGGCTTGAGTGCAGGGCAGAGCTGGGTTTCCACATAAGCCAGGAAAGCTGCGCCGTTCATGGGAGCATCCAGACACCACGGCGCAAGCAGACCGTCAAGATGCAGTCCGGCAACGAAAGTCATGGTTTTCCAGTGACCGCCGGGAGCATGGTCATAGCATCGCTCTCCCACAGGGCAGCGGCCATGCCGCCTCGTCATGTCTGTGCTTGCTCCTGTTTCATCAAGAAAGATCAGGCGCGCGCAGTCGCGGGTCTTTTGCCAGTCCTGTCAGACGAGCCTTGCCACTGCCACGTCAGCACGTTCTTGTTCGCTGGCCCGCAGTGTTTTTTTTATAACTGTATCCCAGCGAGCGGATAAACCGGTCAACCGAGGAAACGTGAACACGAACCCCCAAAGCCTCTTCAATCCAATCGCGTAACTGCGCAAGCGTTATGCCCTTGTCCTCCAGAAGCTTACCCCTGACCTCAGCAGCATGGGCTTCCAGCGCATGACACCGATAGCCCCCGATCCTGCGCGAGGAAACGCTCCCTTCCTGTTTCCACAGGCAGGTTATCTTCGATACAAATGACGGGCTGACTGAATATTTATCAGCAACAGCCCTGATACTCAGACCTTTGTCCGTGTCCGCTACAACTCGGCGGCGCAAATCCTCTGAATAAGCTTTCGGCATCTCTCACCTCCATCCCTATCCTCTCTTATTTTAACTCACAGGGGAATACCCTCGATTCCAACTAGAAGAAAAACGCTCTAGTTGCATTCATTCATATCCGGATGCATTTAGTTCTGACATTTGCTGGATTGGAAAATATAGCGAAGCTCAGATAGATTGATTATAATTTACAGATGACTTATCCCATTTCATTTCGCCGCAAAGTTTTATCTGTTCGAGAGAAGGAAGGACTCACCATAGTGCAAACGGCAGCCCGTTTTTGTGTAGGAATTGCCAGCGTGACACGCTGGATAAAAAATCCTGTTCCTCAGGAGACCCGTAACAAACCGGCAACGAAGATCGACATGGCTGCGCTGGCTCGTGATGTACGGGAATTTCCAGACGCCTATCAGGCCGAACGGGCTCGTCGACTGGGTGTGAGCGAAAAAGGTATCGGCCACGCACTAAGGCGTATGAACATCAGCTATAAAAACACTGCAGCATCCCAAAGCGGACGAAGACGAACGGCGCATCTTCCGGGGAGACGATTAAAGCGTATCAAGCTCAAAACCGTGTCATCGTCTATATTGATGAAAGTGGTTTTGCTCACGATATGCCACGAACACACGGGTACGCGCCCATTGGCAAGCGATGTCATGGGTGTGTGATTGGCACGCAAGAGGCCGTGTCAATGTCATCGGCGCATTAATCGATAAATGTCTGCTGACGGTGGGATTGTTCGAAAGCAATATCGATGCAGATACTTTTTTCGGCTGGACGATACACGATCTGTTGCCAAAACTCCCGCCAGCGTCAGTCGTGGTCATGGATAACGCGACCTTTCACAAGAGGCTGGATATTCAAAATGCAATCACACAAGCCGGACATACGCTTGAATATCTGCCAGTGTATTCACCTGACCTTAATCCTATTGAGCACAAATGGGCTCAAACCAAAGCAATCAGAAAACAACAAAACCAAACCGTCGAGCAACTCTTTAAAATCGAATCATTTTATGTGACGTAGGCTATATTGAGAGCCTGCCGATCTCATCCCACAATGTCTGCCTGGTACGCCTGGCAGCCTTCCGCAGTATGGCTTTGAATTTGGAAAATAGCTTCTCGACGAAATTGAAGTCAGGGGAATGAAGCGGCAGATCGCAGATCATTGCTCCCTCTGCTCATCGTTCTCGCCCTGCCTCATGCCAGGCTTTTTGCACCGGCGAGAGCAGGTATTCCGCCACTGTGCGGCCGCCCAGCAGAATTTCTGCTGTGGCCTGCATACCTACGCTCAACGGGTATTTCATACCGTCCATTTCCAGAGAGTTTACAGCGAGCGCCACCAGCGCCTTGTAGCGCAGCGGACGTTGCCTGTCGCCCGCCAAACCCTTGTCGCGGGCTTCCTCCTCACTCTGGGCATCAGCACTGACATGCTCGACCAGACCATGCCCCATGCCGTACTTCTGAAAGGTATAAGCTGCGAACTTGAGCTTGACCGGTTGTCCCGGTCGAACAAAGCCGATATCTTCATTGGAAATCCACACCTCAGCCTTGAGCTTCTCATCACGCGGCACCAGACTCGCCAGCACGGTGCCAGGCTGCACCACGGTACCTGCCGTATGGGTGGCCAGATCTTTAATCACACCATTATAAGGGGCCTTAAGTTCCAGGAGCTCACGCCGATGCTGCTGCTTCTCCAGTTCCTTGGTCAGTTTGTCGAGCTGTGACTGCACCTCGCTACGTTCGGCATGCAACTGGCGCAGATAGTCTGCTTCGATCTGGCGCAATTTCCTGTGGGACTGCTCAATACTGGCTTGAGCAGAAGCGATCAGATGGATTTGGGTAGCCAGCTCCTGTTCCTTCTCGATACGCTCGCGCCGTTTGTCACTACCCATCAAAGCCCCGGCAAAGCCATCCTTGACAAGTCGCTCGTAAGCCTTGTCCTGTCCGCGATAATGCGGCAATACAGCTTCGAGTCGCTCTCTTTGCTGGCGTGCAGCTGCCCGTTCCTGTTGTGCTTTGACCAGACGACTGCGCTCTTCGGCCAGAGCCGCAGCCAGAGCATCGCGGTTGGCTTGGTATTGAGCGCTGGTTTCCCGCATGAGTACCACTGGAGCCTGAACATCCAGCTGGAAAGGCTTGCCGGCAAGTTCCGCATCGATACGGACAAGTTGAAGCTGTTTGCGCATGTGCTCAGCTGTGATGGCCTCCAGATCAGCGTTGGTGATGAGAGCATCCATACGCATCAAAACCTGTCCGGCACGCACCGCCTCGCCTTCATGCACCAGGATTTCCTTGACGATACCAGCCTCCGAAGGCTGCACGATTTTGAGATAATTGGCCGGCACCAGCTTGCCGTCCGCGACGGCTACGATATCCAGACGCCCGACAAGCGCCCAGATGAGCAGGAAAACGAGTAGGGCAAAAAGCGCCCACAACACGCGCCGTCCCTGTGGATGAGGTGCAGTTTGCTGCAAGCGGATGAGCGGCGGATGAAATGCCTGATAGTCAGTGCTGGTATGCTGCACAAAGAATTTCAGTAAAGACATGCAGAAGAATTCTCCTGAGTTTTATAGATGTGCCAAGTACGGCTTATAAGCTTTCGGCTAACCACAGGCACCGGACGAGGCACCCGAAAGCTTCGCCCGATTTTCACGCGATCAGCAGGATCAATCTCTTACCATGACAGCTTGTCGACACCTTCCTTGATACCACTGAAAGTCTTGAACCGAGTGCCGCTACCACCAGCCAGTGAGATAGTATCGACACCACCTCGCGCACTGTGCGTACCGCCCTGCACCCAGCCGGCCAATCCGGCGAGATCAACCCCCTGGTTCGCATGACTCCAGGCAGGTGCACTCTGGCGTTCTGCATCGAGCCGATTCAAGGCACGAGTCATCTCCGCCCAGTGGTGCTCGACATCATGGTTTGCCCGGCCATGGCCGATTTCCTCAGAAAACTGCTGCCACTCACCCCATTGTTCGAACCACCGGCGATCCAGAGCAGGTATTGCCGAATAGGCAGACTTGGCATCAGTCTTGAATCCATCAAGGAATCGGCCCAGTAGATCGTCACGAGGTTCAGATTCCTGCCGGCGACCAGAGGGATTCGAAGATGTGCCGGAACCATCATTGAAATTGGAGCCATATCCGGACAGCGGTATATCCGAACCGTTACCCACTTCTTCATTACTCATCTGCACGGTGGGTACAACAGTCTTGTTGCCGAAGCTGATTTTGAAGACATCCGCAGCAGTTGAGTATGCGCCATGGCCATCACTGGCCATCACCTTGACATCTATGGTGGCTGTCGTACCGGCCGGTGCCATGCCACTGAAAGTCTGCGTCCCTGTATCGAATTCGAGCCAGGAAGGCAGCGCTTTACCGTTGGATAATATCGCCGTGTAGGTAAGCGCATCGTTGCGGTCGGGATCGATGAAGCTGCCTGCCGGCACCCGCCAGGTAAAAGCCTTGCCCCTCGCCAGTTGCACATCCTGCAGAGGACGTTTCAATTGGGGTACATCGTTGATACCCTGCACACTGACCAGCAACTCACCACCCGCCCGGTTCGTGCCATCACTGGCCAGATAAGCAAACCGATCCAGCACTGTTTCACCCGCACCCAACCCCTGTACTCTAGATGAAAAATCATCGAGTACGTAAGCGTAACTGCCATTGGGCAACAAGGTAAATATGCCGTATTCGCCCCATCGGATACCTGGATCTGCCACCTTCAACACGCTGCCTTCCGGATCACGGTCATTGGTCAGCACATTGCCCCAGGCCAGCAGCTTGCGATCCTCGATCACACTGGCCGCATCGGGTGCGGTGACCGGTGCCTGATTGCCGCCGCCGGAAACGATATCGAGCACGAAGGTCTGGCTGACTGCTGCACCGGCGAGATCGGTCGCCGTGACTTGCACGGCATAGTTTCCGGCGATCGTCGGCGTGCCGCTGAAGGTACCGGTGGCGGCATCGAACATGAGCCACCCGGGCAACACGCTACCGTCAGACAAGGTGGCCGAGTAGGCCAGCACATCCCCCGCATCGACATCGATGAAGGCCGTGCCGGGCAGTTGCCAGCTCAGCGCCGTGTCCGTGCGTCCGCTCTGGTTCGTCAGTAACGTGCCGATCTCGGGAGCGTCGTTGACGTTGGCCACCTCCACGTTGAAGAGCTGGCTTGCCTGTGCGCCAGCCAAGTCAGATGCGGTCAAGCGCACGGAGACACTTCCCACATCACCATTGGCCGGAGTACCGCTGAAGGTACGCGTCACGGCGTTAAAGTACAACCACGCAGGCAACGCCGAGCCATCAGACAGAGTGGCTGAGAGTGTCAGTGTGTCACCTGCATCCACATCGCGGAAGGTATCTTCCGGTACGGTAAAGATAAATGATGCATCTTCAGTGGCCTGCTGGTCGGCCAGCGCAACAGCTGCTTCCGGGGCATCGTTAGTGTTCTGCACGGTGAGATGGAAACTGTGGAATACCGAAGCACCCAAACTGTCCATACCCTGGATGACAACATCGAATTCGCCTACATCATGATTGAGCGGTGTGCCGTACAAGGTGCGCGTGGCTGCGTCGTATTGCAGCCAACCCGGTAGAGTCGCGTAACCCAATATCGTCACCCGAGTCATAATATCGCTGTCATCAGCATCGACGAACAAGTCGTCAGGCAGCATCAAGCTGAAGGAGGCATCTTCCAGTGCTACCTGATTCCCGATGGGATTAGCCACCTCCGGCACCCGATTCAGGAATTCTCGCAGGGTGACCGCCGTGCCATTGGCAAACTCAAAGGTATCGATCACCGTACCACCGCCCGTACCGTCCGGAGCATAATTGCTCACACGCACCACGTCACCGCCGGTGCTGTAATGAATCAACAGATCGCCACCCTCCATTTCGATGTACACATCCTCGCGGACGATACCTGCGCCAAAGGTCAGCACATTCCCGATACCCGCCTCCACCCCGTCCTCAATGATATCTTCGCCATCACCCAGATTGACCACATAAGCATCGCGCCCGGAGCCACCACGCAAAACATCGTTACCCAGACCGCCGGTGAGCACATCCTCACCATCGCCGGAGGCCATGACATCGTCTCCGTCGTAACCGTACAGGCGGTCGCCGACGTTGGTGCCGGCAAGTGCATTACCCGAGTTGTCGCCTTCGACCACGAAAGCCCAGGACACGAGCGTGGCGTAATCTACCGCCGTACCGTCAGCGAACTCGAAGCGCTCGACGGCATGGTTGCCGAGCACATCCTCCGGATTGAAACCAGTCAGACGTACCACATCGCCATCATTTCCATAGGAAATGAGCAGCACATGGCTGCCGTTGCCGTCCGCCTCGAAGCGCAGGTTGTTACGCAGCACGTTGGGGTCAATGCCGAGGCCAAAGCGCAGCACATTGCCCGCATCCTGCTCGGCCACATCGTTGATGGTGACGATGCCGTCGCCCAACTTGACGACATAGGTATCGTTGCCGGCTTCGCCCGCCAGCCAATCGTCGCCGGGAGTGGCTTCAATCAGGTCATTGCCCTCATCACCCCAGATGCGATCGGTCAATGCCGTACCCTTGAGGACATCGCCTTCATCCGTGCCGACGATATCGAAACCGCGTGCGAGTAATTCCTCGTAACCGATTTCATCGCCCTCAATGCCAAAGCGGAAACGCTCCACGGCACGCGATCTCAGCGGATCCTCCGGATCGAAGCCCGAAAGACGCACGCGGTTGCCGGTGTTGTAGAGGTCTAGGATCAGGAAGCCTTCGCTGTCGTAGGACAGGTGCACGTCATCGAGCGTCGTGCCTTCAGGCAGTACCAGTGTGTTGGGCGCGTCACCCTCCTCATTATCGATGATGGTGTCTGTATCACTATCAGCATTGATGAGATAGAGATCACCGCCCGCGCCGCCACTCATCGTATCGTCGGACTCACGACCCTCGATCCAGTCGGCCAGCGCCGTACCGGTCAATACGTCATTCTCAGGGGTGCCGATGATACGCACACCTCGTGCCAGCAAATCATCAAAGGAGAGATAAACACCCCCCCAAGGCAGGCTGATTTCAGCCACTGGCGCCTGCATACCCGATGCGCGCGGATCAAAACCGGCAAAGCGGATCACATCGCCTTCCTCGGTCAAGCGCAGCAGCAAGTCGTGTCCATCAAACTCCAGGTGCAGGTCGTCGGCACTGATTTCGCCAGTGATCTCGATATGGTTCGTATCCTGTTCGCGCCAGGTTTCAGCAATGAGTGTCTCAGTGGGGCGGCTGCCCCATTCCTTGTGGACGCGGTAGGTATCGGAGCCCACACCACCCACCAGGCGATCCGCACCGCCTTGACCATTGAGTGTGTCATCGCCATCTCCGCCGATCAGGGTGTCGGCAAATGACGTGCCATCAAGCCAACCGCCTTCGTTACCGGCCATTTCGGTCTTGCCCGTGGGTTCGATATTCTCGGCCACGATCTCGGTACCGTCGGCAAAGCGAATGATGTCCACTGAACGGGTCTGCGTTGCCCGGCCCGGCTCATAACCGCGCAGGATCACTTTATCACCGGGATGGTCTGCAAATTCTATTATCAGATCGCCATTCTGCTCCGAGTAACGCAGATCTTCCTGTCGAATCCCGGGGCCGAAACTGAGGATATTAGGAGCATCATCAACGAGCGCGCCGCCGTAACTGCCATCACCCCAAGCCGGTAATCGCTCCTGCGTGGCATAGACTGACGGGACTGATGGCTCATTCCAGCTGAGCACGCGATGATCATCGTCGATGATCGTCACACCATCTCCAGCCTGGTAGAGATAAGTATCCCCGTCCCATTCGCCAAAGAGGGTATCGTGCCCGGTACCGCCGGAAAGCGTATCCACCCCCCATCCGCCATAAAGGAAGTCATCACCTGCGCCACCGTCGAGCACATCGTCACCCTCGCCACCGTGGATCAGGTCATTGCCATCACCTCCCAAGATAGTGTCATCCCTGGACAGGCCCAGCACGATGTCGTTGCCCGCGCCCGCATCCAGCGAGTCGTCGGCGTTTGTGCCGTAGAGTACATCATTGCCATCGGTTGGGGTGTTGTTGGCAAGATTCGCCGAGGCAAACAGGTCACCGCTCTGAGCATAAGCCACTACTTCCAGGCCGCCTGCCGGCGCTACCGTACTGGTCAGTTCGAAATCCGCACCATCGAAGACAAGTGGTATCTCAGTCGTTGCAGACAGCAAGGCAGCTGTGTTGGCCTGCAGCCAGCCGGCCAAGTCGAAGATGTGCGCTCTGCCATCGGCAGCGATGAACTGGATGTGCTCCAGATCGCCCGGCAAGTTGTCGACGTGTGCACCGTCAAGGGTAATCAATCCACCCGCACCGCCATCAATAAGCAGCGTCACGTAACCCTCGCGATCCAGTGTTGCCGAAAGCATGACCGGCGTAACGGATGCCCCGAAGGAGAGCGTATCCATTCCATCTCCCGCCCGGAATATGTCATGGCCGTCGCCGTAGTTGAAAACGACGACATCATCACCGTCGCCGGTTTCGATCCAATCATCCCCGGTTTCGCCGGCGATCAGATCATCACCCGAGCCGGTATGAATGCTGTCGTTACCCGTACCGGCGGAGATGCGGTTGTTACCCGCGGCAAGATAAACGTAATCATCATTGCCGCGCGCCTGTACCGTCACTGGCTGACCGGTGTAGTCATAGATGTCATCGTCTGCCTGGCTGCCCAGAATCGTCGTGGGATCATCCTGGTTACGGTACTGCCGCCCCATTATGCCGCCATCGGCACGGCTGATCACATCAGCCAATGTCCACTCGATACCATCATCGAAATGGAAACGCTGGATTGCGCCACGTCCGAGATCGTCCTCATTCTCACTACGCACGATCAGGGCATCATTGCCGCCAATACCGATAACCAGATTGGTATAACCCACATCACCCGGCCGGCTGCTCCAGCTCTCGTCACCCAATTGCACCGACACATCTTCCGGCCGGATACCCGGCGCGAACACCACGGTGTCATTGGCTACCGCGAGACTCGCGCCCAAGGCATTATCCAGATCCATCCCCGGCGCCATAATATAGGTGTTGTTGCCCGCATCGCCATACAGCCAGTCCCGATCGGCGCCGCCATCCAACACATCATCACCACTTTCGCCGTAGAGATCATCCTGCCCCGCACCACCTGTGAGTACATCGTTGCCTTCGCGACCGTAGAGAGTGCTGTCCTTCTCCGTGCCCGTCAGCACATCGTTTCCGGGTGAACCATGGAGAATCTCCGCGCCTTCGCTCACGTTGAGCCTGGCCAGTACATCATTCACATTCAAATGCGCACCATTGGCAAACTCGAAGTGGTCGATGCGCCGCCAGTTACCCAGCCACCCCTTAATGCGTATCGCATCACCTGATGCACTGACGGTGGCAATCAGATCTCTGTCATCACGACTAAAGGCGACATCGTTCTGGCCGATACCCGGCTTGAATACGACGCGCCCGTAACTGACCTCAATAACGTCCTGCCCATCACCGATGCCAAAGCGGTAGGTATCGTAACCACCCAAATCCTGAAAATAATCATCACCTGCACCACCGTCGAGAGTGTCGTCCTGGTAGCTACCGACGATGGCATCGTCCCCGGCAGTCGTCGCCAGTGCCCGCGAGGCCAGTTCGGTGCGATCCCATACCATGCCATCGACGAAGCGTAATTGCTCGATACCTCGCTCGGTTGACCAGGTTTCTGCCTGGCCGCGCACGATCAGGCGGCTGCCATCGGGAAGGGTGATGGCCATATCTCCTTGCCGCGTCCAGCGCACGGTGACATCTTCCGGGTTGATACCCACGTCCAGCTCCACCACGTCCTCGCCAACAGAATAATCCTCGATAATCACATCCTGGCCGCCACCGAGGCCAAAGCGGTAGGTGTCGGAGCCCGCTCCGCCTTCCAGTATGTCATCACCTGCACCACCAATGATCAGATCATCGCGCCCCGAGAAGCCACGTAACTCATCGTTACCGGCCTCACCCAGCAACACGCGCGACTTGATCGCTTCCGCATCCCACAGCGTGCCGTCGGCAAAGACGATCTCTTCCACCGCGTAGCGATTACTTTCGTTGAAATGGTTCTTGACAGTGAGCGTCTCGCTGGTATCGCGAATGGTGATCTTCAAGTCGTCGCTGATCTGCCAGCCGTTCACAGTGCGTACTCGCTCCAGCCGCACATCGGAGGGTGTCACGCCCGTCTTGAACTCGATGCGGTCGACTTCACCCTGTTGCCAGGAATCTTCGATGATGAGGTCGTGGCTGTCGCCTCGGCCAAAGCGGTAGATATCGCCCTCGCCGTTCCCATCGTAGATCTGATTGCCCCGGCTAATGGCACCTCCGCCACGCAGTACATCATTGCCCGCACTACCGTCCAGGATGTCCCGGCCAGCACCGCCCAACAGCACGTCATTGCCGCCCTGGCCGCTCAGAACATCATCTGCACGTGAACCGATGATGGTTTCCGCCTCCTCACTGCCGGCGAACAGGATCGCTTGTACGTCGACAACGCCGAGCACCGTGCCGTCGGCAAAGGCAATGCGCTCGATCAGGTAAGAGCCATTCTCCCCATTCCACGCTTCATCAAAATACTGCTTGAGCGTCACCTGATCGCTGCTGCCGTGAACCGCCAGCACCAGATCATTGCCGCTGCGGATGAACTTCACGTCAGCAGGCGCCACACCTTCCTTGAAGCGCAGCGTGTCACTGTTGCCGGCGGTGGTATCGCCATCAATCACCGTGTCCTGGCCGTCACCGCGGCCGAAGAGGTAGGTGTCGTTGCCGTTGGCGGAAATCTGTGGCGTGGTGTTGCGTTCTTGCCGCCACTGGCCGTTATCATTGACCCAGTTCCAGCCTGTACTACCGATCAGGAGGTCATTGCCCGCACCGCCGTCGATAATATCGTTACCGCCGTTACCGATCAGCGTGTCGTTACCCACCTGGCCGGTGATTGTGTCGCTTACACTGGAGCCGTGGATGATGTCGTCGTTCTCGGTGGTCGCGGCAACAGTGGCGTGCAGCGCATCGTCGTGGCTCCACACCGCGCCATCGTCGAACACGTACTGGCCGACGCCGTTTTGCCCCCACCAGTAGCCGCTGCGCGGCACGGACAGCATCTCCCCGGTATCGATGATGGTGAAGATGAGGTTGTCAGCGTAGTCGGCGGTAACCCGGATATCCGTTGGACTCAGGCCCAAGAGGCGCACGGTGTCGCGTTGCACGCCGTTTTCTGCATAGTCGCTAATAGTGTCATGGCCGTAGCCTCGCCCAAAGACGTAGGTGTCGGCGCCGGCTTCGCCATAAAGCATATCGTTGCCCGCGCCACCGGAAATCAGATCATCGTCGTTACCACCGTAGATGCGGTCGTCACCCCCCTGGCCGAACAGGCGGTCGGCGCCGGCGTAGCCATAGAGGCGGTCGTTGCCTTCGTCTGCCAGCACGATGTCGGCTTTGTCGGTGAGCCCGATGTTATCGTCGTCCGCAGTGAGTCGGCGCACCTTGAATTCGTTAAGCAGCACCGTGATGCCTGCCGTCTGCGGCAGAGTGTCGATCGCCTGGTCGAAATCCGCCAGCCCGTTCCAGTTGGTGCCGGAGAGGAAACCGTTGGCGTAGCGGTCGAGATCGAGCAGGTCGGCCAGATAGTTCTCCGGGTCGGCAGCTTTCTTGTCCGCCTGCATCTGGTTGAGTTGTGTGGCGTCCAGTCGCAGGCCGCTGTCATCGATGATGAGTTCGATCTGGTCGAGATAGGGCTTGAGACGCGTCTGCATCACTAGGCTGGCGTAGACGCTCTCCTTCAGGCTGTCGTAGGCCTGCTGTAGCAGGTCGAGTTGTGCCTGGGAAAAATTCATACGCAGGGTGGGCAAGGCTTCAACTGCCGTTGCACCAGGCTTTTTTGAACCTGCCACCACGGAAAAACCCCAGTTAGCGCTGTCGGTCTGGCTCTTTTGCGAGGGCAGATTGAAGAAATACTGGCCGTTGAAGGCCTCCAATACGTGCAGCTTGCGGCTCCACTCGTCGATGAGAGCGCGGTAGTATTCGGAGAGGTAGAGGCTGCCCGCGTCGGTCATCAGTGCTGCGCCGGATGTGATAGTGCCGCCAGCCACGGTGACAATGTTACTGGAGCGGCTGACATTGCCGAAGGCTTCGTATTCGATACGGTATTGGCCTTGGGCACGTTCTTCGAGGCTTGCCGCCATGCCGGAGGTGTCGGCCCAGGCGGTGAGCAGTTGATCGAGCAGCGCCTTCTGCCCGGTGCGTGTCCCGGCGGACTGGAACTGGGCAAGCAGGCTGGCAACATTGCCGGACTGAGCGGCGGCCTGTTGCAGTTCGCGCACGTTACCGGTACCGCTCATGTTGGGAAGAACCTTGAGGGCTTCCTGCACTTCGATCTGCTCGGCGAATTTCGTATTGAAAGTGTCGGTAGCAAGTTTGAATTCGCCCATCGCCGACGTGCTGCCGTCGGCGCGCGTAAAGCTGCCTTCACGGGAAAGCATGTTGCCGTTACTGAGGCGCTGGTTCTTGAGGGTATTGGCGAGGTTGAGCGAAACAATGCCTGCTTCAGCCAGGGTGATGAATTCGCCGCCTTGGGAAACGCCATCTTGCGACACATCACGCCAGAGTTTCAACTCTGTGAAAGCGGGGTCGGAAGCATCGAGGATACCGTCGCCGTTGGCGTCGAGTGAAGCCAAGGCAGCAAAGCCGTTAGGGGCCAGGGTGCCGTTGGGCAGTGGGGTGAAGTCGCCGAACAGTTCGGCGCCAGTGTCGATCACACCGTCGGCGTTTCTGTCCCAGACCAGCAGCGCATCGTTTTTGCCCACCCAGCCGGTTCTGGTCAATACGCCGTCACCGTCATGATCGAAGTAAACATTCGAGGCAAGACCAACAGTTTCGAGACCGTCGCCATCCAGGTCGAGAATAATGGGGTCGCGGGGGGGTTGCCAGTTTTTAGCACGATCAAACAAATCACGCAGCGTGAGATTCAGCCACTGGGTATATGGGTTCCAAACTATGGTTTCAAATAAATCCCTCAAAAAATTGTCAGGGAATATATTTGGTGAGGCCAGAGCTTGGATACCAGCTTCGGTAAATGCCTTAAATGCCCAGTTTGCGCACTGAGAGCCATATGGCAGGTAGTACGGTGGAGGATTTTCAGTCGACTTTTGTATGTAATCCATCAGCCTCCCGTACGAATCGACATCCAGAGATATTTTTCCTGTTGTTCGGTTATATTCATGGTTTGTGTCGTCATAAATTTTCCCGTCCCCAGTGAAGGTACCTGGTTGACGAGGAGCAAATCCGTATCCTCTCTCGATGCCATCTGGACCAGTCACAATGATAAATGTATGTGGAATCCCATCTTTTCCACCAATATCTACTCGCATTTCAATACTGTACATTTTTATCTCTCCAGTTTAATGGTGACAAAAGGCTTTCCCTGCTTAAAGAACGACCTTAATTCGTCTTCTTTTGTGAATAAAAAATGTTCGACTTCAATTGACATTTTGTCAGTTGCGTAGAAGACCTTAATTACTTCTTCAGAAATTTGACGCAGAATGTTATTGTCATTTACGCTATATGTTGAAATTGCAAGCCCCTTCTTGGCCGGACTAACAAAAAGAAGCTTTCGCTCTCGACAGTCTTTAAGTGACGAGCATGCTCCGCCAGTAGTCAATACCTTTTCAATCCTTTCTGCCAAAAGCAGTCGTTCTTTTTCATACGCCCTATTTTCTCCGGAGTTTGCCATTGGGATATATTGAATCATTAAAAGAAAAGCGAAAATGGTTATAGACGCATATCTGCGTAAATTGGATATGTAATTGCATAATTTCATGCGGACATCCTCCACACCTCCTCATTCGCATATCCACCTCCCCGCCAGTGCTGACTTCCATACATGCCCGCCAGCACGTTGCCGGTACCACCCATGTTGGGAAGTTGTTTGAGCAGCTCGGGAACCTCGATCTGCTCGGCGAATTTCGTATTGAAAGTGTCGGTAGCAAGTTTGAATTCGCCCATCGCCGACGTGCTGCCGTCGGCACGCGTAAAGCTGCCTTCACGGGAAAGCATGTTGCCGTTACTGAGGCGCTGGTTCTTGAGGGTATTGGCGAGGTTGAGCGAAACAATGCCTGCTTCAGCCAGGGTGATGAATTCGCCGCCTTGGGAAACGCCATCTTGCGACACATCACGCCAGAGTTTCAACTCTGTGAAAGCGGGGTCGGAAGCATCGAGGATACCGTCGCCGTTGGCGTCGAGTAAAGCCAAGGCAGCAAAGCCGTTAGGGGCCAGGGTGCCGTTGGGCAGTGGGGTGAAGTCGCCGAACAGTTCGGCGCCAGTGTCGATCACACCGTCGGCGTTTCTGTCCCAGACCAGCAGCGCATCGTTTTTGCCCACCCAGCCGGTTCTGGTCAATACGCCGTCACCGTCATGATCGAAGTAAACATTCGAGGCAAGACCAACAGTTTCGAGACCGTCGCCATCCAGGTCGAGAATAATGGGGTCGCGGGGCCAAACCCAGGATTTGGCACGATCCCAGAATTTTTTGAGGTTATCAAAAAGTGAGTCGTTATTCGGAGTGCGCTTTTCGATCTCATTGTCATTTATATAGATATCCCGTAGCTGGTCGAGTATTTTTTGCTGCTCAGAAGAAGCTGGATCGGACCATTGATACCAACCGAGATCTGGTGCAGGGGGTGCACCGTACCACTTGCCGTCCTGAGGGTTATACGTATAACCATAAATATTATTAATAGCCACCAAGTTCTCCAGACGTAAACAGCGCTCCAATACCGACGACTTTTTCACCAATCAGAGCGTTGATACCACTTGCTGCAACAAACTTTTTCAGAACACCACTTAAACTGGGCATTTTTTATCCTTTCATGAGAAAAACAATGGTTGCAATCAGTGCCAATAACTCAATCAGCCCAAGCATGGCAGTTGCAAATGGATATTTCGTTGTGATTAGCGAATAGCGTCCCCAAGTTATTAACCTTATTGAAATAGCACCTACCTTGAAACAAATAACATTGAGTAGAAAATCAAAAACAATATCAAACACTGTTACTCCCTTCTAATAAGTATCCTTGCAAATTGCGCGGATTTTCCCCGTTATTTTTTCTTGCAATCCTTTCAGGGCTTGGTTGATGCTGAAAACTATCTGATAGGTCTGAGTGAAGTATTCGGTGCTCACATCGCCACCCTCCACAGTTCCCTATTCGCGCCGCCGATGCCGTTCCGCCAGCACCGGCTTCGCACATTCCCGCTGGCACACTGTCGGCATGGTCGCCCCGGCTCTTTTGCGAGGGCAGGTTGAAGAAATACTGGCCGTTGAAGGCCTCCAATACGTGCAGCTTGCGACTCCACTCGTCGATGAGTGGTGCGATAGTGTTCGGAAAGAGGTAGAGGCCGCCCGCGCCGGATGTGATAGTGCCGCCAGCCACGGTGGCAATGTTGCTGGAGCGGCTGATATTGCCGAAGGCTTCGTATTCGATACGGTATTGGCCTTGGGCACGTTCTTCAAGGCTTGCCGCCATGCCGGAGGTGTCGGCCCAGGCGGTGAGCAGTTGATCGAGCAGCGCCTTCTGCCCGGTACGTGTCCCGGCGGACTGGAACTAGGCAAGCAGGCTGGCAACATTGCCGGACTGGGCAGCGGCCTGTTGCAGTTCGCGCACATTGCCTGTACTGCCCAAGCTAGACAAGATATTGAATTCTGCCTGTACATCATTTTGCAGAATGCTCACTGCGATTCCCTCAGAAATTAAAAATTACTTAGAGCCAAATCGGCTTCCCGGACAAAAACTTTCATCTATGCTGAAACAGGCTCCATTCATCCATCACATCTCTTCTTCATCAAACTCATCTGCACGGTCTACTACCCCATATTTACTACTTCATCTACCTGCAAGCCCTTGGGCACCTGATGGGTGACGAAAACCATCGTCACCTTGCCTTTCAAACGGTTGATGGTCTGAGCGAAATGTTCGGCAGTCTGTTGATCCAGGTTGGAAATCGCCTCGTCGAAAATCAGTACCTTGGGCCGCTTCAAGAGCGCACGGGCAATCGCGATGCGCTGGCGTTGTCCGCCGGATAGCCCAGTACCGCGCTCACCGATTTCGGTTTGATAACCTTGCGGCAGTTTTTCGATCACCTCATGGATTTCTGCCACACGACAGGCGGCGATCACATCTTCGAAGCTGGCGTGCGGGTGGGCCATGACCAGGTTGTCATACACTGTGCCGGAGAACAGCACCGTCTCCTGTGGCACCACGCCGAAGGTGGCGCGCAGCTCATTGGCGGCGAGTTGGCGGATATCGCGCCCGTCCAGCATGATTTGCCCTTCCTGCGGCCAGTAGAAACCCTGCATGAGTTTAGCCAACGTGCTCTTCCCACAGCCGGAGGGGCCCATCAACACGGTAAGCTTACCGGTAGGGATAGTGAGATTCAGATTGCGATAAAGCCAGGGATGCTGCTCTGAATAGCGGAAACCCATATCCCGAATGACGATCTGTCCGGCACCACCAGCGGCACGCTGTGGCGTGAGGGTGAAAGGCTCCTGCGGCATGTCGAGGATGTCACCCAGCCGCTCAACAGAAACGCTGGCCTGCTGGAATTCCTGCCACAAGCCCACCAGCCGCATTACGGGTTGACTCATGCGACTGGCGAACATCTGAAAAGCAACCAGCATACCCACCGTCATACCGGTGTTCTGCATTACCAGCCAGGCGCCAATGATCAGAATGGACAGAGTCATCATCTGCTCCAGCCCGCTGGCCACCACGTTGTAAGTATTGCCGACCTGCCGGGCGGAGAAACTCGCCGCGAGGTACTGAGCCAGGTAGGTGCCGTAGCGCTTATCCACATCCGATTCCAGTTGCAGGGACTTGACTGTGGCCATGCCGGCGAGATATTCGGTAAGAAAAGCCTGATTCCGGGCACCGAGCAGGAACTGCTTGTCCAGCCGCGCGCGGAAGATGGGTACCATGACGAGGCTGACGATGACGATCAGTACCAGGATGCCCAGTGCGATCAGCGTAAGCTGCCAACTGTAGATGAACATTACGGCAAGAAAAATGAACAGGAAAGGTAGATCCAGCACCAGGCTCACCGCTGCGCCGGAGATAAATTCACGTAATTGTTCCACCCCGTGCAGACGGGCGACCAAAGTGCCGGTGGGCCGTTGCTCGAAATACGGCAGCGGCAGTCGCAACAAATGACGCAGTACCTTCTCGCCCAGCACTGCGTCGATACGGCTGCCGGTGTGCAGTACCAAATACTGACGCAGCCAGCTCATACCACTGGTAAAGAACATGAACACCACCAATGCCACACCCAACACAACGAGAGTGCTCTCTGAATGGTGGGCAATGACCTTGTCGATGATAACCTGGGTAAATAATGGTGTAGCCAGCCCCACGAGCTGAATGGCAAGACTGGCGAGCAATACATCGCGCCAGATATTCTTGTGGCGCAGCAGTTCAGGAATGAACCAGGAAAAACCAAAAGGTTTTTGCACAGATGCGGCTTCAGCAGCTTTACCAACAGTTTCTGTCATGGGTGGCTCAGTTTCAGTTACCAGCAACATGAACGGCAGGCACCGGGTACAGGCAATTTCTGCTGAAAGGGGTTCAGGACTGGTCTGGCCGGGGCGTACCCAAGCCAGCTTATAGTCGCCGTGTTTAACGACCAGCGCCGGGGAAAGTGTGGAATTTGTATCGCCCGAAGCAATTTCGGGAACAGTGCAGGAATTGGTGGATGGTAAATCGGTTCTCTCTTCCGGCAGGAATACCACCGCGGGAACCGGCAGATTCGACCAGTCGTTCTCCGGCCAGTCGGCCAGACCGGCTTTGAGGCCCAGAGCTTCCAGTGCCTCAATCAGGGAAGGGATATCAAATGGTGGTGCAAAGCGCTGTAACACCAGCGCGGCATCGAAAGGTCGGCGGTAAAAGCTGGCCAGGCTGCCCAGCAGCCACAGAGCCGAGGGTGTATCGAGCTGTCCCGGTGAACGGGCAGCCGTGTCCTGCTGTGCTCTCTGCATATCTCTTATTCTTATATGTCATCGTATGACGACAAATGCGTCATTGCGCCAAAGAACATACAGTATGTCAAGAGCAACCCCCGCGACAAAATGTCGCACCAGCATACCGTCGCTTGAGCATCAGCGTCCGGATCCAGGACAAGTGATGAATCGAAAAATTACGTGTACCTGTCAACTACCCTTCCGCTTCTTCGATCAGAAGCCCTTGGACGAGATATCGTCTTAACCCTTACCGCTTCTCATCAGGTTCGTTCGGCTGAAAGTAATCTGTGCCGATGACCATGCTATCTGATTACGGTCTATTGAAGATAGACAGCTTGATGGAACTTATAACGTGCATTTCGTAGAATTTACAGCCGAATACCAGCTGAGAGTAGTATCAGCTTGAATAAATAGTTAGCCTGTACGCTCACGCAGATGAACGATATTACCTTCCGGATCACAGACATTGCGCACTCGTAAACCAGGCCCGGGCCATAATGGCCCCCACACCTTGCCACCACATTCTTCGGCAATACGCTCTGCTGTGGCCAGGCTCTCAACAGTGAAGAACGGTTTGATTGCCTGTTCCTCGCGTGGCACGGGTGGTACGGCAATAGTGATCTGCTCGGCGAACTGCGGTGGAATTGCGTGAATGATCAGCTGAACATCTGGTGATTGCAGCACCCTGTGTTCACTGTCTGCATGCAGCACTTTCGCCCCCAGCACTTGCTCGTAGAAGGATGAAACTTTATCCAGCTGCTTTGCGTAAATCAGCACACCTGTACGAGCGGAGCCAGACATTCGATTCTCCGGATATGTCAGTTAATAAATAACCCGTGCGGCCTGTTGCTTGAAGTCAGACGATCGAGTCAGTAACCGAGAAAAAATCCCTGGCTTTTGTCCCGACATACCAGGTCAATCCTTTGTTGGCAGAGAAGCCAATGATTACACCAACGCCGAACGGGATAGCTTTTTCTGCGGCTTTTTTTGTGAAGGTTATTCCAACTTTCTTGAATAGCTCTCTTAGCGTTTGAAGAGATGCATCTTGGAGATATTGTTGCATCATTTTTACTGATGCTTTTTTGCCAGATTCTTTCCCGCCCACTCTGGTCATCTCACTGATTGCACCAAGCCCCGCAATCATCAAACAAAGGCGTTTTTCCTCTTCGATGGTAATGTCACGGCCGTAAATCGTTGCAATGGCCATTGTCATTTCAATTTGATACTTCATGGAAAGAGCCGTATTGGCTGTTGCGCCGCCAAATGCAGCCAGAACAGTGCCCAGCCCGGGGATTGCCCCTGTAAGAGCGGTCGTTCCGCCCACAAAGGCAGTATAGTAGGAGTAGTTCGATATGATCTTATCGGCAGCATAAGCGTTGATCTCGTCTTCCGAACGATCACTCCCATACCGGGTTACATATTTATCCTTGAGTTGCAGAGCCTCTTTTCTGATAACAGCAGGCTCCGCGAGAACCAGCTCAATTGCTTTCAGAAGGATTGGTTTGTCACCAACCGTAATGACTTCTGACATGTCACCTCCTTGTGTTTTTGCTGCTGCCTAATGCCGCGCTCTGCGGCCAATGGGGAACGCAGGGGGAAATTTGTCCGACAGCGGCGCGTGTTATATGCCTTTCTCATCAACAACTCACAAATACTGCCTTGAACTGATCAGACGTTTTCATTTGTCAGCGGTGCGGTAAAGCAATCTTCATCCGGAAAACCTGAGGCTTTGAACAGATTCCCAGAACTGATTCAGGCAAGGCCTGTCGGAACCACAGGCAGTGTATATATTTTGATGAGTTCCGATGCGAAAGTTTCTGAACAATCGAATGCAGATGGCATCAGTCAACAGCCGTTCAGATTGCCTGGATTATCATCAAAATAAATGGACTGGATCGATCAAGTACACAAAAGACAAACGGATGAGACATAAACCACAAATAACAAAAATGCGTTGGTTGGGTGTAGCAGTAACGTTATTAGTCTTATACGCTTCGTCGGCCTGGGCCTTTAGTATCGATGATGTCGCAAAACAGGCCCAACTACTAGCCAGCGAAAGTTATGAAACACCGGAAACCAACTTGCCCTCCATTTTCCGCGATATGAAGTATGCGGATTATCAACAGATTCAATTCAATCACGATAAAGCTTACTGGAACAATCTGAAGACCCCATTCAAGCTTGAGTTTTACCACCAGGGCATGTATTTCGATACACCTGTCAAAATCAATGAAGTCACTGCTACATCGGTACATCAAATCAAATACAGCCCTGATTATTTCAATTTTGGCAACGTCCAGCATGACAAAGACACAGTGAAAGATCTTGGTTTTGCCGGCTTCAAAGTGCTCTATCCAATCAATAGCAAAAATAAAAACGACGAAATTCTCAGTATGCTCGGCGCCAGCTATTTCCGCATGATTGGCGCAGGCCAGGTTTATGGTCTTTCCGCACGCGGCCTGGCTATCGATACTGCTCTGCCTTCCGGCGAAGAGTTTCCCCGGTTCCGGGAATTCTGGATCGAACGGCCTAAACCCGCTGACAGGCACCTGATAATTTATGCACTACTGGACTCGCCACACGCGACGGGCGCTTACCGCTTTGTCATCATGCCGAACCGCGACATCACCGTTAACATCCAGTCGAAAATCTATCTGCGCGACAAGGTCGGCAAGCTGGGCATTGCGCCACTGACGAGCATGTTCCTGTTTGGCTCCAACCAGCCTTCCCCGATGATGAACTTCCGTCCTGAGTTACATGATTCCAACGGCCTTTCTATTCACGCCGGTAACGGAGAGTGGCTCTGGCGCCCGCTGAACAATCCCAAGCATCTGGCTATCAGCAGTTTTTCCACAGAAAACCCGCAGGGGTTTGGCCTGCTGCAGCGTGGCCGTCAATTCTCACGTTTTGAAGATCTGGATGATCGTTACGATTTGCGACCGAGCGCATGGATCACTCCGAAAGGGAAATGGGGCAAAGGCAGCGTCGAGCTGATAGAAATTCCGACCAACGACGAAACCAACGACAACATCGTTGCTTTCTGGACACCGGATCAACTGCCGGAGGCGGGTAAAGAAATAAACTTCAAATACACCCTCACCTTCAGCAAGGATGAAGACAAACTGCATGCACCGGATAACGCATATGTCATACAGACGCTTCGCTCAACGGGCGATGTAAAACAATCGAATCTGATTCGCCTGCCTGACGGCACGATTGCCTTCATCGTCGATTTCACTGGCAGGAAAATGAAGAAATTGCCGCAGGATACGCCTGTTGCAGCGCAGGCCAGTATCGATGACAACGGTACGATCGTCGAAAGCAGCGTACGTTACAACCCGATTATCAAAGGCTGGCGCCTGACACTGCGCGTAAAAGTGAAAGATGTAGAGAAAATCACTGAGATGCGTGCTGCACTGGTCAATGGTGACCAGATACTGAGTGAAACCTGGAGCTATCAGTTGCCCGCTGATGAATAAGATCACCGAATATATTGATGCGCTACCGCTGACTGCTGCTGAGAAAGCAACGCTGCCGGCAACGGATATCCGCACCCTTCACGAGATGCTGGATCCTGAGCATCGCAACTATGCGCGTGAGGATGATTCGCCACTGGGATCTGTGAAAGCACGGCTTGAGCAAAGCTGGCCTGATTCTCTGGTCAACAGACAATTGACTGAAGACGATGAAGCGCGTACGCAGCTGGAGACAATGCCCAAAGCGACACGCTCATCCATGTCACCGGATCCATGGCACACCAATCTGATTGGCCGATTCTGGGATCATATGCGCGGACGCAATATCACACCGCGCCATGTGTCGCAACTGACGAAGGAAGAGCAGGCTCATGAACAAGAATGGTGCACTGTCGGCACCATTCGCCGCTACATCCTGCTGCTGCTGACATTTTCGCAGACTGCACTTGCCACCTGGTATATGAAAACCATCCTTCCTTATCAGGGCTGGGCGCTGATCAATCCGATCGACATGATTGGCCAGGATGTGTGGGTATCGTTTATGCAGCTGCTGCCTTATATACTGCAAAGCGGCATTTTAATCCTGTTTGCCATTCTCTTCTGCTGGATATCCGCCGGTTTCTGGACGGCGCTGATGGGTTTTCTGCAACTGCTGATCGGTAAAGACAAATACAGTATTTCCGCATCGATAGCGGAAGATACGCCAATCCATCCCGGGCACCGTACGGCGTTGATCATGCCTATCTGCAATGAGGACGTGGATCGTGTATTCGCCGGATTACGGGCGACCTGGGAATCACTAAAGGCGACAAATCAGCAGCAACACTTCGATATCTATATTCTGAGCGACAGCTATGACCCTGATATCTGCGTTGCAGAACAAAAAGCATGGATAGAACTGATTGCAGAGGTACAGGATAAAGGCCAGATATTCTATCGTCGTCGCGGCCGCCGCGTAAAACGCAAGAGCGGCAATATTGACGATTTCTGCCGCCGCTGGGGCAGCCAGTACAGTTACATGGTAGTGCTGGATGCGGATTCGGTGATGTCAGGAGAGTGTCTGACCAGTCTGGTGCGCTTGATGGAGGCCAACCCCAATGCTGGCATCATTCAATCGTGGCCGAGAGCCTCAGGCATGAATACCTTCTACGCACGCTGCCAGCAGTTTGCGACCCGTGTTTACGGGCCCCTGTTTACTGCCGGCCTGCATTTCTGGCAATTGGGAGAATCACACTACTGGGGCCACAACGCCATCATCCGTGTGCAACCATTCATTGAACACTGTACGCTGGCGCTTCTGCCGGGTGAAGGCACTTTTGCGGGCTCCATTCTCTCTCACGACTTCGTGGAAGCCGCATTGATGCGCCGTGCGGGATGGGGAGTATGGATTGCTTACGATCTGCCGGGTTCTTATGAAGAACTGCCACCGAACCTGCTGGACGAGCTTAAACGCGATCGCCGCTGGTGTCACGGCAACCTGATGAACTTCCGCCTGTTCCTGGTGAAAGGCCTGCATCCGGTACATCGCGCAGTATTCCTCACCGGCGTCATGTCTTATCTTTCCGCACCACTGTGGTTTATGTTTCTTGCACTTTCCACCGCACTGCAGATAGTACATACGCTCACAGAACCGCATTACTTCCTGCAACCGCACCAGCTGTTTCCGGTGTGGCCGCAGTGGCAACCGGAGCTGGCGATCGCGCTGCTGGCCTCGACCATGGTGCTGCTGTTTCTGCCCAAGCTGCTAAGTATTTTGCTCATCTGGTGCAAAGGAACAAAGGAGTATGGCGGATTCATTCGCGTTACGATCTCCCTGCTGCTGGAAGTGATTTTCTCAGTGCTGCTGGCGCCGGTGCGCATGCTGTTCCATACGGTATTCGTAGTCAGCGCCTTTCTTGGCTGGGAGGTGACATGGAAATCGCCACAACGCGACGATGACTCCACCACGTGGCGTGAAGCCTTTATGCGCCATGGTTCTCAACTGCTGCTGGGGCTGGTTTGGGCAATAGGGATGGCGTGGCTCGATTTGCGCTTTCTGTTCTGGCTGGCGCCTATCGTCTTCTCGCTGATTCTGTCACCGTTCGTATCAATCTTTTCCAGTCGTGCATCTATTGGCTTGCGTGCCAAACGCTGGAAGCTACTCCTGATCCCGGAAGAATATTCACCGCCCAAGGTATTGGTGGATACAGACAATTATCTGATGGTGAATCGCAACCGCACACTGAACGATGGTTTTATGCACGCCGTGTTTCATCCCTCATTCAATGCGCTGGCAACGGCAACAGCCACCGCTCGCCACCGCAAGAGCAAAGTGCTTGAAATTGCCCGCGATCATCAAATTGAGCAGGCACTAAATGAGCTCCCTGACAAACTCAACCGCGATTGCCGTCTGACACTGTTGAGTGACCCGGTTATCATGTCACGCCTGCATTACCGCGTATGGGCAACGCCGGAGAAATACCCCTCATGGGTAAATTACTATCAGCAACTAACACTCAATCCGTCGGCACTGAAACAACACAAGCCAAATATTAAGGAGAAGGCTGGCTATACGGAATCAACCGCTCAAATCGATGCGGCTCTCCCCGGGACACCCTGATGTAGCGCTAACTGGCAGCCCTGCGACTGTAGAGAACGGGGTTGACGCAACATCAGCAGCAATCACTGACAGGTTTATCCGTTATGTCCACCCTGCCACATGGGAGCTGTTTTGATCCCGATGCATCCAATGACGATACCCCTTTCTCATTCCCTCCATACTGCCCTCCCTGAGAATTAAACCTGCCACTAACAGTTTGAGCAACAGAATCCTTTGGGGTGTGGTTCAGCACCCCATAGCGGATCGCAATTTAACAAAAAACTTTGGCTCATCATCATTTTTTTATCATTAAATGATGAAATCAATCAAACTAAATTACTATTAATATCATACGGTTATGATATTAATAGTAATTTAGCATATAAAAATATTGAACGATAAAAGATATTTGTACACTTTCTTTATAAGAAAATAAGAATGGTTTTCGATTACAGCATAATTACTTTTTAAAGATGACATAAGTCTGATTTACTGGATCCGGGTTACATAAAGATCTTATTTTTTGCTAAATGGAGATTTCTCTATGCCCTACAAAAAGAACGAAGATCTATTCGAAAACGTTATTCATGTTCTGCCTTCTCATGCACAAGATATTTATCGCGCTGCATTCAAGACAGTGTGCCAGATACACAATCAGATGCGTCCAGCTGTAGTTTTTAAGTTTAATTCTTAATTATCTTTGCATATGGAGGGTATATGAAACATACCTGCTCAACCAATGATCTGGGATGTTTAAAGTTCAATAAAAGAAGAGAAATCATGGGCTGGAATACGGTTGAAAGAAACTGGAAGGAACTAAAAGGCAAACTTAAAGAAACATGGGGCGATATGACTGATGATGAGCTGAATGTCATTGCAGGCAAACGTGAGCGACTGGTGGGAAAAATCCAAACCAAATATGAAGTTGCAAAGGAAGACGCGGAAAGACAGGTTAACGCTTTTGCTCATGATTGCGATAGCTGCTAAGAATCTGTTTTAGAAAATGATAATCGAACCATCGTGCAGAAATGATGATTCGACTTAAAGAGCAGATCGGTACTTATGAAACAACAATAAGTATCGGGGCTGCACAGGTGAGCCGGCATCTCATCTGTCTTACAAAGGTAGTAAATAGAACTTTTTTAACTTATTAAATTAACAGGAGTTAATTATGAAAAACTGAACATTTTATCGACATCAGCTGTTACCTCTTTATTGCCACAACTGCATTTACAGATGTGCAACTCTGTCTCCAACAGTACAGAAACAGCATTTGAAGTGGATCAACCGGGGCGTTAACTCAATCAAAGAAAGGTTAATCGTAGCGTCTTATAAACATACGAGGATATTCAAAATGAAAGCTCATATCTCAAAGGTAAAACTTTCTATTTTAGTGCCGGCAGCTTTGTTATCCGGATTCTTCCTGATAGGAAATACTGCGGCAACAGCCGACTCTTCTTCAGACAGCAATCGCGCAAACAGTGAGAAATACGAAAAGAAAAAAGATACCCAAAAATATGATCAGCGAAATGATTCGGATGAAGGCAGAAGAGGTATAGAAGATACCGTGATACCTGAGGCTGATAGCAATTCAACTGATCAGCAAAATCACAATCTTCGCAATCCGTCAGAACAGTCCCCCGCAGAAATTATGCCGGACAGAAACTAATCTACATCAAAATCTTATTTAACAAAAAGAGGAAGGTTATGAAAAAAATATTATCAATCTTATCGAGTACTTTCATTCTGTCTTTATTTATGCTCAATTCAGCCAACGCGCAGATAGAGAATGTTCATCTGCAAGAAGCAATCAGGCAAACAGAAGCTGTGGTTCTGGCAGTAGATGTAATGACCATGACACAACTGGCGCAGGAAGCAGAAAGGTATGCCGTTGAAGTTAAATCAACACATCCTGAAAACAAGCATCTTCAGGAAGGATTGAAACACCTGAATGACGTCATAAAAGAATCTCGGGCTGGCGAACCTGCCGCAGCCAGAAAAGCAGCTATTGTCGCGTTGAGTAAATTTAATCAAATTGAGAGTAAATAAATATAGCTCAGGGCTTGGAATGACAGAACGAAATCATGTCATTCCAGGCCCTGCAGTTCTCAAATCACTGATAAATTTGTCCACTATGTTTTAGCCACCCTCCCACGTGGGAGCCGTTTGGATCCCGATGCGTCCAATGCACAACCCCTCCTTTTTCATTCCATTCATACTGCCCTGAGAATTGAATAGCATCTCCCTTTTTGAGGGAACCTATTCTCGGTGCAATATCAATATTGTGCGAAATCAAAAGCGTTTGGCCGGAACGCAGGGAAATAATGAATTTTTGATGCCTGCTGCCAACATTGTCATCCGGGAGCAATTTTGTGACAACACCCTCCCCGGAGACTTGCAGATTACTCTTACGATTTGAGAAAGCATCAGCAATCGTTGCATCCGTATCACCCCGGCTCTCCGAGAAAGTCGGGTGCTGGAGTCTGTCGGGTATTGAGGTGTAGGGATTGCCGAGATACGAATAGCCGGCAACTATTGCCACCGCAAGAAATATGAGTTTCTTCATATCGTACCTTCTAATTCATGAGTGAAACCACGCCGCGAAGCGAAGGCAAATAGGTCGGCTGGATGCACTTGCTGGATTTATTTACCGGCTGCCTCTGCACACATCACCTTCTTCCGCAGTAAGCCACCCCGAAAGCTGCTCAATACGGTGGTTAACCAATGCAGCCTGCTCCAAACAACTGCACATTGGATAGATCGAACCGTATTCCTCGCGCTTGTTATCAGCGGGATAAATAGCTTCCATCTCCGCATCCCGGAATGCCAACCATGCGCGTTGTGCCTTGCGTAGCCTGGCCGTGAAATTGGCATCGTCTTTATGCTGCTCCAGGAGCTGCTGATAGATGGCATTGAGCTTTTTGTCCGCTTCCCGATACGCCCCACACGCATCATCATTGAGATCAGCTTGAATCTGTGCATTCGCGACCGCACACAAAAGCGCACAAATAAAAAAGACAACGGATCGAATATTCATTTTATTGAAGTTCAACGTGTAGCTTGAGGGACGCTCGAAACGAATCGTTATGCGTCAACCCCACCCCTTATTTGCTTCGTCGAATTGACTGAAGCCACTTTTCGGCGATCCGGCGCACAAACTGCTCTGCCTCGGTCGGGGTCATAGGATCAGTGCTATTCAGCTCCCGGGGAATCCCATGCCTTGCCCAGTCGCCGGTAACTGCTGGATTATGAACAGCATCCTTGAAACGATTGAACTGCTCTTCATTAATCCCAATCTCGTCATGAAATGCTGATCTGTTGTTGTGGTGTCCTTCGGCAAATTCGTAGATCTTGTACAACGTTTCACCAGATGGATTCTCAATGCACAACAGCTCAATTACTTTCGCAGCCTTTGGATCGAGAAAAGCAGGCTCAAGAAGAACCCGCTGGCGCTCCAGTGTGGCTTGATATTCGAGTTCATTGTGTTCTTCGTGCCACTTGGATAACTCGTCGGAAGAGAGTTCTTTTGGCGGAGAGATCGTTATGGCTCCAGTGCCGCAGGTATTCTTCATTACACATGAGGCCCCCTCTAGAAACACATGGCGGCGCGGTGGCGTAGTAGCATAGTCAATCACTGATCCAAGCGCAAATTCCGGATCAATATTCGCAGGACCCTTGAATGCTGCTCTTACGTCCTTCGCTATCTCAAACGCATCTGCTGCCGTCGCACAGGCATCAATGGTTGGAGACGATAACGCTGGACATTCATTTTCCTGTATCAGATCGAAACCTAGTCCCTTGAGAAGATCAGCTAGATTCCTTTGCTCCAGACTTGTTTTTTGAACTTCAATTGCCCATTTCATCACAGCGCTCCCCGTCTAGTTGCAGAGGCCCTTGTCGCATAACGTAATATATAAGACATTTTGTCCAATAACTTTGTATATAACATCGTTTCTGGAATATAGCCTACGCCACATCGCCGCCACCGGTAGGCAAGCAGGCTCTCCGACATGGACAACTGGCTTTGCCAAGCGTTAATAATCTCCATAAACCATAGCGTCAGACAAATGGGCGCTGGTCTGGAGTGTTACCGATGCGGGTTCGGCTTCGTTGTTATGATTGAACGCTTCTTGCAATACCGCCTGCATCAGCTGTTCGGCGTGGGCCTGATTTTGGGTGATTTGGGCTTCCAGTTGATCGCAGAGAGCCAACAGTTTTTCAACTTTGGTGACGATAGCTTTTTGTTCTTGAAATGGTGGAAGCTGCGTTAATAGCGGATAAACTCTCTTTCCACTTATTACGGGCTGTGCACCGTTGAATGACGATTTACCTAAATCCATCTGCTTAAGGTGTAACGCTAAATAGTTGATTTCAATGTTATGCTTACTGAAGTAAACCCTGAAACAGTTATCAGTTATCCATGCAAATACAGGCGTTAAGTGAACAGCACCACAGTAAGCTCCTACACGACCAATCGTAACAGCAACCTCACTCGTGTTATATGCATTATGGTACCCATTAATACCGTTACCACCGAATACAGGAATTCCCCCCTCTTTCATTTCAGCGGATGTAAGGCCATCCCCTGAGCTAATGTTTATTAAATCTCCCAACCGACACCACCCCCACCCTTGCGGAAGCTCAAACGGTTTTTCCCCATCTGTGATTGGTAGCAGCGATTTCTGCGCTTTGATTTTCTTATCTTTGATCAGTTGTTCTTTTTCAGCGGCGATGCGTTTGAGCAGTTCGCTGGCTGGTTCGATATCGGGGTTTTGCGCGCGCCAGTCGGCAGTGAGTTTGCCTTCAATAGCTTCCTGCAAAATCTGTTGGCGCAATTTTTTCAGCAGGGTTTGTTGATGAGTGAGTTCAGATTTGAGTTCATTTTCTTCAATGATTATTGACTTGAACCGTTTAACAATCTCACGTTGCCTCTCAATAGAGGGCAAAGGAATTTCAATATCCTGAATTTTCTTAATCGATAATGCCACATTGGCAGCACCACTCATCAGTGGCACCAAAACCTGATCTTTCAACTGAGATAGATACAAATGAAGAAACTGAATATTCAGCCTGTTGTCGTCTTTGCTGGTTAGCGCAACCAGGATTGAACCAAGCGCAAATTTTCCTTCCTGGTAGTGAACATTTTTCAGGCTGGCATGACCGTGCCCTGTTGAAGACACAAGAGGAATACAAACGGCTTTGGCATCAAACTGATATGTGTTGCAGCTTTTTCGTTCAGCTCCGGTGGTTACTAATGGATAATCGCCAGGCTCTGCCTTAGCCAATCCTGTAGAGCCTTTCTCGAACTCACACAGTTCTTTCAGCTTAATTACTTCCACTACTCAGCTCCTTGCGCAACTGCTCCAGCAACTGATCACCCTTGGCGAAGGACTGATGCAGCAGGTCGAGCAGTTCGATGCTGCTGTATTGCTGTTCTTCTTCGGCACGGTGCGGGTTTTTGATGTCGAGGTTGTAGCCATTGGCTTTGATCGTGTCGATATTCACCTGCCAGGCCTGCTCGTTGACCTCTCGGTTCGCCCACCAGCTTTTCAGGATGTCGAACTCGGCCAGTTGAATGGGTTTGGTTTTGGAGTACGCCTTGTAGCCTTCCGGCAGTTTGTGCTCGTAATACCAGATGTTTTTGGTGGGTTCACCTTTGGTAAAGAACAGCAGGTTGGTAGCCACCGAGGCATAGGGCTGAAACACGGAGTTGGGCAGACGCACGATGGTGTGCAGGTTGCAGTCTTCCAGCAGTTTCTGACGAATGCGTTGTTTCACGCCGTCGCCGGTGAGTGAACCATCGGGCAGCACAATGGCAGCACGGCCACCCTCTTTGAGCAGGTGAATCATCAGAATCAAAAACAGATCGGCTGATTCTCTGGTGCGGTAAGTTTGCGGAAAGTTGTTTTCGTTGTTGTTGGATACCACGCCGCCAAAGGGTGGATTGGCGAGGATGACATCCACCCGGTCTTTGCGGGTGTATTCGCTCAGGGGGCGTTGCAGGGAATCGCCGAACTGAATATTGGGCGTGACAATATCGTGCAGGATCAGGTTACTGTTGGCCAGCATATAGGGCAGCGGCTTGTATTCCCAGCCACACACATTCTGACCAATGGCTTCTCGCTCGGCCACAGTATTGGCAGTGGCTTTGAGGTGTTCGATCACCGCTGTTAAAAAACCACCGGTGCCACAGGCGGGATCGAGCACGGTTTCACCATGTTCAGGGTTGATCATGTCGGTCATAAACCGGGTGACGGCGCGCGGGGTGTAGAACTCGCCCAGCGTGCCCGCGCTTTGCAGCTCGCTCAGAAAAGTTTCATAAATCTGGCCAAACAGGTGCAGATCTTTGCTGTTGTTGAAGTCGATTTCATTCAGTTTGTTGATGACCTGGCGCAAGTGAATGCCGGACTTCATGTAGTTGTAGTTGTTGGCAAATACTTCATGCACCAGCACTGCTCGACGATTAGCAGTGGAAAGATCGAGATTGGATAACACGGAAAACAGTTTGCGATCGACAAATTGCAACAGTTCGTCGCCGGTCATACCTTCGTCATCACCGGCCCATTCATCCCAGTGCAGTCCGGCGGGAATGGGCGAATGGTAGTGATCGTCCATCAGCTCCAGCTCTTTGTCCTTATCGCTGAAAATTTTCAGAAACAGCATCCAGCCCAGTTGCAGAATGCGCAGCTCGTCGCTGCCGGTGCCGGTATCCTGCCGCATGATGTTGCGAGCGGATTTAACGATGCCTGATACGTTTGTCATTACATTACTGCTCTTTTTTGTTTGCTACGCCCTTTGATACAGCGCTTGTTCCAGTTGAGTCAAGGCTTGCAAGTAGTATTGCTTGCCGCCAAAAAATTTGATGATCTCGGTCGGGGTGCCAAACTGGTCAAAGGGATTGACCTTGAGCACCTTGATGTCTTCGATATTTTCTATGCCCTCATCGGCGTATTTGTCCAGCAGGGCTTCCAGCACTCTGCGCGCCTGCTCGCCATATTGAGTGAAGACATCGCGCTTTCTCACTTGCTTTGCACGTTCGGCACGGGTGAGCGGTGGCTGATCGAAGGCGGTATGGCAGATCAAATCGAAGATGTCCATTTCCTTGCCAATGGCTTCTTTGAGGTTTTCCAGCACAATGCCCTGTTCGGTCAACTCGTCGATAATGGCCTGTTTTTTGTCAGCACTGTGCCATTTGGTGAGAAAGTCGTTCAGTGATTGATACTGCTCGCGTACCATCTGCCGGGTGTAGTCTTTCAGGCTGCCGGTGATCAGTTTGCCATTGCCATCCATGTACTGGATACGTTCGTTGAGAATCGCCACATTGACGCCGTTGACGTAGTACTTGGCGTATGGCTGGCTGATGATATTGCCCCCAGTGATGATTTCAGGTACTTCAGGGTGTGGATCGAAAATAATTTCTTCACCGGTTTCATCGGTAATGGATTCGTCATCAGCGAGTTCCTCTTCCGGGCTTTCAAACTCGTCATCTTCGCCCAGCTCTTTTACGCGTACCGGATCACCATCGAAATCCGGATCAGCAAACAAATCGGTGACATTGCGAAAATCGATGATGGTGAAAAAGGTTTTGCCGAATGCTTCGTTGATGCGAGTACCACGCCCGATGATTTGTTTGAACTCGGTCATGGAACCAATGTTGCTGTCGAGTACGATCAGCTTGCAGGTTTGGGCATCGACACCGGTGGTCATCAGCTTGGAGGTGGTGGCAATCACCGGATAACGCTCTTCCGGGTTGATAAAGTTGTCCAGTTCTCGCTTGCCTTCGTCGTTGTCGCCCGTGATCTGCATGACATACTTGGGGTTCTGCGCCATCAGGTCGCTGTTGGCGTTGGCCAGTGCGGCTCGCATGCGCTGAGCATGGTCGATATCGACGCAGAACACGATGGCTTTGTCGAAGCGGTTGGTCTTGGTCAGGTACTCGGTGATCTTGTTGGCCACGGCTTCGGTGCGCTCGTCGATAACCAGGCTCTTGTCGTAATCCTTACGATTGTAGATGCGATCATCCACCAGTTGGCCGCTCTTGTCGGTTTTGCCTGCCTCCGGTCGCCAACCTTCCAGATCGACATTCAGGCCGACCCGAAGCACCTTGTAGGGGGCAAGAAAGCCGTCCTGTATACCCTGTTTGAGCGAGTAGGTATAAATGGGGTCGCCGAAGTATTCGGTACTGGAAACCGTTTCCGTTTCCTTGGGTGTGGCGGTAAGGCCAATGTGGGTGGCAGTTTTAAAATAATCCAGAATCTCACGCCAGGCACTGTCTTCCGAGGCGCTGCCACGGTGGCACTCGTCGATGACGATCAGATCGAAGAAGTCCGGGCTGAATTCGCGGTAGGCGTCCTTGTCTTCATCGTAGTTGGTCAGCCCTTGATACAGCGCCAGATAGATTTCGTAGGATTTGTCTATTTTCTTGTGTCTGATGACCGTCATCTTGTCTTTGAAATGGCGGAAGTCGCCACGACGTGTCTGGTCGATCAGTGCATTGCGATCCGCCAGAAACAGGATGCGTTTTTTGGCACCCGCTTTCCACAAGCGGTGAATGATCTGAAAGGCAGTATAGGTTTTGCCGGTGCCGGTAGCCATTGTCAGCAAGATGCGCTGCTGGCCGTTGGCAATCGCTTCTACCGTGCGGTTGATGGCGATTTGCTGGTAATAGCGCGGGCTGCGGCTGGTGCCGTCAAAGAAGTAATCCTGAGCGCTGATACGTTCAGCCTCGGGCGTGATGATACCTTTGTAGCGCTTGTAGCGTTCCCAGAGCTGATCCGGGGTGGGGAATTGATGCAGCGGGATTTCACGCTCGATATTGCCGACAGATGCGGTGCGGTCATGCTCAAAAAAACCATCCCCATTGCTGCTGAACACGGTAGGAATATCGAGGATTGTGGCGTAATCCAGCCCCTGCTGAATGCCAGCCATCACCGAATGGGTGTTATCTTTGGCCTCGATAATCGCAACCGGAATATTCGGTTTGTAGTACAGAATGTAATCCGCTCGCTTGCATTTGCCGCGTACTGATAGATTGCCCTTTACATAAATGCGACCGTCGGTAAAGCCAACTTCTTCACGGACTTGTTTCTGCATATCCCACCCTGCCTGCTCCAGCGCAGGCGTGATGAACCTGCTACAGATATCACGTTCTGACAGATCTTTTTTGCTTGTCATCAGCTGGACGGAGTCCTTTGGTTTTTGTGGTATAGATTTATAACGCGAGAATTAGGCAACATCAGCGGCAAGTGGTATTGCCCAGAGCATCTTTGTGGCACCTTACCGTATTTCCGTGGTTGTCACGATAAGTCGTATTGCCGAGGGAGTCTGTCCGGCTGCGAATAGTGTTGCCGTCGCTGTCACGATAAGTTGTATTACCCAGCGAATCTGTACGACTGCGCATGGTATTGCCGTGATCGTCCCGGTAAGTGGTATTCCCCAAAGAGTCCGTTCGACTGCGAACCGTATTGCCTTGATCATCTCGCCAAGTCGTGTTCCCCAGGGAATCCGTCCGGCCACGAACTGTATTGCCATTGCTGTCTCGGCACGTTGTGTTCTGCAAAGAATCTGTGCGACACCGTGTTTGCGCAAAGCTATCGAATGGTACAACGACAAGAACAATAAATGACAACAGAATTACTTTGAACATGAGTCTCCCTGATTGTCCTGTGTAGTGGAGCATTGCTCGTCATAGCTGACTAATGTAAAGCCGTGGCTTTATCGCACAGCATCCCGCGATGGAAGGAAATGAGGTTGAGCGTCGTTAGGTTGGGCTGCCTAGAATTCATAGGTAATGATGTTACTGGTTTCCGAGATCATTTTATTGGCAAAAAGAATGTTAATGATTCGGTCGATGTCGCTTTGTGCAATATTCTTCTGAAACATTGATGAAATGTGTTGCGATAGAGTCGCTCGCTTGCGAGGCCGCGACTTCTTTTCAGATTTACTTAGAAGTTCAAAAACACGCTTGTAATTAGGCTCTTCAGTAGTAGCAGCCTTTGGTTCAAGTTCAAGCAGGCTGTTGATGCGTTTGCACTTTAATCCATTTTTATTTAGATGCCGCAACAAGGGATCGAAACCCTTGTCTTTGGATAAGACAATACAGTGGAAGTCTGGAGATTTTTCAATCACACGTCCGAGCTGACAAGCAATATAGAAATCCAGAGCATTACTGCCATTTCCATCAACACGTTGCCACTCCACTCGATCTCCAAGTTTCTGAGCACTTGCAACAAGATCAATGGGAACACTTTTTTGGCTTGCACCAACAAAAATCGTAACGTGAAAGTTGCTTTCAAGGTGGCTCAAATCGACTTGCTGAACATTCTCGAAATCGACAAGCAATAATTTGTGGCTCAATTCAACCTCGTAGCAGAAATCAAGATGCCCAACGATTAAGGTTATGCATTTTCTAACTCGAGACTCATTCGATAAATCTTGAGTTGAATATCAGGATTGGTTTCTGTCGCATATCTCAGGCTGTCGTCTATTTCCGCCGCAACAATAGCTCCTCTAATCTCTCGACCAGGAAACTCTCTCTTTGCTAGCCCTAGATACATTGAAATTTGGCCAAATACCCTAAAATCCGCGCGGCCAGATTTTAGCTCCACGATTAACAATTCTCTGTTCTGCGTATTTTCTAGGAGCACATCGATCTTTTTCCCAGATATAACGTACTCAATACCAAGGTTCGCCTCACCATAGATTCTATAGCCGGGGAATAGATCTGAAATCTGTGCACACAGGGTTTTTTGAAGATCTTTCTCATATGAAAAATTAACTGTTGCAACTGTCGTCTCAATGGCGACTGACTCATGAACTTCCTGAACCACATCACCGACCCTATGATTTACAAAAAATTCTGAATAGCGAGCTATTGCGGCCCTAAATCTACTGTGTTGCTGGTATCCGAACTCAGAGAAGCGACCAGCTTGGCTATAGTCATGCGCAATCTGACTAAGGGTGGCTTGATCAGTAATGGCGTATATATCTGTCACACGACCGGTTTCGGTTGAGTAATGCTGCGAAATCTGAAGTATGGCGGATGGGTAGCTCGAGGCTGCTCCAACAGCCGAATAACCGCGCGCGATCAACCACGCCCTGAATAATTCTTCCATTCTATGGGTTCACTCGAATTACATAATGGTAGTAGTAACGGCGATAACGAAGTACAGCGCGGTTGGCATCTCGTTGGCCACATTATTAGATTCGGTCAGTTTAAAAACTGTCTGACCAGATACGAGAGAGAATAAGGCGTAAACATTACCATTCAAACTCTGAAAAGAGCCTGGTTTCATGGGTTACTTGTTTAGCCCTACGGCTTCCCCCTAAAACGAAAAAGGTGTGGCGTAGTTACTGCAGAATATATCCGCGATTGAATATCAGGGTGCGGTCTTGGTAACGATGATGGAAAATGGACGATAGACCAATATCAGCGGGAAAGTATTGTTTCAATCGTTGAGCAACACATCCAGCTGTATCATTCAAAATCGAGATTAAGGCATTTGTATCCAGCAGGTACCGCATCAGTTGAACAGATCATCCAGTTCAGGATGTTCCTGAAGCACATCCTGTTCCTCAGATGTCTGTTTAAAATCTGCATCGATTGGTGCTGATAAAGCATCCAGCCACGCCCAATCAGTTGGAATCGATTCCAGTATGATTGCAGTACCATACCGCCTGATTCGAACCTCATCGCCATCGATGCGATATTTTTTTGGCAGGCGGATTGCTTGAGATCGTCCTGTCCAGCAAATTTTAGCTGTTTCCATCACTCCCTCACATCTTGATATGTATCACAAAGATATATAGCAAAACCTTCCCGAAAGCAAAAGGTAACCACCTGAATAGCAACCAACGGTAAAGTGACGATTATTCGTCAGTCGTTCTGTTCCGTTTCTTCGACCAAAAATCCGTCTGCCTGCCTACTCCAAAGTTGGGTATAGGCACCATTGGCAGCCAGCAGTTGAGCATGGCTGCCATCTTCGATGATGCGTCCACGGTTGAATACCAGGATGCGATCCAGATGTGCGATAGTGGAAAGGCGGTGAGCAACCACGATCACGGTTTTGTTCTTCATCAGCGCAGACAGGCTGTTCTGGATGGCCTGTTCGGTAATCGAATCCAGACTGGAAGTGGCTTCGTCCATGATCAGGATGGGCGCATTTTTAGCGATGACGCGAGCAATGGAGATACGCTGCCGCTGGCCGCCGGAGAGTTTCACGCCACGTTCGCCCACCAGTGATTCGTACTGATTGGGCATGCGTTCGATAAATTCATGTGCATCGGCACCGCGTGCAGCCAGTTCGATCTCCTCCCGGGTAGCACCGGGACGGCCATAGCGGATATTTTCCAGCAGGGTGCGATGAAACAGTCCAGGGTCCTGCGGGATCAGGCTGATCTGTTCATGTAGAGACTGCTGGGTGACTTCCCGGATATCCTGACCATCGATCAGAATACTGCCCTGCTGAGGGTCGTACAGCCGCAAAATCAGGTTGAGCAGTGTCGATTTTCCTGAGCCGGAATAGCCCACCAGCCCTACCCGCTGCCCGCCCTCGATACGTAAATCGAGATTTTCGAATACCGGATTGTCAGGAGAATAACCGAAGGTGACACCGCGCAGCTCGATACAGCCGCGGGTAATGTGCAATGGTTGCGCGCCGGGGCGATCGACGATTTCATGTTCGCGCACGATGATACCCACCCCGTTGGCAATATTGCCGATGTATTCGAACAGATCGATGAAACGGCGGCTGATGTTACGCACTTCTCCGATGATCAGCAGCGAGAGACTGATGCTCATCACAAAATCGGCCACGGAGATCTGGTCCTGCTGCCACAACCATAAGGCAAACAGCAGTGTGCCCACCTTGAGTGTCGACGCCAGCAGGAACTGGAACCAAAGTATTTTCTCATTCGACCAGAGCCAGCGCCGTGAAGCGGCAATCTCGTTGTTCAGGAAACTTTCCAGGTAGCCGCGTTCGAAACCCAGCATGGCGAACAACCGCACGCTGGCAAGGTTGGTCACGGCATCCACCACTTTGCCGACTGTAATGCTGCGCGCCTCGGCCGATTTATGCGCCAGCGGCCGGCAGCGCCGCGCCAGCCAGTAGGAAATACTCAGGTAGAGTAATGCCCATACCAGCGTAAACAGCGACAGGGGAATGCTGGCGTACCACAGCAGGATGATCGAGACGGTCAGTGTGACGACAATGGGTAGGAAATCGAACACCAGTGTCCATAATGTCATGTTGACGCTGGTCGAGGTTTCCGAGATGCGGCTGGCCAGCGCACCAGCGAAGTTGTTGCTGAGAAAACGATGCGAATGGTGCTGCAGGTAGGCGTACAGCTCGCTCGTCACCTGCGCCCGTAATCGCGGTGCAATGACAATGCGGCAGGAGGCACCGGCACGGCTGAATATCACTTCACCGAGGTTGAGCAGCAGATAAAGCCCAAGCGGAAAAGCGACTGCCGAAAAAATCTGTTCTCGTACCGTCAGGGAATCAGTAACACCACCCACGATCTGGCCAATGGCATACGGCGTGAGAATGCTGCTGGCAGATGAACCGATTTCCAGTACCACGACCAGCACACACCAGCCGTAATAATGCCGGAAGAAATGCAGCAGAAAGGCAAAAGGCTCGCTCGGCAATGCCGGCGCGTGCGCGGGATGATGAGATTCGTCCATCAGAAATGACGGGAAAAGAATATTTGTGCCGAATGTTTGTATCTTACGGCTACCGGCTTTGCAACCGGATAAATCCAATACTGGCCGCAATTATCGCGGCCGGATCGGCCATTACGTGCTCGGGTCTGGTATGGGAAATCCAGACCAAACCATATTGATTTCAGAGAACTGCGTATCCCGTCTGGTTTCAGAACGGAATATCGTCTTCCATATCGTCAAAACCTGTATTCGATTTGGCAGGCGGGGTACTTTGACTTTGGTAATCATGATCCCGGTCGGCCGGAGGATCATAGCTGCCGCCTCCCGAACGGCCTCCCAGCATTTGCATGCGATCCGCGACGATTTCGGTGGTATAGCGCTCCACGTTGGATTTATCGGTCCATTTGCGTGTTTGCAAGCGGCCTTCGATATAAATCTGCGAGCCTTTTTTCAGGTACTCCCCGGCAATTTCAGCCTGTTTGCCAAACATGACCACCCGATGCCACTCGGTACGTTCCTGCTTCTCGCCCCCTTTGTCTTTCCAGGTATCGGTGGTAGCGATATTCAGGTTCGCCATGGCGTCGCCGCTGGGCATGTAACGAATTTCAGGATCACGGCCAAGATTGCCAATCAACATGACTTTGTTCAGTGATGCCATCTATATATTTCCTTCCAGTAACTGAACCACTTTTTCTTCATCAAACCCCTTGAGGTCAACCTTCAGGTAAGCCACCTGCTCGTTGGCCAGCACGAGGGCCTCATAAACGCCGGGTAATGCTGCCAGTTCGCGTGACAGGCCATTGGCTTCATCGGAATCCATTTTTCTGACCTGATACATTCTGGAACGAACCGCGGCCGGTGCCTGCATGGTGACGGCCAGCACCAGCCAGAGAATCAGCAATCCGCTGCACATTGCCGCCAGGGCATAAAAGCCGAAATGCTGAAACAGATATCCACCCAGGCCGGCGCCGACGAAAGCACCCAGAAATTGTGTGCTGCTGTAAATGCCGATAGCCGTTCCTTTGGCACCGACCGGCGCAATTTTCGAAATCAGTGAAGGTAGACTGGCTTCGAGCAGATTGAACGCTGCGAAGAACAGCAGTAACGCAAACACCAGCCCCCAGAATGATGCGTTAAAGATTGCCAGTAAAATTTGTGCCAGCAGCAGCAATGCAATGGCCGCAATGAAAACCCGTTTCAGCTGGGCTTTTTTCTCGGCATAGATGATAGCAGGCACAATCAGCAGTATGGAACCGACCATTACCGGAAAATAGACCTTCCAGTGATCAGCAGCAGCCAGACCTGTTTCCCGCAATGACAACGGTATGCTGAGCCAAAGGGCCATCAGCACCGCATGCAGGGCAAAAATACCATAGTTCAATCGCAGTAGTTGTACATCGCGAATGACGCTGCTGAAGCGGGCGGCAGTCACCTCGGTATCCGAGTGAAAACGGCTGACGACCGGATCTGGCACTATCTTGTGCACCACCCCTATCGCGATTATGGCCAGACATCCGGTGATCACAAAGATACCAGGCACACCGACCCATTGATCCAGCAGAGGAGCGATGACCAGCGACAACGCGAAAACCATACCGATGCTCATACCGATCATTGCCATCGCCTTGGTACGGTGTTCTTCTCGCGTCAGATCAGCTGCCAGTGCCATGACAGCAGCCGAAATGGCACCCGCACCCTGGATGATGCGCCCCAGAATCACCCAGTAAATGTCGGTTGCGCCCGCTGCGACAAAACTGCCCAGTGCGAACAGCACCAATCCGAGATAAATGACCGGTTTACGCCCGATGCGGTCAGACAGCCAGCCGAATGGAATCTGCAGGATCGCCTGCGTCAGCCCGTAAGCGCCCAACGCAATACCGATCAGCGTGTAATTGTCTCCTCCCGGCAATTCCTTGGCGAAAAAAGTAAAGACCGGCAGGATGATGAACAGACCGAACATGCGGAGTGCATATACGCCCGCCAGACTGGCGGAAGCTCGTATTTCCACTCGGGACATTTTTTCGGGGAGTTTGGTTGCTGTATTAGGCGCTGGTGAAACAGACATGAAGCGTAATTGTGATAAAACCGGGAAGTTGGGTATATTATCAGGTTGACTCATTCTTAGATAGCTAATGGAACTCATCAGAATCCGTGGTGCACGGACACATAATCTCAAAAATATCGACCTTGATCTGCCGCGCAACCAGCTGATCGTAATTACCGGGTTGTCCGGCTCCGGAAAATCTTCGCTGGCTTTCGATACGCTCTATGCAGAGGGCCAGCGGCGCTACGTCGAATCACTTTCCGCCTATGCCAGACAGTTTCTGCAGCTGATGGAAAAACCGGATGTCGATCTGATCGAAGGGCTGTCGCCAGCCATCGCCATCGAGCAGAAAGCCACTTCGCACAATCCGCGTTCCACCGTGGGAACTGTCACTGAAATACACGATTATCTGCGTCTGCTGTTCGCCCGCGTGGGGGAACCGCATTGCCCGGAGCATGGTATCGGGCTGGCAGCGCAGAGTGTTTCACAAATGGTCGATCAGGTTTTGCAATTACCGACAGACACCCGCCTGATGATACTCGCGCCGGTGGTAACCGGACGCAAGGGTGAACAGGCGGAATTGTTCGATGAGCTGCGTGCACAGGGTTTCGTGCGCGTCCGGCTGGACGGGGAAGTGTACGATATCGATGCACTGCCAAAATTACAGAAAACCAAAAAACATACGATCGAAGTGGTCGTCGATCGCCTCAAAATTTCCCCGGAAATCAAACAGCGACTGGCGGAATCATTTGAAACCGCATTGCGCCATGCCGAGGGCAGGGCACTGGCGGTGGAAATGGACAGTGGCAAGGAATACCTGTTTTCAGCCAGATTCAGTTGCCCGGTGTGCAGTTATGCCTTGTCCGAACTCGAACCACGTCTGTTTTCCTTCAATAATCCCGCTGGCGCCTGCCCCAAGTGTGATGGTCTGGGTCAGATCACCTTTTTCGATCCGGCACGGGTGGTGGCCTTTCCGTACCTGTCGCTCGCTGCAGGCGCCATTCGGAGCTGGGATAAGCGTAATCAGTTCTACTTCCAGATGTTGCAGGCGGTGGCAAATCACTATCACTTCGATCTGGAAATTCCGTTCGAGCAGTTGAGCAAGGAGGTGCAACAGGCCGTTCTGTATGGTTCCGGCAAGGAAAAAATCACTTTTACTTATCTCAACGAACAAGGTCGCGCCCATCAGCAGGTTCATCCCTTCGAAGGTATCATTCCCGGCCTGGAACGCCGTTATCGGGAAACCGAATCACAAACCGTACGTGAGGAACTGGCCAAATTCATCAATGCGCGTGAATGTCCCGAATGCGGAGGGACACGCTTGTGCCGTGAAGCCCGGCACGTTACGGTCAATGGCGAAACGATTTTTGCCATCAGTGCCTGGCCGCTGCGGCAGGCAAAACAGTTTTTCGATGGCATGGAACTGACAGGCCACAAACAATCCATTGCAGAACGTATCATCCGGGAGATTTCCAGCCGCTTGCAATTTCTCAATAATGTCGGGCTCGACTACCTTTCGCTTGATCGGTCCGCCGATACGCTTTCCGGTGGTGAAGCGCAGCGTATCCGCCTCGCCAGCCAAATTGGCTCCGGGCTGACCGGTGTCATGTATGTGCTGGATGAACCTTCGATCGGATTACATCAGCGCGATAATGAACGCTTGCTGGATACCCTCAGGCATCTGCGTGATCTTGGTAACAGCGTCATCGTAGTGGAGCACGACCAAGATGCCATCCTGCTGGCGGATCATGTAGTCGACATGGGTATTGGAGCGGGTGAGCATGGCGGCTGTGTGGTGGCAGAAGGTACACCAACGGCCATTCAGGCAAATTCTGCATCACTGACCGGACAATACCTTTCCGGCAAACGCTCCATTGCCATTCCATCCACTCGCACCCCGCCCAATCCGGAAAGGATGTTGACGATCCGTGGGGCAGCCGGCAACAATCTCAAGCAGGTACAGCTCAATTTACCGGTCGGCTTACTGATTTGCGTAACTGGTGTTTCAGGTTCAGGAAAATCCACCTTGATCAACGATACGCTGTATCGTGTCGTGGCACGCCATTTGTATGGCAGCCATACTGATCCGGCTGCTTACCAGGAAATCGACGGGCTGGGGTTTTTCGACAAAGTCATCGACATCAACCAAAGCCCGATCGGACGCACTCCGCGTTCCAATCCCGCGACTTACACCGGCCTGTTCACACCCGTACGTGAATTGTTTGCCGGCGTGCCACAAGCCAGAGAGCGCGGCTATTCACCCGGCAGATTTTCGTTCAACGTCAAGGGAGGGCGCTGCGAAGCCTGTCAGGGAGATGGTGTCATCAAGGTGGAAATGCATTTTCTGCCGGATATTTATGTTGCCTGCGATGTTTGCCACGGGCAGCGTTACAACCGGGAGACGCTGGAAATCCAGTACAAGGGCAAAAACATTCACGAAATTCTGCAGATGACCGTCGAAAATGCCCATGCATTTTTTGAAGCTGTGCCGACCATCGCACGCAAACTGCAAACCTTGCTGGATGTGGGGCTGGGATATATCACGCTGGGGCAGTCTGCCACGACACTATCCGGTGGCGAGGCTCAGCGCGTCAAACTGTCTCTGGAGTTATCCAAGCGCGATACCGGCCGCACACTCTATATTCTCGATGAACCCACTACCGGCCTGCATTTCCAGGATATCGACCTGTTGCTCAAAGTCCTGCATCGCCTGCGCGATAACGGTAATACTGTGGTCATCATCGAACATAATCTGGATGTGATCAAAACCGCCGACTGGATCATCGATCTGGGTCCGGAAGGAGGGGCAGGGGGGGGCAGAATCATTGCCGAAGGGACGCCGGAAACGGTAGCGTCGATCCCCGGCAGTTTTACCGGGCATTTTCTCCAGCCATTACTCTCCACCACGCTGACGGGGTAAATTATATGAATCCACGTGAATTGCTGCTCGACAGTTTCCGTGCTGCTATCGATGCAGCTGATCCGCAAAAGATTGTCCCCGCTCATCTGCCTGAACCACCTCCGGGGAACACACTGGTCATCGGTGCAGGCAAAGCAGCCGCAGCCATGGCGCGCGCAGTCGAAGCACACTGGCCGGCTGGCAATCATCTGGAAGGTATCGTAGTCACACCTTATCGCCATGGACTGGCGACCAACAGCATCATGGTAATCGAAGCCAGCCATCCCATCCCTGATACCCGGAGTGAAATGGCTTCCCGTGCCATTCTGGAATCGGTACGCATGCTCAAACCGGATGATCTGTTGCTGGGGCTGTTCAGTGGCGGCGGATCGAGCCTGTTGTCCGCGCCCGTTCCCGGGATAACACTGGAGGAACTGAAATCCATCACTCATCAACTCTTGCTGTGTGGCGCTTCGATCCAGGAAATCAACATCGTGCGCAAGCATTTATCCACGGTGCTGGGAGGGAAACTGGCGGCCGCCAGCCGAGCACCAGTGCGCTGCCTGATCATTTCGGATGTCACGGACAATGACCCGAGCTCTATCACCTCCGGACCCTGCGCGCCAGATCCTTCCACCTGGCAGGATGTACTGACGCTGATCGAGCGCTATGCGATCACCGTTTCTCCGCAGGTTATCGAGGTTTTACAGGAAAACAGCCGCAAAAGCAGCAATGGAGGAGAGGGTGAAACACCCAAGCCGGGCGATCCGGTGTTCAGAAATGTGAAAAACCGGATCATTGCAACCGCCCGGCAATCACTCGCCGCTGCGGCACAATTTTTCCAGGCGCAGGGTATCACCCCGCTCATTCTGGGTGATACCGTCACTGGTGAAGCACGGGAAGTCGCAAAAATACATGCCGCCATTGCACGCGAAATACGTCATTACAACAATCCGTACCGGCCGCCTGTCGCACTGATTTCCGGCGGAGAAACAACCGTTACGGTAAAAGGTGCCGGCAAGGGCGGACGCAATGCCGAATTTCTGTTATCACTCGCCATTGCACTCGGCGGGCTGGAAGAGGTATACGCACTGGCCTGCGATACAGATGGTATAGACGGCAGTGAAACCAATGCCGGTGCAGTGATGACACCGGATACGCTGAGCCGGGCACGGCAAGCCGGCATCGATCCGGCGGCTTTACTCGGTGACAACGATGCCTATACTTTTTTTGAGAAGCTGGGCGATCTGGTTGTCACCGGCCCGACCTATACCAATGTAAATGATTACCGGGTGATCCTGATAGTATGATTCATCATGTGAGCAAGCAGTCCGGTTTCAGGCGCGTTCCTGCAGCCAGCCGGCCACTTCCACCGCAAAATACGTCAGAATGGCATCTGCACCGGCACGTTTACACGCCAGCAATGCCTCGGTAACACAGGCTTTTTCATCCAGCCACCCGTTCATGGCAGCCGCTTTCAGCATGGCATATTCACCACTCACCTGGTAGACGAAGGTAGGAACGCCCAGCTCATCCTTGACCCTGCGCACGATATCGAGGTAAGGCATGCCGGGTTTGACCATGATCATATCCGCACCTTCCTGAATATCCAGCCCCGCTTCCCAGAGGGCTTCATCCGAATTGGCCGGGTCCATCTGGTAGGTGTATTTATTACCAGTCCCCAGCGTAGCAGACGAGCCGACTGCATCCCGGAACGGGCCATAAAAACTGGAAGCATATTTGGCTGAGTAGGCCAGTATCCGGGTATGGATAAACTGGTCACGATCCAGTACGGCACGAATGGCGGCTACCCGCCCGTCCATCATATCGGAAGGCGCCACGACATCTGCACCCGCCTGGGCATGTGACAATGCCTGCCGTTCCAGTACACTGACCGTTTCATCATTCAGCACATAGCCGTTTGCGTCGATCAGACCATCCTGACCGTGGCTGGTATAGGGATCGAGCGCCACATCGGTGATCACCCCCAGTTCGGGAAAACGTTTCTTCAATTCCTTCACCGTGCGAGGCACCAGGCCATCGGGGTTATAGGCTTCATCGGCAGTCAGATTTTTCAGGGAAGCATCGATCACCGGGAAAATTGCCAGGGCAGGGATTCCCAGACGCAAACATTTTTCGGCCTGGAGCAGGAGCAGATCAATACTTTGCCGGACAACCCCGGGCATCGACGCCACTTTCTCTTCGCGATTACTGCCATCCAGTACGAATACCGGATAAATCAGATCATCTGGCCGCAGATGATTTTCCCGGACCAGACGGCGGGAGAAATCATCCCGGCGGTTACGGCGCATTCTTTTTTGTGGAAACTGGCTGAAAAAGGTCATGTTTTATTTATCAAAATAAAAAAATTGATACATCGTGGAACTAAATTCATTTAGTCCATTCTTATAGACAGGTGGTTGGTAATTACCACCTCTCGCCTTCCCTCCCTGAGGCGAGGCCTTACAAGCAAGGCGATTCTCCCCGGCTCAATCCCCTTTAGCCGGGGTTTTTTTTTGCTCGCTGATTTCACCGTTCTCCTGCTGTACGCTGGCATGGCCAGCATCGAACCAGTTTTGCAACAACTGCGAAGCTTCTTCCACGCCCGCGGCTTTCAGGCTGGAAAAAGTCTGGACGGTACAGTGAGGGTAATTGGCAGTCAGAAACTGCCTGACTTCGTTCAATGCCACCAGTGCTCTGCTTCTGCTCAGTTTGTCCGCTTTAGTCAACAATACATGAACCGGTTTTTTCGTCTGCCTGAACCAGTCCAGCATCTGCAGATCAAGCTTTGTCAACGGATGGCGTATATCCATGATGAGTATCATACCGTACAATGATTGCCGGGTTTGCAGATAGGAACTCAGCAAATGCGACCAATGCTGTCGGATAGCCAGCGGTACTTGTGCGTAACCGTATCCTGGCAGATCGACCATGAAGCGTTCCGCGCCCAACTGAAAGAAATTGATGTGCTGTGTTCGGCCAGGCGTTTTACTGACGAAGGCAAATCGTTCTCTTCCCACCAGTGTATTGATTGCGCTCGATTTTCCGGCATTGGAACGTCCGGCAAAAGCAACTTCAACTCCGGCCGTCTGCGGCAAATCCTGCAAACGGTTGACTGTCGTATAAAATTCAGCATGTCTGAAAAGCGGGTGTGTCATGATGCATCGTCCTGATATTTAACGGGTTGCCGGTATCTCTGCTTGCGCCCCGGCGATAATGACCAGCCCCTCCAGTACCAGATCATCGACAATCTGGTGAGGGATATGTATATGAGGAGCCAGCAACGCCGCGCCACCACCCGTCAGGATGGTTTCTACAACCATTTGTTTTCCCGTGTATTCGGAAAGCTGGTCATACATTCGCTCCACTGCGCCGGTCAGTGCCTGAATCATCCCGCTATACAGGGCGTTTCCGGTATTGATCGGGAAATTCTGGAAACTACCGGATAGTGGCATGGAAAATATTCCGGCACGATCTGCCAATGCCTGTCTCATGGTATCCGGGCCAGGCACAATGACGCCGCCCAGAAATTCACCCGAGGCAGACAAAGCATCGACCGTCATGGCAGTGCCCACATCCACGACCAGACATGCCTGTTGTAACCGGTGCCATGCAGCAATCAGTGCTACCCAGCGGTCGCAGCCCAATTGCGCCGGGTTGCTGTAACGGCTGATGACACCACACTGACGGGCACTGGCTGTGGCCCACTCCAGGTGTACATGCCATGGCGCCAGCAATGCCGTCAAATCATCTGCCGCCTGTAATCCTGCCACATTGGCAATCAGAATGGAGGCAGGTGCTGGCAACGCAGTCCAGTTTTGTTTCAGCATCCTGCGTTCGCTTTGTAATGTCTTGCCATGCGCCAGCCACTGTCGACCGTCATGTAATCCCCATTTGATGGCGGTATTACCCGAATCAACCGCCAGCAGCAAAGAAGATGTATTCAACCCGCAAACCTTAATTGAATGGGCTGGAATGTTCTGCCAAATCGCGCAGAGAGATTTCTCCGCTTCTCAACTGTACGACACCTGTCGAAGTATCGACCAGTAAAGCACCATCCGCTGCAACACCGATTGCCACCCCATCTCTGACAGAATCATCTGCGAAGCTGACCTGCACCATTTTGTCCTGATAGGCATGGTAACGTGTCCATTCCTCTACGAAAGGCTCAAAGCCATGTCGTTCAAATGTATCGAGCACCCTGGCCAGCTCTTTCAGTAAAACCGCCAGTAACTGATTCCTGTCCGGCATTTGCCCGGTGATACTGGTGATATCGGTTACCTTCTGATCGATCCGGGCTTTTGTAACGCCGGAAAGCCTGAGATTCAATCCAACACCAATAACCACGGTTCCCAGACTCAACATATCTCCGTGCAATTCGATCAGCACGCCTGCCAGCTTGGCGTGGGAACCGGATAACACATCATTCGGCCACTTCAGCGCAATGTCACGAATACCGAGCGATGTCAGTGCGCGGACAATGGCCACACCTACTGCCAGACTTAGCCCGGAAAGAGTATTTACCGGACATTGTGACGGCCACAACACAGAGAAAGTCAGGCTGTCTCCCAGGCCTGATGACCATGAACGTCCACGGCGTCCGCGTCCTTGTGTCTGTAATTCCGTGACCAGCACCTGCTTGATTCTGTTGGCGGAAATGCCCTGCTCAACCGCACGCTGCAGCAGTAATGAATTGGTCGATTCGACCGCTTCCACAATTTCTATCTGTATGGAATCCGCGTATTCAGCAAGATGCTGGTGTATTTGTTCGCTATCCAGCCATTGAACCGGATTCAACCAGCGATATCCCCGACCAGGAATTTTATGTATGGTCAGGCCGTAACTTTCCAGATCCCGCAGCGTGTTGGATATACTGGAACGAGAAACTTTCAGCGCCTGGCCCAAAGTTGTACCGGAGTGGTAATTGCCATCGCTCAGCATTCTCAGGATGGCAAACGTAAGCTGCCTCATATCGAATTTCCGGTTGGATTCATGGGTACTTCTGATTTATCCAGCTCCAACAATCCTGCTTATTTCCGCCTGGTATGCCCTATAACAAAAAAAGCGGATAACTCCGCTTTTAGCTGGCTGATGTGCCTTTGATAAAGCTTACCAAAGGCACATCCGTTTGATAATTTAGTGCGATTTATGTTCGGATGCACGCAAGTGCTCGATAGCTTCTTGCGCATGTTTGGTAGCAACACCGACATGGCCTTCCTCACCATGCTTGATAGCATCTTCCAGATGTTTGATTCCATGACCGACATGCGTATTACCACCTGCTTCACTGGCAGCCTTGGCATGTGTCAGACTTTCTTTTGCATGTTCCAGTAACTGGTCAGTATGGCCTTCTTTACCATGTGCCACAGCTTCCTCGGCATGCTTCACTGCCTCGTCCACGTGAGCAGTATGTCCGCTCGCATACACCTGCATGCTCAAAAACAGTGCGGTAACAGAGGCTGCAATCACTTTTATCAGGGTTGTTTTCATAATAGCTTCTCCTCTTATATTAGTTGCTCAAGATGTATGAATTTCCTGTAACAACACGGCGAATACGCAGGGAAAAAGCCAACTGATATCACACCCTGCCAGACTTTCCGTAAAATTCATACAATCGTTCTTATATCACAGATCATTGCCAACAGATAGTATTGCTCTGATGTCAATGATCAGATACCACGCAATAACTCATTGATACCTGTTTTAGAGCGGGTTTTGGCATCGACCTGTTTCACAATCACCGCACAATACAGGCTGTAGCGGCCATTTTCAGCCGGCAGATTTCCGGAAACCACCACCGACCCGGGAGGGATACGACCATAAGTGATTTCACCGGTGTCGCGGTTGTAAATCTTGGTACTCTGGCCAATGTAAACCCCCATTGAAATCACCGAATTCTCGCCAACGACGACACCTTCGACAATTTCGGAACGGGCACCGATAAAACAGTTGTCTTCAATAATCGTAGGACTTGCCTGCACCGGTTCCAGCACCCCGCCGATACCGACGCCACCGGAAAGATGAACATTTTTGCCGATTTGTGCACAGGAGCCCACAGTTGCCCAGGTATCCACCATGGTACCTTCATCCACATAAGCCCCGATGTTCACATAGGATGGCATCAGTACCACATTACTCGCGATGAACGAACCCTTGCGAACAGCGGCTGGCGGAACCACGCGGAACCCGCCATCACGAAAGTCGCGTGAGCTGTAATCTGCGAACTTGGATGGAATCTTGTCGAAATAGTTGGAAAATCCACCCTTGATGAAACTGTTGTCTTCCATGCGAAAAGACAGCAGGACTGCTTTTTTGATCCACTGATGAACGACCCATTCACCATTGATTTTTTCAGCCACCCGCAGCTTGCCGGTATCAAGCATATTGATAACCTGGGCAACCGATTCCTTCAGGTTGGCTTCGACATTCCGGGGGGTAATTTCAGCGCGCCTTTCAAAGGCATTTTCGATGACAGCCTGTAATTGCTCCATGTGACTCCTAAAAAAATAATCAGATCAGAATTTTCTGGCAATGTCCCTGATTCGCTCCATTGCTTCCATGCATTCCACCACGGGTGCAACCAGTGCGATCCGCACGAAATCTTCACCAGGATCCATACCGTGCGCCTCTCGTGCCAGATAGCTGCCGGGCAACACGGTCACATTTCCTTCACGATACAAACGCCTGGAAAACTCGATACCACTGACAGGTGTTCTCAGCCATAAGTAAAACCCCGCATCCGGCATACTGACAGGCAGAGTGTCCCCCAGTATGCGCATGGCGCCAGTAAATTTCTCATAGTACAGCTTGCGGTTTTCAGCCACATGCTGCTCATCACTCCAGGCAACGGTACTTGCTGCCTGCACAGCCGGATTCATGGCACTACCATGATAGGTGCGATAAAGCAGAAATTTCCTGAGAATGGTCGCATCTCCCGCTACAAAACCGGAGCGCATTCCCGGTACATTCGAACGCTTGGATAAACTGCTGAACACGACCAGACGGGGAAATCCGCTACGCCCGAGTTTTTCGGCCGCCTCCAGCGCACCCAGTGGGGGATGGCCCTCATCGAAATAGATTTCTGAATAACATTCGTCTGCAGCAATCACAAATCCATAACGATCGGACAAATCGAACAGATGCTTCCATTCATCCAGAGTCAACACTTTGCCGGTAGGATTATTAGGGGAACAAATGTACACCAGTTGTGTGCGTTCCCACACCGTATCGGGTAACTGTGCAGTATCTGCCGAAAAATTGTTTTCCGGCAGCTGGTTGAGAAAATAGGGCGTTGCCCCCGCTAGCAATGCAGCCCCTTCATAGATTTGATAAAAGGGATTCTGGCAAACTACCGCTGGCTGAATAGCTTTGTGATCGGTATCGATAACCGCCTGGGCAAATGAAAATAACGCTTCCCGGCTGCCATTGACCGGAATGACCTCGGTATCAGGATCGATGGCAGACAAGTGATAGCGCTGCGCGAGCCAGGTTGCGATGCTGGCTCTCAACTCGCCAGCCCCGAGTACTGTGGGATAATGTGCCAGCCCTTCGAGGCTGTTGATCAGCTCCTGCCTGATAAATTCAGGGGTGCTGTGCCTTGGCTCACCAATATGCAAACCGATAGGAGTCGGCAGGGAATCCCTTGGCACGAGATCCTCAAACAACTTGGTGAGTTTCTGAAACGGATATAACTGAAGATTTTCCAGTGAAGGATTCATACTTTCTCAAGATTGCCCACAAGAACTATGCTTGCGGAAGGTACGCTTCCAGGAAGGCAGTAAAAATGGTAAGCGTTAATTATAAAGGGCACAGGGAACCTTGACCAAACAAAAAAAATTACTGCCGGTAGCCAGCCTGCTGCTGGGTGCTGCCATCTGGGGAGTAGCCTGGTATCCCTACCGCTTACTGGAACAGGCAGGTATGCGTGGTGAATTGTCTACCACACTGGCTTATTCCATTGCGCTGCTGATTGGCCTGATTCTGTTTCGAAGACAGCTCCGGATTTCCGAAATACTTAACCCTGCCGCCGGTATTTTGTTCTGGATCAGCCTCAGTGCGGGTTGGACCGGCATCGCCTATGTACTCGGAATCATCCACGGAGAAGTCATGCGGGTACTGCTTCTGTTCTATCTGGCACCGCTATGGACTATCCTGTTTTCACGTATCCTGCTCCAGGAGCGGCTGAGCAGGCAGGGTTACGCGATCATTCTGTTATCCCTTGCAGGTGCTCTGCTTCTGCTCTGGCAACCGGGAAGTAAATTACCACTACTCGCCTCTTATGGTGACTGGATGGGGTTATCCGGCGGACTTGCCTTTGCACTGACCAATGTCCTGATTCGCAAGGACCAGCAGCACGGCATTCAGCTAAAGTTGCTGGCCGTTCTCTCCGGCACTGCCTTGACCGGATTTGCCGCAACATTGCTGATGGAAAGTATTTCCGATATAACTCATTTGCATACCCACGCATGGCTGATACTGGCAGGTATAGGCGGACTGGTGTTTTTTCTTTGCATATTGCTGCAATACGGAATGACTCATATACCAGCCAACCAGGCTATTGTGATCATGCTGTTCGAACTGGTGGCCGCAGCCATCGCTGCTTATTTTCTGACGAATGAATACCTGACAGGAAGAGACTGGGCTGGCGGACTCATGATTGCCTCCGCCAGCCTGTTTTCTGCGCGAGTCAACCGAGATTGAGCAGCAATTGCTGCCCAAGACATTTGTTTATTTCACATTGGTGCATCTCTGAGGATTACTTTAGCAATGACCGCATTTGCCCGTGCATTCCAGTGTCCATCGTAGGGACCGACACGCATTTCCAGGCCGGTCAAATCTGAATATTGTTTCAGATCCCGAAATGGATGAACCACCGTAATGCCCGCTGCGATCGCCTGTCTGTACACTGACTCAAGTGCGGGATCGATGAATTCATCGTCGCGATCCAGGTGATCAAGCCGTGGATCGATTACAACACCCACTTTTATCGAACTGAAACTCGAGAGTTCCCGGAAAAACCGTTCGATGACTTCGTCCTCTACCGACGAAAGAGATGTGCTGGAAGATTTACCAGCTATTGTAACTATACTTGTTTCTACGTTTGGCAAGGCAGGCCGACTGATGCTTTCGATCAATGCCTTGGGTGACAGACGGAGTACACCGACAAAGTATTGCAGTAACGCGGAGCGTGCGAGAATATCTCGTAACGGATCACGAGGGGGTTTCTTTTTACGAAGAAGTTCGCCGTCGATATCCAGACAGACATCCGTATAGGCAGCGTGCTCGCAGAGGCTTTGGCGGACATCTGCGCGCTCGACAACGATCCAGAACTTCCTGATGTCCAGCTTATCGTATGCAAATCTGACCCGTTCGAGATAGTCGAAAAGGCTGCTGCCGGGAATCCCCAGTGAGAAAACAGGAGCGCCATTACGTTTATTTTCGAGCTGCATTGCCAAACGATCCGATGGAGTGAGCATAGATTGCTCGACCAGACTGTCTCCGATCAGTGCAACCGCGTTGGAGGATAGTGAAAAAGGACGATCAGGAATGAACCCAAACTCGTTCGAACGTTGCTGTTGTGGATTAAGAAAGGCCCATCCGGTAGCGCTCTGGAATTCGAAATTTGGCGGATAGGTACTTATAAGCGGATCGATGTATTGGCCCATTCGAGTGGCGGTTGGAGTGGGCAGGATACGTAGGACCAGTTCTATGGCGATTAGCGAAGCCAGGGAACCGAGTATCAAGAGCAGAATTTTGCGCAACATTAGAAGTTGAAGTAGATGAATGGACTCGTACTGGTACGCAGCTCGTTTATAGTTATAAGTGCCGTTATCATGGTAACGGCTGCACCGGTACTGAACCAGGCGACTGAATGAGATTGCATACAGATCCTAAGGTGTCGATCAAACAGATTGTTTGAATTCATTGGTAATACTGCAACCAGACTCCATGTCAGAATCAACCAGAGACCACGAGACGTGTCGAGCCCGGCATTGAACAAAATCTTCGGGAAAGAGTCGGTGTCCACAATCGAGAACATGGCTGACAGTATGGTGCTGGCCGACGTAAAGTCAACAGCGCGAAAGAATACCCAAGCCACGATGACGGCAAGCATCGTAATCAGCCAGGCTACCAGTACAGTTGCGGTACGGGGCAGAAGGCGGGCAAGATATCGTGTGAACACGTTACCAACACTATGGTGTGCCACCAGATAAAGTCCGTGCAGACCTCCCCAGACCACGAACGTCCAACTGGCACCATGCCAAAGACCACCGAGCAGCATGGTCACCATAAGATTGATGACGCGCCGCAAGTTTCCGTGGCGATTACCGCCGAGTGGAATATACAGATAGTCGCGCAAAAAAGCTGACAGGGTCATGTGCCAGCGACGCCAGAATTCGGAGATGTTAGTGGCGCGATAGGGCGAGGCAAAATTGAAGGGCAACCGGACTCCGAAGATCATAGACAAACCTACGGCCATATCAGAATAACCTGAGAAGTCAAAATAGAGTTGCAGCGTATAGGCAACTGCCCCTATCCAGGCTTCGAACGCGGTTGGCGAGTAACCGGCTGCCGTAGCGTCAAATACCGCATTAGCATAAGGAGCAATACCATCTGCCAGCACGATTTTCTTGATCAGACCCAATGCGAATAATCCGAGTCCCGCAGCTATCTTTGCTATTTGAGGCCGATAGATCTCCGGATCAGCAAACTGAGGCATCATCTGTGCATGATGCAGAACTGGCCCGGCGATCAAGTGCGGAAAGTAGGTAACGAACAACAGATAGTGGATAAACCGGTACTCGCGCGTCCCTTTGGTAAAGGTATCAACCAGAAACGCGATCTGCGTGAAGGTGAAGAACGAGATTCCGATGGGCAGGATTACCTCGACTACCGGCAAGTTCAGGACAGTAACCGTTCGCAGCGTATCGAGCAGAAAATTTGCGTACTTGAACCAGGATAGTAGGCCAAGATTAAAGATCAGGCCAAAAATCAGTGCGATGCGCGCTGATTTTTCACCGGGGCCGCCGGCCCGGTCACGCAATCTGCCTATAATAACCCCGAATCCGTAGTTAGCAATAATCGAAACGAGCAGCAGTACAACATATTCCGGCATCCAGTAGCCGTAGAAGTATACCGAAGCGAGCCCGAGCCAAGCCGCCGCCACGCGAGGAGCACGGCCGAGCAAAAAGAAGCCCATTGCAACAATCGGCAAATATAGGAAGGAAAATAAGGCAGATGTGAAAAGCACTGGAAAGAATAAAAAAATAAAAGGCAGAAAATTTAATTAGCTGCCCAAAGGATTCTTCACAAAAATCTATTAAAAACGGACTGATAACTTAGTTCTTCTTCAGGAGAGAACAAAATATACACTCAAGCTGCATTATGTGTGCAAGTCGTTTCTTGCATCCTGCGTTTAAGTTTGACAGGTTGCCAGTCTAAGAACCTGTTTACGATCTTTTTGTTATCCCTGATAATGCATGGATGAAAAGAATCGAGTATGCCAGCGATATCAGTAGAGAGAAGTTTGCCGAGATAGAGCTGCTATTGCGCAGCGTACGACGCAGGACCAAGCCCACGAAGGTGGATCTGTACGAGGTGTTCTGCGCGGTGCTGTACCTGCTGCGCACTGGTTGCCAATGGAGATTCCTACCCGGAGAGTTTCCCAAGTGGCAGAGTGTATATGCTTATTGGAGCAAGTGGAGTGAGCCCGACCAGTACGGCGTGAGCGTATTGGAGCGGGCACTCAAAAAATCAGGTTGGCGCGGTCCGAGAGAAACAGGGGCGCAACGTTTGCAGCGCGCTCTTGATCATGGACGCGCAGAGCGTGAAAAACACAGACACGGCCGACCAGAAAGGTTATGACGCTGGCAAGAAGGTATCGGGTATCAAGCGCCATATCGCTGTCGATACCCAGGGTTTGCCGCATGCTATTGCGGTGACGACGGCGGAAGTGACTGACCGTAAAGGTGCATTGCAAGCTCTGGAGCGCTGCAGGCTGGGCTTGGGGCAAGTACAAAGTTTGCTGTGCGATAGTGGCTATACTGGAGAACCATTCGCTGAAGGCGTGCGAGAAATTCTGGGCGAAGCTGTCACGGTGCAGATTGCCAGGCGCAGTGAACTGCATACCTTCAAAGTTATGCCCAAACGCTGGATCGTCGAGCGTAGTTTCGCCTGGCTGGAGAAGAGCAGAAGATTATGGAAAAACTGCGAGCGTAAGCTCAACACCAGTCTGCAGTTCATTCATCTGGCTTTCCTGGCATTACTACTTAAAAGATCGTAAACAGGTTCTAAGAAAGATTCCGTGTATATTCGACCGTATTCATTGGGCTGGACTAATCGAGCGCAGCGCCTTAAACTTCTGTCGAAGCTATCATTCTGAGTCAATTACATAAAAGGAAACGGCAATGTCACTGATTAACACTACTGTTAAACCGTTCAAAGCAACTGCATATCACAATGGCGATTTTGTCGAAATCACGGATAAAACCTTGAAGGGCAAATGGTCGGTCATCGTTTTCTACCCGGCTGATTTCACCTTTGTCTGCCCGACCGAGCTTGAAGATCTGGCGGACAACTATGATGAATTCCAGAAGATCGGGGTTGAAGTCTACGGTGTTTCAACAGATACACATTTCACGCACAAAGCTTGGCATGATACTTCCAGCGTGGTTCGTAAGGTTCGTTATCCACTGGTAGGCGATCCAACCAGAGAACTGTCCCGCAACTTTGATGTGCTCATTGAAGATGCAGGTCTGGCGCTGCGCGGCAGTTTCATTATCAACCCGGAAGGCGAGATCAAGGCATTTGAGGTTCAGGACAACAATATTGGCCGTAATGCTGCTGAACTGTTGCGTAAAGTCAAGGCTGCGCAATACGTCTCAATGCATGAGGGTGAAGTTTGTCCGGCCAAATGGACAGAAGGTGCTGCCACACTGAAACCGTCAATCGACCTGGTTGGCAAGATTTAAGATTCCTGCCCCATTCTGTCTGTCGATATTGGCCGGTGATATTTCTTCTTTGCGGGAAATATCCCGGCCGGTTTTATTTTATCGGCTACCTTCACCACGACCGGTAACCACTGGTTTGCTTTTTCTTCTCCCCATTGTGAAGCCATGTATCAAAAATTCAACAAGCCAGTAAACGCTGCCCTGCATCTGATTCTGGTCTTGAGCATTACTGCCTGTGCCAGCCAGAACAAATTTTTTGATACGCTCGATTACAATAAAGACTGGGAAACGATTCAATCCAACCTTCCTGCTTATCCTCAACCGGAAAACCTGCTGGAGTTCGATTCTGGTCCTGCTACCAGTCTGCGCTATTTCATCGATGCCAAATCCATCAGTGTCGATGAAAAACGTGTGATCCGGTACAGCATAGTGATCCAGTCGCAGCAGGGCGCAAACAATGTTTCGTACGAGGGGCTGCGTTGCGAAACACGTGAGAGAAAACGCTATGCGACCGGTAACAACGATATCCGCAGTTGGGTGCGTGCCAATACCTCTGAATGGCAGCCACTGGAAGCAGTCGCTCAGTTACGAGCTCAGCGAGAGCTGGCAAAATACTACTTCTGCCCGCGCGGACTGGTCGTAGGCTCTCCCGCAGAGGCTGTTCGCGCGCTCAAAGCTGGTGTGCACCCGATGGTGATTCGTTAATCATCATCTCCAGCTTCACTTGCTGGTCGGGTTGTCAGATTGTTCTTCAGTCATTTTCTGCAGGATCGTCAGAAGCTCGATCGGCAGCGGAAAAACAATCGTGGAGCTTTTCTCACCTGCAATTTCGGTGAGTGTTTGCAGATAGCGCAGTTGCAGTGCTTGAGGCTGATTTGCAAGGACTTGTGAGGCTTCGAGTAAATGATGTGATGCCTGTAATTCGCCTTCCGCATGAATGACTTTGGCACGGCGTTCACGCTCAGCTTCAGCCTGTCTGGCAATTGCCCGTACCATCGTTTCGTTGAGATCGACGTGCTTGAGCTCAACATTCGATACCTTGATTCCCCACGCCTCAGTCTGCTCATCCAGAATCAACTGAATATCGGAATTGAGCTTATCCCGGCTGGCCAGCATTTCATCCAGCTCGTGCTGCCCCAGTACAGAACGCAAGGTCGTTTGTGCCAACTGGCTGGTCGCCATGTTGTAGTCTTCAACCTGGATAATAGCTTTTTGTGGATCAACCACACGAAAATACAGCACGGCATTGACCTTGACTGAAACATTATCGCGCGAGATGACATCCTGAGCAGGCACATCCATCACGATAATGCGCAGATCAACTCGCACCATGGTTTGAACGGCAGGGATCACAATGACCAGACCTGGCCCTTTGACCCGCCAGAAACGTCCCAGCATAAATACGACACCCCGTTCATATTCTTTCAGCACCTTGAGTGAACTGGCGAGGAAAAAGATGGAAAAGGTCAGAATAAGCGTAATGACAGATACGGTATCAGTGTACATATCAATTCTCCGTTGCATTCATCGTATGATCGGGTTGGCATGGCTCCACTTCCAGCAGCAGGCCCCGCATAGCTGTAACTTTGATCCGCTGCCCGGGTGACAATGGCGTATTGGTACGGGCACGCCATCGTTCCCCATGAACCCGCACCCAACCTTCCTGATCAAAACTTTCCAGTACTTCACCCGTACTATGAACGAGTTCTTCACTACCTGAGACTACCGGTTTTTTTCTGGATTTGAGCACCATACCGAACACCAGCATGAAAAATCCGGCCGACATCAGCGTAAACGTGGCGATCAACGGGATCGAAATACCGTAATCAGGCACTTCTGTGTCGATCAGCATGATCGATCCGATGACAAAAGCTGCAATGCCGCCGATACCCAGCGCACCTACACCCGGTAGCAAAGCCTCTGCCAGCATAAAGGTAATCCCGAGCAGAATCAGTGCCAGACCGGCATAGTTGATCGGCAAAACCTGAAAGGCAAACAAAGCCAGTAACAGACTGATGGCTCCAACTACACCGGCTACAATCGTTCCGGGTGTAGTAAATTCCAGAACCAGACCATAGAAACCAATCAGCATCAGGATGTAGGCAATATTAGGGTCGGCGACCACTGCCAGCAGGCGAGTGCGCCAATCCTGCTCGATGCGCTCCAGTGCCAGAGACCGGGTAGATAATTTGACTTTTTCTCCGGACAAATCGACTGTACGTCCGTCTATCCTGGCCAGCAGATCACTCACATCATCTGCCACCAGATCAATGACATTTTTATCGAGTGCTTCGGCAGCTGTCAGACTCACCCCCTCACGCACGGCCTGCTCTGCCCAATCCGCATTACGTCCGCGCATCTGGGCAAGCCCGCGGATATAAGCGACAGCATCATTGATAACTTTTACTGTCATGGCATCCTGCCTGTCGGATTTATCGGGCTGCTCACCCTTAGGCTGGCTGTCAGGTACTTCCGGCTGTGAGGCCAACGTATTCATCTTTACCGGTGTGGCGGCGCCCAGATTGGTAGCAGGCGCCATTGCTGCAATATGGCTGGCATACAGAATATAGGTTCCGGCACTGGCAGCACGTGCACCACCAGGCGCAACGAAGCTTACCACCGGTACCGGAGAAGCGATGATTTCCTGAATGATTTTGCGCATCGATACATCCAGACCACCCGGTGTATCGATCTGAAGAATAATTACTTGCGCTCGCCGTTCGGCTGCTCTGGACAGCCCGCGCTGAATGTAATCCTGCATGGCTGGGCCGATTGCCCCATTGACATCCAGCCAGACAGCAATATTGCCGGTATCACTCTTTGCAGTACTGACAGTATCAGGAGATTGTGCGAACAGTATGCCTATCCATAGCAGACATACCAGCAGCAAACCGTATTGTGTCTGGTAAAACCTGGCGGATTTACGGACACACATACGCATATTCTTATTCCGGCAGCCAGCGCCGCCGAACGGAATCGCGATTCAGGGCAAGCCATTGCAGCGCAATGATGGCACTGGCAGAGTTGATCCGGCCAGTACTCAACAGTCTGATGGCTTCATTCAGAGGCATGACATGCACCTTGATATCTTCATCTTCTCCATGATTGCCATAAACGGCACCGGCTTCAATCATTTGCATATCGACCCGGCCGCAGAACAGAACGATTCGCTCAGTAGTACCACCGGGGCTGACCAGATAATCGTACAGCGGAATCAGACTACCGATTTGGCAATTTGCTTCCTCTATCGATTCTCTTGCAACCACCTGTTCGGGTGTTTCATTGGCCTCGATCACCCCCGCCACGATTTCCAGCAGCCAGGGACCGCCGGGTGCAGATATTGCGCCGGCACGAAACTGTTCTATCAGCAATACTTCATCCGTTTGCGGATCATAAGGCAATACTGCTGCCGCATGTCCCCGTTCAAACAACTCGCGTGTGATCGGTCGTCCCCATTCACCATTGAATTTACGATGGCGTAAACGGTACCGTTCCAGGCGGAAAAAACCCTGAAAACAAACGGTCTTTTCCAGTACGTCGAAATCCATTTACAGAGTCCGGGTGGTGTACTGCCTGCAACCTGGTGCCATTCCCGATTGCGGACAGATAAAATACGATTCGAATTGGAATTAGTCCGGGCGTGCTGATCGATCAAGTTGCCAATCGTGGTGAACAAATGGATGAAAACTGCAAATCTGTCACGCCCCCCGGGATGACTGATCACCATGACACGCCCGTTATCCTCAGTGCTTCAGGTCTTCTGCCTGCTGAATACCAGCCAGCAACCAGCCGGAATCAGATGCTGCCAGATCTTTTTCAACGTGCCAGATTTCATCGAAGGGCTCCGGCTGTGCATTGGGAGTATCTCTCAGCTCACCGGTAAAACGGACGCTGGCAATCGCGTGATTACCCTGATTCGTCACATCCAGCAAGGCCGCATCAACAAAAATCACATCGGTCTGCTGCGCCATGTTTCCACGCTCAGCAACCTGTTTACTGATTTCGGCAAACAGATCAGGTGTGGTATAGGCGCGGATTTCTTCCAGATCTCCAGCATCATGAGCTAACTGCAAAGCGATGAATGAACGTTTGGCCTGTTTGAGGAATGATTCAACATCGAAATCAGCGGGAATATCAGGCGCATCAGTGCTGGTGGACTGCCTGTCATAACTGGAACCCGTACCACCTGCCGGTGCCGATGTATCCCGATTCGGGAATGGAACACCTCCCATCCCTCCTGCTCCTGCACCGGAATACTGCATTGGCCGCTGGGTTTGTCTGCCGCCGGCAGATCCACGCATCATGCGTATGATGAAGAATATGGCGGCAGCTATGCCAACCAGTACCAGAATATCCATCATGTTGATCCCGTCAAAAGCGCCGCCCATGAGCAGAGATGCCAGCAATCCTCCTGCAGCCAGTCCGGCCAGAGGGCCGAGCCACTTGCTGCCACCCGCAGCAGGAGCAGCCTGTGAAGCGGGTGATGCCGCCTTTCCAGATTGCGGAGCTTGGGGAGCAGCCTGCTGCTGCCGGTTGAGATTGATTGACTGGCGCTGTTTTCCGACACTGCCGCCACCTCCCATACGCCGAGCTTCGACATCAAGTGCTGTCAGACCAAAGGCAAACAGGGCTATGGCCAGAAATGTTAATATCCGCATTATGACTACCTCCAAGAATCAAAAACACAATTTAAGGGCCGAGTATAGCATCAACCCGAATGGCACTGGACAATCCACCGGGTGGAAAAGTTCATGATTGCAAGCATGACGGGTTACGCAGCAGTCTCTCGGGAAATTCCGCAAGGATCACTGGCTTTGGAACTGCGTTCAGTCAATAATCGCTATCTTGACCTGCAATTTAGACTACCTGATGAGCTCCGTGCACTTGAATCCGAAATGCGCGATTTTCTCGGTAGTGGACTGACGCGGGGAAAAGTTGATTGTCGCCTGATTTTTTCATCTTATTCAAACAGTTACCGTCAACAGCGACTGGACCGTGATCTGTTGAAAGACTTGCAGATCATGAGCGATGAAATCAAGTCTATTTTTCCTGCTGCAGGCGATTTTTCCGTTGCTGAAATTCTGCGCTGGCCTGGCGTACTCGATAGTGACCATATTTCGATCGATGACTTGCGTACCCCGTGTATGGCACTGTTACAAACTGCTCTACAGGAACTCGTCTCCGCCCGGAAGCGCGAGGGAGAAAAGCTGCAGAACCTGTTGTTGGAACGTGTACAACGAATGCGTCAACTGGTATTGGATCTGTTGCCGGGGTTGCCTGCTATTCTGGCCAGTTTTCAGGAAAGATTACTGAACAGTTTGAAAGCAGCCGGGCTCGATGAAAAGGATGAACGTATCCGGCAGGAATTCACCCTGTTTGCCAACAGAGTCGATGTAGACGAGGAGCTGTCACGCCTGCAGGGACACCTGAACGAATTCGAACATATTCTGCTTGCCGGAGGTGTCGTCGGCAAACGGCTCGATTTTCTGACACAGGAACTCAATCGGGAAGCCAATACGCTGGCCTCCAAGTCAGTGGCGAGAGAAGTCACGCGAATAGCGGTGGAAATGAAAGTGCTGATCGAGCAATTGCGCGAGCAGATCCAGAATATTGAATAATTCAGAAACCTGACGATTGCCAATCCCCTTGGGAACCTCTGAAAAACGTCAGCGAGGCAGTTAGTTCAAGACAAAAATCGGCGAGAAATCGGAGTTTATACATGATAAAGAGCATTTCGAGCTGACTTTTAACACAGAAAGGCAACACAGGTAGTTTTTCAGAGGCTCCCTAGAATTTTGCCAGTATGCCGTCAAGCTGCTCCAGACTGGCATAATGAATAACGACATTGCCAGTCCCTTTTTTCCCGGGTTTGATAATGACATTGGCACCCAGCCGGGCAGAGATATCTTCCTGAAGACGTAACAGATCCCGATCCGGGAATGACCGTTTTTTTACGGAAGGCATCTCATTCATTCGCTTGAGCAGATTTTCGGTTTCACGTACGGATAACTGCTTTTGTATGATCAGGTGCGCGACTTCCAGCTGCTTGCCGGCATCCAGCACAAGCAGGGCACGTCCGTGCCCCATATCGATTTTTCCCTGCATGATCAGGTCCTGCACGGGCGCAGCCAGATTGAGCAGGCGCAGCAGATTTGAAATTGCACTGCGGGAATATCCCAGCGCCTGCCCGGCAGTCTGATGAGTCATGCCGAATTCCTCGATCAACCGTTGTATTCCCAGTGCAGCTTCCAGCGGGTTGAGATCTTCGCGCTGGATATTCTCGATCAGAGACAGAGCCAGCGCGGATTCATCCGGCACCTCGCGCACGATTGCCGGAATCTGTTCCAATCCTGCAATTTGTGCGGCACGCCAGCGGCGTTCCCCGGCAATGATTTCATAGCCGCCCATCATAAGGGGACGCACCAGTATCGGCTGCATGATTCCCTGCGCCTTGATCGATTCAGCCAGATCATGCAAAGAGGCTTCATCCATTCTGGTTCGAGGCTGGTATTTACCGGATTGCAACAAACCCACATCGAGATTCTGCAGGGAATCCGTTTCCGGAGGATTGCCTGCTAATAATGCATCCAACCCTCTTCCCAATCCTTTTGGTTTTACCATGGTCACTGTATCAAATCATTAACATCGATGGATTCCTGATCGGATTATCGATCAGTTGGCGGTTGCCAGAATTTCATTGGCCAGCTCAAGATAAGCCTGGGCCCCCCGAGATTGTTTGTCATGATAGAGCACCGGCAAACCAAAACCAGGCGCCTCGGCCAGCCGAATATTGCGTGGGATGATCGTCCGATATACCTTGTCGCCAAAATGCTGCTTCAATTGATCGGATACTTGCTGTGCCAGCAGGTTGCGCGGATCAAACATGGTTCGCAGCAGACCTTCTATTCTGATCGCAGGATTGAAGCCCGTTCTCACTCTTTTGATGGTGTTGACCAGGTCACTCAGCCCCTCCAGCGCATAATACTCGCATTGCATGGGGATGATAACGGCATGCGCCGCACACAACCCGTTCAGTGTCAGCAAATTCAGTGCAGGAGGGCAGTCGATCAGAATGAAATCATAGTCTGCCTGAATCACCTGCAGGGCCTTCTTCAGGCGGGATTCACGCTGCTCCAGCGCCACCATTTCCACTTCTGCGCCAGCCAGTTCCTGATTGGCCGGAAGCAAATCGTATTTCCCCGGTTTCGTTGATAAGCGAACTTCGGCTGCTACCTGTTCACCCAGTAGAATCTGATAAACGGTACGATCCAGCAGGCGTTTGTCCACGCCACTTCCCATAGTCGTATTACCCTGCGGATCCAGATCGACGAGCAGTACCCGTTTGTCAATACTTGCCAGGCTGGATGCCAGATTGATGCTGGTAGTCGTTTTGCCCACCCCTCCCTTCTGATTGGCTATGGCAAATATTCTGGTCATCAGGTTACGTTTCTGTATTTTCGGTGGACTTGCGGGAGGATTTTATATATGCCATCCGACAATCCTCATCCGGGCTGATATCGGATCACAACCAAATGCCGCTTAGCTTTCAGCCCGGGTACGGTGACGGCAACAATCTTCTCAACGACAAATTCCGGGGATAACTGCATCAGCTCCATATCCGGAAATTCCCCCTTCATGGCGATGAAGCGACAGTGATCGGCATTGCTCTCACTCAGGTGTTTCGACAGGCTCATGAAGCGTTCGAGACTGGAAAATGCGCGTGAAACAACGGTATCCACTTTGTTTTCCAGCTTTATTTTTTCCACTCGTCCCTGTTTGACCGAGATATTTGGCAACTCCAGTTCGAGCACGGCTTGCAACAGAAAAGCAGCTTTTTTCTGATTACTTTCCACCAGGGTTACCTGCCATTCGGGACGTGCCAGCGCCACCGGGATACCGGGAAAGCCGGCACCGCTGCCGACATCGACGATACCTGGCCCGCTGACATGCGGCAAAATGACCAGGCTGTCCAGCATGTGACGGGTAATCATCGATTCGGGGTTTCTGACCGAAGTCAGATTATGTGTACTGTTCCATTTCGCGATAAGCTCGATATAGCGCAACAACCTGCTGCACAAATGCCCTGTGTCCGCGGACAATTCCGGAATTGCTTCCAGACCGTCATGCAACTGTTTTTCCAGATTCATGCATTTCTTCCCGTTTGACTGCCTGGCGTGCCATGCCACGCTTCAGATGTACCAGCAGTAAGGATATGGCTGCTGGTGTAATGCCGGAAATCCGTGCTGCCTGGCCTATCGTTTCCGGCTGATGCTGATTGAGTTTCTGCGTTACTTCGTTGGAAAGCCCCCGTACAGCACGGTAATCCATATCTTTTGGCAGAATCATGGCTCCATGCTGCGCATGGCGAACGACTTCCTGCTTCTGCCGTTCTATGTAACCTTCGTATTTGACATCGATTTCCACTTGCTGAGCAACCTGGCTGTCAATCACGGACTGGCCCTTATCGGATAGTGATACCAGTTCTGCATAACCGATTTCGGGGCGCCGCAACAGATCATACAGCGAATATGAACGATCGTCGGCTGGCTGATCCGGTGTTTGTAATTTACTCAAGGTGCCGGGAGAAATCCAGGTATTACGCAGTCTCGTTTTCTCTGTTTCTATGGCTTCACGCTTGGCGGCAAAAGCCTGCCAACGTTCTTCGCTTACAAGGCCCAACCGATAACCGGTTTCGGTCAACCGCATGTCAGCATTATCTTCTCGTAATTGCAAACGAAATTCCGCTCGGCTGGTAAACATCCGGTAAGGCTCCGTGACGCCACGGGTAACCAGATCATCAACCAGCACACCAATATAAGCCTCGTCACGACTCGGACACCAGGGTTCCTGCTCCTTTATTTTGAGGCTGGCATTCAATCCGGCAAGCAAGCCCTGGGCAGCGGCTTCCTCGTAACCGGTGGTGCCATTGATCTGACCTGCAAAAAACAACCCATCGATCACTTTGGTTTCGAGAGATTTTTTGAGCGTACGCGGATCGAAATAATCATATTCGATTGCATAGCCCGGTCGGGTGATATGTGCATTTTCCAGCCCTGCGATGGAGCGAACCAGCTCGACCTGCACATCGAAAGGAAGACTGGTCGAAATTCCATTCGGATAAATTTCGCTGGTTTCCAATCCTTCCGGTTCCAGGAAAATCGTATGCGCATCTCTCTCAGAGAAACGCACTACCTTATCTTCGATCGACGGACAGTAACGCGGTCCGATACCTTCTATTTTCCCGGTATATAGCGGAGAACGATCCAGCCCTGTCCGAATGATTTCGTGCGTCCTTTCATTGGTGCGAGTCATCCAGCATGATATCTGCCGGGGATGCTGCGTGATATTACCCAGGAACGAAAAGACCGGCACCGGCTCATCTCCCGGCTGTTCGCGCAATATCCGGAAATCAATGGTGCGTGCATCAATACGTGGCGGTGTACCGGTTTTGAGCCTTCCGACCGACAGATTCATTTCACGCAGACGATGAGCAAGCTTGATCGATGCGGGATCACCCGCTCGCCCGGCCTGAAAATTCTGATGACCGACATGCGCCACGCCACCCAGAAATGTACCCACCGTCAACACCACGGCGCGCGCAGAAAAAGTCATGCCGAGATGCGTGACGACACCCGTAATTTTGTCACCATTCAGCAGCAAATCATCGACCGTTGACTGCAATATCAGTAAATTGGATTGGGCTTCCAATCGCTTGCGAATAGCCTGACGATACAGCACACGATCGGCCTGTGCACGGGTTGCACGTACAGCCGGACCTTTGCTTGAATTGAGTATCCGGAACTGGATACCGGCTTCATCAGTTGCCGCAGCCATAGCACCACCCAGCGCATCGATTTCTTTAACCAGATGACCTTTGCCGATTCCTCCGATCGATGGATTGCACGACATTTGTCCCAAGGTATCCAGATTTTGTGTCAGGAGCAGTGTTTTCTGGCCCATACGTGCAGCAGCAAGAGCGGCTTCTGTTCCAGCATGCCCGCCACCCACGACGATGATGTCAAAGTCTTTCGAGAAATGCATAAATATCAGACTGCTGATTTAACAGCACGACCTGGACAAACACAGGCGATCGGGTTGAAGAAAATTTTGCTTGAAAACCGAAAGTATTTTATATGAATTTGATCAGACTGGCACAAATACCCCGGTGAACGAATACAGCAACGCCATAAATCCTGTCTGACAGTGATTACAAAATCATGGCATTACCAGAAGACAGCTTCTGCTGAAAGATGTTTCACGTGAAACATCTCCCAAGCGAAGGCAGAGGATTCATCAGGTCGTTTGACCTTTGGTGTTATAGAGCGGAGGGCGTCCTGCAGCACTATGCAGGGCGTTCAATGTTCGACGTGTATATTGCAGCCAGCTGGAAGTAATGACTGCATTGGTTTGATTGAGCTGTTTTGCCAGATCAGCGAGGCCAAGCAGCTCTTCCCAGTCGCGAGCAACTGTCGATTCTTCATCGCTGCCAGATACCCAGGCATTCATTCCCTGCGTACCTTCAGGCAAACCGGCAGCATTCAGAAAGCGGTTGCGGCGCATATCCAGCCGTGCAAACTGGTCAATCAGCCGATCCTTGTCAGCAACCAGCAAAGCCAGATCATCCAGATTTCCTGCAGCGAGCAGGTTTCGCTCATGCTCGAGAAGCTCAAGAAACAAACGAATATTGTCCAGTTCAAGCTGGAGAATATATTCCAGTGAATCCTGATCCCGGGTGTTCGTCTGTATGTTGTTCATTCTGGATCTATCGTTTGTTTTGAATCAATTCTTTCACTGTTTCCAGCAGGCGATCTGCAACCACTTCCGGATTGACCTTGAAACGGCCCTCACTGATTGCCTGTTTGATTTCAGCCACCTTTGCAGTATTCATCGTTTCACTGCTCGCATCCAGCGACTGGATGCTCATTGAAAGTGAGCTGATATGGACGTTATTGCTTTCGCCAACTGCACCCGGTTTAGCGCTGTTTGCTCTGTCCATTTTTTTCTGCGAACCACCGGCAACGGTCTCTGTGCGTCCCGGGGGTATCTGATTTATTTTCACGATCGAATTTCCTTCTAAAATGAACATCCGTGTATAGTACGCTCGTCTAACGGCCGCTGATCGCAAAACTTTAATTAATACCGGAATATTTTTCCAGCGTTTCTGCTGACACCGTATTCAACCAGGCGACGGGTTTACAGGTAAACGGCCTGATCATCGTCGACTTTAATACTGAAAACCGCGATACGTCACCCCATCCTTCTATCCTGATTGATGTCACCGGTTGTTATTGCACTACAATAGCGCCTGTTACCGTTTGAATTTCATTCTAGCCATGATGTCTTTCGATCCCGTCATACTCTGGACAGATGCACTGATTTATCTGCTGTTGGCGGCAGGTATTGCTTTCGGTATTTATGCCAGACGACATGTGTATGTGCTGGCATCGTGGCGCAAGGTTACACATAGCGCCAGTGGAATGTCGGCACTGACCATCCTGCTATGTTTCATTCTGATCGGATTGCTCGATACGGTTCATTTTCGCCCGGTTCTGGAACAATCCGTGCGTAGTAGTGATGGAAAACAGCTATACAGTGCAGAAGTACTGAGTCTGCTCGATCTGCTGACTGCGCCGCTGCGTTTGCAAACGGAAAAAACCTATTCCGCGCCGCTGTCGGCTCATCTCTACGCGAAAGAAACGATCACAACGCCTGACGGAAATCAGATCAGAGACTTTGCCCGTCTGGTGCATGGTGGCGCACATTTGCAATACCCGGAAACGGAGCTGGTAGAAGATATTTTATGGCGATCCGCTTCCGGCGCTGGCGCGGGATTGCTGATCTGGATCGGGCTGGTCGCCGGTTTGGGCGGTGTAAAAGCACGACAATACCGGATTTCGTTTGTTCGTATGCAAACCGCGATATGGCGTGGCGCAACTGAAATACCCTGGCGTGCCATCCTGATGACATTCGCGATCATTCTGGCTGCCTGTGGTGCAATCGTGGCACTGGCGATGCACTATCATGTGCTGGGAACAGACAAGGTCGGCCAGGATGTATTGTATTTGTCCCTCAAAAGTATTCGAACCGGCCTTGTCATCGGAACGATGACAACACTGATCATGCTGCCGTTCGCCCTGCTGCTGGGAATTGCCGCAGGCTACTTTCGCGGCTGGATCGATGATGTCATCCAGTATATTTACACCACGCTCAGCTCCATCCCCAGTGTATTGCTGATTGCCGCAGCGGTACTGATGATGCAGGTCTATATCGAAACGCATGCCGACATGCTCGATACTGCTGCCGCACGTGCCGATCTGCGCCTGCTGTTTCTTTGCATCATCTTGGGCATTACCAGCTGGACGGGATTGTGCAGGCTGCTGCGCGGAGAAACCCTGAAGCTGCGCGAGATGGAATATATTCAGGCAGCACATGCATTCGGCGTGTCCCACTGGCGTATTCTTACCCGTCATATTTTGCCGAACGTCGTTCATATCGTCCTGATTACCACCGTCATGGATTTCAGCAGCCTGGTGCTGGCCGAGGCAGTACTTTCCTATGTGGGTGTGGGAGTGGATCCCTCGACCATCAGTTTTGGAACGATGATCAATGCTTCCAGACTGGAAATGGCGCGTGAGCCCATGGTCTGGTGGACATTGTTTGCCGCCTTCACCTTCATGTTTGCCCTGGTGCTGAGCGCCAATCTTTTTTCTGATGCAGTACAGAACGCATTCGACCCGCGCAACCGGACATTAGCTGGCGATCCAAACGGATTGCTCAACAATCAGACTGAAGAACAGGCCATGGCAGAAACGACCGGAACATTGCCTTCAGACAAGAACACCTCCCGTACATGACAGCGCTACTCGAAGTAACGGATCTCCGGGTGCTGCTGCATACCGGCCGGCAACCGGTACGCGCTGTGGACGGGCTGTCACTTGCCATCCATCCGGGCGAAACATTCGCGCTGCTGGGGGAATCCGGCAGCGGAAAATCCATCACGGCTCTTTCGATCATGCGCTTGCTGCCTGATACTGGAGAAATCGTGCATGGCAGTGTCCGGTTGAATGGAGATGAACTGCTGACCCTGCCGGAATCCGCCATGCGTAAAGTACGCGGTAATCGTATCGGCATGATTTTTCAGGAACCGATGCTCAGCCTGAATCCGGTAATGACCACCGGTGCACAGATCAGAGAAGTTTTACTGCAGCACTCCGGTTTACGTGGTGCGGCGTTACAGATACGCATTCTGGAACTTATGCGGCAGGTAGGTATTCCTGATCCCGCCCGACGCATGGCAGAGTTTCCGTTCCAATTCTCAGGTGGCATGAAACAGCGTGTCATGATCGCGATGGCGCTGGCAGGCAAACCGGAACTCCTCATCGCAGATGAACCTACGACTGCACTGGATGTAACGATTCAGGCCCAGGTACTTGATCTCATGCGTGGCTTGCAGCAGCAGGAGAACATGGCTGTTCTTCTGATCACCCATGATCTGGGCGTAGTGGCAGAAATGGCGCATCGCGTTGCTGTGATGTACGCAGGCCAAATCATTGAAATAGCAGATCAAGAACGTTTTTTCCAGTCACCGGCACATCCTTATTCACACAAGCTGTTTGCGGCACTGCCGACAAGAAAGAAACGCGATCAGGGACTGATTGTCATCCCGGGGAATGTTCCGGCTCTTTCAAAAGTATTTACCGGTTGCCGTTTTGCTGATCGCTGTGACCGGGCATGGGAAAAATGTCATCAGATCATTCCACCGTGGGTGGAAACCGCACCGCAGCATCATGTCCGCTGCCATCTTTATTCGGACGATTCCAGGGAACGGTCGCCTCAATCCCGGCTTCAATCGTTATCCGGGACAGCACGATCCGCACTGGATGATCTTCCGCTCAGCAGCCATACCTCTGATTCGACTCAGAGCAAACCACTTTTACGTGTAGATGATCTGAAAATACATTTCCCGGTGCATAAAGGATTATTCAAACGGGTAGCAGGCCATGTCAAAGCGGTCGATGGCGTATCACTGCAAATTGACGGCGGCAGAACGCTGGCACTGGTGGGAGAATCCGGTTGTGGCAAAACCACGGTAGGCAAAGGAATCATGCAGCTCATCCCGGTGACATCGGGCAGTGTTCGCCTGCAAGATAAGGAATTACGCGATCTGGATCGTAAACAACTGCTGCAAAAACGCTCTGCATTCCAGATCATTTTTCAGGATCCTTATTCGTCGCTCAATCCGCGCATGCGTATCGTCGAAATCATCGAAGAAGGAATACGGGCGCTTGGCCGGAATTCGGATAAAATCGCCGCCAGTGAAAAAAATCAGCACGATGTCGATACCTTGCTAATGCAGGTAGGTTTACCGGCAGAAGCCAAATGGCGCTACCCGCATGAGTTTTCCGGCGGCCAGCGCCAGCGGATTGCTATCGCACGTGCACTGGCGGTTGATCCACAACTGTTGATCTGCGACGAACCGACCAGTGCGCTGGATGTTTCGGTACAGGCACAGATACTCAATCTGCTGAAAACACTGCAACAGGAGCGCAGACTTGCCTATTTGCTGATCACCCATAATATAGCCGTCGTGGATTATCTGGCGGATGAAGTCGCGGTCATGTATCTGGGGAGAATCGTGGAAAGCGGGCGTACTGAAGAAGTGCTGGATGATCCCAAACATCCGTATACTCAGGCATTGTTGTCCGCAGTACCGACCTATGAACCCGGAAGCCAGCGTGAGGTCATCCGGTTACAGGGAGAGCCTCCTTCACCCGCCAATGTGCCGCCAGGTTGTCATTTTCATCCGCGCTGTCCGCACGTCATGCCAATCTGCCGGGAAGTTTATCCGGCTGTCAGCCGGTTCAGCGCCAGCCACACTACTTATTGTCATCTTTATCATTCAGTTTCTCAGGAGCCTCAGGATCTTCAATGACGATCGACCATGAAGTGAAGCGTCGTCGGACGTTTGCCATTATTTCTCACCCGGATGCCGGTAAAACCACACTCACGGAAAAACTGCTGCTGTTTGCCGGTGCCATTCATATCGCAGGGAGTGTCAAAGCACGTAAAGCCAGCCGTCATGCCACTTCCGACTGGATGGAAATTGAAAAGCAGCGCGGTATTTCCGTTGCCAGCTCGGTCATGCAAATGGAGTACCGCGATTGTGTGATCAATTTGCTGGATACCCCCGGCCACCAGGATTTTTCCGAAGATACTTACCGGGTACTGACCGCCGTCGATGCCGCGCTCATGGTCATCGATGCAGCCAACGGTGTGGAATCACAAACCTTGCGCCTGCTGCAGGTATGCCGTGCCCGCAATACCCCGATCATTACCTTCGTCAATAAACTGGATCGGGAAGTACGCGAGCCACTCGATCTGATCGACGAAATCGAACGTACACTCGGCATGGACGTAATTCCGTTCACCTGGCCGGTCGGTTCGGGCAAGCGTTTTCATGGCGTATATGATCTGCGCCACAAACTGATGCGTGTCTTTCGCGCCGGCATGGATCGTGTCGAACAGGAAGAGACAGCCATCATTACCAATCTGGAAGATCCGGCAATTTCAGAACGTTTCGGTGCAAATCTTGAACAGGCTCGCCAGGAAATCGAGCTGATTACCGGCGCAGCACCGGCATTCGATCAGACAGCATTTCTTGCCGGGCAGCAGACACCAGTATTTTTCGGCTCTGCCATCAATAATTTCGGCGTACAGGAAGTGCTCGATACACTGGTTGAACTGGCACCACCGCCAGGATCACGCAAAGCCATCCAGCGCGAAATTCAGCCCGCCGAAAAGAAATTTTCCGGCGTGGTTTTCAAGATTCAGGCCAATATGAACCCCGCCCACCGGGATCGCATTGCTTTCGTGCGGATTTGCTCAGGTGAATTCAGGCGAGGAATGAATCTCAAGGTGGTTCGCAGCGGCAAGGATGTGCGTACCAGCACGGTCGTTTCCTTTCTTTCACAACGACGTGAACTGCTGGAAACAGCCTACGCAGGCGATATCATCGGCATCCCCAACCACGGAACACTGCAACTGGCCGATACCCTGACCGAAGGAGATCACCTGCAATTTACCGGACTGCCCTTTTTTGCACCGGAGATTTTTCAAACGGTCGAAATCGCTGATCCGTTACGCAGCAAGCAGCTCAAACTGGGGTTGGCGCAGTTAGGTGAGGAAGGTGCCATACAGGTATTTCGCCCACACATCGGCAGCATGCTGCTGCTGGGTGCGGTCGGTGTATTGCAGTTTGAAGTCGTCACCCACCGTCTCAAACATGAATACGGTGTCGAGGCACGCATTGCTCCGGCCAAATATCAACTGGCACGATGGGTGACTGCCGAAACGCCTCAGGAACTGCAGCGTTTCATCGATGCCAATGCCCACCGTATCGCCTACGATGCGGTGAATGCGCCTACTTTTCTGGCTTCATTTTCCGCCGAAATCAGCGTAGCCGAAGAAAACTGGCCGGGCATTCGCTTCCATAAAATGCGCGAACATGCCGGCCTGATGTTTCAGACAGCCGGCTGATTTACAGGCAACTGGCTGTATTCGGGAACGACAAGCTCATCACAAAAGTTTTGAAGCTGGTAGAGATAAAACGATGGTGGGATTAAATCCTGAATACTTGAACGTTAACAATACCAGCCGCATCACATAATGCTTGATCGAGTGTGGCGAGTGGTAATTCAAAACGCTGGGCCAATTCCAGATAAGCAGCATCGTACAGTGTCAATCCGCATCGATCAGCCAAATGCAAAGTAGTGCGCCAGGCTTGATGATCTGTTTCGGTATCTACTATAACTGCTAGAGCAGCCAAATCAACCAGCGAAGCATCACGAAATGCTGCGTCAATTCTGTTTCGCCGAATTGCCATTTGGAGCGCATTACCTACTTCCAGACGCCAGAGCGATGGAACGATTGCACTCGTTTCCATCACTTGACGCAACACAGCATCGGCCTGTTGAGAATGTTCATCCTCAAACAACCAAGCTAATGTCATTGAACTATCCAGAACAAGACTCAAGGTCTACCCTCATTAATCAAATCCTTGATTTTAATATTTCCGAGTGTAATACCTCTTCTGCGTGCTGTAATATTAACGGCTGCCTGGCGTGCTTTAGTACGATCAAATTGTTCCTGGGCTGGAACCAAACGCGCCACCGCTTTACCATGCCGTGTAATAACGACTTCCTCGCCACTTTCAATCCAGTCCAGCAGCGTACCAAATTTATTCTTGGCTTCAAATGCTCCGATCTCTTTCATATAAAATTTCCTCAAAAAACAGACTAGCCTGCACCTAGACTAAATCATATTGTAAAATATTTTTAATCTCAAAATATGTGTTCTTCCTTTCTGACTTAGCAGCTATAGAAGCATTACCCTGGTAAAGGTGAGCTGCGCCCACAATGACGTAGGTTGAAAAAAGTGGAGTCCAACGTTTCGTAAAATGTGAGGAACGGAGGACAAGGATGGAACGACTACCGAAAGGGATCTACACGCCGGAATTTCGGGCGGAAGCGGTGAAGCTGGTGGAAGCGGAAGGGCTGTCGGTGGATGCGGCAGCGAAGCACTTGTTGGTGCCAAAGAGCAGTCTTGGCAATTGGGTGAGGGCATCGGGTACAGGCAGCCTGGCGAAGGTTGGGCAAGGTCAGCGGGTGCCGACGGAAACGGAAATTGAACTGGCGCGACTGCGCAAGGAATTGGCGGAAGTGAAACCGGAGCGTGATCTGCTAAAAAAATGTGCGGCGTATTTCGCGAAGGAGTCGCGGTGAGATACGCCCGGATCGAACAGTTGCGACAGCACCACGCGGTGGCGGCGATGTGTCGGATTCTGGACGTTTCGGAAAGCGGCTATCACGCTTGGCGCCAACGTCCGCCGTCAGCTCGTCAGCTCGTCAGCTCGTCAGCTCGTCAGCTCGTCAGCAAGAGAACCTCCGGCTGGAAACCGAGGTCAAGGCCGCGCATCAGCGGACGCGTGAAACCTACGGTCCCCGGCGCCTGCGGTCCGACCTGGCCGATCACGGCATCCAGACGAGCCTCTATCGCATCAAGCGGATACGCAGGAAACTCGGGCTGCGCTGCAAGCAGAAGCGGAAATTCAAGGCGACGACGGATTCGAGGCATGCTCTGCCACTGGCGCCCAATCTTCTCGATCGGCAATTCACCGTGGCGGCCCCCGATCGCGCCTGGGTCAGCGATATCACCTACGTCACCACCGACGAGGGCTGGCTCTATCTTGCCGGCATCAAGGATTTGTTCAACGGCGAACTGGTCGGCTACGCCATGTCCGAGCGGATGACCACGAGCCTGGTATCGCAAGCGCTCTTTCGCGCCGTCGCCGCCAAGCGGCCAGCAAGGGGGCTGATCCATCATTCAGATCGTGGCAGCCAGTACTGCGCCCACGCTTATCGAAAGCAACTGCAACAATTCGGCATGCAAGCTTCCATGAGCCGCAAGGGCAATTGTTGGGACAACGCGCCGATGGAGAGTTTCTGGGGTTCCCTGAAAAACGAGTTGGTGCATCACAGGCGCTTTACTACGCGCACACAAGCCCGGCAGGAAATCACCGAGTACATTGAAATCTTCTACAACCGAATTCGTAAGCAGGCGAGACTGGGATATCTGTCGCCGGCACAATTCACCCAGAAATACCATGCAAAACAGATAGCCGCTTAACCCGTTGGACTCTACGGTTGACGACCTACGTCATCGATAAATGACTCTTTGTCTTCATAGTCCAGTACAGCACGGCTGCGCAAACGGCCTTTCTCATCCCAGGGGCCGCCTGCTTCAAGGCGGGTACCATAGTTACTCCAGGAACCAATGCGACCTTCGATATTAAATACAGTGTCCGCCAATCCGCGCTTACGTACAACATTGACTGCACCGGCTGGGTTACCCACACCTTCCAGCAAGCCTTGAGCACCGCGCAGCACTTCAACCCGGTCCAAGTAGATAGAGCTGGCGGCGAAGGGGTTTCCCCAAAAGCTACCTCGCTGCAGTGGAACGCCATCATACTGGATGGTGTTGGTAATGAAACCACGTGAATATATGTCACTGCCACCCCCTGGCCGTGCGAACAAGGTAATTCCGGGAGTGTTTTCAAGCACTTTATCCAAGGTATCTAGTCTCAGATCATCTATTTTCTGACGAGTAATAACAGTTACCGATTGAGGGATATCTTTCAGCGATTGTTCACTCCCGAATAGGGTCACGTTTCGGGTGGCATAACTACCAGTACCTTCGGTTGTGGTGCCCAGTGTGTCGGCAGAAACTGTAATTGGGGGTAATACCGTGCTTCCCCCAGCTGCCACCCGGCGCAGCGAGTAACCACCACCCGGCTGGGGAGCAGCTTCGATACCGCTGCCGGCCAGCAACCGACTCAACGCAGAGGCAATACTGTAATTGCCGGATAATCCTTTGGATTGCCGGCCATCAAGTAGCGCAGCATCATAGTAAAGATTGACGCCGGCGGTATGCGCGAAATGATCCAGCGCTGCATCCAGCGGGCCGGCTGGCACATTAAAGGTGTGGATTTCGTCGGCAGCCGGCGGTGCCGCGGCCATCTCGACCGCAGCAGCGTGCAACAGCGGTACCGTTATGCTGACAAGCAAGCTCAACAGGATGCCCTGCAGGGTAATAGTCAGCAGCTTGTGCTGCAAACGGGAAAACAGTTGGATGAATCGGTTCCGATATTCCATACCGGAAAAAGGTAAACGGCTCAGGGTCATTTTTCAGTCTCGACAAGGTAAGTTATTAATGGTCTTCCTACCTGTTAAGCCGAACGAGGATCAAAACCCCTTCATTTTTCTGAAAATTTTTTTGCAGCCTTTTTTTCTTCCCTGTTTTTCCCGTCAGTGAAAATCTCGTGGTCCTACTGAAACCCAAAATCGGGTACGGTAAGTCACACTGATCGGCTGAATCTGTGTGAGGAATTGCAGTGTCCGATCGGTTTCCTTCACATGAAAAAGGCCGGACAAACGCAGATCGGCTACTCCTGGATCGCAGGTGATGTAACCGGGCCGGTAACGCGACAGCTCGCTCAGCAAATCCTGCAGACGGATGTTCCTGCCGGCGATGACACCTTTTTGCCAGCTGTCCGCTTCAAAGCCCTGCAAATCCGCCGGTAAGGTATCCTCCTCGACCAGCCAGCGACTCTCGCCGGGTTGCACGATGACAGGAAAACCACCATTCACCGGATGCAGTTCCACAGCGCCTTCCTGCACACTGATACGAGCACGATCCCTTTCCAGGCGGACCACGAAACGCGTACCCAGCGCCTGTATCCGGCCGAAGGGCGTATGTACCCAGAATGGACGTTTCATCGCAATACCGGTATCAACCCCGGTCGTAATGAAAATTTCCCCGCGCCACAGTACAACGAGACGGCGGAGCCCGGCCAGGTCGGTACTGACGGCACTGTCAGTGTTGAGTACGATGACGCTGCCATCGTCCAGCTGCAGTGTTTTCTGCTCACCGGTAGCCGTGCTGGCATCGGCCAGCAGGCGCTGCCACGGCGTATTTTCACGTATCACCCAGCCCGTACTCAGAGCGACGCCGGCCAGTGACAGCAGCTTGATAACATTGCGGCGGCTCAAGCCGCTATGTTCACGGTGACGTTGTGCGATTTGTAGTGTGTCATGCGCCAGCTTGGGGGATAGTTCGCCCAGATCAGCGTGAAAACCTTTCAAAGAGTGGATGCGCTGCCAGGCAAGACGATGCAAAGGATTAGCCTGCAGCCAGTACTCAAATGCCTGTTGCTGTGCAACAGTAGGCGTGTTGTAGTCGAGCCGGACTGCCCAGGAGATGGCAGCATCAACGACAGATTCGGGGAGCCGATCAGCGCTGTGATGCGATGCTTCCGTTGCTTGCGCAGTACCTTCCTGTGAAGAAACCTCGTTGGTCATGGTTCGAAACGCAGCGTGTAGCAACTGCGCAGCGCTTTGGTGATGTAGCGTTCCACTGTGGAGAGTGATACCCCCAGGTGCTCGGCAATTTGCGGGCAGGTCAGCCCGTCGAGCTGGGCCAGCAGGAAGGCGGTGCGTACCCGGGGTTTGAGCGAATCGAGCAACCTGTCGATCTCGATCAATGCCTCCAGAAAGATCAGCCGCGTCTCGGGTGCAGGCGCTTCAGGCTCCGGCAATGATGCCAGTGTTTCCAGCCAGGCCCGCTCCAGCTCACGCCGACGCCAGTGATCGATGACCAGACCATGCGCAATGGTAGAAAGATAAGCGCGCGGCTCATTCAGATGCACAGGCTGTTGCCGGGTAAGTATGCGCATGAACGTATCTTGCGCAATATCCGCAGCATCGCAGGCATTGCCCAGTTTGTGGCGCAACCAGTTATACAGCCAGCCGTGATGGTCGATATACAGAATTGGATTTGGTGTGCTGCAAGGTCAGTGGCCGGCACAGCGCTCCCCTCGTCATTGGTCAGGCACATATGCGGACACAAAAATAAAATGAGAACGATTCTTATTTTATAGGGTAAGGTACCCGCCTTGCAAGACTGGTCTGATAGATGACCAGATAACAGAAATGGCATTTCTTCAGCCAGGCAAGTCGTAATGATCCGATGTAGTTTGTGGTAATACAGGGTTACCTGCCATCCTTGTTTTCGCCTGATCAGGCGTAACAATCAATACATCTTTATCTTTTTTCTATTTGGATTTCCCTCCAGAATCATCCGATTAGCAACCTAAATCTTCGTTTGTTTGCCATATCACTTTCCAGGGGAGTGCGGATAATTCCGGTTCATCGAGAGGAATCCGCCATGGCAGACGATAACGATCTTGAACGTACCGAACCCGCGTCGCCCAGACGCCTGGAAAAAGCCAGAGAAGAAGGGCAGGTAGCGCGTTCGCAGGAATTGACCACATTTACCCTGCTGATCGCGGCTTCCAGCAGCTTGTGGGTGATCGGTTCGATCATCATTCAGAAGTTGTCTGCCGTATTAGAAGGCGGCCTGCGAATGGAACAGGAGGTTGCCTTCAATCCGGCGTTGTTGCTGCCCAGGCTGTTTCAACTGGCGCTCGACGGACTATTGGCCATTGCGCCTCTGCTGGGATGGCTGGTGATCATAGCACTGGTGGCTCCCATGCTGCTCAGCGGGTGGCTTTTCAGCTCCAAAGCACTGTTTCCGGATTTGAAACGCCTCAATCCGGTGAATGGACTCAAAAGAATATTTTCATCGCGCGGATTGATCGAGCTAGTCAAGGCCATCGCCAAGGTGATGGTCATTGGTGGTGTTGCTGCCGGGATTATCTGGAGTCACAAACAGGATGTACTCGATCTGGTTGGCATGCCGCTGGATACCAGCCTGATCAGCATGAGCAGATTGATCGGCCTGACTTTTATACTGATCGTCGGTGCCATGTTGCTGATCGTCGTCATCGATGTGCCTTTCCAGATATGGAATCACGCACGCCAGTTGCGCATGTCCCGGGAAGATCTGCGCAAGGAAGCCAAGGAAGATGAGGGTGATCCGCAAGTCAAGGGGCGCATCCGCAATATGCAGCGTCAAATAGCACGCCGCCGCATGATGGCGGAAGTCCCCAAAGCGGATGTCGTGGTCACCAACCCGACACACTATGCCGTCGCTTTGAAATATCAGGATCGCTCGATGCGTGCGCCGAAAGTAGTGGCAAAAGGAACACAACTGATCGCGGCCCGCATCCGTGAGCTGGCAGATGAACACCATATTCCGGTGCTCGAAGTGCCGCCGCTGGCGCGGGCACTGTATCACCATGTGGAACTGGATACCGAGATTCCTGAAACGCTCTATACCGCAGTGGCCCATGTGCTGGCCTATATTTTTCAGTTGAAACGGTATCAGACGACGGGTGGTATTGCTCCGCAGCTGTCATCGGAAATAGCGGTACCGGAAGAAATGGACCATGCCTGAAAGGCATTTATCTGACCCATACACAGTTATCAGAATCTGGATGCTGAATGAATAATATTCTGTCTTTATCTACCCTGGTGCGGGGTGGTCAACTGCAGAGTCTTGCAGGGCCGATGCTGATCATCATGATCCTGGCGATGATGGTTCTGCCACTGCCGCCCTTCGTGCTGGATGTGCTGTTTACTTTCAATATCGCACTGGCGGTGATCGTACTGCTGGTGAGCCTCTATTCGCGCAATGCACTCGAATTTGCTGTCTTTCCTACTGTTCTGCTGATCACGACCCTGTTGCGGCTTTCGCTGAACGTAGCGTCGACCCGGGTAGTACTGATGCATGGCCATACCGGCCCGGATGCTGCCGGTAAAGTCATCGAGGCATTCGGTCATTTTCTGGTGGGCGGTAACTATACGGTGGGTCTGGTGGTATTCATCATTCTGGTGGTGATCAATTTCGTCGTCATCACCAAGGGTGCCGGACGTATCGCTGAAGTCAGCGCCCGTTTCACACTGGATGCCATCCCGGGAAAACAGATGGCGATCGATGCTGATCTCAATGCCGGCCTGATCCGGGAAGATGAAGCACGCAAGCGGCGTGAGCAGGTTGCGCAGGAAGCCGATTTCTACGGTTCGATGGATGGCGCCAGCAAGTTCGTGCGCGGCGATGCGATCGCAGGCATTCTGATCATGCTGATTACCATTATCGGCGGGCTGGCCGTGGGTGTGCTGCAACATGATCTGAGTTTTGGCGATGCCGCCAAAAACTACACGCTGTTGACCATTGGTGACGGACTGGTGGCCCAGATTCCTGCGCTGATCATTTCCACAGCAGCCGGTCTGGTGGTCAGCCGGGTCAGCACCGATGAAGATCTCAGCCAGCAATTCGTGAGTCAGTTACTCAGCAAGCCACAAGTGCTGTGGCTGACGGCGGGTATCCTCGGCTCACTGGGACTGGTTCCGGGCATGCCGCACTTCGTTTTTCTGCTGCTGGCCGGAATGATTGGCACACTTGCCTATTACGTCACCCATCGTCCCGCTTCGCCTGCTGAAAAATCGGAAGAACCCGAGGTTGTTTCCAGCGAAGGGCAGGATGCCAGTTGGGAGGATGTGGTTCAGGTCGATACACTCGGACTGGAAGTCGGCTATCGTCTGATTCCGTTGGTCGACAAACAGCGTCAGGGTGATTTGCTCAAACGCATCAACGGCATACGCAAGAAATTTGCTCAGGAAATCGGCTTTCTTCCACCGGTGGTCCATATCCGGGATAACCTGGAACTACGCCCCAATGGCTACCGCATCACCATGAAAGGCTCGGTCATCGGCCAGGGAGAATCCTATAACGGTATGCATCTGGCAATCAATCCCGGCCAGGTCACCATGGCATTGCCAGGCAACAATACCGAAGATCCGGCATTCGGACTGCCCGCAGTCTGGATCGAGACAGAACAGCGAGAACTGGCCCAAACCAGCGGCTATACCGTAGTCGATGCCAGCACGGTCGTCACCACTCACCTGAATCACCTGATACGCATGCATGCTTCTGAACTGCTCGGGCGGGAAGAATTGCAGAAGCTGCTCGATCATCTGGGTCAGCGTTCGCCCAAACTGGCGGAAGATCTGATTCCCAAGCTGCTGCCGCTGGCAACGGTGCAGAAGATCCTGCAGCACCTGCTGGAAGAGGGGGTGAATATCCGTGACATGCGCACCATCATCGACACCCTGACCGAACATGCAGGGCGCACCCAGGATATCAGCGAACTGCTCGCACTGGTCAGAGTCGCGCTGGGGCGTGCCATCGTGGAGCAGTGTTTCCCGTCCGGCGCAGAAATGCAGGTCATGAGCCTGCACCCCGAACTGGAAACCATTCTGCTGCAGGTAGTGCAATCCGACCCTGTGGCGGACGGTGGGATCGAGCCCGGCCTGGCCGATACGCTGACACGTGAAGCCGGCAATGCAGTCAAGCGCCTGGAACAGATCGGGCTACCGGTCGTGCTGGTGGTACCGGATGCGATTCGCCTGCTGCTGTCCCGCTTCCTGCGCCGATCATTGCCTCAGTTACGGGTTCTGGCCCATTCCGAAATACCGGATACCAGAAAAATCAAATTCATATCGATCATTGGGGGTAACAAAAAATGAAAGTAAGAAAATTTTTGGCTGCCACCTCCCATGAGGTGTTACGCAAGGTCAAGGACGAATTGGGCCCGGATGCGGTCATTCTGTCGAACAAGCAGGTACCGGGCGGGATCGAAATCATGGCGCTGGCGGGCAAGGATATTTCCAGCCTCACCAGCGACACACCACCCGAAGCAACTTCACCGGCTGTCAAAACGGCTGCTGCACCCCGGCAAAAGCCTGCTCCCGAAAAAAAGCAGGCACCGCCTGTTCAGAAGCAACCCGCAGTGGCAGATATTCAGAGCGCGAATATCCTCCAGGAAATCCATGCCATGCGGCAGTTGCTGGAAGAACAATTGATCACCATGGGATGGAGCAATTTTTCGCAACGCGATCCCGGCGGGATGAAGGTGCTGCGCACGTTGCTGAGTGCGGGTTTCAGTCCGTTACTGTCGCGCCATTTGCTGGAGAAACTGCCGGCTGATCGCGACTTTGAACAAAGCCTGAAAAAAACCATTGCCTTGCTCACACTCAATTTACGTACCACAGCCGGTGACGAAATCATCGAACAAGGCGGGATTTATGCACTGATCGGTCCAACCGGTGTCGGTAAAACCACGACGACGGCAAAACTGGCTGCACGTGCCGTCATCCGCCACGGTGCCGACAAGGTGGCACTGCTGACCACCGACAGTTACCGTATCGGGGGGCACGAGCAGTTGCGTATTTACGGCAAGCTGCTGGGCATATCGGTACGCAGCATCAAGGATATCGACGATCTGCAGTTGATGCTGCACGAATTGCGCGGCAAACACATGGTACTGATCGATACCGTCGGGATGAGCCAGCGGGATCAGATGCTCGCCGAACAGATCACCATGCTGAGCCAGTGCGGAACGGAAGTAAAACACCTGCTGCTGCTCAACGCGACCAGCAGCGGAGATACGCTGGATGAAGTCATTTCCGCCTACCAGCAACACGGTATTCATGGCTGCATCATTACCAAGGTGGATGAAGCAGCCAGTCTGGGCATTGCGCTGGATGCGGTGATCCGGCGCAAACTGGTGCTGCATTACGTGACCAACGGCCAGAAGGTTCCGGAAGATCTGCACGAAGCCAATTCCCGTTACCTGTTGCATCGTATTTTCAAACCCTCGGCGGAAAACTCACCTTTTTCGCTGCAGGATCCGGAATTTGCAATGCTCATGGCGGGCAATTACGCCGATCAGTCAGTCACCAGACAGCAAACACGCGTCGAGGCAAGCCATGATCAGTCATAAAAAAGATCAGGCAGCCGGCCTGCGCGAGCTGACTGCGCTGGAACCCAACGCCGGGGTGCGTGTGTTTGCCGTGGTCGGTGGACGAACGGGGGTAGGCAAAACCAGTTCGGTCATCAATCTGGCTGTCGCACTGGCAAAAACGGGTAAACGCGTGCTGATTCTGGATGAAAACCCGCGCCACAAGGATGTCAATGCCAATCTCGGCCTCAGCGCGCGTTACGATCTGCTGCACGTCATCAATCAGGACAAAACACTTGAACAGGTGATGACACAAGGGCCGGAAGATGTGCTGGTATTGACGGCGATGCGCGGAATCCATTCGCTGGCGAAACTTTCGTCTGCTGATCAGGAACGGCTTATTCAATGCTTCAGCGAACTGTCCCAGACGGTGGATGTCGTGCTGATCGATACCGCGATCGGGCGAACCAGCCGGGTCGTCCCGCTGAGCCTGGCTTCCCAGCAGGTACTGATCGTGCTCTCCGCTTCCGGCAAGGCCATCACAGATGCGTACGCCCTGATCAAGCTCATCAGTCAGGAATATGCCCGACGGGATTTTCTGGTGCTGGTCAACAAAGTGGAATCAGAAAGCATGGGGCGCGATATTTTCGAGAACATTGCCGGTGTTGCTCAAAAGCACCTGGCAGTCAAGCTGGAGTGGATGGGATGCATTCTATTCGATGAAAAACTGCAACGCTCGACCCGACTTTGCCAGCCGGTAGTGGAAATTTTCCCGACATCCGAATCGGCCGCAGGTTACCGGCAGCTGGCTGAAAAGCTGATGCGGTGTGCCGGGCCCTGGACAGATAACGACGGGGTGGAGAATTTCATGCGCAGACTGATTCGTACCAGTCATCTTGATACAGCGGATTTTACGGTGTGAATGTGAGAGAACCTATGTATACCGAAACAGGGATCGTCGACAAAGACCAGTTCATTACGGAATTTACGCCACTGGTCAAACGGATTGCCCATCACATGATGGCCAGACTGCCAGCCAGCGTTCAGGTCGATGATCTGATCCAGGCGGGGATGATCGGCCTGCTCGATGCCATCAACCGTTATGAAGGTTCTTATGGTCGCCAGTTTGAAAGCTACGCTGCCCAGCGTATTCGTGGCTCGATTCTGGATGAATTGAGAGAAGCAGACTGGCTGCCGCGCAGCCTGCGCAGAAAAATGCGCCAGATAGAAACTGCCATGCGGGCTCTGGAACAGCGCCTTGGCTACCCGCCCAGTGAACAGGAAATCGCCAATGAACTGAATCTGCCGCTGGTCGAATATCAGGAAATGCTGCAGGAGGCGGGTGGCGGACAACTGATCTATTACGAGGATTTTCAGGAAGACGAAGAAGATCATTTTCTCGATCGTCTACGCGGCGACCAAAGTAACGAGCCGCTGGATCGGCTGCTGGAGAAGAATCTGCGGGAACTGCTGGTGGCCGCAATCGAGAAACTGCCTGCCAAGGAAAAACTGGTCATGGGGATGTATTACGAGCAGGAAATGAATCTGCGCGAAATCGGTAAAGTACTGGGAGTCAGTGAATCACGTGTCTGCCAGTTGCATACTCAGGCCATTTCCCGTTTACGCACCCGTTTGCGGGACAAGTAATCATCGTTCTGATCAAAACCTTTTGAGCAAGCCAAGCAATGCAACGCCAGAGAATACGGCACCCGCATAGAAAGTGAACGATGCTCCGAGCTGATCCCACAGCAGGCCGGCTACTGCACTGGCAATCAGCATGGCAATACCACTCACCAGATTGAAGAATCCGAAAGCGGTACCCCGAAGATCAGCAGGGGCCGCATCGGCCACCATCGTCGCCAGCAGGCCTTGCGTCATGCCCATGTGAGCGCCCCACAACGCAACGCCAGCGAGTACCGTTATCCAGTGATCATCCAGTGCCAGAATCAGATCGGCGGCGATCAGTACCACCAGGCCCAGTGCCAGCAGCAGCTTGTGATTCATTCGATCGGACAGCTTGCCGAAAGGATAGGCCGATGCTGAGTACACGACATTCATCACCACCATCACCAATGGCACCAGCGCCACGGCAATTCCACTCTGCTGGGCCCGCAGTACCAGGAATGCTTCACTGAATCGGGCCAATGTAAAAACGGCTCCCACGCCGACCACCCACCAGTATGCGCTACTCAATCGCTTGAGGTTTTCCGGGCGAATCGGATTGATACGTTTTTCGCCGACATGGCGATCAGGTTCATGCACACCAAACAGCAGCAGTGCAACCGCGAGCAGCCCCGGAACAACGGCCACCCAGAATACCGCTCGAAAATCATCGGCCCATAACAGCATCAGACCAACGGCCAGCAGTGGCCCCAGGAAAGCGCCCACCGTATCCAGTGACTGCCGAAGACCAAACGCTGCGCCACGTATTTCAGGCGGTGCAATATCGGCCACCAGGGCATCACGCGGCGCACCACGCACGCCCTTGCCGATCCGATCCAGCAGACGTGCTGTCAGCACAACGCCGATACCCGGCGCAATGGCAAAAAGCGGTTTGGTCAACGCACCCAAAGCGTAGCCGAATACCGCCAGACCCTTACGTTTACCGAACCAGTCACTCAACACGCCTGAAAAAACCTTGACGATCAGTGCTGTCGATTCAGCCAGACCTTCGATCAGGCCAACGACAAAGGCGCTTGCACCCAAAGTGCCTACCATGAACAACGGCAACAGGCTGTGGATCATCTCTGAGGAAATATCCATCAGCATACTCACGCAGCCGAGCACCCAAATACCGGCCGGGATTTTTGTCCGTTGATTGTTTTCTGTTGTCATGTTGGATTAAAAAGAAAATCGGATCCGATTCAGAACCCGAGCTTTGATCCGGCGCCGAGCAATGTCGCAACACCCAGTAAGGCAAAGACCGCGGCAGCAATCGAGTGAACGAGTTTCATCGGAATTCTGGTCGCCAATTTTTCACCGGCAAAAACGACCGGGATATCGGCAATCAGCATGCCGAGCGTCGTACCCATCACGACCATGAATGGAGTTCCGTAGTGAGCCGCCATTGTAATCGTCGCAATCTGAGTCTTGTCACCTGTTTCAGCAAGAAAAAAAGTGATCAGCGTAGCACCGAAAATACCGAATTTCCCGGCGATCCAGGTTTCTTCCTGTTCGATCTTGTCCGGAATCATCGTCCAGATTGCCATGCCGATAAACGAAAGACCCAGAATCCAGCGCAGGATTTCGGGGCTGACAGCACCTGTGATCCAGGCACCGAGAAGACCAGCAAGACCATGATTGATGAGCGTTGCAACCAGAATACCCAGGATGATGGGAATCGGTTTTTTGAAGCGGGCAGCAAGAATGAAGGCGAGGAGCTGAGTTTTATCGCCGATCTCAGCAAGGGCAACGACTCCGGTCGAAACGAGGAAGGATTCCATCAATGTTCTCCGGCCGGTTTACAGACGATTGACCACGACGCCTCCCCGGCCAAATCGGAGGCATTGTGGTCAAAGGTCTTGCCAGGCTTAGAACCGCTTACGCCATGACCTGCCGGCCAAGTATGTTGACGTAAGCCTCCTCGAAACGAAGAGCGGCTACTCCCCAATGACCGGCAAATTGTAACAGGTAGCCTGCTTCGAATCATGTTGCCGTTGCTGTAATCTCTAAACTTGAACTGGAAAAGGTAGTGACTTCAGGAACATTTGTAGCTACTGGTACAGTGGCGACAACAGGCAGGTAGTGGTGTAGAACCTGCTTCTCTGTGATATTCGCTCAAAAGATCATTGAAGCACAGAATAGGCATTTGCTCAGGCTGTTGATCTTGAAAAACCTCGTGCAGTGATCATCCACTTATTCATCCCCTATCTTCTTCAGGCAACACCTTGCGACTGTGATCCATTGCATCATTGAATCCATCCGGTACCGGCTTGAATGGTTTGCCGGGTGAACGATGACTGCTCTGGAACTGGCGCAGGGACTGCACGTCGATTTCACCAATCACGCAGTAGTCAGTGATACCACCTTTGACCCGAAGCACATCACGTTTCCAACTATCCTTGTAGGGTGCACGGATACGGCTGTCGCCATATTGCCGGTCGTTGCACTGGATGATGTAGGCGTGGATGTCCAATGCGGCGGACTCCACCAACGCATTGAAGGTTTCGGTATCGGGGTTCCATTCCGGCACGAACAGCACATCTACCTTGCCACGCAGATCAGCGCGATAACGGATATTGGTCAGCTCGCTGCAAATCAGTATGGCGAAGCGCAAGTCGCCGTGCTGAATGATGGGAGGTGCTTTCCACGCCTTGTTCGGCTTCATTTCCAACCCGGCCAGGCGCTGTAGCTCCTGCTCTTCATGCAATGCGGGCCGCTGCTTGTCCTGCCGATAAATCATCAGCGAGGGAAACCCTAAACCATCATGTGACAAGGCTGCCCATATTTGATTGCGTACTCGTGCCTTGCTGGCATGCAGGTATTCGATGCCAGTGATCAGCGAAATTCCACGACCTTGCAACTTGCGAGCAATACGGACAAACCAGTGCGCAGGCAGCGCCAACTCCGGCAGGATCAGATAACAACTTTCCCTTGGTTGAGCTATTACACCATCCAGCAATCGACATAGTCGTACATATCGGTCAGCATCCGGGTCAGGCATTCGCATCACAGATGCGATCCAACTCTCCATTTGCGTTTTCCAACTGGAAACGACAATGCCGCACTTGCGTGGAGCGGCACCGTCTGGTATCTGCAATATGTTATTTTTATCGAAGAGAGGCGCTTTTTCTCCTAACTCAAAACCCCGCACTGCCACCACCACATCCTGCATGGTGCGCTGCTCAGCCTTAGCGTAGGCATGACGATTCAGAATGAATAGTTCTGGCAAGTTGTAAGGGCGAGTAGCGAATAGCAAACCATTTGGCAGATACTTGAAGCCGATCCATTTGGCAAGCGTCCAAGCACCATTGATTACATTGTCCGGTAGCAGTTCGGCAGCTCTATCACAGTTGAGCACGGTCTTTTTAGCGGGAATACCATGCTGGGCCACCATTTCCTTCGGCAGCCCCATGAAGCGGAAAGGCATATGTGCAAGATCAAATGAGAATAGACGGGCCTGCTGTGTTTGAAAGTCTTTGGCGGACAACGGCCAGGACAGAAAAACATCAAGATCGACGGCCGGATGACAGTCGGCCATGTAAGTTTGCCACGCCTGCTTGCCTTCTTTGGATAAGCGGGGCGGGAATGCAGCCGTGATGCTCTCGCGGATACTGGTGAAAAGCTGCCCTTTCCAACGCCTCAGCATCTCCGTATCATCCGGCTTCTCTTCACCTTCTGGCCACGCCTTGATAACGATGTCGCATTGTTCCTGCACCCGTTTACAGAGCCCTTCCAGAGTTTTAATGATCCGATGCAGATCGGCAAAGTCTTCACAGACAGTCGCCAAGCGAATGACTCGCGGCAGATAGACAGCCAGATCGAAAAACTGTGGTAATACCAGCACATGCTGAATGAAGGCGCGAAAAAAAGCACGACGATGTTCTACCCACGCTTTGGGCAACAGATCACGCTCATAGGCTTCGAAGTCACGCAGCTTGATGGCGAAACCCGCCCGGCGCATGGTCAGCGCATCCGCCTTGCGCAGATTGTCAGCTATCTCACCGTCATTTTGTGTTGCAGCCAGCAGGTCAGTTCCCACATGCGTGGCTGACCGAGGCAGCCGTGGCATGGCTCGCCATTCGCTGGCACGCTCGTGAATCTGGTGGGCAATGGCATCCACCAAGGTCTTCCCCGGTTCACCTGCCAGAATGAATACCTTGTTTTTGCCATTAGCGAAGTGAACCTGGCTCTTCCCCTCACCTTCGCTGAGGTACGCGGGCTTAAAGCAAATCTGCTTTTGTTTCCGATCCACCCAGCCCAGTTTTTTGTCGGCACGGGCAAACAACCATTCCCATAGCTCCACCGTCGAACAAAAGCCTGCTCCATTCTCCATGACCAGCAGAATGTCATCGACATAGCGCCCGTAATAGATCGGCGCAACTTGCTGTTCAACGAAGCGATCCAGCTCGATCAGTGCAATGTTGGCAACGATAGCTGATGCGGGTAGGCCAACAGGCAAGCCTTTCTTCAAGGGTGTTGCCGCTGCCCACGCTTGCAAGGCACGAATGAACAAACGATGCAGCTTGGCATGCTCTTCTATCAGCTCCAGCCCCAGCACATCGGTGATGAAAGCTGGGTTCAGCATAAAGCCGGGATTCAGTTCGTGATAGAAAGAGCGGACATCTGCTGTCAATGCCACGATCTTTTTATCAACATCCAGCGCGATACGCATGGCAACGATCCCGTTATCGCGCCAATCACGAAAAGGCTTGAGATAAGGTTTGAACGAGCCGAGTGACAACGTGTTGATGCCTTTGTCATCTTGTTTGAGGCGCAAGCGGTTGCCATAGGCGCATCCGCTTAACTTAGCATCAAACAGGTGGCCAACTTCGAGCATCCACAGCGTGGATAGAACATGAAAGTCCAGACTGCATTGGGCCATCACCCGAAATTTGGCCTTTGGTTTTTCGGGCATTTTCTTATCCGCCAAGGTTTTGACTGCGTGCTCCCATTCCTCGGTAGGTGATGAAAAAATCAGGCCACTGCCATGGTTTTTTTTATGTTTTTTCCAACAATCCACATCAACGGACTTGGGTACCAATATCCAAGTGCCGACAAACTCGGGTGATGTAACCCATGATTCATCATCGCCATTAATCTTTTCCAGCAGTGTAGAAAGATTGGCATACAGGTCTTCTTCGTATTTTGCAATTGCATCCAGAGAAGCATGGGACGAGTAATACAGATCGACTTTTGCTTTGCGATAGGCAAGGCCAAGGCTCTGAAGGTTGGTCATGAGTTTTACTCTCCACTCGCGTTTTACAAGGACATCGGCACGCGCGACAGATCCAGTTCGCCCCTGAAGGCCCGCTGGCTTAGCGCGCCGTAGAGTGCTTCGAGGTCGGCAAGGCTTTGCTGATAGCGGGATTTGAGGGTTTCGACTTTTTCTACGATGGTGGAAAACTGCTTTTGAAGATCAATCGGCGGTTGCGGAACAAGTAGACCAGTGACATCCTGCTGATTAACACTGGCCTGATTCACAGCCTTCTTTGCCTTGCTGTTGATCTGAGACTTTAAATATGGAGTCCTCCAGAAGTACATCAAAAATACGGGAAGCATTGCTTCATGATTTAGACGAAAGCGCATCATGTTCGACTCGTAAACCATGGGCTCCGCAATGGCTGGAACCACACCGATCTTTCCCAGGTACTCGATGCTATTAACTCGGTTTACAAGAACGTCGAATGGCCGAATCTCGAATTTCAACAACTCTGCATCTGTAACCTCAACGCGCTTGAGTTCTTCTATATTCTGAACAATTCCATCGTAGAAGGAGTCAATTCGGATAATTTTCATCCCAGATCCATAGGATGATTGGGGCTTGTACAGACCGTTATTCGGCTGCTCACTCATATAAATGACCAACGGATTGATTGGCCACCCCTTTTCGTTCCGCGCTGGATCGCCAAACATCTCCAGAAACACGCTCTTGAGCAGGTCGTCGAGGTGTTGCAGGTGTTGTTTGCGCTGGACGATCAGCCCTTCCACTTTACCGAGCAGATGGGCAATACGGATTTGGTCATTGAGGGGCGGAAGGGAAATCTCAAGATCATCAAGGTGTTCGTTCCTAAGGTTATTAATATTTGCACCTTGGACGGCCTTTTCAATTGATGATCGGTAATATCTTGTTTTGAAAAAATGCTTCAAGTAATCCGAGTGAAGTCCATTCTTTGGGCGAACAACTTTACAGAATGCACCGAAAGAACCAGAAAACGACTCTGGAAAATGTGCATTCTTGCCAATTGCCTTCTTGCTTCCACTTGACGCCGCCAGCAATAAGTCGCCGGCTCTGATGAATTGCTCAGACTTAATTTTGTCTGCGGCGATGTAGATCAAAGAGGAACTATCCAAGCCATCGTCTGTGATGTTATTCGCTTTAAGCAATGGTACAGAATTTTCAAAAGGGGTATCCGCAATTTCATCAGGCTTGTAAGCAATCCCTCTGACTTGGGTGATGTAAGGTTTTAGTTTGACTGAAGGAGTCATCCCACCATCCCCTTCAGTTCCAGCAACTCGCGCACAATGCCGCTTTGCACCTTGGCCAGTTCCGCCTCATCCACATCACCTACCTCGGCTTGTATCAGCCGATCCAGAATCACACCCGGCGCGTCGTAGTGCACTTCCTCGAATACATCTTCCTTGTAGCGCGAGAGTGAGAGGTCGTAGTTGTTTTTCTCGTCGGCAATCTCGCTGCGCGGCACCATGAAGCACTTGGCAGTGCGGTCAGTGTCGGTCGCCGCGTCGCGGGCGTGGTACTTGGCAATGATGTCTTGCAGGTCGCCACAGCCTTCCTGCTTTGTGCGCTTGTCATCTAGCGAGTAGCCATCGGCGGCCATTTCGTAGAACCAGACATGCTCGGTGGCGGGCTTGGCAACCTTGTCCTTCGCCCCCCAGACCTTGGTGAACAGCAGAATGGCGGTGCTGACCCCGGCATAGGGTTTGAACACCCCGCTGGGCAGGGTGATGACGGCCTTGAGGTCGCAGCGCTCCACCAGCAGTTGACGCAGCGTCCTGAATGCCCCGCCGGAGCCGAACAACACGCCCTGCGGCACGATCACGCAGGTGGTGCCACCCTTCTTGAGCAGGCGATAGATGTTCTCGACAAACAGTAGTTCGGTCTTGGTGGTAGAGAGCTGTAGGTTTTCATTGATGTCGCCCTTGTCGATGCTGCCAGTAAAGGGTGGGTTGGCCAGCACGATGTCGTATTCGGCTTCTTCGTTGTAGCTCTTGCTCAGGGTGTCCTGATAGTCGATGTGCGGCTCGTCGATGCCGTGCATCATCAGGTTCATCAGCCCCAGGCGCACCATGGTGGCGTCGATGTCGTAGCCGTACAGGCTTTCCTGCAGGATGGTCTGGGCCTTTTCGGTCAGTGTGGCGGCAACCGAGGTGCGGACAAAGCCGTCTTCATCGGGCTCAAGGTTCTTGGTGCCTGCATTGATGGCCAGCTGGGTGATGATGTACTGGTAGGCACCCAGCAGGAAACCGCCCGTGCCGCAGGCAGGGTCGGCGATCCTATGACCCAGTTGGGGCTGTACCAGTTCGGCCATCAGCTTGATGATGTGGCGCGGGGTACGGAACTGGCCATTCTTGCCAGCGGTGGCGATTTCGGCCAGTAGCATTTCATAGACATCGCCCTGGATGTCCTGGAAGGCTTGGCCGTTTTCCCGTGAGTCCTTCTCCATCACCTCGAAGATCTCGTCGATGGTCTTCACCGCCTCCACCAGCAACGCTGGCTTGGGGATGATGAACACGGCGTTTTTCATGTGGTGGGTGAAATTGGATTCGGCACCGTTCAGGTCTTTCAGGAAGGGGAATACCTTGCCTTGCACATGCTGCAGCATCTCTTCGGCTTGCATGCGCTTGAACTCGCTCCAGCGCAGCATGCGTTTATTGCTGGGGCGCTGTTCCGCCACAGGCCAGTTGCGCTCCTCGGGAGGAATCCAGGTGCCTTCAAACTTGGAGGTGTATTTTTCACCCGTCCATTCGGCATCGGCCTGTCTCTTCTGATCAAGTTCATCCAGCCGTTTCATGAACAGCAGGTAGGTGATCTGCTCGATGGCGGTGAGCGGGTTGCTGATGCCGCCGCTCCAGAACTTGTTCCAGAGTTGGTCGATCTTGCTTTTGAGTTCGGGGTTGTTCTGTAGCATGGTTAATTTCAGCCCAACTGCTTGAGGCTTCTGTCGGCAAGCAGCAATTTCATTTGGTGAATAGCGGTCTGGTTGAGGATTCTTAGCCGCTCGACCTGCGGCAGCCCCTGATGGATAAAGTGGGCATTCAAGGTTTCCAGGTTGGCAAGGCAAACCAGCTGCGAAACATTGGCTTCGTCTCGAATATTGCCTTTGTTATTGGAGTTTTCTTCGCGCCACTGTTTGGCCGTTTTCCCGAACAATGCCATGTTCAGCAAGTCTGCCTCGCTGGCATAAATCAAGCTAATCTGACTTTGCGTCAGCGCAGGCGGGATCAGGTTTGTCTGAATGGCATCTGTGTGAATGCGGTAGTTGATCTTGGTAAGGTTGCGGCGAATGTCCCAGCCGAGTTGCTGTTGTTCAGCTTCCTTGAGGCGTTGAAATTCCTTGATGAGGTAAATTTTGAATTCAGCGCTGATCCACATGCCAAACTCAAAAGCAATATCTTTATGGGCATAGGTGCCCCCGTAACGACCGGCCTTGGCCACCAACCCAATGGCATGGGTCCTGGCGACCCATTCCTTGACGCTGATTTTGTAGCTGTTCAGGCCAGCCTGGCTTCTAATTGTGGCGAATTCGCCATAATTAAAATTCGGGTTGTGCACCTGCTCCCAAATGCCCAGAAACTCAACGGTGTTGCGGTTGCGAAGCCAGTCAGAGATAAAAAAGTCGCCGTCTTTGGCGCGAAGCATGTCGGTCAGGGAAATGAAATCCATGGCATTTTCCGAGTAGACCGTTACTGCTATGCCTTTTACATCCATTTTTGGCATAGTTTGTCCTTTTTAATCGAGATCATTTTGCAGGCTCAGACTCAATCATGATGCCACCAGCCCTTCGGTCAGCTGCAGGATTTCGTTGATTTCGGCCGGGCTGAATACGCCACGGATGCCTTGCGGGTGAATGACCGTAAAGGGAGCGTTGATCAAGTCTCTCTTCTCCACCTTCTCGCGCTCGATGATGAAGTTCTTCAACAGGTTGAGGAACTCCATCTGGCGGCTGGACAAGGTGGTGTGGGCACGAATGAACTGGCCGAAGGCGGCGCTGACTTCATCCGGGAAGCTTTGCAACACTTCGATGCCGAGAATGTGGCGGATAAACTGGATAAAACGTGCTTTACGGTTTTTGTAAACTTGGCGCAGCAAGTCTTCGGTGATGTGCGGGTGTTCTTCATGCAGCAGTTCGGCCAGTTCATCGGATTCCTGGCTGTTCACCGCCTTGCCGTTCTTGATCTTCTGCAGCACCGGGTTGTGCTCCGTCAATTCAGTAATCAGCGCCTCGACCATTTCGCGGTAACGGCTGATGCTGACAGCTTCGTGCTGCGGGCCGAATTCCACCCATTCCTTCTTGTGCAGCTCATCGGCCAAATCCAGGTGGGTTTGCCCCTGGCCTGTGGATTGTTCCCGAAATTTCATCAAAGGTCCGAGCTTGGCCACCAACTCATCAAAGGCCTCTTCGTCGGCTTTGGCCCAGTAGTGGCTGGTTTGCGCCGCGCGGATCAGGGCTTCTTCCTGCTTCACGAAGCTGACCGAGAGCGGTAGTTCGCTGATCTGCTCGACGATACCTTCCTTGATCGTTTCGGCTTGTTCTTTGTCTTCATTGAGCACAGCCAGCGAATATTCGAGCAGGTCGCGCTCAAAACGCATGGCCTTGAAGTCGGCCTCGGAAACAGTGCGGAACAGCAGCTTGATTTCAGCGCGCAAGAATTCCAGTCGGTCATGGCTGAGGCTGATCCAGAAGTTGTCATCGTCCAGCCGCGCCAGAGCAGCGGCGGCTTCCTTGATCACGACCGACTCTTTGGGCAGCGCGGCAATCTGCAGGCGGAGCTTGGCAATTTCACGACTGGCAATGTCGGCATGGCCGCTGTCGTTGGCCTTCTCGATCTTGTCGAGGCGCAGGCCCACCAGCCGCACCGGGAGCGGCAACTGCGGTTTGAGTTCTTTGCCTTTAGGGTTGAGCTTGAAGTATTCGAAGTTGTCCCAGCAGTCGAGGATCAGGAACACCTCCTTTTCAAGGCACCAAGGCTTAGGTTTGCTGGTTTCCAGCAGGCGCGTGCCGCGCCCGACCATCTGCCAGAACTTGGTGTAGGAGTAGACCGGCTTGGCGAACACGAGGTTGACGATTTCGCGCACGTCGATGCCGGTATCGAGCATATCCACGCTGATGGCGATGCGTGGCATATCGTTGTTGGTGAACTGATCGAGCAGACCACCCTTGCCGTAAACGCGCGGGTCGTCCGATACCAGCACCTTGGCCAGTTCACCATGGTATTGCGGATAAAGCTTGTCGAAGATTTCCTCGATGCGCCGGGCATGTGCCTTGGTGGCACAAAAGAAGATGGTCTTGCCCGGCAGCACGCCGTTGGCATCCTTGATGGCTTCTTCCATGAACTCGCGGACGATCAGGGTGTTGGTGCCATTGTTGATCACCTGCCTTTCAAGCTGGGTACCCTCGAAGTTGATGTCTTCAACCTCCTTGCCTTGCAGGATTAGCTTTTTCTGATCTTCCAGCGAAATGGTGCGTTTGCTGATGCCCTCCATCTGGAATTTGGTTTGAATCTTCATGACCTGAAAATTGCAGAGGTAGGGCGGCACGTTGTTCACGGCCTCTTCATAGGTGTAGGCAAACGTGGGAATGCCGTCTTCGCAGTGAAAGAGCTGGAAGGTGTTGTGGTCGATGATGTCGGTCGGCGTCGCCGTCAGACCGAGGGTTATGGTTTTGAAGTAATCGAGGATTTCGCCGTAGGTGTTGTAGATGGAACGATGGCTTTCGTCCACGACGATAAAGTCGAAGAAGTGTGGCGACAGGTGCTGCGCATCATCCCGGATGATATTGAGCATCGTCGGGTAGGTCGCCACATAGATGCGGCGATCCATGGCAATGAGTTTTTCGCCCACGTTGGGCCAGCGAGGCTCGTTGGGCAGGTGTTCCTTGAACGTGGCCAAGGCCTGCTCGCGCAGGGCAATGCGGTCAACCAGGAACAGCACCTTCTCGGCATGGCCTGCACGCATCAGTGCATCGACCATGGCAATGCAGGTGCGGGTTTTGCCGGTACCAGTGGCCATCACCAGCAGGAAGTCACGTTTTTTCTGCTCGATACCTTCGAGCACTGAACGAATCGCACGGATCTGGTAGTCCCGGCCGGCTATCGAGGTGTTGATGAACTCCTGCGTCAGCGGCTTTCGGTTGCGGCGAATGTAGGCAAAACGCTCCAGATCGTCGCGCGTGGGGAAACCGACGACCTTGCGGGGCGGTGCATTCTCCAGATCCCAGAAATAGAGTTCGTGGCCGTTGGTATAGAAGCAGAATGGCAGTTCACTGCCCAGTTGCTTCTGGATGTTGTAGCAGTACTGCTTGGCTTGCTCGCGGCCAAGCGCGGCATCTCGGAGGGTTTTTTTGGCCTCGATCACGGCCAGTGGCTTACCGTCTCTGCCCAGCAAGACATAATCGCTGAACTGATGGCCCTGGTATGGGGTGCGTGGTTCGGCTATACCCGCTGGCAACGCAGTGAGGATGTCGAATTCTTCGATAACCTGAGTCGGGTCTTTGACGTTCCAGCCTGATAACGCGAGTTGCTGGTCGATCAGGTCGGCTCGTGTTTGGGCTTCAGTCTCGCTCATCAATGACGAGCCTCTTCGTCGGTAGCAGATGTGCTGCGCTTTGCTATAGCTCGGCTATCACCAATAAGGCATACATTGTCCGATAGCCTGTATGATTCAATGTCTTGGCTTAGGCGTGGCAGATAAGGTAAATTTTGAGCCAAGTTAGGCCAAGTGATAACGTGTGCCACTGCGCACTCCCTTTTGTTGCAATTTGCCATTCTTAACCAGTTGCTCAACCGCACGACGCATACCTCACCCTTATGATGAAGTCATTGTTATTGTAACAAGACATCCATTTCTCTTTGATTCGTCCCGCAGTTTTATTCTCATTCACGATATGTCGAGCACCGAACATACTGCCACCAGCAATCTTGCTTTAAACAGGATAATAGGTAATTAAATTTGAACTCGTTCGATATCAAGGAAGCAACGACCTTTTTAGCATATCTTTCTTGGTTTTTAATCGCTGAATACGGCTGCTTTATCTCCTCCTGCGCCTGCGCTACTCTGTCACTTGCTTGCAAACGTCAGTACAGTAACGCGGTACTCAACGATACCAAGGTAATGCTCATGGGCCGGCTGGTAGCATGACATTTGGAAACCAGCGTGGTCTATATTGAACAATCGGCTTGCGGTACCAAAAGGCAATGCAGATCGTCAGAATTATTATCCGTACTCAGTTCATGTCAGAGGTTTCCAATGCTCACACATCCCGTACAGACACGATCGCGGCTGGCACACACCGTGTTCGCGCTTCTCAATCCCATACCCTTTGGGTTCTTCGTCGCGGCACTGATCTTCGATGCGATCTATGCATGTAACGCCAACGTGTTTTGGGTCAAGTCGGCTGCCTGGCTCAATGTGATCGGGCTGATCTTTGCAATCATTCCCCGCCTGATCAATTTGGTTCACGTCTGGATGCCCGCCAGGCGGAGTTCTCGTGTCGAGAAGCTGGACTTCTGGCTCAATCTTGTCGCCATCATCACAGCTATCGTGAACGCCTTTGTCCACACCCGGGATGCTTATGGCGTTATGCCCGAAGGGGTCTGGCTTTCCGCGGTGACGGTGGCCTTGATCGCCATCGGTTTGATCGTCAGCGCGCTGCAACAAGCCACAACACGGGGAGGCCGCCATGAATAAAACATACATAGCCCAGGCATGTGCGGTGGCACTGATGATGGTGCTGGCCGGCTGTGAAAAGGCAACCTATGAGCCTGCGCAGCAATCGGGTGCGAATCCTCCACTGCCCAAGGCACAGAAGTTCTTCATTCCACCCATCCAGACTCCGGATAGAACGGGGTGGGCGGAAGGTGAAAAGCCAACCGTCGCGGATGGGTTGGCGATCGAGAAGATCGCCTCTGGCCTGATGCACCCCCGGCAACTTCTGACCTTGCCCAATGGCGATGTGCTGGTGGTCGAAGCCAACAGCCCAGGCACCGTGCCTATCACCTCGCCCAAGCAGATGATCGCGAGCATCGTCAAAGATCGCTCTGGTAAGGGTGGCAAAGGCGGCAACCGCATCACACTGCTGCGCAAGGCGGCCGGCCAGAGCGGTAAATGGGAAAAGTACGTCTTCATCGAGAATCTGCATTCCCCATTCGGCGTGCAATTGATCGGCGATACGCTATATGTCGCGAATACCGGCAACATCATGAAGTATCGTTACACGCCAGGCGAGACACGCATGTCCGACCCCGGCGTGGAGTTTACGGACTTGCCCAGTACCGTTAACCATCACTGGACGAAGGCACTGCTGGCCAGCCCCGATGGCAAGAAGCTCTACGTCGGGGTCGGTTCCAACAGCAACGTAGCTGAAAACGGCCTGGATATCGAATACCGACGTGCAACCGTGCTCGAAGTCGATGTGCAATCGGCGGCCAGCCGCATCTATGCGTCTGGCATCCGAAACCCCACGGGATTGGGTTGGGAGCCAACGACCGGCAAGCTCTGGGCAATCGTTAATGAGCGTGACGAAATCGGCGCAGACCTGGTACCCGACTACCTCACCTCCGTCCAGGAAGGCGGGTTCTATGGCTGGCCGTACAGCTACTACGGACAGCATGTGGATCAGCGCGTGCAGCCGCAGCGTCCGGATCTCGTGGCCAGGGCCATCCGCCCGGACTACGCCCTGGGTTCGCACGTGGCACCGCTGGGACTGTGGTTCTATCAGGGCCGCAATCTACCGGAGAAATACCATGGTGGAGCCTTCATAGGCCAGCATGGAAGCTGGAACCGTACCCCATTGAGCGGATATGACGTTGTCTTTGTGCGCTTCAAGGATGGCAAGCCCGAGGGGGTGCCGGAACCGGTCGTCACCGGCTTTACATCGGTTGATCAAAAGACCTTGAAGGGCGCACCGGTGGGCCTGGCCGAAGATGCTGAAGGTGCTTTGCTCATCGCGGATGATGTGGGCAATACCATCTGGCGTGTCACGGCGCACGGCACCGACACACCCGCACCGCGTTGAGACGATACCGTGCGCTTTGCCAAGCCTTTCTGCGTGACTTCACGTATGGGAGTTTTGGCCTTGCTTCTTCTATTTCCGAGCATAGCTGCGGCCCAGGAGATGCCCACCACGACGCTTGCACCCGTCGTAGTACAAGCGACTCGATTGGGAGCATCGATAGCTGATACACCGGCGTCTGTCGATGTGATTGACGGACGCCAGCTCCGCGCGCGCCAGCCGGGTATCAACCTGTCCGAAGGACTTGTCAGCGTGCCAGGGCTGCAGCTACAGAATCGTCAGAATTACGCGCAAGACCTGCAGTTGTCGATTCGCGGCTTCGGTGCCCGCTCCAGCTTTGGCGTGCGCGGGGTACGCCTTTACGTAGACGGAATTCCCGGGACCATGCCGGACGGCCAAGGACAGACGTCTAACATCGATATTGCATCAGCGGATCGCGTGGAGGTGCTGCGCGGCCCATTCTCGGCGCTGTATGGGAACTCCTCCGGCGGCGTGGTGCAGGTATTTACCGAAGAAGGTTCAAGGCCGCCGCAATGGGTTGCCGATATATCAGCTGGCAGCTATGGAACCAGACGTTATGGATTGCGCGCCTCCGGCGCCACCGAAAGCGCTCTGGGCCTGATCGACTATAACGTGAGCGCCAGCCACTTCACCACCGGGGGATACCGGGACCACAGTGCTGCACGCAAGAACCTCGGCAACGTAAAGCTTGGGGTGCAACTCGATGATGCAAGCCGGTTGACGATCGTCGCCAATGGCGTAGACCTGACTGCGCAGGATCCGCTGGGGCTGACCCGTTCACAGTTCGAATCAAATCCCCGGACCGCAGCCATACAGGCCAGGACTTTCAATACGCGCAAGATGGTCCAGCAAACACAGGGGGGATTGGTCTATGAGCGGGATATCGACGCGAACCATTCGCTGCGCGCCATGCTGTACTATGGCCAGCGCAATACCGTACAGTACCAGGCGATTCCGGTAGCTGTGCAACAACCACCCGGCAGTGCCGGCGGGATGATAGATCTCGCGCGCAGCTATGGTGGTGCGGATCTGCGCTGGACGTCTCGACTGTCGGTGGCCGATCGACCACTGACACTCATCGCTGGCCTGTCGTACGACAGTATGGTTGAGCAGAGAAAGGGATACGAAAACTATACGGGAAGCTCTGGCGCGCCGACATTGGGTGAGCGGGGAAACTTGCGGCGCAATGAAACCAACCGTGTCTATAACCTGGACCCGTACCTGCAGATGTCATTGCAAGCCTCTCCCCAATGGGCGGTGGATGCGGGCTTGCGCTACAGCACAGTATCTTTTGATTCCAGCGACCACTATATCGTCCCAGGCAACCCGGACGACAGCGGCGGCCTGCGCTATCGCAAGGCATTGCCCATTGCTGCGCTGCGCTACACGCCGGCGAAAAACACCATGCTTTACGCATCGTATGGCCGAGGATTCGAGACTCCGACTCTCAATGAATTGTCATACCGGCCAGATGCACAGCCGGGGATGAATTTCGGCCTCGATCCCGCCCTGAGCGACAACTTCGAGTTGGGTGCCAAGAAAGAAGTTGCCGGTGGATTGCTAACCGTAGCGATCTTTCGCAGCGATACGCAGGACGAGATCGTACCTGCCACCAGCCTGGGCGGGCGCACATCGTATCGCAATGCCGGCCGAACACGGCGCGATGGCGTAGAGCTGGGATGGAGCGCGCGATTCGCTGGCGATGCCCGTGTCCAGTTTTCCTATTCGTGGCTCGACGCCCGCTATCGGGAATCTGTATCCGACGCCATTCGCGCAGGCCATCGGATTCCAGGCACAGCCCGCCAAGCCGCTTACGCCACGGTGGCCTGGGAGCCGAGAGAAGGCTGGCAAGCCGGCATCGAGGGCAGGTACCTTGGAAGCGTTGCCATCAATGATGCTAACTCCGACGCCACACCTGCGTATTTCGTCGCGGCACTCAGCGCAGGCTATCTCTGGCATGCGGGGCCGTGGCAGGGACGGGTATACGCCCGAGCAGACAATCTCTTTGATCGGCGGTATGCGGGCTCGATCATCGTGAACGAAGGAAACGGGCGGTATTTCGAGCCTGCACCTGGCCGAAACTGGAGCGCTGGCATAGGGGCTACCTACACGTTTTGAAAGGAGCAAGCCGACGTTATCAAAACGCCTTGAAGGCAAAGTTGCCATCGTTACAGATGCCACGCGGTATTGGTCGAGTCCTCACTGTTGTGTGCCAAGCATTTGCGCTACAGTAAGGATTTCAAACAGAAAAAAACCCAACCTTCATCGGTTGGGTTTTTTGGTATTGGTGGAGGCGGCGGGAATTGAACCCGCGTCCGCAAGTCCTCTACAGACAGTTCTACATACTTAGCCATGTTGTTTGATTTAACCTGGCATCCGCCAACCGGCAGGCTGATGACAGGCGAGTTACCTATTTTTTAGCGCTCTGCAAAGTAACCCTGCAAAACGCGATCCTCGTTAATGACTCCACTGTCTGTTGCCAGACCCGGCGTTGAGGCCCACCGGTGTGGAGTTTAGCCGGATTAAGCGGCTAAAGCGTAGTTTTCGTCGTTTGCGACTATTTTTTTTCAGCTGTTTTACGAGGGTACTGAACCTCGGTATGCCCTGCGCTGCTTTGCAACCCACGTCGAAACCGGATCGCCCCCTAATAATAAATTCTTGTCGTTTAAGAGCTGGTATTAATGAGAAAGTTCAACCGGGGGGGTGGATTGTAACAGATTAAATGTGATGCAGCAGATCACGCGGGTGATCGATCAGTTCAGCAGCACCCCACGTCTCCGGTGGCGCACAATTGCCAAGATAGCCGTAGAGTGCCACGATGGGTTTCACCCCGGCAGCGAGGCTGGCCTGTACATCACGAATATCGTCACCCAGATAAATACAATGATCAGGGGCTGTGCTTATCTGTCGGCAGGCGGCAAGTAACGGTTCAGGATGCGGTTTGCTATAGGGGGTATCGTCCCCGCTGATGATACAGGCTGCACGATGGTGTAAACCCAGCAGATGCATCAGTGGTCGGGTGAATTTTGCAGGCTTATTGGTGACGATTCCCCATGGAATGGCCCGGCTATCCAGTTGTTCGAGCAGTTCGGTGATTCCCGGAAACAGGCAAGTATCCTGGCATAACTGCTCGGTATAAAACGAAAGAAATTCCTCTCGCATAGCCTGATATTCAGGGTCGCCCGGTTTCAGGTCAAAACCGAGACTTAGTAACCCGCGTGCTCCGGCAGAAGCTTCGGTACGGATCAGTTCGATCGGCAGAGGAGGCTGATTGCGGGCAGTACGTTGCCGGTTGAGTGCGCGACCGAGATCCGGTGCGGTATCCGCAATGGTGCCGTCGAAATCAAATAAAACGGCTTTGATCATCCGTCATTAAGTACATTGGCCCTGGATCAGGCCCGGAACGCCATGATGTAATTGACACTGGTATCTGCTTCTAGTGCATAAACCTTTGTAATCGGATTGTAGGTCATACCGACGATTCCGGATTCCATGAGTCCGGCACTGCGAGCCATGTGTGCCAATTCAGAAGGCTTGATGAACTTTGCATATTCGTGCGTTCCCCGTGGCAGCAGCCGAAGGATGTATTCAGCGCCGATGATGGCATAGAGATAGGATTTTGGATTACGGTTCAGCGTCGAAAAAAATACCCATCCACCACTTTTCACAAGGCGAGCACAAGATTGAATCACACTGGCAGGATCAGGCACGTGCTCCAGCATTTCCATACAGGTAACGACGTCGTAGTAGCGGGGGCGTTCCGTTGCAAGTGCTTCCACGGTTATTTTACGGTAATCAACCTGGTTGCCGCTTTCCAGCAGGTGTAATTTCGCTACTTTCAACGCCTTGTCGCTCAGGTCGATTCCTGTCACGCTGGCACCACGTGCTGCCATGGATTCTGACAATATTCCGCCACCACAGCCAACATCGATGACTGTTTTCTCACTTAGCCCGCCAATAATTTCATCGATATAGTTCAGCCGGAGCGGATTGATTTCATGTAACGGTTTGAATTCACTGTTTGGATCCCACCAGTGGTGTGCCAGTTGGCTGAATTTTTCCAGCTCCATTGGATCTGCATTGATACCATCATTATCCATACGATTACTTACCTGAAAATTAACCGGAAAAATGCTTTTGCCAATAAACCATACGCTTGGGTGATTCGTGGCTTGATCCCAGTATAACAAGTTCCCGATCGGGATCTCTTTCAATACTAAAAAGCCCTGCACACCGGCAGGGCTTTTTAGCGATCCAAACGAATATGAATCAAATTTTAGTTAACGGTTTCTCTCGTACCGGCAACTTCAATTTCCACACGACGATCCGGCGCCAGACAATCGATCAAAGCTCTGGTTGCCTTGGTTCCATGGCAGGAATCACCCGTAACCGGGTTGGCTTCACCTTTACCATCCGTGAAGATACGATCAGAGCCGATTCCTTTGGAAACCAGATAGCTCTTGACTGCTTCCGCGCGTTTTATGGACAGGTTTTTGTTATAAGCTTCCGAACCGATACGGTCGGTATAACCTACAGCAATGATCAAGTCGTAATTCACGCCTTCCAGGTTAGCAGCAAAATCATCCAGTGCCTGTTTGCCGGCTGGTTTCAGGACGGCCTTGTCAAAATCGAACAAGGCATCAGCAGAAAAAGATACTTTCTCAGGTTCGGTAACAACAGGAACTACCGGTGGTGGTGCCTCAACCACTTGTTCAGGTTGTTTGACCAGATCAGGATCGCACTCATAGATGGCTTTGGCAGGTGTCCAGTAGCCGGTACGCCAGCACAGGCCAGTCGAATTTCTCGCTACGACACCACGATCATCCACAGCGTAAGCCTCAGCTTTGTCCACCGCACTCAAACCCTGTCTTTCTTCCTCATGTGTATTGGCCATTACGGCTCCGGATGCCAGCAATCCGGGCAAAATAACGGCTCCCATCAGGTATTTCCTGGCTAATATCATTTTTTTCATGCTGTTGTCCTTATCCTCAGGTATAAAAATACTGTGTCAATCACCACACTCACTCTTTTTATACGACCACTCGCACTGTCACGATCCTCCCGCTCATCGCAATCAGCATAACTGCTCGCATACTACCGGCGTCGATTATGATTTGATCCTTTTACCTTTGTCAAACCGAAGTGTATCTTCTGCACAACACTGTATCAAAGCAAATGACTCAGAATGGACTAAACTGCGGAAAGTATTAATACAGTAAATTTCATGACCTTATTCATGACCCTATGATAGCCGCGAGATTGAGGGAGCAGCCCTTTTATCGGAAAAATCTGCCGGGACGAGTAATATAATAAGGTGCGGATCTGATAATGTTTATTGATGTGACCTCGAACAGCCCTTATCCAGTCATTGAAGCCAATAGGTTAAGCCGTCATTTTGGTGATCGTGTCGCCGTCCATGATGTAAACCTGAAATTGCACTGTGGTGACATTCTCGGGTTTCTGGGGCCAAATGGCGCCGGCAAAAGTACCACCATGCGAATGCTGACCGGCAATCTGGCACCGAGCAGTGGAAGCGTGCACATTTGCGGAACCAATCTGCTGGATGATCCGCTGGAAGCAAAACACCATATTGGTTATCTGCCTGAAATTCCGCCACTCTACAAGGAACTGACGGTAGATGAGTATTTACGCTTTGCCGCCCGGCTGCATGGTCTTGCCAAAACATCGCTGCAAATTGCCCTGGATGAAGTAAAACAGCAGTGTGAACTGAATGATGTGGGAAAACGACTGATTGGCGTTCTGTCGAAAGGTTATCAGCAGCGCGTTGCAATTGCGCAGGCGATCATCCACCGGCCGCAACTGATCATCCTGGATGAACCCACAGTCGGCCTCGATCCCAATCAGATCCAGAAAGTGCGCGCACTGATTTGTGAACTCGGCAAGACTCACGCCATCATTCTTTCCTCGCACATCCTTTCAGAAGTGGAAAGTGTATGCAATCGCGTGCAAATCATGCATCAGAGCAAACTGGTGCTGGATGACAGTCTGGATAACCTGAAACGGCAAAACATGAATCTGGAAAACATATTCATCCAACTCACTGCCGGAAATACACCCACCGGGGAGTCAGTGCAATGATGATGCTTACCATTGCCGGCAAGGAGTTGAAACTGCTGTTCGCGTCATCACTGGTATGGATCTTTCTGGCGGGAATGCAACTGGTACTGGCCTGGGTATTTCTGGGACGGCTGAACACTTTTCTCGAAATACAACCCCAACTGGCACAACTGGCCAACCCGCCAGGTGTTACTGAAGTGATCATCTCACCCGTTTTTTCCGTAGCCTCTATCGTACTGCTGGCCGTCACACCCGTGCTGAGCATGCGCCTGTTTGCGGAAGAGCGCCGCAACCATACACTGGCCATGCTGATTTCTGCACCGGTTTCCACATCAGCCATCGTACTGGGCAAATTCATGGCACTGATGATTTTCTTCTGCCTGATACCCCTGCTGATCGTAACACTGGCCATTTCATTACTGACCGGGGGAACGCTGGATTTTGGCCTGCTGGGGAGTAATGTGATCGGATTGATCCTGCTGGCAGGCTGTTTTGCTGCACTGGGGCTGTATATTTCCAGCCTCACATCCCACCCGACCGTTGCAGCACTGGGTTGCCTGGGCGTGCTGCTGTGCCTGTGGGTAATGGATATCGTGGCAATCGAGTCGGAAAGCGCCGCGCATCACTTTTCCCTGTTCAGACATTTCGAAAGTTTCAATATCGGCCTGATCGACTCGTTCAGCCTCGTCTTTTTTCTCCTGTTCACCATTACCTTTCTGGTATTGACCATCCGTCATCTGGAAGGTGAACGACTGAATGGCTGAACTTTCCTTCCAACCGGTTTTTTATGGCACGCTTCAATAAAAAGTTATGGTTACGATCCCGCTGGCAGAACGGTATATTCACCGCCCTGTTTCTGATACTGGTAGGGACACTGGGCTATCTGGCGCAGGAATTCCGCATACAGTGGGATATCAGCCAGAACAACCGCAACAGCCTGAGCCAGGCCAGTATCGATCTGCTACAAACACTCGATGATCCTCTGCATGTCACGGTTTATGCAACGCAGCAAGATCTGCAGCTGGGAGATATTCGCGGAATCATCAGCAACTTCATCAGTATATATCAGCGAATCAAGCCCGACCTGACCCTGAATTTCATCGATCCGGTAGAGCAACCACAACAAGCACAAAGTGCAGGAGTCAGGCTCAATGGTGAAATCGTCATCAGTTATAAACAGCGCAAGGAGCGCCTTACCTCTATCAACGAACAGGCATTTTCAAACGCACTGGTGCGGCTGGCACGCACTGAAAAAAAACAACTGTTGATATTGTCCGGCCATGGTGAGCGGAAAATGGATGGTATCACCCAGCGGGATCTGGGAAATTTCGGTAAAAAACTGCAGGAAACCGGCTTCGAAAGCACACTATTCAGCCTTACCGATCCACCTGAGATTCCGGATACCGGCGTACTGGTCATCACCTCCCCGCAAATCGAATTGCTGGAAGGGGAAGTGAAAAAGATTCTGGATTACCTTGCCCGCGGCGGGAATCTGCTGTGGCTGGTAGATATCGGTTCATTGAACGGATTACTGCCTCTGGCCGAGAAACTGGGAATCGTATTTACCCCCGGCGTCATTGTCGATCCTCAGGCAAACCGGCTGAGAGTACCTACCACTTTCGCACTGGCAACACGCTACGGCGCACATGCCGTAACGGAAAACTTTGACTACATCACAGTATTTCCTTTTGCGCGCCAGCTCATCCTGGAGGAAGGTACCGACTGGCACCGTACCATCCTGGCGGAAGCTGCGCCTGAAGGCTGGGTGGAAACCGGCTCAACCGATTCGTCGGAAGGTGAAATCACCTTTGATGAGGAAAACGACGTTTCAGGCCCGATAAGTGTTGCCGTGGCATTGAGCCGGGTGGTGGAAGATCGCGAACAGCGGATCATCGTGGCGGGCAGCGGGCATTTTCTGGCCAATGGCTATCTCGGTAATGGTGGCAATCTGGATCTGGGCATGAACATGATCAACTGGCTCGCCGGTGATGAAGCATTTATCCCGATTCAGCCACGTGCCACCCTCGACAGCCAGCTGGCGCTGAGCGAACTGCAATTGACCCTGATCGTCACCGGCTTCCTTATCATCCTGCCGCTGGTGTTTCTTATCAGCGGAATTTCTATTAACTGGTACCGCAAGCGCAGATGACGTGCGATCCGGTCTCTGCCGCTCATTGCTGGCTCCTGCCCGATCATGCCGGAATTACCTGAGGTCGAAATCACCCGGCGCGGAATCGACACCCATCTGGCCGGCAGGGTCATCACGCAGATCAGCATTCGCAATCCCGTTCTGCGCTGGCCGGTATCTCCCGAGTTGATTGCCCTGTTACCCGGACAGCGGATCAATGCAATCGCCCGGCGAGCCAAATATCTGCTGTTTGCCTGCAGCAGAGGAACGCTCATCATGCACCTGGGCATGTCCGGCAATTTGCGTGTGCTGCCTGAATCGACTCCACCACAATTGCACGATCATTTCGATCTGCAAGTGGACAATGGAATGATGCTGCGTTTTCGTGATCCGCGGCGGTTTGGCGCCATCCTGTGGTGGGATGGCGATATTCGTCAGCATCCGCTATTACAGAAACTGGGTCCCGAACCTTTGAACGATGATTTCGATGGACAGTTTCTGTATACAAAAACACGAGGACGCAACGCCAGTATCAAGGAAGTGCTCATGAACCAGCACATCGTGGTCGGTATAGGCAATATTTACGCCAATGAAGCTTTGTTTCACGCCGGGATTTCCCCTCTGGCCGCGGCTGGCAGTCTGAATACCATGCAATGCGAACGGTTGGTTGATGCTGTCAAGGCGACTCTGCTGCGTGCAATCAAGGCTGGAGGAAGCAGTCTGCGTGACTTCACTGATTGTGAAGGCAGTCCGGGCTATTTTCAGCAGCAGTATTGGGTGTACGGGCGAGCAGGCCAGTCATGCCGACACTGTGGAACGTCAGTGAGTAAAACCCGGCAAGGCCAGCGGTCCACTTTCTTTTGTGCACAGTGTCAGCACTAAAAAATCAGTCAGCTTCAATCAAACTCCATGCTGCTGCAGCCAGGTGTCCAGCAGCTGGCGCAATGCTTCGATCGGACGATAACCTGTAGTAATCAGATAGCGATCTGTTCCGCTTTCAACCACAAGCGCCGGAAATCCACTTATTCCCCATTGTGCCACACGCTGAAAACCTGCCAGTGTCCGCTGTTTCGCCTCATCAGATTGAAATACCGGGGTAAATCGTGATTCCGGTATGCCCAGATCTACTGCAAGTTTTTTCAAAATGGCAAGTTGCGCAACATCTTCCTGCCCGACATAAAAAGCACGCTGTATCGCGGCAAAAAAAGGAAATACCTTTTCCGGTTCGATCAGTGAAACACTGACGACACCCCGGCAGGCAGGTTCGGTGTCGTAAATGAAACCTTCCGGCAAAGCATTTTCAAATGTAAAAGGCTGGCCAGTAGTGGTATGTACCGAATGCCAGTGATGCAGGATTTGTGCTCTTTTTTCCGGTAAAAACGGCGTGTTCGTTCCCGGCCGCAATCCACCCGGCATTATCTTCACCGTTAAAAATGCTGAATATTCCTGCCGGATGTTCTCGATTACCGGTGCAAACCCCCAGCACCATGAACACATGGGGTCGGCTATATACCACAGAACCGGTTTTTCCATGGCCATTAGCCAAGAATGTCAGGCTGCGCTGCGGGATGCCCGTTTACGTTCGTGTTCCAGCAGGAAACGTTTACGGATGCGAATGCTTTTCGGCGTAATTTCAACCAGCTCGTCATCTGCGATGAATTCGATGGCTGATTCCAGCGTCAACTGAATCGGCGGTGTCAGCACCACTGCCTCGTCATGGCCGGATGCCCGGATATTGGTCAGTTGCTTGCCCTTGATCGGGTTAACAACCAGATCATTCTCACGGCTGTGGATACCAATGACCATGCCTTCATACAATGGCTCTCCGGGGCTGACGAACATACGTCCGCGTTCCTGCAGCTTCCACAGCGCGTAGGCCACCGCCTCGCCCATTTCTGCTGAAATCAGCACCCCGTTTTTGCGTGAGGCCATATCCGGCCGCATTGGTGCATATTCATCAAAAACATGACTCATGATGCCGGTACCACGCGTCAGCGTCATAAATTCCGACTGGAATCCGATCAGGCCGCGTGCGGGAATACGGTAATCCAACCTGACCCGACCGCGCCCGTCAGTCACCATATCCAGCAGGTCACCACGGCGTGTTCCCAGCGCTTCCATTACCGCGCCCTGATTGGCTTCATCGATATCGACGGTCAGGACCTCGAACGGTTCACACTTTTCACCATCAATTTCACGGATCACCACCTTGGGACGGGACACCGCCAGTTCATAACCTTCCCGGCGCATGTTTTCGAGCAGAATCGTCAAATGCAATTCGCCGCGGCCGGAAACGAGAAACGAGTCGGTTTCACCGGTTTCTTCCAGCCGCAACGCAACATTGGTCAGCAGCTCCTTTTCAAGACGTTCACGCAACTGGCGGCTGGTAACGAATTTACCTTCCTTACCTGCAAAAGGCGAGGTGTTGACCTGAAAATTCATCGAAAGCGTCGGTTCATCGACTACCGGCATCGGCAATGCCTCCGGATGATCGATATCCGCTAGGGTCGTTCCAATACCGAGTTCATCGATACCGCTGATCAGCACAATGTCACCGGCCGCGGCTTCGCTCAGCTGGATCCGATCCAGCCCGCGAAATCCGGATACCTGATTGACACGTGCTTTTTTCGGTGCCCGCTCACCTGTCAGCACCATGACTTCCTGCCCCGGCTTCAGGCGACCACGATTGATCCTTCCAATACCGAGACGTCCGACGAAACTCGAATAATCGAGCGCACTGATCTGCAGCTGCAGCGGCTGGTCGGGATCACCCACCGGCGCCGGAACATGTTTGAGTATCATGTCGAACAGCGGGCGCATGTCGCTGCCAGGCTGATTGGCATCCAGCGTGGCATAGCCGTTGAGTGCAGAAGCATAAACCACCGGAAAATCGAGCTGCTCCTCAGTAGCATTCAATTTATCGAACAGATCGAACGTCTGGTTCACAACCCAGTCCGGCCGTGCGCCAGGACGATCGATTTTGTTGACGACCACGATCGGACGCAAACCGGAAGCCAGTGCTTTACGGGTCACGAACCGGGTTTGCGGCATGGGACCCTCAACAGCATCCACCAGCAACAGCACGCCATCCACCATCGACAGTACGCGCTCGACCTCTCCACCGAAATCGGCATGGCCCGGCGTATCCACGATATTGATATGTACGCCCGCGTAGTCGATTGCACAATTCTTGGAAAAAATCGTGATTCCGCGTTCGCGCTCGATATCATCCGAATCCATCACTCGTTCAGCAACAGTCTGGTGAGCGGCGAAGGTGCCGGCCTGGTGCAGCAGCTTATCCACCATCGTGGTCTTGCCATGGTCCACATGGGCGATAATGGCGATATTACGGAGCAGGCGTGTCATAATTGAAAGTTCCTCGGCAGTCGGTCTGGACGATTCCAGACAAACTGTGAATTATATCAGTGATCGAGCTGCCCGATTGACCGGGGTCTCATCTGTTTGCGGCAGAATTCATTCAAAACCCGGAAAAACATGTTCACAGGAATTATCGAAGCAGTTGGCAATATCCGACACGTCCATCCGGAAAAGGATGCGGTACGTATCTATATCGATCCCGGTAAACTGGATCTGGCGGATGTCGCCATTGGCGACAGTATTGCTGTCAATGGCGCCTGCCTGACTGTCACTGCATTTGAAGAGGGATGCTTTACCGTCGATGTCTCCGGTGAAACCCTGAGTTGCACACATGGGCTGGATATTCCCGGCAATCCGGTCAATCTGGAAAAAGCGCTGCGGTTCTCCGACCGGCTGGATGGTCATCTGGTCAGCGGCCATGTGGAAGGGATCGGCGAGGTCGTGGAATTCACGCAGACGGGTGACCGCTGCCTGCTGGCAATCGAATTGCCTACGCAACTGCTCAAATACGTCATCCCCAAAGGTTCGATCACGGTCGATGGTGTCAGCCTCACTGTGAATCAAATAGAGGCCGGACGGGTTGAAATCAACCTGATCCCCCATACATTGGCCAATACGACTTTCGGGCAGTTTAACCCTGGCAGGAAAGTGAATCTGGAAACCGATATGATAGCGAAATACGTGGCACGTTTACTCGATCAGGCCCAAGGCAGACAACCATGACGATTTCCTCGACTGAAGAAATTCTGGCAGATTTCAGAAATGGAAAAATGGTTATTCTGATCGATGAGGAAGATCGCGAGAATGAAGGTGATCTGGTGCTGGCTGCCGACTTTGTCACACCCGAAGCGATCAACTTCATGGCTCGATATGGCAGAGGACTGATCTGCCTGACATTGACGGAAGAACGCTGTCATCAGCTCAAACTGCCTATGATGGTGGCAGACAACCATTCACCACTTGGCACCAATTTCACCGTCTCCATCGAGGCGGCAACGGGTGTGACGACCGGTATTTCCGCCGCCGACCGAGCCCGCACCGTTCAGGCAGCCGTCAAAACCGATGCCAGACCGGAAGACTTGGTTCAACCGGGTCATATTTTCCCGCTCAAGGCACAGAAAGGGGGTGTACTGGCGCGTGCCGGCCATACCGAGGCAGGCTGTGATCTGGGACGTCTGGCAGGTTTGACTGAAGCTGCGGTGATCTGCGAGATTTTGAAAGAAAATGGCGAAATGGCACGATTGCCGGATTTGATCGAATTTGCCGGCAAACACACTCTCAAGATCGGGACGATTGCTGATCTCATCCATCATCGCAATCTCACGGAAAGTCTGGTATCACGTTTTGCCGAGCGTCCCCTGCACACTGCCCACGGCGAATTCAGGCTGATTGCCTACCATGATAAGATTGCCGGTGTAACTCATATCGCGCTGGTAAAAGGCACATGGAATACCGGTGAGGAAGTACTGGTGCGAGTGCACGAACCTCTGTCGGTGATCGATCTGCTGGAAGCCGATGATCACAGCCACTCCTGGAGCATTCATGACGCCATGGCGGTCATTGCACAAGCCGGGAAAGGAGTGGTCGTGCTGCTGCACCGCAAGAATGATGCCAGTGTGCTGACCGACCGGATTTTGCGAGCCAGGCCGCGGCAACCGGACAAACCCGTGCCGGATCTGCGCCAGCATGGTATCGGCGCGCAGATTCTCAAGGACCTCGGAGTCAGTAAAATGCGCCTGCTGGCCACTCCCCGCCGTATGCCCAGCATGACCGGTTTCAGTCTGGAAGTTGCCGGGTATCTGGAACCGGGAAACCGTATTCGCAAGTAAAACCGTTTTTTCTATCAGTAGTCGATAAGCCGATCCCAACAAGGAGGTACACGTTATGTCCTATTATGACAATATCCTGGAAATAGATTCAAACCTCGACGGAAACGGGTTGTGCATTGGTATTGTCATGAGCCGTTTCAATATCGACGTGAGCGAAGGATTGCTCGGAGCCTGCACGGCAGAGCTCACCAGACTGGGTGTACAGGAAGCGGACATCGTTCTGACAACCGTACCCGGCGCACTGGAAATTCCGGTTGCCTTGCAGAAGCTGGCTGAATCGGATCGGTTTGATGCCCTGATCGCCCTGGGTGCGGTAATCCGTGGCGAAACCTATCATTTCGAAGTGGTAGCCAATGAATCGGCACGGGGACTGGCGGCCGTCGGACGGGAATACAACATTCCAATCGCAAACGGTATTCTCACGACCGATGATGAAGATCAGGCGACTGCCCGCATGGCTGAAAAGGGGGGGGAGACAGCGCGTGTCGCGGTAGAAATGGCCAACCTGGTGCTGACCCTCGATGAAATGGATCAATCTGCTCCCACATGATGTCAACCGAAACCGTTCCCCCCGTAAAACGGGTACAAGGCCACAAAGGCTACAAAAACCGTCGTCGTCTGTCACGTGAACTTGCCTTGCAGGGGATCTACCAATGGCAAGTCACCGGAGGTAACGCTCGGGACATTGGTATGCAACTGCAGCAAGTCAGCTTTTTCAGCAAGGCAGATGGCCCCTATTTCTCCGATTTGCTGCAGGGTGTCCTGGAACACGCTGCCGACCTGCAAACGCAGATCCAGCCGCATCTCGATCGACAAATGGCTGAGCTCAGTCCGGTGGAATGTTCGATTCTCCTGATTGGTACCTATGAAATGGTTTACCGCCCTGAAATTCCCTGTCGTGCCATCATCAACGAAGCCATCGAACTGGCCAAAAGCTATGGCGGAACGGATGGACACAAATACGTCAATGGCGTGCTGGATAAACTGGCCACCCGGTTACGTGCCATCGAACTCCAGCACCCGCCTGCGCGAAATAAAGATTCCGGTTAAATTATCAGGCAGTCCACCGGCGCCGAACCCGTCGACAGTCTTCCTGCCGTACTTACGATAAGCGGCCATGAACTCAGAGTTTGATGTAATCGATCGCTACTTTACCCGTCCCAGGCGTAATGCCTTGCTTGGGCCGGGTGACGATGCCGCGCTGATTGCCTGCAAACCGGGAATGGATTGGGCGATATCGGTCGATACTCTGGTTGCAGGGCGACATTTTTTTCCCGATGTCGATCCTGCCACGCTGGGGCATAAAGTGCTGGCTGTCAATCTTTCCGATATGGCCGCCATGGGTGCCACACCATGCTGGGCAACCCTCTCCCTGACTTTGACCGAAACACTCGCGCAGGATGATATCTGGCTAAAGGCTTTTTCCAGCGGATTTTTTGCACTGGCCGACCAGTACCAGGTCGAACTGATCGGGGGAGATACGACAGGTGGTCCGCTCAATATCAGCGTACAGATCATCGGTGAAGTCGAACGGGGAAAAGCCCTCCGGCGCAGTGGTGCCCAACCGGGAGATGATATCTGGGTATCCGGTCATCTGGGTGACGCCGCTCTGGCGCTGCAATCCCTGCAACAGCACGTGACACTGACAGCGCAGGAAGCCGCACCTTGTCTGGCTGCATTACATACCCCCATGCCTCGCGTCGCCCTTGGAAAAGCACTGGTAAATGTAGCGCATAGTGCCATTGATATTTCGGATGGTCTGCTGGCTGATCTGGGCCATATTCTGGATCGCTCCGGTGTTGCAGCCACGATTGATTTTGACCACATCCCTCGCTCCCCGGCATTGAAAAATAAACTACAGCCGGAAAACACCGTCACAAATACCATCTGTCAATTAGCCATTGACTGTTTACTGGCAGGCGGTGATGATTATGAGCTGTGTTTCACCGTACCGGAAAGCAAGCGCGATGCTGTCATACAACTGGCACAGGAATCCGGTATCCTGCTTTCCCGCATTGGAAAAATCATACCGGGAAAAGGATTGACTGTTCTCGGTACTGACAGTAACCCGCTAATCTTTAAGAATAAAGGCTATGATCACTTCTCTGCCCGATAATTATTCGCCACAACGTCAAATTCCGATCAAACCGGATATCACTTTCGTACATGTCCGGCTCGCACATTTCATTGCCATGGGCGCCGGTATCGGCCTGATCCGCTACATGCCGGGTACCGCTGGCACTATTGCCGCCTTTCCGTTTTACCGTTTTCTCGATTCAATCATCGAGCCGGTATCGCTGCTGCTGATCATCGATGTTTTTTTCATCATGGGCATCTGGGCATGCGCAGTCACCGGTCGAGCCCTCAATTCACCTGATCATTCCGGCATGGTATGGGATGAAATCGTCGCTTTCATGCTGGTACTGTTTTTCACACCGGATCACTGGACCTGGCAGCTCGCTGCTTTTTTCCTGTTCCGGTTTTTTGATATCGTCAAACCCGCACCCATCGGTTATCTGGATGCCAGACTCAAAGGTGGGCTGGGTGTCATGCTGGATGATTTGCTGGCTGCGTTCTACACGCTGCTTTGCCTCGCTGGCTGGAAATCGATGGTTCTGTTTGAAAGCTACTTTTGAGTACTTACCCAACCGTTCCGGATGACGAAACTCTACTGGAACTTGCTCGGCGAGCCGGAAAGTTACTCGAACAAAACGGATTGAAGCTGGTTTCAGCAGAGTCCTGCACCGGTGGCTGGATCGGGCAGATCATCACCGCCATTCCTGGCAGCTCCGCCTGGTATGACCGTGGCTTCATTACCTACAGCAACTCATCCAAACAACAAATGCTGCATGTACAACCATCCACTCTCACACAATCTGGTGCCGTCTCCGAACAGACAGCCCGGGAAATGGCGCTGGGCGCACTTACTCTGAGCCAGGCACAGGTAGCCGTATCCGTGACCGGCATCGCTGGCCCTGCCGGCGGTTCTGCAGAAAAGCCGGTCGGCACTGTATGTTTCGCCTGGATGCTTGAAAGTGCCTCTGCGACATCGGCAAACAGTAAAATCTGCCGGTTCAGCGGCAATCGCGAAGCTATTCGGCGACAATCCGTCGCCATAGCACTGCAAGGCATGCTCGAATTGCTGGAAAATACTACACCGCTGAATCTTGCCTGACAAAAGCCGGATAAAATATTGCCTGCGGCCATAGTTGGACAGGTAATTGTTCGTGTTACGGATTAATCAGTAATTATCGACGAGTCGATTTAGTACAGTGACAGGAAGGTAGAAACTGGAGATTATTTATGTAACCCCATTTCAGAAAATGGGGTTACGGAGCAGCGGATTGTTTTTATCAGAAATTAAGCTTGATACTGGCCTGATAAAAATTATTGGATACATCACTCTTCACGTCGAATCCACCTGCAAAACGTAAAGCGAGATTTTTCGGCAGACCAAATTCGATGTAAGGACCTACCCAGTTATACACAACGCCTTCCAGGCTGCTGTCTATACGGTTTTTAGCCGCCCAAAGGTGTTCCCAGTGAATTCCGACAGAATTGATCGGTAATGTCTTGCCAAGACCAAACAAGGCGGGTTTTACCCCGACATTGATCCAGTTATGCAAAAAATCCCTGGCACGCGGACCGCGTGTTGCCATGTAGTAAGCAACGTAGAGATTCGCTGCAAAATAATCGTTATCATAATTAACGACCAGATTAGGTACAACCCCTTCCCCAGCACGAATATCTTCACCGACAACCTCAGAAGATAACAGCGAGCCGTTCAGCATCCCGATATTGGGATTGATGCTCAACGTATTGTCAAGAAATCTGAAATTCAGACCAATACCAAACTCTGTCCAGAGCCCCTGTCCGCCCACATTGTTACCACCTGATACCACGCTGCTTTTCCCGAAATTAGGATTGGTCCACAACCACGAGTAGAACGTGAAATCGATATTGTCAGCAACTTCATAACCTGCATCTAAGATAGTCTGGAAGCCAAAAAAAGCATCCTGCTTCAGAACTATCCCTCCATGAAACTTATGTTTATCGAATCCGTGGCTATCACCATGCCCTTCACTTTCTGATCGCCCTTCAAGCTCGGCAACCTTCGCCTCCAAGGCTTCTACTTTCTGCTTGAGCTCCCTGTCTTCCTCGGCAGATACACTTGTTGCAGCACATGCTAGACCCAAAAACACCAGACCTGCTATCTGCTTTTTCATTGATGAGTACCTTTCTCAATATAAAATTGAAATTATTGTTTTTCCAGGTCAGACAACGTCACCTCCCCCTGACCAGAAAAAACGATTAACGATATAACTGACCGCAAAATGGCTACCCGTGAACTAATAAACTAATGAACTGTCTGAGTAGTCAGACTGGTAGTTGACTAAATTTTTTCTTTTCGCTCCACTTTATAGAGCGAAATTTTTTATAACTGATTTAAAAAAACGGGTCAAGGTTTTTCTGCTGGAAATTTAGAGAACTTCTGATCAAATACCACATAGTCGCACATTGTGTTTTGCAAACGGAATGCAAGGCAAGTGAGACAGTGAATGGTTGGCCCCTTCACAATGAGCTCGATGCTGCAGCCTGTCTGCAAACTCTGTTAGAATCACCAGCGAAGCCGGTCAGACAGTCGCTGCCTGGTAACAGGGAGAGGAAAGTCCGGGCTCCACAGAGCAGGATGCCGGTTAACGGCCGGCCGCCGTGAGGTGAGGAACAGGGCCACAGAGACGAGCGTATTAAGTTACGGTGAAACGCGGTAACCTCCATCCGGAGCAAGATCAAATAGGCAGATGATGACGCTGCTCGCCGAGTCTGCGGGTAGATCGCTCGAGCACACAGGTAACTGTGTGCCTAGAGGAATGACTGTCCACGACAGAACCCGGCTTATCGGCCGGCTTCCCCTATGAACAATCTCAACAACAGGTTCAAGCAGATACAAAAAAGGGGCAGATTACTCTGCCCCTTTTTACAACCGTTCGATTATCTGATCGTTACCGATTAGAAATCGTGACGTACACCTACCGAGTAAACATTACGGTCAGCATCGCCTGCGCCAAGAGCCGCAGCATTTCTGTCCTTCACCCAAACACGCTGGTAACCACCAAACAAACTGGAGCGGCGGCTCAGGTTGTGGATCACACCAATGGTAATATTTTCAACGTTACGTTTTGCATAGGTTCCGAATGGTTCAGAAGCATCACCTGTCTTTTTCGCTACCGCCATACCACCTTGTGCAACCAGTGTGGTATTGCCAATAGTATAGTCAGCACCTGCTATCCACAGACTACCATTACCGTTCGGGTTCATAGCGGAGTTACACTGACCACGACCACCATCCAGACTATAAGGTCCAACAGCGTTACCGAATGCTGCAGCACTAGTACAACTTGCTGCTCCACCAAATGGATTGGCATCGATCACATATTCATACTGGCCACGCAGGCGAAAATCTCCTACGCTGAAAACTGCACCACCCCGCCAGATTTGCTCATCTTTCACACCCCACGATTTTTGGAATTTGCTGGCGTTATCCCGGGAGTAAGCACCAAACACATCTACGCCAACTGTATCAAACTGACCGCTGTACTTGGCAGCAACCTGGAAATCCCATTCACCATTTTCACCACCTGCATAGGTTTGTGAACCTGCTGCTCCCAACGCTTCAACAATAGTAGGAGAAGTAATTCCAGCTAACGCTAAATCACGCGCTGCACCAAGCGCAGGATCATTTTTATCGGCATCACCCGGCATCAGCAAACCGGCTACCGAGAAACCTTCCACTACTGGCGAATCAAAACGGATAGCGCTGTTGACAAAACCAGCGTCGCCTGAACCATAGCCATTACTGGATGAGGTCATCAAGCCACCACTACCATTCGCATGCAAACTGGTGTAGGCAAATGGATCAATAGAATGACCACCCGCAAAATCTTTGAGTACGGACTGAACGCGACCAAATTTCAGTTCACCCCATTGATCACCACCCAGACCAACCCATTGTTCACGGGCAAGGCGTCTATCATCTCCACCGGGATTGAGTGAGTACTCGATACGGCCAATGGCACGTAACCCTGCACCCAGATCTTCAGCAATCTGCAGACCCCAGCGGGATTGCAGCGCATCATCCGCTACAGCGGTTTGTGCATTGAACCCGTCGATATCGACAGTTGCGTATTCAGCCTGCAAGCGACCGAAAATGGTGACATGCGTACCTTCCGCTGAAGCTGCCAGCGGAGCTGCCAATGCGCCGGCCACTGCCAGTGCCATCAGTCTTTTATTCATTTGAAACTCTCCTTAAAGAAAAACAACCTGGGTCAATAAAGATAGATCGTAATACCGTGCTTCCCACATTTTTCACTACTTCTGTTCCAACCTGACTGAAAGTGTTGCGTGCTTCCTGCCTTTCGGTCAGAAGGGTTGAATGGATTGTGCCCAAGCAGAATCTGTTGTGCAACATTAAACAAGCTTTTTACGCTCTTACAGCCAAATTATGTTGCGTTATTGCAACACCCTGGCAATATCCGTAAAAATTCTTTCAACTTGCTGCATAACTCGTGGAACAAATCAGTCAGGTATAACAAAGGACACTGAATCGTTACCCGCCACACTTTGTTTGTGGTTCGCAGCTAAAGGCCTAGCAGCGTGACGATGGTACGGATAAACCCGTGGAAATCTGCTGGTATGGCGCTGAATGGTGATAATGTGAAAGCCGAAGTTTTATACGGGTCTCTCCACGCAACACGCTCCTGGCTGCCGATGTCAACTGCAGGGCGATGCGTTCTCCGCCAGCACGATCCTCACCGGCGACAAGATAGTCCAGCGCCAGCAGATGCCTGAAAACGATACGCCACCCTTCGGTACTCAATTCATGGCCGATGCCAAAAGTGCTGATGCAATCGTGCCCCCATTGCCTGACACGATCTGTTCGTTTTCCGGACAGGATATCGATCAGATATTCCATGCCAAAGCACTGGCCCGTCCGATAGACGCAGGACAACGCTTTCTGGGCAGCGATCGTGACATCCTGAACGGGTATCGTTTCCAGGCAGGCATCACAATTGCCGCACGGCAGACTACCGGTTGGTTCACCGAAATAGTCGAGTAGCGGCTTTCTGCGGCAAACCGTCGTTTCACACAGCGCCAGCAGCGCATCCAGTCGGGCGGCCGCTGCTTGTCTGATCGGGACAGGCAACCGTTCTGTGCCGGATTCGGTCTGGGACCGCAGCCGGATGATGTCGCCGGGCCCGTAAACCATCCAGGCACTGGCCGGCAGACCATCACGCCCGGCACGGCCGGTTTCCTGATAATAGCTTTCGATACTTTTAGGTAAATCCAGATGTGCGACAAAACGTATGTCCGATTTGTCGATACCCAGCCCGAATGCGGAAGTGGCAACCATCACGATACCATGTCCCTGCAAAAATTTTTTCTGGTGCCGGGTGCGAATGGAGGTTTCCATACCGGCATGGTAGGCAAGTGCCGGTATGTGATTGCTATTGAGCCAGGCAGCTGTTTCCTCGACTTTTCTGCGGGATTGACAATAAACGATACCAGCCTCTCCAGCATGTTGGCTGCGGATGAAGTTCAACAACTGTATCCGGCTATTGGATCGGGCCGTAATACGGTAGCAAAGGTTGGGGCGATCGAAACTACTGATAAAGGAGCGGGCCTGGTGTAAATCGAGACAACGCAGGATATCCGCACGAGTTCTGGCATCGGCACTGGCGGTCAGGGCAATGCGCGGTATTTGCGGAAATTTCTCCGGCAGAATCGACAATTTGCCGTATTCCGGCCGGAAATCATGCCCCCACTGAGAAACACAATGCGCTTCATCAATGGCAAACAGGGCGATGGGGATGCGCTGCAGCAGCGCACGGAACCGAACGGTCAACAGTCTTTCCGGTGCAACGTAGACCAGATCATACTCTCCCGCCAGCATCCTCCGTTCGACAGCCGCCGCCGCTTCAGGTGTCAGCGCTGAATTGAGATACACTGCCCGCACCCCCTGCCGGCACAGTACGGCCACCTGATTCTCCATCAGCGCAATCAGTGGCGAAATGACAATAGCCGTACCCTTTCTCAATAATGCAGGAATCTGGTAGCACAATGATTTGCCACCGCCGGTCGGCATCAGTACCAGGCAGCTATCTCCATTCACCACATGAGTAATGATTTCGGCCTGCTGGCCGCGAAATTCGCTGTAACCGAAAATTTCCCTGAGCAGTGTCTGGGCGTGCGAGATCATTTCTCGCTCATGAAACGCTCCAGATCACGCCGGGCACGTTTGGTGGGTCTGCCTTTACCGGCGTAATGCGGCGGGGTCGGCTGCGATTTAAGGTTTTCTGCCACGGCCTCACGCGCCTGCCGGCTTTCTTCCGTTTCCTGATAAAGCAGGCGAGCTTCAGTGGCGGATCTGCGCTGGTTGGACAACGCCAGCACTTTTACCAAGTAGTGATAAGGCCCGATACGAATAGCAAGCAGGTCACCCGTATTCAGAATCCTGGAAGGCTTGGCTCGCATCCCATTGACCTGTACCTGCCCGCGTTCGACCGCATCGGCAGCCTGTGAACGCGTTTTGTAAAAGCGGGCGGCAAACAGCCATTTGTCGATACGGAATTTCTCGTCTGCAGACTGTGCACTCTTTTCGGTCATAAGCGAGCAGAAAAGGTTATTAAACGAATCAGCGAATTGCTTTTGTCGAGCAGGGTTGGCTGGATTCTCCCTGCCGGGCAGCAGGATTGTCAAGAAAGGGCGGAAAAATCGATGGAGTAAACCACCTTGACGATCATACCAAGCGAGATGCACCAGGCCAGAATGGCAAAACCGTATTGCAGCTTCGCTTCATCGAAACGATGGGCATATCGTCTGCCCGTCAGCGTGCCGATGACCGTTCCCACAGTAAAAGGCAGGGCAAGCGGCCAGTTCATGAAGCCCATGGATGTGGCCGAAACGACCCCGGTGATAGAAATCAGTGTAGTGATGGCAAGTGCAGTTGCCGTCAGAGATTGCATGGGCAGATTCGATACCTTCCTGAGTGCAGGAATGGTAATGAACCCGCCTCCCACCCCGAGCAGGCCGGACAGAAAACCGGTTGCCACTCCGGAAAACAGCAACCCTTTGGCACAGGGTATGGTCCATATCAGACGGCCACTTTCCAGACTGAGCTGACAGGGCGGGTAAACAGCTTCTTCCGGCGGTGCCGGCTGCGCGGATCGCCTGCCATGGCGGTACATATAGCCGGCTGCAAAAGCCAGCACAGCGGAAAACACTACTGTCAGCAGTGAATCTGGCAGTTGCCGGGCAATCCAGATCCCGGCTGGTGCGACCAGCATACCGGTACTCGCGATAAGAGCGGCTGCCCGGTAACGGACGATTCCCTGCATGAAGGCGTTACAGGTGGCAACAGCTGCCGATACAGCGATCGACAGCAGGGCAACCGGTGCAGCTTCCGCAATGGTCGTATGCAGGCTGAAAACCAGTAGCGGGACGGCAATGATGGCGCCGCCTGAACCGGTCAGCCCCAGCACGAGCCCGGTAAAAACACCGGGCAATATCGCCAGCCACTGGATTTCCATGAAAAATTACTTGGTTTCAGTGGAGCGCGTCAGCCACTCACGCCCTTTCAGCATACCTTCCCAGTACAGCCACGGGAAAAGTTTGACTTTGAACCACCAGTAGAGCTTTCTGGCAACAGCCGGGTTGAGCGGAAATGTCGGCAGCAGTTTTCCACCGAAACCAAATTCGGCCAGCACCACTTTGCCATTTTCAACCGTAAGCGGGCAGGCACCGTATCCATCGTAAACAGCATGGAATTCCCGACCATCTTTCGCTGCCAGCAGGTTCTCAGCGACAATGACAATCTGTTTTCTGACGGCCGCTGCCGTTTTCGTATTAGGAGAAGAACAAGCATCACCCAAAGAGAAAATATTAGCGAAACGGGTATGTTGCAACGTTTTTGGGTTAACTTCACAGTAACCACTGGCATCTGCCAACGGACTATCACGCAGGAAATCCGGTGCTGCCTGGGGTGGTGTGACATGCAGCATATCGAAGGGTTTATCCACGCGCGTAACTTCCCCCGCTTCATTCTTGATTTCGAAGGTAGCAATTTTTTCCGGGCCGTTGACCTTGACCAGATTGGAATTGAATACCAAATCGGCATGGTATTTACGGACATATTCCATCAGCGGCGGAACGAAATCGGCCACGCCAAACAGTACCGCCCCGGCCGAATCGAATTCGACCTCGATTTTGTCCAGAACACCCTGGCGCTGCCAGTAATCACAAGACAAGTACATTGCTTTCTGCGGTGCCCCGGCACATTTGATCGGCATGGGGGGTTGTGTAAACAGCGCCTTGCCACCTTTGAGCTGTTGTGTCAGTGACCAGGTGTACGGTGCCAGATCGAATAGGTAGTTGGAGGTGACACCGTTCTTGCCGAGCGTTTCCTGAATACCTTCTATTTTTTCCCAGGCGAGACGAATACCGGGACATACGATCAGCTGCTGATAGCCGATGGTGCGGCCATCGGCCAGATGAACCAGATTGTCATTCGGGGAAAATCCGGATACTTCCGCCTTGATCCACTCAGCGCCGTGCGGAATGACATCGGCCGTATTGCGAACGGTTTGATCCACCGCATAAGCACCGCCACCGACCAGTGTCCAGGCAGGTTGATAGTAATGTTTGTCATTCGGTTCGATGATGGCGATACGCAGGGATGAACGCCGGCGCAGCAGGCTGGCAGTGACCCCCAGGCCGGCTGAGCCGCCTCCCACCACCACGATGTCGAAAGCATTATCCCAGTTGCAGGCTGGTGTAACAGGGATCGATTTGCCTGCCGCTTCATCGCGGGAAGACGCAGCCGACACTGCGGCGGCACCGGCTGCCTCACTCTCTGCTTCGGTGACAGCTGCTGCCTCATGTTCCCAGTCACAAGCTGCAGAAATGGTTTCAGCAGGCGTGGTGGTTGTACCCACGTCACGACTGTACAACGCGCGAGCGCGATTGCCCGAATTGCAGAAAGCCAGCACCGGCCCGGGCAGGGTTGCCATCAACTGGTGAAAGGCAGAGCATTTTTCATCTGAAACCTGGCCGATTTCAACCGGTAAGTAAGCAAATTGCAATCCCGCGGCTTTTGCTGCCTCTTCCAGCTCCGTGCTGCCGGGCTGATGTTCTCCTCCTTCTCCATCGGGGCGATTACAAATGATGGATTTGTAACCGGCTGCAGCGATTGCTGCTACATCGTCCACACTGATCTGGCCTGAGATCGCTATTTTTTCATCCAGCTTTTTCCAGTTTGTTTCAGAAGCTACGCTCATGGTACTTTCTCCTTGTTTAGAGATGAAATTTCTGAGGCTGCCAGTAACAACATACTGGCTGCATGATAGCAGGCAGCATATTCAGGATTCGAACCCCGGACGGAGCCGAACCGTTTACTGTCTGCCGTTGTGAGTGACGTCATCCGGAGAATGATGATGCTCATTCTGACAGTACACACTGAACAGCGTATTCATGATTTGTACCGCTTCCGGACTGGCGAGGCTGTAATAAATATATTTTCCCTGGCGTTCGGTAGAAACGAGTTTTTCATCACGCAATACAGTGAGCTGCTGTGACAGGGTGGGCTGCCGAATGCCAAGTGTCTGTTCCAGTTCGCCGACATTTTTTTTTCCTTGTATCAGTTGACACAGGATCAGCAGCCGGTCTTCATTGGCCAGTATCTTCAGCATGGAGCAGGCTTTGGCTGCGGAAGCCTTTTTTTCCACCATGACCGAGAAATCCGGCTGCGTATATTGGTCCGTCATTTTCTTTCAATATTTCCCGGTTGTCGATAGTTTACATTCGAATCTGACTGACGGTGTTTTTCCAGCCGATCGAAAATGAACATGCCCAGCAGCATGGCGACCATGAATACGATACCTCCAGTATGACCCGATGCTGCCAGAACCAACCCTGGACCAGGACAGATGCCAACCAGCCCCCATCCCATACCGAACAACAGACTGCCCAGGATCAGGCGAAGATCGACGGTGCGGGTTCCGGGCAGATGAACCGGTGTGGACAGCAGCGTTCGGCCGCGCCGTTTTGCTGCTCTGAAGGCAAAAAACCCGATACTTATCGCACCCAGCATGACAAACATCAGCGAGGGGTCCCATAGCCCGGCGACATCCAGAAAAGACAGCACTTTTGCAGGATCGGTCATGCCGGACAGTATCAGGCCCAGACCAAACACCAGGCCGGAAAGTAATGCGGTGAACGGTATGAGCATGTTTTCCCTTTCTCAGTGAATGTGTTTTCAACTCAGGGAGTGGCGAACGACGTAAACCACCATCATCCCCATGATCATGAACAAAACTGTCGCTACCATCGAGCGCGGTGAAAGCCGCGACAGACCGCAGACACCGTGGCCGCTGGTACAGCCGGAACCATAACGGGTTCCTATCCCGACCGCCAGCCCGGCTAACGCAAGTACAGTATGGCTGGTTTCAATGTGAACCGGCGGTAATTCTCCCAGCCACTGCCATAGCCACGGGGCGAGCAATAATCCGCTGACGAAGGCAGCTCGCCATGCGAAATCTCCTCTACGTAATTCGACCAGTCCGCCGATGATCCCGGATATTCCCGCGATTCGCCCTGTGATGAGCAGCAGCAGAGCCGTTGCCAGGCCAATGATCATGCCACCGGTGAATGCGCTGGCAGGGGTAAATGATTGCCAGTCGATCATAAATGTTCTCCTTGACAGATAAAATTATACTAATACATTATATTTATAAACAATATAATTTTTTATATAGTATAATGTACGAATATAAATAATTCAAGGAGCCGATGATGCAACCCAATATCCAAGCATTCTTTGATCCAGTTACGTGGACGGTCAGCTATGTTGTATTCGACAAGCCAGGTGGGCACTGCGCCATTATCGATCCGGTGCTCGACTACGACCCCAAGTCCGGAAGAACCAAGCATCATTCTGCCGATGTGCTGATCAAATTTGTACATTCGAAAGAACTGACAGTAGACTGGATTCTCGAAACTCATGCCCATGCCGACCATCTTTCCTCTGCTCATTATCTTCAGCAGGAGCTGGGTGGAAAAGTCGCTATTGGCAGCCGGATTTCAGGCGTGCAGCAGGTATTCAAGAAACTGTTCAACATGGGGCCGGATTTCCAGCCGGATGGCTCACAGTTCGATCATCTGTTCGACGATGGGGATACCTTTGAAGTAGGTGAGCTGAAAGGCAGGGCCATTTTTGTGCCTGGACATACACCGGCTGATATGGCCTACCAGTTCGGGGATGCGATTTTTATCGGCGATACGATGTTCATGCCGGATGTGGGAACGGCCCGTGCTGATTTCCCTGGCGGGGATGCCCGGCAGCTTTATCGTTCCATTCGTAAACTGCTGGATCAGTATCCGCCGGAAACGAGGCTGTTCATGTGTCACGACTATCCGCCCGGCGATCGCCCGATACAGTGGGAGAGTACAGTTGCTGAACAACGAGCACACAACATTCATGTGCACGATGGTATCAACGAGGACGGATTCGTTGCGATGCGCACCGCGCGTGATGCTACTCTGGAAATGCCGGTGCTGATCCTGCCATCTGTTCAGGTCAACGTGCGGGCGGGACAAATGCCGCCCGCCGAAGATAACGGTAGGGTGTATCTGAAAATACCGATCAACGTGTTGTAAACCAGTTTATACAACCCCCCGGCCAGTTTCAGGGTCGGGAGAACCATGGTTACCAGTAGCGAACATTGCCGGTATCGATATGAATGAAATTCGACTTCGGATAATAGCCAACTCCGCCGGCATGCATCGACATTGCTGCCCGGCGCAAAACATGGAGCGGGACACCGGGCAGGCGGATGTCGATTGCCTTGCCCTGCATGTGCAGACTGTTCTTGGCTACCCCATGACTTTGTACCGAGAGAGCAGCATTGGTGGCCGGTGAGCGATATCCCGAAACTACTTGAAATTCCTTTGAATTTCCAGTCTTGTGATGCAAGTGCTGCATCAGATCGAGTAATCTCGGATCGATCCGGTGAATATCGCCGGATCGATGATCACGTAACACTTTTTCAATCATTCGCAGCGCTTCGGGGATGTATTTTCCCCGCTCCCAATAGGCGGTTCTGACTCGCTCGCCTGTATGCAGATTCAGCAAAGACACTCGTTTTTCATAAACACGGGAATAAGCCGCATTGGCTGCCGGCATGGCAAGCAGTGCGCAGGCACCCAGACCGGCCTGCAGCAGCCGGCGGCGGGTGGCACCCTGTTCAGTGAGCATTTCCAGATTATCAGTAATGATAAGTTTGGACATTGTTATCCTCCATGGTCGTGCCAGATTTAAAAAGATTGTGACAGGTGCGGCTCCGGCTGCAACCAGCGGGCATAAGCCAGTGCCCGTTTGTCGCGCCCGTAGACATCAGCTGAAAAGTGGACTTCGCCCTGCCCGTCATTCCAGGCGGTCAGATACAACAAATAAACAGGAATCGGTTCAGGTAAATGCACGGTTTGTGTCTTACCGCTATCGATTTTCTCCAGAATATTGGCTTTTTCAAAAGATGGCCCCAGTACGAATTCCGCCAGTTGCATCGGTTTTTCCAGACGGATACAGCCTGAACTGAAGGTACGGATATCCCTCTGGAACAGCGATTTCGAAGGGGTATCGTGGAGATAGATGCTGAAAGGATTGGGAAACATGAACTTGATCGTGCCAAGCGCATTCCTTTTACCGGGATCCTGCCGCAGAACATAGGGAAACGACCGGCTGAACGCGTGCCAGTCAATGGCATCGGGATCCAGCTCAAGTTCGTAATGATAATCGGAAAACACTCGAATCCCTTCGGAAGCGAAATAATCCGGATTGTGTTTCTGTTTTGGCAACAAATCCTTACTGGCGATACTTGCGGGTACGTTCCAGTACGGGTTGAGAACCAGGTGCGAAATCCGGCTGTTGAAACTTGGTGTTGAGCGATAATCACGCCCGACCACGATACGCATGTTCAGCACGCGCACATTATTCCGGATTGCCGCCAGATTGAACCCGGCGATGTTGACCAGGATGTAACGATTACTGAATTCCCTGGGTAGCCAGCGCAGCCGTTCAAGTGTAATGCGCAGCTGCTGAATATGTTCGACCGCTGTCATGTTCATGGCTCGTCGGGTATTTTTACCGACGACACCATCGGTATTCAGTCCATACTGATACTGAAAGGCTTTGATCGCTGTTTCCAGCTGGTCATCGTACAGCTCGCTGTCGTCACTGGCGATGTCATATTCCGGCTTTTCAAAAACAGAGTACGCTTCCCTGATACGCTGACGGATCAACGGGATGGCCGCGTGTCTGGTTCGGGGATGAATCGAGGGAATATCATCCGGTATTCGCGTCCATACCGTACCGGCAGCAACCAGAATACGCAACCTGACCAGCAACCGTTTGAGCGTGTGATATTGCGGCATATTGGGTGGCAAGCTCGCCAGCACCTGTTCCAGTTGTTCTGCTGAATCCACGGAAGCAATACTTTGCTGCAGGAAATTCACCGGGTCGAGCCGTCGCTGTGGAACGTACCAGTCGGGATCAGCCAAGGTAGCCGTCAGCCGGCCATTGGACAAGTCATGTACCAGCGCCAGCAGGGACCGGGTCGTACCCAGTTCGAGCGGAAGAGAAACCTGATCGGGAGATTCCGCACGCCACCGGCGTAACGTTTCGATATGGTAATCACTGCTTGCCAAGCCCTCTTCATCGGCTCGTCCGATAAAGGTCAGTGCTGTATCCAGTAACACACCAGAATCTTCTTTCAGAGCCCAGACCGGCTGATAGTCGCGTTGTGCGTAAAAATGCCGCAGCTTTATCAGTTCCGCTTCATTCACTCCCTCCCAGGCGTTTTTTGCCAGCTGCTCACGTATTGCATCTGCACTGACCGCTACAGGCCGGTTTTCCGCAGCAGCAGACAGAACAGTGAGTGCAAAACAGAAAAAGACCAGATACTGTGCAATAGCCAAATAGTTGAGTCGAAACTCGCTAACGCCTTGATCAAACGATAAGAAAGCTTTCCTGGATTTCTGGTGTAAAGGGGTCATCAATCGGATGGATTTTTCTCCGGATCCGGAGAAATTTTTAAAGATTTTTCGTGAAGCTACTTTTTAACATACCTTGCCCGAATTCATAAAGCAGAAACAGAGGGTGAATCCGAAAACCATCAACTGATAATGAGATTAATAATTGTATTTAAAACGATTCTAATATGGCAAAACAGATAGTATGCAATAAGACAACCTTCTGCAGAAAACTTCATTATACTACTCATTCGGCAGGTAAGCGGAGCCTGCACCCACTCAAAGATAAAACCGTTTGCTTTTCAGTCACAATTAACTGTTTGTTTTTCCTCCAGATTTTTCCGTGTTTTCCGAAATATTTTTCGGCATTCAGGCTCATTTCATCTATACGTCATGCAGAAAATAGAAACTTTCTGGCATTTCTGTCTCAAGCATTTCAGGCAGGAATTGAACGGACAGCAATTCAATACCTGGATCAAGCCGCTCAAGCTGGAAGTCTGTCCGGATGAGAAAAACACGCTGATCCTGATTGCACCCAACCGTTTCGTGCTGCAGTGGATCAAGGATAATTTCGTTACCCGTATCGACGAAATGGCGCAGGATCATTTCAACGAAAGAATCAGCTTCAGGCTGGAATTGCGGGAACCAGCCGAAAGCGAAGCTCAGACAGTCAGGACCTCAGCGCAGAAAAACAGAGAGGACAAAAAACCGGCAGCGGAAAAAACACAAGGTGTCACAAGCAGAAAAACCAACCCCAGTCAGCTCAACGCCAGTTTTACCTTTGATGCGTTCGTTACCGGTAAAGCCAATCAACTGGCGCGTGCAGGTGCCATTCAGGTGGCAGAACGGCCAGGTATCGCCTACAACCCTCTGTTCATTTACGGTGGCGTCGGGCTGGGTAAAACTCATCTGATGCAGGCGATTGGCAATTATGTGCTGGAGCTGGATGCAGGTGCCAAAATCCGTTACGTCCATGCCGAAAAATACGTATCAGACGTGGTCAGTGCCTATCAGCATAAATCGTTCGACAAATTCAAACTTTACTATCACTCGCTCGATCTGCTGCTGGTGGATGATGTCCAGTTTTTCAGCGGTAAAAACCGGACACAGGAAGAATTCTTTTACGCTTTCAACGCACTGATCGAAGCCCACAAGCAGGTGATCATTACTTCGGATTGTTACCCAAAGGAGATCTCCGGACTGGAAGAACGGCTGGTATCGAGATTCGGCTGGGGGTTGACCGTAGCAATCGAACCTCCTGAACTGGAAATGCGCGTGGCCATTCTGCTGAAAAAAGCACTCGCTGAAAAAATTGAGCTGGACGAAAATACTGCCTTTTTTATCGCCAAGTATATCCGTTCCAACGTACGCGAACTGGAAGGTGCGCTGAAGCGGGTTCTGGCATTTTCGCGCTTTACCGGTCATTCGATTTCTCTCGATCTGGCCAAAGAGGCGTTAAAAGATCTGCTGGCAATCCAGAACCGGCAAATTTCGATTGAAAACATTCAAAAAACCGTAGCGGATTACTACAAAATCAAAGTGGCCGACATGTATTCGAAGAAACGTGTCCGGACCATCGTCCGTCCCCGGCAAGTAGCAATGGCAATTGCCAAGGAACTGACACAACTGAGTCTGCCGGATATCGGTGAAGCCTTTGGTGGAAGAGATCACACCACCGTACTGCACGCCCACCGGAAAATTATCGAATTACGTACTTCCGACCCCGGAATAAACCGGGATTTCAACGCATTGATGCACATCCTGCGTGGATGACACCCTACTGTAAAAAAACTGAATGATTTGTGGATAACCTGAATAAAATTCCGACTGAAAAATTTCATCCACAATTCATCCACAGGCCATACCGAAACCATACAAGACTAATCATTAATGTAACTATATAATACATAAGATATTTTTTTACTTGTTCCGATTTATATCGCTGATTAACTATTATTTAATCTTTTAATTAAATGAAATTAACAATAACCGACCGGGATCTGCTGTTCAAACCGCTGCAGACAGTCAGCGGCATTGTGGAACGCAGGCATACCCTGCCGATACTCTCGAATACCCTGATCGAAATCAGGAACGGACAATTGACACTGGTCACTACCGATCTGGAGATAGAAGCCGAAGCAACTTCCAATATTCCTGAACTGGAAAACCAGGGTGCCTTGCAGACAACCGTTTCTGTCAGAAAACTGCAGGACATATTGCGCGCACTGCCATCGGGCGCAGCTATCGAACTGACCCGGTCAGAAAACCGCTTACAGATCGTTTCCGGAAAAAGCCGCTTCAGTCTGCAACTGCTTCCGGCAGAAGACTTTCCAAGGATGATCCGCGACAGTGAGCCTTGCAGTGCGACATACACATTGGCGCAGCGAGTTCTCAAAAAACATCTGCAACGGGTGGCACATGCCATGGCGCAGCAGGATTTGCGTTATTACCTGAACGGACTGCTGTTACTGATCGAGGACAATAAATTGACGCTGGTGGCTACCGACACTCACAGGCTGGGGATAACCTCGATCGATCTGGACGGAAATTTCGAAAAATCCGAAACCATCGTTCCGCGTAAGACGGTACTGGAACTGATCAGACAACTGGAAGACAGCGATAAACCGGTCATCGTCGAGATCTACCCGAAGAAGGTATGCTTTCGTTTTTCGGATGCTGTGCTGGTCTCAAAGGTGATTTCAGGAAAATTTCTCGATTTCAGACGCGCAATTCCGCAAACCAGCGTATTTCAGTTTGACGTCAACCGGCTTGATTTCCTCCATGCACTCCAGCGTACCGCGATCATTTCCAGCAGCAACGATCTGTTTCGCAATGTCCATCTGAACATTACCAACGGAAAACTGAACATTTCAGCCAAAAACAAGGAGCAGGAGGAAGCACAGGAAGAAATAGACATCGTTTATTCGAATGAGACGATCGACACCAGTTTCAACATCGTTTACCTGATGGAAGTGCTAAACAACCTGGACAGCGAACAGATCAGGTGTTCGTTTGAGAGCATGCAAAGCGCCATTCTGATCACATTGCCGGATGACGAGCAGTTCAAGCATGTTTTGATGCCGATGCGTGAATAATTCACATTTAGCTGCCTTACCGGAATTACGAGAGAGAAAACTGCAAGCATGAACACAAATCAACCCGAATCTGCCAAAAAAACTGATAACAGCCATCGCGACTACAACTCGGACAGCATCAAAATTCTGAAAGGGCTGGATGCCGTACGCAAACGCCCCGGAATGTACATCGGTGATACCAGCGATGGTACCGGTCTGCATCACATGGTATTCGAGGTAGTCGACAATGCCATTGATGAAGCCCTGGCCGGCTATTGCGATGATATCTCTGTCATCATTCACGCTGACAATTCTGTCAGCATCCATGACAACGGTCGTGGTATTCCTACTGACATCAAACAGGATGATGAACTGAAACGTTCAGCAGCTGAAATCGTCATGACAGAGTTGCACGCAGGCGGAAAGTTTGATGACAATTCCTACAAGGTATCCGGCGGGTTGCACGGTGTGGGAGTTTCTGTGGTAAATGCTCTGTCCGAATGGCTGCGCCTGACCATTCGCCGCAACGGCAATGTTTACCAGATGGAGTTCCGGGAAGGTGTTGCCGTTGCTCCCCTGAAAGTGACCGGCCAGACTGAAAAACACGGGACCGAAGTCCATTTTCTCGCCAGCCAGTTAGTCTTTGGCGATATTACCTATCATTACGATATTTTTGCCAAGCGGTTGCGTGAGCTCTCCTTTCTCAACCATGGCATCAAGATCAGGCTGGCCGACCAGCGCGATGACCGGGAAGAAGTTTTTGCCTTCACCGGAGGTATCCGCAATTTCGTCGAATACATCAACCGCAGCAAAACCGTGCTGCATCCCAGCATTTTCTATGCCAAAGGTCTGAAAGACAATATTACCGTCGAAATTGCAATGCAGTGGAATGACAGTTATGCCGAACAGGTGCTGTGCTTCACCAACAACATTCCACAAAAGGATGGCGGTACTCATCTGACCGGGCTGCGTGCGGCCATGACACGGACACTCAATAATTACATCGAAAAAAATGAACTGGCCAAAAAGGCCAAGGTTGATACGACTGGCGATGATATGCGTGAAGGAATAACCTGCGTTCTGTCAGTCAAGCTGTTCGAACCCAAGTTTTCTTCCCAGACCAAGGAAAAACTGGTGTCATCGGAAGTACGCCCGGCAGTCGAGGAAATCGTCGTGCAGAAGCTTTCAGATTTCCTGCTGGAAAATCCAAACGAAGCCAAAACGATCTGCAACAAGATCATCGAAGCCGCCAGAGCACGGGAAGCCGCCAGAAAAGCTCGTGAGCTGACTCGCAGAAAAGGTGTACTGGACAGCATGGGTTTGCCTGGAAAGCTGGCAGACTGTCAGGAAAAAGACCCTAAATTATGTGAGCTCTATCTGGTGGAGGGTGATTCTGCCGGTGGTTCCGCCAAGCAGGGACGTGATCGAAAATTCCAGGCCATCATGCCACTCAAGGGAAAAATACTTAACGTTGAAAAATCCCGTTTCGACAAACTGATTTCTTCTCAGGAGATCGTGTCGCTGATAACGGCACTGGGAACCGGTATCGGCAAGGATGAATACAATCCAGACAAACTGCGCTATCACCGTATCATCATCATGACTGACGCCGACGTGGACGGGTCACATATTCGCACCTTGCTGCTGACCTTTTTCTATCGGCAGATGCCTGAGCTGATCGAACGCGGGCATATTTATATCGCACAGCCTCCTCTGTACAAAATCAAGCATGGCAAACAGGAGCGTTATCTGAAAGATGATTACGAACTCAAGCATTACATACTCGGCCTGGCTTTGGTGGGTGCAGAACTGCATACCGGGGCGAATAATCCGCCGATCACCGGTGAAGCGCTGGCCAGAATTGCAGATGAATATCTTCTGGCGGAAACGGTGATTGAACGGATGAGCCGCCTGATCGATCGTACGGTCATGTATGCGCTGCTCAAACAGCCGGATATCGACCTGAGCTCTGAAACCAGTGCCAGGGACAGTGCTGCCAGACTGGCCATTTTGCTGGATGATGTCGAAATTCTTGCCGAGTACGACGAGAATTTTGAGCGCTATCGCCTCAAGATCATTCGTAAACAACATGGCAATCTGCGTACCAGTTATCTGGACGATGATTTTCTGCAAAGTGGTGACTTCGCCAGAATCAGGCAGGCTGCGCAGATATTGCATGGCCTGATTGGAGAAGGAGCAAAAGTCAAGCGAGGTGAGCAGGAAATATCTGTTCGAGAATTCAAGGAAGCGCTGGAATGGCTGCTGGAAGAAACGAAAAAAGGCATTACCATTCAGCGTTACAAGGGGCTGGGTGAAATGAATCCGGAGCAGTTGTGGGAAACTACCATGGATCCGGGCAATCGCCGTCTGTTGCGTGCGCAGATCGAGGACAGTATCCTGACCGATGAAATTTTTACTACCCTGATGGGGGATGTAGTCGAGCCTCGCCGGGCATTCATCGAAAGCAATGCCCTGCGTGCAAGGAATATCGATATTTAGGCAGTTTACCGGGGGGATTGTCATGTCAATAAAGCCTGATGGAACAGTGAACCGGCCAGAGGAAAACATTCACCTGCTTCAGCTGCATGATTCACCTGTCATGCGCTGGCTGTACCTGAGTATAGGCATGACAGCCCTGTTTATGGGCATACTGGGCATATTTCTGCCGGTATTACCGACGACCCCTTTCATTTTACTGGCGGCCGGTTGTTTTGCACGCAGCTCCGAGCGTTTTCATAGCTATTTACTCAACCATCGTATTGCCGGTCCGATCATCCGGGAATGGTGTGAGTACCGCAGCGTAGCGCGCCACGTCAAGCGCTGGGCGTATCTGGTGATGGCGCTGTCTTTCGGGAGCTCGATTTTGATCGTTTCTTCCTGGTGGTTGAAAGGTATGCTGGCCTTGCTGGCCATGATTTTGTTTACGTTTATCTGGCGGCTGCCTGTACGGGATCAGAGCAGGTAAATCGTTCATATATGACGTTATAAACCGTTGTTTCCAGGTTTTTCTCACCAATGGAAAAAGTTCGCCTGTCCAAACTGATGTCCGCCCGGGGGATATGTTCACGCAGGGAAGCAGATGTTTACATCGAGCAGGGCTCAGTATATGTGGATGGTCAGCCGGTTCGTGAACTGGGGACGAAGATTTATCCCTGGCAGGAAATCGTGCTCGATCGAGCAGCCCAGATCAGACAGAATCAGCAGGTGACGATTTTACTGAACAAACCGGTCGGTTATGTATCCGGCCAGCCCGAACCTGGCTACAAATCCGCTATCAGTCTTGTCAATAATGATTCCCACTTTCATCAGGATCGTTCGTCTTTGAGGTTTGTACCACAGCACCTCAAAAATATCGCACCGGCCGGCCGGCTGGATATCGACTCACAAGGATTGTTGGTGTTTACCCAGGATGGTCGCATTGCCAAACAATTGATCGGAGAATATTCGCAAATCGAAAAGGAATACCTAGTGCGGGTAAGCGGTAATTTGACACGGGAGGGATTGGCGTTGCTCAACCACGGCTTGCAGCTCGATGGCCAGGCATTGAAACCCGCCAGGGTAAGCCGCTTAAACCAGGATCAGTTGCGTTTTATTTTACAGGAAGGAAAAAAGCGGCAGATCCGGCGGATGTGCGAACTGGTCGGATTGAATGTGACCGGACTGAAACGCGTGCGGATTGGTCAAATCAGACTGGCTGATCTGCCGGAAGGCAAATGGCGTTATCTCGGAAAGAATGAATCATTTTGAGGATACGGGAACCTGGTCCAACCCCATATCAATCGAAACAATTATTACCGGAGCCATTATTCTTGACAAAATCGGAAGGGTCTCTATAATCACCCGTCTGTCGAGAGGCGAATCCGGTTTGGTCTGGTATCGTTTGCGGGAATAGCTCAGTTGGTAGAGCGCAACCTTGCCAAGGTTGAGGTCGCGAGTTCGAGACTCGTTTCCCGCTCCAGTTTTATGCTGTATCCTCCGACGTTTTCAGTCCACGTCAAATTTTCATGCTTTGGCGCCGCAGAGCAGGTGGCGTCATCCAAACAGTTCACGGCGGGGTGGCAGAGTGGTTATGCAGCGGCCTGCAAAGCCGTCTACGCCGGTTCGATTCCGACCCCCGCCTCCATATTGACAGTTTCAACTTCGTAATTGCCCGGGTGGTGAAATTGGTAGACACAAGGGACTTAAAATCCCTCGGACATTAACGTCCGTGCCGGTTCGATTCCGGCCCCGGGCACCAGGGCTTCAGGCAATGCCCGGGTTTTACCGTTTCTGACCCTCGTTGAATGGATCTCATGCAACGCAGCATGTCTGATACCAGAAGGCTGGCACAAACAACACTCTTTGAAGTCAAAGCGGCGTCACACGGATAACACACACTCCCGGTGTGTAGCAGAATTTATCGAGATTCTGATAGAATTGTAAGTTTCTTTCAGAAAGTGTCACTCAAGGAATATCATCATGACTTATGTAGTAACTGAAAGTTGTATTAAATGTAAATACACTGATTGCGTAGACGTATGTCCCGTGGATTGCTTCCGTGAAGGCCCCAATTTTTTGGTGATCGATCCGGATGAGTGCATCGACTGCACGTTGTGTGTGGCAGAATGCCCGGTGGAAGCCATTTATGCAGAGGATGATGTCCCCGAAGATCAGCGTCAGTTCATTGCACTCAATGCAGAATTGTCAAAAATCTGGGATCCAATCATCGAGAAAAAAGATGCACTGCCGGATGCAGATGAATGGGCCTCCGTTACAGACAAACTGGATAAATTGGAACGCTGACCAGACTCACTGTTGCCAAAATAAGATCAAGGAGACGCCAATAATGAAAACTTCAATTACACAGGTTGTTTTTCTGATTTTGTTTTGCGTATTGCCACAAACCACTATGGCACAGCGTAATATGCCACAGAGCTACCCGGTCGCAGCGAGTGAGAAGCTGGTCAACGGTATTGCCAACGCTGTAACCGGTGTTATCGAACTTCCTAAAACCGTGATTCTTACCAGCCGGCGCGACGGGCCTGCTTACGGGCTGACAGTCGGCCTCGTGACCGGCATCATGCATACGATTGGCCGTACCGTGTTCGGTGTGCTGGATGCCGCAACCTTCTTTATTCCTACCCAACCGACTGTTCGTCCACCTTATATCTGGCAGGATTTCGATAAAGAAACTACCTACGGGTAAATCGACTGTTACCTGCCGGTTTCTCAGTTTTTCAGTAACGTCATCAGTTTTTTGATTTTTTTGACGCGTTCGCCAACATCCGGTATTTGCAGCCGGACGCTCAGGCGGTCAGGCCCTGACAGGCTGTATTCCTTGCTGCTCTGAATGAGCTGAATGATTTTTATGGCTTCGATCGGGGGTTCTGGTACAAATTGCAACTGAATGTTGTCTGGTCCGGCATCGATACGGGTAATGCCCAGCTGCCTGGCTTCGATGCGCAGCCGATGACTGTCCAGTAACGCGCGGGCAGGATCAGGTAACAGACCAAAGCGGTCGATCAGCTCCTGGTGAATCTCGTCCAGTTCTGTTTCATCACTGCAACCCGCCATGCGTTTGTACAGAATCAATCGCTCATGGATATCGCCACAGTAACTTTCTGGCAATAGCGCCGGTACATGCAATCTGATTTCTGTGGAAACTCCCAGGGGTTGCTGCATATCCGGTTCATGACCGGCTTTCAGTGATTTGATTGCTGCGTCCAGCAGTGAACTGTAAAGGCTGAACCCTACTTCCTGCATTTCGCCACTTTGTGAGTCACCTAATACCGCGCCCGCACCGCGAATTTCCAGATCGTGCATGGCCAGATAAAACCCGGAGCCGAGCTCTTCCATCGCCTGAATAGCCTCCAGACGCCTGGTTGCCTGCGTGGTCAGTGCTGCTTTTTCCGGTGGTGTCAGCAGATAGGCATACGCCTGGTGGTGCGAACGGCCGACTCTGCCGCGCAACTGGTGTAACTGTGCCAGCCCGAACTTATCGGCACGATGGATGATGATGGTGTTGGCAGTGGGAACGTCTATCCCTGTTTCAATGATGGTCGTACACAGCAGCAGATTGAAACGCTGCTGGTAGAAATCACGCATGACATGTTCCAGTTCACTTTCCCGCATTTGCCCGTGCGCAATGTTTATTCTTGCTTCCGGCAGCAGCGTGGTCAATCTGGTATACATGTTCTGAATGGTGCTGACTTCATTGTAAAGAAAATAGATCTGCCCGCCGCGTTTCAGTTCACGCAGACAGGCTTCGCGGATGATTCCTTCCGAGTAAGGGTGTACGAATGTCCGGATCGCCAGGCGTCGCTGGGGTGCAGTGGCAATCACCGAAAAATCTCTGAGGCCTTCGAGTGACATCGCCAGCGTGCGCGGGATGGGTGTTGCGGTCAGCGTCAGTACATCCACTTCGGCACGCAGTTTTTTGAGCTGTTCTTTCTGACGCACTCCGAAACGATGTTCTTCATCGATGATGACCAGTCCCAGGTTTTTGAATTTGACCTTATCCTGAATCAGTTTGTGTGTACCGATGATGATGTCAGTTGTCCCCTGCGCCAGACTTTGCAGCGCTTCGGCCTGTTCCCGGGCTGAACGGAAACGTGAAAGCTCGGCAATTTTTACCGGCCATTGATCAGCAATCAGCCCGAAACGATCAGAGAAATTCTGATAATGCTGTTCTGCCAGCAGTGTGGTGGGAACCAGTACGGCTACCTGCTTGCCATCGGTGACTGTAACAAAAGCTGCCCGCAGGGCAACTTCTGTTTTGCCGAAGCCGACATCACCACAAATCAGCCGATCCATCGGTTTGCCGGACACCATATCCTGAATGACTGCATTGATGGCAGTGGCTTGGTCTGGTGTTTCCTCGAAACCGAAACCATCGGCAAAAGCATTGTAATCATGCTGGTTGAACCGGAATATATGGCCTTTGCGCGCAGCGCGCTGCGCATACAGGTTCAACAGTTCAGCGGCAGTATCGCGTACCTGCTGCATCGCTTTGCGCTTGGCCTTTTCCCATTGGCCACTTCCGAGTTTGTGCAGCGGGGCTGCTTCCGGTGCGGCGCCACTGTAACGGCTGATGAGATGAAGCTGTGTGACCGGCACATACAGCTTATCTCCCCCCTGATATTCCAGAGCGAGAAATTCACTGGACTGGCCTGAATCACTCTCACCCATATCCATGTTGACCAGCCCGAGATAACGCCCGATACCGTGCTGTTCATGTACCACCGGACTGCCGGGTTTGATTTCGGACAGATCACGCAAAATGGAATCGGCCGAAACAGTCTTGCGTGCATCACGTGTACGCTGTCCGCGTACATGCGTGGCATACAGCTCGTTTTCGGTAACCAGCGCCAGGTTTTCAGCAGCAAGGATAAAACCGCTGTGCAGGGAAGCCACACTGAGCATGCAAGAGGCAGTGTCTGACTGAAATGCAGCAAAATCCTCGCAGAGTTTCAGTTTCAGGCCATATTCGCGCAGGTATTCCGCCATCAGCTCGCGTCGCCCCATACTTTCTGCCAGTAGTAAAACCCGTCCGCCCTTTTGCGTAAATGTATGGACAAAAGCGGTCAGCTGCTCGATCGGGTTGGAAGCGCGACGATCCACGCGTACAGGTGGAAGGGAACGAGCAAAAGGCTCATCCGTCTTTACCTGTTGCCCGGTATGCATTTCTATTCGTTTGTATGATTTGAGGTAGCCGTAAAACTGATCTTCCGGCAGAAACAGATCCATCGGAGGAAGCAAAGGCCGATCCGGATCATTGCGCATCAACTGATAGCGTGAACGGGTATCCTGCCAGAAATTTTCGATGGCTGGTGTGATCTCCCCGTGCAGACACACTGTGGAATGCTGCGCCAGGTAATCGAACAGCGTGGCCGTCTGTTCGAAAAAAAGCGGCAGATAATATTCGATTCCGGCGGGAATATTGCCCTTGCTGATTTCCTGGTAAAGCCTGCAGCGTGTGGGATCACCCTCGAATTTTTCCCGAAATCCGGTGCGGAATCGGCTGCGCCCGTTATCGTCGAGTGGAAATTCCCGCGCCGGCAGCAGCCGGATCTCCTTGACCGGATAGATACTGCGCTGCGTATCGACATCAAAAGTGCGTATCGATTCGATTTCATCGTCGAACAGATCGATACGATAAGGCAGCGGGCTGCCCATCGGGAACAGGTCGATCAGTCCCCCGCGGATGCTGTATTCCCCCGGTGAAAGCACCTGCGATACATGAGAATAGCCCGCCAGTGACATCTGACTGCGAAATGACTGCAGATCCAGCGTGCTGCCCTGGTTGACGAAGAATGAATGTGCCGCCAGAAATTCTCGCGGCGGCATCCGGTACAACGCGGTCGTAACTGGAATGATCAGGACATCGCAGGCGTTGTGTGCAATCTGGTAAAAAGTAGCCAGACGTTCCGAAATCAAATCCTGGTGAGGTGAAAAAATATCGTAAGGCAGCGTTTCCCAGTCCGGCAACAGGCTCACGCGCAAATCGGGCGCGAAAAAGGGAATTTCTTCGAGTAATCTTTGTGCATCCAGTGCACTGGCTGTGATGACCGCCAGTAACTGCCCGGCCGGATTTTGGTTTGCCAGCCATGCCAGGGCACAGGCATCACTGGAACCTTCCAGACCGGTGTAACGCGGCAGCGATTCCGAAGAAAGTGGATTGAGTTTGGATGACATGATTTTGCGAACAGAATGTTAATTGTTCAGAAATAAGACAGATATGATGCCGTGAAAAGTGCACCCGCCAGGCCGATAATGATGGCTATCGTTCCCAGGAAGCATCGCCTGGCCAATACGTTGTTACCAGTGAAAAAGATCAGTCCCAGCTTGAAAAACAGATTGGCAATGACCCCGAGTGTGATAGCGGTAACCACTTCTACGATTTCCAGCTTGCCCAGCCCATGCAAACGCAGGCTGCTCAGCGTGATCGCATCCACGTTGGTCAGTCCGGAAATGATCGCCACGGCGTACAACCCGCTGCTGCCGGCAATGTCCGACAGCCACCCGCTGAGGAACAGCACCGCTGCATAAAGCAGGCCAAATCCCATGGCAGTAGTCAGCTCCGCCGGATTTTTCGTATCCGGCATGGGAATGATCTGCTGCTGGCTGAATTCACGCCACCAGAACAGCGAAGTGATCAATCCCAGAAAAAGCCCGCCTCCCAGAACCGGCAGGAGATAAGGAAAAATCACAGGTGAAATTACTTCGGTAATCAAAGCAAGCCGGACCAGTACGACCAGATTGGCCAGTAAAATCACGACAACAGCCAGATTGGTGATATCAGGTCTATCCCCGTTGCGGCGTGTAAATACCAGCGTGGTGGCAGTGCTGGAAACCAGTCCACCCAGTACACCCAGCAGTACTGCACCGTAACGCTGGCCGATGAAACGCAGTGCAATGTAGCCCACCAGGCTGACTCCCGAGATCAGCACGATCATCAGCCAGATCTGATGAGGATTGAATGCATCGAAAGGACCATAATTCCTGTCGGGCAGAATCGGCAGGATGATAAAGCTGAGTACCGCAAACTGCAGTATTGAAATCAGATCCTTGCGAGTCAGATTTTGTGTGATTCCCTGCAGTTCGGTTTTGAAATAAAGCAGGATGGTTGTGATGATCGCCAGCATGACAGCCAGCGTTGATTCTTCATACCACACCATCGCGCCCAGCCCGTAGCAGATCAGTACTGCGGTTACCGTGGTGGTGCCCGGATCTTCCGGCAAATCCCGTTTATCCCGATAAGAGGCAATCACCATGATTCCGACCAGTAATAAGCCACTGATCAGCAACCAGGGAGTTTGTGCCTTGTGGGATAGCATCGCGGTCAGCGTACCAAACATGGCGACCAGCGCAAAAGTACGCAATCCTGCTTTGGCAGCCGGGCTGCGTTCGCGCTCCAGGCCGATCAGCAACCCGATTGCCAGGCTGGTGGCAAATTGAGCCAGATAGCCCCGCTCCTGTTCAAGAAGAAACAGATCATCCATAGTGTGCCTGGCCGGATTCAAACCAGTGTTCCAATAATAATTGCATGCGGGTGCTTCCGTTGTATTCGTTTATCTGCACCCGGTAGACGGCATCGATCTCGGTGGGCAGCCGCTCGGTATGAAAAAACAGAATGCCATCGTACACCTGTGCAGCACCGGTTTTCCGCAGTTTCAATTTCAGATGTTTTTCCCCGACGATACGCTGATTTTCGACCCGGAAACAGCCATTGAAACTTGGTTCGGGGAATCCCTGCCCCCAGACCTGATTCGTCAGATACTGTGCCAGCTCCAGAGTCAGGTCTGTTTCTGCCAGCTCACCATCGGTTTCGATCACCTGTATCAGATCTGCAGGGGTCAGCAGTGATTGCGCTACCTGCTCGAATGCAGTACGAAACTGTTCGAAATGCCGTTCGTACACAGTCAGACCGGCAGCCATGGCATGGCCGCCAAATTTGACGATCAATCCCGGGTAACGTTTTGCGACCAGATCCAGTGCATCACGCAGATGCAGACCGGGAATCGATCTGCCTGAGCCCTTGATTTCGCCGTCGTTGCCTTGCGCAAAAACGATGGCTGGCCGGTGCAGTCTGTCCTTGACACGCGAAGCAATCAGGCCGATGACTCCCTGATGCCAGGCCGGATCGTACAGACACAGGCTGTATACAGATTGTTTCCCGTTATCTGCCGGCGTATCGGACTGGTTCAGGAGATCGATCACGTCATCCAGTTTGTCCATGGCTTCATCTCGCATGCCTGATTCGATTTCACGTCGTTGGCGGTTCAGTTCATCCAGCTCGCTGGCCAGACGCAGGGCATGGGATTCATCCTCGGTCAGCAGACATTCGATTCCCAGTGACATATCATCCAGTCGCCCGGCAGCATTCAATCTGGGCGCAAGAATAAATCCCAGTTCATACGTGGTGATGCGGCTGAAATCCCGCCCGGCAGCATTGAATAAGGCATGAATGCCGGCGCAGCAATAGCCGTTACGGATACGCTGCAACCCCTGCTGCACCAGGATACGGTTGGTTCCTTCCAGCCTGACTACATCGGCGACGGTACCCAATGCGACCAGATCGAGCAGACTGGCGAGATTGGGTTCTTTGCCGGTTGCTGTGAAAGCGCTTCGTTCACGTAATTCCGCTCGTAACGCCAGCATGACATAAAAGATCACGCCGACTCCGGCAATATGTTTATCGGGAAAACTGCATCCTGGCTGGTTGGGATTGACGATGACGGCTGCATCTGGCAGCCGGTCGCCCGGCAAATGATGATCGGTGATGAATACCTGCATTCCCAGCCGGTTGGCTTCCTCTACGCCTTCCACACTGGCGATACCATTATCTACCGTGATCAGAATATCGGGAGGAGGAACCTGATCTGCTGCCAGGCGCACGATTTCCGGCGTCAATCCATAGCCGTATTCAAAACGGTTAGGTACGAGGTATTCCACCATGGCACCAAACTGGCGTAGCGCGCGCAGGGCAACGGCACAGGCAGTGGCACCGTCGGTGTCGTAATCAGCGATGACGAGCAAACGTTTTTTCGCGGCAATGGCATCAGCCAGTAACACGGCGATCCGTTGGATATTCTTTAATTGCTCGAACGATGCCATACGGGCAAATGTCGTTTCGAGTTGTTCAGGATGATTTATTCCGCGCGCTGCAAAAATGCGTGCAAGTACGGACGGAAAACCATGTGCACTGAGTATTTCGTATGCGTGAGCAGGAAATTCGCGGATGGTAATGTTGGCCATAGTGCCAGCATTTTATCACCAGGCTGTAACTGGCCGTAGCTGCGGGGAAAACGAGGGAGAAAAAACAGGAGTATTTCGCTGCGGTAACGCAACTATCGGGTTACCGCAATACTCCTGCTGCTTGCCAAATTTGTATCTGTTATTTACTTGGGCGCGACTACACCGGATTCACCGGTTGCTTTGGCGGCACGTAACACAGGATAAAATTGTGTGAAGACCATGTCTGTCTTCGCATTTTCCTTGTGGCAGGTAGCACATTCAGCTGTGGGCAGATTTTTGGCTGCAGCAACCAGCGGCGTGTCAGGAACATAGAAAATATAAAAAGCCCAGTTGCCAGGCTCGTTTGCAAAGCGTTGTGAATCCTTGACCGATGCCTCGAGCCCGATATAGTCACCCATGAAGTAGCCGTTTCCGCTGCCTGGGCCTTTACGGTCGCCGACGCTGACCAGTTCTTTTACAGTTACCGTCCCATTCCTGAATTCACCGGTTTTTTTCCAGTGAGCATAGCTTTCCGGGTCGACATAGACTGTTCTGATTTCGGTGAAGGGTGCTTTGCCATCGTTCAATTCGTTAGGTGTTACCTGGGTACCGACCATCACCCATTCACGGTAATTTTTCGGCAGCAGCAGTTCTCCCTTGTCGTTAAACTCTGCCACACCTGCTGCCAGCAGGCTGCCGGACATGACTGCTGAAAGAATCAGGCTGCTCAAACCGCCTGTCAGTTGTTTCCTGAAGTTCATAAAGGTCTCCTTTTGGTTGATTGAAGCATTATTGTTATATCGTGGTCGGGGAGATAGTTACCCGACTGATGGTGCAGCGCAGCTTACGTCAGGTTTGTCGTAAACAGGCTTGCCAGTGCAGCGCCCGGATCCGGTGCCCGCATGAAAGTTTCCCCGATCAGAAAAGCGTAAATATGGCGGGATAGCATCATTTCCACATCGGCAGGGGTACGGATACCGCTTTCGGTGACGACGATGCGTTCGGATGGTATGCGTCTGACCAATTGAACGGTGGTATCCAGCGTAGTCTCGAAAGTTCGCAGGTTGCGGTTGTTGATCCCGATGAGCGGAGTAGTCAATTGCAGTGCGAGATCGAGCTCATCTGCATCGTGTACTTCTACCAGTATGGCCATTCCCAGTGCTTGTGCCGTGGCTTCCAGCGTACGCATCCGTTCAAGTGCGCTGTCGCCCTGATTGACGGAGACATCCTGTTGGAAAACCGGTGAAAGAAATGCCGCAACGATCAGCAATATGCAATCGGCTTCCATCGCGCGTGCTTCGTAGACCTGATATTCGTCCAGTATGAAATCCTTGCGCAATACCGGTAAATCACAAGCAGCACGTGCTTGCCGCAAGAAATCGGCACTGCCCATGAAAAACTGTTCATCTGTCAGGACTGACAGGCAGGCAGCACCATTTCGGGCATAACTGGCCGCAATTTCTGCCGGGATGAAATCTTGCGGAATCAGATTTTTCCCGGATGAGTTTTCCGCATGCCCTGATCCCTGCGGATTGGGTGCTTCTGATCGCCCGCGTAATACACCCTTGCTTGGGCTGGCCCGTTTGATCTCTGCAATTACAGCGGCACGATGCTGACTGATCCGGCCGCGTATCGCCTGGAGAAAATCACGCGGAGCAGGCATTTCTTCTGCCTGCTTACGGATTCCTTCCAGGGATTTTCGTGCCCGGGCGGCCGCGACCTCCTGTTTTTTCACGGCAAGGATGCGATCGAGAATGTCTGACATATTAAGCACTTACCTGATTGGAGAATTCAACCAATGCCTGCATTTTCTGTTTTGCAGCACCGCTGGCCAGCATGTCGCGGGCCGTTTCAACCCCGCGAGCCCAGGAATCTGCTTTTCCGGCGACATAAATTGCTGCGCCCGCATTGAGCAGAACAATGTCTCTGGCGGGCCCCGGGCGGTTATCCAGCACGGACAGAAGCATTGCCTGAGCATCTTCCGTGCTGTTCACCTGCAGAGAGGTAAGGGCGGCGCGTTCCAGCCCGAAATCTTCCGGCTGCACGCTGTATTCCCGCACTTCACCCGCGTTGAGCTCTGCGATTTTGGTTGGACCGGACAGGGTGATTTCGTCCAGTCCGTCGCTACCATGCACGATCATGGCGTGCCGGCTTCCCAGCCGCAGCAGTACCTGCGCCAGTACACCGGTCAGATCGGCATGGTATACACCGAGTAACTGGTTGCTGGCGCCGGCAGGATTGGTCAGTGGTCCCAGGATGTTGAAGACCGTGCGCACGCCCAGCTCCCGCCGAACGGGGGCGGCATGTTTCATGGCATGATGAAAATTGGGGGCAAACATAAAACCGATACCCACTTCGGTAATGGAGCGGGCAATCTGGTCTGGTGTCTGGTCGAGATTGATACCAATGGCTTCCAGCACGTCTGCGCTGCCAACCTTGCCTGACACGGAACGCCCGCCATGTTTGGCTACTTGTGCGCCCGCAGCGGCGGCCACGAAAGCGGAAGTAGTTGAAATATTGAAAGTATTGCATCCATCCCCGCCGGTCCCGCACGTATCGACCAGATGGCTCGCATCAGGCACTTCAATACGCACTGCCAGCTCACGCATGACCTGAGCGGCTGCACTGATTTCACCGATGCTCTCGCGCTTTATGCGCAACCCGGTGACCAGAGCGGCCGTCATGACCGGCGATACATTGCCCGACATGATTGCACGCATCAGCTCAATCATTTCCTCATAAGGAATTTCATGCTGCTCGAGAATTCGAGCGAGGATTGCCTGCGGATTCACACTTCACACATTGAAGAATGCTTTTGAACAGCGTTGCCGTGAAGGAAATTATCAAGCAACAGGTGGCCATGTTCACTCAATACCGATTCAGGATGGAATTGCACACCCTCGATCGGTAGTGCGCGATGTCGTACGCCCATGATCTCGCCATCTTCGGTCCAGGCAGAGATTTCAAGGCAATCAGGTATACTTGACCGTTCAATGACGAGTGAATGATAGCGGGTTGCCACGAAGGGATCGGGCATTCCCTGAAAAACGCCTTTACCATCGTGAAAAACCAGTGATGTTTTCCCGTGCATGACTTTTCCGGCGCGTACGATCCGCCCCCCAAAAGCCTGGCCGATACTCTGGTGACCGAGGCACACACCCAGTATGGGAATTTTTCCACTGAACCGGTTGATCAGCTCCACGGAAATACCTGCTTCATCCGGGGTACACGGGCCCGGTGAAATGACGACACTGGCAGGATTCAACTGCTGAACTGCCTCCAGTGTAATTTCATCATTTCGAACGACCATGACTTCTTCACCCAGTTCACCCAGATATTGCACCAGGTTATAGGTAAAGGAATCGTAATTATCAATCATCAGCAACATGGGAGGTAAAATCGTTGTTTGGCGCCCAGGAAAAACAGCCAGAGAAAAATATGAAAAAACAGCCTGAGTCTTTCTACCCAAGTATTGTCACCCAGGTTGCATGAAAGGTAAACCTGCACTATGAAAATTTCTACAGATGCTGTATCTCCCGAGCAGACACGCCGGAAGACCGGATCCGGATATAAACCAAAATCATTTCTGGCTTTGATCCTGATCGGATTTTCAATTGTCGGCCTGCCGCTGATTGGTGCGCTGGTATACAGTGCGGTACGTATCGACCAGTTATCCGAACAAAGCCGGCACAACGTTTACCAGGCGACACAGATTACCAATGGTACCAGCGTCATCATCGGTGAAATCATGGCGATGCAACGCAGTGTACAACATGCACTGGTACTGGATGATGCTTCCCTGCTGGAAGGCTATTTTCTCGCACACACCAAATTCGAAAACATTACCAATCACCTTTCCGTTATTTCCCTTTACCCGGAGCAACGGCTGCCGCTGGAAAAACTGCGTTTGCTCGAAACCAGTCTTTTTAAGGAGATATTGAATCTGAATGAGTACCCGCAGGAGCTGCAGTACCTGCTCGAGCGTTTTGCCGGGTTGCTTACACTTGCCCAGGAATTTTCAACCAACAGCTTCCGGATGATCGGGGAAAACGTGGGCAGTATGAGTGAAATTGCCACACAGACCCGTTCGCTGGTCGAATGGGAATTGCTGATTCTGGTTCCGCTGGTTATTTTTCTCGCGCTGGCTTTTTCCGTATTCATTGCTCGTCCCATCCGTCAGATCGATGAAGCAATTGCGCAAATGGGCCGAGGCAGGCTTTCCCGTCCCATTCAAGTCAACGGGCCACAAAACCTGGTTTATATTGGTGAGCGTCTGGATTGGCTGCGACAGCGCCTGCTCAAGCTGGAAGACCAGAAAATGCAGTTTTTTCGTCATATTTCACATGAACTGAAAACACCCCTGACTGCCATTCGCGAAGGTGCCGATCTGCTGGCCGAAGGGATTACGGGTAATCTCAACCGTAAACAGCAACTCATCGCCGGGATTCTTCATACCAGCAGCATGCAATTGCAGAAACGCATCGAAGATCTGCTGAATTTCAGTGCCCTGCAGGCTGAGATCATCACGCTCGTCAAACAGTCCGTCAAGCTGGAAAAAATAATAAATAGCGCGATACAGGCACAAAATCTTTCCATTCTGAGTAAAAACCTTAAAATCAGCCTGAATTGCCCGGAATTGTCTCTGGAATGTGACAAACAGAAACTGGATATCATTCTCGATAATCTACTTTCCAATGCTGTCAAATTCTCCCCGGTTGGCGGCCTTATTGAAATAACGGCTTCATATCATGAAAACAGGGCGCAGATCGATATGACAGATTCCGGCCCGGGCGTTGATGATAGTGATGGCAGCCGGATATTCGAGCCGTTTTACCAGGGGCACAACACACCCGAGAGCCATGTCAGGGGCACCGGTCTGGGCCTGGCCATCGCAAAAGAGTATGCCATCGCCCATGGGGGAAATATCGAACTCATCCGGAATACCGGAAAACGCGGCGCCCATTTTCGACTGACTTTGCCCATCAACAGTTCTGAATCCACAACATGACATATACTTTTAAATTATTGACAGGACTGACATTATCCGTAATGTTGACAGGATGTATGCATACGCCTGTCCAGCCTGTGGATGAGCCATCCGAGCAAGCGGAGATACGAATCATCCAGGAATCAGGGAGTGATCTGAGCGAGTTGATGCACTATTACGATTCGCTGCAGAACAAGTCCAGAGTAGAGCTTTGGGAAGAATACAAATATGCGAACAGCCACTATCGGGAGAGCACCGATATGCAACAACGGCTTAAACTGCTGATATTACTGCTATTGCCGAATACCAGTTTTCAGAGTAATCGTGTCGCGCTGAATCTCGTGGAAGATCTTCCGGAACAGGCTGAAACCACTCCGGATACAACAGCCTTCAAAAACTTGCTGGTATTATTACTCAAGCGGCAGCGAGCTGCGAATTTACAAATACAAAATCTGTCCGAAAAATTACGGTCAGCAGAGACTGAAGTGAAAACGCTAAAAAATAAGATCAATGCAATCAAAATTATAGAAAAAGACCTGATGCGTAACAATACACCCTGATCAACAAGTCAAATGATACAAGACAAGAAAATTCTTCTGGTGGATGATGACAGGGATTTGCTTGAACTGCTTTCCATCCGTCTGACGGCAGCCGGGTATGAAACCACGCTTGCAGACAGTACTGAGGCAGCAATCAATTATCTCGACATTTCCCGTCCCCATCTCGTTATCAGTGACATGCAAATGGGCGGTCTCGATGGCATGGCGCTGTTCGAGTACATCCATCGCAACATTCCGACACTGCCGGTCATCATTTTGACTGCTTACGGTACTATCCCGGATGCCGTGGCAGCGACGCAACGCGGGATTTTTGGCTATCTCACCAAGCCTTACGATCCTAAAATTCTGCTTGGTCAGGTTGAACGCGCCCTCAATCTCGCCCCTGCCGTTGAAACGCTTTCCAGCACGACACCCGTTTCCTCATGGCGCAAGACCATCGTTACCCGGAGCGCGGTCATGGAAGATCTGCTTGCAAAAGTAGGCCGAGTGGCGCAAGGGGATGCCAGTGTGCTGCTGTCCGGTGAAAGCGGTGTTGGCAAGGAATTGCTTGCCCGTGCCATTCATCAGGCTTCCCGACGTTGTGACCAGCCGTTCGTTACCATCAATTGCGCGGCCATTCCGGAACAACTGCTGGAATCCGAGCTGTTTGGCCATGCCAAAGGTGCATTTACCGGTGCTGTGCGGGATCATAAGGGATTATTCCAGCTGGCTGATGGTGGCAGTCTGTTTCTGGATGAGATCGGTGACATGCCTCTGCTGTTACAGGCAAAACTGTTGCATGCGCTGCAGGAAAGAGTCATCCGGCCTGTTGGTTCCACCCAGAGTATTCCAATCAATGTGCGCATCATCTCCGCTACGCACCGGGATCTGAAATCGGAAATCCAGGCGGGAAATTTTCGTGAAGATCTGTATTACCGGCTTTTCGTGGTGGGGCTGACGATTCCCTCACTTGCCCAGCGCAGTGAAGATATTCCCCTGCTGGCCAATCATTTTCTGCGTGTATTTGCCGAGAAACATCAGAAAGATATCAATGTATTTTCCCCGGAAGCGATCAGCTTTCTGCTGGCATCCTCCTGGCCGGGTAATATTCGGCAGCTCATGAATGTCGTCGAACAAAGTGTCGTCATGAGTGCGGTGCCGCTCATCTCCGGTGAGCTTGTCCGTGATGCCATGCACAAGGATGAAGAGCAGATGACGTCATTCGATGAAGCCCGCAGACAGTTTGAAAGAGATTATCTGGTCAAGATACTGAAAATTACTGCCGGAAATGTGACTCAGGCAGCCAAGCTGGCCAAACGCAATCGCACGGAGTTTTATAAATTGTTGCAGCGGCACCAGCTTGATTTCACACTCTATAAATCGTTACAGGAAAAGGTCTGATTTTCTGTTTTATTTCGCTAATGGTGGGAATTTCGCGATGATTTCAGTGATCATGCCTTCCCGCATCACTTTCAGAGGCAGCCAGGTACCCGGTGCCTGACGCTTGACCGCATCGATGACATCGCGGCTTTCCTTGAGTGTACTGCCAGCCATTTCGAGAATCACGTCCCCGGCCTGTAATCCGGCAGATTCGGCAATACTCTGTTGTTCGACCTGCAGTACGTGAGCGCCTGTGGTTTTCTTGCTGAATTCAAAACCGATCCCGAGACGTTGTTGCAAAGGGGAGCCCGATTCCGGTGTAAACGGAGCCAAGCCGAATACCGCATCTGCATAGCGGTCGGTCAGTAGTTTACAGGGCCGATTCGTATCCCATGGCAGCAGGGAAACTATTTTTTTCACACCCATGTTTTTCAACTGATGTGGCACACCAAATCCTTTCAGGATATGTCCGGATCCCATGATCCCCACTATCAGCGGTTTCTTGTGTTTGTCGTAACTGCTCAGCACGGCATGAATTTCCTGTGCCATTGCCCGATCCCATAACTGCTGACTGACGACAAACCGCAGAAAATCCGGGTCGTAATGGTTCGGCTTCTGATTTTTTTCGGCCGTTTTCTGAGGGGCGCGGCCGTGTTGCATATAAATCGGCAGTAGAAATTCCAGGTATTCCGGTGCAGGCGGGGCTGGCCGGGTGACGCCTTCTCTGTCTTTTTCCGGTACGCCGTCAAATCCTTTGGCGGTGACAGCCCGTCTCAGGTGAATATCGATGTTGAGTGCACGCATCGGGATGCGATTCATCCGTGCGAAATGAAACAGAGGCAGATATAGACCCGCATCGGTACTCCAGACCGACTGCCATTCGGATCGGGATAAAAATTCTGATTCCGTCAGCTCACCTGCCACCCATTGATCCAGAATTTTCTGTACCCGTCGTGGAAACATCTCGAAGCCGATCACCATATCCGGGCGGGCAGCATACAAGGTAGCCAGCATCTGCAACTGCCAGCGATGATGCTCGGGGTTGATATGGGTTTCGCCCAATAACACGACTGATTTATCTTTTACTGACGCCATCACGCTGGAGAGCGTCGTTTCTCCCTTGCCAGGGATTACCCAGCTTGCGGCCGGGACACATGCGTTCCGGGTAGTTTGCTCACTTGCAGAAACGGCTTTTTTTCCTGATCCGGTTTGGGCAGAAACATCAGAGACATTCATCATTCCCCCCAGCAACAGCAAACCGCTTATGGCAAGCCGCCAGTCAGACTTGAAATCGATCATTGTCATCTTTCTTTATTAGGAATTTGTAAAAACGAGTGATGGAAAACGTTGCGTTGAATCGATCAATCGACCCATTTACGGGCATTTCTGAACATTTTCATCCAGGGAGAATCTTCCGGCCAATCGTCAGGATGCCACGAATGCTGTACGGTACGGAAAACTCTTTCCGGGTGTGGCATCAGGATCGTCACCCGGCCATCGGCTGAAGTCATACCGGTAATGCCTGCGGGTGAACCGTTCGGATTCAGCGGGTAGGTTTCGGTAAGCATGCCCCGATTATCGACAAACTGCAACGCAACATAGGGGTGTGCCGCAAGCAGTTGCTCGGCATCCCGGAATACCGCAAGCCCTTCACCATGGGCAACGGTCACCGGCAAGCGGCTGCCTGCCATGCCATCAAAAAACAACGAAGGGCTGGTTCCAATTCTGACCATGACAAAACGTGCTTCAAACTGCTCGGAGCGGTTACGTCCAAAACGGGGCCAGTGAGCCGTTCCCGGAATGATCGCCTGCAGGTGGCTCATCATCTGGCAACCATTGCATACGCCTAAAGCAAAGGTATCTGTGCGCGCAAAAAAGGTTGCAAACTCATCTCGTGCCCGTGCATTGAACAAAATCGACTGAGCCCATCCCCGGCCTGCACCAAGCACATCGCCATAAGAGAATCCCCCTCCGGCAATCAATCCTTTATATTCGGCCAGCTTCACCCGCCCGGATAAAATATCGCTCATGTGCACGTCCACCGCATCGAATCCGGCGCGGTCGAAAGCGGCTGCCATTTCCACATGACCGTTCACACCCTGTTCACGCAGAATCGCGACTGCAGGACGGCTGGCAAGTATAGCTGGTGCCGTAACAACGGATTCGGTAAGTGAAAATGTCAGTTGTGCATGCAGCCCCGGATCATCCATATTCAGAATCTGATCGAACTCCTGCTGTGCACACTCGGGATGATCGCGCAATTTTTGCATCCGGAAGCTCGTTTCCGACCAGATACGCTGCAACGCCACACACTTTTCCTGGAATACGATTCCGCCATCAACCATCAACGTGATGTCATCCTGCCGGTTCGGACTGCCGATCGTATGGCTGATGTGCCCCAGCCCCGCATCCGCCAGAATGGCCATCACTGCGTCATGATGTCGAGATTCAATCTGGATGACAGCACCGAGTTCCTCATTGAACAAGATTGACAGCACTTGCTCATCCCGGTCATCAGTTGGCTCAGCGCTCAACGAAATCAGCGAATCGAGCGTAATGGTGACACCGCAATGTCCGGCAAAGGCCATTTCGCATAACGTGACGAACAGGCCGCCATCGGAGCGATCATGGTAAGCCAGCAGCAATCCGCTGCCATTGAGTGTTTGAATCGCATCAAAAAAAGCATTGAGTTTTTCCGGGCTTTCCAGATCGGGCGCATCGTCGCCCGACTGGGCATAAACCTGAGCCAGTGCTGAACCGCCGAGACGGTTTTTGCCATTGCCGAGATCGATCAGAATCAGCTTCGTTTCGCCTTTATCCGTACGCAGTTGCGGCGTGAGCGTCTTACGCACATCGGATATTTTGGCAAATGCTGAAATAATCAGGGAGAGCGGTGCAACGACTTCTTTGGGTTGATCATCGTGCCAGGCAGTTTTCATCGATAATGAATCCTTGCCTACCGGGATGCTGGTTCCCAGTGCGGGGCACAATTCCATCGCTACGGCATGCACGGCGTCATACAGTGCGACATCCTCGCCCGGATGTCCCGCTGCGGCCATCCAGTTGGCGGATAGCCGGACAGTTCCCAGGCCGGCAATTGCAGCCGCAGCCAGATTGGTAACTGCTTCTCCTACCGCCATGCGAGCTGAACTGGCCGCATCGATCACAGCCAGCGGCGTGCGTTCACCCAGCGCGAATGCCTCACCCGAATACGTCTGGAAGCCCATGGTGGTAACCGCGACATCGGCCACCGGCACCTGCCACGGGCCGACCATCTGGTCTCGTGCGGTCTGGCCACCTACGCTGCGATCACCGATCGTAATCAGGAAGGATTTGTTTGCCACGGTCGGCAGGCGCAGAACACGATGGGCCGCTTCTTGCAGCCGCATACCGGTTTTATCCAGTGGAGCAGGGGCAGAGTGGATGCGTTTGACATCACGCACCATTTTGGGCGGTTTGCCTAACAATACGGGCAGGGGCATATCGGCCGGATGAGTGGATGAACGTTCATCCGTCACGATCAGCTGGAGCTCTGCCAGTGCTTCGCCGACCACAGCGAACGGGCAGCGCTCACGTTCGCAGATGGCCTGGAACAGGGAAAGAGATTCCGGCCGGATAGCGAGTACATAACGTTCCTGTGCTTCATTACACCAGATCTGCATGGGTGACATTCCGGGTTCGTCGGAAGGAACTGCGCGCAGGTCAAACCGCCCCCCCCGCCCGGCATCGTGTACCAGCTCGGGCAGGGCGTTGGAAAGCCCGCCGGCGCCGACGTCGTGAATGGCCAGAATCGGATTGGGTTGCCCGCTGCGCGCCAGTTGCCAGCAACGATCGATCACCTCCTGTGCACGACGTTGTATTTCTGCATTGCCTCGCTGCACCGAGTTGAAATCGAGCGCTTCTTCATTCGTACCGGCATCCATGCTGGAAGCGGCACCACCGCCCAGCCCGATGGCCATGCCCGGCCCTCCCAGATGAATCAACAGCGTGCCTTCCGGGAAAGGTTCTTTTGCAGTATGCAACGCGGAAATCTGGCCGATACCCCCAGCCAGCATGATGGGTTTGTGGTAGCCGCGCATCCGGCCGTTGATTTCCACTTCATAAGTACGAAAATAGCCTGCCAGATTCGGGCGGCCGAATTCATTGTTGAAAGCTGCACCGCCAATCGGTGCGGTCAGCATGATGTCGAGTGCGGATGCAATGTGCCCCGGTTTGCCGTAAAAGTCGGTTTCCCAGGGCTGTATGGCTTCAGGAATCCGCAAGTTGGAGACGCTGAATCCGGTCAGTCCTGCCTTGGGTTTTGCGCCGGATCCGGTTGCACCTTCATCGCGGATTTCACCCCCCACACCAGTGGCCGCACCTGGAAAAGGGGAGATCGCCGTCGGGTGGTTATGTGTTTCCACTTTGACCAGCCAATGCGTCAACTCCGGTGCGTAGCCATATTGATCATTTTTTCCGGGGTAAAACCGCTCGATGATTTCCCCTTCCAGAATTGCGGCATTATCCGAATAGGCAACGATCGTGTGCTGGGGATGGCTTTGATGGGTATGCCGAATCATGCCAAACAGCGAATGCGGTTGTTGTACGCCATCGATTATCCAGTCGGCATTGAAAATCTTGTGCCGGCAATGTTCCGAATTGGCTTGCGCAAACATCATTAGTTCGACATCGGTGGGGTTGCGCTGGATACGAGTGAAATAATCCAGCAGGTAATCGATTTCATCCGAAGACAATGCGAGCCCCATTTCCCGGTTGGCTTGCAGCAGTGCATCGATTCCCCGATTCGTCAGATCGATTTCACCCAATATTCCCGGTTCTGCATGATGAAACAGAAGGGTGGCTTCAGCCAGCGAGTGCAGCACTACCTCGGTCATGCGGTCATGAAGACACACCTCGATTTGTAACAGCTGCTCCGGCAATGGTGCTGTCTGGTAGCGAAGTTCGAAGGAAATGCCGCGTTCCAGCCGTTCGATTTCGTTCAAACCGCAGCAATGGGCAATATCGGTCGCTTTGGAAGACCAGGGGGAAATCGTGCCGAGGCGTGGTACCACCAGTAACAGCTTGCTGTCCGGACAGGACTGTGCCTCTGCTTCATCGACATCGAGCAACTGCCGCAGCCGGTCAGTTTCTTCCTGCGTCAAATCACGCTGAACCTGGCAGAAATAGCGGTAATTGGCAGTAATGCCGGAAATTTGCGGTACGATTGCCTGAATTGAATGGAGCAGGCGTTCCAGACGAAAGGGGGAAAGCGCATTGCGCCCGCAAAATTGCAGCATCGGAATTTACCAGTCAATTGAATAAAAAACATGATTTTACACGAGTACACCTGTCACCAGATTATTGCCAGATGAATACCAGGCCCATCTACACCACTGCCGAAATCCGCAAAATAGAATCACTTGTACTATCCGTGCCCCATTCGCCGCCCCTGATGGAAAAAGCCGGGCTGGCGGCTGCAAAGGTCGCTCATACCCGATTGCTGACGGATGACAAGCAACGGATATTGATTCTGGCCGGGCCGGGCAATAACGGAGGTGATGCGCTGGTGGCCGCTCGCCATCTGCGGGAATGGGGAAGACAGGTCACACTGGTACTCACCGGTGAGGCTGAACGATTACCACAGGATGCCAGGCAAGCACTGGAACAGTGGCAATCGGCTGGCGGAACGGTAATTCCGGAGCTTCCGCCTGACGGTCAATGGGATGCGGTGATCGACGGCCTGTTCGGAATCGGCCTGAACGAAACACGTCTGCTGGCAGAAAGCTACCGGCAGCTCATTCGGCAGATCAACCAGCTCAATCTGCCGGTGCTTGCGCTTGATATTCCCAGCGGCCTGCTCAGTGATTCCGGCCGGGTGCCGGATGTGGCAGTCAAAGCAGCTATCACGACCACCTTCATCGCACTCAAACCAGGTCTGCTGACACATGACGGCTGTGATTACTGTGGCGAAATCGTGGTGTGTGATCTGGAACTGGATGTTGCTGCGCTGATTCCGCCACAAAACTGGCTGCTCGACAGAGCAGGCATTGTTCAGAGATTGCCTTCCCCAAGGCGAGCCAACAGTCACAAGGGTACTTATGGCAGACTCGGGATTCTGGGCGGTGCCACTGGCATGATCGGCGCAGCTCTGCTGGCCGGGCGGGCTGCACTCAAGTTGGGGGCGGGGCGGGTTTATCTGGGGCTGCTGGCACAGGAAGATGTCCCGGTGGTGGATCCGGTTCAGCCCGAGCTGATGCTGCGTTCGCCCTCCGATTTTTTCAACCCGGATTTTCTGGAGGGGCTGGTCATCGGCCCCGGCCTCGGTAGTGAAATCGCTGCCTGCATTTGTCTGGAACGGGCATTGCAAACCTGCCTGCCTCTGGTGCTGGATGCCGATGCACTCAATCTGATTGCGCAGCATACGGAATTGAGCAGCACACTCCAGGCGCGCAAAGCACCAGCCATCCTTACCCCGCATCCGGCAGAAGCAGCTCGCCTGCTGAATACAAGCGTAACTGAAATCCAGCGAAACCGGCTGGAGGCAGCCAGAAATCTCGCTCGGGAGTTCAATTGTGCTGTCGTCCTGAAAGGAGCCGGGAGTATCTGTGTTTTTCCGAATGGCCACTGCCATTTCAATACCAGCGGCAATCCCGGGTTGAGCAGTGCTGGTACTGGCGATGTTCTCTCGGGTTTTCTGGGTGCGCTGCTGGTACAGGGGCTGCTCCCGGAAAACGCACTGCTGCTGGCCGTTTATCTGCATGGTGCAGCAGCAGATGTACTGCTGAAACAACAGAACGGGCCGTTGGGCATGGTGGCGTCAGAGATCATCCCTGCTGCCCGTAACCTGCTGAATCGCTGGATTGAGGAGGAAAATCCCGGCTGGTGATGTAGCTGGTGGAGAAAATAACGCAGAATTTTCTCTGCAGATTGATCATGAAAAATACGCTTTTTTCTTTGCTTTAACTGTGGCGCTTATATCTTATTCTTTCTACCCTTAATTCTAATAGTTCTGTTGGTTTTATTTATTGTGAAATATTTCACAAACAAATCAGGGCTCATTTATCCCCAATGACACAAAAAGAGCGAGATAGCTTTGTTTATTGGCAAGAGATTACGCGTAATCAATTCAGCACTGTGAGTAATCTTATTCTTACGCTTGCCACTGGCCTTTTAGCTTTTTACTCTACTTTTTTGTTCGAGCATAAGTTTTTGTCTACTTACTCCTTCTGGCTAGCCGTAGTCGGGCTATTTCTACTTTTAGGGTCGGTTTTTTTTGCATTGTGGTGCGCAATCAATCGATTGCTTGATTTTCGGATGACTACTCAGATTGTTCGTCGTCGTGAGAAAGGTGAAATAGATCTAGTAGAGTTGCGCAAAAGGTCTAGGCTTTTGGGTAAATTTACTTGGAGGTTGTTCTGGTTTCAGACTACTTCATTTTGGTTGGGAGCTTGTTGTGGTGTATTAGCAGTTGTTATTCAAATTTAGACTTGCGAAAAATGAAATCTGCCACAAGAATTTTGATTATCTCTATCTGTACGCTTTTTGTGGGTCTTTTACTCTATCCACCTTGGGTAGATAGTTATTCTAGAGAATTTCTTGGTTTCTATTTTATAACTGGAGAAGATATAGATAGTATCTACCGTGCGCAGATTGATTACGCGAAGTTAATAATTATTATGCTGTGTGTAAGCTTTGGGATCTCAGCTATCTATTTTGTTGTAACTGCAAGTATTTTTAGTGGAATTATTGCACTCACAAAAAGAATTCTTAGATTTTTTGCATCAATTTGGATTTGGCTAGGAAAAAACTGGCTGTGGTTTGTATTAGCTGTTGCACTTATCAAGGCTTTTGCTCATATTCCGATTTCTACTGCTCCGATTGCACAAAACACTTTGGCACGTTTAGAGTTATCCAAAACGTATGAGGAAGATATTCCAGTTCGCTTTGGATCACTCAAAATTAATCATGAAAATGTACTTTTGTACAATAATCACTCGTTGGCTCCTGAAATTCGGGGCGATAGAAGCCTTAGTGTAGTTAGCACTTATATTCTCGGGAATAGTGATGTTGTTCTTATTCAAAATAATGGAGGTAGTGCCTGTCCTGCTTTGTTTCATTTTGTGACGGTATCAAATAGCGGAGTGAAAGCAACTTCAGAATTTGGGACATGTACTGATCTTATTGATGTAAAGCAAAAAGGTAGCTCCATCTTTGTAACTATGCCAGGATTTAGGGGACCTTTTGAGCCTTTATATGATGCACTAAAGGCTGCAGAAGAAAAGCACATATATCTTTATAAAGCAGGCGTTATTACTAAAAAATAATTAGTAAGAGCTATCAATGGGCAGATAATTCAGTCTGCTGGATTGGGATTTTTCACAATACCCACATATCAGGCACATGGCCGGGTGCCAGCAGCCAGCAGCAGATGTTCGATCAATGGTGATAGTGATAGCTGATCGGGATCTACCAGCAATACTAGGCATGGCTCGCCATTTTTATTTCGGGCAGCGAGTTCACCGATCCAGTCCAGCTCGATCAGTACATTCAGTACTCATCAGTTTCAATACATCTGTCTGCAACGCTTGCGTCAGCTGCACACGTGTGAGGCTGCATGCTATATTCATGCGTGCTTGTATCCGTGCCCGCAGTACATCGGTTGTCAGTTGAAACTCCCATCTAGGTTTGTAAAATCTGAAATCCGGGTATAAATCCGTATTCAACCTGTATCATGAAGCGATGTTATATGATTTTAAAAATTTCAGGATTATCACTTTGTCATCATATCGCTATTGAAAAACAGGAGGGTTACCATGAAACACGAGGCAAACAAGAGAGCTGGCCGGATTGATTTTGCAGGTTGGGCAAAACGAGGCATGCTGATCGGGATGGCGGCGATTGTCACTTCGTATTCTCTGCCATTGCTGGCAGAGGACATCGGTAGTGTATCGACCCGGTTCAAGTTTTTGGGAGCCAATGACAAAATCGTGGTGGAGGCCTTTGATGATCCGGAAGTGGCCGGCGCAACATGTTATCTGAGCCGGGCAAAAACCGGCGGGATAAGTGGTACGGTGGGGGTGGCTGAAGATAAATCGGATGCTTCCATCGCTTGCCGCCAGACGGGGCCGATCGTGCTTTCGGAGAAGATAAAAAACGGTAAATCGGATGGTGATGAGGTATTCAAGAAAAGCACTTCACTACTGTTCAAAACCCTGCAGGTGGTGCGTTTTTATGATGCCAAACGCAACGTTCTGATTTATCTCACCTACAGTGACCGCGTCATTGAGGGTTCACCACAAAACAGTATTTCGGTGATTCCGGTCATGCCCTGGCATTGAAATTCAACAAAGCCGTTCAGGGCTGGCAGCATGGCTACCGCAAGCTGCATGCCCTGTTTCCGGTTTTTCAGGCGACCAGTACTTCCAGGGGAGATGCATAGGACAGCCCGAAGGCTTCCGCCACTGCCGGATGTGTTACCTGCCCGCGATGGGTGTTGAGGCCGTTCATCAGTGCCTGGTTATTCCGCAAGGCAGCCAGTCCATTGTCTGCCAGCGTGGCAACATAACTGGCGGTCTGATTGTTCAGTGCAAAAGTACTGGTGCGCGGCACTGCGCCCGGCATATTGGCAACGCAGTAATGCAACACGCCATCGATTTCAAAAATGGGATTGCTGTGTGTGGTGGGGCGAGTCGTTTCTACGCACCCTCCCTGATCGACCGCTACATCAACGATCACTGAACCTGTACGCATTTGTGGCAACATTTCTCGCGTCACCAGCCAGGGTGAACGTCCGCCGGGAATCAAAATCGCGCCGATGACAAGATCGGCCTCATAAACGGCCTGGCGTACATTGACCGTATCGCAGTAGCGGGTTTGCAGTCGTCCGGAAAAGCGGTCATCCAGCGCTTTCAGGCGATCATGATTGATATCCAGTGCCGTCACCATCGCACCCATACCGGCGGCGACAGTTGCAGCATTGGTACCCACCACTCCCGCGCCGAGAATGACCACGTTGGCGGGGGCGACTCCCGGCACGCCGCCCATCAGAACACCCCGGCCACCTTGTGTTTTCAGCAGATAGGTTGCACCAATCTGTACGGCCATGCGTCCCGCTACTTCGCTCATGGGTGTTAGCAGCGGTAATGCACCTGATGCAGTCTGCACGGTTTCGTAGGCGATCGCACTGACGCCAGTGGCGAGCAGTTTTTCAGTCAAAGTTCTGTTGGAAGCCAGATGCAGATAGGTGAACAGCAGCAGATCTTTCCGTAAGTACTGATATTCCGGTTCAGTGGGCTCTTTTACCTTGATCACCAGTTCTGCTGCCCAGGCATCCCCGGCATGGGTAACGATTTCCGCCCCGGCAGCACGATAATCCTGATCGGAAATCACACTGCCTGCTCCCGCCCCGGTTTCGACCAGAACCCGGTGCCCGCGTCCGACCAGTGTATGCACACTGCCTGGAGTCAGTCCGACCCGATACTCATCCGCTTTCGTTTCTTTGGGTAATCCGATAATCATTTACGCCCCGAACCTTTCATGCCATTCTGATTGTTAAAATTGCAAATGCTGCGATCTATGATGCTCATGCCAGCTCCACCAGTACCGGCGCATGATCTGACGGCCGTTCCAGTTTTCTGGGCAGCTTGTCTACGTGCCAGATGGTGCAGTGATCCGCCATTTCATGACTCAGCAAAATATGATCGATGCGTAATCCCCGGTTGCGGCGGAAAGCCATCATACGATAATCCCACCAGGTATAGATTTTTTCCGGCTGTTCGAACAGGTGGAAACTGTCAATGAATCCGGTATCCAGCAATCCGCGAAAAGCCTGCCGCTCCGGTTCACTGCACAGCACCTGTCCTCGCCAGGCTTCTGGATCGTAGACATCACGATCTTCCGGAGCAATATTGAAATCTCCCAACAATGCCACTTTGTCGTAGCATGCCCGCTGCTGCTGCAGAAAGCGATTCAATTGCGACAACCACTCCAGTTTATAAATGTATTTTTCCGAATCCACATGCTCGCCATTCGGCACGTAAGCACAAATAACGCGTAAATCTCCGTAAGTTGCTGCAATCAGCCTTTTCTGCATATCATCGAAACCGGGCAACGCTGTACAAATATCTTCCCCCGTTTCTTTGCTCAGCAACGCTACGCCGTTGTATGTTTTCTGCCCGATATAGATCGAGCGATAGCCTGCTTGTGCAATGGCATCCGCCGGGAAAAATTCATCCTGAAGCTTGGTTTCCTGCAAGCACAATATATCCGGCTGGTTGAGATTCAGCCAGTCGATCACCTGTTGTAATCGAACCTTGAGTGAGTTGACGTTCCACGTGGCAATTTTCATGAACTGTTCTGATAGCAGGAAGAGTTTATTTTTCAGCGGTTACGCAGGTAACCGGGCTGAAAATACTATCACCAATTCTTGCAAATGCATCGCATGATGTTTTGTCGTGATGATTAAGTCAGGGCAGATAGCGGCTATAATGATGGCCCTTGTCAATGGAGAGAGAAAAATGAACAAAATGATCGGATTGTTGGTGGTTTCTGCGGTAATCGGATTGGCGGGCTGTGCGAAAACGGATACTTACACACCAGCGGCTGACGCCAGCGGCGAAGATATTTTTTATGCGAACTGTACCAAATGCCATAAACCGGAAACAGATGGCAAGGTGATGATTCTCAGTTCCAAGATGACTACCAAAGAAGCCATCATCGAGAAGGTTAATAAAGGGGGCATGACAATGAGTTCCTTCCCCAATATTACCGGTGAACCGGCACAACGTCTGGCTGAATTCATTCTGGCAAACAGTAAAACCAAATAATTTCCAGAAGAGAATCCGATAACGAAATTACTGATTCCATTTTCTGCTGAGGGTGGAATCAGTCCAGTCGTTCAGTTGTCATGCGCTGAGGAATACTTACCGGCCACTTCAGTTGTTCCCGGACGACTTCGGCAAAAGCTTCGGCATTGCCGGGTTCACCATGAACAATGAAAGTTTTTAAAGGGGGACGGCTGAATCCTTTCAGCCAGTCCAGCAAATCCTGCTGATCGGCATGGGCGGAGAGTCCGCCGACGGTATGGATCGACGCCCGCACGGGAATCTGTTCCCCGAAAATGCGGACACTTTTGTTGCCATCCACCAGTCTGCGCCCCAACGTCCCGGCTGCCTGAAAGCCGGTAAACAAAATACTGCATTCAGGTCTGGGCAGGTTATATTTCAGATGATATTTGATGCGTCCGGCATCACACATCCCGCTGGCGGAAATAATGATTGCACCGGATCGGGTGTGATTGAGCCGGATCGAATCCTCGACTTCCTGCACAAAATGGATGCGCAGGTTTTCATTATGCTGGCGGTGCCATTGGATGGTGTCAATGGTTTCTTTGTCGAGCAGTTCACTGTGATTGAGTGTGATTTCCGTAGCGGCCAGCGCCATGGGCGAATCCACATAGACATCCATAGCATTCAGGCATCCCTGGCGTTGCAGATCGGCCAGCAGAAATAACAGATCCTGAGTACGGCCGACGGTAAAGGCTGGCACGATGATATTGCCGTGTTTTTGCAGAAATGTCCGGCAGATGATTTCAACCAGTTCATCCCGGGTATCCTGCATGCTGCGGTGGCGGCGGTTACCGTAAGTGGATTCGACCAGCAGATAATCGGCTTCTTCGATAAGTGTCGGATCACGTACGATCGGATGGCCTGGCTGCCCCAAATCGCCCGAAAATACGATTTTCTTTCGTTGCGAACCGGATTTCAGCCAGACTTCGATGATGGCTGAGCCGATGATGTGTCCTGCATCACGATACCGGCAGCGTACTGAGGAATGCGGCTGACAGGTCTCATCGTAATCGATCCCCCGTATTTGTCTGAGAAATGCTTCAGCCTGGGTAACCGTATACAGTGGTGTATTTTTATGACCCGACGGACGTTTGTTACGCAAAGCCGTTTTTGTATACCATTCAGCTTCTTTTTCCTGAATGTGTGCACTGTCTTTCAAAATGATGGCAAGCAGGTCTGCAGTCGCCCGGGTCATGTAGACAGGCCCTCTGAAACCCAGTACGGCGAGGCGTGGCAACAGTCCGGAATGATCCACATGGGCGTGGGTCAGCAAAACGAAATCGATCGTTTCCGGATTGAAATTGATCGCAGTATGATTTTTGTGATCTGCATCCCGTCCACCCTGGAACATGCCGCAGTCCACCAGAAAACGTACTTCTGCCGTTTCAACCAGGTAGCATGACCCGGTGACTTCTCCTGCACCGCCTAGAAAAGTGATCTGCATGGATGTTTATATCTCGTTGAGAATGTTCAGAATAGCCTGGGCCATGAACTCCATTTCTTCTTCGTTGATGATGTACGGCGGCATGATGTAGACCGAATTTCCCATCGGGCGTATCAGGAGTTGGTGTTCCAGCCCCATTTGCGCAAACCTGTTTGTGAAATCCGGTCTGGGGTTGTCTACCTCAAACGCCCAGATCATACCGCAGTTACGAAAATGCCTGACGTTTGGATGTGTCCGGACGGACTGTAAACACTGATTGAGAAACTCGGTTTTGTGGCGATTCGTTTCAATTACATTGTCTTGTTCAATGATATCAAGCGTGGCTAGAGCAGCGCGGCAGGCCAGCGCATTACCCGAGTGCGAGTGTGAATGGAGAAAAGCCTGACTGGTTTGATCGCTGTAAAAGGCGCGATAAATCGTGTCATTGGTCAGGACGACTGACAGTGGCAGATATCCTCCGCTCAACCCTTTGGCAAGACACATGATGTCTGGCGTGATTGCTGCCTGTTCACATGCAAACAGGGTACCTGTTCGGCCAAACCCTACTGCAATTTCATCCGTGATCAGATGAATCCGGTAGGTATCACAGATTTCCCGGGCTTTTTGCAGATAGACCGGGTGGTACATTCCCATCCCGGCCGCTCCCTGCACCAGTGGCTCCAGAATCAGTGCCGCTGTGCTGGCATGGTGTTGCGTGAGGTAACTTTCCAGCGCGGCAGCAGCCTTCAATGCATGTGCTTCCGGGGTTTCTCCAGCTTCGGCAAAGCGCCAGTCAGGTGTGAGTACCGGATGTGCAGGGCGTAACAGCGGGGCATACACCTGTCTGAAAATGGGCACATCTGTGACCGATAAAGCACCCAGTGTTTCCCCGTGATAGCCGTTTTGCAGGTTGATGAATTGAGTTTTTTCGGGGAAGCCGCTTTGCTGCCAGTAATGGAAACTCATTTTGAGTGCGATTTCATTGGCCGATGCACCATCACTGGCGTAGAAGCAATGGCTCAGACTGCCCGGGGTGATCGTACTCAACCGTTCCGACAGCTCGACGACCGGCTCATGCGTTAATCCGGCCAGCATGGTGTGCTCCAGCCTGCCGAGCTGATCGATGATGGCTGCATTGATGCGCGGATTGCAATGTCCGAACAGATTGACCCACCAGGAACTGATGGTATCCAGATAGCGCTTACCGTCTGCATCGTACAACCACACACCTTCCCCTCTGGTAATCAGTACAGGAGGAAATTCTTCATGATGTTTCATCTGGGTGCAGGGGTGCCAGACGACACGGTGACTGCGCATAGCTGATTTTTTATCGTTCACGGGCTTGAAATTCCTTATGATAGTCTCTATTATTAGCACTCGTTGCTGTTGAGTGCTAATAATCTGTCTGGATGGATAGTGCTCGATAAGCGCTGAAACTACTGAATCAAAAAATCAGATTTCTTATCGTTTTCGTTAATCATTGTAGGAGAAAAGGACTATGAATATCCGCCCTTTGCATGATCGTGTAATTGTCAAGCGATTGGAGGAAGAACGCAAGACAGCATCCGGCATCGTCATTCCTGATACCGCGGCGGAAAAACCGGATCAGGGTGAGATTATTGCCGTTGGCAAAGGAAAAACGGGTGAAGATGGCAAGATCCGTGCGCTGGAAGTCAAAGTCGGCGACAGGGTGCTTTTTGGAAAGTATGCCGGCCAGGCCGTAAAAATCAAAGGTGAAGAGTTCCTGGTGATGCGTGAAGAAGACATCATGGGTGTGATTGAAGGTTAATGGATTGTTGAATAATCAACTGAAATCAGGAGAAAAGATATGGCAGCTAAAGAAGTAAGATTTGGTGATTCAGCGCGCCAGGCTGTGATCAGTGGCGTAAACGTTCTGGCAGATGCAGTTAAAGTGACCTTGGGCCCTAAAGGCCGTAACGTCGTGCTGGAACGCTCGTATGGCGCCCCGACCATTACCAAGGATGGTGTATCGGTGGCCAAAGAGATCGAACTGAAAGACAAGTTCGAAAACATGGGTGCGCAAATGGTCAAGGAAGTCGCCAGCAAAACCTCGGATACTGCGGGTGATGGTACGACGACCGCGACGGTACTGGCACAATCCATCGTCAAAGAAGGTATGCGTTACGTTGCAGCGGGAATGAACCCGATGGATCTGAAGCGCGGCATTGAAAAGGCAGTGACCGGTGCAGTAGAAGAATTGAAAAAACTATCCAAACCTTGCTCCACCAGCAAAGAAATTGCTCAGGTTGGCAGTATTTCCGCCAACTCTGATACGGAAATCGGCAGAATCATCGCTGAAGCAATGGATAAAGTTGGTAAGGAAGGTGTCATTACCGTTGAAGATGGTTCCGGCCTGGAAAATGAGCTGGATGTGGTGGAAGGAATGCAGTTCGACCGTGGTTATCTCTCTCCTTACTTCGTCAGTAGTGCAGACAAACAGATTGCGGCACTTGAAAGCCCTTTTGTGCTGTTGCACGACAAAAAAATCTCTAATATCCGTGATCTTCTGCCGGTACTGGAACAAGTGGCAAAAGCCGGCAAACCTTTGCTGATCATTGCTGAGGATGTCGATGGCGAAGCGCTGGCCACACTGGTGGTCAACAACATTCGCGGTATTCTCAAAACCTGTGCAGTCAAGGCACCTGGTTTCGGTGATCGCCGCAAAGCCATGCTGGAAGATATCGCGATCCTGACCGGCGGTACCGTCATTGCTGAAGAAGTTGGTTTGTCTCTGGAAAAAACCAGACTGGAAGATCTGGGCCAGGCCAAACGTATTGAAGTCGGCAAGGAAAATACCACCATTATTGATGGTGCAGGTGATGTCAAAACCATTGAAGCGCGCGTTGCACAGATTCGCAAGCAGATTGAAGAAGCAAGCAGTGATTATGATCGTGAGAAGCTTCAGGAACGTGTGGCCAAGCTGGCGGGTGGTGTAGCTCTGATCAAAGTGGGCGCTGCTACTGAAGTAGAGATGAAAGAGAAAAAAGCTCGCGTTGAAGATGCCTTGCACGCGACACGTGCGGCTGTTGAAGAAGGTATCGTTCCGGGAGGCGGAGTTGCGTTGCTGCGTACAATCAATGCTGTCAGCAAGATCAAGGGTGACAACCATGATCAGGATTCCGGTATCAAAATTGTTCTGCGTGCAATGGAGGAGCCATTGCGCCAGATCGTGACCAACTGCGGTGACGAGGCTTCTGTAGTCGTTAACAAGGTCAAGGAAGGTCAAGGCACTTTTGGGTACAATGCAGCAACAGGTGAGTATGGTGATCTCGTTGCCATGGGTGTTCTGGATCCGACCAAAGTAACCCGTTCCGCTTTGCAGAATGCTGCATCGGTTGCCGGGCTGATTCTGACGACGGATGCCATGGTTGCCGAGCTTCCGAAAGAAGATTCACCTGGAGCAGGCGCAGGTATGGGCGGTATGGGTGGCATGGGCGGCATGGACATGTAATCGGCCCAAACCAGTCGGTCTATCTGTTTTAGTCATAAGCCACAACGGATCGGTATGTAAAACACCGGACGTTGTGGTTTTTGATTTTTTATCGGTTGCACTGGAATAACTATATTGAATATTTTGAAAACTTGTCTGGATGACCGGAATATGCTGGCAGACCGGGTTATCCTGGTTACGGGCGCAGGGCAGGGTATCGGGCGTGCTGCTGCTCTGGCTTATGCAGAACAGGGTGCCACGGTCATTTTACATGGCCGTAAAACCGAGAAACTTGAGCAGGTTTATGATGAAATCGAAGCGCTTGGCAGAGCTTCGGCAATCATTTTGCCATTCGATTACGAGCAGGCTACTGAAGCCGGCATTACGGAGCTGGTTGAAGCAATTGCTTCTCAGCTTGGCAGACTGGATGGTATTTTGCACAATGCCGCCTGGACTTACGGCCCGATGCCGCTTGCGTTTCATACCTCAGCGCATTGGCAGACCATCATACAAGTCAATCTTCTGATACCTGCCATGCTGACGCGTGCTTGTTTTCCGTTGCTCAATGCTTCTCCTGATGCCAGTGTGATCATGACGGGAGATACTCATGGCCAGACTCCGGCAGCTTACTGGGGTGCTTTTGCAGTGGCCAAAGCAGGAGTGGAGGTGCTGGTTAAAATTCAGGCTGAGGAGTGGGAAATTTATCCAAATTTGCGCATTAACACGTTGATTCCCGGTGCCGTAGATACACCACAGCGTACCAAAACCCATCCAGGCAGCAATAATCGTATATTGCCCAAACCAACAGATCTGATGGAAACGTATCTCTTTCTGATGGGGCCGAACAGCGCTGGGATAACCGGCAAAACGTTTGACTGTCAGAAAGAACAGAGCGCATGATGGGCAGGAAATCTGTGATGTCCGTTGGAAGAGGGTATAATCGCAAAGGGTTGTGGTGTGATCGGCCGTACGATAGCCGTTACGGCTGTAAAAGCAGTAATTGAGCAATAATCGGCCCCTGGTTTGTGGGGTTATGGATCTGCTGTCTTTTGAATGACCCGGCACGCGAAAGTGGCGGAATTGGTAGACGCACCAGATTTAGGTTCTGGCGCCGATGAGGTGTGGGGGTTCGAGTCCCCCCTTTCGCACCATGAAAATGATCCGGCCAAACGTGAGGCGTGCGGCATGATCATACCGCTTGTTTAATTGATGTTACTTATCAGTTCAGGAAAATAGATGCAGACACAAGGGGAAGCCTCCAATCCACTGGAGCGCAATATTGAACTTTCTGTTTCGCGGGAAAAGGTTGAAGCTGAAGTAGGTGTGCGACTGAAGCGTTTGGCTCCCAAAGTCAAGGTTCAGGGGTTCCGTCCGGGCAAGGTTCCATTGAAAATCGTAGCCCAGCAATATGGTCACCAGGTTGAGCATGAAGTTCTGGGAGAACTGCTGCAGCAGCAATTTAACGATGCTGTTAACCAGGAAAATTACCGTGTTGCAGGTATTCCAGGTTTTGAATCGAGAAATTCCGACGTAAACGGTGCAACAAGCTATGAGTTTCGTGCAACCTTTGAAATCTACCCTGATATTGAACTGGGCGATTTAAGCTCGATTACGGTAAACAAACCTGTTCTGCAAATCGGAGATGCAGAAATCCAGAAAACACTGGATATTCTGCGTAAACAGCGAGCAACTTATGAGCCGACAGATGATCCGGCACAAACAGGTGATCGGGTCACAATTGATTACCGAGGGGTTCTCGATGGAGAAGGATTCCCCGGCGGTCAGGCTGATGACTATAGTGTCATCCTTGGAAACGGTCATCTTCTGGAGGATTTCGAGTCTTCCATTCTGGGCATGACTGCGGGGCAGGAAAAAACGTTTGATATGACTTTTCCTGCGGATTATCCGGGGAAGGACGTCGCCGGGAAAAAGGTAAGCTTTACCATCAGGCTCAATAAGCTTGAAGCTCCAAAGCTACCGGAGGTGGATGGTGAATTTGCCAAATCTTTGGGGGTTGCGGAGGGTGATATCGACAAAATGCGATCGGAAATCAAAGCCAATCTTCAGCGTGAAATCAGTCAGCGCATTCGTACAAAACTCAAAGAGCAGGTCATGCAGTCCTTGCTGGATAAGGTTTTGATACAGGTTCCCAGGGTTCTGATTCGGCAGGAAGCCGATCGGTTGGCAGAAGAAATGCAAAATTCACGTGCAGCACGCGGCTTTCGTAAAGATCAGAGTTTATCAGGAGATGTATTTCTGGAAAAAGCTGAGCGACGTGTCAGACTGGGCCTCATTTTATCCAAGCTGATTGATACGCATGAATTAAGTGTCAAACCTGAGCAGGTCAGAAGTTTTATCGAGGAGTATGCTCAGGGCTATGAAAATCCTGAGCAGGTCATCAAATGGCATTACGCATCACCGGAACGGCTCAAGGAAATTGAACCTCTTATACTGGAAGATAATGCCGTATCATGGTTATTGGATAAAGCCAAAATCATTGATCAAAGTGTTACCTTCGACGAATTGATGGGTTATTCACATGCAACCAATGTTTGATCGAGAGAGAAACGGATTGGATACTACAGGATTAGGCCTGATCCCCATGGTCATCGAGACCAGTGGCCGGGGGGAACGTGCCTATGATATTTATTCGAGACTGCTCAGGGAAAGAATCATTTTTCTGGTGGGACCGGTCACAGAAACTTCTGCCAATCTGGTAATTGCACAGCTTCTGTTTTTAGAATCTGAAAATTCTGAGAAAGATATTTTCCTGTATATCAACTCTCCTGGTGGTCTCGTCACGGCAGGCTTGGCTGTGTATGACACCATACAGTTCATCAAGCCGGATGTCAGTACGCTTTGTGTAGGTCAGGCGGCTAGCATGGGCGCTTTTCTGCTGACTGCGGGCGCTAAAGGCAAACGCTATTGCCTGCCTAACTCGCGTGTCATGATTCACCAGCCGCTGGGTGGATTTCAGGGACAGGCATCCGATATAGAAATACATGCCAAGGAAATTCTGGCGTTGAAAAGCCGTTTGAATGAAATTATGGCCAAACATACCGGTCAAACGGTCAAAGCGATTGAGAGAGATACTGACCGTGACAATTTTCTCGGTGCAGAGGCTGCAGTAAAGTATGGCTTGGTAGATGCAGTATTGACCAGCAGAGAAGTGAAACAGGAGTAAAACCAAGTTGCCCTTGCTGAATAATGGGGCGAATTCGTTCGATGATTGCGGGGTGGAATGATGTCCGAGAAAACAAACGACGAGAAACTTTTGTATTGTTCCTTTTGTGGAAAGAGTCAGCGAGAAGTCAGGAAACTGATTGCCGGGCCTTCCGTGTTCATTTGTGATGAGTGTATCGATCTTTGTAACGATATCATTCGTGAGGAAATTCAGGTCGATGAAACTGCCAAGCTGGCTAAAACCAGTTTGCCAACCCCGCATGAAATCCGCGAAACGCTGGATCAATATGTCATTGGACAGGAATCTGCAAAAAAAATACTTTCCGTTGCGGTCTACAATCATTACAAACGGTTAAAAAATCTGTCAAAGGTCAACAACGGTGACGATGTTGAGCTTTCCAAGAGCAACATATTGCTGATCGGGCCGACCGGATCCGGCAAGACTTTGCTGGCACAGACACTGGCAAGGTTACTGGATGTTCCGTTTGTCATCGCTGATGCAACCACACTGACAGAAGCCGGATATGTCGGTGAAGATGTTGAAAACATTATTCAGAAGCTGCTGCAAAAATGTAACCACGATGTGGAAAAAGCTCAGCGTGGAATTGTATACATCGATGAGATAGACAAAATTTCACGCAAATCGGATAACCCGTCGATAACCCGGGATGTTTCGGGGGAAGGTGTACAGCAAGCGCTGCTTAAACTGATTGAAGGAACAACTGCCTTGGTACCTCCCCAGGGTGGACGCAAACATCCCAATCAGGAGTTTATCCAGATCGACACCACCAATATTCTCTTCATTTGTGGTGGTGCATTTGACGGTATCGATAAAATCATACGGGGACGTTCTGAAAAAAGTGGTATCGGTTTTGGCGCAGATGTCATCAATCAGAATGATCGCAAAGAACTAAACAAAATCCTGAAAGATATCGAGCCTGAGGATCTGATCAAATATGGCCTGATTCCAGAGTTTGTCGGGCGCCTGCCGGTGGTGGCAACATTAAGTGAATTGAACGAAGCTGCTTTGATTCAGATTCTGGTCGAACCGAAGAATGCACTGATCAAACAGTATAACAAGCTGTTCAGCATGGAAGGCGGGGTTGAGCTGGAATTTCGCGAACAGGCGCTTGTTGCAATCGCCAGAAAAGCGCTTTCCCGTAAAACCGGAGCGCGGGGATTGCGTTCAATACTTGAGGAGACGCTGCTGGATATCATGTATGACCTGCCTTCGATCGAGAATGTCTCTAAAGTGGTCATTGAGAGTGGATCTAATCACGATGAACTTCAGCCTATCGTAATCTATGCAGAAAAACCCAAGCTGGCCAGGAGTTCGAAATAAGCACTAATTCTTTGTTGAGATTTAATTTTTTAACACGTGGTAAATACACTTGGTTTTTCAAAATGTCACCATACTTCGTCGATCCATGTTCCCTGTAAGGAGTAAATGACATGACATCAGATATTATCGACGCTGGAGAATCAAGCGAGCTGGATCTACCTTTGCTTCCGCTGCGTGATGTAGTCGTTTTTCCTCACATGGTGATCCCGCTGTTTGTGGGGCGTCCGAAATCTATCAAAGCTCTGGAAGTCGCTACTGAAGCGGGGACGAACATTCTGCTGGTCGCACAAAAATCAGCGGCCAAAGATGATCCAGCCCCTCAGGATCTTTACAGGGTTTGCTGTGTTTCGAGCATTCTGCAAATGCTGAAATTGCCTGATGGTACAGTCAAAGTACTGGTAGAAGGAAATTATCGGGCAAAAATTGAATCATTCAGTGATTCTGAAACCTCTTTTTCGGGAAAGACTATTCAGGTCAGGATCGAGGAAACGGACACCCCGGAAATCGAGGCATTACGGCGCGCACTTCTTTCTCAATTTGACCAGTATGTCAAATTGAACAAAAAAATTCCTTCGGAAATTCTCGCTTCTTTGACTGGTATTGACGAAGCTGGGCGTTTGGCTGATACGATTGCGGCCTATCTTCCATTAAGGCTGGAACAAAAGCAGGAAATTCTGGAAATTTTTGACGTTCAGCCACGCTTGGAACGATTGCTTGGCCTGCTGGAAGCTGAGCTGGATATTCTCCAAGTGGAAAAACGCATTCGCGGCAGAGTGAAGCGCCAGATGGAAAAAAGTCAGCGTGACTATTATCTGAATGAGCAGGTGAAAGCTATCCAGAAAGAGCTGGGAGAAGGGGAAGATGGCGCCGATCTTGAAGAAATCGAAAGAAAAATAAAAACAGCTTCTCTTCCCAAAGAAGCACTTGCCAAGGCTGAATCAGAGCTGAAAAAACTGCGGCTGATGTCTCCTATGTCAGCAGAAGCAACCGTTGTGCGAAATTATATCGATACATTGGTTGCTTTGCCTTGGAAGCAAAAGACCAAAATCAGTAAAGAATTGAAACAGGCTGAATCAATCCTCGATGAAGATCATTATGGTTTGGAAAGAGTCAAGGAAAGAATCGTCGAGTATCTGGCAGTACAACAGCGAGTTGCCAAATCCAAAGCGCCCATCCTTTGTCTTGTCGGTCCGCCCGGGGTTGGTAAAACTTCATTGGGCCGATCCATTGCTCACGCCACGAATCGCAAATTTATCCGTATGTCTCTGGGAGGAATGCGGGATGAAGCTGAAATTCGAGGACATCGTCGGACTTACATTGGCTCCATGCCTGGAAAAATTTTGCAGAGCATGACGAAAGTCGGTGTCAAAAATCCGTTGTTTCTGCTGGATGAAGTTGACAAGATGGGAATGGACTTCCGGGGTGATCCTTCATCAGCTTTGCTGGAGGTACTTGATCCGGAGCAAAACAGCACGTTTGTGGACCATTACATCGAAGTGGAATACGATCTGTCGGATGTTATGTTCGTTGCGACTGCGAATACACTCAATATTCCTCCTGCACTGCTGGATCGTATGGAAGTCATTCGACTTTCAGGTTATACCGAAGATGAAAAACTGAATATCGCAAAACGTTATCTTCTGCCAAAACAGATGAAGGATCATGGTTTGAACGAAGATGAACTGTCCGTTTCTGAATCCGCACTGCGTGACATTGTTCGCTACTACACCCGGGAAGCGGGAGTACGTTCGATGGAAAGAGAAGTATCCAAGATCTGCCGAAAAGTCGTTAAAACATTGCTGGTTAAGAAGAGCAAGGAAAAGATAATCATTAATTCGCGCAACCTTAGTAAATATCTTGGTGTGCGTCGTTACACCTACGGTATGGCTGATGAAAAGAATCAAGTCGGTCAGGTTACAGGTTTGGCGTGGACAGAAGTAGGTGGAGAACTGCTGAGGATCGAAGCGGTAGTGTTACCCGGTAAAGGGAAAACGATTACAACCGGTAAATTGGGTGAAGTCATGCAGGAATCCATCCAGGCGGCGTTGTCTGTGGTCAGAAGCCGTTCAAGAATTCTGGGGATATCAGATGATTTCTACCTGAAAAATGATATTCACATTCACCTGCCTGAAGGTGCCACACCCAAGGATGGGCCAAGTGCCGGTATTGGTATCTGTCTGGCAATGGTATCAGCGCTGGCTGGTATACCCGTTCGTGCATCTGTTGCGATGACTGGGGAAATCACGCTTAGAGGAGAGATTCTTCCAATCGGCGGACTCAAAGAGAAACTCCTGGCGGCTCATCGTGGCGGGATAAGTACTGTGCTGATTCCTGAAGATAATATGAAAGATTTGAGTGAAATTCCCGGAAACATAAAAAGTAAACTGAACATCAAGCCGGTAAAATGGATTGATCAGGTACTGGAGATTGCATTGGAATATAAACCTGAAATGCTGCCATCGGATATTTCGAGCCAGGTGATTTCGTCTGCATCTGAAGAGAGAGTGACAAGTGCTCCTTCAATCAAGCACTGATCATTGATCGTTCAAAAACTGCAGGGTACTTCGGAATTTCTCGAAGTGCCCTGTTCTTTTTAGCAGATCAGCAAGTTCAGGTTTTATATTTCGCAGCCAGATAGTAAATTTCACCATCACTTGATAGAATTCCAGCTTCAATCCTTAAAGAATCTTTGAGAAAGTACTGATTGGTTCACTCGATAATCGCAGTGAAACGGTGGTCTTTTGTTTTGAATACCGGTAAATGATGCCGTATTTTCCTGATGATTCTGGTTGCTGGTACAAATCGGTAATAACAATACAAAGACGGATACCGGATTCCAGAGGACCAAAGGATAATATTTTTTCATTCACATTTATTAGGAATCATAATGACCACAGAAAGCTTTCGTCCCGAAAAAAAAATAACCACATTCTATCCACCCCAACGCACCTTAATGGGGCCGGGACCTTCTGATACCCACCCGCGAGTGCTATCTGCCATGGCACGGCCAACGCTGGGCCACCTTGACCCGGTTTTCACCGAGATGATGGAAGAGTTGAAAGGGTTGTTGCGATATGTATTCCAGACGACCAATTTAATGACTTTCCCGGTTTCAGGGCCGGGTTCGGTCGGTATGGAAATGTGTTTCGTCAATATGATCGTGCCCGGAGACAAGGTTGTCGTGTGCAGAAATGGCGTCTTTGGGGGGAGGATGATTGAAAATGTTGAGCGCTGTGGCGGGATTCCACTGGTGGTGGAGGATAAATGGGGCGATCCGGTCGACCCGCAAAAAGTGGAAGACATGCTGAAAAAGAATCCGGACGCCAAAATTGTCGCATTCGTACATGCTGAAACATCCACAGGTGTTCAGTCAGATGCACACACAATTGCTCAGATTGCAAGAAAGCATGATTGTCTCACGATTATGGATACGGTTACATCACTGGGCGGAACGCCTGTGTATATGGATGCATGGGATATCGATGCCATTTATTCCGGCAGCCAGAAGTGTTTATCCTGTCCACCTGGATTATCTCCGGTCAGTTTCTCAGAGAGAGTGGTGGATCTGGTCAGGAATCGCACTGAAAAAGTACACAGCTGGTTTATGGATATCAGTTTACTGCTTGGTTATTGGGGAGCTTCCCGTACGTATCATCATACGGCACCCACCAACTCTCTGTATGGGTTGCATGAATCGTTGGTGATATTGTACGAAGAAGGGCTGGAACGCTCCTGGGCAAGGCATCGTCGCAATCATGAAGCACTGAAGGCCGGGCTAAAAACACTGGGAATCGAATATGTCGTGGTTGAACCATATCGCTTGCCGCAACTGAATTCTGTATATGTTCCGGCGGGCGTGGATGAAAAAGAGGTACGCCGCAGGCTCCTGGATAGCTACAATCTTGAAATTGGTGCCGGATTGGGTGATTTTGCAGGAAAAATCTGGCGTTTCGGGTTGATGGGTAATTCCAGCAGACTTGAAAACGTCATATTTTGCCTGGATGCACTGGAACATGTGCTGATCGATATGGGCGTGAAAGTTGATAGAGGTATGGCATCATCTGCTGCACATCAGTACTACGCTGCCAACCCTGTTTTAGTATAGTTCACCTGTATCCAAACCTGACTTGAGCAGTGAATTTCCTTTTCTTGGATTTGGAGGAAATTTGCTGCTCCAGAAACAGGGAGTTTTTCCAATCCCGGTTAGAAAGCATCGTAAGTATTGTTTCCCACTACAAACATTTTTTGACAGTTTTGAGTCATTTCTGATACCTGCACGCTGTTCTCTATTTTGGTTTTGTTAGCTTTCAACAGCTGCCATCCATATTTCTGGCCGTCTTGCCGGCAACACGAACAATTCTATTCACTGTCCGATCCACCTGATTTTCCAAATTTCTTTCAATACCGGTAATCCAAAACATGCCTATAACCAGATTGGAGCCATGTGCGCTCGGTTTAACGATCGATCCTGATTCTCTGGAGTTTCCGGATACATCTGCTCTGATCGATCAGCCACTTGACTGGATAGGCCAGGAACGTGCCAGGCAGGCAACTTATTTTGGTCTGGAAATGGAACACCCGGACTATAACCTGTTTGTACTGGGTGAAACCGGCAGTGGCAGATCTTCCCTGTTGCGGCAAGCAATGGCAGAAGTGGCCGCCCGCAAGCCAGCACCGCGTGATTTATGCTACATGTATAACTTTGATGTTCCGGAACGGCCACTGGCATTGCATTTACCGGCAGGTAAGGGCAGTTGGTTGCGGCAGCAGCTTGCCCAATCCGTGAGCCATTTACTGCAGGAAATACCGGAGCGCCTGAGTGAGGATGATTTCAAGGTAGAAACGAGTCATATCGAAAAGCGTTTTAAACTGGAAGAAACCCGCTATTTTGAAGAACTCAATACTTTTGCGGAATCATTGTGTTTCGCACTACGGCGTGAGTCAGGGCGCCTGGTGTTTACACTTCTGGATGAATCCGGAAAACCGCTGACCGAAGAAGAAATCCTGGCATTGCCGAAAGATCGGAGAGCTGCTCTCGATCAGGATGAGCAAGTGCTGCGCAGCGAAATTGCATCTTATCTTCAAAAGATTCGTGTTCTGGAGCAAAGCCGGGATAAGGAGCTTGCCGCATTGTGCCGGGGTTGGATCGAGCCGCTGCTGGGTCAGGTATTGAATGTCGTGCTGGAAGGATTGGATCAATCCTTTTCTGATCATGCTCGATTGAAAAATCACCTGGATAACATCAAACACGACATTCTCGAAAATCTGGATCTATTCCAGTTGACTGATCTCAGCGAAGAAAAGAACCCGGAAGATCTGAAACAACTATTTGAGCGCTACCGAATCAATGTGGTAGTGGATAACCGGGATTTACTCAGCGCACCGGTCGTAATCGACGAGAATCCTTCATTCAAATCACTGATTGGCAGCATCGGGTATCAGTCTGTTGAAGGTGTGCTGGTTACAGATTTCACTCGTATCCGTGCAGGCAGTTTGTTGAGAGCACATGGTGGTTTCCTGATGTTACATCTGGATGATCTGCTGGTCGATGCTTTCTTGTGGGAAAAATTTTGTCGCTTGCTGCGTAATCACCTGTTGCAAATCGAAGAACCCTGGGCTGTCAATGTGTCAGCACCTGTCGTGCCAATCGAACCGGAAGCTGTAAAAGTTGATGTCAGGATCGTTCTGATCGGCTCGCGCGAGCAGTATTATGCAATACAGGAAGAAAACCCGGAGCTGGCACGGCGATTTCGGGTGAAAGTCGATTTTGCGGCTGCGTTTACAGCCAGCATACAAGCTTATCGTGCTCTGTCCGTTTTCATCGCTCATATCTGCCAGCAATCGTGCCTGCCGCATTTTTCGCGGGAAGCGGTGGCTTCTGTGCTGAGAACCTGTCATAGAGCTGCTGAAGATCAGAAGCGATTAAGTGCAAACTTCAGCCATACAGAAATGCTGGTTGTGGAAAGTGCCCGGCAGTGCAAAACGCGTGGGAATCTCGTTGTTGAGGCCAGGGATGTTACAACAGCCCGGCGGGCGCGAACACTGCGGCACAATTATCCGGATCAGTGTGCGCAGGAAGCCATTGCCGACGGGGATGTGGTGATTACTGTGCATGATGAAAGAATCGGACAGATCAATGGTTTGAGTCTGATCGAAATGGGCGATCACAGTTTTGGCATCCCAAGTCGTATCACAGCACATACCTTTGCAGGAGAAGATGGTTTGCTCAATATCGAGCGTGAAGTCGGTATGTCCGGTCCGATCCACGACAAGGGCGTGTTCATTCTGCAGAGTTTTCTGTCCGCTCTGTTTCATCATAATGCACCACTCGCATTCAATGCTTCCATTGTATTTGAGCAGGAATATTACGGGGTAGAGGGTGATTCCGCTTCCTGTGCAGAGTTGTATGCGTTGCTGTCAGCGTTGTCGGGGTTACCGTTTCGGCAGGGTATCGCTGTTACTGGGGCAATCAATCAATATGGTGAAATGCTTCCGATAGGGGGCATTAACGAAAAAATTGAAGGTTTTTTCAGGGTTTGTGCAACAGCTGGGCTTGATGGTACACAAGGGGTGCTGATTCCGGACCGCAATTGTCGCCACCTCATGCTGGATGATGAGGTGGTTGATGCTGTATCCAAAGGCGTATTCCACATTTACGCGATCAGTCATATGCGCGAAGGTCTGGAATTGCTGTCAGGTTTACCCGCAGGTATCAGTGCCGGCACCGATTTGCAGGAAATTATCAATTATCCGCAGGATACGGTTTTAGGGTATGCACAAAAAACATTGCGTGTTTATCGCATGGCCTGCCAGCAACCGTCACAGCGGACAAAGACGCTGCATAAACGGTTAGGTGAGCATATCGACAAGTAATTTTTGCAGTATATCGCTGCTATGATGAAAAATGATTCAGTGTTTCCAGTCTTTCTCGAATGAAAGAGGAAAAATCAGAGCAGCGCATTGATTTCCAGCAGATCATCCTCATCCAGGTCACCGACTTCAGCCTTCAGCCGAAGTCGGGCCATCAGGTAATCATAATAGGCTTGGGCAAGATCTCTGCGTGCCGAAAAATACTGCTGTTGCGCGTTGAGCACATCTATTTCCATGCGGACGCCGACCTCCTGACCTAGCATGGTTGAATCCAGCTGGCTGCGGCTGGATGTCAAAGCCTGTTTCAATGCTTTGATCTGAGCGATACCATTGGTCACATTGAGATAATTCTGGCGAACCTGCAATGCGATTGTACGCTGCACGTTTTCCAGATCCTTGCGCGCTTTATCCCGGTTGGCCAAAGATTCCCTGACACGGGACTGCACCGATAATCCCTGAAAAATAGGAACGGTCAGTTGCAATCCTACCGATTTACTGACGAGATCGATCCCTCGTCCGGTAAAAGTACCGCCGACACCGCTCTGATCGTTATATTGTGCAACCAGATCAAGCGTTGGATAGTGACCTGCTCTGGCACGATCGATGGTCTGTTCGGAAATCTCGTAAGCGATACGCTGTACTTTTAACTGGAAGTTTCTTTCTTCCGCCAGCTGGACCCATTCGTCCATCCCGTCATGAGGTAGAGTAAGCGGATCGGCAATAATCCTGTCCAGGCTGGCATCCTGCAGATCACTAGGCAGTCGATTGATAAGAACCTGTAGCGCGCGCTGACTGATTTCCAGTTTGTTTCTGGCAGCAATTTCCTGGGATAAGGTCAAATCATAACGTGCTTCGGCTTCGTGGGTATCGACGATGGTGGAGACACCCACCTCAAAGTTCCGTCTGGCCTGTTCCAGTTGTTCATGAATCGCTTTTTTCTGGGACTCGACGACTTCAAGATCAACTTTTGCCTTGAGTACATCGAAATAAGCTTGTGCAACTCGTAAAATCAAATCCTGAGCAGCAATGACAAATTGTGCATCAGCCTGAGCCACTTCGTTTTTTGATTGCTGGTAAATGATGAAATTCTCGAAACGAATGATTGGCTGGGTGAGCGCTACAGTAAATCCCCGGTTTTTGATCTCCCTGGTCGGTGCTCCGCCGGTATCAATATACTGGTTCTGGGCAGTACCCGTCACACGGAGATCGGGCAGCAGACCTGCTCTTCCCTGAGGCAACCGTTCCTGTGCAGCTATATAGGCTGCCCGGGCTGAACCGTATTGCGCATCCTCTTCCAGTGCCTCGCGGTAAATTTGTATCAGATCGGCTGCCTGTAACTGTTCACAAAAATACAGGCACAGGCATAACAGAAAAGCAAAACCTCGCAAACTTTTCATCATCTTCGTATTTTTGTGATTTGATGGCCGTCACCGGGGTAATCAAGCAATTAACAGATGAGATTTCAAAAGTGAAAGCTCTCACGCTGAAGCGCATTTCTGAAGGGTGCGGTACAAGTCTCGAACAGGCATGTCGAACTGTAATTACCGGGCGAGGTACAGGTTATCAGCGTCGCCTCCATGACGGGTTCTTCACCAATGATGGCAAACAATCGACCTCCCGGTGCCAGATTTTGCTGAAATGCCTCTGGTAAAACGGGGGTGGAGGCAGTCAGAACGATGACGTCATAAGGTCCGTGACCGGGCCATCCACGAGCGGCATCTCCCAGCTCAAGGGTGACATTGGTAATGTCGTGCGTCTGCAGATTGATGTGCGCCATGGTATGAAGTTCGGGCACGATTTCTACACTGAAGACATGAGCCCCGAGTTTGGACAGCAATGCAGTCATGTAACCTGTTCCGGTGCCAACCTCAAGGATTTTGTCAGTTTTTCTGATATGCAGTTCCTGCAGAATCCGTGCTTCCATTTTGGGTGTTAACATAACGGCACCATGCTCCAGCGGGATCTCCATATCCACGAATGCCATGAAACGATAAGCGGCAGGTACGAATTCTTCACGTTTGACCTGATACAGCAAATCGAGAATGTCCTGATTCAGTACATTCCAGGTTCTGATCTGTTGTTCTACCATGTTGAAGCGGGTTTGTTCGAGGTTCACCATAAATCTTATAACTCTGTTATCGATGAAAGAATCGGGCTTGCAATTATTCCATATTTACTTTAGCTTGGCAGCTGTGGCTAGGGGTCCGCATTTGCAGTTTTCTGCAAATGCCGGTGAGAGAGTCCCTTAATACCTGATGCGGATAACGCCGCCGGAGGGAAGCCAGGAGTCACTCTCCTGCTCCTTGCGGCACTTTGAGGAGCATAGCATGAAAACGCCCGTTTCTAAGCTGGAAAAATTCACCAATGACAATGCCCGGGTAGATATGGCAGCAGTACAGCCATTGCCCAATTCACGCAAGATTTATATTCAGGGTTCGCGTGCCGATATCCAGGTGCCAATGCGCGAAATCACCCAATCTGACACTGCTACCGGACGGGGAGCAGAAAAAAACCCGCCAATCTATGTCTATGATACTTCCGGCCCCTATACTGATCCTGACACTCGCATAGATATACGCCATGGCTTGCCTCCTTTGCGCGAAAAATGGATTGATGAACGCGGGGATACCGAAATTCTCACCGGACTGTCCTCGAGTTACAGTCTGAAAAGGCTGCAGGATCCCGCTCTGACGAAGATGCGCTTCAATCTGATGCGTCCGGTTCGGCATGCCAGGAATGGCGCCAATGTCACCCAGATGCACTATGCCAGACGCGGCATCATCACGCCGGAGATGGAATTTATCGCACTCCGGGAAAATCAGCGCAGAGAGCGTGTTGCTGATCTGGCAAGTAATGAGTTGTTGAACCGGCAGCATCCCGGACAGAGTTTCGGTGCAATAATTCAGGAGTGGATCACGCCAGAATTCGTTCGTGATGAAGTAGCATGCGGACGTGCCATCATTCCCGCCAATATCAATCACCCGGAAACGGAGCCAATGATCATCGGTCGCAATTTTCTGGTCAAGATCAATGCCAATATCGGTAATTCCGCGCTGGGTTCCAGCATTCAGGATGAGGTGGAGAAAATGACCTGGGCGATCCGCTGGGGAGGGGATACGGTCATGGATCTGTCCACCGGAAAAAATATTCATGAGACACGCGAGTGGATTATTCGCAACAGTCCGGTTCCGATTGGAACCGTGCCCATTTATCAGGCACTGGAAAAAGTGGATGGCAAAGCGGAAGAGCTGACTTGGGAAATTTTTCGCGATACGTTGATCGAGCAGGCAGAACAGGGAGTGGATTACTTTACGATTCATGCCGGAGTGCGCCTGCCTTTCATTCCGATGACAGCCAAGCGGATGACCGGTATCGTTTCGCGTGGTGGCTCCATCATGGCCAAATGGTGCCTGGCGCACCATCAGGAAAGCTTCCTGTATACACATTTTGAAGATATCTGCGAAATCATGAAGGCCTATGATGTCAGCTTTTCTCTGGGTGATGGATTACGCCCCGGTTCGATTTACGACGCTAACGATGAAGCACAGTTTGCCGAGCTGAAAACATTGGGTGAATTAACCGAAATTGCCTGGAAGCATGATGTGCAGGTGATGATTGAAGGGCCCGGTCATGTGCCTATGCACCTGATCCGGGAAAATATGGATCTGCAGCTCAAATATTGTCACGAGGCACCTTTTTATACCTTGGGGCCGCTCACGACCGATATTGCTCCCGGTTACGACCACATTACCTCGGCAATCGGTGCTGCCATGATTGGCTGGTATGGCACGGCCATGCTGTGTTACGTCACGCCTAAAGAGCATCTTGGTTTGCCGGACAAGGATGATGTCAAGGATGGAATCATTACCTATAAAATCGCCGCACATGCCGCCGATCTGGCCAAAGGCCATCCTGGTGCGCAAGTTCGGGATAACGCGCTCTCCAAGGCGCGCTTCGAGTTTCGTTGGAATGATCAGTTCAATCTGAGCCTCGATCCTGACAAAGCCAGGGAATTTCACGATGAAACATTGCCGCAGGAAGGTGCCAAACTCGCCCATTTCTGCTCGATGTGCGGGCCTAATTTCTGTTCGATGAAAATTACCCAGGATGTGCGTGACTATGCTGCGCAACAGGGAATCTCCGAGACTGTAGCGTTACAGGAAGGTATGGCCAGGAAAGCAAATGAATTCATTGAGAAGGGTGGGGAGCTTTACAGCAAACAATGATCATTTTCCACAGTTTCATTTGCTTGAACCCTGTTCACTAGACAACGATGGATTGGCTGATTCTCCTCAAAGCGCTGCTGCTTGGTATTGTCGAAGGATTGACCGAGTTTTTACCAATTTCATCTACCGGTCACTTGATACTGGCTGGAGATTTACTCAATTTCAATGATGACAAAGCCAAAGTTTTTACTGTGGCTATACAACTGGGTGCAATTCTCGCCGTTTGCTGGGAATATCGGGAGCGCCTGGTAAACATCATCCGAAATCTGGGTGCCCGGCAGGCGAATCGTTTCGTAATGAACCTGTTTATTGCTTTTTTACCGGCAGCAATATTGGGTTTGCTGTTTATCAAAACGATAAAACACTATCTGTTTCACCCGATGCCGGTTGCCATTGCATTGGTTACCGGCGGAATTCTGATCCTGTGGGCAGAGCGACGGGAACACAGGATAGAGGCTGAAACAGTGGACGATATGAGCTGGAAACAGGCACTGCAGGTGGGTTGTGCACAATGCTTGGCGCTGATCCCCGGCACTTCCCGGTCGGGTGCGACGATTATCGGTGGGCTGCTTTTTGGTCTGTCACGCAAGGCAGCGGCAGAATTTTCTTTTTTTCTGGCAATTCCGGTTATGTTTGCTGCAACTTTTTACGATGTCTACAAACACCGGGAATTTTTGTATATCGATGATCTGGGGATGTTTGCAACGGGGTCTGTTGCTGCTTTTATCAGTGCGCTGATAGCGATACGTGGGTTCATACGCTATATCAGTCATCACGATTTCACCCTGTTTGCCTGGTACCGGATCGGTTTTGGTCTGATCGTATTGCTTACCGCTTATTCCGGTCTGGTTGACTGGTCTGTCGACTGATCAGCTCTGAATCCATGGTAATCCGGCAGCTTTCCAGCCGGATTGTTGTCCGCGATGACCGCTTTCATCCTTATCGCCTTCAAAACCTTCCAGAATGTTGTAGCAGTCAGTAAAACCATTCTGACTCATAAGGGCCGCCGCCTGACTGGATCGACTACCACTGCGGCAGATGAACAGCAGCACCGCATCATCTGCAATCTGACTGGTGAGCTGATCCAGAAAGCCGGAATTGGGTTGCATTCCCGGGTAAGTCAGCAACTCCACTTCGATTGCTTTGGGAACACGTCCTACCCAATCCAGTTCGGCACGACACCGCACATCCACGATTTTGGCTTCCGGAAGGGCTTGTAGGACAGCATGTGCTTCAGACGGTAGCAGTGCGCCTTTGTAGGGTACTCCCATATCCTCTGCCCGTTCCCGGGCAGTTTCCAGAATTTGATCGATATCCTTCATATTTCAACGAAATCCTTATCTATAAAAACAAACCAGACTACCGTTTCTTACGCCAGACAGGATATTTATCAGAGCCCTGACTCACACTCTCTCTGCTTTCTGAATGATGACATCTTCCAGCGGAACATCCTGATGTCCGGCATGACGACCGGTTTTTACTTTTTTGATCGTGTCGATCACTTCCTTGCCTTCGACAACTCTGCCGAACACACAATAACCAAAACCCTGTGGCGTCATATTGGTGTGATTCAAAAAGTGGTTGTTGGCAACGTTGATGAAAAATTGTGCCGTGGCAGAATGTACATCGGAAGTACGTGCCATGGCGATGGTGTAGGCTTCATTACCGGAACCCAGTGCAGCCTCATTCTGAATGGGTGCCAGAGTCGATTTTTCTTTCATTCCGGACGAATAGCCGCCGCCTTGGATCATAAAACCGTCGATTACGCGGTGAAACAGGGTATTTTCGTAATGTCCGCTATCGACATAACGCAAAAAATTTTCGACAGTGATCGGTGTTTTGTCGCTGTCGAGTTCCAAAGTAATGACGCCATGATTAGTATGTATTTTGACCATTCTGGTTTTTTCCTGAGTTTATGGATTTTCGGGGTTGATTGCAGCCGGGAGCAGTTTGATACTTTCGATGATGATCATTTTCCGAGGGACATCACTGCTAAAAGGCCCGTTTGCGCCGGTTGGTGAACTGGCAATGTTACTGACCACATCCATGCCGCTGGTGACTTTGCCGAAGACAGTGTAGCCATATCCTTGCAGGGTGGGGGCGGTATAGTCAAGAAAATGATTGTTTGCAACATTGATAAAAAATTGTGATGAAGCAGAATGCGGATCTTGGGTGCGCGCCATCGCAATGGTGCCAATGGTGTTCTTAAGCCCGTTGGCGGCTTCATTTTCAACTGGCTGCCGGGTCGGTTTCTGGGTGTAATTCTGATCGAATCCTCCCCCCTGAACCATGAAACCGGCAATGACACGATGAAAAATCGTGCCGGTATAGTAGTCATCCTTGACGTAATTCAGAAAATTTTCGACTGTTTTAGGCGACTGATCGGGATACAGTTCCACCTGTATTGCACCGAGATTGGTTTTGATTTCGACCTTTGGATTGGCCGCAAAAGCCGAGGTTGCCGATATCATCAGACACAGAATAAAGAAAAGACCGGTGGAGGTGATCGATTTCATCGGGCGGGCAGTCTGTCGCTCAAAGAGGAAGGTTTTCATTATGTTATACTCGCACGGTTTTGCCCTTGTTTTTCTCGGGGCGGGTTGTTGTTGAAGGACAAGCCCCTGATTTTACCAACAAAATAAACACCTCTACAATCCAACCTTCTCTTTCGTACATTCTTCCGATGCTTAAAATTTACGATACGCTTACCCGTTCCAGGCGTGAATTTATCCCTCTTACGCCCGGTGAAGTCAGAATGTATGTGTGTGGCATGACTGTCTATGATTATTGTCACCTGGGGCATGCTCGTGTACTCGTTGTGTTTGACAGCGTTGTTCGCTGGTTGCAAACACTCGGTTACAAGGTAATTTATGTACGCAATATTACCGATGTCGATGACAAGATTATCCGCCGGGCATTGGAAAATCATGAACCTTTCAACGCGCTGACTGCCCGTTACATTCAGGCAATGGAAGAAGATGCAATGGCCCTTGGCGTAATCAGCCCTTCTTTCGAGCCGCGTGCAACCGAGTATGTTGACAGCATGATTGCAATGATCGAATCCTTGTTGAACAGGGGGCTGGCCTACGTAGCCAGTAATGGAGATGTGTTTTACGATGTGCGGCGTTTTCCTGGTTATGGCAAGCTTTCCGGGAAATCACTCGATGATCTGCGTGCTGGTGAGCGTGTGGAAATCGATACCAATAAGCGAGATCCACTGGATTTTGTGTTATGGAAAGCCGCTAAACCCGATGAACCCAGTTGGGATTCACCGTGGGGCAAGGGGCGTCCGGGCTGGCATATCGAATGTTCAGCCATGAGCGAACATTATCTGGGCGATCAGTTTGACATCCATGGAGGTGGGCAGGATCTGCAATTCCCGCATCACGAAAATGAAATTGCCCAGAGTGAAGGTGTACATGGTCATTCCCATGTGAATTACTGGATGCACAATGGTTTTGTGCGGGTGGACAATGAAAAAATGTCCAAATCACTGGGTAATTTTTTCACTGTGCGAGAAGTGCTGACTCGCTACCAGCCTGAAGTGGTTCGTTTTTTCATTGTACGTGCGCACTATCGCAGCCCGCTCAACTATTCGGATGCCCACCTCAACGATGCCAGAAGTGCGTTGGAACGCCTTTACACCGTGTTGAAGAATCATGCACCATCCCAGGATTCTGAGGTAGCCACTGCTGTGATCGACTGGGAAAATAATGTTTATGCCCGACGTTTCATGTCAGCAATGAATGATGATTTCAATACTCCGGAAGCGGTTGCCGTGCTGTTCGATCTGGCAAGCGAAGCAAACCGGACGGGTGATTCGCATTACGCCAGCTTGCTCAAGGCTTTGGGCGGAGTACTGGGCCTGTTACAGCAACCACCGCAGCAATATCTGCAATACCCTGCTCATCTGCAGGATGGCCAGTATTCCGTGGAAGAGATTGAGAATATGATCCAGCAGCGTTTGCAGGCACGCAAAGAAAGGAATTTTGCGCAGGCAGACACACTGCGCCAGCAACTGGCGGAAGCTGGCATCATTCTGGAAGATAGTCCGCAAGGAACGACCTGGCGGCGAGAGTGATGCTGTGTTGCATCAAGCTATTCGCCAGATATAAAGCACAGTACTACTGAAATCATCCAGCCGGATACACCGGTCAGGTTTGATACCCGGAACTGTAAAGGTATTACTGATAAAAAGACTGCCGAGGCGCATTTCGCGGCGTGCTTTCTCCCATAACCGGGGCATTGGTACAGGAGAAAGGTAAGCATAAACCACATCGTATCCGGACAGATCATGTTGCCAGATACTTTCCCATTTAAACTGGCAATCCTGTTTGGACAACAAGGCTCTCAGCTTACTGATCCAGCAGGGCAGTACGGCAGTTTCAATCCCGTGGTAACTGCCATGGGGTAACATCCGTGCCAGTTTGCATACCAGCCCGCCACAACCTGAACCCAGATCGATCAGTTTGAACTGGCAATCCTGCGGCAATAGCCTGGCCAGTGCGTCAACCGCTTCTCCGCTGGACAGAAAAAGCGGTACCCGGGTGCGATGTATTCTGCCGAAAACCAGCAGCAGCGTGATAAAACCAGCCAGATACCAGTAAGCAGGTAAATTGAGTACCAGGGTCGCCGATAGCAACGCCGGAAAAAAAAGCAAATGGATGGCTGTCCACCAGACCGGCATGTGAAGCAGGTAGTAACTTGCCAGTGCAGCAATCAACCCCTGCAACCAGACCGCATGTAACAGTGTGATCGGCCACGGCAGAGTCGTTCCCAGCAGGTACGTGGCCAGAATGCTGCCTGGCAGCACCACAAGAGTTTTTTTCAGCAGCGATTCCGAAGAGCTATGCTGGCAAGTTTCAGTGGAATACAGCATTGCGTTTACTGGATGATCTGGGAATCGACTTCTTCTTTACTGTGGATATCCACTTCACCCAGACTTTCACGGGTAATGGCATCCTCGGCTTTCTTGTTCATGACGATAATGCTGATCCGGCGGTTGAAGGGACTGAATGGATCCGCTTTATCGAACATCACTGCGGAAGACAACCCGACCACGCGCAACATCTTTTCCGGACTCATTCCGCCGGCAATCAGTTCACGCCGGGAAGCATTGGCACGATCTGCCGACAACTCCCAGTTGCTGTAACTTTTTTCACCAGTGGGATAAGGAGTGGCATCAGTATGCCCGGAAAGGCTGATTTTATTGCCGACATCATTCAGCATCTTGCCGATTTCATGCAGGATCATTTTGGTGTAAGACTGGAGTTCCGCTCTGCCCATGGAAAACATGGGACGGTTCTTTTCATCGACGATCTGGATACGCAGACCTTCCGAAGTAATGTCGAGCAGTAACTGGCTCTTGAATTTGTTGAGTGCCGGATTGCTGTTGATTGTATCTTCAATTCTGGCTTTGAGTTTTTCCAGTTGTTCGAGCTCGAAGCGATCCTGAAGTGCCTGCAGCGCATCCATGTCGATGGATCGCTTCAGATCATCGAAATCCGATCGCTTCATCTGGCCGATTTTTTTGCTGATATCATCTCCGCCACCTTTCACCACACTGGTGCTGTCGCCGCTGCCATCTCCTCCAAGCAATGCGACTTTCAGCGGTGTCTTGAAATATTCGGCAATACCTTCCTTATCACCTTGTGTCGTTGAGCCCAGCAGCCACATCAACAGAAAGAAAGCCATCATGGCCGTTACGAAGTCAGCATAGGCAATTTTCCAGGCGCCGCCATGATGCTGTCCCGCTATCTTCTTGATGCGTTTGATGATGATGGGTTTTTGTGAAATATCCTCAGCCATTTACGACCTCGTCAGAAAATACACTAGGAGTAAGCGGCATCATTTAGCCTTGCTTTGTTTGATGTGTTTTTCGAGCTCGGCGAAAGAAGGTCGCTCGGTAGAGAACAGTACTTTTCTGCCGAATTCGACTGCCAGCGCAGGTGCATAGCCATTGAGATTAGCCAGCAGGGTAACCTTGACGCACTCCAGCAATTTGCCGGATTCATGCAATCGCTGTTCCAGCCGATTTGCCAGTGGGCCGATAAAACCGTAGGCAAGCAAAATACCCAGAAATGTTCCAACCAGTGCCGCAGCAATCAGTTTACCCAACTCGGCTGGTGGAATTCCTACTGATTCCATGGTATGCACCACGCCCATCACCGCTGCCACGATTCCGAAAGCCGGGAGTGCATCCCCCATCTTGCTGATGACATGTACGGGCACCTCACCTTCCTGATGATGCGTTTCGATTTCACCATCCATCAGATTCTCGATTTCCAGCGGATTGAGATTGCCGCCCACCATCAGCCGTAAATAATCGGTGATGAATTCGGTGGCATGATGATCTGACAGGATTTTGGGGTATTTTCCGAACAACGGACTTTTACCGGGATCATCCACATCTGCTTCAATCGACATCAGCCCTTCCTTGCGGATTTTGCCGAGGATTTCATAAAGCAGCGTCATCAATTCCATATAAACGGACTTGGTATAGTTCGCATCCCTGAAAATATAAGGGAGTGCTTTGAAAGTGGCCTTGATTGCCTTGCCGGAGTTGCCGACAAAAAAAGCACCCACTGCGGCTCCCGCAATCATGATCAGTTCGACCGGCTGAAAAAGCGAACCCAGATGGCCACCTGCCATGGCAAATCCGCCAAACACCGAAACGATTACGACAACATATCCGATAGCTACCAGCATGACTGAAAAATCCCTTATAAATTTTCAGATTTTATCGGCTGCTGGCGGGCTGACTTTAGCTCGATCGTCCTGCCTGTCGATTGTGAAGCTTGTGTTGAATACTGGAGACAAAACGACTTTGTCTCAGGTGGAAACCAAGTGGCCAAACCAGATCAGCCATTACCCGTTCGGGTCAACAGTAGTGTAGAGTTACCTTATGAATGACGCATTGCACATCGGATTGCCTCCCTTCCTTGTACAGGCGAATAACGAGCCGCGCGTACTGGCTGCACCGGAAGCGCGCATGGGTTATGTACTTGAACTGGTGCGTGCCAACATTGCTGCGGATGGTGGGCCCTTTGCCGCCGCAGTGTTTGAACGCGACAGCGGTCTGCTGATCGCAGCCGGCACCAACCGGGTGGTGCCGGGCCGCTGTTCCGCCGCCCATGCAGAGATCCTCGCGTTATCGCTGGCGCAGGCAAAACTGGATACCCATGATCTGAGTGCCGATGGTCTGCCTGCCTGCGAACTGGTGACCAGCGCCGAGCCCTGCGTGATGTGCTTTGGTGCGGTGATCTGGTCCGGGGTACGCAGTCTGGTCTGTGCCGCACGCAGTGATGACGTCGAGGCAATAGGTTTCGATGAAGGCCCTCGGCCGGAAAACTGGATGGGTGGACTGGAAGCGCGCGGTATTACGGTTACGACCGGCTTGCTGCGAGATGCTGCCTGTGCACTGCTGCGTGAGTACAATGCCTGTAACGGCGTGATTTACAATGCACATTGCGGGGTGCACAAATGAAGATGTGGTACCCTCGGTCTGGAAAATATCATGGATAAGCTTATTGAAGAGGCAGTGGGATAAATTGTTGCACCTGCGCACGAGCAGTTTCAGTCAACTATCCTTCCATGTTCAGTACTCACTACCGGACATATCGATACCCGCGACTTCGCCATTCCTTACAGAGCACCACTGACTGCTGACCGTGACCTGAATTACTTCGATTTCTGTCATACATTGCTTGCAGCGACAGGAAAAATACGGAAAACTGTCGACCACGACAGTTAAAAGTTTTTCATGAAAAACAGGGAGATTCTGGTCTATGAGCGGTGAAACGTTTGATCTCGACAAGCAGCAGTTGATGGAACGCGAATTTGCTCAAATGGAAAGTAAACTGCCTGGTGCGGTTTATTCGATCCGTCAGAAAGTGGCTTTGACCTGTCGCATCCTGTTCGATAACGGCCATGATTCCGGTCTGGCCGGGCAGATTACCGCGCGCGGAGAAACGCCGGGCACGTTCCTGACGCAACGGCTGGGGTTTGGGTTTGATGAAATCAGCGCAGGGAATTTGTTGCTGGTCGATGAAGATTTGCAGGTGCTGGAAGGGGATGGTATGCCTAATCCTGCAAATCGCTTTCATTCTTGGGTTTATCGTGCACGTCCCGATGTGCACTGCATTATTCATACCCATGCACTGCATACGGCAGCGCTCAGCATGCTGGAAGAGCCGCTCGTTATTTCGCATATGGATAATTGTGTGTTGTATGACGATGTGGCTTTTTTGCCTAACTGGCCGGGGGTACCGGTGGGTAATGAAGAAGGTGAGCTGATAGCAGGTGCACTGGGTAATAAACGTGCGCTGTTGCTGGCTCATCACGGGCTGCTGGTCGCCTGCAGCAGCATTGAGGAAGCCTGTCTGATTGCGCTTGCATTTGAACGTACTGCACGCATGCAGTTACTCGCAAGTGCAGCCGGCAGGATTCAGCCGATCGAGCCGGTACTCGCGCGGGAAGCGCATGACTGGATTTTGCGTATGTCGCGCAGTGCGAGCGCCTTTGCCTATTACGCCAGGCGTACTCTGAAACAGTGTTCCGACTGTTTGCTGGAGTAATGATCCTCACATCACTTACTCAGCGGTTTGCCATCTGGTTTACGCTGGTGGCGTTATTGCCGATTGCACTGGTTGGCTATGGCTTGCTGCATATTTTTGAGGGTGAAATCCGCAAATCGGCCATTCAGCAGGTTTCATCGATTGCTGACAAAAAGGTCGAGCAGATTGATTCCTATCTGCGCGAGCGGATACTGGATGCAACTTTCATCCAGACAAGTGATACGACTCGCCAGGCAATAGATGAATTTTCACAGACATTCAGCCAGTCTGGTGTCGATTCTGAAACTTACCGTGCGCTGGATGCACGTCACCAGGCGCATTACGAACGCTACCTTGAAGGTACGGGTTACTACGACCTGTTCCTGATATCCCCAGATGGCTGGATTGTTTTTTCTGTCAGCCATGAATCTGATTTTGCTACCAGTCTGCTGACGGGCCCCTACCGGGATAGCGGGCTGGGACAGGTATTTCGCCAGACAAAGGAGACGCATCAGAGCAGTTTGTCCAGCTTTGAATACTATCCGCCATCGCATGGTGCGATCGCTGCATTTGTAGCCGTACCTATCATGATCGAGGGAAATTTCCACGGAGTACTGGCACTGCAGATCTACAGCGAACATATATTCGATGTGTTGACCAACAATGTAGGGTTGGGTGAAAGTGGCGAGACGGTTGTTACCTACATGGAAAACAAGCATTTGGCCCGGGTGATGGCCCCCTTGCGGGAAGATCCTGATGCTGCCTTGAAACGCACTATATCGCTGGACGAGCCACAGTTTTCACTGGCGATCAGAAACAGTTTGAGTGGAGAACACGGCGGAGGAGTAGTCACTGATTTCCACGGTAACCCGGTGATTGCAGCATGGCGATATTTGCCACGCGTGGATTGGGGGATGGTGGTGCAGATCGATACTGAAGAAGCATTTGCTTCAGTGATGCAGATGCGTGTCATGGGCCTAGCGGTGCTTGGCCTGACTTTTCTGATGGCGATTCTGGGGGCGCTGTTGTTCAACCGGCGGGTGGTGACGCCTCTCAAAAACCTCAATGAATGCGCGCAGGCGATTAATGCCGGGAATCTTCAGCATCACATCCCTGATGAAGGGTGGGACGAAATCGGACAGCTGGCCAGTGCTTTCAATATGATGACCGAGCGTCTGGGTATCAGTTACCGGCATCTGGAGGCGCGTGTGGCCGAGCGTACCGCCAGACTGGAACAGCTCAATGCCGAATTGGCGATCAAGGAAGAGGAAACCCGTTCGGTTGTTGAGCACATGGTGGACTGCGTGGTGACGACTGATGAGCGGGGGGTGATGCTCTCTGTGAATCCGGTCATGGAAAAGCTGTTCGGCTATACCGTGGAGGAAGCAATCGGACAGAATGTGGCAATTCTGGTACCGGAACCGGATCGCGATATGCATGAATACTATATGCAGCGATACTGTCATACCGGATATGGTCAGCAATACGTGGGCCGTCCGCAACAACCGGGTGGACATCATGTCGGGCTGGGGCGCGAAGTCGAAGGGGTACACAAGGATGGAACGCTTCTGCCGGTATATCTTGCAGTCAGCGAGTATTTCGTGGGTGATAAGCGGCATTTCACCGGAATTATGCGTGATATGCGCGAACATGTGAAAATCAGGCAGGATCTGGAACAGGCACGGCGTGATGCGGAACTGGCCAATCAGGCCAAATCCGCTTTTCTTGCCGCTATGAGCCATGAGATTCGTACGCCGATGAACGGTGTGATCGGCATGATCGATGTATTGAGCCAGACCAGTTTGAGCAGTTACCAGAAGGAAATGACCGATCTCATTCGGGAATCTGCTTTTGTGTTGCTCGAGATCATCGAAGATATTCTTGATTTTTCCAAGATCGAGGCCGGCAGGCTGGAAATTGAACAGAGGCCCATGTCTCTGGAGAAAGTGATAGAGCGTGCATGCGGGACGCTGACTCATATGGCTGCCAGCAAAGAGGTCGAGCTGATTCTGTTTGTAGATCCGGCTCTGCCGAAAAGTGTGTCGGGTGATGCATTACGCTTGCGACAGATATTGATCAACCTGATCAACAATGCCATCAAGTTTTCCGGTGGTATGTCACGACCGGGGCGCGTCACCGTAAAAGCTGTACCGGCAGATAGGGCTGATGGCAATACCGTGACTGTTTTGTTTCAGGTTATTGATAATGGTATCGGTATGGATGATGCTACCCGTGAACGCTTGTTCACGCCCTTTTCCCAGGGAGATACATCCACTACCAGACGCTTTGGCGGAACCGGCCTGGGTTTGACTATCTGCCGCCGGCTGGTTGAGCTGATGAAAGGCGATATTACTGTAGAGAGCCAGCCTGGCGAGGGTTCAACGTTTAAGGCGCGTATTCCATTCAGGATGATTCAGGGGGGGGCAATTCAGCAGGATGAGCCTGATGAAGTGGATCTCTCGGGATTGTCATGCATGGTGATGGGGAGTGAAGATGGATTGAGTTCCCAGCTGGCAACCTATCTGAAATACGCTGGTGCTGCAGTTGAACGTATAGCCGATTTGTCTGCCACACGTGAACGAATCGGACAGCTTCCGGCCGGTCAGTGGTTGCTGGTGGCGGATGCGAGTGACGGAGCGTTTCCCGTGGACGAATTACGTGCTGCATTTGGCGATCGACCTGACGCAAGTGTGGGCAGCCAACTCCAGTTTGTGATCGTCAGGCGGGGACGGCGTCATCGTGGCCGCATGGAAGAGGAAGGCGTTGTGACGCTTGATGGAAATGTGCTGTATCGCCGAATCTTTCTCCATGCAGTAGCGGTTGCGGCTGGCCGGGCGAAGCTGGAGGAAGATCAGACTGCTGCTGTGGAAGTTGTCAGTAAAGTAGTGCCTTTGTCACGGGAGGAGGCATTGCAGCAGGGCAGACTGATCCTGGTTGCTGAAGATAACGAGATCAACCAGAAAGTCATTCGTCAGCAGCTTACTTTGCTGGGGTTTGCTGCAGATATCGTCATCAACGGGCGTGAAGCATTGCAGAGTTGGAAAAATGGAGAGTATGCGCTGATACTGACTGATCTGCATATGCCGGAAATGGATGGATACCAGTTGACGCAATCGATTCGTTCCGAAAAAACTGGTCATTATCAAATTCCGATCATTGCGCTGACAGCAAATGCACTCAAGGGTGAGGCGGAAAAATGTCGTGCACTGGGAATGGATGATTATCTGAGTAAACCGGTGCAACTGGAGCAACTCAAGTCGGTACTGGAAAAATGGTTGCCAAGGTCGAAACAGGCGGAACGACAGGAAGAAAGAATCCTGCAACCTTCTGCCACGACTGGAAAAGTGGTGGTGGATATCGATGTACTCAAATCCCTGGTCGGGAGTGATCAGGCAGTCATCAACGAATTTCTGCAGGATTTTCTCCATGATACCCGCAAGATTGCCGAGCAATTGCATAGTGCGGTAACGGGTGACCAGGCAGATAAGGCGAAGTTTGTTGCACACAAGCTTAAATCTTCAGCGCGTTCGATTGGGGCACTGGCTTTGGGTGAGTGGTGTGCACAAATGGAGACGGCTGCGAAGGAAGGTGATGTGGAAAAACTGGTGGAGCTATTGCCAGGTTTTGAACAGGAGCTGACTCAAGTGGAGAGCTATATCAAAAAAGTATTGGCGCAGCCTGATATTGAGGCACAAAAGGATGAAATATGAAAATTCATGAATACCAGGCTAAAGCGATTCTCAGCCGTTACGGGGTGAGTGTGCCAGCCGGGATTGCCTGTTTCAGCGTGGAGGAAGCGGTATTGGCTGCCGAGAAGCTGGGTGGAGATAAATGGGTGGTCAAAGCACAGATTTATGCTGGCGGACGCGGTAAGGGCGGAGGGGTGAAGCTGGCAAAATCCATTGCGGAAGTCCGGCAGTTTGCTGAAGCCATGCTGTTTGCTCCGCTGGTAACGCACCAGACTGGCCCGCAAGGCCGGATCGTACACCGACTGTATATCGAACAGGGAGTCGACATCAGCCATGAGTATTACCTGGCACTGGTGGTAGATCGTACTTCACAGTGTGTGAGTTTGATCGCGAGTGATGCCGGGGGGATGGATATCGAACAGGTTGCAGCGGGTTCGCCGGAAAAAATACATAAAATTCAGGTCGATCCGCTTGCGGGATTGAATCTTCGGGATACTGAGAGAATCGTGCGTGAGATCAATTTGCCCGAATCGTGTCAGTCGGCTGCGATAACCATGCTGGATATCCTGTATCGGGCATTCGATGAAAATGATGCTTCGTTGCTCGAAATCAATCCGCTGATTGTCACGCCGGATGACCGTCTGATTGCACTGGATGCCAAAATGAATTTCGATGACAATGCCCTGTTTCGTCATCCTGAAATCGTTGCCTTGCGGGATCCGGATGAAGATGATCCGCTCGAGGCAGAAGCGTCGCAGCACGGGCTTTCTTATATTCCACTGGATGGCGATATTGCCTGTCTGGTCAACGGAGCCGGTCTGGCAATGGCCACCATGGACATCATTAAACTCTATGGCGGTAATCCAGCTAATTTTCTGGATGTGGGAGGGGGAGCAACCGTAGAGAAAGTGACCGAAGCATTCAAGCTGATGCTGAGAAACCCCGGTTTGCAGGCAATACTGGTCAATATTTTTGGCGGGATTATGCGTTGTGATGTGATTGCTGAAGGGGTGGTATCGGCAGCACGTGAGGTGAAACTGACTGTTCCATTGATTGTTCGACTGGAGGGGACCAACGTGGAGCTGGGAAAAAAGATTCTGGCAGATTCGGGATTAACGATCATTTCTGCCGGCAACATGGCTGATGCTGCCAGAAAAGCGGTTGATGCAGCTGCCCGACATTGTGCTGAAGCTGCAACCGGAGGAGTGTGATTATGGCAATTCTGATCGATCGTCATACACGCGTCATGACCCAGGGAATTACCGGTAAAACCGGACAGTTCCATACCCGCCAGTGTCGTGAGTATGCCTATGGCAGAGATTGTTTCGTGGCGGGAGTCAATCCCAAAAAGGCAGGAGAGGAGCTTGAGAGTATTCCGGTATTTGCAACGGTGGAAGAGGCAAAGCAGAAGACAGGTGCTACCGTATCAGTGATTTATGTACCTCCTGCTTATGCGTCTGCAGCAATCGATGAAGCGGTGGAAGCAGGACTGGATCTGGTGGTTTGTATTACTGAAGGTATTCCTGTTCGGGATATGTTGAGGACACGAGCCCGTATGCGTGGAAAAAAAACATTGTTGATCGGGCCCAATTGCCCGGGGATCATAACACCGGATGAATTGAAGATCGGTATCATGCCAGGCGTCATCCATCAGCAGGGCAGAATCGGAGTGGTCTCAAGATCAGGCACGTTGACTTATGAGGCAGTAGCCCAACTGAGTGAGCTGGGATTGGGGCAGTCTACCTGCATCGGTATCGGCGGTGATCCTATTAATGGCCTCAAACATATCGATGTCCTGAAGTTGTTCAATGAGGATGGTGAGACGGATGCAGTGCTGATGGTGGGTGAAATTGGTGGTACTGATGAAGAAGAATGCGCTCGCTGGGTCAAGGAGCACATGAAGAAGCCGGTGGTTGGTTTCATTGCTGGAGTAACAGCGCCTCCCGGTAAACGGATGGGGCATGCCGGTGCAATTATTGCTGGCGGCAAAGGGGCAGCACAGGAAAAAATCGAGGTGATGGAGGCATGTGGGATTCGTGTGACACGTAACCCGGCCGAAATGGGCAAGTTGCTGAAATCAGTGATATAGCGAGAGGTAAACAGAGTAAATGAAAAAGGAGCAAGAAATGCTGCGAGTTAATGTCGTCATGATAACGGTTGCTTTGCTGGCAGGTTGTACGATGGCTAAACGCCCGTTGCCTGGTCCCGCGCAACCGGCTCCGGATCCTGTCGTTCAGCAAAGACCAGCTGGTCCATTGCCTCCCAGTACACGGCCAGCCTACAACCTTGCCGGTTATCCCAAAGCAGCTCAGGAGGGGTATGTAGACGGCTGTGAGACAGCAAAACAGTCAGCTTACGGATTCAAGGATAAAAAGCGTTATGCTGCCGATACGCAGTATCAGATGGGCTGGAATGATGGGTTTTCCATCTGTCGCGGTAAACGCCAACAAAACTAAACTGCTTTGCCGGCTGTCATGAAAAGTTTTCTGAAAGTAGCGTGGTTATTGTGGGGTGTGTTGATTTTCCCGGCTTACGCCGTTGATCTGCCGGATACGGTCAGACAGGCGCTGAAAAAGGCAGGTATTCCCGAATCGGCCGTTGGTGTTTATGTGAGAGAAGTTGGCGCTGACCGGCCGCTGGTATCGGTCAATGCAGATGTCCCGATGAATCCGGCATCTGTCATGAAGATCGTAACGACGTATGCTGGGTTGGAAATGCTCGGGCCATCCTATACATGGCGCACTGAGATCTATGCAAACGGTAATCTGGAAAATGGCAGATTGCAAGGTGACTTGATTATCAAAGGGTATGGCGATCCTAGTCTCAATCTGGAAAATTTCTGGCTGTTACTGCGCCAGATTCGTCAGACCGGGTTGCGGGACATCAGCGGCGACTTGGTGCTGGATTACAGCTACTATGATCTCCCAGCAGAGGATCCAGGCGCTTTTGATGGTAAACGCTATAAAACTTATAACGTTGCTCCGGAAGCGTTGCTGGTGAATTATCGTACTTCGACGTTACATCTGTTTCCCGAACCACAGTATGGCAGAGTTCGAGTGACAGCTGATCCGGATGGCCAATTGCTGAATGTACAAAACCATCTCAGATTGACTCAGAAAAAATGTGGTGCTGGTGGAGTACGTGTGAATATTCGTGATGATGTTCCGCAACAAGGACATGTAACGGTAGCACTTGAAGGTGATTATTCGGCTCATTGCGGCCCGACTGTGTATTACCTGAGTTTACACGAGAGCACCGCGTATATTCATCAACTGTTTACTGGGTTGTGGAAACAACTGGGCGGTACATTCAGTGGCAGGGTACGACGTGGGATGGTACCAAAAACATTGCACCCAATCAGTGTTTATCAATCCCCGCCATTGGCTGAAGTTATTCGTGGCATAAATAAATTCAGTAATAACGTAGCAGCAAAACAATTGTTTTTGTCGCTGGGGGAAGCTCAATCAAAGGGTAACGGACTTGTTTCGCCAGATCTTGCTCGTGCCGGAATACGGCAGTGGCTGTTGTCAAAAAGCATGAGTTTTCCGGAGCTGGTGCTGGAAAATGGTTCGGGATTATCGCGTAAAGAGCGTATCAGTACTCGTCACTTGAATGATTTGCTGAATGCAGCTTATTTTGCACCAACGATGCCGGAGTTCATGGCTTCCCTGGCAGTAGTCGGAGTGGATGGTACGACTCGGAAACGTCTGAAGAAATCTGCTGTCGCCAGAAAAGCACATATCAAAACAGGTACTTTGAAAGATGTTTCAGCGATTGCCGGGTATGTGCTAAACCACAAAAGAAGGCGCTATGCAGTGGCATTTACGGTGAATCATCCGAAATCGGGTGAAGCAAGAGCAGCTATGGATGCGCTTCTGGAGTGGCTATATATAAAAATCTGAAGACGAAAACGGGAGCAAAATACTGAAATTACCAGGAAAGGGATTCGACAGCAATGTAATATCTGTCCCATAATTCCTCCTGTGTTGATAGTGAGTCATATACTAAACCATCACACAGCAGGACTAAACAGCTAATCACTACAGGAAACAAGATACAAGGTTCTTATGTCGGTAACGCAGCTGCGGGAAAAAGATTATGTATAGTTAAATCAGATGATTATAGATTTTTCTGGGCTGTAATAAAAAAATCTGTACAAAATTGCTTGACTCAGTTGGTTTGTTCTATATAATGCGCATCTCTATCGCGATGACACACAAGTCAAAGCAAAGTTCTTTAAAAACAAATAACCAATAAGTGTGGACGCTTGGCAATATAAATTGCAAAGCTCAGGTAAATCTGAGTAAAAAAGTTACAAACGTCTGCATTATTATCCGTAAAAAGATAAAAGCAAGATGGGAAAGAGATAAAACTGAAGAGTTTGATCCTGGCTCAGATTGAACGCTGGCGGCATGCTTTACACATGCAAGTCGAACGGCAGCGGGGGCTTCGGCCTGCCGGCGAGTGGCGAACGGGTGAGTAATACATCGGAACGTGTCCTTAAGTGGGGAATAACGCATCGAAAGATGTGCTAATACCGCATATCTCTGAGGAGAAAAGCAGGGGATCGAAAGACCTTGCGCTAAAGGAGCGGCCGATGTCTGATTAGCTAGTTGGTGGGGTAAAGGCTTACCAAGGCAACGATCAGTAGTTGGTCTGAGAGGACGGCCAACCACACTGGGACTGAGACACGGCCCAGACTCCTACGGGAGGCAGCAGTGGGGAATTTTGGACAATGGGCGAAAGCCTGATCCAGCCATGCCGCGTGAGTGAAGAAGGCCTTCGGGTTGTAAAGCTCTTTTAGTCGGAAAGAAAGAGTCGCAATGAATAATTGTGATTTATGACGGTACCGACAGAAAAAGCACCGGCTAACTACGTGCCAGCAGCCGCGGTAATACGTAGGGTGCGAGCGTTAATCGGAATTACTGGGCGTAAAGGGTGCGCAGGCGGTTTTGCAAGTCAGATGTGAAAGCCCCGGGCTTAACCTGGGAATTGCGTTTGAAACTACAAGGCTAGAGTGCAGCAGAGGGGAGTGGAATTCCATGTGTAGCAGTGAAATGCGTAGAGATGTGGAAGAACACCGATGGCGAAGGCAGCTCCCTGGGTTGACACTGACGCTCATGCACGAAAGCGTGGGGAGCAAACAGGATTAGATACCCTGGTAGTCCACGCCCTAAACGATGTCAACTGGTTGTCGGATCTAATTAAGGATTTGGTAACGTAGCTAACGCGTGAAGTTGACCGCCTGGGGAGTACGGTCGCAAGATTAAAACTCAAAGGAATTGACGGGGACCCGCACAAGCGGTGGATTATGTGGATTAATTCGATGCAACGCGAAAAACCTTACCTACCCTTGACATGCTTGGAATCTAATGGAGACATAAGAGTGCCCGAAAGGGAGCCAAGACACAGGTGCTGCATGGCTGTCGTCAGCTCGTGTCGTGAGATGTTGGGTTAAGTCCCGCAACGAGCGCAACCCTTGTCACTAATTGCTATCATTTTTAATGAGCACTTTAGTGAGACTGCCGGTGACAAACCGGAGGAAGGTGGGGATGACGTCAAGTCCTCATGGCCCTTATGGGTAGGGCTTCACACGTAATACAATGGCGTGTACAGAGGGTTGCCAACCCGCGAGGGGGAGCCAATCTCAGAAAGCACGTCGTAGTCCGGATCGGAGTCTGCAACTCGACTCCGTGAAGTCGGAATCGCTAGTAATCGCGGATCAGCATGTCGCGGTGAATACGTTCCCGGGTCTTGTACACACCGCCCGTCACACCATGGGAGTGGTTTTCACCAGAAGCAGGTAGCTTAACCGCAAGGAGGGCGCTTGCCACGGTGGGGGTCATGACTGGGGTGAAGTCGTAACAAGGTAGCCGTAGGGGAACCTGCGGCTGGATCACCTCCTTTCATAAATTATTGTCAAGTGTTCACACTTATTGGTTGTTTGTAATAAACAAGCATGAATTTGGGTTTAAGGGTGTAGGAAGTACTTGGACTCGAAAGGGTCTGTAGCTCAGTTGGTTAGAGCACACGCTTGATAAGCGTGGGGTCGGTGGTTCAAATCCACCCAGACCCACCACGAGGGGGTGTAGCTCAGCTGGGAGAGCACCTGCTTTGCAAGCAGGGGGTCATCGGTTCGATCCCGTTCACCTCCACCAATTAAACTGGTTAGACTCAAAAAATAAATTCAGCTTTTTGTTCTTTAAAAATAAAAATTGGGTAAGATTGTGTTTTATAAAGCATAATCTAAATCTATAGTATTGATAAATATAACAAGTTTTTATTTTTGTTATTAAGTTTTCAAGATTATAGGATCAAGTGAACAAGTGCATGTGGTGGATGCCTTGGCGATTACAGGCGATGAAGGACGTGGAAGCCTGCGAAAAGCTTCGGGGAGCTGGCAAACAAGCTTTGATCCGGAGATGTCCGAATGGGAAAACCCACCCGTAAGGGTAATCACTCCTGAATATATAGGGAGATGATGGCTAACCTGGAGAACTGAAACATCTAAGTAACCAGAGGAAAAGAAATCAACAGAGATTCCCAGAGTAGTGGCGAGCGAAATGGGATCAGCCTGCAGTTAATAATATTTAGACTAACCGAATTATCTGGAAAGTTAAACCGTAGCGGGTGATAGTCCCGTAGGTGAAAGCCTAAATATGGAACTAAGATTGCAATAAGTAGGGCGGGGCACGTGTAATCCTGTCTGAATATAGGGGGACCATCCTCTAAGGCTAAATACTCGTAATCGACCGATAGTGAACCAGTACCGTGAGGGAAAGGCGAAAAGAACCCCGGGAGGGGAGTGAAATAGATCCTGAAACCGCATGCATACAAACAGTGGGAGCCTTGAAAGAGGTGACTGCGTACCTTTTGTATAATGGGTCAGCGACTTACATTCAGTAGCGAGCTTAACCGATAGGGGAGGCGTAGTGAAAACGAGTCTTAATAGGGCGATAAGTTGCTGGGTGTAGACCCGAAACCAGATGATCTACTCATGGCCAGGATGAAAGGAGGGTAATGCCTCGTGGAGGTCCGAACCCACTAATGTTGAAAAATTAGGGGATGAGCTGTGGGTAGGGGTGAAAGGCTAAACAAATCTGGAAATAGCTGGTTCTCTCCGAAAACTATTTAGGTAGTGCCTCATATATCACCTTTGGGGGTAGAGCACTGTTATGGCTAGGGGATCGTCAAGATTTACCAAACCATTGCAAACTCCGAATACCAAAGAGTGCAAGTATGGGAGACAGACATCGGGTGCTAACGTTCGGTGTCGAAAGGGAAACAACCCAGACCTTCAGCTAAGGTCCCAAAGATACAGTTAAGTGGTAAACGAAGTGGGAAGGCATAGACAGTCAGGAAGTTGGCTTAGAAGCAGCCATCCTTTAAAGAAAGCGTAATAGCTCACTGATCGAGTCGTCCTGCGCGGAAGATGTAACGGGGCTAAACTGTACACCGAAGCTAAGGATTTGCAATTTATTGCAAGTGGTAGGAGAGCGTTCCGTAAGCCTGCGAAGGTAACTTGTGAAGGTTACTGGAGGTATCGGAAGTGCGAATGCTGACATGAGTAGCGATAAAGGAAGTGAAAAGCTTCCTCGCCGAAAACCCAAGGTTTCCTGTGCAACGTTCATCGGCGCAGGGTTAGTCGGTCCCTAAGGTGAGGTAGAAATACGTAGCTGATGGGAAACTGGTTAATATTCCAGTACCTTTATTTAATGCGATGTGGGGACGAAGAAGGCTAGCTTAGCCGGGTGTTGGATGTCCCGGTTGAAACAGGTAGACATGCTATTTAGGCAAATCCGGATAGCTTAGTCGAGATGTGATAACGAAACCTCTTTCGGGAGGCCAAGTAAGTAATGCCATGCTTCCAGGAAAAGCCGCTAAGCTTCAGTTAAATAAGACCGTACCGTAAACCGACACAGGTGGGTGGGATGAGAATTCTAAGGCGCTTGAGAGAACTCAGGAGAAGGAACTCGGCAAATTGACACCGTAACTTCGGGAGAAGGTGTGCCTCTGGTATGTGTAGTGCTATACGCATGAAGCAGAATGAGGTTGCAAAGAAATGGTGGCTGCGACTGTTTAATAAAAACACAGCACTCTGCAAACACGAAAGTGGACGTATAGGGTGTGACGCCTGCCCGGTGCCGGAAGGTTAAGTGATGGGGTGCAAGCTCTTGATCGAAGCCCCGGTAAACGGCGGCCGTAACTATAACGGTCCTAAGGTAGCGAAATTCCTTGTCGGGTAAGTTCCGACCTGCACGAATGGCGTAACGATGGCCACACTGTCTCCTCCTGAGACTCAGCGAAGTTGAAATGTTTGTGAAGATGCAATCTACCCGCGGCTAGACGGAAAGACCCCGTGCACCTTTACTGTAGCTTTACATTGGATTTTGATTATTCTTGTGTAGGATAGGTGGGAGGCTGTGATATATGCTCGCCAGAGTGTATGGAGCCAACCTTGAAATACCACCCTGGAATGATCGGAGTTCTAACCCAGATCCATTATCTGGATCGGGGACCGTGTATGGTAGGCAGTTTGACTGGGGCGGTCTCCTCCCAAAGAGTAACGGAGGAGTGCGAAGGTACGCTAGGTACGGTCGGAAATCGTGCTGATAGTGCAATGGCATAAGCGTGCTTAACTGCGAGACTGACAAGTCGAGCAGATGCGAAAGCAGGTCATAGTGATCCGGTGGTTCTGTATGGAAGGGCCATCGCTCAACGGATAAAAGGTACGCCGGGGATAACAGGCTGATTCCTCCCAAGAGTTCATATCGACGGGGGAGTTTGGCACCTCGATGTCGGCTCATCACATCCTGGGGCTGTAGTCGGTCCCAAGGGTATGGCTGTTCGCCATTTAAAGTGGTACGTGAGCTGGGTTTAAAACGTCGTGAGACAGTTTGGTCCCTATCTGCCGTGGGCGTTGGAAATTTGAGTGGGGCTGCTCCTAGTACGAGAGGACCGGAGTGGACGCACCTCTGGTGTACCGGTTATGACGCCAGTCGTATCGCCGGGTAGCTAAGTGCGGAAGAGATAACCGCTGAAAGCATCTAAGCGGGAAACTTGCCACAAGATTAGATTTCCCGGGAATTTAATTCCCCTAAAGGTTCGTTGAAGACTACAACGTTGATAGGTCGAATGTGTAAGCGTAGTAATACGTTAAGCTAATCGATACTAATTGACCGTGAGGCTTGATCCTATAATCTTGAAAATTGAATCAATGTATTGGCGAATTTAATATTTTGCCTAATGCCCAATTTTACCGTTTTTGCTTGGCGGCCATAGCGCTTTGGACCCACCTTTTCCCATCCCGAACAGAGAAGTGAAACGAAGCAGCGCCGATGATAGTGTGTTTCCACATGTGAAAGTAGGTCACCGCCAGGCTTCCTCTTATGTTAGTGTTTGTTTTTATCTGTGGTATTTCTTCCTTAATTTTCGTTTATGTAAAGTTAGGTGTTTTGTAAACACAATCTAACTTTTACCATTAAGGCTTCATGTACTTGTCCTTTATTCTATTGATTTTTTGAGTATTACCCTTCCCTTTTTCTCCTGCTATACATTTTATATATTATTTGATCTGTAAAAAATGCACCTGACACTGCCGTCAGATCATTTGATTTGATTCTCGCTTTTAAGCTATACAGATTGTTTTAATTTATAATTAAAAATTTTCTTATACTACATTCAGTTAGTGACAGCTATTGACTAGTCAGTGAAGTAGGCATTCTTCCTCGGCCATAGCAATATCGAATAATCAAAGCTTTGCGGCCTTCTGGTATTATTTTCCTTAGTTATTATCAGCCGTAATGTGAGCTGATATAGTTCACCTGTTAGGCTGATTCCGCCATTTTTCCTCTTGTAATGCCAGATAAGCAACCGGCTCCCCCAATAGAACTGTTAACCCGCTTTGTTACCCGGAGCGGATCTCACTGGTTAACTCTGATATCTATTCTGATCGCTGGCGGTTTATTTGCATTAGCTATTACATTGGTTCCTCTGGTGGTCGGCCAGCTGTTTACCCAAATACTGCCAGGAGGTAACCGGCAGCTAATGCAATCCCTTCCGCTGATACTGATGATTCTTCTGCTGGCAGCCATTTTTGCTGACTGGGTTGTCTATTATGTGCTTGAACGCTTACTAGGCAGGGCCATACTCGATATACGTACGGAGCTGTTCAAAAAATTACTGGCATTGCCTCCGGCCTGTTCTGATTTTCCAGCGGAGACAATCTCCTTGTACTTCTTTCAAAGCATTGAAAAGTTGGGCCACAATGTCTGTTTATTGGGAGTCTGCTTATCTCGGGATTTGCTGACTGCGGCCGGGTTGCTGGGCGTAATGGCCTGGCTGAATCCGGAGATGTCATTGCTGGTTTTGGCAATGCTGGCAACAATATTTTTTATCGGGCAGATATTTCGTGCGAACGCTCGCCAGCAGGATATGCTGGGTCAGAAACAGTATGAAGTATCCAGGGGTCTGTCCAAAGCACTGCGACTTAACCGAATAATTCACCTGGATAAAGGTTATGAGCAGGAGATCAGGCATACTCGAAATAGTTTCGAGCAACTCCAATCCTTTTCGCAAAAGCAATTCAGACAAACAAAATTGATGGAATTGCTCGTGTATGTTCTTCTGATAGGGGTACTGACAGCCTTTCTTTACTATTTATTACAACAACTCGCTTCGAATCAATTGACAGCAGGTGATGCTGCTGCATTTTTTATGGCGGGTGCAATGCTGATTTTCCCGTTACAACGACTTTTCAGCATCAACTTGTTATTGAAACAATGCAGTGAAGCATTACAAGTGATCTTCCCACTGCTGGATCAGGATTCCAGAATAGTCGAGGAAAATCCTTATACTACTCAGTTTGGACGTGGCAAAGGGAAATTACGATTTGAAGGAGTCAGTTTCCGGGGAGGGGCGACGGAATGCCAGTTACCTCACTTCAATCTTGAAATAGCATCCGGACAAAAAATTGCATTGATAAACCGGGATGCTAATATCAACCGGCTGTTTGCAGATCTCGTCTGTGGTTTCGTGCAACCATCAACAGGCAGAATTCTGCTCGATGATAATGACACCAAACGGATAAACCCTGCTGAATTATGCAGCTACATTGCCTGGATTGCAGCAGATGAGGATTTATTGGGCGATACGGTTGCCATCAATATTGCTTATGGCAGTGCCTGTTGTAGCAGGGAAATAGCAATTACGACAGCCGCTCACGCCAGCCAGGCGATGGAATTTATCCGCAAGCTGCCGCAAGGATTGCAGACAAAAATCAATCAACCTGCCCTGACATTTTCAGATGATCAGCGGCAGCGTATTCTTATCGCACGAGCATTGCTAAAAAATCCAAGTATCATCATCCTTGACGAAACCACTGCCTGTTTCAATACCGATAATACCGCCTTGCTGCAGGCGTTACAGGTATTGCTCAATAATCGTACTGTCCTGATTCTTTCATCGCGACCAGTAATGCTCAATCTTGCCGGGCAGCAGTTTGATCCGGAAAAACCTGCCCTGATATCTGCATGTCATTCAGACGGATGCACGGTTCGGTGAGTTTATGCTACTGTTCCGGATTCATTGCATTGTGATAATGGGTATAACGGTGACTGTTACCATATCGAATGATGACCGCTGTTACTATACTTTGATCGGTAACCCAAAGGGTATTTTTCATGAAGTTTCTTTTTGATCTTTTTCCGGTAATCCTGTTTTTCATTACGTATAAAGTCTACGGCATTTATAACGCGACAGCGGTTGCAATCATTGCCACATTCGTACAAATTGGCTGGGTGTGGTTGCGCCATCGCAAGGTTGACAATATGTTGTGGGTGAGCCTTGCCATCATTGTCGTTTTTGGAGGAGCAACACTGATTTTTCAGGATGAAACTTTTATCAAATGGAAACCGACTGTGCTTTATTGGCTGTTTGCCGCAGTTCTATTTCTGGCAAATCAGATTTTCGGAAAAAATCTGATCCGGGCCATGATGAAAGATCAAATCAGGTTGCCCGAGCCGGTATGGCCTCGGCTAAACGCCAGTTGGGCAGTATTTTTTAGTGTGATGGGGGTCATCAATCTTTATGTGGCCTACAACTATTCGACGGATACCTGGGTGAATTTCAAGTTGTTTGGTTTTATGGGGCTCATGTTTGCTTTCGTTATCCTGCAGGCAATATTGCTGGGGAAGTACGTGGAAAAAAGTGATGATCAGGAAATCTGATTTGCCCGGTTACTCCACTGTCAACTGAATGACTCCACGGACAGCCGGTACAATCCATTTTCCAGCGGATGCACCTGATTCTTTCGCCGGCAGACTGATCCGCTGGCAGCTCGAATGCGGGCGACATTCTCTGCCATGGCAGGGTACCAGAGATCCCTATGCAATATGGGTGTCAGAGGTCATGCTGCAACAAACGCAGGTAAACTCGGTTATCCCGTATTACCAGCGATTCATGGCCAGTTTTCCGGATGTTGCTTCACTGGCCGGCGTGCCGGTGGGAGATGTGCTCACGTTATGGAGCGGTTTGGGTTATTACTCGCGCGCACGTAACTTGCACCGGGCGGCATGCGTCATCATGGAACAGTATAGTGGTGTGTTTCCACAGGATGCAGCCACACTTCAGCGATTACCTGGAATCGGCCGTTCTACTGCGGCAGCCATTGCCGCTTTTGCGTTTGGTGAGCGCGGTACGATTCTTGACGGGAATGTCAAACGTATTCTGGCGCGTTACTTCGGGATCAGCGGCTACCCAGGCGAAAAATCGGTTGAAGAACGGCTGTGGCAACTGGCGGAAAGCCTGTTGCCTGCTGAGGAGAGCAACCACCAAATCGTGGCATCTTATACACAAGCACTAATGGATTTAGGTGCGCTGGTCTGTGCGCGCAACCGGCCGCGTTGCCAATATTGCCCGCTGCAGGCCGATTGTATTGCCTGTCAGAATGATCTGACAGCTGATTTGCCTGTGCCTAAACCCAGGAAAACGCTTCCTGTCAGAGAAACTGTGCATTTGATTCTCTTGGATCAGGAACGGATCCTGCTGAAAAAACGGCCAGCTTCCGGTATCTGGGGGGGATTGTGGTGTTTTCCAGAAATGTCTGTCGATCAGGACAGTATTGATTACTGTGAAAAGAATTTACATGTGCGGGTGACAAAACTTGCCAGGCTTCCTCATTTGCAGCATACTTTCACACATTTTAAATTGATCATTCAGCCGCACTTGTTGCAATCAATAATGCACCAGCCGGTATGTGAAGAAAAATGTGAGGAAAACAGTTACCTTTGGTTGACAATCGAACAAGCCATGCAGCAAGCCATACCTGTTCCTGTGAGAAAACTGCTGTCAATGGCCTACCCTTACTTCCACCCACATTCATGAATAACGCAGCACTCCGGCACTGGAAACAGCAGCAACGTGCACGCTTGCGCGAATTGCGCCAGCAGGTTCCGGTAACACAACGCATGCTCTGGAGCGATGCGATTACTGCCGTACTGACACAAGGGTTTCCTTTCCTGGAAAATCAGCGGATCGGGTTTTACTGGCCGCATCAGGGAGAATATGATCCGATTCCGGCCATGACATTCTTGAGAACACGCGGTGCTACTCTTGCTCTGCCGGAAGTCACCAGTAAAGATGAGCCACTCAGATTCGTCGAATGGTGGCCGGAAGCGCCTATGAAAAAGGATATTTATGGGATACCGTTTCCCGATAATACCCGTGGAATCACTGTCGACAGTATCATCATTCCATTGCTCGGCTTTGATGAACAGGGTTACCGGCTTGGCTACGGCAGCGGTTACTTCGACCGGACACTTGCTGCGATGAGCCCACGTCCGCTAGCGATTGGTGTGGCATTTGAAATACTCCGTCTGCCAACGATTCATCCGCAGCAACATGATATTCCAATGGATTATATCGTGACGGAACAGTCCATTCTGCATCGGACAGATACTGGCCTTGTGCCGCTGACAGCACCGATAGTGCAGTCACAAGCGGTTTGATCAGGGAATTTTAGTGGTTTCACCTGACGGAATTGATTCAGAGAAAATCAGCTCTCGGTTTATGCGTCACTTCCCCAGCGCGGCAGCAGAGTATGTGTTACACCAAGCTGATCGAGTATACGTGCGACGATAAAATCGACGATGTCCTGAATGCTTTCAGGCAAATGGTAAAAACCGGGGTTGGCAGGTAGTATCACTGCTCCACTGCGTGCGAGCTTCAGCATATTTTCCAGATGAATGGCGGAAAAAGGTGTTTCCCGGGCAACGATGATGAGTTTGCGTTGCTCCTTCAGCATTACATCGGCTGCACGTTCTATCAATTTCTGTCCTAAGCCGGCTGCCACGGCCGATAATGTACCCATGGTACAGGGACAGATTACCATTGCATCGGCCGGGTTGGAGCCGGAAGCAACCGGCGCAAACCATTCTTCCCGGCCAAAAACCTTGAGCAGTCCCGGCTCGACATTGAAATAGCTATTCAGGAAAGCCTCCGTTTCTTTGGGACGAGGAGACAATGTCAGAGCCATCTCCTGTTGCGCCACGATTTGTGCGGCTTGCGAATAGAGTAAATAAACCCGATGGCCCTGCTTCAGCAGTATTTCCAGCAGGCGAATACCGTATGGCATGCCGGATGCCCCAGTCAGGGCGACGGTAATGGTTTTCTGTTCGCTCATGTTTCCTAAAGAACTGGCTGGAAATAGTCCTTTGCTTTATTCGTTATGAGAGTCATCGAAGTGTTCCGCGGTATTGCCGGCCATTTCCGATTCATGTCGGCGGATAAACTCCTGGGTACTGTCGATTCCCCGCAACTGCAAAATGTAATTCCGGACTGCAGCTTCTACCAGTACCGCCAGATTACGACCGGCAGCAACCGGAATGATGACCTTACGTATGCCGACATTCAGAATGATTTCGTTGAGGTTGCTCAGCGGCAGCCGTTCATAAGCGTTGATACTGCTGCCGACGGTTTTTTCAAGGTGTACGATCAGCTTCATATTTTTACGTCGGCGGACCGCCGTTTCTCCGAATATGGTGCGAATGTTCAGCATGCCCAGTCCACGTACTTCAAGAAAATCACGCAGTAGTGGCGGACACTGGCCTTCGAGGGTTTCCGGACCGATACGGTGTAATTCGACGACATCATCTGCAACCAGTCCATGGCCGCGGCTGATGAGTTCCAGTGCCAGTTCGCTTTTACCGACGCCGCTTTCACCGGTAATCATGACGCCCATGCCGAGTACATCCAGCAGTACGCCATGCCGGGTGATGGCAGGTGCCAGCATTCTTGCGAGATAGGATTGTAATCTCCAGATGATTTCAAGGCTGGCAGTCGCTGATTGGATCAGTGGAACGGATTGTTCATTCACAAACTGCCTGATGACATTCGGGATCGGCGCATCATCCGCCACGATCAGGCAGGCAAGCTGGCTTTTGGCAAGTTGGTTCAGCCGTTTTTTCAGGGAAACATCATCAAGCTGATCGAGATAGTTGACGGATGTCTGATTTAGCACCTGTATCCAGTTGGGATGAACGAAGTTGAGATGGCCAATCAGCTCCTGTGTCGAACTGTTGATTTGATGGTTCTCAAGCTGTCTGTCGATGGCAGCAGATGGCTCACCCCATTGCAGATTTAATTTTTCCTGATTTTCTTCAAACAGTTGCGTGATGCTAACTTGGGACATGTTCGGGCACCCAGTCAGAGATGAGCTGATGGATTTCTTTGGCATCCCGGCCGTGAAGCAGTTTCTCGCGGAAATTTTTATTACTGAACATTTGTGCCAGTTCGCTCAGTATCAGCAAATGCTGGTCTGTCGCTTTTTCCGGGACCAGCAAAATACAGGCGATACTGACCGGCAGGCCGTCCGGAGCATCGAAAGGTATGGCTTCCTTCATTCTGACCAGTGCTGCAGCAGCTTCGCGCAACCCTTTGATGCGGCCATGGGGAATGGCTACTCCCTGGCCAAGCCCGGTCGACCCGAGTTTCTCACGTGCGAACAAACTGTCAAACACTTGGCTGCGTGCGATGTGCAGGGTATTTTCAAACAACAGACCAACCTGCTCAAATACACGTTTCTTGCTGGTCGCGTCCAGATCAATAATGATATTGGATTCCGGCAATAATTGAGCAATGAGATTCATGGGGACTCAGACCACTTTAGAAAATCGGGCAGTGTAACCTTTTTGTCGGAAACGGGGCTGTCTGCTTGTGTTGTTTTCTCAGGTGCCCGGGCCTGTTGCAGCAGTTCTGCAGATCGGATGTGTCAGACAGCACGATTCTGGTGACTGTTGGGCAGGCGTTGCCCCGTTTTATTCTTCCAGCATTATTGCTGTCGTTTTTTGCAAAGATACGGAGAAAGATGGCCTTACTCGGATTGTTCAAATTCCTGATCTTTCAATCCACCTTGATTATCACGTCGATCAATATTTTTTTCCTTATATTTAAGGATCTGGCGATCAAGCTTATCTACCAGGTTATCAATCGAGGCATACATATCGAGACCATCCGCTTCAACAAAAATTTCCTTGCCACGCAGATTGACTGTAGCTTCGGCTTTTTGTTTGAGTTTATCTACGGAAAGGATCACGTTGATATCGATGATATTGTCAAAATGACGTGTAATCCTCTCAATTTTGGACAAAACATAGTCGCGCATGGCAGGTGTAATTTCTACATGATTGCCGGTGAGATTCAAATTCATTCTTTCTCCTTATATGAGGGGATCGTGTGCAAAGATACTCTAGGGAAGCTCAAAAGCAACCCCCAGCCAGGCAGTGATGAAATCAGGCAGAAAAATGCATTTACCGAATGTAAACCGGGTTTTCTCGCCTTGTCTCGCTTTTCCTAGCCGTTGCTTACTATTTTTAGAACTTCCCTAGAGCGTTTTGCGTAAATTAGTCGGGGGAATATGCATGAACTCCCGATATTTTGCAACCGTACGGCGAGCAATAACGATACCCTGCTGCGCCAACATCTGCGAAATCTGATTGTCATTGAGCGGTTTTCTGCGATCTTCATCCTGAATCAGCCGTTTGATCAATCCACGGATGGCGATGGCTGAATGTGATTCCCCTGCTTCAGCGGGGATATGGCTGCCAAAAAAGTACTTGAGTTCAAAAATGCCGTGAGGCGTCCACATGTATTTCTGGGTCGTGACACGCGAGATGGTCGATTCATGCAGTCCAAGCGTCGCGGCGATTTCGCGCATGACCAGGGGGCGTACGGCAGTTTCACCTTGTTCCAGGAAAGCTTGCTGACAATCGACGATCGCCTGACTGACCCGAAGTATGGTATCCATTCGTTGATCGAGATTCCTGACCAGCCAGCGTGCTTCTTTCAACTGACCCATCAGCATCCGGGTTGCTTCAGTGCGATGGTGTTTCAAAATACCGGCATACAAGCTGTTGATGCGCACGCGCGGAACCGAATCCGAGTTGAGCCGTACTCCCCAGCCACTGTCTGATTTGGTCACGATTACGTCTGGGATGACATGCCGTGCCGTTGTCGCATTGAAATCATCACCGGGTCGGGGGTTGAGTCGAGTAATCAGCTGGTAGATCGATTGCAGGCAGGCCTCGTTACAGTCAAGCACTTTTTTGAGTAATTGGAAATTTTTAGCGGCAAAACTTTCCAGATGCTCGTTTACCAGCTTGAGCGCTTTATCTCGCAGTGGCGTATTGTCCGGTAATGCCGCAAGTTGTAAGGACAGACATTCCTGCAGATTGCGCGCGCCTACACCGGACGGATCCAGTTGCTGAATGTAATCCAGGGCTGATTCCAGATCTGCGGTACTGATTCCCAGTTCGGGCGGCAGCAATCCGGCAAGCTCGTCCAGATCCTGAGCCAGGTATCCATCATCATTGAGGCTGTCCACCAACAGTTCGGCGATTTTCTTGCTGCGCTCACAGTATTGCCCCAGACTGATTTGTGAGAGCAGGTGTTCCCGCAGACTGACAGGTTTGCTGATCAAGCGGGAGAAATCCTGGTCATGATCTTCATCACTACCATTGCCCCGCCCACGTGTATCGAAAAAAAGTTCCTGATCGGGGTACAACGGGTCATCCGGCCAGTCATTCTGGATATCCGTATTTTTCCCGATTTCCGGGATTTCATCGCTTTCTGCTGCAGCAGGCAAATTCGGAGGTGATAGTGAAATATCCTGTCCTTCGGTTTCAAATTCATCCCGATCGATCCCTTCATCCAGCTCGAGCAGGGGATTTTCCTGTACGAGACGAGTGATTTCCTGATTGAGCTCAAGCGTAGACAATTGCAGCAACCGGATGGATTGCTGCAATTGCGGTGTCAGCGTAAGTCCGGTGTTGAGCTTGAGTTGCAGGGTTGGTTTCATGTCTTGTCAGAGCCTGAAATTTTCGCCCAGATATACTTCCCTGACACGTTCATCTGTGATGATTTCTGCAGGGGCTCCATTGGCCAGTACAGTTCCTCCACTGATGATATAGGCCCGGTCACAGATTTTGAGGGTTTCCCGGACATTGTGATCCGTTATCAGTACACCGATGCCGCGAGATTTGAGAAAGCCGATGACTCTTTGGATATCCATGACAGCGATCGGATCCACCCCTGCAAAAGGCTCATCCAGCAGGATGAAGCGCGGCCGGGATGCCAGCGCTCGTGCGATTTCCACACGTCGCCGTTCGCCACCCGATAAGCTCATGCCCGAACTTTCGCGTAGATGGCTGATATGCAGATCGTGCAGCAACTCATCCAGATACCGCTGAATTTCATCTTTTTGAAGCTGCTGCAACTCCAGTACCGCGAGAACGTTTTCTTCGACCGAGAGCCGGCGGAAAACAGAGGCTTCCTGGGGAAGATAACTCAGCCCCAGGCGGGCACGTTGATGGATCGGCAATCGGCTCAGATTGTGCTCATCCAGAAAGATTTCTCCCCCATTCAATGGAACCAGTCCGACTACCATGTAAAAGCAGGTTGTTTTTCCGGCACCGTTAGGGCCGAGCAGACCAACAACCTCACCGCTGCGCACAGAAAAAGATACATCAGTTACTACCGTACGCGACTGATAACTTTTTTTCAGATTTTCGGCTCGTAATTCACTCATACATTATCCGCATCTGACGTATTCTCCGGTGATTTCACTTCCCTGTTTCAGTATCGGATTGTTTTGCTTTCGGCTGAATCACGGCACGTACCCTGTGATCGGAGTTCTTGTCGTTTTCCGATTGTTGCCGGCCAGATACCTGGAAAAAATCACTTGCTATATCGTAGGAAATATAATCCCCTTCCACTTCATCGGCTCCGCGTTTCAGGCGTGCGCTTCCGAACAGTTCAATTTTGTCGGTTTTGTCATCATATTCTGCGCGTTTGCTCCACGCTTCGACATATTCATTGATGCCATCACGTTTCTGGCGGTAACTGACCAGATCACCATACGCCGTGGCATATCGGTAACCGGCAGCATCTTCCTTCATGATCACTTTATCTGCCCGGAGGACAAGTGTGCCCTGTGTCAGGACGACATTGCCGGTAAATATACTGGTACGAAACTCTCCTTTGCGTTTGTAATCCTCGACCGTGGCGTGATCAGCTTCCAGATGAATCGGTTTGTCTCGATCGGCACGTTCAGCCAAGACGATACTTGAGAAAAATATGAGAAATAAGCCGAGGAAGCTTGAAAAGATGGCTCTATTCGGCCATGCCATGTTGAACAGCCCAAAATATCTATGTGCTGCTTGTAAATTATATTTTTTCATCTGGTTTGTTCTGTACTGATCCAGGAAATTAACATCTGTACGGGTGAGGCTGGGAATTAACGGGTAGTGCGCGGCGTACGATCATCATGTGCAGTGACCCGCGATTGCAGCAGAATTTCACCAGTCTGGTTGTTCATGAATAACCCGATGGCGTTGATGACGCTATTCATTCTAGTGACAGTGACGGGCTGGTCGGTTTTGGCGATATCCGTATCCGGGATCAGATGCAAAAAATCGGTCAGCATCGTTACTTTATCTTTATCCTTGTCTTCACCTCTGATGATGGCAACATTCCTGGTCAGAAAAATATCATTATCTCCCCCGGCCAGCTCGGCCCAACCGGAAGTTACTCTGAGCAGAGGTTTATCCGGTTCAATGCTGATAAGACCGATATGTTCCAGTTGTGTGATATCTCCTGCCGGATAGTGAGTCAGCTTGTCAGCTGAAAAAAAACGGTTGACCTTCAGTTCGTGATTGATCTGTATCCCATCAAGATTCTCGATGATGTAGTCTATTTCCTGCTGTGTGCCGCTATCCTGTTGTGAATCCGGACGCTGGAGATTTTTATCCAGCCACAGAGTAAGCAAAAGTAAAACGGTTAGCCACACAGATGGTTTCAGGAATAATGAGCGTGTCATGTTAAAACACCTGCCGCACAAGGTTTGCTACGAACATACACTGTTTTTCCGGTTACTTCCGATTGAGCAATACGGCCGAGAAGAGGCAACACACTGTTAACAGACTGCTTTTCAAAATTATAACAGAACCCTGTTAGCGTAATGGTTATGGTATCCGAAACTGGAAATCTCTGTTTTACGGCAGATCGGCAGAATTTTGTTCTTACAAATTTGCACTTTCTGCTTGAATAAGTATCTCAATGTGATTATGGTCATAGTTCACGATAAATAAAGCTGAATTGAAAATGCAAGCAAACGCAATCGATTTCGAAAATTACGAATTACTGCAGGATGACGTATGTGCCCGGCGGATTGTGGCAGCGAAACAGAAACTGGAAAAGCGTGCCATCATACTGGCGCACCACTATCAGCGTGCGGATGTTTACTGTCATGCCGATCTGACCGGGGATTCGCTCAAACTTTCGTACCTTGCAGCCAGGACTGATGCCGAGTTCCTGGTATTTTGCGGGGTGCATTTCATGGCAGAGGTAGCGGATATTCTTTCCAGCTCTGAACAGACTGTCATATTGCCCGATCTTTCTGCCGGCTGCTCCATGGCGGATATGGCTAATCTTACCAAGGTGGAGCGAGTCTGGCGTGAGCTGGCAGAAGTGCTCGATCCGGACGAGCGAGTCACTCCCGTGACCTATATCAATTCCAGTGCTGATCTGAAGGCTTTTTGCGGGCAGCATGACGGGATCGTCTGTACCTCCAGCAATGCGGTGAAGATTTTGCAATGGGCATTTGCCCGGCGTGAAAAAGTGTTATTTTTTCCGGATCAGCATCTGGGACGCTGGAGTGGATACAAGATGGGGTTGTCGCCGGATGAAATGCCGGTATGGGATTTCGACGAGCCCATGGGAGGATTGACGCCGGAACAGATCGAGAAAGCCAGAATCCTGTTGTGGAAAGGACACTGTTCGGTGCATCAGATGTTTCAGCCACAGCATATTCTTCGTTTTCGTAATCAATACCCTGATGGGCTGGTCATTTCCCACCCGGAATGCAGCTTTGAAGTATGTAAGGCATCCGATTACGTCGGTTCGACCGAGTACATCATCAACACTATTCGGGCTGCCAAAAGCGGTACCCACTGGCTGGTCGGGACGGAGCTGAATTTGGTTGGGCGTATTGCCGAGGAATTCAAGGCAGAAGGAAAAATTATCCAGTTTATGTCGCCGATGGTATGCATGTGCTCGACCATGGCACGGATCGACCCGCAACATCTGGCCTGGTCGCTTGAAAATCTGGCGGAAGGTCGTGTGATCAACCAGATCAGGGTGCCGGAGCCGCAAGCTAGCCTGGCAAAGTTGGCACTGGAAAAAATGCTCGAAGTCTCAAAATAATGTCGATATCCAGAGTACCGGCTGATTTCGACAGATCGATTTCTCCACCTGAAAACAGGGAGGAGCATGAGACCGGTCGAACATTGCATATAGCCACTTACAATATCCACAAGGGATTATCATTTTTCAACCAGCGTTTGATTTTGCACGAATTACGTGATCAATTGCATGGTCTGGATGTGGATGTCGTTTTTTTGCAGGAGGTGGTCGGAGAACACGCACTGCATGCGACCCGTTTCCGGGACTGGCCAAGAAATACCCAGTATGAATTTCTGGCAGATTCGATGTGGTCGGATTTCGCTTATGGCAAGAATGCAATTTATGGTCATGGTCACCACGGTAATGCCATTCTCAGCCGTTTTCCCATTGTGAACTGGGAAAACGAGGATATTTCGGCACACCGTTTTGAAAGTCGTGGATTGCTGCATTGTGAGCTGGCCATTCCCGGCTGGAAGGACACACTGCACTGCATTTGTGTACATCTGGGATTATTCAGGCGCGGCCGGAGCCAGCAACTGGAGGCAATAGAAAAGCGTATCCGGCAACTGGTATCTCCTGATGCACCACTGGTGGTCGCAGGGGATTTCAATGACTGGCGCGGGGTGGCAAACCCGCTTCTGGCCAGCCGCCTGAATCTGGTTGAAGTGTTCCAGCATACGCACGGTAAAGCAGCACGCAGTTTCCCTTCTGTTTTGCCGTTGTTGCGCCTGGATCGGATTTATATTCGTGGTTTTCAGGTGAAGAATGCCCAAATTTTGCATAATCGCCCCTGGTCACATATCTCCGATCATGCCGTATTGTCGGCTAATATCATGCGTACATGAGTTGGCCCGATTTTGTCGAAGGTAATCAGATAACGTTATTACACTCCGGTACGGAGTATTTTCCGGCACTGGAATCGGCCATTGATTCCGCCAGGCAGGAAATCCACCTCGAAACCTACATTTTTCAGTATGACGCAACCGGTGCCCGTATTGCCGCCGCACTCAAGCGGGCAGCGCAGCGCGGAGTAGCCGTCCACCTGCTGATCGATGGATTCGGTTCTCTCGGACTGTCCAGAATAATGATTCAGGAGATGCTTGCGGCGGGTGTGCAGGTGCTGATCTACCGGCAGGAATTTTTTTCATTCCGGCTCAAACGTTACCGCCTGCGCCGCATGCATCGCAAACTGGCAGTAATGGATGCCAGCGTGGCGTTTGTAGGGGGAATCAACATCATTGACGATTGCTCTGAGTCTGATGCCTCATTTCCCCGCTTTGATTATGCTGTCCAGATTACAGGACCGCTGTTGGCAGAAATTCATGCTGCAGCAAGACATCTGTGGATGCTGGTTGCATGGGTGTATTTCAAAAAACGCTGGACAAACCGCTCACCCGTCATAGCCAGCCGTCTGCCGGCAGGTTGTCAGCGTGCATCGCTGGTTATCAGGGATAATCTGCGTAACCGGCACAGTATCGAGCGTTGCTATCTCAGGTCGATTGCGGTCGCGCGCAGGGAGATCATTCTTGCCAATGCCTATTTTCTTCCCGGCAAGCATTTCCGGCAGGCTCTTGCCCGGGCAGCACAGCGAGGTGTTTCAGTCATACTTCTGCTGCAGGGAAAATCGGAATACCGCTTGCAGCATTACGCCATGCACGCGCTCTATGGCCACTTGCTGGACGCCGGTATCAGTATTTACGAATACCGGCATGGGTATCTGCACGCTAAGGTGGCCGTTATTGACAGTGCCTGGTCTACTGTCGGCTCTTCCAATATCGACCCGTTCAGTCTGTTACTGGCGCGTGAGGCCAACGTCGTTATCAGTGATCAGGTATTTGCGGCGGAATTGCGGAGCAGTCTGCAACAGGCATTGGAGGAGTCTTACCCGGTATCGCTGCATTCCTGGAAAAGCCGCTCGCGAATCAAGCGTTCGCTGAACTGGATGTGTTACTACTTCGTACGTATCCTGCAGGGGTTATTGGGATATCGACGTGAATAACCGACAGAATGCAGTGTTGTCGTGTACCGCGTACCACGTACCACGTACCACGTATATGTGCCGGTATGGTTGTTTGCTTTTTACTTACCGGACTTTCCGAGGTTTCATCAGAATCTGGTTCGTCACCAAGTGTATAATTTGCTGTTCATAGGAATTGCATCCAGGCATGATCCGTAAATTTCTGCACCGTATTTTTTCCTTCGGCTCTACTGAATCTGTTGTTGCTGATCCGGCATTCCGAATTATCAGCTGTGAACAGCATGGTATTCCACGCAATCGTATCAGCTCGGGCTCGCTGAAAGTTGCTCTGGCTTTGCAGCAGGCAGGTTATTCCGCTTATGTCGTGGGAGGTGCCGTGCGTGATCTGCTGCTGGGATTGAAACCCAAGGATTATGATGTTGCCACCAATGCCACACCCGAAGAGGTGCGCGCCGTCTTCCGCCACTCACGTATCATCGGTCGCCGTTTTCGTCTGGTACATGTCGTCAGCAAAGGTGAAATCGTCGAAGTATCCACTTTTCGCGGCAAGATGGCGGATGATCTGGTCGAGACGGAAGACGTGCAAGCCAATACGGATGCAACCGGGCGACTGCTGCACGACAATGTTTTTGGCAGCCAGGAAGAAGATGTGAGACGTCGTGATTTCACCATCAATGCCCTGTTCTATGATCCGGTCACAGAGGAGATTCTCGACTATCTCGACGGCTTCGAGGATGTGATGGCAAAGCGGCTGCGCATCATTGGTGAGCCTGAACAGCGTTATCGGGAAGATCCGGTGCGAATGCTGCGGGCGGTGCGTCTGTCTGCCAAACTCGGTATCCAGATAGATGACAGGACTGCCGCACCGATTGGTGATCTGGCGCCGCTGTTGTTGAATGTTCCGCCGGCACGCCTGTTTGATGAGATGCTGAAATTGCTGTTTTCCGGCCATGCTCTGGCAGCCGTGATAGATTTGCGTGCCCGTGGCCTGCATCACGGATTGCTGCCGATGCTGGATGTGATTCTGGAGCAACCTCTGGGTGAACGGTTCATTTCGCTGGTGCTGAAAAATACCGATGAGCGGGTACGGCAGGATAAACCGGTTTCACCAGGATTTTTGTTCGCCGCGTTGCTGTGGCATGAAGTACTGGCGGTATGGGATACTCATCTGAAGGCCAGTGAAAAAATGATCCCTGCGTTACACCGGGCGATGGGAGATGTGCTGGCGACTCAGCGCAGCCGGCTGGCCATTCCGCGCAGGCATGACGGTATCATTTATGATATCTGGTCGATGCAGCCGAGATTTCAGGCACGTTCAGGGCGCAAGCCGTTTCGGCTGCTGGAGCATCCACATTTTCCGGCTGCCTATGATTTTATGCTGCTGCGTTGTAAAAGCGGGGAGGTCGACCAGGAATTGGGGCAGTGGTGGCAGACATTCAAAAATACCGATAACGCTGCCCGCGAAGCGATGTTGCTGCAGGAGGCCCCGGCCAAACGTCGCAGAAAACGCCATCGCAGCAGTAAACCGGCAGGCGAAAAGATCGAATCCTCCAATCAGGAAATTTCATGATACTTCCCTTGCATTCGGAACCCGTCAGCCAAGTTTTCATCGCGTTGGGCAGTAACCTCGAAAATCCCCTGTCCCAGGTCAGGCGCGGAATGATGCTGCTGGCCGGGCTGGAACACTCTCGTCTGGTAAAACGTTCTTCACTTTATCGCACAGCACCGGTCGGGCACATTGATCAGCCTGACTTCATCAATGCCGTGGTGCAGATGGAAACAAGTCTGACACCCCATCACCTGCTCGATGCACTGCTGGAAATCGAGCGTGCTTGCGGTCGTGTGCGTACTTTCCCCAATGCCCCGCGTATCCTCGATCTCGATATTCTGTTATTCGAGAACTTGCAACACAATGATACAAAACTTGTTCTGCCGCACCCGCGTATGCATGAACGGGCCTTTGTGTTGCAGCCTCTGCTGGAAATCGTGGCTGATTGCGTGATTCCGGGGAGAGGTTCGGCCGTTGCGTGTCTTGCTGCATGTGCAGAGCAACCATTGGAGAGTATTGCATCATCATGAACCTGGAGCGCTGTCGCTATATCGTCGTTGAAGGGCCCATTGGTGCGGGTAAAACCAGCCTTGCCCGTAATATGGCAACCCGGCTGAACTATTCGCTCATGCTGGAGCAGCCGGAAGCCAATCCGTTTCTGGAAAAATTTTATGGGGATATGTCACGACATACCTTGTCCACACAATTGTTTTTCCTGATTCAGCGTATGCAGCAATTACAGTCGATGGAACGGGAGAACGGTTTTTCGCGCTCGGTCATAAGCGATTTTCTGTTTGAAAAAGACCGGTTGTTTGCAGATGTCACGCTCAGTGAGCCTGAGCATGGACTTTACCGGCAGATTCGCGAGCACATGCCTCTGAATGCACCCAGACCTGATCTGGTGATCTATCTGCAGGCGGCACCCGAAATTCTGATCAGACGTATCAGACAACGTGGTAACGCGCTGGAACAGCGTATATCGGAAGATTATTTGAGACGGTTGACGGAGCGATATATGCGATTCTTTTATGAATATGATCAGACGCCGGTCATGATCGTGAACAGCGAGCATATCGATCTGGCACACAACCTTGCCGATCTCGATATGCTGCTGGCACGTATCGACCAGATGCGCAGCGCGCGTGAGTATTTCAACGTCGGAGCCAGTTAGATGGATCAGTCAGCTGCGAAACGGATGACGATTACAACGCTGCAGAATGCTTGCGAGCAGGGAGAGAAAATAGCGGTACTGACCTGCTATGACGCAACGTTTGCTGCGGTATTGGAAGAGGCGGGGGTCGATATTCTGCTGGTGGGAGATTCGCTCGGGAATGTGGTGCAGGGGAAATCCAGCACCTTGCCGGTTACATTGGATGAGATGATCTATCACGTCCGGTGCGTGGAACGCGGTACCCACAGGGCATTTATCATGGCCGATATGCCTTTTGGCACGTTCCAGGTGTCTCCGCAGGAGGCGTTCGAGAATGCTGTCCGGCTGATGGCTGCCGGCGCACAGATGGTCAAGATCGAGGGAGGGCAGCATATGGCCGAAACCGTAGAGTTTTTATCCTGCCGCGGAATTCCGGTCTGTGCCCATATCGGATTGATGCCTCAGTTTGTTCACCAGTTGGGCGGTTACAGGGTTCAGGGGAAAACACCGAATGATGCCAGACAATTGCGTGAAGATGCACTCCTGTTACAAGAGGCAGGAGCAGCCATGCTGCTGATGGAACTGATTCCGGCTGTATTGGGTGAGGAAATTACCCGGTTGCTTTCCATTCCCACCATCGGTATTGGTGCTGGTGCAGCGTGTTCCGGGCAGGTGCTGGTGTTGCACGACATGTTGGGTATCAGCTCTGGTACTTTGCCGCGTTTCGTCAGAAATTTCATGATGAGCGCAGACAGTATTCAAACCGCTGTCAGCAATTATGTCGAGGCAGTCAAGCTTGGGGCATTTCCCGCACATGAACATACGTTCTGATAGGTCAGGAACAGGCCGTTTCCATGGAAATCATTACTGATATTGCGCCGTTGCGTGCACGGTTGAGGCATGAAGCTTCAGTGGCTTTAGTGCCGACCATGGGTAATCTGCACGCCGGACATCTGTCTCTGGTCAGGATTGCACAGAAACATGCCAGTTGTTCGGTTGTCAGTATTTTCGTCAATCGTCTGCAATTTGCTCCGCATGAAGACTTTGACCGCTATCCCCGCACCTGGTCGGATGACTGCCAGTTGCTGGAGGAGCAGGGTGCGGATATCGTATTTATGCCGGATGAAAAAACGCTCTATCCTGTTCCGCAGGAATTTCAACTGCTGCTCCCGCCCGTGGCGGATACCCTGGAAGGAGCTTGCCGGCCGGGTTTTTTCCGTGGAGTGATGACGGTCGTGTTGAAGCTGTTCAATATCGTGCAGCCCCATGTGGCTGTGTTTGGTGAAAAAGACTATCAGCAGTTGCAGGTTGTTCGCAGAATGGTTGATCAACTGAACTTACCGGTAGAGATCATTGCAGGTGAAACAGTGCGGGCTGGGGATGGCCTGGCGCTCAGTTCCCGCAATAATTACCTCGATGCTGCCCGGCGGCAGGAGGCAGGCGAATTGGCACACCACCTGAAACAGATCAGAGACAGCATCGCTTCAGGTGAACGGGACTTTCCGCTGCTGGAACAACTTGCCGCCGAAAAATTGAGCAAGCGTGGCTGGGTGGTCGATTATGTTGCGGTGCGTCAGCAACATACGCTGCTGCCAGTGGCAGCAAGCGATTCCAGCCTCGTTATACTGGGCGCAGCATGGCTGAATCAGACGCGACTGATCGATAATTTCCTGCTGACGTTGCCATAATCACACTGCCATGGCGCAAGGATTGCTTAGTTGCATTTACAACCATACCATCTTGCCCATTTCCAGGGAATGAGTCAGTAGCGGGTGATAGGGGTAGATACGCAGATAGTATTGTTGTCTGCCACACAACTCCGGTACATGGTTCAGTTCGAACTGATGTTCGTGCGATCCGAGGGGGCCGGTACATTCCAGTCGAAAGTGCTTGAATTGACTGAGTCTGGTTTTGTTATATTGTCGGGAGAGCAGCAGTTCCACGACTACATCCTCAGGCTGCAAACCGTTTAATTTTACTGCGAGCTTGAAATGCATGGTGCTGCCAAATTCGAGCTGCTTGCCGGGTGTATCAAGTCGCCGTACGCTTACACCCTCCCATGCTGCATTGATTCGTGCTTTCCAGGCGGCAATGCTTCTGGCAATTGCAAAATTATCCTGACTGTAGCCAGTACCTTGCCGGCTGGCAGGCGCGTAAAACTTCTGAACATACTCTCCCACCATTCGCCCGGTTCCATAACGCGGTAACAGTGAAACCATTGAATTTTTGGCCATTCTGACCCAATCAGCCGAGTAGCCGAACTTACTGTGGTCGTAGTAAAGCGGAATGACCTGGTCCTGCAAAATTTCGTAGAAGGCTCGGCTTTCTTCGGCATCACGTAATGAATCTTCCATGTTCTCGGAGACGGGTTTGATTCCCCAGCCATTTTTGCCATCGTAGCCTTCTCCCCACCAGCCGTCGAGTATGCTCAGATTGAGTGTGCCATTGATTCCGGCTTTCATGCCTGATGTCCCGCTGGCTTCCAGCGGGTAGATGGGATTGTTGAGCCAGACATCAACGCCCGATACCAGTCGCCGGGCAAGACGCAGATCATATCCTTCCACCAGCAGGATACGTCCCCTGAATTCCGGCATGTCTGCAACCTGATGAATATGACGAATCAGAGCCTGACCCGGCAGATCGGCCGGATGGGCCTTGCCGGCAAAAATAAGCAGAACCGGTCTGGCTGCATCGAGCAGCAGTTTGCGCAACCAGTCGAGATCCTGGAACAGCAATGTTGCCCGTTTATAGGTGGCAAAACGGCGCGCAAAACCGAGTGTCAATATATTCGGATTGATCGGGTCGACAAATCTGAGCAACCGTTCGAGATGAGCTTCAGAGCCATGATTGCGTAAATTCTGCTCGGTCAGGCGCGCACGAATACCGTAAAACATCTGTGATTTCAGACTCTGCCGCACACTCCAGAAGATATGATCGGGAATATCATGGATGCGTGACCAGAATTCGGGGGCATGTTGCTTGCTGCGCCATTGGGAGCCAAGTCGACGATCAAACAGATCAGTCCACTCCTGTGCCAGAAATGTCGGTACATGGACGCCATTGGTAACGTAATCAATCGGATTTTCTTCAGACTCGATCTGCGGCCACATATCGCGGCAGATATTGGCGGAAACATCCCGGTGGATTCTGCTGACGCCATTGTGCATACGTGACATGCGGATTGCCAACGCAGTCATATTGAAATCATGATTGCCTGGAGTATGGCCAAGCGCCATGAACTCTTCCCGGGAAATTTTCAGCTCGTGATAAAAATCCTCGAAATAACGGTGCATCATGTCTTCCGGGAAATGGTCGTGGCCTGCCGGGACAGCTGTATGAGTGGTAAAGATGGTATTGACCGCGACGGCTTCCGTTGCACTGGCGAAATCCAGTCCCTGTCGTACGAGTTCGAGTGCACGTGTCAGCATCATAAAGGCGGCATGGCCTTCATTACTGTGCCAGATTGTCGGTTTGATACCCATTGCTCTCAATGCAGCCACACCACCCACACCGAGGATGATTTCCTGCTCGATGCGCATGGTTTTATTGCCACCGTAAAGCTGGTGTGTGATCAGGCGGTCATATTCGGAGTTATCCGGCAAGTCGGTATCAAGCAGATATAAACTGACATGTCCGATTTGAGCCCGCCATACTTTGACGGTGACGACCCGGCCAGGAAAACGAACCGATATCCGAACCTCTGAGCCATCGTCATGCAATGCCGGTTTTACCGGCAGATCCTCGAAATCTGAATCACAGAAAACAGGTTGCTGATTGCCCTGGCCATCGATGGTCTGAAAAAAATAGCCTTGCCGATAAAGCAATCCTACTGCTACAAAAGGCAGGCACAGGTCACTTGCTGCTTTGCAATGATCGCCTGCCAGAATACCGAGACCACCGGAATAAACCGGCAGACTCTCATGAAAACCGAACTCGAAACAGAAATAAGCAACCTGATCGCGTGCTTCGATTCCATTGATGGCCTGGTAGCGGGAAGGCTCTGAATGATAAGAATCATAAGCAGACAGAACGCTGTTGTAATGACTGAGGAAAGTCAGATCTTCTGCTGCCTGGAGTAGCAATGATTCGTCCACTCGCCTGAGAAAAGCTTTGGGGCTGTGCCCGACAGCTTCCCACAGTTGCGGGTCGAGTCGGGAAAACAGCGCGCGGGTGGCGCGATCCCAACTGTACCAGAGATTATTCGACAGCTCCTCCAGTCGAGACAAACGTGCAGGTATCTTGGGGCTGACGGTCAGTGTAAATGCGGTGCGTTGAGTCATTCATTGGGCTCCCGTTACAGATCAATACAGATTTTTTCAGATATTGAATAAATGCTGGCGATAGTATTTGAGTTCTTCTATTGAATCGTAGATATCGGCCAGAGCTTCGTGCTTGCCCTGTTTATTGAATCCCTGGGTGATTTCAGGCTTCCAGCGCTTTGCCAGTTCTTTGAGTGTGCTGACATCGAGATTGCGGTAATGAAAATAGCTTTCCAGTTTGGGCATGGATCTCGCCAGGAAACGCCTGTCCTGACAGATGGAATTACCACACATGGGTGAAGTGCCAGCCGGGACGTGAAGTTCCAGGAATGCCAGCATGCGTGATTCCACTTCCGCTTCACTCAGGATCGAGGTTTTGACTTTGTCGATCAGACCGGATTTACCGTGAGTGGACTGATTCCATTTGTCCATTCCATTGAGAATGTCGTCCGGCTGATGAACGACCAGTACCGGTGCTTCCGCCAGAGTATTGAGCTGTGCATCTGTGACGACCAGTGCAACTTCGATGATGCGATCTGTACCTGGATTCAGACCGGTCATTTCCATGTCTATCCAGATCAGGTTGTTACTGTCTTGTGCCATAATTCAAATGTCAGTTGCGTGAATTTTCAGGGTTGGATTGTGTCACACGCAAGTATACTCGCCGTAACCGGGCTGTTTTCCTCTGTTTTCCGGTAAAGAGGTGCAAAGGGTACGAATTTCAGTCGTATGATATTTCAGGAACTTAATTTTTCAGACAGTTTTATGCACACTTTTACCCTTGTTTTTATTCTTGCATTGATATTGACCACGCTGGCTCAATGGTGGCTTGCTGCCCGACACATACGTCATATAACGGCACACCGCAATCAGGTTCCGGATGCATTTGTCTCGCAGATCGATTTAGCTGCTCACCAGAAAGCGGCAGATTATACTTGTGCCAAGGCACGCTTGAGTTTCCCGGGAATTCTGCTCCACGCCGGTTTGTTGCTGGTACTTACGCTGGGTGGTGGACTGGAGTGGCTGTCCGGTTTCTGGCACACCTGGTTCAGTGATTCGCTGTGGCATGGGATGGTGCTCATTTTCAGCGTAGTGGCCCTGTCGAGTATAGTGGAAGTCCCCTTCAGTTATTACCGCACATTTGTAATCGAGCAGCAGTACGGATTCAACAAGATGACTCGAACCATGTTTTTTGCTGATCTTGTCAGAAAATATGTGCTGGGCACATTGCTGGGAGCGCCACTGTTGCTGAGTGTCCTGTGGTTGATGGAGAAAGCCGGGGACAACTGGTGGTTTTATACTTGGCTGATCTGGATAAGTTTCAATCTGTTTCTGCTGGCAGTTTACCCTAACTGGATTGCACCGCTGTTCAACAAGTTCTCACCGCTGGAGAACGATTCACTCAAAACGCGTATTGAAAATCTGCTGCAGAAGTGTGGTTTCGAATCCAGCGGATTGTTCGTCATGGATGGTTCCCGCCGCAGCAGTCACGGAAATGCCTATTTTACGGGTTTTGGCAAAACCAAACGCATCGTGTTCTTCGATACGTTGCTGAATCGTCTGGAGGCTGAGGAAATCGAAGCAGTATTGGCACATGAACTGGGCCATTTCAAGCGTCATCATGTAATCAAGCGGATCGTGCTGTCATTTGCAGTCAGCCTGCTGTTTCTGTGGGTGCTGGGTTATCTGATGCAGCAGCCATGGTTTTATCAGGGGCTGGGTGTTCAGGTGACTGCGGTACCTTCGACTGCCATGGCGCTGCTGCTGTTTTTCCTGGTGATGCCGGTATTTACCTTTCTGCTGCATCCACTGTCCAGTATCTATTCACGCAAACATGAGTTCGAAGCAGATGAATACGCAGCCGAACAGGCTTCTGCTGCAGACATGATTCGGGCACTGGTTAAACTGTATCAGGACAACGCTGCCACGCTGACCCCCGATCCGCTGCATTCGGCTTTTTATGATTCCCACCCGCCAGCGGCAATCCGGGTTGCTCATCTCAAGAAATTGATTACGACAGGAGCCGAGGTATGACCAATGTATGTGACCTGACCGATCGGAAATGCAAGCCGTGTGAAGGAGGGATTCCCCCATTGGAGAAGGAAGAAGCTGAAAAGCTGCTGAAACAGTTGGAACAGGGCTGGCAATTGGCAGATAACAAGATCAGCCGGACCTTTTCCTTCAAGAACTATTATCAGACCATGGCTTTTGTAAACGCGATTGCCTGGGTTTCTCATCGCGAGGACCATCATCCCGATATGATGGTTGGCTATGATCGGTGTCGTGTCGAATACATGACACATGCCATCGGTGGACTGTCAGAAAATGACTTCATCTGTGCAGCGAAGGTCGACATATTGTTTAAATCTTGAGTGTTGGTGCTGACAGGAAGAAAACCGGTACATCTCTGACCGGCAAAGTGGTCGCAGCTTACGGGCGCCATTTTGAGGTTGAGGTCGCTGGTGGCACTATTTATTCCTGTGTCGTACGCGGGAAGAAAAAAGGGGTGGTGTGTGGTGATGAAGTTGAAATTCTTCCTGCGACTGGTGACCAGGGAATTATTGAAACTACCTTGCCGCGCACCAGCCTTTTTTATCGCAGCGAAATCTTTCGTGAAAAACTGATCGCAGCCAATGCCACGCAGTTGGTCTTTGTGCTGGCGGTTGTTCCCAGTTGTAATCTGGAGCTGCTCGATCGCTGCCTGGTCGCGGCTGAAAGTCAGGGAATCAGGCCACTCATCCTGTTGAATAAGATTGATCTGATTGGTCAGGATGAACAAAGGCAGGCTGTTGCACATCATCTGATGTTTTATCGGGAGCTGGGGTATCCCGTACTGGAGATCAGTGCGAAAATCTCTGTTCAGCCACTTATTCCGCTGTTGAGCGGGCAGACCAGTCTCCTGGCGGGGCAATCCGGTGTGGGCAAATCGACGTTACTCAATGCACTTGTTCCACGGGCACAGCAGGCTACTGCAGAAATTTCCGATGCATTGGACAGCGGGCGGCACACGACGACCCACGTTCGCCTTTTTCATTTCGATGCTGACAGCAGCATCATCGATTCCCCCGGTTTTCAGGAATTCGGCCTGCAGCAACTGGATGAAGAGTCACTGGCTCGGGGATTCATCGAATTCCGCCCTTTTCTGGGGCAGTGTAAATTCCGCGATTGCCGGCATATTGCAGAGCCAGGTTGCAAATTATTGCAAGCAGCTCAGGAAGGGATGCTTAATTCACAACGGATAGCCTGCTACCACAAACTGGTAAAAGGTTTGAAGAAATCCCATCCTTGGATGGAAACAAGCAAAAGAGTCTGATCGGATATCAGTGAATGTAAAAAACCGGCAGGGAAAATGTCTTCTTTCCTTTTGCTGCCGGGTTTGCATTTCCATTATTCCAGGCCGACCAATTCCACATCGAATACCAGTGCTGAATTGGGAGGGATGACCCGCCCGGCTCCTTGTGAGCCATACGCCATGGAAGAGGGAATGATCAGAGTGCGTTTGCCACCTACCTTCATACCCATAACACCCTGATCCCACCCTTTGATAACCCGCCCGGCTCCGAGCAGGAATGAAAAATGACTTCCACGATCGTAAGAACTGTCGAATTTTCTGCCTTTGTGGCCTTCGGCAGCAGCATCATACAGCCAGCCTGTATAGTGCACCTTGGCGGTTTTGCCAATATCCGCCTCTTCACCTGTCCCAACCTGGGTATCTATTTTTTCCAGTGTAGTGACATCAGCGGCGTTTGTGTGGTGTGACGTTGCCTGTTCTTCGGCAGCCTGGGCACTCATGGATAGAAATAGCCATCCCGAAAGTGCGAGACTCAGTAATTTCTTTACGTTGATCATTATTACCCCTGAAAAATATCGTTCATAGTCTGGTTAATCCAGTAAGGCGAGACGGGTGAAATTTGTCTGCCCGTTGGCGCTGTACCGGACAACGGAAATGATAAAGCAATTTTCTCCGGTCAAGGGTGCTTTGGAAACAGGATTATGCGAAGGTTCCGGTTTTGCATTGTTCGATGAGGGGTAAAAGATTCTCTGCGGAAACAGGAGGGCTGAACAGAAATCCTTGAACGTGATGGCAATTTGCTTTCTGCAGAAAATCCAGTTGTGTGCGTGACTGAACATTGCCTGCACGTATTTGCATGCCAAGATTCCGGGCTAGTGTGACGATGGCTGTGATGATCACAGAAGTATCAGATTGGCTGGCAATATCCTGAACAAGTGGCTGGCCGATCTTGATAGTGTCGACAGGCAGGCGCCGCAGATAATTGAGCGATGAATAACCGGTGCCAAAGTTGTCCATTACGACCCTGATTCCCATTTCTTTTAATTTATTCAATATCCTGATACTTCCATCGATATCCTGCATCAGTACGGATTCGCTGATCTCCAGCTCCAGCCTGGCAGGGTCGAGTCCCGTTATCTGTAATGTTTCGGCAACATGCTTGATTAACTGAAGCTGATCCAGTTCTATGGCAGAGATATTGACTGTAACGAAAGCAGGTCCATGATTGCTGTCCTGCCAGCATTTAGCCTGCCTGCAGGCTTCATGTAATACCCGTTTGCCGATTTTGATAATGGAGCCGGATTCGGTTGCCAGGGAAACAAATTTATCCGGTGAAAGTAATCCCAGCTCGGGGTGTTGCCACCGAACCAGTGCCTCGGCGCCGACAATACTGTCGGTTTTGAGATCGATTACCGGCTGGTAATGCAGAATAAACTCCTTATCATCGATGGCGTGTTGTAATGATTGCTCGATTCTGGCTTTTTGCGATAAGGCTTCTCCCATTTCTCCGATATAGAATTTGTAAGTATTGGGCCAGGATCTTTTAGTGGAAAACAGTGCATTTTCGGCATTGGCGAGCAGTACTTCGATTTCCCGGCCATCACGCGGATAGAGGCTGATTCCTATATTCAGGGTGATATAAAATTCGAGGTGGTTGATGATGAAAGGAGTCGTGGCGAGTTTCAGCAACTGACTGGCAAAGGTTTGTGCCTGGTCGGCGCTGGTCAGGCCGGTTTTGAGAAAAACGAAATTACCCCCTTCAATGCGTGCCAGGATACCGGTCTTGTTGGAATAGATGGATAACCGGCTGGCCAGCTGTTGTATCAGGTTATTGCTGATACTGTAACCATATTTACTGTTGATGCGTGATAAGCGATTGACGTCAATGAAATAAACTGCAGCGATCATGCCATCGTTCGCATCATTGTCCGGCAGCAGCGATGCTGCTTTTTCCTGAAAGAGATTGTGTTTGGGCAGACCGGTCAATTCATCATAATAGGTCATGCGGTAGATATGACTGTCGGCCTGGCGCTTTCTGCGTTTCAGATCGAGGTATTCAAGTTCGCGATCGATCGCCAGCATGAGCTGTGTCGAGTGCCCTTTTGTTACACAATCGTTTGCTCCGTTACGCAACAGGGGAAGTACCACCTGTTCATCCGTTACCGAGGTGTACAGAATAAAAGGGATTGTTTGATGACAGGCTTTCAGCAGATCCAGTAGCTGCATGGCATCCAATCCGGTCATCGAGTGTTCGGTAATGACAGCATCCCAGCTTGATATATCCAGTGCCGACTGAACATCAGACAGGCTGTTTACATGCTGGTAAGTGAGTTGCACTCCATTACGGCCGAAATCGGCAGATAACCGTTCTACATCAGCTTTGGCGTGACCGGCAATCAGAAGTCTCAGTTTTCCGTATGGCATTTCAGATTTTTCCTGGTGTGATATCTTTGGGTATCGACTACCCCGGAAAAAACTTTATTTTGCGGCAGAAACAGGAAGGAAAGCAGGGCTTACATGATGATTAGGCAGCTGTATGACGCAATTTTGCCAATCGGCCCAGTTCGAAGTGTGTGAAAGCCAAGGCAGTCAGAGTGGGGGCGAAAAAATTTAAGAAGGGTACGAATTGAAACAGACCTGTTAGCAAACCCAGGCTCCAGCGTGCCGGCCGGTCTGTGGAAAACAGTTTATCCAGCTCGGTGCTGTTGGCATGTTCGGAAAGTGCATCATAGAAGAACAGCCGCTGATTCAGATAGGCAGCAGCCAGCAAGGGGGCAAGCAGACCGATTCCGGTGAACCACAGAGGAATGGTTACTATCCAGAGGGTGAAAAAAATTACTATTGCTGAGATTACATTGCGCAGGCTGCCGGTGATTGTTCCGCCCTGCATTCTGGCCAGATCGGGGTAGTAGCGTTTCGCTACAAAATTGACCAGGGCCGGCATGGTGACCAGTGCGGTGATCACCAGACTCGTGGTGATTGCCAATGTCACAAAAATGATTACGTTGATGATGCTTTCCACGCTATCGGCAATGACTTGCAGACGTGAAGATTCCAGCCAGTTTTGAAGTGTGTCTGCCGGGATGATGGTCAATACCCAACCGGACAACGGCGTCCAGAGGAGCATGCCGATCAGCCACCAGAAAATGGCCGATACCAGCATCGGCCAGCTCCACAGCCATAGCATGCGCGGGTTGAAAAGATTAGCCGACGCGCGTGAAAGCGCACTAAACAATCCAGACATCAAAATATCTCCCCGGATCAGTTATCAGGAAATTTGTGATTCAAAGTAAAAATGTACGCCATCGTTTCTGGTCAGGAAGATGCAGGTATCTTTCTGTTTTCGCCAGTAATATCCGTGCATCCATGTTCTTTTTCAGAGCGCGTATACTGGATGGTTTATGAAACCTTTGTCAGAGGACGTGGCCTAAGTGACAATACGGCGAGGGATTCCAAAATAAATGTACCACGGATATGAGGAGTAATGAGTGAAAAGGCTGAACTGGTTTCATCTGTCTCTGATTCTGGCCGGAATGATAGCAAGTGGTGTTTCCTGGAGCTACAGCCACGGGCATTCACATGGATATCACAATCGCTCTCATGGTCATTATTCAGGCAAACGAAATTTTTCCCTGGGTGTGGGCCTGACAAGTACTTTCGGATCTTACGGCTATTACAATTACCCCGGCAGTAATGTCGGGATTTACGGAAGCTTCGGTTACGGACGGCCGTATCCTTATTACCGCCGACCTTATTATCGGCCTTACGGTTATGGTTATCCGGCCAGCCGTTTTTACTGGCCCGCCTATCCTCCTACTGTTTATTATCCTCCAGTCGTGGTCGTACCGCCTGATCCGCCGGTTTATATTCAACAGCAACCTGCCCGACTGGTACCTCCCCCTCCCGAATCGGCTGTTACGAATTACTGGTACTATTGTGAAAATCCGGCCGGTTATTATCCGGAAGAAGTAGAACGCTGTCCGGGTGGCTGGGTAAAAATACCCCCCCGACCCGCTCAATAATGCAGGAGTATGTAATGCGCCATTTTTCCAGATTGATTGTGCTTTCAGCAACAGTATCGCTTGTAGCGTGTGTGAATATTCCGCTTGGGCCGAGCGTTATGGTGCTTCCCGGCGTTGGTAAAAGTTTCGATCAGTTCCGTGGCGATGATTATTTATGTCGCCAGTTTGCCAATCAGCAGACCAATTATGAAACGCCCAAGAATTCAGCAGTTTCCAGTGGTATGGAAAGTGCCGCCCTGGGTGCTGCTCTGGGTGCTGCAGCCGGTGCCGCCTTGGGCGGTGGGCGCGGGGCGGCTGTTGGCGCAGGGACGGGATTACTGGGAGGAGGATTGGCGGGTAGTGGTACTGCACAATCTTCGAGCTCCATCAGTCAGGAACGTTATGATATTGCCTATATTCAGTGTATGTATGCCAATGGCCATCGTGTGCCGGTTTCTGCCGGATTGATCGAAGGGTCGGGCGGTAATATGGGCCAGGGGGTGACTTCCAGTCCGTCTTCTTCTTCGGGCAGATCTATCCCGCCCCCACCTCCGGGCCATCCTCCTCCGCCCCCTCTTTACTGAGGCATGACGCCTGCAAACCCTTGAATATAATTACGTTGATTTAATGTGTTAAAATCAAGCTGCGGGTTTCCTGGAAAAGGTCGGAGTCTACTTGGCTTCGAATGGTGACAGGAAGTTTTCGCTTCAGAGAATGTCGTTTTAATTATTTTTAGTCAAGGAGAAAAACGTGGCATCAAAAGCTATTTTTTATCATGCGGGTTGTCCTGTATGTGTATCTGCTGAACAGGCCGTCGCCAACGCTATTGATCCTTCAAAATATACGGTCGAAATTGTTCATCTGGGCACGGATAAAGCACGTATTGCTGAAGCAGAGAAAGCAGGTGTGAAATCGGTTCCGGCACTCGTCATCGACGGTGCTGCATTCCATATCAATTTCGGTGCCGGTATCGACGATCTGAAATAACAAGAAAATAGTTTACTTTGCAAGCGGCTGCGTTACGTTATTGCTTGCATCTTGAAGGGGCCTTAAAAAGAAAAGGCCCCTTTTTGGTTTTTAGGCCTGGTTATACCGAGCGTTCCAACACGGCGGCAAAAAAGCTGTCGGTATTGTGGTAAAGCGGTGAAAGTTGTAAAAACTTCCCGGTATCAGGCAGGTGGATTTTTTGTTGTGCAAGCAGCTCATCGCAATGGAGAATGGAGAATTGCGGATGATCTGCCAGAAAACGCTCGACAATCTGCTGATTTTCTTCCGGTAACAGGCTGCAGGTGGCGTAAACCAGACGGCCTCCCGGTTTGAGCAGATTGGCTGCTGCCGTGAGAATGGCCATTTGCTTCTTTTGCAACTCATCGATACTTTCCGGGCTTTGTCGCCATTTCAAATCAGGGTTGCGGCGCAAAGTGCCAAGTCCGCTGCATGGTGCATCGACCATTACCCGGTCAATTTTTCCTGCCAGCCGTTTCAGTTTGGAATCTCGTTCACTGTCGATGCGCTGCGGATGGATATTGGATAATCCTGAGCGTTTGAGACGTGGTTTGAGATTGTTGAGTCGTTTTTCAGAAACATCAAAAGCATACAAGCGGCCGCGAGAATGCATCAGCGCACCAAGCAGCAATGTCTTGCCGCCTGCACCTGCACAAAAATCCACTACCATTTCACCTCGTTTGGGCGCGAGCAGAAACCCCAGAAGCTGACTGCCTTCGTCCTGTACTTCAATTTTTCCGGAGAGGAACAACGTATTCCGGTTGATTGCCGGTTTCCCGGTAATACGAATCCCGACGGGAGAAAAAGGGGTGGGCTGTGCTTCAATTCCCTGTTGTTCCAATGCAGCTAATATTTCTTCACGTTTGGCAAGCAGGCTGTTGACACGTATATCCAGTGGAGCTGGCTGCTGCAGCGTCTGACCAAGGCGCAAAATTTCTTCATCCGAGTGGTATTTCTGCAGTTTTTCCACCAGCCATTCCGGGAACTCTGCCCGGATGGAGAGTGGCTGTTCTTCCAGTTTGACTGCCTTGATTTGCTGGATCCATTTGATTTCTGTTTCCCGAATGAGCGGAGCCAGTTCCCGCAGATTCATGCCCTGAAATCTGGTCAGATAAGCCAATACCAGTTCACGGGCAGTTGCTTTCCCTGCCAGTTTTTCCAGAAAGAAACGGCGCCGTAGTATCCCGAATACGGCTTCCGCAATGATGCCCCGGTCATTTTGTCCCAGTTGGTGATGATCCTGAAAGAATTGCCGTAGCAGTATATCTGCCGGGGCTGGCAGAGGCAGTATCTTGCGCACGGCGGCAATCAGCAGATCCAGTCGTTCGGGTGTCAGTCGCATAAGTTTGGAGGGGTCACCGGGAAGAATTTACCAGCGGTGAATAGTTGATTTTTGTGACGATCTGATCGACTTCCAGTCCGTGTTTTTCGGTAGAAATAATGCGTACCGGCAGCAGGTGATGATCCGCTGCGAGCCAGATTTTCTTTTTGAATGGATCATTCTGTTCTCGCTGCTTTGTAAGTACGATCGTGGCAAGTTTGCCTATTGGTGTATCCAGCATTTCCCGGGTAACGGTGTAACGGGTTGTTTGCAGAGTGCGATAATCGGTCTCATGCACAACCAGTATCTGCCTGGGAGGGGCAGTGAACACGAAGTGATAGGCCAGGCTTAATTCATCGAGTGTTCCACTCGGCAGGTTTTCCGTCATCTCCTGGCCTTTGCGGCGATAAATGATGTGCTGCCTGCTCCAGTCGAATTCAACTTCACGTGCCGGTTTTTCACCACGCTGATCTGTAAACCGCAATGGTCTCATTCCCATGTGCGGAATGATCGTACCCTCGCTGTGGCGATGAATACTGCCACGCTTGATCAATTTTAGAATGCCGCTGGCTGAAGCTTCGCTATCGATGGTGTAGTGTTGGATATCATTTTCCTGCCGCACGCGCAGTATTTCGTGTGCTTTGCCTTGCCCGATACTGCCATTGAGGGCATATTCGATATCAATGCGTTCAGGTAAATTTTCTGCCTGGGCGACCACGCCCACCAAGAAAAACAGAGCGATGGATAACAGCAGTTTCATGGCTCGATCCCGGGTGAATATAAAACCTCCTGACTGTCACTGGTTATCGCGATTTCGACACGGTTTTCCACCAGAGTCAATTGCCCTTGCAGAAACCAGCGCACGGCCTGCGGGTAAATACGATGTTCCTGAGCGAGTACTCTCGCGGCAAGCGTTGCCGGGGTATCATCAGTCAACACCGGTATGGCAGCCTGGGCGATAATGGGGCCGTGATCCAGTTGCGATGTAACGAAATGAACCGTGCAGCCGTGGATTTTGACCCCTTCCTGCAGTGCGCGTGTATGCGTATCAAGCCCGGAAAATGCCGGCAACAGGGAAGGGTGGATGTTGACCAGCCTGCCCTGGTAATGATCTACAAATGCTTCCGACAGAATACGCATGAAACCGGCCAGGACGACCAGATCAGGTTGATAGGTATCGATGGTTTCTGCCAGCGCGGCATCAAACGCTTTCCGGTCTGGAAACGTACGATGATCGATTACCTGAGTCGGGATACCACGGGTCTGAGCAAACATCAATCCTTCTGCCGCTGGATTATTACTGATCACCGCGGCGATCGGCAATCCGGCTTCCAGTATTGCCTGCATGTTACTGCCGCGACCGGAAATAAGGATGACTACTGATTTCATGGCGCCTTCTTTCAGGCAATGACGATGGGGGGTGTTTCGGATTGACGAGGTCTGATTTCGCCGATCTGCCATACGGTTTCGCCCGCGTTGTGCAAAATTTCGATGGCAGTTTGAGCGTGTTCCGGAGCAACGACCACGACCATGCCGATGCCGCAATTGAAAACACGCAGCATTTCTTCCTTGGCCACGTTGCCATGTTGTTGCAACCAGTCGAACAGGGGAGGGCGCACCCAGGTGCTGCTGTCGATATGGGCCATGACGTCGTCGGGCAGAACACGCGGAATGTTTTCCAGTAATCCGCCACCGGTAATATGCGCCAATCCCTTGACGGGCAATTCTGCCATCAACGTCAGCAGGGATTTCACATAAATACGGGTCGGTGTCAGAAGCGCATCGATAAGACTGGTTTCACCAAGACGAGTGTCGGATTGCACTGTATTCAGATCAAGAATTTTACGAATCAGTGAGAACCCGTTGGAATGCGGACCGCTCGAGGCGATTCCCAGTACGATATCGTTCTCTCTGATGCCGGAACCATCGATGATCCGATCTTTTTCCACCACGCCGACAGCAAAGCCTGCAAGATCATATTCTCCTTCGGGGTACATACCAGGCATCTCTGCCGTTTCACCTCCAATCAGCGCACAACCGGCATCTTCACAGCCGCGTGCAATTCCCTGAACCACTTGGGTGGCGATTTCCACATCCAGTTTGCCACAGGCGAAATAGTCCAGAAAAAACAGTGGCTCAGCACCCTGTACCAGAATATCGTTCACACTCATCGCAACCAGATCGATACCAATGGTTGCATGCCGCGCATACTGGAAAGCCAACTTGAGTTTGGTGCCTACGCCATCCGTGCCCGATACCAGCACCGGCTGCCGGTATTTTCCAGGTACTTCGAATAATGCCCCGAATCCGCCGATACCCCCCAGTGCCTCCGGACGCATGGTGCGCCGTGCAAATGGTTTGATCCTTTCCACCAGACGATTTCCGGCATCGATATCAACACCGGATGAACGGTAGGAAATCGGGTTTTTATCAGGGTTTGCAGGGTTGGACGCAGTCAAGTTGAGTTCTCACAGTGTTAAGGCTAGAGTGCAGCTTTTGAGGCATGATTTTACCGTAAATGAACGACAAATATTCCCCGGATTCCCGTCTCTTCTGGTACCTGACAGTCATTGGTGTGGTCAGTGCGCTGATCTATCTGCTCAGTCCCATTCTGACTCCTTTTTTATTGGCGGCCGTCATTGCCTATATCTGTAATCCGTTGGTTACCTGGCTCGAAGCCAGAAAAATTCCCAGAACCCTGAGCACGATCTTCGTGATGCTCATGACCATGGGAATATTTATCGCCATGGCGCTGATTCTGTTTCCATTGTTCGAAAAAGAAGTTTCACGGCTGGTCGAGAGAATCCCGTCTTTTCTCGATCTGGTGAAGAGCCAGTTTATTCCCTGGCTGGAAGATAATTTTAATGTCGAGCTTCAGATCGATATTGCCTCGCTCAAACAGATGCTGACAGAGCACTGGAAAAGTGCCGGGGGCGTGGCTGCGCAAATGCTGCCTTCGCTGAAAAGCGGTGGCCTGATCCTCCTCACGTTCCTGATGAATCTGGTGCTGGTGCCGGTTGTATTGTTTTACTTGTTGCGCGACTGGAATAACCTGATCAGGCAAATGGGTGAGCTGATTCCACCTGTCTGGCAAAAACAGGTATTTACCCTGGCCAAGGAAACCGATGATGTACTGGCTGAATTCATGCGTGGGGAAACAGCGGTCATCACCATCATGAGCATCTACTACGTAACGGGGTTATGGCTGGTCAAACTGGAATTTGCCTTGCCGATCGGACTGATGTCCGGGATTCTGGTATTCGTACCCTATCTGGGAACCATTACCGGGCTTGCACTGGCAACCTTTGCAGCCATCACACAATTTCAGGAATGGAGTAGCGTAATCGCAGTCTGGGTAGTGGTAGGATCAGGACAACTGCTGGAAAGCATGCTGATTACCCCCCGGTTGGTGGGAGAACGTATCGGTCTGCATCCGGTAGCGGTGATTTTTGCATTACTCGCTTTTGGTCAACTGTTTGGCTTTATCGGGATTTTGCTGGCACTGCCGATCAGCGCAATTTTGCTCGTCCTGCTCCGGCATCTGCACACACAATATATGGAAACGATGAGGGAATGATGATATAGCCTACGTCACATAAAATGATTTGATTTTAAAGAGTTGCTCGACGGTTTTGTTTTGTTGTTTTCTGATTGCTTTGGTTTGAGCCCATTTGTGCTCAATAGGATTAAGGTCAGGTGAATACACTGGCAGATATTCAAGCGTATGTCCGGCTTGTGTGATTGCATTTTGAATATCCAGCCTCTTGTGAAAGGTCGCGTTATCCATGACCACGACTGACGCTGGCGGGAGTTTTGGCAACAGATCGTGTATCGTCCAGCCGAAAAAAGTATCTGCATCGATATTGCTTTCGAACAATCCCACCGTCAGCAGACATTTATCGATTAATGCGCCGATGACATTGACACGGCCTCTTGCGTGCCAATCACACACTCCATGACATCGCTTGCCAATGGGCGCGTACCCGTGTGTTCGTGGCATATCGTGAGCAAAACCACTTTCATCAATATAGACGATGACACGGTTTTGAGCTTGATACGCTTTAATCGTCTCCTGGAAGATGCGCCGTTCGTCTTCGTCCGCTTTGGGATGCTGCAGTGTTTTTTTTATAGCTGATGTTCATACGCCTTAGTGCGTGGCCGATACCTTTTTCGCTCACACCCAGTCGACGAGCCCGTTCGGCCTGATAGGCGTCTGGAAATTCCCGTACATCACGAGCCAGCGCAGCCATGTCGATCTTCGTTGCCGGTTTGTTACGGGTCTCCTGAGGAACAGGATTTTTTATCCAGCGTGTCACGCTGGCAATTCCTACACAAAAACGGGCTGCCGTTTGCACTATGGTGAGTCCTTCCTTCTCTCGAACAGATAAAACTTTGCGGCGAAATGAAATGGGATAAGTCATCTGTAAATTATAATCAATCTATCTGAGCTTCGCTATAGATGTGTATAGAGCCTGTTGTTGTGGTTTTTTAGGCATGTTTTATTTCATTATTAACTGATTTTCAGTTTTGTTGCAGACCAACCGGGTAGGAATTCTTCTTGGTGCTCCAGCTCCAGCAGCGATTTCATACACCAAGTTGTTCAAGAACTGTTTTCGCTTCGATCAAGTCGAGGTTGTCGACGCATTCGTTGAATCTGGAGTACACAGCATTTAAGATGCGTTTGGCATCATCCGCTTTATTGAGTTTTCTCCAAAGCTTAGCTAGGCTCGTGGCGGCTCGAAGTTCAAGCATTGTTGCATGCTGATCCTGCGCAATCTTTAAGGCTTCACACAAACACTCTTCTGCTTCCTGGACTGATTCGCCGGACTGTTCCTGCAGCAGTTCGCCTTTCAGTCGAAACAATTCCGCTTGCCAGAATAATGCTCCCCCAGTGACAGCAAGCTTCTGCGCTTCCTCAATGGCAGCCAGGCCTTCGTCAATTCTATTTCTACGCAAATAAACTTCCGCCAGCAACGCCAAGGTACAAGTGTCGTGGATACGCGCTCCTGTGGCCCGGGTGGCGGAAAGCCCGTCAATTAACTTGGCGATACCTTCCTCTTGCTCGGTGTCGGCCAACGCCCAGCCTTGCGAGGCGGTCGCCCACGCCAACCCCAATTCAAATGAGTATTGTGTTGAAATTGCGATCGCTTCATTGGTGATTTCCAGCGTTTTCTCCGCATTGTGGGCACCGGAATAGATCCAGGCAAGGAAAATGAGAGTAAAAACACGAGTGAATGGGTGCTCCAACTCTCTCGCCATGCCCATCGTCTCCAGCGCCAGCGTTTCAGCTTGATCGACTTCACCCAATATCCATAATGTCCTGGCCAGCAGAATCCGCGCGGTTATTCCGGAATCCTGGCCGTAGAAGAAGATCCGTGAGCGCTGTTGATTCGAATCATCCAGGGATTTTGCGGCGAACAGATGGGTTCTGGTTTCATCAAACCGGCCAAGGTAGAAATAGGTCGCACCCAAAGCATGGTGAGCTTCAATCAGTAGCTCCGGGCTTTGCTCGCGGTGAGCCAGCGCAAGGAGATCTTCGGCCAGGCCGCGCGCATTGGCGAGTTGCCCTCTGACCAGATGAAAGACCCATAATCCCCGAATGGCTCGGAACTGATGTACGAAACTGCTGTGCTCCTGTAACAAATCCTTCGCTCTTCGATAATTGTGTTCCATTTCATCGGATGCATAGCCTTTGACGGACAGCAACGGGACGCCGCGTGCAATCAGGAGCTCCAACTCCAGGGCATTTCGCTTCGGGCCTTGCGGCAGCTCCTTTAGCAACTCGAGCGCCCGATTAAAATGGGCGAGCGCTTCAATACTGGCTGATCGTTCCACATCGCAACGAGCCGCACGATGGTAATACTCAACGGCCGGACTGGCTAATCCGGCCTGTTCATAGTGATAGGCCAGGAGCTCCGGTTCCATGCTTACCCGTTCGGAGAACTGGCTCTCCAGAGCTTTGGCAATGCGGGCATGAAGTGCTCGCCGGAGTTTCCTGGGCAGCATGCTGTAGGCAGCTTCCTGGACCAGTGCATGCTTGAAGTAGTATGTCGCAAGAGGGATTTCACCCTCTTGCAGAACGAGCCCAGAAGCGACGAACAGATCAAGTGCATCCTTCAACTCGCTGTCCGGCACTTCAACAGTGGCCTGCAGCAGCTCGTAGGTGAATTCACGTCCTATTGCTGCACCGGCCTGGACAATTTCCCTGGCTGGTCCTAACCGATCCACCCGTTCCATGAGCAAGGCTTGCAGACTGTCCGGAATGGGCAATTTCTTTACTGGACCCTGCAAAGTAAATGAATCGTTTTCCTCAGTCAGCAGCCCTGATCCAAGCACATTTTCCGTCAACGTCTCGATATAGAGAGGTATGCCATCAGCCTTGGCCAGAATTGCCTGCTGTACTTCGGGTGGAAGCACTTTTCCTCCTGCCATCGTCGTAATGAGCTCAGCACTATGCCGGCGTGGAAGCCGACAGAGTGTCAGAGACGTCACGTAACTATATTCCGCCCATACCGGCTTGAAGCCGGGTCGAGATGTGATTAGCAGCAACATGCGCATATGCCGGATATGGCCAATGATTCGTGTTATGAGTTCCAGCGTAGTCGGATCAAGCCAATGGGCATCTTCCACAATGAACAACAGGGGGCAATGACCAGCCAGCTTTTGCAGATGTTGCACGAGCGCTTCCAGCGTCATGTCCTTGCGTTTTTCGGATGACACATTGAGCGGCGGGTAGCGATGATCTCCCCGGATCAAGAGCAGATCGGCCAGCAATGAAACTGTCTTCGGATCATCAATCCCGCTTTCGGCGGCCATGGCATCGAGCTTGTTCAGTTGTGTCTCGGCGCTGTCCTGATTTGCGAATCCTGCTGCCTGTCGCAAAAAATTGATCGCCGGATAGAGCGCTGTATTAATGTGGTACGGTGAACATTGAAATTGAATTACCTGGTGTCGTTCATCTGCAAGGTGGTCACGCAAGCTACAGGCGATTCTCGATTTTCCGATACCGGCTTCACCGCTTAGGAGCAAGACCTGTCCTTCGCCGCCGACGGCCTCGCGCCAGCGGCCCAACAGGAGTGAAATTTCCTGTTCTCTGCCTACGAATTTGGTTAACTGGCCGGATCGATAGGATTCAAATCGGCTGGCTGATGGCTTGATACTCAGAACTTGCCAGGCGTGGACAGGTGTATCGAATCCTTTCAGCGAGGAAGCACCAAGATCCGAGAACTCGAATTCATTTCCGACAAGCCGTTTTGTCGCCAGATCGATGATCAATTGACCGGGTTTAGCCAGTGCCTGGAGGCGGGCGGCGAGATTCGGCGTTTCACCGAACACTGACCGTTCCTTGGCAGTGTCCTGCCCCATTAGTTCACCGACTACGACTTGACCGGTAGCGATCCCGATTCGGGCAGCAATACTAAGCTGTGGATGGGGATTGTTCAGATTAAATACCTTCACTGTATCCAGAATAGCGAGGCCGGCATGTACGGCTCGTTCCGCATCATTTTCGTGAGCATGAGGGTACCCAAAATAAGCCAGTATCCCATCTCCCATATATTTTGCGACATAGCCATTGAGTCGGCCAATCGCCTGGCTGCAGGCAACTAAAAATTGCCGGATCACATCCTGAAGGTCTTCAGGGTCCAGTCGGCAGGATAGTGCTGTCGAATCCACAAGATCGCAAAACATCACTGTTAACTGGCGACGTTCTGCCTGATTTCGTTCGAGAGGGAATGATTGTTCTTCCGGAATAACGCCAGCGAGTATAGATCCCGGGCCTGGACTTGCAGTGTTCTGTGACAATTGCGCGATTGCACGCAAGAGTATTTTCCGATGCCCCAGTAAGACACCCAGCGCCTCCAGATCGTCTTCATTCAGCTCGGGCAGGACATCCCAAGTGATCGCATTGTGCTCAAACGACTCGTGATATACACTGAGATCAAGGCTATCCAGCCATGCTGATACACGATCATTCATCATGGCAACGCCGATGGTGAGTATCCGGCTGGCCTGTTATGCATAGCGTTAAGCGCAGAGAGTTATTCATTGCGGATCGTAATTCTTCAATTGATAACAGACCTATGATGAATAATGTTTCCATGAGAACGATTTCTAAAGGGTCTTTGACTCGAAAAATGGAACGCTGGCTATTAGGTATGGTAATGATGATCATCGCCTATCTGATCGAGAGGGTTGTATTACGTTCGATCAAGCGCAGTGGAAAATTTTCGGCGCGGAACAACTCTGCATCGTAAAACTGTTTTTATCTTTAACGTCCTCGCAGCAGATCGATAACCAGGCCAAGGGTCAGCAGACCTGCAACAGCCCCGAATGTTACTGGTACCCACTCGGCAACAGCCGTAGACATGGTCGTGAGTCCGCTGGCCAGGACACTTGCCGCAGCAGTCAGACCGAGTGCCAGCCGTCGTCCCGTGTGACGCACAATGTCCTCCAGCGAAGTGGCCTTGAAGTTCACCACGGGCTTTGGACCGCCAGGGCGGGCGCCGACGAGGTTTTCGACTGCCTCGATTACGCGCAAGGCCCGTACTTTCAATTTCTGCGATTGATACACGAATGTTTTTGGATTGAGCGCGGCACCCATGCGTTTGACCATCAAACGCATCAAGTACTTGCCTGCCACGTCGTAAGGATCGAGCGTCGGATCAAGCTCAGCAGTCGCCAGCTGTACCTGCGCAAGTGCTTTGGTGGCAAGCGTGAGCGAAGCCGGCAGCGGCACCCCGTGTCGTAACGAGACGGTGCTCATTTCTTGCAGAAGCGGCCCGATCTGCATCTCGGCAAGCGAGGCGGCTCGATATTTTGCCATCACCTCCCCGATCTCGCTTTGGAATTGAGCCACATCGAAATCGTTGCTATTGACAGCGTTCGTCATCATCAATGTGACATCGGTGAGAAACCCGGCATCTTCCTGCCACAGAGCCATCAGCATTAACAAAAGATGCTCGCGAAGATCGGCTCCTACCGCGCCAACCATTCCGAAATCGAGAAAATAAATGCAGTCCTTCCACCACATCAGGTTGCCTGGGTGAGGGTCGGCATGGAAGAAACCATCGACGATGATCTGTTTGTAGTAGCTCTCCAACAGTTGGCGAGCGGCCTGGATACGCTCTGGACCGGCTGGCGCCTGCTTGATCGGAATGCCCTGGATTTCTTCCATCACCAGTAATCGGGATGTGGACAGATCCGAGTGTACGCTGGGTACGGCAAGGCGATCATAGCTTGCGAGTACTCCCCGCATCCGTTCGATGTTGTCAGCCTCCTGGCGAAAGTCGAGTTCACGATGAAGCGAGGTGGAAAGGTGTTTGAATACCGCTTCCATATCGATCACCTGATTGAGCGCAGGACGTTTCCCGACTTTTTCCGCAAACATTTCGAGCAGAGCGAGATCCTGTTCGATATCAGCACGAGCAGTGGGTCGCTGAACCTTGACTACGACCCGATCACCGGTTTCGAGTACCGCACGATGAACCTGAGCGATTGTGCCGGCGGCGAGGGGCTTTGGGTCAAATGACTTGAATACATCCTCCCACGGGACTCCCAATTCCTGTTCAGAGACTCGGACAACCTCGCTCTCAGTCATTGGCGGCACGCGAGACTGCAACAGTACAAGCTCTTCGATGTATTCGATTGGAAGGAGATCTGGACGGGTTGATAACACTTGCCCGAGTTTCGAGAATATCGGGCCCAGCTCTTCCAGGGCGCCACGTAAGCGCCTGGCCTGCTGGCGGCGGATGGATATATCTGGGTCGGATTGGCTGAACAGCTCTGTGAGCCCATGTTTTGCCATCACGGCCGCGATATGCGTAGCGCGTGCTACCAGTCGAGGCTTAAAAGACGGGATTTCATCATTAGACAGGGAAGCTCGCATCGAGTGCGGTGCACGCTCATCGGTAGAGTGCGCAGCATTTACAATAATTACAGTACAGTGAGCATTGTGACTGATGCGGTTCGGTATGTTACCGAGCAAAAATTCTTTTCGACCTGCCATGCCAAGATTGCCAACCACCAGGACATCGATTGCTTCCTGCTCAGCAGCATGGACGATCGCCAATGCTGGATCAGCATTAATGACGACCAAGGCATGGCCACGTTCTCCGGCAACCTGCCGCGCAAAGTGTGCCAGGTCATTGTTGGCAGCCATAGCACTCGTTTGTTCGGATTCACCGAATTCTGTGGCGGATGGATATTTCGGTACTATTACCTGTACTATGAATAGCTCTGCGTCGTAGCGGTCCGCTAGTCCGGCAGCCCACTGAACAGTCTGGTCGGCGGTTTCGGAGCGATCAGTGCCTACCATCACGCGCCGTATGACACTACCCTCCAGAGGATTTTTCATAAACGTAATGAACCGTTAGTAAGGTGGTACCGTTATCAAGATCAATTATTGTAGCTGTATAAGACTGTCGTGGTCTAATTTCTTCTGGATCCACTCGATCATCAATAATCAGTAAAAATCCTTTTGAATCAGTCTATTGATCATAGACCGACCGCTCGAACCACGAAAAATACCATATAGAGCCAAGATTGCCCTTCCCATAGATCAGGAGTCAATACCTTGCCATTGGTTGTGGCACCTACATTCGGCAGCGTCAGCGATCGCGCGCAGTTCATTGGCCCATTGGGAAAAGCTGCGCTCCAGATCTCTGGTCGGCATCTTGGTGAAGATGTAGTAGAAGAGAAAGTTCTCCAACTGCATCACGAAATGGTCGAACAGCGGCTTTTCCTTCCCTTTCTCCAATGGCTTGGTGATTTTTTTCCATTCATCCTTGAGCTGGGTGAATTGCGCTTGCCCCACCTGCGTGAACAGCAGATTCTTCAGCAAATCCATCGGGTTGAGGCCGACGCCGCGCTCGTTGATCGTCTCGAAGATTTTTAGGGCGCTGCTCACGTCCGTGGAAATCTGGATGAATACTACGTCGTTCGCCAGGTAGCCCCAATATTTCTTCAGCTTGGCCGGGCTGTCGTAGTTGTCCTTCAGGTATCGGTACAGCGTGCCGTAGGCATTGACCAGGTTTTCCAGCGACCCGAAGCTGGCGATGCTCGATGACTGAATGCCTACGCGCACAGCCTGCGGGTCGGCGTCGAGTTCCACCAGCTTGGTGATGACTTCGCCCGCGTTCTCGTAGCGCGGCTCCAGCTTCAGGCTGATCCGCGTTTCCCCATCGTTGTCCGTGTAGCTGGTCGAGATCAAGCCACTGACGGCTTGCTGCTGCGGCTCACCCTGAAACAGATGCTTGAGAGCGCACAGCAACAGGAAGAACGTAGTCAGGCGCTGCTGGCCATCTATGACTTCATAATGGTTTTTCTGATCAATCGGCGACACCAGCACGGTACCGATGAAGTATTCTCGCGTCATTCCCGCATTGATCTGCTCGTCGATGTCTTCGAGTCTGTCTCGTTATGCGTGGGACGCAGCCTCAGTCGAGGTGCTGGTTGAAAATCGCGTATTGCGTGAGATCAAACGCCGGATCAAGCTCCATCGCTCTGGCACGTAGTAGCTGATGATCGCCACGGGCGCGCCAGCGCTCCCATGTCTGATCGTTGTCTTGAATCCTCTTGATGTGGTTTCTGAATCGCCCCGGGTTTTGAGGAGGCTCCAACTTTTGAGAGAATGGAGCCATGAATAAACAAAACAAGCAAAACAAGTTTTCCCCTGAAGTCCGTGAACGATCTGTTCGTCTGGTACAGGAACATCGAGGCGAATATCCATCGCTATGGGCGGCGGTTGAATCAATTGCACCCAAGATTGGCTGTGTGCCCTCCACGTTGCTGGAATGGGTTAAACGTAGCGAAATTAACAATGGCGCACGCGAAGGTCTGACAAGCAGTGAACGTGATCGCCTCAAGGCGTTGGAGCGTGAGAACAGGGAACTGCGCCGAGCCAATGAGATATTGAAAACAGCCAGTGCTTTTTTCGCCCAGGCGGAGCTCGACCGCGTTCTGAAGAAGTAAACGCTTACATTGATCAGTATCGGAGTATCTATGGGGTCGAGCCAGTCTGCAAGGTGTTGCAGGTTGCCCCTTCAGCGTACTGGCGCCATGCTGCCCGCCAGCGCTATCCACAATTACGCAGTGCGCGGGCTCGCAGAGATGAGTTGTTGATGGCTGATATCGGGCGTGTCTGGCAGGCCAATATGCAAGTCTATGGTGCACGCAAGATCTGGTATCAATTGCAACGTGAAGGTGTGACTGTGGCGCGTTGTACGGTTGAACGTCTGATGCGCCAGCTGGGTTTACAAGGTGCCCGACGGGGCAAAATCATTCGCACCACTGTTGTCCGGCAGAACGCGACTTGCCCGCGCGATCTCGTCAACCGGATGTTTCATGCCAATCGGCCCAATCAGCTGTGGGTCTCGGACTTCACCTATGTATAGCGAAGCTCATATAAATTGATTATAATTTATAGATGACTTATCCCATTTCATTTCGCCGCAAAGTTTTATCTGTTCGAGAGAAGGAAGGACTCACCATAGCGCAAACGGCGGCTCGTTTTTGTGTGGGGATTGCCAGCGTAACACGTTGGGTAAAAAATCCCGTTCCTAAAGAGAGCCGTAACAAACCGGCAACGAAGATCGACATGGCTGCGCTAGCCCATGATGTACGGGAATTTCCAGACGCCTATCAGGCCGAACGAGCTCGTCGACTGGGTGTAAGCGAAAAAGGTATCGGTCACGCACTGCGGCGTATGCACATCAGCTATAAAAAAAACACTGCAGCACCCCAAAGCGGACGAAGACAAACGGCACACCTTCCAGGAAGCGATTAAGGCGTATCAAGCTCAAAACCGCGTTATCGTCTATATTGACGAAAGTGGTTTTGCTCACGATATGCCACGAACACATGGGTATGCACCCATTGGTAAACGGTGTCACGGCAAGTGTAATTGGCACGCGAGAGGCCGTATCAATGTCATCGGTGCATTGATAGGCAAATGTCTTCTGACGGTGGGATTATTCAAAAATAATATCGATGCAGATACTTTTTTAGGCTGGACGATACACGATCTGTTGCCAAAACTCCCACCTGCATCGATTGTGGTCATGGATAACGCAACTTTCCATAAAAGACAGGATATTCAAAATGTAATCACACGAGGCGGGCACACGCTTGAATATCTGCCAGAGTATTCACCTGACCTTAATCCCATTGAGCACAAATGGGCACAAACCAAAGCAGTCAGAAAACAACAAAACCAAACCGTTGAGCAACTCTTTAAGATCGAATCATTTTATGTGACGTAGGCTATATCAACCTGGCAGGGCTGGTTGTACGTGGCTTTTGTTATCGATGTATTTGCCCGCCGCATCGTTGGCTGGCGTGTCAGCAGCACCATGAGTACGGATTTTGTGCTTGATGCGCTGGAGCAGGCTTTGTATGATCGCCGTCCTGCTGATACCCTGATTCATCATTCCGACAGAGGATCGCAATACGTGTCGATCCGTTATACCGAACGTCTGGCACAAGCCGGTATTGAACCGTCTGTCGGCAGTCGCGGTGACAGTTACGATAATGCGCTGGCTGAAACGATCAATGGCCTGTACAAGGCTGAACTGATACACAGGAGAGCTCCCTGGAAAACCAGGGCTGCTGTGGAGCTGGCAACTTTGGAATGGGTTGCCTGGTATAACCATCAACGCCTGCTTGGATCTATCGGGTATATTCCTCCAGCTCAGGCTGAAGAAAACTACCGACAAACCCAGGATAATAAGACATTGATGGATATTTTACTTTAACCAAATAGCCTCCTCGATTGTCGGGACGGTTCAGTTCCACGGTTTGTTCCAGTTCTCCAGTCCTTTCTGAGCCAAGCGGTCTTCGTTCAGGCTGTAACTTGGCATAGCTCCCCATACTCAGGAAATTACCAAACCCTACCAGAGAACGAAAAGCAGAACAGGCATGGGTTATCCTCTATCTAAAAACGGATTTGCTGTTTACGCCGCACACCGGACTCCAAGTGCTGTAACCTCGGCATCGGGCTCAAGATCATGCGGAATGGAGAACTCGATCATGATATCGGAGACTCTTGCCATAGCACGCTCTCCACCTACCATAACAAGCACCATTGATGATGTAATAAATATCGTTTATTGATTGCTAATTTTACATAAATCAATAATTTAAAAGAACAATCCTACTCCCACTCTATTGTAAACAAGACATTTTTATCTTTTATATTCAATGGCTTATTTTCCTGCTAATTGGTAATACCATGAAAAATACCATGCTCAGAAAAGGCTTAACAATATTTTGAAAAATTGCCTACTGAGCGCTGCCGCACAGCTCCATAGGCCGCTTTCCTGGCTTTGCTTCCAGATGTATGCTCTTCTGCTCCTGCAGCTAATGGATCACCGCAAACAGGTTACTCGCCTGGGGATTCCCTTTCGACCCGAGCATCCGTATGAGACTCATGCTCGATTATTATTATTATAGAAGCCCCCATGAATAAATCGCTCATCATTTTCGGCATCGTCAACATAACCTCGGACAGTTTCTCCGATGGAGGCCGGTATCTGGCGCCAGACGCAGCCATTGCGCAGGCGCGTAAGCTGATGGCCGAGGGGGCAGATGTGATCGACCTCGGTCCGGCATCCAGCAATCCCGACGCCGCGCCTGTTTCGTCCGACACAGAAATCGCGCGTATCGCGCCGGTGCTGGACGCGCTCAAGGCAGATGGCATTCCCGTCTCGCTCGACAGTTATCAACCCGCGACGCAAGCCTATGCCTTGTCGCGTGGTGTGGCCTATCTCAATGATATTCGCGGTTTTCCAGACGCTGCGTTCTATCCGCAATTGGCGAAATCATCTGCCAAACTCGTCGTTATGCATTCGGTGCAAGACGGGCAGGCAGATCGGCGCGAGGCACCCGCTGGCGACATCATGGATCACATTGCGGCGTTCTTTGACGCGCGCATCGCGGCGCTGACGGGTGCCGGTATCAAACGCAACCGCCTTGTCCTTGATCCCGGCATGGGGTTTTTTCTGGGGGCTGCTCCCGAAACCTCGCTCTCGGTGCTGGCGCGGTTCGATGAATTGCGGCTGCGCTTCGATTTGCCGGTGCTTCTGTCTGTTTCGCGCAAATCCTTTCTGCGCGCGCTCACAGGCCGTGGTCCGGGGGATGTCGGGGCCGCGACACTCGCTGCAGAGCTTGCCGCCGCCGCAGGTGGAGCTGACTTCATCCGCACACACGAGCCGCGCCCCTTGCGCGACGGGCTGGCGGTATTGGCGGCGCTGAAAGAAACCGCAAGAATTCGTTAACTGCACATTCGGGATATTTCTCTATATTCGCGGTTCAGCAGGCATGTCCCCTTTGAGGGCGACCCGACGACAGGATAATCGACCTTATGGTGCGCAAATATTTCGGCACAGACGGTATTCGTGGCAAAGCCAACGAAGGCGCGATGACGGCGGAAACCGCCTTGCGCGTCGGCATGGCGGCTGGCCGTGTCTTTCGTCGCGGTGACCACCGCCATCGTGTCGTGATCGGCAAGGATACGCGCCTGTCGGGCTATATGCTTGAACCCGCGCTCACAGCCGGTTTCACCTCGATGGGCATGGACGTATTCCTTTTTGGCCCGCTGCCGACAACGTATAGGAAGAATAAACGCCCTTTTCACCCAAGTCCAACAGCTTTGGACCGCAGTTGACTCTTTCGACACCCCTGCGATGCAACCCAATCCGGCTGACGGGGAGCCAGCAACGCTGAAAATTTACCCTCCTCTTTCCCACTAGCGGCTCCTTTTCCGACAACCAGCACGGCGGATCCCTGCCGCGGCGCTGTGAACGCAGCATTTTGATTGGTATCGTTGGCCTTCAGGCTCGTCAGTCAAACAGACCCAGGAGCAGCTCAGCCGGTGGCGCCCGGCTTTCGGGTAACGCCCTGGTCCCGCTGGTTTCGGCTTTGTGCTTCAGGTGATCAAGGATCTGCTTGATCACTATAGGGTCTTCAATGCAGGCGATGACTTTCATGGCGCCGCCGCAGCCGCTGCAGGTCTCGATGTCGATATTGAAAACACGCTTGAGCCGTTGCGCCCATGTCATCGACGCTCGCCGTTGTGCTGGTGTTGCCGGTTCATCAGCCACCCTGACCTTGTTGCCCCTGCCCCGTTTTGCCGGCGTGACCAACGCCCGGTGCCGACTGTTGGGTGCGAACACCCCGTGGAAGCGGGTTAGGTTGACTCTGGGCTTCGGTACCAGGGCGGCCAGCCTTGCAATGAAATCCAATGGTTCGAAAATGACGTGCGTGGTGCCGTCCCGGTACGGCGTCTTGAGCTGGTAGCGCACGTTGCCGCCTCGTGTTAACGACAGCCGCTTCTCGGATACCGCCGGGCGGCTGATGTACCGGCACAGCCGTTCGAGCTTCTTGCGTTCATCGGCCCTGGCCGCCACGCCGGCGTGCAGGCTGGACCCGGCTACCTTGCCAATCCCGTCACCGAACGGATCACCACTGGTCGGCAGAGTTTGCAAAGTGAACACCTTTCGCCCCGCCTGTGAACCGACAGCGATACGGTAAGTGATCGAGTGCCCCAGCAGGGGTGTCATCGGGTCGTCATCCACCGCATCCGAGGCCAGATAGCTGTTTTCGACATCCCGTTCCAGCAGGCCTTGCCGTTCCAGATAGCGACCCACCCGGTGGGCGATGGTGTGCGTCAGCTGGGTGAGCTCTGGGCTGGTCGGCGCCTTGACCCAGCGGAAACGCGCTGAGCCGTGGGATTGCTCGACATACACACCGTCGAGAAACAGCATGTGGAAGTGAACATTCAGATTGAGCGCCGATCCAAAACGCTGGATCAGGGTGACCGCGCCCGTCTTGGCCACTTGGTGGGTATGGCCCGCTTTCTTGACCAGGTGCGTGGCAATGACGCGGTAAACGATGCCCAGCACCCACCCCATGATCTCGGGCCGGCTGGCAAACAGGAAACGCAGCTGAAACGGGAAGCTCAACACCCACTGACGCATGGGTTGTTCAGGCAGTACTTCATCAACCAGCAAGGCGGCACTTTCGGCCATCCGCCGCGCCCCACAGCTCGGGCAGAAACCGCGACGCTTACAGCTGAAAGCGACCAGGTGCTCGGCGTGGCAAGACTCGCAGCGAACCCGTAGAAAGCCATGCTCCAGCCGCCCGCATTGGAGAAATTCTTCAAATTCCCGTTGCACATAGCCCGGCAATTCCTTTCCCTGCTCTGCCATAAGCGCAGCGAATGCCGGGTAATACTCGTCAACGATCTGATAGAGAAGGGTTTGCTCGGGTCGGTGGCTCTGGTAACGACCAGTATCCCGATCCCGGCTGGCCGTCCTGGCCGCCACATGAGGCATGTTCCGCGTCCTTGCAATACTGTGTTTACATACAGTCTATCGCTTAGCGGAAAGTTCTTTTACCCTCAGCCGAAATGCCTGCCGTTGCTAGACATTGCCAGCCAGTGCCCGTCACTCCCACTCGATTGTAAACAAGCACACAAAACCCTTTAGTGACAACAATTTGCAAGAACTATCAGGCTCAGTGCCATGAAAAATACCATGACCAGATCATGAGGTTGAACACGGCTTGCGCCGGCAGCGTTCACGCTCCTGGTCGGCGATCTCGCCCGGCTGCAATGCTAGCTCAGCATCGGTCATGCGCTCCAGCACGTCGCGTAGGCGGATGGTGCAAGGAATGGGCGGCAGCTCGAACTCATAGCCGCCGGCGATCATTTCGGCCGCAATCTCCTCGGTGATGAAAAACGGCTCGTCGTCTTGGTTCGGCTTCTTCATGCCCTTTCCTCCTGGCGCTCATCCTGGCCGACAGCGGCCAGGGCATCGGCTTCCGTCAATGCGTCCTCCACGAACGCGCCGTGCTGCTTCGCTTCGGCCTGGCTGACCTCGGCCCATATCCGTTTCACCTGGGCCGCACTGTACCCGGCCAGCTCGGCGGTCTTGTTGATGCTGTAGCCGGACTTGCGCAGCGCGACAACTTGGGCGCGGCGCTTCGGATCAGCACGGCGGCCCTTGTACCGCCCGGCCTGGCGGGCCAACTCAATGCCTTGGCGCTGGCGTTCGCGCCTGTCCTCGTAGTCGTCGCGGGCCATCTGCAAGGCCAGGCGAAAAAGCATGATCTGCACGGCTTCCAGCACGATCTTGGCGACGCCCTGGGCCTCGGCCGCCAGGTCGGATAGATCGACCACGCCAGGGACGGCCAGGCGTGCGCCTTTGGCCTGTATCGAGGCCACCAGGCGCTCGGCCTCGGGCAAAGGTAGGCGGCTGATGCGGTCGATCTTCTCGGCAATGACCACCTCGCCGGGCTGTAGGTCGCCGATCATGCGCAGCAGCTCAGGCCGGTCGGCGCGTGCGCCGGATGCCTTCTCACGGTAGATGCCGGCGACGTAGTAGCCGGCGGCCTTCGCGGCCGTAGTGATCGCCTCTTGGCGTTCCAAGTCCTGCGCGTCGGTGCTGACGCGCAGATAGACCCGCGCCACCATCGGCGCGGCTACTGGCTTCGTCCTGCGCATACTTGCGGGCTCCTTTGGGCATACTCAAATGCACCCATCTTAAACTGGCAGGCCAATTTATCACATATCGATCTAAATGCGCCTAGCTCATTTTTACAGCTTAAATGAGCTATTGAGCACACTCCATATTTCGACTATTATTGAAACATGGAAACGATAAATGCTGTAGCCGCCCTGGCGGCCATCGCTCAAGAATCGCGCCTCGCGGTGTTCCGGCTTCTCGTCCAGGCCGGCCCCGCCGGCATGGCCGCCGGAAAAATCAGCGAAGCGGCCGGCATCCCGCCGTCTTCGCTATCCTTCCACCTGAAAGAGCTGGCACACGCCGGCATGGTCACGTCGCGGCAAGAAGGCCGATTTGTGATCTACGAGGCGAACTTTTCGACGGCCACTAACCTGGTGGCCTTTCTCACGGAAAACTGCTGCGGCGGCCAGGTGTGCAACCTGTCTTGCACCACGGAAGCCGGGAAGGTGTTGGCATGAGACTTCGCCATCTTTCCGACCCCGATTCTTTGCCCGCTTTGGACAAATCCTTTGCCATCGAGCGCCCGGCGCTCGGGCTGGCACCCGACGCCCCGCCGGTGCGTATCCTGCTGCTGTATGGCTCGCTGCGCGCCCGCTCGTTCTCACGGCTGGCCGTCGAGGAAGCGGCCCGGCTGCTGCAATTCTTTGGCGCAGAAACACGCATCTTCGACCCGTCCGATTTGCCGTTGCCCGATCAAGTGCAAAGCGACGATCACCCGGCCGTCAAGGAGCTGCGCGCCCTGTCCGAGTGGTCAGAGGGACAAGTCTGGTGCAGCCCGGAACGCCACGGTCAGATTACCAGTGTCATGAAGGCGCAGATTGACCATCTGCCGCTTGAAATGGCCGGCATCCGGCCGACCCAAGGCCGCACCCTGGCCGTGATGCAGGTATCCGGCGGCTCGCAGAGCTTCAACGCCGTGAACACCTTGCGTCTGCTCGGCCGCTGGATGCGAATGTTCACCATTCCGAACCAGTCGAGTATCGCCAAAGCGTTCCAAGAGTTCGACGCGGCGGGCCGCATGAAGCCCTCGCCGTACTACGACCGAATAGCCGATGTGATGGAAGAACTGGTGCGCTTCACGGCGCTGGTACGGCCGCACCGTGAAGCACTGACAGACCGCTATTCCGAACGGAAAGCGGCCGGCCACGTCATCGACGAGGCCACCGATCTTTCATCCATCGCCATTGCTCCCCAGCCACTACCAGAAAGCGAAACATCATGACCGAAAGAATCTATAACGTCCTCATCCTCTGCACCGGCAATTCGGCGCGCAGCATCATGGCCGAAGCTCTCATCAACACGATGGGGCAAGGGCGCTTCCGCGCCTACAGCGCCGGCAGTCACCCAACCGGCAAGGTCAATCCCTTCGCCGTCGAAAAGGTGGAGTCGGTGAATTACCCGACCGAGAATCTGCGCAGCAAGAGCTGGGACGAGTACGCCACGCCCGACGCACCGAAGATGGACTTCATCATCACCGTCTGCGACAACGCCGCCGGCGAAATGTGTCCGGTGTGGCCTGGTCAGCCGATCTCGGCGCATTGGGGATTTGAAGACCCGGCCGCCGTCGAAGGCACTGACGCCGAGAAGCGCCGGGCCTTCGAACAAACCTTCCGGCACATGATGAACCGCGTCCGCCTGTTCGTGAATCTGCCTCTCAAAATGCTTGACCAGACGGCCATCAAGCGCGAGCTGGCGAACATCGGCAAGACCGAGCAGGAAGCATGAGCGCCGGCGCACAGGCCATCGCCGCGAAGCCGCGCCAGGCCCCGATGAGCGGCTTCGAGCGTTACCTGACGCTGTGGGTGGCCCTGTGCATCGTCGCCGGTGTTGCGCTCGGCCAGGGCCTTCCTGACGTGTTCCAGGCCATAGGCCGCATGGAAGTGGCCCAGGTCAATTTGCCGGTGGGCCTGCTGATTTGGGTAATGATCGTCCCGATGCTGGTCAAGATCGACTTCGGGGCGCTGCACCAGGTCAAAGAGCATTGGCGCGGCATCGGCGTCACGCTGTTCGTGAATTGGGCCGTCAAGCCATTCTCGATGGCCCTGCTGGGGTGGCTGTTCATCCGACAAGTGTTCGCTCCGTTCCTGCCGGCCGATCAACTGGACAGCTACATCGCGGGCTTGATCTTGCTGGCCGCCGCGCCCTGCACGGCAATGGTGTTCGTGTGGAGCCGCCTTACCAACGGCGACCCGCTTTTCACGCTCTCGCAAGTGGCTCTGAACGACGCCATCATGATCGTGGCCTTCGCGCCCATCGTCGGCCTGCTGCTGGGCATGTCCTCGATCTCGGTGCCTTGGGACACGCTGCTGATTTCGGTCGTGCTCTACATCATCGTGCCGGTGATCCTGGCGCAGCTCTTGCGGCGGCATCTGCTCAAGCAAGGACAGGCCGCCTTTGAACGGGCCATGCAGAAGATCGGGCCGTGGTCGATGGCCGCGCTGCTGCTGACGTTGGTTCTACTGTTCGCCTTCCAGGGCGAGGCCATCATCCGGCAGCCGTTAGTGATCGCCATGCTAGCCGTGCCGATCTTGATTCAAGTGTTCTTCAATTCCGGGTTAGCCTACTGGCTGAACAAGCGGGCGGGGGAAAAGCACTCTGTCGCCTGTCCTTCGGCCCTGATCGGTGCCAGCAACTTCTTCGAGCTGGCCGTGGCGGCCGCCATCAGCTTGTTCGGTCTGCACTCCGGCGCTGCATTGGCAACCGTGGTCGGCGTCCTGGTCGAAGTGCCGGTGATGCTGCTGGTCGTGCGCGTGGTGAATCGCTCGAAGAGCTGGTACGAACGAGGTTGAACATGAGTAGGAAAAAACTGAGGAAATGATTGCAGATTGCCGCGCCGGCCGCTTCCTGGCGCATTCGATCACTGACCTGGAACACCTAGTATCCATGCTTGCTGAGGTCGCCCGATGACAGACCCAAAGAACCTAGAGAACAGGCTGCATGAGAAGGCCGACCCGGCCCGCGCCGTTTCCACTGGTCGGGTGCGCTACACACTGGCCGAACTACTGGCCGACGCGGAAGCATCCGGGGCTTACCCGCTGCCGCCGGAGGAACGCGAATGGATGGATGCGCCGTCTGTGGGTCGGGAATGGCCAAACAGTGAAGATTGAAAAAGGCGGCCAGTTCGAGTGGCCGCCCTTTCGTCATTAGCTGCACGCTTGGCGCAAGGCGTTCATTGCTTCTTGAAAATCAGCCTGTGTCGCCCGGCCCGTTTCAGCTTGGTAGTACACCACCATAAAAGCATTAGCGACGGCTTCGGCCAATGGCCCAAGGCTCCGCGCTTCCGCTTGGTTGATGTACTCCAAAGAAGAAAGAATAGCCGCTGCTTGATGCACTGCTTGCCCTGGTTCGATAATATGTTGTGTTGTCATAATTCACCTCTCCAGTAGGTGTTGATTGAAAGTGCCGGGCTGGTTGTGGCCAGCCCGGTGCGCCTACAGGTACAGCCCCGCCGCCTCCGCGAATGCTGACCGCTCATTCCTGCCGCCATTAACCTCAATACTTATCGGCTTAGTTTCGCTCTCTCTCATAGGGTCTGGCCGTGATACAAAAGCGGCTGTTTCTGTCTCTGCATCGACCTCGGTCGATTGATCACCCAGCGGCGAAATAAATACCTGGCTGACTTCTTCCCTTGGCGCTTCATCCAGGGCCGCCAATGCGGCCATGTATGTTGATGTCGTCATCGTGCTAACTCCTGACTTCGTTACTATCTGGGCCAGAATCGGCGCCCAAGCTATTGCCCTCGAACTGGCCAGATTGGCTTGCTTCTTTCGGCTCCATGCTTTCGCGTATCGAAGCAGCCAGTTTTCCGCCTGTGGTTTCGCTCACTCGCTCCTGGAATCCCTGCTTCACTTGAGAGCCGACACCCTTGGCTAACTCGGAGGCCGTGCCTGTGGCCAGCTTCGCGGCCTTGGCAAAGCCGCCACCGCTTGAGCTACTGCCGCTGTCACCAAAGCCAGCCGCTTGGGCGAATGGGCTACTGCCAGCAGTACCCGCTTCACCACCACCGTTTCCGCCACTGCTGACAACTGACCCCATGCTGGACATGTCACCGCCGGTTTCCATACTCGCTGATGCTTTCTGAAAAGCCGCTTGGAGTGCACTTGCACCTCCGGCTGCACCGGCTGCGGCACCCATAACCGCTTTACCTGCCAGGGCAGCGCCGCCAGTTGCCATACTGGCCGCCGTCACCGCCGCCCCAACTGCCGCACCCGCACCGAAGTTTCCAATTCCACCGGCTGCGCCAATACCACCACCAGACACAAGACCAGAAATCATCGGCGGAACTTTGTTGACCAAGAAAAGCAAGATGACCGATATAACCAACATCACGGCCAGTTCCTGGGATGCCATGTTCTCGCTGATTTGCGTGTAGTAGTGATTGATGAACTCTTTGCCAATCGCAACCAGAAGCACCATTGCCATAAGCTGTGCGGCCAGGCCCAGCACGGTCTTGTAGTAATTGATCGCCATGTCGGAAGTCCAACGACTTCCACCAAAGCCAAGGAAGAACACACCGGCATACAACAGAATCCAGGCTGATGCGAGCAACAGCAACAGGTTGACCGCAATCAACGCCAGGACAAACAAAACAGCCAGGGCCATTAGCTCCATGACCAGAGCAGTTGCCATCTGCCGCCATCCCAGCTCCGAGGTGGCCTGTACTGTGCGGTTGTATAACTCGAAACCAAGATCAAGGATGCTGGAGGGCCCAAGATTGCTATTGGAAAGTCCCCCCGCCTGCGCGCCCAGAGTTTGCAATGACTGAACAATCGTACCGGCGATATTCATGCCCTGGTTCGCATTCGTCAGCAACCACCAGAAAAAGCCGGTGAAGATCGTGAAGCGAACGAACTCCGCGAAGAACTCGCCAATGTCGGCCTTGCGCAAAGCCATCATGCCGAATGTCCAGACCATCGAAATCACAACCAGCGTCCAGAACAAACGCGATGCAGCGGACTCAATAGCTGGCCCCCATGTTGCGGCAGCATCATGAAAACGCTTGAGCACATCATTCATAACACCGCTGCTACTTAGCTCCTGCGCCATTGCAGGTTCAGCCAGCACCATTGTGGCGACCATCATCAAGCCACCTAGAGCAATTTTCTTTCTCATGGCGACCACCTCAATAATCATCTTTAGGGCTGGGCTTGAACTCCCACTGACGCATCTGCTTGGCCTTCTGGAATGCTCTGCATTCCTCGGTAAAGGCCTCTCGGTTCGCTTCGCTGCGCATTTCATTCAGTGCTGCCTGGAACGCATCGGGGGCACACGTCGCCGCATTTGGTTCGGGCATCCTTTCCTGTTCACATCCAGCCAACAACAGCAACGTAGCCGCGGTAGTAAAAAAGATTTTTTTCATCTCACCGCCTCCCTAGTAGTTGTCTGCCGGACTCGGGCGAAACGTCCAGGTACGCATTTGCTCGGCCCTGGCATCACCTCGCGCCTCGGCATCGAGTTCTGCTGCAATCCGGGCTGCCTCCGCGTTGTGTTGGGCGGTCAACATGGTGCGAATCTGCAAGAGCTGATTGGCCTGCTGGCTGGCGAGCTGGTTGGCGTAGCCGATGGCCTGTAGCTGGCCAGTTGCACCCTGGGCCGCGCCTTGCAGCCGCTCCAGGGTACGGGCGTCATCCTTCAAAGCCTTTTGCTGGTCGGCAACGGTCTGGAACAGGGCATCGTTGGCCTTCTTTTGCGACTCTGACGCCAGGCGGCGGTTCTCTTCCATCGCTGCCTTTTCGGCCGGCGTGCATCCGCCGCTGCCGTTGAAGCATGGCGAGCTGCGGTAATAGGCCACGTCCTGAAACTTGGCCAGGTAACGATCCAGGCTGCCTAGCTGGTTCTCGTAATAGGCCAGCGTGTTTTGCGCGGCAATCAGCCGGTTGATCGTAGTCTGCGCCTGATCCCAGATATACGCGGCTGGGGCCATCGTGTTCTGGAGCTGATTTTCGTACTGCTGCAACTGGGTCTGGTACTGCTCAATCTGCTTGAGCGTCTGCGCCACCGACTCGATGGCCGTCATGATGTTCTGGGCCAGGTTGCCGCCGTCGATGACGGGGATACCAGCTTGCACAGGGGCGGTGGTAGTGGTGATAAAGCCGGTTGCGAGTGCAACGGCTAGAGCGGTTTTTTTAGCCGCTAAAATTTTGGACTTCATGGTCGTACTCCGTCGATGAAAAGAAGGCATTGCCTTGACCAAGCGTTGTGCTTGTTCTCGGCAACGTTTCATCGAAGAGCTACGCCACTAGCTGATCGGTATTGCCCTTGGCGCTGAGGCCCGGACTTACAAACGTAAAACTACTCTGTTTTTTTATCGCTTTCGGACAAGCCAACTTCCCGGCCAATCTCTTCAAGCTCTAGCGGCTGTACTGCCGCCGTCAGTATTTCGCGTATTTCCGCGTCGGTGCTCCTATCGTTGAGCGCTGCTCGAACTTTCAACGCACGGTGCACCTCGGCGGGTAAATTCCTGATAAGCACATTTGCCATATCAATACCCTTTTGGTGTACCCGACAACCATGCTATCAAAGATATTAAAAATAGCAAGACCTATACTCTTGCAACCGGCGGTAGCCGATCAGCCCCGCAGGGCAGGATTCCCGTTGAGTGCCCCCGGCGCGAATAAGGGACAGTGAAGATAGATAACCGGCTTGCCGGTTAGCTAACTTCACCCATCCTGCCCGCATTTCACCCACTATTGAAAATCTAGCGCATATCGAACGTAAAGCGTTTTATCGTCAAACAAACACCGATTCTTGGCAACATAACCGTAATCGTCACCAAATCGGCCTGCAATCGACATAGTCGCTTCAAAATCGCTGCTCAATCGGCTTTAAATCGGAACCTAAAATGCCAACAATCGACACAAACCATTCGCCCCGATGGGGCGAGTTGGACGCCAAAAAAGAAGGGCATAACCCGCCCCTCAAGTGTCAATGAACACAAGAAATTTGCCTCCCCTCCCGTCATACCACTAAGGCGACGTATTGATACTTGAGGGGCAACCTTTCCTGATGTTGACACCTTCACGCAGGTTACTGGTTATGGGCGTCCAACACACACGGCTCATTCCTGCTTGGTAATAATAAGAATAATAATCTTCTTATTATTCTTACCGAACGAATGGGCACTGCTTAGCCATTTCACGTTTCGAGCCAAGGTTTCAGTACAGATAACTACAAGTGCACACAGCGGCCCTCCAGCACCGTTAGACGCAGATTCTGCTTCAGCTCATGGAATAAGGGACTCCGGGTTGTTTTCCCCTCTCACAAGGCGTTTCAGCGGCCACTGAAGCCGCCTTCTCTTCTTGGCGTTAAACCATCGGCCTATGGCCGATTGATAAAGCCCGCCAGGGCTTTATTGGCAAGGTCAGAACGCGCCCTCAAGGCGCGAGCTGCACCGCGCATGATGGATTATCTTTAGATAATCTTGGATGGATTTCCCAAACTGCCCGCAAAGCAGCGCACCGTCTGGGTTTTCCAAATTGGGACGGGGAACGTTACGACGGCAGAAGGGGAGCGTTACGACGGTAACAAGGGAACGTTACGACGGTAAACGGGTGCAGTTGCCGTGGGGCCAGGCCTCTTGATCTCCCATTTTCCCTTGGCGTATTCGTTCACTACCCAACCCACGGCGGCAAGTTCGGCCAGTGCCTTCCGGGCAGTCTGACGGCGTTTTTTCATAGCTTCGGCATTGGCTTCATCTGGCCAGACATAGCCGCAAAGCGTGTCCAGTTCCACGCGCCCGGATTTGCCGGGGTCGATCCAGCCGCATAGCCGTTGGTGCATCAGCCGTGCCGGATCAGTCTGTAGCACCCGCACTTCCGCCATGTCGATACGGGCATATGGACGATGCCCCAGGATCGCTTCGGCAATACGCGGATTCAGGGCAACCCATAGCCTGCCGTCCGTCTCGTCAAAAGCATGACTCATCAGGTGGAACGCGGCTTGCCGCCGTCCCTTCGTCACAAGGATGGTGACGTTCGACATGCGCAGCAGGCTGGCTTTGAGCGCCTTGATGTTGTCGCCGCTATCCGTCATGCCCGTTTCTGAGAGCAGTTTGGTCAGGCTCTCACGAACCACCAAGCCGTCTTGCTCAATGGCTTCGAAACGGGGTTCAAGGAATAGCCGTAGCTGTCGCCCCGTCTCACTGGTCGGTTCCGGGGTTAGCAAGATGCCGTTCGGGCCGCCAAGGGCCACGATGCCTTGCAAAAGACGCATATCATCGGCCCCGAGAGGTTCGAATCCGACGAAACGCATGGATTCGTCCTCGCCAAAGGTGTAGGTCACGTCCAGCTTGCAGCGTTTGCGATCGCCACGCTTGAGGCTGCGGAACAGGCCAGGTGCCAAACAGTGCGCGGGATCATGTCGGACGTGGGTCAGGTCATGCTTAGGCTTCTTCACGCTGTCTCCTTTTCACCTTGCACTGCCGCTCCAGTACAGCAGGCTTCAACACGCCGCCGTCGTGCCGTCTAAACCAGAGTTCTTGAAAAGGTGCGCCATAGTTGGCCTTGCTGACGCCAAAGCGGACAAAATACCCACGCTGACAATCATCGACCCCCAGTATCTCGGCCTCGCCTTGCGTCATGCCGGATAGGTACGATTGCCAACGGATGTTATCAACCAGTACGGACGATCCACGACTGGCCTGCTGTTGATCGCCCGACCCCATCATGGCTGCGCTTTTACTCGCGTGGTGCAGAAACACAATGGAGCAGCCTGTATCAGCGGCTATGGCCTCCATGTGCCCAACAACCTGCGCCATCGGCCCGCTAGCGTTCTCCTCCTCAATGTGGAAGCGCCGCAAAGTGTCCAAGATCATCAAGCGACGACCTTCAGCGGCTCGTTTGAGAGCATCGAACCAGCTAGCAGCCATGATGTTTGGGCATTTACCGATCAAGGGTTCAATGAGCAAACCATCAGCCACGGCTTGCCGTTCCGCTGCGCTGAGGTGTGCCCCAAGGGCGTGCAGACGATGGTGAATAGCGGCCGGTGGATCTTCAGCAGGCAGATAGACCACTTGCCCGGTGGGAAACTCGCCTATTTCAAGTAAATCAGGCCCGCCTGCAATCTGTGCAGCCAATTGAAGGGCCAACATGGATTTACCAGCCCCACCAGGCGACACAAGAGCACCAACAGTGCCAGCAACCATATTAGGCAGAACATAATCAATGGGTGGCGGCAATTCCGTGAAAGCCGCCATAAGATCAAGAGCCATATAACTAGCCCTCTATAGGGCCAGGTCGCGCAGCTTGATCACCCGATGATTTACGTGCCTCAATCCACTCTTCGACCTCTGACAAATCCCAGGCGACATTTCTACTGGTTAACGCGATACGGCGTGGAAAATCCCCTCGCTGCTCCAGGTTATAAATTGTTCGTGTCGAAAGCGGGATCATCTCCAGGAGCTTCTTCCTGTTGATGAGGGTCTTTATATTTTGCATGGGTCAATACCTCTCAAATGAATAGTTGCTATTCATCGAGTAGCTGCGCGAAGCAGCTAATCGGTAATTGACCTGCCCGATGCCAATGGCGGCCTTATTTATAAATTCACGGCATCAACTTCAATGCTATCAAAGATAGCAAAAACATCAACCCTTACTGCCTCCCGAAGTCCACTCATCAATCATATCGGCCCAATCCTGCAACATCGCCGCCCGCTGCTCGCGGTACTCAGCCTTGTTGTAGACAGCCCTCACGCCCTTCTGCTCGTGCGCCAGGCACTTCTCGATCCAGTCGGTGTTGTAGCCGGCCTCATGCAACAGCGTGCTGGCTGTGCGCCGCAAATCATGCGGTCCGAACTTGGTAAGTGACTTCCCATCTTTCTGCGCCGCCTTGTAAGTCAGCGTCAGCACCTGGTTAAGTGTGGCAGCGCTCATCGGCGCATCCGAGTCGTACCGTGATGGCAAAACGAAGTCGGAACCACCGGCAAAGGTTTTCATGGCAATGAAAATATCCAGAGCCTGCTGGGACAGAAATACCAGGTGCGGGTTACGGCGTTTCATCCGCTCCTTTGGAATCGTCCACAACGCTTCGCTGAAATTGATCTCGCTCCAGGTCGCATTGGTCAGCTCGCTCTTGCGCACCATCGTCAGCAATAACAGCTTGGCCGCCGCACGGTTTGTTGGGCTTGTGCCCACTCGCTCCATGTACTGGTACATCAGCCCAATTTCTTCTGGCGTCAACGCTCGGTCACGTGGCTCGAATCGAGCGATGCTTGTTGGGCGCACCAGTTCTGCCGGGTTTTCGACCTTCTGCCCACGCTCGATGGCCCAGCGAAATACCTGCAACACGATTTCACGCACATGAACGGCGGTGGCCGGTGCGCCTCGCTCAACAATGGCATCAGCCAGCGCCCGCAAGTCTTCGTGGGTGATCTCCACCAGCTTCTGATTGCTGAATTTCGGCTTCAGCTCACGCTCATAAACCGAGCGGCGCATATCGCGGGTGGAGTCGGCCATCTGGTAGCCACGCAGCCACTTCTCCGCCCAGGCACCGAACGTCTCTGCATCTTTCACCCGCGCCTTGTCTCGGGCTTTCTCCTTGGCCGGCGACTTGCCCGCCGCAACCATCTTCTTGGCGTCACCCAACAGCTCGCGGGCTTCGGCCAGGGTGATGCCACCGACACCATAACGCCCAAAGGTGATGGTCTCCTGCCGACCGTTGATTGAGTAGTTGTAACGGAACGAGATGGAGCCGGCTGGAGTCACTGCCACATAGAGACCTTCCCGGTCATTCACTTTGTAGAGTTTGTCCCTGGGCTTGAGATTGCGCAGCTTGGTATCGGTCAGCATGTACCTTGTCCTTCTTCGTCTCCGATACCATGCTGAAAAAATCTCGAATTTATCGTATTTTTTCTTACGAAACAGTAACTTATAGAATATTAATACCATGAACACACAAAAGAACGCAGCATGGTATCGGCATCAATCATGGCATCGCCAAACCATAATACCAGCTTTAATGCCATGCTCAAACGGTGCTTGGCGCTTCCTCCCGTTGCCAGATCGTGCCAAACACAAACAAAAAAAAGCCCGCAATTACGCGGGCTTAGCGGCATTTCATGCCATCAGGTGCCTGGCTGTGCCAGACGCGGAATCATTCCCACTCGATCGTTGCCGGGGGTTTGCCTGATATATCATAGACCACACGGTTGATACCGCGGATTTCATTGATGATGCGATTTGAGATTCTGGAGAGGAGGGTGTAGGGCAGTTCTGCCCAGTGTGCGGTCATGAAATCTTCGGTCTGAACAGCGCGTAAGGCGACTACATATTCATAACTGCGATTGTCTCCCATGACGCCAACTGATTTTATCGGCAGGAAAACGGCAAATGCCTGAGAGGTTTTTTCGTACCAGCCGGCATTTCTCAGTTCTTCGATGAAAATGGCATCAGCCTGACGCAGTAACTCGGTGTATTCATATTTGACTTCTCCCAGAATACGGACACCCAGTCCCGGGCCGGGGAATGGATGGCGGAACACCAGATCATGCGGCAATCCCAGTGCCAGGCCAAGTTCACGTACTTCATCCTTGAACAGTTCGCGCAGTGGCTCCAGCAGTTTGAGGTGAAGTGTTTCCGGTAAACCGCCCACGTTATGGTGGGATTTGATAACGCCTGCTTTCTTGGTGTGGCTGCCAGCGGATTCAATGACATCAGGATAGATGGTGCCCTGTGCCAGCCATTTTGCATTTTCGATCTTTTCCGCTTCCTGCTGGAAGATTTCCACGAACTCACGGCCGATGGTACGGCGTTTCTGTTCAGGGTCGGTGATTCCTTTCAGTTGTTCCAGAAACTGCCTGCCGGCATCGATGTAAATGACATTGACCGCAAGGTTCCGGCTGAAGGTTTCCATGATCTGCTTGGCTTCGTTCAGGCGAAGCAGGCCGTTGTCCACGAATACGCATACCAGTTGATCGCCAATGGCACGATGAATGAGTGCAGCGGCTACGGATGAATCCACCCCTCCAGATAGCCCCAGGACGACTTTATCATTCCCGACACGGGCACGAATCCGGCCAATGGCTTCTTCCACATAATCAGGCATGTTCCAGTCATAGTCTGCGCCGCAGATATCATGCACGAAGTGATCGAGAATTGCCTTGCCCTGTCGTGTGTGGGTGACTTCAGGGTGAAACTGTACTCCGTAAAAGTTGCGCGTTTCATCCGCCATGGCAGCGAAGGGAGTCGCTGCATTGGAGGCAATGGCAGTGAAACCCGGTGGCAGTTTGTTGACACGGTCGCCATGGCTCATCCAGACGTCAAGAGCCGGTTTGCCATCGGAGTTAATGCGGTCCTGTATGCCATGGAACAGCTTGCACGGCGCAGTCAGCAGCTCTGCGTAACCGAATTCACGCGTCTGTGCATCTTCCACTTCTCCACCGAGCTGAGCTGCCATGGCTTGCATTCCATAACAAATACCGAGGACGGGAACCCCCAGCTCGAACACGATTTGCGGCACACGTGGCGCATCCTCAGTGAAAGTCGAAGCTGGCCCGCCGGAGAGAATAATACCGATAGGTGCAAATTCCCGGATGAATTGCGGGCTGACATCAAAGGGATGGAGTTCACAGTAAACATTGGTCTCGCGAATGCGCCGGGCAATCAGCCGGGTGTATTGCGAGCCAAAATCCAGGATGAGAATGGCTGAATGCATATCAGAAAAACTTATTCGACGTGATAGTTTGGAGCTTCTTTGGTGATCTGGACATCATGCACATGAGATTCACGGATTCCGGAGGATGTGATTTCGATGAATTCAGCTTTGGTATGCATGTCGCTGATGGTGCGGCATCCCAGATAACCCATGCTGGATCGGACACCTCCGGTCAGCTGGTGAATGACATTGGCGAGATAGCCTTTATAAGGGACGCGTCCTTCCACACCTTCCGGTACCAGTTTATCTGCCTCATGGCGTTCGGCTTCCTGGAAATAGCGGTCGCTCGATCCTTGTTGCATGGCGGATAAAGAGCCCATGCCCCGATAGCTTTTATAGGATCTTCCCTTGAGCAGCTCGATTTCACCTGGAGATTCTTCGGTTCCGGCGAGCAAGCCTCCCAGCATGACTGAACTTGCGCCTGCAGCCAGTGCCTTGGCAATATCACCGGAATAGCGGATACCCCCATCGGCGATGAGGGGTACACCTGTGCCCAGCAGCGCAGTAGCGACATTATCGATGGCTGAAATTTGTGGCACACCGACACCCGCGACGACGCGAGTGGTACAGATCGAGCCCGGGCCGATCCCGACTTTTACGGCATCTGCGCCGTGATCTACCAGTGCCTTTGCTGCCGCAGCAGTGGCTACATTGCCAGCGATTACCTGAATTTCAGGGAATTTTTTCTTGACCCAGCGCACACGATCCAGCACACCCTGTGAATGTCCATGTGCCGTATCCACGACGATTACATCTGCGCCGGCTTCCACCAGGGCAGCAGCGCGTTCATCGCTGCCTTCTCCCACGCCAATGGCAGCACCTACGTACAAACGTTCCTGATTATCCTTACTGGCATAGGGATGTTCGGTGGTTCGGGTGATGTCCTTGACAGTGATCATTCCGCGCAATTCGAAGTTTTCACTGACGATCAGCGCTTTTTCAAGCCTGTGTTTGTGCAGCAGGGCCAGTGCATCTTCTTTTGAAACGCCTTCCCGAACAGTAACCAGGTGTTTCTTCGGCGTCATGATATTTTTGACCGGTTGATCGAGGTTGGTTTCAAAACGCAGATCGCGGTTGGTAACGATGCCGACAACCTTTTTGCTTTTTACTACGGGCAGTCCGGATATGTTGTGCTGCCTGATCAGTTCCAGAACCTTGCGAACGGTCATGTCCGGAGAGACGATGATCGGATCGGTAACGACACCGCTTTCAAAGCGTTTTACCTGGGCAACTTGTGCGGCCTGAGCCTTGATAGGCATGTTTTTGTGGATGATGCCGATCCCGCCTTCCTGTGCAATGGCAATGGCAAGCCGCGCTTCGGTAACGGTATCCATTGCCGCGGAAACGATCGGTATCTTTATGCGGAGCGTGCGGGTCAGTTGTGTAGCCAGATCGACATCTTTGGGTAAGACCTCGGAATAAGCGGGAACCAGGAGAATATCGTCGAAGGTGAGTGCTTTTTGTATTAATCTCATGCGATCAATCCCTTACAAAACCCTATTATACCGAACCTTTTTGTATTTTCTGATTTGGCTTGGCACGTTTTGATGAAGCGCGTGGATAAAGACAGCTGCCAGATTCTGGATTATTAACGCATACGCCAGGTGGTGTAGGTTGTTTCCCGATCAAAATCATCCCAGATATAGGTTGGTTTGATGATAGGCGTGGTGGGTACTACAAAGGTAACGATATCAACTGCACCACTCAGTGTCCGGCCGACTGTATGGACGAGCCCGACGAAGAAACCTGCTGTCACGCCATAGATGGTTCCTTTTTTATGGCTGGTAATCATCATGTTCTTGGGAATTTCGGCAACGCCGGTAATGACATTAGCCACACCGGTAGCCAGTTTTTCTCCCGCTTTCTCGGGGTAGGTATCAGCCTGAGCATTGAAGGAAAGTGAGAGGCACAGAATTGCCGGTGCCAGAAGTGAGATGGAAGTACGTTTCATTGTGTTTTTCCTCGCTAGAAATTGTAAATCGCTTGGTTGAAAGGATTACTGGCGCAGACTGATAATGGGCCATCCACTTTTTTTCGCATATTCATGGAGTGTGGCATCAGGATCGACTGCAACAGGATGAGTTACTCTTTTGAGTAGCGGTAGATCATTGAGTGAATCACTATAAAACCAGCTCTGCAGGAAAGAAAGCCAAGTGAGATTGTGCGCATCCAGCCATTGCTCCAGCCGGGTTATTTTACCTGCCTGGAACGAGGGTATGCCGGTTACGCGGCCGGTAAATTCACCATTTTTCTGTTCCGGTTCAGTGGCAATCAGGTGATCGATACCCAGCATGCGGGCAATGGGTGCGGTTACAAAACTGTTGGTGGCAGTAATGATGATGCACAAATCTTTTTCGGCCTGATGTCTTGCAATCAACTCACGTGCGCCTGGAGCGATCAAGGGTGCGATTTTTCGTTCGATGAAATCGCTGCGCCATGTGTTTAACTGTTCACGAGGATGGCGGGATAGAGGTTTGAGCTGAAAATCCAGGAATTCGTGGATATCGAGTGTGCCCGCTTTATATTGTTCATAAAATTCGATGTTGCGGGCTTCATAGACTTCCCGATCCAGAACTTGTTGTTCAATGAGAAATTGGGCCCATTGAAAATCGCTGTCACCAGCCAGAAGCGTGTTATCCAGGTCAAATAATGCCAGTTTCATGATACTGAACTTTGATATTGGAAAATATGGATGCGATAAAGCCGGGTAAATTCAGACAAGAAGTACGTTTCAGGGTTGTTTCATGCCATTGTGATCTGCTGAAGTCGATAATCACCCGCAAGTTGGTACGTGATTATAGCAGCTCGCGCAACAAGGGAAGGGTGATGGGACGTTGCCTGGTCAGCGAAAGCTGATCCAGTGCGTGGACAAACCTGATGAGGGAAGATAAATTCCGCTGTTCATATTTCAGTAAATAATGGCAAATTTCCAGCGGCAGCTCAAACCCGCAACGGATTGCGTAATCTTGCATGACCTCGATTTTTTTTTCATCCGTCAATTCATGCACCTGGTATACCAGCCCCCAACCCAGGCGGGTAGTCAGATCCTGGCGTAAATCCAGTTGGGCAGGTGGTTTGGTGCCACTGGCCAGAAATATGCCATGTTTGCTGTCACGCAAGTGATTGTAAAGATTGAACAACCTGATCTGGGCCGCATCATCCAATCGTTCGACATTATCAATCACTATACAGTCTGTACCGGGATTGAAGTTTGGCTCATCCTGATTGCAGTCGATGTAGCGTGAGTTGCATTGCTGTTCTGAAAAAGCATCCGCCACTGCCTGCAACAAATGGCTTTTACCACTACCCGTTTTCCCCCACAGATAATAAAAACGATCCTGCTGATTGCCCGCAACCAGATTTCTCAATGTATAAAGTACCTCTTCATTCCCTGAGGGAATAAAGTTATCCAGCGATGGCGGGCCAATTTCAGTGATATCGAGAAGCTGTTGTCTCATCAATGGACTCTGGAGTTTTTCTCTACAGGGGCGTTAAAAAGACTAATGTGTAGATGATTGAGTAAAAAGGTTTCTGTGTTTATGGTATGTACTTATGAGGATAGACAAATAAAAAGAATACTTATATAGTGTAGTCACAAGATATCAGCCCAGAGGGCGATACATCTAATTTGCACGACAGCAAGGAAAGAAGAGGTGTTTTTGGCGTATCTTGTAGCGATGCCACGCCATCTTTTGAGATGAAGAAAAGCATTTTCGACGAGATGCCTCAGCTTATACAGTTATTTATCGTAAGGTCTTTGTATTTTTCGATTCTTTTTTGGCGGGATAACAGCTTCCATTCCCTGTTTTTCCGCCTGTTCAACAATGGCATTACTGTCATAGCCACGATCTGCCAGCAGATGATCTGCATCAATCCCTTCGATCAGGCGGCCAGCCTGCGTGCAATCAGCAGTGGTACCTTGTGTAACAAGGATTCTGACCGGCATACCATGCGCATCCACGGCCAGATGTATCTTGGTGTTGAGCCCCCTTTTGTCCGATTCATATCCTGATTACCTCCTCTGGCTCCACTGGCGTGTGGATGAACTTTACAGTGACTGGCATCCATTATCAGCCATTCATAATCTGGATCATCAATCAGGATTTCCAGCAATTTTTCCCAGATACCTTTGTCACGCCAGCGAATGAAACGGCGATGAGTATTGCTCCAACCCCCGTAGTCCGGCGGTAAATCCCTCCATGGGGCTCCTGTCCGTATAATCCAGAAAACAGCATTGATAAACTGACGATTATCTGTGGCTACCCCTCCCCATGCCCCTTCTCGGCCTGGTAAATGCCCCTCAAGTAGCGACCATATCCTATCTGAAATATCATGCCTGCGATGTGAATGTGTCATGCGAGTCCCTTTAATTTCTTAAAAGGATCTCATATTTCTTATCTCATGACTACACTATCTAGTAGTTAGAAGGAGTTATTTCAAAGATTTTAAGATTTTTTTTCTGATTTTTCCCGCAATATGCTTAGATATACCAATTAGCCCCCAAAAAGATCTGAGGTTATAGGCAACTAATCCAAGACGCTCACGCCGGTGGCTCATCCAATCTTTCTTGTAAGCATCATCTCCGGTGAGATAGTCAACTTCATGTACCTTGTCCACGTCAATTGCATGTTGCATCAGGTGTGCAGTCAGAATTGTCCCCGGTGACAAATGAGCAAATTTTTCGTCATACGCCAATTTATAAATTGCTGCTCGACCTTGATTTACTATCCAGAGCTGCGCCGCAATTGGTTCTTCGTCATAGTATGCGATTCCCAGTCTTAGCCAGCCTTTGGCTGCACAGAGACTGATTAAAGAAGGCATGAATTCGGGGTAGGGTTCCGGTATTTTCCAGCTTGCACTGTAATTTTTTTTCCAGACGTCGATCGCGGTGAAAAGCTTGTCGTGAGTTGTGATGATTTCTAATTTTCCTCGCCCCCCAGCCAGAAATTTTTTCTTGCGCCGCTCCAGTGTGTTTCTTACCCGGGAGGAAAGCCCCTGTAAGTAATCCGAAAAGGAGCGATTGTTTACAGGCAAATACCAATTACCCCAACAAAAGAATCGATCGGTTTTAAAACCGATTTTCTTTAAAGCTTGCTCGTGAAGATCAAAACCTGAATGGGATGGATCCATAATGTCAAAGCGCAGTACATCAGCTTGAGTATCCGATAAAATTTTTCTTAAGCAACCAGTTAAACTTTCAATTGTCAGGTTGGAAGAAATTAAGGGTTGGTAAAGCGAAGAATAAAAACAGGTAAAACTATTGATTTGCCTGGGACTGAATTTTCCATTTTTTTGTAATAACACTGGCCAGATACCTTGTATAACGCCCATTGTTTCAGAGGTGAAAATATAAATTTCTTTTGTTTGACGAATAACTGTAGTCTCTAACAGAAGAAACCAGTCTTTGGATAAATCAAAGCTGCTTTTTTCATTTGAATCGAAAAGCTTTTGGCAGCTGGCAGGTAAGTCATTAATACTTCCATATTTCCTAATTTGCTGTTCCATGGGGTAATCGATTCAGGAATGATTTTTTGATTTATGTTTCTTGGTAGCTATAGCAGGGCATAAAAAAGCTGCCGCTGGTGTAACAGAAAATGGAGGTTATAGATACTATAGAAAACGGCATAAACTACATTATCCTAAATAACCTTCCAATCGATCTTGAAAATGGTTTTAGTCCCGCAGCTTCCGTCTTTTGTATCTGCGTTTATGGCAGTGTATGCCCGTTATATGGGTTATGTTGCCCAATATAAAGTTCTCTTTGAGGGTGACAATAATTAGTATTTTCACGCCAGTCATATGGTGATAGCAGTCACTAATCAGAAATCTAAGATCGTGTTATCGACAAAGGTTATCGTGTAGTGTCAGGATTGACGGTGTGATGATCTGGTATCATAGCCAGAAGCGCGGCATTTCTATTGATTAGAAAACTATTCATCAGTGCAGTATCATTGAGCCAGCAATCGGTCATATAAAACGAAGGTAAGGTTTCTGCGATACTGGTTCAAGGACATGCTGAGACGCTCTCAATACTGTCATCTATCTGTTTTTTTTGCGTCCCGATGCGATGGGACGGCAATTCAGAGAACTTACGAGTCCGGCTATCCTTGGGAACCCACATGCACCATTCCATCATAGGTTATTTATAGACTAAAGATATTACTGGCATGGATAATCAGTAAATTTAGTATATTAGGCCTATTTGCCTGTATATTTTTGTAATTGGAATCTGATTGTGTGGTAAAGATCGTAGGCTCGTGCGTATAAAGCTGTCCGAAATATCATGACGTGACTAATATGTCTTTGCCCGGTTGCCCAGGCAAGCTGATCTTGTGTCGCGTTTGTATAAAACTCTACAGAGTTGTGTTGGTTTTCTCGAAATATATACTGAAGGGTATCCCTCAAATGCAAACGGCCTGGCGCAAACCTTGCCAGATTTTCATCATAAGTGGTTTTAAGCATAATTTTAATACTATTATTAAATATTATCAGTCTTGAGGCAATCAGCTTCTGATCTACTCGATATTCAGATATTTCAGCTTGTCCGGTGGCCGCAAAGGTTGTCATTACTTCTGAATAGAAGTTACTTTGCTTATTTTTAATATTAACAGCTGTCCCCGTATATCCTTTCCATCCATTTGATTCCAGTTCGCCATAGTGAACTACAGCATCGTGCATTAAATGTGGATCAACTAGAATCTGTAAAACTGGTAATCCGAGTTCATTTTCTATACGCCGTTGATAGCGGCGCATATTTTGAACTATTCCTTTTGAACGTGTTTCCCAGTAACGTTCAAATGAGTTCTTTAAATTAATATTTATAGTTAAGGCATGAGGAACAATACGAAGGCAAAAATCTTTATTGAAAGGAAAAGATGGACAAAATTCAGGATCCATATTTAATAATTCAATAAGCCAGGCAAATGGAGATAAACTGGAAAAGAGTCCGCGTAAAATATCTGCATTCTCTACGAGTATCGGTATGGCAGGTGCTTGAGAAGGGATAAATTGTGTCCATATTCCTCGTCCCCGATAACGGAGAATAAGCAAACCATCTATGTTCCCAACAGAACGATGGATACATAGATGTTCTGTCCCATTGCCAAAATGTTTGAGTAAAGCATTGACAAACCTACTGTCCGAAAATGGATGACTATTATATAGACGAGCGTTTAAATCATCCCATATTCCACTCCAACTCCCTAACTGATTCGTAAGTGGAAGTATTTCCCAGTTCATTGATTTAACTCCATTGCAAGCTGGCGAATGGTATCAACCATCCATTCAATATCCTCTGGAAGTAAATCCTGATGACAGGGCAGCTGCAACAATCTGGAACGATAGCTGCTTGATACCGGACAATCTGACAGCGCCATATCTTCCCACCGTAATATGGGAATACCTGCCAATCTCAACATATGAAAAATTATTCCTTGGGAATCTGCAAGAACAGGAAAAGCATATGGCACAACACCTTCCGGTAAATGAGAAAATAGTGGGTGGATTTCCTGAATAGACTGTATACCGAACAGCCATTGCTGATAATTTTTCCGTCTCTGATAGATAATACGAGCATGATCCGAGAATTTTGTCAGATAGAACGACGATCGCAGGCCGGATATCTGAATTTTATCAGGCAAAATGTTTTGTAATCCAGGATGACTCTCCAGACTCAAATTATTTTTATTTTTATCAGAGATCTTGTGTGCTTCTGCTAATAGTGAGGCTGCATTTACCGATAGCGGGGTCATATATTCAAATATTCTTTCCGCTTTTTTTTGAAGTAATACAAAAAAAGATTTTGCCTCCCTTAACCACGATTGATGGCAAATCTGGGAACTCTTTCCTTTATTATTATCGAGCAAGAAAGCGCCATCCTTTGCAGGAAGAAATTTCCATACACTGGCAATTGCGTAATTGCCCGAAGTTCCAAGAGGTTGGCCCAAATACTGGCTATAGATAGCATGAGCACAATCTTCTATAAGAGTAATATTACGAAGCTTGCAAAATAGCTTGGTTTCTGTAACTGCATTAGGAAAACCAAAGTAATGTGTAAGGATCATAACTGCAGGACGTCTATCCTTATTTTCAAGTATGGAGGAAAGTCTGGAAAAATCCGGACGTAAATCATCAAGCACCTGATAAAAATAGATATCTGCACCTAAAAATAAAGCAGGTTCAACCATACTACGGCAGTGGAATGAAGGTAGCAGAACTATACTTCCTTTTTTAACATTGGCGCGCTGCATTGCTTCTATTAGTGCATAGCGTCCTTGTATAAAAAATTCACCATTTGAAATAAAAGCAGAATAATTATGAGTGGATGCTCTGTATTTCAAATATTTAAAAGATAGTGAAGCTGATGTGGCTACTCTAACCTTTGGATAGTCAGAGCTGCGAGCAAGAAAAGGTTGGAAAGTAACAGACATCATTTTTTATACAGTCGATCTTAAATAATTTATTTTCGCCAAATAATTCGTTTGTTAGTCAAATTTGGCTTTTGTTTTGGGTCTTGGAAAGCTAAAGCGGGTTTGGTCGTAAAAGTCTGAGTAACTTAAGATACAGACTATCACGGCGATAGTTGAATAGAAGTTCAATTTCCTTGAGGTATAAAAAATTCCTGGCCTACCATTAAATTTGCCAAGTGGTATTTCAAGAAATTCCAGAAAGACTCGATACTGCTATATGCAGTTCTCATTAACAAATTCATTTTTCCATGATGTACCCGAGTGCTTGTCAAATCAATGTTGATCAATCCATTGTAACTATCTAGCCATTGAAGTGGTTTATTGTATGAGGATAGCCCCTGGTAATAAGCTTGCAGTATGATTTTTGAGCATAAACCTTACCATGTTCTTTCAAAAGGCCAAACATGATATTTTTGCCGTAAGTACCACCCCCTCATGCGATGTGCTCCAGAGTATGTTTATCAATTTTTACCGCATTTGCAGAGATTAGTTACAAATCTAGACCGAAGCTCCAGTCAATTCAGCGATGGTAATAGCCATAAAATCCAGTGCAAGACAGTGTATAAATTGCCTGAATCTGGTTTTACTGGTTTTAGAATATTTATTACTTGTTTTTACTAACTATCTCAAAAGACTATCACATCTTAATCAGTGTCTTTTCGCTTCTTATATTCACTCATATTATCCGGCATCAACTTTCCTACCAGCTTCAGCCCCGCCAGACTGAATATCCCTGCCATTGTCAGGTACAGGCCAACGAGTGATGTACCACCGGCATCAGTCAGTGCTTGTGCGATGATCGGAGCGAGTGCTCCGCCCAGAATGCCTCCTGCATTAAACGCAACGGATACACCTGTGTAGCGTATTCGTGGGGGGAAAAGCGATGGCAGCCATACACCAAGAGGGCCGTATACAAAGCCCATGATGAACAGCGCAAGCGAGAGCATTCCCCAGACCAGCCATAGCGATCCTGCTCCCAGAGCTGGGCCAAATATCAACCCCAGACCAATCGTTGCAGCGCAGCCCCAGCTCAGTACCTGATTGGCACTGACCTTGTCGGCACGTATTCCTGCAATGATGATCCCGGCAGCGAGAAATGCTATGGCAGCGAGCTGGGTGATGAGAAACTGTTTGCGATCGTATCCCAGTGTGGTGGTGCCATGGGCGAGTGCAAACGCGGTTGAAAGGTAAAAAATGGCGAAGCAGGCTACCACCGTAAAAGTTCCGGCAAATGTGATGAGTGCGTGCTTGCGTATCAATTCCCAGAAGGGGACCGAAACAGGAGGATTTTGTGCCAGTGCCTGGGTAAATTCCGGTGTTTCATTGATCTTCAGGCGTACCCACAGGCCAAGTACAATCAGGATACTGCTGGCGAGGAAGGGGATTCTCCATCCCCATGCTGCAAAATCTGCGTCACTCAACTGCAGGCCGATCAGCAGAAACAGCCCGTTTGCTGCAAGGAATCCAATCGGAGCGCCCAACTGAGGCACCATTCCGAACCGGCCACGCCATCCCGGAGGAGCATTTTCAACAGCCAGCAACGCTGCGCCTCCCCATTCGCCGCCCAGACCCAGTCCCTGGCCAAAACGCAGAATGCACAATAACAGCGGGGCTATCCAGCCAGCTGTCGAATAGGTGGGCAGGAACGCAATCAGCAGGGTCGATATCCCCATCAGCAATAATGAGGCAACCAACGTCGATTTTCTGCCGATTCGGTCTCCGAAGTGACCAAACAAAACTGCACCGCAAGGACGCGCAATGAAGGCGAGGCTGAAGCTCAGGAATGACAGCATCAATTGTGCAGATGGAGATTCTGCAGGAAAGAACAACGGCCCGAATACCAGTGCTGCCGCGGTGGCGTAGATATAAAAATCATAAAATTCGATGGTGGTTCCAACCAGACTGGCCACAAGGATACGGCGGTGCTGGCGAAAAGGACTGACCATAATCAGTTTTCCTTCAAGGCTTTCGGATGACCAGGCTGATCCTGGACTTACGGAACGCGAAAGTAATGAGGATCAGGAGGTTTGTCAAATTGAATACAGAAACAGCCTGGAACAGAAAGGAGTTCCAGAGCCCGGCAGATTCTCTTTCTGGAGAAATAACGGGTTATCAGGCCAATGCATCTTTGATCTGATTGAAAGGCTTGTTGTGCAGGAAATTGCGTATGTTATCTGCCAGCAGATTGAGCATGCGTTGTCGGGATTCCACACTGGCCCAGGCAGAGTGGGGTGTGATGATGAGATTCGGATGAGGGTAATCCAGCAGTGGATTACCACTGACTGGCGGTTCTTCTTTCAGGACATCGATGGCTGCACCGGCAATATGTTTTGAGTAAAGGCTTTTCAGCAGATCGGTTTCATCGATCAGGCCACTGCGGGCGGTATTGATCAGGTATGCCGAAGGCTTCATCAGGTTCAGCTCCCGGCTGCTGATCAGGTGGCGGGTATCTTCCGACAAAGGGCAGTGCAGGGTAATGAAATCCGCCTGACGGATGACCTCATCGAATGCTGTTCGTCCAGGCCGGATGGTTGAAGCGGATTTGTGTTCGGCAATCAGCAATTTCATCCCGAATACTTGGGCAATGTTTGCCACCGCATTGCCCAGTTCTCCGTATCCGACAATACCGAGTGTTTTGCCGGCCAGTTCTGTGACTCCGAAATCAAGCGGACAGAAATAGGAACTCGCCTGCCAGCCACCTCGTTTTATCAGTTGCTGATACTCCACGAAACGGCAGGCAAAGTTCAGCATGAACATGAAAACATGCTGAGCGACGGAGCCGGTGGCATAGTTGCGCACATTGCATACCGGAATGTTGCGCTCGGCAGCCGCGATCAGATCGACGTTGTTATAACCGGTTGCCGCCACACATATCAGTTTCAGCTTGTTTGCAGCATCCAGGGCTGAACGGTCCAGCAGCGTTTTATTGCTGACAACGATTTCTGCTTCCCTGATTCGTTCTGCTACCTGCTCCCGGGAAGTGTTGTCATGATAAACCCAGGGGGATACGACTTGCTCCAGTACCGTTCTATCGATATCACCGCGGGTAACAGAACCGAAATCGAGAAAAACCGTAAGCATGATTGTCTGATAGATGGAATTGGAAAGGGTATTCCAAAAGAATGTAGTGAAAGCGCAAGGTATTGTCAAACGGGCCGACTGGCACGGCTTGGAATGTATTTCGTGAGTATCTGCAAACGGACAGGCATCACAGAGGTATCACAGAAGGATGTTGCAGAAACAAAAAAGCCGATACAGTTTCCGGTATCGGCCCGCATTCAAACTTAAACGTCAGGTCATTTGAGCGTCAGGATCCAGTCTGCCAGTGCTTTGGCATCTGCATCGCTCACGTTGACGTTTGGCGGCATTGGAATCTGTCCCCATACACCGCTGCTGCCGCCTTTGATTTTACCTGCCAGATATGTGGCTGCATCGTCTTTATCAGCATATTTGGCTGCGATGTCTTTAAGTGCAGGGCCAACGACTTTTGTTTCGACCTGATGGCAGGCGATACAGTTGTTCTTTTTGGCCAAATCAGCATCTGCCTGAGCATAACCGGCTACTAATAATGCTGAAGCAGCAAATGTACCTAACCAAGCTGTTTTCATCATATTTTTCCTTTTATGAATGATTAAGGGAGTGCCATTCTACCGTGAAGCTTACACATTTGCAGTAGTTCATTCAGCGAGTGGATCTCCGGAAGACAACGCCTGCCCTCACACACCCGGGCACTGATTTTTCCATCTGGGGTAGAGCGCATTTTAAGACTGTCGGGTAATTCGGAAAGTTCCAGAGGCAAGGCGATCACTATTTTGTCAAGCGAATAAGGAAGCAGTGCTTTCAGCCAAATTTGCAGTTCTGGCCGGTTACCATGAAGAATTACTGTTTTTGTCGGCTCGAGGAATTCCTCCAGCGTGATCAGCAGACTGCAATGCGAGCTGGCATGCAGTGACAATCCGCTGGAAAAAACATTCAGCGTGCGTTCGGCTGCTTCAAGATAACGCTGTTCATTCAACAGATGGCCCAGTCGTTGCAAAGTAGTGGCGGCAATGCCATTTCCGGCTGGAATTGCGCCATCATGGCCCGTTTTGGGTCGATGGATGAGTGTTTCGTGGTCATGGCTGGTAAAAAAGAATCCGCCGGATGTTTTGTCCTCAAACCGGGTAAGCAGTACATCGGCCAGGGTAATGGCAAAATCGAGATCCGTCTGCCGGAAATCGGCCTGCAGCAGTGTCAGCAGGCTGTCCAGCAGGAATGCATGATCGTCGAGATAAGCATTCAGATGTGCTTTATCGTCTTTGAAAGTTGCCAGCAGGCGGTCATCCTGCCACAGTCTGCTACGGATGAAATCCAGCGCCCGCACGGCTGAACTAATCCATTCCTCGCGCTCGAAAATCTGTCCTGCGCGTGTCATGCCCTTGATCATCAGCGCATTCCAGCTCGTCAGGATTTTTTCGTCACGCCCCGGGCGAATACGCTGTTCGCGTTCGTTCAGCAATTTTCTGCGGGCACTGTCGATGAGTTGCTGTGCAGCTTCCTGGCTGATTTGATGGCGTGCTGCAACTGTCTCGATCGATTCCGTGACTGCAAGATGCCAGTGGTGATTCTCGAAGTTGGGTGAGCGGTCGAGGCCATAATAAGCCGCTGTCACCCGATATTCTTCCGGTGTCAGAATTGCCGAAACCGCCTGACGATCCCAGACGTAGAATTTTCCTTCTTCGTGCTCAGAGTCAGCATCGAGCGAGGAAAAATAGCCACCTTCCCCGTCTATCCCGGATTGCATTTCCCGTATGACCCAGGCAGCCGTTTCCTCGACTACCTGTTTGAACAGTGGATTGCCGGTCACAAGCCAGGTTTCCGCGTAGAGGGGCAGCATCAGTGCGTTGTCGTACAGCATTTTCTCGAAATGCGGAATCTGCCAGGAATGATCGGTGCTGTAACGGCAGAATCCTCCCCCCAGTTGGTCGTACAAGCCGCCTTGTGCCATTTTTTCCAGCGTGTGGGTCACGACATGCAGTGCCCGCGTGTCATTGTCGGTGACATAACGCCGCAGGCAAAATTGTAACTCTGCCGGATGGAGAAATTTGGGTGCATCTCCGAAACCGCCGTCGGTTTCATCGAACAGGCGATTCAATTGCTCCCAGGCACGGTCGATTGGTTGCCGGGAAAGTGCGGAAGCACGGGTATCCGGTGCCGGGAGCGATTGAGCCAGCAATTTCAGCAATACCGCATTCTGCTTCTCGATATCGGTTTTACGCGTGCGATAGAGCTCGGCTACTTTTGGCAGCAGTTCCAGAAACCCTGGCATACCGTAGCGCGCCTCTTTCGGAAAGTAAGTCCCGCCAAAAAAAGGTTTTTGCTCGGGCGTCAGGAACATGGTCAGCGGCCATCCTCCTGAACGATGGTTCAATGTGTAATGCGCGCTCTGATAAATCTGGTCGATATCAGGGCGTTCTTCACGGTCGACCTTGATGTTGACGAAATGTTCGTTCATGGCCGTGGCGACCTGAGCATCCTCGAATGATTCATGTGCCATCACATGGCACCAGTGACACGCGGAATAGCCAATGGAGAGCAGTATCGGCTTATCCAGCATCCGTGCAATTTCCAATGCCTCTTCTCCCCACGGGTACCAGTCCACGGGGTTTTCCGCATGTTGCAGCAGATAGGGGCTGGTTTCTCCGGCAAGATGATTAGGCATTGGATTTTTGCTGAAAATAGATTAATCGGTGACTGCACCACGGCTGGCAGTGGATACCAGTCTGGCGTATTTCGCCAGTACGCCGCGTGTGTAGCGTGGTGCAGGTGGATGCCAGGCTGCCCGGCGGCGTTCCAGCTCGGCTTCAGGAACATTCAGTTGCAGCAGGCGACGGTGTGCATCGATCGTAATCGAATCTCCCTCTTGTACCAGGGCGATCGTTCCGCCGGCGAATGCTTCCGGTGCCACATGGCCCACCACCATTCCGTAGGTACCACCGGAGAAACGCCCATCGGTAATCAACCCGACCGAATCACCCAGCCCTTCACCGATCAGTGCTGAAGTGGGAGAAAGCATTTCGCGCATGCCGGGTCCGCCCTGTGGGCCTTCGTAGCGGATGACCACCACATCACCTGGCTGGATTTTGCGTTCAAGAATGGCAGCCATGCAGGTTTCTTCGGAATCGAACACTCTGGCGGGGCCGGTGATGCTGGGATTTTTGATGCCGGAAATCTTGGCAACCGCACCTTCTGGTGAAAGATTACCTTTCAGGATCGCCAGGTGCCCCTGTTCATATACCGGATTGTCCCAGGGTTGGATCACATCCTGATCGGCACGTGGCTGTTCGGGAATGTTTTTCAGCACTTCCGCGATGGTTTGTCCGCTGATGGTCAGACAGTCGCCGTGCAGCAGGTCGTGTACCAGCAACATTTTCATCACTTGCGGAATACCGCCCGCTTTGTGCAGATCCGTGGCTACATAGCGTCCGGAAGGTTTCAGATCGCACAGTACCGGTACGCGTGCACGAATGGCTTCGAAATCATCGATGCTGAATTCCACTTCGGCTGCATGGGCGATGGCCAGCAGGTGCAGCACGGCATTGGTCGAACCTCCCACCGCCATGACGACAGATACCGCATTTTCGATGGATTTGCGGGTGATCAGGCTGCGCGGCAGAATCTGCTTTTTGACCGCGTCCACCAGTACTTCGGCGGAGCGTATGGCGCTGATCCGTTTTTCCTCATCTTCCGCAGCCATGGTGGAAGAGTAAGGCAGGCTCATTCCCATTGCCTCGATGGCAGATGACATGGTGTTGGCTGTGTACATACCACCGCACGAACCGGCGCCGGGACAGGCATGGCGTTCGACTTCCAGCAGCTCATGATCGTCTATTTTGTGCGCGGTATGCTGTCCGACGGCTTCGAAAGCGCTTACGATGGTCAGATCACGGCCCTGGTAATGGCCAGGTTTGATGGTACCGCCATAGACGAAGATGGACGGTACGTTCAGTCTGGCCAGCGCGATCATGGCGCCTGGCATGTTTTTATCGCAACCACCGATGGCGATGACGCCATCCATACTTTCCGCCTGTACGCAGGTTTCGATCGAATCGGCGATCACTTCGCGCGAAACCAGAGAATACTTCATGCCTTCGGTACCCATGGAGATCCCGTCGGATACGGTGATGGTGCCAAACATCTGCGGCATGGCACCGGCGGTTTTCAGCGCATGTTCGGCGCATTTGGCAAGGGTATCCAGCCCCATGTTGCAGGGTGTGATGGTGGAAAAACCGTTGGCAACCCCGACGATAGGTTTATCGAAGTCTCCGTCACCGAAACCGACTGCGCGTAACATGGCGCGGTTGGGGGTGCGTTGTGCACCTTGGGTAATGGTCTGGCTGCGTCGATTATCTGGCATATTGTTTCCTCATGGACAGGTGAATGAATTACGGGCCCGATAAGGGGATGATCGCGGGTGATGTCTGCTGCGATCAGTGGGCATTGCCGTATAATGAATATTTTACCGTAAGTCAGGCTGCTGCCCATGCTCGTTCACCCACAATTCGATCCGGTTGCAATTTCCATCGGTCCGCTTGCTGTTCGCTGGTACGGATTGATGTACCTGCTCGGATTTTCACTGTTCATTCTATTGGGGCGTTATCGCATCCGACAACAGCCCAATGGCGTGTTTACCCGGGAAATGCTGGATGATGCATTGTTCTACGGAGTGCTGGGTGTGATTCTGGGTGGGCGTCTGGGTCATGTCCTGTTTTATGAACCGGGTTACTATCTGCAGCATCCGCTGGAGATATTGGCCATCTGGCAAGGTGGCATGTCCTTCCACGGCGGGTTTCTCGGTGTTGCCATCGCCATGCTGTGTCTGGCGCGCAAGTACCAGCTTTCATGGCTGGCCGTCACGGATTTCATCGCACCGTTGGTGCCGCTTGGATTGGGAGCGGGACGTATCGGAAATTTCATCAATGGTGAATTGTGGGGGCGCCCCACCGATGTGCCGTGGGGGATGATTTTTCCGTATGCGGATAATTTGCCGCGCCATCCCTCACAACTTTACGAGTTCGCATTGGAAGGACTGGTGCTTTTCGCGCTGATCTGGCTTTATTCTGCCAAGCCAAGGCCGCTGGGTGCCGTTACCGGAATGTTCATGATCGGCTATGGTGCATTCCGCTCGTTCTGTGAGTTTTTCCGTGAGCCGGATGACGGTTTTCTCGGCATCATGACGCTGGGTATCAGTATGGGGCAGTGGTTGTCCCTGCCGATGATTGCAGCCGGTATCGCGCTTTTATACTGGGCATACCGATATGACGGCAAACCGGAAAAAGCGGCCCGGAAACTGCCGCGCGAGCGTAAAAATCGGGATTGACCGGCAAATCGATCGGGATATGGCCATGCCCTCTGATTTGGCGGCCGGGAATAATTCCCGGTATCGGCTTGTTACCACGGCAGCAGGTGATACCCTTCTACAGCTTACTGGCAGCTTTACGCTCACCTCACTTGATCGATCATTTCCCACAGTAACAAAAGAACTGGCAAAACTGGCCAGCCAATCTGACGCCAGTAGCCTGCACTGGGATCTGACTGATGTCAGCCAACTGGATTATGCGGGAGCAGTCATGTTGTGGCGGATATGGGGTGAACAACGGCCTGCACATCTGCTGTTGCGACCCGAGCAGGAGAGAATGTTTTTGCGGCTGGAAAAGTCGGTATCGTTACCCGAGCAGCCACGACGCATATTGTTTTTGCCCATCTCTATGTTGGGAAAACAGTTGCTCCGCTTTCTCGACCATTTGACCGGCATGATCACCCTGTCCGGGCAGATCGTGCTGGATCTTTTTTTTCTGATGACCCATCCAGGCAGAATTCCGGCGCGGGAAATTTCTGCAAACCTGTATCGTACCGGTGCGCAGGCCCTTGGTATTACTGCTGTCGTGGGATTTCTGATCGGTATCGTCCTAAGCTATCTTACTTCAGAGCAGCTGCATATGTTCGGGGCGGATATCTACATCGTCAATATTCTCGGGATGAGCATCATCCGGGAACTGGGCCCGATGCTCGCCGCCATACTGGTTGCCGGTCGTTCCGGTTCTGCCATGACAGCACAATTGGGTGTCATGCGTGTTACTGAGGAACTGGATGCGCTGACGGTGATGGGCATTCCCCACAGCATGAGGCTGGTGCTGCCCAAAATCATCGGACTGGGCATTGCCTTGCCGCTGATCGTACTCTGGACCAGTGCAATCGCGTTGCTGGGCGGGCTGGTGGCGGCAGAACTACAGATCGGGTTGAGTATTCACTATGCGCTGACTGCTTTGCCTGATACCGTGCCGATTGCCAATTTATGGCTCGGTCTGGGTAAAGGGATGGTTTGCGGTATGACGATTGCCCTGATCGCCTGTCATTTCGGGTTGCGCATCAAACCCAATACCGAAAGCCTGGGAGAAGGTACTACCAATTCCGTGGTGACTTCGATAACCGCCGTCATTCTGATCGACGCTATCTTTGCCGTGGCGTTTTCCAATATCGGTATCAGGATAGCGAGCTGATGGCAACCATCGATCCGGTTATCGAGATCACCGGGCTGACTACCCGCTTTGGCAGCCACATCATCCATGAAAATATCGATCTGACGGTATACAAGGGAGAAATTCTGGCGCTGGTCGGCGGCTCCGGCAGCGGCAAAACCACTTTGTTGCGCCAGATGCTCGGGCTGGTCACGCCTGCACAGGGCAGTGTCAGGATATTAGGGGCGAGACGATATGATTGCGGCCGTGAGGAACAGAGAAAACTGCGTACTCGTTCCGGTGTGCTGTTTCAGCAGGGTGCACTGTTCAGCGCGTTGACGGTTTTCGAAAACGTGGCGTTGCCATTGCGGGAAATGCGTACGTTGTGTGAGGGCACGATACGCGAACTGGTCATGCTGAAACTCGGTATGGTCGGTGTCGAGGTACAACATGCCCGGAAAATGCCGGCGGAGCTATCGGGCGGGATGGTCAAGCGGGTTGCGCTGGCACGTGCCCTGGCGCTGGATCCGGAGCTGCTGTTTCTGGATGAACCCACCGCCGGACTCGATCCTGCACTGAGCGAGGGTTTTGTCGACCTGGTACGCTCATTGCGTGAGGAGCTGGCGCTGACGGTCATCATGGTTACGCATGATCTGGATACCCTGGTTGCGATTTCCGATCGCGTGGCTGTACTGGCCGACCGGCGTATCGTTGCACTGGGGCCGATACCGGAAATCATCACCATCGATCATCCGTTCATCACGGCCTTTTTTGGAGGGATGCGCGGCCGTAATGCATTGCGTGCTCTGCAGCAACACTGATTTATTTGTCGCCCTGCTATTTCATTCGAATTTCAAACCAAGGAAACACAATGTCCAACAGTACCCTGACACTTGCCCAGATGTTGATTGCACGTCGTTCGTTGACACCTGACGATGATGGTTGCCAGAAAATGATCATGCATCGGCTGGCAGGGCTTGGGTTCAAAAGCGAATCCATGGACTACGGTGAAGTGGAAAATCTGTGGACGAGAAAAGGTTCCGACGCACCGCTGGTATGTTTTGCCGGGCATACTGATGTCGTGCCGACCGGGCCGGTTGCACAATGGGATAGCGATCCTTTTACGCCGGTGGTTCGGGATGGCTTTCTCTACGGGCGCGGTGCGGCGGACATGAAAACCTCCTTGGCGGCCTTCGTTACTGCGATCGAGGAGTTTATTGAGCTGCATCCTGACCACAAAGGCTCGATTGCGCTGCTGATCACCTCGGATGAAGAAGGGCCGGCAGTGGATGGTACGGTAAAAGTCGTGGAAGCACTGCAGACGCGCGGGGAAATGATCGATTATTGTATCGTGGGCGAGCCCACCTGCACCAACCAGTTGGGCGATACCATCAAAAACGGCCGACGCGGTAGTCTGTCAGGTAATCTGACTATCAGAGGCATCCAGGGGCATATTGCGTATCCCCATCTGGCCAGAAATCCTATCCATACGGCCGCACCGGCCATTGCCGAGCTTGCGCAAACCGTGTGGGACAATGGTAACGAGTATTTCCCCGCCACCACCTGGCACATTTCCAACATTCATGGCGGTACCGGCGCAACCAACGTCATTCCCGGCGAAATCAACCTGCTGTTCAATTTCCGTTTCTCCACCGCCAGCACGGTCGATTCACTCAAAGCACGGGTACATGAAATTCTCGATCGGCACGGACTGGATTATGAACTGATCTGGGAACTCTCCGGTAAACCTTACCTTACCCCGAGAGGAACCCTGGCCGACGCAGTCAGTGCGGCCATTCGCGAGGTAACGGGTATCGAGCCGGAACTTTCCACCACCGGTGGCACTTCCGATGGCCGTTTCATCGCTGATATATGTCAGCAGGTGGTGGAATTCGGGCCGCGCAACGCAACCATCCACAAAATCAATGAATCTGTGGAAGTTGCGGATATCGAACGCCTGGCCCGAATTTACCGTTTGACGCTGGAAAACCTGCTGCTTTGATAAGAGATGTGTTGATTGCCTGAAGTGAAGACAGAAAATCAGGATTTATTTGTATTTTTTCCACGCAGCAGCTCAACCAGTTTTTCGCTCAGTTGAAACCTGGCGGTATTTTTCCCGGTTTCGCCGGTCTGGCTGATCAATCCGTAAGAAGTCAGCGAATCCAGCAACGGCAGCAGATCACTGTGATCCTCCAGGAAATAGGCGATACAGGGACCTCTGCGATGGAACCCCCAGCGCTCCCACCCCCAGCCTTTTTTCAGCACATAAAATTCCCGGTGAAATTTGAAATCGGGATTTTCCACATCCTGCTTCATTTCGTTGAGCAGGCGTTCATGTGTCTGCCACAACTGATCGAACAAATTGATAGTGCCTGCATCGACCGTTTTTTGTGTCTTGTTTTCACTCGGCTTTATGAAATAACTGGCGAGATAAATCGTAAGCGCACCCGCCAGAAATCCTGCCACCAAACTCAAAATATCCATTTCTCCTCCATCAATGTAATTTTGATCAGTTATTTTCAGGCTGAGCAGTATAACAAGTAAAGCGGGTGTATCTGGAGCTGTTACAGGCTTTTACATGGTGAGGAACCTCTGTTTGAAGCCGGACGCAAGGTCAGTGTGATCAATCCATTGGTGATCAAACGCTATGCACAAATGAAATTGCGGCGTGTTCTCTCTCTAGAGATACAAGGATGCGATAAGGTACGAACCGCATCGCTCGGATTATTCTCCAGCCATTGCTGGAAATGATTCGATCGCATTACCCCGAATTGATGGTTCCCACGCTCCGCGTGGGAACCATCAATTGTGTTAAAAATCAACAGTTGCTGAAACCAAGAAAACCCGGGGATCACTCAAGGTAAGTTGACCGAAAGCATTCGCATCCCAGTAGTTTTTACCGAGTACATTATTAATATTTGCACGCAGGGTGATGAGTTTGCCATTGGATCGTTCAAACATATATCGGGCGCCCATATCCAATCGTGTCCAGTCAGGGATTTTTTGAGTGTTGCCCGCATTGAGATACATGGGGCCATTGTGAGTGACTCGACCGAACAAGGTAAATCCTGTGAAGAAAGGTGTATCCCATTCCACACCGAGCACTAGCCGCCATTTGGGAACGGCAGGTCCTCGATTGCCATCGTTGATGCCATTCTGTGTTCTAGTCAATTCAGAATCGATATAGGCCGCACCCCCTAGCAGGCGTACACCTCTGATTACTTCACCAAAGACGTTGAAATCCACCCCGCGGTGACGTTGTTCACCATGGACGCCAAAGACATTAGTGGCAGGGTCGATAATGCCGCTAGGCTGGGCAACCTGATAAAGTGCCAAAGTAGTGGCAATGCGACCGAAGTCTATCTTGGTACCAACTTCGTATTGCTGGGTTACGAAGGGTGCGAAAACTTCCCCGGCATTGACCGCTGTCAACGGTGCGGTAGGACCTTGTTGCAAGCCTTGTATATAGTTCGCATATAGTGACACCTGCTGCCAGGGTTTGACCACCAGACCAACCATTGGCGTTATCTTGTCTTCTTTATAACTGGAAGTGATAGCACCGGTATTCCTGTTAAAGCCAGTGGAGTCAATTTTCTGCAAGCGTGCACCCAGGGTCAGCTGTACTCGTTCATCGAGGATCGATAGCGTATCAGCCAGCGCTATACTGGATAGCGTCAAATCCTGCATTTTCCGAGCATTGTCTGGGCCCGGTTGTAAAGATGAATCTGGTTTGGGCCCGAATGTTGGATGGTAGATGTTCGATGTCGGATAAGCTAAGGGCGCGGGCACACTAATTCGTCTCCATTCTCTGTCGAGAGTCGTATAAACTAGAGTCGTTTGATATTTCACCACACCCGTCGTGAAGTGCCCTTGCAGCCCAGTTTCCAGCGTCCATGCATACATCTTGTCAGCTGATAGGCCAACGCCACTGGAACCGGCCATCAGATTCCCTGGCGCATCGATAATGGTTCGATTGGTCAAGATATAGCGCGTGCTGCGCTCGCTGCCGCCCACAGCAACAAATCCAGTTAAATAGCTGGTCAAATCATATTCTCCACGAAACGTACCGTAAAGCACCTCGGGATTGCTGAAATCATAAGGGCCATCGTAATTGTTACGAGTACCAGGTGCTTTGGGAATTGGCACGCCCGCAGCAACTGTCGTGTAGTCGCGGATGCCTTGCAAATTCTGATACTGATAGCCAAAGTCTGTAGATAAACGCAGGCGCTTACCCCGATAATCAAGACCAATTGCTGCTAAGGCAGATTCCCGTGATTGATAATTGATAGGAGTATTACCATTTCGATATACGCCATTGAGGCGCACACCGAATTGTTTGTCTGAGCCATAGCGTCGGCCGATATCGACATGCCCGCCGAACTGGGAATCGGAAATATAGCTAGCAGTGAACTGGATTAGCGGCTGGTTGCCCGCCCGCTTGGGGATCATATTGATTACGCCGCCCACGCTACCATTCGGAGTGACACCATTAAGCAGAGCATTCGGACCCTTAAGTATTTCGACACGTTCGATGGATTCAGCCATCATGGAATTGAAAAAGGAGGGAGTGACACCTGCCATGCCATTGAACAGTAGATCCGTATTCCCGACATAAAAGCCGCGGATGCTGAAATCATCCGCCCCTGTGGACGTGGATCCATTTGCATGAGCGGTTGGATCATTATTCAGGATATCAGCGACATGATGCACCTGCTGATTCTGTATTAATTCCGCCGTGTAGCTCGTTTGATTGAATGGTGTGTCCATGATGTCTCGATTGCCTAAAATTCCGAGTCGCCCCCCTCTTGCCACCTGTCCCCCCACATAGGGTTGGGGCAGACCTCCCGTCTGTCCGCTATCGGCAGCCACCGTGATCTCCGGTAGTATTGTTGCGTTTCCTTCTGCTGCACTTGCTTTCGACAGTTTATGCAAGCTGTATTTTCCATTGGTATCTCGTACTGCATACAGGTTACTTCCGGCCAGTAATCGATCCAGCCCTTCCTGGAGTGTATAGCTGCCCTGTAATCCCGTACTTTGCAGGCCAGCAGTCGTATCCGGCGAGAAGGTAAGCAGGATGCCCGCTTCACGGCCAAAATGGTTAAGCACTGTTTCCAGCGAACTGGCAGCGATGTGATAGGTTTTGCGGGAAGGGGTAACAGCGGGAACGTTCCGGGCGGGTGTTTCGGCAGCCTGAACGCTATCAGGCGGCAGAAGGATCGTAAGGGTGGTCAATGTATGGCAGATAATACTTGCCCATACAATGCCCGGGAAATGCTTTTCACAGAAAACATAGAAATGATTATGCGGATGATTCATGTTCCGATTCCTGTCGGGTTAAATGAAGCGAGTTAAAAAAGAGGTACTCGTTTCCTATGTCCCGCGAGAATCGAAAAAAGACCACTTAACAGAAAAATTTTTTCAGGCAGATGGAGGTATCTGAGGTAACTTACGATGCAGGCCTTACTGTTACCCAATAGCGCGTGAAATATTGAATTTTTACGGGCAGGGTGGTTTGCAGCGCATCCAGAATATCCTCCGGGTCGGTGAGGGGATAGGTGCCGGAAACGCGCAGATCGGCTACGGCCGGATCCCAGTTGAGTTTGCCGGGACGATGGCGATCCAGTTCAGCCAGAAAATCGGCCAGCCGCATACTGCTGGCGATGATCATGCCATGACTCCACGCGGTGCTCGTATCATCGGCCGGGCGTATTTCATGAATGCCCTGATTGCTGAAATCGACTTGCTCGCCAGCCTGCACGACATGCCGGTAGTTGATATCCTGGCGCAGCCGGATTTCGACTGCTCCCTCAAATACGCTCAGGCGATTCGATGTTGTCTGCTGATGAATGGTGAAGCGAGTGCCAAGCGGACGCAGCTCGCTTTGAGCGGTTTCAACGATGAAAGGACGCGCAATTGATGCACTGTCCTGATTTGTGGTAACCAGAATTTCACCACGTACCAATTGCAGTCGGCGTTCATTTGCCGTGAACCGGATATTGATGGCGGTATCGGTATTGAGAACGACGCGGCTGCCATCAGCAAGTGTGATGTTGCGCCGTTGACCGATATGAGTGCGTTCATCGGCTGTCCATGCCCGCCAGGGAATTTTTTCATTAGCCCACCAGCCGGTACTACCAGCGAACAATATGACGACCAGTGTCTTGATGATCTGGCGACGCTTAAGGGAACGACGTGGCGTCAAAACAGCTTTGGCAACAGCTGAACCAAGCGGTGAAGTCAGCCCGTTGAAGCGGGTATTGACTGTCTCGATATGTTGCCAGGCAAGTTTGTGATCGGGATGTGCCGCCAGCCATCGCTGAAATGCTTCATGGGTGGCTTCGTCGTGATCAGTCGCTTGTAGTTCGACTAACCATTCCACTGCGCACTGGGCAATCTGCGGTGAAATATCAGCTACATTCCGAGTGACGGCTGGCTGAATACCGGGAGCCTCTGCCTTGTTTTCAGAATGGTGATCAGCCTCGTTATCGAGATGCATTCAATCGATTACCAGTGCAAAGTAGCATTGTGCACCGGCTTTGATCAGATAGCGTTTAACGGTCGTAATCGAAATATTCAATTCAGCCGCAATCTCGGCATGACTCATGCCATCCAACTGAGCATATAAAAAAGCACGTTTGACCGGTAGTGGTAAACGATTCAGCAGATGATCGATTTCCAGGAGTGTTTCCAGCAGAATGGCGCATTCTTCGGCTGAAAGAACTGAAGCCTCGGGATGCTGTACAAGCATCTCAAAATAGGCTTGCTCGATCTGCTTACGTCGCCAGTGATTCGCCAGAACCCGTTGTGCGACCGTAGTCAGAAAAGCGCGTGGTTCCTGAATGAGAATTGGCTCTTCCCGTGTGAGCAGGCGCATAAAGGTATCGTGCGCGAGATCAGCCGCCTGATGAGAACACCCGAGTTTTTTGCGTAACCAACCATGGAGCCAGCCGTGATGGTCCTGATACAGCTCGGTAATCGAGTCAGAATGGATGGGATTAACGCTCAAAGCAGGCTCCAGCAAGTATTTCATTGATCATCAAAGTAAACCCATCGATATGACGAAAGGCTATACTCCAAGCATCACGGGTATCCAGAGTATCCATCAGAGAATCTGTACAAAGATTCGATAATGATTCTCATTATATATGGTCGGATAGTAGTTTCAATGTAATCTTGCTGGTTTGGGAAACCCGTACTTGTCTACAACATAGCAGTCATCCCGGTTCTGGTTCGTAGCCCTAAGGAACCTCTGAAAAACTACCTGCGTTGCCATTTCTGCGTTAAAAATCGGCTTAAAATGCTCATTTATTACGTATAAACTCCGCTTCTTCGCAGATTTTTGCCTTGAACTGACTGCCTCGTCGACGTTTTTCAGAGATTCCCTAAAGACCAAAATATCGGGCAAGAAGCCAAGATCATCATAAGCGCTGCAAGCGAAAAATCCATGAACCGGCCCTTTGCCAGCAGTAACGCCGCGAGCACGCTACACAGCAAAACAGCAATGACCATGTTGTGCGGAGCTACTACTCCGCGATTTTGTCAAGCGCTGGCACTCGTCAAGGCTTCACTACCAGGTTGTTATGTACTCTGGTGACACCCTTGACAGTACGTGCCAGCTCGCCTGCACGGTTTTTTTCTGCTTGTGATTTGGTAAATCCGGACAGTTGCACTTCACCACCTTCTATGGTTTTGACGTTGATATTGGCTGCTGAAGTGCCGGGATCATTCGCCAACTTGGCTTTAACCTCTGTCGTGATAATCGAGCCATCTACATATTCACCCACGGACTCCTGGTGCCGTGCGACTGAACAGCTGGAAACCATTACCATGGAAGCGCTGGCGATGACCACGATTGCAATTACACGAGATATCATCATGATATTTCTCCTTTATAAAAGTGTATGGTTTGAGTCAGGTAGTTTATGCAACATACATTTAGAAAAATATCGCACTTTTCAATGATAGTCACCTGGCATTTTATATTTTCTGTGTCAAGCTACCACCCCAATGCCGAGAAGCCCGAGAACAAGCAACACAAGCGTGATAAGCGTGAACAGGAAAAATAGAAATTTTGCGATTGATGCCGTGCCGGCACTGGTACTTCTGAAACCAAATATACCCGAAATGAATGAAATGATCGCGAAGATGATGGCCCATTTGAGCATTTGTTTGCTCCTGGTCTTGATTGAGAATTCGGTCTGATTCATTGCCAGACTGGGAGCCTCAAATAAAACCGAAAAATTCTGGATATGCGTGGTGATCAAAAATGATGGCGTAATGCAGCATTATGTTTCTCTGGTTTCCATCACGATTACAACATTACCTGGGTTATGGTTTGTGCCAGGTACACAAAAACAGCATATTGCACGAAATACACCGGTATTGATGTATTTCGTGCTTGCCAATAGCATTAGCCTTACAGCGAGTCGTGAAACTTTTTGACCTGTTTCCTGGCTTCATCATGAGCAATGCCGTAGCGCTCCTTGATTTTTCCTGCCAATTGCTTCCACTGACCCTTGATTCTGTCTTCGTTCATTTTTGACTCCTTTTTATTCAGGTTAAAAATAAACAACTGCTGCCAGTCTGATTAATCGGCTGTGGTGGTATTCACTGTCAGGCCGGAGATATCTACCTGCTTGACATCTTTGACGCTCTTGGCAACTTCCTCGGCTTTCTTGATCAGCATTTCGTTTGGTTGTGTACCAGTGAGTATAACTACGCCATTAACTGTCTCGACTGATATATCACCACTTTTGATCCCTTCGGCGATGGCCAGCTCTGCTTTGACCTTGGTAGTAATCATCGTATCATTCAACGGCTGATTGCTTTCCGGAGATCCGCTGTCAATAGTAGGCACCCCCGTAGATTGTGCGGTTGCTACTTCAGTACCAAGTATCAACAAGGCCATTGCAGTAATGATTGAAAGTAAAGTTTTGATTTTCATGATAGTTCTCCTTGTCCTGTTCTATCAAAAATTAGAGCTGGCCAGCAGTTTTTCAGCTCATGCACAAGTCAGCTATGTTTATCGATCAGACATACCTGCTTATCGTACTTTTGCTGCATGTGACTACTGAACACCTGCATGGGATAGCCAGGCGTGCGGTAGTACGCTACTACTTCATTGACTGGCCGCCTTCATTAGATCATGGCACTATGCAGACAAGTAAGATTCAAATTTACTGAATAATGTAGTATTTCTATACCATTATCATTTCTCTTATCATTTTGTGATTGAGTATGGAAACCTCGGGTTCTGGTAGAGATTTGCCTTGCAGGGGGCGTATGGATACAAAACAGAACAAGCCGGATACCGGTCGGGAACAGCTTCAGCAACTCATCTCACATCTGGTTGAGGGAGTTCTCCTGATTGATCCGAGTGGCAAGATTACCTGGGCTAACAAGGCTGCACTTGCCATGCATGGTTGTGAGCAGCTTGCAGAACTTGGAGTAACTGCTGCCCAGTACCATAAGCGCTTTGTGCTGATGTACCTGAATCACCATAAACTTGCTGCCAGACAATATCCGGTGGCGCGTGCCGTCTCAGGCGAGGAATTCGATGATGTCAGGGTGGAACTGACGCTACGCCGGAAAAACTCTGATTTCCGTCGTGTGCTTGTCATGCGCAGCGTGCTGTTCACAGGAGCGCATGATGAAATCGAGGCTGTGGCCATCGTGATCAGGGATGAGACCGAACAAGTCAATGCTGAAGGGCGTTTTGAACGCGCTTTTGCGGTCAATCCTGCACCTGCGGTGGTTTGCCGGTTGTCGGATACCCGATACATCAAAGTGAACCGTGGTTTCCTGAGAATGACGGGTTACAGCAGTGATCAGGTCATTGATAAATCGTTGTACGAATTGGATGTTTTGCGTGAAGCTGAATATCGCGAACAGGCGATCCAATCACTTCAGCAGGGTGAACCCATTGCGCAACAGGAGGCGATATTGCGTGTGCAAGGGGGAATCGACAAATTCGTGATTGTGGCTGGTCAACCGATCGAAGTCGCCAATGAAGCATGCATGATGTTTACCTTTATCGATCTGGATGCATGTAAGCAGGCCGAGGAGTCTCTGAAACGCAGCGAAGAGGGTTTTTCCAAGGCATTCGACCTGGCTCCGATCCCGATGATGGTTTGCGTCGAGCCAGTATGGCGCGTGATAGCGGTCAATGCTGCTTTTGAATCGGTTACGGGGTACAGGAACGAGGAAATTCAGGGTAAGACCGTGGTTGAAATTGGCCTGTGGGAAGATGCCGGGATACTGGCGGGTATACGCGACGAACTGCATGAGGGGGGTGGTATCCGCAACTACGAAGTGCCACTGCGCGGAGCGGACGGTATCATGCTGGATACGCTGATTTCGGCAGAGCCTGTCACTATTAACGATGATGCATGTGTGCTGTGCGTATTTGAAGACATCACGGATCGCAAGCGTACTGAAATAGAATTGATTGCTGCCATTGATGCAGTTATGCAAGATACATCCTGGTTCAGTCAAACTGTGATGGAAAAACTTGCCCAATTGCGCCATTCCGGAGCAACTGACTCAAAGCTGGAGCTTTCGATTCTGACAGCGCGTGAAAAGGAAGTGCTGAGCCTGATCTGCCAGGGCAAAAGCGATGCCGACATTGCGACGATACTGCAATTGTCACGCAATACGGTGCGCAACCACGTTGCGGCGGTGTACGACAAGATCGGCGTACACCGTCGGAGTGCTGCAGTCGTCTGGGGGCGCGAACGCGGACTGGCTAGCTATTGATATGAATGGTGGATTTTGTCCTGTTTATCAGACATCAAAAAATAAGTTGAGTACGTTCTGGAAGGGTATCTCTGCGTGAAACGAGTGCCCATATACACTTTTCGATCCTCCACCGCATGGCTTAAAAGTCTCCACAGTGCGCAAATCAGTAGCCCGCTCAGGCGGCAGTAACCAATTAAGACGGTATTCAGCCAGGTACATCGAAAAACAAGCGAGCGTATGATTTTGCTGCACCTCTTTGAGGCACTGATTTTGCAGACAGACCTGCAGCATTGAGTTCATTGTGAAGGGGCCACACTGCCCATCATTTACCGTATCAAGAATTACCTTTTACTATCCAGTTCGGCCCTCGCTTTGTCGGTTTCTGCATTGATCCGGTCAATCTCTTCCCGGAATTTCGCCTGCTGATCATTCGCCGTTCTGGCGATCAGTGCATTGTCTGCATTCGCTTCGTCAACCAGGCAGGAATTATATTGCTGGGCGCGTTTCTGCCATTCATTGATTGCTTCGGCACTGCGGTTATAGTCCTCGACGCTGGCAGCGCTGACAACTGGTGCTACAGGCCGTTCACCGCATCCCATTGGTGACCAGGTACCATTGACAAGCGTGCCTGCGTTACTTGAAGCATGGAACAGTATCAGCGCAGTAAGAAAAAAGATGGATTGCTTCATTGCTTGGCCCCGTGAAATAAATTAACGATATATAAAATTTCCTGACTTTGAAGAGCTTCAGTATGGCATAACGCCCCTGTCACTGGTAACTGTGATACCTGTCCGGATCAAGTAAACGACAGGCAGCCCGTATCCGCAGGCTCGCGGAAATCCATCCGCAAAAACCGGAGCTCGCTTCCTGCTCCGATTGCTTCAGTGCGGCCGGCTGTGCGTGTTATCATCGCGCCAGCAAAAATGTTCCTGTTTTCAGTCACGTATCTCACTGTTGAAATTATGAAAAAAAGTACAACCGTTGAAAAAATCAAGGCGCCGGAGCTGATTACCTCGGATTGGCTGAATACACCGCAACCGGTTACGCTGGCTTCCTTGCGCGGCAAGGTAGTATTGATGCATGCCTTTCAAATGCTGTGTCCGGGATGTGTTCAGCAGGGTATTCCTCAGACACAGCGGATTTTTGATGAATTCGACCCTGATCGTGTGGCGGTGATCGGCCTGCATACGGTTTTCGAGCATCATGAGGTCATGGGGCGCGATGCGCTGGAAGTTTTTGCCTATGAGTACAGGCTGCGTTTTCCGATCGGGATAGACAAACCGAATGAGCAGCATTCGATTCCGCACACGATGATGACTTACCACATGCAGGGGACACCGACCACCATTCTGGTGGATAAGACGGGTCATCTGCGTTTGCACAAATTTGGCCATGTCAGTGATTTGTTGTTGGGTGTGTCGATCGGGACGCTGCTGGCTGAAGAAGTGTCTGATGAAGAGCTGGCTGCCGGTTCGACAGATTCAGCTGGCAATGAGTCCGATACACAGCCGGGGTGCGATGCCGATGGTTGCCGGGTCTGATGCTGACGAACAGGCAGATTACCGGATCACATCGGTAAGTCGGTGTTTCCCCGGAAATTGTTTTTCCAGTCACGGATCGCAGCAAATACACTGACCGGATCAGTGAGCTGCCGCCCGGCATACCGGCTGGCACTCTGGATGATGGCCGGCTGATTGCAACGCAGAAACGGGTTGGTGGCTTTTTCTGCAGCCAGACTGGAGGGGAGTGTGGGCATATTCTGCTCCCGCTTTTCTTCCACGTTACTTTCCAGTTCAATCAGCTCGGGATTATCAGGGTCGATCGCCCTGGCGAAGCGGATATTGTCCAGCGTGTATTCATGGGCGCAATAAACTTGAGTTTCGTCAGGCAGGTCGGCCAGTTTCTGTAAAGAATCAAACATCTGTTGTGCATTGCCTTCAAAGATTCTTCCGCAACCGCAGGCAAACAGCGTATCCCCGCAGAACAGCCGGTTCTGGCCATGACAGGCAATGTGGCCTGCGGTATGTCCGGGGACGTCCAGAATGCTAAGTTCCAGCGATAGCTCCGGGAACACGAGGGTGTCCCCTTCCGCAAGCGGGTGGGTCATCCCCGGTATCTTCTCACTGGCAGGGCCATAAACGGGTATTTCGAATTTTTGTACCAGCAGGGAAATACCACCCGTGTGATCATGATGGTGATGGGTGCAGAGGATTGCAATGGGTTGTAATTTTTGTTGTCTCAGCCAGGTGAGAACCGGTGTCGCATCGCCCGGGTCTATGATGAGAGCGAACTGTTGATTGTGAACGATCCAGATATAATTGTCCCTAAACGCCCGGACAGGAAAAACGTTGATCATTTTGCCTCCTTGTAGCAGATAGCAGACGGGTCATCATCATAACCAATCATCCTGATAATATGTTCGATTCTGTATTGCAGCAAAGTATGCAACAGTGGTTAGAAACATCGCTGGGACAGTATGTTCTTGAACAGGAGCAGCGTTATTTCGACCGTGTCGTGACGGATATTTTTGGTTATAACGCGACCCAGATCGGTTTTTCCGGGTTTGATTTTCTGCGCAACAACCGGATGCCCTTCAAGTTCGCACTCGGCGTACGGGACGGTGCTTCGGTTTACGCACATCCTCATTTTCTGCCTATCAAAAGCAGCAGCATCGATCTCGTTCTGTTGCCGCACACACTCGAGTTCAATTCGAATCCTCACCAGATGCTCCGGGAAGCACACCGGGTGCTGATTCCGGAGGGCAAAGTCATCATCAGCGGATTCAACCCGTTCAGTCTCTGGGGAATGCGTCAGCGCATGGCAAAATCGAAAACGGATTTTCCATGGTGCGGTCGTTTCATTGCTCTGCCACGCATGCAGGATTGGCTGGAGCTGCATAATTTTGAAATCGTTGCGGGACAGTTTGGCTGCTATGTGCCGCCATGTACCCGGGAAAAGTGGCTTTCCCGTCTGCGTTTCATGGAGGCGGCCGGAGATCGCTGGTGGCCGATTGCCGGGGGAGTTTATTTTTTACAGGCAGTCAAGCATGAATGTGGTTTGCACGTCATCACGCCCCGCTGGGAGGATTCGCCTGCAAAAAGGGGTACGGTAGTGGTTCCGCAGATCGAACGAGGGCATCGGATGAATAATTTAGAAGTATCCACGGTACCATGGCGCGAGAAGGCCGGTGGCGGGCTGATTGAAAACAGGAAATACGGGGTGCAATACTCCGTGAACAACAGGGACGTGTAATGCAATTGGAAGAGGGGGTAAAGCTGGTGGAGATTTTTACGGATGGTGCCTGTAAGGGTAATCCGGGAATAGGGGGCTGGGGAGTTTGTCTGAAGTTCGACGGTGAAGTACGGGAGTTTTTCGGCGGAGAACCTGTGACGACGAATAACCGGATGGAGCTGCTGGCTGCCATTCGTGCCTTGCAGACGCTGGAATCACTGCCCGATACCGGGCAATCTTTGCGAGTTCAACTGCATACCGATTCGCAATATGTGCAGAAGGGTATCAGTGAGTGGGTTCATTCGTGGAAAAAACGCGGATGGCTGACAGCGGATAAAAAACCGGTGAAGAATGAAGCATTGTGGAAGGAGCTGGATCAGTTGTCCCGGCGTTACCAGGTTGAATGGTTCTGGGTCCGGGGGCACAACGGCCATGATGGCAACGAGCGAGCCGATATGCTTGCCAACCGTGGGGTGGTATCAGTACTGTCTGAAAAAGCGGATTGATCGGGCAAATCATGCGGTATGTATTTCTTGATACTGAGACGACGGGTCTGGATCCTGCACTGGGGCATCGTATCGTCGAGATAGCAGCAGTGGAAGTGTGTAACCGGCGTTTGACCGATCGCCACTTTCACCGCTATCTCAATCCCGGGCGGGAGAGTGATGAAGGTGCACTGCGGGTACATGGACTGACTCGTGAATTTTTGCGGGATAAACCCGTATTCCAGGATGTTTGCAGCGAGTTTCTGGAGTTCATAGCAGATGCCGAGATTTTCATTCATAACGCGCCTTTCGATGTGGGGTTCATCAACCGTGAACTCGACCTGATCAGATTTGAATCGATGCAGAATCATTGTCTGCAGATCATCGATACACTGGTCCTGGCAAAAGAGCTGCACCCGGGCAAGAGAAACAATCTGGATGCGTTATGTGAGCGTTATCAGATCGATAATTCCCACAGAACACTGCATGGCGCTCTGCTCGATGCAGAGTTGCTGGCCGAAGTTTACCTGGCAATGACACGCGGTCAGGAAAGCCTGCTGATGGAAATGGATGCGCCAGCATCGCGACAAGCCGATAATCCGGCTGTCGGCAAGGTGGAGAATCTTGCGCTGATCGTTCAGCCTGCCACGCAGGCAGAACTCGAGTTGCATAGCCGGCTGGTGGAACGCATCAACGCCGAAAGCAAAGGTAATTGCTTGTGGAACGGTTGAATTTGCTCAGAACCTGTTCAAGATCCCACTGAAGGGCGCATTGCAGCGTTTAAATCGAACTCAAAATACTTACATACTTCGGGTATGCTCCGTTTTCTCATTCAATTTTGCCTTGTACTACCCCCCTGATCGGGATTTTGAACGGGTTCTCAGGCGTGTAGTTTGGCGCGCAGTGCGCTGAATGCCAGCGTTTTGCCAAAATCCCATACCGCTGAAGGTCCGCGGTGTGCATTGGCCACGACATCACTGACCGCAGTAACGATCCATTGAACATCGGATTCTGTCAGGATGAGTGGTGGAATGAATTTGACGATATTCATGCCGTGGCCGGCTACCTGAGACAGAACCCGGTGCTGTCTGAATAACGGGACGGTTATCAACTGTGAGAACAGTCCCTTGTTGGCAGATTCGAGCATTTTCCACGACAGCTTCAGCATAGGGCTTTTCGGTTCGGTAAATTCCAGCGCGATCATCATGCCTTTGCCTCGTACTTCCTTGAAGCATTCGTATTTTTCCGTCAGTGGAGTCAGCGCATCCATGATGGCTGCTCCGGTACGGGCGGAATGTTCGATGAGATTTCCTGATTCCAGTACTTCCAGTGTAGCCAGACCGGCGGCCATTGCCAGGTTGTTTTTACCAAATGTACTGCCGTGAACGACAGCGCGATCCATGCGGTTGAAAACACGATCGAAGATCCATTCCTTGCAGACCAGCGCACCCACAGGGATGAATCCGCCGGAAAGCGTCTTGGACATGCACAGGATATCGGGTTCGACAGACCAGTGTTCGACCGCCCACCACTTGCCGGTCCGTCCCAGTCCGGTTTGTATTTCATCCGTGATGAACAGTGCGCCGTATTTGCGGGTGAGTCTGGCTGCTTCCGGCAGATAGTTATCGTCCGGTATCCAGACACCGTGTCCTTGAATCGGCTCAGTAATGAAGGCGGCGACATCTCCCTGCGCAAGCACCTGTTCCAGTGCTTCGAGATCATTGAACGGGATTTCGATAAAATCCGGCACCATCGGGCCGAATCCCTTTTTGTAATGATCATCTCCCGTGGCAGAGAGAGAGCCAAGGCTCAGCCCGTGATAACAGCCGTGGCAGAAAATGATTTTGGATTTTCCGGTTGCGTAACGGCTGAATTTGATCGCCGCCTCGACTGTTTCAGTACCCGAGTTGGCGAAAAAGACACGTTTTAATCCGTCCGGGGTCAGTTTAACCAGCCTCTCCGCCAGCAGTCCTGCGAGTAATGATACGTCGAGCTGGACGAGATTGGGTAAATCTGCCTCCAGAGTGCTTTTGAGTGCTTCGACGATTTCCGCGTGATTGCGCCCCAGTGCAAAGACACCGAAGCCACTCAGCAAATCCAGATAGCGGTTATCCTGCTCGTCGAACAGATATGCGCCTTCTGCCCGGACATAATGACGATCAAAATCGATGGTTTTGAGGACTTTGACCATCTGGCTGTTCAGATACTTGTCATGCAGGGCAAAATTTTCTTTGCTGCGGTTCTGGATGAAATCCTGGATTTTCATGGGTGGGGCTCCGGAATGTGATGGGGCGCAGGTAAGCAGGTATCAAAAAATCAGCAGCATTTTACCCTAATCCGTTGAGGGGGTCCGGGCGGATACTTTCTAAAAAATCTGGTGATTTCAAGGCGTCGTCTGCACCTGTCTTTCTGCCGGAGAAATCGGCAATGATTATCATTAATTTAGTGTCTGGATTGACATTTATCATTAGCTTGTCTAGACTCTCCCGCCGGGACTCGGTGGTTACGGGTTCTTTGGTAGCTGGTCTGATTCTAATAACATGACAGATAGATTTCTCTGCAGGCGGGATCGTTGTATGAATATCCCGGCAGAGGGTTTGTCCATTGGCTGATTTGCAGGAAGCTGCAGATTGGGGCCGGCGAGCGATGAACGATGTTTCGCTGAATAAAATATAAATTCTAGTAGAGGAAGGTAATCATGAAAACAACAAAAGCAATGCTTGCAGGTTTTGCTGTGGGATCACTGTTGCTGGCGGGTGCTGCACAGGCTGAACACAACTTCAATGTGGTTATCAATGCCTACGATACCACTATTCCTGAACTCAACGTGGAAGGTGTGACCGTAAAAAATATCCGTGCTTTCAATGTGTTGAATGAGCCGGAGACACTGGTCGTCAAGAAAGGCGATGCAGTGAAAGTCGTTGTTGAAAACAAATCACCCATCAGCGAAGGATTTTCAATTGATGCGTTTGGTGTTCAGGAAGTCATTAAAGCAGGCGAAACCAAAACTATCAGCTTTACCGCTGATAAAGCAGGTGCTTTCACGATCTGGTGCCAGCTTCATCCTAAAAACATCCACCTGCCAGGTACCCTTAACGTCGTAGAATAAGTAACATCTGAAACTACGGTGGCAGAAAATCAGGCTGGATTGAATCCGGCCTGATTTTTTATAATGCGTCATCCTCTCTGAAATCACCCGGTATTCCGGGATATCGCAACTTTCTCTCATCTTGCTCTGGCAATCTGATCAGAGCGATATCAATATAGCCTTGTCGTAGCAGGTTGTGCCTGCGCACTCTTCTCCAACTGCTGATTTGGTAAATCATACAAGGGTTTTTGTTAGATTTTGTTAGAATACCAGCTCGTGATGAACTATTTTTATGAGGTATTTGATGGCAGTTGAAAGGACTTTGTCCATTATCAAGCCCGATGCGGTAGCAAAGAACGTCATTGGACAAATCTATGCACGATTTGAAGCGGCTGGCCTGAAAGTCGTTGCTGCTCGTATGGCGCACTTGTCGAGAGTCGAGGCAGAGAATTTTTATGTGATTCACAGGGAAAGACCTTTCTTCAAGGATCTGGTCGAATTCATGATTTCCGGGCCAGTGATGATCCAGGTGCTGGAAGGTGAAAACGCAATTGCCAAAAATCGTGAACTGATGGGTGCCACAGATCCCAGGAAAGCAGAAAAAGGTACGATTCGCGCGGATTTTGCAGAAAGTATCGATGCCAATGCAGTACATGGCTCGGATGCACCTGAAACGGCTGCCGTTGAAATCGCCTGTTTCTTCCCGTCTCTGGAAATACATTCACGCTGATAATGTACACCCTTGCTGATTTGGAAAACCGGGCGCAATGATCAACCTGCTTGATTTCAATAAGACAGAGCTGGTCCGTTTCTGCGGAGAAATGGGCGAGAAGCCTTATCGGGCAAGGCAGTTGTTGCGCTGGGTACACCAGTCCGGCAAGACGGAATTCATGGAAATGAGCGATTTGGCAAAAGGGTTCCGTCATAAGCTGATGGAATGTGCCGTTGTCCAGTTGCCTGAAATCGTCAGTGACTACACTGCAGGGGATGGGACCCGCAAGTGGCTGTTATCGACAGGGGCGGGAAATGCAGTGGAAATGGTTTTCATTCCCGAGCCCAGCCGGGGCACGCTTTGTGTTTCCAGTCAGGTAGGCTGTGCGTTGGCATGCAGCTTTTGTTCCACCGGTCGACAGGGTTTCAACCGCAATCTGAGCGTCGCAGAAATCATCGGTCAATTGTGGTGGGCCAATCGGCTGCTCGAAGCAGGTAGTCATGACCCGTTTCCCGTGGATACCACACGAGTGCAGACAGACAAGCCGGAAACGAGGCGGCCGGTTACCAATGTCGTCATGATGGGGATGGGTGAGCCGCTGGCCAATTTTGAAAACCTGGTAACGGCACTGGATCTGATGCTGAGCGATGATGCGTATGGTTTGTCACGCCGCCGGGTAACGGTAAGTACATCTGGACTGGTCCCCGCTCTGGATCGCTTGCGTGAGCGCTGCCCGGTGGCGCTCGCGGTTTCACTGCACGCGCCGAATGATGCCTTGCGTGACCAGCTGGTGCCCATCAATAAAAAGTATCCGATCAGGGATTTACTGGCCGCCTGTGAGCGTTACCTGCCAGCTGCTCCGAGAGATTTTATTACGTTTGAATATGTTATGCTGAAAGGCGTGAATGACAGTGTGGCGCTGGCACGAGAACTGGTTCAACTCGTCAGGAACGTTCCATGCAAACTCAATCTGATCCCGTTTAACGCCTTTTCCGGTTCCGGTTATGAGCGATCGGGTGCAGAAGCCATCGGTAATTTCCGGGATGTACTGATGCAAGCAGGTATCGTTACGACAGTACGTAAAACGCGCGGGGATGATATCGCCGCTGCCTGCGGTCAACTGGCAGGGCAGGTGCGTGACAAGACACGCCGGACGAGCGGGTGTGGAACTGGTCAGCCGGCAGTTGCCAGATAATCGGAGATATATAAATCCAGTGTTGGGTAAGCATGCAGGCAAAATGAACAGGCTGATTAGAACGGGAGTTCTCGGATTTCTGGTATGGCTGGCGGGTTGCGGACATGCACCGGTTCAGGAAAAGCCGACTCCCGAGGAACTGAAGCAGCGCGCATTGCAAAGTGCCAAAATTCACACTGAACTTGCGGGCCAGTACTATCACCGTGGCCAGTATCGGGTAGCGATAGAAGAAGCTGAAATCGCACTGCAGAAAAAAACCGACTATGCTCCGGCTTATAACATGCTGGGGCTGGTTTATATGGATCTGCAGGAGGATGATCGCGCGGAATGGAACTTTGAGCGCGGACTTGGAATCACTCCAAACGATCCTGATATACGCAATAATTTCGGCTGGTTCTTATGTCAGCGAAAACCTGACGGGATAGAACAGGCCATCGGTCATTTCATGGCGGCTGTGCGTGATCCCTTGTATGAAACACCAGAAAGAACCTATACCAACGCAGGATTGTGCGTTCTGAAGCAGAATGACTTCGAGCGGGCACAAAGCTACTTTCAGGAGGCTCTGGTTATCCGCCCGGGTTATCCTTTGGCCCAGCTTGGTCTGGTAGAACTGGATTTCAGTCGTGGTGAAGTGAAAAAAGCCTGGGCTGCAATCAACCGGTATTTACAGACATATCCTCCCGCTCCAGGCAGTTTGTGGCTGGCTGTTCGCATTGCACGAGCAAACGGAGATGTCAATGCAGAAACCAATTATGCTTTTCAGCTACAGAAACGTTTTCCTGATTCCCGGGAAGCCCGGGAATCGCGTGCAGGCAGGTTGAATCATGAAAGATAATGAATTAGATGAAAGAGACGGATTGGCTCGTGATCAGAAATCAGATCTCATCCGTGATGCAGAGCCGGTTGAAACCTCAGATCAGGCTGTATCTCTTCAGGCGGAACCTGTAGGTACGATGCCATATTCGCCTGCTCAGGCTGGTGATCCGGCTGAAGCGGCAACAACAGGTGGTACGGCCGCTTCCGGTTTCGGGCAGATATTGCGTGATGCGAGGATCAGACGTGGTATGAATGTAGGCGAGGTGGCACACCGTCTTCGTCTGTCTGAACAGCAAGTGGAGGCGATCGAGGCACAGGATTTTTCCAGGCTGCCAGCCGCCGTATTCTTACGCGGCTATATACGCAATTATGCCAATCTGCTGCAGCTCGACGATGTGCCGCTGTTAATGGAAGCGGTGCCTCAGGCAAGGCCGGTGGATACTGTCTTTGCCAGTAAAAGAAATGCGCAACGTTTCAAGGCGATCGAGCCTGTTTACCGATCAGGTCGCAGCAGTCGCGGCGGGTGGCTGTATATCGTGGTGATACTGGCAGCACTTGCGGCTTATGGAATTTATCGTGAAGAAGTACCGGAACAGTTGGCTTCCTTCTCGGCAGGGGATACAGATCAGGTGATGTCATCGATCTCAGCTGACGGCAATGATCAGGTAGCAATAGATCTGGCACTGCCATTGTCTTCCTCTTCTTCGGGGTTGCCATTGGTCACACCTGCACCCGCTGGTGCCAGTGTGCCATCAGTTGCGACGACATTGCCTGAACTGCCCGCACCCTCTGTACCGGCTGTAGAGGTACCCAAGGCTTCAGACGATGGTAAAAAATCACTGCATTTTTCTTTTTCCCGTGATTCATGGGTCAAAATCAAGGATAGTGGCGGCCGGGTCATTCTCGAAAAAACCCATTCACGCGGAACCGAGCAGACGATAGAAGGTAAGCCGCCTTTATATCTGGTCATCGGCAATGCAGCCGGGGTCAGTCTTACCTATAACGGGCGCAAGGTTGATCTTGCACCTTATACACGCGGCAACGATGATGTCGCACGCTTTTCACTTGAATAATCTTGTACGAATTTCTGAGAATCGGGTTTTAACCATGTCTTCTAATAACGTACCTGCCTCACGCCGGAAGTGCGTGGGTGTCAAAGTAGGTTCGGTGATGATCGGTGGTGGTGCGCCGATCGTTGTGCAGTCAATGACCAATACCGATACTGCTGACGAGGTGTCAACCACCCAGCAGGTCGCCCAGCTTGCGCTTGCAGGTTCAGAACTCGTCAGAATCACCGTCAATTCCATGGAAGCTGCGCGTGCCGTTGCCGGGATCCGTGCTCGACTGGATGATATGGGTTGTCATGTTCCGCTCGTCGGCGATTTCCATTTCAATGGACACAAGCTGCTGACCGCGTATCCCGAATGTGCCAGAGCGCTGGCCAAATATCGTATCAATCCGGGTAATGTCGGCCATGGCCGTAAGCGTGATGAACAGTTTTCCCTGTTGATAGAGACAGCCTGCAAATATGATAAACCGGTTCGCATCGGGGTCAACTGGGGCAGTCTCGATCCTGAGATGCTGGCACGAATCATGGATGAGAATGCACGTTCGTCTGATCCGCTGGGTGCTTCGCAGGTCATGCACAAGGCACTTATCACTTCCGCGCTGGAAAGTGCAGCCAGAGCTGAAGAGCTGGGTCTGGCCCGCGATCATATCGTGTTGTCGTGCAAAGTCAGTGGTGTGCAGGATTTGATTGCCGTCTATGGTGCGCTGGCCGAGCAATGTGACTATGCACTGCATCTGGGATTGACCGAAGCCGGTATGGGATCAAAAGGGATCGTCGCCTCGACAGCGGCGCTGGCGGTACTGCTGTTCAAAGGGATCGGCGACACGATCCGTGTTTCCTTGACACCGGAGCCGGGTGGAGATCGTGCTCGTGAAGTCATCGTGGCACAGGAAATCCTGCAGACGATGGGATTGCGTGCGTTTGTTCCGCTGGTGGCAGCCTGTCCGGGCTGCGGGCGGACAACCAGCACTTATTTCCAGGAGCTTGCAGAAAGCATTCAAATCTATGTGCGTGAACAGATGGTCATCTGGCGTGAACAATACGAAGGTGTCGAGAATATGTCACTGGCAGTCATGGGATGTGTGGTCAACGGGCCGGGTGAAAGCAAGCATGCTGATATCGGCATCAGTTTACCCGGATCGGGAGAAACTCCGGTTGCCCCGGTTTTTGTGGATGGTCAGAAGACCGTTACCCTGAAAGGCGATAACATCGCAGGCGAATTCCGTATGATCGTCGATGAATACGTACGTACCAAATACCGAAAAAAAGCAGCCAATGCCTGAACCAATCAGGGCAGTTCGCGGGATGAACGACATCCTGCCTGACGAAAGCGGTTTGTGGGCGTTTTTTGAAGATACGATTCGCACATGGTTGGCTGCCTACGGCTATCGTAATCTGCGTACCCCCATCGTCGAACAGACTGATCTGTTCGTCCGTTCGATCGGAGAGGTGACCGATATCGTCGAAAAAGAGATGTATACATTTGTCGATCATCTCAACGGGGAAAATCTGACATTGCGCCCGGAAGGCACAGCTTCCTGCGTGCGTGCGGTAATCGAGCACAATCTGCTGTATGCGGGTCCCCAGCGCCTGTATTACAGCGGGCCGATGTTCCGGCACGAACGCCCGCAAAAGGGCCGTTATCGCCAGTTTCACCAGGTGGGTGTGGAAGCACTTGGATTTGCCGGTCCGGATATCGATGCGGAACTCATCGTCATGTGCGCGCGGTTGTGGCGTTTACTGGGTATTTCAGATATCCGTCTCGAAATCAGTACACTTGGCAGTACCGAATCACGTTCGGTTTATCGTGCCCGTCTGATCAGTTATCTGGAAAAATTCTGTGATGATCTCGATGAGGATGCACGCCGGCGGTTAAAAACCAATCCGCTGCGTATTCTCGACAGCAAGAATCCGGCCATGCGTGAAATACTGGCTGGTGCCCCTCGCCTGTTCGATGATCTGGATGAAGATTCACTCGCCCATTTCGAGGCATTGCAACGGATTTTGCGCAACCAGGGTATCAGTTTCGAAATCAATAACCGGCTGGTCAGAGGGCTGGATTACTATAACCGCACGGTATTCGAATGGGTGACTGACAAGCTGGGCGCGCAGGGGACCATTTGTGCAGGCGGGCGTTATGACGGGCTGATCGCGCAGATTGGCGGAAAACCGGCACCAGCATGCGGTTTTGCCATGGGTATCGAGCGAATACTGGCACTGATGGGTGAAAATGGTGCCGTTGGCGCGCATGCCATTCCTGATATATATGTGGTGCATCAGGGAGAGGCTGCAGCCGAGTTTTCATGGAAGGTGGCAGAATCATTGCGGGATGATGGTCTTAAAGTGGTGCTGCATAGCGGAGGTGGAAATTTCAAGGCTCAGATGAAAAAAGCCGATGCCAGCGGTGCACGTTTTGCCGCCATCATCGGAGAAGATGAGGTCGTAGCCGGGCAAATCAGCATCAAACCATTACGTGAGGCAGCGGAGCAGATCAGGGTCGATCTGGCCGGAGCCGCTGCACTTCTGGGAAATATTTAACCAAGGTGGAAAATCAGAACCATGTCAGCGTACAACTTTGAAGAACAGGAAAAGATAGAAGGGTTGAAGTCCTGGTGGGCTGCCAACGGTACTACTATGCTGTTTGCCATTGCCGTTTTTGCGGCAACGGTGGCCGGTAACCGGTTGTGGAATCATTACAAGGCTGAACAGGCGCAGCAGGCAGCTGATTTATATGCCGTTCTCCAGCAACAGGTTGAAAAAGGGAGTGAGCTCGTCAAAATAACCGATGCGGCACACTTGCTGACCGAAGGTTTTCCCGGCAGCGGCTATGCTTCGCGCGCGGCACTGATAGCCGCCCGTGCTGCAGGTCAGGCAGGCAATGATCAGGTTGCCAGAGACATGCTGCAATGGGCGCTCGACCATGCTGAAGAGCCTGAAATAAAGGACATGGCCCGCTTGCGGCTGGCAAGTGTGCTGGTGGATGAGAGCAAGTACGACCAGGCACTGAAATTACTGGATGCACAGCATGCTGCATCTTTTACCGGGCTTTACGCAGATTTACGGGGAGATGCACTGGCCGCCGCAGGGAAAACGGATGAAGCAAGGGCAGCTTACCAGAAGGCACTGGACAGCCTGAATGCACAGGGTGCTTACCGGGATGTCGTACAGATGAAACTGGATGTATTGAGGGAACAACGGCAGTGATCGGCAGCATTTGGTTATCGGCTCCTGATTGCACTTTTTATCGCAGTTTCCGGATACTGCGTGTCTGTATACTTGCCTTGGTGATCCTGCTGGGCGGTTGTGCAAATCTAAGTGATATAACAGGTGCGCATTTTACCGATCTTTTCAGCGGTGACGAGGATGAAGTCGAAATCGATGAAGCCGAACTTACCGAGCTGCAAACGCTGGCTCCGATCAAGCTGCTATGGCAGGTAAAACTGTCAGAGAGCAAAACCGCAGTTTTTCTGCCGGTTTACGATAATGGCGCGTTATACGCTGCCGATGAAGATGGTCGGCTAATCAAGCTCGATCCGGCGACAGGACGTGAAATCTGGCGTGTGGATACCAAATCCCAGCTTTCCGGAGGGGTTGGTACAGGCGGAGGAATGATTCTGCTTGGAACCTATAAGGGCGAGGTACTGGCATTCGACGAAGCAGGCAATGCCCTGTGGCAATCCCAGGTGCCAAGTGAAATCCTGAGCCCGCCGCAGACAGACAATGGAATCGTGGTGGTGCGTACTGGTGACAGCAGGCTTTACGGTCTGAGTGCAGTCGATGGAAAGCAGATCTGGAGCTATCAGGGTGTAACACCACCGCTGACAGTCAGGAGCTTTGTCGGCGTATCGATTACGCGGGGTGCTATTTTTGCCGGATTTCCCGGCGGTAAACTGATCGCGCTGGATCTGTTCACCGGCAATGTGGGCTGGGAGGCAACCGTTTCACAACCGCATGGCGTTACGGAGCTGGAACGTATGACTGACATCAGCAGTCTGCCGATTGTCGATGAAAACCAGGTATGTGCAGTTGCCTATCGCGGCCGGGCCGCCTGTTTTGAAATTTCCAACGGGAATCAGATCTGGGCCCGGGATGCATCGAGCAGCGCAGGCATGGTGATGGACAACAGCCATGTTTACATCAGCGAAGAACACGGAACCGTGGCCGCCTATGACAAAAGCAGTGGTGCCGCTGTCTGGAAGAGAGGAAAACTGGGCAGTCGCAAACTGTCTGCCCTGATGGTCGCTCGAGGTACCCGTCTGATAGTGGGTGACGATCAGGGATATGTCACCCTGATCAGCCGTCAGGATGGTTCTCTGCTGAGCCGCGCACCAACCGATGGCAGCGCCATTTCATCGCGTGCCGAGTATCTGCCGGATGGTTTTGTCGTACAAACACACAAAGGCGGACTTTTCGCATTTTCCTTGCAATAACCCGGGTTTTCTCGCTTTCCGGGCGAAGCATTTTTTCATACTCCCATTCTCATGAAACCCACACTCGTTCTGGTTGGGCGCCCGAATGTCGGAAAATCGACATTATTCAACCGTCTGACCCGCAGTCGTGATGCGATTGTGGCCGATATCCCCGGGCTCACGCGTGACCGGCACTATGGTCATGGCAGGCTGGGCCTCAAACCCTATCTGGTGGTGGATACCGGTGGTTTTGAGCCGGTGGTCAAATCCGGTATCCTGCATGCCATGGCCAGACAAACTCTGCAAGCTGTGGATGAAGCGGATGTCGTGCTGTTCATCGTCGATGGTCGTCAGGGACTGGCTGCACAAGACAAGATCATTGCAGAGCAACTGCGCAAAACCGGCCAGAAAATAATCCTCGTCGTCAATAAAACCGAAGGGATGCCTTATTCATCGGTGACGGCTGAATTTCATGAACTGGGGCTGGGTACACCCTGCGCTGTTTCGGCTTTGCACGGAGAGCATCTGGGCGAACTGATCGATCTTGCGCTGGAAGATTATTCGTATGAAGAGGTTGCCGAGACTGAATCTGGCCAGGAAAAACGCCCTGTCATTGCCATTGCCGGCCGCCCCAATGTCGGTAAATCCACGCTGATCAACACCCTGCTGGGGGAAGAGCGCGTAATTGCATTCGATCAGCCAGGTACCACCCGAGACAGTATTTATGTTGATTTCGAATATGGCCAGCGCAGCTATACGCTGATCGATACGGCGGGCCTGCGCCGATCAGGCAAGGTTTGGGAAACCGTGGAGAAGTTCTCGGTAGTCAAAACGCTACAGTCGATTGAAGCTGCTAACGTAGTCATCCTGGTGCTCGATGCACACAATGAAATTTCCGACCAGGATGCCCATATTGCCGGGTTCATTCTGGAAACCGGCCGCGCATTGGTTATTGCAGTCAATAAATGGGATGGTCTGGACGACTACCAGCGCGAAATCATCAAACGTGAGTTTGAACGCAAGCTCGGTTTTCTGAGTTTTGCCAATTTGCACTACATTTCTGCCCTGTACGGCAACGGTGTGAAAGGGTTGATGCCCTCGGTGGATACAGCCTATGCTGCTGCCATGGCGCATATTCCTACACCCAAATTGACGCGAGCCATGCTGGCTGCCGTTGCTAAACAACAACCCCCGCGTGGTGGGATGTCGCGGCCCAAGCTGCGCTATGCCCACCAGGGAGGAGAAAATCCTCCGCTGATCATCGTGCATGGTTCTATGCTCGAACATGTCCCGCAAACCTACCGCCGCTATCTTGAAAATACATTCAGGGAAGTATTCGAGTTGAAAGGCACTCCGTTACGAGTGGAATTCAGAACTGGCCACAACCCCTATGCCGGCAAGAAAACACCGCTGACCGAGGAAGAAGCTCGGCGGGCACATAGCCGCCGCCGCCGCAACCGCAAGAAGTACGGCTGATCCGGAAACAAAAAGTTCAGGCAAAAATAGCTGCCTGAATGCCTTCATCATATCTTCGTAGCACTACAGACTACAGATACGTGACTTTCACCGTATCTGTAATCTAATATATTCCCCTGTCGCAGGTAACGTGCGTGACTCCATCCAGATCAATGGTCTCAAGCCCTGCGCTCTCGCTGGATCGTCTGCGTATTGAGTATGGATCGGGCAAAGTTGTATTGGTGTCGCCGCATGACCAGGACTCCTTTTTGACGGCGCTGGGTAAGGGGGCGCATGCAGCTTAACGTTTCTTTCCAGTGGACCGTTTTCAGCATCCGTTAAAATCAGACGTTAGACAGTCAACTTCAACCTTGAAAATTAATAGGAGAATATTTTGGAATCATTCATCAGTTTGCTACCGCTCATAATTATGCAAGCGATCTATGCAGCCTTCGCAGCGCAGATCGCAAAGAGAACAAACAGAAGCGTACCAATGTTTGTGATCCTTACGCTTATTCCCATACTAGGGACTTTCTTTTTTATTTATGTAATGTGGTCGACTACAATCCTTGTTTTGGATTCAATTAATGAATTGAAGGCAAAATCAAAATCGGAGTAACAATTTATGAAAACCTCAATGGGTCCAGGTAGGCCTGATCTTTCGTTCAAACACATATGAAACTCCTTATTATCATCACCGCATTGTTGGCCGTTGTTCCCACTCTATTTGCCGAGCCAGTTAACGTTGCCAATACTGATATAACTTTCGAAGCTCCTGAAGATTTTAAACCACTAAGTAAAGAGCTTATTGCTGCAAAGTGGCCCGCCGATCAAGCTCCAGCATACGCAGTTGGAACTGGAACTGGTTCTACGACCATAGCATATGATCTTAAACCACATCACATTCCTCAAGAAGCACTCCCTGATGTTCAGAAGTCTTTCACACAGCTTTTCGAACGCATAATTCCGGGACTCAAATGGAAAAAGAATGAGATCATTGAGCATTCCGGCCAGAAATGGTTGCTCATGGAGATGATTTCGAATGCGAGCGATACTGACATTCACAATATAATGTTGGTTACTGGATACGAAGGGAAGATGCTCGTATTCAATTTCAATTCGACAAAAGAGGATTTTCCAAAGTATGAGACTGCTTTACGGAAGAGTATGAACTCCGTGACACTACCTAATCACTAGAGCATTTTTGTTTCAGGTATTTACACCTCATTTTTTAAGATAACCTCCCGGACCGTTTATAGAAGTAAAGGTCTATTTGTATTTGCACCAAAACTGCTCCAGGTGGGCCTAATCGGGTAGTCAGGAGTTCTGGCCTTGGCTTTCGCACCACTCACCGTGCGATCCACAGTGGGCGATTCAACAAGCGCATGCGCGACGAAGTTTTCTTCTTTCGTTTGGTCGCGTAGCTCTATCTCGCATCTCATAACGGAAGTTCATATCCGTTTCGTTACCGCCGACCGCCTTCATCAGGCATGATGCGGTCTTCAGAAATCGGTCCACAGCATCGGAGTATAATATAAGAAGTGTGCTATTAGTTTCAACAGACTTCTTATTCCATTCCCAAATCAAAAATGACACGAAAGCGAGCCGCAGACAGTATAAATAATACGGCTGGGCGAAGCCGACAAAGTTAGTTTTGATTTAGAAATGGAATTACATCAGCCATGTCGAGCATATATCTGAACCTGATCCGTTGTTCAACAGGATGCCTCTCAACTGCGCTGGTTGTTTGTGTGAGATCGCTGCCATGGTAAGGCTGCTGAAGTATATCTGGGTGGCACCTTGTTCCCTGTTTGGGCTGGGTTGTGGCTTGTTCCTGCTGCTGATCGGGGGCTCGGTACGGCAAGTATCCGGTATTCTGGAGTTTTCGCTTGGGTCTGGTAATACGATACCTTTCTTCCCATTTTGGGCCATTACCTTTGGACATGTGGTTCTTGGCTTGAATGAGGCTGTCCTTGAGTATTCTCGAGCTCATGAACTGGAGCACGTCAGGCAGTACGAAGTATGGGGGGTGTTGTTCTTCCTTGCATATCCGGCCTCCAGCTTGTGGCAATTACTTCGGGGCAGGAATCCTTACTGGCATAACTATTTTGAAATCCAGGCCCGTCGGCGTAGTGAGCGGGCGGACCACTCGTAGCGGGTACGATGATTTTTGAAGCACTATGGTTGAAGTTGGGTAAATACCGACATTGCCGTTTTTACGAACTCTGCAGGGGTGGAGCAATCCAGCAGTGATGATGAAGGCGCTGGATCGCCACAGCCCAGAGTGGCCTCGCGAAAACGGGTGGGAGTGGTGTGACTCGTGAATGTTGCTGTCGTGGCAAGATGAAGTAATATGGGATTATCTGGAAAATAAGTCTTGCCAATATCCCGGTAAAACAAACCGAGCCAATCTGTTACAACCGCGCCCATTACCTGATTACTTTGTTTGTCACATGAAAAAGCTTTATACAGCCAATCATTTGCTGGAGGCGCATATCGTCCGGGATTTGCTGGAGAATGCCTACATTCCGACGAGGCTGTTCAATGAGTACGCACAGGGAGGAACGGGAGAGATTCCGTTTACCCATACTTACCCTGAGGTATGGGTGGTGCGCGATCTTGATTTTGAACGCGGCCGGAAAATTATTGCGGCTTATGAACAGGCTCCGCAAGTAACTGATACTGTTTCCTGTCCGCAATGCGGTGAGGAAAACCCCGGTAACTTTCAGTTATGCTGGCAATGTGGGGGTGGACTGGAAGTCATCAAAGAGAAATCCCGGTTCTCAGACAACTGAAGACAACTCCCACCAAGGCAGCATCGCTTCTCAGCTGGATAACGATCTGTTGTTTGACACTTGTTACTCGTGAGCAATGGGTTTGTCGGTAAAGAGATAGTCTTTCAGCTCCTTGTCAAATGCCGGGTCACACCGGCGTATCCATTCCAGCAGCATCGCCGCGTGTTCTTTTTCTTCATCCCGGTTGTGCGCCAGTATCGCTTTCAGTTCTTTATCCTTACAGGCATTCACTCGCTGATTGTAGAGATCGACTGCTTCTAACTCTTCACGCAGAGAAATAATTGCCCGGTGCATGTCTTGGGTTTCATCGCTCAGTTCTTGTGTGGGTTCAAAATAACCGTCATTTGCCATCAGTATCTTCCTTGTCGTTGGTGGTAACTGCCTGATCTCCGGTTTCAGCCTGGACAGGTTCAGGAGTTGGATGTTTGTCGCGTCGTGTGATTTTTCCAATCAGCACAAAAAAGAGCGGCACGAAAAATATGGCGAGGAAAGTTGCTGCCAGCATGCCGCCAAGTACAGTAGTGCCAATGGCGATACGGCTGGCAGCCCCTGCACCGGATGAAATCGCAAGCGGGAATACCCCCATGATAAAGGCCATGGAAGTCATGATGATCGGACGGAAACGAACCCGGGCTGCCTCCAGAGCGGCTTCGGTCAGTGATGCGCCTTTGGCATACAGATCACTGGCGAACTCTACGATAAGAATAGCGTTTTTGGCGGATAGTCCAATCAGGGTAATTAACCCGACCTGAAAGTAAATATCATCAGTCAGTCCACGCGCCCAGATAGCCAGCAATGCTCCCAAGATACCGAAGGGCACGGCCAGAATGACGGCAAACGGTACAGACCAGCTTTCATACAGGGCAGCCAACACCAAAAATACCATGAGCAGGGCAAAGGAAAGTATCCATATTTTTTGTCCACTGGCTGCCATTTTTTCCTGATAGGTAATTCCACTCCAGTCGATGGTGTAACCCTTGGGTGCCAGTACTTCATTGGCCACTTCCTGCAGCGCATCCAGAGCTTGCCCTGAGCTATAGCCTGGCGCTGCACTTCCCAGTACGAGTGCAGAGTTGAATCCGTTGAAATGGGTAACCGGATCCGGGCCGCTGTTGAACTCGGTTGTAACCACAGAATCAAGCGGTATCATTGTGCTGGTTGTTCCGGATTGGGCACGAACATAGATATTGCTGATATTGTCCGGGCTGGATCGATACTCAGGTGGTGCTTCAGTTTGTACCCGGTAGACACGGCCAAACTTGATAAAGTCATTCACATATAAATTGCCAAAATAAGCTTGCATCGTATCGAAAACATCGGATATGGGCACACCTAAGGCTTTGGCACGTTCGCGGTCGACATGAGCATACATCCTTGGGGCGCTGACACGGAAATTGGTACCGGCAATTCCGATAGCCGGGTGTTCCATGGCTTTGTTTACAAATGCCTGTGCTGTTTCGGCAAATTCTGAAAAGTCTCCTCCACTTGGGTCCTGCAATTGAATTGAAAAGCCACCCGTTGCGCCCAGTCCGCGGATTGAGGGTGCGTTAAAGGCGAGCACCAGTGCTTCAGGGATTTTTGCAAATTCACCAAAGGCATTGGCGATCAGGTTTTGAACCTGCTCATCGGCATTTTTGCGTGTATCCCAGTGATGCAACGGTACGAACATCGTGGCGTGATTCGGACCACGGCTGCTGAAAACAAAGTTCATGCCAGCCATTGCATCAGTTGAATGAACAGATGGAATGGACAGGAAATAACTCTCTATTTTTTCAAGAACCTTTTTGGTGCGGGAAATGGAAGCGCCGTCTGGAAGTTGTACTACCGTAATGAAATAACCCTGATCTTCTTCCGGAAGAAAACCTCCTGGTACTGTTTTGAATAAACCGATGGCAAAAAATATTACCGTTAAAAAAATGAGGATTGATAATGCCGATCTTTTTATGATTGTACCGGCCATGCTGACGTAGCGAGTCTGTGCCCAATCAAATGTGCGGTTGAAAGTTTTCCATAGTTTGTTAGGAGAATCGTGGCCGGGTTTGAGTACCAGGGCACACAAAGCAGGACTGAGTGTCAGTGCGACAAATCCGGAAATCATGACTGACAATGCAATGGTTACAGCAAATTGTTTGTACAGTTCACCAGTAATGCCTCCCAGAAATGCGACCGGTAAAAATACCGAAGCGAGTACCAGAATGATAGCAATCAGTGCTCCGAATAATTCCTGCATGGCTCTTATTGCGGCATTTTTAGGCGTGAGGCCCTCGGCTATATGGCGCTCGACGTTTTCTACCACGACAATCGCATCATCCACCACGATACCGATGGAAAGCACCATACCAAACAGGGTAAGTGTGTTTATCGAAAACCCCAGCGCTTCCATTCCCATGAATGTACCGATGAGAGAAATGGGTGCCGCGATAGCCGGGATCAGTGTGGCGCGCCAGCTTTGTAAAAAAACGAAAACAACCAGCACAACCAGCAACAAGGCCTCTGCCAGGGTTTTTACAACCTCCTGAATGGAAACCTCAATAAAGGTGGTGGTGTCGTAAGGAACATCATAGGACGCACCAGCCGGGAAATCTTTAGCAAGCTTGTCCATTTCGTTGCGGATGCGCTGTGCTGTTTCAAGTGCGTTGGCGCCAGGTGAAAGATAAGTCAGCAGAAAAGTATTGGGCCGTCCGTTCCAACGTGCCTGCAGATCATAGGATTGTGCGCCCAGCTCTACTCGTGAGACATCTTTCAGTCGTACCATGGAACCATCCGGATAAGCCCGGATGATCATTTCTTCAAATTCTTTTACCTCACTCATCCGTCCTTTAGTCATAACGGGAATGGTGAGCTCGGTTTCATTGACCATGGGTTCGCGGCCGATTCGCCCGGCAGGAAAATCCCGATTCTGCTCACGGACAGCAGCGACGATATCACTCGGTGTGAAATTGAGTTGCGCCATCCGGACGGGATCAAGAATGAGCCGCATGGAATAATTCTGACCGCCAAAGATTGAAGCATCCCCAACACCGGGAAGTCGTTTTATATTATCGAGTACTCTGAGCAGGGCATAATTCGACAGGAAAATGGTGTCGTGAGAAGGATCAGTAGAGCTCAGCGCGACGACTAGCAGTAGATCGGGTGAAGTCTTCTTGACGGTTATCCCCTGCCGGATAACTTCATCGGGCAGTTGTGGTTCGGCCAGTTTCTGCCGGTTCTGGGTTTGTACTTGTGCGATATCGATATCTGTTCCGATTTCGAACGTGAGCCTCATTGTCATGTGGCCGTCGTTTGTACTGGTGGATTCGTAATACAGAAGATTATCGATACCGGGAAGCTGTACTTCTATCGGGCGTGCAACGGCTTCCGCTACCACATCTGCACTGGCACCGGGATAATCCGCATCAATTTGTACGACAGGCGGAGTAATTTCTGGAAACTGAGCAATCGGGAGATTTTTCAGTGAAACCAGACCAACGATGACGATGATGATGGATAGTACTGATGCAAAAATCGGTCGTTCAATAAAAAAACGGGAATTCATGGCACGCCTTACGCGGTTTATACTTGAATGATTGCTTTAGGAGGTCTGGCTTTCTTCTTGCTGGTAGGGAACAGGATCTACCTGAACGCCTGGATGGATTCTGTGAATTCCTTCCACGACGATCTGTTCTCCTGCTTGCAGGCCGCTTTCAATCAGCCATTCATTGCCTTGCCATGCGCTGGCCTGTACCGGGCGGAGTTCAGCTTTTCCTTCATTGATGACATAGACGAAAGAGCCGCTTGGCTGTTGCTGCACAGCGCGCTGGGGAATCAGAATTGCTCCTGTTCTGCTGTAACCTTTGATACGAACCTTAACAAACTGGCCCGGGTAAAGGTGAGCTTCCCCGGGAGCATTTTTGCCAGCCGGGTTGGAAAATACAAATCGTCCCAGCAGCATACCAGTTTCAGGCCGTATCACGATATCTTCAAAATCCAGCAATCCTTCCTCCGGGTAGATGCTGCCATCGGAGAAAGTCATTACACCACTCAGCTGAAAAATACTTTCAGGTCTTTCAAGTTTGTGTTCAGATAGTTCGCGGCGCAGGCGCAACAAATAACTTTCTGGAATATTTACATTGACATACATCGGATCCAGCTGATCGATAGTAGTCAACAAATTAGTTTGGGCTTCGACCAGGCGTCCTTCATAAAATTGACTGCGGTTGATTCGACCTTCTACCGGCGCAGTGATGAGCGTGTTGTCCAGATCGAACTTGGCCTTGATCATCACGTTCTGTGCTGCTTCCAGTGCCGCTCTTGCACTGCGCACTTCTACCGCGGCGTCATCGACCTCTTTTTTACTGACTGCTTTTTGTTTGAGCAGTGGCTGTACCCGCGCCAGATCTTTGTTGGCCTGATCCAATCGTGCCCGTGCCTGAGTTACCAGCGCCCTGCTGTTCTTGTAGACTGCATCGAAGGGTACCGGGTCGATGAGGTACAGCTTGTCACCCTTTTTGATATTCCGGCCTTCCGTGAAGAATATTTTTTTGATGATTCCGTTTACCTGTGAGCGGATTTCAACAGGCCGGAAAGATTCAGTCTGCCCGATGAATTCCGGTTCCTCCATAATCGTGCGGGTAGTGACGGTAGTTACGTATACCTGAGGTACCGGAGGTTGTGAATCAGTAGATGATTGCATTGAGCAACCGGCCAGAAAAACAATGAGCAGCACCCCTGTTCTGATGTTTATTATGGTGCGGCCGGTCTGCATGATTGATTGACGAAGCGTTTGATACATGACGTTATTCCCGGTAATTCGGTAAGGAAAATGATCAAAAATATTTATGGTTGATGAAACCGGTTTGCCGGCAGCAGTGTGCCGGATAGATTATTCATTTCAGCCATTGTGCAGCGGGCCGGTAGATACTGGCAGGGGAGTATTGGCACCTTCGGCCAGCCAGCCACCCCCCAGTGCCTTGTAAAGCTGAACGATGGAAATCAGATGCAGACGACGAGTGGCTGTAAGAGCAGATTCAGCATCAAATAATTTGCGTTTTGCAAGCAATACATCAACGTAGCTGGTGATTCCACCCTGGTAACGCAGTTCTGCTGTTTGTAAAGCCGAAGTCAGCGCCTCTACCTGTGCTTGTTGGGCTTTGTACTGTTCATTTGCCGTCCGGATGGCAACAAGCGAATCTTCAACTTCCTTGAATGCCACCAGGATGGTCTGTTCATATTTTGCCAGCGCCTGTCTTGCCTGTGCTTCTGCAGCCCGCTGCTCAAAACCGAGAGACTGGGAATTCAGCAGTGGTGCCGCCAGCCCGAATCCACCGACACCAAATTCGCTGCCGGAATCCAACAGACTAGATAATGCCGGGCTGGACAACCCCAGAAAGCCTGTGAGTGATATTCTCGGGAATCGCGCTGCTTTAGCTGCTCCGATCCGGGCGGTGGCTGCCCTCAGTGTTTGCTCAGCCTGCAGAATATCGGGGCGTCGCTGTAACAGTTCGGAAGGCAGGCCGGCAGGTATTTCGGGTGGTATCAGCTGTTCGTTTAGTGATTGCTCCCGTAAGATTGGAGTAGGGTTTTTGCCTGTCAGCACGCTGAGTTCATTTTCTTTCTGAACGATTTGCCGCTCCAATTCGGCTACTTGAGCAGCAGCTCGGGCACGCTCAGCTTCGAATTGATCCAGATCGAGACGGGAAATCAACCCTCCCTGTAATTGTGCTCTGGAAATTGCAATGGATTCATCCCATGAGGACAGTGCATGGTGGGCTATATCCAGCTGCATATCGAACTGTAAGAGATCGAAATAGGATTGTGCAACTGAGCTTACCAGTGTCAGAACAACAGCACGACGATTTTCTTCATGTGCCAGCAAATCTGCCCGGGCAGCTTCATTTGCACGGCGGAGCCTGCCCCAGATGTCCAGCTCCCAGTTCAGGATGGTTTGCCCGAAGTAGTTGTAAGGTGTCGGAAATCCGGGACGGCTGAACCCGCCCATGGTACCAAGTGCCGGTGCGTTACCTTCGATATTTACATCAGGAATGAAATCCATATTGGAAATACGCAAGCGAGCCTGAAGTTCCTCAACACTGGCTGTCGTCTGTTTGAGATCCTTGTTTTCCTGCAGAGCTTGATCGATCAGCAATTGCAGCTTTTTATCCTTGAGCAGCTCCCACCAGGGGAGATTGGCGATGGATCGCCCTTCTGTTGGTGTCAGACGGTAATTTTGTGCAACATCGACCTGAGGACGTGAGTAATCAGGTCCCATGGCACAGGAGGTCACCAGCAGACTCGAACATAACAGTAGAAAAAGAGATTGACGGTGCTCTGGTTTCGTCGGCAGAGATGCTCGGTATCTGGAATCAGAGACTTCAGCCGGATGGGTAAATATGGATGCGATCATTGCAAATAACTGATCAGAAAATTTCAAATACCGCGACATACCACTCCTTTTTTAATCTTGGAGATATAAAGTCCAGTTTGTACCATTTATATTTTCTGCATGTACTTTGCAGTAGATTCGGGCAGTTTTGCGGACTGGGGAATGCCATGAAATCATGGTCAGTGCCTTACGTAGACCGCAAACATGCAGATAGGTTCGTGGGCAAGGTAATTCTTGCTTTTCTCCCGTAACACGACCGGGATAAAACCAGATTTTTCCTGGAATCTGGTTTTACCCTAAATCAGTCTCGATAGAATGAAGAAATTAAGCTGCGAGTGTTTTAAAATCAGAATCCGTAACCAATGTTGAACAGGTAACGGGTATCAAATTTTTCCTTGCCTGGCGCCGGTTTGCTATAATAGTCTACCTGAATTTCGTTGACAAATTGAAATCCATACCAGAGTGGTACGCGAAAACCGGTACGCGTACGAACGAAAAGATCACTGGCCGCAAGTCCTTCATGTGTATGGAAAAGCTGTACAGCTCGATTCCATATCCATTGGTCATAGCGGGTAGACCAGCGACCAGCCACATTACTTCTGTCTTTTATCCGGTTGCATGCAGCAGGATCGACTGTAAGTTTCTTTTCACACTGATAGGGGTAGTCGTAAAAATCGACGTTTACATAATCAGGGCCTGCCTCAAATGATAGATTGAGATCACCTGTTGCGAAAATCTGGTAACCGGCACCAATACCAAATGCAGATCGTAATTTAATATCCTGGAGACGGTCATTGGTAAACAAGCCGTGGGCGTATCCATACCAGACATCAGTGAAGAAATGTGCATAGTCTCCATAAAGCTGGAAATTACGAGCGTTCAGTATGGTTTCCTTTTGACCGTTTGAATCCCGCGACTTACTGTCAGCATAGTTGAACTGCCCACCGAAGGAAACGCGATCATCTCTTCCTCTGACGACGAGGTCGGTATTCAGATTATAAGACTGGCGCTGTGTATTCCCAGAAAATAGTGCACCACCCGCATTGACCTGACCGGAAAAGAATTTTTTATTGATTTCAGCAATTTCGGATAAAGGAATCGGTTCGGACTGATAGACACCTTCTTTTTTGATCTTCAACGTATTATCCGGGGAAACTTCGGTCATACCCGTCATTTCTTCCTTGTTTTTAAGGGTCAACAATACAGGTTGAGTCGTGCTGAAACTTTCGATTGCACTCCACTTGACAGATATTTTGTCTGAATATTCAGTTTTTATTTCTAGAGTATTACCGGTCTTGTTGATGATTGTTCCGGTAATTCTGTCACCATTTTTAAGCAATATTTCATCAGCTCTTGCAGCCAGCGCCAAAGAAACCAGAAGCGTAAACAGCAAAACTGACAACTTCTTTTCCATTATGTTCTCTTTAATTTTTATGGGATATGAATCTGATCGAGGTAAGTATGTGAATCGGATGGCAGGGTTCTATCGTCGAGTCGAGAGAAAAATTTTCCCGGAGATGCTGTTTTCTGAATGAAACAGGCACACCCTCCGGGGATTGTCCGGGGAAAACAGATCGTGATTCGTTAAAATGATACCTGTCTATTTTTCAGTGTTGTCCGGATTGTCTGCAGTTATTTCTGTGCTGATACTGGCTGCTTTCATACTGAGTCGCAGCCGGCCTTTTTCATCTGCTTCCAGTACTTTGACACGAACGGTCTGTCCTTCTTTGAGATGGTCAGCAACATTTTCGACCCGTTCATTGGCAATCTGGGAAATATGGAGCAATCCATCTTTCCCCGGAAGAACGCTGACAATGGCGCCAAAATCAAGCAATTTGAGAACAGTTCCTTCGTAAATCCTCCCGACTTCGACATCTGCAGTGATATCTTCGATACGTTTTCTCGCTTGTTCTCCACCTTCACTACTGATACAGGCAATCGTCACAGAACCATCATCGGAAATATCGATGGTCGTTCCTGTTTCTTCGGTCAGGGCACGAATCACTGCGCCTCCTTTACCGATGACATCGCGGATCTTTTCCGGGTTGATCTTGAATTTGATGATGCGTGGAGCATGAACCGAGATACTTTCTCTTGCAATCGGAAGAGATTGTTTCATGATTTCCAGAATATGCAGACGTCCTTCTTTTGCCTGGAGCAGAGCAACCTGCATGATTTCCTTCGTGATCCCCTGAATTTTTATATCCATTTGCAGGGCGGTGATGCCCTGTTCGGTACCTGCCACCTTGAAATCCATATCACCCAGGTGATCTTCGTCGCCGAGAATGTCGGTCAGCACGGCAAACCGGTTGCCTTCCTTGATCAATCCCATGGCGATGCCGGCTACATGTGCTTTCAGTGGAACACCTGCATCCATGAGTGAAAGACATCCACCACAGACAGATGCCATCGAGCTGGAGCCGTTTGATTCAGTCACTTCCGAGACCACGCGCATCGAATAACCGAATTCTTCCACTGGTGGTATCACTGCCAGCAGAGCACGCTTGGCCAGCCGTCCATGACCGATTTCACGCCGTTTTGGGGTTCCTACCCTTCCGGTTTCGCCCGTGGCGAAAGGAGGCATGTTGTAGTGAAGCATGAAACGTTCGGAATAATCTCCCTGGAGTGCGTCTATTTTTTGTTCATCGCGTGCTGTTCCCAGCGTGGTGATTGCAAGTGCTTGTGTTTCACCCCGTGTGAACAGCGCAGAACCGTGAGTGCGCGGCAATACACCATGGCGAATAGTGATTGGCCGAACGGTGCGGGTGCCACGACCATCGATCCGGGATTCCCCATCAAGAATACTGTTACGTACTATTCTGGCTTCAAGCGCAAAACCAATTTCTCTGACTGCCTGTTCACTGGGGCCTTCCTCTGTACCCACTTTCAACTCGGTGAATACACGCTGCCAGATCTCATTGATTGCTTCGACTCTGGCTGATTTTTGTTTCAGCCGGAATGCATTGCGCAGATCAGCTTCAGCCAGTTGGGTAACTTTTTCGACCAGTGATAAATCCTGTTCTGCCGGCTGCCAGTCCCAGGCAGTTACACCTGCTTCATCAGCCAGTTCATTGATCATGTCGATCACTTGCTGCATCTGATCATGCCCGTATGTCACAGCACCGAGCATGACATCTTCAGAAAGCTCATCGGCTTCCGATTCAACCATCAGCACCGCTTTCTGCGTGCCGGCTACCACAAGATTGAGTTGAGATTCCTTGAGCTGGGTAGTGGTCGGATTGAGAATATATTCATTATTGATATAACCCACCCGCGCTGCACCGACCGGACCATCGAAAGGGATACCCGAGAGTATCAGCGCTGCTGAGGTACCGATCATTGCAGGAATGTCAGCATCGATTTCAGTATCGGATGACAGCACCATGGCAACGACTTGTACTTCGTTATAAAAGCCATCGGGGAAAAGCGGGCGTATCGGTCGATCGATCAGCCGGGAGGTCAGTGTTTCCTTTTCGGAAGGGCGGCCTTCACGTTTGAAAAAACTTCCTGGAATACGGCCGGCAGAATAAAACTTCTCCTGGTAATCTACGGTGAGCGGGAAGAAATCCTGTCCGGGTTTGGTTTTTTTATCGCCTACTGCAGTCACCAGTACAACCGTATCATCCATGGAAACAATGACTGCACCATGTGCCTGTTTGGCAATTTCTCCAGTTTCAATGGTGAGTGTATGGCGTCCGTAGGTTATACTTTTTTTTATTGGCTTCAATTAATAATCCTTCTCTGGTCAAGTCATGCCCAAGGTAACTATAACTGCAAACTCGCATTCAGCTGCGGACAGCCGGAGTCATTCGGTTTTGCGTGAAGAGGCTCAACCGGGTATGTTGTTTTACAGCCTCGCAGTCATCTGCGATGATTGGTGGAAGGGGGTACGGTATATGCACTCCCCACAGGATATGTGTCCTATTTTCTCAAACCAAGTCGTTCGATCAGGGCGCGATAGCTGTCGTTGTTTTTTGATTTCAGATAGTCAAGCAGTTTGCGTCTGCGGCTGACCATGCGCAGCAAGCCACGACGGGAATGATGATCTTTGACATGTTGCTTGAAGTGATCGACCAGACTGTTGATTCGCGTCGTCAGAAGAGCCACCTGCACCTCTGGTGAGCCGGTATCTCCTGCTGCTCTCTGATAATCCCGCATGACCTGACTCTTTTGATCGGTTGTTACTGCCATTTACATTCTCCTGCTCGAAAATTAATCCATATATCCAACTAGCCGGCAATTTTACTCTTTAATAAAAGGCTTGCCAAATCAAATCAAGGTATTGTAACGGAGTCAGTTAATCTTTGCTGATTGCCTGATTACTCTATTCATTGAATAATTTGCATATGTGAATCAGCACGGGTGTTTTGCTCCTCCTGCCAGCTAGAAAAAGCTAGGAATTTAACCAGGTGTCGATTCAATTTGAGGCGGGTATTTTCGAGAGATCATATCCGTGGCTTGTAATTTTCAATATACTCATCCTTTATCGTTTTCAGTACCAGGGATCTGCCGGATGGATCAGGATGGATCTTTGGCATATCTGCCTGGTTAGTATGTCTCATGACTCAGATCTATTTCGATCATAACGCCACTACCAAAGTGGATGATGTAGTACTGGATAGGATGTTGCCGTATTTTCGTGAACATTATGGCAACGCATCCAGCAGTCATTCTTTTGGATTGGCGGCTCGCCGGGCAATCGATCGTGCACGTGAACAGGTGGCTCAGGCTGTGGGTGTCCAGCCTGCACAGGTTATTTTTACCAGTGGCGGTTCAGAGGCAAACAATCTGTTTATTCGGGGTGTGTCGGATAGTCTGAAACCTTCTGTGCTGGCTGTCAGTACGATCGAGCATCCTTGCATCATGCGTCCTGCACGGGGGCTGACAAGGAAAAATGGTGAAAAATGGCAACTGCATTATCTGGCGGTGGATGCCGCAGGACAGATCAAGATGAATGATGCTGCTGATGTACTTACCGCGACCAGGTCTGCCATGGTTTCAATGATGCTGGCGAATAATGAAACCGGTGTGATTCAGGAGGTTGCCCCGGTTGCTGAAGTTGCAAGAGCGCAGGGGGCCTGGATGCATACGGATGCTGTGCAGGCATTTGGTAAAATTCCGGTGAATTTTACTGAACTTGGTGTACATGCCCTGACGTTGTCTGCACACAAGATTTACGGACCCAAGGGGGCAGCAGCACTGATCATCGATCCGCGCTTGCCGATCAGGCCCCTTATCGATGGCGGGGGGCATGAGAACGGATTGCGCTCCGGCACCGAGAATGTTCCGGCCATCGTCGGATTTGGCGCTGCCTGTGAGCTCGCCATGTCGAGAATGGCAGAATCGTCAGTGAAAACAGCAGCGTTGCGTGATCGACTCGAACATGGTCTGCTGGCAATGGGCGCTACGGTATTCGGATTGAATGCCCCCCGTTTGCCCAATACCTGCTATTTTGCGTTGCCGGATATCGAGGGCGATACACTGGTGGTCCGTCTGGATAAAAAAGGATTTTCGGTGGCCAGCGGAGCAGCCTGTTCCAGCGCAACACCGGGGAAAAGTCATGTGCTGGAAGCGATGAATGTACCGCCGATCGTGGCGAGATGTGCGGTGCGCGTAAGCCTGGGGATGGATAATACGATGGCGGAGGTCGATTCTTTTCTTGCGGCAGTGAAGCATATCACTGACGAATTGAAGAATATGAGCGCGCTATTCAATGTGTGAACACAAAAAGGAAATCGTAATTGAATGACTCGGGTATGAAAATAACTGAACGAGGGGACGATTTCCCCGCCAGGGCAATCATTTTGAGTGCAGGGCAGGGCAGACGGCTGTTACCCCTGACTGAAAATACACCCAAATGCCTGTTACCGGTAGCCGGTAAACCGGTCATCGCCTGGCAGATCGATGCATTACTGGCCAACGGCATCGAGGAGATTGTGATTGTGGCCGGTTTTCAGATCGGCAAGGTAGAGGCGTTGATTGCCGAGCGCTACCATGATCGTTCAAATATCCGGGTTTTGTTCAATCCCTTTTATGAGGTGGCGGATAATCTGGCCAGTTGCTGGATTGCGCGAAACGAAATGCATACCGGTTTTCTGTTACTCAACGGAGATACATTGCTGGGAGATGATCTGTTGCCAGGTTTGTTACACACACAAACAGCGCCGATCAACCTGTGTATCGACTTCAAAGCAGAATTCGATGATGATGATATGAAAGTGCAGCTCGGTCCGCAAAATCAGGTCAGGCAGGTCAGCAAGAAGTTGTCTGCCGGGGAAATGGATGCAGAATCGATTGGCCTGATTCGTTTCAGTAAGGAAGGTGCCCGACTTTTTCGTGAAGCAGTGGAGCAGGCATTGCGTGAACCGGAAAAACTCGGATCGTGGTATCTGGCGATCATCAGTGCGCTGGCCAGGCAGGGTGTGGTAAACGGTTACTCGGTTGCCGGAAGCCGCTGGTGTGAAATCGACTTCATTCAGGATTTGCAGAAAGCAGAAAAATATTTTGCCTGCAAGGAAACGGATGCTGCAGATCAACCCCGGTCTGATCAATTGTTACGCGTACCTGGCTGATCTGGAGGAAAGACGATGAGCGTGGAGATATTCAATGGCACCATGCAGAAATTTGGTGCACCTGATACGGTCATCTGCCAGTTTCAGTACTGGAGCGTACTGTTACGCCCGGCACAGCTTACCTTGGGTGCTCTGGTCCTGGTCGCGCATGAACCGGTACAAAGTTTTTCTGCATTGAGTAGCACCAGTTTTGCAGAATTGCAGATTGTGACCGGCAAGATCGACACTGCTTTAAAAAAGGCTTTTCAGTACGACAAATTGAATTACCTGATGCTGATGATGGTCGATCCCGATGTCCATTTTCATGTCATTCCCCGTTATGCACAGGCCAGAGAATTTGCCGGCAAAACCTTTCTTGATGCCGGTTGGCCGGGCGTACCCGATTTCAGCAGAATCAATGAAACCGATAAAGAAATGAACCAGCAGATCATCGAGCATCTGATCTCCTGCTGGGAATGTTCCTGAAAAATGTATTGCCATGGCTGATAACACGACACAGGCCAATTTCCCCTTGTACGAAGCACGTGCACTGGTGCGTGATCTGATGACACCCGACCCCAGAATTTACTGGCTGGATTTTCTGTTTCATATCGTACTGGGGTGGACAGCTTTTGCTGTCGCACTTCATACATCCTGGCTTTCCATCTGGCAGATATTGTCTTATTGCGTGGCTGTGTTTGCCTTTTATCGTGCTGCAATTTTCATTCATGAGCTTGCCCATCTCGAGCGTGGAACGTTCAAATTGTTCCGGCTGGTGTGGAACCTGACTTGTGGCATTCCCTTCATGATCCCGTCTTTCACCTATGATGGTGTCCATTACGACCATCATAAACCCGGGATTTACGGCACCGACAAGGATGGAGAATATCTTCCCTTTGCCACGCAGCATCCATCAGGATTGGTAGGGTACGTGCTGCTTTCGCTCATTCTGCCGCTGCTGCTGGTAGTGCGGTTTTTATTGCTGACGCCGATTTCGTATCTGATTCCACCATTGCGGAAAATCGTTTGGGAACGAGCTTCTTCGTTGACGATCAACCCTGCTTATATTCGCCAGGCGGATGCTGTTCGTAATGATCATGATTGGCGGCTACAGGAATGGGCGGCGTTTTTATTTGCGGCAATTGTCATAAGTAGTGTAATGCTGGGAAAGTTGCCCTGGCAGGTATTGCTGCTCTGGTACGCCGTTGCCGTTGCCATTTTCATTATGAACTCATTGCGTACTCTGGCTGCGCATGCTTACCGTCATGAGGGTGATCACAGTCTTACCCTGGTCGAACAATATCTTGATTCCGTCAATATTCCCGGTAATTTTCTGACTGCATTATGGGCACCTGTAGGGCTGCGCTACCATGCCACACATCATCTTTTCATGAGCCTGCCATATCATAATCTTGGTAAGGCACACAGACGGCTTGTGCAGGAATTGGGCGGGAATGATCTGATCATGCAAACACGCCGAAATGGATTGGGGCATGCGCTGAAGCAAATCTGGCAGGAATCCGTTGCAGCGGCAGCAAATAAAAATAATACGCAGAGCTGATGTTTACCGCTTTATCTTCCTTGCTTCAGAAAGGTTGCAATCGTTTGTGAACGAAATACAGGAACCAATCCGGCTGGTATTACTTCGCCATGGGCAAAGTATCTGGAATCAGGACAGGCATTTTACGGGCTGGGGTGATATCGTACTTAGCCCGCAGGGTGAACAGGAAGCCCTGAGAGCGGGTCATCTGCTCAAGCAGGCAGGTTTTACTTTTGATGCCTGCTTTTGTTCAGAATTGCAGCGTGCCAGCGATACACTCGCTATAGTGCAGTCAGTCATGGGTTTGAATCATCTCTCGACATACCGGACCTGGCGACTGAATGAACGTCATTATGGTGCATTGGAGGGGATGCGCCCTTGGGCCGCTATCCGGAAATTCGGTATCTGGTCGACAATGAAAAGCCAGATCCGTTTTGATGCAGCGCCTCCACTACTGATGCTGGATGACCCGCGTGCACCGGTAAATCAGCCACGTTATGCGGCAGTCGATCGCACTCAACTTCCCTTGGCAGAAAGTATGCAGCAGACATTGGAGCGAGTGCGGCCGCTATGGCAGGAAACCATTCTTCCTGAAATAAGGCAGGGGAAACGTTTGCTGATCGTCTCGCACCAGAATCTTTTAAAAACGCTGGTTATGCAGCTTGAAGGGCTGACAGGCGCACAGATCATGCGCCTGTCGATTACTACCGGTCATCCGCTTTGTTATGAGCTCGATCACTCACTTGTACCGGTGAAGCGCTACTACTTGTGAGACTGGTTGAGGCGATCATTTACCGAGTGTTTCCAGAGCAGAAAAGCGATTACTTGTCGTCCCGGTTGGTTTGGCTGGTAATACCGGATAACACCCCGGTGGAAATCTTGTACAGAAGGTCTGTGGTCGTTTGTGTGAGTTTTACACCTGCCTCGAATTGCGCGCGACCGGTTGAAGCCATTTGATGGGCGAAAACAGCCAGCGTATCTTTGAGTTGCATCCCTACTGCGGTACCGTTGTGTTGTGCGTGGGACAACATATCCCGCAATGTTTCGGCAATCAGACCCTGCGCAGCAGTCGCTGTGTGCTTCAATGTATCCAGAAATACGCTTTCCAGGTCTTTGAGATCTGCCTGGGCTTTGGTCAGTTCACTATCAGAGAACTGTTTCGCCTTGCTTGCTGCTTCTTCCAGAGCCAGTTTGGAAGCCCCGGCCAGTTGAGCAAAAGCAGTATCCAGCCCGACAACTGCCTGGGTAATTTGTGACTGAGCGGCGTGAGATTGCTCGGCAGCGTGTGTCATTTTCTGCTGGGCACCTTCTTGCACACCCTTCATGACTGCAGTTGCTATCTGTTTCAGAGATTCGATATCCAACCCATTGGAATGCATCGCCTTGAGCGTAAGATTTCTGATGGCATTCTCAATATCACCACCGTGTGCAATTGCCTCCCTGACTTCTTCTGTGAGCCGGGCAACATCCTTTTCCGGCTGAGCCGTACTGTGATTGTCGTTTTGCATCAGAACCCTCCTTTTCTAGTGTTAATACAGGCAAATATAGTGTGCATTATAGGCCGATCCGTTCAATGCCACCCATATAAGCCCGCAAAATCTCCGGAATGGTGATACTGCCATCTTCATTCTGATAATTTTCCAGAATGGCCACCAGTGTCCGCCCGACTGCCAGCCCGGAGCCATTGAGTGTATGCAGCAGCTCAGGTTTCTCCTGCCCCTTGCGGAAGCGTGCCTGCATGCGCCGCGCCTGGAATGCTTCACAATTACTGCATGACGAGATTTCCCGGTAGGCTTGCTGCGCAGGCAGCCATACTTCGATATCGTAAGTCTTGGCAGCAGAGAATCCCATGTCACCGGTACACAGCAGCATGACACGGTAAGGCAGCTCCAGCTTCTGGAGAATCTTTTCGGCATGGCCTACCAGTGATTCCAACGCTTCATGGGATTTTTCCGGATGAGTGATTTGTACGAGCTCGACCTTATCAAACTGGTGCTGGCGGATCAGTCCGCGGGTATCTCGGCCGTAACTCCCTGCCTCGGAACGAAAACAGGGCGTATGCGCGACAAATTGAAGCGGGAGATTTTCAAGTGGAACGATCGTGTTTCGTACAATGTTGGTAAGAGGGACTTCGGCAGTCGGGATGAGATGCAGACCTGCCGGACCTGTTTTGTCCGGGTTGTCTGCCTCTTCCTGAGCGCCGGACCGAACAGCGAAAAGATCCTGTTCAAATTTTGGCAGCTGTCCCGTACCCCGCAAACAGTCTGCATTGACCAGGTAGGGTACATAGACTTCGTTGTAGCCATTTTCCTGTGTGTGTGTGTCGAGCATGAATTGCGCCAGAGCACGATGAAGTCGCGCCAGTCCGCCTTTCAGCAGACTGAAGCGCGCACCACTCAGCTTTGCAGCCGTTTCAAAGTCGATCAGCTTGAGGTGTTCACCAATGCTGGCATGATCCTGCACCGGAAAATCAAACGTTTTCGGGGTCCCCCACCGCCGCATTTCCAGATTATCGTTTTCATCCTTGCCTGCTGGAACACTGTCGTGCGGCAGATTGGGAATTTCCAGCAATAGCTGTTGCAATCGGGTCTGAACGGCTTCGAGCTGATTTTCTGCCTGTTTGAGTTCATTGCCCATATTGGCCACTTCGGCCATGATCAGACTGACATCTTCACCCCGTTGCCTGGCAATTCCAATTTGTTTGGAGGCTGAATTACGTTTTGCCTGTAATGTCTGGGTCAGGGTTTGGACAGATTTTCGCTGGCTCTCCAGGGATTCGAAATCCGCTACGGGAAAGTCGTAACCTCTTTGCGTAAGGCGGGTAATGATGTTTTGCAGATTGCTGCGTAATTGTTGGATATCTAGCATGTGTAAACGGGCTCCACGAATCAACGACTGGCGGGCTGTCCAACCAGGTTGATATAAAGTGTCTGCTTATTCAGGAAAATCATTCCGGGAGTCTCGATCAGCGAGTAGGCAATCGAGCAGAACAGCAAATATTAGCACTGCAATGGCTCTTCCGGATTGGAAATAGATGTTTGCGGACTTTTTCTGGCCTGAAAAACGGGTATCGTCGAGCAGATCAATCTTCAAAACTGCAGAGCGAAAACAGTCGATGACCTTGCTGACGCAGTCGCCTGCTTCCACCGATATCAGGCAAATCGATCACGAAACAGCATTCAATCACTTCTCCACCTGCCTCTTGAACCAGCTTGATTGCAGCTTCCATCGTTCCACCTGTTGCAATCAGATCATCGATCAGTAATACGCGATCCCCTTTATCGATCGCATCCACGTGAATCTCGACTTTGTCATAACCGTATTCCAGCTGATAATCGCAGCCAATGGTTTCGGCCGGTAATTTACCTTGTTTGCGAACAGGAACGAACCCGGCGCTCAGTGCATACGCAACCGGTGCAGCAATGATGAATCCACGTGATTCAATGCCGACGACTTTATCGATCTTTTCGGTTTGATAGCGTTGAACGATTCCATCGATGGTCGAGCGCAGTCCAGCCGGATCTTTCAGGAGTGTGGTGATATCCCGGAACATGATGCCTTCATGGGGGTAATGCGGGATGGTACGGATACGTGATTTGATTGACATATAAAGAAGGGCGGCAAGCTGAATCGGGATGGGATCAGTCAGGATGGGTGTGTGACTGGATTTGATTGGTTTTCAACCTGATGCTTTGTCAGAACGGTGATACAGGCCAATCAGTTCAGTCCGGGCAATGATATGTCCTTGCATGGCCTTTTCCAGAATTGCTTTGGTTGGCTGATTCAAATCAGGCAACAGGGTATCCAGTGCGTACAATTTATGAAAATAGCGATGGGTTCCGATGGGTGGACAGGGTCCGCCATAGCCGGTTCGTTCCCAGTCATTTACACCTTCGAGCGTGCCTGAGGGTAATTCAGCAACGGTTACTCGTTCTGGTAATTTGCGAGTGGCAGGCGGGATATTGTAAAGAATCCAGTGTACCCACGTCATCTTGGGTGCCTGCGGATCGGGAGCATCCGGGTCATCCACGATCAACACCAGACTTCTGGTATTTTCCGGTACCCCGGTCCAAGCGAGTTCCGGTGAAAAATCCTTACCATCACAAGTATGGCACACCGGAATCAAACCCTGGTGGGAAAAAGATGGAGATGTCAAACTGAGAGCCATGATTCTCTTTCTATGCCAGATAAAAAACTGTCATCAACCCACATTTTATCGTGTAGCTGATGCCGCTGTTCTTTTGAGATATTAGATGAATGAAGCATGCAGGCTGATTTGTTGACCATTATTGCATGCTTCGATACGGCAGGATTTAAGCGTTTGCAGCTTTTTTCGAGCGCATGAAAATGAAAGTACCTACTCCGCCTACGACAGCAAGTAAAATCATTTCCAGCATGCCAAAATTGGATCCATGGTCGTGACCACCGCCGCCTCCGACATGCAACGGGATTTTGACTGCAGTTTTAACCTGGCCTGCACTGTCTTCCGTTTCGAGCTGAACCGTATATTGTCCGAGATGCTCCAGGTTGGTGGCAACGACGATAATGCCGGATGAATATTTCTCGGCAGGCATGTACAGCACTTCATGTGCTCCATGATCACTATTTTCGTGTCCTTCCATCAGGACTCTCACGGCAATGGGAACTTCGCGTGTCTGGGAATCGGAAAGCTCGACCGTCATGTTGATTTTGCCAGCATCAGGAAGGTGATTGCAGTACGAGTGCATAGGAGGGATATTCCCTTCAGGAACTTCATAGACACTGACTGTTACCGGGAAATCCCCTCCTTCAATTTTGCATCCGCCGGCATCATGATGTCCCTCATGTGCAAGCATTAGCTGGGCCGATGCAGGTGCCGACAATAAAAATATTGATAATGCGAGGCATAGCCCTGCAATGCCACTATTTCGAAGAACCTTGTTCATATTCTCTCCACTTTATAATCTTGAGTTCCAACGCTATTAAAATATATTTCTTTTTCAGCCAGTTTATTGATTTCAGCCTGATTCGTCCTCATCAACGATTACATGAGCCGCGGCTGGATTGTATAACAAAAAACGCGGCAAGCAGTATAACGATGTATTTCCATGACAGGTTTGTCACCTTCGTTCCTGTTGGCTCAACAGGCCATATTTTCTGCTATGCCTGATTAGGTATGTTTCCCCGGTACGGGGTTCCTTAGACGGGTTATCCGTCAATCGTAATACTGCAGGATATCCAGCGGATACCTTTTCCCGGCGTGATAATCTTCGATACATTGCATCACCAGAGGTGTGCGATGCATTGCCTGTTTTGCACGGATTTCATCGATGCTGAACCAGGCTGCCCGTACGATACCGGTATCCAGTTTTCTGTCAGGGTCAAAAGAAACAACCTGGCCGGAGAAGGTAAAGCGCAGGTAGGTGGTACCATTCGAAGCGCAAGTCCAATGATAAATACCGGTCAACACTTCAGGCAGAAAACTATGGCCGGTTTCTTCCAGTACCTCGCGGCTGCATGCCTGGATGATGGATTCACCGGGCTCCAGGTGACCAGCCGGCTGGTTGAGTTTTATTGCAGTGCCTCTGGGAATTTCTTCTACTAATAGATATTTGTCATCCTGTTCAATGACAGCGGCAACGGTGACATTGGGCTTCCAGGTCATAGGCAGGTGTGTAAAGTAAATTGTTCAAAAAAACGGAAATCAGGATCGTATGAACCCGGGTATCCATCAGGGGTTCGCTTGTAATTTCAGCTTGTAAATCCTGTTTACCCATGCAACGATTACCTGTGATTACTTTTATTCAGGAACTAAAAATGGCAAGTGAAACCGGACGTATGAGTGTATCAGTGACACCAGAAAAACAACAAAAATTAGATGCTATTGCAAGCAGTTTGGATCGTTCCCGGAATTGGTCAACCTGGTCGTGTTTCTGGTACGCACGAGATAGTAATGAATGAGTTTCCATACATTCTCGTCTATCAGGTAACCAGTAAGGATATTCGCATCCTGGTTGTCATGCATACAGCCAGAAAATGGCCCCAAAATTTTAAACGTTCTCGCTAATATGTCGCGCATAGAATTTATCCCGAAAATTGGGATGATGCATTGAATCATTTCCAGCAATGGCTGGAGAATAATCCGAACGATGCGGGTTGTACCTCACCGCATCCTGCCGCGCACGCCACTTGCTGCTGATCTGGCATGATATTTTCTTCTCATGTAATCCTTGCCAGATCAACAGATAGGTAAACCTCAGTAACTATAGCGAACACTCGCTAGAAAATTGCGGGGTTCGCCGTAAAAGTTGCCAGCACTCGGATTAGTGAACCGCCCCGGGGCGATTCAGTCTGGATACGTTCGCGATTGTCGAACAGAGGGATGGTAAACTGATTTATGATTTGCCGAAGGTGTCGTATTGAATCCAGTCATGGCCATCGTTGTGCGGTGGGATTGACTGCCCCCCCGATTATTCAGGGTACCCAATTGAAACAGGTCATATGCACATTTCTTTCATCATTCCGGCTTTCAACGAAGAGCAGCTGATCGAGCCGTGTCTGCGTTCGGTTACCGATGCAGTGGCAGCCAATCGATCGTACGGCTATATCAGTGAAATCATCGTGGTGGATAACAATTCTACTGATGCAACCGCGCAACTGGCTAAACAGGCTGGGGCACAAGTCGTGTTCGAGCCGGTCAATCATATCGCACGAGCCAGAACTGCCGGTGCAGGCGCTGCTCGGGGAGATTGGCTGATATTCATGGATGCGGATTGCCTGTTGAATGCCGGTCTGGTGGGAGATATTTTTGAGTTGATCAGGCAGGGCAGGCACATAGGTGCAGGCAGCACGCTCTATATGCCGGGCCAGCCCTGGTGGGCGGAAATGTTGCTGCGGATATGGACATTTCTGTCAGTCCAGCTCGGTTGGGCTGCGGGTGCACTGATAGTGTGCAATGCAGCAGCATTCAGGGAAGTGGGCGGGTTTGATCTGACCCTTTACGCCGCGGAAGAAATTGATCTGAGCCAGAAATTGAAAAAATACGGGCGTAAGCGCAAACTCAAGTTTGCGATTCTGAATGCCCATCCGCTCGAAACTTCGTCGAGGAAGACGCAGTTGTATAGCGGATGGGAAATCGTTGGACAGTTTCTGCGCCTGGTGCTGTCCCCGCTCGGGACGTTACGCAACAAAAAGAAATTACCGATGTGGTACGACGGCAGGCGCTGATCCTGTCATTCCGAGTGGAAAAGGCCGCATATTCTTACCGGCGCTGCCTGTTTCTGATCTTCTTTTGATTGAGATGAGTTCAGGGCTCGCAGGTGTCTGAAAATACGACCTCACTGAACCGTGCACCGGGTGTCAGAACCTGCAACCTGTCGAGCGAAATCAATTCGACCTGCTGCGACCCGGATTCGGTTTCAAGCAGCAAAAATTCCCGCTTCTCTGCATCGGTCAGAATATCCTTTGCCTTGCCTTCCACGGTTGACTGATCTTTCAGAATCAACCTGACCTGATAGCTATACATACAGGCTACTTCGATATAGTCGTGCAAATCGCAGGAAATCAGGGAATGAGCCATGTTGATATCCAAAAATAAAACACACCCACCATTTTAACTGCATCTGCCAATCGGGCGGAAAGGTTTGATCGATGCAGGCAGTTTGTCGGAATTTTTTACATTCCCTGTTATTTGTCTGTTCATCATTGAAATTACAGATAATTTCTCCCGTTTTCCGGTTTTTTTATGAGAAAAAATACGTAATTTCACCCGGAAAATCTCAAAAAATTACTTGCAGCGTATCAGAAGCCGTCGATAATTTTGACATGACATGACATTGCTATAATTCCATTATTTATTATTGTTATTCAATTATTTATGTGAATGGCATGAAAATTGCCTGGGTGATGTTGAGTGCTTAGCTGCTTTCTGTTGGTTGAGGTGCTCAGTGTTACATTTTTATCCTACTAAAGTAGATTTGATTTCTAACTGGAACAATAATAATAGGAATAATTATATGAAAGTAAGTCTTAATTTAATTACAACTTCGATGCTGATCGGATTACCAATGCTGGCACAAGCAGAGGTATTTACAATTCCTCAGAGTTCTCTCATACCCTTTACTACGCTCTGGACGGATGATCTTGGCATTTCTATAGGTAATACACTTGTAATGACTGGTGGAGGTAGCGCTGCAAATGTTGGTGATCCCACTGGGAGAAATGATGACGGTTTTAGCGGACCAATCAGTTTTGGGTCGGATTTCAGCGGTTTGACGCTTTTTGGCACAACATATTCGCAATTTTACGCAAATAACAATGGAAATATCAGTTTTGGCAATGGTATATCTGCATTTACTCCGATGGGCCTGCAAGGAGCAACACAACCGATAATATCGGCGTTTTTTGCTGACGTGGACACACGTAATGCTGCTAGTGGAGTGATGTCCTTCCAGACGCATACTACAGCTGCTGGTAGTGAAGTTATTATTGCATGGCCAAGTGTGGGGTACTATAGTCAACAAGCTACTCCATTAAATACATTTCAGCTCGTTGTACGCGAAGATGATTACCTGATTCCTGATGGAGAGGGTCAAATTGGGTTCTTCTGGACTACGATGGGGTGGGAAGTTGGTAGTGCTAGTGGCGGTGGAAGTGGAGGCTTATGTTCAGGCATTGGTGGTATTGGAACAGGTTGTGTTCCGGCTGCCGTAGGTTTTGGTGATGGGCTTAATAATGGCTATGTACTTGAGGGTTCTACTCTGAATGGGATTGCTGGCGTATTACAAAACCATCGTTTATGGGTAAATCTTAGTGATGGTGGTGTTCCAGTAATTGATCCGGGTGCAGTTCCAGAGCTGGGTACTTTAGCACTCCTGAGTATTGGCCTTGCAGGTTTAGGTATTAAGCGTCGCTACAAAGCAAAAATAGCCTGATCATTCTTAGCGTTCAATAGATCAGTTGCACATAAACTAAACAATAATCGACTAAAGTCGATTATTGTTTAGGGTTTGAGCCATTTGACTTTGTTTAATTTCGATATTGTGACCTTTGCCTGTGCGCATCTCCTGTACACGAACAAATACGATTTTTGACGATACTAGCCGTTTTTTGTTCTTTCTGTACCGTATGGGGGCTCGTTCTATACGACCTATCGTTAGAGGTGATTATTTTTAATTCGATATCTACTGAAAACAAGCCGCTATAAGGTAATTTCTTTCAGTACATCAGGCCGGCGTTCAGCAATGGTAATTAATGTCTTGGCTGCGCCACTCGGTTGACGGCGACCTTGTTCGCAATCCTCAAGATTCTGATTGATACGCCTAACAGTCTGGCAAAATCAGAGATTGTGACAGGCCGGATTTCAGTCGTGCCGCAGTAACAGGGGAAATTTCAACTTTATGAATCCGGCCCGCACGCCCTGATTTCATTTGCGCGACGGATTCCAGCAGTTCGGCACCCAGATCGCGCTTGGCATCACGTTCCTTCAATTCTTTTTCGGTCATTGGCACGTTATTTTTCCTTAATTGCTTTAAGCAGGTGTGCGGGAATGCTTTCATTTTTGTTTTTGGCATAAATCAGTAGTAACCAGATGATTCTATCTATTTTTTATGAGGAACTGCCGGCTTTACGTGTGTCGGTCCGAACGGTTGAGCGTGGTATCGAGCTGATGCAGGCGTTCAGGGGTGCCGATGTCCAACCACAAGCCCGGAAAATATGAGCCGGTGGCTTTCCCGGCAGCAATGGCCTGGCGCAGTAGGGGGGCGAGTTTCTCGGCTCGGCCGGAGGGCACATTTTCGAAAAGTACCGGATGATAGACCCCAATACCACTGAAAGTGAGTTTTCGGCAATCAGGGCGAGCTGATTCAACCAGTTTGCCGGTATCGTCGTGTAGGAAAAAGTCTCCTTCAGGGTGATGAGGGGGGTTATCCACCAGAATCAGGTGTGCCACCGTGTGTGTCGGGTGTGATTGCATGGATTGCAGAACCGGCTGCAGGATAGAAAAATCCATGTCACAGAAAATATCGGCGTTGATGGCAGCAAATGGCTGGTTCTTATCGGGGGTGGTGAGCAGGGGTAATGCGTTGGCAATTCCGCCCGCAGTTTCCAGTACAAGGGTTTCTGGTGAATAGTGGATATGGAGGCCATAGCGTTTGCCATCCTGCAGTGCAGCTTCGATCATGCTGCCGAGGTAGGCGTGGTTGATGACCACATTGGTAAAGTCTGCCTGCGCCAGTTTTTCCAGATGGTACTCGATCAACATTTTTCCGCCCACCTGCAGCAGAGGCTTGGGGCAGGTATCGGTGAGCGGCCGCATGCGTTCTCCCTTGCCTGCAGCCAGTATCATGACTTTGAACATCTGTGATGGATTCAATCAGAATGTGTAGCCGGTTTCAGCCTGCCTGTCTTCCAGTCGATCCAGCAATCGGCTCAATGGATGGAGCTCACTGTAGCGTTCGCAGGTTTGCCGCAGATATTGCATGACTGCGGGCATGTCTTGCAGGTAGGTGGGTTTGTTATCCCGGTAGCAAAGTCGAGCAAAGATTCCCAGTACCTTGAGATGCCGCTGTACTCCCATCCATTCAAAATCCCGGTAGAAAATCGAGAAATCGGTTGCAACCGGCAGTCCGGCGTGGCGCGTTTTTTCCCAGTAGCGGATCATCCAGTCCAGTATTTGTGCTTCTTCCCATTGTATGTAGGCATCTTTGAACAGGGATACCAGATCATAGGTGATGGGCCCCAGAACGGCATCCTGAAAATCGATGATTCCCGGGTTGGGGGTGGATACCATCAGATTGCGGCTGTGGTAGTCTCGGTGTACGAACACTTGCGGTTGTGCGAGATTATTAGCGAGAATCAGGTTGAAAACGGTCTTTAGTGTATTTTTCTGATCATCGTCCGGCGGGGCGTGCAGGTGTCGTGTCATGTACCAGTCAGGAAAAAGCTCCAGCTCGCGGGAAAGCAGTATCCGGTCGTACTCGGGGAATATATTTTTCTGGCTGGCACACTGGATTTTGATCAATGCGTCAATGGCATCCTGGTAAAGCCGGTTGGCATTTTCAGGGGCTGCGGTCAGTGCCTGCAGGTAAGTGGTGGTGCCGAGGTCGGACAGCAGTAAAAAACCTTGATTCAGGTCTTGTGCGACGATGGCGGGTACATGAACGGATGCACGGGAAAAAATGCTGGCTGCATGCAAGAACGGCCGGCAGTCTTCCTGCTGTGGCGGAGCATCCATCACGATCAGTGTTTTTCCGGGAAGAGATACACGAAAATAGCGGCGAAAACTGGCATCCGCCGAGGCAGGCGACAAAGTGCAGGGCTGATCGGGATAAAGGACTTTCAGCCAGTATTCCAGAAGTTGCAGACGATCCATCGAAGCTGATTGGTTAAGGTAGAGGAAGCAGCTTTTATATTGATTGCCGATTGAGGCGGAAGCTGCTGATTTGTGTTTGCCTGTTGATTGAAAATATGAGATTTTATCCCGGAAGCCGATGATAAGACTTTGAAATTTTAATGGAGAGAGAAGAGATGTTGGATAAAAATGTGTTAAACGAGATCGGCAGCAAGGTAAACGAAATTCTGGCCAGCAGTCCAGCCAGAGATGTCGAGAAAAATATGCGGGCCATGCTGACCAGTGCCTTTGCACGGCTGGACCTGGTTACACGCGAAGAATTCGATGTGCAGCAGGAGGTTATTAAACGCACACGTATCAAATTGGCTGAACTGGAAGAAAAAGTACGCAAACTGGAACAACAATTACAGCAGCCGGCAGAAGTGGTTTCATCGAATGAAACGGGAGATGCCTGTTGCGAAACACAACCGTAACGGGTGATAACGGGCGCCAGTTGTGCAGGATGTTGATAAGCGACACTTGTATTTTGTTTGAGTGATCGATCTTCTCCATGTCACTGGCCATTCTTTACAGCCGTGCATTATGTGGCATGGATGCGCCTCTGGTGACTGTTGAGGTGCATCTTTCCAATGGTCTTCCAAAATTTACCATTGTTGGTCTCCCTGAGACGGAAGTCAGAGAGAGTAAGGATAGAGTGCACGCTGCCATACTGAACGGGCGTTTCAAATTTCCTGCACGGCGGATTACCGTCAATCTGGCTCCAGCTGATTTACCCAAGGAAAGCGGACGTTTCGATCTGCCGATCGCCTTGGGTATATTGGCTGCCAGTGGGCAAATTCCCGCAGACAGGCTGAATCAGTACGAATGGGCGGGAGAATTATCACTCGATGGCCGGTTGCGTCCCATTCGTGGTGCATTGGCCATGACCTACAGTGCATCCCGTTCAGGTCGCGGTTTCGTGTTGCCGGAACAGAATGCCGGGGAAGCGGCGCTGGTTCAGGAGGCGAAGATTTATCCTGCTACTTCATTGTTGCAGTTGTGCGCTTATTTGACCGGTCAGAAAGCGTGGGAACCCTACAGTACCAAGCCGAATGATGAGGAAACTGCAGGCAGCTATCCGGATATGGGAGAGGTCAAAGGCCAGATGCAGGCGAAGCGTGCACTGGAGATTGCGGCAGCAGGTGGTCACAGTGTGTTGATGATCGGGCCGCCAGGTACCGGGAAATCCATGCTGGCGCGGCGTATACCGGGTATTTTGCCGCCCATGACCGGGCAGGAGGCACTGGAATCGGCTGCTATCCAATCCTTGGGCAGCGGTAGATTCAATTTGACTGATTGGAAGCGTCGCCCTTTCCGAGCACCGCATCATACGGCATCTGCGGTAGCACTGGTCGGTGGAGGGGGTATTCCACGTCCAGGTGAGATTTCACTGGCAATGCATGGTGTTTTATTTCTCGATGAGCTGCCTGAATTTGACCGGCGAGTGCTGGAAGTGCTGCGTGAACCACTCGAATCCGGTTACATTACCATTTCACGAGCTACACAGCGCGCAGATTTTCCGGCCAGATTCCAGCTCATTGCTGCGATGAACCCCTGCCCCTGTGGTTATCTCGGGCATTACGAGGGAAAGTGCCGTTGTACGCCTGATCAGGTGGCGCGCTATCGCGGCAAAATATCTGGCCCGCTGCTGGATCGTATCGATATTCAGATTGAAGTGCCTGCTTTGCCGAAGGAAGATTTGTTGCGCCCGGGGCCGGGTGAACCGAGTGCCGTTATCCGGTCAAGGACGACTGCTGCCCGACAGCGTCAGTTGGACCGTCAAAATGTACCCAACACGGAGCTGAGGGTGCAGGAGATAGAAAAACTTTGTCATCCGGATGCAGAGGGTAAATGCATGCTGGAACGGGCCATGACTCGCCTGAATATGTCGGCACGGGCTTATCACAGGATACTGAAACTGGCTCGAACCATTGCGGATTTATCAGGCAGTGAGCCCATTCTGGGAAAACATGTGGCGGAAGCCATTCAATATCGCCGTATGGATATAAGCTGATTATCCGGATACGCGCCAGATCAGTATCTCAATAGTAATCAGCAGTGCGGGCGCAGTTCTCGAATCTGGTAAATTCTCCTAGAAAGGTGAGATCGACCTTGCCAATCGGCCCGTTACGCTGCTTGCCTATGATGATTTCTGCGATACCTTTGTCTGGAGTATCCGGGTTGTAAACTTCATCCCGATAAATAAACAGGATCACATCGGCGTCCTGTTCGATGGCGCCTGATTCACGCAAATCAGACATGATCGGGCGTTTGTTGGGACGTTGTTCGAGGCCACGGTTCAACTGTGACAAAGCGATTACGGGAACCTGCAGTTCTTTTGCCAGTGCTTTCAGTGAGCGTGAAATTTCCGAAATTTCGGCAGCACGGTTTTCACTGCCGGGTGAGGTGGCTGACATCAGTTGCAGGTAGTCGATAATGATGAGTCCCAGCCCTTCATATTGCCGGTACAAGCGCCGGGCGCGGGCACGCAATTCCAGAGAGTTTAATCCTGCGCTTTCATCGATGAATATCGGTGCATCATTCAGTTTACCCAGTGCGTGGGTAAGCCTCGGCCAGTCATCATCATTCAGTTGGCCGGTACGCATTTTATGCTGATCCAGTCGGCCGATGGATCCCAGCATACGCATGGCAAGCTGCACACCTCCCATTTCCATGCTGAACACGGCTACCGGTTTGCTGGTTTCCAGTGCGACATGCTCACCGATATTGAGAGCAAAGGCTGTTTTTCCCATCGAAGGCCGTCCGGCAACAATAATCAGATCGCCGGGCTGGAAGCCGGAAGTTTTCTGGTCGAGGTCATTGAAACCAGAGGGGATACCGGTGATATCACTGGGATTGCTGCGGTTATAGAGTACTTCGATTCGCTCTACTACCTGTTTCAGCAGTGGCTGGATATCGACAAATCCCTGTTTGCCATGTGCACTTTGTTCTGCAATCTCAAATATTCTGCTTTCCGCTTCATCCAGCAGATCACCTGCTGAGCGGCCTGCCGGGTTGTAGGCCGAGTCAGTGATTTGTGTGCTGACTTGTGCCAGCTTGCGCATGATCGAGCGTTCCCGGACAATTTCTGCATACCGGCGAATGTTGGCTGCAGACGGGGTATTCTGTGCAATGGCACCGATATAGGCCAGCCCTCCTGCATGTTGCAGTTGGGCTGCATTTTCGAGAGATTCGGCAACGGTAATGACATCTGCCGGTTTGTTCTGCTCTATGAGCCGGGAGATGTGCTGGTAAATGAGTTGATGATCCTGACGATAAAAGTCACTTTCGATGATGATGTCCGCTACTTTATCCCAAGCCTGATTATCCAGCATGAGCCCGCCCAGGACGGATTGTTCAGCCTCGATAGAGTGTGGCGGAAGTTTATAGATATTATCTTCGGCAAGGTTCTGGATAAAGCTGCTGGTGAGTTGATTCATGGGGACGATTAAGGGCTAAGAGCAGAATCAGGATAGTACCATTTTGATGCGGAAACAAAAAAAGGACCAGAGACAGTCCTTTCTTTGTTTGATGCTTACCAGGGATATCAGATTGTCGTTTCGCCCAATACTGATACGGTAATATGTGCCGATACTTCGCTGTGAAGTACAACGGTGACTGTATAATCACCTATCTGTTTGATTTGTCCCTCAGGCATGCGAATCATGGATTTTTCAACTGGAAAATCCTGCTTGCGCAATTCCTCAGTGATATTTGCACTGGTAACCGAACCAAAAAGCTTGCCATCTACTCCTGCTTTCTGGGATATCTGAACGAGCAAGCCATCCAGTCTGGCTGCTTGTGCGCTGGCAGCTGCTAAAATCTCGGATTGCTTTTTCTCCAGTTCCGCGCGCTGTGCTTCAAACTCGGCAATGACCTTCTCGGTTACTCTTCTGGCTTTTCCTTGTGGGATCAGATAATTGCGGGCATAGCCCGGTTTGACGTTTACGATACTGCCCAGTGAGCCCAATTTGGCGATTTTTTCCAACAAAATTACTTGCATGTTATCTCTCCTGGTTGCTTAGTGCTGATCAGTATAAGGTAGCAGTGCAAGAAAGCGGGCGCGCTCGATGGCGAGGTTCAACTGCCGCTGATAATATGCACGCGTGCCGGTAATTCTGGCTGGAATGATCCTGCCGTTTTCACTGACGAAGTCTTTCAGTAAATCGATATCTTTATAATCGATATGCTTGATTCCTTCAGCAGTGAAACGGCAAAATTTCTTGCGTTTGAAAAGAGGCCGGTTTGCCATCCGGTCTTTCATCCTTTTGTCTGCATCCTTGTTTCTTGAGAATCTCATATCGTTTCTCCACTAGTGCGTGTCTGGTATTTTATTTCAGATGATCCGGGTGTCACGTACATGTAAAACCAGCTGATTGCTCAAACGGTTTTTTTTAGCAATGAAACCGGTAATTTCGACGTTACTGCCAGATCCTATACGAATAATTTTTTCAGCTGTTTCTGCTATGGCGATCGCTTCAAATTCAAACTCGATTCTACGTTGAATACCTGCTTCCTGCTGATTTGAACAATGACTCAGCTTGAATTCGGCAATCATGAGGCCGGCAGGTGTATAACGAGGTGAAGCCAGATCAGTGATTGTTCCACTGATAATCACCTGATTCCGGTTGATCGATGATTCCGGATCAGGGTTTGGGATCACTTTCCTCGGTTGTTCGGGTATCTTCGCCGGGAGAATCAGCCGTTTTTGCTTTGGCTGGAGCAGTATTCTCACTATCGTCATCCGAGGAATGGGGTGGTCTGGATTTTCCTTCCTGCATCATCGGAGAAGGGGTTGTGATCGGGCCATTCATACGAATGACGAGATGACGAAGGATGGCGTCGTTAAATTTAAAGCTGTGTTCCAGTTCATTCAAGGACTCTTGGTCGCACTCGATATTCATCAGCACGTAATGTGCTTTATGCAGCTTTTGTATAGGATAGGTTAACTGCCTGCGTCCCCAATCTTCCAGCCTGTGAATTTTTCCGGATCTGCCAGTGACGATATTGCTGTAGCGCTCAGTCATCGCAGATACTTGCTCACTCTGATCAGGGTGGACAATAAATACGATTTCGTAATGCCTCATGATTTCCTTATAGGTAAAGCCTTCTGGTTACATTAAACAAGTAAGGCAAGGGATTAACAAATATGCATGTCATGACGACGATCGCATAAAACGGTCTTCTTTTTTGAAGATGCCTGGATATCAGGCTGCGTAATTTTACTTGATCGGCGGATAAACTTCAAAAAATTAGATACTTTCTGGAGAGGAGTTATATCTATATGCGTAATACTGCCAAAATGCATTTGAGCGTACAGAAGCACTGGTAATCCGGGGATTCCAGAAACTCGAGATAGAAGCCACGAATCAAAAATGATATTGCCCTTTTGCATTGATTGACTAGGTAAGGTGATCAAGGTAGAATCGCCGCACTTTTTGTTGCGGCATTTCTTCTTGCTGTGCCCGTTGGAGTGAATGTTCCCGATTAAAAGCAGGCCGTTAAAAATCATTATATTCTGGCAGCTGGCGTTTGCAATACTGGCTGCCGTTTTGTGTGGCCTGCTTTCAGGAGTGAATGCTGCAATTTCAGGATTTCTCGGTGCAATCATCAGTGTGATTGCCGGGGCGGTATATGCGATTCTGGTATCGAGGCACAGCGGTTATTCAGCGAGTGGAACTTTGCGTACTGCTTTACGTGCTGAAACTGTAAAGATATTCATAATCATAATGTCGCTTTGGGCCGTATTCGCGATATTCGAGGGTTTGCAGCCTGTCATGTTTATTGGTTCATTTGTCGTTGCTGTATTGATATCAAGCATGGCAGTGTTTGTGCCTGAAAAATTAAATAAATAAAATGCTCTGATCAAAAGTGTGTAAGGGTAAATAAATGTCTTCAGAAGCTGAGTTAAATCCTACAACATATATACAGCACCATCTGACAAATCACACAATTAGTGTTGGTGATGGTGCGTTCTGGGTGTTGCATACAGATACGCTGTTCATGTCGGTGCTGCTTGGGGTGGTCAGTCTGGGTTTGATCTGGATGGTTGTTAGAAAAGCTACATCAGGAGTTCCCAGCAAGACACAGGCATTCGTTGAGTTATTGATCGAATTTATTGATGATCAGGTAAAGACGACATTTCATGGAAATCGCCACGCATTTGTGGCTCCTGCAGCGTTGACTATATTTGTCTGGGTTCTTCTGTTGAATGCGATGGATTTTCTGCCTATCGACATCATGGCATGGATTTATGAGCATATTTTTGGGCTCCATAACTGGAGAAGTGTGCCAACTGCCGATGTCAATACAACCTTTGCGCTGGCGTTGTCTATCTGGATACTGACCATTTATTTTGCTATCAAGGTTAAAGGATTTGGGGGGTGGGTTACAGAGCTGGTATGTACTCCATTTGGTAAGAATCCGTTGTTATGGCCCTTTAATCTGTTACTTAATGTGATTGAGTATATTTCGAAGCCGTTGTCACATTCGTTACGGTTGTTCGGAAATATGTACGCTGGTGAGATTATTTTTATGCTGTTGGGGATGTGGGCGGCGACAGGCGTAACCGGTACATTTTTTGGCGCCATACTTGGCGCTGGTTGGGCGATATTTCATATATTGATTGTGGTTTTGCAGGCATTTATTTTTATGATGTTGGCGGTGGTTTATCTTTCAATGGCTCATGAATCGCATTAATTAGTAAGATTTTTGTTATCAACTTGAACTAGAGGAAAAAATATGGAAAACGCTCAATTTCTTGCAATGATTCAGGCGTATACAGGGATCGGTATCGGGCTGATGATTGGTCTGGGTGCCGCAGGTGCTTGTATCGGTGTGGGTGTGATGTGCGGTAGATTTCTGGAAGGTGCGGCTCGTCAGCCTGAAATGATTCCAACTCTGCAAGGCAAGGTATTTCTGCTTCTGGGGCTGACCGATGCTTCGTTCATTATCGCCGTGGGTCTGGCAATGTTGTTTGCATTTGGTAATCCGCTGCTGGCTGTTATTCAGTAAGTAGTCTATTGAATTTGTTACCGAGGTGAATGAATAAAGGGTCGTTATGAATATAAATTTCACATTGGTCTCGCAAGCAATAGCCTTTTCCCTGTTTATATGGTTCACCGCCAGGTTTGTATGGCCGTATCTGTTGCGTGCGATAGAGGAACGTCAGCAGAAAATAGCGGATGGTTTGGCGGCAGGTGAGCGTGGTAAAAAAGAGTTGGAGCTTGCCAGTCAGCGTTCATCGGAAGTGCTGAAGGAAGCTAAGCAACGTGCGAGTGAGATCGTTATTCAGGCGGAAAAAAGAGCTTCGGACATCATAGAGGAAGCCAAGCAAAATGCCCGGATTGAAGGGGAAAAAATTATAGCGGGAGCCAAGGCGGAAATTCAGCATGAAACTTTCAGTGCGCGTGAATCTTTGCGTCAGCAGGTAGCAGGGTTGGCGGTGCAAGGTGCATCAAAAATTCTTCGTCGGGAAGTGAATGCCAAGGTTCATGCAGATTTGCTGGCATCAATAGAGGCAGAGTTAAAATAAATGGCTGAAGCGATAACAATTGCACGACCATACGCAGAAGCAGTTTTCAAGCTTGCTAGGGAAAGTGGATCTTTGTTTTCTTGGTCAGAGACGCTTGATGCTGTTAATTCAATCGTTCGGGAGTCTCAGATAAGAGAGCTGATCAGTAATCCACTGATTTCTTCAGTAAAGTTGCGTGAAATTATTTTCAGCGTGTGTGGTAAAAAACTGAATGAGGATGGCAAGCGATTGGTATCGCTATTGATCGATAATCAACGATTGCTGGTAATGCCACAGATCTATGAGTTGTTTGAACAGCTTAAAGCGCAGCACGAAAGTATATTGGAGGCTGAAGTAGTGTCGGCATTCCCGCTTGATTCTGGCCAGTTGGAAAAGCTTGTTTCAATTCTTGAAGCAAAATTTCAGCGAAAAGTTAAAGCGGAAGTAAGTGTTGATAGCGAGCTCATTGGTGGTGTAAGAATTAAAATTGGTGATCAGGTAGTCGATAGTTCTGTGCACGGAAAGCTGGAAGCCATGGCGACGGCGCTCAAAAGCTAGGAGTTATAAAAAATGCAGTTAAATCCATCAGAAATCAGTGAATTAATCAAAAGTAAGATTGAAGGCCTTTCCGTTACATCGGAATTTCGTACGCAGGGAACCATTGTATCACTGACAGATGGTATCGTTCGTGTGCATGGTCTTTCCGACGTAATGCAGGGTGAAATGCTGGAATTTCCGGGTGGGACATTTGGCTTGGCACTCAATCTGGAGCGTGATTCGGTCGGTGCGGTTATCTTGGGTGCGTACGAGCATCTGAAAGAAGGAGATATCGTTAAATGTACCAGTAGAATTCTCGAAGTTCCGGTAGGTGAGGCATTATTAGGTCGTGTCGTCAATGCTTTGGGGCAGCCAATAGATGGAAAAGGACCCATTGCTGCAGAGGGAACAGAGCCGATAGAAAAGATAGCTCCTGGTGTCGTATGGCGTAAATCGGTGGATCAGCCGGTGCAGACAGGGTTGAAATCAATTGATTCAATGGTTCCAGTCGGAAGAGGGCAGCGCGAACTGATCATTGGAGATCGTCAAACTGGTAAGACGGCAGTGGCAATCGATGCAATCATCAACCAGAAGGGTGAGGATGTAATCTGTATCTATGTGGCAATCGGTCAGAAAGCATCATCGATTGCAAACGTCGTACGGAAGCTTGAAGAAGTTGGTGCCATGGCATATACGATTGTCGTGGTTGCTTCTGCTTCTGAATCAGCGGCTATGCAGTATATCGCACCCTATTCCGGTTGTACCATGGGTGAATATTTTCGTGATAAAGGGCAGGATGCACTCATTGTTTATGATGATTTGACCAAGCAGGCATGGGCTTATCGTCAGATTTCTCTGCTGTTGCGTCGTCCACCGGGTCGTGAAGCTTATCCGGGGGATGTCTTTTATCTTCACTCCCGTTTGCTGGAAAGAGCGGCAAGAGTCAATGCTGATTATGTTGAAAAAGCCACTGGTGGAAAGGTAAAAGGAAAAACCGGGTCGCTGACGGCTTTACCTATCATTGAAACACAGGCAGGTGACGTAACGGCATTCGTGCCGACCAATGTTATTTCAATTACGGATGGGCAGATATTCCTGGAATCTGATTTATTTAACGCAGGGATACGCCCGGCAATCAATGCTGGTATTTCTGTATCCCGGGTGGGCGGCGCTGCACAAACCAAGGTGATTAAAAAATTGGGTGGCGGGATTCGTTTGGCGCTGGCTCAATATCGTGAACTTGCTGCTTTCGCACAATTTGCTTCTGATCTCGATGAAGCCACACGCAAGCAGCTGGAGCGTGGAAAAATGGCTACGGAGTTAATGAAACAAAGCCAGTACGCGACGTTGAAAGTTTCAGAGATGGCATTGACGCTGTTTGCCTTAAACAAGGGTTACTTTGATGATGTTGATATAAAGCGTGCGCTTGCTTTTGAGTCGGCATTGAAAAGTCATATTCGCAGTCATCATGGTGCAATACTGGATAAGATTGAAGCCAGCAAAGAACTTGATGCAGAAACAGAAAAAGCGTTAGAAGCAGCCATTCAGGAATTCAAGCAAAACGGAACATATTAACCAATGCCCAGCAGCAGAGAGATACGCAATAAAATCAAAAGCGTTAAAAATACGCAAAAGATTACACGTGCCATGGAAATGGTTGCCGCTTCCAAAATGAGGAAGGCGCAGGATCGTATGAAGAAAGCGCGTCCTTATGGCGAGAAGATACGCAACGTGGCTGCACATATGAGTAATGCCAGTGTTGAGTATCGCCATCCTTTTCTGATAAGTCGTGACTCTGTTAAAAGAGTGGGAATCATTGTTGTAACTTCAGATAAAGGTTTGTGTGGCGGGTTGAACACGAATGTGCTGCGTAGAGCACTCAATGAAATTCGAACGTGGGAAACCGAAGGTAATCATGTAGATGCTTGCTGCATAGGTAACAAGGGTTTGGGGTTCATGAGCCGCCTTGGTACTCAGGTAATCTCACAAGTAACCGGGTTGGGTGATGCACCTAATATGGAAAGGTTGATTGGTGCAGTCAAGGTAGTCTTGGATGCATATACAGAAGGCCAGTTGGATAGGGTATATATTTTCTATAACCGCTTTATTAATACAATGAAGCAGATGCCGGTTATGGAGCAGCTTCTTCCCTTGACTGATGATCGTATCAGCAGTGAGGATGGCGAAGCCAGACCTGCCCGTGCACCGTGGGATTATATTTATGAACCCGAGGCAAAACCGGTTATCGACGATATCATGGTCAGGTATATAGAGGCGCTCGTATACCAGGCAGTTGCCGAGAATATGGCTTCGGAACAATCGGCAAGGATGGTTGCAATGAAAGCAGCATCTGATAATGCAGGTAACCTGATTGATGAGCTGACGCTCATTTATAACAAGTCTCGTCAGGCAGCCATTACCAAGGAATTGTCAGAAATCGTGGGCGGTGCTGCTGCTGTTTAAGTATTTAAATTCGTATTTAGGGAAAAGTGATGAGCCATCAAGGAAAGATCGTTCAGTGCATTGGCGCAGTAATCGACGTGGAGTTTATGCCGGGGGAAATACCAAAAGTATATGATGCCCTGGTAATGGAAGGATCGGAGTTGACGCTGGAAGTGCAGCAACAGCTCGGAGATGGGGTCGTCAGGACTATTGCTCTTGGGTCGTCCGATGGTCTGCGACGTGGAATGATGGTTACTAATACCCAAAAACAGATTTCGGTTCCTGTAGGTACTAAAACACTTGGCCGTATTATGGACGTCCTTGGCAGACCCATTGATGAAATGGGAGAAATCGGCGCGAATTCCTTAATGCCTATCCATCGGGCCGCTCCTGCTTTTGATGAGCTGTCGGCATCCACGGAGTTATTGGAAACCGGGATTAAAGTGATCGATTTGGTTTGCCCCTTTGCGAAAGGAGGCAAGATCGGGCTTTTCGGTGGTGCCGGTGTAGGTAAAACAGTAAATATGATGGAGCTTATTCGTAATATTGCAATCGAGCATAGTGGCTACTCGGTTTTTGCTGGCGTGGGTGAAAGGACGCGTGAGGGTAATGATTTCTACCATGAAATGAAAGACTCTAACGTACTGGATAAGGTAGCTTTGGTTTATGGCCAGATGAATGAGCCGCCTGGTAACCGTTTACGTGTAGCACTTACCGGTCTGACGATGGCTGAGGCATTTCGTGACGAAGGGCGTGATGTATTGTTCTTTGTGGATAATATTTATCGTTATACCTTGGCAGGTACTGAAGTTTCCGCACTGTTAGGGCGTATGCCATCAGCAGTAGGGTATCAGCCAACACTTGCAGAAGAAATGGGCCGGCTGCAAGAAAGGATTACTTCTTCCAAGACAGGGTCGATTACATCCATTCAGGCCGTTTATGTTCCGGCGGATGACTTGACTGATCCATCTCCTGCAACGACATTCGGTCACCTTGATGCTACAGTGGTACTTTCCAGGGATATCGCTTCACTCGGGATTTATCCGGCTGTTGATCCACTTGATTCGACTTCGCGCCAGCTGGATCCTTTGATTATTGGTGAGGATCATTACAATACCGCACGTGAAGTTCAGCAAACATTGCAGCGATATAAAGAATTACGCGATATCATTGCTATTTTAGGTATGGATGAGCTGTCCCCTGAGGATAAGTTGTCAGTTAGTCGTGCCCGTAAAATACAAAGATTTCTCTCTCAGCCATTCTTCGTTGCTGAAGTCTTTACAGGATCGCCGGGTAAATATGTACCATTGAAAGAAACCATCAAGGGATTCAAGGGTATTGTCAGTGGTGAGTATGACGATATTCCTGAACAGGCTTTCTACATGGTAGGTGGTATTGAGGAAGTGCTTGAGAAAGCCAAATCAATTCAATAAATACATAAAATTAATTGACAGATAATTGATGGGTACGATATTCCACTTGGATATAGTGAGTGCAGAGGAATCGATTTATTCCGGTCCTGCAGAGTTTATTATTGCTCCGGCAGTGATGGGTGAGGTAGGGATTTTTCCTCAACATACGCCTATGCTGACTCGTATCAAGTCCGGTGTGGTCCGGGTGAAAGCACCGCTTCAGGATGATGAAGAAGTTTATGTTTCAGGCGGGATGCTTGAAGTACAGCCAGATGTTGTGATGATTCTGGCAGACACTGCAGTGCGTGGAAAAGATCTGGATGAAGCCAAGGCTTTAGAAGCCAAACGGAAAGCGGAGGAGATCATGAAAAACAAAATTTCTGAAATCGAGTACGCACGTGCACAAGCTGAGCTGATTGAAGCTACAGCGCAGTTGGCTGCCATTCAGAAGTTGAGAAAAAGAGGTCACTGATTTCTCTGACTGTTCTGTAATGGTGGGTTTAGTTAAAAAGGGCGACTATTGATCGCCCTTTTTTTATAAGATTAAAATATTTTTCTATCCAACCTGGTTATTTTAACCATTTCCTTTTATACATTAAGACTATGTATGTGTTTTCAGTGGTCATTGTGTAAAAGAAATAGCGAGTTTGCGGTTCGCAGATAGAACGTTTATTTGCGTAGTGGCAAATGAAGTAATCCAAAAGAGGGTTAAAACTCGTGTTACAAGTTGATGTCGTGATATTGGCGGCTGGAATGGGTAAGAGAATGTGCTCGTCTTTACCCAAGGTATTACATCCTCTGGCAGGAAAACCAATTTTATCGCATGTTCTGGATATTGCCCGTACGTTGTCGCCGGAAAGAATATGCGTGGTATTTGGGTATGGGGGTGAGCTGGTTCGCCAGGTTATCGGCGATCATTCTGATCTTATCTGGGTAAAACAGGCTCAGCAACTTGGGACTGGGCATGCTGTAAAACAGGCATTACCTTATCTTGATAATAAAGGTGTAACGCTGGTTTTATTTGGTGACGTGCCACTGGTAAAGAGTGATACGCTCAAGGCTTTGATTGAGAAAGCGCGTGAAGATAATCTTGTCCTGTTGACAGTCGAATTGGACAATCCGACCGGCTACGGACGGATTGTGCGTGATCCTGTAACAAATCGCATCCAGGCAATTGTAGAAGAAAAAGATGCCTCTCAATCACAGAAGAAAATTCGAGAAATCAATACCGGTATTATGGTTCTCCCGAATGGCCGTTTAGGTAATTGGCTCGATAATCTGAGTGATGCCAATACCCAAGGTGAGTATTACCTTACTGATATCATTGCCATGGCTGTGGATGCCGGCATGCCGATCGAAACTTCCAGTCCTGCATCTGATTGGGAAGTATCCGGTGTGAACGACAAGATTCAATTGTCTATCCTGGAGCGTGCTCATCAACAGGATACTGCCAACAGGCTTATGGAGCAGGGAGTGATGTTTGCTGATCCGGCACGCTTCGATGTACGTGGCCGACTTGTTTGTGGGAATGATGTTGAAATAGACATTAACTGCATATTTGAGGGTAACGTTCGTTTGGGTAATAACGTCAAAATCCATGCAAATTGCATACTCCGGAATGTGATTGTCTCAGATGGATCAGTTGTTCATCCATTTAGCCTGATAGAGGATGCAGAAGTAGGTAAAAATTGCCGTATTGGTCCATACGCCCGTATCCGGCCAGGAACACAGCTCGATGATGCCGTTCATGTCGGGAATTTTGTGGAGATCAAAAATAGCCATATTGCATCGGAGAGCAAGGTCAATCATCTCAGTTATGTAGGTGATACTGAAATGGGCAGGCGGGTCAATATTGGTGCCGGTGCAATCACGTGTAATTATGACGGAGCATTTAAACATCGGACCGTTATCGAGGATGATGTATTCATTGGTTCTGATACACAGCTGGTTGCTCCGGTAACGGTGGCGAGAGGATCGACGATTGGGGCCGGTTCGACGATTACGCGCGATACGCCTGAAGGTCAGCTTACATTATCTCGGACCAAACAAACGAGTATCGCTAACTGGAAACGGCCGAGGAAAGACAGGAACTGAGGTTGTTTGAATAACAGGATTGAGTAGGGGTCTGGCTATGTGCGGTATTGTGGGTGCGATTGCAAAAAATGATGTTGTACCTTTTTTACTGGAAGGATTATCCAGGCTTGAGTATCGTGGCTATGATTCAGCTGGAATCGTGGTGGCGGATGGCATGTTGCACAGACTACGGACAACAGGCCGTGTTTCTGAACTGAGCAAACTGGTCGATAGCGGAAAAACATCGGGACTTACCGGTATTGCACATACTCGCTGGGCGACACATGGCGTACCTTCTGAACGTAATGCTCACCCTCATTTCTCAGGTGATCAAAAAAAGATTGCCGTTGTACATAACGGCATTATCGAAAATCACGAAACTCTTCGGCAACGTTTACAACAGGATGGATTTGAGTTTCTGTCGGATACCGATACCGAAGTGATTGCTCACCTGATTTCATCTTACCTCTGTAAGACCAACGATTTACTGGAAGCAGTCTGTCGTTCCCTTGATGAGTTGCAAGGCGCATATGCGATAGCTGTGATGGAGGAATCGCGCCAGGATCGTATTATCGTAGCCAGAAATGGCGCCCCGCTCTTACTCGGGATAGATGATGACGGGCTTTATGCTGCTTCTGATGCCTCTGCACTGGTGCAGGTTACGCAGAGAATCGTGTATCTTGAGGAAGGAGATGTGGCAGAGTTGTCCAGTGATGGATATCGGATTCTGAATTGCCTGGATTCGGTAAATGGCTATGAAGTCACTCGCAAAGTAACTGAAAGCAGCCTGACGCGTGATGCAGTAGAACTAGGGCCCTATTCACATTTCATGCAGAAGGAAATCTTTGAGCAACCTGTTGCTGTGGCGAATACCCTGGAAATGGTGTTGAATGCTCAATCGGTATCTCCTCAATTATTTGGCAGTGAGGCACAAAGCATTCTTGCACAGACTCAGGGAGTGCTGATACTTGCTTGCGGGACAAGCTATCATGCCGGTCTGGTTGCGAAATACTGGCTGGAAACGATTGCAAGACTTCCTTGTAATGTCGAGATTGCCAGTGAATACCGTTATCGTGATCCAATTGCCGATCCGACCACGTTGGTCGTCGGTATTTCCCAATCCGGCGAAACTGCAGATACTCTGGCTGCACTCAGTTATGCCAAATCATTAGGACATCGCTACAGTCTGGCGATTTGCAACGTGCCGGAAAGTGCACTGATCAGACAAACGGATCTGCGCTTTTTGACTCGCGCCGGCCCTGAAATTGGAGTTGCCTCCACAAAAGCGTTTACTACACAGTTGGCGGCTTTGCTGTTGTTTACAGCAGTGCTTACAAAGATACGCGATCAGTTGTCAACTGGAGACGAACAAAAAATGATTGCCGCACTGCGGCATTTACCGGTTGCAATACAACATGCGCTGCAATGTGAACCGGAAATCAGAAAATGGGCCGGGGATTTTTCCCAGAAGCACCATGCTTTGTTTCTGGGGCGCGGTGTACATTACCCGATCGCACTGGAAGGTGCGCTGAAGCTCAAGGAGATTTCATACATCCATGCCGAGGCTTATGCGGCGGGTGAACTCAAGCATGGTCCTCTCGCACTGGTAGATAGTGGAATGCCGGTAGTTGCCATAGCGCCGAATGATGCACTGCTGGAGAAGCTGAAATCCAATCTGCACGAGGTGCGTGCGCGAGGCGGGGAATTGTATGTCTTCGCCGATGCGGATTCACGTATCGAGGAGAGCGAGGGAGTTCATATTATCAGGCTGGCTGAACACAGTGGTGTACTCAGTCCCATCTTGCATACCATACCATTACAGTTACTGGCTTATCATGTGGCTCTACAGAAAGGCACTGATGTCGATAAACCCCGAAATCTTGCCAAATCAGTTACTGTTGAATAATTGGTCAAACTGATTATTGCGAAGGTACTGAAGCGAAGTTGCGGATGATCAGCACCGGGAGCTTCAGTCCCTTATGCTTTATACAATACTACAGGAGTGGTAGCATTATCTACTTTCAATGGTTGAAGGAAGTCAATGGCTGGTCATAGTAAATGGGCTAACATCAAGCATAAAAAGGCCGCGCAGGATGCCAAGCGCGGGAAGATTTTTACCCGTCTGATCAAGGAAATTACGGTAGCTGCCCGCTTGGGTGGCGGAGATCCAAACAGTAACCCCCGGTTGAGATTAGCGATGGATAAGGCTTTCGGACATAACATGCCGAAAGATAACGTCGAGCGTGCGATCAAGCGTGGTTGTGGCGAGCTTGAAGGGGTCAACTATGAGGAAATTCGTTACGAGGGTTACGGAATATCCGGGGCAGCGGTGATGGTCGATTGCATGACGGACAACCGTACGCGAACGGTCGCCGCAGTTCGCCATGCTTTCACCAAACATGGTGGCAACCTGGGAACCGATGGTTCGGTAGCATATTTGTTCAAACATTGTGGCCAGTTGTTGTTCGCCCCTGGAGTTGGTGAAGCGCAGCTTCTGGAAGCTGCGCTCGAAGCAGGCGCGGAAGATGTCATCAGTAACGATGATGGCAGTCTGGAGGTGATTACTGGTCCTGATACGTTCGTGTCAGTCAGAGATACACTGGAAAAAGCTGGCTTCAAGGCTGAACTGGCAGAGGTAACCTGGAAACCCGAAAACGAAGTCTTGCTGCAGGGAGATGATGCGGTCAAGATGCAGAAACTGCTGGATGCCCTGGAAGATATCGACGATGTGCAGGATGTTTATACTTCGGCAGTCCTGGATACTTGACCTCGTTGGTATATGCCGCTAAAGGTATTCGCATACTGGGAATCGATCCTGGTTTGCGTATAACGGGTTTTGGCATTGTTGAAAAAATCGGGAATCGGCTGGTTTATATTGGCAGCGGCTGTGTAGTGACTGGAGAATCCGGTTTGCCGGATCGTTTGAAGACCATTCTCGATGGATTGAATGAAATCATTCTGCAGCATAAACCGGAGCAGGTTGCGGTAGAACAGGTTTTCGTCAATATCAATCCCAAATCAACCCTGTTGCTTGGCCAGGCACGCGGTGCTGCGATCAGTGCAGCGGTTCTTCATGAACTTTCCGTGTATGAATATACTGCCTTGCAAGTCAAACAGGCTGTGGTGGGGAATGGTCATGCCCGTAAAGAACAGGTGCAGGAAATGGTGATGCGGTTGCTGGGGCTGGGAGAACGACCGCGACCGGATGCAGCCGATGCACTGGCATGTGCCATTTGTCATGCTCACGGCGGAACCGGCCTGTTGACCCTGAGTGCCCGCAATCGCTCTAAACGGAGCAGGCGGCTGTGATCGGGAGAATTGCCGGCCTGCTGCTGGAGAAACATCCCCCGCTTGTACTGGTGGATGTAAATGGCATCGGTTATGAAATCGATGTGCCGATGAGCACCTTCTGCAGGTTGCCCGGTATTGGCGAACAGGTAACGCTTCACACCCATTTCTGGGTGCGTGAGGATGCACATTTGTTGTTTGGTTTTATGACGGAGCCAGAACGGGTACTGTTTCGTCAGCTTACAAAAATCTCCGGTATTGGTGCAAGAACAGGTTTGGCGATCTTATCTGGTTTGAGTGTCAATGACTTGCATCAGATCGTGGTATCACAGGACAGCACCCGTCTGACCAGAATCCCGGGTATCGGAAAAAAAACTGCGGAGCGTTTGCTGCTTGAGTTGCGCGATAAAATCAGCCCGGCGATAACCCTGCCTGAAACTGGAACAGCAATGGCCTCAAGTATCGATAAAGACATTCTCAACGCGCTATCTGCACTGGGCTATAATGACCGCGAAGCCAACTGGGCACTCGGGCAATTGTCCGAAGGCGTGACGGTATCTGACGGCATCATGCAGTCACTCAGGCTTTTATCGAAAGCAAAATAGTATCTTGGCTGGTTCTAAATGATTGAATCGGATCGAATCATTACTGCCTCCCCATTTTCTTCCCAGGAAGAAGTCATAGAGCGTGCACTTCGCCCAGTTCAACTGGATGACTATGTTGGTCAGGAGAAAATTCGCGAGCAGTTGAAAATTTTCATTGAGGCGGCCAGGTTAAGGCAGGAAGCGCTGGATCACGTGCTGCTGTTTGGCCCGCCAGGGTTGGGTAAAACGACACTTGCCCATATTATCGCTCGCGAAATGGGTGTGAACTTGCGCCAGACTTCCGGGCCGGTGCTGGAACGTGCAGGTGATCTGGCCGCTTTGCTGACCAATCTGGAAACTAATGATGTCTTGTTTATCGATGAGATTCACAGGCTTTCGCCCGTTGTCGAGGAAATTTTGTATCCGGCAATGGAGGATTATCAGCTCGATATCATGATTGGCGAAGGGGCGGCGGCAAGATCGGTCAAGATTGATCTGCCGAGTTTCACCCTGGTGGGAGCTACTACACGCGCAGGCATGTTGACCAATCCGCTAAGAGATCGCTTTGGGATCGTTTCCCGCCTGGAGTTTTATACCGCCGATGAGCTTGGCAAGATCGTTACCCGTTCTGCCGGGTTACTCAATGTCGATGTGACTGCTGACGGCGCCAGAGAAATTGCATGCAGATCGCGAGGGACGCCGCGTATAGCCAATCGTTTGCTGCGCAGAGTACGTGATTTTGCTGAAGTCCGGGCAAACGGGCGTATCGATCGTCCGGTGGCCGATGCTGCATTGCAAATGCTGGACGTTGATGCCACTGGTCTGGATGTTCTGGACAGAAAGCTGTTGCTGGCAGTACTGGAAAAATTTGGTGGTGGGCCGGTGGGTGTGGATAATCTTGCTGCAGCCATCAATGAGGAGCGTGACACAATCGAGGAGGTACTGGAACCGTACCTCATTCAGCAGGGATTCCTGCAACGCACTCCTCGCGGTCGCATGGCAACGACTATGGCCTATCAGCATTTCGATATCATCCCTTCGCACCAAACGACAGTGCCGAGTCTGTTTGACCCGGATTAAAAGCCGGTAACATCCGTAAACCAAAATTCAATATTTTTCTGAAGAGTATTTTTATAGAAATGGAAGTCGTTTTCGTTCATCCCGTACGCATCTATTATCAGGATACTGATGCGGGGGGCGTCGTATATCATGCGTCCTACCTCAATTTCCTGGAGCGTGCCCGCTACGAGTGGTTGCGCGAACTGGGTTTTACGGTGGATACCATGATCCGGTCACATAAAATGATTTTTCTGATTCGTTCGCTCGGTATCGAGTATTTCAAACCAGCTGTACTGGACGATCTGCTGGATATAACCGTGCAGGTGGTAGACATTGGCAGAAGCCGGATAACGTTGCAGCAACAGATTTTGCGTGAACAGGGTACACTTGCCAGCGCGACCGTTCATGCAGTGTGTGTCGGAGCGGAAACGCTGAAGCCAATCAGTATTCCAGCACCTCTTCGCCAAAAAATTGAGAAGCAGTCATCATGAGTCAAGTAATTACCCAAGATTTATCATTTTTTCATCTTGTCAGCGGTGCGAGCCTTCCGGTTCAACTGGTTATGCTGCTGTTGCTGCTGGCTTCATTTGTTTCCTGGTGGTTCATTTTCAGGAAATTGTTTACCCTTCGTCAGGAAATTAAACAGACTGATGAATTTGAGAACATTTTCTGGCGTGGATCGGATTTGAATGCTCTTTATCAGCGAGCAGCTGGTGCACGTCATGCCGTAGGCAGCATGGAACGGATTTTTGAAGCCGGATTCCGCGAATTTACCAAATATCAGTCGGGAGTCGATATCGGTCCCATCATGGACAGTACACGCGGCGCAATGCGGGCTGTTTATCAGCGGGAAATGGACAGGCTCGAGTCACATCTGTCATTCCTGGCTACTGTAGGATCGGTCAGCCCGTATGTAGGGTTGTTTGGAACAGTGTGGGGCATCATGAATGCATTTCGTGAGCTGTCTAATGTTGGTCAGGCTACCATCGCGCATGTAGCACCGGGTATCGCCGAAGCGCTGATTGCAACGGCAATGGGACTTTTTGCGGCAATTCCGGCTGTGATTGCCTATAACCGCTATGCCAGTGATACTGCTCAGCTGGCAACCCGCTACGAAAGTTTCATAGAGGAAGTATCCAACGTACTGCAGCGTCGTGTGGCTAAACCTCGGGATATGGCGAATTTCTCATGATTCAGCGTCGCAGCAAACGTCGGTTGATGAACGAGATCAATGTCGTGCCGTACATTGACGTCATGCTGGTGCTGCTCATCATCTTTATGATTACAGCACCACTCATCCAACCCAGCCAGATCGAGTTGCCTGAAATCGGTAAATCTTCTGCACCTCCGGCGGAACCACTGGAAGTGATGATTGCCGCCAACGGAAATCTCACATTACGTGACCGTACCGGTGCAGGCAAGGAGCAGCAAGTCGATCGCAACCAGCTGGTGGAACTGATCAGGGCCAGGCAGGCACAAAATACCGATCAGCCTGTCGTTATTGCAGCAGATAAGAATGTCCGTTATGAAGAGGTGATTCAGGTAATGGATCTGCTGCAGCAGCAACAAATCCGGAAAATCGGATTGTTAACCAAATCAAAATAACTGTTGGGGTGTAATTGCGCAATGGTCCGGCTGCCCGGAGATAATAGCGAACCGGGAAAACTGCGTGCGGCATTGTTTGCCCTGCTGGTGCATGCGGCTTTCCTCGCTTTGCTGGTATTTGGCCTGAATTGGAAGAATGAAGTATCTGAAATGATGTCAGTCGATCTGTGGGCCGAGCTGCCCCGGCATCCCGTTGAGCCTCCGTCATCTGCTGCAAAGGTAATACCCGAACCAGTCAAGGTTAAGCCACAACCGCAACAAAAGACTCAACCGCAGCCTCAGCCGGTGATCAAGGCTGCGCCTCCTCCCGTGCGTAAACCCGACATTGCGCTCAAGGACAAAACGGAAAAACCACAGCTTAAAGAAGAAGTGAAAAAGCCGGAACCGGTGAAAAAAGAAGTACCGAAAAAGGAGCCCACCAAAAAGCCGGTGGAGAAACTTGTACCTAAAGAAGAGGTAAAGAAGCCTGAACCGGTCAAAAAGGTCGAACAGAAAACCGAGAAGAAGGAAGATGTTCGACAGCAGGCCGAAGCACAAAAACAGGCACAGCAGCGTGAACGCGAAGCGGCGGCAGCAAAAGCGGAGCGAGCCAGGGCGGATGGTGAAATCGAAAAATATAGAGAAATGATCAAGGCAAAGATTCGCAGCCGTATCATTATGCCACCCGATCTTCCGGGAAATCCTGCCGTCGAGTTTACGGTGACCTTGTTGCCGGGAGGGGATGTCCTGACAGTGACTTTGCGTAAATCGAGCGGTTACACTGCGTTTGATGAGGCAGTGGAAAGAGCAATCTACCTGGCCAAGCCGTTGCCTTTACCTCCGGATCCGGGGTTATTCAATGCGTTCCGTAATTTAGATCTCAAGGTTTATTATCGTGAGTAGTTTCTGGCTTGCTTTACAACATGTCATGGTGATTCGTATGCGTAATTTTTTGTATTGCACCGGTGTGCTTCTGTTGTTGTGGATGAGCACATCATCACAAGCTGCGCTCAATATCGAAATTTTTGGGGGCGGGACCAACAAAATTCCGATTGCCATCGCTCCGTTTAATGGGGAAAGAGGGCTTCCCCAGAGTATTTCAGCGATTGTATCGGCTGATCTGGAGCGTACCGGGCTGTTTAAACTGGTCGATACCCTGGGGTTGACCTCGCAGGAGCCTGAGCAGATCCGGTATATCGACTGGCAGGGCCGCGGTGCGAGTGCGCTGGTTGTCGGCAGTGTCTCGCCGCTGCCGGATGGCCGGATAGATGTTCGCTTCCGTTTGCTGGATGTCGTCAAACAGACTCAACTGACCGGGTTTAGTGGGGCTGTCACAACAGAACAGTTACGGGCTTTTGCACATCGGATTGCGGATATCGTGTATGAGACATTGACTGGTGAGCCGGGTGCCTTCAGTACCCGAATCGCTTTTGTCAGAAAGCAGGGAAGCCAGTATGCGTTGCAGGTGTCGGACTATGATGGGTTCAACGCCCGCTCACTGATCGAATATACCGAGCCGATCATCTCCCCCGCCTGGTCGCCTGATGGCAGCCGAATTGCCTACACCTCGTTTGAGAAGAAAAAACCGGTAGTTTATGTGCAGACGCTGGCAACTCGTGAACGTAAAGCAGTGGCGAATTTCAAGGGAAGTAACAGTGCACCGGCCTGGTCGCCCGATGGCAGCAAACTGGCCGTGGTTCTGACATTGCATGGTGGATCGCAGATTTATCTGATCAACGTGGATGGCAGCGGGTTGCAGCGGATCTCACAAAGCCCGGGGATCGATACGGAACCCAGTTTCTCGCCGGATGGCAGATGGCTGATGTTCACTTCCGACAGAGGAGGGAGTCCGCAGATATATCGTATGCCGGTATCTGGAGGTGCTGCTGAGAGAATGACCTTTGAAGGAGATTACAACGTCAGTCCACATTACAGTCCGGACGGGAAACGGTTTGTTTATATTCACAGGAATGCCGGCCGATTCAATGTCGCTATTCAGGATTTGTCGACGCGCCAGATGCAGTTGCTGACTGACTCCAATTTTGACGAATCTCCCAGCTTTTCCCCCAATAACCGTATGATTCTGTACACAACTGAAATAGGTGGACGTGGTATATTATCCACCGTTTCAAGTGATGGTCAGGCAAAGAGCCGTCTTTCCCAGGAAGCGGGTAATATTCGGGAAGCAGTTTGGGGACCCTTGCTGAAACAGCGGTGATGTGAGGGAAATATCTCACAAGGCGTGGTTCAATTATTTATTTATGGTGAGAAATGAGAAAAATCTTTGCAGTACTGGTAATTTGCCTGTTGTCAGCTTGCGCTAGCGATAATGCTCAACAAACTTCTGATGTCGAGGATCATTCTTATAGCAGAGAGGGAGAAGGCACACGTGGCGGTGCAGGGTCGGATGGGTTCGGGATGAATCCTCTGCAGGATCCCAGCAACATATTGTCCCGTCGCAGTGTCTACTTTGATTTTGACAGCTATACGGTAAAGAGCGAGTACCGTGATCTGGTTCTTGCACATGCAGCTTATTTGCGTGACAACACTAATGCACAGGTATTGCTGCAAGGCAACACTGATGAACGCGGAAGCCGGGAGTATAACCTTGCACTCGGGCAACGCCGCGCAAACAGTGTGAAAGATATCCTGTTACTGTCCGGCGCTCGTGATCAGCAGGTAGAAGCAGTCAGTCTGGGTGAAGAAAAGCCGCGTGCATTGGGAAGTGATGAATCTTCCTGGGCTGAAAACCGCCGTACAGATATTCTCTATCAGGGAGAGTATTGATGTTTTTGCGTGCTTTCCTGCCATTGCTTTTGTTGAGTTGTAATGTCGCACAGGCTGCGCTGTTTGGTGATTCTGAAACACGCGAACAGTTGGAGGCACTGCGCACAAAAGTACTGGAGATGGAAGCGCGCATGCAGCGTACCGAAGAGGTTCTCATGGGACAGGCTTTGATCGAATTGCATACCCAGGCAGAGAACCTCAAGGAGGAAATGGGGAAGTTGCGGGGGCAGATAGAAGTACTGGAAGATGAAAATCGGTCGCTGCGCAAGCAGCAAAAGGATTTTTACCTGGATCTCGATAACCGTTTGCGCCAGCTTGAGCCTGGTTCAGCGGGGACTGCTGCATCAGATTCCAGAATATCTTCCCCGTCATCGGAACAACTCGCTGCTGATACAAAGGATATAAAAAGTCCGGCTTCCGGAAAAACTGCTGCTGTTCTCCAATTGCCGGATACAGCACAGCGCAATCGTTATGATGCGGCTTATGCATCAATCAAAAGCGGTGATTATTCAGGAGCTGTAACCGGTTTTGAGAGTTTTCTTGCACAATATCCGCAATCTGCTCTTGCTCCCTCTGCTGCGTATTGGGTTGGCAATGCATACTATGCACTAAGGGATTTTGACAAAGCGATTACTGCTCAGCAACGATTGATCGAGATTTATCCTGGCAGTCCCAAAGTAGCAGATGGGCTTCTCAATATGGCAAGCAGCCAGGCTGAAATGGGCCAGAAGGCAGCTGCTAGAAAAACACTGGAAAAACTCATCGCCAGTTACCCCGGTACTGAGGCAGCAACAAAAGCCAAGCAACGCTTGGGAACTCTGAAATAAATTTTGGTCGAGCAGGATTGCCAGAATATACCCGGTTCACTCCACTTCTTTAAATTTTTCTCTGCAACATAGAGGAAGGTTTCTATTCCGTCAGGGTCACGGATGTTACGAATTACGGAAATTTTCTACTCGCTTCAGGGGGAAACCAGCCGGATGGGGCTGCCTACGGTATTTGTGCGCCTGACCGGTTGTCCATTACGTTGCGGGTACTGCGATACTGGTTATGCGTTTTCTGGTGGAAAAAGCATGAGTATCAGCGAAATCATGGGCGAGGTGGCTTCATTCTCTCCGCGCTATGTCACTGTTACCGGAGGAGAACCGCTGGCGCAAGCTGACAGTCTGGTGTTACTGGCAGCATTATGCGATCGGGGGTATTCCGTCTCTCTTGAAACCAGTGGGGCATTGGATATTGCACGTGTCGATACGCGTGTATCGAGAATTGTGGATATCAAAACGCCAGGCTCCGGGGAAGTGGAGAAAAATCACTGGAACAATCTCGCTTATCTGACTTCTCACGATGAAATCAAGTTTGTGTTGTGTGATCGGGCTGATTACGACTGGGCCAGGCAGAAACTCCTGGAATTGAAGCTGGATGTAATTTGTCCGGTTTTGTTTTCTCCAGCTTATGGTCAGCTTGTTCCGGCAGATCTTGCCGCCTGGATTCTGCAGGATCAGTTACCAGTTCGCTTGCAGTTGCAGTTACATAAGTTGCTCTGGGGGGAATGTGTCGGAAGGTGAAATGGCAGGACGGTCAGATTCATGAAAAAGGCAGTTGTACTCTTGTCTGGTGGGATGGACTCCGCCACGACGCTCGCTATCGCCCGGCAGAGTGGGTTTGCCTGCTATGCACTCAGTATCGATTATGGCCAGCGCCATGTTGCCGAGCTGGCCGCAGCAGCTCGAATCGGTCAATCCCTGCAGGTCAGTGATCATCAGTTTCTCAAGCTGGATCTGGCTGTTCTGGCCAGTTCTGCGCTAACGGATATTTCCGCCACTGTACCACTGCATGGTACCAGTACCGGCATACCGGTGACGTATGTTCCGGCTCGCAACACCATTATGCTGGCGCTGGCGCTGGCCTGGGCAGAGGTGTTGGGCAGCCACGATATTTTTATTGGTGTAACAGCTGTCGATTACTCGGGATACCCTGATTGCCGACGGGATTATATCGATGCTTTTGAAAAAATGGCTAACCTGGCCACGAAAGCAGGAAGAGAGGGGATGGTGCTGACAGTACATGCGCCTTTGATTGACTTGCCCAAGCGTGAAATCATCCAATGTGGCATGGAACTCGGGATAGACTACGGTCTGACAGTTTCCTGTTATCAAGCAGATGAAGCCGGATATGCCTGCGGTCAGTGTGATGCATGCCATATTCGACGGGCTGGTTTTGAGGCGGCGGATATTCCGGATCCTACGTGTTACCGTAATAAGCAGATATCGTGAAGCAGAGTGATAATCCAGAAGGAGAGATCATTACGATCGGCTGCGTTCGATGCAGATACCCAGCTGTTTCACTCCCGGAATGACATCCAGTTTTGCTGCACTGATTTTTACCCACGTGGAACCAAACTCGATCAGGATCATCTGGGCAATGTTTTCTGTCAGTGCTTCAAGCAGGGAAAAATGTTGCTGATCGAGAATGGTGTTGATTCTGTGAACGACTTGAGAGTAATCCAGTGCATCTTCGATACGATCACTCTTGCCGGCTTGTCGGGAAGGCAGAGCGATCTCGATATTCAATTCAATGGTTTGTGGAATTTTTCTTTCCCACGGATAAATACCGATCAGAGTTTTGATTCTGAATTCTTTGAGAAAAATAATATCCATGGAGAGGTTCCGGGTTAGCCCGGGATTACGAGTGATGCACGGGCTGCGCAATTTTAATTTATTTATCGGGATATCAAAACTTTGATGATTACAGTAGTGCTGATTTTTTCTGCCTACTTGCTGGGCTCGATTTCTTTCGCCGTGGTTGCAAGCTGGCTGTTCAAGCTCCCGGATCCGCGCAGCTACGGTTCCCGCAATCCCGGAGCAACCAATGTACTGCGGACTGGCAAAAAAGCTGCGGCTGCCGTGACTTTACTGGGAGATGCGGGTAAGGGCTGGGTGGCGGTCGCAGCAGCGAAATACGGTGGTGAGGTTTGGGAGCTGGGTGATGAAGTGATTGCGGGTGCTGCTCTTGCTGTCTTCCTGGGGCATTTGTTTCCAATCTTTCTCGCATTTAAGGGAGGTAAAGGTGTTGCCACATCAGCAGGCATACTGTTGGGATTGAATCCCTGGTTGGGTGTTCTTACTATTTCGACCTGGATGGTCGTCGCACTGGTTTCACGTATTTCTTCACTGTCAGCCTTGCTGTCGGCCCTGCTTGCACCATTATATGCGTATTTCCTGCTGGAAAAAGGAATCCTGATAATGGCTGTGTCAATCATATCCGTTCTTCTGATATTGAAGCATCGGCTGAATATTGCCAATCTGATGGCTGGCAAGGAAGCGAGGATAGGCAAGAGCAGTTAGTCGTGGCTTTATAAATCTTCCAGATTCCAGCGGGCTTTGACGGTAAAGCTGCCGCCCGCTCTGAGGCGCTCATCGAGCTGCTGTAAACGTAATGCACCGGCCAGCGCAATCATTGCGCCGTTATCGGTACAAAACTCCAGCGCTGGGAAGAAAACGGTGATATCGGTTCCGGACAGATGGTGTAATAGCTTCTGACGCAATCGGCTGTTTGCGCCTACACCGCCTGCTACGACCAGTTGCGGCAATCCAGTGATATTCAGAGCAGTTACTGATTTTTTTACCAGCACATCGGTAACTGCGTCTTCAAAGGCAAATGCGATATCGGCGCGTGTCTGACTGTTCATCTCATGCTTGCCGATCAGCAGAGCCGCAGCTGTTTTTAATCCGCTGAAACTGAAATTCAGATCATTGCTGTTCAGCATGGGGCGCGGGAGCCTGAATTGTTCTGCCCGGCCTTGTGTGGCCAGTTCTGCAAGCAACTTTCCACCGGGGTAGTCGAGGTCAAGTAATTTTGCAGTTTTGTCAAACGCTTCTCCGGCTGCATCATCCACGGTTTCTCCCAATAACCGATACTGCCCGATTCCGTCTACCCGCATCAGTTGTGTGTGCCCTCCGGATACCAATAGTGCCACGAACGGAAAATCAGGTGCCGGATCGGATAAAAGTGGGGAGAGCAGATGACCTTCAAGATGGTGGATGTTCAAGACGGGTATATTGCGCGCAAAAGCCAGAGCACTGCTGAAACTTGCCCCGGTCAGCAACGCTCCTGCAAGCCCCGGACCCTGGGTACAGGCGATGGCATCAACAGATTCCAGCGAAGTATCCGATTGTCTGAATAATTGTCTGATGAGAGGCAGGATGCGGCGGATATGGTCGCGTGAAGCAAGTTCCGGCACGACACCGCCATATTCGCGATGCATGTCGACCTGAGAATATAGGGTATGGCCGAGTAATCCCTGGCAGGTATCATAAAGTGCTACACCTGTCTCGTCACATGAAGTTTCAATACCTAATACAAGCATTCTGTGATTTTCTCTCAGGAGAGATTTATTTGTGGTGGTCAAACTTTCTTTTGAAAAAAAATGATTGATGTTAAACTAGCGGGATTTTTCGAGACCGAATAGGGGTAGTTCCGGAAAAAATTGAGCCAGTCATGGTTTTTCTGCAACAGGCATGGCAGGACTGGTTTATAACTTAGTTTTGACTGCAGAGCAATTTGGTCAGCGAATGTTCTGTAATATATAAAGCAATCAAAGGAGACCGAAAGGAATTATTACTTTATGACTACTGTTAAAGTCAAGGAAAACGAGCCATTTGAAATCGCGATGCGGCGCTTTAAGCGTTCTATTGAGAAAACCGGTTTACTGACTGAGTTACGCGCCCGGGAATTTTATGAAAAGCCCACGGCTGTGCGTAAGCGTAAGCATGCCGCCGCAGTGAAACGTACCTATAAACGACTGCGTAGTCAGATGTTGCCACCTAAACTGTATTAATTCCTTCAGTTTTTCTGGGTATCTACCTCATTATTCCATGAATTTAAGGCAAAAAATAACCGAAGATATGAAGTCGGCTATGCGTGCAGGGGACGTAAAGCGTCGTGACGCATTGCGTTTACTGCAGGCTGCTTTAAAACAGAAGGAAGTTGACGAGCGAATCGAGCTGGATGATGCTGCCGTGGTTGCAGTAATCGAAAAAATGCTCAAACAGCGTCGCGATTCCATCGCGCAATATGAGGCAGCACAGCGTCAGGATCTGGCAGATATCGAGAAGTTTGAAGCAGGAGTCCTGCAGGCCTATATGCCTGAAGCGCTGAGTGATGCTGAGCTGGATGCCATGATCAGCGAGGTGATTGCATCTGTTGGAGAAAATGGATCTCCAAAAATTGGAGAAGTCATGGCCCTGCTTAAGCCGAAGCTTGCAGGTCGGGCAGATATGGCCAAGGTATCTTTACTGGTTAAAGTAAAAATTACAGGGTAGTTTGATACCGGCTGGTTTTCTGGCAGATACTGTGAGGAATAATCGCAGATAATCTTTTATCGGGGCAATTTTTGCTGGTAAATGATTGAACAATCGTTTATTCAGGAATTACTGGATCGTATCGACATCGTCGATGTGGTTGCACGTCATCTTCAACTTAAAAAAGCGGGCGCAAATTTTACAGCGTGCTGTCCCTTTCATAACGAAAAAACCCCTTCTTTTACAGTAAATTCGTCTAAACAGTTTTACCATTGCTTTGGTTGTGGCAGGCACGGGAATGCTATCAGCTTTTTGATGGAACACAGTGGAGCCAGCTTTGTCGAAGCAGTCGAGAGTCTTGCGACACATGCGGGTATGCAAATTCCCGATCAGGTAAGTATTTATCCAAAAATACCTGATCCAGGCAGAGTTCCATCGGATAAGGTAAAAATCGATAAAGAAGTTGAAGCTACTTCACCTTTGGTAGGTTTGTACGAACGGATGGAGCAGGCGGCAAAGTTTTACCGGGGGCAGCTCAAACAATCCGATCAGGCAATTGCGTACCTGAAAGAGCGGGGAATATCAGGACGGACTGCGCTGCGTTTTGGAATCGGATATGCGCCTCCCGGCTGGCAAAACCTCTCCAGGATTTTTACAGATTATCCTGCAGATGATTCCAGTCACCCACTGGTGCAGGCAGGTTTGGTCGTTGCGCATGATGGCAAGAAAAATTATGATCGCTTTCGTCACCGGATCATGTTTCCCATTCTTGATCGTAAAAAAAAGATAGTGGGATTCGGAGGGCGAGCATTAGATGGGGGCGAGCCAAAGTATCTGAATTCGCCAGAAACCTCTCTGTTTGTCAAAGGGCGTGAGCTTTATAACTTGGCATCTGCCAGTCCGGCAATCCGGAAATCTGCCCGGGTAATTGTGGTCGAAGGGTATATGGATGTTGTGATGCTGGTGCAGAGTGGTGTTGAAAATGTTGTGGCTACTTTGGGTACTGCAACGACGGCTATGCATATTCAGAATCTTTTGCGCCATACAGACGAGGTGGTTTTTTGTTTTGATGGTGATGCAGCGGGAACCAAGGCTGCATGGCGTGCACTGGAAACCAGTCTGCCGCAACTCAAGGATGGAAAAGATATCAAATTTTTATTTCTGCCGGATAAGGAAGACCCGGACAGTTACATTCGCAAATACGGACGGGTTGCATTTGAAGGGGTGCTGGAGAAAGCTCAACCTCTGTCGGTATTCTTCTGTAATGAATTATCCGGTCGTGTGAATCTTGGTACGAGCGAGGGTCGTGCTCGATTGGTTCAGCGGGCAGGGCCGTTATTGGCGCAGATCAATGCCCCTGTATTTGGATTCATGCTGACGAAACGTATATCTGAGCTGACCGGGGTGGGCCAGAACCAGTTAGCTGCGTTCCTGAAAACCGGAAAGAAGAATCGATCTTCCACCCTTCGCCCTGAAGCATCCAGGCCATTATCCGTAACGCCATATCGCAGACTGATCCAGATTCTGCTGCATGCCCCGGATTATGCGAATAAACTGGATACAAATCTTCTTGCGGTAAATGATGAGCAGAACGAGGAAAAAGTACTGCTGGTTGCACTGGTGGATTTTCTGAAGACTTCTGCTTGTTCTATGGAGGAAGAACTGAATTCAGTGACGATCCTGTTGCATTTCGATCAGACTCCTCATCGTGTTTTACTGGAAAAGATTGTCCGGGATGCGCATGTAAAAGATGAAAACTGGAATATTGATGCTGAATTTACTGGAGGAATGGAGCGGTTGCGGGAGATGCAGCGAAGATCGAGAATGGCTGAGTTGCACAGCAGACCGCTTGTATCACTTACTCCAGAAGAGAAAAATGAGTTGCGACAACTGATGCTCTCATAATCTGCGGAGGTTTTCACGAACCAATCATCATGTTTTCGGCGATTAGATCATCAAGGTTAAAAGATGGGAAAAAAGTTTGGGTTTACAACGGCGAAGAGTGGTTGATTACGGCTACGTTTGTTCATATATTCAAAATGGGTCAGGAAAGTTTGGTACAATTAAAGGCTTTCTGTTCGATTTGTCTCTAGTCTTAATGGGTGCTCTGCATGGCAAAAGCAAAAGTGTCGGGATCAGCTAAGAAAAATATCGTTACATCTACAGAGGTGACTGAAACAAAAAGCGGTAAATCGCGTGTTGAAACTCCAGACAATGGGGTTAAAGTTACCGGTAAAAACGCCAAAAATACCTTTTCAGCTGAAACGGAGGTTGTCTCCGTCAAGAAAGAAGCAACTTCTGCTTCCAGGAAAAAGTCTGTCAAAGCGGCTAAATCTGATGGTGATTCTGTTCTGGTTGGGCAGAATAAGAATACATTGCTCCCTGCGGAAGAATCTGAGGATCTGGGGGCAGTTGATGAAGTTTCTGAGAAAACCAGAGTAAGTAAAAGAAATAAAAGTACTCTGTCAGAAAAACAGATCACTGATTTGAGCGAGAGCGCGGTGTCGGTGTCATCGGATAACGATATCGAATTACGCAGGATGCGTTTAAAGAAACTGATCATGCAGGGTAAGGAACGTGGTTACCTGACTTACTCTGAGATTAATGACCACTTGCCGGATGACATGCTGGATGCCGATCAGATCGAAAGCATCATCAGCATGATCAACGATATGGGTATTTCCGTGCATGATGAGGCGCCTGATGCGGAAGCTCTCCTGATGTCGGATGCGGCAACAGCAGTGACTGATGAAGATGTCGTGGAAGAAGCAGAGGCAGCACTTTCCAGCGTAGATTCAGAGTTTGGCCGTACTACGGATCCGGTGCGGATGTATATGCGTGAAATGGGATCGGTAGAGTTACTGACGCGTGAAAGCGAAATAGAAATCGCCAAGCGCATCGAAGATGGCTTGAGGCACATGATACAGGCAATTTCAGCCTGTCCGACAATCATAGAAAATATACTCGAGCTGGCAGCGGATGTGGAAAATGGCCGGTTACGCGCAGACGAACTGGTTGATGGTTTCCTGGACGATGATACAGATGAAATCATGGGTAAGGAAATGTCTGAGGAATCGCTGGATCAGGATTTTGATTCAGAGGATGGGGAAGACGAGCAAGTGGCTGCCGCCAGTGCCGATATGCTGAAGATGAAAGCAGAGGTGCTGGAGCGCTTTGCGGTGATTCGTCAGACCTATGACGGTATGAAAAAAATCATCAACAAGAAAGATGGGCGTCAGGATAAAAAGTACAAACAGTTGCAGGAGAAAATTTCTACCGAACTGATGGCGATGCGTTTCTCTGCCAAGATGGTCGAAAAACTGTGTGATACACAACGTGATATCGTAAACGATATCCGCAACTGTGAACGCAAAATTGCTGAGCTGTGTGTTACACGGGCAGGAATGCCGCGAAACTATTTTATCAAGGCATTTCCGGGGAACGAGACAGATATTGACTGGATCAGTTCGGAAGTCGAGTCAGGTCAGTTGTACAGTCAGTCACTCGAACATTTCCGTCCGGCAGTCATGGAACAGCAGCAAAAAATGCTCGAACTTCAGAAACAAGCCGGTATTCCTATCAAGGAACTCAAGGAAATCAACCGCCGTATGACGACTGGTGAAGCCAAGGCACGTCGTGCGAAACGTGAAATGACTGAAGCCAATTTACGATTGGTTATTTCAATTGCCAAGAAGTATACTAACCGCGGATTGCAGTTTCTTGATCTGATTCAGGAAGGCAATATCGGGTTGATGAAAGCCGTTGATAAATTTGAATATCGGCGCGGATATAAATTCTCGACCTACGCAACATGGTGGATTCGTCAGGCAATTACACGTTCCATTGCTGACCAGGCACGTACCATCCGTATTCCGGTACACATGATCGAGACGATTAACAAGATGAATCGTATTTCCCGTCAGATTCTGCAGGAAACCGGACAAGAGCCTGAACCGGCAGTACTGGCCGAGAAGATGGAAATGCCTGAAGAGAAAATCAGAAAAATTCTCAAGATATCGAAAGAGCCGATTTCGATGGAAACCCCCATTGGTGATGATGAAGATTCTCACTTGGGAGATTTCATTGAAGATGCTTCGACCATGGAGCCAGCAGATGCTGCAGTTTATGCTGGTTTACGCACCGTCACGAAGGACGTGCTTGACTCTCTGACTCCACGAGAAGCCAAGGTTTTGCGTATGCGTTTCGGTATTGAAATGAATACTGATCATACTTTGGAAGAAGTCGGAAGACAATTTGACGTAACGCGCGAGCGTATTCGCCAGATCGAGGCAAAAGCGCTGCGTAAACTGAGACATCCTGCTCGGTCCGACCGCTTGCGTAGTTTCTTGGATAGTGGAAACTCCTGATAGCTACTTTTCGGTTCAGTTTGACCGGTTGATTCAATAAGTTGTAGACATTTCTGTCATCAGGGTCTGTAGCTCAGTTGGTCAGAGCAGGGGACTCATAATCCCTTGGTCGTAGGTTCAAGTCCTACCAGACCCACCAAAAATTCAGCCACTTATTCGTGAAATCGAGTAAGTGGCTTTTTGGGTTGTAACCGTGGATATGTCCGTAGCGCTTCTTGAACTGTCTGTAATTATGCTGCTTTGATATGTTTGGCAGTTAAGTGGCTTGAATTTCGATATGGTTTGGGTGTGTGTGTCGAGGGTTAGAATACCCCGGTAACCAAGCAACTCTGAAGAATTCCGAGAAATACAAACAGAAAGGGGATAATTTCTGAGAATTATCCCTGCTGATATTGCATCAGGTAAGCGCAGATATTATCTGAGTGTGGCGATATACTCAGATACAGCTTGCATTTCCTGTTCGCTCATGCGTGAAACGATTGTTTGCATGGTGTTATTTGTATCATTCTTACGCGTTCCCTGCCGAAATGCTTGTAATTGAGACAAAGTATAAGCAGGGTGCTGACCATCGATTCTCGGGTAATGCGGAGGAATGCCTTGTCCATTGGGGGAATGGCAGCTGGAGCATGCGGGAATGGAATTTTCCAGATTTCCACCTTGGTACAGTTTCTTCCCTGTCTCAACCAGAGAAGCATCGCTGGCGGTGCCCGGTTGGAGTTTTTGTTGTGAATAGTAAGCAGCGAGATTTTCGATATCATCCTGGCTCAAAGTTGCTACCATGGGGGCCATGATCTGATTGTCACGCTTGACTGTTTCGCCTTCTACCACCTTGAAGTCATTCAACTGTTTGGCAATGTACCCCGGGTATTGTCCGGCAAGAATAGGATAGAGGGGGATGGCACTGTTACCATCGGCATTATGACAGCCGGCGCATATACCGGCTGCGATTTCTTTGCCCTTTTCAACATCGCCTGCAGCTGGAGATTCGGCAAACACAAAGCCGGAGAATGTGAGTGCGATTGCTGCTACAGTAGTTCCAATGAATTTCATGATCGTATAAGGTTGGTTTCTGATAATAAACGGTAAATATCCGTGTATTCTAACAAAATTTGCCGGCTGCAGTAAACGCTGCAGTCGCTTATCAAAAACGCACGAGATGAGAAAGTTTTCTGTTTTCCTGTTGCTGGCAAATATTTTCGTTGTTTTTTATCTTCACGGCAGACCGGATGATAACCTTCCTGCACAAATAGCGTTGATTCATTCGGAGAAGATTGAGCTGTTGCCGGCTAAAGTTGCGTGTCTCAAATGGGAAAATCTGATCGGGCCAGTCGTGCAACATGTCAGAGTGGAAATCTCCAAATGGGAGTCGGGACAGGATCACATCACTGAAATTTCCAGAGGTGAAGTTACTGTTCATTGGGTACATATTCCACCGTTACGAAACGCACGTGAGACTGCAAAACAGATCGAGCAACTGAAAAAATCGGGGATTTCCTATTTGCATATTCAGGAAAATGCAGATAGCCCGTGGCATAATGCAATTTCTCTGGCAATCCTGCCGGATGATTCCGACGCGGCAGCATTAGTTGAAGAATTGAAAGGCAAAGGGGTAGAACGTATTATGGATAGCGAACAGGTTCTGGAGCAGTTTGAGTTCGATATTCGTAATCCGACGGAACAAATCACTGAAAGCGTTCGGCAACTGGCGCAGCAGTTCCCGGAAACGAAGCTGGAAGTAACCGAATGCAGCCGCTTATAAAATAATGTGTTATCACTGAAGTCGTCAGGTTTCAGTGTCTTCTCATAAAAAATCAATGGGTTGCTTATCCGGAATTTTTCGCGGATTCCTTGGAGTATTTATCATGATTGTTGATGCAAGCTGGAGCAGGTGTAGTGATTCATATTAAAACAGCACCAGAAATTGAAACCATGCGTATCGCTGGCAGGCTGGCGTCCGAGGTGCTGGATTATATCGAGCCTTACGTGGTGCCCGGTGTAACGACCGGTGAGCTGGATGAGCTTTGCCATCGTTATATGGTCGATGTGCAGAAAACGATACCAGCGCCTCTGAACTATGCTCCACCCGGCTACAGCCCCTATCCGAAATCTATCTGTACTTCTGTGAATCATCAGGTCTGTCACGGTGTTCCGGGAGATAAAAAGCTCAAGGATGGGGATGTCGTCAATCTCGATATAACCGTCATCTATGAAGGCTACCATGGTGATACCAGCCGTATGTATTACGTTGGGGAGCCATCCATCCAGGCCAAACGGCTGTGCGAATTAACCTATGAAGCAATGTGGCGCGGAATCGAAGAAATTCGCCCGGGTAAGCATTTGGGGGATATCGGTCATGCCATTCAGCGTTTGGCAGAGGGTGCGGGCTACAGTGTCGTCAGGGAATTTTGCGGTCATGGCATCGGTGCGAAATTTCATGAAGATCCCCAGGTGTTGCACTATGGTCGTGCCGGTACGGGAATCGAGCTCAAACCCGGCATGATTTTTACCGTCGAGCCCATGATCAATGCGGGCAAGGCAGCCATTAAACAGCTACCGGATGGCTGGACCGTGATTACCAAGGATCATAGCCTGTCTGCACAATGGGAGCACACTATTCTGGTGACAGATGAAAGCTACGAAGTGCTGACAGTTTCTTCAGGATCGCCTGCCAGGCCTGCTTACCGTTTCTGAACCTGATGACATTCTTTGTCAGCAGGCCGCAATTACATACTTCCCGATTCATAAACAGGTGATCGATATGCCACGATGCAATAACCGCGCTCCTGCACAGATGCGCCCGGTCAGAATAATCCGCCATTATGTCCGGCATGCCGAAGGCTCGGTGCTGATCGAGTACGGCGAAACCAGAGTGATTTGTACCGCCAGCGTCATCGAAAAAGTTCCCCCCTTCCTCAAAGGGGCCGGCCAGGGCTGGTTGACGGCAGAATACGGCATGCTGCCGCGTTCCACGGGTGAAAGAATGCAGCGTGAAGCTGCCAAAGGCAAACAGTCCGGGCGGACCATGGAAATCCAGCGGTTGATCGGACGGGCATTGCGTTCCATCCTGGATCTGGAGAAATTGGGTGAACGCACGATTCAGATGGATTGTGACGTGATCCAGGCGGATGGAGGCACTCGTACCGCCAGCATTACCGGCGCATTCGTTGCATTGTATGATGCGATCGACTATCTGCGTGCAGAACGGATGATTTCACAAAACCCGATCAGGGATCACGTTGCGGCTGTCTCGGTGGGCATACTGAAAGGTCAGCCTCTGCTGGATCTGGATTATTTGGAAGATTCCGGTTGTGATACGGATTTGAATGTCGTTATGACGGGCAGCCTGGGGTTGGTAGAAGTACAGGGGACAGCGGAAAAGGTCGTTTTCAGTCGTCAGGAACTGGATGTCATGCTGAATATGGCGCAACAAGGGTTGCAGGAGCTGTTTGATGTACAGCGAAAAGCACTGGAGACTGTCGCCTAAGATAGATAATGAAAGCAAATGGAAAATGGAACCACCCTTGAACAAAATCGTCATCGCCAGCAACAATGCGGGAAAGCTTGCTGAAATCAGTAGGCTATTGGCTCCGTTGGGCATCGAAGTGGTGACGCAGTCATCACTCGGGGTAACAGAAGCAGATGAACCTCACATGACTTTCGTTGAGAATGCACTGGCCAAGGCGCGGCACGCGAGTCTGGCAACCGGGCTGCCCGCGCTGGCAGACGATTCCGGAATATGCGTCAGCGCTCTGAGAGGGGATCCCGGTGTATTTTCTGCCCGTTATGCAGGAGAACCCCGCTCGGACGAGCGCAACAATCGCAAGCTGGTCGAGGCACTGCATGGTCAATCTGACCGTCGGGCTTATTATTACTGTGTGATCGTCCTGTTGCGTCATGGGCAGGATCCGCAGCCTGTCATCATCGAAGATACCTGGCGCGGAGAAATCATTGCTGAACCGATCGGTCAGGGCGGGTTCGGCTATGACCCGCATTTTTTTCTTCCGGAGCTGGGCAAGACAGCTGCCGAGCTTTCCATAGAGGAGAAGAACAGGATCAGTCACCGTGGCAAAGCACTCGCCAGGCTGGTACAGATGCTGTCGGAGAATGAGACAGTGCCGGTTGTGCCGGTATAACGTATTTACGGCCATGTGGTCGGCTTGAAGAAAGATATGCCAGTTTTATCCGTGCCGGATTCAAAATCCCCTCATCTGGCCGAACTGCCTCCTCTGGGGTTGTATATTCATTTGCCCTGGTGTGTCAGAAAATGTCCTTATTGTGATTTCAATTCACACGCAATCAATTCCGGTGGCGATCTTCCGGAATCCGAATATGTAACGGCGCTCAAACGCGATCTGGAGCTTGCGCTGCCGCTGATCTGGGGACGTCCGGTGACCAGCGTATTTTTCGGAGGTGGAACGCCGAGTCTGTTCAGTGCAACCGCTATTGATGCGATTCTTTCTCATGTGCGTATGCTGCTGCCCCTTGCTCCCGGTGTTGAAATCACACTGGAAGCCAATCCGGGAACGCTGGAGGCACAGAAGTTCACGGATTTTCATTCTGCTGGCATCAACCGGCTATCCATCGGTATTCAAAGCTTCAATTCCCGGCATCTGCAAGCACTGGGCCGCATCCACGATGGTGCCGAGGCATTGCGTGCAGCTGAGCTGGCGCTGCAGCATTTTAGTAATGTCAATCTGGACCTGATGTATGCGCTGCCGGGGCAGACCCGGGACGAAGCGTTGCAGGATATTGAAACGGCTTGCAACCGGGGAGTGGCACATATTTCTGCTTACCATCTGACCATCGAGCCCAATACTCCATTTTATCGCTATCCGCCGCAATTGCCGGATGAAGATACATCAGCCGATATGCAGGTCATGATCGAGCACATTCTGGAGGAACGAGGCTACCGGCATTACGAGACTTCTGCGTTTGCCCAACCGGGGAAGCCATGTCTCCACAATATGAATTACTGGCAGTATGGGGACTATCTGGGAATCGGAGCGGGTGCCCACAGCAAAATCAGCTTTCGTGACAGAATCATCCGGCAGATGCGCCATAAACATCCCCGGCAATATCTGGAGCAGGCCATGGCTGGAAATGCCTGTCTTGAGAATCTGCTTGCCACGGAGCAGGAAGTAGGGCCGCAGGACCGAATTTTTGAATTCATGATGAATGCGCTACGGCTGACGGAGGGTTTTGACCCCGGATTGTTTCATACCCGTACCGGGTTGACGATTGCATCGATCCAGAAGTCGCTTGCCGAAGCCGAGCAGCGCGGGCTGATCGAATGGCAGCACGATTGCATCCGACCGACACCTGAGGGAAGACGATTTCTGAACGATCTGCTGGAGATCTTTTTATCGTAACCCAGGCAGCTAACATTCTTCAGAAGAACTTCTGATTGATCGCTGGGTTTTTTGTAGGGAAGGAGAAAGACAACATGTATGCCACTCCTTTTCTCTACCCGAAAATTCCTCATGTGGGCAAATACATGAGTTGCTTTAGCCGGGTTTGAAATAAGGGGAGACGAATCAGGAATGAATGACCCGATTTCAAGGCGTGCTTTTCTGAAAAGATCAGGTGCACTGGGAACATTTGCTGCGCTGGACTGGATGTTGCCGATCTATGCCAGATCTGATTCCCTGGGTGCAGTTACCCCGATTACGCAGTTGAGTGGAGACGTGATCAATCTCGCTATTGCCAGAACTCCGTTCCGCATCGACGATCACATTGCAACTGCTACAACCATCAATGGTACGGTTCCAGGACCTTTGCTTCATCTGCGCGAAGGGCAGGACATTACCCTGAATGTTACCAATCACCTGGACGAGACTTCTTCGATACATTGGCACGGAATACTCCTGCCGCCTGAAATGGATGGTGTACCCGGCGTCAGTTTTCCAGGCATCGAGCCGGGAGCGACCTTTTCTTACCGTTTCACGATCAGGCAGTACGGCACGTACTGGTTTCACAGTCATTCGGGAGGCCAGGAGCAGGCGGGCGTGTATGCGCCGATGATTATTGATCCAATTGAGCCGGATCCGGTCAAGTATGATCGCGAATATGTGATCATGCTTTCTGACTGGAGCTTTTCTTCAGTGGACTCAATGATCGAAAAGCTCAAAAAGCAACCCGGCTACTTCAATTTTCAGAAACGTACGCTGGGTGATTTTATCCAGGATGCGATGCGGGATGGCTGGCGCCCGGCACTTGATGATTACCTGATGTGGGCCCGAATGCGAATGGATCCGACGGATCTGGCAGATGTAACCGGCCATGCCTATACCTATCTCATGAATGGATTGACTCCGGCAGCAAACTGGACGGGATTGTTTCATCCGGGTGAACGCATACGATTACGTTTCATTCAGGTAGGGGTGATGACTTTCCAGGACATCCGTATTCCTGGACTCGGGATGACCGTAGTGCAAGCAGATGGACAGAATGTACAACCTGTTGAAGTGGATGAATTTCGTATCGGCCCGGCTGAAACCTACGATGTCATCGTTGAACCCAAAGAAGAGCGCGCTTACACGATCTTTGCAGAGACACTGGACCGCAGCGGTTTTGCACGCGGTACGCTCGCGCCGCGTCCCGGGATGGCCGCAGAGGTTCCATCGCGACGCCCTCGCCCACTACGCACCATGGCAGATATGGGTATGCAACACATGAGCGGCGTGGATCATGGCAATCACGCGCCTGGCAATGCAACCATGGGTGAGCTGGAAGAAGGTACGCAGCATGACACACCAGATAGGCATGGAGAACACGCGAAGGAGGGTATTCATGGCAGGCATGACAGACATGCCCAACCCGGGTTCCCCGATAGCAGGCCGGTCAGGCATGGTACTGACGATCATGGATCCGGGAATCAGTTCATTCCGGATTTCACGCAGAGCCGTATGGATGAACCGGGTATCGGACTGGGAAATGATGGCCGCCGGGTACTGGTCTATACTGACTTGAAGAGTCTCAAACCCTATCCCGACCAGCGCGAGCCGGAGCGTGAGCTCGAAATTCATCTCACTGGTCATATGGAACGCTTCATATGGTCGTTCGATGGTGAAAAATACTCGGATGCGAAAGGGTCGATCCTATTTCGTCATGGGGAGCGGCTGCGCTGGATTTTTGTCAACGATACGATGATGGAGCACACGATGCATCTGCATGGTACGTGGATGTATCTGGAAAATGGCGCTGGCGCGTACCTCCCGCGCAAGCACACAGTTCTTGTCAAGCCTGCCGAGCGTGTTTCTGTTGCCATTACCGCGGATGCGTCTGGCCCGTGGGCCTTCCATTGCCACCTGCTTTTGCATATGGAAACGGGGATGTTCCGTGTGATCGAGATTCTGGATGCAGCTCCCGGGACAGAATCATGAAATCCTTTCCACAATTTGCGGCCGGCATGGTTGTGATCCTGTCTCCGGGGGTGGATATGCCGGTGGCAAACGCGGAAACATTACTGGACAAGGAAAAACAGACCTTGTCCGGTCTGCCTCATTCTCGGGGCGAGTACCACCATCCGACCCACAGCGACCAGAATTATGCTTTCCTGCGCGCCGATGTTCTCGAATACCGTCCCGGGAGGGATGATAGCGATTTCCGCTGGGATATACAGGGCTGGTACGGAGGGGATTTCAACCGTCTGTGGTTCAAAACTGAAGGCGAACGAAATACGGCTTTCAAGGCAGAGCACGACATCGACATGCAGCTTCTGTACGGCAGGTTTATCGGGAAATATTATGATGTTCAGATCGGTGTGCGCGGAGAGACACAAACCGTTAGAGGGAAAGACGTAGCCCGGGCGCATGCGGTTATCGGTTTTCAAGGGCTTGCTCCCTATCGCTACGAAGTGGAGTCCGCACTCTTTATCAGCCAGCAGGGAGATGTGTCCGTGCGCTTTCAGACATCCCGCGATTTTTTACTGACACAGCGGCTGATTTTGCAAGGACGTTTTGAGACCCATGCGGCAGTGCAAAAGGTAGAGAAATTTACTACCGGCCAGGGACTTAATAATATTGAACTGGGGTTGCGGCTGCGTTACGAGATCAGGCGAGAAATCGCGCCTTATATCGGCATTTCATACGATCGCAGTTTTTTCAGGACTGCTGATCTTGTGCGGGAAGAAGGGGGCGATTCCAGCCAGGTTCGTTTTGTGGCTGGCGTGCAGTTGTGGCTCTAATCAGTGATTTTTCAAGCGTCATCAGAAACTCCGGGGTCTATCCATGCACATGCAGCAGCCAGAGGATGCAACCAGTCACACTGAAACAGCCTGTCAGAGCAATAAGCGCATTGCGGCGATATTTACGGATCAGTTCCGCTTGCGGGCGAACCGAAATGATAAACGGGTACCTGCCATCCTTCAGCGTAGAGACGTGATGGATTTCTGTTTCATGCAGCAGTTGCCGGTGAACGGTTTGTGCTTGTGAAAGTGCTGTTTCACGGGCAATTTCCCATTCTGCCAGATCTATTTCACCATCCCGATTGGTATCGAAGCGTTCCAGCAATTGCCGTCTATCCTGTTTCCAGTCGCTGAGGAGATCACGCGCAATATCCCGTACGGATCGCTCTGTTGCTGGAGAGCGTGTTTGCAGATGGCCGGTGATGTAAAGGCGCTGTCCGGGCAGAATCAACTGTTCAGTATAGCGGTAGCGGCTCGCCAGCCCGATAATGGCCGAGCCGTTATCCAGTATCCCGGTCCGTACAGGCCATTCGGTGTTGCCATACCAGACGAGCTTCTCATTACTGATGATTTCTGCATCTTCCGGGTCGACCTGACATATTCCGGTACCATCGTCCAGCAGAAATGGATGATTGCTGGTGTTTCGATACAGAATTTTCCATTCGGTACGTGTGCGTTTCTGTTCCAGGATGGTTTCTTTGCGTTCGATCCGACTGTGGTACCAGAGACATTCATGATTGGATAACGGAGCAAAAACGGGCTGGTCGGGGAGAGATCTTCCCTTGCCTTCCAGTTCGATACGGCCCTGGTGTGCAGAACGCAGGCGTGCCGTGGGGGTATCCTTGATCAGATGCCATCGTTTCCATGCACGTATGAAACAGTAAAAGCCTGTCAGAGCTGCCAGTATCAGGATGATCAGCGTAAATCCGTACTCTTGCGGGGTGAGGCTGCGCACGAGATTGGTTGCGGCAGTTTCCATGACGACAGTCGATCAGTCGAACAGTTTGCCCAGGTCGTTGTCGTGTTTGTTGATCGTAGTAAATTTCAGCAGTGATCGTGCACCGAATCCAAACCATCTGGCGATAAGGATTTCCGGGAACTGTTCGATGCGGATATTGTTGTTTCTGACTGCTTCATTGTAGTATTCGCGCCGGTCGGCAATGCCATTCTCCAGACTGGTGATGCGGGTCTGCAAATGCTGGAATTTTTCGCTGGCCCTGAGTTCGGGATAAGCTTCTGCTACAGCGTACAGTTGCCCCAGCCCTGCTCTCAATATACTTTCTGCTGCACCCAGGGCAGGCAGATTACCTGTTTCACGAGCATGCGCAATGCTGGTACGTGCTTCCATGACCCGGCTGAGTGTTTCCTGCTCAAATTTCATATAGTGCTTGCAGGTTTCAACCAGCCTGGGCAGCTCGTCATGGCGCTGCTTCAGTAGAACATCGATATTTGACCAGGCTTGTGAAACAGTATGTTTGATATCCACCAGGCTATTATAGATCATGACCCCGATCACCAGCAGGGCGACGGTCACAGCGAGCAAAATATAGAAAGAAATAGCCAGATTCATGGGGTGTCCGTAAAGATAATCAAAACCTTATCAACGACACTGGCCGGGATTTTTTGATGCCGGAAAGACGGGCAATAGTGTTTTATCGGGGGTTGCGCAGCAATTACCGCGTTGTTGTTCAGGCGATCTTGGTGAAGATAATGTCGCGGATGGTGTGGCCGAGCTTCATCCCACGCTGTTCAAATTTGGTCAGCGGCCGGTAAGCAGGGCGTGCGGCGTAGTCGGTGGCAGTATTGATGAGTCGTTTCTCGTTGCGCAACACATGCAGAATATGGGTGGCGTAGTCTTCCCAGTCGGTGGCGATATGCAGATAGCCGCCGGTTTTCAGCCGGTCACACAGAAGTGAAACAAAATCCGGCTGGATCAGGCGGCGTTTGTGATGCCGTGCTTTGGGCCACGGATCCGGGAAAAAAATGTGGATGCCATCCAATGATTTGCTGGTAAGCATTTGCTGCAAAACCAGTTTTGCATCGTGCGGGATGACTCGCAGATTGGTTAGTCTGTGTTTTTCGATTTGACCAAGCAGACTGCCGATTCCCGGTGCATGAACTTCGATGGCTATAAAATCCTTCTCCGGGTGTTGCCTGGCAATTTCGGCAGTGGTTTCTCCCATCCCTGATCCAATTTCCAGAATTCCGGGTGCCGTGCGTCCGAAGATCGAATCGAGATCGACTGGTTCTTCAGTGAGTGGAATGCCGTAACGTGGCAACAGCGATTCGTAGGCGTGTCGCTGCGCATTGGAAAAATATCCCTGACGGAGCACATAACTGCGAATCGGAGGATGAGAAGACAAAAACCGGTTTCCTGAGAAAGTGTATTGCTTAGCTGTTGGCAGCAGGATGCTGAGTGCCGGTAAACATGCCTTCTGCTGGAGAGCTCGGGCTGGCCTGGTAAATTTTCCTGGGCATACGTCCGGCAAGGTAGGCTTCACGCCCGGCCTCGACCGCTTTACGCATGGCGCTAGCCATCAATACCGGGTTGCGAGCACTGGCTACCGCGGTGTTCATGAGCACGCCATCACAACCGAGTTCCATCGCAATGGCAGCATCCGATGCGGTACCGACGCCTGCATCCACAATGACCGGTACTCTGGCTTTGTCTATGATGATCTGCAGATTCCAGGGATTGAGGATCCCCATGCCGGAACCGATCAGTGAAGCCAGCGGCATGATAGCTGCGCAACCGATGTCTTCCAGTTGTCTGGCGACAATAGGGTCATCCGAGGTATAGACCATGACCTGAAAACCCTCTTTGACCAGAATTTTTGCTGCTTCTATCGTTGCAACCACATCGGGAAACAGCGTTTTCTGGTCACCCAGTACTTCCAGTTTGACCAGTGCATGTCCATCGAGCAGTTCACGTGCCAGGCGCAGTGTGCGGACGGCATCTTCTGCCGTGTAACAGCCGGCAGTATTGGGCAGCAGCGTAAACTGCGACGGTGGAAGTATATCCAGCAGATTGGGTTCGTCGGGATTTTGCCCGATATTGGTACGGCGTATCGCTACCGTGATGATTTGTGCACCACTGGCATCGACTGCCGCACGGGTTTCAGCGAAATCCCTGTATTTTCCCGTCCCCAGCAGTAAACGGGAGGAATAACTTTTACCGGCTATGACGAGAGGTTCCATAAATACGTCAGGATCGATGTGGTCAGTTGAAGGGTACGGCCAGAGACTGGAATGAATTTTGAGCGATCGAAAAATCAGCCACCACCCACCGCCACAATGATTTCCAGTTGATCTCCTTCATTGAGGAGTAGTTCAGGAAAACGGCTGCGGGGAATGATTTCACCATTGCGCTCGATGGCAAAACGCTTGTTCTGCAGCGATAATTTTTCTACCAGCTGCTGTACATTCATCGGGCCATCGTAACTTTGTTGCTGTCCGTTGATGATGAGTTGCATAATTTTCAGAAAAGTAGCCAAAGGCAGCCCATAAATGAAGGGATTTATTCTAGCACGCGGGTCTGGATCGATGGTAGAACAGAGATTTTTCAGATAGGCAGTGATGAAGGTGGTACCTGAATCAAAGGCCAATCTGTAAAAACGTGTTTTTAAGGAAAATAAACACCTGTACCCGTCCGGATGATGGAGATTTTTCACAGCATGACCTTACCTGACAGCAAAAAAGATCAAACAGCACGTCACGTGGCGATTTTGCAGGAAAGTTATCGCCATTATACCGGCCGATATTTGTTCGACCCGAAGCTGGGTGCCAGTGAAGCAATAGTGTGGCTGGAGCAGGCACCTTTCGCTCTTGTCTCGCATGGCACCCAGCCTGATCCGATTTTCAATTATGGTAACCAGACTGCCTTGCAACTGTTCGGTATGACCTGGGATGAGTTTACCCGGATGCCTTCACGCCTGTCAGCAGAACCGGTGGATCGCGCGGAACGTACGCGCCTGCTGGATCATGTATCACGCGACGGCTACATCGATGATTACACGGGTGTTCGTATTGCTGCCGATGGTCGCCGGTTTCTGATACGCCATGCAACTGTCTGGAACCTGCTGGACGAGAGTGGCCGATTTTACGGACAGGCTGCGATGATTCCAGAATGGGAAGTATTACAGACGGTGTTTACCGCAGACTGAGGTTATGGATGCCGGGTTCAGCACGGCAAGGATGTCGTCAGCATAAGCACCGGAATGGAAGAATTGGCTCAATCCTCATGCCAGTTTATCCATTGCAAACCCGGTACACGGGAAAATTCGCGCTCGTTGCGTGTGATCAGTGTTGCGCCGTGACGCAAGGCGGTGGCGGCAATCAGGGTATCGTGTGGCCCGATAGGGTTCCCTGCTGCTTCCAGCGTTGTTCGAATGCGAGCAGCATGGTCGGCGCATTCGCTGTCGAAAGGCAGTTTCTGCATGGGTAGCAGCAAGGTAGTCAGAGCAGCCAGACGTGGTGCAGCCATTTCGGGTGACAAACGCAACAGGCCGTAGCGCAGTTCGTATTCCACAATGGCCGGTACAGCCACATCCTGCGGGCGCTGTGCCTGCAAACGCAGCACCACTTGCGGATCACCGCGAAAGTAATAACTGATGGTATTGCTATCCAGAATCAGCATGTTCAGCGCTCAGAATTCCAGGCGCGGCGTATCAGCAGGTAGTGGGTTAGCCTCTTCACGCAGCGGAAAATCGACAAAACGTCCCGCCAGTTCCAGACAGTCCTGCGGCCATTCTTGTGTGGCATATTTGGTAATGAATTCAGCCACCCAACGGCTTTTGGATAGCCCACTGGCTTTGGCGCGCTGCTCGATCAGCGCCTGGATTTCGTCATCAAGATAAAGCGTGATTTGCGACATGTCACACCTCAAACAAATAAAATATATTAGAAAATATAAGTGTAGTGCAGGAAGCTGTCAATGAGGGTGATTGGATATGAGCGCGCGGGCTTCGGTGCAGTTGGGTATGTTACAAAACATTGATTGCTTTGTTATCGGGCGTGCCTTTAAGGAACCTCTGAAAAACTACCTGCGTTGCCATTTCTGCGTTAAAAATCGGCTTAAAATGCTCATTTATTATGTATATTTTACTCGGCGCCAGCGCCTCGCCCTACAGGCCAGCCTTACGGTTGTTCGCTACGCTTTGCTTGCGTCACCGATTTTTGCCTTGAACTGACTGCCTCGTCGACGTTTTTCAGAGGTTCCTTAACAACGGGTTTTGCCGAATGATTCATAATCTGAAAACAGTGTGATCCGGGAATGTCTTGTTATAATTATCGGATCGCTGCAGTTTTCAGTCCTGTCATAACGGAAAAGCGGGGTGGAGGTGTCTTGTAAAGGTAACATGCCCATCTCATCCTCTTCGGAAACAAACAGGCGGGTGTAGTTCAATGGCAGAACGGTAGCTTCCCAAGCGTGCGACACGTCGCATAGGTAGCTAGCCTACTCGGGCGCTTTATTACCGAGAGAAAATAGCATTAGCAGGGGTGAAGGGGGCAACTCCTCTCACTCCATTAAAAAGAGTGCGGTTCAGGGCAACTTGGGCTTCACCCTATGTGAAAGCTGTACAAGTAATTGTTCAGCGGTCTCGCAAGAGGCTGACTGAACCGGGGGTTCAGCCCCCTGTAGTCTAGGAGCGGTGCGTCACTGGTAACGGTGGGGTGCTAAGCGCTCTGACAATGTAGCCACCTTGCGGGGTACGCCGTATCCCGTGAGGGGTCGCGGCGTGATTTCGGGAGTTGCATCCGAATGAGGCGCTAGGCTGAGTTGGTTGGTTAACGCAAGTGAACCGTTGATAAACGTCGTCAAGCTTGATGGGCCAAAGGCAACTTGTAGTATCGGGCCCATGCCAAAAGGCATGTGATCGGTTGTTCGCTTGCTTGGTGCGAACACGCTGACATGAGATCACCGGCGAAATGACGGAACCTTCCCAACTCTGTTACTTGTACGGAACGTGGTAAGCCCAACGCGGCGTCCGGCCAGTTTGGCGGACAAGGATGACCGCAAGGTTATCTGCGGCCGTAGTGGGTAGAGGATGATGGAAAAAGCGAATGCCGTCCTGTAATGGGGCGGATAGGGGATGAAACGATTGCCCTGACGCAAAAGCGTGCAGACTTCCATCTGGTGATCTATCGCAAGATAGGTCTGTTAATCGCACCCGGCGGGGATGATGTAATATTCCCGCAGGGGAGTGTTACGTCTTCCCTTCGGGAACGGGCGGGTGTAGTTCAATGGTAGAACTCCTGGTTCCCAACCAGATAACGTGGGTTCGATTCCCATCACCCGCTCCACTGCATCAATCTGCGGACTTCCGCAGAAGTCCAAGAGAGCCTGCAAGTCGTTGCCACACAAGGACTTTTCCTCTCTTTGACGTTCTGCCGCGGTCCACTGCGATCCGCCTACAGCCGGGACTTTTAAGTCCACAAACAAGTCCATTTTTGCGGGTGCGGCTGATTCCGGATTGTTGATGGAGGGGCGAGGTCGACGTGACCAGCATCTGGTTCCTGACTCATGTTCAGGAGCAAGAGCATGGCACTCTCAGACCTGGCCGTTCGGCAGGCCAAGGCAACTGGCAAGGCATACACCCTCCCTGACTTGGATGGCCTCTCCCTGGCCGTCACCGCTGCCGGGGGCAGGACTTGGCACTTCCGCTACTACTGGGCGGGCAAGCAGAAGCGGATGTCGCTCGGCACCTACCCGGAGGTGACGCTTCGCGAGGCCCGCAGCCTGCGCGACGAAGCGCGCGCCCTGCTGGCCAAAGGCACCAATCCTCGCGTTCACCGCAAACAGAAGCGCACCGCTGTCCGGCTCGCCGACGAAAACACCTTCGAGGCGGTGTATCGCAAGTGGCTCAAGCATCGCGGGCTCAGCCTCAAGGAAGGCCGGCAGACGACCCTTTCGATACTTCCGCGCATCTTCGACAAGGATGTGTTGCCCACCTTGGGCAAGCGGTCGATCTATGAGATCAAGCGTCCCGACCTCTTGGAGGTGATCGCCAAGATCGAGAAGCGCAGGGCACTCTCCGTCGCCGAGAAAGTCAGGACGTGGTTCAACCAACTGTTTCGCTACGCGCTGGTGATCGTGCCGGGCCTGGAGCAAAACCCCGCCTCCGATCTCGATGTGGTGGCGCTGCCGCTGCCACCCGTCAACCACAACCCGTTCCTGCGCATGGCCGAACTGCCGAAGCTGTTGCAGCGGCTGCGCAGCTATCGCGGCAGGCGGCAGACCCAACTCGGGCTTCGGCTATTGCTGCTGACTGGCGTGCGAACCGGAGAGCTGCGACAGGCGACGCCGGATCAATTCGATCTGGACCGTGGGCTGTGGATCATCCCGCCCGACATCGTGAAGCAACTCCAGCTGGATATGCGCAAGAAGCGGCAGCAGCCGAAGGATATCCCGCCCTACATCGTGCCGCTGTCGATTCAGGCCATGGAGATCGTCCGGCACCTGCTGGATGAGTTCAAGCCGGCCCAGCGCCACCTGTTCCGGCACGACAGCGACTTGAAGAAGCGCATCAGCGAGAACACGCTCAATGGTGCGCTCAAACGCATGGGCTATCAGGAGCGCCTGACCGGGCACGGTATCCGCGGCACGATGTCCACTGCGCTCAACGAGATCGGCTACCCGAAGGTTTGGGTGGATGCACAGCTCTCGCATGTCGATCCCAACAAGGTCAGCGCGACCTACAACCATGCCGAGTACGTGGAGCAGCGTCGCCGCATGATGCAGGACTGGGCCGATCGGCTCGACCTCTTCGAGCAGAACCAGGTCGAGGCGGCCAGCATGCCGCTCACTGTGCATCTGGAAGGCGTGCCCGCGTTCCCGAATGAGCAAACCGCAAGCGCACCCTCCACGCCGGTTGCCGCTTCGCCAATCCTGCTCGTGACGAAGCCCGGCGACGCCATGCCGTTGGTTTCTGCCGCCGCACATCGGCTGCCGGCGGTTCCGCCCCCTCGGTCGGCCGCGCCGCTGGTGCCTTCGGACATTCAGCGCGAGAGGATGGAACTGTTCGATGTCTTCGAAGCGCCGCACAACCTTCCCGTCGCGGCGTTTGCCAAGATGGCGGGCAAGTCCCGCAGGTGGATCAGCTACGAGATCAGGGCCGGCAACTTGCTGGCGTTGAACGTGGGCAACCGCGGCCAGCGGGTGCCGGACTGGCACCTCGACCCACTCAAGCACGAGCTGATCCAGTCCGTCCTCAAGCTGACCAGGGGTGCGGACCCTTGGCAGATCTACCATGCACTGCTGCAACCGCGCTCGATGCTGCGGGGGCATTCGGCACTGGAGGGCGTGACGGCCGGCAATCTCGACAAGCTCGTCATGGCAGTGAGCACAGCCGTGAAGGAAAGCGAATGGACCCCGCCGCGAGTCGGAGTCGCCTAGCAGCAGGAATGCGGGATCGTGGCGAAACCGCGATCCCCGCACGTCTGTCAGGACACCAAGCGCGCGCGGCGGGCGAATCTCGCCTGGGTGTCCGACAAGGAAGCATCGCGGCGGAGCAGGTAAGCCATCACGATCGTTGGTGCGTCGGCCAGCGGCCGCACGGCGATGCCTCGGCGTAGGTAGCTCGCCAGTCTCGCGGCAGGCGCAATGGCGATCCCGTATCCGGCGGCAACCAGCGTCATCGCCACATCGAATGTCTCCACCGTTTGCTCTCGCTCTTGCAGCGCGTTTTCGAACACACGCTGCACGGTCATGCGCCATGGTTCATCGGTCGTGGACTGCGAGCAGATCAAGGGCTGCTTGAGCACTTCCCCGCACGGCACTTCACGGTAGGCCAGCAGGTGGGAGCGCTTGGCCACGGCGACCGCCAGCGTGTCATGCCACAGCGGTTCGCATACCCAGCCAGGCCACTGCCGGGCAACCGCAGACAAGGCGAAGTCGAAGCCGTCGTCCGGCAGCTCTGCGCCTCGACCGGGATCTGTCCAGCCGGCCAGGACGGCATGGGTCTCCGGCTCTTCGGCACGCTGCAGGGCTAGCACGTCGGCGAGCTGGGGAGGCACCCATTCGCCGAGGACGGCCATGCGAATTTCGGCGGTGATGTCACTCGATTCCACGTCCAGCTCCCCCAGGCGGTGAACTCGTGGCAACTGATCTCGAAGCCGTTGAATGAGTTAAGTTTAACGTGGTTTAAATCGTGACCGTGTTCGACGCTCTTGGCAATGCCAAAGCGTTCGATCCAAAGGGGCCGCCCCACCGGCACCACTACCTACGAAGCGGAACCAGCCATCGCGTTTGGGGCTGCCGTGCGGGAAGAAAGAACCAACCAGGGCATCGCTCAGGAAACGCTGGCCCACATGGCCGGCATCGAACGGTCGCACATGGGCAAGATCGAGCGCGGCGAGCATGTCCCCACGCTCCCTCTCATCCTCAAGATTGCCCGTGCGCTGAAATGCAGTTCCGCCCACTTGATGACTCTGACCGAAGCCAAGCTGGCGGAGTCGGCCCCATCCGCAGATTGAAGCCGGCCCGCACAGCGGTCGCATGCCTACGCCTGATCGTCGTCCTTGCCCCCAAGGGCTGAATCTTCGCGCTTTGCGGCCTCGTTGAGGAGCCGCAGGTATGGGTTGTCTGGCGGCGTCTCCTGGAACAGCGCATCCGGGCTGGCGAGCAGGTAGCCGTGCAGCCGGCGCGACTTGCGCGGCCCCGTGACTTCGCAGGTCCAGATGTTCAGCCCGCTGGGCTGCTTGCGGTGCTGTCCCAGCTTCTCGAAGCGCTTCTGCACCCACTGCCACCCCTCCAGCTTCTCCTGCTTGGCCAGGGCGGCGACTTGAAGGTACTCCTGCGCGTAGCGCTGGAACACGCCGGGGCTGACGAGATAGGTCGTACCGGCGACGGTATGCACCAGGGCCTTGGCGTCGTTGATGATGAGCTTGCGCGTCTGGACGCTCTGACGCAGCCAGGCCATGAAGTGCGCCCCAGAGGGCTCCGCGCGATCCTGGGAAGGCGCGAGGCTCATCTGTGGCGTGGGCACGGTCGAAGGGGCCGGCTCGGGCTCGGCGACAGGACAACTCGGGGTCTCCGGTGCTGTGGACGGAGCGGTGTCGCCCAGCAGGTCGAGCAGCGCGGCCACGCCGGTGTCCATGGCTGCGGATGCGATCGGCGCCGCGCTCGCGGGTGCAGCTTCGGTGCCTTCGGCGCGCGGCCCATCGGCCACCGCCGGCGCCTGCGGCTCCGCCTGTTCCTCCTCGACCTGCACACGGCCTGCGAACGGCGCCGGCCGGTCAGCGGCATCCCAGATCATCGCCGGCGAGAGTTTCAGGAAGGTGAAGGCGTGCGACCAGCCGGCGTCGCTGGTGACGGTAGCCTTCCAGATCGCCTTGCCATCCGGCGTCGGCTGCACGATGCCGTGATCCTGCAGCACGTTGAACACCGCCGTGTTGCTCGCCGGGATGCCGTCGATGCCCTGCGACAGCAGATGGGCGCGCAGCTTGTCGGAGACGGTCTTGCTTACCAGCCACAGAGCGTCTTGGGTCAGCCAACCGTCCGCCGGACCGGCCTGGTTCAACTTGAATTCTTCCTTGAGCAGGTAGCGCAAGCCGTCGAGCAATTTGCGTTGCAGCGCATGCTTGGGCGCCGCCAGCGCCTTGCTGGGATCGCCGCCGAGTTCCTGGGCGACCGATGCCTGGTCGGCCTGCACGACCAGTTCGCCGAGCGTGCCGGCGTGCTCGTACTGGCCGGCCAGCACGTACAGCAGCGCGGCCCAGAGGTCGGGATAGCCGCTGAGCCAGTCGAAGATGTCCCGATCGAGAAGGCGCGCGTAGAGCAGCCCGGTGGCGGCGCTGTGCAGGCGGTACTCGCGCTCCTTTCGGTAACGGAAGCGGTAGGGCTTTCGCAGCGGGCCGTGCCAGGGATGCCAGACGCTGCCGTCGGCATGTTCGACGTGCAGATCGACCGCAATCTTGCCGATGTCGTGCAGCAGGGCCGCGTAGGCCGTGCCTGCGGTCCAGGCTTCGGCCTGGGCCGCCTGTGCCTCCGGCGTGACGCCCGCAGGCAGCAGGTATGACTGCCGCAGCTTCAGCGCATAGGCGACGATCTCCAGGCCGTGGTCCAGCATGCCGCCCGGATAGGCGTGGTGGTGGTTCTCGGAGGCCGGGAACTGCTGGACCAGCTCGGCGTAGCGCTCCAGTGGGGCGAGGTAGAGCGTGGCGAACTGCCGGCGCGAGAGCGATGTGCGCTGCCAGATGTGTTCCAGCAGTTTCTGCCGGCGCGGCGTGGCCAGCAGCGATGCGGCCGACTCCGGCCGCATCGACCCTTTCGGAGTTTCGATGGCGGAGGTGGGCGGCGTGCCGGCGGTGGGTGGCACCCGTTTGCGCTGGAACAGCGAGAGCATGGCGAACCCCGGATGACGGGCTGCTCGGGGCGCCTTTTGGCCTTTTCAGGATAGGGCCTTTCCCCTTGGCACCCTTCCTTTGCCCCTTCCCAGCCCTTTGGCCTTTGTCGGAAGCCTTTGGGTATAGGGCCGCTGCTTCGCGGGTGCCACGATGAATGCGGCATGGGGCAATCCCGGCAAGTGGGGCGCTGCGGGACGTTCGTCAGCTCTGGCCCAAGCCGGTGTCGAGGGCGGCGGATTGCGCTGCGAAGTCGTCGGGACGGCGCTTGCGGAAGGTTTCGAGATTGCTCAGCTTCCAGCGCAGTGCCGGCAGTTGAGCGGCGTGTTGGCATTGCACCAGCGACCAGTCCGGTTCTGCGCGCACCAGCCCGCTCAGAAACTGCTTGTGAGCGGTGCTCAGTCGCTGTGGCAGCTCGCGCCGCACCCTGGCGCGAGCTTCGAGCAGTGTCTCCAGGGAGCAGTCCACTTCGGTCATGCCGACAAAGGCCCGCTCGTATTCGCCGGCGATGTCCTTGTCGTTGCCGAACAGCACTTCGTGGGGCGGCCGGTTGTGGCCCGCCAGATAGATCACGAAGCACTCGACCATGCCGTCGCTGATGTCGCCCGATTCGTAGAGCTGCCACACGTCGAACAGGTCGCGGGGGTGCTGCCGATCCAGCGCGGCCACCAGCTTGCTGGCGTACAACTCGTCCGGTGCCAGAACCGGCAGCTCGAACTCGACGCCGAACAGATCGCTGGTCTTGGCGCTCAGCGGCCGCCGCTCGACGGGCAGCACGCTGCCTCGGAACACGACGTTGACCTCGATCTTCACCTGGTTGGCGTCGTTCTCGACGATCAGCTTGGTGTCCCCCAGGTCCTTGGCGCGAACCAGGCGTGTCTGCACGCCCAGTGGTGCAACGCGAGTGGCGATGGCGGCCAGCTCCTGGTTGATGGCTTGCAGCGCTTCGTCGCGCGGCGTCTGCCATGGGAGGTACACCACGTCGATGTCCACCGACAGGCGCGGCATGTCCCGCACGAAGAGGTTGATGGCCGTGCCGCCCTTCATGGCGAAGATGTCGTTGGCGAACACGTCGGGCGCGACGGCCAGCAGCAGGCGAACGGTGTCCGCGTAGGTCTTATCCATGAGGTCTCAGGCTCAGCAAGGTGCCGTCATCGAGCCGGCTCATCCAGCGCGTGTTGCTGCCGGTGCGAACCGGGTACTGCTCCAGCAGGGCATCGACATCCACGAGGCTGGTCTCGCGCGCCCAGGTGAGGAACAGGCGCACGGCCTTCACGCTGGCGCAGCAGGACAGCAGTTGCCCGAGCAAGTCCTTGCGGGGGGAACGCAGTCCATCAAAGAGGTTGCGGGCCTCTTCGAGGCTCTGCTTGACGCCGGCTTCGTACAGCAGCTCCAGCACGGCACGCTCGGGGGCTGCCACCCGCAGATCCTCGGGCAGGCCAGGCGGCGTGGTCAGGGTCTTGCCGGCCAGCGCTGTGTCCGGCCAGTCGAACAGGCGGGCGTGGACATAGCGGGCCGGAAAGCGCGAAGTGAACCAGGCCGGCAACGCGAAGCGACCGTCGCCCCACAGCACCAGCGCCTCCCGGCTGCCCAGGTTGTGCCGCACACCCTGCAGGGCCAGGGCGCTCTTGCCGCCGACGTGCAGGCCGGGCACGCGCTGTTGCAGGAACTTCAGCGCACCGTAGACCCCGAACTCATCGTTCGGGAAGGCATAGACGCCATGGGCCAGGCGCACGAGCCACCCGCCGTCGGCATAGTGGGCGGCGAGCTGGGGCGACACCCCGAACTGGCTCAGGGTGGCAAGGTCGAACGGCGCCCCACGGGGTAGTCCCGCCTGCAGCCGCTTGATTACCTGGTGCCTGGAATTTCCATCCATGCTGTAAAAATAGCACGAAATCCAATCAGACCCTAGAGCTATTGCAAGAACGTGCATGGAAAGTAGCATAAAGTTTGATTTATCATGCAGAATCTAATCGACCTGCGACCCGAGCCAACCCGGCTCTGCCAGCCGTAACCCGCCCTCCTGATCGCGGTCTATGCTGGAGGGCAAGCCACGACCGGCGCTCCGCGAGGTGAGGCACCACTGAAACCGAGGCTATGAGCATGACCACCAACACGCACAACGGGCGCTGGAGCCACCGGCTGGGCCGGGGGGCTGGCCGTGCCTGGCGTGGATACCTGCGCCGCGAGCAGCGTGTCGCCGGCTGGCTGGTGACGCGCGGGGTGCCCGCGAGCGCGGCGACGGCGGTGCTCTGGATCGTGAAGCTGGCCGTGCTTGGTGTGCTGCTCTACTCCGCGTTCTGGCTGGCGCTGCTGCTGGCCTTTGCAGGGATCGCTGCCTGGATGGTACGCAACGTCGATGCCGACGAAAGCAGTGATGATGACGAGCCTCAATGGCGAAACGGCCTGGACGGATACGGTCTCTACCGGGGCGAGGTACGCATTGACGGCGGCAGCGCGGACGACGAGTAGCTCGCCACTCTCGGCGCTACTTCGCCTTCGCTGCTTTGATTGCAAGGTCAGCGCCTTTGCCTCCCGCAGATTTGGCGCCATCGGTGGCTGCTGAGAGCATCTGCGAAATGTTGCCTACGCGGACACCAACCCACGCGAGCGCAGCTACCCAGAAACCCGGTAGCACGATGAACATCATCGCCATGACGAAGTTAAGGAGCATGTCGCCAAAGGCGTTGTTCAAACCGATCAACGGATCGAAGTTCGTATGCGGCCTGTCCGCGCCAAACCCCCAGCCGTAGAGCGCGTCCAGGATCGTGCTGTCGATCCAGCGCGCGAGCTGGAACCAGAAGTCCACGAAGAACAGCGCGAACTGGACGCAGCTCACCGTCACCACCGTCTTCAGGTCGTAGGTGCCGATCAGCAGCACCAGTGGGATGCAGATGACGAGCGCCATCTTGAGCATGGTCAGCACCATCGGCAGCGCCTGGCGCACCACGTCCATCGCGGGAAAAAAGCCCAGCGAGCCGACGGTCAGCCCCAGGTCGCTCGCGCCGCGCGTGACGACGTTCGGCAGCGTCTTGTCGATCTGGCCGCCGTAGTCGGTGTAGACGGCGCCCTGGTTCATCTTCTGCTGCCTCGGTGAGACCACGGCGCGGATCACCGAGTCATTGACCTCGCTCTGCGACAGGAAACCCGCCCAGCGCCCGATGCGGGTCAGCAGGTCCGGGTCGACCTGTGCCAGCAGCCGGCTGCGCAGTCCCTGGCCGCCATCGGCCCACCACTGCCGGCAGGACGGATAGCCGCCGCCGCTGTCCACCTGTGCCAGCCCTGCATCGCGGGTCGCGTCGTAGGGCCAGGCCGTGCGTGGGGTCTTGGCGCGATAGGTGTCATAGAAGCCGGGCGTGTCGAGAAAGTAACTCGATCCGATCCAGGTGACGTCGTTCATCTGCTCGTCGGAGAGCGTCGGCCGGTTCATGAACAGCTTGGCGCGCGACGGCCCGTAGCAGTCGTGCGTGAAGTCGGCGACCTCCTGTGCCAGCACCGGATCGTCGATGCGCGTGGCATCCACATCCATGCGAATCTGACGCAGGTCCGTGCCGCAGGGAATCGCCGCCACCGCGGAGCCCGTCACGGCTTTCGACAGCGCGTGCATGAAGAACCACCACACCGGCACCAGCGCGCTCTGGTCGTTGAGCGCCGTGTAGACGTTGGACCAGCCCGTGTCGTTGGGCAGCGGGACACTGACCTGGCATTGCGCGGAGCGCGTGGTGTCGAACTTGATCGTGGCGAGATCCGCCGGGATGAACGGGATCCCGGCGAACATGATGACCACGATCGCCACCCACACCCGGTTCTCGATGCGCATCGACGACAGCACGCCCTTGTTGCCCTCGTCCGCACCTTCGCTGCGGGCCTTGAGCCATTCCTGGATCACGATGGCCACGAACGGCAGCGCGAACACGCCGCTGGCCACGAGAATGCTCCAGATGCCGTTGTTGACCACCCAAGCCACCAGGGTCAGGTAATACTCCAGGTAGTCCGTGGTGTAGAGCGTCATGCCTGCCTCCCGGTCTCAGCCGTGCCGCAGCAGCTGGCTGGCTTCCAGCGCGACCACGGCGATGACGGCCGCGATCTCCGTGCGCAGCAGGCGCTGATGCGTCTCGCGGGACGGCTCCCGCCGCAACAGGCGCCGACGCATCCACCACCAGCCGTAAGCCGTCGCTCCGTAGAGGCACAGCCGCCACACGAAGAAGTGGCCGGCGTGCGCCTGCAGCCAGTGCTGCCAGCCCTCGACGCCGCCCACCACGTGGATGCCGGCGATGTTCACCGCCACGGCGGCGGCGGCCACCAGCAAGGTCCACAGCAGCGCCACGCCGACGCGGCGGTTGAACAGCCATGGCAGCCGCAGCCAGGCCAGCCGGCTCATGGCGTACCGCTCCGCGGCTTCTGGACTTCCCGCAGACGGTCGCGTGTGGTGTCGCCCTCGAAGACGCCGCGCGAACCGGCAGCGCGGGTGCTGTGGCGCTGGATGATCGCCATCGCCGAGTTGCCGGCCAGCGTGCGGCGCAGCTCCAGTTCGGTCTTGAGGTTGTTGATCTCCTGCTCCAGCGCGCTGTTCTCCTGCTCGACCGCCCGCACGGCCAACTCGTTGGCGGCGACGTTCGGCTCCTTCTTGCCAGTGAGCAACGTGCGTTGCAGCAGCAGGGCCTTCTCCAGCACGCTGGACAGCGCCGCCTCCGACGCGAGGCGCCGGCCCAGCACGTCCTGGTCGGGTTCGTCACGCAGGGCCTCGATCACGCCGCGGGTGATCGGCAGCGAGCTGCTGCCGGCTGCGTCGAGATTGGCCAGCGTCGTCGGCCGGGCGCCCGTCACCAGCTCCTGCAACACCTGCAGCTTGGTCTCGTACTCTTCCTGGATCACTGGCGTGAGCCCGACGCCAGGCGTGGTCTGGGTCTTCGTGCAGTTTTCGCAGGTGCGTTGCTCGCGTTCGCCCAACACGCGGGTCGCCCAGTCGGCGGCCGCCTGGGGCGAGGACCAGGTTTGGCAGGTCAGGCGGTTGCCGCAGGCGCTGCGCGCGATCGACGAGGTATCGGTGGCGCTGCGCCCGTTGAGCAGGTTGTAGCCCGCGCGCGTCACGTCGCCGACCACCTTGATCGAACTCTGGCCGGAGCCGCCCGCGTTGCCGCCGCCGACCCAGGGCACGCCGTTGTTCCCTTTGTTGGACTCGGCCTGCTCGATGGCGGAGACGGCATCGGTGCTGCTGACCGCATCCCGCAGCGCCATCCCCTCGGCGAGCTGGTCCCAGCCGGCTTGGCCGCCGGCCATGTCCGCCATCCGATTGGCGATGGCCCGGCAGGTCATCTTCGAGCGGTCGAAGTCCAGGCGCGCCTGGAGGATGCCGTTGGTCAGCAGGTTGTAGAGACCCGGGTCGGCGCGCTGGATGATCAGGGCCGGCAGCGAGGCCACGGCGCTGGTGGCACTCTGGATCACGTTGCTCATGATCGTCTGGAAGCCGTTGGTGATGCCGTTGAGCTGGTTCTGCAGCGTCGTGGTGATGCTCATGTCGCCGCAGATCAGGTTGCTGTTCCAGCCGATCCCCACGCCGATGCTCTGCATGTTGCCGGCACCACCCATCGACACGGCCCGGCCGCCGCCGATGCTGTAGAGCACGTCGTCGCCGATCACGCTGCCGCTGACGTTAACTCCATTGGGATCGATGCGCGTCTGCCCCCAGGCGACGCCGACGACCAGCGTGATGGCCGCCACGAGCAGCGTGGCCCCCAGGGGCGATTTCGCGCGGCGCAGGAAGTCAGGGAGGGAGGCGTTCATCGTGGGTTCCTCACATGAAATCGACGCTGCCGAGGAAGACCTGGCCACGGCGCCGGCAGCAGGAGTACGGCCGCCACAAGGCCCAGGCGTAGTCGCCCTGCTGGGCCTGCACGCGGGTGCGGCTGTGCGGGAAGACCACGCAAGTGTTCGAGAGCGTGGGCGTCAGCTCCTGCCACTTGCCCGTCGATGCGTCGGTCTCCATCAACGCGCCGGCCGGCCAGTACCCGTCGCGGGCGTTGGCCAGCAGGGGCTGGTACACGTGAATCTGGTTGCGGCGCGTCACGATGTCGCCCGCGCGCTGCGCGACCACGGCGCCGCTCTTGTGGTCGTCGGTCTGGTGCAGGAAGCCACCGCGGGGATACACGTTGCCCCAGAGGTTCAGGCCGGTGCGCATACCGATTTCGCGCCAGCCGGGGATGAGCGCTTCGGGGTAGAACGCTTCCGGGATGTTGTAGCGCCAGGCGATCGTGTCGAGCGTGCTCAGCAGATACGGCATGAAGGCCGTGCCAGCGCCTTCGCAGGTGTAGCCGGAGGCGCTGGCGAACTGGCTGAACACCATCCCGGCCGGATGGCCGATGACATCGGCGTTCTTGAACTTGGCGAGGTTGTTCTCGTTGTCATGGTTGGTCGTGCCGTCACCGCCAGCCTTGGCGGTCGGGTTGGGCATGCTCATCGCCCTGACTTCCAGCCACGGGTTTTCGCCGGTGTTCGAGTAGCTCGACACCACCGCATCGGGGACGTAGTGGCGCACCTTGACGGAGGTGCGAACCGAGCAGCCGAAGGGCGTGCAGTACAGCCAGTAGCAGATTCCGACCACGCGGTATTCGAGGCAGTCGGGGGACAACGCCGACGAGACGATGGTGGCGGTGTCCAGGGCGAACGTCGACGTGGCCGCGCTCAGCAGCAGCGAGGCGGCGGTGGCGCGAAGGCGCCGGGATGCCAGCAGGAGGCTCATGGCTGCGTGCTCCGGTAGGCGTTGATGCGCGCGACGGCGCGGGGCACGTCGGGCTCGCCGTAGACCACGTAGCGTCGATCGACCACCACGGCGGGAATCTTGGCGATGCCCAGCCCCCAGGCATCCGCGACGCCTTGGTAGGCATGGCCGATGCGGCGCTGCAGGGCCTCGCCGCCGTCATGCAACCGCTGCCGCACCAGGGCCGCGGCCTGTTGCGGGTCGGCCGGCAGGTGCGCGGCGAGTTCGACCTCGATGCGCGTGGCCTGGTCCAGCTTGATGACCCGCACGCCGGCCGGGGCCTGCACCGGATGACGGCTGTCGGTGACGACGAGCACATCGGCGGCCGCCGCGATGGGACCGAGCAGCGCGGCGCACAGTCCAGCGGCCAGCCGGGCGGCCAGGGGGCGCCGCGAGGCGGCAGGAAGGTTGAGGGAATGAGCCGGCATGGCGCGCCTCCGCGGAGTCGATGCAGGCTCGTAGTCGAGCGCAACGCAGATCGGGAAACGACAAAGAAACCGAAACCGGTCAGTCCCGATTTCCTGCGGACCGGCGAAAAGAAACGGGAGCCAAGGGCTCCCGTGGTGATGAAGCGAGTGCGCTACAACAAGCCGGCTTCGGCGAACGAGTACGGGCTGCCCTTGCCGACGATGAAGTGATCCAGCACCCGGACATCGACGGTGGCCAGGGCACTCTTCAGCCGCTCGGTGATCGCACGATCAGCGGCCGAGGGCTCGGTGTTCCCCGAGGGGTGCTGATGCGCGAGGATCAGGGCCGAAGCGTTGAGCGCCAGCGCACGCTGAACCACCACCCTCGGATACACCGAAGTCTGGTCGACCGTGCCCTGGAACAGCGGCTCAAAGGCGAGCACCTGGTGCTGGTTGTCGAGAAACACGACGGCGAAGATTTCGTTCGGCTCCGCGACCAGTTTCAGGCGCAGGTAGTCGCGCACGGCGGCGGGACTGCCCAGCGCCGGACCGGCCTTGAACACGCGGTTCTCCAGCAGGGTGATGGCCTGCTGGATGATCCAGTCTTCGTGCTGGGCGGCGATCAGGGTGAGCGACTCCGGGCGGGAGTCGGCGATGACGAGAGACATGGCGAACCTCCAATGGATGAGATCGGAGGGCGCCTGCCCCTGGAGGGCAAACCCTCCTGGGGACGATGGGGATGGAACAGGTGACGAGCGGGCATCCACCACCGCGGATGCGGTGGCCGTTCGCGTCAAGGGATGCGATGCGAACGGGTTTCGATCAACGCGGACAAGCCGCGCCGCAGCCTTGAAGATCGATGGCTACCTGGGCATGTCACCGGCAACGCCGGCGGGCATGTCTGGGGAATGGGCGGGTTCGGCTGCGGTCGTGCTGCCGGCAGCGAGCAGGTCGATGGCCGACAGCAAGGCATCGCCTTCGACGGGACCGTGCAGCAGGAGGGTCTTGCCGGACTCGCGGTCGCGCAGTTGCAGGGCCGGCGTGGCCGCGATGCCCTGCTGTGCGGCTTCCACCGCCTGGGCACGGATGACGGCATCGGGGCGCTCGCTGTCGAGACAACCCTGCATGGCTGGCGTGAGGTCGGGATAGCGCAGACCCTCCGGCAGGCCCTGGCCGTCGCCACGGGTGTTCGAGTAGAGCCACGCCACGGCCTGCCAGAACGTGGCATGTCCGCCAGTCTCGCCCGCGCACTCGGCCAGGCGTGCCTCGGCAGTCGCGGCCGGCTCGTGCATGGACAGCGGCAGGTGGTGCCACTGCCAGTTCACCTCGGGATGGGCGTCGATCCAGCGCTTGAGCGCGGGGAAGTAGGCCCGGCAGTACGGACACTCCAGGTCGGCGTACCCGACCACCGTGAAGCGCGCATCGGCACGGCCATACAGCCAGGGCGGGCCAGCCGGTTTCGACGCTTCGGACCCGGCGGCGGCCAGGGACATGGACTCGGTTGCCGGATGCGGCGCGCGCAGCAGCATCCACGAGGCGACCACAATCGTCACCACGATCAGCAGGCCGATCCAGGGATGACGGCGGGCGAATGAAGGCATGCGCATCGTGTTGCTCCCGTCAGGCCAACGTGCCCAGTGCCAGGGGTTCGATGCCCCGCGCACGGTCGATCTTCTCGGCCACGCGGAAGGCGGCATCCAATTCGCTGATGCCGTGCTGCTGCATCAACTGGAAGCGTTCGGCCTTCTCCTCGGGCTCGGTCATCGCCATCGCCAGGTAGAGGCTGGGCGGCACGGCGCGGAACAGCACCTCCATCGACTTGGACAGGATGACGCCCTCGCTGAACTTGCCGGCCTCCTTGCGCGCCGAGAGCATCAGCGCCTTCTGCGACGCGTTGAGTTCGCGGAAGCGCGCGATCTTCTCCACTTCATCGGGCGGCATCGACAGGCAGATCCACCACTCGATCATGTTGAGCATGGGCTCGGCCGCTTTCGGCAGGTCGTCCAGGTTCTGCGTGGCGAGCCAGAACCAGGCGCCGAGCTTGCGCCACATCTTGGTGATCTTGACCACGTAGGGCGCGAGCAGTGGGTTCTTCGTGATGATGTGGCCTTCGTCCGTCACGTTGATGATCGGGCGGCCCAGGAACTGATCGCGCTCGGCGATGTTGTTGACGGTGTTGATGAGCGAGATGTAGGCAATCGAGAGTTGGGCGTTGTAGCCCTCGCGCGCGAAGGTGGCCAGGTCCACGATGGTGATGTCCGCCTCGGGCCACGGCGTGCCGGACCGGTCGAACATCTCGCCGTCCACGCCCTGGCAGAACATATCCATGGCGTCGGCCATCTCGAGTAGCCGTGCGCGCCGCATCTCCGGCAGCGTGGCGTCGCGGGCGCGCTCGCGCAGCGCGTCGCGCACATCGCGCGTGAGCACCGTGCGTCTGTCCGCCACGCAATGCTGGGCCGCATCGAGAATGCACTGGCGGATCAGGCTGCGGTCGGCGCGCGTCATGCGCGCTTCTTCCTTGTCCTCGCCGCCGGTGATCATCAGTCGTGCAGTGATCTCCAGCTCGCCGAGCACGTCACGCTGCTCGTCGCCTTCCACGGCCATGCCGGCATCGGTCTGGTCTTCGTCGAGCGCATCGGCATCCAGCGTCTGTACCTGGCTCGGCGTATCGACCAGGCGCCAGGCGTCGGCGAACGGGGCCAGACTGACGCCCGCGCCCGGCGCGAGCTTCACCCGATGCACGGTGAGGCCCAGCCGTGCCGCGAAGTCGCCGAACAGGCCGAAGCTGTTGCCAGCCTCGACGATGAACAGGCGCGGCCGGTAGATCGCCGTCACCTGGTTCAGGATGTTGTTGAGCGTCGCGCTCTTGCCCGAACCCGTGGGGCCGAACAGGAATAGATGCGCGTTCATCTGCCGGTCGAGGCGGTTCAACGGATCGAAGGTGATCGGACCGCCGCCGCGGTTGAAGAACGTGATGCCCGGATGCCCCGTGCCCTGGCTGCGGCCCCAGACCGGCGCCAGGTTCGCCGCATGTTGCGCGAACATGAGCTGGGTGTACCACTGGCGCTTGTCGGCAGCCGGATCGAACATGCACGGCAGCCAGCGCAGATAGCTGTTCAGCGGCGCCACCTCGTCCTCTTCGCGTACCGGCTGCAGGCCGGCGTTGAGCATCACGTTGACGAGCTGAAGGCCGCGCGCATCGAGCTGGGCCAGGTCGCGGCCGCGCAGGTAGAACGCCAGCGCGCCGCGGTAGAGCTTGTGCGCGCTGCCGATCAGGCCGCGCGCCTGCTGCACGTCCTGCCGGGTCTGCTCCGAGGCCAGGGTCTCGCCGACGGCCTTCCTGGCGAGGTGGTTGAGGTGCGCCTCCAGCACGTCCTGGGGCGTGGCGACCAGCGTCAGGCACATCATCGTGTCCTCGGGCATCTGGTCGAACAGCGCGTTCATGGCATCGCCGCCTTTGCGCGTCTCGCCCGTCAGATGGCCCGTCACGGGTGGCGTGCGCAGGCGATCCATCACGATTACCCGATGCGGCATGCCGTCGAAGAACCACAGGCCGTTGGGCACGTCCGAACGGGGCTGGCCGAAGAACAGGCGCTGCGCGAAATCGGTGCCGCTGGCGAGTTCGATCTCGCCCTCCTCCCGCTCTTCCGGGTAGCGGGTCAGCGCGTAGAAGCGTTCGCGGTCTTCGGCAGTGGCGCCGAGCAGGGTCGGATTCGGGTTGAACCAGCGCAGCAGCCAGGCGTGGATGTCCGCCGCGCCGAGACGCCGAGCCTTCACGCCGGCATTCGCCAGCCCGCCGACCAAGCGGTCGCAGATCGTGGTCAGCGCCTGCTCGGGCGACTGGCCGCGCCGCGAGGTCGGGGCCGCGGACGTGCGGCGGTAGACCACCATGCGCACGCGCCGGACCTGGCCGCGCCACGGCAGGCGCGTCACCGTGGTGTCCTCGAACAGGCCACCCGGCTTGGCGATGGCCCGCAGGTGATGGGCGAAGAAGCGCAGGTAGAAGTCGCTGAACGCGCTGCCCAGCGCACGCGGCTGCAGATAGTTCGCCAGTGAACGCAGATAGTTGTCCCAGTCGGCCTCGTCCTGGGCGTAGAGCTGCACCACCCAGGGGTTGTCGTCCAACTCGTCGAAGGAGTCCTGCAGGGCGTTCTCCAGCGCATCGCGCGCCTGCCATAGCCAGGCCATCTCGCGGCCCTCGGTGCCGACCGGCGCCAGCTCGAAGAAGGCCGCCACCGACTGGCCATCTTCCAGCAACATGCACTTGGAGCCGGGCAGGTACTCGACCCAGGGCAGCAAGTCCGCGAACGACGGCGCGACGCCATAGAGCGCATCGTGGTCGGCCTGGGTGGCCGGCCTGCGCCTGCCCCGGTCGAGCGCGCTGCCCGGCCCGGCGACACCCTGTGCCGCCAGGGCCGTTAGGTGCCGCGCCCAGGCATCATCGGCCGCATCTACGGCGTCAGCAGGCGATGCGTCGGGCTTGCGTGACCACGGCAGCAACCAAGCCATCAGTAGTCCTCCACGCGCTCGCCCGGCATCGCGTACTGCACGCGCTGGTAGAGCGGGAACACCGTGCTGTAGCCGGGCACCGGCACCGGGTCGGTGCCCGCCAGGTGCGGGAACACGTACATCACCAGGTCGGGGTTCGGCAGGCGGTGGAACTGGCGGTAAATCTCGTTCTGCGCGGTACGGGTGTAGCGCGCCTGCACGCCGGGCGCCGCCTGCACATCGGCCTCGGCCAGCGGCCGGCGCAGGCCCTGGCGCGCATCGAGCAGTTGCCGCGCCGCCTGGCCGCCGCCCGCGCTGCCGCCGGTCTCCTGATGCCAGATGTCGAGCATGGCGCTGTCGCCGTGCGGCAGCAGCTTCTCCTTGCTGGTGGCGCAGCCGCCGAGCAGGGTGGCCGCCAGCAGCACGGCGGCTGCGTCAATCCAGATCCGAGGCATTGGCTTCTCCGGTGCGGTGGTGGACCCGACGCCCCTTGGCGTCGTAGTCGATGTCGAGCGGCTGCTCCAGATGCACGGCCACCTTGGCGCCGGGCTGCACGTAGACCGCCGCGAAGGCCTGTCCATAGAGCTTGTTGACCCAATCGGCCATGTCGCGCACGCCGCCCGCGAGGATGCGGCCCATCGCTTCGTTGCCGCTGATGCCGACGGTGCCCAGCGAGCCGTTGCTATTGGCGACCACGGCCACGCTGCCGTTGTCGGACTTGATGAGCGAGGCCGCGCCGGCGCCGGCCGCGGTGATGAGCGCCTGGCTGCCCAGGTACTGCTGGGCGTTGCTGCGCCGCTCGCCGCTGACGCAGGGAATGCCGTAGGGGTCGCTGATCCAGCCCAGGCCGCCTTGGATGCTGGCGCCGTTGTGACCCGAGTTGCCGCCGCTGCCGCCGCCCTTGCTACCGTCCTCCGGCACCGTGCGGATGGTGCCGTCCTGGAACACGAACGTGACCGAGCGGATTTGCCCGCGCACGCACGAGAGCGTCCAGTCGCCCGAGGCCGTGCCGCTGACCACGGCGCCGGCCACGTCGGGGATGTCGATGCCGTTGGCCGTGAGGTTGTCCGGGCCGATCAGCACCTTGAACGGGTACGGGTCGTTGACGGTTCCATCGATCGGCACGCGCCCGATCAGCGCCGTCATGGCAATCGACCCCATGAGCGTCGAGTTCGACGGCACGGTGTAGACAGCCTTCGTGGATGCGCCCACCGCGCGGCTGCCGACGTCGGCGACGGATTCCACTGCGGCCGACAGGCTTTTCTGGGCCGGCCCGAAGCTCAGGGGAAAGCTCGGCTCCTTGCTGCCGTTCTTGGCGTCGACCTTGGCATCGTCGGGCTCGACCCACTGCGTGCCACTGGTGCCGCGGTTGAAGCGCTTGCCGTCACCCTCTTCCAGCCCCAGCCCGACGGGCAGGTCGGACGGGCCACCCTTGCCGGAAAGGCCGTCCAATTGCCGCTGCAGATCCTGCAGCAGCCCCTGGGTCTGCTGCCTGTCGCTGGCCACCTGGTTGCGCTCCTGCTCCAAGCGGTTGCGTTCGCCTTCCAGCGCGCTCTGGATGCGCTGGTCGATCGCGCTTTCCCGCGCACGCAGGCGCTCGTTCTCGGCCTTGTGCTGCTTGTTGTCGCCGAGCGCGCTCTGTAGCTCGGTGCGCAACTGTTTCACCTGGGCCACCAGCGTGGCGACGGTATCGCGCGGCGTGTCGCCGGCGATGCCCAGGGCTTTCATCTCCTCGGGCGTGAGCGTACTGGTCGCGCCCTTGGGAGCGGGCTGGCCGCCCGGGGCGCCGGAGAACAGCTTGATGCCGACGAACACCAGCAGCAGCGCCATCGGGATCAGCAGCCACTTGAGCAGCGGATTACTCTTCATCGCGCGCTCCTCCGGTCGAGCCGGCCGCGGCGGCCGGCGGCAGGTTCACGATGGCGTCGATCGGGCTCAGCGCCGGCAGCAGCGACTCGGCCAGGCCGTGGCCGCGCGTGACCAGGTAGAGCACCGTGGTGTCGGACGGGGTGCCGGCCGGCCCCAGGTTCGGATGCTGAAAGGTCGCCGCCACGAAGTTCCCCTGCAGGGCGCGCGGGTCGAGGTCGAGCCAGCGCGCGGCGGTGTTGGTGAGTCGCACGGCCGTCACCCACTGGTCTTCCAGGCGCCATGCGGCCAGTGCCCGCGCGTGCACCGGCAGCGTCGGCAGCAAGGTGTCCAGCGCGAGGTCGCGGCGCAGGTTCACGCGCCCGATGCCGGCGACCGGCTCGACGGTGCGCAGCGGCGCATACAGGTTCTGTGCGGCATGGCGCGTCAGCACGACCGGTACCGGCGTTTCGCGCCGGGGAACGGATTTGCCTGCGGGCGCATCGGCCTGCTCGTCCGCGCCGCTTGCTGCACCGCCGCCGTAGCGCTTTGCGGGGGCTGCCGCTTCCACGATGCGCACCGGCTCCAGCGGCGCCTGGCCGTCCTTCGCCGGCTCGGCGGCGATGTCGAGCAGGATCAGCACGCCGGATTCCACGTCCTGCAGTTGCAGCCGCGTGGGCGGAATCGGCTCGCTCGCCCGCAGGTAGATCGCGCCGCCCGCACTCTGCACACGCAGATGGTCGCCGACGCCGGCCGGCACGCCGACGCGCACATTGCGGTCGATGAAGACCACGCGCTCCTGGCCGACCACCAGCGGCACCGGCAGGGGCAGCCGCTCCCAGCGCAGGATTTCCACGGCCTGGCTGGCCGGCACGAAACCGAGGATCAGCAGGACGCCGGCCAGGGCCGACAAGGCAACGGGCTTCATGGAGAGTCTCCCTGCAGGTGGCCGGAGGCGTTGGCGGGCGCGACGGCCTGGGTCGGCGTCGGCGGCGGTTCGATGCGCTGGGGCGCGCTGGCGTAGCAGTCCAGCGCCAAGCCAAAGGGGTTGCGCTCGGGGTCGATGTCCAGCCGGACGACCTTGATGGGGTAGCGCACCAGGGCGCGCTTGACCTGCTCGGAGCCGTAGTATTCATCCGCGCTCACGTCGAGCGTGACGATCCAATCGCGGTCGGAGATCACCTTGACGCGCGCGGCCGGATCATCGCCGTAGCCGCGGCCGGGAATCTCGTATATGCCGCGCACGCGCTGACGCAGCTCGCCACTGGCGCGCCGGTACTCGTAGTCCTGTTGCAGAAAGGCCCGGCAGCTCGGCGTCAGGTAGGCCGACAGCGCGCGCAGGTTGCGTGGATAGTCTTCTTCGCCGTTCGTGGGCCAGCGCTGCACCTGCTGCCAGATGTAGAACGAGAAGGCATACACGCTCTCGGGCGGCACGTCCCACCACTTGCGCGTGCTACCCGAGCGCAGGTCCGGCGGCACATGGATGGTGAGACTCTTCGGCGCACTCCACCAACCGAAGCCGAGCAGCAGCGCCACCACGAACAGCGCGCCGGCCCCCAGGCGCAGCGTCTTCACATGCGCCTGCAGGTGCGCAATCTCATTCTTGAAACGGCTCATGGCGCCCCTCGATCGGAGTTGCGCCGGGTCGTCCAGTAGCCCGAGCGGGTGATGAGGCGCTGCCCGCTCAGGAGCGCTGCCAGCGCCGGATGCCGCAGGGCCAGCCGCCACTGGAGCTGCCGGTACAGCCAGGTGTCGGGCCGGCCACGTTTCTGTGCGCGCAGGAAGCCACCGCCGACGAAGACGCCCAGCGCGATGCCGGCGACGATCAGCGTGGGCACCATGGCGATGCTGTGCGTGAGCCACGCCAGCGGCAGGCCGAGCGCGAATCCGGCGGCGGCCGACAGGCCGGTGCAGATCCACAACTCGTCGGCGGTCAGCCCGCGCACGACCACCGGCTGGCGGTTCAGCCGGTGCGGCAGAAAGGTCACCAGCGTGTCGCGCGGGGTCTCCGAAGGGACGGCCATCGCTTGCCGCCCTCACAGCACGCCGGTGGCCTTGGTGAGCAGCCAGATGCCGACCACCAGCAGGATCGCGCCCACGGCGACCGTCAGGCCGAACTGGCCCCAGGTGGCGCGGCCGGTGTGGATCTCCGAGTAGCGTGTGTAGGCGTGATAGCAAACACCGACGAACATCGAGGCGACCACGAGCAGCGCGATCAGCAGCACGATGTCGTAGCCGTAGTTCTGCAAGGTCTGCAGGATGCCGCTGCCCTGGCCGCGCGATGGGTCTTCCATGGTCGGCAGGCCCTGCGCGAAGGCCGACAGCGGCAGGCCCGCGAGCGCCAGCGGCAGCAGCGGTGCGGCGATGCGGGACGGAATGCGATGGGATGTCGGTGGCGTGTTCATGGCGTATGGCCTTTCGTGACGGTCAGGAGAGGAGGAAGAAGGTCAGCACCAGGTACATCGCTACGAAGCGCACGACGACGGCGAGGAACTGACGTTCAGTGATGCGGTGCTCGGCCCAGCCGACGTAGGCGGTGCGCATGGCCCACACGCCCCACAGCAGCAACACGGCGAACACGAAAGCGAGCACCACGGCAGAGACGGCCGAAGGCGCAAAGCCGCCGTTGGCCTGGAAGGCGGCGACCTGATCGGCAGAGGGCGTCATGGCGACGGCTCCTCGTCGTCGGCGCGGTCGCGGCGGACGTAATCGCCGGCCAGCGGGACGGGATCGCGCGGCTGGGCGCGCTGGGGCACGAGGTAGTCCTGCAGGCCGGCGCGAACGCGCTTCAGGTCTGCGCGCAGTCGGGCGTAGTCGAAGTGGTAGCGGGCGCGTTCCTGCGGAGCGGTACTGGCGGCGTGCTCGGCGAGGCGGTCGATCAGGTCGAGCTGGCGCGCGAGCACGGCGAGTTGCTCACGCTCCGGAGTGTCGTCGGCAATGGCGGGTTGCAGGGCCGAGAGCGACACGGCCAGCAGCACGGCCAGCGAAGGCCATGCGGATGCGCGGCGGTTGGTCTGTCCCATCGTGCCATTCCCAAGTGAAGCGAATGGCCTTGATGCTGTGTCCCTTGCTCGGCTCGCGCCGCAATCAAACGGAACCGGTGGTCAACCGTATTTCAGATGTGTTGCTTGATCTGAGATCCGCTGGCTCAGCTCTTCGTCGTCGCTGCTCCTGTTGCCTGTTAAACCAATCCTTTGACTACCATTCGTTCCAAAGCTTTACCGCCGCCTCGATGAATGCATCACAGGCCGCCTGTCGCCAGCACGTGTGGTAACCATCTCGCAGCAGGTAATACTGCTCGTTGGCGCACACGAGGTCGGTTTTCGATGCCTCCTGCCGATACCAATTCAAGGCGTTGACCACGCAGTCCTGATAGCTGGTGGTGAGCTTCTCGTTCGGCACGTTGTACAGCAAGCCTTCGATGTAATATGAAGGCGCGATACCGGCCTTAATCAGGCCGTCTTCGACCATCCGGCTGCGCATGTTCTTGAACACCCGGGCCATAGGTTTGAGCCACTGCGAAGATGCCTGATGTTTCGCCGTCAGGTTCGCCGAGTGCTGCTTTGGGTAGTTCGCGATTCGCTCGCCGGCAGAGTTGAAAAAGCAAATGCCTTCGACGTACTCAGAGTCACTCGCTGACCGGAACTTGAAGTAGCGCCGGAATTGCGTCGCAACAATCACGTCCGACTTGCGCCGCGAGCCGCTCGCGTCGATGGCGATCGCCTTGTCGCCGGCTTTCACGGCCGAGCCGTATTGCCCCTCAAGCACCGACAGTACGTCCCGCTTGAAGTCGGCATGTGTGTAGGTCGCGTCGCTGAATGCCTGCTTGTAGGCCGACTTTTCGTCATCGGACAGAGATTCGAGATCGCTGTGAAAGCAGTCGTCGAGCCGTATGACGATATCCACGTCGCTCTCGGCGTAGATATTCGTGTCGTTACCGTACGAGCCTTGAAGGAACACTTTGAAGTTCCTGCCAGCATACGGCGTGGTGCTGTCCTCCAGGACGCTCTTGATCGTGTTGTAAGTGCTGCTCGACTGGGTGATCGATCCCTGGTGGGACCACGTTTCGAGCTGCGATTCTGGAATCGGCATCTTCTTCCCCCGGCTATATCAAATACTCGCGAAGCTGCTTCTCCCGCGACGCGAACGACTCCCGTCCTCGCTGGAACAAGACACCCAGCTTCTTGAGGTCGTGCTCTAGCAGATCGGTCGCCATTTCAGGCGTGACGTAGGAGTCGTTGATCCGGATGGTCGGTACGTCATGGAACAGAACCTGCCGCAGCTGGTCCATCGACTGCGTGTTGATCTCCAGGGTCTTCTGCAGCAACTGGACGCTGACGAGATACCTTTTCGCCAGCCTCATCAACAGGCTGGGCTTCGGGTCGGGATAAATGCCCACGCCAACGCTCACAAGGCGGATGTCCTTGCGATCACTCCGAAGCGCCTGGACCGCATCGGCGATCGCGTACAGCGTCGGGTTGTTTGCGCAGTACCCCCCGTCGATCAGCTCAATGTCCTCACCCATTGAGGTCCTGACGATCGTTCGCTCGAAGAACGGGTAGGCCGAGCACGATGCCTTGACAGCGTCTGCGATGCTCACACCAAAGCCCGGGACGAACGTCCCGGCTCGGCCATGCGCCTGCGCGACGCTGCCCTTAAAGATCATCGGGCGCTCGGTCAGCCACTTGGCCGTAACGATCCCGATGCCGGTCTTCACATCACTGAACGTTGCATCACCGAAGACCTCGCTCGCCAGCTTCTTCAGGGCTCGAGACCTAGCCGGAGCAGTCTTCTGCGACATCACGGTAGGCACGTGCTTGCGGTACAGCTCCAGGATGGAATCGACGCCGTGACCGAGCGCGATCAGTGACGCGATGATCGCGCCCGTACTGGTACCGAAAACCAGATCGAACTTCTGGTGCAGTGGGCACCCGATCATCGCCTCGATTTCCTTGAGTACGCCCAGCGTGTAAAAGCCCTTCGCGCCGCCGCCGTCCAACGTAAGGACACGCAGGAAGGCAGACGACCCAGACTCTTCTTTCGACTCCATCATCTTCAATGTCCTCCCCACCGATGAAGAGCGTAGGCAACGCCGATGATCATCAGCTCAACCCTGAGCATGAAGCCGTACCAGTGTCCGCACAGGCTCTCCCGTCGCTGCGGTGCTTGTGGTCATCATCATTAGAATACGCATGTATGACTCCAAATGGATTCATGGACAGATTCTATGGCAGACCATATACTTTCCGCAATAATCCGTACAAGCATTCGCTAACCCGAACGAGCCAGTCAGGATGTCGAACGAACAGCTTGCAGATCTAACTCAACCACAGCGCGACCGACTCGCGTTCGTGGAGTTGCGCGTGCGCTTCATTGGGGAGATACGCCGCCAGGACCTGGTGTCGCGGTTTGGCATCCAATCCGCTGCTGCTTCAAGGGATCTGGCGCTGTACAAGGAGTTGGCCCCAGGCAACATCGACTACGATTCCAAGGGCAAGTCTTACGTCCTTGGGCCGGACTTCCAGCCGGTCTTCGACTTCCCACCGGAGCGGGTGCTGTCGTGGCTGACCCAAGGCTTCGGCGACGGTGAGCCGATGCGGCTCAAGGCGTGGGTGGCCAGCGAGAGCCCATCACGACTCACGCACCCGGACCTGGATGTGCTCGCGAGCGTGACCCGTGCGATCCACCAGGAATGCCCGCTGGGCATCGAGTACCACTCCATCTCCAGCAGCCGCACCGAGCGGGAGATTGTCCCCTTTGCGCTGATCGACAACGGCCTGCGCTGGCACGTCCGCGCGTTCGACCGGAAGTCGCAGGAGTTCCGGGACTTCGTCATCACCCGGATCAAACGCCCCATGGTGCTCAAGGGGCAACCCGTGGCGCCCCACGAGATGAGCGATCAAGACATTCAGTGGACCCGAATCGTCGAGCTGGAGCTGGTGCCACACCCAGACCAGCCCCGGCCGGAGATCACCGAGATGGACTACAGCATGCAGGGTGGCGTGCTGCGGATGAAGCTGCGGGCTGCTACCGCCGGTTACATCCTTCGCCAATGGAGTGTGGACTGCACGCCCGACCACAGCCTGCGCGGGCACGAGTACCGGTTGTGGCTGAAGGACCACCTTGCCATCTACGGCGTGCGAAATGCCGTGCTGGCGCCGGGCTACCGCTCCCCTGATCAACAACGGCTCGAAGCCGAGTCGGACTGAGGGTCTGAGCATGCTGGCAAAACTCGAACGACTCATCGGTGAAATTGGCGACCTCAACAGCAAGTTGATCCTGCTGGTTGGCCCCAGCCGCAGCGGCAAGACCCAACTGCTGCGCCAGCTGGGCGACAAACTCAACATTGAGCCGCTCAACGTCGGCCTGGAGCTGGGGCGCCGGCTCGCGGCAACACCGAACAAAAAGCGCGGTTTCTCGGCGGGCGAACTGCTGCGGGAGATCGCGGACAAGGAGCGTACTGAAGACCCGCTGCTGCTCGACAACCTGGAGTTGTTGTTCGAGCCCAGCCTGCAGATCAACCCGCTTGACCTCGTCAGGCGGCTGGCTCATTCCAAGCGCGTCGTGGCCGTCTGGCCTGGCGAGCTGCGCGGTGATCGCTTGGTGTACGCCGACATGAGCCATCCAGAACATCGTGACTACAGCTGCGACGGCGTGGTCGTACTCGAAATTTGACGCTACGGGGAAGAGAGAACCATATGGCCAAGAACATGAAATACGGAGATCTGATCCAGTTCGAGCAGATCGAGTCAGTCATTCAGCTGCTCGATGCCGGGCGCCCGGATGAGGCCAAGAAGCTCGTCGCAACCTATGTCATCTCCGATGACATGGCCGAGCGGATCTCCAAGCTCATGGTTCCCCAGCTCAGTTTCGACGAATCGGTCGATCACAAAGGTGTGCTGATCGTCGGCAACTACGGTACCGGTAAGTCGCACTTGATGTCGGTGCTGTCGCTGGTGGCCGAAGACGCTGCTTACGCACCGATGATTCGCCACCCCAAGGTTGCCGAGGCGGTTGCTCCGATCGCCGGTCGCTTCAAGGTGTTGCGCATCGAGGTGGGCGGGTTGCAAATGCCGCTGCGCCAGATCATCACCCTGCAGCTTGAGCGTTTCCTCGAAAAGATCGGCGTCGACTACACATTCCCGACCGCCGACAAGGAGCTCAACAACAAGGACTCCTTCGAGGAGATGATGGCAGCGTTCGCCGAGAAATTCCCGGACCAGGGCGTGCTGCTGGTTGTCGATGAATTCCTGGAGTACCTGCAGTCCCGGCGCGACCACGAACTGGTCCAGGACTTGGCCATCCTGCGTCAGATCGGCGAAGTCACCAAGCACCTGAAATTCCGCTTCGTCGCCGGTGTGCAGGAGGCCATCTTTGACAGCGTGCGTTTCCAGCACGTCGCCGACAGCATGCGCCGCGTCAACGAGCGCTTCACCCAGATCCTGATCGACCGTCAGGACGTCAGCTTCGTCGTCTCCGCGCGCCTGCTCAAGAAGACGGCCGATCAGCAGAACAAGATCCGCGAGTACCTCACGCCGTTCGCCAAGTTCTATGGCTCCATGAATGAGCGCATGGACGAGTACGTGCGCCTGTTTCCGGTCCATCCGGACTATTTGAAAACCTTCGAGCAGATCCACTTCACCGAGAAGCGCGGCGCGCTCAAGACCATCGAGTCCGCCATGCTGGCCATCCTCGACCAGGAAGTGCCTGCCGACAAGCCGCTGTTCATCAGTTATGAGAGCTTCTGGAACACCATCAAGACCAATTCGGTGCTGCGTGCCGACCCCAACATCAAGGAAGTGATGCGCGTGTCCGAAGTGCTGGAGTCCCGGGTGCAGCAGGCGTTCACCCGTCCGGCCTACAAAGCCATGGCGCTGCGGGTCATCAACGCGCTGGCCGTTCATCGTTTGACCACCGGCGGCGATATCCATGTCCCCATTGGTCCCACGGCCGCCGAGCTGCGCGACGCCCTGTGCCTGTTCCAGCCGGGTGTGGAGGACATGCCGGGCGATCCGGCAGAAAACCTGCTGTCGATGGTGCAAACCGTGTTGCGGGAGGTGTTGAAGACCGTCAACGGTCAGTTCATCTCCAAGGCACCGGACACCGAGCAGTACTACCTCGACCTCAAGAAGGACATCGACTACGACGCGCAGATCGAAAAGCGCGCCGAAGCCCTGTCCGACGATGCGCTGGACCGCGCCTACTACAGCGCCATCAAGGCGCTGATGGAGTGCAGCGACGATCTGCGGTATCCCGGCTTCCAGATCTGGCAATACCAGATCGAGTGGCAGGAACGCCGTGTCGAACGCATGGGCTACCTTTTCTTTGGTGCGCCGAATGACCGGCCCACGGCCCAGCCCGAGCGCGACTTCTACATCTACTTCATCCAGCCCTTCGACAAGCCGAAGTTCACCGACAACAACCTGGCGGACGAGGTGTTCTTCCGCTTGAAGTCGCCCGACGAGGACTACAAGCGCCATCTGTCGCAATACGCGGCGGCACTGGATCTGGCGTCCACCGCCAGCGGTGGCGCGAAGGCCATCTACCTGTCCAAGGCCCAGGACTCGTTGCGGTCCATGAGCAAGTGGCTGCAAGAAAAACAGATGACCGCGTTCGAGGTCACCTACCAGGGCAAGACCAAGACGCTGCAGGACTGGTCCAAGGGCGTGTCCCTGCGCGACCGCGCGCGACTTGGCCCGGATGAGCGCATCAACTTCCGCGACGTGGTGAACATCGTCTCTGGTCTGGCACTGGGCCAGCGCTTTGCCGACATCTCGCCCGAGTACCCCACCTTCTCGGTGCTGGTCACCGAAGCCAACCGCAAGCAACTGGTGGGCAATGCGCTGCGAGCACTGGCTGGCGGCACCCGCACCAAGGATGCCGCTGCCATCCTGGATGCACTGGAACTGCTCGATGGTGACCGCGTCGATCCCGCCAACTCCCGCTACGCGCAGGAAGTGCTGAACCGCCTCAAGGCCAAGGGCCACGGCCAGGTGCTCAACCGCAGCGAGCTGCTGTCGGGCACTTCGGACATCGAGTATTTCGCGCCCATCAAATACCGGCTGGAACCCGATCTGCTGGTCACTGTGCTGGGTGGGCTGGTCTATTCCGGCGACATTGTGCTGTCGATCACCGGCGACAGGATCGACTCCGGCAAGCTGGCACAGCTGGCTGAACGCTCCATCGAAGAGCTCAAGCAGTTCAAGCACGTCGAGGCACCCAAGGAAATCAATCTTGCGGTACTGCGTGTCCTGTTCGAGTTGTTCGACCTGCCATCTGGCCTGGCCCAGAAAGCCAGCCAAGGCGACACCGAGCCGGTCATCAAGCTGCAAGACAAAGTCAGCGCTCTGGTGCCGCGTGTACTCAAGGCGGGCTCCGACTTGCAACAAGGCAAGCTCGGCTTCTGGGGCCAGAACCTGCTGCGCGAGGAGGAAGCGAAAGACTGGCATGCCCGGCTGGACGCGCTGAAGAAGTTCACCGAGTCGCTGGCGCCGTACAACACCGTCGGCAAGCTCAAGAACCTGCGCGTCACGCAGGAAGACCTCGACGGCCAGAAAAAGAATCTGGAAGTCCTGGCCGCCGTCGAGCGTCTGCTCGAACTGGTGGTCGAGCTGGGCAGCACGGCGTCCTACCTCTCTCAGGCCGAGATGGTGTTGCCCGCTGAGCACCCGTGGGTGAAACAGGCCGAGGCCGCCCGCAAGGCGCTGCAAGAGAAGCTGAGTCAGGACCGCACGGCCGAGCACGCCGCCGAATACCGGCAGACGCTGAACCAGCTCAAGAAGGACTACATCAACGCCTACATCGCCAGCCACAGCAAAGCGCGGTTGGGTGTGGCCGAGGACAAGACCCGCAACGCCCTGCGCAAGGACGACCGCCTGCTGGCGCTGCGCGTCCTGGCCGGCGTGTCGCTGATGCCCACCAGCCAGCTCACCGCCTTCGAGGAGTCGCTCAACGGCCTGAAGAGTTGTTCATCGCTGGATGAGCCGACGCTGGGCACGGCAGCCGTTTGCCCCCACTGCCAGTTCCGCCCCTCTGCCGAGCAGCTGGAGCTGATCCCGGCGGCCAACCGCCTGCACAAGCTGGACGACGATCTGGACCAGTTGGTGGCCAACTGGCAGCAAACGCTGCTGGAGAACCTGGAAGACCCGTTCACGCAGGACAGCCTGGGTCTGCTGCCGCCTGCGTCTAAAAAGCTGATCGACGCCTTCCTGACCTCACGCAAGCTGCCAGACCCGATGACCACCGAGTTCGCCAATGCCGTTCAGGAAGCACTGTCGGGGCTGGAGAAGATCGCGGTCAAGGGCGACGAGATTAAGCAGGCGCTACTTCAAGGCGGCTCGCCGGCCACACCGGATGATCTGCGCAAGCGCTTCGACACCTTCATGAACGAGCGCTGCAAGGGCAAGGATTCAACCAAGCTGCGCTTCGTGATCGAGTGATGCCGTGACTCTGCAAGCGAACAGGGAGCTACTGCCATGAGCAACACGCTAAAAGTCAGGGACGACCACGCCCCTATCTGCTTCGAAGCAAGCGCCGAGGATGTCGACAAGTTCAAGCTTTGCGGAGGCGCAGAAGCCTCCTGGCTAACCCAGAGCCAAACTTTCGGCATCAACGAGTTGCGTAGCCGTGTCGAGCCTTGGCTGACCGCCTTATTCCAATCGGAGCATCTTTCGCTGCTTGCTGGCTCAGGATTGACCCATGCCGTACACCATCTGGCGACAGGCAAGCCAGCGGCTGGAATGGGCGAAGCAACCCTGACTAGCTACAAGGATGAAATCGAGAAAGCAGCGAAAGAAGCCGCCCAAAAATCAGGCCGAGAAGCAGGTAATCTGGAAGACCAGCTTCGCGTCGCCAACGAATTGCTGCGAGGGCTAGAGATACTGGGCAATTCAGCAGAAGCCGAAACGCTGCTGACTGAGCTGACCAGCACGCTGGAAGCATTCTCCAAGTCCATCCTCGAAAGCGAAGCCGGTATTGCCAAGGCAGGTGAAGACAAGCGTGAGCAAGCGCTCAATGTGCTGGTCACCTTCCTGATGAGCTTCGCCAGCCGCACCGGCGTGCGCGACCGGCTGAACATCTTCACCACCAACTACGACCGACTGATCGAAGCTGGGGCCGAACTGGCCGGGCTGCATCTGCTGGACCGCTTCCTCGGTAACCTCATGCCGATTTTTCGCTCGTCGCGGCTGGATCTGGACATGCACTACAACCCGCCAGGCATTCGCGGCGAACCGCGCTACCTGGAGGGAGTAGCCCGATTTACCAAGCTGCACGGCTCGGTGGATTGGGTGCAGGCCGATAGGGACATCCGCCGTATCGGGCTGCCCTTCGGCGCCGGTGATGTCGCGCCTTATCTGCAAGCGCCTGGACTCAACGGCGCCAGTGCTCACAAGTTGATGATCTACCCCAATGCCGCCAAGGACCGGGAGACTTCGGATCACCCCTATGTGGAACTGTTCCGAGACCTCGCTGCCGCCGTGTGCCGCCCTAACAGCACGCTGATTACCTATGGCTACAGCTTTGGTGACGAGCACATTAACCGCGTCATCCGCGACATGCTCACAGTGCCGTCCACCCATCTGGTAATGATTGCCTATAGCGATCCGCTCGGCCGCATCATGCAGACCTACCAAGAGTTGGGACGGCCCTCGCAGATCAGCCTGCTGATCGGCCCCGCTCTGGCAGATTTACAAACCCTGACCGAAAGCTTCCTGCCCAAGGCCGCTATCGACAAAACCACCTTCCGCATGAGCGAGCTGCTCAAGCAGCGTTTCGGCACAGATGCCCATCCAGGCCCGGCAGCAGCGAAACCTGGTAGTGATTTTGACGGGGCGGATCCGCTATGAGCTTCTCCCCACTTGCCTACGCCGATTCCCTACGTATCGGCAGCATCGATTTTGTCTCGCCTGACGAAATCAAGGTTCTGCTGGACATCGAAGCACCCGACAACCTCGCCATGAATACGGGCACTCCACGGCCGTTCCCGCGTATCAACGGTTATGTCCTCGTGCCTAGTGATGCAGGCTATCTGGTCGCACAGGTGGAGTGGATCACCATCGAGCGATCTCAGTACCCCAAGCGCAAGGGCATGCAGGATTTCGGTCTGGTCGATTTGCCCTATCCGCTGCGCAAAATGAGCCTCAACCCGCTGGGCGGCCTGGCGTACGAGGGTCAGAGCGCTGGAAAGGAGCGCTACTCCTTCCGGCGTGGTGTGGAAACCTACCCAACAGTGGGTGACCCTGTGCTGTTGCCGACCCAATCACAACTACGCGCCATCGTCGAATCGGGCGAGAACCGCAGGGTGAAAATCGGCATCAGTCCGCTGGCCGCAAATGCCGAAGTCAAGGTCGACCCCGATCGCCTGTTCGGTCGTCATCTGGCCGTGCTGGGCAACACCGGCAGTGGCAAATCCTGCTCGGTCGCCGGTTTGATCCGCTGGTCGATGGAAGCAGCCCGGCATGCACGTGGCGGAGCAGACCCCAATGCCCGGTTCATTGTGCTCGACCCCAATGGTGAATACGCCAAGGCGTTTGATGGACTGGGCAAGGTACGTGTGTTCGCTGTCGAGCCGAAACCAGACAGCGGTATCGAGCAGCTTCAGGTGCCGCTCTGGTTCTGGAACAGCGCGGAGTGGAGCGCATTCACCCAAGCCAGCGCCAAGGTGCAACGGCCGACATTGATTCAGTCATTGCGCGCCGTGCGCGATGGTGCAGTGGAAGCCGCAGCAACACCAAGCCACGACATGCGCCGTTTTTTGCGCACGCTGGTCAGTGTGACTCAGATTGAGCGCAGTGCAGGGCGCCCTTGGGCCAACTTTCCGCACCCCAAAAACTTTTTTGAAAAAATCAAGAAGTGGCAGGAAGGGTTGGAAAACGATACATCTTTCAGTGCGGATGAAAGCATCGCGCTTGCAGCAGTAAGAGACCAAATTTCGACATTTGCCAACGCGCGCACAGGCCAGTATCCAACCTACGACTTCACTAGGCTAGAGATTGATAATTTTTTAGGCTTAACCAAAGCCGCTCACGCCGCCTTTGGCGGCAGTGACACCGACGTCTTGCCCATCGATGCGGACGTGCCCCGCGCCTTTACCGGCGACCAGCTACTGCGCAGTGTTGAAGCCAACGCAGAACTGCTAGGCGTCTCGGAATACGTCGAAACAATGCTCATGCGCATTCGAACGATTCTGTCGGATAGCCGCATGAAAACCATCACCGGCAATGCAGAAGGTGTGACGCTACACGAGTGGCTGGCCAACACCATCGGCGATGACCAGGCATCTAACGGCACGATTACAGTCATTGATCTTTCGCTGGTTCCCGCCGAAGTGGTGCATATCGTCACCGCCGTCATAGCCCGCATGATGCTGGAATCCTTGCAGCGTTATCGCCAGCTCAATCATGGAAAAACATTGCCGACCGTGCTGGTGATGGAAGAGGCGCACACATTTATCAAGCGCTACCAGGACGATGCTGAGAACCAGAACTCAGCCGCCATTTGTTGCCAGGTCTTCGAGAAAATCGCCCGCGAAGGGCGCAAGTTCGGACTGGGTTTGGTGCTGTCATCCCAGCGCCCCAGCGAGTTGTCGCCCACGGTACTTTCGCAATGCAACAGCTACCTGCTGCACCGCATCAGCAACGACCGTGACCAAGAGTTGGTGCACAGGCTGGTTCCTGACAACCTGCGTGGTCTGCTACGCGATCTTCCCTCGCTACCCTCACGCCACGCCATCCTACTGGGCTGGGCCTCTGAGTTGCCAGTGCTGGTGCAGATGAATGCCTTGCCTGAAAGCCAACGGCCAAAATCCGACGACCCGGACTTTTGGGAGGTATGGTCGGGTAAGAAAGAGAATGAAATAGGCGAGATAGAAGCTGTCGAGCGCACCGTGGATTGGACGGCGATTGCAGGGGACTGGCAACAAATAGCACCTGTTCCAAACAATGAAGCCTCGGATGAAGGCGGAGCTTCCTAGGTGGCCAAGGCAAGCGGCTTTGCCGTCCTCCTTCCCAAAGACCGGATAACCACATTCCTCGAATGTGTCGCCGAAGAGCGCGCTTTTGCCGAGCCTGTCGCTGACTTTCAGCACAGCCGAACCGCGCCGTTGGTCTGCTTTGTCGTCAGCGCAGGCAAGTTGACTCACATCGGCTTGGGGCGGCGGGGCGCGCGAGCCGGTACGGGACTTAGCCGATTGAACATTGATCAGGCCGAAGAACTCTCGGAGCCGGTGTCGATTCGGCGGATTCTCAATCGCTTGCCAAAGCGCAACGCTGCATCGGTGCGCAAACGATTCGAGTCGGGTGGCTTATTAACCGAGAAAGGGTTCTCCGCAGTTGTCGAGTCCATTCGCCAACTCGCACCCCAAGCAAGCACTCTGCTGGAACGGTTCAGCCAAGCGCGAGAGAGACGCATACAACGGCTGTCCGTCAAAGCAAGGGACAACTTGGCGCAGCAGAAAGAAGCATTGCTTACGGCTTTGTCGATTGCCGGACTCAGCCGTGACCCCGTTCAGGAGTGGACGCCATCGGATGGCACGCCAGTGTCATTTCTTGATGGCTTGCCCAGTGTCCGGCTGCGCGAAGACCCAATGGTGGTTAACGACCTGCAGAACCTGCCCGGTTTTGAAGTGATCAAGACCTACCCCTACGGCGCAGCAGTGTTTGAATCCGAAGAAACTTCCGAGCGCCTTACCGTCATCCTTGCAAACCGTCTTCCGCTCGAAGAGCAAACCGGCACCGATCTAATCTACTTCAACGAAACCTACCAGAGCTTTGTCATGGTTCAGTACAAGGCAATGGAGCGTGCGGATCGGAAAAGCGGTATCCCGCTTTATCTATACCGGCTACCCGACACACAGTTGAAGGAAGAGATCGATCGAATGGATGCCGCGCTCGGCACGCTGAAGGCATGTGCGCCCAATACGGACATTGGCGGGTTCCGTCTGACAGAGAACCCGTTCTTCCTCAAGCTCTGTCCCAGGCTCGTATTCAATCCGGATGACGTGGGCCTCGTGCCCGGCATGTACTTGCCGCTGGACTACTGGAAGTTGTTGGAGAACGACCCCGGGATCAAAGGGCCAAAGGGTGGCTTGCGGATTACCTATGAGAACGCGAAGCGCCATTTCGACAACACGTCGTTCACAACGGTGGTGTCCAAGGCGTGGGTTGGCACGACGCCCAGCCAGTCGCAGGTGCTTCAGGACGTCATTCGGGCAACCCTGGAAACGGGTAAAGCGGTAGCCATCGCGATCAAACCGAAGAAATCCATAGAACTCCGAGACGATGATCAAGAAATAGAAGAGGAAGCACTCAATGAATGATGTCGCCTCACTGACGATGCCGGCGAACTTGCCCGAATGGCTGACGCTGGCCAACGTCCTGTTGACCGCAATGTTCGCCGGACTCACATTCTTCATTCTGCGCGCCAACCGTGCTGCAGTTGGTGCAATGCGTGAGCAGATGGCTGATCAGAATCGGCCATTTGTCGCAGTGACCGTGCAGGTGCGGATGGGCACGCCAGTCATCCAATTGCTGGTCAGGAATGTCGGTCGTTCACCGGCACAGAATCTCCGGCTACGCCTTGATCGAGACTTCTTTCAGTTTGGCGAAAAAGCCGAGGCACGCAACCTCGCGAAGCAATCAGCATTTGCGCAGCCTATCGACTGCCTACCACCCATGTCGGAGTTGCTTTTCGATCTCGGAATGGGCTTCAAAATCTTCGAAGTCGGAGCTGCCCCGACGATTTGTCCGCCTACATTCGAAGTGTCGGCCGAGTACGAATATGGGAAGAACAAGTACAGCGAAAAGACCAACGTGGATCTGCGGCCCTATATGGGTACCAGCGTTCCGCACCATCCTGTCGCAGAGGAGTTGGAGCGGGTCAGAAAATCCATCGATAACCTGAGCGGCGTGGTCAAGCAGTCTGCGAACGCGGCAATCAAGGCCCAAAGCGCCGAGGAAAAGAATGACTAATCTATTCAGCACTACACAAAAAGATTCTGGGCCGGTGGAATGCCTTGGCCAGACATTCCCCAGCGAACACGCGCGGCGCGAGCACTTCACCAAGCTGCTGGCCGAGAAACTGAAAGATCCGGCGTTCCGCAAGATCGAAGGCTTCCCGCAGGGTACGGACGAGGCCATCCTGGCGATGTCGGACCCGCCGTACTACACCGCGTGCCCGAATCCCTTCCTTGAAGACTTCGTGCGTCACTACGGCAAGCCATACGACCCGAGCGTGAAGTACAGCCGCGAGCCGCAGACCATCGACGTATCGGTCGGTAAGACCGACCCGCTCTACAAGGCTCACGGCTACCACACGAAGGTGCCGCACCTTGCGATTGTCCCGTCCATTCTGCATTACACCGATCCCGGTGACATTGTGTTGGACGGCTTTGGCGGCTCTGGCATGACCGGTGTCGCTGCCCAGTGGTGCGGATTGGCACCGTCATCCTATCGACATGAGTTGGAAACCGACTGGAAGAAGCAAGGCAAAGCCGCGCCAAAGTGGGGAGCTCGTCGCGTCATCCTCAACGACCTGTCGCCAGCAGCCACCTTCATTGCAGCCAACTACAACCTGCCTTTCGATGTTGATGGCTTCTCCAAAGCGGGCGGAAAACTACTGAAGGAAGTGGAGCGTGACATTGGTTGGATGTACGAAACGCTGCACTCCGATGGCAAGACAAAGGCGCGGATCGAATATACCGTTTGGAGCGAGGTACTCAATTGCTCTTCGTGCGCGGGTGAGGTTGTGTTCACAGATGCGGCACTTGATGAGGAAACTCAGCGTGTCGCAAACGAACTGACCTGTCCACACTGCGGGGCGCAGTCGACGAAGGAAAAAATGGACTTGGCGTTCGAGTCCTTCGTAGACCCGGCTTCCGGTGAAGTCGAGACTCGCCCGAAGCGAGTTCCGGTCATCATCAACTACAAGATCGGAAAGACGAAGCATAAGAAGCGCCCCGACAGTGAAGACCTGAAAACACTGGAACGGATTGATGCACTTCCGCTGCCGGCGGAGTTGCCAACAGCACAATTGCCAGACTGCCAAATGACGCGCGTTGGTCGGATGAAGACCACCAACACAACTGCCGTCCATTTCATGTTTTTAGCACGTGCGGCTCACGGCATGGCCGCTCTGTGGAGAAGGGCCAATGAGCATCCAGATCCCCGGACTCGGGAAATGCTTTTGTTCTTTGTTGAGCAGGCAATTTGGGGCATGTCAGTTTTGGCACGCTACGCTCCGACACACTTCTCCCAGGTCAATCAATATCTGAGCGGCGTCTTTTACGTTGGGTCTCAGCACGCTGAGTGCAGTCCTTGGTACATCCTCGATGGAAAGCTCGGGCGGCTGACGAAGGCGTTTGGTGATTACCGGCCACAAGAAGGTGTTGCAGCAGTCAACACTGGAACTGCAACTCGTCTTCCAATCCCAGACGCCAGTATCGACTACGTCTTTACCGACCCGCCTTTCGGCGAAAACATTTACTACTCAGATTTAAACTTCCTTGTCGAGTCCTGGCATAGGGTCTCCACAGATTCACGTCCAGAAGCGATCGTTGATCGTGTGAAGAACAAGGGAGTGCCTGAATATCAGCATTTGATGCAGAAATGCTTCTCGGAGTACTACCGAGTGCTGAAGCCTGGCCGCTGGATGACAGTGGTTTTCTCAAATAGTCGAGCTGCTGTTTGGAACGCAATACAGGTTGCGTTGCAACAAGTGGGTTTTGTCGTCGCAGAAGTTACTACCCTCGACAAGGTGCACTTGAGCTTCCAGCAAGTTGTTTCACCCAACGCTGTTAAGCAAGATTTGGTGATCTCAGCGTATAAGCCCAATGGAGGCTTGGAAGACAGGTTCAACCGTGACGGCCCAACGGTCGACTCAGCTTGGGACTTCGTGCAGACGCACTTGAAGCAGCTACCAGCGGTGAAAGTCACGTCTGGCTACCCGCAGGAGCTTCTGAACATCGTCGAACGCGATCCACGTCGCATCTACGATCGTATGGCGTCCTGGTTTATCCGCCACGGCGCAATGGTGCCCATTTCGACGCCAGAGTTTCTGGCCGAGCTGCCGGTCCGCTTCCGCGAGATGGATGGCATGGTGTTCCTGCCTGATCAATTGGTCGAATACGAGAAGGCGCGGTCGCGTATCCCGCAGGTGAAGCAGGCAGAGCTGTTCGTTTCCGACGAACGCAGCGCCATCGACTGGCTGACCAACTTCCTGCTCAGGCGCCCATCAACGCGATCGGAGATTCATCCCGAGTACATCCCGCAAATTGGTTCGGCCAAGCGCAAGGGCGAGATCATTCCGGAATTGGATCAACTGCTGGAAGACAACTTCTTGCGCTATGACGGTACCGGCGAGGTGCCGAGCCAGATCCACAGCTACCTCTCCTCGAACCACAAAGACCTGCGTGGTCTCGACAAGAGCGCACCCGCTCTGGTGGCAAAGGCCAAGGACCGCTGGTACGTGCCTGACCCGAACAAGGCGCAAGACCTGGAGAAGAAGCGCGAGAAGGCCCTGCTCAAGGAGTTCGAGACCTACAAGGTGTTCACAGGCCGCAAGATCAAGGAGTCCCGTCTGGAAGTGCTGCGCGCCGGTTTCCGCGCCGCGTGGGCAGCCAAGGATTACAAGACCATCATCAGCATCGCCAACAAGCTGCCCGAGGAAACGCTGCAAGAGGACGAGAAGCTGCTCACCCTCTATGACCTGGCGTTGACCCGTACCGAGGATGGGATCTGAACGTGGCCAGTAGCGGTTTCACCATCGGCGATTGGTGCTGGTTCACCCGGCAGGCATCCCCTTGTCGTGTGATCGAGCGGCAGGACGTGTGGGGCGAAGTCGCTTACCGCGTGTGGCTACCGGCCAAGGATGCGGTGGTGCGTGCTCGGGCGGTGGATCTCGCCCCGTTGGAGAGCGTTCGCCCGAGTGTGGAGCAGATCCTGCACACCACGGCGGCAGCCAAACTGCTGGATGCGCTGGAGGACAACCTGCTGCTGGCACCGATTCAGTCCAGCGTGGTGCCGCTGCCGCATCAGCTCTATGCGTTGAACCGTGCGGTCAGCCGCGACCGCATCCGCTACCTGCTGGCCGACGAGGTAGGCCTTGGCAAGACCATCGAGGCCGGTTTGGTGCTGCGCGAGTTGAAGTTGCGTGGCCGGGTGAAGCGCATCCTGGTCGTGGCGCCCAAGGGGCTGGTCCGCCAGTGGCAGGCGGAAATGCGCCTGCACTTCGGCGAGAAGTTCCAGTTCATCGAGCCGTCCGAGCTGGCAGCCTTCCGCCAGTGGCGCAGCGGTGGCGCGGGCGAGGAAGAAAACCTGTGGCGCATGCACGACCAGGTGATCTGCTCACTGGATTCGGTGAAGCCGCTGGAAGGTCGTCGCGGCTGGAGCCTGGAGCAACTCAACACTTACAACCGCGAGCGCTTCGAAGACCTGATTTCGGCGTCATGGGATATGGTCATCATCGACGAAGCCCACCGCATGGGCGGCAGCACGGAGCAGGTGGCCCGCTATAAGCTGGGCGCCGCGCTGGCCGAGGCATCACCCTATCTCTTGCTGCTGTCGGCCACGCCGCACCAGGGCAAGACCGACCAGTTCATGCGCCTGATGCAGTTGCTGGACCGGGAAGCCTTCCCGGACGAGAGCAGCGTCAGCCGGGACCGGGTGCGCCCCTTCGTGATCCGCACCGAGAAGCGTGCCTCCATCAATGCCGAGGGCCAGCCGCTGTTCAAGCCGCGTGTCACCCGGCTGCAGGCGGTGGCCTGGCAGGCGCGCCACGGCGCACAGCAGCGCCTGTACGAGGCGGTGACCGACTATGTGCGCCACGGTTACAACCAGGCAATGGCGGCCAAGCAGCGCCACATCGGCTTCCTGATGATCCTGATGCAGCGGCTGGTGACATCCAGTACGGCCGCCATCCGCACCACACTGGAAAAGCGCCAGGCCCTGCTCGATGCGCCACAGCCGCAGGCGAACCTATTCGAAAGCACCAGCGCTGACGAGTGGGCCGATCTCGATGGCCAGTCCCAGGTGGATCTGGCCATGCAGTCCGGTGGCTGGGAGCTGGAGAAATCCGAAGTCGAGATGCTGCTGGACCTGGCGCGCGAAACCGAGGCCGCCGGCACCGATGCCAAGGCCGAGGCACTGCTTGAGCTGATCTACAAGCTGCAGCAGGAAGAAGGCGACCCGGCGCTGAAGGTGCTGATCTTCACGGAGTTCGTTCCCACCCAAGCGATGCTGGCCGACTATCTGGAGAGCCGTGGCTTCTCGGTGGCGACGCTCAACGGCAGCATGGATCTGGAAGCACGTACTCGTGCCCAGCAGGTGTTCTCCAAAGATGTGCGCGTGCTGATCTCGACGGATGCCGGCGGCGAAGGTCTGAACCTGCAGTTCTGCCATGTCATCGTCAACTTCGATATGCCGTGGAACCCGATGCGAATTGAACAGCGCATCGGCCGCGTCGACCGTATCGGCCAGCACCATGTGGTGCGCGCCATCAACTTCGTGCTCGAAGACACGGTGGAGCACCGTGTGCGCCAGGTGCTGGAGGAAAAGCTCGAGGTCATTGCGCAGGAGTTTGGCGTCGACAAGGCGTCCGATGTGATGGACTCGGTCGAGGCCGATCCGATCTTCGACGAGTTGTTTGTCCACGGCCTGCAAAACCCAGATGCGATTGAACAGGAGTGCGATGCCGTGGTGTCGCAACTGCGATCCACGCTGGCGGAGTCGAAGAAGAACAGCGACCTGCTTTCCGAAGCGCACGACCTGGACGCCGATGACGCCCGCAAGTGGCGTGACCATCCGGCGCAGTTCTGGTTGGAGCGGGCCATTACCAGTGGTTTGGCTGCGCGTGGTGGATCGGCAACCAAGGTGGGCGATGCCTGGCGCGTGAAGTGGGCGGACGGCAGCGAATCGGCACAGGCGTGCTTTGACGCCCGGACGGCGGATGAGAACCCGGAGCTGGAGTGGGTGACGATGGAAGATCCTCGCGCCCGGGCCGTGATCAGCGAACTGCCGCGCTTCGTGGCCGGGCAGCCCCTACCCGTGATCCGGGTGACGGGTTTGCCCGACTCGGTGCGTGGCATCTGGTCGCTGTGGGAGATTAGTCTGGCGGCGGAAGGATTGAGCCGGAAGCGCTTCCTGCCGGTGTTCGTCAACGAAGAAGGCCGCCCCTTCGTGCCGACTGCAAAGCGTGTGTGGGATCTGCTGCTCACCGAAACCGTGGACGTGCACGCCGTGACCGGCGCCGAGGAGTCGGTGAAGTGGTTCGATGTGTCGCTCACGACCGCCAGTACCCAAGGCGAGCGGATCTTCACCGAGCTGCTGAACGAACACCGTGCTCGGCTGAAAGAGGGGCGCGAACGCGCGCTGTATGCCTTCGAGGCCAGATGTCAGGCAATCGGGCGGATTGGCTTGCCCGCCGTGCGCGAGCATCGGCGCAAGCGACTGCAGCAGGAACACGATGCACGCATGGCGGCCCTCGATGACATGGAAGCCAGCGTGCCGGATTTGAATGCCGTGATGATGGTGCGCGTCTCCGGCGATGTGACGCCCGGAGGACAGGTAGGATGAGTTTGTGGACGGAACGAATTCTTAGCTACTTCACGGCCGACCTCACCCGGCTGTGGGTGGCGTGTGACCCGGACGATGTGCTGCTCGACGAGAAGCTGTTGTCCGAGCTGCGCGACCGGGGCTTCGAGGTGATGCTGTACGAAGACCCGTTCGCGTTTCGGGTGGAGTACGAGGAGCGGTATCGCGCCGCATGGGATCGCGGTGAGCCGGGACCAGCACCCTCGCTGGTCTTGCATCTGCGCAGCGCCGACGCGAATGAGTTGCCGTGGGACATCGTCCACCACGGTCGCGTGGTGCGGCTCAGCCTTGCGGAGCTTTTCCCCAGGCTGGCCTACAGCGCTGTGCAGCAGGTAGAGCAGGAGCATCTTGCAGGTCTGTTTTATGCCCACCAGACCGAGTTGCAATCAGCGCGCGGTGAGAACGAGTCGAAGGATTTCATCCTCGAACACGTCTATCAACTGACGCCGCGGTCCATTCGCAACCCGGTGGATTTTTGGCGCGAGCTGCTGCGAATGCATTTCGCCAACCGCTCGTTGCCACCTCTGTTCGCTCAGCACGCGGCGGGCATCATTCAGAGCAAGGGGCTGTTCGCGGATCAGCCCGTCGCTACATGGCTGGCGTCCAAGAGCGCGCTGCTGCGGGTGGTACAGGACGCGTGGTATCGCTACCTGTCGACCCTGGGGCTGGATGGCACGCGCACAGGGGAGCCGCCACCGCCAGACTATGTCGCCAAGATCGAGATTCCCTTCGATCACTCCGATGTGCAGGTGCTGGTGGACTCTATGTTCCTCGACGGCAGCTTGCACCCGCTAGCGGTGCACAGCGTTCCGGCGGGGATGCCGAGCTGGATCAAGGCCGGCATTGTCCAGGACCCAGCGGCGTTGCAGGCCTTGGTGCTAAAAGGCATCGACGGCCTGATCGAGGCAACCCCAACAGCAGCCTCTTCGCACAAGGACTGGAGCGAGTTCGCCAAGCGCTATGGTGAGATCCTGGCCCGCACGCATGGTCTGCCCGGCACGGAAGGCAGCGAGCATCTGCCTGCGATTCGAGACCGCATCAAGATCCTGCAGGCGCAATCGGACGAACGACTGCAGGCGTGGGTTGCGGCCAAGCATTACGCCGACCTGATCCTGCAGCCCGTCACCAAGGGACCGGTGATGGTGCATCACGTTCCGCGCTTCTTGCGGCATCGGCGTTCTGCAGGTGAAGCGAAGGTGGCCCTGCTGGTATTCGATGGGCTGGCATTTGACCAGTGGGTGCAGATTCGGGAGCGGCTGATCGCCAGCACGAAGCGCTTTGCGTTCGATGAGGGAACGGCGTTCGCATGGCTGCCCACCGTGACATCGGTTTCACGCCAGGCACTGTTCTCTGGCCTGAAGCCGCGTGAGTTCGATGACTCCATCGAGCGGACGGACAAGGAGGAGTCCTTGTGGAAGACGTTCTGGCAGAACGAAGGCGTCAACCCGAATGAGGTGATGTATCGCCGCGCGCTGCGACAGATCAATCAGCTCGATGCACTGGAATTGGATCTGAATAACCGGCGTCCGAAGGTTCTAGGCCTGGTGATCGATGAGGTGGACGACCGGCTCCACAAGGAGCGATCGAAGAAGGACGTGGCCATGTGGATTGGGAACTGGTTGGCGACCGGCTTCGTCGATCGGCTGTTCTCGCTGCTGCTGGACAAGGGTTACTACATCTACCTCACGGCAGACCACGGCAACGTCGAGTCCACCGGTGTCGGCAGGCCCAACCAGGGCGTGATTGCAGAGACGCGCGGCGAACGCGTTCGGGTCTATCGCAGCGAACACTTGCTGGCCGATTCCGCTGCGGCCTATCCCACCACGGTCAGGTTGGACATCGCTGGACTGCCCGCGAACTTCATGCCCCTATTCGCGGGCGGACGAACTGCCTTTGTGCCGGAGGGCGAGCAGGTGGTGGTCCACGGCGGGGTGTCGGTCGAAGAGTTGATCGTGCCCTTTGTGAAAGTCAAATATGTGATTGGTACCGAATGAATTCATCAGCCCCTCAAATAGGCTTTGATCGGTTCATTCAGCTTGATTGGGCGGCTGCGGCACTGAATGTTCGTGCTGGCGCGGCTGGACTGGATGATCTGAATGCACTGCTCGATGCAGCCGGACTTGGCGTTGAAGCCAAGAAGAAGACACGCACCGTACTGAACCGGCTGTGGCTAGAGCCGCGCGCCGAACTTGTCGATTACGCGGATCGCGGCGTGGCCATCCATAAGACGCAGCCGGACATTCCAGTCGCCGCGCTGTGCTGGGGCATGGCCGTTGCGACGTACCCGTTCTTCGGCAAGGTGGCCGAACTGGTGGGCCGCCTGTCCGCCATCCAGGGCGATTGCGCATCCGCCGAAGTGCATCGGCGCATGAGTGAGACCTACGGGGAGCGCGAAGGAACCCGGCGCATGACCAACATGGTCATCCAGAGCCAAGCGAGCTGGGGCGCCGTTGAGCGAGTGGAAAAAGGCAAGCGCGTCATTCGTCTCGCTCCGACAGCCATCGACAACGACGAGCTCACGGCATGGCTGATTGAAGCTGCTGTGCGCTATGCCGGCAAGCCCGTTTCTGTCCCCAGTCTGCAGTCGCTACCGGTGCTGTTCCCATTCACCCTGACGCGGCCCCTGGCTTATGTGGTGTCGAACGGCCCGAGCCTGAGCCTCCGGTCAGAAGGGCCAAGTAACCAGTTTGTCGCGCTGCGTTAGAGGTAGTCATTGCTCATGCCCTGGCGATCGCACATTGACCGAGCTGTAAAGCGCATACGTAAAGCGGTCGCAAGACGAATCGCCGCATTATGGCAGCACACCTACAGAGCCCAATTCCAGCTTGGAGTGTGGAAGCTTCGATACGGCAATATCGCTTTTTATGCCGTGCTTCTCCTTCTCGTATCTGCAAGCGCCTACCTGTCTCCGGCCCTCCAAAATGTGCTTGCCATCTATTACTCGACCGAACCCGCACTCGAGAGTCTGCGCGGCCTGATTCTAAATGCGGGAAGCGCGCTGATAGGGGCTGCTGCGATCGTTACGTCGCTCGTACTGTTCGCCATGCAGGTGAACATCGAGCGCATGCCTCACGGGCTATTCCGCCGTCTGAGCGCAGATCGGAAGTTGCTCGGCGCGTTCGCGTCGGCATTCCTCCTAGCAATCGGAGTTGCCACTCTGTCGACTTTTGTGGGTAAGGCCCGGCTGGCGCTCGTCGTGCTCGCAGCCTCATGGGCGGTCGTATTCATACTGATCTCGTTCATGTACGCCTATCGGCGCGCTTTGGTTCTCATCAATCCCTTGCAGCAACTCGGCATACTCATTCAAGACACCCGCAAGGAATTGCGGACCTGGTCTCGACGGGCTCAGCGCGCGATGCCACTCCTTGAGCGCGAAGAAAGCGCAAGTGCCACGTCGTCACCATCTGACTCCACACACGATATGGCTCGTACAGCTTTTTTTCAGATCAACAATCGATGGACCGATGGCACAAAACGAGCGATCCGGCATGCGATGTCGTTTGCTCGGCGCTATGCGGAACAAGGAGATTATGAAGTTTCTGGCGCGGCACTGAACTCCGTCGTTGGGATCAATGCTGCCTACATCGACTCCAAGGGGAAAACTTTCTACGCCAATAACCCATTTGTCGATAATCCTCTTTCCAGCGACAGCTTCTTCAACGACACACTGGAGCACCTGCGGCAAAACGCCCAAAGTGGGATTGCGCGCCGGGACGAGCAGCAGATCGAGCAGACGCTGCAAGCGATGGCTGCACTGGTCCGGGTGTATCTCGGTATCGATTACTCCAGCCCGTATGCCTCGAAAAGCCACGCGCAGCTCGCCGCAGGATACCTTGCAAGCGCGGTGCAGGCCGTAGTTCCTCATGGCATGGCCGACGTTCTGCTAGAGGGGCAACGGCTCATGGGGCAATCTGCGCAATATCTTCTCGCCCATGGAGATCCTAACGACATAGCAACGCTCAGCGAAAAAATTGCGTTGATTGCGTGTACTGGCTGCGCGAAGGAGGATTACCGCCCCGTCACGATGGAAGGTATGACGCAGCTTGCGAATCTCACCTTTGATCTACTTCGCTCTGGGAGCCGCGACATTCACTTCGCCGTTGGGGAAGTCCGCCGAGATGTTGCTTTGGTGTCGAAGTTGTTTCTCAACGTACCAGATACTCCGCTGTCGAACAGCCATAGCACATTCCTGGGACCGTACTACTCGTCGACGAGCATGCAGAGCTTGAGGTCGCGGCTCACGGCATTGGCGAACGCGATCTCTGAAGCGCAACCGGACAACACGGACGCCCAATCAGTCATACGGAACATCGAGCGTTGGGCAGATGGCCTTTACCAAACGGAGAAGGAGCTCCTTCTCGAAGCTGTAAAGGCGAAGTCTCACTTCGCGTTTGACATGATTCACTGGATCACAGGCGTGACCGAAATCCTGTTGGCAGTGTCAAATGCGCCCGCATGCGACCATCACAGCCAAGAGGAACTTCGGAAGCACGCGCGCTGGCTGATTGCGACATTGACCTGGATTCCCGATGACAAGGACACGGTGACCTTCGTTGAGAACTTCCAGATGACCGAGACATTGTTTGAAGCCGCTGTCAATGTGAACCGTCCCGACAATCGAGGAGGCTATTTGGTTAAAGTAAAATATCCATCAATGTCTTATTATCCTGGGTTTGTCGGTAGTTTTCTTCAGCCTGAGCTGGAGGAATATACCCGATAGATCCAAGCAGGCGTTGATGGTTATACCAGGCAACCCATTCCAAAGTTGCCAGCTCCACAGCAGCCCTGGTTTTCCAGGGAGCTCTCCTGTGTATCAGTTCAGCCTTGTACAGGCCATTGATCGTTTCAGCCAGCGCATTATCGTAACTGTCACCGCGACTGCCGACAGACGGTTCAATACCGGCTTGTGCCAGACGTTCGGTATAACGGATCGACACGTATTGCGATCCTCTGTCGGAATGATGAATCAGGGTATCAGCAGGACGGCGATCATACAAAGCCTGCTCCAGCGCATCAAGCACAAAATCCGTACTCATGGTGCTGCTGACACGCCAGCCAACGATGCGGCGGGCAAATACATCGATAACAAAAGCCACGTACAACCAGCCCTGCCAGGTTGATACATAGGTGAAGTCCGAGACCCACAGCTGATTGGGCCGATTGGCATGAAACATCCGGTTGACGAGATCGCGCGGGCAAGTCGCGTTCTGCCGGACAACAGTGGTGCGAATGATTTTGCCCCGTCGGGCACCTTGTAAACCCAGCTGGCGCATCAGACGTTCAACCGTACAACGCGCCACAGTCACACCTTCACGTTGCAATTGATACCAGATCTTGCGTGCACCATAGACTTGCATATTGGCCTGCCAGACACGCCGGATATCAGCCATCAACAACTCATCTCTGCGAGCCCGCGCACTGCGTAATTGTGGATAGCGCTGGCGGGCAGCATGGCGCCAGTACGCTGAAGGGGCAACCTGCAACACCTTGCAGACTGGCTCGACCCCATAGATACTCCGATATTGGTCAATGTAAGCGTTTACTTCTTCAGAACGCGGTCGAGCTCCGCCTGGGCGAAAAAAGCACTGGCTGTTTTCAATATCTCATTGGCTCGGCGCAGTTCCCTGTTCTCACGCTCCAACGCCTTGAGGCGATCACGTTCACTGCTTGTCAGACCTTCGCGTGCGCCATTGTTAATTTCGCTACGTTTAACCCATTCCAGCAACGTGGAGGGCACACAGCCAATCTTGGGTGCAATTGATTCAACCGCCGCCCATAGCGATGGATATTCGCCGCGATGCTCCTGTACCAGGCGAACAGATCGTTCACGAATTTCAGGGGAAAACTTGTTTTGCTTGTTTTGTTTATTCATGGCTCCATTCTCTCAAAAGTTGGAGCCTCCTCAAAACCCGGGGCGATTCAATGCTCGAAATCGCGGCTGTGATGAGATCGCAAGGGAGATTGGGGAAAGCCTCGCATCCTGGACGTTCAAAGGTGGGAGGTATCAAACAGGCTGGGGAGTGCTTGAGAGGGGGCTTTGTGGTCTTGCTGCATTCGCCGTCCATGGTGGGGATGAAGAGATCTCACTACTCAGAACCGCAGTCGTATCTCGATTGACCGGCATGTCTGCTCCGGAGCAGGAAATCCGCGATCGAGCTGCCGGAGAAATCCTGGAACGCGCCGCGAACCTGTACGGGCAAGGACACTGGTCGTCACGGATCGAAATGGCAATTGCTCAATCCGACCATGCGAAACTGCGTCCCCTGCTGGAGGAAATCGCCTTCGCGCTGTCGCCAGGCACAGCCAACAAGTAGGCTCGGGCCGCCTGCACACGGTGTTACGTCCCGGCAATTGGTGCAGCCGTCTTACAAGTACTTCTTGAACGTCGCCGCCGCAATGCACACCGCCACGCCGAGCAGCACGGCGCTGGGCAGCAGGATCAGCAACGGGTTCACGCTGACCGGCAGTGCCAGGTAAGTCACCCACGGCAGCACGGCCAGCGGGATCAGGCTGGCCCTGGCGCGGTGATAGATGAACCCCGACTCGCGTCCCGCGCCGAAGCGGCGGATGTCCCGGCGCACCAGGCCGTCCACCAGCCCGACGAAGGCAGCCATCAAGAACAGCGGCAGGGTCAGGCACAGCACCAGCAGCCGCACGAGGAAGACCAGCGTCGTGTAGGCCGCCGCGATCAGGTAGCTCTCCACGTTCACATAGACCAAGCCGATGTAGTGGCGGAAATCCTTGGTCGGGCGGTGGCTGCCGGCGCTGGCCTGCGCCGAGGCGTCGCGTATCCAGTCCAGCAGGCCGCTTTTCACGAACAGCCAGTCGTAGCCCTGCTCGACCAGCCGGTGCGCGGTGCGCCCCGGCTCCTGTACCAGCGCGCTGCGCGTGAAATGCGTGGAGAGCTGATCCAGCTCGTAGTGCAGCATGCCCTGCGCGTGGCGCCAGCCCTGATCGGGCCAGAAGAAGTGCATGCCGACGCATTCGATCAGGATGCACAGCAGCAGCGCGCCGCACAGCACACCGAAGAAGCGGAACGGCAGCGTGACCAGGCCGGCAATCAGCCCCTGCTGTCGTTGCTGCTGGCGCTGTGCCGCGACGGCCGGATCGCTCATGCTTCGGCCTCTTCAGCGGCGGCCATCTGCTTGAAGTCGTCCAGCAGGTCGTCGGGCAGCGCCTTGTCCTGCAGGCCGGGGATAACTTGGTTCTCCCACCAGTCTCCTGCCTCGACGTAGTGCTGCCGCATGTAGCCGGCCAGCTCCTGCAGATCCTTCGGCATGGCTTCGTCGGGGTCGGGTGCCGGCAGCGGCATGCGGACTTTCCAGAGGTTGCCGCCCTCGATCAGCGCGAAGCACTGCCCCTTGGGTAACGCCACGATATGCGCGGGCTCGATCAATGGCACGCTGGTCGTACTGATGCGGTCCTGCGTGTTGGATGTGAACGCGGTATTGCCGTGCGGGTCGGAGCTGTCGGTGGCGCCGCTCGTCAGTGCCGTGGCGTACACCTCGACCTTGGGCAGTTGTCGCGTCAGCAGCTCGGCGGTGGCGGTCTCGCGCACGCGCAGCATGAACAGGTTGTTGAAGTTGCCGACCACCTGGCCGGCCTTGGCACGGTTGCCGATGCGCGCCTCGATGTCGCTCAAGGTCTGCGTGTAGGCCGTCACCTGCACGCCGGCACCGCCGCCCTTGTTGACCATCGGGATGAACTCGTCGCCCATGAGTTCATTGAATTCGTCGGCGTGGACGTTGATCGGAATCTTGGTGCCCGCCGCTGCGCCGGGCAGCCCGTCGTCGATGCCGAACTTGTAGATGTGGCCGGCGACCGAGACCAGATCGCTGAACATCGAGTTGCCCACCGCCGCCGCGACTTCGGCGTCGGACAGTGCATCCAGCCCCACGTAGACCACCGCGCGTTTGCGGATCACCTGCATCCAGTCGAAGATCGGCCGCGGGTCGGACAGGTCGGAATAGTTCGGTGCGAGCAGTTGCGCGATCTTGCCGGTGGTGAGCTTCTCCAGCAGCGGCAGCAGCGAAGCGACGATCTTGTCGAAGTACGTCCGGTCGTAGCGCACGGCGCTGCGCAGGCCGTCGAGCACCGGGTCATAGATGCGCACTTGGGACAGGTACTGTTCGAGGGCCACCACGCGCTTCTCGCGCCCGATCATGTTGCGCGGGATGTTCTTGTCGTTCAGCTTCGCTTCGAACTGGACGATGACCTCCCAGGCCTTCGGCTCGTTCTTGGCGAAGTAGTGCTGGGCGTACTCGATGAACAGCGCGTCGATGTTGATGACGTGGCGCTGGATCAGCAGGTAGTCCGGCCGCTGCCCCAGCTCGACCAGGGCGCGCGCGATGATGTTGACGAAGCGCCAGGCGAATTCGCGGAACGCGGCGCTGTTGCCTTCGCCCGAGAGCTGTCCGGCGATGCGCGTGGCCACTTCGGAGATCCGCCCGAACCGGCCGACGGCGTTGTAGCGCGCCGAGATGTCCGGCCAGCCCAGATGGAAGACGTAGAACTCGCCTTCGCGCCCGGCGCGCTTGGCCTCGACGTACATGCGCTTCAACAGGTCCGCATCGCCCTTGGGGTCGAAGACGATCACCACCTCGTGCTCGCCGCGGACCTTGCGGCGGATGTCTTGCGTGATGAACAACTCGGCCAGCCGCGTCTTGCCCACGCGCGTGGTGCCCAGCACCAGGGTGTGGCCGACGCGCTCGCCCAGCGGCAGGGTGACGTCGACCTCGTGCGGTTCGATGCCATGCAGGCGCGGCATTCCGCCGACCGGCGGCAGCGGCCGCGCCGGGTTGAGCGGGCTGTCCCAGGCCAACGCGCGCGCCAGCTTCGAGACGGGAAACGGCGCGAACTCAAGCCGCTCCTCCAGCCCCCGGGCGGCCCGGTAGATCGCGGTCGGCTCGACATAGCGGCGGAACTCCGGCCGGTAGGTCTGCATCAGCCGGTGCGTGTGTCGCTGCTCCCAGCGAAAGCCGCGGCCGACGAACAGCCGTTGCTGACTCACCGGCACGTCGTGGCTGGTCATCACGTAGCGCGGCAGGCGGCGGATGTTGCGGCGATAGCGCAGGATCGCCCAGGCATCGCGCAGGCGAATCGCGCCGAAGGTCAGGAAGGCCAGCGCCGAGCCCAGGCCGAGCAGCGGGTTCAGCGCGAGCGACCACGGTGCCACCAGGCACAGGATCGCGGCGCCAGTGCAGACCGCCACGGTGTAAAGCTCCACCGCTGGCCGCAGCAGAACCTCGACCGCATGCGGTTGGGCCATTTGCGCACCTACTGCTCGACGCCGGTGGACGTGATGAGCACCGGGTAGTGGCGCAGGCCCAGGCGCTGGGCCAGGTCGTCGCCGGAGGCCGGCGAGAGGGTCAGGCCGGGAGCCAGCCTACGCAGCGCCGTCAGCGCGGCCAGCGACTCCACGTTGACCACCAGGCCCACGGCCTGCAGCTCTCGCAGCGCTGCCTGCCGCTGCCGCAGCCACGCGCGCGAACGTTCGTCGTCGCCGATCAGGAACAGCGCCGTCAGGCCCGGCGCCCGGATGACGCGGCGCTGCACCTGGCCCGGCGACAGTTGCGTCGAGCGCACCGGCAGCATGGCGGCTTCGGCGTCGGCCGCGTTGCCCACGCGAGGGACTGGCATAGGGGCCGGCGGTGCGGCCTGATCCGGCTGGGGATTCAGCGGCCGGTAGTACGGCAGCGCGGAGTCGCCGCCGCGGTCTTCGACGACGATCAGGGGCGCGGAGGCGGTCTGGGCGAAGACGGTGGTCGTGGACAGCAGCCCGATGGCGGCGATGAAAACGATGTGGTTCATGGCGTGGTGGCCTGAAGGGTTGGAACGGGAACGCCGGGGTCGAGCACGCGGGTCAGGTGCCGATGCACACTGCGCCGGTAGCGTGCCGCGGGCGCCCCGCCGGCGGGCCGGTGGTAGCGGCCGATGGCAAGCAGCCAGTCCTCGCCCGGCGTGTGCTGTTCGCGCAGGATTTCCGCAGCGATGGCGAGGTTGCGGTACGGGTCCAGCAGCTCGCAGGGCTGCGTGTAGCGATGCGTGTGGTAGCCGAGATTGACCTGGCCGAGGCCGGCGTCGATGCGATTGGCCGGCGTGCGGGCGAGTGCCCGGCGCAGCCCCGCGCAGGCCTCGGCGCGGGTGGCGTAGCGCTGCGGCGTGCCGGCGACGTTGAGCGTCCACGGCCAGGGGATCAGGCGCCCGCGCAGCATGGCGCCGCTCTCCTGCAAGGCCACCGCGTACAGCACCGCCGCCGGCACGTCTGCACGGTGCGCCGCCAGTTGATAGGCCGGCGGCGGCACTTCCCGCGCCAGGGCGGCCAACGCCCAGCCGCCGCTGGTGAGCAGCAGCACGGCGCCGGCGCAGCGGATGGCGACGCGGGATGGCCGACGCTCCCGGCCCGGAGCACCTATTGCCGCTGCCATTGGCCGTTCACCTCGCGCACCACGGCCGGCAGATCGCCGGGCAGGCCGAGCGACAGCCAGCGCCCCGCATCGTGGTTGAGCGTGATGGTGCGGGCGCGCACCCTGGCCGGGTCGATGCCCGCCTGGGTGGCCCACTGCCGGATGCGCGCGTCGTCCTGACGGCTGCCGACCATGTAGAGATCGAAGGCTGTGCCGGCCGCCTGCAACTGCTGCACGCGCTGCGCGCACGGTGCGCAGTCGGCCTTGACGAAGACCGCCAGGCGCCCGGAGCCGGTGTTGCCGGCACCCTGCGCCTTGGCGCCGGGCAGGCTCACGCGCGGCTGGCCGGGAAACAGGCGCTGCCACGCCGCGTCGTAGGCCCGCTGGTAGGCCAGCGTCTTGCCGACGCGCCGGGCCTCGGCCTGCACCTGCAGCTCGGCGTAGCGCCTGCGCTCCTCCTCGCTGCGGGCCTCGATGCCCAGCGTCGTGAGCGGATCGAGCTGGGGCGAATAGACCCCGAGCGGCCCCTGCATCAGTTGCCGGTAACGCGCCCACTCCTCGGAGCGAAGCCCCCACTCCCGCGCCTGCCTCTCGTCGAGCGCGGCATCAGCGCCCGGCTGCACTTGAGCGGGCACCATGCGCGAGTTCGTCACCGGGGCCGGTTGGGCGGATGCGCCGAAAGTGGCGAACAGGACGACGGCAGCGAGCAACGGCCGCAGGTTCATGGCGACCTCCTACGGCACCGCAACGCGCTGCGTCTGGCCGTTCACCTGGAACACGCCCGCCTGCGCCTCGATGGACTGCAGTTGCCAGCCGCCCTCGGCGTCGCCCTCGCGCAGCAGCCGGGCGCCCGCGAGCGAGGCCGCGGCGGTGGAGGTGATCGACAGAAAGCGCTCGCCTCCCCGTAGCTCCACGCCGAGCACCCGGAATGGCGGCTCCGGCACCTTGGGCTTCGTCGCAACCGGAGCGCGCGGGCGAGCGGCGGATGCCACCTGCCGGGTCTTCTCCAGGCGGGTATCGATTCCGTTCACGCGCGTCTGCAGCGTCTGCAGGTCGACGGCCAAGGCCCTCGCCTCGTCGGCCTCTTCGAGGCGCGTCATCCGCTCGTCCAGCGCCTGCCGCGCGGTGGCGAATTCGGCCTGGCTGATCGGCGCCGGCCGGCGCTTGTCCGCATCGGCCTGTTGTTCGAGATCGGCCACGCGCAGGACCAGCGCCTTGACCTGCGCATCCTGTGCGCTGCTCTGGGTCTGTTCGGCGAGCCGCGACAGGCCGACGCTGTTGATGAGTGCCACGGCACTGATGAGCAGCAGCCAGAAGGCCGCGGCGACCTTGAGCCAACGCGTGCGGGAATTGCGCTCGGATGGCGCTTGGGAAAAGGTCATGGCTGCATCTCCTCGGGCCGGTCGGCGTCCGGCACGGGCGTGGCGGTGCCGGGCGGGTTGGAGGAAAGGAAGGTGGGAGCACCGCGCCGGCTGAAGCAGACCTGGCGGGTCAAGTCATCGACCGACAGCTCCCAGGCGGGGCCGGCAAGGGTCAGCAAGGCATCGCGCAGCATCAGCGGGCCCAGGCGCAGGTGTGCGGCGGGCAGCGGCAGCGCGTAGAGCGATGCGGCCTCGGCCGCATCGCAGAGCCGGTAGCCGGAGCGCAGGAGCACATGGCGCATGGCATCGCCCACGCTGGCATCGAGCATGGGCGGAATCGAGACCTCCACCGCCTGCTGCAAGAGATCCCGCTGCGCAGGTTCCGGCACCAGCTCGACCAGGGTGTAGCGTCCGTAGCGGGCCACCGGAACGAAACCCGGCTCCGGCGCGACGGCGGTTGGCGATGCGGCCGGCACCGCTGACGCAGACGGTGCGGCGGTCGTGGCGCAGCCGGCGGCCAACAGGCTGCCGGCCAGCAAGCCAGCGACGAGGGCCAGGCGGTGAACAGCGCGGATGGATGGTTGCATGGAGGGCGCTTCCCTGGAACACGGAGCGCTCACCATCGCCGCCGCTTGGCCTGCGGGCAGCAAACAAAACGCACTGACGCCCGCCCGAATACATGGGGGGCGGCGCCATGGACTGTCATACGCCCAAGAAAAACGGCCCCGAAGGGCCGTGGAAAGAAGCCGGCGACCCCGAGGGGCCGCCGGCATGGGTACATGGATCAGGCCGTGACAAGCTGCCGAGCCAGGGCGACCTCGACGGAATCGCCATCCTGGTTCAGAACATCCAGGCCCGACTCGGGTACGTCGCCCGAGGTGCTCTGCGAGACCATGATCTTCCTGGCCATCAACCCCAGGCAGGTCATCTGCGAGGAGTTGGCGTAGCCGAGGTAGATCACGCGCACCGGCTGCTTCTGGCCGATGCGCCATGAGCGCCGGGCGGCCTGCTGCAGCGAATACACGTTGTAGCCCGACTGGAGGAACACGATCGTCGGAAACTCCAGCAGGTCCAGGCCGGTTTTCACCAGCTCGGGATTGGTGATGAGCACGTCGATGCCACGGTCCAACTGCTCGGCGATCCAGTCTTCCCGGCGGGAGGCATCCACGCTCGCGCGCAGCACCGCCACCTTGAAGCCTTCCTGCTCCAGCAGCACCTTCAAACGCGACGTGGTGTCGCGCGTGCCGGTATAGACCGAATAGACCAGGGTCTTGCGACCTTCTGCCTTCTCTTGCTTGCAGATCTCGATCAGCTCGCGTTCCTTGGGCATCACCTCCAGCTCGTTGAACTGAGCCGGCACGAACGCCAAGGTGTTGCGCGTGCGCGGATGCACCACCGCTTCCGACCGGAAGCAGCAGTCCGGCCAGGCCAGCAGCACGTTGAGGACTACACCGAGCAGCGTCGTGTCGCGCTTCGCCAGGGCCTGCTTCAGCTCCTGGGTCAGGCGACCCGCCAGATCGCGATAGGCCGCGGCCTGGGCCGTGTCCATCGCGACTTCGCGGAACTCCTCGTCGTAAGGCGGCAGCACGTTGCCACCGATGTCCTTCAACTTGAGGAAGACCGTGAACGGCAGGACGCACCGCAGTACGCCCTTGGGACCGAAACCCGGCGCCTTGACCGTGCGCACCGATACCTTGGTGCCCTTGGCCGTCTTGTGCGCCGTGCCGGTGCTCTCCGAATAGATGTCCTTGAGCACGCCGTGATCGCGCATGAACGCCATCGCGGCCGACGTCATGCTGCCGCTCTTCGTCGGCCGGTAGCCGTCTTCGATCATCCGCCCCGGCAGGGCTCGGAACAGCAGGTGGAACAGGTCATCGCCGTAGCCGCCCATCAGCGTGCCGGTGAGCAGCAGCGTCTTGCGCGCCTTGGCCGCCAACACCCCCATGGCCTGGCCCTGTGCGGAGCCGCCGTTCTTGTACTCGTGTGCCTCGTCGGCGATGAGCAGGTCGAACGTGCCTTGGGGAAGCTGCCTCTTGATGAACTCGGACGGCTGGTAGCCGCCCTCGCCGAAGCCGAACTCCATGTTGGCCATCGCGCGTTCCATCCGGTGGGCTTGCCGATCCGAGAAGACCAGCTCGCCGTTGCCATCCATCAGGTTGATGAACTCGTGGATGTTGTCCCCGAGCATCGACGCGAGGAAGGCGTCGCCGAACTTCTGCATCAGCTTCTGCGCGGTGACTTCGCCGATGGTTGGAATACGCTTCAGTGCCTTGAGCACGGTCGAGGACTGGTCGCTGGCGGACAGGCCTCTCGGACGGACCAACGACCACAGCGGTGCACGGCAGTGGCTGCACTTGCGGCGGGACTCCTCGGCTTCGAGTTCGACCGGGTTGATCGGCTCGCCGTCGAGGTCGGTGATGACGTGCCCGCAAGCCGGGCAGGCCCCCACGTCGCCGTGAGGCGTGCGCCGGCGAACGAAGACAGGTTTCCAGTGGAACCCCATCCGCATCCGCACGCGGCCGAGGACGAAGAACTCCTGGCCCTGCGCCGGCACGCCCAACTGCTCGCGCAGTTTCAGCAGCTTGACCAGCGTGTCCGGGCCATTGAGCACCCAGACCTTGGCACCGGCAACCGTCTCCTGGATTTCGCGCCGCCACTTGTAGACCAGGTGGGGTGGCGAGAGCACCAGGGTGCGGCGGTAGCCTTCGGCGTTGAGCACGGCGGCGGTGGCAATACCCACCGTCGTCTTGCCGCAGCCCATCTCGCCGTTGACGATCGCGGCGCGTTCGCCGCGATCGACCAACAGCTCGGTGACGGCGTGGACCACATCGGCTTGCGCCGGGAACAGCTTGCGCTTGAGCGCGGCGAGGATCAGTTGCCGATGCACCCGCACCTGGCCGGTGTAGACCGGCGGATTGGCGCGGTTGAGCGAATCGAGCAGCTCGTCGCCGAACTCCGATACGAAGTCCTGCAGGCTGAGCGTGAGAGGTGAAGCGGCCGCTTCGAGCAGGTCGCCCTGCACAGCGGTTTCGGGAACAGTTTCGAGATCGAGGGACATGGTGATGCTCCAAAGCAATGGGGCATGCACCTCCCCCACGGGGCGGTGACATGCCCCTGGGTGGGAAGAAAGAAGCGGCGCGAGACCGCTGGATGCGGATCAGTATTCGCTGGGCAGCAGCAGTGTGGTGACGCTGCGATCCCATTCGGTGATGATCCAGAGCTTCTGGTCGGACGTGACCTGGTAGGACGAGAACAGACGATCCTCGCCGGACTTCAGCGCGGCGTCGTTCTGCCGCCGATCGCTGTCGCTCAGGTCGCCCCATTCGCCATGAAGATGGCGGCGCAGGTACGGCGTGGGGTTGAGCCGACCCTGTCGGACCAGCTCGTCGACGCCGGCGGTCATGACCACCTGCCCGGGCGAAAAGCGTGCTTGTGACGCGAGGTTGAGGACTGCGAGTGCCATGGTGGTTTCTCCTTCTGGAAGAAGGGGCCACGGCACCCCATCGGGGGCAACGTGACCCCGGTGGGTGGATGAAAGCGACGGCGAACCGTCAGGGAACAGCGATCAGCGGATGGTCAGCACTTCGCCCCACGTGGGCGAGCCCAGCGTCAAGTCCCATGCACGAATGACCGGCACGAACTTGTCTGTGAGGATGCGCGTCTCGGCCACGGAGCCGTCGTCGCGTTCGGTGTATTCCGTCTGGAGCGTCTTCTCCTTGTGGGTGTCACCTTTGACTACCAGCACGCGCCCGCTCTTGGACGTCACCACGCCGGAGATCGCGCCTGCGGCCAAGGCCAGGGCGAGATGCCAGTGCGACAAGGCCCGCGCGGGTGGACGCAGCGACTGCTGCGCGGCCCCCAGGTGCGTATCGAGCGCCGGCCAGAGTCCTTGCAGCCGGCCGACTTCATCGGCGAACTGCTCGGGCTCCATCGTCACGCGATAGAAGTGCTCCGGCTCGGCCGGGCTGGCAGGGACGGTGTACGGCAGGAACGGCCATTCGGGCGGCAGCTCCTCGGCTTCGGCGTCACCCTGTCCGATCTGCAGCAGCAGACCGCGCAAGGACTTGGCCGACTCCGACGCCTGGTCGCGTTGACGAATCCTGCGACCGAAGATCACCACCTGCTTGAACTGCGTTTCCACCGCACGGTAGATGCGCAGGTCGGCGAAGTGGCGCGTCAGCCATCCGACCAGCTCGGCGTCGAGCACGTAGGACGGCACGATGAAGATCAGCACGCCGCCGTACTGCAGCAGCGGCAGCGCGCGCTGATAGAAGAGCTTTTCCAGCCGCGCACGGCCCTGGCCCTGATAGCCGATGTTGCCGTTCACGTCCTTGCTCAGGTCGCCATACGGCGGGTTCAGCCACAGCAGCCCGAAGGACTGGCGCGAGATCAGCGTGTCCATCAGGTCACCTTGGATGCAGCGATCGACAAGTTGCCGTGCGTGGCGGGCACGCTCGGCGTCGTACTCGACGGCGAAGGCCTGGACCTGCTCGCGCCCGAGGGCGTGGGCGGCTTCGGCAATCGCCACGCCTTCGCCGGCGCAGGGATCGAGGAGGGACATGGAGCCGGGAGACGGCACCAGTGCGGACAAGGCCCGCTCCAGCGTCGGCTCGTCGGTGGGGAAGTAGCCGTTACGGATGAAATTGCGCGCCAGGCGCGGAAACATGAGTGCCATGGATTTCTCCTGGTGATGGATGAGGGAAGGCGGGCACGCGCGGCGCGCATGCCCGTGGGGATGGCTCACGCCACACGCCGAAGCGGTGCGTTCGCGGCCAGTTCGTACTGCGTGGCGCCAAGGGTGCCGTTGCGGATCAGCTCGCCCAACGCCTTCGTCAGCGCCGGGACATCGAGGGCCAGCCGATGGCCTTCCAGCGGCCCGAGGGCCAAGGGAAGACCGGTCAGCATCCGCCGTGTCTGCAACAGCTCCAGCACGGTGTCGCGCCAGTGGTCGAGCAGTGGCAGCGGGCAGGTGTCCTGCACCAGCGTCCACAGCCGGTCGAGCCGGTGAGCGGAATCCCTGGGCAGAAGCGCCAGCGCGCTGGCGTTGGCCTTGTCTGGCTTCACGCAGCGACGATCGAACAGCCACACGTTCGTCAGCGAACCGAACAGCGTTCGCCGATAGGCGCGGGTGATGCGCTTTTCCAGGTTCTCGACGTTGCCGACGAAGACCGAGATGGATGCGCCCTGCTCGGTGATGACGTGGAACTGATCCAGTCCCTGTTCGTCCCGGCCGAGGGTCAGGCGGGCGAGGAACTCCTGAACGGCGGTGTCGCGCGCCCAGATCGAGAGAAAGACGAGATTGCCCTGCTCGTCACCGACGCAACCGTCAGCCATGAGGTCGGGGCATTCGTCGATGCGGTACAGCGGTTTCGCGGAAGAAGGTGCAGGCATGGTGATGTCCTCTTGGAAAAGAAGGAGCAACCACAGCCCGCGGGGCCGTGCTCGCCCCGGTTGGGTGAAGGAAGATGCGTGCCGCTAGACAGCGCGCCCCGCGTGGAAGCGGTGAACCCGCTCGCGCCACTCGGAGCTTTGCACCGGCGCCATGTCGAGATAGCGCAGCGGGCACGAGTAGTAGTACGGATGCACGGACTCATCGAGGGACTTGTAGCCCCAATCGCCGCCCGAGCTTTCCAGAAGATGGCAGCCGATGTAGCAGACGGACTCACCGGCCGCGAGGCCCATGACGCCCGCCTGCCTGGCGGTGACGCGAACCACGGTCCACAGAACGTCGCCGTCCAGTGTGTGGTCGATGACTTCGCAGCAAGCGCGTTCGGACGCCTGCGGAGCGAGCAGCTCGCGGATCAACTGATCGCGCGTCTGACGAACGAAGGTCCAGCCCATGAGGGTCTCCTTGAAGAAAAGGCCGGAGCCCTCCCCGTCGGGGGAGAACCCCGGCGGGTGGCGGTATGCCGCGCAATGCGGCGGATGGATCAGGCAGCTTTGAGGTGCCAGTCCTGGGACAACGGAGCGAACTCGTAGCCGAGCTTGTCGAGACGGTCGCGCTGCTGACGCAGCACACGACGATCCACGGTCGCATCGAGCTTCACGGTCTCGCCCAGGGGCCACAAGGCACCAAACAGCACCGCGTCGTCTGCCTCGGCCGAGGCCGCAGCGGACACGGGAGCCGATTCGCTGCCGAACGGCGTGGTATCGACCAGGGGATCACGCGGACTGCGCGACTTCGCCTTCGGCTTGGCCGGGGGCGTTGCCGGCGCGGGCGTCTGCGCTTCCTCGTCGATCGGATCGACTTCCTGCGGACTCAGCCGGCGGGCCTCGTCGCGGCTCAGGGCGTCGATGTTGGACAGTGTCATCCCGCCCAGATGGGCGCGGATCTCGATGACCATGCGGCCGTTGGCGTTGTACGTGGAGGGGCGAATCTCGACGATGACGAAATCACCGTCGTACTTGCCCTCGCGGTACTGATCGAGTTCGGCGTTCTTCACGACGAACTCGCCGATCGAGGTCGCCAGGCGGCCGACGTTGAAGTCGCCGTTCCTGCCGTGGATGGTCTTGATGGCCAGTTGGCCGGGGATGGTGATCATGAAGGTCTCCTGCTGACGAAGAGAAGACAAGGCCCCGGGGATGGGGCCTTGCGGATCAGAACGACTCGGCAACGGCCAATGCGGGGGCATCGGCAGCGTCGTCGGCAGCATCGGCGTCGGGCTTGGAAGGCTCCGGTGCCGAGGCTTGCTGCGCGGCGGGCGCGTCGGACGTCACAGGGACTTCCGGGTCCCGCTCGTCGGTCTCGGTCGGCTTGGGTTCGGCCTTGTAGACGAGCTTGCCGTCGACCTTGATCCAACTGACGAACAGCAGGCGGGCCTTGAGGCTCACCCCCTGCTCGCCGGCACGCTTGCCCTTGGAGTAGGTGAAGGTGTCGGTCCACAGGTCGCCCAGGCGGAAGCCGATCATCACCTTCTTCTCGGCGTCGACCGCCTGAATGCAGCGGCGCACCAGGTGCTGCGCTTCCGATCCCGATACGCGCGTGTCGAAGCGCACATACGAGACGTCATCGCTGGGACCGTTCAGAGCCGCGATGTCGCAGGCCAGGAAGGGATCACCTTTCTTTGGCTTCACTTCGCGGATGCGATTGAGATACCCGAGGCCGGTGATGTGCAGATCGAAGTAGGACTTTTCGGTGGAAGTGGTCATGGTGAATCTCCTGGGAACAAAGAGGCGGAGACACACCCGACCCAAGGCGGGGAAGGTGTGGAACCCCCGCGTGGGTTGATGGAACAGCTTGGTGGCATCGCCATCGAAAACCGATGGCCGTTCGCGCATGGATGCCGGTGCGAACTGGAGTGATCAACGCGGTCGGAACCGCATCGCAGCCTTGAAGATCGTGGCTGCCTGGGCATGTCGCTGACGGACGTCAGCGGAACATGGCCGGAAGCGTGGCGCCAGGACGGCGAGCATGCGAGCGGCAATCGGCACTCGCGGCTGTCCGCATTGCCGGGAAGAAAGAAGCCCCCGGAGCGGGGGCCGGGGATGGGCGGTCAGTTACCGCTGGGCGGAGGAACCGCCTGCAGCGACAGGTGTGTCGTGGTGGCGGACACGTCGAGGTCGTCCTCGCTGTGCAGGATGCGCGCAAACACGCCCTCCTGTGGATCGAAGAACTCGCCAAAGTCATCGCCGCCGAACTCGGCGCGCGCCAGCTCCCACCAGTCATCGAACGCATCGACATCCGGGTTGCAGCCGGCGGCATAGGCGATGGTCTTCTGGCGACCATCGGGTCGGCGCTCGCCGCGCTCGGCCAGGAAGTACACGCCCTGATCCTTGACCAGGATGACGCGGCATTGATTCGCCACCGCTTCGGCGAGCACGGGCCGCAGCTCCGTGCCTTTGAATCGAACAGTCATGGGTGTGATCTCCAGGGATGCAGGAAGAGAGGCTTCCCGCCGCGAAGGCGGGAAGCTGCTGGGAGATCAGTGCCGGACAGCCTTGCGACCCGACAACAGGCACTGCACTCGGATGCGGCGCCAGCTCCCGTCGTCGATCAGCCGTTCCAGCGTCTCGCCGAGGGTGTCGAAGAACACCTCATCGACCCGTTCAATCAGCTCGCCGTCGCGGCGCAGCTCCACCGCGTAGAGGTCGAGGCCACGCTCATACAGCACGGTGACGTGACCCTGGAACTTCATCGTGGCGACGGTGAAGCCGATGGCCGGTGGCGTGCGGATGATGTCGGCGGGCAGCGGATCGACCCAGGTGATGTCCCGAGCACCGGCGTCCACCAGCATGTGGGTGATGCGCCGGAAGCCGTCGGGAGCGGGCAACTGCTCCAGTTGGTCGATCAGTTCCTGCAGCTCGGGGCAGCGCGGCTCGGGGATCGGCAGCTTCGCCGGTGCGGACCCGAGCACGAACCGCTTCACCGTGTAGGGCTGGCCGTCGGCGGTGAACTCGGTCTGCTCCTCGGGCGTGTCCGCCCGCTGACCGTCGAAGCGGCGTCTGACATAGGGTTCGACCTGCACCTTGGCGCCCTCGTCGGGCACTTCGGTCACGAGCGTGCGATCAAGCACCGCGAACTCGGCCCGTCCCGTCTTGACGACGATGGCCTCGTCGGTGGTGGCGATGACCTTGCCCTCGAAAGGCTTCGGATCGATGTGAAAGCCCAGCGTCGAAACCTTGGGCTGGCCGTCGAAGATGTTGAACTTGAACGAACGGACGTTGGAAGGCACATGACCGACAACGAGCGTCGGCATCTGTGCACGGATGGCTTGGGTATCCATGGGGAGACTCCTTGTGGCAACCAAGGGACTCCCGCCCGCAAGGGAGGTCGGTCCCTTGAGGGTGAGGTGGATGGACGCGGGTGCGCCCGGAGAACGAAACAACCAGCACGGCGAACCGCGCCGCAGTCTTGAAGGTCTCGACTGCCTGGGCATGCTGCCGGCAACGCCAGCGAACATGCGGCCAGCGTGCGGCACATGGCGGCGGCCGTCCGCCGGGAATCGGCAATGCGCCGGCACCGCGTTCCGCGAAAAAGAAGAGCCCCGACGTAGGGGCTCGAATGGGTTGCGGGTTACTCGTCGTCGTAGAGCGTCAGCCCGTCCAGCACGGGCGCGTCGGCATCGAAGATCAGCAGGCGCACGTCGGCGAGCGCGGCCAGGTGGAGCACCTCCACGAGGGACTCCGGCATGCCTTTCCGGCGATGCTCTCGCTGCAACCGCTCGGCGGTGATGCCTTCGACCCGTTGCAGGTTCTCGTCCGTCCAGGGCGTGGCGATCAGCTTCACGCCGACCGCCGGGCTGTAGGGAATGCGGAAGGCCACGAACAGAAAACCGCTCGGCGTGGCGATGTCGGCCAGGTTGGCCAGATAGCGACCGGCCTCCACGGTGATGTGCGCCGAACTGATTTCCCAGGCACGGCTGTAGAACCCAGTCTCGAAGCGCAGGCGGCGTACCACCTCGCGCGCGGCTTCCTCGGAGAAGGTATCGCCGACGTGCAGCGGCTGGCCGGCTTCTTCGGCCATGACGGCGTAGACGAGGTTTCGGGCGATGCCGTGGCTGGGGCACTGCGCGTCCAGCTCGGGCGGCACGTTCTGGCCTTCCGTGATCAGCGCGAAGTCGTCGCAGAAGACGCAGGCATGGCGCTCGACCTGGCTGTCCGGCAGATGCGACTGCGAGACGTGCAGCGGCAGATAGCTCAGCGGGCAGTCGTCGTCGTAGGAAATCGCCAGCAGCCGCTGCACGGACAGGCCATCGTAGCCGCGGACGAAGGGGTTTTTGGAATGAGACATGGGATTCCTCCAGCAGAGGATGGCCGAGGCAATCCCCTGCCGGGGATTGAACCCCAGCGAGTGGATGAAGTGGCAACCGGTCAGCCGGCCGCGGCGTCGGGCCGCCCTGGTGGCGGGCGGTGCAGGTCAATGGAAGATGGTGATTCGGGACATGGCCGCTCCTGCGAAAGGAAGGAGGGACATGGCCCCGAACGGGGACGCACGTCCCTCGTGGGGTGGGATGAAAGGACGGTGGGTTGCCAGGCACGGCTCACCAGCCGTTGTAGTGCAGCGTGAGGTCAGCGATGACCTGGCGCCGTTCCAGATCGAGGCCGCCGAAGTCGGACAGCCCCTCGAAGCCGCAACGCTTAAGCATCGCGCCGCCCTCGCGGGAGTTGTAGAAGCTCACCATCGCTGACAGGAACATGCGTTGACCGCTGCTCAGTACGCCCAGGGCGTCGTTGAGCATCAGCATGTTGGGCCGCAGGTCCCACTTGGTGGTGGCACGCTGCAGACCTTCGCGTGTGCCGTCGCCGAACCACTCGTGGCCGGCGATCTGCGCGCCGCGCTTCCAGGCCTCGAAGAAGGCCTGCGGTGCAGCGTCGAAGTGCGCCTGTTCCAGCGCCATCTGATCGAGCACGTCTTCGGGTAAAGACAGATTCATGAGAGAACTCCTTGAAGGGTGGGAATCAGGGGTGAGCGCGCTGTGTCCAGGCATGGGTATCCAGGGCGCGCTGTGCTGCGAGGTGGGTCGGGAAATACTCGACGGACTCCCGCGATACCGGGCCTTCGTCGTCTTGCGTGCCGATGTAGTGGCCGGCCGCGCTGCGCAGCACCTGTAGCGGCAGACGCTTGCCGGTCCAGGCCAGCGCCAGCGCACCACTGCGTACTGCGGTTGCAGAGGAAGATGCGGAAGGTTCAGGCATGCCGTGCTCCTTGGTGGGTCGGGGAGTACGCATCCCGTAGAGGATGGAGTTCCCCTCGGGTGGTTGAGAAAAGTGCATCGTCGCCAGGCCGGCGAGCGTCCGCGGTGGGCGATGCGAAGCGGACTGGATCGGTCGACGCGGCGAACCGCGTCGCAGTCTTGAAGACCGAGACTGCCAGGGCATGCTGCTGACGACTGTCAGCAACGCATGGCGTGAGGATGGGCGCGAAGCATGGCTGCCGTCGCAGGGAAAACCGAATCGCGGACGGCCCGCTTTAGGGCAGGCCCGCGTAACGGGACAAGGCAAGGACCAGGGCGCCGAAGGCCACGCGGGCCTTCGGCTGGAGAGGAAGGAAAACCACCTGTGGGCTGCGTCAGCGCGGGCCGTCGTCAAAGCCGTTCGCTGCGTCAGCAATCGCACCCGGCCCGTTTCGTGGCTGGGGCCGGAAACCTCTGGCGTGCATCCACACACAAAGGGAGCCCGTTGTTCCGCCGGCGGGCACCGGCACGGAATACCCTCGGCCCAAGGGGCCTCCTCACGGCTCGCGCGGCGGCAAGGCGTCAGGAAGCCCCTCGTGACCGAGGCAAGGCACACCGATCAAGGGAATGGCGGCGGGCGCGATTCGTGGAGCAATGACCTTCTCGCCCCGTCGCCCGATGGCGAGCAGACGGGGCGCGCACACCGTTGCAGAAGGAGACGCGCGCTTTGGAGTCCCGCGCGGTGCGGGACGTTTGCCTCGCCGTCAGTGAAGTGGCCGGCGCGGCAGGGGGAAGCGAGGATCAGGACGCCTTGGAGGCAGCGCGCCGCTTGCGCGGTGCGCTGCGCCGGCCCGTCGGGGACTCGATCGGCAGCGTGCCCTTGCAGTCCGGGTAGCGCGAGCAGGACCAGAACGCGCCGCTCTTGCCCGTGCGCTGCTGCATCGGCGCGCCGCACTGCGGGCAGGCCGGCGCCGGCGGCAGCTTGAGCGAGAGCGTCGCGCCGCGGTACTGCTGCACGAGCTGACCGACCCACGCGGCCTGCTTCTCGATGAAGGTGTCCAACGCCATCTGGCCGGCCTCGATCATGTCGAGCGCGTGCTCCCACACCGCCGTAGTGCCGGGGTCGGCGATGGCCGAGGGCACCGCGTCGATGAGCGTGAATGCCGCGTCGGAAGCGCGGATGGCACGGCCTTTCTTGACCAGGTAGCCGCGACCGATCAGACCGTTGATGATGTTGGCGCGTGTCGCCTCGGTGCCGATGCCGGTGGTATCTCGCAGCTTCTGTTTCAGGCGCGGGTCGGTCACGAACTTGGCGACGGTCTTCATGGCCTTGATCAGCTCGCCCTGCGTGTAGGGTTTGGGCGGCAGCGTCTTCAGCGCCTTGAGATCCACCTTTCCGACCGGGCAGGACAGGCCCGCATGCAGGGCGGGCAGCACCTGGCTGCGCTGCGCATCCTCGCCATCGGCATCGTCCGGCCCCGGCGTCGCCAGCACCTCACGCCAGCCGATGACGGCGATCTGCTTGCCCACGGCCGCCAGCGACTGACTGCCGCATGAGAACTGCGCCACCGTCCTGTCGAACTCATGGTGCGGGAGGAACTGCGCGAGGTAATGGGCGCGGATCAGCCGGTAGACGGCCAGCTCCTTCTCGCTCATGGCCGACAGGTTGGCGGGTTCCAGCGTCGGGATGATGCCGTGGTGAGCCGACACCTTGCCGTCGTTCCATGCACGCGAGCGCAGTTGGCGATCCAGGCGCTCGATCAGCGGCCGCAGGCTGGGGTCGGTCTTGACCAGGCTGTCGAGTACGGTCGGCACCTCAGCCAGCATGCTCTCGGGCAGGTAGCCCGAATCCGAGCGCGGATACGTTGTCGCCTTGTGCGTCTCGTACAGCGCCTGGGCAATGTCCAGCGTCTCCTGCACGTCGAGGTCCAACTGCTTGGAGCACACCTCCTGCAGCGTGCCCAGGTCGAACGGCAGCGGCGGCCCTTCGCGCACCCGCTCGGTTTCTACCGACAGCACCTGGGCGGAGCTGGCCGTGCGCAGGCGCTCGGCGGCCTGCTGCGCCACCGGCTGTTGCAGGCAGCGGCCCGCATCGTCGTTGCTGCCTTGCGGCGGCGTCCAGCTTGCGACGAAGGACTGGCCTGCATGCGAAAGCGCAACCTCGATGGCCCAGAACGGTACGCAGACGAATCGCGCGATCTCGCGATCACGATCCACGACCAACTTCAGCGTCGGCGTCTGCACGCGCCCCACCGACAGCACGCCCGTATAGCCGGCCTGGCGCCCCAGCAGGGTGAACAAGCGGCTCAGGTTCATCCCGATCAGCCAGTCGGCACGCGAACGGGCGAGTGCGGAGAAATACAGCGGCAGCGTCTCGGCGGACGGTTTGAGCGCGCCCAGCGCCTTGCGGATCGACGAATCGTTGAGCGCCGACAGCCACAGGCGCTGAATCGGCCCGCGGTAGTCGCATAGGTCGATGATCTCGCGGGCGATCATCTCGCCTTCGCGGTCGGCGTCGGTCGCGATCACCAGCTCGCCCGCCTTGGCGACGAGCTGCTGCACGACCTTGAACTGCGCCGCGGTCGCCGCCTTGGGCTCGACACGCCAGCTTCGGGGAAGAATGGGCAGTTGCTCGATGGCCCAGCGTTTGTACTGCTCGCCGTAGCCTTCGGGCGGAACCGCCTCGACCAGATGACCGATGCACCAGGTCACGACGACACCGGCACCGCTGTAGCAGCCGTTGCCGCGTTGGCTGGCGCCCAGCACACGGGCGATGTCCTTGCCCTGGGACGGCTTCTCGCACAGGAACACGCGCATGAAGCCTCCTTGGAAATGTGCGGTTCATCGGATGGGCGTCAGCTTGGCGGGGCCAGGAGATGCCGGCAGCAAGGAAGCCGATTGATGCAGACACCGCTTTGTGATCGGCAGGCGGTCCGTTGCCGCAGCGGTGCGCATAGACCGCAGGAGCTGGCACAGCAAGAGCGTCGTTTCTGGAGGGCGGCTGGAACTCCGTGGACGACCTTGGAGCTATCCCCTGGGGATAGCTCGCTGGTGCATCGCGGGCGTATGACGGTTGCTACAGCCGCCCTCGGGGGAGCGGCGATGGGTGAACTACTGTCCTCCGGCCGGCTTAGCGCTCAGCGCCACCGACTCGATGCGGTACGGCAGGATGCCCACGCGCCGGGCCTCGACCTTGAAGGTCACCCGTTCGTTCTCGTCGGCGTCCTCCCATTCGTCGCGCACGGTGCGGCCCTCGACCAGCACCCGCATACCTTTCTGGTACAGCGTCTTCCAGTGCTCGGCGTCGCGGTGCCACAGCTCCACGGGCGCCCAGAAGCCGCCGCGATCTTCGTACTCGCCGTCCTTCTTCGGGATCGGGTTGTCGAAGTAGACGTTCAGGCGAAGCAGCCGGCGCGGCTCGTCGTTGCCGTTCGGAAATTCGCGGTAGTCCGGCGCAGAACCGATGTTGCCCTCGCCGACGAAGTGCGTGCTCATGGTGACTCCTTGGTGGTGGGTGGAACGGACGCGGTATGCCCGTGGACGCGCCGCAGGTAAGCCGCTTCGGCCTGCGCGGCCTTGTTGGCGCATTCCAGGGCTTGGCGAGCGATGCTGTGGGTCAGGCTGATCTGCATGTTCAGCACGATGCGCTGCAGTTCGATCGCGTACAGCTCGTCGATCAGCGAGGCCGGCGTCGCGGGGTTGGCCAGCAGGGCCTCCCACAACGCCACGCCCATGGAGGAACGGTCGAGGTTGCGCCAGCGCAGGAAGGTCGTCCCTGCGCCAGTGGCCTGCTGGGCCAGTTGCACGTCGAGCAGGCTGAAGGGGTAGGCGCGCGCCTGGGGCAGCACGCGCCGCTGCGCCAGGCCAATCACGTCGTCGCGCAGCGCTGCGCACTGGCTGGCCCAGGTCTCCAGACTCCTCTTACCCTTAAAAGGCTGTAAAAGGCCTTTTAGGTAGCCTGCGTGTTCCAGCCGCTGGAAGTCCGCCTGTTCCAGCACCACGAAGCGCGTGGAGTGACCGATGGGGGGCGATGCCGTCATGCGTCAGCACCCTCACTACCCGTCGCCTGATTGGCTGCGCCATCCGTGTGAGCCGGCGCATCGGGCTCGATGGCGGGCGCAGCAGGCGGCGTGCCGGGCTTGTTCGACCGCCGCGCGATGGGTGGCGCGAAGCGCGAGCGGCGCGTGCCTTCCAGCACGTCCTGCGGCAACTCGCCGAACTTCTCCAGCGCCGCTCGCGCCGCCGCGTTCTTCGCCGCGAAGTCGTCGCGCGTCGTGCCCGAGTAGCGGTACTGCTGGGCCAGCGAGAACAGGCTGCGCAGCGCGTGCGCGCCATCATTGAGCCAGCGCTCCAAGGTGCTGCGGTCGATCAGCGCCGTGTGGTGGGCCAGGATGAGCTTGCGTGCCAGGTCGTCGTAGTCGGCCAGCAGGTACACCGCCATGAAGCCGAGTTGTGCATTCACGAACAGCGGCAGCTTCACCGGCTGCACATTCGTGTTCTCGCCCAGGGACAGCGCCGCTGGCACGTCGGCCAGGGCCTGATCCACCTGTTCGCGCAGGGTCTGCAAGCGGGTCTTGGTGTCGGCGAGCTTGTCCTCGATCCGCAACATCCACCAGTCCGAGTACGGGTCGTCCTGCTCGGCGCCGCGCTTCATCTTGTTCATGGCGCCGATGAAGCCGTTGAGACCGATGATGCCGGGGCGCCCCTCGGTCGGCGCGCGGCCGTGCCAGATGCGCGAAGCGTGGTGCGTGTGCAGCGTCAGCGACATCGCGCTGCGCAGCGATCCGAGATTCAGTTGCAGGGGTTCTGTGCGTTCGTTGGCCATGAGAGCGACTCGCAGTGAAGGAACGAGCCGCCAGCATCGGCATCGCCCGGAAGGCCGTCAGTCAACAAACCGCAGCCCATGCGCGCCCGGTTTGTTCCGCACGGAAGGCTGTGTGTGCCGGCTATCCCCTGGGGATAACTCGGCGGAGTCGTTCGCGGCTCGCGCGGAGATGAGACCGCGTTACGGGGCTATGCCTCGCGCGGTCTGTACCAGGCGGCCCGTTGCCCCTCCACCTCGCGGTAGCGAAGCTCGAACAGGCGGCACTCGTGCACCACCTGCCGCCAACTGCTGCAGCCGTACTTGGCTGGAAGCTGCTCGGGATGCCGGTCCGCGATCCAGCGGCCAGCGGCGGCGATGGGTGTCCAGCCCTCGACGGCCAACTGCGCGACGGCCTCGCGCAGCGCGCGAACGATGCCCGCGGCCGGCCAGTCCACCGTGCCGTCCGGCGCGATGCCATTGACCACCAGGTCGTGGAACACATCCGACTGGACGAACTCCGCTGCCAGGCGCCGCGCCTGATCCATGTGCTCGGCCCAGCCGCGCAGCTGCTCGAAGTGTTGATCGATACGCATATAGGCGGAACCGAGTTCGTCCTGTGCAGCGCGGCACCCGTCCACGGTCCATAGATCGTGCTGGTCGATGAAGTGGTGCACCAGGGTGTTGCGCAGCGATACCAGGTCTTTGAGGTCGGCCTGGGTCTTGGCGTAGTCCTGCGCAGACAGGCTCAGTTGCACGCGCGTGCGAAAGGAAATCACGTCGCCGGGGAGATCGTCGTCGTGTTCCTTGCCATCATTTCCATCGGTGACGACATACGAGCCAAACAGTTGTCCGACCAACGTGCCAAGGGTCTTGGTCGCGGCATCTTCGATCCGCGCTGTGCGAATGGCCTCCAGCGAATGCGCCGGGCCTGAAATCTCGTGGTGCGCCACGATGGCTTTCATGAGGCGCTCGTACTGTTGAAGGCGCAACAGGCATCTGCCCAGCAAGCGCTGAACGTCTCGCTGTAGTGATTGCAGTGCGTTTGTGGCGGGGGAAGTCGTCATGTCCATCGTCGGCCGGGCTCGTGCGTGGCTGTCCTCGTCTGATTCACAGGCGACAGTTTCGCCTGTCGTTCGGTGGGCAGCAATCGAGCACGGCGGAAGGGTGTCTGTTCCAGCTATTCCCAGGGGATAGTCAACATCAGCGATCACGCAAGGCTTCTCGGAGCTGTGCCAGGTAGGCACGTGCCACCTCGGGGTCAGTCGCACGGGATGCCGGCGGTGACGATGGCGCAGGTGGCGGGGGCGCTGGCGGCGCCGATGCACTTTCTCCTGCCCAGGCCTTGAACTCTCCGCGGATGGCCTTCTGGATGATGCCGAACAGATAGCCGGCCGGGTTGCGCACCGCGCTGTTGCGGCAGCGTGCCGCCCATTCGTCGAGCACGGCCTGCCGCTGCGCCTCGTCCACCTGCTGCAGCGCCACCAGCGCGCCGGCCTGCTGTTCGTCCTTCAAGTGCAAGAAGCGCTCGGGCAGCCGCAGGTTCTGCAAGGCCCTCGCGCGCGGTACTGTACGTACTTCATTTATACGATCATTACGTACTGTACGGTCCTCCTTCGGAATCCGAAGAGAGCCGTCCGGCGCGGGTTTCGGCCCTGCTTCGGATTCCGAAGACGGGCGCGCAGCATTCCGAAGAAGGGCTTCCTGGCCTTCTTCGGATTCGTGGTCCGCACCCTCCTGTGGATAACCTGGCGTCGTCCAGCCATGCCGCGCCATGCGCTGCGCCAGCACTTGCAGACGGGTCGGCAGCGTGCGCCCGCTGAGCAGCGGGTCTTCGGCGATCTCCCGCAGCGTGTTCATGCCCACGACCTGCACCGCCTTCGCCGCGTGCGTGAGCGCCTGGCTCACCAGGCCCAGGTAGTCCGGGTCGAGCTGCATCGCCTCGAAGGGTGACAGCGGTTCGTCGTGCAGCACGTAGAGGTTGCCTTGGATACGGCCGGTCTTGGGATCGCGCCGCCGCCGCACCAGGCTGAGCCAGCGCGTCAGCCGCAGCAGCGTCAAGGCGCGCGCCACGGTCTCGTGCGAGGCTTGCGCCGCACAGGGCATGGACGCCAGATATGGGCGGAGCTGGTCGTAGGTGGGAAAGGCGGTCACGCCGTCGTCGTTGAGCTGCAGGCGGAACACCTGCCAGGCATTGCGCTCCAGCGGCGTCAGGCGCCGGTCGAGGAACAACGCGCGCGGCACGCTCTCGTGCCGGTTGCCGCTGTAGAGAAAGCCGTCCTGGCTCGGCGCCGTGCCCTGCGCCGGTTCCTTCGGCTCAAGGTGCCGCAGCGCCTCGTCGAACAACGCCGACAGCGCAACCGGGCCATCACGCCGTGGAGCGTCGCCCGTCGTCATGACCTACACCAGCCCCTGGTCGACCCAGTTCCGTATCGCCGACCAGATCACCGACATGGGCAGGGTCATGGCCTCGGCCAGGTCCATGGTCAGCGCCAGCATCGCCATGTCGTCGTTCAGTGCGATGTGCCGCTCCGTGATGCCGGCCTTCCAGCGTTCCCACAGGACCACGTCCTGCGCCTCGTCGAGCACCGGATGCCGACCCTTACGCTTGGGCAGCCCGAGGATGTCGCGGCGCAGCGCCACTTCCTGATGCGTGAGGCCGTAGAACTTGCTGACCATCTCCGTGCTCGCCCCCAGGCGCAGCATGCGGTCCACCGTGGCGATCTCCCGCTCCACGTCGTGCACCTGGCTCAGCAGCCGCTTCAACACTTCCCGGTTCACCGACACCGAACACCACGACACCGTGGCATTCACCAGCATACTCACGAGTTCTGGGTGCTTCAGCGCATCCAGCTCCTCCTCACCGAAGCCCATGGCCTTGCAGCGGCGCAACTGGCCGTTGCGCAGGTCATGCAGGGCCTGGGCGATCACGGCCTGGTTGAGCGGGTGCGGTGCCGACATACGGGAGCCTCCTGCGCTCAGGAATCCTGGCTCGCTACGCCGGCTTCCAGATCCAGCAGCCGGCGCGCCAGGCGCAGCAGACGGAACAGCTTCACCAGCGCAGCATCGCTCAGGCGTGTGGCCGAGCCGCCGTGGCCATGCAGCAGCGCCGCCAGCTCGTCGGCCAGCCGCGCGCGGTCCAATCCGCTCGCGGAGGGCGGAGCCGCACTCAGCACATGCAGCAGGGTCAGCACCGCCCGCGCGAACGCCGGCAGCGCCTTCGCCTGGCCCACAACCGGCGCCGCGCAGACGAAGCCGATGCCGCCGACGCTGGCCTCAATGTGGTCGGCGACCGCCGCTTCCTCGCCGATCTCGCGCGCGAACTGCGCGATGTGCACGCGCAGGCGATCCGGCACGTCCAGCCCCGGCTCGACGTACCAGACGTCCGAGATGGGATAGAGCCCGCCGACCTGCACGGGGATCGCACGCAGCGCATCGGCCTCGAAGTCGGGCAGCTTGTCGCCGAGCTGGTCCGCGACCATCCGCTGGATGGACTGCAGGCGCTCGGTGGTCGGTGCCGGTGTCACGATGTGCCCTTGCAGGCGCTCGTCGCGTTGCCCGTGCTGGTCCTCCGGCGCTTCGGGCGATGCAGGCGGTGTCGCTGCTGGCGCCGAAGGCGCGACCGGCGTGGTGTCGCGCGGCACAGACGATGCGGGTGGCTGCTGAGGCGCGGAGACCGGCGGGGGAGGAGCAGCAGGCACGACAGGCGCTGCCGGTGGCGTCGGCGCCGCCGGTTCGCTGGTCAGCGCACGCTGGCGGCTTTCGCTGTCGTTGATCTCCAGCGCCAGCGTGTCGTAGTCCGCCTCCAGCAACTCGGCCATCTGGCCCACCAGCTCGTCCTGCACCCGCTGCGGCGAGAAGTCGTCCGGCAGTGTGTCGAACTGCGTCAGCACGTCCTGAAACAAGGTGGCGAAGTCCACGGTCACGGTGCGGCCCAGCGCACGCCGCTCCCAGGTGCGCTCGCACGCCTTGCGCAGCACCGCGAGCCGGTCCACCTGATGCCGGCCCAATCCGCCGTACAACAGCGTCGGGATCGCCGGCAGCAGATAGCGCACCGCATCGTTCATGCGGCTGATGTGTGACTGCGGCACCGGATAGCCGTCGGCAGTCAGCCGCCGCGCGAGTTCGCTCTGCGACAGCGCCTGGCCGCTTTCCTGCTCGTAGAACTCGCGCGCCTTCTCGATGCCCAAGGCCCGCTCGATGAAGGTCAGCCCGCCGCGCAGCTCGTTCTCGGCCAGATGCCCGGTCAGCGCCACGATTTCGCCGCGCGCCGGCCACGGGCGGAACAGGCACGCAATGCGGAAGAAGCGTTCCTCCTTGGTCTCGCTCCACAACTCGCGCAGGATCGCCAGCCGCGTGTTGCCGCCGTTGCGAATGATGTAGTGCGCCTCGCCCGGCCTGCGCGTGATCGCGGGGGGCGCGTCCAGCCCGCGTTCGCGGATGGACGCCTTGATCTCCGCATAGGCCGGGTTGCGCGTCACGCGCGGGTCGTGGTCGTAGGGCCGCAACTGGTCCAGCGTCACCACCATCGGCGTGTCGGCGATGGGGTCGCTCAAGGTCGCGGCCGAAGGGCCGCTGCGCTCGAAGCCGGTGGCCAGCAGCTTGGCAGCCATGTCCTGCGGCGTCAGCTCAGCCACGGCCGTTCTCCTGCGCCTGCCGGTCGGCGCGGCGAAGTTGCGCGCGGGCATTGCGGTCGGCACGGTGGTCGCTCGCAGTCGAACTGGTGTAGATCGACGCGCAGCCTGGTTTCGTGAATTTCAGGTGCCCGCCGGACGTGCGCACCACGCGCCAGCCTTCGCCCAGCGCGAACTCGATCAGCGCGCGCAGCCGTTCACGGCCGCGCGCCAGTTCATGTGCGCTCGCCATGGCTGGCCCCTCCCGCATCGGCCCGGCCGGTGACCAGCGCGAAGCGCCCCCGCCACGCGGGGAACAGCTCGCCGGCCAGCGTGCGCATGGTGTCCAGCGCCGCGGGCGCCGTGCGCCCAGCTGGCCGCCGGTACTCCACCCGATGCACCGGCAATCCTCGTGTTGCAGCGCGTGGATAGGCTTCGATGGCCGGCACGTCGGTGTCCAGCACCTGCATGCCGGCCTGTTCCTGGAACACCTGTCGCAGCGCCTGCTGGACCAGCCGCGCGTTCGACGACACCGGATGCACACGGTTGATGAGCAGGCGCAGCGGCGGCGGCTCGATGCCCAGGTGGCGATACGGCGCGATGTCCTCGATCAGTTGCAGTGTGCCGCGGCGCAGTTCGCGCGCGGCCAGAATCTCCGGCGTCACCGGTGACAGCGCCAGGTCGGACGCCAGCACCGCCATCTCCAGCAGCACGCTGCGCGCGCCCTGCGTGTCGATCAACAGCAAGTCATAGTGCGTGCGGAAGACGGGAAGCAGATGGCGCAGTCGCAGGCGCCCATCCGGAGCGTGCAGCAGCAGCGTGTTCAGTTCGCCGCGGTCGTCGTTGGAGAGCACCAGGTCCAGGCCCGCGATCGCGGTGCGCGACACCAGTTGCTCGATGCGCCGCTCGTTGAAGGCCAGCATCTCGTAGATGCCGCCGGGCGCGCGCACGTCCAGCGTGAAGTAGCTCGACAGCGTGGGCTGCACGTCCAGATCCAGCAGCAGCACGCGCAGCCCGGCATCGGCGATGAAGCCGCCCAGGTTGGCCGCCGTCGTGGTCTTGCCCACGCCGCCCTTGGTCGAAATGATGGACACCACCTGCATGAGCTTCTCCTCGTCGAATGGCATGAACCGAGAAGAAGCGTCAGGCGCGTTCTTTGAGGCGATCGGCGATCCACTGTTCGATCTCCACCGAGTCCCAGCCCACCGCGCGCACGCCCAGGCGCAGCGCCTTGGGGAACTTGCCTTCCTTCATCAGGCTGTAGATGTGCGCGCGCTTGAAGCCGGTCTTGGCTTCGACCTCGGCGCGGCGCAGGATGCGGTGCTCGGGCGGCAAGGCCGGCGCGATGGTCTGCGAAGACATGAGAGGCACTCCTTGACGCTCGATGGCGTTGTTCAGAAAGTGCCTCGCATTCCATATGCTGCTGCTGCGAGATTCACTGCAACTGCAGAACACGCAACTGCAATTGCAGTCTGCTGTTACAGGCTCAGCGCGATGCCTCCAGGTGGCGACGCGCCTGTGCCAGCTTGCTCCACAGCGTTCGCTCGCTGATGCCGGGCCGCCCTTCATGGTGGGCCAGTAGCGCACTGATCACCGCATCCATGTTGCGGAAGGACGAGTAGGCAGAGCCCGCGGGGGACTTGCCCAACAGCAATGTCAGCAGGCCGCCAATGATGTTCAGGTAAGTCGATTCGCTGCGCAGGCCCGGTTCACTCGCATCGCCCTCACGAATGCTACTGGCATGCTCCTTCGCCAACGCTTCGTGCTGTGCCTTCAGCGCCGCATGTAGTTGTGCGAGTTCGGCAAGCTGCAGCTTGGCGGCCTCGCGATCGGCCAGCAACACGTTCAGCATGGCGACGCTCACCGAAGGATGCAGTTCGCGCTCGATGCCGTCGAACAGGAATGGAGGCCGCTCACCGGGGTAGTAATGCGACATCCACGCCTTCAGGTCGACGTGGCGCACGATCAACGCAGGATCGTCGAGTGCGGGGCGCTGAGGTTCCTGCGCCATGCCTGCCTTGCCGTAAGAAAGCTCATCGTGTGCCAATGCGTCGAAGATGCGCTCGGAGAAAAGGCGCAGCAAGGGCCAGCGCGGAAAGTCGTTCGGCTCAGGCATGGCACGTGGCCCGAGCGTTTCCAGAATCCGCGGCTCAAAGCGCAACAGTCCCGCCCAACGGACGGCCGCCTCGATCGGGCGGTAGTAGATCCTGGCGCCAAAGGCAAGGCAACTCGATTTCTCCATGTCGCGTGCGTCCCATCGTCGGATCGAACTCTGGCAGACGCGCACCGCCCAAGTGGGCGAGGCGATTGCCCAGAAATCCGGATGAAGCGCAGGACCGGCCGGGATCGTGGAAGGAAGCGTTGCATCGGCGCTGACGGCCGGCTAAGGGCGAACTACATCTTGCTACGCTTGAAACTCCTCAACCATGATGCGGGCGCTTTGCCTTTGGACCGGCACGCGGCTTGGTGGTCGCGCTCCCCTGGAGTCAAGCATGGGTGCCGCGCTTTACCCGAAACCTGGCCAAAGTTTTCCGTAGGAATTCCAACGGCGTAAAGTGCCAATACGTCAACAGGATGAGCCGGTTTGCAACCAGCAAAAGCTCATGCGTTCCGCGTCAGTGAAATGACCGCGGCGGCGAGCCCGCAGGCGAGTGCCGGAGTACGGAAGGGCGCAGCAATTGCGTCGAAACTGGAATTAGTACAGCGCATGAGCCATGCGGATCGGGTCAGCCGCAAGACCAAAGATGAATCGCGCAATCCGAGAAAACTAGCCGCGCACCTTTCGATAGATCTGCGTCAGATCGCGCGTGATGTGCTTGCGTCCTGATGACATACACGTTCGGCGCGTTCGATGAACCGCTGCAACGGCTCCGTCATGCCACCCTCGGTTCGTAGCAGATAGGTGGTTATCGATGCGCTCTGACCGGCCAACGGGCGGACAACAACATCCGCCGGCTGGCAAGTTGCCAAGTGCGCGGCAGTGGAAAAACTTAGCCCGTACCCTGCGGCCACCAACGTCAGCATCAGCCCGTGAGAAGCGGCATACTCAGCCACGATCGGTTGGACATCGACAGAGCGGAACAGTCGTTCGCTCTGCCGACCGCAACCTTGGCATGCCCGTGGATCACAAAGTACCAGCGGATAGCTCACCACTTCCTGCAACGGCACTTCCTTGAAGGCTACAAGCGGGTGCCGTGCGGGCAGGATCACTACCAAGGGGTCGGCCCACAGCGGCTCAGCAATGATCCCGTCCTCCACTTCATTGACCATTGCAAAGCCGGCGTCGAACAGATTTGCGTTCAGCCCCTGCACGAGTTCGGTCAGCGGTACTTCGGAGAGCCGGATGTTTACCTGCGGCGACTCTTCGCGGCACAGTGCAAGCAGTGCTGATAGCCTCGCCCGTCCTATGTCTCTCGACAGCGCGATTCGCAAAATGCCCTGAGAACCGGAGGCAGCAGCCTTCGCGCTGGCCACTGCCTGCTCAACGCTCAACATGATGCGGCGGGCGTCGTCGAGGAAGACTCGCCCTGCCCAAGTCAGGGTTGCGCCCCGCGGCGTGCGACTGAGCAACGTCACGCCTAGAGTTGTCTCCAACTTGCGGATCGTGCGTGATAGGGGAGATTGTTCTATATGCAGCCGCCTAGCGGCTCGACCGAAGTGCAGTTCCTCGGCTACAGCAATGAAACAGCGAAGATGACGTAAGTTCATGCGCAGTCCCTCGTGACGTGACCAGTCCTTATGATCGTAGGGAGCCGCATGCGTGCGGAGAAGAGGCCGGCATGTCTTGCAGCGGCTGCCGTCGCCGGCTCACAGCACGCGGGCAATGGTGTCCGGAGTTATTGCAACGCTGCTTGAACGCGGGCGGCGGTCATGGCGGATGGCTAGCTAGAGCACTCGCGCCAGCGCGCCTCGGCTATCTTCTGTGGCCGCAGCGACCCGAGGAAGACAGTCGCGGCGTCTTACGTCACTCCCCGAGGGCGAGCGATTTGGTCTGTCGACACGGGCGGCGGCGCAGCGTCTGAAGTTCGCGCCAGCGGGCATCGCGCCGGATGAACTGTCGATGGGCATGTTCGGCGAATTCGAGATCGCCACCTGTAACCGCGCTGCTGAAGCACTGCGGCCGGAGCAGTCGCAGCAAGCGGTTGACGCGGGCGGACAAGCAATTCCTGTAACATGTGCCGCGCCTCTTCACTGCCTTGCAGCAAGCCCGCGACAGCGTGAGGGGAGCGGCCAGCGGCTTTCACGGTCAGCAACGCATTACGCTGTCCGATGGCATCACCCCGTCGCGCTTGCCGACCTTGCTGGCGTTAAGCTGGCAGGAGGAGCCCGACGTCGAGTTGCGCCTGTTCGAGGTGTCACTGTCGCAGCAAATCAAGGGGCTGCATGGCGATCTGTATGACCTAGGGCCCAGTCTGGTGAAGTGGGTGACGACATCGTGGCTAAGGCGCTTTGGAGCGCCCCCCCTCATGGTCGCGGCGCCGGCATGGCATCCGCTGCTTGCGCATTCCGACGATCGTGACCGCCCGTACCGACGAACGTGACCGGTGTTCTGTGCGCGCCAGCGTGGGGTTCAGAGTTTAACCGCGTCGGTCACGATCACGGTCATCTCGGGGCATGGCATAGGCTTATCCACAGGTGGCCGCCAGCGCGCCTCATACGCTGGCGGGCGGCCGCCTGTGGGTAAGCCGTACAGCACGCGCGGCCTCATGCCGTTGCCTTCTTTCGCATCGACTCGCCTTTGAGGGCGAGCTTGTGCGCGGCATGCACGATGCGATCGAGGATCGCATCGGCGAAGGTGGGATCGCCCAGGTAGGCGTGCCAGTGCTCGATCGGCAACTGGCTGGTGATCACCGTCGAGCGGCTGCCGACCCGGTCGTCGAGGAGTTCGAGCAGGTCGCTGCGCTCCTGCGCCGAAGGCGCCGCCAGGCCCCAGTCGTCGATGACGATGAGGTCGAGCCGGGCCAGCTGCATCAGCCGCCGACTGAAGCTGCCGTCGGCGTGCGCGATGCGCAGCTCCTCGAATAGGCGCGGCAGGCGCACGTAGTAGGCAGAGAGCCCCTGGCGGCAGGCGGCGTTGGCGAGCGCGCAGGCGAGCCAGGTCTTGCCGCTGCCGGTGGGACCCGTGATCAGGCAGTTCTGCGCGTGGCGGATCCAGTGACAGGTGCCCAGCGCGGCGAACTGGCTGCGCTCCAGACCGCGCCCGGCGCGGTAGTCGACATCCTCCAGACAGGCGCCGCCGAGCTTGATGCGGGCGGCCTTGAGCAGGCGCTCGATGCGCTTGCCGTCACGCAGCAGCACCTCGCGATCGATGAGTTGGGCCAGACGCTCATCGAAGGTGAGCGCTTCGATGGCGGGGTGGGCGTGCTGTTCTTCGAGGGCGCGTGCCATGCCCTCCAGGCGCAGGGCACGCAGTTGGTCGAGGCTGGGGTGGGTGAGCATCGGGGTTTCTCCGGTGGTGGTGGGTAGCCGTTACGGCGTAACGGCAGTGCGGATCAGTGGTAGTAGTGCGCGCCGCGCAGGTTGGCGTGCGCATCGGGTAGGGCGAGCTCGGCCTGTTGGTGCGCACTCGCCGGCAGCGGGGCGCGATCGAGCCCGGTCTTGAGCATCGAGGCGAGGTTCTTGTAGCGCATCGCCCCGAGCGCGACGGCGCGGCCGGCAGCGGCCTCGAGCCGTGCCTTGCCGTACTGGCGGGCCAGACGCATCAACCCCAGGCAGGCGCGGTAGCCCTGTTCGGGATGCGGCATGCGCTCGAGCTGGAAGGCGACCACGCGCGCGGTGTGCGGCCCCACCGTGGTGCCCCAGGCGATGAGCTTGCTAGGCGACCACTCCCGGTGGGCCTGGTGCGAGGCGGGCATGTGCTCGGTGAGCGTGGTGAAGACGCCGCGCCGGTGGCTGCGGGCATGCACCGCCACGCGGCGTCCGCCGGCGAAGCACTCGATGCTCGAAGGCGTGATGCGAAGCTCCAGCACCTGCCCGACCAGCGCGTGGGGCACGCTGTAGTAGTGACCGTCGAACTCGACGTGGTAGTCGATGTTGGGCTTGGCCTTCTTCCACTGGGCGAACTGGAACGGCGTGGCGGGCAGCGCGCGCAGCGCCGGCTGGTCGAGCGTCTCGAAGGCGGCGCGGCGGTTGCCCGGCAGGCGCTGGAAGGGACGCGCGTTGAGCGCCTCGAGCAACGCGGCGATGGCCACCTCGAGCTCGGCCAGCGAGAAGAAGCGCCGGTGCCGCAGGCGCGCCAGGATCCAGCGCTGCACGATCTGCACGCCCACCTCCACCTTGCTCTTGTCCTGCGGCCTGTACGGGCGTGCGGGCAGGATCGCCACGCCGTAGTGCTGGGCGAACTCGGCGGTGGTGCGCTGCAACTGCGGCACGTACCGGTCCGGCTCGCCCACCAGGGAGCGGGTGTTGTCGGGGACGATCAGCTCGGGCACGCCGCCGATGAAACGCAGCGCCCGCCCCAGCGCCCCCAGCCAGTCGGCCTGAGACTGCGTGGCCGTGGCGCAGGCGAAGGTGTAGTTCGAGGCCCCGAGCACCGCCACGAAGATCTGCGCCCGCGAGATCTCGCCGGTCTCGGCGTCGATGATCGGCACCGTGTCGCCCGCGTAGTCGATGAAGAGCTTCTCGCCGGCACGATGCACCTGCCGCATCGAGCGCTTGAGCCCCTTGGCGAAGTCCCGGTACAGGTCGCAGAAGCGCGAATACTGGTAGGTGGGCCCGGCGGCCGCATGGACGTACTCCTCCCACAGCAGCGCGAGGGTGACGTTCTTGCGCTTGAGGCCTTGATGCACGGCCGCCAGGTCCGGCGTCACGTAACCTACCGCCGCTCCGCGCGGGCGCGGGCTCGCGCCCAGCAGCGCGCGCAGGCGCGCCTCGTCGGCCGCCGCCAGTTCGGTCCAGTTCGCGCCGCTGGCCTCGGCCGCCTTCACGTACTTGGCGACGACCCCCTTGGAGATCGACAGCGCGCGCGCGATGCGCTCATGCGAGAGCGCGCAGTCGTACTTGAGCCGTAACAGCTCCTTGATCTTGTGCATGGCAATCCGCTCCGCCGGCATCCTCTCGCTCCGCGCAAAGCGCGCGAGGGTAGCCGTGACAAGGATGGTTGCCACGCTGGCCGCACAGGCCGTTCCGATTTGATCGTGACCGACGATTCCGACAACGTGACCGGTGATTCCGACGATCGCGAAAATCGGTCACGATCAAATCGGAATCGCCGGTCACGGCCTCGGAATCACCGGTCACACCCTTCTCGGAATGAGCGGTCACGATGGGTCGGAATACGCACGCTGCTCAAGCACAAACGTATCTCACTGGACGAGGTGCTGCGTTATCCGCTGGTGCTGGTGACCCACATGCATACGGGAGTCATGAACGTCAGATCCAACGAGTGCTGCCGCGGGTGAAGCAGGAACCCGTGATCGCTGCACGGGTGGCTTCCTGGGAACCTGAAACGCGTCGAGGTATATTGATTGGACAGAAGCTAGTCTTCCGTCAACAGGTGTAGCCATCCCTTGCTAGCGGCTTCCATAGAACTTTTCCACGAACGAGCGACGGTAACTCTGGTGGCAGGCTAGGCAGCTTTGCTGGGTCTTGGAGAAAGCCGCGATGACTGCTTGGCCGTCATTCCGCTGTGCAGCCTCGCCCATGGCGGTCGCGGCGTCATGGACCTGTCCATCAAGACCCCGAAACTTTCCAGCGTCTGCCCCAAGCCAAGCAAGGATGCGCATCTTTTCCGACATGGGCGGCTCGGCATGCTTGGCGATTCGTGGTGCTAGCTCGGCGACCAGCGGCCAGTCTTCTTTGGAGATCGCGCCCGTGACGGCTTGCATGTCGCGACCGAGTCTTTCCATTATGGTACGAAGCGCCATTGGCTTTGCCGCCTCTACGGACTGCGCACCGAGTGCCGTGGCGAAGGTTGCCAAGAGCACGGACAGCGGGACGGTGAAAAACGATCTGGGTTTCAAGGGCTGGTTCACGAATTTCTCCATTGATGTTGTGACGAATGCTTTGGGTCTAACGATTGGTTGCAGGTGTCCTCAAAATTCCAGACTCAGCGCGATCGATCCGAATGCGTGATGGCCCGCCTGCTGGTCGAACTCGCGGGTTCTCCAAACGCGCATCACGGCGAGCCGTACGCCACGTCCAGCAACGATCCATTGGCTACTGATGCCGAGAGCTGCTTGCGCGATCCAAGGCCGCCGGCTGACGTGATGGCTATGCCGGAACATGTTTCCGTCGAGTGAGAAGTCCCAGGCGACGGCTTTACCCTCCAGATTCAGGAAGACATGTGCCCCAGGTTTGGGCGCCAGGACCGACTGCGGCGTTGTCGTGCGCAGATCGGCAACACCAGAGGGCGGGCGGTTCTCTGCGCCAGGGCGGATCGGATAGCTGCCGAAGTCGTTCGGTATGTTCCAGCCCGCGCGAAACTCCACGCCGGTACTGGCGGCGGTTTCGATGTTTCCGACCCGCAGGGCATAGCTGCCGATCACGTCGCTGCCCCATCCAGGGCGGACCGCACCCTCCGTGTACGGCTTGAACTTGCGCTCCATGGCCATCTGAAACGCCGGCTCGTTGCGCAACTGGTTGTCCCAGCCGCGAAATCGCTCAATGCCGCGTGTCCGATGCACCAGATCCTGAGATTGCTCGGCCAGCGACCAGGGGCCGATCACGCCCAGGGTCAGCTCACGCACGTCAAGCATTTCGTAGCTGGCGGCTTGTGGGTGGATGCGGCGATTCCACGCCAAACCCAGGTAGAGCAAACCAGCGTACGGTCGGTCATCTGGAATCACGTCGGTGCGCGTCTTGTTCTCGGGCGTGTACATGGACTGGCCAAAGCGCACGACGAGGTTTTGCGACGATGTCTGGGCGCCGGAATCGCGCCAGAACCCGGGATCAGCCCAGCCGATGAAGCGGGCGTACAAACCAATCGGCTGTGGCAGGCACTCGGGACGGAGCTCGCCTTGCAGATCACGTGAGACTGCTGTTAGCGCGACACCGTTGGTGTAGTTGCGGTCGGAGCCGGTGAATAGATCGTTCTCCAGGCGCAGGGTGCCACCCCGCCAGCGCAGGGAGTGCTCTGGCGAGCAGGAGGGAGGATCTGCAGAGAGCGAGAAGTCGGAACCGAAAGCAGAAATCGGGCTGAACAATGCACAGGCAATCAACAAGGTGGCGAACTGCATCGACTGCTGCACCTTGGTGCCGCGCAGGCTCCGGCAATACCCGTCGATGCCGATCATGTCGCCCCATCGCCTGCTGCCCTGTTGACGTAAAAGCGTTCGAGGGCACTAACGATTTCCTCGGCTTCGTCTACGCAGGTGAACAAGTCGAGATCGGATGGAGAGATATAGCCTTCGTCGAGCAGAAGATCGAAATCAACTACGCGACGCCAGAATGCACGGCCGACCAGCACCACCGGAATCCGCTGCATCTTTCCGGACTGGATCAAGGTGAGCACCTCGAACAGCTCATCAAGCGTTCCATAGCCACCGGGGAAGGCCACCAAGCCCTTGGCGTGCAACAAGAAGTGCATCTTGCGCAGGGCGAAATAGTGGAATCGGAACGCCAAATCCGGGCACATGTAGGGGTTGGGTGCCTGTTCGTGGGGCAGCGTGATGTTGAGGCCAATCGAACGTGCGCCGACCTCGAAAGCACCGCGGTTGGCGGCCTCCATGATGCCGGGCCCACCCCCGGTGACGACGACGAAATCACGGCGGTTTTGCTGCTGGAAACGCGCCGAAATAAGGCCCGAGAAACGCCTCGCTTGCTCGTAGTGACGTGCCTGTTCGACCCGGCGATTGGCCCGCGCAAGCTCTTGCCGCAGCCCGACATCCTCCGGAGTGACGAGCGCCTGACGCTCCAGAACGCCAAGACGGGCTTCTGCCGTCTCGGCATCGCTCACGCGTGCGCTGCCGAAGACCACTACCGTCGAGCGAATGCCTTGCTCGTGCAGGATGCGCTCGGGCTTGAGCAGTTCGAGCTGTAGTCGCAGCGGCCGCAGTTCGTCCTGGCCAAGCAGCTCGATGTCTTCGTACGCAAGCCGGTACGTTGGCGACTCGCGGATGGCGCGCAGGCGTTCATCGAGATCTTCTGCGGGCTTCATCACTCGTGCGCCAGAAAGTCCGGCCAGCGCAGCGCATGGCCATACTCGGGCACCGTGACCTGCCAGCCGAGTTGCTGCTGCAAGAGGTCAGCGAAGGTTTGCGCGGCCGACGATTCCCCATGCACCACGAAGGTTTGCGCCGGTGCTTGAATGAAAGCACGGGCCCAATCCAGCAGCGCCTTCTGGTCGGCATGCGCCGAGAGGCCGTCCACGCTGTGGATCGCCGCATGTACCGGGATGTCCTCACCGAAGATGCGTACACGTTCGGCCCCCTCGATCAGGCGCCGGCCAAGCGTCCCCTGCGCCTGGAAACCGGGAAACAAGATGCTGCATTCGCGGCGTGGCAAGTTGTGGCGCAGGTGGTGCCGGATACGTCCCGCATCGCACATGCCGCTGGCAGAAATAATGATGGCCCCGGAGCGAATCCGGTTCAGCGCCATGGACTCCTCAGCGCTCGCTGTGAAATCCAGGTACGGGAGGTTCTCGCCGCGCGCGTGCCATCCGGCCAACCGCTTCGCCTGTTCGTCGAACAATTCGAGATGTTCACGCGTGATGCGTGTGGCCTCGGTGGCCATCGGCGAATCGACAAACACCATTGGACGCTGCAGACGCCCTTCGCAGGTGAGACGATGTAGGTGGTAGAGCACCTCCTGGGTTCGGCCGACCGCAAAGGCCGGAACGATGACATTGCCGCCGCGCTCGAACAGGGTTTTCTCGACGATGCCGATCATGTCCGCTTCGGTCGCCGAAAAATCCTTGTGCCGGCGGTCACCGTAGGTGGACTCGATGACGAGGATGTCGGCTTCCTCAATGGGTGTCGGGTCGCGCAGGATGGGGCGTCCCGGCTGACCCAGATCGCCGCTGAACACGATCTTCGTGGGGTAACCGTACTCGGTAATCCAAACTTCCACGATGGCCGAACCAAGGATGTGTCCGGCATCACGAAAGCGGGCGCGCACCCCGACGCGGGGTGCGAACTCCCGGTCGTATTCGATACCTCGTACTTGCTGCAGGCATTCGTGTGCATCCTGTAGGGTATACAGGGGTGGCGGCACGGTCTTTTCTTTGAGCCGCTTGGCAACCCGCTTGGCATCGCTTTCCTGGATGTGAGCGCTATCGGGCAGCATCACCCCGAGCAGATCAACCGTCGCTGGCGTGGCGTAGATGGACCCCTTGAACCCGGCGCGCGTGAGTTTGGGCAATAGCCCGCTGTGGTCGATGTGGGCGTGGGTCAGCAGGACGAAGTCAATGGACGCCGGGTCGAACGCGAACGGCTCGTGGTTGCGTGCTGCTGCTATACGCCCACCTTGAACCATGCCGCAATCGACCAGGAAGCGGACATTAGCCGCTTCGACCAGAAAGCACGATCCGGTGACTTCTCGGGCTGCGCCCAAAAAACTGAGTTTCATAGGGCGTTCACTCGGGTTTTCGCATCGGGCAAGTGCTGAGGCCGAGCAGGCGATAGCCAGGACAGCGGCCTGCCAGGCCGGTGAGGAGTGGCATGATTCCAATGAGTCCCAGCCAACGCCAGGATGAGTCCAGCCACAATGGGAGACTGAGCAAAATCAGTCCGATGACGATGCGCACAATGCGGTCGAGATTTCCAACGTTGATTTGCATGACGGCCCCCTTGTGTTGAGTCAGCGGCTTGAAAACGCGACGGGGGCGGCAGCGCCCCGCAGCGGATGGGTTGCGGTCGATGCCGTCGTCGATACGTCCCAGCCGCCACCAAGGGCCTTGTACAGCGCCACCAATTGCACGGCGGCGTTGGTATGTGCCCGCGCGGCTGCGGTTTCGGCCTCGTGCAGGCTGCGCTGGGCGGCCAGCAGTTCGACCAGCGCGATGTCGCCCGCCGCGTAGCGCGCCTTGGCGTGGCCGTAGCTGGTGCGCGCGGCATCCAGTGCCATACCGCGGCGCTCCAGTGTGTCCAGCCCGCCGTGGTAGTCGCCAAGCGCGCGCTCGGCATCGCCCAGCGCCGCCAGCACGGCCTGCTCATAGGCCAGCGCGGCCTGTCGCTCGGCCGCCTCGCGTGCCCGAATTTCGGCTCGCACACGGCCACCGTCGAACAGGCGCCAGGAAATCAGCGGCAGGATGGAAAAACGCGAGCTGGATGCATCGAACCAATCGCCCGTACTGAGCGCTTGGAACCCGCCGCCGACACCGATGGAGAGTTTGGGGAACAACTCGGCCGTGGCCACGCCGATGTCGGCGGAACTCGCTGCCAGGCGACGTTCCGCAGCCAGCACGTCCGGGCGCCGACGCAGCATCTCTGCGCGCTCGCCCACCGGCAGCGCCCGCAGCGTGCTCGGCGTCAAGGGGCCATCCAGCAGTGCCAGCTCCCGCTCCGGCGGCGCGCCCAGCAGCACGCCCAGGCTGAGTATCGCGGCGCGCTGACGCGCCTGGATATCCGGGATGAGCGCGTTGACTGCTGTCCATTGGGCGTACGCCGCCTCCACGTCGGCGGCCGACGCGTCGCCCAGCGCATGCCGCAGGCGCACCAATTCCAAGGTCTGCTGCAGCGTATCCAGTGTGGCCTGTTGTGCGTGCAACTCGTAGCGGGCGCCGACGGCGGTGAACCAGGTGCGCGCGACCTCGGCCACGATGCGCATGCGTACGCCCTGCGCCTCGGCTTCGGTCGCCTGCAGGCGGGCGCTGGCGCCTTCCAGCGCCCGCCGCTTGGCCCCGAACAAGTCGGCCTCCCAGGCCGCGTCGAAGCCCGCGTCGTAGATGGTCTGCGTGGCGTCAAGGCCGGGGATCGAACCTACGGGCAGGGGTCCGTTCTCGCTTTGACGGCGCCGGTTGACGCTCGCGCCAGCGGCGGCGGTGGGCAATGCCTCGCCGGCCACACGATCGCGCAGGGCGCGTGCCTCATCGATGCGTGCCGCAGCCTGGCGCAGATCCAGGTTCTGTGCCAGCGCCGTGGCCATCAGGCGATCGAGGATGGGATCGTCCAGTGCAGACCACCATTGGCTCAAGTCTGCGGACTGGGATTCGCTTGCCAACGGCAAGCTCCAGCCGCTGCCGACGTCGACCGGCGGCGGCTCGCGGTAGTCGGGGCCCACGCTTGCGCAGGCAGTCAGCAGCACGCAGGACAGGGCCAGCGCGAGCGGACGCGCGCGCCCAGGGGTCAGGCCGGTGACGGTTGCGCGAAGAAAGGGAGTGCGGGGCTTGGATTTCATTGCAGGCGTCCTCGGACGAATACGGTGGCCATCGTCAGCGTGGCCAGGGCGATGACCGCCAGCGGCCACAGGCTGGCGAGAATGTCACCGGGCGGCATGGCCTTGAGAAAGCTGCCTTCGACGATGATGAGGAAGTGGGTCAGCGGAATGGCCTGAGCCAGCCATTGCAGGACGACAGGCATGTTTTCCACAGGCGTCGCAAAGCCTGACATCAGCACCGCCGGCACGCCGACGGCGAACGCCCCCAGGATGGCCTGCTGCTGCGTCATGCTGACCGCGGAAATCATCAGGCCGATGCCGACCACCGAGGCGATGAACAGCACCAGGCTGGCAAGCAGGAGTGCAAACGAGCCCGTAAACGGGATGCCGAACAGGAAGACGCCCGCGCTAATCATGAACAGGCCCAGCCCGGTGCCAATTGCGAGTGCCGGCAGCGACTTGGAGATGATGATCTCGGGCGTCGAGGTGGGCGACACCAGCAACTGGTCGAAGGTGCCCAGCTCGCGCTCGCGCGCGATCGACAACGAGGTGATCAAGAGCGAGCTGAACAGCGCCAGGATGCCCGTCAGCCCGGGCACGATGAACCAGCGGTAGACCAGATTCGGGTTGAACCAGTGGCGCACGACCACGGGCGTTGGTGCCTGGGCGTCGGGCACGACCTCGGCGCCGACATCGGCGGCGATGGTGGACAGATAGGCCACGGTGATCTGCCCGGAGTTGCTGCGCCGGCCATCGACCAGTACCTGCGCGCGGCCACTTTCGCCGGCAGCGATGGAGCGCGAGAAATCCACCGGGATGGCGAGCGCGGCGATCACCTCGCCACGGTCGATCAGCTCGTGCAGTTGCTGCTGGCTGTCGACATGCCGGATGTGGGTGATGAAGCGGGCGCTGTCCAGGCGCTGTACCAGCTCGTGCGACCAGCGCCCCGTATCCTGGTCGTAGACGGCGATATCGACGTTGCGCACTTCCAGCGTCGCGGCAAAGGCGAACACCAGCAACTGCAGGATCGGCGGCACGAACACCACCATGCGGCTGCGCGGGTCGCGCAGGACGCTGAGCACCTCCTTGATGAACTGGGCGCGCAGGCGGGTCAACGAGAATGCGGACGTCAACATCGCTTCACTCCAGGTTCTTGCGCGTGGCGCGCTTGGCGATCACGAAGAACAGCACCCCGATCGCCGCCATGGCCGCCAGGTTGGGCAGGAACACGGCCCAGATGTCGCCGGCCAGGAACACCGTCTTCAGCGAATCGACGAAGTAACGCGCCGGAACCAGCCGGGTGATGGCCCGGATCGGCGCGGGCATCGCGTCGATCTCATACAGAAAGCCCGACAGCATGAAAGCCGGCAGAAAACCCGTGAACAGCGCGATCTGCGCTGCCAGGAACTGGTTGCGTGCCAAGGAGGAAATCAGCAGACCTTGACCCAGCGCCGGCACCATGAACACCGCCGACAGCAGCAGCAGCGCCGCCAGCGAGCCCCGCATCGGGACCCCGAACACGAACACCGCCAGCGCCGCCGCACCCAGCGTGGACAGCATGCCGAGCGCGAAGTACGGCAGCAGCTTGCCGATCAGGATTTCGGCCACCGAGGCCGGCGTGGACAGCACCGCCTCCATGGTGCCGCGCTCCCATTCACGCGCCACCACCAGTGCAGTCAGCATGGTGCCGATGATGGTCATGACGATGGCGATGGCACCGGGAATCAGTGCGCGGCGGCTTTCCAGCTCGGGGTTGAACCAGTAGCGCGGTTCCAGCATGACGGCCTGCGCTGGTGCTCCGACGTCCAGTCCGGCACGCCAGGACTGGACCACGCCACGGGCGTAGTTCTCGACGTAGTTGGCGGTATTGGGGTAGGAGCCATCGGTGACGATCTGCACCAGCGGCTCGCTGCCACGCTGGGCCAGACGCTGCTCGAAATCCTGCGGGATGACCACGTAGCCGCGCAGGTCGCCTGAGACCAGTTGGTCGGCCACTTCGCGCCGGTCATGGGCGAAGTGCGTATTCAGGAAGCGGGTGCCCGAAAACGCTGCGGCCAGCGAGTGTGCCGATGCGCCGGGCGACTCCAGGACCACGCCGACACGGACATCCTTCGCATCCAGCGACACCGCATAGGCGAACAGCAGCAGCAACACCACTGGCAGCACGAACGCGATCAGCAGCGTCGAGGGGTCGCGCAGCGCCTGGTAGCTTTCCTTGGTCACCAGGGCGATCAAGCGCCGTAAATCAAAACGGCGCAAGTCGGTCTGCAGGGGGCCACTTCCGTCTTTGTGCATTGTGGCGCCGTTCATGTGGCGGCCTCCAGCTCGCGGTCTGACGACTCCACCAGGTGAATGAAGGCGTCCTCCATCGTCGGGTCGGGTTGTTCGGGGCTGACCGCCGAACGTTTGAGCGCGTCGGGCGTATCCAGCGCGATCAGTTGCGCACGCGAGAGCATGGCCACGCGGTCGCAGTATTCGGCCTCGTCCATGAAGTGGGTGGTGACCATGATGGTCACGCCCTTGCGGGCCAGTCCGTTGATGTGGGTCCAGAATTCCCGCCGGGTGATCGGGTCCACGCCCGAAGTGGGTTCATCCAGGAACAGCACGGGCGGCCGGTGCATGAGCGAACAAGCCAATGCCAGGCGCTGCTTGTGGCCCAGCGGCAGGGAATCGGGCGTGGCGGACAGCCAGTCGCCCAGATCGAAGGTTTCGATCATCTCGGCAATGCGCTCGCGCCGGGTGTTGCCTTCCAGTCCGTAGACGCCGGCCGAGAATTCCAGGTTCTGCTGCACCGAGAGCAGGCCGTAGAGCGAAAACTTCTGCGCCATGTAGCCGAGCCGGCTCTTGGCTGCGCCGGTGGCGCGGCGCAGATCATGGCCCACCACATGCGCTTCGCCAGCAGTTGGTTTCAACAGGCCGCACAACATCTTGAAGGTGGTGGACTTGCCGGCGCCGTTAGGGCCGAGCAGGCCGAAGATTTCGCCCTTTTGCACCTCGAAGCTGACGTTGTCGGTGGCGGTGAACTCGCCGAAGCGCTTGGTGAGGTTTCGGCACGACACGGCAATGTCGGAACCCAGCTCAACCGGCGGCAGACGCTCGGCCAGCGTCGAAGTGCCGCCGGGGCCGCCACCGAGCAGATCGATGAAGGCGTCTTCGAAGCGCGCGGGCACCTGCGCCAGCTCCACTCGCGCCTGATCGGACAGGGCCTGGAGCTGCTCCGCTTGAGCGCCCTCGCGCAACACCACGCGCACGCCGGCGCCCTGGATCACGCCATCGCTCACGCTGGGCAGGTCGAGTGCCTGGGTCAGGACCGCTCGGCGCTCGGCACCGACGTCTTCCAGACGGAAACTGCGGCCTTCGAGCTGTGCGGTCAGCTCCTGCGGCGGGCCATCGAACAGGAGCTGCCCTTGGTTCAGCAGCAGCACGCTCTCGCAGCGCTCGGCTTCGTCGAGATAGGCGGTGGACCAGACCACGGCCATGCCCTCATCGGTCAGCGCTTGCACCATGTGCCACAAATCCTGGCGGCTGACCGGGTCGACACCCACGCCGGGCTCGTCCAGCAGCAGCACCTTGGGCCGCGCCATCAGCGCACAGGCAAGGCCCAGCTTCTGCTTCATGCCGCCGGAGAGCTTGCCGGCCAAGCGCTTGGTAAAGGGGCCTAGCCGCGTGAACTCCAACAGCTCGGCAAACAGATCGGCGTTGCGATCGGCATCCATGCCGCGCAACTGCGCATACAGGCGCATGTTCTCCATCACCGACAGGTCTTCGTACAGACCAAAGCGTTGCGGCATGTAGCCGCTGGCGACGTGAATGGCGTCGTTGTCCTTCACCACGTCATAGCCGGCCAAGGTGACGTGGCCGGCGTTCGGCACCAAGAGGCCGGTCAGAATCCGCATCAGCGTCGTCTTGCCGGCGCCGTCGGGGCCGACCAGACCGGTCAGCCGCCCATAGTGGATGCGTGCGCTGAGGCCACGCAGGGCCTGTACGCTGCCGAAATGTTTATTCACGCTATCGATAACAACGGCAGCACCGCTATCTGTTATGGGCGACGCGGCTGCCGTAGTGGTGCCGGCGGCCATATCAGTAACCCTCTGCATCGATGTCGTCGGTCGGCGAGGTGTCGACCTCGATGGTCACCGGCATCCCCTGGCGCAGTCCGACATTAGCGTCGGCGTCGTCGATCACTATTCGCAGGCGATAGACCAGGTCGGTGCGTAAGTCGGTGGTCTCTACCGTCTTCGGCGTGAACTCGGCGCGTGGCGAGATGAAGCCGATCTGGCCTCCATAGGCTTTCTCGGAAGAATCGCTGTACACGCGTACCCGCTTGCCGGGCTCGATGCGACCAAGATTCGGCTCGCCAACGTAGGCGCGCACGTAAACCGGCTTGTCCAGGCTCAGGCTGTAGACCGCGCTCTGGCTTGCGACCATGCTGCCGGGCTCCCGCACTCGTGCGATGACGGTGCCGCTACTGGGCGCCATCAACTCGGTGTCCGCCAAAGCTGTCGTGGCTTGCGCTGCGGCAGCCTGTGCGGCCGCAAGGCGAGCTTCAGCCGCAGCGATATCTTCTTTGCGGAATCCCTCCCTGGCCTGGGATAAAGCCGCTTTGGCCGCCTTGACACCGGCAATGGCCTGATCCCGTGCAGCACGTGCATTGTCCACATCCTGCTGACTGCTTGCTTTCGAAGGAAGCAATCTACTCAGACGCACGTAGTCACGCTCGGCCCGGCGCGCCACCGCCTGTGCCTGGTTGAGTGCTTCCTGTGCCTGAATGATTTCCTGCGGCCGCAGGCCGCGGCGCAGCTTGGCCAGCTCGGCCTGGGCCACCTGCACCTGGGCTTGCGCGGCTGCAAGGGCCTCCCGATAGGGTTGCGCATCGAGCGCCGCCAGGCGCGCGCCGGCGCTGACGGCATCGCCCTCATCGAAAGCCATTTGCATCACGCGCCCGGGCTGACGGAAGGCCAGTTGCACCTCGCGGATGTCGACGTTGCCGTAGAGGCGCAATGCATCTTGTTGTCCATGGTCGCGCGACAGCCAGAACGCCAGTGCGCCGCCAAGAGCGAGCACGACGACGGCGATCACGACCCAACGGGTTTTTCTGGAGAGGAGGTTTGGAGTTGTCATCGATGGGTTTCCGCTGGATAAAGGTGCTCAGTGCTCGCGTGCGACCGGCGCATTCGCCGCTGACCGGCGCCAGGCTATGGCCGCTATGCCTGCCCACACCAACGTGCGCAGCGTCATGGCGACCACCGTGCGCCGCTCCCAGGCGCCACCCAAAGCCACATGCACTCCGAAAGCCAGGAACACGAGTGCGGTCGCCACCGTGATGACAATCGCCAACCACGCGGCCCAGCGCCGGCGCATCCACAAGCCGACGCCGGCGACGATGTAGGCGAGCCCGGCCAGAAAATTGAACCAGAGCACGAAAGGCACATAGTGGCCGGCGGCTTGGCGCGCCGCGCCGTCGACAAACAGAACGGCGCCGCCCTCCCGAAGAGTGAGCAGGCCGAAGCCGATCGCGAGCGGGGAGATCAGCCAGTGCCAGATGCTGCGTTGTGGATGAGTGGTCATCTTCATGGCCTTTACTTGATCGCGGAAACTCCCAAGCCTTCGCCGTCGTCGCGGTGTGCGTGTGCGTTCCGCCGGGCGGTCGGGCTGAGTGTTGAATGACGCGGATTCGCGCTGGAGGCGCAACGCGATCGCATGACCGTGGTGTGCCTCTCGGCCGACCGGGCAACTGCGTGGCGGCAGGATGGAAGGCGTTTCATCGGGTGTGCGTGATGCCACGGAGATAGATGGCAAACACGGCTGGCGCATCACGACGGATGCGACTGACCTTGCCGGCCAACAGCGACTGCATGACCAGTCCCTGGATCGTGCCGATGAACAACACGGCGGCGGCATCTACGTCCAGATCCGCATCCAGGTCGCCTTGGGCCTTGCCTGCCTCCATCAGGCGGCGCAGGCGCTGTTCGTATTGACGGAGCAAGGTCTGCACCATCCGCTTGGCGAGCGTCTCGCCAGAGCGTTGCAGTTCTCCGAACAGCATGCGCGGCACGCCGGGATGCTTGGCCACGAAGTCGATGTGCGTCATGAACATGGCTTCGAGTGCCGCGGCAGGAGACGCGGCGCCCTCGGCCGCCTTGTCCACGCGCACCAGCAGACGCTCACCGACCCAGGTCATCGTTGCCTCCAGGATCGCGTCCTTGGTGGGGAAGTGGCGAAACAGCGCGCCCTGCGTCAAACCCATTCGATCGGCGATGGCCGTGGTCGTGATTTCGGCCGGGTTTTGCTCCGCGGCCAAGTCCACCACCGCTTGCACTGTGGCAGCACGCCGCTCTTCAGCGGACAGATGTTGAGGACGTTCGCTCACCGATCAGACTCCATAAAGTAAGTGACTTATTACTATCCTAACATGCAAAACATCCGCGTCGCAAGATCGGGAATACGGTTCATCGCATGGGAAAGGATGGTTCCTGCCCCATCCATGGATCGTGGCCAAGTGAGCTGACGAGACCCAGGAAGCGAACACACTCCTCTGGCACATCATGAGTAATCGGTCGGCAGGTCGGCCACCCCAGTCAGAGCAAGAGAAGCGGTTTCGTTCGAGCGAAGGCGGAAATCCCCCGGGCGTTCTTCAAGGCTTTGCATCTTTTCCCGTAGGCATTATGATAGTAATAAGTTACTTACAACATCGGAAGACCAGAGATGAACACCCTTGCCATACCTGACAAGCCCGCGCCGGCACCGTCCGAAGTCGTCTGTCGCCCCGATGTCCTGGATACGCTTGCGAACGCGTGCCGGGCACGCGGCACTGGCGGGTTGTCACCGGCGGCGGGTTTGCTGGCTTGGTACGACTGGGCGCTGCACCTGAGCCTTTCACCGGGCAAGCAGCGCAGCCTGATCGAAAAGGGATTGCACAAGCAGCGACGCTTGGCGCGCTACGTCGCGCACGCTGCAAGTGCCCACGGCTGCCCCACGTGCATCGAGCCGTTGGAGCAGGATCGGCGCTTCGAGGCGCCGGCCTGGCAGCAATGGCCGTTCAACGTGATCCACCAGGGCTTTTTGCTGCAGCAGCAGTGGTGGCACAACGCCACCACCGGCGTGCGCGGCGTGTCGCGCCATCACGAGAACATGGTCACTTTCGCTGGGCGGCAGTGGCTGGACATGTGGTCGCCATCGAATTTCATCTGGACCAACCCGGAAGTGCTGGAAGCCATCAGAACCAGCGGCGGCGCCAACCTGTGGCGCGGCGCGATGAACTTCCTCGACGATACACAGCGTCTTGCGCTTGACGATGAACCGGCCGGGGTCGAAGGCTTCAAAGTCGGCCAGGACGTGGCGGTCACACCAGGAAAGGTGGTGTTTCGCAACCACCTGATCGAGCTGATCCAGTACACACCCACGACCCCCGATGTGTATGCCGAGCCGGTGCTGATCGTGCCCTCCTGGATCATGAAGTACTACATCCTCGACCTGTCACCGCACAACTCGATGGTGAAGTACCTGGTCGACCAGGGGCATACGGTGTTCATCCTTTCCTGGAAGAACCCGACCGCGGCCGATCGCGACCTCGGCCTCGAGGATTACCGATGGCTGGGGGTCATGGATGCACTGGACGCGGTCACGGCCATCGTGCCCGAGCGCAAGGTGCAGGCGGTTGGCTATTGCCTGGGCGGCACCTTGCTGACGATCGCCGCAGCCGCGATGGCGCGCGATGGCGACGAACGGCTGCGCAGTTTGACGCTGCTGGCGTCGGAGACCGACTTCCGCGAGTCGGGCGAAATCGCGCTTTTCATCGACGACAGTCAACTTGCCTGGCTGGAAGCCGGGATGTGGGACAAGGGCTATCTCGACGGCAAGCAGATGGCCGCCTCTTTCCAGATGCTCAACTCGCGCGACCTGATCTGGTCGCGGCGCGTGCGCGAGTACCTGCTGGGCGAACGGCAGGAGTTCAATGACCTGATGGCATGGAATGCCGACGTGACGCGCATGCCGTATCGCATGCACAGCGAGTACCTGCGGCGTTTGTATCTGAACAACGACCTGGCCGAGGGACGCTACCAGGTCGGCGGACGGCCGGTGGCGATCGCCGACATCGAAGTGCCGATGCTCATCGTCGGCACGGTGCGCGACCACGTTGCCCCCTGGCCATCCGTGTACAAGATGCATCTGCTCAGTGATGCGGAGCTGACCTTCGTACTGACCAGCGGCGGGCACAACGCCGGCGTGGTCAGCGAGCCGGGGCACCCCCGGCGCAGCTACCAGATTGCGACCCGCAGCGTCGGCGCTCGCTACGTCGATCCGCAAACGTGGCGTACCGAAACCCCGCTGAACGAGGGCTCATGGTGGCCAGCCTGGCAGCAGTGGCTGGCACGACATTCGACCGAGCGGGTATCGCCGCCTGCCATGGGCGGCACGCAGGTCCCGCTTGGTGATGCACCGGGAACCTATGTGGCAATGCGCTGATACGACGCGCCGAAGCCGAGACAAGACAAGACCATTTCAACAGGGACATCGCTTGGGATGGCCTACACCCGCCCCGAAGGGGGCCCACCATGACCGAAGGGCACTGCAATGAGCAACGAACTGCCAATCCATCTCTACAAAGCCAATGCCGAGCTGCAACTGCAGATCACGCGCTTGCTGCAGGAGAGCAGCCATCACTGGCTCGAAGTCATGCAACAGCTCAGCGCTGGCAGCGTGCTGGAGACCACCTCGCGCATCCAGGGCCTCCAACAGGCGGCCGACTGGCAAGCGCTCGCGACCTTGCCGTCCGAAGTGTTCTGGCGTCTGTGCCAAGGCCGCATGGGCGATGCCCAAGCGGTCGGGCAAGTAGCAGCCAAGAGCCAGACGGCCTTTGCCAATGGACTGCGCCAGGCGCTCACGACTTGGCAGGAGTCTGTCTCCGAGGCATTCGGCGCGAGTGGCGACGCAGCCTCTTTCACGCAGCTTTGCCAGCGCTGGACCCAGCCCTGGACCGCCCCAAGCGCCGTACCCCAGGGCAAGACCAAGAAATGAGGGGACGGCAATGAATACGACGCAACGGACGGCGCTGGTGACGGGAGGCAACCGGGGGTTGGGCGCTGCGATCGCCCGTGCCCTGCACGATGCCGGCCACCGCGTGATCGTCACGCATACCCCCGGCAACACCACGATTGGCCAGTGGCAGCAAGCGCAAGCGACACAGGGCTACAAACTTGCTGCCTACGGGGTGGATGTATCGAACTACGAATCAACGCAGGAAATGGCGCGGCGCATCCACGCCGACGGTCATCGGATCGACATCCTGGTGAACAACGCCGGCATCACCCGCGATGCAACGCTGCGCAAGCTCGACAAGGCCGGTTGGGATGCCGTACTGCGCACCAACCTGGACTCCATGTTCAACGTCACCAAGCCGTTCATCGATCCGATGGTCGAGCGCGGCTGGGGTCGCATCGTCAACATCTCGTCGATCAACGGCAGCAAGGGCCAGTTCGGGCAGACCAATTATTCGGCGGCCAAAGCCGGCGTGCACGGGTTCACGAAGGCGCTGGCGCAGGAGGTCGCGCGCAAGGGTGTGACGGTCAACACCGTGTCGCCGGGTTATCTGGCCACCGAGATGGTGATGGCGGTGCGGGAGGACATGCGCCAGAAGATCATCGATGCGATTCCGGTTGGCCGTCTGGGCCAGCCGGACGAGATTGCGGCACTTGTCGCCTTCATCGCCAGCGAAGCCGCCGCCTTCATGACCGGCAGCAACGTGGCGATGAACGGCGGCCAGCATATGTATTGAGTAGTCGAGGGGCCTGCGGCATGAAAGTCTGGACCATTCGCTTGGGCAGTTCACCGAAGAGCATCCTTTACACACTCGGGTGCTCGGACACGAAGCATGCGCATTGACACGAGGGTGTTTGCGTGCTGACGGATAGTGATCTGCAAGCCCTCCGGTTGACCGCACGTTTAGCAGGCGTCGTCACCCTGATCCTGATCGACATCCCCATCGCTTGGTGGCTGGCTCGTACCAAGACCTGGTGTAAAGGGCCGATGGGAGGCTGCCTTGGAGCCTAGATTGCTACGCTATTTCGTTGCAGTCGCGGAAGAGCTGCATCTCGCCCGCGCGGCCGAGCGTCTCGGGATCGAGCAATCTCCCGTATCACGAGCAATGCGCGACCTGGAAAGCCAGCTTGGCGTGCAGTTGTTCGACCGCAGCACCCGCCTGACGCGGCTGACCTGGGCCGGCCAGGTGTTCCTAGGCGAATGCCGACGCGTGATGGCCACCGTGGAGCAGGCAGTCAAGAGTGCCAAGGCGGCGGCACAGGGCTACCAGGGCCATCTGCGCATCGCGATCTGCGACGGCCTGGCGCAGCCCCGCATCGCCACCTTGCTGGCACGCAGCCGCGAGGAGGAGCCCGAGATGGAGATTCGCGTCTTCGAGCTGCCGTTCGCGCAGCAGCTCAAGACGCTGCACGACGATCTGCTGGACATCGGCTTTGCGTTGTCAAACGCGGTACATGATGGCCTCGTCGCCGAGCCGGTGTGGACCGATCCGCTGTCGGTGATCGTGCCCGCACGCCACCCCTTGCTGGCACACGTGCAGGTGCCGCTGGCCGAAGCCCTGAAGTTCCCGCTGGTTCTGTGCCATCCCGAATCGGGATCGGGCTGCCGCCATCAGATTCAAGCGCTGCTGCAGGACGCAGGCACGCCGCTCAAGCTGGTCGATGAAGTGACCAGCCTGGGCGTGATGCTGACCCTGGTCGGTGCAGGCTACGGCATCGGCTTCGCCATCGCCTCGCAGGTGCAGACGCTACAGCGCCCGGACATCTCCATTCGTCCCTTGGCCGGCAGCCCACCGGTGCTCTCTACCTACCTGCTGCGCCGCCGGGGCGAACCCTCGGAGCCCATGAAGCGGTTCATCGAGCGGGCGAAAGGCGGGCGGGACCGCGCCTGTCGATGATGAGTCAATCCTTTGAGGACGCAGCTCACCTGTCCGTAGCGGCCTGTGGCGTGATGTGCCAGTGGACAGATAGACTTCGGTATGAAATCCGATGCTCTGGCTGTTGATGGATGAGCTTGGCTCGATTTGGATCACCCGCAGCGGCTTGCGTTGACCAGGCCGAAGACTTGAGTCCACAATCGAGTCCATTCCGTGACGCTTGGATCGGAAAAAGCGTTCGTAATAAACGAGTTAGCGACCGGGTGCTGTTCCCATCACCCGCTCCATTCAACCGGAGGTTGATATGGACGCAATGCAGTTCAATTGTGATGTCGCCTCCACTGCATGGCAATCTTGGCACGATGTTTCATGGGCCGAGGCTTGTCAGGTAGTTGCGAGGTTACAGGCACGTATTGCGAAGGCAGTAAAAGCAGGGGAATGGCGGAAGGTTCGCAACCTGCAGAGACTCCTGACCAAATCCAGCAGCGCGAAAGCGCTGGCAGTACGGAGGGTCACGGAGAATCAAGGCCGGAAAACTCCAGGGGTGGATAAGCAAACCTGGGGCACGCCGGACGAGAAATGGCAGGCGGTTGTCGGTCTCGGCTGCAAGAGATATAGGCCCTTGCCACTGCGTCGCATCTACATACCGAAAGCAAATGGTGACAAGCGCCCTCTGGGCATTCCAACCATGCGTGATCGGGCTATGCAAGCGCTGCATCTTTTGGCGCTTGATCCTGTCGCCGAAACGACTGGCGATGCTCACTCCTACGGCTTCCGCCGTGAGCGCTCGACGGCCGACGCCATCGAACAGGTACGCAATGTACTTGGTCGAAAAGCGTCACCGAAATGGGTGCTGGAGGGGGATATCAAAGGCTGTTTCGACAACATCAGTCACGACTGGCTGGTTGCCAATGTCTGCATGGACAAAGGCATCCTTCGGAAATGGCTGAAGGCAGGATTTATCGAAATGGGAAGGCTTTTCCCTACGAACGCTGGCACGCCACAGGGAGGCATCATTTCCCCGGTGTTGGCAAACATCGCGCTGGACGGCCTGCAACGTGAGCTTGAAACACTGTTTCACACAGTGCGACAGGCACGCGCGGCAAAGGTCAATCTGGTGCGCTATGCGGATGACTTCGTGATCACCGGCAGCTCGAAAGAACTGCTCGAAAACGAGGTCAGGCCTCTGGTGGAGAAATTCCTGGCTGTCAGAGGACTTGCGCTCTCGGAGAAGAAGACCAAAATCACGCATGTGACGGAGGGCTTCGACTTTTTGGGCTGGAATGTCCGGTATTTCAAACGGATGCTGCTCACGCGGCCATCGAAGAAAAATACCAAAGCGTTCCTCGACAAGATTCGCGCCGCGTTAGGTGGGTTGAAGTCGGCCGCACAGGCAGAGGTGATAGACAAACTCACCCCGGTTATTCGGGGGTGGGCCAACTACCATCGAAGCCAAATGGCCACGCTCACATTTTCGAAGTGCGATCATCAAATCTGGCAAGCGTTGTGGCGTTGGGCGTGTCGTCGTCACCCGAACAAGGGGAAGCGATGGATCAAACAGCGTTATTTCGTGCGCCTCAAAGGTCGCGATTGGCGATTTTCGGAAAAGGACAAGCTGCTGCCCGTTTTGCGTGGATACCGGAAACGGCCCCACGTGAAGATCAAGGGCGAAGCAAATCCCTATGACCCGATGTACGACGAGTATTTCTCCAAGCGGCTTGCCCGCAAAATGGATGGAACGCTCGAGGGTCGCCGGAAGCTACGTTGGCTCTGGTGGTGGCAGGAAGGTCTTTGTCCCATCTGTGAGCAGAAGATCACGCGAGATACTGGGTGGCATTTGCACCACATAATCAAACGGTCGCAACGTGGTTCGGACAAACTCACCAATCTGGTGCTGCTGCATCCGAATTGCCATATGCAACATCATTCCACGGAGAAATCCGGTTCTGCCGGTGTCAGCATGTACAAGTGCTGATGCTTGTAGATTGCTTGAGCCGTATGCGGGGAAACTTGCACGTACGGTTCTTAGGGGAGGGGATTATCGCGAGATAATCTCCTTACCCTCCTGCATACGAGGGTTCGATTCCCTTCACCCGCTCCAATCTGACGATCTTTCTCTTCATGTTTCAGCCATTAGCACCAAGGCGTAGCGTTTCCGATTTTCGTGGAGCGACGACTTGTCCAAAGACCTTGATGTGATCGTGATCGTCGATCGAAAACAATCTCTTCCAGCGCATACCCGAGCTGTCGATGAGGTAACAAATGCTGCACAAGTAGTGGGTGTCTGGGTGCTTTTCACGCAGCTAGTTCTCCGTACTGTATCTGACTCTTCTGGAGCACTGCGCCGAGCTGATCCAGCAGTTTCCCGCTTCCGAGAGCTTTCACCACTCTACCCAATGCTATGCTGGACGGCGGGCTGGGCTTTACCTTGGTGTCTTGGCGGCGATCCAAAACGTTCGGGTAACACGCGGCTGAGATTGATCAGAAAGCGTACTTGTGCTGGGCGGCCCAGAATCGGCTGGTTGATGAAATTCGCGGCAGTCACGCCATGAAGTACTGTCTCTGCATGAGCTGAGCGACGATGAACATCCCCTGCAGCATGATCCGGATGTGGCGCTTCTAAGAACCTGTTTACGATCTTTTTGTTATCCCTGATAATGCATGGATGAAAAGAATCGAGTATGCCAGCGATATCAGTAGAGAGAAGTTTGCCGAGATAGAGCTGCTATTGCGCAGCGTACGACGCAGGACCAAGCCCACGAAGGTGGATCTGTACGAGGTGTTCTGCGCGGTGCTGTACCTGCTGCGCACTGGTTGCCAATGGAGATTCCTACCCGGAGAGTTTCCCAAGTGGCAGAGTGTATATGCTTATTGGAGCAAGTGGAGTGAGCCCGACCAGTACGGCGTGAGCGTATTGGAGCGGGCACTCAAAAAATCAGGTTGGCGCGGTCCGAGAGAAACAGGGGCGCAACGTTTGCAGCGCGCTCTTGATCATGGACGCGCAGAGCGTGAAAAACACAGACACGGCCGACCAGAAAGGTTATGACGCTGGCAAGAAGGTATCGGGTATCAAGCGCCATATCGCTGTTGATACCCAGGGTTTGCCGCATGCTATTGCGGTGACGACGGCGGAAGTGACTGACCGTAAAGGTGCATTGCAAGCTCTGGAGCGCTGCAGGCTGGGCTTGGGGCAAGTACAAAGTTTGCTGTGCGACAGCGGCTATACCGGAGAATCATTCACCGAAGGCGTGCGAGAAATTCTGGGCGAACCTGTCACGGTGCAGATTGCCAGGCGCAGTGAACTGCATACCTTCAAAGTTATGCCCAAACGCTGGATCGTCGAGCGTAGTTTCGCCTGGCTGGAGAAGAGCAGAAGATTATGGAAAAACTGCGAGCGTAAGCTCAACACCAGCTTACAGTTCATTCATCTGGCCTTCCTGGCATTACTGCTCAAAAGATCGTAAACAGGTTCTAATTGTTTAGTCCCACTTTGTGATGGTATGGATTGATGATAAAACGTTCAGGTTCGTTTTGCCAGCATTTGATGATGTATTCGTAAGGTGTGAGTCCTCGTAAGGTTTTGAGTCGCCCTGGCGAAGTTGTAGGCATTCAGGAAGCTGTAAAGATGCTCTCGCAACTGTTGATGATTTTCATAATGATAGCGTTTGACGGTTGCTTCCTTGAGGGTGCGGTTCATGCGTTCGACTTGACCATTGGTCCGGGGTGATTTGGCTGGGTCAGGCGATGTTCCGTACCATTTTCCGTGCAGACACGGTCGAAGATATGCAAGAAAGCATGCCTGTCTGTTTTGCGGTGGGTGAACTGGATGCCGTTGTCTGTGAGGATAGTATGGATTTTTTATAGGGTACGGCGGCGATGAGATTGCGCAGGAACTGCGCTGCTTCCATCTTGCCGTACTTGGGCAGTAATTCAGCATAAGCGAACTTGCTGGTTCGGTCGATGGCGACGAATAGATACAGTTTGCCTTCTTCTGTCCGTACTTCGGCAATGTCGATATGGAAATAGCCGATGGGATATTGGGCGAACTTTTTCTGGCAGGTTTCTCGCCTTCCACCTCCGGTAAGCGGCTGATGTTGTGGCGCTGGAACAGGCGATGCAGTGATGATCGGGTCAGGGTGGGAATGCTGCTTTGCAAGGCGTAAAGGCAGTCATCCAACGGCAGCAGCGTGTGTTTGCGAAAGGCTACACAAGCGGCTTCCTGTTCTAGTGTCAGAACCGTGGAACGCGGTTCTTTCGGACCCATCCTGGCATCATGCGTAAAGTTGCGTTTCTTCCATTTCGCCACCGTCTTGGGGTTGATGGCGTAGCGCTCTGCCAGTGTGATCAGGCTCTCTTGACTATGTTGTATCGCTCGACGCACCGCCGCTGTCGTGCGGGCGCTCCCGTGTAATATCTGTCCCATAATTCCTCCTGTGTCGGTAGCAAATCATACAATACACCATCACAAAGTGGGACTAAACATCTAATACTACAGTCGTAGATAATGATGAGAGAATATAGCCTGAATCAACGATGAGGTGGGTTTGGGTATGATGTCACAACTACATGATTGGGCGAAGGAGCTGGAGGTAGTGCACGAGCGGCTTGGGAGTTTATTCAAGCGCAGCGAGCCACGCCAACGCAGTCTTGCGTACCTGAAGGGCCTGTTGAGCACGGTAGAGCGCAAGAACGGCTGGCAACTGGCCGAATGGATGGGCGAGACAACACCCGATGGGGTGCAACATTTGCTGGAACGCGCACAGTGGGATGCTGATGCGGCGCGTGACGTGCTGCGCGATTACGTTGTCGAGCAGGTGGGTGATCCAGACGGCGTGCTGATCGTTGATGAGACAGGTTTTGTCAAGAAAGGAACCCACTCGGTTGGTGTGCAGCGCCAGTACAGCGGTACGGCTGGGCGTATCGAGAACAGCCAGATCGGCGTGTTTTGTGCTATGCCGGCGCCGGTGGCAGTGCTTTCATCGACCGTGAACTTTATATTCCGCGCCAGTGGACGGATGATCGTTCACGCTGCGAGGCTGCAGGCATTGCACAGGAGGTGGAATTTGCGACCAAACCCCAGCTGGCACGCAAGATGATCGAGCGAGCGCTGGATGTGGGCGTGCCCTGTGGGTGGATCACAGGCGATGAGGTTTACGGTAGAGACCGGCATCTGCGGGTATGGCTGGAGTTACGCGAGCAGGCCTTCGTACTGGCTGTAGCCAGGAGTGAACCGCTGTGGTGGCAGGGGCCACAGCACGTGAAAGCCGAGGAGATTGCACAAGCGCTACCAGCACGTGCATGGCGTCATCTGTCGGCAGGCGCTGGAGCCAAAGGTGAACGTCTGTACGACTGGGCGCTGGTACCGCTGTGGCGGCTGCAATTGACACAGAAGGAGCGTCGCTTCGGACACTATCTGCTGGTGCGGCGCAGTCTGGATGAGCATCAGGAGTTGGCCTATTATGTGGTGCATACCAGGCGCTCGCAGGCTCAGCTCAAGCGTTTGGTGCAGATCGCTGGCAGACGTTGGGAGATTGAGATCGGCTTTGAGGCCACCAAAGGCGAGTGCGGACTTGATCATTACGAGGTGCGCCGCTGGCAGGGCTGGTATCGCCACATCACACTGGCGCTACTGGCCCATGCGGTGCTGGTGGCCCTGCGGGTGCGGGAGAAAAAAACACACACCCGGCCTGATTGCCCTGAGCGTGCTCGAGTTGCGTAAGCTGTTATCGCATCTGCTGTGGCACACCAGCCAGGCTATCGAACATGTGCTGCACTGGTCCGTGTGGCGTAGAAAACATCAACACAGAGCCCGACAAGCTCACTACCAACGCAGAGGGTTCTCTCCTCCCGAATAAAATATATACGGCTGTAGTACTAACTGCGGATCTCTGGGCGCTGTTCCCCACATTCACCCAGCGGCTGGCTACGTCGAAAGGTGAGCGCCGGCAAATCGGGCTGCCGGATGGTTGATCTGAATACCGACACAGATATCTCCATTGCCTTTTATGATACTCGCCGCACTGTCGAACTGCATCGTGGCGAGGCTTTGTTTTCCATCAGCCACGATACCGCCAGGCCGTTCCTGGTCGAAGCGGGCGATGCACGCGTGCTGGTCACCAGCACGCAATTCGACGTACGGCGCAACGAAGATCGTGTCATGGTCGCCGTACAGGCAGGGTCGGTCGAGTTTTCCGCCGGCCCCTGGTGGCGACATAAGCGTGCACCTCTGACGGCGGGTCAGGTTTCTGTAGCATCACCGCGAGACGGTCTGGTATCTCCGTACCCTGATCGTATCGAGACTATCACGGCATGGCAGCGGGGACGTCTGGTATTTCGCGATGTCTCGCTATCCGACATGGCGGCCGAGCTGAGCCGCTACCTGACCCGGCCTATCCACCGACTCCTGGTGATCTGGGCAGCAGTTGCTGCTATCTGGATGATGGCCGCATTACCAGCCGAGAGGTGGACATCGAGGTCAGTGGTTAAATCGTGTCAGGTTGGCAGATTCTGGCCGGTTATACGTTCAACGATAATGAAAGTAAGGCAGGTGCAAATACCAATCCAAACGCTGGCAACTGGTACGGTGCACCACGTAATTTTTTGGTGAGTATGCGGTATAGTTATTGATGAGACATCGATTACGCTAAACACGCTGTCGGACTGGCAGGCTGCTACTGTTTTGTCCGACAACAATTGCCACGGCCGAAACTGTGGCCGAGGCGTGCTGCGGTGCTCATCGGGTTACCGTGTTCATGGCCGTCTTTTGTTACATGAGGAATGCCTACTCCAGCTGGCTCCAATTCGGTTTGCTTGCCTGTATCAATGCGTTCCAGTCGTCTGGCGGGTTTCCGCGCCCGAGCATCTTTTCGAATATGGTATACGGGTCTGACTTGCTGCTCGATGACCGCAGGGTCTGCTCATCATTGACCCAGGTGTACACGATGACTTTTGCCTTCGAGTCGTACCGGAAGAACAGCTGGTACCGCCTTCCGAGTTTGGCCCGTCGCCAGTGGCGATAGGTTGGTCCCATGGTATTGCCCTGACGATATTCGTCGTGCGCCGGATCGCCCGGCACCACGTCTTGCATCAGCTGGATCAAGGCCCGGAAGAACTTGACGTTGGTGTTGGATCCGAAGCCCTCCGGGTCGTTCTCTTGCGCACGCAGCACAGCCGCACGCAACTTCATCAACTGCTCGATCAGGTTGTCGTGGAACAACAGCGTCCAGCCATGCTGTTGCATCAGATTTCTACGTCCTCATCGAAATCATCACCCAGGACTACGTTGTGGCCCGTATGCTCCAGCATCGTGCGAATCAGATCTTCCGGCAAACCACGAATGTTCCGGCCAGCCTCGATATCGCGAGCCAGAAGGGCCAGGAATGCAGCAATGGCGGGATCCTCGTGCCCGGTATCGGCACGGGTAACGATCACTTCGCCGCCACGCAGCTCGAACGCAAGCTTGCTGCCAGTATCGGCGCCAAGTGCCTGCCGGATGGACTTGGGCAACGTGATCTGGCCTTTGGAGGTCAGCGTGGCAACTTCATGAATGGTAGGCATGGCAGTTCTCCTGAAAGTAATGTTTGTATTGTAAGGAAATTTCCTTTCTTGTCAATGTGGAGCTTCATGTGGTCAGGGCAACCGGGTGAAAAAATAAGTAATTCTATAAATCAATTGGTTGTTGCTTCATTCATCTTGGTATATGTAAAAGAATATTAAATATCAATAAGTTGTTTTTGTAGCACGATTGCTCTGTATGAGGTGCGCTGGCGAGCTTCATTTCCGGGTCGAGTAACTTATAATGATAGATTAACCAAATCCGGGCGCTCGGAGATAAAACGATGAACAGGTCCAAACCTTTTTTTCTGTCGAATCTGCTGGTTCAGTGGCTGGCAATGCTCATATTTATGGTCAGCTTGCATGGCACGGCCGCCGCTGCGCCCGCTGATGACGAGAGGGCGCAGACCATCGTGCATATGCTCGATTACGTAGGCGTGGATTATCCCGAGTTCGTACAGGACGGCAAGGTGCTCAATGCTGAGGAGTACGAGGAGCAGCGCGAGTTTGCCACGCAGGCCATTACGCTGTTGGAGCAGTTGCCCGAAGTGCCGGAGCAGCCGGCGCTGCAGCAGCAGGCTCACGCGCTGCTGGCACGTATCGAGGCCAAGGCGCCAGGCAGTGAAGTTTCTGCGCTGGCCAGCCAACTGCGCGCGGGTGTGATTCAGGCGTGGAAGCTCAGCGTGGCGCCGCGTCAGGCGCCGGATCTGATGTTGGGTGCTAAATTGTTCGCTCAGCACTGTGCTACTTGTCATGGTGCGGAGGGTCATGGCGATGGGCCGCTGGCCAAGGGCATGGAGCCGGCCCCCAGCAATTTCCATGATGAGGCGCGTATGCGCCAGCGCAGTCTCTATGGCCTCTACAACACCATCACGCTCGGTGTGGGCGGCACGCCGATGCGTGCATTTACCGAATTCTCCGAAGTGGATCGCTGGGCGCTTGCTTTCTTTGCAGGCAGTCTGCGTGCCGACCCGGAGGCTGTTGCGCGTGGTGAGGCTGCATGGCGCGATGGCCAGGGAAAGGCCGCGTTCGACAGCTTGAAATCGCTGGTTGATCAGGCACCCGGCGATCAGGCCGAGGCCGGCACGGTACTGGATGCGGTGCGTACCTACCTGACACAGCAGCCGCAGGCGCTGCAGGCAGCTGCACCAGTGCCGCTGGCATTCTCGCGCGCCAAACTCGATGAAGTGGTGCAGGCCTATACGCGTGGCGACCGTGAAGGTGCACGTCGGTTGGCGATTGCCGCCTATCTGGAAGGCTTCGAGCTGGTCGAATCCGCTCTGGATAATGTGGATGCGCCGTTACGTGCCGAGGTCGAGCGTGAGATGATGGCGCTGCGTGCAGCCATTGGTGACGGCCAGTCTGCCGAAGCTGTGTCAGCTCAGGTTGTTAAAGTCAAGGCATTGCTCGATCGTGCCGACGACGTGCTGTCGGGCAGCAGTTTGTCGCCAATGACAGCTTTCGTGAGTTCACTGCTGATTTTGCTGCGTGAGGGGTTGGAGGCGATCCTGGTGCTGTCGGCCATTATCGCCTTTGTCATCAAGACCGGACGGCGCGATGCTTTGCCCTACATCCATGCGGGCTGGATCGGTGCGGTGGTGCTGGGTGTCATCACCTGGGCGGTGGCAAGCTACGTGATCAATATCTCGGGTGCGAACCGTGAACTCACCGAGGGCATCACAGCGCTGCTGGCTGCAGCAATGCTGCTGTACGTGGGCTGGTGGCTGCACAGTCGCGCAAATGCGCAGGCCTGGAGCCGCTTTATTCGCGAGCAGGTAAACGTAGCACTCGGCAAGCGTACGCTGTGGGCAATGGCTGGCATTTCGTTCCTTGCAGTGTACCGCGAGCTGTTCGAAGTGATCCTGTTCTACGAGGCGCTGTGGGTGCAGGCTGGCGTGGAAGGTCATACTTCGGTACTGTGGGGTATCATGGCCGCAACAGCGCTGCTGGTGCTGATCGGCGGCGCCATCCTGCGTTATAGCGTGCGGTTGCCGATCGGACCGTTCTTTGCGGTTATGTCGGCACTGCTGGCGTTCATGGCTGTAGTGTTCGTCGGTAACGGTGTCGCGGCCCTGCAGGAGGCAGGTGTGCTCGATGCGACGGCGGTGCGCTTCATTTCGCTGCCGCTGCTGGGCATCCATCCGACCGGGCAAGGCCTTGCGCTGCAGGCGCTGACGCTGTTGCTGATCGCAGGTGGCTTCTGGTTCAATCGCAGGAAAACGGCGTAGTTACTGTACTTCGCACCGAAGGTCGATGACCGGCCGTAACCGCCGATGCCCTATGTTCAGAAAAGCGCGGTTCTGCTGATATCCCCATGTATAATTGGGCCGTTTGCGGGTTGTAAGTGGCTTTTTCATTTAGTCTGTGGCAGCTTCTTTTACCCGTTCATCATGTGGCTGTTAAACCAGTCCTGTCTTTGTCCGATGGAACTACTCGTACCGAGAGTGATTCTTTAACTACTACAAAAAACTTCAGAAAGAAACTGATGGCTATTCGTTCAATCAGATCACTGTTGTGCAGCCTGTTCGCAGTTTTATCGTTGCTGATACCTTTTGGCGCAATTTCAGCGGAAAAGACCACGGTCATCCCGGAGTCTCTGAAAATCCTTGGCTGGGTAGAGTTTACCCGTCTGGAGCCCTGGGGAATCAAGACGCCTGCCCGGATCGATACCGGCGCCAATACTTCTTCCATGAGTGCTCGTGATATCAATGTATTCAAGAGAAATGGCAAGACATGGGTCAGGTTTACTTTTGACTTCAAGAAGGGTACGGCGGAGCGTTCCATCGAGATCGAGCGCCCACTGGTGCGTATGGTTAAAATCAAACAGCATGATGGCCCCTCGCAGGAGCGCCCGGTGATCTCCATGGAGATTTGTCTGGCTGATGAAATCCGGGAGGCCGAATTCGATCTGATCGACCGGCGTGCTTTGAATTACCCGGTACTGCTCGGGCGCAAGGCGCTGGCCGGATATGTGGTAGTCGATCCTGCACGTGCCTATCTCACCAAGGCAGTGTGTGGCCATACCAAAAAGAAAAAGAAGGGCAGTGAACCAGCTGATCCCGGGCAGCAGCACGAATGAGAAAACTGCATCTGTATCTGCTGGCATTCATACTGTGTCTTGCGGGATTGGGGCTGGCTTATTACAAAGCTGCGGTAATCGGCCTGCCTTTGACTGCCTCTGAAGAGGCGCAGGTATGGAATATCGAGGCCCGTATCAGTTTTCGTGCCAAACCGGACAGTGCAATCAAGGTAACCCTGCCGCTGCCTTTCAATCCCGCCGGTTATTCCATCCTCGATGAGGATTTCGTCAGTGCAGATTACGGACTGGCAATCGAACAGGATAACACTGGCCGTGTTGCGCGCTGGGCCAAGCGAAGGGCGCAGGGTAAACAGTTACTGTTTTACCGGGCCGTATTGTTCGAAAACGAGGAAGTTGCACCCAAATCGGATGCCGCACCGGTTTACCCGAAACCACCCGAGTACCCAGAGAATCTGGCACCGGTGATTCAGGGAGTGCTGGACAAGGCGCGCCAGCAGTCAGCCGATACCATTTCCTTTACACAGCGGGTGATTGAACAATTGAATGCGGCAGCATCGATACCGGAGCTGAAATTGCTGGTGAAGCATGTCAGCCGTACGCGTAATCTGGCTAAAACCCTGAGCTGGGTGCTGGCCGGTGCCCGTATTCCATCCCGTGTCATTCGGGGATTACGCTTGCAGGATGACAAGGACTACGCGGATCTGGAACATTTTCTGCAGGTTTATGATGGTGAGCAGTGGCGCACCCTGAATATCAAAGATGGCCAGGAGGGCCTGCCGTCGAATTTCATCATCTGGCAGATCGATGATGACCGTTCCTTCTCGATTGAGGGGGCTTCCGAATCCGGAATCCAGTATTCAGTCGCCAGAACCTTACAGGAAACCGTCAACATTGCCGGGTTCCGTTCGGCGGAGAAAGGCTCCCATCTGATGGATTTTTCGCTGTATTCCTTACCGGTACATACCCAGAACGTGTACAAGGTGTTACTGATGGTGCCGCTGGGGGCGCTGGTCGTCGTGTTCATGCGTAACATCATCGGAATCCGTACATTTGGCACATTCATGCCTATCCTGATCGCACTGGCTTTCCGTGAAACAGAATTGTTCTGGGGATTGATTCTGTTCAGCCTGATCGTGGGGCTCGGGCTGCTGTTGCGCGCTTATGTCGAACAGCTGAAGCTGTTGCTGGTTCCCCGCCTGGCAGCGGTGCTGACCATGGTTGTCCTGCTGATGGCGGGGGTCAGCGTCATCATGCACAAGCTCGGGTTCGAAATGGGGTTGTCCGTGGCTCTGTTTCCGATGGTGATCATGACGATGACGATCGAGCGCATGTCGCTGACCTGGGAAGAGGCCGGACCGGCGGAGGCATTCAAGCAGGTGTCGGGCAGTTTGCTGGTGGCAGTGATCGGGTACCTGGCCATGAATATCAGCGAATTCCAGTATATGTTTTTCGTATTTCCTGAACTGTTACTGGTGGTGCTGGCTGTGATTCTGCTGCTGGGCCGCTACTCCGGCTACCGGCTGATGGAGCTCTGGCGTTTCCGTGCGTTCGCACGGAACAAGCCGTAATACCATGTTCGGGTTTCTGGAGAAACTCAGGCAGAGCGGCGTCGTCGGTATGAATCAGCGCAATGCTGATTTCATCCTGCGTTACAACAAGCGCTCGCTTTATCCGCTGGTGGACGACAAACTGCGAACCAAATACCTGGCAACTGCATCCGGTATTGCGGTGCCCGAACTGTATGGTGTCATCGAAATCCAGCACGATGTCGCCAGTTTTCCAGATATCGTCAAGGATCACGAGGATTTCGTGATCAAACCGGCACATGGTTCAGGAGGAAACGGTATCTGTGTCATTACCGGACGTCTCAACAACCGTTATCGACAGAGCAATGGCGATCTGCTGACCGAGGAAGACATCGAATATCACGTCTCGAACATACTCAGCGGCCTCTACAGCCTGGGTGGACAGCCTGATCAGGCACTGATCGAATATCGGGTCAAATTCGATCCGCTGTTCGAAACGGTTTCCTACCGCGGCGTACCGGATATTCGTACCATCGTATTCAGAGGGATTCCGGTGGCCTGCATGGTGCGCCTGCCAACTCGTATGTCGGATGGTAAAGCCAATCTTCATCAGGGTGCCGTGGGAGCGGGTATCGATCTGATGACCGGTCGCACTACCCATGCCATCTGGCAGAATTATCCGATCGAACAGCATCCGGATACCGGTGCTACCATCAGCGGGCTCGCAATTCCTCACTGGTATAAATTGCTGACACTGGCAGCACAGTGCCACGATCTGGTCGGACTGGGGTATCTGGGCGTGGATGTCGTGCTCGACCGGGAACTGGGCCCGCTGGTACTGGAGCTCAATGCACGTCCGGGTCTTTCCATTCAGATAGCCAACCGCAGGGGCATGAGCCGTTTGCTGGAGAAAATCGCCAAACTGGAAGAAATCCCTGCTGCGGCAGCAGATCGTGCCACATTGGGACAGGAATTATTTCTGGAAAATCAGACCTGATTTTCTGTATTTACGGCTATGGCCGCAGGTAATGTTCTTATCCTTACCCTTCGCGCAAGATCAGAGGTTCTTATTCCATTCCCAAATCAAAAATGACACGAAGGCGAGCCGCAGACAGTATAAATAATACGGCCAGGCGAAGCCGACAAAGTTAGTTTTGATTTAGAAATGGAATTAGCGTTGACTGGCCGCCTGTACGGCAGTCAAGGCAATGGTATAAACAATATCTTCCACCGATGCGCCGCGTGACAGATCATTCACTGGTTTACGCAGGCCTTGCAACATGGGGCCGACACTGACTACGTTGGCGCTGCGCTGTACGGCTTTGTAAGTGGTATTGCCGGTGTTGAGATCCGGAAAGATAAACACGGTAGCGCGCCCGGCTACCGGGCTGCCAGGTGCTTTTTGCCGGCCCACGCTGGCAATCGCAGCGGCATCGTATTGCAGAGGGCCGTCGATCAGCAGATCGGGACGTGCCAAACGGGCAAGTCGGGTGGCTTCGCGTACTTTTTCCACTTCTTGCCCGCTGCCGGAATCACCGGTGGAATAACTCAGCATGGCTACGCGTGGCTCAATACCCAGTGCCTGTGCCGACGCGGCACTCTGCAGTGCGATATCGGCCAGTTCTTCAGCCGTAGGATTAGGATTGACCGCACAATCCCCATACACGACGACTTGTTCTGGCAGCAGCATAAAGAAGACAGAGGAGACAAGTTTAAAACCCGGTGCTGTTTTGATCAGTTGCAAAGCGGGGCGAATGGTATTGGCGGTGGTATTGATTGCGCCGGAGACGAGGCCATCGACTTCACCCGTCGCCAGCATCATGGTGCCCAGCACGACATTGTCCTCCAGTTGTGCCAGCGCCATGGGTTCATTTAATCCTTTGTGCTTGCGTAACTCCACCATAGCCGCCACATAATTTCGGCGCACTTTTTCCGGATCAATCATTTCAAGCCCTTCGGGCAGGGTAATGCCACGTGCGCTGGCCACCGCTTTTACTGCATCAGGTTTTGCCAGCAACACGCAACGGGCAATGCCACGTTCCTGGCAAATGGTTGCCGCTTGTATGGTGCGTGGTTCACACCCTTCCGGTAACACGATACGGCAATCAGCCTCTTGTGCCCGCTTGACCAGGCGATAGCGGAAGGCGGGAGGAGAAAGGCGCTGTTCCTGTGGTTCACCACAGCGCTTAACCAATAATTCCTGACGAATATGATTCGCCACAAAGTTGGTGATGCGCTCAGCACGCTCGTGGTCATCCAGCGGAATCTCCCGATTCATGCGATGCAGGTTGGCGGCGGTGTCGTATGAATTGGTCGTGACGGTACAAACTGGTAATCCTTTTGTCAGTGCACCTTTGCACAACTCCAGCACGCGCGGATCTGGCGGAAAATCACTGCACAGCAGTAACCCCGCCAGTGGTACACCATTCAGTACGGCAAGGCTGGCGGCCATGACAATATCGTCCCGGTCACCAGGTGTTACCACCAGAACCCCGGGACGTAACAATGTCACTGAATTGGGGGCGGCACTGGCAAACAGCACGATATCCTGTACACGGCGTTTTTCACTATCCCCCGCGTTTACGATCTGAGCTTGCAGCTGTGTGACAACGTCTGCCATGCGAGGAGCATTCAAGGAATCCTCCCAGGGAATACAACCCAGAATCTGAAAGCTCGATTGACGGAACAGGGTGGAATGGTTTTTTAGCTGTTCAAAAAGATCATCAGAATGATCGGTGCGAATTTTATTGAGGATTACGCCCAATAGACGAGGATTCTGAGCACCACCAAAAAATTGAGCCTGAATTTCAATACGATCTGTAATTGCCTGCAGTGCATCATCTTCGGCAGATGAAACGAGGATGATATCAGCATCAAGGCTGCTGGCCAGCCTGGTATTCACGCGTGAGGCATAGCTGACATGGCGTGTAGGTACCATACCTTCTACCACCATCACATCATAACCTTCAGAGGCTTGCTGAAATCGCCGGACGATATCTTCCATCAAGTCGTCAATCTGACCTTCACCCAGCAGATGTTCAACTGTAGCTAACGGAAGCGGAGCGGGTGGTGCCAGGCCCAACGTTCGCGAGATCAGTTCAGTGGAATATTCAAGCTTGGAATTACCGGGATGTTGCTGAGCGACAGGTTTATAAAAACCCGCTTTAAGGCCGCCATATTCGAGCGCCCGCACCAATCCTAAACTGGTTGAAGTGAGTCCGACACCAAAGCCGGTAGAGGTAACAAAGAAAGTATGCATGCCTTTTTATTCATCCCGCGTCAAGGTTGGTGAAAAAACGCTGAGGAACTTCTGAAAAACTATCTGCGTTGCCATTTCTGCGTTAATCCAGGTGATCGCTCACGACCAAACCAGTTCACCAGCAACTGTCCGGACAGTGGTGCGGCGTTCAGATATCCGGGTGAGTCACAAGCTGTCGCCAATCCCACCGGGCTACGTCCTCGTCCGGCAACGGTTGTTATCACGCGTGAAGATGGCGTCGTCGTCGGGCAAGTTTTTGTCTGGCCCTGCCACTTGCCGCGCTTCAGCCTGCCGCCATCGGATCCCAGAGTTCTGGCTGCAGCATCTGCTTCAATCGATCCAGAATGCACCGCGTTGACGCTGTAAATACCAGGATGAGTTTCCTGTTTCACGACATACACCGTAGCGGAAGGAAGGCGGCAACCCGGGAAACTGGAAGCGCAGATCGATAAACCAAACGCAGACATTTTGTGCGGAATGATCGATACCGTCCAGAACCGGGAATTGTGCGAACTGGCGGAACGGTGCCAGAACCGGCTGCTGCCAGGCTTCGTGTGACAGCGCTGCGTACGCGGGAGAGCGGTTGTCATACAAACCGTATGATCGCCAGTTCGCCATCGCCAGCGGGTGATAGGCTGCGGCCATATCACACAACGGGTTGCCTGAATCAGTACATTCGAGCAGAACGTTTCGCCTCAGGTTGATGCGTGCCACATGCAGACTGGTGCCCTCACGAATAATCACCATCTGATTGAAAGGTGATAAAGGTTGAGGCAATACACTGACTGCCTGCGGGTCCAGCATTTTTCCAGTGGCATATACTTTTCCCGCCTGCATGGCTTCCTGATGAAGCATCCATAAAAATGCCACATATGCCACGACACCGATCAGTGAAGCGACTGCGTAGACCCGTTTTGCCGGGAAAATGGCACTCAGGACAAGTCCGGCAAGGATGATCGCAGTAAACCATGGATCGATGACGAACACGAGTGGCAGAGAAAACCGCCAGGTGGAAAATGGCGCCAGCAGCATCAGGCCGTATGCCGTCACCAGATCGCCCAGAATATGGATCAGGATACCCAGGCATGCCGGTACGAAGAATGAGCGCCAGGGATAGCGCCGCCCGCTAAACCCGGAAAACAGGTGCGCCAGCAGGAATGCCCAGAAAGGCAGCATCACGAGCGAATGTGTCGGCCCCTGATGCCAGTTGAGATAAGTCAGCGTATCGACCAGCCGCAAGATGACATCACTATCCGGGAAAACGGCTGCCAAACTTCCGGCAATGATGCGCTCCCGCAGCGGCAATTGCTGAGCATGCTGAGTATGCGAAGAGGTAACGGCTCTCATCAGCAACGCACCGCTCAGCGTATGTGTCACAGGATCCATCTTTCTCTCCTGCGTCAGGCGCACACTCGGGTGCGACCGAGACTGCAGTTTCCAGGTTTAATCAAATTGCAGTGGGATTTGCCGTCTGCCCGGTACTGCATCCTTTTCGGGATCTCTGCCATACATCTTCTGACCCAACCAGGCAGCCATGGTCAAATGGCTCTTGAGAAACTGGCGGGTATGGCGCGAGTTTTCTGACGCATCCCGCATCCAGAAAAAGAAAGTCATCAGATAAATGGTCGTCAGCGCGCTTTCCTCCAGTGCCCGCCGCATGAATGTGGCATCACGCTGTGCCGCTTCACGTACCCACTGCACGGTGCGGCTGACACGCATGACAGCAGGTACCTGAATGTGAACATGCCCGAATTCCAGTTTGGACATGATCATCTGCCGGGTTACCTTGCGTTGTACTGCCAGCGCATCCAGCAAGGTCATGATGAGATGATGGATACGCTCAGGCGCAGCCAGATCGAGAAAACCGGGAGATTCGGCTTCCTGCAGCATACGACTGTCAGCGCGGTCAAACCAGGCATCGATCAGCTCATCTTTTTCACGGAAATACGCTCGGATTTCATCCAGGGAAACAGCCAGCTCGACTGCTATATCGTACAACCGCACCGCTTCCCAGGATGTGCGGGCAGCCAGCTCCACTGCCGTATCGACGATTGCATCACGCATCGGATCATTATTTATCGTCATATTGGCCTCCTTATTTCTCAAAACAGGAAATGCAATATTTTTCATTGTACCTGTCTTGCCTGATGGAGCGGTTATACTATTACGAACACACCTATATCAAGGCTCAAATAGCCAACATGACGCGCTGGATTAAAAATCCCATTCCCAAGAGCCTGTTCGAAGTCTCCGGGAGTATGAGAGACTGAAGAGATGAGAAAAAGCTACCCGGGTGTTCTGGTCAAGTCGACACCAGTCGCGAACAATTCGAGACTATCAAGCCTTTGCTGGGAAGTGCGCGCAGAAAGACCAGTCCTCGACGAATAGAACACTTTGAGCAAGTTCTTAAAACGCAATTAAGATCAATCAATTATTCTGCGTTCTTTGAAAGATTTCGACTCCACATCATTTCTGATGTTTGCAAATACTACCCATGAAACAATTAACATGCCGCTTACCATTGTATGCCCTGTTTCTTGCACTTCCCGGTTGTCTGTCGCCCATTACACTCAACCACGCGGTAATGACTTACGATGAGGCGGTTATCAATGCAAGTGCCAAACAGCTGCTCGTGAACATTGCCCGAGCACAGCATCATCAGCATCTACATTTCACCCGGGTTTCGACGATTGCCGCTACTTTCAATTTCAGTGCAAATGCGGGAGCGACCCCTGCACTCACGGGGGACAAGGGTGGCATGTTGGCACCCATATTTGGAGGCAGTGTTTCTGAAAACCCTACTTTTAGCATAAACCCAATCGCAAGCGATGAGTTTACGCAACGACTTCTTACGCCGTTTAGCCAGCACAAGCTTACGCTGTTACTTCGCCAGCACTTTGATGTAGATATGATGCTGCGGATGATGGCTCAGGAAGTCCGGCTGCAGCATCACAAGCAGCCCATCTCTTCTCGCTCTGTTCCAGAGGATACCGGGAGCCAACAGGATCACCGCCGCCGCTTCTATCGTGAGACAGAGCGGCAAGTGGATAATCACAATTCTCCGGATACAGCTAATAAAGAAAAGAATCGCCATCGCTTTGCCATTAAACACACCGAGGAGCAAGAGTATCGTCTTCGCCTCCGGCAACAAAGGCATTTGCATCAAATGACCTACCATAACAGTCCACTGGATCGATCTGGTTATGAGATGTTTCGTCGTGTAGTGCTTCACCTCTCGGCTATTCAGGATCAGAAACAGCTTTATGCTGAGCCGTTGACATTCGATCATAGCTGGACAGTTCCTGCCGATGTTGTTTTAGCAGAAGGCTTTAAATCTCTGGAAAAAGAATTTGCTGTCCGGTACAACCGGGAAGATGAAACCTATACCCTGAGCAAACAAACATTGGGGCCAATACTTATCACTAACTATGACCCCAATACACTATGTTGTGAAGATCGCACAGATTTATATGATTTAACCAATCCATGGGTTGAAAATGATATTGCTTTTGATATCCGTCCGGGATATCCGGGAGGAGAGTGGCCAATTAAGGGTTTTTTCCGTTTGAGGAGTTTTCATTCGATCCTTAATTTCCTCAGTCATTCACTCGGGGAAGAACCGGAATATCATGTCGAGAAAGATCCGCGCACGCCACCCGTTTATAAAGATGAAAATCCACCCAATATTCTGGAATTCATCGTCTCAGACACGCGACCTCCCAAAAACGTGCTGTCAGCATACACACATGGTCATTTTTATGCAGTCAATACGACGGGGCCAAATGCTCACTGGAATATGAATGCTTTCCAGTTGCTCTACATTTTATTTCGTATGACAATCACTGATGCAAAATCTCTTGGTCTACCTATCACGATTGCCAAATGATCATTTTATGAAGCATAAATATGCATCCTGAGCATATAATGGCGATGTCATTCTCGGAAACAGATTGAATAAGAGCGATGATCACCGTTTCTGGCGGTTTTCCTTGAGAACATAAGTTCGTCCACTTATTTATTCAATAATGACGCTGAGATCCTGGCGACTTATATCTAATGGAGGCTATATGAAACTAATCTTGTTACTGGCGCTTGTTCTAAGTACGCATGTATACGCCGAGAGCCATAAAGGCAAAATGCACGGTGGGGATCACCATGGCGGTATGCATCACGGTAGCCATAATCTGGATGCAGTTACACTCAAGCAGTTTTTTGAGCCCCTGCCTGCCTCGATTATCGACGAGAAAAAGAACGAAACGTTGATCAGGCTCGGCCGTATGCTTTATATGGATCCGCGACTTTCAGTCAACGACAAAATTTCTTGCAACTCCTGCCATCAGCTCAATAAGTTTGGTGTGGATAATGAACCAACGTCACCAGGCCATGAAGGAAAACGCGGTGACAGGAATTCTCCAACCACCCTCAATGCAGCACTTCATATTGCACAGTTCTGGGATGGGCGAGCCAAGGATGTGGAAGAGCAGGTACTGGGGCCCATCCTGAACCCGGTTGAGATGGGTATGCCCAGTGAATCAGCCGTTATCAGAAAATTGAAGAAAATTGATGAATATCAGGATCTTTTTCCACAAGCCTTTAAAGATGAAAAAGACCCGTTCCAGTACAAAAATGTAGGTAAAGCAATTGGTGCTTTTGAGCGTACGCTGCTAACACCCTCCCGGTTCGATGACTTTCTCAAGGGTGATGAAAATGCACTGACAGAAAATGAAAAAAGAGGATTGAAAAAATTCATCCATATGGGTTGTGTTACTTGCCACAATGGTATTGCAATCGGAGGGAATTCATTCAGGAAATTAGGTATTGTCAAACCTTATGAAACAGATGATTTAGGGCGGTACGAAGTCACAGGACTTGAAACTGACAAGAAAGTATTTAAAGTACCCAGCCTTAGAAATGTTACTAAAACAGGTCCTTATTTCCACGATGGATCTGTTGAAACACTGGATGAAGCCATTCGAGAAATGGCAGAACATCAGCTTGGCCGGGGCGTTGGCAAGGGATTTGTTAGAGATGTCAAAGCTTTCTTAGGCTCCTTGACAGCGAAGGATAGGGAATAAACATAGAGTATTTGAATTTTCTGATGTCTTTGCGACCTGTTCGCTGATGTGAAAAAGCTCAAAAACCTAAACGCTCGACCAGCTTCATAAGCAGCACAAGCAAGTGGCTCGGCTGTACCTGAAAAGCTCATGATGATCAAGATCGTTGGGATGGTGAGTCTGAGCCACCCAACGGTGCAGTGCACGGTTGATCTGCTTAATGCCGGAGCTAAAAGTCGAGATATGTTGTGCAAACTCTCTGGCATCGCTGAAGATCTGCACAGGTATGAGCTTACTGCTTTATCTCCACCACGCCTCCCGTTCGGGCTATTCCACTGATGATGCGTCCGGTGGGGTTGCGTACTTGCACCACTTCTCCCTCAGCCGCGGCGGAAAGTGCTTTTCCTTCTGTGCTGACAGAAAATCCCGTTCCGATTGCAGTCAGTCGTACTTTTTGTCCGCGTGAGATGATGTGCGGCGCACGTAACTGGTGTGTGCGTATGGGTTGTCCGGAAGCGAGAAAGGTGGTTGCGACCTTGCCGATGGCCTGATCGGGATCTGTGACTGCTTCACCGGAAATACGTACGAGATCCACCTCTTTGCTTACGATATCCTGAGCCTCCAGCTGTTTTCCCATGCTGACCGGCTGTGCAGTATGTATGACACGGATAATCACTTCGATTTCAACCGGAACGTACAGTGTCCAGCTGGCTTCATCCTGACAGCGTACTCCCACGGAGAACTTTCCCCATAACCGCCCGCCGGGTGGCAGAAAAGGCTGCAGCTGATTACACGGACGTATTGTCTGGCGTGAATCCTGCTGATTGATCCTGATAATGACCTCACCCGGCAGATATCGGGTTTCCATACGTACAAAATCATCGACTGTCCGGAATATTGTTTTTGCGGATGAATCTTCACCGGCAGTTGCCGTTGCAGAGAGGAGAAGGCTGCATATGATTTTGATAAATAATATCTTTTTATACATATCCGGCGTGATTGGCCTTTAGATAAATAGTCAGAACAGGCAATTTTTGCCGCCACCGGCAATTTTTGCCGCTTGTTTCGCATGGTATCGCTGCCCCGCCCCGGTTAACCTGGAAATTGAAGGGTGATCATGTGCCAGTTTGATTCATTGACCGTAAGGAAACGGTCGATTCAGCCTGGCACGATTCCTGCTTAATGATTAGTGACTACTTTGCAGGAGGAAAGCATGATCAGCAAACTGGAAAATCTGGTTGGTTTTAACCAGAGAGCACTGGGATTACGGGCAACCAGACAGGAATTACTGTCCGGGAATATCGCCAATGCCGATACCCCAGGTTTCAAGGCAAGAGATTTCGATTTTGCCAAAGCGATGCAAAACGTTCAATCGCCGCAGCGGGTACAACATTCCTCTCTGGCGACTACAGCACCCGGACATATCGGTATGGCAGATTTCAGGTCGATCACCTCCGTACCAAAGCAGTACCGTGTGCCGCAGCAACCCAGTATCGATGGTAATACCGTCGATATGGACACCGAACGCATGCAGTTCATGGATAACGCCATACGGTATGACGCCGGACTGACATTCATTAGCGGTCAGTTCCGCACCCTGTTATCAGCTATCAGAGAAGGAAATTAACAGTCATGTCCCTGTTCAGTGTATTCAATGTCGCCGGTTCTGCCATGGCGGCTCAGTCTCAGCGGCTGAATGTGGTGGCCAGTAACCTCGCCAATGCAGACAGTGCCACCAGTTCGACCGGAGAAGCCTATCGTTCCCGCCAGGTCGTGTTCCGCACGATCGATGTCTCGGCGGACAAGGCAAAAGGTGTCAAGGTGGCAGGTGTCGTGCATGATCCCTCACCCATGCGGGTGGTTCATGATCCGAAACATCCGATGGCGGATGAAAAAGGGTATGTCACCCTGCCCAATGTCAACGTGGTGGATGAAATGGTCAACATGATGTCAGCGTCACGTTCTTACCAGAACGGTGTTGACATGATGAACGTGACCAAGACATTGCTGCAAAAGACATTATCGATTGGCCAATAAGGAGAAGGGAATATGAGTCTGATACAAGACAGTGCCAGTGTGTCCGAGCTGCTGGCTTCGAATGGCAGCGGTATCAAGACCGCCCGCAAGGGTGATGAGGATATGCAGGAGCGATTCCTCAAACTGCTGGTAACGCAAATGCAGAATCAGGATCCGCTCAGCCCGATGGATAACGCGGAAGTGACCAGCCAGATGGCACAGATCAGCACCGTGAGCGGTATCGACAAACTCAATACCACACTGGAAAAACTGGTGGCGGATTCCGATGCACGGCGTTCGTTTGAGGCAGCCGCCATGATCGGTCGCAGTGTGCTGGTTCCGGGTAAGGATATGCAGCTGGAAAACCAGGCGGCGATAGGCGGGTTTGAGCTGGCTGAGTCGGTGGACAAGCTTACCGTCACCGTCAAGGATAGTGCCGGTATTACAGTACGTGAAATCGATCTTGGCGCACAGGCTGCAGGTGTAGGCACTTTCGTCTGGGATGGTATGGCCAATAACGGGAACGCAGCGGCGGATGGACAGTACAGCTTCGCACTGAAGGCGATGCGCGCTGACAAGGAAGTATCTGCTTCGGCCCTGGCGTTCGGTTCAGTCAGCAGTGCTCAGGCAGGTAAGGAGGGCGCTTTGCTGGAAGTGGGCCGGCTGGGGTATGTCGGCATGGACGATGTTAAAAAAATATTTTGAGTCAGGAGAGTGAATTATGGGTTTTCAACACGGATTGAGTGGATTAAAGGCAGCTTCAGCCAAGCTGGATGTGACCGGTAACAATATCGCCAATGCCAACACCGTTGGATTCAAGCAATCACAAGCGCAGTTTGCTGATGTTTATGCCAATGCGCTGGGAGGCGGCAGGAATCAGATCGGGATTGGTACTCAATTGGCAGCTGTCGCGCAGGAGTTTAATCAAGGGAATGTGACGCCTACCAATAACCCGCTGGATGTCGCGATTACCGGCAATGGTTTTTTCCGGATGGACAACAACGGCACCATCAGTTTTACCCGTAACGGCCAGTTTCATCTGGATAAGGACGGGTTTCTGGTCAATGCGAGCAATTACAACGTCACTGGTTTCGGGGCGGATGCGGCTGGCACAATCATTCCCAATGTTCCGGTTAATTTACGGTTGCCTACAGCAGATATGACGCCTAAGCCGACTACTAGTTTTATGACGGGGGTTAATCTGGATGCGCGTGTAGATCATACAGATCCAGATCCTGATAAGAGAACTTTTTCTACCTCAGGTGAAGTATTTGATAGTTTTGGTAATTCACATATATTGAGTCTATCTTTCGAGAAAACAGCCGCATCCGCTTGGGATGTATTTGCCACAGTGGAGGGGGTAACAAGTGCAGGTGGGGGTGCGGTGACATTGAGTGCATCTACGCTGAATTTTGATTCCAGTGGAATAATGGATTCGTCAATAACTCCATTTACGGTCAATGTGAATTTTGATGACACGTCCATCCAACCGCTCCAGTTTTCACTGGATCTGACTCGTTCCACCCAGTTTGGCAGCAAGTTCGGGGTGAATATGATGAGTCAGGATGGGTTCGCTTCGGGTCGCCTGGCCGGGTACAGCATTTCTGATAATGGTGAGGTCAGAGCCAGTTATACCAATAATGTCACGCGCACAGTCGGGCAGCTTGCGCTGGCAGGTTTTTCCAATCCGAACGGTCTCAAGCCGATGGGAAGCAATCAGTGGGCAGAGACAGCTGAATCCGGATTGCCGCTGGTGGGGGCGCCAGAAACAGGTGTGCTGGGTTCACTGCAATCTTCCGCAGTGGAAGAATCCAATGTTGACCTGACGACTGAACTGGTCAGCCTGATCATGACGCAGCGCGTGTACCAGGCCAATGCCAAGACCATCGAGACACAGGATGCAGTAATGCAGACCATCATGAATATCTGATGGCTTTCTGTTTAACCCTGATTAGGTGACGATTCAAAAATGGACAGACTGATTTACACCGCGATGACCGGTGCACTGCACACCATGACGCAGCAGGCAACGGTTTCTCATAATCTGGCCAATGCTTCGACTACGGGTTTTCGGGCCCAGACCGATGCTTTTCGGGCAGTGCCCGTTTATGGGGAATCACTGCCCACCCGGGCATTCGTGCTGGATTCTACGACGGGTGCGGATTTCACGCCGGGTGCGATCCAGCAGACCAACCGTCCTCTGGATGTGGCGGTGCAGGGTTCCGGCTGGATTGCGGTACAGCTTGAAAATGGGGAAGAAGCCTATACCCGGCACGGCAATCTCAAAATGGACGCCAATGGCATTCTCCAGACGCAACAGGGTTTCAACATCAAGGGAGAATCCGGTCCCATTACCATTCCGCCCGACAGTCGCATCGCGATTGGCAAGGATGGCAGTGTTTCAGTGCTGCCGTCAGATTCGAGAATGACCGCTGTCTCGATCGTCGGACGGATCAAGCTGGTCGATCCGCCGGCAGAGCAGCTTGTTCGGGGAGAGGATGGCCTGTTCCGGCTGAAAGAGGGAGGTCAGGCGCCTGTCAGTGAAAAAGTGGCCCTGATCGATGGCGCGCTTGAAAGCAGCAATGTCAATGTAATCAGCGAAATGGTGAAGATGATCACCCTTGCGCGGCAGTTCGATATGCAAATGAAGATGCTCGAAAATGCCCAGCAGAATGCCCAGCAGGCAGGTGAAATCATGACACTGAGGGGCTGATACGGGTAGATGCCGGGATGTCGTGACATTGCTGGTAAATTTTTAATTACGCTGAAAGGATAACGATATGGTTCGCTCATTGTGGATATCGAAAACGGGTCTGGATGCCCAGCAGACCAAAATGGATGTGATCGCCAATAACCTGGCCAATATCAGTACCAATGGCTTCAAACGGATGCGCCCGGTATTCGAGGATCTGCTGTATCAGACCATACGCCAGCCGGGTGCCCAGTCATCCGAACGGACTCGCCTGCCTTCCGGCCTGCAGTTGGGAACCGGGGTGCGGCCGGTGGCAACCGAGAATATCTTCTTGCAGGGGAATTTGCAGCAGACCGGCAATACGCGTGATGTGGCGATTCAGGGAGAGGGATTTTTCCAGATATTGCTGCCTGATGGCACACTGGCTTATACCCGTGATGGTGCGTTCCAGTCCGATCAGGATGGTCAAATGGTGACTGCGAGCGGCTTTCCGCTGCAACCGTCCATTACCATTCCGCCGAACACACTGAATATCACGATCGGGCGGGATGGCACAGTATCCGTCCTGACGCCGGGTTCGGCTTCACCAGTGCCAGTGGGTAACATTCAACTGACCACCTTCATCAATCCTGCCGGGTTGCAGCGCTTCGGCGAGAATCTCTATCTTGAAACCATGAGCAGTGGCGTGCCCAATCCCGGTATTCCGGGTACCAATGGCATCGGGCTGCTGAATCAGGGCTTCGTGGAAACTTCCAACGTGAATGTGGTGGAAGAACTGGTCGAGATGATTCAGACGCAGCGTGCGTATGAAATCAACTCCAGATCGATCTCGACTTCTGATCAGATGCTGGCCCGGTTGACTCAGCTTTGATCCATCTGATGTCAGATTTTATCGATCGGATATATCAATGGGAGACTCAGGCTTTTCGGTATTCTCACCGGATCGTGCAGCGCCTGAGTTTGTGGATGGACAGTGTTCAGGTGTCATGGAATCGTTTATGAGAAATCGTGGTCATCTGGTGTTACCCGTGCTTATCGTCATGGTCTGTGTGGTTTCAGGTTGTGCGATAACACCCACGCCGAAAGTACAGCAGCCAATGTCGGTGCGGCCGCCCGATCTGCCGGTCATTCCTCCGAGCCAGACCAGCGGAGGGATTTATCAGGCAGTGTTCGACTACCAGGGAAGAGGACGTTATATCCCTTTGTTCGAGGATCGGCGCGCCCGCAGTATCGGCGATACCATCATCGTTGCGCTCAACGAAAAGACCAATGCAAGTAAGAAAACCGGCAGCAACGCCCAGCGTGCAGGTGAGATCGGGCTTTCGGTGCCGTCATTTCTTGGCCTGCCGTTCAAGTCGATTTTTCAGGATCTCGATCTGGAAGCCACCTCAAGCAACAAGTTTGATGGCAAGGGGGAGAGCTCCAGTAATAACAACTTCACCGGCACGATCGCCGTTACGGTGTTGGACATTCTGCCTAACGGCAATCTGCTGGTCAGTGGAGAAAAGCAGATCGGCATCAATCAGGGGCATGAGTTCATCCGGCTTTCCGGGGTGATCAACCCGATCAACATCATCAATAACACTGTGTCGTCGATACAGGTGGCCGATGCGCGTATCGAATACCGGGGCAACGGTTATCTGGATGAAGTGCAAACCATGGGCTGGCTGTCACGCTTCTTTTTGTCGATTTCGCCCTTTTGAGCATAACGGGAACATATCATCATGACATTATCCAAATGGATCCTGAGTTTCGGGTTATCGGTCTGCCTGATCGTTTCTCATCCGGTTTCTGCTGAACGTATCAAGGATCTGGCCAATATCCAGGGGGTACGTGCCAATCAGTTGATCGGTTACGGTCTGGTGGTGGGCCTGGATGGCACGGGTGACCAGACCCAGCAAACGCCGTTTACCGTACAGAGTATTCTCAGCATGCTGGGGCAACTGGGTGTGAACTTGCCGCCTGGTACCAACCTGCAGTTGCGTAACGTGGCATCGGTGATGGTGACGGCAACGCTGCCGGCTTTTGCCAAACCAGGACAGCAGATCGACGTGACTGTTTCATCCATGGGAAATGCCAAGAGTCTGCGTGGCGGAACCTTGCTGATGACGCCCCTGAAAGGGATCGATAATCAGGTGTATGCCGTGGCTCAGGGCAGCCTGGTGATTGGCGGAGCAGGCGCCAGTTCAGCGGGCAGCAGTGTCCAGATCAATCATCTGGGAGCAGGGCGGATCAGTGCCGGTGCTATTGTGGAACGTGCCGTACCGACCGTGCTGGGCCAGGGGGAGTACATCAACCTGGAGTTGCGCGACACTGACTTCACGACCGCCCGGCGTATCGTCGATACGATCAACAGCCGCTTTTCGTATGGTACCGCTACGGCGCTGGATGGGCGTGTCATTCAGCTGCGGGCACCCTTGAACAACAATCAGCGCGTTACGTTTATTTCACAGATCGAAGATCTTGATGTCATCCCGGCGCAGGGTATAGCCAAGGTCATCATTAATGCCCGCACGGGTTCGGTTGTCATGAATCAGATGGTGACCCTTGAATCCAGCGCAGTGGCACACGGCAATCTTTCAGTGATCATCAATACCCAGCCGATCGTCAGCCAGCCGGGGCCGTTTGCACAACGTGGAGAAACGGTTGTGGTGCCGCAGTCGCAGATAGAGGTGCGTTCGGAAGAAGGCAATCTGATGCTGTTGCCGGGATCGGCCAGTCTGGCTGATGTGGTGAAAGCGCTCAATGCCATTGGCGCCACACCGCAGGATCTGCTGGCAATTCTGCAGGCACTCAAGGCGTCCGGATCTTTACGGGCGGAACTGGAAATCATCTGATGGACACTTCTAAGAATTGGTTTTTCAGGCGAATCGCGGCGTTGCGTGGTGCTCGCTGCCTCGCCTATCTATTTGATATGTCTCGTTGTTGCGCTCCGTGCGCCTTGCGCTTCATCCTGCATAACCGGATTTTTAGAGGTGTCTTTGATAATCCTCTGATGGTGACAGTTATATGATCAATTCACCCGATCTTTCCGGTCAACTGGCCATCGATGCACAGGCAGTCGATCAATTACGTACCCGAGCCAGGCACGACCCGCAGGAAGCGTTGAAACAAACAGCGAAACAGTTTGAGGCGCTGTTTCTCAACATGATGGTCAAGAGCATGCGCGAGGCAACTCCCAAAGGCGGATTGTTTGATAGTGATCAGTCGCGTTTCTATACGCAGATGCTCGACCAGCAACTGGTACAGAATCTTTCCGAGAAGGGTATCGGTCTGGCTGATGTGCTGGTGCAGCAACTGTCGAAAACGATGGGTGAGGAACAATCGCCGGGCAATGCTATCGATCAGGCGGAATCATTATTGACGACCATTACCGGAAAGAGCGGGGAGCCGCTGGTTTCACTGGCGTCGGGGCAAACAAAGGATTTGCCTTCTCAGCTCTGGTCGAATCTGAACCGGTCTTCCGTCAAACCCAGCTTTTCTACTGTTTCACCGACAATGCCGGCAGGCAGAGTGGGAATTGCTTCCAGCTCAGGAGGGATCGGTTCTGCTGAGTCAGTCGCCGCTCATCCCAGAGAATTTGTCCGGGATGTGTTGCCGCATGCACGCAAGGTGGCGCGTGAGACCGGGATTCCTGAGCATTTCATGATTGCGCAGGCCGCACTGGAAACCGGCTGGGGCAGACATCAGATTCGCCGCGCGGATAATCAGCCAAGTTTCAACCTGTTTGGTATCAAGGCAAGCGGAAATTGGCGCGGGGGAGTGGTAGAAACAGTAACCACCGAATACGTGGACGGTAAACCACAAAAGCTCAGGGAAAAATTCAGGACTTACGATTCGTATGAAGATGCTTTTCGTGATTATGCAAAATTACTGCAGAACAATCCCCGTTACGCAGCCGTGCTGAAAAGCCGTAGTGCTACCGCGTTTGCCTGGGGATTGCAGCAGGCTGGTTATGCAACTGATCCATCCTACGCGGAGAAACTCTTGAAGATCATCAACAGTGATGCGTTGAGCATATAGCGGAACTGGAGCGAGGGAGGAAAAACATTTCCTGCAAGCCGTGTCGGTATGCGGTATTCCGCGGTGCTGTAATGACGATGGATTAAGAGGAAATGGCCTGGATAGTGATGACAATTATCTCAATTCCGTCGGAATTCTGCCGTAAACAGATAGAAATGATTCACGAAAATCGAGGATAAAAATGGCAAACGGTATTATGAATGTAGGTGTTTCCGGATTGCGGGCGGCTCAAGTTGCGTTGCTGACGACCAGCCACAATATCAGCAATGCAACAACACCAGGCTATAACCGCCAACAGGCTATCCAGAGCGCCAGTACTCCGTTGGCTAACAGTGATGGATTCATTGGCCGGGGAGTGCAGATTACTACGGTGCAGCGTATTTACAACCAGCATCTGGTCAGTCAGTCGTTGCAGGCGCAGAGCCAGAGCAGCCAGCTTGACAGCCATTACAACGAGATCAAACAGATCGACAACCTGCTGGCCGATACGACTTCCGGGCTGACGCCGGCGCTGCATAATTTTTTCAATGCGGTGCAGGACGTAGCTTCCAATCCTGCTTCCATTTCTTCCCGTCAGGCGATGTTGAGCAATGCTGAAGCACTGACAGCCCGGTTTCAGCAGATGGATCAGCGTTTATCGGAAATGCGTGAAGGGGTGAACAGCCAGATTACCGGCAGCGTGACTGAAATCAATTCACTCGCACAACAGATTGCCGGGTTGAATATGAATATCCAGGCAGTGGAAAGCTCCGCCAACGGGCAACCGGCCAATGATCTGCTTGATCAGCGCGATGCACTGGTGCGCGATCTTAGCCGGATCATCAATGTCGACGTCGTGCGTCAGAATAATGGCCATTACAATGTATTCATCGGCAATGGTCAGTCACTGGTGGTGGGTTCAAGCGCCATGACACTCAAGGCGGTGCCTTCATCGAGTGATCCACAGCGTCTGGTGGTGGCGATGGATCAGCAGGGTGGAGAAATCGTACTGCCAGAACACCAGTTGCAGGGAGGCAGCCTGGGCGGGTTGCTGGCGTTCCGCAGTGAGACACTGGATTCCGTGCAAAACAGTTTTGACCAGCTTGCATGGGGAATTGCCGATACGTTCAATACCCAGCATCAAGTAGGATTTGATCTGCAAAGTGTGGCGGGTTCAAATTTTTTTGAGGGAACGGATCCATCTGACCCGTCCCAAGCTGCCCGAAACATCAGGGTGGCAATCAGTGATCCTGCTAAGATTGCCGCGGCAGATAATAATGATGGTGGTGTGACGAATAACATCAACGCATTGAAGCTGGCTGGGCTGCAGACGGAAAATACCCTGCAGGGTGGAACGGCATCCTATCAGTCTGCTTATGCCAGGCTGGTCAGTCAGGTAGGTAACAAAACGCGTGAGCTGGAAGTGACCAGCAAGGCGCAGGAAAGTATGCTCAATCAGACAGATCAGGCATTACAGTCATTGTCCGGTGTCAATCTGGAGGAGGAGGCTGCCAATCTGTTGCGTTACCAGCAAATGTTCCAGGCATCCAGCAAAGTGATCGAAATTGGTAATTCACTGTTCGATTCACTGCTCAGAATCTGATCTTTTTTGACAGAAAAAGGAATTTATCATGCGCGTAAGCACCAGCACATTGTACGACCAGGGCACCCGATCCATGCTGCAGCAGCAGGATTCGCTATTCAGACTGCAGCAGCACCTTTCTACCGGAAAACGCATCATGACGCCTTCGGATGATCCGATCGGCGCGGCGCGTGCCCATGAACTGGCGCAGTCGCTTTCATTGAACACGCAATATGCTGACAATCGCTACCGGGCGGCCGACAGTCTCCAGCAGGTTGACAGCACGCTCGGCAGCGTTTCCAATCTGATCCAGAGTGTACGCACCATGGCGGTGGCTGCCGGTAACCCGGCATTTTCCGACAGTGAACGGAAGATGATGGCTGTTGAGCTGCGTGGTCATTTCGATGAATTATTGGGACTGGCAAATACCAGGGATGAGCAGGGGAATTATCTGTTCTCCGGTTTTAAGGGAAACACCAGACCGTTCGAACAAACGGCTAATGGCGTGGAATACAAGGGGGATCAGGAGCAGCGGCTGATACAGGTTTCCAGTTCACGGCAGCTGCCGGTCAGTGAAACGGGTGATGCCATTTTTGAGCCAGGGGGCTTGAGTCTGTTTCAGACTATTGAGGATTTTATTGATGAACTGGAAACCCCCGGTGGTGCTGCTCTGAGTGGTGCAGTGAGTACCGCTTTGCAGGATCTCGATATTGCGCTGGATAATGTGCTGGCTAAACGGGCAGCGGTCGGATCACGGCTGCAGGAAGTCGATGCGCTGCAGCAGATCGGTGAGGATACGGCGATTCAGTACCAGCAATCGCTCTCACGCCTGCAGGATCTGGATTTTGCACAGGCCATATCCGATATGACACGCCAGCAGGCACTGCTCGAAGCGGCACAGAAAACCTTTACCCGCGTATCAGGATTGTCGCTGTTCAATCTTATTTGATTTCTGTCAATCGCCCGGTTTCAGTAAATTCCCGGCATATCCGGTAAACTGGCGACAGTTTACTTTTTGAGCATGATATGGACCGGGAAGATTTTTTTCTGAAGATCGCGGAACTCCATCTCAAGCGTGTGGAAATTCTGCAAATGGTTGAGTGGAGAATTACGTTCAGCCTCTGGACATTCGTTGCGGGTATCGCAATGGTGAGCCTGGCCAATGCAGACAAAATGAAGCAGGCGGCTGTCGCCATGGGAGGCATCCTTGGCCCTGTTGTCATACTGTCCCTGATGGGGGGCATTTATGTATGGCTTTGGTATTTATACCTCTATAAATTCTGCAAGAAGAATTACAACAGTCTCGTCACGGAGCGTAACCGCTACCAGCGTATGCAGAATGAAGCAATAAAGCTCGTTCTGAAAGGTAAATCTGCAGATTTTCTGATCGAAGCCGGGGTTGAAGATAAACGGGTGCCTGAATCAGATTTCAGTGGGCCTTCTTTCAAACAACTGTCTGGTGATGATTTCAGGAAGTCAGGTGTATGGGAGTTCAAGCGAGGTATTACAGCAGCGCTGATGTTTTTTTCATGGCTGCTTGTCCTGATGATAATAGTTCCTTCAGCCGGTAAAAACCTGAATGACTCCATAGCGGCCACTGGTAAGCCAATCGGGGTGGAGGTGGAGAGTTCCGGCAGCAATCTCAGGCGGGAGGCCGACCAGCACTTCTGATTTCAGTGTTCGCAGGCATATGGCCGACCGGCTGAATCGTTCGAAGAAGTAGCGCTTTTCCGTGGTATGCGGCCAGCGGCGGTTACAAACAAAATAACGGTAACTCAGATTACCGTTGAAGCCTGCCATTCTATATTCTCAAAAATCTCACGAGTAAACGCCTCATCTCGCACAACTGAACTGTGCCTGTTTTCCCAACAGCCTTCCTTGCAGTCTATCGACGTTTCCATATCACATTACCGTAATATACCTTTTGATACGTATGCGCGCAGTACTGACTGCCTCGCTGACCTTTTTCAGAGGTTCCCCAAGTTTTCCTGTAAGTGTTGAATATGGGAAATACACGATTTCTTCACTTTCCTTTTTATATTTGCAGGCTTGTTATTTTCATCACATTTTATTTATAGATATTTACTAAAAAATAGTACATATGAATAAAATGTAGTAGCAGATATCTTTTTTCAGTTGTCGCAAAAGGGAGGGCGTATGGGCATTCCTTCAGATTTTTCTAATAAAGGTGTGGCTGGATTTAATGTCTCGTCAGCCACGCTTGTCAAAATAGAGCAGCAGTATAAAGGGGTGAAGGGGAAAACATTTACATCTCCCGGAGGCGGAAAGTTTGTCCGCATTGATGATCCCCGGGCCATAGATTCAAATGGCCTTAGAACGGTCGGTGCAGACAGCGCTTCAACAAGTCTTCTGGGGACAGAAAATACCTGGTTGCCCCGGCTGCATGCAGATGGCACTTTAACCTATGCTGGCAAATGTGCATGGCTGGAATGTACAAATGTAACGATCCCCAAGAATAAGCGGTTATGGTTCCGTTATGCATTTTTACGTTTTTCTTCATTGCCCGCCGATTCATTTGCCGTGCTTTTATGTTTCCCAAACGATGATACAAGTGTCCCTCCACTGCCTCCTTACTGGATTTGCAGCGTTAAGGAGCTACAGGAGAACAGGGGTAATATCAATCAAACCGACTGGACTGAATGCTTTGTTGAAATTGATAAAAATGCCGATTTTCATGGGACGCTACGATGGGTTGTGGCAACAGGACATAACCTAGCCGATCAGAATTCGATACCTGGCAATACTCGTTTTACCAGACCTGGCTGTCTGTTGATTGACGCCATTGATATTCGCTAACCGAGTGGAGGGCAATGATGAAAAATTTTAATTTCAGCACTGCACTGATATGCCTGGCGGGTATTTTTATATCTGCTTGTAAAGTGACAGATCACAACAGTGCGTTCGGTCCATCAGGAAAGCGGATCGTTCATGCTGATGTTGTGGCAATCGACCAGCCGATTTATTACAACCGGTTTGGATCGGTGAATCCATACGGTATGGTTTATGCCCTGAAGCGCGATATAACGGTCGTTAAACAAGGTGAAGAGTGGCTGCCAGGGTTGTCATGTCCCTCAGAAGTACGTCTGCTTGAAGGTAAAAGACCTCGGCCTTTGGTGTTGCGCGGTAACGCCGGTGATGTACTGGAGATTACTTTTACCAACAAACTGATGAAAGTGCAGCCGGATATCAGCCGATGTACCTTGATCGATAAACACTCGCCTTATGCGCATCTTGTCGATGCAAAAGGAAGAATTGACCCGATTGATCCTCCGGAACATGAAGCAGAGCTGCGAACAGATATCGGAGAGACACAGCATCTGCCCCCTGCTGACTGGCCAAAAACAAGATCGGCCAATCTCGTTATTCCCGGGCTGGTCAGTTTGTCGGGTACTGACCCAAGGTGTAACGGACTGCAATCGATCGATCCCGGTGAATCGGTTACCTGCCGATGGAAACTTGAAAATGAAGGGACACATTTGTTTTCCAGTCATGGAGCGCCGGCGGGAGGTGAAGGGGATGGCGGCAGTTTGACGCACGGGCTTTTTGGTGTGGTCATCGTCGAACCCGAAAACAGCAAATGGTACCGGAGCCAGGTAACTGCTTCTGTTCTTGATAAGGTATGGCCGCGCCTTAAAGAGGATGACATCGTGCGCAAAGGCAGTTTGCAATACGACGCGTCAGATTCAGAAGGCACACCGTATCTGAATATGCTCAAGCCTGCTGGCAGAGATCAATCCGGCAGTATGCGTTATGAATTGATTTATGGTGACCTGAATGCGGTTGTTCGGGAAGATAAACCGGAAAATCCTGACGCACCCGCATTCCGTGAATTTACCGTTGTCTTTCATGATGAACTCAAAACGTTTTATGCCAATAATTTTCAGGAACTGGCTGTAAGCCGTCAACTGAGTGGCGTAGGGGATGGTTTTGGTATCAATTATGGTGCCAGTGGAATGGGATCCATTTTATTGGCGAACCGGAAAGGGATCGGGCCCGCTGCCGGGTGTGCAGAATGTTTTTATGAGGAATTTTTCCTGCAATCATGGGCAAATGGAGATCCGGCGCTACTGGAGCATTTTGAAGATGATCCTTCCAACGTAGCGCATTCCTATCTCAATGATCGTGTCAAATTCAGGAACTTGCATGCAGGCCCGAAGGAAACCCATGTTTTTCATCTGCATGCGCATCAATGGTTGTCTTCGACTGATAAAAATTCCGGCACCTATCTCGATTCACAGACCATCGCACCGCATCAGGGGTTTTCCTATAGCATTTATGATGGTGGTTTGTCAGAGTGGGCCGGTAAGGGCGAGAACGTACATCAAACCTTGGGTAGCGGAAACCGTAACCGTACAGTCGGTGATTCCATCTTTCATTGCCATCTTTATCCACATTTTGCACAGGGTATGTGGGGACTGTGGCGCGTGCATGACGTAATCGAAGACGGCACCCGTACATTACCCGACGGACAGCCTGAAGCCCATTTCTACGGCCAGCCCCGGGTGGCTCTATCTATAGAAAAGACAAAAATTGGCGGAAAGCGGCCAGGAACCGATCCGGTAACGGGTGCTGCAGGTGCTGGTACGCCGGTGCCAGCCATCTTGCCACTGCCTGATCAGGGGCTGCCGCCACTTCCTACTTATGCACAGGATCCGCGTGTCGGTCAGTCGGAGCAGTACGCTATGCCGGGTTATCCCTTCTATATTCCAGGAGAGCCGGGGCATAGAGCACCGCAACCACCGCTGGATTTTGCCAGGGATGAGAATGGTTTGCTGATGCACGGTGGTTTGCCGCGGCACGTAATCAGAAATGGCGAACGCAAGCCTGTTTTTATGTCTGACGATTTATTGAATCAGTTACCAGCCGATGCTGATGAACGTGCAGCAATGGTATTGCGACAATCACTTGCACTGGGTGATTTTCGTCTGGAGCTGACCCGGGCGGATATTGTTTTGCTCGATCATGATGGTGAATCGATCGAGCGTCAGGCGATGGATTTTCATGCCGGGAAGGCTGCCAGAATCCGATTGGCGGATGGTTCGTATGTTAATCATGATCCAGATAAATCCGGGTACCCGTCTTTGACACCGGAAGGCCGGCGTGCACGTTTTTATGTGAATGGTGCACCATCTGCACCAGGTGCCCCGTATGCAGACCCTTGCCACGATCCTGCATTCAAGGGAAACCGGCAATACGAGGTATCTGCAATCGGTCTCGATCTGGTGGTAAACCGGGCAGGCTGGCATGATCCTCAGGCGCGCATCAATATGTTGACAAAGGATGCAGAACAGATCGAAGGACAGCGCCGGCATGATATGGAACCTTTCTTTTTCCGCGCGTCATCCGGTGAGTGCATCGAATTCAAGCATCAAAACAGAACAGAAAAAGAGCTTGAGCTGGATGACTTTCAAGTGGCTACCCCAACCGATACCATCGGCCAGCATATTCATCTGGTGAAGTTTGATGTTACTTCTTCAGATGGTTCAGGGAATGGGTTTAATTATGAAGATGGCACCTTCTCTCATGGTGCAGTCGAAGAAAGGATCCATGCAGCCAGCGGGCTGGCAGTAACCTCTGCCGGGGAACGTAAGCGACTGGCAATTGGTAAGGATTTGGACGGCAAGCAGATTGATCGCTATCAGACAACCGTTCAACGCTGGTTTGCTGATCCTTTGCTGGCAGTCAACAGCAAAAATGAAGGCCAGACCTCCCATGCCATGCATGGTGCTGCTACGCCAGACAGGACCTGTCCGGCTCATGCTGACAAGGAATGCATAGACCGTACTTTACGGACGGTGTTTACTCATGACCATTTTGCACCTTCTTCCATCCAGCAACACGGTTTTTATTCTGCTTTACTCGTAGAGCCGGCAGGTTCGACATGGTTGAAACCGAATGGAGAAGCTCTTGAAGAGGGTGTAGGTTCAAAAGCGACCATAATTGAAGCAGCCGACTGGTTGACGCATGAGAATCACCGGGAATATGCACTTGCCGTGGCCGATTTTGCTTTGCTATATGAGCCTGCCTTATATCAGCCCTGGCGGGATCATTCCACAGATGGTATGGCCCGGTTACTCCGTGAAACCCAATCCAATGTGCGTAATTCCGCAACAGGAGCCTTATTCCGGGATCTGAAGCGACATGCTGAACACTGGTGGAAGCAACATGGTAAACCGGTTGATCCGCCCTTTAAACCGGAAGCAATCTCCAAGGATCACCATAATCCTTATCTGGTGAACTATAAGCATGAACCGATTCCATTGCGTATCGGAAAAATGGAGAAAAAACTGCAAACTCCAGAGGAAACCCACTGTGGTGAGCATGCACAGGAACGTGATTCCAAAGGGTATTTCAAAAAACGGATGAGTGTTTCTCAACAGCAGGAAGGAAATCACGGTGATATGGCCTATGTTTTTGCTTCGCGTGAACATGGTGACCCTTGTACACCGATTCTGGAAGCTTATGAAGGTGAGAACATACAAATCCGCATGGTTCAGGGAGCCCAGGAGGTACAGCATACCTTTGCAATTGAGGGGTTGTACTGGCCACGCATAATTGATTATTCAACCAGTCATCAGTTCTCAGAAGAAGTACAAAAAAAACAGGATAACCCGTCAGCACTGGTTTCTGCCCAGGAAATCGGTATCTCAGAGCATTTTGAGATGCGGATGCCACCTTTCCAGAATGTTTCGAATGGCGCAAGCGTGAATGATTACCTCTACCATCTTGGTACGGCAGATGCGTTATGGAATGGAGCCTGGGGTCTGTTGAGAATACATAACGGGGTATCTGCACCGGATCCAGCAGGATGCCAACCCGATGAGAATCTTGCTGCGGCAGTTGATAAATGGTTTGCGCGCAGGAATCTGTTTGGAAGGGATGTAGAAGGCGTACCGGTATCATGCAAGAAGCTGGTGGGAAGCAGATTGAAGCCCCTTCCGGGACATGGAGATGGACGAATTGTCATAGCCAATGAAAAGGAAATTTTTGGTGAAGATTCGGCGCCTGATCCTGAAACGGGTAGAGAATTACCGCTTGGGTGTCCTGGTGGTTCAAGATTGAAGAACTTCAAAGTGGTTGCCACGAGAGTCGATCTGCTTGTTTCTTCTAAAGAGAACAAAATGTTTTACGACAAGGAGAATAAGCTTTTTGATCCAGATGCCTTGATTCTGCTGACTATGCCGCCGGGGGAGGCAAATATAAGACTGCTGGATGTTAAAAATATATATCAGCAAAAGGCGGATGCCGGAGTATTGGAACCCTTGGTTTTACGTGCCAACGCCAACGATTGTATAGCACTGGAATTATATAATCTGCTGTTGGCTGAAGGTGAAACGGAGCTGCCTGACACTGCTGGTGATGCCTTGATGCCGAGAATTATTCCGCTGAATGTTGATCAGCCGACCGGTTCAGCTGCTGGAGATGTCAAACCATCGACAAAATTATCGTTATCGATACCGTTACTGGCAACCAAGGAACCTGCTTATAACCGTAATTTGGGTATCGGTATGAACCGCAGTGCAGAGCCTCTGAACAACGGACAGAAGCGTACCTATATGTTTTACGCGGGAAAACTGGAGCTGGAGTCAGAGGCTAAAACCAAAGATGGCCCGGCTTGTGCGGGAGGAGAGTGCAAATTCAAACTTAACAAGTTGCCTTACACTTTTGGCACTATCCCGATCAAGGCTTTTGGCGATGTAATCAACCATGGGGCACATGGCCTGATTGGCACGCTGGTAATAGAGCCTGAAGGTGCTGTTTATCTTGATCCGGTAACTGAAAAAGAGATTCCAGAGGAAGATCAATGGAAGCTGGGTGCGGAAGCACTGATTAAGTATGAAGATGAACAGCGCAAGAAAAAGATGTTTCGTGAATTTGTCCTGGCTTACCAGGATGGCCTTAATTGGCACTGGCCATCACCATGGAGCAGGAAAACCGAGCCAGTTGGGGATTGCCCGATTTGTGATGATTCATATGATCATGGCGAGAAGGGGATCAACTATCGTGCAGCACCTTTCTGGGCAAGGTTACGGCAAGGAATGGACAGTAACGGTCGCCGTGTCTTCAACGATATTGGTGCAGGGGCGGATTTAAACCAGGTTCAATTCCCAAAAAACTTTTTACTAAGTTCCTGGGCGGATATTCCAACCCCGGTTTTTCAGGCAAAAGCGGGGGAAGAAGTACGTTTCCGTGTATCGCAGCCATATGGTCGTGCCCGTCAACGTGCGTTCGTAAGTTTTGGTGCTGATTATGCAGATATGATGCCCGGATTTGGTTCACCACATTCTGCTTTGATATCTGCTGGCAAGGCGATGACGGCTACTTTATCCGGATCTGCAAAAGAAGGATGTTATATCTACCGCGATGGCCCGATGCATATGTTTGCAAGTGGCGTATGGGGGCATTTCAGGGTGAGTCCGGCTGATGGTACCACTTTGAAATGCGAGATCCCTGCAAGTTATGAGGGGTTGTGAGTACAGCGGAAACTGGGGTAATCACCAGTCTTATTGGCTGGTGATTCAGAATACCGGGTCATGGTTGTTAGTGGGCGAAGACCTGAATGATTCCGTAGCGGCCACTGGTAAGCCAGTCGGGTTGCAGATGCAGGGTTCTGGTGGCGATGTCAGCCGGGAGGCCGACCAGCACTTCTGATTTCAGTGTTCGCAGGCATATGGCCGGCTGGCTGAATCGTTCGAAGAAGTAGCGCTTTTCCATGGTATGTGGCCAGCGGCGGTCGCCGACGAAATAGCGGTAATTCAGGTCACCCTTGAAGATGACCAGCTCTGTATTTTCAAAAGTCTCACGAGTAAGCGCTTCCTCTTCACAGAAGCAGACAGGCAGGCCCAGAGCAGAGCTGCTGCGGAAGATCAACCGATTCTGGTGTAACAGCTGCGTGATATCTTCTCCCAGTTTTTTTGCTGCCGGAATGGATGAAGTCACCAGTTTTCTGATCAGGTATTTCATGTCAGTCATGGTTACATCCGAAACAAACATCGGCCAGGGCCTGACATGGGCAACGATGCGTGAACAATGCCTGCTGATGCGGAGAATCAGCAGCAGATCTGTCAATACGTCCATTCCGGCGTTGTCAAACACGAAATCAATCCGGTTCAAGCCGGAATCAAACAATCCGCCTGCTACATAACTTTCGTCTACGAGCAGTGAAATCTGGCTGGCATCAGTGACAACCTGCTGACTGAGATCGGCGGTATTCCCGGTCATCGACCAGCGAAGCAGTCCGGTAATATCGCAATCGGAATCACAGTAACCGGTCATGGTGGTGAGGGATTCGATGGCCTGTAGGCTGACAGTGTTTTTGATCGGGTGAAAAGGATCCACCAGTGTAGTGGCTGTATGGCCGAAGGCCAACAGGATCCGGGCGTAAAAATAAAGTTCGACTGTCAGAAATGGCATGTCTGTCCAGCGTCGCCCGGTATACGGTTTGATCACCTGATCAAACAGGCCAAGAATTACCGGAGGGAGCGGTGTGATTTCTCCTTCCCGTATTTCTACTGCCAGTTGTTGCAGAGCCTGATCTGTACGGGCGTCAGCGTGGTTTGCCAGATTATCCAGAATGGCTGGCAGTCGTTCTTCCAGTGTGAATGCTGCGAAGGAATCGGGTTCTCCGGTTGTCAGGTGCGCGGGAATCCAGACAGGCTCGTGGTATTGCATGATTACAGTCGAGTTTATTGGTGGGGTTCAGAATTGCACAAATATGGCTGCGAGATGAAAGAAGTTGGTCATTCCAGGAGATTGATATTTTTTATGGCCGGAACTGGTTCCCGTAATTTTCGGGTAAAGGAACACTCTGTTATGTCCCTGTCTGCAATTGTTTGGCAAGCCGATGGATTTCACTGGAAAGCGGGATATTGAATCCCCCGGACAGGATCCGTTGACACTGACGATAAATATGCAGCGCCTGGTCTGTCCAGCCAAGTTTGATGTAATGCTGCATCAGGCGCCGGTAATTGGCTTCCGACAATGGCCTCAGTTCCAGTATTTTGCTCAGTAACTGGCTGGTACGTTCATTTTCACCATGCTGTTCATAACAATCTGCTGAAAGATTGAGCAGGCGGATCAGCCTGTCGAGTAACTGCTCCTGTTTTAGCAGGATCCAGCCGGAGTCGTAATTTTTCAGAAAGGTACCGCGATAAAGCGTCATCAGCTGATCAACCAGTTCTGTCGCCAGAGGCTGCTGATCGCTGCATTTCAGTACATTCTCAAGTTTGCAGGAAATTGTTTCGAATATCCATAAATCCAGCCAGCAACAGCCATCATTCAATGAAACCATACCAGTATTCAATAGTACAGCTTCCTTGCCAATGAGCTTGCGCAGCCGGTGTAGTGAAGTTCCCAGGGAAAGGTCAGCCAGATCACCTTCCGCATCGGGCCATAAAATCTCTTTGAGCAGGTTACCATTAACATTGCGGCCACCCAGTGCGATGATCGTCGCCAGTAATTCCAGTATTTTTTTCTGGTTTCGGCCAGGCTGTATGACCGATTTCCCTGCTACTTCTACCGCCAGTGGACCGAAACTGTGGATTTGTACGACCATGGCCACTTTTTAGTGGCCAGAGGTGTAATTACCGGGAAACATGGAAGACCTCCCACCTTCACACTTGTTTTTGAAAAGTAAAAGCTGAACTTGAGTATTTGTGGAAGCTGCAGCTTTATGGTTATTATTGTATGAATCCGATCCGGCAACAGAGGGCGTATGCGCCGATAGCGCAATTTATAGTCTGGTTACGGACATTGATAATGTGGTGTATCAGAGCAATTTTTGGATGAGGTGAATAAATAAGGTCAATTTTTAAATTGAACCAGTCAGCTTAGTAAGCTGGACTGTGTTCTCTCTTGCGCTATTACACGAGCAGAGTGTCCATTGTTGCTGTAAGTCCGGGAAACCGGAAATATTGCAACCGGGCATTGCGCTATGAATAGATGTATGTAGATATTTTTGTCTCTTGAAAGGATATCGGTCACTTGCCAAATCAGTAACCGATTGTGCTATCGACTTGGACAGAATTAATTACGTGCACATAAAAACCATGGCGGCAGAACTTGACTGTTACCGCGCACCAGAGTTGTGACGACAGTAAATCGTCTCTTTGAGACTAAATTTAATTCTTTTACCTATTTGATAACTTCACACTCTCTGTACGTCGCAATGTTCGGATATTTATCCTTACTTGTCAAGGGATTCCAGGAGAAATTTCATCATTCTTTAAGTTTCATATGTATAGGCATGATTGTAAACAATAAAAATTATATATGTTCTGAGGATTCCTGAGTTGATCATTCTCGTTCGTCTTTCATGAATCCGAACATTAAGGTGTGGTTTTCGGCTGATGAGCTGGCAAAGTTGTCACCGCATCTCGTCACACGAATTCCGGTTTCACCACGTCAGTGCAGGGAACGGGCAAAACGTGAAAAATGGTTATCCAGAGAAGTTGCTGGTAAAGGTGGGCCGCGTGGCAAGAAAACAGAATTTCTTCCACCCGAGAATATCCTGTCTGAAATTCACCAGTTTCTGAGCAGGAATCCGGATTTCTTCGCTGAGGCAGGAAGTTCACCTGAGAACGCAACTCAACCCGGAATGTATCAGGCAAGGCAGCCGATGAGCAGAAACGGGAAATATGGGCAATCCATAGTTGGAAACCATACTGATCTGGAAAATTCAGAAGTTGTTTATGTAGCTCACACAGAGTTATGTGATACGCCAGGTGAGGTTACCGAGATGATTCCTGATGATCAAATGATCATCAGTATCGCTGTCAATCCGGTTGATTGGAGGCGATATGCCGGATTAAATCCGGAGCGTATCAAAATCATCGATGTACAGGGAGACGGAATGAAGCCCACTTTGCAGCATGGTGATCAGGTGCTGGTAGACACTGCCTGCAATCGATTCGTGGATGATGCAATTTATGCAATTCGGCAGGGTGATATGTTACGGATAAAACGTATCAGGCTCAGACTGGATGGCTCGATAGAGATCAGGAGCGATAACAGTCATAATTTTGGTATAGAAACGTACAGTCAGAAAGAAGCTGCAGCATTCAACGTGTTCGGAAAAATTCTGCCGTTCAAGTTTGGAAAATTTGATCTGTAGCGATCCTTGAGTCGATCATTTCTCAAATGTAGCTTCCTGATCTTTCGCAGCATTATTCAAATAACGCAGATCCAGAGCACGAGCCGCCTTTGCTGTAATTCCGCATATTTCATCCCTGTCTGGTGGGTCCGGTTAATCTGACTGCAGAACAATACGGAACAGATATTCGGCCGGGAAATCGTATACTGGCAGGTAATATTTCAGTTCCGGCTGGTATGAATGAGGGCCTGGATCGAGTACCGAGGAGGATATGTCATGAATGGACGGTTTTGCATCTGGCGATCACCGGAATTTAGATACAAGCTGGTGTCAGTATTGTTTCCAGGGATGATTCTTTCCAGTTCATGCTTTGGTGAATCGGAAATTGGTCAGATCCCCCTTGGCAACAGACAGATATTACAATCTCAGTTCCAGGAGTTCCGGATCAGTGGCGGTTTGCAGTATTTTCCTCATTCTTATTTTCCTGTTCAGCCGATTCTGATCTATCCGGGCGTGCAGTGGGCATATCCCTGTTTTCCTTTTGTCAGTTGCATGGAGCTACAGCAATACCGCAGATATAAGCGGCGCGAGAAACGGCAACAGCCTAAACCGGTATTCGGGCAGGGAGCATCTCTGGTGGATGAATCCATGGAAGACTGGCGGGCAGGGTTGCGGCCGGCGGTGGAGCCCTTCCGTACCGATGAACACCAGATTGTTCCGGCATTGCGGGGTCACAGCCTGATACGGCCGGAATATCGGGAAGCAGGCAGTATTCTTCCCCGGTTTTCCAACGGCACCGAGTAATTTTCCATAGAAAAGTGCTGATGATGAGTTCCGAAATCCGGGTGCGGGTTTGCTCATCTGGTGATGAAGAAGCGCTTGCACTTATTGGCCAGGCAACGTTTCTTGAAACCTTCGCAGGTGTTCTCGCAGGATCCAACATCCTGGCGCATTGTGCCCGTGCTCATTCTGTCGAATGTTACCGGAGCTGGCTGGCCGACAGCCGTTATAAGCTCTGGCTTGCTGAAATCAGTCCAGGTAATGCGCCCATCGGCTACCTGGTCGTATCGCCGGCTGAATTGCCGTTGGCAGATATTTCCCTTCGGGATCTGGAGTTGAAACGCATTTATGTTTTCAGCAGGTTTCAGGGAAATGGTCTGGGCAGAAGGCTGCTGCAGGAAGCCATCGCCGAAGCCCGTATTCGCAAGGCAGAGCGCTTGCTGCTCGGGGTATATGTTCGTAATGATGCCGCAATCGGTTTTTATACCCGGATGGGTTTTTGCAAGCTGGGATACCGAAAATTCAATATGGGCGGACAGAAATGTGATGACTACGTCATGGGATTGACGTTGTGAAATCCACTGATTCGTTCGTCCCGATTCAAGTCGTTTGCCTGCCTGCCTTTGCAGATAACAGCCTTGCCAGATATGCCAGGAGGATATTGGTTCAGTAAGCTTCCAATCCGGCGGGTGATGTGAAAGTGCGACAATTTGTCACATTCTCACGATAGTAAGTGTATGTAAAAATCGGCGATCTTTTTTATCCGGGGAAACGAGTATGTGCAAAACATACGCAATATGGATAGGGGTCGTCTTGTTTGTCTGCAAAGATGTCATTGCACAACCGGATGCAACCGGCCAGGAATATTCGGGGGATATACCAAAGGTAACGATGAAGGAAATCACTGTCAGCAGTGAAGCCCTTGCCATTCCCAACGAACGATTGCTGCTGGACACGCCCACGACTACCGGCAGCCGTCTTGGACTGACGCCGCGTGAAACCCCCGCCTCCATCAATATCATCGATCGCGCTACCTTTGAGTTACGCGGCGCGCAAACGACTCAGCAAATCCTGGAGCGTTCTCCCGGGGTAACCGTCTCCGATCAGCCTGGTGCTGCCGGCACCGTTTGTATGCGCGGTTTCTGCGGTGCTCAGATCACTCAGCTATTCAACGGGATTACCGTGCAGTATGACGCAGTGGCCGCTCGTCCGATCGATAACTGGATTACCGAACGCGTGGAGGTCCTGGGCGGGCCATCGAGCTTTCTCTATGGCCAGGGAGCCGTGGGAGGATCAGTCAATTACATCAGCCGGACTGCCAATCGTGATCAGCAGGGTCATGAATCACTCGTTCTGCTTGGTTCCTGGCTGAATCGACGTGCGGCCTATGGTTACAACGGCCGTATCGGTGATACGAATAACTGGCTGCAAATACATGCGGGCTATAAGGGCTCAAACGGTTACATCGACAAGACCCGACATAATTCCGGTGTTTTTTCATTTTCTCTGTTGAGCGATCTGACCAGCCGGATTTCCAACACGGTGGCAGTCGAATATCAGATAGAGGCGCGTGAAGGGTACTGGGGAACGCCGATACTGAACCCTGTTACAGCAGGAAAATATGATCCGGAAACCCGTTTCAGAAACTATAACGCTGAAAATTCTGTTTTCGATCAGCAGGTCATTTGGGTGCGGGATATTGTGGATTTCCGCCTGAGTGAGGCAACGCAAGTTCGAAATACTTTTTATTGGTATGACGCCTACCGCAAGTACAGGAATGTGGAGGTATATCGCTGGAATGGCGATAACACGCTCATCAACCGTTCTGCCTCTTTTGCAGTGGACCATAAACAAAATCTGATCGGTAACCGCCTGGAACTTTCCCATCAGCAGAACTTATTCGGCCTCCCGGCCAGGTGGCTTGCGGGAACTGATATTGCGTTCAATGACCAGACTCGCTTCCCAAGTACGGAGAGTGGGTTGGCCGTCGATACGATAGATCCTTACAATTTTACCGTTGGCGATTATTTTGATAACCCTCGTGCCAGCGGCCCGATCAAGGATCGTCGCAACAAGTTGTTTACGGTTGCCGGTTACGCTGAAAACCGGTCGACGCTGTTCCCCGGCTTCAACCTTGTGAGCGGGATCCGGATCGATAGTATCCAACTGGATTCCAGATATTTTCGCCCGGCAACGGCCACTGAACCTGCTGCTTTTTCACGCAACTGGACACCGGTTACCTGGCGGGCAGGTTTTGTCTACGATGTCACGGACAGTTTCAATTTTTATACCCAATACAGTACGGCTGCTTCTCCTCCGGCAGGTGTTCTGACCACTACCAACCTTAACAGTATCCGCGATTTCGGCCTGAGTACGGGTAGACAAATCGAAGGCGGAATGAAATTCGATTTCTGGGGAAAGCGCGGAACCGCAACGATTGCCGGCTATTATCTGCAACGCAAGCATCTATCGACGAGAGATCCCGATAATCCGATCAATGCCATACCGATCGGTGCACAATCTTCACGCGGTGTGGAGGTCAATCTTGGTGTCCGTTTATCTCCGCAATGGAGCTTCCAGGGCAATATGGCTTTTGTCGATGCGCGTTACGACGATTTCAACGAACTGGTGAGTGGTGTCAGTGTTTCCCGTAAAGGGAACCGGCCGGAAAACGTTGCGAAATGGGTCGCCAATACCTGGCTGACCTGGGACTTTCATCCGGATTTCCAGTGGATGCTGGCGACACGATACGTGGGTGATCGTTATGCCAATGCTGCGAATACAGTACCGGTCAAGTCTCATGTTCGCCTGGATACACAACTTGCCTGGCAGGCGCATCGCAACGCGAGAATCATCGGCCGGATCATGAATTTGACCGATACCGATTACATCGAATGGGCAACCTCCGCGCCCATGTATCTGATTGGTGCACCCAGGAGCTATGAGGTGGCAGTGAAACTCGACTTCTGATCGGAAACCGGGAGGTGTGCCGGACAAATCGGGTCGACTTGAGCGCTTGATTCTTACCGTATTTTTATCTGTGCACTCGGACTGATCATCGTGCTGTTGTCAGTAACCGGCATCATCATCTGGATCAGGAAACAGGCAGCCCGCCTCAGTATGCCCGCTCGCCACCCGGTTACCCGGAAAATACTCGATCCGCAAAATATCTGAAAACCGACAGATTCCATGCAGGCAGCCAGAAGTAACTTCCAGCGCCCGAATGAAAAGGAATCCGGTTTAGGAAAATGTTATACACTCTTTACCCTGCACGACACAGTATCCGTATTTCATAAAAAACGGGTGTGTAATAAATCTTAAATAAATTAATAGTATGGTTAGAAGTGTGAAATGCATCAGACTTGGGTGTGAGGCAGAAGGGCTGGATTTTCCTCCTTATCCGGGAGAGCTGGGAAAACGGATTTTTGATAATGTTTCCAAGGAGGCCTGGGGCCAGTGGATCAAACACCAGACTATGCTGGTCAACGAAATGCGGCTGAATCTGGCGGATATCAAGGCACGCAAGTACCTTGCCAGCCAGATGGAAGCCTATTTCTTTGGTGAAGGTGCCGACCAGCCGGCAGGCTATATTCCTCCTGATAAATAAATCAAGCCGGATCATCGGGCGATAGTGATCAGTTCTCCGTATTCCAGCAATTTTGAGCAGTGATTTTGTGATAAATAATGAACCAGAGATGGCACCGGTAACCAAGCCGGAGATGCCCGCTGCCAAACAGTTTCTGAACCGTGAACTTAGTCAGATCGAATTCAATCGCCGGGTGTTGGCGCAGGCAGAGAATGAGGAAACACCTCTGCTGGAACGCCTGCGTTTCATTTGTATCGTCAGCAGTAACCTCGATGAATTTTTTGAAGTTCGTGTTGCCGGGCTGAAAGAACAAATCAAGCTGGATGCACCTGGTTCCGGTGCGGATGGCATGGCGCCTGGCCAGGCATTCGAACGGGTATCCGAGCAGGTGCGTGAACTGGTCTCCCGGCAATATCAGTTGCTCAATGACAATATTCTTCCCGCACTGGTGGAACAGGGTATTTGTTTCCTGCGGCGCGATTCCTGGAATGATGGCCAGCGCGAATGGATCAGGGATTTCTTCTTTCGCGAGCTGATGCCGATGCTTACCCCCATCGGTTTGGATCCTTTCCATCCTTTCCCGCGTATATTGAATAAAAGCCTGAATTTCGCGGTTGCATTGGAAGGAAAAGATGCTTTTGGCCGTAATTCAGGTGTTGCAATCGTTCAGGCGCCGCGTATTTTGCCTCGTGTCATACGGCTGCCAAAAGAAATCAGTGGCAGCCCCTATAGTTTCGTATTCCTGTCATCCATTATCCATGCTCATGTGGGTGAACTTTTTACGGGTATGCGGGTGGTGGGCTGTTACCAGTTTCGTGTCACCCGTAACAGTGATTTGTTCGTTGATGAAGAGGAAATAAAGAATCTTCGTATTGCATTGCAGGGTGAATTGTCGCAACGTCATCTGGGGAATGCGGTCAGGCTCGAGGTGGCAGATAGTTGCTCGCAACAGATGGTGGAATTTTTGCTGGGGCAGTTTTCTCTTGGGAACGAAGATCTGTTTCAGGTGAACGGGCCAGTCAATCTGGTGCGGCTGATACAGGTTTTTGATCTGATCGATCGACCTGACCTCAAATTTCCACGTTTCATTCCCGGTTTACCTTTTTTTTCTCAGAAAAAGAAAGCACATAACATTTTCGAGCTGATCAGTAAGGGTGACATATTACTGCATCATCCCTACCAGTCGTTCCAGCCGGTCATTGAATTCATTCAGCAGGCTTATGCAGATCCGGATGTGATTGCTGTCAAGCAGACTGTTTATCGCACCGGTTCGGATTCAACGCTGATGGAAGCGCTCGTGGCAGCGGCCAGGCTGGGCAAGGAAGTTACGGTAGTGGTAGAGTTGCTGGCCCGGTTCGATGAAGAAGCCAATATCAACTGGGCGAAACGGCTGGAAGAGGTGGGTGCCCACGTCATTTATGGTGTGTTTGGTCACAAGACGCATTGCAAAATGGCCATGATAGTACGGCGTGAGGCGGGGCAGTTGAAACGTTACGTCCATCTGGGTACAGGTAATTACCACCCTGGCACAGCCCGTGTTTACACGGATTTTGGCTTGCTGACCTGCCATGAGGAAATTTGTACCGATGTCAGTGAAGTATTTTTGCAACTGACCGGGTTGGGCAAAGCGAGCAAGCTGAAGCATCTCTGGCAATCACCATTCAGTCTGCATGGGCAGATACTGAACAGCATTCAACAGGAGATAAAGCATGCCAACGCGGGAGAACCTGCTGCCATCATCGCTAAAATGAATGCATTACTGGAGCCGTCTGTCATTCAGGCACTTTATGCGGCTTCCGGTGCAGGCGTAAAAATTGATCTGATTGTGCGAGGTGCCTGCGCACTGCGCCCCGGTGTGCCGGGATTATCAGAGAATATTCGTGTGCGCTCCATCGTCGGGCGCTTTCTGGAACATACCCGCATTTTCTATTTTCTCAATGCAAAGCAGCATAACGTTTATCTGGCAAGTGCTGACTGGATGTACCGGAATTTTTTTCGTCGTGTGGAGATTTGTTTTCCGGTACTCGATCCGCGGTTGAAGAAGCGGGTAATCCTGGAGGGACTGAAGCCCTATCTCCGTGATAACGTACAGACATGGGAGATGAATGGTGACGGCCACTACAAACGAAAATCTGCAAGGAAGAACAACAGATTCAGTGCGCAGGAAGTTTTACTCGAGAAGCTTGCAGCGGTAAAACAGGACGCTGTCGAATGACTGTAATGAAATCAGGCAAAAAATACCCCGCAGTCCGGTTTGATTGCTTTTCCGGAAGTCTGCGGGGGTGTGGGAAGATTTTCTTGGATTACTTGATGATGGCTTTCAGTTCACCACGCAGATAACGGTTTGCCATGGTTTCCAGTGAGATAGGTTTGATCTTGCCAGCCTGACCAGCGGACCCAAAAGCTTCGAAACGGGCTTTACAGATATCCTTGGCGGCTGCTGTCGCATCTTTCAGGAATTTGCGCGGATCGAACTCACTTTTGTTTTTCGCCAGATGGCGCCGGATTGCTCCCGTCATTGCCAGACGGATATCCGTATCGATATTGACTTTACGCACACCATATTTGATACCCTGCTGGATTTCCTCTACCGGCACTCCATAGGTTTCTTTCATATCTCCGCCATATTCACGGATGATTTCCAGCCATTCCTGAGGAACGGAGCTGGATCCATGCATGACCAGATGGGTATTGGGGATACGCTCATGAATTTCCTTGACTCGCTGGATGGCGAGGATATCACCTGTGGGTTTGCGGGTGAATTTATACGCACCGTGGGAGGTCCCGATTGCAATTGCCAGTGCATCCACACCGGTTTGCTTGACGAAATCGGCTGCCTGCTCGGGGTCAGTCAGTAACTGATCATGTGACAGCTGCCCTTCGGCACCATGACCGTCTTCAGCTTCACCCTGACCTGATTCCAGCGATCCCAGGCAGCCCAGCTCACCTTCCACGGAAACACCCACGGCATGTGCCATTGCAACTACTTTGGAAGTGACATCGACGTTATATTCGTATGATGAAGGAGTTTTTCCATCTTCTTCCAGCGATCCGTCCATCATTACGCTGGAAAAGCCGCTGCGGATGGCGTTGATGCAAACAGCAGGTGAAGCACCGTGATCCTGATGCATTACCACGGGAATATGCGGGTAGGCTTCGACCGCAGCAGCAATCAGATGACGCAGAAACGCCTCTCCGGCGTACTTGCGCGCACCAGCTGAACCCTGCATGATCACCGGGCTGTCGCATTCATCAGCGGCTTGCATGATCGCATGGATCTGCTCCAGGTTATTTACGTTGAAAGCCGGAAGTCCATACCCGTTTTCAGCTGCATGATCCAGTAACTGGCGTAAAGATACGAGTGCCATTGAAGTCTCCTTTAAATAAAATTAATGTATTGATTTCCTGACGAAACTAGAGCTTTATATTTCCTGAAATAAAATCATTCAGCAGCAGGTGGCAGTAAAAATAATGAATGGTACGCCTGAATCAAAATTATAAACCTGCTGATTATAAATTACTTTCATCACCAGTCTGGCACTGCCTGGCAGTGATATGTTTACTTTTTACAGATTCTGCGGATCAGAAAAGGGTTGTTGCGCCACTTCTCTTACTGCTTGTGCAGCTTTCTTGGAACTGCCTACTTTGATGATCTTCATGGTGTTCGTCCCGCCAGCTTTGCCAACCGGTTCACCGATCGTCATGATTATCAGATCTTCGTCGCGTACCGCACCACGCTTGAGTAACTCGTCTTCAGCCATGCCTAGGATGATTTCGGGATCACACAGTCCTTGTCCGAATTCTATGGGATAAACGCCTCGGAAAAGGGTGACTTTACCCAGAGTATCTTCTTGTGGGCTGAGTGCAAAGATGGGTGCTTTCGAACTTCTGCGTGACATGAACAACGCTGTTACACCACTTTGTGTCAATGCTGCAATTGCCTGGATATTGAGTGAACCGGCTGCGTACATGGTGGCGCGCGCAATGGCATCTTCAATACTGATTGACTGTGTATCGGGGGAACGGCGTGCTCTCAAACTGGGTGTATATTCCTTTTCTGCTTCGAGACAAACTCTGGCCATGGCTTCGACGGCTTCAACCGGGTATTGCCCTGCGGCCGATTCAGCGGACAGCATGACTGCATCGGTGCCATCCAGTACGGCATTGGCAACATCTGATACTTCTGCGCGTGTCGGAATAGGGTTGGAAATCATGGATTCCATCATTTGCGTAGCGGTAATTACCAGCTTATTTGCTTCACGTGCAGATCGTATCATGCGTTTTTGCAGGGCAGGAACGGCGGCATCACCTACTTCGACTGCCAGATCTCCACGTGCCACCATGATGGCATCAGATGCTTCCAGAATATCATCCAGTGCCAGAATGGCTTCTGAGCGCTCGATTTTTGCCATGAGCAAACTATGCCCCTGAGCTTCCTGCATCAGCGCGCGTGCGCGCCTGATATCGTCACCGGAACGAGGGAAGGATACTGCGAGATAATCTGCTCGAATGACTGCGGAAGTCTTGATATCCAGTAAATCTTTCGCAGTGAGTGCAGGTGCGCTCAACCCTCCGCCTTTCCGGTTAATACCTTTATTGTTGGAAAGAATCCCGCCCTGCAACACTTCACAGAAGATCTCACTTTCTCTGACTTTGGCCACCGTCAGAACGATACGCCCATCATCCAGTAAGAGTGTGGCGCCTGCTTCGACATCATTAGGAAGTTCCCGATAATCCAGTCCAACCCGTTCCTGGTTTCCCAGCTGGCATTCTGCATCGAGTATGAATTCATCCCCGGTTTTGAGTCGAATTTTCCCCTGCTCAAACTTACCGATACGAATTTTTGGCCCCTGTAAATCAGCCAGTACACCGACTGTACGGCCAAGCGAACGGGCGAGCGAACGAACCAGCTCCACGGAAGCGATGTGCTCATCTTTTGTTCCGTGTGAGAAATTGATACGGATAACATCGACACCGGCTTCGAGCATTCGCCCCAGAACTTCAGCGTTACTGGAAGCCGGTCCTAACGTTGCTACAATTTTTGTTCTTCGCATCATTTCTGGAATTTCCGGAAGAAAATCTTCTCAGACCTCACTTCGCACGTAATTCCAGAATCTCGACAGCAGGTAATTTCTTCCCTTCCAGGAACTCCAGGAATGCTCCTCCGGCAGTGGATATATAGGAAACTTTATCGTAGATGTCGTACTTTTGGATGGCAGCGATTGTGTCACCGCCCCCCGCCAGGGTGAAGGCATCCGTTTCAGCAATTGCCTTGGCTATGGCGCGTGTTCCTTCTCCAAATTGATCGAATTCGAATACACCGACCGGGCCATTCCAGACTACCGTACCGGCTTTCATGATGATGTCGACTAATTCTTGAGCACTTTCAGGCCCGATATCAAAGATCATGTCGTCATCAGAAACAGCGTTGGCTGCTTTTAGAACAGCAGCTTCATCTGCAGCGAATTTCTTTCCGACGACGACATCTACTGCGATGGGAATCGTTGCATTACGCTTGTTCATTTTGTCCATCAGGGATTTTGCAACGGGTACCAGTTCATCCTCGCACAGGGATTTTCCAATGTTGTTCCCTGCGGCCTTGAGAAAAGTGTTGGCAATTCCCCCGCCGACTACGAGCTGATCAACTTTTTCAGCAAGCGATTCCAGCACGGTCAGTTTGGTGGAAACTTTTGATCCGCCTACGATTGCCACCAGCGGATGTGCTGGCTGATGCAGGGCTTTTGTCAGCGCATCGAGTTCTTCGGTAAGCAAAATACCTGCACAGGCAATCGGTGCATATTTGGCGATACCATGTGTCGAAGCTTCTGCACGGTGTGCTGTACCAAAAGCATCCATGACGAATACATCACACAAACTGGCATATTTCTTGGCGGTCTCTTCGAGGTTCTTTTTTTCACCTTTATTGATTCGGCAATTTTCCAGGATTACCAGCTCTCCAGGCGCAACTTCAAATCCACCATCCACCCAGTCTTTGATCAACCGGACAGGCTTTCCCAGTCTCCGGGCAATATCATCGGCAACCGGCTGGAGAGAATTTTCTTCTGTCCATACCCCTTCTTCCGGCCGTCCGAGATGAGAGGTCACCATGACTTTTGCGCCTTGTTTCAGGCAGTGGTTGATCGTTGCCATCGAGGCAGTAATGCGCGCATCTGATGTCACTTTCCCGTCTTTTACAGGAACATTCAAATCAGCGCGGATAAAGACGCGTTTATTCTTCAGATCAAGATCGACAAGTTTAATAACGGACACGTTGACTCCAAGTTAGCCGGGTTACGGGTTTCAAAAATGTGAGAGAAAGAAATTCTTCTGATCGCTTGGTTAAAAATTGCGGGCATGGTCTCCACACCAGAACGAGCGACCATCACAAATGTTTTTATAGATATGTTTTTACGGATTAGTGAACATTCATATCCTTCCAGGCTTTCTGAACAGTACAAAGATATTTCCGATATAGAAGCAATAATGCTGTAACTGGCACAAGGACAATTACAGCATGGCCATCGAACAACCATGAAAACAGGGTTGTTCGGTTTATGAGAAGAAAAATTTCTTCGGTTATTTACTGGCGATTACTCGTACCATTTCCAGCAACTTGCAGGAATATCCCCACTCGTTGTCATACCAGGAAACCACTTTTACAAAATTCTTGTCGAGCTGAATTCCCGCTTCTGCATCGAATACCGATGTACAGGTTTCTCCGCGAAAATCTGTGGAAACCACTTTCTGATCGGTATATCCCAGTATGCCTTTCATTGAACCAGCTGAGGCTTCTTTCATCGCATTACAAATGTCTTCATAAGATGCGTCTTTCTCAAGCTCGACTGTCAAATCCACTACTGAAACGTCAGAGGTAGGAACGCGGAATGCCATACCCGTCAGCTTTTTATTCAGTTCAGGGATGACTACGCCAACTGCTTTGGCTGCACCCGTAGAGGAAGGGATGATATTTTCAAGAATTCCGCGTCCACCGCGCCAGTCTTTATTGGAAGGACCGTCAACAGTTTTCTGTGTAGCGGTGGCAGCATGAACCGTCGTCATCAGGCCACGCTTGATACCCCAGGTATCATTCAGTACTTTGGCAATCGGAGCCAGGCAATTAGTGGTACATGATGCGTTGGAAATAATGGCTTCTCCGCCGTATGCTTTATCATTTACACCATAAACGTACATCGGCGTATCGTCTTTGGACGGAGCACTCAAAACAACTTTCTTGGCACCGGCCTGGATATGTTTTTGAGCGAGCTCCTTGGTCAGGAACAGTCCGGTAGACTCCACCACGATATCCGCACCAACTTCATCCCACTTTAATTCGGTCGGGTCCTTGATGGCGGTCAGACGAATCTGTTTGCCGTTTACAATCAGATTGTTTCCGCTGACGGATACATCTCCTCTGAAGCGCCCGTGGACGGAATCATGTGTCAGCATATAAGCCAGATAATCCGGTTCCAGCAGATCATTGATTGCGACAACTTCAATGTCATCAAACTCCTCTATGGAACACCGGAAAACCATCCGGCCAATACGACCAAAACCATTGATGCCAATTCTGATTGTCATTCCTCTATCTCCACATTTTTAATAAAAAATCTGTTTTACGAGTAAAAACGAATTTTGTTTACCTTATATAACCCTTTTCACGGCATTTACGACATTCTCAACGGTAAATCCGAAATATTCGAATAATTTTTCTGCAGGAGCCGATTCACCGAATCTGTCGATTCCGATTACATCTCCTTCAAGGCCGACGTATTTACGCCAGTAATCGGTAACCCCTGCTTCGACAGCTACACGTGCAATTCCCTTGGGCAGAACACTGTCCCGGTACGCCTGATCCTGTCTGTCAAAAATATTTGTACAAGGCATGGATACGACGCGAACTGCAATACCGCTTTCTGCCAGTGTTTTCTGTGCAGCCATTGCCAACCCGATTTCCGAGCCGGTTGCAATGATAATGGCCTGTGGCTTTCTGTTTGCTGCTTCAGAGAGGATATATCCCCCTTTTCTGATCAGGCTGATCGTTACTGCATCCCGTTTCTGGAAGGGTAGGTTCTGACGGCTGAATATAAGGGATGACGGACCTTCTCTGCGCTCAATGGCGGATACCCATGAAACGATCGATTCAACGGTATCGCACGGACGCCATACATCCATATTGGGAATCATGCGCAGTGTGGCAGTTTGTTCAACCGGCTGATGGGTCGGACCATCTTCCCCCAGCCCGATCGAATCATGAGTGAACACGAAAATGTTACGAATTTTCATCAATGCCGCCATGCGCAGAGCATTGCGGGCGTATTCGGAAAACATCAGGAAAGTACCGCCGTAGGGGATGATTCCACCATGCAACGACAGGCCATTCATGATTGCGCTCATGCCAAATTCCCGGACACCGTAAAAAACATAGTTACCGGTAGATTCTGTGCCAATTCCCTTGGAACCAGACCACATGGTGAGGTTGGAGCCGGCCAGGTCTGCTGATCCGCCAATCAGTTCGGGTAATACGGGTGCCAGTGCCTCAATTGAATTTTGTGATGCTTTCCGGGTCGCGATGGTTTCTTCCCTGGCATTGATCTGGCTGATAGTGCCCTCAACGTGATCGGCCCACCCGACGGGTAACTCGTCAGCCATGCGGCGGGTAAATTCAGCGGCTTCTGCCGGATATTTTTTACTGTATTCCGCAAACAGGCTGTTCCATGCAGATTCCAGCGCCTGACCTTTGGCACGCGCATCCCATGCATCGTAAACTTCTTGCGGAATTTCGAATGGCAGGTAATTCCAGCCGATGTGAGGGCGGGCTGCAGCAATTTCGTCATTTCCGAGCGCAGCACCATGAACATGGCTGGTATTGGCTTTGTTGGGCGAACCCATTCCAATGACTGTTTTGCAACATATCAGTGTGGGTTTGTCCTGTACTTTCTTCGCGGCTTCGATGGCAGCCTGTATTGCTACGGGATCATGTCCGTTGACATCTGGAACGACGTGCCAGCCATAAGATTCGAAGCGTTTGGGGGTGTTGTCCGTAAACCATCCTTCGACATGTCCATCAATGGAAATTCCATTATCATCATAAAAGCAGACCAGTTTACCCAGCTTCAATGTTCCTGCCAGTGAACAGGCTTCATGGGAAATGCCTTCCATCATGCAACCATCGCCCAGAAATACGTAGGTGTAGTGGTCGACGATCGGGAAATAAGGCCGGTTGAATTCTTCTGCCAGAATTTTTTCTGCCAACGCCATCCCTACGGCATTGGTGATACCTTGTCCCAGCGGCCCTGTGGTGGTTTCCACACCGGGGGTGTAACCGTATTCAGGGTGTCCTGGAGTTTTGGAATGAAGCTGACGGAAATTTTTTATGTCTTCGATGGACAGATCGTAGCCGGTCAGGTGGAGCAGAGCATAGATCAGCATGGAACCATGGCCGTTTGATAGTACAAACCGGTCACGATCCACCCAGTCAGGATTTGTCGGATTGTGGCGCATGTGGTGGTTCCACAATACTTCTGCAATTTCCGCCATACCCATTGGCATACCCGGATGGCCGGAATTTGCTTTCTGGACGGCATCCATGGCCAGTGCACGAATCGCACTGGTCAAATTCTTGAACACTGGTGCGCTGAAATCTTTAAATGCTTCCTTCATTTATTTTCATCCTCGATTGTTCAAAAACCATAGCTCAATGTTATGCACCACATGACAACAAAAGCCGACAAAAGTGACCATTATCTCTTAAGTCCGGATAGTTCACAATACAGGTTGTAATTTCTTCATTTCTTCTGATCATTGGCCGAATTTAAAGGAAATGGCTTGGTAAAATAGCCAATTGAAAGGTATCATTCCGCTTTTGGTTGACCGGATACAGGGAAGCGTGGCCGAGCGGTTTAAGGCACTGGTCTTGAAAACCAGCGATGGGCAACCATCCGTGAGTTCGAATCTCACCGCTTCCGCCATTCGCAGTAATTTCCTGTTTTTATTATCTGCTCTCAAAATCTGAAGAGATGAAGAGAGATAGCTTTGCAGGTTTTGTATCAGGGAAAAGATCAGCACATTGGCTGGTATGAAAAAATGGAGAGAATTTAACGATGAGCGTCCCTTTTTTGCAGCAATACCGGGTGGGCAGTTACATCCTGAAACAAAAGCTTGCGGGTAACAAACGTTATCCGCTGGTGCTGATGCTCGAGCCACTGTTCCAGTGCAATCTGGCCTGTGCGGGTTGTGGCAAGATAGATTACCCGGAAGAAACGTTACGCCGTCGCTTGAGTGTGGATGAATGTTTGCATGCCGTGGATGAATGCGGGGCGCCGGTCGTTTCCATTGCGGGAGGGGAGCCGCTCATCCATAAGGAAATGCCGCAGATCGTGCAGGGCATCATTCAGCGCAAAAAGTTTGTATATCTGTGCACCAATGCACTGCTGCTGGATACTCGCATGGACGACTATCAGCCTTCGCCCTATCTTACATTTTCCATTCACCTCGATGGCAATCGCGAGCGCCACGATGCATCGGTATGCAGAGAGGGTGTGTATGACAAGGTTATTCCGGTGATCGAACAGGCGCTTCAGCGTGGTTTCCGGGTGACGGTCAATTGCACTTTGTTTCAGAGTGAAACAGCAGAAGAAGTGGCAGAATTTTTTGATACCGCAACTAAGCTCGGCGTTGAAGGTATCAATGTTTCCCCGGGGTTCAGTTATGAACATGCACCGCGGCAGGACGTATTCCTGCAGCGGTCGGTAAGCAAACGGTTGTTCCGTTCGATTTTTGAAATCGGCAAAAAACGCAAACTTCCCTGGAAATTCAATCATTCCAGCCTGTATCTGGATTTTCTCGCAGGTAATCAGAGTTATAAATGTACGCCGTGGGGAAACCCCACGCGTAATCTGTTTGGCTGGCAGCGGCCCTGCTACTTGCTGGTGGATGAAGGTTATGCAACAAGCTTCCGTGAGCTGATGGAAGAAACCGACTGGGATCGCTATGGTGTCGGCAACAACCCCAAATGTGCAAACTGTATGGCACACTGCGGGTTTGAGCCCACTGCCATCAACGATACCTTTGCTCATCCGCTTAAAGCATTACGGGTCAGCATGCGTGGTCCACGCGTAGAAGGGCCTATGGCACTTGATCCGCTACAAACGAGCAGTGAGTCGCAGCACAATACCGATAAACGGAAACCTTTTCCCATACCGGTGACTGTTGAACACAAAACGGTTGCGCCGTCATCGGATCATTCATCTGGTCCGGATAACTGATACTTCTTTGTTTGCCTGAAGATATTCATATTCCCGCGTATCGAAGGTCATGGCTGTATTGGTAATGTATCTGTCTTTGGCGGGTATGTTATGCTGGTGGGCTATTCTGCTGGCGCCATGGCGAGCATGGAGTACCCGGGAGCAGCTTGAACCATCATCAAGTCCGGAAGCGAAACAATCTTTTGATGACGTTACTGTTCTGATTCCTGCCCGTAATGAGGCACAGTTCATCGATCAGACCTTGAACGGGCTTCAGGCGCAAGGCGAGGGTTTGCGAATCATCGTAATCGATGATCAGTCGGAAGATCATACTGCATCCCTGGCAGGCAGACGAGGTGTTGAAGTCATTTCCGGGACGACTCCACCAAAAAACTGGAGTGGAAAGCTGTGGGCGCTGAATCAGGGATTGCAACAGGTACGCACCCGGTACACTTTGCTGCTGGATGCAGATATCAGTCTATCGTCCGGTATCTTGGGAGCGTTACTGAATAAGGCTCGTCAGGAAAATTTGTCGCTGGTATCGCTCATGGCAGAGTTGCCCGTCCAGCGTTTCTCCGAACGTCTGCTGGTACCTGCTTTTATATTTTTTTTCAAGCTGTTATATCCGTTTAAATTGTCCAATGAGTCGAAATCCCGCATGGCTGCTGCTGCGGGTGGGTGCATTCTGGTTGAAACTGGTGTACTGCGATCCATCGATGCTTTTACCAGTATCCACCACGCATTGATCGATGATTGTGCATTGGCTGCACAAGTCAAACAGGCTGGTTTCAAAACCTGGATCGGACTCAGTCATGCTGTACAAAGCCATCGGGGTTATGACAGCCTGGCGGCTATCTGGAATACCGTTGCTCGTACTGCATTCACGCAACTGCACTATTCATCGTTATTACTGTTGCTGTGTACATTGATCATGTCCAGCATGTTCTGGTGTGCGCCATTGTCCGCGATCATTTATACGGATACGATTTTTGTGGTCAGCAGCATTCTTGCCTGGCTGGCTATGCTCATTGTTTATACACCCGTGCTCAGATTTTATCGGAGTTCACCCTTTTGGGTGATTGTATTGCCCCTGATCGGCACACTCTATCTCATGATGACCTGGACTTCCGCCTTCAGATACTGGCGAGGAGTGCGGGCGCACTGGAAAAATCGACGTTATGAAACTTCTGAACACAATTAGCAGAATAGTGACGCTATGGGTAATCGCCATGCTGGTGATGATCTCCGGATTGCGGGCAGAATCACTCGAAAATGAGGGTGCTGAACGGGTGGTGATCACTCTGCAGAATACGCTGATCCAGGCCATGCAACAGGGTCAGGAAATTGGTTACAGCGGCCGTCTGAAGCTTCTGACTCCTGTTATTGAGCAGACGCATGATCTTGCGGCAATCATCCGCTCTGTACTGGGTGCACACTGGGCCAAGCTCGATTCCGATCAGCAACAGGCGATCACCCGGGTATTCCAGGCCAACAGTATTGCAACTTATGCAGACCGGTTTAACCAGTACGATGGAGAGCAATTCAAGATCATCGAACAGATACAGCTTCCGCGAGGGCGGATGTTGGTTCGCAGCCAGCTCATCCGGTCTGATGGCAGCCCGGTGAATTTTGATTATGTGATGCATGAGGCCGGTGGAAGCTGGCGCATCATCAATATCGTAGTCGACGGGGTCAGTGATCTGGCCCTGAAGCGGGCTGAATACAGTGCTGTATTGCAGAAAGATGGCGTTACCGCGCTGATCGACATGCTGGAGCAGAAAACTTCCCGTATAGAGCAGAATCAACAGTAATTCCAACAGGACAGTTGCTGCCTCTATCCTGAGATAACCATTTCACCACACCACTAAAGCGATTCATACATGGAACAATTCGCCAAGGAAACCTTGCCCGTCAGTCTCGAAGACGAAATGCGGCGTTCTTACCTCGATTATGCGATGAGCGTCATCGTAGGCCGGGCCTTGCCTGATGTGCGCGATGGGCTGAAGCCGGTACACCGTCGTGTACTTTATGCCATGCATGAACTATCCAATGACTGGAATCGCCCGTATAAAAAATCCGCACGTATCGTCGGGGATGTCATCGGTAAATATCATCCGCATGGTGATACTGCCGTCTATGACACGATCGTGCGCATGGCACAGCCTTTTTCTCTGCGTTACATGCTGGTCGACGGGCAGGGTAATTTTGGTTCGATCGATGGTGATAATGCCGCGGCAATGCGTTATACCGAAATCAGAATGTCGCGTATTGCCCATGAATTACTGGCTGATCTCGACAAGAACACAGTCGATTTCGGGCCCAATTACGATGGTTCCGAGCAGGAGCCACTGATCCTGCCGGCCAAAATACCCAATCTGCTGATCAATGGATCATCCGGCATCGCGGTGGGGATGGCGACCAATATCCCACCTCATAATCTGGGTGAGGTCATTGACGCCTGCCTGTTGCTGCTGCGTGATCCTGACGTGGATATCGCCGAATTGATGGCTTGTATCCCGGCACCGGATTTTCCAACTGCAGGCATCATTTACGGTATATCCGGAATCAAAGACGGGTACCAGACCGGAAGAGGGCGTGTCATCATGCGCGCCAGAACGCATTTTGAAGAGCTCGATAAAGGTAATCGCCACAGTATCATCATCGATGAACTGCCTTATCAGGTGAATAAAGCCAATTTACTGGTGCGTATCGGTGAGCTGGTAAGAGATAAAAGGATAGAAGGTATTTCCGATCTGCGCGATGAATCGGATAAATCCGGTATGCGCGTGGTCATCGAACTCAAGCGTGGAGAAGTACCCGAAGTCGTCCTGAACAATCTGTATAAAGAGACACAGATGCAGGATACATTCGGCATCAACATGGTTGCGCTGGTCGATGGACAGCCCCGTTTGCTCAATCTGAAGCAGATGCTGGATCATTTCCTGCGCCATCGTCGTGAAGTCGTGACGCGGCGTACTTTATTCGAACTCAGAAAGGCGCGGGAACGCGGCCATTTGCTGGAAGGACTGGCGGTTGCTTTATCCAATGTCGATGAAATCATTGCGCTGATCAAAGCTGCTCCGACCCCGGCAGAGGCTAAAAAAGGCCTGATGGCCAGAACATGGCGATCCTCGCTGGTTGAAGAAATGCTTCGCCGTGCAATGATCGATGCAGCAGTATTTCGCCCTGAAACGCTGGCAGCCGGGTTCGGGATGTCAGACCAGGGTTATCGTTTATCCGATGCACAGGCCCAAGCGATTCTCGATCTCAGATTGCAGCGACTCACCGGACTGGAACAGGAAAAAATCGTTTCGGAATACAGAGAAATACTCGACAAGATCCGGGATCTCCTCGACATACTGGCAAATCCGGAACGGATTACCACCATCATTGTGGAAGAGCTGACGGCCATCAAAGGGCAGTTTGGGGATCCCCGGCGCAGTGAAGTAGTGATAGATGCGCAAAATTTGAATACTGAAGATCTGATTACGCCTGCCGATATGGTGGTGACCCTGTCACATGCGGGCTACATCAAATCCCAGTTGCTGGACGATTATCGTGCGCAGAAACGCGGAGGGCGCGGCAAGCAGGCAATCACTACCCGAGAGGACGATTTCATCGACAATCTGTTTATCGCCAATACGCATGATTTCATTCTGTGTTTCTCCAGCCTTGGGCGCGTCTACTGGATCAAGGTTTACAATGTGCCGCAAGGCAGCCGTACTTCGCGGGGCAGGCCGGTGAATAATCTCGTGCCACTGGAACAGGATGAAAAGATCAATGCTGTGCTGCCAGTCAAATCATTTGACGATACCCGTTACGTATTTATGTCAACTGCCGGTGGTACGGTCAAGAAAACACCGTTGTCAGAGTTTTCACGGCCGCGTACCAATGGAATCATTGCAATCGACCTCGATGAGGGAGATTATCTGATCGGCGTTGCGCTGACCGAAGGCAAGCATGATGTCATGCTCTTTTCTGATGCTGGCAAAGCGATGCGTTTCGATGAGAACGATGTGCGTCCCACCGGGCGTAATGCACGCGGGGTAAGGGGTATGAAGCTTGGAGCAGGGCAGCAGGTCATTTCACTGCTGGTTGCAGATAATGAAAATATGGCGGTATTGACCGCGACTGAGAATGGCTACGGCAAACGTACACCTATTACCGAATATACCCGGCATAACCGGGGTACTCAGGGTATGATCGCGATTAACACCAATGTTCGTAACGGTAAAGTTGTCGCTGCACAATTGGTTGAATCCAGTGATGAAATCATGCTGATTACCACGGGTGGCGTCATGATTCGCACTCGCGTCAGTGAGATTCGTGAAATGGGCCGGGCAACTCAGGGAGTGACACTGATCAATCTGGATGCAGGTGAGAAACTGGCCGGACTGGAGAGAATCGTCGAAACGGATGAGGATTAGCTCAACCTGGTGAACCAATGAGAAAAATCTACAATTTCAGTGCAGGTCCGGCAGTACTGCCGGAGGAAGTGTTGGAGCAGGCTCGCGAAGAAATGCTGGACTGGCACGGCAGTGGCATGTCAGTCATGGAAATGAGCCATCGCGGGAAAGAATTCATGTCCATCGCGGACGAAACCGAATCTGCTTTGCGCGAGCTGGCGGGCATTCCGGATCACTATAAAGTACTCTTTCTTCAGGGGGGAGCATCCAGCCAGTTTGCCATGGTGCCGATGAATCTGCTCGGCAAGAAGGGCAAAGCGGATTATGTCAATACCGGTCAATGGTCGGCAAAGGCCATCAGTGAGGCCAAAAATTACGGTTCTGTCCAGATCGCAGCTTCGTCGGAAAGTGATGGTTTCAATTCGATTCCACCGCTGGCGCAATGGCATATCTCGCCTGATGCGGCTTATGTACATTACGCGTCCAACGAGACGATCGGCGGAGTCGAATTTCAGTGGACGCCTGATTTATCCGCAGTAGCCGGTGACAACAAAAACATTCCGCTGGTTGCCGATATGTCCTCCAATTTCCTGTCGCGCCCTTTCGATGTCAGCAAGTTCGGGCTGATTTACGCCGGAGCACAGAAAAATGTCGGTCCTGCCGGGTTGGTGGTGGTGATCGTTCGTGAGGATTTACTGAATATTCCACCGCTTGCCGGAACACCCGCTATGTTCCGCTATAAAACGCATGCAGATAATGCTTCAATGTACAATACGCCTCCCACTTATGCCATTTACATCATGGGGCTCGTCATGGAATGGCTGAAAAAACAGGGCGGACTGACTGCGATTGAACAGCGTAACATTGCCAAAGCCAAACTGATCTATGATCTGATCGATGTCAGCAGTTTTTACCATTGCCCGGTCAATCGGGCAGATCGGTCCAGGATGAATGTTCCGTTCACACTGAGTGATTCCGGTCTCGATGACGCATTTCTGAAACAGGCTCAGGCACATGGCCTGATTCAATTGAAAGGGCACCGGTCGGTCGGCGGTATGCGAGCCTCGATCTATAATGCCATGCCGTTGGAAGGTGTACAGACATTGGTGACCTTCATGCGGGAATTCGAGAAAAATCATGCCTGATGATACCCAAAGAATCACCCGGATCCTTACACTGAACTCGATTGCCCAGGTCGGGCTCAAGCGTTTTCCTGCACATCTTTTTCAGATCGGCAGCGACATTACCGGTCCTGACGTGATACTGGTACGTTCCCATAACCTGCATGATATGGAAATACCTGAAAGCGTTATTGCAATCGGGCGTGCCGGTGCCGGAACCAATAACATCCCCGTCAACCAGATGAGCGCACGCGGCATCCCGGTTTTCAATACGCCGGGCGCCAATGCCAATGCAGTCAGGGAACTGGTGCTGGCAGGCATGTTGATGGCATCGCGTAATCTGATACCGGCTTTACGCTTCGTCGAAACACTGGAAGGCGATGATCAGTCTTTCAACCTTCAGGTTGAAGCAGGCAAAAAACAGTTTTCCGGCCTGGAATTGCCGGGGCGGACACTGGGTGTCATCGGTCTGGGCAAGATCGGACGGCAGGTGGCCGATATCGCAATCAAACTTGGAATGAAGGTGCTCGGGTATGATCCGAAAATTACCATCGATTCTGCATGGAGTTTGCCTGCCGAAGTACAGAAAGCAAACCAGATCGAGGATCTGATACGCCGCAGTCAGTTTATTTCGCTGCATGTGCCACTCAACGACTCCACTCGTCATCTGATCAACGATGCACTGATCTCCTGCATGCAGAAGAACACCATTCTGCTCAATTTTTCGCGTGACGCGATCGTTGATGAAGACGCCGTGCTGACTGGTATCAAAAGCGGGGTCATCCGGTACTATGTTTGTGATTTTCCCGGCCGGAAACTGCAGCAACAGCAGGCAGTCGTTACTTTGCCCCATCTCGGCGCTTCCACGCGTGAGGCTGAAGAAAATTGTGCCATGATGATTGCTGACCAGATCATGGATTATGTTACGAACGGTAACATTTCCTATACCGTCAATTTTCCGGATGTCGTCATGGAACGCGGAACACCGTATCGGGTTGCCGTTGCCAATGCCAATGTTCCTAATCTGCTGGGGCAGATATCGACCTGCATGGCAGATGTCGGTCTGAACATCCACAACATGGTGAATAAATCCCGCGGGGAAATGGCCTATACACTGGTCGATACCGACAGAGCAGTTCCACAGGAAACCATCGATGCGATTGTCCGGATTACGGGTGTACTGATGGTGCGCTATCTGCCGATATCAGAATCTTCTGAACGGGCATGAAACCAAAAAAATCCAGGCAAATACATTACCCACATTGATGACAGAACAGCTTAAACAACTGCGCAATGAAATCGATGCAGTCGATGATGAGTTGCTCCGATTGATCAGCACTCGCGCGCGGCTTGCACAGCAAGTCGGCCGACAGAAATCCGGCACTGCTTATCGTCCTGAGCGTGAATCACAGATTTTTTCCCGTCTGCAGCAATCCAATCCGGGGCCGTTGCGAGATGAGCACATTGTGCACCTGTTTACTGAAATCATATCGGTTTGCCGTGCGCTGGAAGAGCCCTTGACTGTTGCTTATCTGGGGCCGCAGGGCACATTTTCGGAAGAAGCGGTTACCAAACGTTTTGGCAGTGCTGTTACTTCACTGCCTTGCAGTTCGATCGACGATATTTTTCGCAAGGTCGAATCCGGCGCTGCCAGCTATGGTGTCGTTCCGGTTGAAAATTCTACTGAGGGAGCAGTCGGTAGAACCATGGATCTGCTGTTGCAGACACCGTTGAAGATATGTGGCGAGCTCGAGCTGCCTGTACACCAGTGCCTGATGGCACAACAGACTGATCTGACCGCTATTCGAAAAATTTATTCTCACCCGCAGTCATTTGCACAATGTCAGGTATGGATCAACGAGAATTTGCAAAGTCTGACGGCTGTCGACCGGATCGATGCCGCCAGTAATGCAGATGCTGCCCGTCAGGCTGCCGCCGACAGCAGTGCCGCAGCCATTGCCGGAAAGAAGGCTGCCGAAGTATTCGGGCTGAAAGTTTGTGCCGCTAACATTGAGGATAATCCGAATAACACAACTCGATTTCTGGTCATTGGCAGTCAGGATGTTGCGCGTTCCGGGAGGGATAAAACTTCACTCGCCATGGCTACGCATAACCGGCCCGGTGCGGTGCACGAGCTTCTTGCACCCTTTGCACGCTATCAGGTCAGTATGACCCGCCTGGAATCACGTCCTTCGCGTGCCAGTCTGTGGGAGTATGTTTTTTTTACCGATATTGCAGGACATCAGGAAGATGAAAATGTAGCCAGGGCACTGCAGGCACTGCGTGATAATACAACCTTTCTGAAGATTTTCGGTTCTTATCCTGCTGCATGAATCGATAAATTCCTGAACAAGATACTATTTACTTTTAAATATGATGAATCTCAGTGAACTGGCTCCGGACTATATCCGGGCAATTCAGCCCTATCAGCCCGGTAAACCAATCTCAGAATTGGTTAGAGACCTGGGGCTGAATAAAGATGAAGTAGTCAAACTGGCTTCCAATGAAAACCCGTTGGGTACCAGTCCCCTGGCAAAGGAAGCCATGATCCAGGCGCTCAACGAATCGGCCCGGTATCCGGATGGCAGTGGTTTCGAGCTCAAGGCAGCGTTGTCTGAACGGCTGGGCATGCCGGCCGACCAGATCGTGCTGGGCAATGGCTCCAACGATGTACTTGAACTTGCCACTCGCATTTTTCTGCACCCGGATTCAACCGCCATCTATTCCCAGTATGCCTTCGCCATCTATCCGCTGCTGGCCCAGGCTGTTGGTGCCAGAGGTATTGCCGTCCCCGCCCGTAATTATGGCCACGATCTCGAAGCCATGCTGGCTGCTGTTACGCCGGAAACCCGTATCATATTCATCGCCAATCCTAACAACCCTACCGGGACATTGTGTGACGCCAGGGATCTGCTGCGTTTTATGGAACGTGTTCCGCAGGATGTACTCGTGATACTGGATGAAGCCTATGACGAATATCTGCCGGAAGCAAACAAGGCAAACAGTATCGCGTGGTTGAAGAATTTCCAGAATCTGGTCATCACCCGTACTTTTTCCAAAGCTTATGGTCTTGCCAGTGTACGCGTTGGCTTTGCGCTGGCACATGCTGATATCGCCAATCTGATGAATCGTATTCGCCAGCCGTTCAATGTAAACAGTATCGGTCTGGCGGCTGCACAGGCAGCGCTCAAGGATGTTGAATTTGTCAAACTTGCCTATATGACGAATCGTACGGGCATGCAGCAGATGACTCATGGCCTGGACCAGCTCGGTATCGAATATATTCCTTCCTTCGGTAATTTTGTCTGTTGCCATATCGACGGGCATCCGGCTAATACGCTGAAAATATACAGAAATCTGCTGCAGCAGGGGGTCATCGTGCGCCCGCTGGGTAATTACGACATGCTCAACCATTTGCGGGTAACCATTGGAATCGAAGAAGAAAACAAGCGGTTCCTGCAAGCGCTGGAACAGGCATTGAAAGAACTGGATTGAGCAGCAACACAAATACCTGATCATGGCTTTTCCCGCCATTTCAAAACTAGTCGTTGTCGGTGTAGGGTTGATCGGTGGTTCATTTGCGCTGGCACTGCGCCGGGCTGGCCTGGTGGATCGTGTCGTCGGCATGGGTCGCAGTCCTGAAAACATGCAGCGTGCCCTTGAGCTGGGCATCATCGATGAACAAACGAGCGACTTTGCCGCAGCATTGTCCGGTGCAGATTTCGTATTGCTCGCGATTCCCGTAAAACAGACGGCCGGTGTCATGCAGCAGATGGCGCCTCATCTGAAAGCCCATACCATCATTTCTGATGTTGGCAGCACCAAACAGAACGTAGTCCATGCTGCCCGTGCCAATCTGGGTAAGCGGATTGAACGTTTCATCCCTGCACATCCCATTGCGGGTACTGAATTCAACGGTGCAGAAGCCGCCTTTCCTGACCTGTTTCAGGATAAACCCGTGATTCTGACGCCGTTGCAGGAGAATGATCAGCAGATCGTCGATCGTGTTGCTGACCTTTGGCAACACTGCGGTGCCAGTGTTTCATCCATGCTGCCGGAGCAGCATGATCAGCTACTTGCTGCAATCAGTCACCTGCCGCACATGCTGGCATTTTCACTGATGCAGCATATTCATACCCTGAGCCAGACCTTGAGCGAGGGGGATCCACTGGCACTGCTGCGCTTCGCCGGCAGCAGCCTGAATGATATGACCCGCATTACCGCCAGTTCCCCGGAAATGTGGCGTGATATCTGTCTTGAAAACCGTGCGGCATTGCTGGCACAAATTGAAACCTATCAGCAGGAGCTCTTCGGGTTGCAGCAGATGCTGGCCGATCATGATGGTGAATCGCTGGAAAAATTGTTTGCAGAAGCACGTGCCATCCGGCAGGCCTGGTCAGCCTTCAGAAACCAATCCTGATCACCCGGTTGAATTCGTACCGGCTCCTGACAAAAATCTAACCGGTTTTAGGTCTCTTTTTGGCACGAGGATGGGCCTGATCGTAAATCTTGGCCAGATGCTGAAAATCCAGATGGGTGTACACCTGCGTACTGCGAATGCTGCTGTGGCCGAGCATTTCCTGAACTGCGCGCAAATCGCCACTCGATTGCAGCAGATGGGAAGCGAATGAATGGCGAAGAGCATGCGGGTGTACCCGGTCATCGAGATTCTGCAGCCGGGCACGCTGATGCAGGCGGATAGCGATGGTGCGCGGGTGGATACGCTGGCCGTGCCGTGACAGAAACAAGGCAGTTTCACCGGGTGCCAGCCATGCACTACGCAGTGGCAACCAGGCTTGCAATGCACGCAGTGCGGGTTCCCCCACCGGTACAATGCGGGTTTTGTCGCCTTTACCCGTAACACGTACGATACCTTCGCTGAAATCGATATCGGTCGGTTGCAACCGGGTCAGTTCAGCCAGCCGCAATCCGGATGAGTAAAACAGCTCGAACATGGCCAGATCGCGTGTCGCCAGTGCATCAGCGGGATCAAAAGCCAGCAGTTGTGCGGCTTCATCCGGTGAAAGCGCATGCGGCAGCTTCCGTGGCGATTTGGGGACGCGTATATCCTGGCAGGGATTTTCGGTATGGTGATGATGGCGCATCAGATAACGATAAAACCCACGCCAGGCGGATAACATGCGCGCCAGGCTTCTGCCGGAAAGACCGCCATGATGCAAGTGCGCGATGAAATGGCGGATATCGTGCGAATGCAAGCGGGTCAGCGAAGCGTCAGTGACTTCATGCCCGTTTTCATGTTCACTTTGATGCTGAGCGGCAATGCAGCATACCAGTGCAACCAGATCACGCCGGTAGCTGTGTTGAGTCAGCAGGGAAAGACTGCGTGTGCTGGCCAGATAAGTCAGATACTCGCTCAGCAGTGGCGGCAGGGGTGTATCACGCTCATCATGAGGCTGATTCACGATTGGCTGCTCCGGGAGTTTGCTGTATGAGGCGCATGATCGAACTGCTCACCATATCTCCCAGCCGTTCCAGATAAAGTGTTCCCATGTCCGGATAAAAGCGTTCTGCCTCCGGGCTGGCCATCACCAGCAGACCAAAATTACTTTGCTTTTTCAATGGAATGACGGCAAAGGATTTCAGATATTCCGCATCCTGAGCAAACCATTGCCTGATTTCGTCATCCACCTCCGGTCCGCAATAAGGGCGCAGCATTCCCTGTGCAAGGATACGTACATTGTTGCTGATCGGACCGAATTCAGGAGAAGGCAGATCCGCCTCGGTGCCAAATTCATCGATCTGCCACAAGCGCAATACGACATGCGGAATGGAAAAATCTTCGCACAGATGGTATTGCAGCTCGTGCAGCAGTTCGGGCAGTGAACCGAAACCCAGCAGTGCAACCGTCAGGCGATGCATTTTTTCACTGATGGCATCGTTGTTTTCACCGACATCGATCAGCTCCTGCAGCCTGTTCTGCAACAATTTGTTTTTCTCGCGCAGCATTGCTACCTGCCGCTCGTTGATCGAAATGACACGGCCTTCGTAAGGATGTGGAAAACGGAGTGATTCCAGCAGATCAGGGTGTTCCTCAAAAAATTCCGGGTGGTCCTGCAGATATTGAGTGATTTCCTCAGGTGTGGTCATGGGTGCATTCGTTTCATTGTTACAGGGCAAACATCTTACCACGGCGGGATATCGATATGTGTCAGGCATCTGATTGCCTTCAAGGAGTCAAGGATGCTGGTGTATTGACTGCCCTGATTGCTGTGATGTCGTTTTAATTTGGATGCTTCTATAAAACCCTGTTTGGCTCGATCGGAATGACAATGAAATTTCTTGTCACTGTACCCATGTTAGATAAAAATCGGGTTTAAGGAAATTATGTGCTATTTGTAACAGATATGTAACAGGCGATATTATTTAATATGGTTAATTCTTATGATAAGCGAATGATATCGGGTGCGATTGGTTCGCAATATGGAAGAAGAGGTGACAGAAAAGACAGGCTGGAATGAAGCAATGACATAACAGATAAATATCCTGGGGGGAATACAGTGAGCGAAGGAGCCAATATTGAGATAAATGAGGTTCTGATATGAGCTGTAGTAGTTGAGATCTGATCTGACAGTTACCCGATTTGACGAGTGCCTGTTAGATCAGATTCAGTTATTCAATTCGGTAATTTTATCGTCCCATATCTCCTTTGCGTCAATTAAAGTTTGCATCGGGGTGCGTCCACAGCACATTTTTCCCTGGTGAGTCCGCACACTGTTGTAGTACGCCATCCAATCATCCAGATCGTGTTGTAACTCTTCAATGGACTGGTAAATCTTGCGCCGGAATGTCACCTGGTAGAACTCCTGCAAGATGGTTTTGTGAAAGCGTTCGCAAATACCGTTGGTCTGCGGATGATTGGCTTTCGTTTTGGAATGTTCGATGTCATTGAGTGCCAGATAAAGCTGGTAATCATGATTTTCCGGCTTGCCGCAATATTCGGTACCGCGGTCGGTCAGAATGCGAATAATGCCCATACTCTGTTCAGCAAAGAACGGCAGTACCCGGTCATTGAGCATATCAGCTGATGTAATTGGTGTTTTGTTGGTATACAGCTTCGCTGCTGCCCACTTGGAATAAGTGTCGACGAAGGTTTGCTGGTAAATTCGTCCCACACCTTTGAGGGTACCGACGTAAAAGGTATCCTGACTACCGAGATACCCGGGGTGAGCCGTCTCAATTTCGCCTTGAGCAACATCATCTTCCTGCTTCTTCTCCAATGCTTGCACCTGTGCTTCGGTCAGCACTGCCCCAGTCTCAGCAATATGTTTCTCCAAGGCTGACAGACGCTTCTTGAACGATTCCAGATTCTGGCGCAGCCATACCGAACGGACACCAGACGGAGAAACAAAAATTCCATGCTTACGCAGTTCGTTGGAAACACGAACCTGACCAAAAGCCGGTTGCTCCAGAGCAAAGGCCAGGATCGCTGCTTCCGTCGCTTCTTCTACACGGTTCTTGATATTGGGCTTACGTCGGTTTGCATCTATCAGAGCTTCAACACCTCCTGTTTCCACAGCTGCCTGATAGCGATAGAAAGTATCGCGAGAAAAACCCATCACCTTACAGGCACGGGATACATTGCCAAGCTCAGCTGCCAGATTAAGCAAGCCAATCTTGTGTTTAATGATTTTATGATGAACACTGCTCATGGGATTACTCCTTTACGCTTTCGCGTTTGGTTGATAAAGATTCGCACCTCTATCAAACCGGGTAATCCCACCTCTTGGCAAGACCTGCTGTCAGATCAAATCTGAACTACTACATATGAGCCGATTGAAACCTCCCTCCTGCGATTTCCCTGAAAGTGAACCTGTATCTGTATTTCAGGATATTCATGCTGCCATGATCAGTACGGATACCCCATCTTATCCGGACCCGTCCTCTTTCATGGAGATGGCCGGGCAGCTACTGCCTAATCTGAGAGTGTATGCAGTCACTGCAGCATCCCAGCATACTCATGACCCCGCTCCCGCTGAGAACAGCAATAACCTGGTACTGCTGGTGCCACTCGATGGAATGGCAGTCATCAATGGGGAAAGTAGTGATCCTGTCTGTTGCCAGCCTGGAGAAGCCTTACTGATACCGATTGATTTGATCCATCAGGTACATATTGCCGATACGGTATCCCTTGCAATTATCGATATCCCGGCCACGCTGATCGCCCCCCGGGTTTCCAATCGGGATGGATTCCTGATAAAGAAAGTCACCAGCGCCTCCATGCCAGCATTACGTTTGCTGGTTGGCTATACAAAAATGCTGATACAAATAGGAGACAGCTTGTCTCCGGACCTTACTTTACTGGTTTCCACACAGATACACGATCTGGTTACGCTGCTGTTTGGTGCGAAACGGGAAGAGGCACAAGTTACGGGCAAATGCCATTTACGTGCAGTACGACTCGAGGCGATCAAGCGTGACATCCTGGAACATATCACCGAAAGTGAATTGTCCATCAGCCAGGTCGCCCTACGCCAGGGCATATCGTCCCAATATATACGTACCTTGTTTCACAGCGAAGAAACCACCTTTGCTGATTATGTGACTGAATTACGCCTCGATCAAGTCTATTGGCATTTGCGCAGTCCTGTGTATAGCGATTGCTGCATCAGCACGTTAGCGTTTGATATGGGTTTCAATAATCTTTCCTGGTTCAACCGTGCTTTTAAACAGCGATTCGGCCTGACCCCTTCGGAAGTGCGAAATTTATCCCGGCAATCTGCAGGCTGTAATTCCATTCCCAAATCAAAAATGACATGAAGGTGAGCCACAGACGGTATAAATAATACGGCAAGGTGAAGCCGATAAATTTAGTTTTGATTTATAAATGGAATAACAACGTTTCTTCCTAAATCCTCTTTTTCATCCGTTGCTGTGCCAGATGATTGCAGCTTCCTGCAGATCAATAAAGGACACACGGATTCTTCAGCAAAAGACTTCTCATTTCAGAGAAAGCAATCCGGGTAATCATAGTAGCGCTCAGTATTACTTCATGTAGCGCTCAGTAGTAGATCGATTCCTTGATTCAATCAAAAATATATCAACCAGAAATGACATCAGCAATTTTTGTTATATAACCTGATTGATAACAATGAATAAATAAAAACTGAAATATTTCAGCCAAATTTTATAAAAATTTGAGTCATGTACAGTTCCTGTGTGGAAATTAAATGACTTATTAAATCACACTCAGATTTATCTTCAGGTACGTACCGGAATGTTTCTAGGAGATCCGGATGGAAGGCAAACCCAGTAAAACCGCAAACCAGGACAGTGAAGCATCGGACAAAGATTCCTTCACGCTATCCGCCCCCAAGATAGAACTCCCGAAAGGCGGGGGTGCGATCCGTGGCATGGGCGAGAAATTCGCCGCTAATCCGGTAACCGGTACGGGTTCCATGTCGGTGCCGATTGTCACCAGTCCGGGGCGCAATGGTTTTGGGCCCGAACTATCTCTTTCTTATGACTCCGCTTCAGGCAACGGGCCGTTCGGTTTTGGCTGGAGCTTGTCGCTGCCGTCTATCACTCGCAAAACTGACAAAGGTTTGCCCCAGTATCTGGATGGCCATACCCATCAGAATGATTCGGATACTTTTATCTTGTCCGGTGCGGAAGATCTGGTGCCGGAATATCAGAAAGATCATCACGGCCAGTGGCTCATGATGGAAGGCAAGTATGTTGTAGACATTATGCCTCCTCGTGTAGTCGATGGCGTTAGTTACATCATTCGTCGCTACCGCCCCCGCATCGAAGGTTTGTTCGCACGGATCGAGCGTTGGACGAATGTTAATGATTCCAGCGATGTCCACTGGCGTTCCATCTCCAAAGACAACATCCTCACGCTCTATGGCCTGGATAGCCAGTCGCGCATCGCCGATCCTGCTAATCCAGAAAGGATTTTTAGCTGGCTGATCTGTGAAACGCGCGATGACAAAGGCAATGCTATCTTGTACGAATATCGTCAGGAGGATGATACCGGTGTCGATCTGATGCAGGTCAATGAGCGCAACCGCTCACGTACCGCCAATCGCTATATCAAGCGCATCCGCTATGGCAATCAGAGAACACTGCTCATCGAGGGCCGCCGGCCTGTCTTTTTATCCACTGACCAGCTTGAAGCAGCTCACTGGTTGTTCGAAGTCGTCTTCGATTATGGCGAGGATCATTATCAGCTTGTTCCTTTGGACGATACGCTTCCCAGCCTTGCACAACGCCCAAGGATACAGGCAGCAGCAGCGCCACTTAATTCATCCTGGCCGGTACGCCCAGATCCATTCTCCAGTTACCGTGCGGGTTTCGAAGTGCGCACCTATCGCCGCTGTCAGCGTGTACTGATGTTCCACCATTTCGCCGAATTGGGCGCTCATCCGTACCTCGTGCGTTCTACCGAATTCGATTACGCCGATTTTCCCTATCCCTTAAATCCCACAGCAGATAACGAGCCTTTGCCCGAGATCGAACTCGGTCACGAAGGCAGCACCCGCTTTGCTTCGTTCATCCAAGGTGTTTCGCAATCCGGTTATCTGCTTGACGACTCTGTTCCAGGTGAAAGTGGAGTTTTGAATGATCGCCTCAGAAAATACACCTACTTCAAAAAATCGCTGCCGCCGCTGCAATTCAAATATAGCAAAGCAAAAATTAAAGAAACGATCGATGAACTGGATGCCGCAAGCCTGGAAAATCTGCCCATCGGACTGGATGGCAGCCATTATCAATGGGTCGATCTGGATGGTGAGGGCGTGACCGGCATATTCACCGAGCAGGCCAATGCCTGGTTCTATAAACCCAATCTTGGCGGCGGCAAGTTCGGTCCGTTACAACCAGTAGCACGCCAGCCCTCGCTGGCAGCGCTCAGTGGCGGCAATCAGCAATTGCTCGATCTGGCGGGCAACGGCCAGCTCGATCTGGTGGCATTCGGCGGTCCCACGCCCGGTTTTTATGAACGCACCCACGATGAAGACTGGGAATCTTTTCGATCTTTCAAAACATTGCCCAATATTCCGTGGGACGAGCCCAACCTGAAATTCATCGACCTGGATGGTGACGGCCATGCCGATATACTCATCAGCGAGCATCAGGTCTTCACCTGGCATCCCTCCCTGGCGGAAGACGGCTTCGCACCCGCCCGCCAGGTTACCCAGCCGTTGGATGAAGAACACGGCCCCCGGCTGGTGTTTGCCGATGGCACCCAATCCATCTACCTGGCCGACATGTGCGGCGATGGCCTGACTGATCTGGTGCGCATTCGCAATGGCGAAGTCTGCTACTGGCCCAACCTCGGCTATGGCCATTTTGGCGCCAAAGTCACCATGGACAATGCACCGTGGTTCGATCATCCCGACCAATTCAGCCAGCAGCGCATCCGCCTGGCGGATATCGACGGCTCCGGCACCAACGATATCCTCTATCTGCACCGCGACGGCGTAAGGCTTTATTTCAATCAATCCGGCAACCGCTGGAGCGTGCCGCATCACCTGCATCAACTCCCCGGGATCGATAACCTGACCTCGATCATGACCGCCGACCTGCTCGGCAACGGCACTGCTTGCCTGGTGTGGTCTTCTTCCCTGCCGGGTGACAGCAGGCGCCCGCTGCGCTATCTCGATCTGATGGACGGCAAAAAACCACACCTATTGACTCGGATCGACAACAATCTAGGCGCAATTACCAAAATCGACTACGTTTCTTCCACTCAGTTTTATCTTGCTGACAAAGCCGCGGGCAAACCCTGGATTACCAAACTGCCCTTCCCGGTGCACGTGGTCGAACAGGTCAGCATCGAAGAAAGCTGGCGCGAGACATGCTTTACCACCCGCTACAGCTACCATCACGGTTATTTTGACGGGCATGAGCGCGAGTTTCGCGGCTTTGGCCGGGTCGAGCAAGTGGATGTCGAGCATTACGGTGAATTTACCGCGGGCAATACCGCCAGTCCATACATTACCGACGATCACCAGCTTTACCAGCCACCCATCAAAACCATCACCTGGTTCCACACCGGTGCATTCCTGGACCGGGAACGCATCCTGTCGCAATTCCAACAGGAATACTTCCGATCCGACCACTTTATAGAAAACACACTGCCGGAACCCGATCTGGCTGCACAGAATCTCTCAGCGGAAGAATGGCGCGAGGCGCTGCGTGCCTGCAAAGGCATGATGCTGCGCCAGGAAATTTTTGAACTGGATGTCGATGCATTGGAACGAGGAGAAGAACAGCGCGTCAAGCTATTTTCGACCGCCTATCACAATTGCCACATCCAACGGCTGCAACCGCGCGCAGATAATCGCCATGCGGTCTTTCTGGTCACCGAGAGCGAGGCCATCACCTACCACTATGAACTCGATTTGCGTGATCCGGCCATTACGCCCGATCCGCGCATCGCGCACACGCTGAACCTGCGCACCGACGCATACGGCAATGTGCTGGAATCCGTCGCCGTCGCCTATCCCCGCATCGGGCGGCATACCGAAGCGGATACTGACACTGTGCTGTTGCCCGCCGACACGCTCGACCGTATCCGTGAGGTGCAAGGCAAACCCCACCTGGTCTATAGCGAAAACCGCTTCACTGAGGATATCGACGATCCGCACGATCCCGCTAATCCGCCCGATCTTGACAATCATCGCCTGCCGCTGCCTTGTGAAGTCAGGACGTATGAACTGACCGGACTCGAACCGGAAGCAGGCGAATTGTATTATTCCCTCGCCAATCTCCGGCAAGCGCCGATTGCCGACCCTGCCAACGAACTTCCCTATCACCAGCTTACGGGGCCAGGCGGTCTGCAAAAGCGTTGCGTCGAACACGTACGCATGCTGTATTTCGACCACAATTTGCGCGATGCGCTGCCATTGGGAAGACACAATACGCTGGCATTGCCCTATGAAACCTACAAACTCGCGCTGACGGAAGACTTGCTGGAAACGATCCTGGGTGAGAAGCTGAACGACCTGCAAGCCTCCGGCGAAAGACGCCAAGCCATGTTTGAACGCGTCCTGCGTGCGGGCGGCTACCATAACTTTCCTGATGAATCGGATCACTGGTGGATACGCTCTGGCACCGCTGGATTTACCCTGGAAGGTGAGCAACACGCGGCACAACACTTCTACCTGCCCGAACGCTACATCGACCCGTTCGATAACGAAACCGTGCTGGAATACGATGGCAGCTACGATCTCTACATTCGCTCTAGCCATGACCCGATGGGTAATGAAACAGCCATCGAGGCCTTCGATTACCGCGTACTGGCCCCCAGCCGGATGCGTGATATCAACGACAATCGCACCGAGGTAGCCTTCGATACTCTCGGCTTGCCCGCCGCCATGGCGCTCAAAGGCAAACCGGATAGAAACGAAGGCGACAACCTGGATCTTGCGCCGCCCGACCTGGATACCGCAACCCTGATCCGTTTCTTCACCGGCGATTACAGCGAAGCCGAAGCGCGCACATTGCTCGGTAGCGCTACCGCGCGCCATCTGTATTATTTTGGCGAACAACTTGTTGATGGCGAAATGGTTTACGGTAATCACCCGGCCTGTGCAGCCGGGCTGATGCGTGAGACTCACGTTGCCGATTCAGGTGGTGCGGACAGTAAGCTGCAAGTAAATATCGAATACAGCGACGGCATGGGGCAGGTGCTGATGGCGAAGGCCAAAGCCGAAGGCGGCCCTATTCCCGATGTCACGCCCAATCCGGCGCTACGCTGGATTACCAGCGGCAAAACCATCCTTAACAACAAAGGCAAGCCGGTCAAGCAATATGAACCATATTTCACCGTTTCTCAACGATTTGAAGAACAGGCAGAAGTCGGTGTCACGCCCATTATGTATTACGACGCGGCAGGTCGCCTCATCCGCACCGAAGCGCCGGACGGCAGCTACAGCCGGGTGGAATTCACGCCCTGGTTCATGGCAACTTGGGACGCGAACGACACAGTGCTTGAAAATGGAAATGCCTGGTATGCGGCGCAGAATCCGCTCGACCCCACGCGCGCCATACCCGTCGATATGGCGGGTCAGCCATTGGCCACACCGCAGCAGCAGGCGGCCTGGCGGGCAGCGCAGCATGCCAATACGCCCACGACGGTTTTCCTGGATAGCCTGGGCCGGGAGGTGATCAGTGTCGCCCATAACCGCTATCGGGATGGCGATGGTGTCATGCGTAATGAAAAATACGCCACCTACACCCACCTCGATGCCGAAGGCAAACCACTGTGGATACGCGATGCACGCGGTAACCGGGTCATGGAATACATCAAACACAATGCATCCGGCACCGGGCCGGAATATTTCCCCGCCTACGACATTGCGGGCAACCTGTTGTTCCAGCACAGCATGGACGGTGGCGACCGCTGGATGCTGATGGATGCCACCGGCCAGCCGCATTACGCTTGGGATGAAAATGAGCGTACCGGCGAGGATGGTGAGGCTCCATTGGAACATCGCATCTACCACACGCGCTACGACCCACTGCGCCGCCCTCTGGAACAGCGTTTGCGAATTGGCACAGCAGACTGGCAGGTAACGGAACGGCTGGTCTATGGCGAAAGCCTTGGAGAAGCAGCCAAGGCGCGCAACCTGCGCGGGCAGGTTTATCAGCACTACGATCCCAGCGGTTTGATTACTAATGAATGGTTCGACTTCAAAGGCAACTTGCTCGAAGCGACGCGCCAGCTCGCCAGCGCCTATGCCGCTTCCATCATCCATTGGCCGGAAGATCCGCCAGAGAGTGCATTTGAACCAGAAATCTTCACCCAGCGCACGCAATACGACGCGCTCAACCGCATGACCGAGCTGCAGAACTGGCACCGGCAAGACCGGTCACCGGCGGTATATCGTCCACAGTACAACCAGCGCGGCATCCTGGCTGGAGAAACTCTGACCGTGCGAGGTGAAGTAAAAGAAGCAATTCGTAAAATTGAATACGACGCCAAAGGTCAGCGGATGCTGATCGAATATGGCAACGATACCGACACTCATTATGACTACGATCCGCTCACTTTCCGCTTAAAGCAACTGCGTACCACCCGCCCGATCAGTGATCTTGCCTTCCCGGAGTTTCACTCCAATTTGGTGGAAGAACGGATCGTCCAGCAGCTCAACTACACCTATGATCCGGCAGGCAACATCACCGAGATTTACGACGAAGCCTACCAGCCGGTATTTTTCCGCAATCAGCGCGTCGAACCGCGCAGCCGCTATACCTACGATGCGCTCTACCGGCTGATCGAAGCCACCGGGCGTGAAAACTACCATGCGGAGGACCCGCCGCCGCAACGTCCGCCTGAACCCGCACCGGTGGATTTTCATTTAGATGGCAATGTGCTGCGTAACTACACCCAGCGCTACCAATACGACTCTGTTGGCAACATTCTGCAAATGCGCCATACCGCTGATCGTGGCAGTTGGACGCGCAACTATCAGTACCACCTGCACAGCAACCGCCTGCTCGCCACGCAAAACGGCAGCAGTCTGGATTATGTACGCTACGTAGAAGCGAATGCAGTCACGCTCAATGAGCGGTATAGCTACGACACCCACGGCAGCATGCGCAATCTGGCCAATGTATCGGAAGAATTTTACTTGCATTGGGATACGCGCGACATGATCCACGCACTCGATCTGGGCGGAGGCGGCTGGGCGTATTACCAATATGACAGTAACAAGCAACGTACACGCAAGCGCATCGAGCGCAGCAATGGCGGCCGTACGGTGGAAGAGCGTTTTTATCTCGGTGGCATGGAATGGTATCGCCGCTGGCTCAACGGCAATCTGGTGGAAGAAATCGAAACGCATCACCTGTTCGTGGACGATCAACGCGTGTTGATCGTGGAGGATGTGATTGAAACGAATTCTGATCTACCTAGAGGCGTGCTGGATCGCTATCAGTACGGCAATCACCTCGGTTCAGTCGGACTGGAGCTGGATGGTGATGCACGGATTATTTCGTATGAGGAATACCATCCGTACGGGACGACGGCGTATCAGGCGCGTGGACGGGATGTACGGGCTGTCGCTAAACGGTATCGGTATACCGGGATGGAGCGGGATGAGGAGAGCGGGTTGAGTTATCACACGGCTAGGTATTATTTGCCTTGGTTGGGGCGGTGGGTGGGTCCAGATAAGATTGGCGTACGCGCTGGAATTAATTTTTATGCTTATTGTAAGGATAACCCTATCGCATTTACTGATCGGACAGGGAATCAGGCTAGACTTTGTGACGATGTAGATTGTGATTTTGCAGTGGATGAACAAAGTGCACGCGAGCAGGCACTCCAGCACGAGAGGATTAGAGCGAGTCAACCCCAAGCTCCCGAATTTATTGATGGAATGATAGTTCAGGATGTAGTCGAAAATGGTGAGATTGTTGGCTATACCTATACTTTTGTAGATGTTTCGGCCATAGATGATAAGCCTACACTTGCTGAATTTCTTACGGTTAATCATGCAAATGAGGAGAATCGCGACGCGCTAACCGCTTATTGGCGAGGCTTGCATCCATCGGGAGTGCGTCTTTATGTTGAGGACGCGGTCATTCCATACAATCCATTTGGCCACTCATTCTTAAGAGTTACTACAGATACCGAGGATTTGGTAATCGAACTGTGGGGAGCGGATACCGACGAAACTGCTACTGAAACAGGGCGGCCTCACATGGACCCATTCTGGCCAGATACACTTATCCGTCGAGGATTATTAGTAGAATATAGCATTCCTAATCGAGTACGTCTCGTCGAAGGTGCTGTCGAAAGACCTGCGGGAATGCGGGCAGATGATTTAACTTTTGAAAGAAGAATTATCGAATTCACAAGATTCTTTCTGGAGACGGATGATACCTCGGGTCGTCCCGAATACATACACCTTCCACTTTATCCTTCCATAAACGGATTTGTCGGGCCAAACTCTAATGGTTTTGTTCGTGCACTTGTCGAACTTGCCGGCGGCACTCTTCATACCGAGGGTGAAGCTGTTCCAGCAAGCGAAAATATTGAAGCATATGAAACCATGCTCGAAGGTCAATTTGGAGAGTTAGAAAACGCTCAAGAACGTGCAAGGCGAGCATTGGATCGATATTAGCGGATTGTCGCTACGCTCCGAATCCGCCCTACGCAAATGATCGGCGAATTGGTGTGTTGGTTTTGAATGGGGTTGGGGATGCCTGATTATCGGCGGAACTGGGTTCCGGGCGGGACGTACTTTTTTAGCCCGCGTAGGGCGGACACCATGAACCCGCGTAACCCGCGTAACCCGCGTAACCCGCGTAACCCGCGTAAGACGGAACCGGAACGGGTTCCGTCGTATGAAAACCACCACGTACCACGTACCACGTACCACGTACGGCGGATTCGCGAAGCAATCCGCCATCATTTGCGGGTCTGGTATCGGATGATTGGGAGATTACGTTTGACTATGGCGGATTGTCGCTGCGCTCCGAATCCGCCCTACGCAAATGATCGGTGAATTGGTGTGCTGGTTTTGAATGGGGTTGGAGGATGCCTGATTATCGGCGGAACTGGGTTCCGGGCGGGACGTATTTTTTTACGGTGGCTTTGCTTGAGCGAAAGCGGGATTTGCTGGTTGCGGAGATCGAGCGGTTGCGGGAAGCGGTGCGCCGGGTGAAGCGCCGGTATCCGTTCGAGATCGTGGCGTGGGTGGTGTTGCCCGACCATTTGCATTGCATATGGACGCTGCCGCCGGGCGATGCGGATTACGCGACTCGCTGGCGTTTGATCAAGCTGCTGTTCGTCAAGAGCCTGCCGAAAGGCGAGCGGCTTTCGACAGTGAGAAAACGGCGTCATGAGCGGGGTATCTGGCATCGGCCGAAGCTGAAGCAACTTCGATGTCGAGTGGAGGGAAAGCACGCGCCGCATTTGTCGGTGAACTCAATGGCGATTCAGCAATAGCGTCTACACGGAGTGGATCAGGTGGAATCGATAGCCTTCAGTCAATTGGTGTGGGAAATAGAATTACTGTGCCACTTGATGTGGTGTCCGCTGAAGGCCAAGTTCTAGAAAGCTCCGTAATAGAATTCGGAACTACTGGAGGATCAGCACCAATACCTGCACCTGATCCGAGACTGTCTCCATTTGGCGCACCAAATCCCTTCGGACACGTAATTGATAGAGCGCTTGACGCTGAAATTAAACTACTTGGTCACGGTTTGCGAGTAACGGAGGCCAGCGGTGCTGATGTATCTGGACGACTTTATTTGTGGGCAGATAGAGGTATGTGTGGTAGTTGCACTGGCAACATATTTCATTTTGAGGCGGTAAGACCAGGTGTCGAGATAATTACCAGCTTGCCGCACCCAAACATTTCTGGTGCCGGAAGCGCTACTTCAAGGCTAAGGCAGTAAACACAGAGTTGGCTCGGGGGCTCGACCCTATCGGTTGTGTGAGCTAAGCAGAGGAAAAAATGAACTTGGACCCCCAGAAATTCTTCATCGGCCTGATGGACTTCTTCTCCATCCTGCTGCCGGGCGCGCTGCTCACCTGGCTGCTGATGGGCGAGGTGGGGCCAGCCGTGCTGGGGGATCGCTATACCAAGCTCGACGGCGCACAAGCCTGGGTCGCGTTTCTGTTCGCGAGCTATCTCTTCGGCCACTTGATCTTCCTGCTCGGCTCCTGGCTGGAGAACTCTACGACTGGGCCCGGTGCTACACGCTGAATTGTGAAGAGGTATAGGTATTTGAATAAAACTGGGGTAAAGAACGCAACGCAGAGAATTGTAATTGAATAATCACAAGCACCGCTTGTAAAAGGAGAAAACTATGCCATCCCTACTCGTCATTCGCCTGCATCCGGTAGAGCCCATCACTGGAGGTGATTTCACCAACTATCTGGATGGGTTATCGATTGATGCTTATGAGGTATCCTTTGATGACCCAGTTGGTAGCGAATCAATTATTGGGACGGCTCGGTATATTCCACCAGTCCTTCCTCCTTCTCCATCACCTGATCCTACTCCCATCCAAGACCCCAATAATCAGATTACGCAGCATTTTTCTATCGATGAAATATCGATTAATCCATCTTTATTCGAAAGAACATTTTTAGCAGTAGCTACTGCGGTAATTGAAATCCCTGATCCAGCACCTGGAGGCGAATACAACACTGCTGATATACGTTTGGTCATCAACCGTGGTGGAAATGAGTTCGTTCACAAGCAAATCTATTACAACGTTCCAGTTAAATCCGGATCATTGCCTGTACCTGTAGAGCCGAATACCTTCCTAACATTTGAACCTATCAGTTTACACCTGGCCCTACCATCTCCTGGGCAGCAACTTAGTGCAACAGCATTATTGCCGGAAGATGGTACTGCACCTAATTTCTCTACGCTTAGGACAGCGGTAGAGAATGTTCTAAATGCCGAACCAGGTAATTTGAATGATATTGGCAACTTGAGCCGTGCACAATGTAAGCATATCGCTTATGAGCTCATCTGGGACCGAATGGCTTACCCATTACCGATTCCAAAGCGCTCTTTGGAGGAGATGTACACAGGCCCGCAAAGTGCTGATAGCGAGGATGAACGGGATCGTCGGATTTTTGAAGGGGAGTTGCTTACCTATTACACCAAACATAACACTGAAGCCGATCGGCTCGCGAATTTTATCTACTCATTATCTGCGGCTATCTGGTGTGAGGAACAGAGTCGAACTGCATCTAAAGTAGGTTTCTATTTTCCGGTACTTTTAGGATTACCCAGTCGCGAAGCAAAAGTGATCTTGACAGGGGTGGGAGAAGCAGCCGCGTCTGACCTGAGATTTGAAGTACCTGCTGCATACTTCTACGCTCTTACAGCTATTCTGCCACCCCAGGTAGCGCGGGAGCTACGCTATAAAATGGTTCAACTGGATGCTGAGGCACAGATCGTCACAAATCTCTTGGCAGCAAAGGAAGACAATATTATCAGCGAGTCTGACGGTGTTTCCGTCAATATTTATCAAGCAGCTCGGCGTTTGCGAGCATTGGGATTGGTAGGTGAAACGGGTACAACGGAATGCGAAGTTGAATTAGCATCTGATGTCCATGGTCTGGTCACCCATTGGCTGGGCCATGTTGGTCCAGATATCAGCGCATTCTGGGGGGCTCTAGCTCTAGCCCCTGCTGATGTCAGAGGACACTTGGATTTGGTGCTCTGCGCGGTAACCCAGCACCACGATCCATTGATTGATGCCATAAATACTTCCGCTTTTGGGGTTCATGATGCTGGCGATCTTACTCAAAAGACTAACGAAGACTGGAAAGGTCTGCTGCACACCGATTCTACGTTACTCCCGGATTTCACAAAACCCGGAACAACCGAGGAAAGGACCCAGGCCTTTATTCGTCATTTGCGGAAATTTTTTGATGTTCCGAATGTTTTTGAACCCCCAGTGGCACCCGAGGTAAGCGCCACACTAATCTTGACTCGCCCAGATAATCCGCTGGATGCATTTTTAGAAAATTATTCAGAGTTTTCGTTTAGTGAAAATTATGACATAGACCAATTCAGGGAAGCATTAGAGCGGATTTTTCCCGGAGACTTAGTGACTCAAGGGCGATTCACTGATTGGTTATCCTGCATTCAGAATCTAGTTCGGTTAACTACAGATATTCAGGAAAATCTCCAGTTTTCAGTCATGGAGGCAATGTGGGCAAGGGGAATAACGAGCAGAGAAATCATCGCACAGTTTTCTCAAGCTGATGAATTGAAAAATGCACTGGTTGGTTCAGTTGCTTACGATTACGCTGATATTATTTGGGAAAATGCCGATGTAGCTGAGCTCAATCCCACACCAAATCCAAGTAATTTCAAACCTATCAATCCGGATGACTCATTAGTCAACTGTATTCCGCCTTTGCATCGATCACCTTTGGGGCCGGTAGCTTACTTACATGAGTTGCTTCGTGTAACGGATGAATCGGCCTGTGAACACCCAATTCCAGGGGAATCGACAGCAACACTAGATGAATTACTGGCTTCACGTCGGGGACCATTGGGGGACCTTCTAGTGACTAAAGCCAATCTGGAAGTGCCTCTACCATTAATAGATTTGGTCAATGAAGCACTGGAACATATGGTTGCCAGCGATGGTGATATGTCCGGCATGGTGTTCAATACGGCCAGCGATCAGGTCGGCAGGCATAGGCTGGCTTCAAATCCCGGGCCAGCTGCTGGTGCGCATGATCCAACGACATTGTTCGAAGTATTGCCTGAACATTCCACGCCTGCTGTCTCTGCGGAGACGGAAGCTGCCTACGACAAACTGAAGGAGGATTTTTCTTCTCATCTATTGCCGTATCACCAGCCCTTGGATATATCCCGGACTTATCTGAGACAACTCGGAACACGCCGATATGACGCTATGCGGCGATTCAGGAAAGATATTACTGAGTTTGTACTGGATCCAAATAAGGAAACGGCGGAGTTTCAGAAGCATTTCTGGCGCTATCCCGTGCGTATCGAGACCGCAATCGAATATCTCTGCATCTCGCTGGAGGAATATGGCACGCTATTCAAGAATAATATTCCATTGGCCGGTATACACTGGATGTACGGTTTCAATTCTGAGCGGGATCAGTCGCAAAGAGAATGGACGGATGTAGTAGTACAACTTAATGAATTTTTGGAACGTACTGGCCTGACATACTGTGAATTCATCGATTTATGGAAATCGAAATTTGTGGAATTTGAGCGAGACCAGGATAACGAGGAAGATAGCGGAACGGAGTTTCCTGAATGTGAGCCTTGTTGCCTGAATCAATATCGAATCGAATTCACTAATCCTGCTGATCCAAAAAGAGCGCTCAAACGGCTTATAGTTTTTATCCGGCTCTGGCGCAAACTGCAATGCGTTACAAATGCCCACTATACATTCGCCGAGTTACGTGATATTTGCGCTGTTTTGAAGTTATTCAATGGCCAGCATATCAATCCAGATTTGATCCGACAACTTGCCGCATTCCAGATGCTTCGGGATGATTTTCGACTGTCACTTACGGATGGTAGCCCACCCGCCGACATGGTAGGCGCGGAGCATACACATTTACTGGCATTTTGGGGGGCGGGTGCTTCCAAACGGAAATGGGCTGTCAGCCACCTGCTGAATCAGATCCAGCAATATGCAATTAATGTGCATCACTGCGGTTGCCGTGAACCGGAATTCATCAAATTGCTGGAGAATAATCTGGATCGGATTTCCGCGCTGGCTGGGTTCAACCCCAATAACGTAACCGATACCTGGCATGCTCATCCAACGCATACGCTGCGTTTTGCGGAAATTCTGGCAAAAATTTACGCATCCGAATTCAGAGTAGGTGAATTGTTGTGCATTTTTACTAATGAAGCACATTTACAAGGCGGCGACCCTTTCCCACTACAAACTGACAATGAAGCAAAGGACTCTCCATTGGGTTTGCCGGATGATGACGATGCAAACTCACTGTATGTGTTGCGCAAGAAACTCCTGGCTGTGGAAGTATGTCCTGAGAATGCCGTGCAATGGACATGGACACGGATAGAAACGGCGCTGCGAGAAGAGTTTGGTCTTACTTCCGGCGCCGAAAGTTATCTGATTACGTTCGGACAGCACTTTTTTCCTGAAATCGTATCGAGTGCCGGTAGCTCTGTGACTAGGGCGCAACGGCAATATCGGGTTTCATTGGAAGGAATTTCTGGGGCCATGTGGAATACCCCGCCGGATGGGCCGTTTTACTACGACTCAACTTCCGAAGAGTTATGGATACAGATTCCACTTACCGATGAAGCTGTCCTGGCTAAACTGGGGCGCATCAGACAGTTGAACGAAGATGAGCAGATAGCTGTACGAGATTTGTATTTTCTCCCTCGCTTGGAATTGATTCGCTTCGCTTTCATATTTAATAATTTTAGCGAAGCTGAGAAACGGCTTATCCAAGAGCCTGATGAAGCAAAACGATGGGCTTGGTTCCAGATAGAATTTGCCCGCTTTTATCAGCGTTGCCAAGTGATTGTTGAACATTTGGCTGCACATATCGACTGTGTAACGGCTACCCCCAATCCGGAGGGAATGGCGTTAGCCAAACTGTTGCTGAAGAACCTGTGGGCCGATGAAAACCGGGCTACTACCCCATGGGAGAATAATAACGGTAAGCCGCCGGTAAATATGACGTGGCAGCCGCAACCCAATGGTGGTGCTTATGCTGCACTATTAGGTTTGTCCGGAACCGGTATGCTAGCCGAATATTTCGATACCGAAGGGACATTGCGGTGGCGGGAAGTGCGGGGTGGAACAGAAATATTTGGTTCAGAGGAAAATACCTGGAATGCACCCATTCCGACCATTATCCCTTCGATGAGTTTTGCTCTAACACCTGAGCAATTGCGGATTGCTGCTATCCGTAACGGATTTGCCATCGCCAATATCGGCGGGACCATGATCGGAGGCGCTGAGCCGTTCATTTTACGCTGGAAAGGTTTGTTGCTGATCGAGTGTGGCGGCGAGTATAGATTTGCAGCGGGTGCACCTACACCATCTTGTCAATTGCCGGATTTTGCAGCGATTGCTGATTCGCACCGCTGGCGCATCATACTGAAACGAGGTCAGAAAACCTGGGTATTACTGGCCCACGATTGGCTTGGTGAAGAAGCACCCGGACATTGTGCCAAGCCGATCATGCTTAAGAAAGGATTCTATGAACTGGTGATCGAGTTGGAACGCAAACCGCTGGTGTTCAATGGGCCGGATATTGTGTGTCCACAAATAACTGGCTTTCAGTTGAAATATCAGGGTCCGGATACGGATGAAAACTGGTTGACCGTTCCTCATGATAAGTTGTTTCGGGATCAGAAGGATAATTCCTTGTGGTTCGAATCAGGAAATTTATCGGGCAAATCTTCAGATTTTCTTACAGCGTATTACACCAGCACCGTTCGTGATATCCGGCGGACCTACCAAAGAGCCTTTAAAGTTTTACTCTTTGTTAATCGCTTGCATCTTTCTGCGCAGGGAATTGCTGATAGCGGTCAGTCTGAGCTCGGATATCTACTCGCACACCCCGAAAATTTTGCTGGGCAGGCATATTATCGAAACGGTGAAAGTTTCGTTACCCATAAAACCAATTTCGACTTCAATTTCTTGCCTGTTCTGGATAATTATCATCCTCCTTCTGATGATCAGGATCAGCGGGCCAATCCTTCTGCCCAACGTCAGCAAGCGATGTTCGATTGGTGGGAACGTTTGTTTGATTACACTGTGATGCGCGGTGAAAGCCAATGTTCACCAGAACAACCTGCATGGTTACTCTTCCACGAAGCAGCGGAGGCACATGAAGACAACCCGGCTCATCTGATGCGTCATTTGGGAATCGATATCCGGCATGTTTCGCTGGTGTTACAGTACTTTAACTCCACCAATCCTTCCTATGATGTGACAAGCAAAGATCTGGAAGACGATCGCTGGGCAATTCGTGTTTGGCAAGCTGAGAAATGGGTTCGCCATCTTCTCTCTCATTTTTATCCCAAAAACATCACTTTGGCAAAGCCCTTTCTTTGGGTGTCTGATGGGCCTGTTCTCGATGGCAACGCCAACCTGACACAGTTTTATCGAGACGGTTGTATTGAGAATGGTGAACCACGGCGTTACAAGGAAATCAAGCTACTGAATGACGGTTTGCGTGAACGGGGTCGGAAAGCCCTGATTGCCTACCTGATTCACTTGGAACGAGTTGAATTACCTTGGGAGCCAGAAGGCAGCTTTGCCACCAAAGCAAAGGATCTGAGTGATCTTTTGCTCATGGACGTAGAAGCTGGGCTCTGTCAAAAAGCAAGCCGTATCGAAGAAGCGATTACCGCGGTCAGCTTGTTTGTCCAACGTGCCAGGCTGGGTTTGGAACCGGGATTCATTGTAACCAATCAGTTTATTCAGGTTTGGGATAGTCACTTTGCTTCCTACCGGATATGGGAAGCGTGTAAACGGCGCTTGATATACCGTGAAAATTGGATTGAATGGGATGAATTGAAAAAAGCACAGAGATCGGAAGCATTTCAATTCCTAGAATCGGAGTTGCGGCGCGCTGTACTAACAGCCCCCGTTCCAGGCGGTTTGACTTACTGGAATAACCCACGCTCTCCTGCTCATCCTGGTTTGACGCTTCTCCAGCACCGTGAACCGGCGACCATGCGACAGTCTGATTCTGCTGCTTCTCGGGGACTAGGCCTGATGGGTACACCGGACAGGCATGCACGATCTACTTGGTTAGCACCAATCCATACCGTTAACCATGAGGATGAAGGGCATCAGTCCGCGATGAATACATATCAGGATCTGCCCATGTGGCTGCAGGCAGCTGTCCGTTTGGAAACCAAGTTTATCAGGGTGGCTGCTGCAGGCATACCGCCGGCTACGACAAACTTTGAGCCCAAATGCCAGCCGGCTGATTTGTCGGTTTGCTGTACTCTATGTGGCAAGGTACATCCAGCACTAATGGATGAATATTATTTCTGGATCGAGGATTCCTCCAGTTACGATACTAAAGAGCAGATTGCCGAGTGGGGAGCTACTTCAGATGACCCTAGGACAGACTGGCACCGGGCAGATGAGCTGCCACGTTTGTTGCATTGGGAATCGGACAAAATGGTTCATCTGCATTGGTGCCGGATGCACAATGGCGAATTTCAGCAACCTCGTAAATCATATGAGGGAGTTAGTATCGAGCAACCTCGTAAATCATATGAGGGAGTTAGTATCGAGCCAGACCAAGCACCCCAACTGTTATTCAAGGGACGACGAGGCGATTCCCTGTATTTCGAAGTAGTGAATGGCAAAACGCCAGCTGGTTTTCCGGCTGACCCACAACCGGGATTCCGTTATGATCTGGCTGAGGATGCGGCAGTAGTGTTGCCAATCATTATAGAACCAGAAACCCCTGATCTTATCGGGGGGCTTGCTGCTTTTCCGTTCTTTGCGTGGTTCGATCCAGGTGTACCCTTGCTACCACTTTCGACTTTCAGTCCTGCTGTGATGATGGCTGGCTATCTTCGTTCACACTGTCGTTTTGAGACGGCATTGAAATGGTACGAAACCTTTTATAACCCCCTTCTGGAAGACAACACTTGGGCTGATTGCGGGGAAGATAACAGTAATCTTGACGATCTGGAGAATCCTGATACCAGGGCAAGAAAACAGGCCATGCTCATGCAATATTTGGAAACCCTGGTGCAATGGGGGGATGCACTGATGCGGAAAAATACGCCAGAAACATTCCAAAGAGCGCGAGTGGTTTTTGATACGGCTGCTCGTATATTAGGCGCATCGCCCGAAACTGTATTATTAAAGAATAATGAATCGGAGTTACTCACAACTATCAATGACTTTAAACCTGATGCCACGCCTATCAATCCGAGACTCCTATGTTTATATTCCGCTGTCGATGACCGTTTGAACTTGATTCATACCTGTTTGAACACTAAGCGATTAAAGAATGGTAAGTCCAATGTGGATATACCCTACTTCGGTAACAGCAACGTACGTGATTGCTGGAAAACTGACCAGGAAACTTGTGTTGATGAATCTGATTGGTGCTCTCCACATAGCTGCTATCGCTTCCTGATACTGGTACAAAAAGCTCAGGAACTTACGGGGGAGGTACGTGCACTTGGTGGTGCTTTATTGGCTACCTATGAAAAAGGTGACGCAGAATATCTTTCGACGATGCGCGTCATGCATGAACGGCAGCTGTTGAATCTAGCACTGGATATCCGCCAACTCCAGTGGCGCGAGGCGGATTGGCAGGTACAAGCTTTACAAAAAACCAAGGAGATTACACAAACACGTTTGCGTTATTACAAGACATTGATTGAAAATGGTTTAATCAGTGGAGAAGTCCAATACGAACCTCTAACCATATCATCTTCGACAGTAAAAACAGCTGGCAATGTATTAGTTGGAGTCGGTCAGTTCATGAATATAATCCCCGATCCGCATGTAGGGTTTCCAGCTAATTTTATAAGACTACCACCCGGAGAAAAATTGAGCCATATTTTCTCTGCATTCGGGACTATAGCCAATACCGTTGCTGAGATTATCAGCACGGCGGCGTCATTAGGATTAACAAAATCGGGTTGGGTTCGTCGCGAGGATGAATGGCAACATCAAGTAGATGTACTCACCGTTGAAATTGAGCAAATCGAGCGACAGATTCTGGCAGCCGAGCGGCGTCGTGATATCGCGTTACGCGAATTGAATAATCACCAGCGTCAGATCGAGAATGCTACTGAAGTGCATGACTTCTTGCGTGATAAATTCACAAATCATGCGCTTTATCTGTGGATGCAGCGAGAAACTGCGGCACTGTATTATCAAATGTACGAATTGGCGTTACATACAGCTCGTCAGGCGCAAAGGGCCTTTAATTATGAGAGAGGCCATACCGCACGAAGCTTTATTCCATCCGAGCTATGGGACAATTTACATGAAGGTTTACTTGCTGGTGAAAGATTGCAACTAGCCGTTCGTCAAATGGAGAAGGCTTATTACGATGAAAATTGTCGGGAATATGAACTGACAAAACATATTTCACTACGGTTGCATAGGCCGGAATCCTTCCTGCAGCTCAAGTTGACTGGACAGTGTGAAATTGAGATTCCTGAATGGATGTTCGATCTAGATTATCCCGGCCATTATTTGCGTCGAATTAAAAATATGACTTTAACGATTCCCTGTGTCGTGGGTCCCTACACTGGTATCCATTGTCGCTTGACGTTACTGAGCAGTTCAACTCGCATTGATCCACGATTGAATATCCCATCACATGCATGTTGTATAGAAGATAAAAGAGAAAATAGTTATGAAGCATTAGCTGACGATTTTCGTATCGTAAAGCAGTATGCTGCAACTGAGGCAATTGCTACATCGAATGGTCAGAGGGATGGAGGGGTTTTTGAGCTTAATTTTCGTGATGAGTGCTATCTACCATTCGAGTTTGCCGGAGCAGTCAGCCGTTGGCGTATTGAGCTTCCCCCCGAGAATAATCATTTCGATCTTGATACCATGAGTGATGTGATCATGCATTTAAATTATACGGCACGAGAAGGGGGAGATCTTTTGCGGCAAGCAGCAAATGATGTGGCTCAAAAATATTTGCCTGGGGATGGTGTGCGTTTGTTCGATATGAAACAGGAATTGCCCGAGGCCTGGGGTCTGTTTTCAGACGATAAAAAGGAAATTAAGCAGGTTCGTATCAAATTGAGTCAAAACATGTTTCCATTTTTACCTGGGCATCGTAATGTTTCTATTGATCGGATCGGATTATTGATTGAAGTGCCTCATGCGAATCCTAGTGCGCATCATGTAGTTAAATTTGCATTGAACGATGGGCATCATTACTTAAAAGGTAAATTGGATTTTTGCGATACGAAGGACATTATTTGCATAGCCTCAGAAGATTGGCCTTGCATTTACTATGGAGTTCTTGATGTGCAGCTAGGATATTTGTGCTCTGATGAAATACGCGACCTAGGAATGCTTATTTTCCCTTGTGGCACTGGGGAAATTGCAAGGGCATTTTTAGTTTGCGATTACTCAGCAACATCGCCACACGAGTGTAAATTAGGAAAAAGTAGAACCGAAAAATCTGATTTATGCCAGCCTTGCTAATTTTAGCAGTTAATTTATTAGGGGCATGACTAGAACAGAGGGTTAGATAGAATGATAACCTTCTGTTATGTTGCTAAAAAATAAGTATGTTAGCCGTTCAAAAATTTCTGAGGCGAAATTCTGGGAATTCGTTCGCTATTTTTCCGCTGATTTGAAAGCATCCCAGATTGCTTTACTCAGTGGCGAACCACAAATCCCCATTATCTGGCGAAGTCGAAGTGGACGAATCCTTCTGCGGTGCCCGCCGGGTTAAAGGCAAACGTGGAGAGGCGCTTATGGTAAGACCATCGCCAACGGCACAGCCAAATAAATACCCAGATCGTACCAGACTGCGCCAAAGCTACGCTGTAGGCTATTATCCGAGGCAAGGTGGTGCTCGAACAGTATCATCTACTCCGATGAGCTTAAAGGCTACGATGATCTCGTTGATGGGGGATACGACAAGCACTTCATATCGACCCTGGCAATAATGAATTTGCCAGGGGACAAACCACATCAATGGCATCGAGGGCCTTGGGGGTGTTGCCAAAACCAGGCTCGCCAGGTTCAGAGGCATGAGCAAGAACACGTTCTATCTACATCTGAAGGAGGAGTGTGAATTCCGGTATAACTATCAGAACCAGAACATATACTTGAGCATCCTAAAAATCGTCAGGCTAAAACCTCTGTTCTAGATAGTGTAGTCATGAGATAAGAAATATGAGATCCTTTTAAGAAATTAAAGGGGCTCGCATGACACATTCACATCGCAGGCATGATATTTCAGATAGGATATGGTCGCTACTTGAGGGGCATTTACCAGGCCGAGAAGGGGCATGGGGAGGGGTAGCCACAGATAATCGTCAGTTTATCAATGCTGTTTTCTGGATTATACGGACAGGAGCCCCATGGAGGGACTTGCCGCCGGACTACGGGGGTTGGAGCAATACTCATCGCCGTTTCATTCGCTGGCGTGACAAAGGTATCTGGGAAAAATTGCTGGAAATCCTGATTGATGATCCAGATTATGAATGGCTGATAATGGATGCCAGTCACTGTAAAGTTCATCCACACGCCAGTGGAGCCAGAGGAGGTAATCAGGATATGAATCGGACAAAAGGGGGCTCAACACCAAGATACATCTGGCCGTGGATGCGCATGGTATGCCGGTCAGAATCCTTGTTACACAAGGTACCACTGCTGATTGCACGCAGGCTGGCCGCCTGATCGAAGGGATTGATGCAGATCATCTGCTGGCAGATCGTGGCTATGACAGTAATGCCATTGTTGAACAGGCGGAAAAACAGGGAATGGAAGCTGTTATCCCGCCAAAAAAGAATCGAAAAATACAAAGACCTTACGATAAATAACTGTATAAGCTGAGGCATCTCGTCGAAAATGCTTTTCTTCATCTCAAAAGATGGCGTGGCATCGCTACAAGATACGCCAAAAACACCTCTTCTTTCCTTGCTGTCGTACAAATTAGATGTATCGCCCTCTGGGCTGATATCTTATGACTACATTATATAAGCTACGCCGTGTGAAAAATCGGACATCTTTGTTGACAAACACCGGTTACCTGGATTTATGACGGTGGATCCAGGAGTGCCGGTGTTCGGTGTTCTGGAGGGCTAAAACACATCTATTCCGGATGAAAATTCAACCCTGCGGGCGATGCGTAAATTATGCGGAACATCTCTAAAACCCCGTCAAATCAGGCTGCGACAATATGTCACATTCTCAAGCAGAATGTTTGAGGGCATAATCGACTCATTATCTGTACCACCTCTGACATCCGGATTCATATCTACAATATGAATAGATTCATGAGAAGGAATGCAGGTTTTCCTTTCGGATCTTGTCTGGATAAGCAGCGTGCTCTACCGGTAAGTAGTTGCTTCCTCCTCTACTTCTGCCTGTCTTTTTACAGCCCTTTTGTAAATTGACAGGCATCCTTTTTTCTACTTTGTCTGGTCTGTATTTCATCGTTTCCCGATGATCGTCATCAAATTTCTGTTAGTTAGGTATTTTCTCTGTGATTTTCAGGAAAGGTTAGTGTAACTGTCAGACCACTATTTGCCGGTCTGGAAAAAGTGATAGTGGCAGCATGCAGATGGGCAATTTCCTGAACGATGGGCAGGCCCAGGCCGCAGCCGCCACTGATCGATCCCGGAATGCGGTAGAAGCGCTCGAATACCTTTTTGTGTTCTTCAGGTGGGATACCGGGCCCGTTATCTTCCACGGCCAGGCAGGGCCGGCTGGAATGGACGCCGCTGCGAACCGTGATCGTGCTACCGGCAGGGCAGTAGCGTAGTGCGTTATCGATCAGATTACCCAGGGCTTCACGCAGCATCCAGGCAATTCCTTCAGCGACTGCCGGTTGGATTTCGAAGCCGAGGTCGATATCTTTGGCAAGGGCACGGTCGATGAAGGTCGAGGCCGCGCTTTCCGCCAGTTCGTGCAGCGCTACCGGGTGGAAAGTCTGGTTGGCGGAAGCTGCCGGCTCAGTCTGGGCATAGATCAGCAACTGAGTAACCAGATGGGCGATACGTTCTGCTGCTTCCTCGATACGCGCCAGCCGTTCATCGTTGCGCACATATTTTCCTTCGGCCGCTACCAGTTCGATCTGGGTTTGTAAACCGGCAAGGGGCGTGCGCAGCTGGTGGGCCGCATCGGCCAGGAAGCGCTGTTGGGCGGCTGCCGCTGTACGCAGCGATTCGAACAGTTCATTGAGCCGGGTAAGCATCGGGCGAATTTCGCGTGGCGCGTGTCCGATGTCGAGCGCACGCAGATCACGGGGTGAGCGGCTGGCGATCTGGTTTTCGACATGTACCAGCGGTGCCAGCCCGCGTCGCACGCCAAAGTAGATCACTAGCAGCGTTGCAGCGATGATGATCAGATTGGGAATGATCGTTGCTGCCAGTATCCGGTTGCTGGCGTGCTCGCGTTCTCGCATGGTTTCAGCCACGGTGATGGTGATCTCATTGGCATCGACCATGATGAGCTGCGTGGTAGCGCGGATTTTTTCGCCTTGGTAGACATCATCGATGAATACCGGTCGTTTGTGGATCGCTCCGGGGTAAGCCGGCAGCTGGGCATCACCGATCAGCAGTTGTTTATTGGAGTCGCGAACAGCGAAGAAGATTTTGTCCACTGCGTCATGACGCAGCATGGCTTCTGCTTCCGGCGTCAGGCGCAGTTTGGGGCTCAACCCGACAGTCTGAATATAAGCCGCAATATCCAGTGCGGCGTTATTCAGGGAATGATCATAGGCGGTATCGGCAGTTTCCTGCGCCAGGCGGTAATCGAACAGGATGCTGCCGATGAAGACCGCGATCAGGGGAAGAAGTATCCATAGCAGCAATCGCTGCCGTAAACCCAGTGGGTGAGAAAAGCCGGATTTCTTCATGAGTGGCTCTGGTCGATACGATAGCCAATGCCGCGAACCGTGCGAATTTCGATCCCACCCGGGGCGATCTTGGCACGCAGACGTGATACATGGACTTCGATGGCATTGGGAGTAATGTTCTTGTCCCAGCCTGTCAGGTTCTGCAGCAGTTTGTCCTTGCTGACTACGCGGGGAGAGGCCATCAGCAGGGTTTCGAGAATCATCCATTCTCGCTGGGTAAGTAAAAGCGGCTGGTCGTTTAGTGTTGCTGTATAGCTGCCGGTATTGAGAACCAGTCGGTCATGCTGCAATTCAGTACTGGTAATCGAATGGGCGCGGCGGATCAGGGCGCGGATACGGGCGATCAGCTCCGGCAGGCGGAACGGTTTGGTCATGTAGTCATCCGCGCCGATATCGAGGCCGGCAATGGTGTCTTCCATGCTGCCGCGTGCCGTCAGCACCAGTACGGGCAGGCGCATTTTCCGGTGACGCAGTCGCTGCACGAGGGTCAATCCATCGATATCCGGCAGACCGATGTCTACCACGGCCAGATCAAAATTTTCTTCGCGGAGATGGCGTTCAGCACTTGCGGCGTTTCGTGCCACATCCACGGTATAGCCCGCATTGGCCAGTCCCTGCTTGATGCCGCTTGCCACCAGAGAGTCATCTTCGACAACCAGAATACGCATTGCTTTCCTCCAGTCAGCTCCATGGTAACACCCGATGTTTCCGGCAAACTGTGAAAGATTATGCTTGGGCCTGCTGCAGCCCGTCTCTTTTTACGGATTTTCCCGGGGTTTCGTATGTTTGGGCCGTGCCAGCCGGTTGAACATCAGCGGCAGCAGCACCAGTGTGAAGAAAGTGGCGGAAATGATACCGCCGACGATGACGACCGCAAACGGGCGCTGGGTCTCCGAGCCGATGCCGTGAGAAAGTGCTGCCGGCAACAACCCGAGGCCCGCCATCAGCGCGGTCATCAGGATCGGGCGCAAACGCAGCACCGCGCCTTCCCGTACTGCTTCGGCGAATGATTGTCCTTTATGAATCAGTCCGACGATTTCTTCGACCATGATCACGCCGTTCTGCACCGCGATACCCGATACCGCAATGAATCCGACGGCAGCCGAGATGGAAAGATGCAATCCGGAGAGGGCCAGTCCGGTGAGGCCACCAATCAGTGTGAGTGGAGCGATCAGTAAAATGATGAAGGCCGAGCGCAGCGATTTGAACGCCCAGAACAGTAATACGAAAATACCGAGCAGACTGGCAGGAACGATGATCATCAGCCGTTTCATCGCACGCTGCTGATTTTCGAACTGCCCGCCCCAGGTGATGCGGTAACCCGGTGGCAGGTGCACATGCTCGGCGACCTTTTTCTGGGCTTCACTGACAAAACTGCCCTGGTCGCGTCCCATCAGATTGGCTTTGACCGAAACGGCACGGCCGCCTGCTTCGCGTGCAATACGGGAGGCGCCCTGGCGCACGTCGATACGGGCCAGTTCCCCCAGTGTCAGGAATGCACCTGTACTGCCCGGAATGGCGATCTGCAGGTTGGCAATATCGGTGATGGTGTGCCGATAATCCGGCGCCAGCCGGAGATTGACGTTGAAGCGCCGTTCACCTTCATAAAAACGGGTGATTGCACTGCCACCGAATGCAGTCTGAAAAAGAGTGTTGATTTCCGCGATGCTGATACCGTAACGCGCCAGCTTTTGCCGATCCGGCGTGACGGTCACCTCGGTCTGGCCACCGACCTTGATGGCTGCTACATCGACTGCGCCACGGATATGATTGAGCAGGGTAACGATCTGTTCAGCCTTATCCTCCAGGATTTCCAGATCAGGGCCGAATACCTTGATGGCGATTTCACCTTTGACGCCGGACAGGGATTCTTCGACGTTATCCTGGATGATTTGTGAAAAATTGGTGGGCAGGCCCGGAATGGCCTTGAGCGAGTGCGACATGTCGGCCACCAGTTTCTCTTTGGAGCTGAAACGCCAGCTGCTGCGAGGATTCAGATCAGCCAGAATTTCCAGATTATTGGCTCCTTTGGGATCGGTGCCATCGTCCGGCCGGCCGACCTGAGCTACGACAGTCTTGACTTCCGGATAGGTGATCAGCTTGGCCCGTATTGCACGCTCTACTTCTTTCGATTGCTCCAGGTGGATGGAAGGAGGGAGTGCGATTGTCAGCCAGATGTTTCCTTCATCGAGCTTAGGCAGGAATTCCGTACCGATCACCGGCAGCAGGGTGAGTGCCCCTGCCAGTGAAGCGATGGTAATTCCGGCCATGATACGGGGACGCGTGTCCGTCCAGTCGAGCAGTTTCCGGTAACCGGTTTTCAGCCGTTCCATCCAGGCGAGGTGGAGTTCGGATATGGAACTGCGCTGCAGCAGGTAGGAGAGCAGCGCGGGAACCAGCGTAAGTGTCAGGATGATGGCGCCGATCAGCGCGAAAGAAAGGGTGAAGGCTACCGGAGAAAAGATTTTGCCTTCCACACGCTGGAAGGTGAATATCGGTACAAAGGCAAGAACGATGATCGCTTTTGAAAAAAGGATGGGCTTACCGAGATTGATGGCGGTCTGCCGCAGCGCATTGATGCGCCATTTGGCGGTATCCTGCCCGGATCCGGGCTCTTGCCGCAGCATCAGCCGTACCATCAGCGCTTCCACCAGCACTACGGCGCTGTCAATGATAATGCCGAAGTCGACTGCACCCAGTGAAATCAGGTTGGCTGATACGCCGCGTGCATTCATCATGATGAAGGCAAACAGCAATGTCAGTGGAATGATGCAGGCAACGATCAGAGAAGTCCGCCAGTCACGCAGGAATACGATCAGTACGGCCACTACCAGCAGTGCACCGAGAAGGAGATTTTCCCCGACGGTAGCTACTGTGTGGTCCACCAGCTGGGTACGCTCGTAGATCGGGCGTATGTGCACGCCTTCAGGGAGCTTGGATTGACTGTTGAGTTCATCTACCCGGGTCTTGAGCGTCTGGATGATCTTGCTTGGATCACTGCCTTTTATCATCAGCACGATCCCTTCGACGATTGAATCCTGGCTCAGGATCTTGCCATTATCGCCCTGTTGAGCGAGGGAAACGATGCCGGAGAGAGGGGTGTGCCCGCTGATTTCGATAGTAGCGACATCGCCCACGGTAATGGCTTTACCCTCGTGTGACATGATGACGGTGGCCGCTACATCTTCGACCGTATGGAAGAGACCGATGGCACGTAGTACCAGCCCTTCACCGCCACGGCGGATGATGCCACCACCGGTATTGGCATTGTTTTCACGGAGTGCCTGGCTGATCTGGTCCAGTGTCAGCCCGAATTTGCGCAGCGCATTCGGATCCACATCAACCTGGATTTCCTTGACTGATCCGCCAAAGCCGACGACATCTGCCACACCCGGTACACGTCTTAATTCCGGCCGGATGATCCAATCCTGGATCGCACGGACTTCATACAGCGGCAGATTGGGCGGAGCATCCACCACATAGCGGTAAATTTCCCCCACGGCAGTGGTAAGTGGCCCCAGAGTGGGCGTTACGCCATCCGGCAGATCGACAGTTTGCAGTTTCTCCAGGACTTGTGCACGTGCCAGACGATCCTCGGTGCCATCGGCAAAAATCATGGTGATGACCGATAATCCGGTGATGGAAACCGAACGTAACTGGGTCATTTGGGGGATGCCGCTCATTTCCCGTTCGATCGGGATGGTGACGCTGCGTTCGACTTCCTCCGGTGCCTGGCCGACAACCTGGGTGATGACCTGTACCTGTACATCCTGCACATCGGGAAAAGCTTCGATCGGCAGTTCGATGAAAGCACGTATACCTGCCACCAGCAGGGCTCCTACCATGACGAGAATGAACAGTCGCTGTTTGATCGAGAATGAAATAAGACGGCTGAGCATGTTAGTTACCGGCGGCAAGTTCAGAAGCAAGCAACATGGCGCCGTCGGTCACGACTTCTTCACCGGCTTGTACGCTGCTATTCTCCGGTTCGAGCCAGACAGATTCGGCATCCTGGAAAGCGATACGGATCTGTCGCTGGACGAATTGACCAGGAGCCGTTTCAATGAAAACCGTAGGATAAATTCCATGGGTGATCACCGATACCGCAGGCAGTCGGATGACATTGACAGCTTGTGAATCGGCCAGTCGGGCGCGGGCAAACATGGCCGGGCGAAGGCGTCCATCCGGGTTGTCGATTTCGGCACGTACCTGGACACGGCGAACGTTTGGATCGAGCTGGGGCGCGATGCGAGTGATGGTGGCAAAGAAGGATTCGCCAGGAAATGCATCGAACGAGAGTAATAGTGGATTGTCGGTATGTACCCGGCCAATCAGGCGTTCCGGTACATCGACTTGTACCCACAGGCGGGACAGATTGGAGATGACGAACAGCGGCACACCCTGATCCGGGCGGACTTCCGTGCCCGGGTTGGCCTGGCGCTCGACTACGATGCCTGCAACAGGTGCACGCAATACGAGTTGTTCATTTTGAATTTTGCTGTTTGGAGACAGATTCCTGATTCGTAGTCGGGCACGTTCTGTTTCTGCCGCTGCAATCTGCCATTCTGCTCTGGCACTTTCAACGTCGCGTCGGGCGATAGCGTCACCCGCCAGCAGTTCTTGTGCCCGCTTGTAGGTAAGTTGCTTTCGCAACACATCTGCTTCTGCTTTGTGCAGATCGGCAAGGGCAGCACCAAAATCCGGCGAATCCAGTGTCGCAAGGGGGGTACCCATGCTGACCTGATCGCCAATTTCAGCGTGCAGTTGCAAAATACGGCCTGCGACTGCAGGAATGATATGGGCGGTATGATTTTCAGCCAGTGCCAGTCTGGCGGTCAGCGGTTCGCTTGCCGGTAATGGCGATATGACGGCTTGGCTTGTCTTGACGTAGGCGAGTTGGGGCGCATTGGCTGGAAATACCAGATGGTCGGGATTGTGACTGGAATCGGTATTGTTGGTTTCCGAGTGGACAGCAGCTTGCCGGGAATGAAAATAGCCGGAGATGCCTGCGATTGCACTTCCCAGAATGAGAGTGATAGCAATCATTTTTTGATATTTAGGTTGCATCATGAAGCAGATTCCTGTTCCCTGGGAGGGGCGATTTCCAGCGCGGCATCCAGCGCAGCACGTGCTTGTGCCAGATGTTCGGCTTCTCCCAGGTTGATGGCAATATCGTGCGCCTGACTACAGTCAGGCATTGCGACCCATAAAACGAGAATGAACAGGATTGAACAGCGTATGACAGTCGATCTCCACATGGGGTGAATATAGACCGCCTCGACTTGCGTTTGCCTGACGAACAGCTGAAGTTGCGGTTTTTTTCCTGCTTGTGAGCGGGTTGGCCGGATCGGCCGTTGAATTACTGGAGAACCATCGGATCGATGGATTTATAGATTGGCGATCAAACCGAGTGCAGCAGTACGATCGTAAATGATCGCTTCATGTCTGTATCAGCTTGAGCTTGCCGGCTTCACGCGGATCCAGATTGACGTCATCCAGGCTGTCCCCATCATCGATCGGGTCAGCTGGTTCTGACAGCAGAGTCTGTACAAAAGGGGGCAAATTCAGCAGGGCGTGATGGGTATCGCCGCTGTAGAGCTTCAGATCGGTCAGGCCGTTCTGCGTAAGGCGCGCATCGATCTCGATGGCAGACAACGACAACGGATCTGCAGAATCAGATGCCATCGCCATTGCCCACAAGGTGCCATATAGCGGCACATATTGCAGATACGGACGTACTACACCGAATACATCGCGTAATGATGCCAGCAGGCGTGCCATTATCGGGCTGCGATAGATTGGTGACTGGATATGCAATGACAGGACACCGCCCGGTTTGAGTGCACGCCGGCAGGCACGGTAGAAATCACGTGTATACAGAGATATGGCGGGACCGAAAGGATCCGTGAGGTCCAGCACGATCTGGTCAAACTGGTTTTTACAGTTTCCAGTGAATGCGCGTCCATCCCCCAGATGCAGTTCCAGGCGCGGATCCTCAAAAGCACCGCGGTGCACTTTGGGTAACCACGCGCGCGCCATATCGATGACATCACGGTCGAGCTCAGCCAGTACAACGCGTTCCATGTTCGGGTAGCGCAGCAGGTTATAGGCTGTCCCCCCATCGCCACCGCCGACGACCAGTGCCTGGCGTGGATCGCCGTGGGTGATGGCGGGCAGGTGTACCATCGGTTCATGGTAAAAGAATTCGTCCTGCTCCGAAGTCATGAAGCAGCCATCGATGCGCATGGCCCGCCCGAATAGCGGTGTCTGCACGATTTCGATGTGCTGCACGGGCGAATGACGTTCAGCCAGTAATTCTGTGGTGCGTAAATAAAAACCGAAATCCGGTGAGAGAGGTTCGACAGCAAAATCCCCTGCCATACTGGAAGGCGAGGGAGGGCGTTCAGATGTGCTCATGCACGTACGACACGGTGCAGATGGGGATCGGCCGGCTGAAATGCCTGCATCAGTGTTTTAAACAGACACTCGGCCTTGGCAGAATTATCACAGCTGTAACTGCATACGTATACATCGAGAGTGACATAATTATCTTCTGGCCAGGTGTGCAGCGCCAGATGTGATTCAGCCAGCATGATCGTGCCGGTTACTCCTTCACCTGGGCCAAAGCTGTGGAACAGACTGCCGACGGCGGTCAGGCCGGCATCGGCGACGGCTTGTTTACAGAAAGCTTCAAGTGCAGCAGTATCCGTCATCAAATCGGCGCCATTACGACAGCCGAACAGGTCACCGATGAGGTGCAATCCCGGCATTGCGCGTGTCACAAGGTGTTTACCACGCGGCGATACAGTAGCATCAACTACAGAGGTGGAATGGATATAAGGCAGAACACGCATGACGCATCTCCACGAAAAAGTGGTAAACAGGACATACCGTCCGAACAAGCCAGATCGAGGGCGGCTATATGAAAGCCGGCAGCCTGATCCTGACAGTGAAAATCAAATAAAAAGAAAATAAACGTACCTAACTTATCTGAGCGAGAAATCTTGCGGGTACGATCGTATTCGTATCATATCGCAGCAGGTTTGCGGAAAAAGAGGATATTTGAATATAACCTCTAAAAAACCTGGAATTTTAACTTTAATTCATCATGAGGGCAAATTGCCAGACGGAGGTGGGGTTAAGGCGAACAGTCGACAACAAGTATGCCAGGCGTATTGATCTGGCCGATGGCAAGGCGGTTGCCCGGCAGGGCGACAGCAGTTGCTGCTGAATGGCCGTATTTCCATCCACCTTCCCATAGCAGTGTAGGCACGGTATCAGGGCCGAGCGACCCGGTATCGATGGCGTAGACAGCGGAGGGGGAAGGGATGTGCGACGATACCAGCAGGTTCAGTGCGGTGAGATCGACCCGGCGCTGGCCTGCAATAAGGATGCGTTCACCATCGAGCCGGAGATTGTCGGGCCGTATGGGGAGTTCTGCTGAGGCATATTCACCGATTTCACCATTTTCTTTTGAGACGAAGCGGAGTCTGCGTTCCCAGTAGCTGGCAATGACCAGATCGCAACCGGCACAGGGCCGGATGATGCCATTGGCGTTTCTGAAATCCTGAGCCGGGGGAGGCTGGATCACTCCATTGTTGATTCGTACCAGGGCGGGCCAGGGAGTTGGCCTGAATGGCAGCAGGCCATATTCATCAAATCGGGTGATAGTAAGATGAAAACTCTCACCATCATCATTGCGGACGGCCTGAAGGCTGTTGGCTGAGGTAAGTCGGGCGCCGGTCTGGGTATCGGCTGGTGTCGCAAGCGTTGCTTTAGTGATTTCACCGCCGCTGATGTCCAGCTGCCAGATACGTACCGACTGTGGCCGGGCGATGTCGATGACGAATAGTGTACCTTCTCCGGGAGTGTTGCCAGGTACCAGTGACATTCCCAATGGTTCGAAGTCATCTTCGCTGGCATCGTTTCCGGGGCGCCATGCATACCGTGTGGATGCCGGTGTGTTTTCCCGGGAAATATCGACACTGCCCAAGCGCCACTGACCTGTTTTACATTCCGGGTCGCTGCTATCATTGCATCGTTCACGGATGAAAAGCCGGGTGATATTATCGGTCGGGTCCAATGGCAGCACAGCAATGTCTTCACTGCCTCCTCCCCGGGTTTCGATCGTCATGATCGGTGCGCCGGTACAGAGTGCGTTACCTTCCATCACGCATCCGGTCAGCAGTAGGCTGGCTGGAATGCTCAGAATGAGCAGGCGGATATTGCGGCAGAACGTGAGGGGAGTGAGCGTAAAATTCAATACCGTTGTGAAAAATGACTGAATCACAGGAGCAGTAAAGCAGTAATTTTGTTTCCCTGGGAGGATTGAAGTGACCGTATTGCAGAGATACCGATACAACCCGTGCTCATAACGGGAATCGTATGCTGTCAGATTTTGGTATAGTTCCGAAAGGAAGATTTATCAGGAAAGTTTTCCGGTCATTTATTATGACCATTTCTGGTGCCCAGAAGAGGACTCGAACCTCCACACCCGAAGGCACATGGACCTGAACCATGCGCGTCTACCAATTCCGCCATCTGGGCATTATCCTGATCATTACTGTGCTGATCTGCCGTCAGCCGATTCTGCGGGAACCGGGCTAAACAAGGCCGGCGCAGAAAGATCGTAAATTCTATAGGAAACCTTCGATTTGTCAATCAAGAGAAAAAGAAACAAGAAAAATCAGCTTCGTGAACTCGATCCCTTTCTTAAACGTGAGCAGACCCGTTACGGGCAAGCGCTGCCCAGTCGTGAATTCATCCTGGAAGTACTGGATAAACAGGGGGTGCCGATCAGTGAATCCAAACTATTGAAACTGCTGGATATTACACCAGAAGAATCCGAATTCTTTCGTCGCCGGCTGGCTGCGATGATTCGTGAAGGGCAGATCATCTGTAATCGCAAGGGCGATATTTGTGTAACCGAAAAACTGGAACTCGTAAAAGGGGTTGTTCAAGGCCATAGCGATGGTTTTGGTTTTCTGATTCCGGATGATGGCAGCACTGATCTGTTCCTGACTCCCAAAGAGATGCACAAAGTGCTGCATGGTGATCGCGTCATTGCCAGGGTCACCAATATCGTGGATCGGCGGGGGCGGCGGGAATGCAGAATCATCAGGGTTCTGGAGAGCGTCAATACGCAGCTGGTCGGAAGATTATTCGAAGAACACGGTATTTTCTTCGTCGTGGCTGAAGATAAGCGGATCAACCAGGATATTCTCATCCCCAAGGAAAATATCATGGATGCGCATGCCGGGCAGATCGTTGTGGCACGCATCATTCAGCAGCCAAGGGAGCATGCCCAGCCGATTGGACATATTATCGAGATCCTGGGGGATTATGCTGCGCCAGGCATGGAGATCGAAATCGCGTTGCGCAAGTTTGATTTACCCCACGAATTTCCACCGGAAGTTATTTCTGTCAAATTTCCCCAGAAAGTTCTGAAGAAAGATCTCACTAAACGGGAGGATATTCGTCATCTGCCGCTGGTGACGATCGACAGTGAAACAGCACGGGATTTTGACGATGCTGTTTATTGTTGTCAGGAAGGAAAGGATTACCGGCTGTTTGTTGCCATTGCCGATGTCAGCCATTATGTCCGCGATCAGGATGCTCTGGATAAAGAAGCATTCAATCGGGGTAATTCAGTTTATTTCCCGCGGCGGGTCATTCCGATGCTGCCGGAAGTGCTTTCCAATGGATTGTGTTCACTCAATCCGCAGGTAGATCGCCTGTGTATGGTATGTGAAATGCTTTGGACGGCCAGAGGAGAACTGGTCGAATATCGTTTTTATCCGGCAGTGATGCTTTCTCACGCGCGCCTGACGTATAACATCGTTGCCGAACTGCTGGATCAGCCAAAAGGGGCGGTTGCCAAAGAACACAGACAACTGCTGCCACATATTCAATTGTTGTACCGTTTGTTCAAGGTGTTGCACAAATCCCGCGTAAAGCGGGGCGCAATTGATTTCGAAACCATTGAAACAGAAATGGTTTTCAATGATCAGGGCAAGATCGAGCAGATATACCCGGTAAAGCGTAATGATGCTCATCGTCTGATCGAGGAATGTATGCTGGCGGCCAATGTGTGCGCGGCTGATTTTTTGCAGAAGCACGAGCAACCCGTTTTATACCGGATACATGAAGGGCCGACTGATGAAAAGCTGGTAGCACTGCGGGATTTTCTGAAAGAGTTTGGCCTGCAGTTACGTGGCGGTGAAAACCCCCAGGCCAGGGACTATGCCCGGATACTCGATCGCATCAAGGAACGGGCAGATGCACAATTGCTGCAGACGGTGATGTTGAGATCGCTCAGTCAGGCTATGTACAATCCGGATAATATCGGGCATTTTGGTCTGGCCTATGAAATGTATACTCATTTTACTTCACCCATCCGGCGTTATCCGGATCTGCTGGTGCATCGTGCCATCAAGGCAGTACTTGCGGATAAACAGTATGAACCGGGTGATTGGCATGAAATCGGCAAACATTGTTCGCAAACGGAGCGGCGTGCCGATGAAGCTACGCGAGAAGTTCAATCCTGGCTCAAGTGTTTTTATATGCAGGATAAAATTGGCGATTGCTTTGGGGGTGTGGTCACAGGAGTAACTGCCTTTGGACTGTTCGTCACTCTGGATGAGATTTATGTCGAGGGTCTGGTTTATATTTCAGAACTGCCCAGTGATTATTTTCATTATGATGCAGTCAAGCATGTACTGCGCGGCGAGCGGAGTGGAATCAGTTTCCGGTTGGGTGACAGGCTGCAGGTAAAATTGGTCCGGGTCGATCTGGCGACGCGCAAGATCGATTTCATCCTTGCAGATAACAGCGTACGCAAGAAATCCAGCAGGTAACATTCACTCTCCCAATTTTTACAGCACATGACCCATTCTCAATATATTTTTGGTTTCCATGCCATTACCAGTCGCTTGCGTCAGCATCCGGACAGCATCAAGGAAATTTATCTGGATACCAATCGGCATGATCAGCGGGCGCGTGATCTGATGAGTCTGGCTGAAACCACTTCTACTCGCCTGATTCTCTGTGAACAGGATCGACTGTGCAAAATGACGGGCACTACTCGCCATCAGGGTGTAGCAGCCCATGTTACGAAGTTGCGCCGGTACGCTACACTCGAAGATTTACTGGAAGGATTGACCGAGCCGGCATTGTTACTGGTGCTGGATGGCGTCAAGGATCCGCACAATCTGGGAGCATGCTTGCGCGTGGCAGATGCATTTGGTGTGCATGCGGTAGTGGTTCCCAAGGATCGGGCGGTCGGTTTGTCAGCAACGGTTCATAAGGTCGCCAGTGGCGCGGTAGATACCGTCCCTTTTTTTGCAGTGACTAATTTGGCCAGAACACTGAGAGAACTGAAAGAGATGGGTCTCTGGGTTGTTGGAACTGCTGCTGATGCGCCTGATACCCTAGATTCTGTCACGCTGACAAGATCTCTCGCCTGGGTATTGGGTGCAGAAGACGGGGGCATGCGTCGCCTGACCCGGGAAGCATGCGATCTGCTGGTGAGCATTCCCATGAGCGGTAGTATCGAAAGCCTGAATGTATCAGTCAGTGCCGGGATTTGCCTGTTTGAAACGTTCCGGCAGCATTCGCAAAGAACGGGATCCGGGCTAAATGTCCCGGCCCCGAAAAATGCAGTTTGAATCAGACGTTGCTTGAACTGGTTTCATACCCGGCCCAGTTGTCAAGCATGAGCCAGGTATGAATGATGGCGGGAAGAAACGAATGCAGAATCTGATGCTGAGGACTGTCAGGGTTGTTGTTCACCAGTCGGATCGGTAACGAAACCGATACGTGCCAACCCGGCTGAAGCAGCAATACTCATGACCTTGGCTACGAGTTCATAGTGTGTATCGCGATCAGCACGAATATGTAACTCGGTTTGCTGGGATTGTTCAACTGCCGCGGCAAAACGTGAAGGTAGCTGGTCCAGCGTAACAGGTTCTCCCCCCCAGTAAAAACTGCCATCTGCACGTATGGCAAATTCGATGTGTTCCGGTTGGGTCAGATTGGGAGAGCTGGATGCCTTGGGCAAATCGACTTTGACCGAGTGTGTCAGCAGTGGTGCGGTAATCATGAAGATGATCAACAGTACCAGCATGACATCCACCAACGGTACGACATTGATTTCAGACATGGCGGTCTTGCTCTGATAACGGGATGAATCGCCAAAAGCCATTAGTGTCCCTCTCCGCCAGTGATACCTGCTGCTGCATTTGCCAGTCCAGCTGCCGGGGCACTGCGCTGCGAAGTCGTTGTAACGACTTTCAGAGGGGCTTTCTCACTGTTTTCTCCGCCTACTTTGCTGCCTACCGTCAGAACCGTATAAAGATCATGTGCAAAACTGTCCAGTTGGGCCATCCACAGCCGGTTGCGTCGTGTAAAGGCATTGAAAGCCAGTACTGCCGGGATGGCGACTGCCAGACCCAGTGCCGTCATGATCAGTGCTTCACCTACCGGACCAGCTACTTTGTCCAGAGTGCCCTGGCCGGACAGACCGATCTGGATCAGGGCATGATAAATTCCCCAGACTGTCCCGAACAGACCGATATACGGTGCTGCAGAGCCTGCTGAAGCGATGATGGTGAGGCCATTTTCAATACGTGCAGCTTCCTGATCCAGGCTATTACGCAGTGAACGGGTGAGCAGCTCGTTGATACCGCCAGCTGCTGCCAGTTTTTCCAGTCCGTGTTTTTGGGAATCCGTTGTAACGCCCAGTGCTGTTTTGGCCAGCTGGATGAATGCATGATTGCCGGTCATGGTTCTGATCTCGGTTTCGAGCTGCGGAATGGTATCAATATTCCAGAAATGCTTGAGAAAAGCATTTGCACGGCGTGAAGCAATCGTATTGCTGATACTTTTGGTGACGATCAGATACCAGCTTGCTACTGACAAGGCAAGCAGGAGGACCAGCACACACATTCCGACATGATCGATCTGTGTCAGAAAATTAGAGAAACCAAGCGCTTTTTCCATCAATTAACTTCCTTCGATAACAAAATTAAAAGGTTGCAGGGCAACTGCCGGTACAGGGTGGCCATTACGCGTTGCCGGCCGGCAACGCCAGGTTTTGACAGCCGATAGAGCAGCATTGTCCAGTCTTGAATAACCGCTGCTTTGGACGATTTTGGCTTTGCCTATCCGTCCCGTTTCATCCAGTTCCACCTGAAGCACCAGTTTTCCTTCCTCACCCAGACGACGGGACAGAGCAGGATAGGCAGGACTGGCCAGATCCGGACAGGACACAGAGAGTTCGGAAGACAGGGTAACGGGACCTGTCGGCATCTGTGCGGGTTTTGCTGCTATGACCGGTTCACTGACTGTTTTCTTTTCTGGTTCCGGTTCAGGCTCATGTTCTTCAACAGGGGGAGGGGCAACATATTCCTGTGGCGTAACGGCAGGTGTTTTGGCGACCAGTTGATGCTTGGGCTGCGGCTGTACTTTTTTGACCGGGGGTGTGGGTTTGACCTGGGGAGGCGCGTGCTCCGCTTTCAATTCCACCTTGGGCGCTTTGGCAGCTTCTTCCTGTTTTTCAGGGGGGGCAATGAATTGTGCGTAGAGCGTGATCGTATCCGGGGTCGTGGTGCTGAAGCGATGATGCCACAAGCCGTAGAGTACAGCAGCATGCGTTGCCACTACAACCAGGAAGCTGACAAGGGAAAGACCGGTAAGGGCCGGTTTATGACGAATTTTAGTCATACGATATATGTGTGTTTATGAGTTACGCGATTTCAGGGTTAACTGATTGAAATTACTGAAACTAAAACGCCTGAATTACTTGGATCAGGGATCCTTGGATACCAACTTTAGAATGCTATCAGAACTGATAACGATTATCAATATCTTGGTCGCTTTGTTCAGAATTTTAGATCAACCCGACACGGTATACAATGCGACATTTTGTCGCAGAGAGGATATTTAAATGAGGATCACGTCGTACTGTTCCTGTGTATAGGACGCGCCTACCTGCAATCCTATCGGCCGGGCAATGAAATCCCCCAGCTGGGCGAGGCTCTGGGATTCTTCATCCAGGAAAAGGTCGATCACCGGTTGTGAGGCCAGGATACGAAACTCCTTGGCATCGAACTGCCGGGATTCTCGCAACAGTTCGCGCAAAATTTCATAGCAGATGGTTTGTGCCGTCCTGATCTCTCCACGTCCCTGGCAGGTGGGGCAGGTTTCGCAAAGAATTTGTGCCAGGCTTTCACGTGTGCGCTTGCGGGTCATTTCGACCAGCCCCAGTGCAGTGAAGCCGTTGACGGTCATTTTGGTCCGGTCTTTCTGCAGGGCTTTGTTGAATTCGGCCAGCACTGCAGCACGGTGTTCCTCACGATCCATATCAATGAAATCGATGATGATGATGCCACCCAGATTGCGTAAGCGCAGCTGCCGTGCAATTACCTGAGCGGCTTCGAGGTTGGTTTTGAATATGGTGTCATCAAAATTCCGTATTCCGACGAATCCACCTGTGTTGACGTCCATCGTAGTCAGCGCTTCGGTCTGATCGATGATGACGTACCCTCCGGATTTCAGATCCACACGCCGTGCCAGTGATTTCTCGATTTCCTGTTCGACACCATATAAATCGAACAATGGCCGTTCCCCGATATAGTGGCTGATTTTTTCCAGATCACTCATCATGTATTCATGGGCGAAAGTGGTCAGTTTCTGGAATGTCTCGCGCGAATCCACCCGGACACGGTAGGTGTCGGCATTGACGAAGTCGCGTAATACCCGGAGGCTCAAATCCAGATCCTGGTAAAGCAGGGAAGGGGAAGAGATGGTAAGTGATTTTTTCTGGATATCCTGCCAGAGCTTGTGCAGATAAACGATGTCGGCCTGTAATTCCGGCTCCTCGGCTGTTTCGGCCATGGTTCGAATGATATAGCCGCCGGTGGAATCGGGTGGAAGGATATTCTGTAATTTCTGGCGTAGCGATTCGCGCTCACTATTGTCCTCGATGCGCTGTGAGACACCAATATAGGATTCCTGTGGCAGGTAGACCAGTAAACGTCCGGCAAGGCTGACCTGAGTGGAGAGCCGCGCTCCTTTCACACCGATTGCATCTTTCACTACCTGCACGAGGATGTTGCTGCCTTCTGAAAGGAGCTGCTCGATCGGTTTGTGATGATCATTCTGGCTGGATTCGTGGATATCCGCTACATGCAGGAAGGCTGCCCGTTCCAGGCCGATATCGATGAAAGCGGACTGCATGCCTGGTAATACGCGGCTGACACGTCCGTTATAAATGTTGCCTACGATGCCTCGGCTGCTGGTACGTTCAATGTGCAATTCCTGGGTGATGCCATGTTCGATGATGGCAACGCGTGTTTCCTGGGGGGTGACGTTGATGAGAATCTCACTGCTCATATCAGACTGGGGTCCGGTAGTTATGTTTGCTCAAAAAACAGATATTCCTGTTTCTTCCAGTAACTGGGAAGTTTCAAATAGCGGTAACCCGACCACACCGCTGTAACTCCCGTCGATATTGATGATGAAAGCGGCCGCTTTTCCCTGGATGGCATAGGCACCTGCCTTGTCATGAGGCTCGCCACTGGCGATATAGGCCTGAATTTCGCGCGGGCTGATATCGCGGAACCGAACGGTGGTTGTCGATAAGCGCAATCTGGTCTGTCCCTGGAAAGTCAGCCCGACAGCAGTATAAACCTGGTGTTCCTGGCCGGAGAGGGCATGCAGCATCTCTTCTGCATGCCCGATATCCTGCGGTTTTCCCAGGATACGGCCATCCAGTACAACGGTGGTGTCTGCAGCCAGAACGGGCAAAAGGGGCAAGCCGCGCTGCTTCAGCCGTAACCAGCCAGCTTCCGCTTTGGTGTGCGTGATTCTGTAGACATAATCCGCCGGAGATTCTTCCGGAAGCGGGGTTTCATCCACATCTGCCGGCCGGGACAAAGCTTCCCGCATGAGCAGTATGTTGTGCCTGATTCCTATTTGCTTGAGCAGATCGCGTCTGCGGGCGCTGCGCGATGCCAGATAAATACAATTGCCAGCTGGGGTAATCATTGTTCAGATCGGATCTAGGCCCTATTTTTGCAGGGGTTCGGTATGAAAAATATCTGTAACCTGAACTCTACCTCAGGATGACGAGTCATGCACGATGGTAGGGGTGATTGCGGTTGATGGAAAATGCGCGGTAAAGCTGTTCCGCCAGTAATACTCTGGCCAGCCCGTGTGGAAGGGTCATGGCGGACAATGCCAGCTTTTCATGGGCCATCTGTTTGATATCCTGATGCAGCCCGTCAGCTCCGCCAATGATGAACGCGACATCCTGGCCGGATCCCATCCAGCGATCCATCATTTCTGCCAGCTTCATGGTCGTGGCCTGCTTGCCTGTTTCATCCAGTACGACAATATGGCATCCAGGCGGCAGAACGGTCCGGATGCGTTCACTTTCAGCCTGCAGCAGTTGCCTGGTATTCTTGCTGCCAACGCGTTTTTCCGGTTTGATTTCCACCAGCAGCAACTCGGCTTCTTTGGGCATGCGCTGGCAGTATTCCGTATACCCTTTCCTGACCCAGTCCGGCATTTTGTTTCCAACGGCCAGGATATGGAATTTCATGTTTCAGATGAGCGCATGCATGAAAACCATCGTAGCGTATCAATCGAAGAAACTGCATGCAACTCTGAAACGGATCGCACTTTTCACGGTTGTAAATCAGCCGTATACAGCAGAGTTTTCCTGAGGCGACCGCCAGGCCTGTTCCGACCAGAGTCCTTCCAGATCATAATAACTGCGAATGGCCGGCTGCATGATATGGACGATGATGTCTCCCAGATCGACCAGCAGCCACTCCCCTGTTTGTTCGCCTTCTATTCCGTAAACCATGCTGCCGGTTGCTTTTACCTTTTCCTGTACATGGCTGGCCAGTGCTCTGGTCTGGCGTGTGGAATCGGCGCTGGCTACGATCATGGTGGTGCATAACGAAGTCAGCTTGCTGACATCCATCACATGGATATTGCTGGCTTTGAGGTCTTCCAGGGCCATGATTGCCGTTTCCAGCAATTTTTCAGGTGATTTCATTTTCCTCCGGCATAAAAGCCATATTTGTCGATATAGTTGAGTACTGATTCAGGCAGCAGATAACGTGCACTCTTTCCTGAAGCGATGATATTTCTGATTGATGTAGATGAAATATCCAGCAGGGTTGTGGGTGCTGTGAAGATGAGGCCAACGGGAGAATTTTTCAATTCATCGGCCATGGTCGTCCAGCGATCCTGACAGACACCCCGCAATTCATCAGGCAGATCGGATGGATATCTGATCGGAACGGATCCGGGGCGATTGACGATGATGAGGTGGCACAATTCAAATAACTCACGCCAGCGATGCCAGTACGGCAGCTTGATAAAGGCATCGGTACCTGTGATGAAACACAGTGCAACAGACTCGCTTGCTTCGTATTCCTGTCGGATTTCCCGCAGTGACTCGACACTATAGGTTTCTCCGGGGCGCCTGACTTCACGGTCATCTACCGAGAATCGGGTATTCCCGCGAATGGCCTCTTGCAACATGGCAACGCGATGCTCACCAGCTACAAAAGGGGAATTACGCAAACGGGGTCGGCCCGCCGGTAAAAAAAACAAGTGGTTCAGCTCCACAATGTCCGCCAGTTCTTCCGCTATTCTCAGATGTCCGTAGTGAATAGGATCAAACGTTCCGCCATAAATTCCAGTGAGTGAGTATCGGGTTATTTCAGCCATTTGCCGGTCAATGTGTCATCAGGTGGGCTGTGTTGGCCGGTGTGGCAACTTCAGAACAGGGCAAGACGCATATCCGCCAGAATACTGGCCAGATGTGCAGTGAAGCGTGCGGCTGATGCACCGTCGATGACCCGGTGGTCGTAGGATAATGAAAGCGGAAGTATCAAGCGCGGAACAAATTGTCCGTTCTGGTAAACTGGTTTCAGACCTGCACGCGAGACACCCAGAATTGCTACTTCTGGTGCGTTGATAATGGGGGTGAAGCCTGTTCCACCGATCCCACCCAGGCTGGAAATGGTAAAACTTGCGCCCTGCATGTCGCCCGGTTTCAATTTGCCTTCACGAGCAAGTGAGGACAGTCTGGTAAGCTCCTCGGCGATACCGATTACTCCTTTCTGATCGGCATCGCGGATGACGGGAACCACTAACCCGTTGGGGGTATCGGCCGCGAAACCCAAGTGGTAGTAGCGCTTGATGATGAGCTGGCTTTCCGTGGTGCTGTTATCCAGAGAGGCGTTGAACTCCGGAAATTTTTTCAGCGCTGCTGTGACTGCCTTGATGAGGAAAGCCAGTATGGTCAGTTTAGTGCCATTGTTTTGCCGGGTTTCATTATGGTTTTTTCTGAGCGTTTCCAGATCGGTGACATCTGCTTCATCGAACTGCGTGACATGCGGAATCATGACCCAGTTGCGATGCAGATTGGCACCTGAGATCTCCCGGATACGCGACAGCGATTTCAGTTCGATCGGCCCGAATTTGGCAAAATCCACATGTGGCCACGGTAATAAATCGAGTGTGCCTCCCCCGGCATTACGTCCACCCGTCAGAGCTTGTTTAACGAAAGCCTGTACGTCTTCTTTGAGAATGCGCTGCTTGGGGCCGGTTCCCACTACCTTGCTCAGATCCACTCCCAGCTCACGGGCAAATCGTCTGACCGAAGGGCTTGCATGGGGAATTATCTTATTGTGCTGGTCGATCGTATGATCCGGTATTTGCACGGGGGCAGAGGGGGTGGCCGGCTTCGCTGTCGTAGCAGCAGGTTTGGCTGCCGGCTCCTCTTCGGATTGACCGGCTCCTGTTTCGATCGGCCGGGTTGGTTGTGCAGGCTGTGATCCGGCTGATGGTTGTGGCTGGGAGGAAGTTGTTTTATTGTCGCTTTCTGCAGAGACCACTTCCATGGTCAGGATCTCCGAGTCTTTGGAGACTTTGCTGCCCATTTGCACCCTGATTTCCCGGATGATCCCGGAATAAGGTGAAGGAACCTCGACAGTGGCTTTGTCCGATTCCAGTACGATCAAAGGGTCCTCGACCTGCACACTGTCGCCAGGCTTGACCATGATTTCAATGACCGGAATATCTTCAAAATCCCCGATATCCGGGACCAGAACTTTCTTGACTTCAGCCACTTGCACTCCTTGATTTGCTGCAACACATGCTGTCAGAGGGAATCGACAGGGTTATTCCACCTGCCGTGAACAGAATCAGATCTTGACCGGCTCGGGTTTGTCCGGATCGATCGCAAAGGTACGGATTGCCTTGGTTACTTGTGAAGATGGAATCTTTCCTTCATCCGCCAACGCTTTGAGTGCTGCAATCACGACATAATGGCGATCGACTTCAAAGAATTGTCTCAGTTTCTCGCGGGTATCGGAACGGCCGAACCCGTCTGTTCCCAGTACGAAATAACGTCCTGGGATGAATTCCCGGATTTGGTCGGCAACGATCTTCATGTAGTCCGTAGAAGCAATGACAGGTCCTTCCCGGTCTTTCAGACAGGTTTCCACATACGATAATCTGGCCGGTTCATCCGGATGAAGCAGGTTATAGCGTGATACAGCGAGTGCTTCACGCCGTAACTGATTGAAGCTGGTTACGCTCCATATATCTGCCGAGACCTTATAATCTTTTTCCAGAATTTCTGCCGCGGCGATCACTTCCCGTAAAATCGTTCCCGAGCCCAGCAGTTGTACGTGTAACTTACTGCGCTGTTTACCGCCGTTACGGAACAGATACATACCCTGCAGAATGCCCTGTTCAGCACCTTTGGGCATTTCCGGGTGCGGATAATTTTCGTTCATCACAGTAATGTAGTAATAAACGTCTTCCTGTTCCTGATACATACGACGCAGACCATCCTGCATGATGACTGCCAGCTCATAGGCAAAAGTCGGATCGTAGGATACGCAGTTTGGAATCGTGGAAGCAGCCAGGTGGCTGTGACCATCTTCGTGCTGCAATCCCTCACCGTTCAGCGTCGTGCGGCCGGCGGTACCCCCCAGCAGAAAGCCGCGACAGCGCATATCCCCTGCTGCCCAGGCAAGATCACCAATACGCTGGAAGCCGAACATCGAATAGAAAATATAGAATGGAATCATTTGCACACCATGGGTGCTGTAAGCAGTGGCTGCCGCCATCCACGATGCCATGGCGCCTGCTTCGTTGATTCCTTCCTGCAAAATCTGTCCGTTCCGATCTTCTTTGTAATACATCAACTGGTCGGCATCTTCCGGGGTATAAAGCTGCCCCACCGATGACCAGATACCCAGTTGCCGGAACATGCCTTCCATGCCGAATGTACGTGATTCATCCGCCACGATGGGTACTACATGTTTGCCAATATTCTTATCTTTTACCAGGACGTTGAGTATCCTCACAAACGCCATCGTAGTGGAGGATTCACGCCCTTCACCACTGGCTTTGAGCAGTGTCTCAAAAGCGGACAATGGAGGGATCTGCAAGGCAGCAGCTTTGCGACGGCGGTGATGAATGAAACCACCCATTGCCTGTTGCCGCGCACGCATGTAGTTGTATTCAGGTGACCCTTCCTCAAGCTTGAGGTAAGGTATCTCGTCGATTTTGTCATCCGGCACCGGCAGACCAAAGCGATTGCGGAATGCCTTCAGTGAGATCGTGCCCATTTTTTTCTGCTGATGGGTGATGTTCTGTGCCTCACCCGCTTCACCCATACCGTAGCCCTTGATCGTTTTGGCCAGAATCACAGTGGGCTGGCCGGTGTGTTTCATTGCTGTGCTATAGGCAGCATAAACTTTGTGAGGATCGTGGCCGCCGCGATTCAACCGCCAGATATCGTCGTCGGACATGTTGGCGACCATTTCCAGCAATTCCGGATATTTGCCGAAGAAATGCTGGCGTACATAAGCGCCATCACGTGATTTGAAGGTCTGATATTCACCATCGACACATTCCATCATGCGCTGCTGCAGCAATCCTTTGGTATCCTTGGCCAGTAGCGGATCCCAGTAGGAACCCCAGATGACCTTGATCACATTCCAGCCGGCACCGCGGAAAGTGCTCTCCATTTCCTGAATGATCTTGCCATTACCTCGTACCGGTCCGTCGAGGCGCTGCAGATTGCAATTGATGACGAAAATCAAGTTGTCCAGTTTCTCACGTGCGCCCAGAGAAATGGCTCCGAGAGATTCCGGTTCATCCATCTCGCCATCACCCATGAAGGCCCAGACCTTACGCCCCTCGGTTTGAGCAAGTCCGCGTGCACCCAGATATTTCATGAAGCGCGCCTGATAGATCGCCATGAGCGGCCCCAAACCCATCGAAACAGTCGGGAACTGCCAGAAATCCGGCATCAGCCATGGATGAGGGTAGGAAGACAGACCGTTATTACCGACCTCCTGACGAAAATTATCGAGCTGATCGGAAGTCAATTCATCCAGCAGGAAAGCACGTGCATAGATACCGGGAGCAGAATGGCCCTGTACGTAAACCAGGTCTCCGCCCTGATGTTCATTGGCGGCACGCCAGAAATGGTTGTAGCCGACATCATAGAGCGTGGCCGCCGAGGCGAAACTGGCGATATGGCCGCCAACATTGGTATGACGGTTGGCACGTAACACCATGGCCATCGCATTCCAGCGAATATAGGAACGGATACGATGCTCCAGTGCATGATCACCGGGTGAGCGTTCCTCCTTGCCGGGAGGGATAGTATTGATATAAGCGGTGTTGGCGCTGTAGGGTAGGTATGCGCCGGAACGGCGGGCTTTTTCCACCAGTTTTTCCAGTAGAAAATGGGCACGCTCGGTTCCTTCATTCATCAGAACCGTTTCCAAGGCATCCAGCCATTCCTGCGTTTCCTGCGGATCAATGTCCATTGGATCCATGTTCGGGTCTGCTCCCTGTTGACAATTCCAAAATTATTGCACAGAACTGTGCCAGCCACCGGCCAGAGCCACTGCTTTCGCACGTTCGGCAGCTTCGATCGTATTGTTCATCAGCATCACGATAGTCATCGGACCGACTCCACCGGGAACCGGCGTGATATATCCTGCTTTTTCTTTCACTCCTGAAAATTCGACATCTCCGCAAAGTCGCCCGTCTGGCAGACGATTGATTCCTACATCGATGACTGTCGCACCTGTTCTGATCATATCACTCGTCAGCAGATTCGCTTTTCCTGCAGCCATGACGACAATGTCGGCGTTACGGGTATGGTTGGCCAGATCTCGTGTCCGTGAGGTACAAACCGTGACCGTTGCACCTTTTTCCAGCAGCATGAGAGCCATCGGTTTCCCGACGATGTTACTGCGGCCGATGATGACTGCATGCTGCCCCTGGAGCGGAATATCATATTCTGCCAGCATTTTCATTACTCCAAAGGGAGTACATGGATGAAACAGGGCGTGGCCTGTTACCAATGCACCTACGTTACAGGGGTGAAAGCCATCCACATCCTTTCCTATTGCGATGGCAGCAATGACTTCATCGATCCGGATATGGCCAGGCAAAGGCAGTTGTACCAAAATACCGTGAATTTCCGGATTGACATTCAAATCCTGAATTTGCTGTAACAGGGTTTTCTGAGAAATATCACCAGGAAAATTGAAGATTTCGGAGCGGATCCCCAATTCCTCACACGTTTTTGCCTTGTTGCGCACATATACGCAAGAGGCAGGATTATCTCCTGCCAGAATTACTGCCAGACCGGGTTGCATCCATGTTTCTGAGAGTATTTTGACGCGTTGCTTCAGTTCTTCGCGAAATTTGCTTGCGATAAGACTGCCGCTGATGATTGTTGCACTCATAAAATTCAGGAAATATCAGGTGAAGCAGGTAAATAACCCATGTAAATCAGCAGGATTGATTTGAAAACTTTTGCTGGAAATACTTCCCAGGTAGTTTTTGTACCATCAGAAAATTACTTTTCGGGTACATATCGGCCCCCGGGTCTTGCCAGCTATTGAGGGGGTGTTGGGGTGCGACTACCTTTCCGGGTCTTGTAACGGTGAATCAGCAGGCCGACCAGAAACACGGGTACTATGAAAAAAAGTGCGGCCAATAATCCAACAGCCAGAATGGTGATATTGTCACTTTCCGGCAGATAGATCGTTACAAACCATATACCAGCCATGGCGAAGAGTAAACCGCCCAGTAATAGAATTTTCTTGCCCTGGTCGTAGAAACGCCAGAGTCCCTTTGAAACTCTGGATTCATTGACGTAATGGTCGAAAACCTCAGCAAGGCTGCGGTCGCCTGGTTTTGACTCATACCCTAACGCCAAGGCCAGTGCCTCATCACCATCATCCAATCTGGACATTTGTCTGATGAATGCAGCCTGGTTTTTTGCCCGCCTGGATTTGACACCATCTTTGGTCATCATGTAGTACAACGCATGGAATGCTTTTTCCTGAGCATCCGTCGTCGTTGCTTCATACTGATCATAAAACTGCTGCATGACACCCACCAGATAGAGCTGGATGGTCAAATCTCTGAATTGCGGTGCGAAGTCATATTTTTTGTCTTTGACAAGCGGGAGTTGCTCTGCCAGAACTTCTTTTGCGTGACGGATGCAAGCATCGAGTATTTCTTCCTCGAATTTTTCTGCTGTATTTTCCATTTGAGTTGATCAGGGCCTTTACACGGTCATAATACGTTGCATTATATACCGGCTGGATAACACATGAAATCTGCAAATCCTGAAATGTCCATCCAGCCCGAAAATACAGGTGATTTTCAGCAAAATTCCGTTGTAGAAAGGTGATCTGGACTGCGCCGGTATCAGATCAGGAATCTTTGCCAGAATCTGCCGGACCGGTTTTCCGGTGCGACTTATACGTCAAAACACGCAAACAAGTTTGCAATCGAGCCGCTATAATGCGGGCTTGCTGAAACACTTTCCTGTCATGGTTACAACGACTCTTCCCGACTTTAAATCACACTGTATTCAATTGCTCGATCAGGCAGCAAGGCAAGTTCTCCCGGATGAAGCAGGGGTTCAAATCGAGTTGCTGCGTCCCAAACTGGCAGATCATGGTGATTATTCCAGCAATCTGGCAATGAAGCTGGCCAGGCGTTTACGCCGGAATCCACTTGAACTGGCAAAAGCATTGATTGGAGCACTGCCTGATTCTTCCTGCGTGGAAAAAGCCGATGTTGCTGGTGGCGGGTTCATCAATTTTTTTCTGAAGAAAACAGCCAAACAACAGTTTCTGCACGCTGTGCTGCAGGCGGGTGATTCGTTCGGCCACAGCAGGCTGGGAGCAGGGAAAACCATACAGATCGAGTTTGTGTCGGCCAACCCCACCGGTCCGCTACATGTCGGGCATGGACGAGGGGCAGCGTTTGGTGCCAGCCTGGCCAATATCATGACCGCAGCCGGTTATGCCGTCACGCGCGAATTCTATGTCAACGATGCCGGCCGGCAGATGGATATCCTGACGTTATCGACCTGGTTACGTTACCTTGATCTGTGCGGACTCTCCTTCTCATTCCCTGCCAATGCCTACCGCGGCCAGTATGTTGCTGACATGGCATCGGAAATATACCAGGCACAGGGTGATCGTTACGCCCATCGTTCTGATGCAACGATACGGCAACTGACTGAAATCAGTGCGAGTACGACGATTGATAGTGAAGACGAGCGCCTCGACAGACTCATCACTGCAGCAAAATCCATTCTTGATCAGGATTATGCTGATCTGCACAATTTTGTCCTGACAGAACAGTTGGCGGACTGCCGGAATGATCTGATGGAATTCGGTGTCGAGTTTGAGACCTGGTTTTCGGAACAGTCATTGTTCGATAGCGGGATGGTGGCACGTGCCGTACAGCTGCTGGATGATAAAAAACTGCTGTATCGGCAGGATGGCGCGCTCTGGTTCCGTTCCACCGATTTCGGTGATGAGAAAGACCGGGTCGTGCAGCGGGAAAATGGCCTGTATACCTATTTTGCCTCGGATATCGCTTACCATCTCAGCAAGTACGAGCGTGGCTTCGATTACCTGTTGAATATCTGGGGGGCGGACCACCATGGTTATATTCCACGGGTGAAAGGTGCCATAGAGGCATTATCGCTCGATCCAGGAAGGCTTGAAATAGCATTGGTCCAGTTTGCAGTGTTGTATCGGGATGGCAAGAAAGTTTCCATGTCCACCCGCTCGGGGGAATTCGTCACATTGCGGCAATTACGCCAGGAAGTGGGCAATGATGCAGCGCGATTTTTTTATGTGCTGCGTAAAAGTGATCAGCACCTGGATTTCGATCTCGATCTGGCCAAATCACAGAGCAATGATAATCCTGTTTATTACGTACAATATGCACACGCCCGTATCTGTAGCGTGCTAGGCCAGTGGGGGGGGGCTGAGGATATACTTGCGCGGGCGGAAACGGAGTTGCTGACTGACCCTGCCGAACTCGTGCTTTTGCAGAAAATGATCGATTTTACGGATACGATTGAAGCTGCGGCAAAAGAACGCGCACCCCATCTCATTGCCTTTTTTCTGCGCGAACTGGCAGGCGAATTTCATAGTTATTACAATTCGACACGTTTTCTCGTTGAAGATGAATCGCTTAAAATAACGAGGCTGGCACTGATTTCAGCCGTTCGCCAGATCTTATCGAAAGGGCTGACGTTATTGGGGGTAACCGCTCCCCGTGAAATGTAGTTGAACGTAATACGGAAAGATTGATGAGTCGGGATTATAAATCCAGAAATTCGGCAAAGGCCCATAAAAACGGCAGCCTGCTGTGGCTTGGTCTGTTTGTGGGCTATACCTTGGGTCTGGCAAGTGCAATCGGGGTATGGTTGTACCTCAGCCAGGCTCCCAGTCCGTTTCTGAACGGAGGGAAAGTCGCTCAGAACCAGTCCTCTGAAAAATCATCCGTGCGACGATCACCATCGCCGGAGAAGCAGGAGAAAAAAACCGAATCGAATACGAATCAGACGGGCACAAGTGGATCACGTTTTGATTTCTACAAAATTTTGCCGGGTATCGATGAGCCACCGGGTGAAGATGTATTTGATCTCACACCATTACCGCCTGCTGCAACCGTTACCAGGAAGATCCCTGAAAAAACTGCTGAAAAACCGCCTGAGAAGGTTCCTGAACCCAAGAGTCGGTATTATCTTCAGGCGGGTTCCTTCAGAAATTCCAGTGATGCTGAGCGGGTGAAGGCTGAACTTGCTTTGCTGGGTATCATTGCTTCGGTCCAGACTGGAAGATCTGAAGGCAACGTTCCCGTCCATCGTGTACGAGTCGGCCCGTTTACCCGAATGGAAGAGCTTGATCGGGTTCGTGCTTCATTACAGGAAAACGGGGTAACATCAAGCCTGGTGACGCAGTAAGCACCGGTACAAAGCTCCTGACTGATGTGGCCGAACCCGGTTGAAAAGCAACTGGAATTCGAACCGGAACAGATTTACCTTTTCTTTTCCATTGGAAATGTCATTTACGATTTACCAACTTTGAAAGCGAGGAAAAATAGATGACCGCGAGAAAAATGATCTGCTTTCTCTTGAGTTTTATCGTCGTAAACTTGGCGGGAGTGTTGATTGCTCATGCAGAAATCGTTGAAGGCCGGGATTATACGGTACTGTCAGCTCCTCAGCCGACTGAAGGTGATTCAGAACACATTGAAGTCATTGAATTTTTCTGGTATGGCTGTCCTCATTGCAGTGATTTGCATCCCCATCTCAGCCGCTGGCTGGAGAACAAACCGGCGGATGTGGCGTTCCGGTTCGTGCCCGCCATTCTCAGGAATAACTGGGTGCCTGGTGCAAAAACTTTTTATGCGATGGAAAGCCTCGGCCTTACTCAAACACTGCATGACAAGGTCTATCACGCCATTCATCGTGAAAAAACAGATTTGTCGAAAGAAGCGACGCTGTTCGACTGGATCGGAAAACAAGGGGTCGATCGTGACAAGTTTGTCGGTGCCTATAACTCATTCACAGTCCAGAATCAGGCAAACCGTTCTGCTCAAATGATACGGCAATACAAGCTGACTGGTGTGCCGGCACTGGTGGTGGATGGCAGATATCTGACCAGTGGTAAAGCAGGTGGTACCCCGCAGGATACGATTTCAGTTCTGAACCAGTTGATTGAGAAGGTGCGTGAGGAAAAGAAAAGCCGGTAATGGTGCCGGCGTTTATTCCCAGGATGGGGGTGAAATCCCATAAAGAACGGCAAATTTGATCGCTTTTTCCTCAAAAGCTTCCCTGTCATCGCGGAACCGTTCATAGGCAAACAATACATCCCATATTGCACGAGTTCCGGTACCTGTCTCTGCCTTGTTCTGCAGGCAGGTAATGAAACGATCTGCCTGTCTCAACTTGGGCCTGGTGTTTTCCTGTGCCAGAGAAGAAAAGAGTTGTGCCAGTTTCTTCAACCCGTCATTATCAATTTCCTGTACCTGTGAAAAATCCAGCAGGATGCCACCTGGGGAACATTGCCCACGCTGGATAATGATGTTGTCAGGTAATGCTGCTGCAGTAATTTTCTTCGGGATTTCAAATACTACCGGATGGCTGACAGTTTCGCCATTAAACCACTGCGGGTATTTCTGTTTGAGATCTGCTGAAAGAGATACGCCGGTGATGCTTTTGTACTGCTTTTCGATTTTAGCCAGATCGTTTAGCCGGTCGGTTGCCAGATAAAACATTGCCAGCAACCTCCACCCGGTCATATCTTCTATTCGTTCGTTTTCGAGAAGTGATTCGAGTGCCCGCATCGTCGTTTGTGTCTCATCGACCACTCGCCGCACCACCTCGGCAGGATCAGGAGGGATCGCCCCGGGCGAAGTAAAGTCAAGCAACAGATTGTCGGCACTCATTTTTTATAAGGTAGTGGTTTACAGGTTCTTGATACGCCCCATTTTGACTATTTCATCAATGTGCTTCAGCCTGCGGAAAATCTGTGCAAGGTGCTGACGATCTCTGGTCTGCAGGATAAAGCGCATCGTGGTGTAATCTTTGTCATTCTCCAGCGTGATATCGTCAATATTCGAATCTGCTTTAGCGATCTCGGCAGTTACTCTGGCCAGTACGCCGCTTTTGTTTACCACCGTCATGAATATACTGACAGGAAAAGTTCGATCGATATCCGTTCCCCAGACGACATCCAGCTGATTTTCCATGTTTTTATGGTCCTTGATCCTGATTACCGCAGGACAGTCTTGCATATGGATCACCAGTCCCTGATCTTTCTTGATCAGACCAACGATACCGTCGCCCGGTATGGGATGACAGCATCGTGCAAATTTGACGGCCATTCCCTCAGTACCCAGGATGGTGATGGAGTTATTGCTTTGTATGTTTGAGACAGATTCACCCGGTACTGCCAGGCGTTTGGCCAGAACGGCTGCAAGCTGTTTTCCCAGGGCAATGTCTGCCAGCAGTGCTTCTTTGGACTTGGCCTTGCTTTCCTTGACCAACTTTTCCCATTGCGATGGCTCGATAGCGTCCGGATTTATGCCAAAAGAATGCAGCGCCTGATTCAGCAGGCGTTCTCCAAGCTTGACTGATTCATTGTATTGAATGGTCCTCAGAAAATAGCGAATACTGGAGCGCGCTCTACCGGTGGCGACATAAGACAGCCAGATGGGGTTCGGCTTGGCTGCAGGGGCAGTGATGATTTCCACGCGATCCCCGCTTTTCAGTCGGGTACGCAACGGGGTGATTTCACCGTTGATTCTGGCCGCTACACAGCAGTTTCCGACGTCAGTATGCACAGCATAGGCGAAATCCACTACTGTTGCGCCTCTTGGTAATGTCAATATCTTGCCTTGAGGAGTGAACACATATACTTCACCAGGGAACAGATCAACCTTGAGGTGCTCCAGAAATTCGAGCGAATCGGAAGAGTCATTCAGGGTTTCCAGCAAACCTTTCATCCACTGATTGGCTTTCATGTGCAGATCATCTATTCCAGCATCAGTGTTCTTGCTTTTGTAAAGCCAGTGTGAAGCTACCCCGGCTTCTGCAATGTGATGCATCTCATGGGTGCGGATCTGTATTTCTATCGGTAATCCGTAAGGTCCAAGCAATGTACTGTGTAACGACTGATAGCCGTTCGGTTTGGGGATGGCGATATAGTCCTTGAATTTACCAGGGATCGGTTTGTAAAGGCTGTGGAGCGCTCCAAGTGCCACATAGCAGGAAGATACATCTCTGACGATCACCCGAAAACCGTAAATATCCAGTACATCCGAGAAACTGAGGTGTTTCTCGGCCATTTTCTTATAGATACTGTACAAATGTTTTTCACGTCCGGTTACTACAGTATCCAACTCTGCTTCCTGCAGACGCTGCTTGATTGCATCGAGAATTTTTCCGACGACTTCCCGTCGATTTCCCCTGGCTGCTTTGGTTGCTTTGAGCAGGACCTTGTAGCGGGTCGGATAGGAAAAACAGAAACCCAGCTCCTGCAGCTCCTGGTAGATGTTTTCCAGGCCGAGTCGATGAGCAATCGGAGCATAAATTTCCAGAGTTTCCTGGGCGATACGGTGTTGTTTCTCCGGTGACATTACCTCGAGAGTGCGCATGTTATGCAGGCGATCAGCCAGCTTGATCAGTATTACCCGCACATCCTGTGCCATAGCCAGCAGCATTTTGCGGAAATTTTCCGCTTGCATATCCGCCTGTGTCTGGAATCTGATTTTGTCGAGTTTGGAAACTCCATCGACAAGTTCAGCCACGGAAGAACCAAATCTTTCGCTGATTTCCTGCTTCAGGATGCCGGTATCCTCTACCACATCGTGTAACAGTGCTGCAGTGAGTGTGACTGCATCCAGGCGCAGCTCGCCCAGTATTCTGGCTACAGTAATCGGGTGGGAGATGTAAGGTTCACCTGATTTCCTGAACTGTCCGGAGTGTGCCTTTTGGCTGAAGAAATAGGCACTCTTGAGTAATGCCAGATCTTCAGGTTTGAGATATTGGGATACTTCACTGATAAGCAGTTCCGCTTCCGGTGAAATAACCACAGAATCGTCCGAGTCATTCAAAATAGGATTTTGCATGAAATTCTCAAAATTTTTAGGTATGAAACAATTTTGTTGTTTCTATCTTTTAGCAATGTCTGCCTGGCTTAACCGTTTTCCCGGGTCCTGATGGTGCATTATTCCAGATCAGGTGCGGGTGACATGAAGGCGTCAGCGGAGCACCCAAGAGTGGAAGTAATGACAACTCCAAACCGAAACATATTTTTGCTGAAAATACTAGCTCAGAACCAGGTGACGCACAATCAGGGCATGCAGCGCAGCAAGCCGGGTAGAACAGATACCCGTGTTTCATAAAGCAGCTGTGGCTTCTAAACAGCCGGCCGGGATGTGTCGATTTACCGGAAATTTGCTGTTAGTTGCTGTACGGGGTGATTTCAGTGATAATTGCGTTCCTGCCGCAACTTGAAAGCCGGGATGGCGGAATTGGTAGACGCACGGGACTCAAAATCCCGCGATGGTGACATCATGGGGGTTCGATTCCCCCTCCCGGCACCACAAAGAATATTTTAAGCTCCGCTTTACTTCATCAAATTCAAGGCAGTCCGACAATCTGCTGGAAGTCAACCGGTAAGAAAACGGAGCGAAGACTTGTTAGCTTCCTGTTTATTACTCTTCTGTATTTATCTAACCGAATGGTGCCGGTTTGGTGGTGATGGTGTCAGCAGTAAAAAATGCACTTGGAGCGTATACAGGTACTGATAAACTTTGCTACTTGGACGATGCTGATTTCTGGCGCTTCTTCGGGCGGCACTCCATTTATATGATCTTTCCAAATCATAATCCAGGTATCTTGTGTCGGGTTGGATCATCCGGGTGCCCCGGGAAGCTCATCATTGATAATTGATCAGGAGGACGAATGAATCTCAAAAAATGGACAGATGAAGAACTGGTATCGACCCGGGATCAGATCGAGGCATGGTGTGCCAAATATGTCCAATCGGTCTGGGATGGACGCAAGGGATACCTAACGGGATTACTGGGTGTATTTGGTATCTCGACTGGCGTTGTATTTTTAATGTTCGATGGGATTGAAGTGGTGAGTTTTGTGCCGATTTTGCTGGGGGTGATCGTCTGCTTTACATGGTGGAAGACAAAACAGCAGCACAAGAAAAACAATGGTTTTCTGGAAGAGATCAAAGAAGAGATCGCACGCCGGGCAAAAAAAATGGAGAAGATCGAGAAAAATAAGCCCCAGTCAAACCATGCTGTATTACCGTAATTCCAGATTGACTGATCTGCTGCTCGATTGATCCGGGAATTGATCGTCGGTAAGTCTGAGCTCATCAATGTAAGTCGAATGGCCGGATTAAGGCAGTTTGAGTGTCAGTTGTGAAATATCTGCTTTGGGAATCCGGACGGGTAGTGAAGGCCGCAGAGTATGCAGAACTTTCCGGGCAGTTGCGCGGCAGACAGTCAGTTTTCCCCCATAAATTCCCACAATCCGGGGAGATTCAGGCGAATCACATTGCAGGTGAGTTTCACGTGAGCGACCGAAAGGGTTGTTGCGCGATACGGGCAGTACGCGCAGGCCGGTAAAGCGTTCCCGTACCGTGGCGCCGTGATCGGGAAAATAATACCGGAAGCAACCCAGCAGGTAGTTTTCTTCGGATACCAGCGGGAGAGCCTTGTCGGGTGCTCCTTCGAATACTGTTTCAGTTGTGCCCAGTAAAATATGCTGTTTCCATGGCAGCGCGAAAATGGCTCTTCGATCCTGTGGTGATTCGAGGTAATAACAGCCTTTATCCAGACTTCCTTCCAGTATCAGATGAGTGCCTTGTACCAGCTCTACCGGGTATGCCGGTGGTGCGGGCGAGATTCGTTCCGCTACCTGACTGACCCATGGGCCGGCAGCATTGACGAGCGAGCTTGCCGTACACTGGTAAGTTTGGTTATTTTCCAGAAATTCGATTTCACAAATCTCTCCGGAAATTCTGGCGTGGATGAATTCGGCCGGGCAGTGTAATTCCGCCCCGAGCGAGGAGGCAGAATGCATGATCGCCCGGGTGAGCGCCTGATCGTCGGTTTGCGCATCCCAATACTGGAAGACATGTCTGAGTCCTCGCGTGGAGAGGCCGTCCAGCTCCCCCCATCTCCTTCTTGGTATGGAATGAAAGCCTGCGCCTTTGCTCAATCCTGCAAGCAGGGCATAGAGACTGAGTCCTGCGCGTATGGTCAGCGTATCGCGTGAAGTCTGATCGTAAATGGGGATATGAAATGGCTGCAATCTGACCAGTGAAGGCGCAAGGCGCAGGAGCGCAGCCCGTTCTTTCAGACTTTCCCATACCAGTCCGAACTGGCCGCTTTCCAGATAACGCAGACCGCCGTGGATCAGTTTGCTTGAACGGCTCGAAGTTCCTGCAGCCAAAGCAGTTTTTTCCAGCACCAGCACATTGTAGCCAAGTGCAGCGGCAGCCTGTGCAACGGCTGCGCCTTGAATTCCTCCTCCTATGATTACAATGTCGTAGTGGCGGGTTGTAGGCATGGCTTGGTCAGGGAGCGAGCAGCGTGCCGATCGTATCGGTTTCGATCAGTGTAATGCCGGCTTCTGCATAATCGAGTGCCGTAGCGTAATCATCGACTGTATAAATCACCCATTGCCAGGGGCCGGGCCAGAGTTGATCGAGTTTTTCGGGAAGACAGCGGATGCTGCTGAACAGATAATCCGGCTGCAAGCGTGCTGCCATGGCCGATTGTTCGTCAGTCCAGTGTTCGATGATCCAGCCGGTTTTGTACATCTGATGCGATTTGATCAGTGCAATCAATTCCCAGTCGAATGAAATCAGGACACATTGTGTGTGCACCACATCAATGACCGGAAGAATCGCATCCATCGTTTTGCTCAGACCAAACCGGGCAATGCTTTCAGATTTGATTTCGACGAAGGTGGTGACTTGGGGATGCTGCGCCAGATAGCGGCAGAATTCTGCCAGACGGGGAATTGGAGCAGGCTCTGTACCGGCTGAACACGTGACATCTGGGCAGGAGACGGTCAGTGTATCGATTTCATCGTCTTTCAGTCTGGTCAGATAGGCATTGCGGCCGGTCAATCGCTTCAGATCATCGTCATGACAGAGATAGGGAGTCAGCTGGCGGCTCAGTTGAATGTCAATTTCAACATACCGGGCACCAGCCTGGACTGCAGCCCGAATTCCGACCAGTGAATTTTCCGGATACAATGCGGGATACCCTCGATGGGCAACGAAACAAGGAACACCATGCACCATTACAGAAGAACCACTCCTCTTTTTCCTCGAGTCTACTCTCTATTCCATTGGATTGCGATGTTATCCGGTAATGGAAGGACCGTTCAGGAGCCGTTCAGTTTGAAGGAGGTATGATGTATAAAAGAGATACTCGTTTCAGTATGGTGTTTCCGGCGTTGCTCGCGGCGGTTTTGTTTGTTCCGTTTGTGATGAATTTTCTGGCACATGCGTGGTATGGAGAGAAACATTTTCCACCACTGACGATGATGAAACTGCCGGCTGACAGTTCGGTCATCAGCCTGCCGCAAGAAATAAAACAATACAAATCTTTTGAAATCACATTGCAACTGAATACCAGAGAACTGGCGCGGCGTATCAACGATATCGTCAAGAAATCTCATCCCGGAACCGAGCTGCAAGGTATTCGCAGCGAGGTTTTCCCTGAAATGCGTGCCAGGATAGCCGGAGATGCATTTTCGATTGATCCACCGGAGCCGCAGGTGCAGTTCTTTTCCGGTCAAGGTGAGATGAGCCGGTGGTCCTGGATCATTACTCCAGAAAAGACGGGGCGTCACCACCTGTCGATCGAGCTGCATCTGCAAACGGCTGAAACCACCCGTGAGCATCCGCAAGTTGCGGATCTGGCTGAAATTCAGTTGTTTGTACGAGAAAACCCAGAAGCATGGATGCGGACTCATGGTATCTGGTATGCGCTCTTTACTCTGCTGGCAGCAGGGTGGTGGTGGAAAAAACGTCTAATAAAAAAACGAAAAGCGGCCAAAGAGCAGTAACTGCTCGCTTTATAAAAATACAGCTTTTATCTTCATTTTGTATGCGGAAAATTTTTCTCTGGAGTTTCCTGTCTGGCTTCGCTTTATTTACGGGATCAAATTATCCGGTTCTGGCGGCGGGAGGCGGATATACCGTCACTGATATTCAGCGTATGGGTTTACAGGCCAATGGCTTGCTGCAGGCTGTCCGTTCACAGGTCGAGATAGCCAGGGCGGAGGTTACCAGTGCATCGGCATTTCCCAACCCTGAAGTTACTTTTATGGCTGGCCCTGACAGTAAGCGTTTACCTGAGATTGATACCGGGCCGGCTTCCATGCAACGGCAGGTGACAGTCAGTCAGTCACTGGAAAATCCATTTGTGCGGCGTGCTCGGATCGGTGCGGCAGAGGCCGGGGTGGAAGCCAGTCGCGCAAATCTGGAACAGGCACGGGCAGATCTGGCGGCGCAACTTCGGGTACATATCTATGAATTTCTGTTGCGACGTGGTCTGGCTGAGATGGAATCAGATATTCATGATCTGATGGGGGAAATACAGCGTCGTATCAAGCTGAGCGTTGAATCGGGTGAAACTGCCCGCTTCGAGTTGATTCGTGCCGATACCGAAGTAATGACGGCAGCGAGCAGAAAAGAGGCAGCATTATTGAATACCGAACGGGCACGTATTGCTCTGTTGCAATTGACAGCAGGCGCCTTGCCACCTGAATTCAACGTGACTGCTTCGCTCGGTGATCCGGTCGAATTGCCTTCACTTGAAGCGTTACGTGTTGAGTTATCAACTGTGAATCCGGAAATTCTGCGTTTGGAGGCAGAGCAGAATCGCGCACATCTGCGAATCGACCAGGAGCGTGCTTCTGTACTGCCGTCAGTGAATATTCTTTACAGCAATTACCAGGACAAGCAATTTACATCGAATACCGCTGGATTGAGCGTACGGATTCCGCTTTTCTATCAGCGGCGCGGTGAAGTCGATGCAGCGGTTTCAGATGCAGCCAGAGTGCGCGAGACGCTCGATTATCGTCGCTATGAGATCAATCGACTGCTGGAATCCGCCTGGCAGGCGATGGAGATTGCGCGGCGCAGAGTGGAAATGTTTGAAGGCGGTATCGTCAAGGAAGCAGAAGCGGCGCTGCGTGTGGCGGAAGCTGCTTTCCGGCTGGGGGAAAGAGGGTTTATCGAGGTGCTGGATACCCAGCGGGTGTTGCGTAATGCCCGTTCGGAGCTGTTGCAGGCCCAGTTCGAATTACAGTCAGCAGCGGCAGAGATAGATCGGCTGCGAGCGCATTATCCAAAGGAGTAACCTTTTTCAATGAATTTGCAGATACAGATCATTGCTGTTTTTCTTGCATTCGTCACACTGTCTGTTCCGGGTTGCAAGAGCGGAGAGGAACAGGAGCCTCCGGAAAAACACCTCAAGGCAGAAACAGATGATGCCAATACAATTTTTCTCAGGCCGGATTTACGCGAACGGATCAAAACCGGCAAGCCCTTTTACGCCGATATTGCTGAAAAACTGAGCGTCCCCGGGCAGATCAAGGTCAACGAATTGAAGCTCGTTCAGGTCGGGGCGAGCTTTACCGGGCGGATCGTCGAAATTTATGCACATTTGGGGGATAGTGTTTCCGCCGGTACCAAACTGGCCAGGATTTCAAGCCCGGAACTGACCCAGGCTCAACTGGCTTATCTGCGTGCCAATTCTCTGGCAGTACTGGCACAGCGTGCAGCCATGCGCGCACAGCAATTGTTTGAGGAGGATGTCATCAGTGCTGCAGAACTGCAGCGCCGGGAATCGGAATTACAGGTTTCAAACGCTGAACTGAGTGCGGCGAAGGATCATTTGCGGTTGCTGGGAATGGATAACCAGGCAGTGCAGGATCTGACCAAACGTGGCCAGATCCTGCCTTCCGTGGTCATTACCGCACCGCGCAGCGGTACAGTAATTGCACGCGATGTTGCGCTGGGACAGGTGGTTCAGCCTTCGGATCAGCTATTTACACTGGCTGATTTGTCGGTGCTGTGGGTGGTGGGGGATGTCCCGGAGCATGCTGCCCATTTTGTCGAGCTGGGTCAGCATGTGGAAGTGCGCGTACCTGCATTGGGGGACACGAGTTTCGATGGAACCATCATTTTTGTATCCGACATCGTCAATCCGCTGACACGGACGGTAACTGTCCGCACGGAAGTGGATAATCCCGAACGCAGGCTGCGACCAGATATGCTGACCACGGTGCATATCGACGAACATGCGCGCGAACGTCTGGTCATCCCGGAAGGGGCGGTGGTACGTGAGAATAATGAGGATCATGTGTTCATTGCCCGGGAAGATGGCGGTTTCACACTGACTCCGGTCAAACTGGATGAAATGATCAATCAGGTAAGACCCGTCTTGGAAGGGTTGACACCGGATCAGCAGATCATCGTCGATGGTGCCTTTCACCTGAATAACGAGCGCAAGCGCAAGGATCTGGAGTAATGATGATTACTTCTCTGGTACGCGCCATGCTGGCGCAGCGGCTGGTGATAGTCGTGCTGACGCTGATTCTGATGGGGTTTGGTCTGCATGCAGCACAACGCTTGTCAGTCGATGCGTTTCCGGATGTCACCAATATTCAGGTGCAGATTGCGACTGAGGCAGTCGGTCGCAGTCCGGAAGAGATAGAACGGTTGGTGACGGTTCCACTGGAAATTGCCATGACCGGATTGCCCGGACTGGAGGAAATGCGTTCACTGAACAAGAGCGGTTTATCCATCATTACCCTGGTTTTTACCGATGAAACCGATGTTTATTTTGCCCGGCAACTGGTCATGGAGCGGCTGCTGGAAGCAGCCAGCAAAATGCCACCGGGAATCATCCCGCGCCTGGGTCCGGTTTCTACGGGCCTGGGAGAGGTTTATCAATACACGATCGATCATCCCAATGATGGTGAGCGGGCACTGACCGTCGAAGAACTGACCGAACGGCGCATCGTGCAGGACTGGATTGTCCGGCCGATGTTGCGGTCCATTCCCGGAGTGGCGGAAATCAATTCGCAGGGAGGGTATGTCAAGCAATATCATGTGCTGACGGATCCCAACAAACTGCGTCACTACGATCTGACACTGAACCAGGTAGAGAAGGCCGTTGCAGAAAATAATGCCAATGCCAGCGGCGGTATTCTGCCGACCGGCAGTGAACAGTATCTCGTCAGGGGGGTTGGCCTGATTCGCACCCTGCAGGATATTGGCAATATCGTCCTGTCGGAAGAGCGCGGTGTGCCTGTATTCGTGCGTGACATCGCTGAAGTGAAATTGGGCACGGAGGTCAGGGCAGGGGCCGTCATCAAGGGCGGGTATACCGAATCGGCTTCCGGCATCGTGCTGATGGTCAGAGGCGGGAACGCCAAGGAAATCGTGGAGCGTGTCAAGGTAAAGGTGGCAGAGATCAATGAGCAGAAACTGCTGCCCGGCGGATTACAGATCGTTCCGTATTATGACCGTACCGACTTGGTTGATGCCGCATTGTGGACGGTCAGCAAGGTACTGATGGAAGGTATTTTTCTGGTCATCGTCGTGTTGTTCATCTTTCTGGGGGATGTGCGCTCGAGCCTGATTGTGGTGGCAACACTGGTAGTTACGCCCTTACTGACATTCATGATAATGAATCACCAGGGTATCTCCGCCAATCTGATGTCACTGGGCGGGCTTGCGATCGCGATCGGGCTGATGGTCGATTCCACCGTGGTGGTGGTGGAAAATGTCTTTCATCGCCTGGGCCATAGTGGCAACACGCAGGAATCACGTGCGCGTACCATTATTGAGGCGGTGGGTGAGGTCGGTACACCGGTGATTTTTGGGATTTGCATCATCATTCTGGTGTTTCTGCCACTAATGACGTTACAGGGTATGGAGGGCAAGCTGTTCAGTCCGCTGGCCTTTACGATTGCGATTGCTTTGGCGATTTCCCTGATCGTCTCGCTGACTTTGTCCCCGGTATTGTGTGCCTATATCCTGAAAGGGGGGGCCGATCATGATACGACGATCATTGCCAAACTGAAAGCGGCTTACCATTCCTTGCTCAATACTGCACTCAAGCGGGGAAAACTGACAGTTACCACTGCGCTGGGATTATTGCTGCTGTCTTTTGTGTTGTTTCCATTTCTGGGGAAATCGTTTATTCCGACTTTGAAAGAAGGTGCATTGACTCCCCAGATCAACCGGGTAGCCTCGATTTCCCTGTCCGAAGCCATTGAAATGGAAATGGAAGCCATGAAGGCCGTATCGAAGGTGCCGGGAGTGAAAAGTGTGGTCTCCAAACTGGGGCGCGGTGAATCTCCTGCTGACCCGGCCGGGCAGAATGAATCCGATCCGATCGTGATACTCGATCCGGAATCCGGTCGTACCCAGGATGAAGTGGATGAAGATATCCGCAAATTGCTGGAGGTGCTGCCAGGCGTCAATATCGTTTTGTCACAGCCGATTGCCGAAAGAGTGGATGAGATGGTGACTGGTGTACGCTCTGAAATTGCAGTAAAAATTTTCGGGGACGATCTGAATAAATTGCGTGAGCTGTCGGAACAGATCGCACGCATTTTGCGCAGCATTCCGGGTGCACAGGATATTCGTATAGAACGTCTGTCCGGCCAGCAATCCCTCACCATCGATGTTGATCGTAATGCCATTGCGCGTAACGGTATCAATGTCGCTGATGTGCATGAACTGATCGAGACTGCTGTCGGCGGTCGTGAAGTCAGTACTTTGTACGAAGGTGAGCGGCGTTTTTCCATCGTGGCACGTTTTCCACAACATTTTCGTGACAGTATCGAAAGCATTCGCAATTTGCTGCTGCGGGCCCCGGATGGCGTAACCGTGCCCTTATATACTGTTGCTAACATTAACATCGTCGATGGTCCCGCCCAGGTTTCACGTGAAAATGCCAAGCGTCGCGTAGTAGTCGGATCGAATGTCGAAGGCCGTGATCTGGGCGGGTTTGTAGCAGAGGTACAGGAGCGGATTGCCAAAGAAGTGAAGTTGCCTGACGGTTATTTCTTTGAATGGGGGGGGCAGTTCGAGAATATGGAGCGGGCTATGGCTACGCTTTCGATCATTGTTCCGATAACGATTTTTGCAATTTTCTTTTTACTGTTCATGTTGTTCAACTCCCTCAGACTGGCTGCCCTGATCATTCTGGTGCTGCCATTTGCGTCAATAGGGGGCGTATTCGGCCTGTTTGTCACCGGTGAATATCTGTCGGTGCCTGCCTCGGTTGGTTTTATCGCATTGTGGGGAATTGCAGTATTGAATGGAGTGGTGCTGATTTCCTATATCCGCAAGTTGCGTGATGAGGGAGTCAGCGTGAAGGATGCCGTCATCAAAGGATGTGAACAGCGTTTCCGCCCGGTCTTGATGACCGCTACGGTAGCCATGCTCGGGCTGGTTCCGTTTCTGTTCGCGACCGGCCCTGGCTCAGAAGTGCAGCGGCCGCTTGCCATTGTGGTCATCGGCGGGTTGATCACCTCTACGTTGCTGACACTGGTAGTGTTGCCTGTGCTGTATCGCCGGTTTGATCAACCTCCGGTTACACAGCAGTAAGTCCTCTGATCGAGATCTTGAACAGGTTCTGAAAGGTGATCCTCAGCCGTTAACAGGTTTCGTCATGGCTGCCAAAGTTATGGTCGAGATGACCCAGAAAACCACCAGACTGATGGTTCCAGAGCCTGGCATAAAGCCCGTTGAGTGACAGTAGCTCGGCGTGGCGCCCCTGCTCGACGATGTGCCCGTTATCCAGCACGATCAGCCGATCCATGGCCGCAATGGTAGAGAGACGGTGGGCAATGGCGATCACGGTTTTGTTTTGCATCAGCTCATGCAGGCTTTGCTGGATACTGGCTTCTATATCAGAATCCAGCGCAGACGTTGCCTCATCCAGAACCAGAATAGGTGCATTTTTGAGCAGTACCCGGGCAATGGCGATACGCTGGCGTTGCCCGCCTGACAGATTAACTCCGCGTTCTCCCACCATGGCGTCGTACCCTCTGCGGCCGTAACTGTCTACCAGTTCCTGGATGAATTCATGCGCATGGGCCCGCTGTGCGGCCAGGATGACTTCTTCTTCGGTGGCATCGGGTCTGCCAAACAGGATATTTTCACGGATGGAACGGTGCAGCAATGAGGTATCCTGAGTAACGATGGCGATGTTGGCACGCAGGCTCTCTTGCGTTACCGTACGAATATCCTGCTGATCGATCTGGATACTGCCCTGCCGGATATCATAAAAACGCAGCAAAAGGTTGATCAGAGTCGATTTTCCGGCACCGGAGGGACCGACAATCCCTACCTTTTCGCCAGAGCTGATATGGAGATCGAGTGCTTTGAAAATCCGGTGATCTTCGTTTTTAATATCGTTATGGTAGGAAAATTCGACCTGGTTATAATCGATTTGTCCCTTCGTGACGAATAGCGGTATGGCATCGGGGGTATCTGTTACTGCATATGGTTTGGCCAGCATGTTCATGCCATCCTGCACGATGCCGATGTTCTCGAATAATTCTCCGACTTCCAGCATGATCCAGTGAGACATCCCGGTCAGGCGGATGGCAAGACTCAGTGCAATGGCAATTGCTCCTGTGCTGATACTTGCATCGAGCCACAACAGGATACCAAGTGTGCCGATCGCAAAAACGGACAGCATGTTATTGATCCAGACACAGGTATTCAGCTGCGTCACCAGACGCATTTGCGGGTGGACGGTATCCAGAAATTCCTGCATACCGTCCCGGGCATAGTCGGATTCCCGCCGGGTGTGGGAGAAGAGCTTGAGGGTGAGAATGTTGGCATAGCTGTCCACGATGCGCCCAGTCATGTTTGAACGGCTATCTGCCTGAATCCGGGAGATGTGCCGGAGTTTGGGTATGAAGTAGCGCAGAATACACAAGTACACTGCCAGCCAGATGATCAGCGGAATACAAAGGCGCAGATCTGCATTGGCAATCAGCAGTAATGCAGTTGCCAGATAGACGGTAACAAACAGCAGAACATCGAGCGTTTTGATGATCGTTTCGCGCACAGCCAGTGCCGTTTGCATGACTTTGGTCGCGATACGTCCGCTGAATTCGTTCTGAAAGAAGGCATAACTCTGGTCAAGCAGGTAGCAATGAGATAGCCAGCGAACGACCATGGGAAAATTTCCCATCAGGGACTGGTACAGAATGACTGAATGAAAGAAAATAATCACCGGCATTGCTATCAGGATGAAAAGTGACAATCCCAGCAAGGTTAATCTTTCTTCCTGTAAAAACGCTTGTGGATCTTTCTCAGCCAGCCAGTCTATGATGGTTCCCAGTACACCGAACAGCATGGCTTCACCGACGGCAACACAAAAGGTGGCGATCGCCAGCAAAATGAAATAAATCTCTGCACCTTTCATGTAATGGCGGCAGAACCGGTAGAGCGTAGCAGGAGGTTCGGTCAGTTTGCCGGATGGAAAGGGGTTGATCAGGCGTTCGAAATAACGGAGCATAAAATCGTGTTTCAGAAAAAACGGGTGACGAGAAATATCAGATGAACCACATTATGGTTGCGGTGTAAATATTGATATCCATCAGAATTCACAAGGATACCGGATTTTGTCAGGTAACTGATTCTGGAAATCCGGCAGATAACCGGGTGGATATTTTCGTTTCGGCCACGGCGACTGGTCTGATCGACCAGCAATGACCGATATAGATGAAGTGTTTCCCGGCACTGCGGGCTACGGGGGAGAGACTAACGGTAGCATGACTGTAAAAATTGTTCCTTTCGATACTCCGCTGGATACATGCAATTTCCCACCGATTTCCTCGACATATTCCCTGCTTTCGAAAACACCGATACCCATCCCTGCTGTTTTGGTCGATTCGAAAGGAGTGAACAGTTTCTCGCGAATGAATTGCTCACTCATACCATATCCGCTATCTTCGATTTCGATGACTGCCCATCCAGGTTGTTGCTTGAGCCGTACCTCGACATACCCGTCTTTAGAAGTTGCTTCGATTGCGTTTTGTACCAGATGGCCGAGTACACGTTCCAGACGTGACAGATCAGCCAGTACATTCAGTTCTGTGTCGAGGATGTCAAGTACCGGCTGAGGTTCATAAAAGGATTTGCTGGCAATGATCCGTTGCAGCAGCTCATTCAGAGACAGGGCATTTTTTTCTTCACGCATGTTTTCACTGCTGAGTTTTTCGAGCATGCGTTTCATTTTATTGACGGATAACGCTACGGTATCCAGCATATCCTGCTGAAATTCCGGATTATCCTTGTGCTTTTCTGCATTGGTAAGTAACAGCGAAAGCTGGGCGATCAGATTTTTGATGTCATGTACGATGAATGTAGACATGCGGTTGAAGGATTCGAACTGACGAGCAGTGGACAGTGCCTGGGCTGCTTCGTACTGTGCCAGATAACTGGCTGCCTGTCTTCCTGCTACTTTCAGTAAATCCCTGACTTCCCAGTTGAACTCGACTGCGCTGCGTGGTTCGGTCAGCACTACGAATCCCAGCAGTTCTCCGTGTAATATCAGTGGTACCACCCAGCGTGCCTTGGGAATGGTGGGCAACCAGTCGGGTAATATCATGGCCGCGTATTTCTGTGATTCGGAATCATGCTGGTATAAATCGATCACCCAGGAGCTTTCCTGCATGAACTGGCAAAAATAGCTATCCATTGCCACGGAAGCATCGATATGTGGAATATTCCAGCGGGCAATCGGCAGATAGGCATGGTGTTGTTCCGATTTGAACCATACTCCTCCAGCCGGGCTTTCGACGAGCTGTGCGAGTGACTTGATCACCCGAACCCTTAATTCTGTTTCTTCCTCGGACAGGGTGCGTGTAAAGCGCAGCCACTCTTCACGATAGTCATAGTTGTAACTGAAGAAATGTTTACTGATGAACACCTTGAGCCAGGAACGCGTCGTCCCGGAGAACAGTACGACGATCAGCAGAATAATCGCCCCGAACAGGAAAGTGAGCTGGAATATCGTTCCCCAGGTGCCTCCCGAGAATCGGAGGTAATAGCCTGCTGCGGCCATCAGTAACAGGTAAACCGCCGCGCCGAACAATGCGGAAGAGTAAAACAGGATGCGCCTCGAAACCGCAATACCTACCGTCCATTTCGGATTGCGCGCGGCTGAGAGGGCAATCAGCGGAACGATGAGTGTATTGACCCATCCCCGGGCAACCCAGATATCGGCACTTATTTTTCTGAACAAGAGTGCATCGCTGTACAGATAAAAATCGTAGACAAACAGGCCGCCGATACCCAGGCAGATGAATTTGGTTCCCCAGCGCTGTTCACGGGGAGTGTTCCGGTAGTACTGTTCCACCAGGATCATCCCGATGATGGCCATTGCCACCCATATAAGAAAATCCCGGGAAGCACCCGGCTGATCCGGATCGATACCGGTGATCTGACCAAAAACGACTATCTGAGCCAGGCAAATCAGGTAGAACAGAGCGATGGCAGCGACTGCCGGTCTGATTTTAGGTGATGTATTATCTGTCTTTCCCGGCTGGAAGGGCCCCAGCAAGGTGATCAGGAAGATGGTCAGGGTAGCGTTGCGCAGCAGTTCCAGTACCTGGATCAACAGAGGATAGGCGTAATCCAGATAGGACAGCCCTGCGATCGTTGCCGCCCATATCGAGGAGGAAAGACAGGCTGCTGCCAGTAATAAACCATAAAGACGTCCCCGCCAGCTGGTAATGAGCAGAATGGATAAAAAGAAAAAGGCTGCTGCTGCTGCTGCGTAGCTTAGGGTTGTCATGGTGGTCAGCACGGGGGGGAGGTCGTGACTGCCAAAATTCATCGGCTGCCTTTGCGCAACAGGACGACGCCAACAGTGTCGATCAGAATGACGAAATCGAGGAACAGGCTGTGGTTTTTGACGTAATACAGATCGTACTGGAGCTTCTCGATGGCATCCTCAATCGATGCTCCATAGGGGTAGCGTACCTGGGCCCAGCCGGTAATACCCGGTTTGATGCTGTGCCGCATGTTGTAATAGGGAACCTGTGCACTCAGCATATCAACGAAATGAGGCCGTTCGGGCCGCGGACCGACGAAACTCATTTCACCCTTGAGCACATTGATGATCTGCGGTAGTTCGTCGATTCTCAGTTTGCGGATGATTCGCCCCACCCGCGTCGAACGGGGGTCGTCAGCAGTGGCCCATTGAGGCTTTCCAGCCTTTTCCGCATCGTTGAACATGCTGCGGAATTTGATGACCATGTAAGTTTTTCCCGCATCTCCCACTCTTTCCTGACGATAAAATACCGGCCACCCGTCTTCGATCACTATCAGCAGCGCAGTCAGTAACATGATGGGTAACGTAACGATCAGCAGTAACAGGCTGGTGATGATATCGAACATGCGTTTGACCACGGTTCTCAAGGTTCCCTGGTTGAAACCGCTGCCAAATACCAGCCAGCTGGGATAGAGTGAATCCATTCGCAAGTGGCCGCACTCTCTTTCGAAGAAACCAACCAGATCAGTGACTTTTATACCGCTTATCCTGCATTCCAGCAGCTCCTGAATGGGAAAAGTACCGCCCCGTCTCTCCTGAGTCGCGACGATGACTTCACTGGCATCATATTGATCGACCAGAGAGGTCAGTGAACCGGTTTTCGGGATGATCATTTCCGCCGGAACATGCCGGTTTTCTTTATCGAATGGTACAAATCCAACAATTTTTAAATTAGGCAGAATGGAAGTCTTGTCAATGAGATCGAGCAATTCTCCGGCATTTACCCCGGCACCCAGTACGAGCGCACGGGGACGTAAACTGTCGAGCCCGGACCACCTGAAAAAAAGCAGTCGGATGATCAATATCAGCAACAAGGCCAGCAGCATTACGATGGCCAGCAGCCCGCGGCCGAAGTAAAGATCCGGAAACAGATAAAAAATAAGGGTGATGAAACCGAAACCCAGCGCAAGAGAGGGGAGCAATCTGAGCAGAATTCCTTCGAAATCCTGCCGGCCGTCCAATTGGTACATACCCAGCGCAGCCATGCTGGCGAGGATTACGAAAGTAAAAGTAACTGCTCCAGGTAATTGCGAGATCAGTGATCCCGATACCGGGACATCCCATTGCATGAATCGAATGGCCGCACCGGCAAAAAAAACCGCAAGCAATGTAGCGGCCTCGATGCTGGCGAGCAATACGGAAAATCCGGAAATGTAATGATTAGATACCCGAATCAAAGCATACCCCAGCCAGAATGACGTATAAATAAACGGATCGGTAAAAAACGGTAAGATCGATGGCGAGCCATCTCACTGTCATAAAACGATCAGAAGCCACCTTGTTTGAGCAGATCAATAACGTAGTTAGCCGGGATGGCATAGCTGATCCCGCTTGGATCGCTCAGTATAGACTCCTTTTTGCCTTTTATGAAAACCATATTCACTACCCCGTAAACCTCTCCGGTATCCGGGTCATACAATGGACTCCCGCTGTTGCCCGGATAAGCCGTACCATCGAGCTGAAATATTTTGTAAGCCGATTTTTGCAGTTGTCGAATTTTTGCCGCATCGAGTTGCCTGGCATTTTGTGCAGGCAGGATGACAGGCGTGATTGAAGAAATGGTAGCTCGATGGGTCACCGGGTAGAAGCCGAGTACCATTCCGATGGGAAAGCCGGTAAATGCCAGCAATTTTCCTTCTTTTATCGTGCCGGCATCCCCCAGTTTCATTGCAGGTAATGCTGTTCCCTCGAAACGCAAGAGAGCAAGATCATGTTCTTTATCCAGAGCAATGATCGTAGCATTTCTCAGTTCAGGTTTTTCACCCTTTCCGGTCATGATGATCAATGAGCCTTTGCTGGTATTGCTGGATAAATCAGAAATCACATGGGCATTGGTTATGGCATGTAAACCATCTTCGACCACGAAGCCGGTACCAAGAAAATTGACAGGGGGAGAATGTAATTTCTGGAAAGAGCCTATTCCAACAATTGCCGGTTTGATTCGCTCCACTGTTTTTACGAGATCTGCCTGACAGAATGGAGAATAGAGCAGTACCAGACACACGATAAACAATCGCAGAACGGGAAATGCAGCCGGGTTGAACATGTGGCAGGAGTAAAATGGGTTGAAGAGTGGTGCCCGCAGTGACTGCAGGACACCGTTCAAAAAATTATTCCTGTCATATAAACCGGTCCTTCCATGCCAATGACAAGCTGGCACAGGTTGTTCTGGCGTGACAGAAAAATCTGGTAGGCGGTACTGGAATCGAACCAATGACTTCCACCGTGTGAAGGTGACACTCTACCGCTGAGTTAACCGCCTCTTTGTTGCCTCTTAACGACAGGATTAGACCATAGCCTGTTTATGCCGGTCAATTATTATCGTTCTCCTGAATTCCTGCAAAATAATTGTTTCTGCCCCCAAGGCAAACCTGGTCAATCTGCTATACAATTTCAGCCATTGCAATATCAGCCCGCAGCAACAGGCTCCACTCTTAATATCCGGCAAGATTTACCCTATGTTCATCAGCGTACTCGATCTGTTCAAAATTGGTATTGGCCCTTCCAGTTCTCACACCATGGGGCCGATGACGGCAGCAAATGTTTTCCGTGATCATGTCGATCAGTTGATCTCGCAGACTCCAGACGATCTCAACTATCGTGTCTATTGTGTGCTCAAGGGTTCGCTTGCCTTTACCGGCAGAGGGCATGCAACGGACAGGGCAGTGGCTTTGGGATTGCACGGCCATAGCCCCGTCTCGCTTGCCGGAGAGGATGTCAATGCACTGACGGCAAAACTATGGGCCACCGATACGTTGCAACTTACCAGCGGGAGAGAGATTGGTTTCAACCCTGAGGATGATATCGTTTTCGATAAATCGGACCCATTGCCGCAACACCCCAATGGCATGATTTTTTATCTGCTGGATGAAGAGGGGAAAAAAATCCTGTCAGAAACCTTTTTTTCCATCGGGGGCGGGTTCATCTGCACCCTGGCAGAAATCAACCAGCTGAATGCTCCGCTCAAAATGGAATCTGCCGGGTTGTATCCCTATCCGTTCGATTCTGCGATCGGCATGCTAGAAATGTCTCAGCAGAGCGGCTTATCCATCGCTGAAATGAAGCGTGCCAATGAGTTGACCAGAATGTCGGCGCAGGAGCTTGAACAAGGGTTGGATAGTATCTGGAAAGCCATGTGTCACTGTGTCGAGCAGGGATTGACGGCAGAAGGCCGTCTCCCGGGCGGGTTGAGTATACGCAGACGTGCAAAAGATTTGTACGAACAACTGCAGATGCATCCGGAAAAGGCCACACTGAACGATTGGCTATGTGCTTACGCTATGGCAGTCAATGAAGAAAATGCTGCAGGGCACATGGTCGTTACAGCACCCACCAACGGTGCTGCGGGGGTTATTCCGGCAGTCATTTACTATCTGCTCAAACATGAAGGCGGTACTGAACAGCAGGTACGGGATTTCCTGCTGACAGCTGCGGCCATTGGCGGGCTGATCAAGCACCTCAGCTCTATTTCCGGTGCCGAAGTAGGTTGCCAGGGAGAAGTAGGTTCAGCAGCAGCCATGGCTGCGGCCGGTCTCTGTGCGGTACGAGGAGGTACTACCGAGCAGGTCGAAAATGCCGCTGAAATTGCGCTGGAACATCACCTGGGTATGACCTGTGATCCGGTCGGTGGGCTGGTTCAGGTGCCTTGCATCGAACGCAATGGCTTTGGCGCAATCAAGGCACACACGGCCGCCGCACTTGCCTGTCGCGGTACTGGCGAGCATTTCATCCCCCTTGATAACTGTATCAATGCGATGAAACAGACTGGCCTGGAGATGTCGCACAAATACAAGGAAACTTCACTGGGCGGCCTGGCTGTCAGTGTCAGTATCACTGAATGTTGAGAGCGTTATTTCCTGAAATTCTCGTTGTGAGGGGGCGATAGCCGGAGAGTCGCATTATTCAAAGTAAGCCATTCTGCTGCATGGCTGCACGACAGAAAATGCGTGCCTGATCGTCATAGGTGATATGCCCGCATCGCATACAGTACAAATATGAACATCTCCAGAATAATACTGATTCTACGACTGTGGCGGTTTCCTGCCATTGTCCCGTGCGTTGGATCATTGCATTGAGTTGTTGATCATCCATCAGATAGCGATACGGGTCTTCTCCCGCTGATTGCCGTCTTCCGTGAAAAGACCTGTGTTTTTAATGACCGAATACAGGATTTTCAGATTCCCCATGTACCCCTTACTTGCAAGATTCTTCTCATCGTACCAGCAGGCGCTGGGTGTTCTGTTTGCCTTGCTGGCGGCGATTGGTTTTTCCGCCAAGGCGATTTTCATCAAATTGGCCTATGTCGAGCCTGTGGATGCCGTAACTTTGCTGGCCTTGCGCATGGTGTTTTCCGTGCCATTTTTCGTATTTGCCATGCTGCACGGACGGGCGCAGGCCACACCCATGGCCCGGCACGACTGGCTCGCTGTCCTGCTGCTGGGGCTGGTGGGTTACTATCTGGCAAGTTTTCTTGATTTTCTCGGTCTGCAATACATCAGCGCGGGGCTGGAGCGCATGATTCTGTTTCTGTATCCCACCATGGTGGTGCTTATCAGTGCGCTGGTATTTCGCGCGGCTATCGGGCGCAGGGTCTGGTTCGCCTTGCTGCTCAGTTATGCCGGAATCGGGCTGGTATTCGTGCATGATTTCCACATCACATCGGATGGTCTGTTCATGGGGAGTAGCCTCGTTTTTGCCAGCGCACTGGCTTATGCCATCTACTTGATTGGTGCCGGACACACCATCGCCCGTATCGGCTCCATGCGCTTTACCGCTTATGCCATGACCGTCGCATGTCTGGCCTGCATCGCCCAATTCCTGCTCACTCATCCGCTGGATGACTTGCAGCAATCCACCCGTGTCTATGGCCTCAGCATTGGTATGGCGCTGTTCTCCACCGTGATGCCCGCCTTTGCCCTTGCCGCTGCTATGCGACGAATCGGCTCCATGCAAACTTCCATGATAGGCGCGCTGGGGCCAGTGGCGACCATTTATCTGGCTTATGTGTTTCTCGCGGAACAACTGTCGCTGGTACAGCTGGCAGGCTCGGGGCTGGTATTGATCGGTGTGATGATGATCAGTATGCGGAAGATGGAATAATGGAATGGCTCTGGAAAACCTGAACTTGAGCAGGGTATACACTGAGTAATGATGGCATCCAGGTTATAGAAGCCCATTGCCCGTAAACCATTCGCTGATGGTGTGCCTACCTACCTCGAACAACTTGGTCATCACTTCGACCATGCGTTCGACAACACTTCCGCTTGCTGTAGCACCAATTCCACTGCCTCCAGCTGCTTGTCGGGCGGGTACTTCCACTTCTTCAGCGTGCGCCGCACCAAGATCCGCAGCTTGGCGCGTACGCTCTCGCGCACCTGCCAATCCACCGTGGTGCTGTTGCGCAGCTTCTCGGTGATCTCGACGGCGATCTTCTTCAGGGTTTCGTCGCCCAGTTCTCGCACGGCGCTTTCGTTGTTGGCCAGCGCGTCGTAGAAGGCGATCTCGTCCGGGTTCAGCCCCAGCGCCGCTTCGCGCTCCAACGCCGCCCGGAAGTCCTTGGCCATCTGGATCAGTTCCTCGATGACCTGCGCCGTCTCCACCGCCCGGTTGTGGTACCTGCGCAGGGTTTCTAGCAGGCGGTCGCCGTATTTCTTCTCCTGCACTACGTTGTTGCGCGCACGGGCCTTGGTCTCGTCGCGCAGCAGCTTTTCCAGCAGTTCCACCGCCAGGTTGCGGCTCTTCATCTGCCGCACGTCTTCCAGAAACTCATCCGACAGCAGGCCGATATTGGGCTTGTCCAGGCCCGCCAGGGCGAAGATGTCCGCCACCCCGTCAGCGACGATGGCGTTGTCCAGAATCTGCTTGAGCGCACTGTTCTTGTCCGCGTCGGAACGCTTGCGGTACACCGTGGTGAACTTGACGATGGCGGCCTTGACGGCGGCGAAGAAGGCAATCTCCGTGCGCAGGGCGGCGGCTTCGTCCAGCGTGCTGCACAGGGAAAATGCCTTGCTCACGGCCAGCATGGCATCGAGGAAACGCTGCTTGCCGTCCTTCAGCCCCAGGATATGGTTGGCCACCGGTACCAGTAGCTTCATCGCATCGGTCTCGAACCCGCTGTAGTCGAAGCCGTGCATCAGCCCGCGCACGATGTCCAGTTTTTCCAGCAGCACCGTCAGGGCCTCACGCGCATCGTGTGCCGGGTCGCCCCTGCCCTTGGATTCGGTATAGGTCTTGAGCGCTGCTTTCAGTTCATTGGCGACACCAATGTAATCCACCACCAAGCCGCCGGGCTTATTGCGGAACACCCGGTTTACGCGAGCAATCGCCTGCATCAGGTTGTGGCCCTTCATAGGCTTGTCCACGTACATGGTGTGGCAGCAGGGCGCGTCGAAGCCGGTCAGCCACATGTCGCGCACGATCACCAGCTTCAGCGGATCTGCCGGGTCCTTGAAGCGCTTTTCCAGGCGTTTCTTCACCTGCTGGCTGGTTAGGTGTGGCTGCAATAAAGGTTTGTCCGCTGCCGAGCCAGTCATGATCACCTTGATCGCGCCCTTTTTCGGGTCGGAGTCGTGCCAGTTAGGACGCAAGGCGACGATGGCGTTGTACAACTCGGCGCAGATGTCGCGGCTCATGCAGACGATCATCGCCTTGCCTTCCAGCGTGGCGGTGCGCGTCTCGAAGTGCTGCACTAGATCGGCTGCCACCTGCTCCAGACGCGGCTGCGCGCCCACCAGCTTGGTCAGCGCCGCCCAATCACTCTTGGTCTTTTCGCGGGCAGTGAGGTCTTCCTCGTCCTCGATCACCTCATCCACTTGGGCATTGAGCGCGTCGATCTCGGCTTGATTCACGTCCAGCCTGGCCAGGCGGCTTTCATAGAAGATCGGCACCGTGGCGCCATCGTCCACCGCGTCCTGAATGTCGTAGATGCTGACGTAATCGCCGAACACCGCCCGCGTGTCCTTGTCTTCCAGGGCGACGGGCGTGCCGGTGAAGCCGATGAAGGTGGCATTGGCCAGCGCGTCGCGCAGGTGCTTGGCATAACCGAACACGTACTTGCCGGTCTTGGTGTCCAGCCGCCCCTTCATGCCGTACTGGCTGCGGTGTGCCTCGTCGGAGATCACCACGATATTGCTGCGATCCGATAGCAGCGGGTGCTGCTCTTCGTCGTCCAGCAGCGCGAACTTCTGCACCGTGGTGAAGATGATGCCGCCCGCCTCGCGCGAGGCCAGCATCTCGCGCAACTTCTCTCGACTGCCCGCCTGCACCGGCGTTTGCCTGAGCAGGTCTTCGGCAGCGCAGAAGGTGCCATACAGCTGCCCATCCAGATCGTTGCGGTCGGTCACCACCACCAGTGTGGGGTTCTTCATCTCCGGCTGCTGCAACAGCTTGCCCGCGTAGCAGGCCATGGTGATGCTCTTGCCCGAGCCCTGAGTGTGCCACACCACGCCAGCCTTGCGGCTGCCGGGCTGCACTTCCTTGCCATAGGTAGCACGCGGTTCCTGAACTTCCAGTAGCCCCTTCTGTGGACTGCTGGCGGCAATCACCGTAGCCTTAACCGCCTCGCGCACGGCATGGAACTGGTGGTAACCGGCGATCTTCTTGATGATCCGGTCGGCGTCCTGCTCGAACAGCACGAAGTGGTGCACATAGTCGAGGAACAACGCAGGCTCGAAGAAACCACGCACCAACGTTTCCAACTCGAACTCCAGCAGTGGCCGGTCGTCCTCATTGGTAATCGCCCGCCAGGGCTGCATGCGCTCCTGATTCGCAGTGAGCGAACCCAGCCGCGCCGTGAAGCCATCGCTAACCACTACCGCCACGTTGGTGTTGAACAGATCGCTGATTTCTTCTTTGTAGGTCTGGATCTGGTTGAAGGCATCCCAGATGTCGGTCTGCTCGTTGGCCGGATTCTTCAGCTCGATCACCGCCAGCGGCAGGCCGTTGACGAAGGCCACCAGGTCCGGGCGGCGCGGCTGGCGGGTAGCCCGGACGGTGAACTGGCTGACCAGCAGGAAGTCGTTGTTGCGAGGATTGACGAAGTCGATCAGGTTGACCAGATCGGTGCGCTTTTCATCGCCCACAGAAAACTCGACCGGGATACCGGACAGCAGCAGCCGATGCACATGCCGGTTGCGGGCAATCAGCAGAGGGTCGCTCACCGTCAGCAGTTCATGTGTAGCTTGTTCGAGTGCGACGGCGGGGATGTGAGGGTTGATGCGTGACAACGCCGCCAGCAGGCGTTGTTGCAGTACTACTTGGCGATAGTCGGTGCGAGCAGGGCTGTTGCCATCCGGTGCGATGTCCGGACCACTGGCATATTGCCAGCCCAGCTCACGGAACCAGCCGATGGTAGCGTTTTCGAGTTGTTGTTCGGTAATGCTCACGACTGTGCCTCCGGAGCTTCTGCCACACCGATACTTTTCAATAAAGAGGAATACTGATCTGAGTCTTGCTTAAGCCGCTCGATAATATGTCTTGCAGCTTTTTGCATCTCCGGCACTTCGACAGGTGTCGATCCCCGTTCAAAAACCCCCGATAGATGAGAATATTCGTTATTGATTCTGTCTGTTAAAACAGCAGGAATTTTATCCTCGCCAAAGAACAAGCGAAGAGTATCTTCATTCATACCTTGATCGGGGTATTTGTAGTACAAATAAATTTCAAAAAACTTTCTGGCGTTGTTTGCGAAATTGTAGAAAGTAACGTAATTCGTATCGTCAATTGCTTTAATTTCAGCGCACTTGTGTATTTGCTCGAAAAGGTAATTAAACTCGGTGACATATTCCTTGAGGTACTTCGGCATGATTTTGATACCTGAAACCTTGTCATTTCGGGCAATGACAAAATAACTTTTCTGATAGTCCTTTTTCTTGCCATCCTCGCCAATATACTTTCCACTAAGTCGTTTCAGGTACTTTAGGAAATCAAGATTGTGAGTTGATAGGAATAGCTGCTCAAATTTCCCAACAGAAACGATTTCTGCGCCTAATAGACTATAAACAAAAAATATATGGTTTCCATCTAGTGATGAAATAGGGTCGTCAATCCAAATAAGCGGCTTTGAATTTCGGGTGTCGATGTCGTCGAGTTTTGCTAGGAAATAACAAAAGGCCAGCAAGCTACATTCACCTTCACTAAGATGGTGAGCCTTCTTTCCATCACGAATGACCTCAAAGTGAATTCGTTTTGATTGCTCTCCAAAAGCCTTGTCATGCTTGGCTTCAAGCGTGAGAAAACGATGGCCAAAAAAATTATTCAAATACTCATTGACCTTTTTTGCACCTTTTTCTTCATCGTTTAGCTCGCGTTTTTTTGAAGCAATCAAGTCCTGTTTTGTGCTGATTTCAATGTCGATGCGATTTTTTTCTTGCTCAGCGTATTCATGCTGTTTTTTGAATTCTGCGATAGTGAATTGTTGCTTCTCGAATCCAATAGTGAGGAGGTAATCTGAAACCTCTTTTAATCGCAAATTTTCTTTGGCGATTTTCTGATCTTTGTCTAACAATTTTGTATAGTTATCAGACTCTGTGCAAAGCGCTTTATAAGTGCTCCAGACCGCTTGCAAATCTTTAGTGACGTCGCCCGATTCTACGAACATTCTAGGATTTAGAACGTCTTCTTTTCTGGACTTCAACTGGGCGATCAATGCATCCAGAGATTTTTCGTAGCTGGCAAGAACCGTTTTCAACGATTCATCTAATTCGTTGAGCCGCAGATGGAATTTGGAATAGAACTTGGTCTTATCAATGGATAATGCTGAGCTTGTCGTTTTCTTTTCTGTCTCGATCTGGCCAATTAGCGCATCAATATCCTTCTCAAGTTGGTCTGATTCTTCATCAAAATGCTTTTCCAGCGCAGCCCAACGATCCACGGAGATTGGGTTGTCGCAAAATGCGCACTTATCCAGCTTGTTCTTATGGTGGGTTCGCCCTTCATTAACCCAGCGATTCAGTACTGCGTTTTTCACCAGTGCTTCAATTTTGTCCGATTCACTGATTTTCTTGGTCAAAAGTGTTTCGGCTTGCGTTACCAAGCTTTGAAAAGTAAGATCGGGCGCATGGAACGGCGGAACAGGCTGAAGCGCTATTTCTGAGATCAGCTTTTCGTATTGAGCCAGTTGCTCACTTGATGGTGATTGATAGCTTGCAGTTTGGACTACCGCAATATCGTTTTTCAGCTTTTGAATGTTGTAATTCTGGTCACCAAAGCGATCTGATTTGTATTTTATGCCGATTTTTTTATCGGTTGCTTTATCACTTAGTTGTTTTTCGAGGTCGTCATTGGCTTTTTTATGTCTTTGAAATGCCGTAGTGTGCTTGGTCTTCGCTGTAATCTGCTGAGCGTACAGGCCTGTTTCGCTACCCACTTCATTTGAGCCAAGCTCTGCTTCAAGCGCTTCGATCTCTTTCTCAATCTTGTTGTTGTCGTCGCCAAGGATGGCGAACGGCTCGATGCTGTCATCCGGGTTGGTGATAAAGCGCAAATTGGATCGTACGAAATCCTCATTGAAAACCCGAATCGTTTTGCCATGGCTTGTCAGCGCTGTTTGCGTTGCATGAGAACCATCCGCTAAAGCTACACTGAATGATGGATTTTCAAACTTATCTGATAGTAACCCTGTCTCCATCGCGCGCAGAATTCGTGAAAGCGTGGTCTTCCCAGAATAATTTCTCCCATAGATGATGTTGATGTCTTGAAACGTCGCTACTTGGCCGCCTCCTTCGCGGACTTCATCATCCCACTTAAAGTTTTTGTAAACACCCAGATTGCCGATGGTTTTTATTTTCTTAATCATGCATCAAGCTCCACTGCGTCCGATGCCGTCGGGATGGACAATTCACCTGATAAAAGTTTAGGGAGGAGGCTGTCGCGGAGTTCAGCCAAGAGCTTCGCGTTTTCTCTGTTCGCGAGAGTTTTGGAAAACATCGGTCGTATTTTTTTGTGGAATGCCTGTGCGATGTCTTTTTTCGGGATAACCAAATTTTCTTGTACGACAACTTCAGGACGCACGGCAGGATATGCGCCATCTGCCAAATGAGCTAGGCGCTCAATATTTGATTCGGACGTTGCCACAAGATAAACAAATTCCAGCCACACCTGATCTATCGGGCGTAGCACAGCAAATCCTGTACTTCCAGTCAGACCAACCTCTCCAATCAAGGCGAACGACTTGTTTCCTGGTCGTACCGTACCAACAATCGTATCTCCGAGCCTCAATATTCTTCTGGCACGACTCGGAATATCTTTTCCGCTTACAGTCTGCAATTCTGAAATTTCGCCGTTCTTGGTGTTTGCCAAATCCACATAGTGAACCGTACTCGGTAACGTTTTGGCACCCCAGCTTTCAGAGTTCAACTGGCATAGTTCGGCCAATGTTCCGGCTTCCCACCCCTTCGGAATCTCCCCCAACTCCGACTCTTCCATTTCATCGGGAAACAGCGTGGCGGTGGCGGCGAGTTGGTCGTGGTGCTCGCGGGGCATCTGGTCGAGTTCGGCATTGGTCTTGCTGAACCGTCCCGACAATCGAGGAGGCTATTTGGTTAAAGTAAAATATCCATCAATGTCTTACTATCCTGGGTTTGTCGGTAGTTTTCTTCAGCCTGAGCTGGAGGAATATACCCGATAGATCCAAGCAGGCGTTGATGGTTATACCAGGCAACCCATTCCAAAGTTGCCAGCTCCACAGCAGCCCTGGTTTTCCAGGGAGCTCTCCTGTGTATCAGTTCAGCCTTGTACAGGCCATTGATCGTTTCAGCCAGCGCATTATCGTAACTGTCACCGCGACTGCCGACAGACGGTTCAATACCGGCTTGTGCCAGACGTTCGGTATAACGGATCGACACGTATTGCGATCCTCTGTCGGAATGATGAATCAGGGTATCAGCAGGACGGCGATCATACAAAGCCTGCTCCAGCGCATCAAGCACAAAATCCGTACTCATGGTGCTGCTGACACGCCAGCCAACGATGCGGCGGGCAAATACATCGATAACAAAAGCCACGTACAACCAGCCCTGCCAGGTTGATACATAGGTGAAGTCCGAGACCCACAGCTGATTGGGCCGATTGGCATGAAACATCCGGTTGACGAGATCGCGCGGGCAAGTCGCGTTCTGCCGGACAACAGTGGTGCGAATGATTTTGCCCCGTCGGGCACCTTGTAAACCCAGCTGGCGCATCAGACGTTCAACCGTACAACGCGCCACAGTCACACCTTCACGTTGCAATTGATACCAGATCTTGCGTGCACCATAGACTTGCATATTGGCCTGCCAGACACGCCGGATATCAGCCATCAACAACTCATCTCTGCGAGCCCGCGCACTGCGTAATTGTGGATAGCGCTGGCGGGCAGCATGGCGCCAGTACGCTGAAGGGGCAACCTGCAACACCTTGCAGACTGGCTCGACCCCATAGATACTCCGATACTGATCAATGTAAGCGTTTACTTCTTCAGAACGCGGTCGAGCTCCGCCTGGGCGAAAAAAGCACTGGCTGTTTTCAATATCTCATTGGCTCGGCGCAGTTCCCTGTTCTCACGCTCCAACGCCTTGAGGCGATCACGTTCACTGCTTGTCAGACCTTCGCGTGCGCCATTGTTAATTTCGCTACGTTTAACCCATTCCAGCAACGTGGAGGGAACACAGCCAATCTTGGGTGCAATTGATTCAACCGCCGCCCATAGCGATGGATATTCGCCGCGATGCTCCTGTACCAGGCGAACAGATCGTTCACGAACTTCAGGGGAAAACTTTGTTTGATTGCTCATGGCTCCATTCTCTCAAAAGTTGGAGCCTCCTCAAAACCCGGGGCGATTCATGCCGCTGATGGCGCGCATGGCGGCGCGCAGCGGGTCTTCGCCTTGCTCGATGGCTGCGATCCTGGCCTTGACCGGGTCGAAATCGACAAACCAAGACTTGAAGATAGCTTGCGCCATGGCTTCGAGGGTTTGGTTGATGCGGCGGTTGAGTGAGATTTTTTTGTCCAGCGAGGAAAGCACGCTAACGATTTGATTGCGGCATATCTCTGGCGGTAATGGAACACCAAGCTCACGAATATCTTTGAGGTTGAGTGTTTTTTGAACAGTTGTGTTCAATCTCGCACCAACCAAGTGTTTGGCCGGCGCACTCAGCAAAACAAATCGCAACCAAGGCCGCAAATCTGGATTTTTCAACTTCAAAATAGCCACGGCACGCGCCGCATTCCACCCGGCCATTTCATCTGTAGCGATTGCGCAATCTCCCGGTTCCCCAACTAAAGTAATTAGTAATTCGTCTCCACGAAGACGTGTTCGCTTGTACTCCTCATCGACCTCGCGACTGATGCAGAAGGAAGGTTTTCCTTGAACTTCGCCATTCTTGATATCAGAAACCTTAATGAGCGGCACACCATCAGCCGTATCCGATCCGGGATACATGACACCAACAGCGATTGATTTCGGATGTTCCAGTAAACTTTCGATCGTTTGAAAGTGCCAATTCTCTGGAACGCTACCTCCCGCAGCCCTCCACATAGAGCGCAGATCAGACCCCATATCCCAACCCCGCCAAACTCTTCCTGATCTCCGCTTCCAGCTTCTCACTCTCCGCAAACTGCTCGGCCAGTTGCGCCGTCAGCCGCTGCATCTTCTCGGCAAAGGGCTCGCCGTCTTCTTCCTGCTCCGCCGCGCCCACGTAGCGCCCGGGCGTCAGTACATGCTCGTGCTTGCGCACATCGTCCAGCTTGGCGGAATGGCAAAATCCCGGTACATCTTCATAGCCCTCGCCCTGCTGCCAGGCATGGAAGGTGTCGGCGATTTTCTCGATGTCGTCCGCAGTGAAGTCGCGCAGCACGCGGTCTTTCATGTAGCCCATCTGGCGGGCGTCAATGAACAGGAATTCGCCGCGCCGATCACGCTTCTTCTTGTCCAACGCAAAGCCGTTCTGCTTGTCGCGGGTCAGGAACCAGATACAGGCCGGTATCTGGGTGTTGGTAAACAACTGACCGGGCAGCGCAACCATGCACTCTACGTAGTCGTCCTCGATCAGCCGCTTGCGGATTTCGCCTTCGTTGTTAGATAGTGTAGTCATGAGATAAGAAATATGAGATCCTTTTAAGAAATTAAAGGGACTCGCATGACACATTCACATCGCAGGCATGATATTTCAGATAGGATATGGTCGCTACTTGAGGGGCATTTACCAGGCCGAGAAGGGGCATGGGGAGGGGTAGCCACAGATAATCGTCAGTTTATCAATGCTGTTTTCTGGATTATACGGACAGGAGCCCCATGGAGGGATTTACCGCCGGACTACGGGGGTTGGAGCAATACTCATCGCCGTTTCATTCGCTGGCGTGACAAAGGTATCTGGGAAAAATTGCTGGAAATCCTGATTGATGATCCAGATTATGAATGGCTGATAATGGATGCCAGTCACTGTAAAGTTCATCCACACGCCAGTGGAGCCAGAGGAGGTAATCAGGATATGAATCGGACAAAAGGGGGCTCAACACCAAGATACATCTGGCCGTGGATGCGCATGGTATGCCGGTCAGAATCCTTGTTACACAAGGTACCACTGCTGATTGCACGCAGGCTGGCCGCCTGATCGAAGGGATTGATGCAGATCATCTGCTGGCAGATCGTGGCTATGACAGTAATGCCATTGTTGAACAGGCGGAAAAACAGGGAATGGAAGCTGTTATCCCGCCAAAAAAGAATCGAAAAATACAAAGACCTTACGATAAAGAACTGTATAAGCTGAGGCATCTCGTCGAAAATGCTTTTCTTCATCTCAAAAGATGGCGTGGCATCGCTACAAGATACGCCAAAAACACCTCTTCTTTCCTTGCTGTCGTGCAAATTAGATGTATCGCCCTCTGGGCTGATATCTTGTGACTACGCTATATAGTGTTGGAACTCATGGAACCGTTGGCCAGCAGCAGCGCCATGCTGCCGGTGGGCGCCAGATGCCAGAGCATGTGCTGCAGCCAGGCGAAGTTGGCGTTGCCCTGCGGCGGCGTGCCGGCGATCCAGCGCGGGTCGGCGGCCAGTTTTTCGTTCCACCACTCCTTCATATTGAAGGGCGGGTTGGCCATCACGAAATCGGCGCGCAGGTCCGGGTGCAGGTCGTTCAGCAAGGTATCCGCCGGGCCGGTGCCGAAGTTGAAGTCGATACCGCGAATGGCCATGTTCATCGCCGCTAGCCGCCAAGTGGTGGGATTGCTCTCCTGTCCGTAGACGCTGATCTGTCCGATCTTGCCGTTCGCGGCCTTACCGCCGTGCTGTTCGATGAATTCCTCGCTTTGCACGAAGAAACCGCCGGAACCCATGGCCGGGTCATAGACGCGGCCCTTGAACGGCTGGAGCATTTCCACGATCAGGGTGACGATGCTCTTGGGCGTGTAGTACTGGCCGCCCTTCTTGCCTTCGGCCAGGGCGAACTGGCCGAGGAAGTATTCGTAGACATGGCCGAGGATGTCCCTGGATTTCAGGTCCAGCGGCTGGCCCTTGTATTCGCGGGCAGCGAAGTCGGTATCCGAGAAGTGGCTGATCAACCCGGCCAGCTTGCTGGAGTCGAGCTGGACGCGGGCGAAGTCCTTGTTGAGCACGTTCTTCAGGCGGGCGTTCTCACGCTCGACAGCTTCCATGGCGTTGTCGATCAGCCAGCCGACCGAGCGCATTTCCTCGGGCTCGTCCTTGCCAGGCTTGTTCCATGGTAGCGCCGCTTTTGGCGGCAGTTGCGCGCAGTCGCGCAGGATTTGCCAGCGTGCTTCGACCGGCACCCAGAACACGTTTTTCTCGGTGTAGTAGTCGCGGACTTCCAGCTCGGCGGTGATGTTTTCCTCGTATTCCTGCGTGCCTGCGCCACCGTATTCTTCCGGGTCCATGGTGTAGTCATGATTCGGATCGGTGAACTGCGCGCGCAGCTCTCTCTGCCGTTCTTCGAAAGCATCGGAGACGTACTTCAAAAAGATCAGCCCGAGCACGACGTGCTTGTACACGGCGGCGTCGAGGTTGGAGCGCAGCTTGTCGGCGGCGGTCCAGAGTTTTTTTTCCAGATCGTTGAAGAATTGCTGTTCGATAGATTTCATACCAGGAGAATGATGAATTTATGCAGTTTGAATGAGGCGGTGGCTATCATTAACCTTATCACACGGGCCTGATTTCATATTTTTCTTTATGCCTGTGATTTTCCCACTTTTTATCCGGTTGATCCGGATTCGAGGTACTTCGATACCGCCAGGAAGGCTTGTTATTTTCCGATGCAGAAACTGGAAAAAATCTCGCCTAGCAGGTCATCGCTGGTAAATTCGCCAGTGATGGAGGATAGGGCTTGTTGCGCGAGGCGTAATTCTTCGGCCAGTATTTCCAGCTGATCTGCACGATGCAGCCAGGCGGCTGCTCTTTCCAGCAGTTCTTTTGCCTGTAGCAATGCCTGCAGGTGGCGCTGGCGAGCCATGTAGGCACCTTCTCCGGCAATGTTGGCCTGCCAGCCGGCAGTTTTGAGCAGTGCAGTCCGTAACAGCTCCATTCCTTCCCCGCTTCTGGCTGAAAGGTAAATGGTTGTTCCTGATGTGTTTTCTTCCAGGCGGGGAGGCTGGGCTGACAGATCGATCTTGTTGTGGACGGTCAGTACCGGCAACCGTTCCGGCAGGCGCGCCAGCACAGAGCGATCTTCTTCTGTTACACCGTGGCGGCTGTCCACCAGTAACAATACCAGATCAGCCTGTTCGATTGCAGCGTAGGTGCGGGCAATTCCATGTTGCTCAACAATGTCGCTGGTTTCTCTCAGTCCTGCGGTATCGATCAAGTGCAGTGGAATTCCTTCGATTTCGATTGATTGCCGGACAGTGTCTCTTGTCGTACCGGGAATATCAGTGACAATGGCAACCTCGTCTCCGGCAAGACGGTTGAGCAGGCTGGATTTGCCTACGTTGGGCTGACCGACCAGTACGACTTTGATGCCTTCCTGCAGCAGATTGCCCTGGCGAGATGCAACCAGTACCTGTTCCAGTTTGGCTCGGATCGTCGCCAGTTGTTCTGCGGCATGGGCTGACTGGAGAAAATCGATTTCTTCTTCCGGAAAATCGAGTGTTGCTTCGACCAGTACACGCAGATCGATCAGAGCACTGACGAGCTGGTGAATCGTTAATGAGAATTCTCCGTGCAATGAGCGTACTGCACAGCGCGCGGCATTGGCGGTGCTGGCTGTGATCAGATCAGCGACGCCTTCTGCCTGTGCGAGATCGAGTTTATCGTTGAGAAAGGCTCGTAACGTAAATTCACCCGGTTCCGCCAGGCGGGCACCCAATTGAAGGCAGCGATCCAGTAGCAGATTCATGACGGCGGGGCCGCCATGCCCCTGCAGTTCCAGCACCTCTTCGCCGGTGTAGGAATGGGGAGAAGGAAAGTAAAGTGCGATTCCCTGATCGATGATCTGACTATTCTGATCAAGGAAGCTGAATAACCCGGCATGACGCGGGTCGGGAAGCTTGCCCAGGATTTTCCGGGCAAGCGATTCCAGATTTGTTCCGGAAATCCGGATGATGCCTATTCCGCCACGACCGGGAGGCGTGGCAATTGCCGCGATGGTGTCATTACTTGTCACCAGAGAGGGCAGGGTTTTTTGATCCAAAAGGACAAAGAGCGATTAAAGCGATAAATATCTATTTCTTTCTCGTTCTTTTGTACATTTTCCTTGGATTATTGGCAGGAGTTTGAGGCTGTTTAGGGCTATCAGCCGGACTGCTGGCAGTTGTTTCAGGATTTTCTGAACTATTTACCTGTTTACTGACGGGTGGTTCAGGCGTGTCCTTGCTGGGGGCAGTCCCGTACATTTTTGTAATCTTCCATTGCTGTGCAATCGACAGAATATTGTTGACCAGCGAATACAGAACCAGGCCGGCCGGGAAGAAGAAGAAAATGGCGCTGAAGGCAACAGGCATAATTTGCATTATTTTTGCCTGGAGCGGATCTGTCGGCGTCGGGTTAAGCTTGGTCTGCACAAACATGGAAATACCCATCAGCAGCGGCAGCATGTAGAAGGGATCTGGAGAGGATAAGTCATCGATCCAGAGCGCCAAAGGAGCATAACGCAGCTCTACCGCTGCAAGAATAGTCCAGTACAGAGCGATGAAAACCGGAATTTGCACCAATATAGGAAAACATCCTCCCATCGGGTTGATTTTTTCCTCTTTGTAGAATTCCATCATGGCCTGGTGCATACGCTGCCGATCACCTTTATATTGATCCTGAATACGCTTCAGTTTGGGTGTTACCAGGCGCAACTTGGCCATGGATCGATAGCCGGCTGCAGATAGCGGGAAGAACAGAAGTTTGACGGTCATTGTCAACAGGATGATTGCCACCCCCCAATTGTCCGTCCATGAATGATAGAACGAAAGCAGGCGGAATAGCGGTTTGGCAATCACTGTCAGCCAGCCGTAATCAACTGTGAGATCCAGACCGGGAGCCAATCCTTCCAGATTATCCTGCTCTTCGGGGCCTGCATAAAATGGCATGGTGGTGGCTGCAATTTCACCAGGCGCGATGACACCAGCGGGTACAATCACCCCGGCACTGTAGAGATTGTCACTCTGCCGTTTGGCAAAAAATTCACGTGGTGTCTGCTGTTGTGGCAGCCAGGCAGTCAGGAAATAATGTTCCAGCATGGCAATCCAGCCATTGTTCGCATTGGCCGGATAATCTGCCTTGTTCTTGTCCAGATCGGAAAAAGGAATTTTCTGATATTTACCTTCCTCAGTGTAAACGGCTGCCCCCAGGAATGTGGGGATCATCATGGTCTTGGCGGGTGGCGGATTACCGTCACGCAGCATCTGGAAATAGGCAAACGGGCGAACTGTGGCGTCACCTTTGTTTTCCACTTCGAAACCGACATCGATCACATAGCTGTCACGGTGGAAAGTATAGGTTTTGATGACCTGAACACCTTGGGCCTCAGGTGCCAGCAGGCGGATGACGATTTTATCCTCGCCCGAGGAGAGCTCGTAGTTGCGTATATCCGACTCTGCCCGGAAAGTTGTTTTATGGTTGGGCAGGCCTTCTCCAACCAGGCCGGATTGTGCAATATAGGTACGCGCAGCCTCGCTGTACAGCAGAGCGTAAGGTGTGTCTTTGTCTTCTGACGAAGGTTGCTGCAGCAACTCCAGACGCCGTAAATCGCCGCCGATCGTATCGATTTCTGCAATGACCTTGTCGGTGACGACACGTATCTGTTCTCCTGATGGCAGGAGGCGTGGAGTAACCGAGTCTCCATTACCACCGCTTGCAGGTATTCCATTTGTATCCGGACTTGCTTGTGATGATGTCAGCTCACTGCCAGGAACAGGGAGGCTGTCGTCATTTCTGGATTGTGTCGATCCGGCTGAAGAATCAGCCTGGGTAATGGCGGGAGGATTGTTGAACTTTTCCTGCTCCTTTATCCATGCATCCCATAAAAACAGCAATGATGTCGAAAAAATGATAAGCAGTACGATTTTTTTATTGTCCATTTCTTTGGAGCTCGGAAAAGCAGAAAATTTTTAGTGCAAAATATTAAATGACTGGAATCTGATAATTGGTGGAAGTGCATTATCCACTTTTTCTATGGAACAGGGTCATATCCCCCCTGATTCCATGGGTGGCAGCGCAATATTCGTTTCATACCCAGCCATAGCCCCTTGATGAGACCATGTTTCACCAGTGCTTCATGCATATAGTTCGAACAGGTTGGATAAAATCTGCAGGAAGGCGGGATCAAGAGCCCAATACTATACCGGTAGAGTTTGATGAGACCGATGATCAGTTGTTTCATAATTGTCTGGCTGCTTTGTTGAGAAGCATTACAGCTTCCTGATAGATGCGGGTCGAATCTAACAGTTCAACGGGACGCCGAAGCTGCATGACACAATCCAGACCCATGAGCATTTGCCGGTGTCTGCGGAATGCTTCCCTGATCAGGCGTTTGATACGATTTCTCCTGACAGCTTTTCGTTCAACCCTTTTTGCCACGATCAGACCAATACGCGCATAGTCAACATCGATGGGCTTTACATATAATCGCAGCGAGAGACTTTCGAACACGATCCGATTCCGCAGCACAGCACGAAATTCATCAGCTTTTCGCAGCTTGCACTGCCTGGGTAGCGTACAAATTTGCCTGGTTGTCAAGAAATGCAGTTCGGGCAGTGGCCAGACTTATATTTATGATTACACGCTAAGCTTGGCTCGTCCTTTTGCTCGGCGTGCACGAATAACTGCTCTGCCGCCGCGCGTTTTCATGCGGACGCGAAATCCATGGGTACGTTTTCTGCTGATGACGGATGGTTGGTAGGTACGTTTCATTTTTAATGATGTCTGTTTGTACTTGCGTAAGGAAACTAAGTGAAGTCAGTAAAAGTCCTGGTATCTACTTGCCTGCAGAAAATTACTAACCTGTCCCTTTTTGGGCCGAACATTATAGCCCAATCTGAAAAGATTGCGCTATACGTGTTTTTAATTGGCCTGGTATGCAGTGTTGCGCTGCTGAACGGGTGGCTTTACACTTGGTTCTTGTATAAATGAGGTAGAGTACCGGGTCGATTTCCCGAGAAAACGGATCAGATCTTATACCCAGGGAGAGTGAATTGTGGCGAACCAATTGACGATAGATCAGCGATTACAGGAAAGACGGGCCGGAGCTTCTTTTGTTTGTCCTTACCAGTTGGGAATTAAACAGGGGAGGCGGGTTACTCGCAGACGTTCCGGTAAAGGTGCGGCTTATGTTGATAAGTATGGCTGGCCTTTGGTGATCTGCTGCCTTGCCATAGTATTATTCAGCGCAACAGATGCCTTTTTGACGATCAATATATTGTCCGATGGTGGTACGGAACTCAATTATTTCATGGCAGTGCTGATTGAAGAAAGTACACAGAAATTCGTTCGTTTCAAACTGGCGCTTACCTCTCTGGCAGCAATTATTCTGACCATCCACCATGAAGTGCAGATTCGTGGTGGATTCCGGTGCCGGCACCTGCTCTATATGATCTCAACCGGGTATGCTGGTCTGATTGGTTATGAGCTGGTGTTGTTACAGATCATTGATATCTGATGATTTTCAGAGGTATCTCTGAGGTTTTTCGTTGATTGAATGGAACAGATTACACGTTGGTTGATGATAGCGGGTGCTGCGCTACTTGTTATTGGCGTAGTGCTGCACTTTGCGCCCTGGTTATTCAATTGGTTCGGAAAGCTGCCGGGCGATATTCGAATTGAAACCCGGCATAGCAAGATATTTATTCCCATCACGTCCATGCTTATTGTGAGCATCGTATTGAGTGTGATAATCAATCTGTTCAAAAAATGATCCCTGGCAGCTGCACTATCTGCCGGGTGTGTTCAGTCTTGCTGTTGCCATTTATTTATATAAGTCAGAGTCATTCATGAAAATTACTTTTATTGGTGGCGGAAACATGGCTGGAGCCATGATCGGCGGCCTGATACATCATGGAAGCACACCTTCACACATCTGTGCCGTGGAAACCGATGCGATGCGACGACAGCAACTTGCCGAGGCATGCGGTGTCACGGTTACGGTATCGATACCTGATGGAATTCATGGCAGTGAGATTGTTATTCTTGCCGTAAAGCCGCAGCAGTTACGTGCTGTGGCCAATCAGGCTGCACAATTTCTGCAGAATAAACTTGTAATTTCGATTGCAGCGGGAGTTCGTGCAAGTGATCTGAGCCAGTGGCTGAACCGGCATGAATTTATCATTCGTGCCATGCCTAATACGCCAGCTCTGATTGGAGAAGGTGTTACCGGCTTATATGCGTTACCTTTGGTCGATAGCCGGCAGAAGGAACAAGCCACTACGATTCTGGAGGCAATCGGTACAGTAATTTGGGTGGATGAAGAAGCGCAGCTGGATGCGGTGACAGCTTTATCTGGCAGTGGCCCGGCGTATGTTTTCTATTTTCTGGAGGCCATGCAGGAGGCCGGAACACAGTTGGGACTGACAGCAGATACGGCGAAACAGCTTGCAATGCAGACATTTCTGGGCGCAACACATCTTGCCGCACAAAGTAATGACACACTTGCAACGCTGAGGATGAAAGTGACTTCGCAAGGTGGAACGACTGAACAAGCTTTACTCAGTATGGAACAAGCCGATATCAGAGGGGCGTTTATTCGTGCCATGCATGCTGCCTGTGATCGTTCCCGGCAAATGGGTGAAATATTCGGACGTACATAATCCGGCCTGTAACCGGGTCACGACTCGGCAATAACCCTAACTTTCAATGGAAAAGCCATGCCCAATCAAATAATGATATTTTTGCTGGATACCCTGCTGAGCTTGTTTTCACTGGCCCTGTTATTGAGATTTTATGTGCAGTGGTCTCGTGTACCTTACTATCATCCGTTTACGAGATTTCTGGTAGCGGTAACGGATTTTATCGTCAGGCCAGCACGCCGGGTGATACCCAGTTGGCGGGGTCTTGATCTATCTACTTTTGTACTGGCCTGGCTTGCCCAATTTATTATTCTGGTGGGCGTCAATCTGCTGGGAGGTTTCGGTGCGGGAAGCAGCATGTTCGCATTTGCATTGCTGGCATTGGTGAAACTTGCCAGCATGACACTTAACATCCTGTTAATTTCAATTATTGTACAGGCTGTATTGTCGTGGATTAATCCACATACTCCACTTGCACCCGTGTTGGAAAGTTTTACCGGGCCTGTTTTGGGGCCGATACGCCGGTATATTCCTCCCATAGCCAACTTTGATCTTTCTCCGATATTTGCCTTTATTCTGTTGCAGGTACTTATGATGGTCGTGGAGAATTTGCAGCGCCAGATCATACAGATGTTTTAATGAGCTGGTATAGCTTTGGCAACGATCGCAGTCTCTTGATATTGAAACTTTACGTTCAGCCAGGTGCCAGACAAACTGAAGCAGTTGGCATTTGCGGAGAAGAGCTGAAAATAAAACTGGCAGCTCTTCCTGTGGACGGAAAAGCGAATCGTGCGCTGACGGAATTTCTGGCGAAACGCTTTAATGTTCCCCGGAAGAACATCACGCTGAAGCGCGGCGAACAATCCCGGCATAAAGTTGTTGAAGTCTGTCAGTCATCCAATGGACCCGAGGTGTTATTCAGTGAAATGAGAGCTGAATAACCGGCCGTTTGATGATACTGCCGGGTAAGATTTGATGTTTTCGAATTTGCGTCGATGGTACTCCGGGTTTACTGAATTTGTTTTTCAGAATGTAGAACAGGAGGTTGTTTATTCATGTCAGATAAAAATATACAAGACCGTGCCGCAGGGGCCATCATGGGAGCATTCATCGGGGATGCTTTAGGGTTGGGCCCGCATTGGTACTATGATCTTTCCGAGCTTCGTCGAGATTATGGTGACTGGATTACCGGTTACACCGACCCCAAGCCAGATCGATATCATGCTGGATTGAAAGCAGGGCAGTTATCGCAGTCTGGTTTCATTTTGAAGATGATGGTTCGTTCACTGGTTGAATGTGGCGGTTACGATGCTGAAGATTTCTGCCGTCGCATGGATGAAGAGCTGTTTCCGTTACTGGATGGTACGCCGGTCAATGGTCCTGGTGGCTATACCAGCCAGTCGATTCGTGAAACGTGGCGGCGGCGTGTGCAGCAGATGTTGCCTTGGGGGCAGACGGGTGGCCATGCGGATACGACCGAGGCAGTGGAGCGTACACTTGCAATTGCTGTTCGTTATGCATACCAGCCGGAGCAGCTTGCTGCGGCGGTTTCAGCTAATACAACGCTTACTCAGACAGATGAAACAATCGTTTCGATGACCGTTGCATATGGTGCGGTGCTGGGTTTGCTGATTCAGGGGCATGCGCTTGATACCGGTTTATCGGGAAAACTCATGGATCTTGTAAAAAGTGGCGCACTGCCATTCCATGCTGTGACTGGCGATGATCTGCAACCTCCGCGCCCTGGTGATCCGGATCCACCGCGTGCGGGCCGCTTTGCTTCCCCGGATGCGTTGCTCACACCTTCTTATATGGCTGCGGCAGCCGTAGATTCTGGAATTTGTATTGAGCCGGCATGGAAAGTATCCATTGTGTATGGTATGCCATGTGCGATTTATCATCAGTTGCCGGCTGCCTATTATCTGGCAGCAAGGTTTCGTGACGATTTCAAATCAGCCGTCCTCCATGCGGTCAATGGCGGGGGGCAGAACCAGGCGCGTGCCATGCTGACCGGAGCACTTGCCGGTGCACAAACCGGCTTGTCCGGGATTCCACAGTATTTGCTTGACGGACTCGATGATTCGGCGGTGCTGGGCAAGCTGGCTGTGGAACTTGCTGCCAGTGTGAATCCGATCTGAGGTTGCATCCGGAATGATCATCGGAATCCCTGATTGACCGGATGTTTCCTTCTGATCATCTCTGTTGAAGGGGGGAAGTATGGAATTCGGTATGGTGGGTTTAGGGCGCATGGGGGGCAATATGGCACGCCGTCTTGCCCGACAGAGCAGAAAAATTGCAGTGATGAACCGTAGTTTTGATGTAGCCGAGGCATTGGTGAAGGAAACGGGGCACATCGCGTGCAGGGATTACACCGAGCTGGTTGCTGTACTTGAGAAACCACGGATTATATGGCTGATGCTGCCAGCGGGTGACGTGACTGAAACGGCGCTTTCCACACTATTACCATTATTGTCCCCGGGTGATCTGATCGTGGATGGTGCAAATGCCCATTATCAGGATGATGCGCCACGTGCGGCACGCTGTGCAGAACGGGGTATCGAATTTGTCGATGCCGGGGTTTCCGGAGGAATATGGGGATTGGAAAATGGTTACTGCATCATGTTTGGTGGATCAGATACAGCAGCTGCGCGACTGAAGCCTTATCTGGAAGTATTGGCACCGACCCCAACGACTGGTTGGTTGCATACTGGGCCGGTTGGCTCAGGGCATTATGTGAAAATGATCCATAACGGGATCGAGTACGGCATGATGCAGGCCTTTGCCGAGGGATTTGCGCTGATGAAAGACAAATCCGGGTTCAATCTCGATCTTGCCGAGATTGCCGAGTTATGGCGGCATGGTAGTGTGGTGCGCTCGTGGTTACTCGATTTGTCTGCTGATTTTCTGGCTGAAGATCAGATGCTTGATGATATTGTTCCTTTTGTGGCAGATTCGGGTGAAGGTCGCTGGACGGCACTTGCTTCTATTGAGCAGGGTATTCCTGCCTCGGTAATCATGCTTTCACTGATGATGCGTTTTACCACACAGGGCAGAAATGATTATGCGGCTAAAATGCTTGCCAAGATGCGCCACGGTTTTGGTGGCCATGCCATCAAAAAAGGTGAGCAATGAATGATGCAAAAATGAGCCAGACTGAAAAGCTTCCCTGTTTATTTGTCATTTTTGGTGCAACTGGGGATCTCGCCTCAAACAAGTTGCTGCCTGCGTTATTTGAGTTGGAAAATGCTGGCCGCCTGGCAGATAATTTTTCCATCGTTGCTTTCTCGCGCCGCGAGTGGACAACTGACGATTGGCTCGAACATCTGCGCGAAATACTGAAGAATAGGATTGATCAATCTTTTCCGGAAGGAGTGCTGGAGCGTTTTTTTGCACGTTTCCGCTATCAGCAGGGAGATCTCAACGATATCGAATCCTATCGTGTGTTAGCTGCCGGTCTGGCGCCCGGATCGGCTTGTTCTCGTACGGTATTTTATCTTGCGATCAGGCCTGCTGATTTCGTTGCGGTGATCAGGAATCTCAAGGCTGCTGGCCTCAATGAGCCGCGAGGAATGAACCGTGTAGTGATTGAAAAACCATTTGGAGAGGATCTTGAATCGGCACAGGTACTGAATCGCTTATTGCATCAGCATTTTGATGAAGAGCAGATTTATCGTATCGATCATTTTCTTGGTAAGGAAACCGTACAGAATCTGCTTGTTTTCCGGTTTGCCAATACGTTGATTGAACCACTGTGGAATCGTAATTTTATTGATCATATACAAATTACGGTGGCGGAATCGGGTGGTATTGAAAAACGTGCAGGGTATTATGATCGTGCTGGTGCGTTGCGTGATATGTTGCAGAATCATTTGATGCAATTATTGACCGTAGTTGCCATGGAACCGCCACCTGCTCTTGAGGCAGATGCTTTACGTGACGAAAAGGTCAAAGTACTACGTTCGATTCGCCCCATTGCCAAGCGCGCGATACATGCCCATGCTGTGCGCGCTCAATATACTCACGGCAATATTGATGGGCAGGTGGTGGCAGGTTATCAGCAGGAAGATAATGTCGAACGGGATTCGATTGCTGAAACTTTTGTGGCAGCCAAGTTCTACATTGATAATTGGCGCTGGCGGGGAGTGCCGTTTTATCTGCGTACAGGTAAGCGTATGCCGAAACAGAATTCGATGATCGCAATTCGTTTCAAGCATCCTCCCCAGCAACTTTTCCGTGAAACACCATTGGAATGGATTGCACCAAACTGGGTGTTGCTTTCGATTCAGCCTGAAGAATCGATGCACATGGAAATTCATGTTAAACAACCCGGTCTCGATATGAATACCCGGGTGATGCAGATGAACGCAAGTTTTCTCAAAACCGATGAACAGGCGCTGGATGCTTATGAAGCGCTACTGCTCGACGTCATTGAAGGCGATCGCTCACTTTTCATTCGTTTTGATGAAGTTGAATGGGCGTGGCAAGTGATTGATCCTATTCTGAAACATTGGGTGGTAGAGCGCGAATATATCCCGACTTACCCTGCTGGCAGTTGGGGGCCGGCAGAGGCTAATCGCTTGTTTGACAACGATGATCAGACCTGGCGCAACGAGCTTTAGCGGTTTTCGCGATGGTAGTGAAAGCAGCAATTATGTACCGAGTTAAAGGGCAGGATTTATTGGCATTGACTTGGTCTGGCTAAACGTTCATAATGCCCTGCTATTTTGGAGGGGTTCCCGAGCGGTCAAAGGGATCAGACTGTAAATCTGACGGCTCTGCCTTCGAAGGTTCGAATCCTTCCCCCTCCACCAATTTAGGAAGCACAGCGAAATGGCTTGGCGATAGCTTGTGGCGAAGATTGGTTGATGTAGTGCTTCCAGTGAATAGTGCGGGTGTAGCTCAATGGTAGAGCAGAAGCCTTCCAAGCTTACGACGAGGGTTCGATTCCCTTCACCCGCTCCAATTGAGGGTTAGAAGGTAAACGGTTAATGGTTGTTGTTTATGCTTGCCCATGTAGCTCAGTGGTAGAGCACTCCCTTGGTAAGGGAGAGGTCACCAGTTCAATCCTGGTCATGGGCTCCATAGGTTGTATGTAAGTTGTATGGTCAAAGCACGCAAAGGGGAAACAGGACATGGCAAAGAGTAAATTTGAGCGGTCGAAGCCACACGTAAATGTTGGTACGATAGGACACGTTGACCACGGAAAGACGACGCTAACGGCGGCGATCACGACGATATTGACGAAGAAATTTGGCGGCGAAGCGAAGAGCTACGATCAGATTGACTCGGCACCGGAAGAACGTGCGCGTGGAATTACCATCAATACGGCGCATGTAGAATATGAGACAGCGAGTCGCCATTATGCGCATGTGGACTGTCCTGGGCACGCGGACTATGTGAAGAACATGATTACCGGTGCGGCGCAAATGGATGGAGCGATTCTGGTTGTGTCCGCAGCCGACGGACCGATGCCGCAAACGCGTGAGCATATATTGCTGGCGCGTCAAGTAGGTGTTCCGTACATTATCGTATACATGAACAAAGCGGATATGGTTGATGACGCCGAGTTGATTGAGTTGGTGGAGATGGAGATACGTGAACTGTTATCGAAGTACGATTTTCCAGGTGACGATACGCCAATCATTGTTGGCTCAGCGCTGAAAGCGTTAGAAGGAGACCAAAGCGATATCGGTGAACCTTCCATATTGAAACTGGCGGAAGCGCTGGATAGTTATATACCGCAACCGGAACGCGCGATTGACGGCGCATTCATTATGCCGGTTGAGGATGTGTTCTCGATTTCTGGCCGCGGAACGGTAGTAACCGGGCGTGTGGAAAGAGGTATTATCAAGGTAGGTGATGAAATTGAGATTGTTGGTCTCAAGCCCACACTGAAGACGGTTTGTACCGGCGTTGAAATGTTCCGCAAGTTACTGGATCAAGGTCAGGCTGGTGATAATGTGGGAATATTGTTACGGGGTACAAAACGGGAAGAGGTTGAGCGAGGTCAAGTGCTGGCAAAACCGGGCAGCATATCCCCTCACACCAAATTCACGGCAGAGATTTATGTGTTGAGTAAGGATGAAGGCGGAAGACATACACCTTTCTTTCCTGGCTATCGGCCGCAATTTTACTTTAGAACGACGGATGTTACGGGAGCGATAGAGTTGCCGGCGGGTACGGAGATGGTGATGCCTGGGGATAATGTATCGGTGACGGTGAATTTAATTGCGCCGATTGCGATGGAAGATGGGTTAAGGTTTGCGATACGTGAAGGCGGAAGAACGGTAGGTGCTGGTGTAGTCGCAAAAATTATTGAGTGATTTTTGATATATTTTTAAAACAATTGTTTTGGTGTGGTTTTAACCTTAGATACGTTCCAGTTAGAAGGCCAGTAGCTCAATTGGCAGAGCGTCGGTCTCCAAAACCGAAGGTTGGGGGTTCGATGCCCTCCTGGCCTGCCATCAAATAGATGAAACAGATCTGATATCCTTAGTTTGAGTTAAGGATAAAAGACTAGTATTTCTGTTTTTTAAGAGTCAGATGTAATTTAAGAGATAAGAGAGTGAACAAATTTAAGCTTGGGTTGGCAACACTGTTGGCGGTGGCTGGCTTTTTCAGCTTTTATTTTTTTCAAGACAGTCCTACAGTAATCAGAGTGGTAACCCTATTATTAGGGTTGGTTCTTGCATTTGTGGTCATTTTATTTACGACACAAGGAAAGCAATTATTCTTATTTTTTCAGGATTCAGTAGAAGAAGTAAAAAAAGTTGTTTGGCCCAGTAGAAAGGAAACATTGCAAATGGCCGGTGTGGTCTGTGCGTTTGTCATAGCGATGGCACTTTTTCTATGGGTCGTGGATTCGGGTTTAATGGCGGTTGTTAGATACGCAGTGGGTCAAGAGAGTTGAAAATGTTCCGGGAGGAATATGAGTAAGAAATGGTATGCCGTTCATACCTATTCGGGTTTTGAAAAGAGTGTAAAAAGAGCTTTAAAGGATCGGATAGCGCAGCATAAACTTGAGGATAAGTTTGGTGAGATTTTGATTCCTGTTGAAGAAGTTATTGAGATTAAGGGTGGTCAAAAAAGTATAAGTGAAAGAAAATTTTTCCCAAGTTATATTTTGATTGAGATGGAGATGACCGATGAAACTTGGCATTTGGTTAAAGGTACGCCAAAAGTAACGGGATTCGTTGGTGGGACATCTACGCAACCTGTTCCAATAAGTCACAAGGAAATAGAAAGTATATTTAATCAAGTGAGGGAAGGGGTAGAAAAACCCAAGCCAAAAGTAATTTTTGAGGCAGGTGAGGCAGTACGTATCAAAGAAGGGCCATTTACTGATTTTCACGGGAATGTAGAAGAAGTTAATTACGATAAAAGTAAGTTGCAGGTATCCGTATCCATTTTTGGGCGGCCGACTCCTGTTGAATTGGATTTTCATCAGGTTGATAAGGTTTAGTAAGAAATATAAGTCGTTATTTACAGCAAACATAAATCTGTGTTTGCTGTGGATTGAGCAGTAACCCAATAAGGGGAGAGTGTTATGAGAGTAATGCTCGCTTGGACCCAGATAGGAGAATATTTTGGCAAAAAAAATAGTAGGTTATATAAAGCTGCAAATACCAGCAGGTAAAGCAAATCCAAGTCCTCCAGTGGGGCCAGCACTTGGGCAGCGCCAGCTGAATATTATGGAATTTTGTAAAGCTTTTAACGCAGCAACTCAAAAAATGGAGCCTGGATTGCCCGTGCCGGTGGTAATTACAGCTTATGCAGATAAGAGTTTTACATTCATCCTGAAAACAACCCCTGCATCTGTTTTAATTAAGAAATTAGCCGGTCTCAGTAAAGGTAGCGCACAACCTCATGTAGATAAGGTGGGTAAATTAACCCGCAGTCAGGCAGAAGAAATCGCGAAAATAAAAATGGCTGATCTTACTGCTGCAGATATGGATGCAGCTGTCCGGACAATTGCCGGTAGTGCCCGGAGTATGGGTGTGGAAGTCGATGGGGTATGATATGGCCAAAACTTCAAAGCGTTATAGAGAAATAGTACAAAAAATTGACCGTAGTCAGCTGTACTCGCTGGTTGATGCATTAGCACTTGTGAAAGAAACTGCGGTAGCTAAATTTGATGAATCAGTTGATATTGCAATAAATCTTGGTATTGATGTACGTAAATCTGACCAAGTGGTAAGAGGATCGGTAGTTTTGCCATCGGGAACCGGTAAGTCAGTCAGAGTGGCAGTGTTTGCACAAGGAGATAAGGCTAAAGAGGCTTTAGATGCAGGTGCAGATATTGTGGGGTTTGAAGACCTTGCTGAACGTGTGAAAGCAGGGGAGATCAATTTTGACTTGGCTATTGCTAGCCCTGATGCAATGCGGGTGGTTGGGCAATTAGGGCAGATACTTGGCCCTCGGGGATTAATGCCAAATCCAAAGGTGGGTACGGTAACAGTTGATGTTATAAACGCAATTAGAAATGCCAAAGCAGGACAGGTTCAATTCAGAGCTGATAAAGCCGGTATAGTACACTGCACAGTGGGTAGGGCTTCTTTTGATGTAGAAGCCTTGAGAGCAAATATTATGGCATTGGTTGATGCGTTAAATAAATCCAAGCCGACAACATCTAAAGGTGTTTATCTACGTAAGATGGCTATCTCAAGCACCATGGGTGTGGGTGTGCGTGTAGATCATACGGCAATAGTTTAAGTGTAATAAAAGGCTTTGGGCTGCTGATATAGGCAAATCAGCAGGTTATCAAAGACCGTTGGGGCTGTTTAAATCATAAATCAATATTCTATGCTGATTTATGAAATAAAAGCTTAATTGCAATCAAAAGGCGATGCCGGCTAGATAAGCGGTAAGCTTAATAGTTGTGCCCAACGCAGATGGCGTGCCCATAAAGCAGGCAGAAGAAGATTTCTCCTGATTAGGACGCCGTTGTATAGCAGAAGGATATCGTTGTAAATAACGGTAGGTTTTTATTGGCTGAATTCTAACTGGAGAATATCTTTTGAGTCATAACCTCGAGGGAAAGAAAGCGATTGTAGCCGAGGTAAGTAGTCAAGTTGCAAAAGCTCAGGCCATTGTAATAGCTGAATACCGTGGGCTGGGTGTTGATCAGTTTACTCGACTGCGAGTCAAAGCACGTGAGTCTGGAATTTATTTCCGAGTAATCAAGAATACCTTCGCAAGAAGGGCTGTTGCCGATACCCCATTTTCTGGATTGGCAGAATCGATGGTGGGGCCGCTTGCTTATGGGATAGGTAGCGATCCTGTTGCTACTGCAAAAATTCTTCATGAGTTTGCCAAGGATAATGATCGTTTTGTAATCAAAGCTGGTGCTATGGCTGGAATAGTAATGTCCGATAAGGATGTGGCTGCTCTGGCTGTGTTGCCCAGCCGAGAGGAATTGCTGTCCAAGTTGCTTGGTACCATGCAGGCTCCTATTGCAAAATTTGTTAGAACACTTAATGAAGTACCTTCAAAGTTTGTACGTGGACTTGCTGCGGTGCGTGATAAAAAATAATTGGCACATATAGTCGGCTAAAACGATTTATATCAGATTGGTTAGAATTTAATTTATATCAGGAGTAGAAATGGCTATAGCAAAAGCGGAAATTTTAGAATCTATTGCGAATATGACAGTTCTGGAATTGTCTGAGCTGATTAAGGAAATGGAAGAGAAGTTTGGTGTTTCAGCCGCTGCTGCAACGGTTGCTGTCGCTGCAGCACCCGCAGCTGCCGCAGCTGTCGAGGAACAAACTGAATTCTCCGTAATCCTTACTGCAGCAGGTGATAACAAAGTTAACGTTATTAAGGTTGTCAGAGCTGTTACTGGATTGGGTTTGAAAGAAGCGAAGGATTTGGTCGATGGTGCGCCTAAGACAGTTAAGGAAGGTATTTCTAAGGAAGATGCCGAGTCACTTAAAAAGCAATTAGTTGAGGCTGGCGCTGGTTGCGAGATCAAATAAGGCTATTAGTTATTGAGGCTGGCAAGTGCGTATGGTGTACTGCCAGCCTTTGTTATTAGAGGCAAGAGTTTGCTTCCACATAATAAAATAAGATCAGTTAGTCAGGCGATAATAAGCACCTTCAATTTTACGTGATTATCCTAACGATCTGATTTAGTTGTATAAGCTTTTGAACATCTTTATCTATAGTTAATGAACTGTCTGGATGGAGTGTTTCTCTACATCGCCCACGCGCCTTTGGCAGATAGGTTAAGGTTATAACCTTATTCAGATTTGGTGTAATCAGATAAATCACCCCGCAACCCGATCATATCTTCAGTGCACGGAGAAATTTAATGAGTTATTCGTTTGCCGAGAAAAAACGTATTCGGAAGAGCTTTGCCAAGCGTGCCAGTATTCTACCATTTCCGTTTCTCCTCGCTACTCAAATACAGTCTTATACTGATTTTCTGCAGGCAGAAATTGCGCCTGGTAAACGCAAGAATCAGGGGCTACAGGCTGCATTTAACTCAGTTTTTCCAATAGAGAGTCATTCTAATAATGCTCGTCTGGATTTTATAAGTTATATGCTTGGTTCTCCTGTATTTGATGTCAAAGAATGCCAGCAAAGGGGCTTGACTTACGCAGCTCCGTTACGTGCCAGGGTTAGATTGACAATTCTGGACAAGGAAGCGTCAAAGCCGACAGTCAAAGAAGTCAAAGAGCAGGAAGTGTATATGGGAGAAATTCCTCTCATGACTGATACTGGTTCTTTTGTTGTCAATGGTACAGAACGCGTTATTGTTTCACAGTTGCATCGCTCGCCTGGTGTATTTTTTGAGCATGATCGAGGCAAGACTCATTCATCCGGAAAATTATTGTTTTCTGCCCGTATTATTCCGTATCGTGGTTCATGGCTGGATTTTGAGTTTGATCCCAAGGATTATGTTTATTTCAGGATTGATCGTCGCCGCAAAATGCCGGTTACGACTCTCCTAAAAGCGATGGGGTATTCTCCCGCACAAATTCTCGCGGATTTTTTTGAATTCGATCATTTTACCCTTGTGGACAATAAGATTTTCTTCAATCTTATACCTGAGCGCTTGCGTGGAGAGTTGGCTGGTTTTGATATAGTTTCTGAAGATGGCAAGGTTTTTGTACAGAAAGACAAACGAATAACGGCCAAGCATGTTCGTGATTTGCAGCAGGCTAACCTTACTAAAATTCCTGTACCTGAAGAATTTCTGCTGGGAAAGATTCTGGCTGCGGATCTCGTAGATAAGGAAACAGGGGAAATTATTGCGCTGGCCAACAGTGAAATAAGTGAAACGTTACTTGGACGAATCAGGCAAACTCAGAGCAGTGAAATCAGCACGCTGTTTGTAAATGATCTTAACTATGGTCCTTATATTTCACAAACATTGAGGATTGATGAGACCACTGACCAGATGTCTGCCCAGGTTGCTATTTACAGGATGATGCGGCCAGGTGAGCCACCCACTGAAGAAGCCGTTCTGGCTTTGTTCAATGGTTTGTTTTATTCCCCAGAGCGTTATGATTTGTCCGTCGTCGGGCGGATGAAATTCAATCGTCGGGTGGGGCGCGAGGAATTAACGGGATCTACGACTCTATCAAATGACGATATCATCGATGTTATCAAGATACTGGTCGAGCTGCGCAATGGTCGAGGAGAGATCGATGATATTGATCACTTAGGTAATCGTCGTGTTCGTTCTGTGGGTGAGTTGGCGGAAAACCAGTTTAGAGCAGGGCTGGCACGAGTCGAGAAGGCGGTCAAAGAACGTTTGAGTCAGGCAGAATCCGAAAATCTTATGCCACATGACTTTATTAATGCCAAGCCGGTCTCTTCCGCGATTCGTGAGTTTTTTGGATCGAGTCAGCTATCACAATTCATGGATCAGACTAACCCTTTGTCTGAGGTTACGCATAAAAGACGGATTTCAGCATTGGGGCCTGGTGGTTTGACACGGGAACGTGCAGGTTTTGAGGTGCGAGATGTGCATCCAACTCACTATGGTCGTGTTTGTCCGATTGAAACACCTGAAGGTCCCAATATCGGTCTGATCAACTCACTGGCTCTTTATGCCAGAACCAATGAATATGGATTCATAGAAACTCCGTATCGAATGGTCAGAAATGGACGGGTTACTGAAGAAGTCGTATACCTTTCAGCAATCGAAGAAAGTCAATATGTGATCGCACAGGCGAATGCGAATTTTGACCAGAATGGGGTATTTACCGATGAAGTCGTTTCCTGCCGCCACAAAAATGAGTTTACTCTGGCATCAAGAGATCAAATTGAATATGTAGATATTGCACCTGCACAAATTGTTTCTGTAGCAGCATCTCTGATCCCCTTCCTGGAGCATGATGATGCTAACCGTGCACTGATGGGATCAAATATGCAACGTCAGGCCGTACCCTGTTTGCGTGCCGAGAAACCGTTAGTGGGCACGGGGATAGAGCGAGTAGTTGCCGTGCATTCTGGAACTGCCGTCAGAACGATACGTGGTGGTGTGGTGGATTATGTGGATGCCAGTCGTATAGTGATCCGTGTGCACGATGCGGAGGCTCGTGCTGGTGAAGTGGGTGTGGATATCTACAATCTTACAAAATATACTCGTTCAAACCAGAATACCAATATCAATCAAAGACCTATTGTAAGAATGGGTGATGTGCTCTCTCGTGACGATGTAATTGCAGATGGCGCATCGACGGACTTGGGTGAACTGGCTCTTGGTCAGAATATGCTAATAGCATTTATGCCTTGGAACGGACTTAATTTCGAGGATTCTATTCTGATATCTGAACGGGTTGTATCTGATGACCGATTTACTTCAATCCATATTGAGGAATTGGCAGCAGTCAGTCGTGATACCAAACTGGGTACCGAGGAAATAACTGCGGATATACCAAACCTGTCTGAACGCCAGCGTGCACGGCTTGATGAGTCTGGGATAGTTTACATTGGTGCTGAAGTTGAAGCCGGGGATGTATTGGTGGGTAAAGTAACACCAAAGAGTGAAACACAGCTGACACCGGAAGAAAAGCTTCTGCGAGCCATTTTTGGAGAAAAGGCTTCTGATGTCAAAGATACATCTTTGCATGTGCCGGCTGGTATTTCGGGGACAGTGATCGATGTACAGATTTTTACCCGTGAGGGAGTGGATCGCGACAAACGTTCCAAACAAATAATCGCAGATGAACTGGGCCGCTTTAAAAAGGATCTTGCTGATCAGATGCGTATCGTTGAAGCAGATGCGTTTCAACGTGCAGAGCGCTTGCTTACTGGCAAAGTTGCTGCTGGTGGACCTAAAAAACTGGCAAAAAATTCGACCATCACTTGTGATTATCTCGAAAGTGTGGAAAAGCATCACTGGTTTGATATACGTCTGGTCGATGAAAACACAAGTCTTCAACTGGAACAGATCAAAGATAGTCTGGTTCAGAAGCGAAAACTGTTTGATCTTGCATTTGAAGAGAAACACCGAAAACTTTCTCAAGGCGATGAATTGCCGCCTGGTGTACAGAAAATGGTGAAAGTCTATATCGCTGTAAAAAGAAGATTGCAGTCTGGCGATAAGATGGCTGGTCGACATGGAAACAAAGGTGTTATTTCCAAGATTGTACCGATAGAAGATATGCCTTATATGGCGGATGGCACACCAGTTGATGTTGTGCTGAATCCATTGGGTGTTCCTTCACGTATGAATATTGGTCAGGTACTCGAAGTGCATTTGGGATGGGCTGCCAAGGAGCTGGGTAAACGGGTGAATGAAATGCTGGCCTCTCAGCGTAATGTTTCTGATATCCGCGATTTTCTAAATAAAATTTATAACAATAGTGGTAAACAGGAAGATCTGACTTCTCTGGAGGATGATGAAGTACTGGCATTGGCAAGAAATCTGTCGAGTGGAGTGCCTTTTGCTACTCCGGTATTTGATGGTGCGCATGAGTCAGAGATCAAACAGATGCTGAAACTGGCTGGATTGCCTGAATCTGGTCAAACTACACTCTATGATGGTAGAACGGGAGAAGCTTTTGATCGCCCGGTTACTGTAGGTTATATGCATGTGCTAAAACTTCATCATCTGGTAGATGACAAGATGCATGCGCGCTCAACAGGTCCATATAGCCTTGTTACTCAACAACCATTAGGTGGTAAGGCCCAATTTGGGGGGCAGCGGTTTGGTGAAATGGAGGTTTGGGCACTGGAAGCTTATGGCGCATCCTATACCCTTCAGGAAATGCTTACTGTGAAATCTGATGACGTTAATGGACGGACCAAGGTTTATGAGAGTATCGTCAAAGGTGATCATAAAATTGATGCGGGTATGCCGGAATCATTCAATGTACTGGTTAAGGAAATCAGATCTCTGGGGCTTGATATTGACTTGGAAGAGCATTGATACGTTCTTGATCCGATACATGATGTTTTGCCGGCTATGTACGGCAACCTTGTCCTGATGGGGTTTCATATTAAATTCCTCAAGGCTGAGATTCAGAATTTCCTTGATCCATTTCAGGTTTATACGTTGATTCACAGGAGTGACACGTGAAAGCACTGCTTGATTTATTCAAACAAGTTACACAAAAAGAAGAATTTGATTCCATAAAAATAGGTTTGGCTTCTCCTGAAAAAATTCGTTCATGGTCATACGGGGAAGTGAAAAAGCCTGAAACAATCAATTACCGGACCTTCAAACCCGAGAGAGATGGTTTATTCTGTGCCAAAATCTTTGGTCCGGTCAAAGATTATGAATGTTTATGCGGTAAGTATAAACGGCTCAAGCACCGGGGTGTGATATGTGAGAAATGTGGTGTGGAGGTTACTTTATCCAGAATCAGACGTGAGCGGATGGGGCATATTGAATTGGCTTCACCCGTTGCTCATATATGGTTTTTGAAATCATTGCCTTCGCGTCTAGGTCTCGTTCTGGATATGACGTTACGAGATATCGAACGAGTTCTGTATTTTGAAGCTTATGTCGTTACCGATCCCGGCATGACCCCGCTGAATCGTAGTCAACTTCTGACAGAAGACGACTACCTGAATAAAACAGAAGAATTTGGGGATGATTTCAGTGCTGTGATGGGCGCAGAAGGTATCCGTACCCTGCTAAGCAACATGGATATTCCATTGGAAATTGAATCCTTACGTTTGGAAATCCAGACGACTGGTTCAGAAACCAAAATCAAGAAAGCCGCCAAGCGGCTCAAGGTGCTCGAAGCATTCAATAAATCCGGTATGAAGCCGGAATGGATGATACTGACGGTATTGCCTGTGCTTCCGCCTGAGCTGAGACCATTGGTTCCATTGGATGGAGGTCGTTTTGCAACCTCTGATCTCAATGATTTATACAGGCGTGTTATCAACCGCAATAATCGTTTGAAGCGGTTGCTGGAACTGCGGGCACCGGAAATTATCATTCGTAACGAAAAACGTATGTTGCAGGAATCGGTGGATTCGTTGCTTGATAACGGCCGCCGAGGAAAAGCAATGACCGGGGCCAATAAGCGGCCCTTGAAATCACTTGCAGATATGATCAAGGGTAAGGGTGGTCGTTTTCGCCAGAACCTGCTGGGTAAGCGAGTAGACTATTCCGGCCGATCCGTAATCGTGGTGGGTCCGCAACTCAAGCTTCATCAGTGCGGTTTACCGAAAAAAATGGCACTGGAGTTATTCAAACCATTTATTTTCAATAAATTGGAAACGATGGGGGTTGCAAGTACGATCAAAGCTGCCAAGAGGGAAGTTGAGAACGAAAGTCCAATCGTATGGGATATCCTGGAGGAAGTTATCCGTGAACATCCTGTAATGCTTAATCGTGCCCCTACCTTACATCGACTCGGTATTCAAGCGTTTGAGCCTATCCTGGTCGAAGGAAAGGCGATCCAGTTACATCCGCTCGTATGTGCTGCTTTCAATGCCGACTTTGACGGTGATCAGATGGCTGTACACGTTCCTTTGTCGCTCGAAGCTCAGATGGAATGCCGTACGCTGATGTTATCGACCAATAACGTCCTTTCACCAGCTAATGGTGATCCAATCATTGTTCCTTCTCAGGATATTGTGCTGGGTCTTTATTACATGACCCGCAAGAAGATAGGTGCTCAGGGAGAGGGAATGGTTTTCTCGGATATTTCGGAAGTTGTGCGTGCTTACGAAAATAAGGTTGTGGAGCTGAATGCCGGAATTATCGTCAGAATCAAGGAAAGAAAAAAATCTCGTTCACATGGCGAAGAGCCTGTTGAAGCAATAACACGTTATGAAACCACCGTTGGTCGAGCACTTATTTCTGAAATTTTGCCAGCAGGGCTTCCTTTTTCCATAATCAACAAGGTACTCAAGAAAAAGGAAATTTCGAAGCTTATCAATGCGAGTTTCCGTTTATGTGGTTTACGGGAAACCGTTATATTTGCTGATAAGCTTATGTACTCTGGTTTTTCCTATGCTACTCGAGGTGGTATTTCCATCTGTCTGGATGATCTTGTTACCCCATCGCAAAAAAATGACATTATCCATGCTGCTGAGCAGGAAGTGCATGAAATTGCAAATCAGTATATATCCGGTCTGGTGACACAAGGAGAGCGTTACAACAAGGTTGTAGATATATGGGGTCGAGCCGGTGATCAGGTAGCTAAGGCGATGATGGATCAGCTGAGTGTCGAGCCGGTTACAGATCGTGAAACCGGACAGGTCAGAGCCGATAAGAATGGTCAGGTTGTTACTCAGGAATCATTCAACTCAATTTACATGATGGCGGATTCGGGTGCTCGAGGATCTGCTGCACAAATTCGTCAGCTTTCCGGTATGCGTGGTCTTATGGCGAAGCCCGATGGTTCTATCATTGAAACACCGATTACAGCCAATTTCCGTGAAGGCCTCAACATTCTTCAATATTTTATTTCGACACATGGTGCAAGGAAGGGATTGGCCGATACAGCGCTCAAGACTGCAAATTCAGGGTACCTCACTCGTCGTCTGGTTGATGTGACTCAGGATCTGGTTATCACAGAAGATGATTGTGATACAGATGGTGGCGTAATAATGAAGGCGCTGGTGGAAGGTGGTGATGTCATTGAGTCTTTACGAGAGCGTATATTGGGTCGTGTGGCTGCGACAGATATTGTGAATCCGGAAACTGGTGCAGTCATTTATGCGGCGGGTATGTTACTGGATGAAGATGCGGTTGACGAGATCGAAACTTGTGGTATCGATGAAGTAAAAGTAAGGACACCACTCACCTGTGAAACCCGATATGGGTTGTGTGCAAAATGCTATGGGCGCGATCTGGGTCGAGGAATGCTCGTCAATGTTGGAGAGGCGGTGGGAGTAATCGCTGCTCAATCGATTGGTGAGCCGGGTACACAGTTGACCATGCGGACCTTCCATATTGGTGGTGCGGCTTCAAGAACAGTTGTGGCTAATCAGGTTGAAAGTAAATCCAACGGGGTTATTCGTTACTCTCATCATATTCGTTATGTGAAAAATGCCCAGAATGAGCTGATAGTCATTTCACGCAGTGGTGAAGTTTATATTCAGGATGAAAATGGTCGTGAACGTGAGCGGCATAAAATTCCTTATGGTGCAACATTACTTGTTCAGGATGGTGAAGTAATCAAGGCGGGACAGATTCTGGCATCATGGGAACCACACAAACGTCCGATCATAGCGGAATATGCGGGTAAGGTACGTTTTGAGAATGTTGAAGAAGGCGTAACAGTCGTCAGGCAAATCGATGAAATAACCGGCCTGGCAACTCTGGTGGTTATCGACCCCAAACGGCGCAATGTTGCGCAATCTAAGGGATTACGGCCACTTGTCAAATTCCTGGATGAGAATGACAATGAAATCAATATCCCTGGAAGTGACCAGCCTGTCAGTATTACATTCCACGTCGGATCGATTATTACGGTACGGGACGGACAGCAGGTGAACATCGGTGAGGTTCTGGCGCGTATTCCTCAAGAGACATCCAAAACTCGTGACATTACGGGTGGTTTACCCCGTGTGGCTGAACTGTTTGAAGCCAGAGTGCCGAAAGATGTGGGTTTTCTGGCAGAAGCCACCGGTACAGTTGCTTTCGGGAAGGATACCAAAGGAAAGCAACGACTGGTCATTACTGATCTCGACGGGGTTGCGCATGAATATCTTATTCCCAAGGATAAGCATGTGACAGCACATGATGGACAAGTCGTAAATAAAGGAGAAGTGATCGTTGATGGGCCGATCGATCCCCACGATATATTGCGGTTGCAAGGTGTCGAGGCATTAGCCCGGTATATCAGTAACGAAGTACAGGATGTTTACCGCTTACAGGGGGTGCGTATCAATGATAAGCATATCGAGGTGATTGTTCGTCAGATGCTGCGCCGAGTTCAGATAATGAATGCGGGTGACTCAAGTTTCATTCCGGGCGAGCAAGTCGAGCGGGCAGAAGTACTTACTGAGAACGAGAAGCTCATCGCCGAAAACAAGATGCCTGCCACCTATGAATATGTACTACTAGGTATAACCAAGGCATCGCTTTCTACAGATTCATTTATTTCTGCGGCTTCCTTCCAGGAAACAACCCGGGTTCTGACCGAAGCATCCATCATGGGTAAGAAGGATGATTTACGTGGTTTGAAAGAAAATGTGATTGTGGGTAGATTAATACCGGCAGGAACCGGGCTGTCTTTTCACAATATCCGGAAAAAACAGAGATTATCGGAGAGCGCTGCTTACCTGGATACTGATTTAACGGAGAATGAAGTGACGGAATGATGGAATAGTTTCTGAACGGATTCATTGGAGGGGCGTGATTGGTTTTCCAGCATTGTTAAAATCTTGACTTAGCCCTGCTGAGGAAGTAGTCTTGAGAAGATGAGTAGTAAGTGATTAGGAGTAGATAAAGCTGGTTACCTGAGAGGGATCGGGTAACCGGTTATTGTTTTGTATCTGGTAAAAGCCGACGAACAGGTAGATTACGGAGGAGAGAGATGAGAATAGGGGAGTGGATGAGGGGTTTATTGCTCTGTGCGGGGTTGATGATGTGCGGGGTGGTTCATGCGGACATATCGACGGTACCGGACGAGACGTATGATGCGTTGAAGCTGGATCGAGGTAAGGCGACCCCGAAAGAGACGTATGAAGCGCTGGTCAAGCGTTACAAGGACCCGGCGCATGGAGCGGGGAAAGGGACGATGGGAGATTACTGGGAGCCGATAGCGATCAGTATATACATGGATCCCAATACTTTTTACAAACCACCGGTATCTCCCAAAGAAGTTGCGGAACGCAAAGACTGCGTGGAATGCCACTCGGACGAGACCCCGGTATGGGTAAGAGCCTGGAAGCGCAGCACCCACGCCAATCTTGACAAGATCCGCAATCTCAAATCGGATGACCCGCTGTATTACAAGAAAGGGAAGCTGGAAGAAGTTGAAAACAACCTGCGCTCGATGGGCAAGCTTGGTGAAAAAGAAACCCTCAAGGAAGTAGGCTGTATTGACTGTCACGCTGACATCAACAAAAAAGACAAGGTAGATCACACCAAAGACATCCGCATGCCGACGGCGGACACCTGCGGAACTTGTCACTTAAGAGAATTTGCCGAACGTGAATCGGAACGGGACACCATGGTCTGGCCGAACGACCAATGGCCTGCCGGACGCCCCTCCCACGCACTGGACTACACCGCCAACATCGAGACCACTGTCTGGGCGGCGATGCCGCAACGTGAAGTTGCCGAAGGCTGCACCATGTGTCACACCAACCAGAACAAATGTGACAACTGTCATACCCGTCATGAATTCTCGGCGGCAGAATCGCGCAAACCGGAAGCCTGTGCCACCTGCCACAGCGGGGTGGATCACAACAACTGGGAAGCGTACACCATGTCCAAGCATGGCAAACTTGCCGAAATGAACCGTGACAAATGGAACTGGGAAGTCCGTCTCAAGGACGCCTTCTCCAAAGGTGGACAGAATGCACCGACCTGTGCAGCCTGCCACATGGAATACGAAGGAGAATACACCCACAACATCACCCGCAAGACTCGCTGGGCGAACTACCCGTTCGTTCCGGGCATTGCAGAGAATATCACCAGCGACTGGTCGGAAGCCCGTCTGGACTCCTGGGTACTGACCTGCACCCAGTGTCACTCGGAACGGTTTGCCCGCTCCTACCTGGATCTGATGGACAAAGGCACCCTGGAAGGGCTGGCCAAATACCAGGAAGCGAACGCAATCGTACACAAAATGTATGAAGACGGCACCCTGACCGGACAGAAGACCAACCGTCCGAATCCGCCGGAACCGGAGAAACCTGGATTTGGTATCTTCACCCAGCTGTTCTGGTCGAAAGGCAACAACCCTGCCTCACTCGAACTGAAAGTTCTGGAAATGGCAGAAAACAACCTGGCCAAGATGCACGTTGGACTGGCTCACGTCAATCCGGGTGGCTGGACCTACACTGAAGGCTGGGGTCCGATGAACCGTGCCTATGTTGAAATCCAGGACGAATACACCAAAATGCAGGAACTGTCAGCCCTGCAGGCCCGTGTAAACAAACTGGAAGGCAAGCAGACCAGTCTGCTCGACCTCAAGGGAACCGGAGAGAAAATCTCCCTGGGAGGCCTGGGTGGTGGTATGTTGCTGGCAGGAGCCCTTGCTCTGATCGGCTGGCGCAAGCGTAAGCAGACCCGAGCTTGACCGCACTGACAACCGACCGGCGTGCACAGACACGCTGGTCCGGCCGACTCCTCCCGTCACTGGGGATATTACTGGTGACGGGAGGTTTGGTTTTACTGACCTGGTATACCTGGCTGGTACTGACTCCGGACACAGCGCCGTATCGTTATCAACAGGTAACCACTGGCAATGTCAGTGAATTTCCCGAACTGGAACTGGACACCTGGCCTGATCTCACTATCAGCCAGTACGACATCCATGTCGAAGGTACTGAACAACCGGTTGCACAAGCCTGGTTTGGCCAGCGCGCAAATCAACCGCAAGTACTGCTCAACTGGAAGAACCAGACGAGAGAACCCCTCCTGGCACTGGACCAGAAAGCATCCGAACTGAGTGCTCTTGCAGCTGCGATCGACAAACACGCCTCCCGTGATGCCCTGCTGCTGGGCTGGTGGGACACCTCACGCCAACTGGCCCTGCTCACCGGACGGGATGTACTGTTTCATACCCCGTTACACGAACCCCTGATCATCCCGCTGGAATGGCAGCCCCATGAACAAGCCATTCGCGCGTATGAAAACCAGCAGGCTGGCACCCCGGCTGACCCACAGGAACAGGAATTGTTCATGCGCTTTGCACAAAGCCTGGTGAATCCGCCGGCAAACGGACTGGACGACCTGCGACAACTTGCCGGCACGCGGGACACCTACCTCATCGTACACGTCAGCGACCTGTACAAACTCGGCCTGATGTACCCGGACAAATTCGGCATTGCCTACAAGCACTACCGCATGACCGGCAACCTGCATGGCATGATCAGCCACCTGAAGACCGAAATGCGTACCCGCGGTTACTACACCTACACCCTGCAATCACTGTCGGACGAACTCATCCGTGCTTTCTTCCTGATCGACGAAGCAAGCTATGACACCCTGCTGGCGAAACTGCTGCCGTTTACCAGCCAGCCATCGCCGGTGGAACGCACCTCACCGCGACTGATCTACCAGCAAGGCGGATACTGGGTATATCATCTGACAGCAAAAGCACCGGCGCACAATACTTTGCAGTCGGGAAAAGACTCTAATGAAACGACGGATTCAACCGTTTCGGTCGATCAGGTACAATGACGAACTGGGAAAACGAAATGTAACCCGTGTTCAAACATCAATGAGAGGAGAGACCATGAAAATAATGATAGCCTGCGGGCTGGTTGCTGCAGCTTTGTTCACACTGACGAGTGGACAAAGTCTGGCAGCAGACGCCCCGTTTGAAGGCCGCAAGAAATGCAGTTCCTGTCACAAAGCCCAGGCGCAATCGTGGAAAGACACAGCGCATGCCAAAGCGATGGAATCGCTCAAGCCCAATGTCAAGAAAGAAGCCAAACAGAAGGCCAAACTGGATCCGGCCAAGGACTACACCCAGGACAAAGACTGCGTAGGTTGTCACGTGGATGGATTTGGTCAGAAAGGGGGCTATACGATCGAATCGCCCAAACCGATGCTGACGGGTGTAGGCTGTGAATCCTGCCATGGACCTGGACGTAACTTCCGGGGAGATCATCGTAAGAGCGGACAGGCCTTTGAGAAATCGGGCAAGAAAACGCCTCGCAAAGATCTGGCAAAGAAAGGACAGGACTTCCACTTTGAAGAACGCTGCAGTGCGTGCCATCTGAACTACGAAGGTTCACCGTGGAAGGGAGCCAAAGCGCCTTACACCCCGTTTACACCGGAAGTGGATGCGAAATACACCTTCAAGTTTGATGAAATGGTCAAGGAAGTCAAAGCCATGCATGAACATTACAAACTGGAAGGCGTATTTGAAGGAGAGCCGAAATTCAAATTCCATGATGAATTCCAGGCTAGTGCCAAACCCGCCAAAAAAGGAAAATAGTGATTTTTTTCCTGACGGTTTGATTATGAGGTTTGTTCCGGAGGAGTAGTCATCGGCTTTTCCGGAATGAGCCCGAATTGATTTTTTAATATCCATGAATACCTCGGACATTGTCCGGGCAGACCAACAGGCATTCGGAATTTGTGTACTTTACTGTCTATCTGCTTATATTTGTTTCCGGCCTGGCAGACAAAATATACCGGGAGTTGCTGTTTTCAACCGTCGGAAGAGGCGGTTTTTTTATTTTTAGAATATGTTGAACATATTTCATAGATTCCCGGAAGTGACCGGGAATCCGGCTCACAGGAAACGTGATTATTTCATTGCAGCATTTACCTTCTTCTGTGTTGCAGTCAGTCTTGTAATCGATGCGCATGGGACGCTGCTGCTTCAGAACGTGCTGGGTGTCATTGCCTGGATTTTCCTGGTTGCGTTACTTCGTGGTGAAAACCGAGAAATAAGGATGCAGGTGGTGATTGCTGTTGCTTTTGCAACAGCAGGCGAGCATTTTGCATCCATTTATATGGGAGGATATACCTACCGCCTGGAAAATGTGCCGCTCTACGTACCACCAGGCCATGGCATGGTTTATTTGACTGCAGTGGCATTGGCCCGATCCGGTTTTTTCCTCCAACATGCACGGAAGATTGCAGCTTTCGTGGTGATTTCCTGTGGTTTGTGGTCAGCATGGGGTATTAGCGGGTTACCTGAACATGGTGATCAGGTAGGCGCATTGCTGTATGTGGTATTCCTGATTTATCTATTCAAAGGCAGATCGCCAATGGTGTATCTGGCTGCGTTCTTCATTACAACCTGGCTGGAACTGATTGGTACCGCCGCCGGAACCTGGCAGTGGGCAACGCTTGAACCAATATTCGAGTTGACACAAGGCAATCCGCCGAGTGGGGTCTCTGCCTGGTATTGTCTGGTGGATGCCGTTGCTATTAGTGGAGCACCTGTATTTCTGAATGCCTTTAACAGAATGAATGGTTTGCTCAAATGGCTTAAAACCAATGGAATCAGTCTCAAAGTGATTTTGAGCAGGAAATGAGTGTGATTTCTACTTTCTGGATTACGAGTAGCTGCGGTTTACGGGTTATCTTCAAACAGATTGTTGAAGATTGATGATGATTCAGGGCTCAACTCATTTGTGCTGTGGGAGTAATGCCTGTAGATTTTTGTGTTTCTACTTGTTGTAAAAATAGACTATGAGTAATGATGTGACGTTTGCCCAACTGGGCTTGTCCAGTGAAATTCTCCATGCAGTTAATGATGAAGGGTATGTGAATCCCACTCCGATCCAAGCCCAGGTCATTCCTTCGATTCTGGCTGGTAAGGATGTGATGGCCAGTGCGCAAACAGGTACCGGTAAGACAGCCGGCTTTACATTGCCGCTGCTGTACCGTCTGCAAGCATACGCCAATACGAGTGTGTCTCCTGCCCGGCATCCTGTTCGTGCCCTGATCATGGCACCGACTCGTGAACTGGCGATGCAGATCGACGAAAGTGTCAGGAAATATGGAAAATATCTTGCCCTGAGAACGGCTGTCGTTTTTGGTGGTATCAATATCGAGCCCCAAATCGCAGCGCTGCAGGCCGGGGTGGAGATACTGGTGGCTACTCCCGGTCGCCTGTTGGATCTGGTCGAACAAAAAGCAGTCAATTTTTCCAAAACCGAAATTCTGGTACTAGATGAAGCTGATCGTATGTTGGATATGGGTTTTCTGCCGGACATCAAGCGGGTGATGGCGCTGTTACCTCCACAACGGCAAAGCCTGATGTTTTCTGCAACATTCTCCGGTGAAATCAGGAAACTTGCCGACAGCCTGCTGAAGCAGCCGGTCCGAATCGAAGCAGCGGTACAAAATACAGTGAATGAATCTATTTCACATGTCATTCACTGGGTAAAGCCAGATAGCAAATTTGCCTTGCTGCTACACCTCATCCGACAGCAGAACCTGAAACAGGCACTTATTTTCGTCAAAACGAAACATGGTGCTTCCCATCTGGCGCAGATGCTTTCCCGCCACGAAATTTCGGCGGTTGCCATTCACGGCGACAGGAATCAGCAGCAGCGTACACAGGCACTCGCTGAATTCAAGCATGGTGACGTGCAAATACTGGTTGCTACCGATGTCGCCGCGCGCGGTATCGACATTGAAAAGCTGTCACATGTCATCAATTATGAATTACCTGGTAACCCGGAAGATTATGTCCATCGGATCGGACGTACCGGCCGGGCCGGTAGTAAAGGAAAGGCTATTTCTCTGGTTAGCGAACATGAAAAAGAACTGCTGGCCAATATCGAAAAACTGCTGAACGCCAAACTGGAAACAGAACAGATTGCCGGTTTTGATGCGGAACAGTTTGCTCGCAGCCTGCCAGATCGGAAAAACCGGATGTCGGCCGGTAACTCCCGCTACGGTAATAAGCCGATGGAAAATGGGAGTGAGAAAAGCAGAAGTGAGAAACACAGGAAACTGCCATCATCCCAGAAATACTCCGGTTCTCGCCGAGGGGGAACGCAAAAATACAGCGACCCCATCTTTACCCAGCCTTACGTGCCACAGGCTAATTCGACACAGTCGACAACGCCCAAGCAGCCAGAAATCCAATCTCTGTTCCTGACATACAGGCAGGAAAAAAAGACCATTCCGGCGTTGTTTACGGCCTTGTCGAAAAGTAAAGCTGGCCAGGAGAACTGAATACACCTACATTCCCGGTTTTTCCCGTCTTTTTAGTTCATTACCTCCGTTTCAAAGAGTCGGCTGTCTCCAGACTGCGCAATCCGTATTACCAATCCCTCTTTCGTCATGCCGGGAAATTTCCAGTATCTCTGTGCAGTCACTTTCGGCACTTTAGTAGCCCCTGCCTAACGTCTGAATACAAGTAACCGTTGTGAGATTGGTCACAGAGCAACATTGCTGATGTGGCTATGCTTCCCGCCGTACATCGTGTCGATGCACTATCAGCAATATGTGCGAAGCATGAGTGGCCCGATGACAGAGATGTGGGGAGGCAATAGAGTACTCTCCGGCATTGCTGACTATGCACGCATGACTGTTTCCGGGATCAGGTACTCTCAAATATACAAGGGATCGTATGAAAGATTCAATCGGGAGATTCTGTCAAACGGTCTGATCTTTTTCCACCGACCAATGACTCAACTGGAGAATGAATAAAAAATGACATGGCATGGCTCGAATAAATCCGGCGGGTATAACCCTCCGAAATCCATCTCCTATGACCAAGGTAAATTCGGCCGGATGTTTCCTTCCCTTCCACCTTTTGCGCAGGATACCCGGCAAATCAGGGAAGCTCTGAAAGAGCTCGGCAGGAAGGGCGGTATCATGGATGCCAAAGAAGATACAGACATTGCTGTCAACCCCAATCTTGCCCGCGATCTGATCATTGATCCCGCGTTGAGCCTCATTAACCCGAATAATCCGAATCTTGTGGCCGGTATGACTTTCCTGGGCCAGTTTCTCGACCACGACATCACGTTTGATCCAGTCTCCAACCTGGAAAGACAGTCAGATCCGGAATCCATCCGCAATTTCCGCCGGCCCCTGTTTGAACTCGACAGTATGTATGGTTCCGGGCCAAGTGCCTCACCTTATTTATACGACCAGAGTGCTGATGGAGAAGGCATCAAGTTCTATGTTGAGGAGATATCCGGTGCAGCTGCAGTGTCTGCAGGCGGCTTCGTACGTTATGATTTGCCGCGCAACAGTCAGGGAACGGCGTTGCTGGGTGATCCACGCAATGACGAGAATCTGATGGTTTCCCAATTACACCTTGCCATGCTGCGTTTTCACAATGCAGTAGTGGATTATGTGAAAGCACAATCCAGCCTGACAGACCTGGATGAAGTGTTTACTGAAGCCCAAAGGCTGGTGCGCTGGCATTACCAGTGGATCATCATACATGAGTATCTGGTAAGAACCGTTGGCAAGCCGCTGGTTGACAATATCCTGATCAACGGGCGTAAATTTTATAAATGGCACAATCAGCCCTTCATCCCGATTGAATTTTCGGCAGCTGCTTATCGTTTCGGCCATTCGCAGGTTCGCCCCTCATATCGCTCCAATTTCGGGCCGATACCTTCCGATATCAATTCGCAAATTTTTCGACTGATCTTCAACGATAATCTGGCAGACGAGCCTGACCCTGATGATTTGCGTGGGGGAAAACGTGCGCCATCCCGTTTCATCGACTGGCAGACATTCTTTGATTTTGGCGATGGCAAAGTGCGCCCAAGTAAAAAAATCGACACCAAACTTTCTACCACCCTGTTCGATTTGCCGGCTGTGCGTGGAGATATCCAATCTCTCGCACAGCTCAATCTGCTCAGAGGATTGACTTTCAGTCTGCCTTCCGGGCAAAGCGTGGCAAAAGCGATGAATCTGCCGATACTGAATACCACTGACCTTGCCGATCTGGTTGATTTTAAACTGCACCAGCGCACGCCACTCTGGTTTTACATTTTGCGTGAGGCGGAGGTGAAAGAGAACGGGGAACGGCTGGGGCCGGTGGGTGGACGTATCATCGCCGAGGTGTTTCTTGGCTTGTTGCAGGGAGATTCCATGTCTTACCTGCGGCAGGATCCGCGATGGATACCCACATTGCCGAGTGCAGTGGAAGGCACTTTCAGGATGGCCGATCTACTCAGGTTTGCTGGCGTAGTGGCTCCATTGTAAGGGCGAACCATCACGATACATTCGTACCCGGCTGATCCCCGGGTACCGGTGCTTCAGCCTGCTTTATCACAGCTCTGATCGACGCAGCCGTTGTCGCGTAATTATGGTGAGGACACATCAATCTGTACTGTATCTGACGATGTTCAGGACGGTAGCATAAATCACGCTATCCTCCATTTCCTGTTTACCTGGTCATCTAAAAAGCTTCCGGAACCAGGGTTATTCCTGTTTTGTTTCTAATACATTTATTGACATAAATCAATGAAATGTGAGCCGATCGGGTGCATGATTTTCCCGGGTTTAAACGAAAAGGAGTAATGAAAATGAGCGAAGTAGTAAAAGGTAGTGATACTGAAACCTTTAGGAAAATGATGGTTGCCGTCGTATTGATTATGACGGTACTGGCTTCGTTGATTGTGGTTTCAGCATACTTTTCACCGGCTGTACATTGATTGCACTGAAAAACTGCGCAGAAGTTGTATCGCTGCGCAGTTTCTTTTATCTAAGTATCATCTCTGCCAGTTTTGCCTGACTGGCGGGAATATCAGTAGTAAAAAATCCGCAACAAAAGGTCTTGCAGCAGGAAGTCTTCTCCAGGGTGCATTTTATTCTTTCCGGCTTGCCCCGTTCCAGCCCAATCGTTTCTTTTTTCCCATCCTTCCGGTTCCATTTCCTGATTCTGATTTATCTGTCGAAACAGCGGGTAGAACATTTACTTGTTTTTAAGCAGATGGAAGACATATTTTGATAATATCTCCAGTTATTTATCTTGGTCCGGTAGAACGCTCCGGGTTGCCGATTTGTTCATGTGTATTGCAAGGAGAGGGTCGACTTGATGTTGAATAGAGCAGGAAAATTGCTGTGCATGGCTCTGGTGCTATTGCTATCTGCCTGCGGCAAGCAGGAGGAGACGGTAAAAGTCGCCAGCCCGCCCTCGGTCAGTGTGATTACCGCTGAACAGATCTCGATGGAAGTACGTGAAGAAACCATTGGCTCGCTGGAGGGGATGATGGATCCGACCGTTGCAGCGGAAGTTTCCGGGCGGGTACTCAAGGTGCTGGTGCGTCAAGGTCAGCATGTGAAGAAAGGGCAGGAAATTGCTTTGCTGAACCCGATCGATTACCAGTTGCAGCGACGGGAAGCACTCAGTGAAGTCGCCCGGCTGGAAGCTCTGTTGGAAAACCAGCAACGTTCGGTTGAGCGTAATGCCCGGCTGGTCGAGCGGAATTTCATTTCCCAGATCGTGCTGGATGATGTCAAGACCCAGGAAATTGCTTTACGCCGGCAGCTGGAAGGTGCCAAATCCCGGTTGGCCTCGATTGAACATAATCAATCCAAGACACGCCTGCTTTCCCCTGTGGATGGAACGGTTGAATCCCGGCTGGTTGCTGAGGGAGATTATGTCAAGGTGGGTGATCCATTGTTCCAGATCATCAGCAATCAGCGTTTGCGTGCTCATTTGCCATTTCCCGAAAGCATTGCCTCATCTATCAGGCCGGGTCTGGAAGTTCGGTTGAATACGCCTACTTCCAGTGTCGAGATCGTTTCTCGCATCAGAGAATTGAAGCCTGCCATCGGTGCAGGTAACCGGGCGATAGACGTACTGGCTGACGTGGAGGATCAGCCTGGTTGGCATACGGGTGCCAGTGTCAGTGGCGTGGTCGTGCTCGGTGTGCGCGAGAATGTGGTGGTAGTGCCGGAGCAGAGCGTAGTATTGAGACCGGCAGGCGAAGTGGTGTATGCCATCAGCCAGGATCAGGCACAAGCTCATCAGCGGGTGGTGCGTACCGGATTGAGGCAGGATGGCATGGTCGAAATCATTGATGGTATACAGGCGGGTGAGCAGATCGTGCTCGATGGTGCCGCTTTTCTGACGGATGGTGCCAGAATTTCTGTACAAAAAGAAATGTCAGTGCAGGCTGATTCATGACACTGCCGGAGCTGTCGATCAAACGCCATGTACTGGCGTGGATGGTTTCCGGGTTATTGGTATTGCTGGGCGTAATCAGTTATCAGCGTATCGGTGTGGACCGCTGGCCATATATCGAATTTCCCATGATTTCGGTAACGACGACTCTGATCGGAGCCAATCCCGATATCGTCGATGCCAGTATTACCAGCATCATCGAGACGGCAATCAATACCATTCCCGGCATCGAGCATGTGCAATCCAGCTCTTCACCGAGTGTTTCGGTCACCACCATTACCTTCAGTCTGGACAAGAATATCGATGTTGCCTATAACGAGGTGCAGGCGAATATCAGCCAGGTTCTGCGGCGATTGCCGGATGATACTGATCCGCCGGTCGTGCGCAAGATCGAAACCAACGCGCAGCCGGTGATGTGGTTGTCACTGCAGGGGGATCGTACCCTGCAGCAGCTCAATCTGTATGGTTTCAACGTCATCAAGAAAAAACTGGAAACGATCGATGGTGTCGGTGAGGTTCGTCTTGGCGGACGCCGTGATCGCACCATACGTGTCAATATCCTGCCCGAGCGCATGGCCTCCTATAATCTGGCTGCCAGTGATGTCATCAGTGCTTTCCGACGCGAGCACATCCAGTTGCCGGGTGGTTTTCTGGTGGGCAGGAATACAGAAAGGCTGATCAAGCTCGATCTGGAATTCCATAATTTAAAGGATATGAGTAACCTGATCGTGGCTTATCGTGATGGTGCTCCGATCCGGCTGAAGGAAATTGCAGAGATCGAAGATGAGCTGGCTGATTATCGCCAGGTGGCACGCTTTAATGGCCAACCTTCGCTGGGAGTGGGAATCGTCAAGGTTTCGAATGCCAACACAGTGGCCATCATCGAGGAAGTTGAACGCAGGTTGAAAGAAGATATCGTTCCCAGCCTGCCACCCGGAATGCGTATCGGTGTTTCCACCAGTGATGCGATTTTTATCAAGGAACTGGTGAATTCACTGCAGGAACACCTGATCGAGGGGACGTTACTGGCTGCGCTGATCGTCTGGCTGTTCCTGCGTTCGGTCCGATCTACGCTGATCATTGCGACAGCCATTCCAGTATCGCTGCTGGGAGCGGTTGCGGTGATGTATTTCTCAGGATTCACCTTCAATACCATGACATTGCTGGCATTGCTGTTGCTGATCGGGGTGGTGGTGGATGATGCCATCGTCGTGCTGGAAAGTATTTTCCGGCACATGAGCCGGGATCAGGCCAGGTATGGCAAGGTGGATACGGCGGCTGCGTCGGTCAGAGGCAGCCATGAAGTGGTATTTGCCGTGATTGCGGCCACACTGTCACTGGTTTGCATATTTGCACCGGTCATTTTCATGGATGGCATCATCGGCAAATTTTTCAAATCGTTTGCGGTGGTCGTCACGTTTGGTGTGTTGATTTCCCTGCTGGTTTCCCTGACACTGACGCCGATGCTTTGCTCGCGTTATTTGCGAGTCGATCGTAAACACGGGCGCCTCTATCACTGGTTGGATAACTGGTTTCATCGCATGGATCGGATATATGGCTCGTTGCTCGAGTTTTCCATCCAACATCGCTGGAAGGTCATCCTGATTACTACCCTTACGGTACTGAGCAGCAGTTTCTTTTTTGGCAAGGTGGAAAAGGAGCTCTCCCCGGAGGCCGATGAGGGGGTATTCATGATTACTTTCAGAACACCGCTGGGTTCAAGTATCGACTATACCGATTCCCGTCTCAAGTTGATCGAAGGTGTACTGGCTTCCTATCCTTCGGAAGTGATCAGTTATCTTGGCATGGTCGGAGCTGGGCAGGATGGCCAGGTGAACAGAGGATTCGTCAATGTCCGCCTGTATGACCGCAATGATCGTACCATGACCCAGAAAATGCTGATTCGCGAATTGAGGGAACGTTTCGACAAAATCCCGGGTGTACGGGCATTTCCTGCACCGGTCGCCATCGTGCGCGGCCAGCGCCCGGAGAAATTGCAGTTCAATCTGACCGGTCCCAATCTGCAGGAAGTGGGTCGACTGGCCAAGGAAATGCAGCGGCGGCTCGGTGAAATACCAGGAATGGGTAAGGTGGATCTGGATCTCGACCTCGATTTGCCGCAACTGGTAGTGGATCTGGATCGGACACGAGCCGCCAGTCTCGGTATCTCGGCTACTGATGTCGCCATGGCAATCAATATGTTTACCGGCGGAGTGGATGTGGCCCGGTTCAGTGATGAACCAGGGGATGGGCAACGTTACCAGATCAGAATCAAGGGTAAGGAAAGCCGGTTCAATCAGCTCGAAGATCTGAAAAAAGTTTATTTGAGAAGCGCCGGAAATGAGCTGGTGAGGCTGGATACGGTTGCTAAATTCCGTGATAACCTCGGTGCTGCAGTAATCGGACGATTCGACCTGCAATATGCGGCAATGTTCTATGCCAACCCGGCATTCTCGCTGGGCAATGCGACTGATATGGTATTTCAGCAGGCCGCCGAGTTCATGCCAGTGGGTTATACGGTGAAAATGACCGGGCAGGCGGAAGAGCTGGCCAAAACGATGACAAATACACTGTTCATTTTTACACTTGCACTGATTCTGCTCTACATGGTACTGGCCAGCCAGTTCAATTCCTTTTTGCAGCCGCTCATCGTCATGGTGGCGCAGCCGTTGGCAATCATCGGCGGTATTTTTGCCTTGTGGCTGACGGGGAACTCGCTCAACATATTTTCCATGATCGGTCTGGTGCTGCTCATCGGTCTGGTGGCAAAAAACTCGATTCTGCTGATCGACTTGACCAATCAACTGCGTGAACAGGGTAAATCTGTGGATGACGCACTGAGAGAAGCCTGTCCGGTTCGGTTGAGGCCAGTATTGATGACCTCACTGACCGTCATTCTGGCGTTGCTGCCTGCAGCGATGGGGTTGGGTGCCGGTGCCGAAACCAATCGTCCACTTTCCATCGCGGTGATCGGCGGCATGATTTCCTCGACATTGCTGACACTGGTGGTGGTGCCTGCGGTTTATTCTCTGGTGATGCAGGCAGTGGATAAATTACATCTATCCCGGCACGGACCGGCTGATTGATCCGGGCTGTGTAGTTGATCGAGGTACGATTTGTGCCGGGTGAACGGTATTTATCCTGATTTTCTGATCCGTACCACGTGTGAGTGATTAACCGGGCACGCGGATCAGAAAGCGAAACAGCGGTCCGTGCTGTTCTACTGCCAGGCAGTCATAACCTTTGGCGCGCGCATCTTCAGGGATACCGTTGACTGACTGGGCACAGTCGGTGATGACTTCCAGCACCTGGCCGGCCGTCATATCGGCCAGGGCTTCAAGGGTGGCAATGGCGTTGTACGGGCAATGTTCACCCCGCAAATCCAGTGATAAATCCGGTTGATGATTATGATTCATCGTGCAAGGCCTTCTCTGACAGCAAAACGTCGGGCGTTGAGGTATACCAGCAGCATCGCCAGCATCAGGCCGGCCAGACTGAGTAACAGGCCGGTGCCTGCTCCCAGGTACTCCAGCAGATTGATTTTCGGATAGGGCAGGGCCAGTGCACCGCCCAGCTCATCCCAGAAGATGGCTACCAGCGTGCCACCGATGACGTTGCCGATACCAACTATCCAGAAATGTACCTGGCCTTCCATCGCCCGGTACATCCAGCCGGTTTCGCAACCACCGGCCAGCACGATACCGATACCGAACAGCAATCCACCGAGGGCTGCATTGGGGCCCATCCAGAAGATTTTGGGTGTTGCGCCCAGGGCAATTGCACCGAAGGTACCGAGGCAGGCTACCACCATGCCTAACAGAATACCGTAGGCGATGCGGGTGCGCCCGGTAGTCCACAAATCACGCGCAGCACTGGTAAAACAGATTTGCCCGCGTTCGATCACTGCTCCGAAAAACACCCCGAACAGTACTGCCAGGCCCAGAACCAGCGATGTCTCAAAGCGCCAGGCAGCAAAACCCAGCACCAGTACGGCAATCAGCAGACCAAGGCGATTTTGCAGGCGGGCACGTCGCGCCAGGCTGGCAGTATCAGCGAATAGTGAGCTGGGTGCCGTATCCAGACGCAGTGGTGTGCGCAGAAATGGTAACAGGCAGAGTTTTACGCCAATCCAGGCACCGATTACCGTGGTCAGCATGAAGGCCCAGGCGTGCAGTGAGAACATGGGGATACCGGTGAAGAAGGCCGCCAGGTTGCAGCCCATCGCCAGGCGTGCGCCAAAGCCGGCGATGATTCCGCCGATCAGTCCCTGCGCCAGCCGGCGCCGGCTGGTCGGCCAGCGCAGTTGCACATTGCCAGCCCACAGCGCAGCACATAACGCACCGGCAAACATGCCGATGATCATGACGCCATCGATGCGTTCGAGTGGAGAGCCGTTCAGGCCGATCAGTTGAAAATAACTCCATTGCTGCGGGGAGAAGCCGAGCAGCGCGGCAATATGCCCGCCCCAGCGGGTGAATTCGCCGGTGACGGCCCAGAAAGTACCGGTAATGGCGAAGTAATAAGCAGAAGCCACTCCCAGCGCCAGCAGTGCTGGAATGGGAGACCAGAAGCGCACCAGATACTGGGCACGAAACTCGGCAAGGGACATTTTTGAACTCCAATCGTGGGACTGTAAACGCCGTATCAGAACGCGGAATGATGATTATTTTAACGGTAACTTGCCGCGTGCGAAGCTGTTTATGCTGCCAATGGCTGTTTGAACGGGAACGTGAGATTCAGCGTTCATTCGTACGAATCATAGTTGCCAGGCATATTTCTTTTGTGATTGCTTATATTTTGATGAAAGCCATTTTGGACAGCAGGAAAAGATTGATTGGCTGAATGGCATCAGATACCGTTATTTCCCGCCAGGATGGCCGAGATTTCCTGCATACCCAGTTCTGTCAGCTCTTCCTGCTCCAGAGAGCCAAATATCGTGAGCAGGGCGGCCAATGCGCCTGTCCAGCCGGTTTGGTGACTGGCTCCCAGCCCGGAGCCGTTTTCGCCGTGAAAATATTCATAAAACAGCAGATTGTCCCGCCAGTGGGGATCGGTCTGAAATTTCTCTGTGCTACCAAAAACTGGCCGCCTGCCTTGTTCATCCGGCAGGAAGATATGGAGTAATCGTCCGGCAATCATTCTGGCAATCCGAAACAGATTGTATTGTTTGCCTGAGCCAGTGGGGCATTCCATCTGGAAATCTTCTCCATAGTAGGCGTATAGCGTTAGTAACGCGCGAATGATCAGGATATTGATCGGCACCCAGACGGGACCGCGCCAGTTGGAATTGCCTCCAAACATGTTTGAAGTGGATTCACCCGGCTGGTAGTCTGCGGTGAAAGTCTGTCCGTTCCAGTGAAACTGGTAAGGATGTTCCAGATGGTATCTGGAAAGTGACCGGATTCCGTAAGGACTCAGAAATTCCTGTTCATCGAGCATTTTTGACAAAATGCGGCGTAGCTTCTCTTCATCTACGATGGCCAGCAGGCGACGGCCTTCGATTCCGGGTGTGGTCGGACAAAAGATGTGATCAGCCAGGAATTGCCTGCGCCGGACCAGATTCTCAAAATGTTCTGCCACCAGTGGCAGTTTGTCCAGTGTGGTTCGTTCGATGACTGTCACGGCACATAAAGGCAGCAGCCCGACCAGCGAGCGTACCTTGATGCGGGTCGAGTGACCGTCCGGAAAACGCAGAACATTGTAGAAAAAGCCATCCTCGTCGTCCCACATATCCCGATGTTCATCGCTGATATCCTGCATGGCTGCAGCGGTTGCCATGAAGCGATTCAAATAGGAAAGTACTCTCTGTTCGTAATCCGGATCATGGAGGCTCAGTTCCAGTGCGATCTGCAGCATATTCTGCGAGAACAGGGTCATCCAGGCAGTAGCATCCGATTGTTCCAGATGACCACCAGTCGGCAGTTCGATGCTGCGATCGAATACACCGATGTTGTCCAGACCCAGGAATCCACCTTCATATACATTCTTGTCCGGTTCGCGATGTGTTTCCCACCAGCTGAAATTCCGCTCCAGGCTGGCAAAGGCAGATTTCAGAAATGACAGATCGTTCTGGTCATGGTAATCCTGACACACCTGATAAACCATATAGACAGCCCAGGCATGCACTGGCGGATTTACATCACTGAAATTCCACTCGTAGGCCGGAATCTGCCCATTCGAGTGCTGGTAGCGGTTTTCCAGGAACAGGCCGAGCTGCTGTTTGGCAAAGGCAGGGTCTATCATCGCCAGCGGCAGAGTGTGGAAAGCCGTATCCCAAACAGCAAACCATGGATATTCCCATTTATCCGGCATGGAAATGATATCCCGGCATTTCATGTGCGCCCAGCCGGCATCGCGTGCATTGTGTCGGGGGTGCTCGTTCAGCCAGCGTTTCACATCGAACTCGTAATATTGTTTGGTCCATATCATGCCAGCCAGTGCCTGCCGCAGAATACGCTGCTGTTCCTTGTTCAATCTGCCGCCGGACAGGGAGGCGTAAAAATCATCTGCTTCCTTTTTTCGCTGATCGATAAGCGTATCGAAGCCGGCAAAAATTTTGTCTGTAGCGGGAGCGGAGGATTCAGCGCGGCGCAGGCGCAATCTGAGCACGCGAGTTTCTCCGGGAGGAATATTCAGGGCATAGTCTGCCGCCGCTTTGGTACCGTGGTTAGCAGGGTTGACGGCATCTTTCTGGCCGCAGACGATATGATTATTGATACCGTCTTTGGTGTAGGAGCTCGCGTTGTCTGTATGAAAGAGTCGACAGGTGTTGGTTTCGTTTTCACAGAACAACAGAGTCGGTGCATCCGCGCAATACAGCCGGTAATCTCCCGATTCGTTTTGCTGAGTACGGATGATCCGGCAATCGTCCTGGTTTTCTTCCTGATACAACGCCGGTTTGGCCAAACCCGGCGCCCACGACCAGGTATTACGAAACCAGAGTGTCGGCAGTATTCGCAAATCTGCCGTTTCAGGGCCACGGTTGACAGCACTGATCCGGATCAGAATATCTTCCGGATCAGCCTTGGCATATTCTACAAAAATATCGAAATACCGGTTTTCATCGAAAATCCCGGTATCCAGCAACTCGTACTCCGCTTCCTGCCGTGAACGCCGTTCGCTGGTAGTAACCAGATCTTCGTAGGGATAAGCGGCCTGCGGATATTTGTAGAGGTATTGCAGATAGCTGTGGGTGGGAGTGGCATCCAGGTAAAAATAATATTCCTTGACGTCTTCACCGTGGTTGCCCTGCAGATTGGTCACGCCAAACAGGCGTTCTTTCAGCACCGGGTCGTGCCCGTTCCACAATGTCAGTGCGAAACAAAGCAGCTGATGGTCATCGCTGATGCCTGCCAGACCATCTTCCCCCCAGCGGTAAGCACGTGCGCCTGACTGGGAATGAGGGAAGTGGTTCCAGACATCGCCATTGTCGCTGTAATCCTCTCGCACCGTGCCCCATTGTCGCTCGCTCAGGTAAGGCCCCCATTTCTTCCATGAGGCTTTGCCTTCATCACATTGTCCGAGACGACTGGATTCTTCTGACATGGTGCTGTTCCCTTGATATCGCTTTATTCGGTTTTTCGACCTCCGCAGCGGATCCGGCAGAAGTTCTGCGGGAAAAGCACCTGCCGGATAAAGACGGGGAGAGAAGATGACCTCCGGTGGTGGATGTTTACCTTTTTTTGTCGAATTGCAAGGTGATGCGTTGCTCGCGGGTAGTTACCGGCCAGGTCAATGTCAGTTTGGCCGCCTGCATGATTTTCTCAAACCCGCCTTCCGACTGTGAAACCGTGAAATGAGGGCAGGCGTGGAATGTTGCTGCAGAGCTGATTTTGAGTGACAGATTGCCGCCCAGTGTGTCATCTTCCAGCGTGAGTGCAGTCAGATCGCCGAGTTCGATGGCGCTCCCGAAGCCGGACAGAGCGATACGATCTCTGACATAACGTCCCCCCGGTCCGTCACAACTGGGCATGGCCAGATTGATTTCCGTCTGCATATGCCCTGCTACTTCATTTGTGCATTCATACGTTACCAGCAACCGGTTGGCGGAAATCCGAAAGTATTTGTGTATCAGCCCGGCGCCTGCCACTGCCTGGAAAATGATTTCATCCTCCCGGGTTGAGGGTTGCAACTGGTAGTGTAATGATTCACCGTTCAGGCGGTCGATGAAGAGAGATTGCGCATGCGGATCCGGTTCGAGATCAGCATGACCGATTTTATGTTTGAAGCTGACCCGATCATGTGCCGAAGCGATCCCTGATTGGTCATGTGTCGAATTTTCCCCGGAATTCAGCCGGATTTTACGGTAGTAATGTTCCGTCTGGCGAGTGAGTGTGTCAGCAAAATTGTGTTTGAGTGGGTAAGTGTCGAGTTCACAGATACTGGCGCTGCCATCCAGTTTCAGGATGATTTGCACGATTCCGTTCTGCAGATGAATTTCTTCAATACCATCCAGATCGATATCTTCCTGATACCGGGCAGTGCGGGGGACGCACTGATCGAGCAGTGCTTCCAGCTCGATCAGATTATTGTAGACGGCGCGTCGCAAATGGGGGAGATACAGGCCGCCGAATAATCCGTGCCAGTAGGCATCGTTGGCCTGGGAAGCGTACAGGCATTGCTGCATGGCATCCGTGCGCTGGCTTGCCGGCAGCCGCGCGTAACGTGCGGAAAGGCCGAGCATGCGCTTGTGCATCCAGTTGGATTCAGGGTAACGCGAAAAAAAGTTTTTCCAGATTCCGCCACGCAGAAAAGATTTGTTGGGCTCATACCAGCCCGCTGCCTTGGCCTGTTGAACCAGATCGGCATAGGTGTGAGCGGGCTCGGCAGGCAGCGTCCACTCGTTCATCTCGATGTAGGATGTGGTAGGAAGGTAGAGGATGCCGCGGGTTTTCTCGCCGGCATGGTAATCCCGGTAGTGTTGCATCCGGATACGGGGAGAGGCGAGCACACCCTGAATGAATTGTTCCAGCCAGCCTCGTTCATAAACCCACTGATAGGTTTCCGGCCAGATACCGAATTTCTCGATGTCATCAAAATAGACCGCGGCGGGCTGACGTCCGGTGGTGGCCTGATCAGTCAGTGATTCGATATAGGCGATGGCTTCCTGTGCGGGAGAAAACGGGAGCCGGTAGCGCAGGGCTTCTGATATCGGAAAAAGATCCAGAGAGTGACGATCTTCTTCAGTGGTGAAAAAGCCATCCAGTTCCGTTTTACGTTTGCCGGCACAGATGAAGTGGTAGTCATCCACGATCACGTAACGGATACCGCATCTTGTCAGCGCGGGAATGACCGTGGATTCCCAGACACGTTCGGTCAGCCAGGCGCCTTGCGGTCGCTGGCCCAGTTTTTTCTTGAGCTTGGTCGAAAAGGTTCTGAGCTGGCCGACTCGGTCGCGCTCGGGGATGGCTGCCAGTACCGGCTCGGTATCTCCTGCGCCGAACAGCTCGACTTGCCCGCGTGTGACCATTTCACGCAGCAATGCCATATCCTGCGGATAATGTTCGAACAGAAAATCCAGCAGCCAGCCTGAAAAATGGACAGCGAAACGAAATTCCGGGTAACGGTGCAGAGTATGCAGAAACGGCTTGTAACAGCGCTCATGTGCGTCGATGACGACTTCCGGAAAATTACCGATCGGCTGGTGGGCGTGGACACCAAAAAGGAATGATACGGAAGAAGTCATCGGAGTATCCTGCAGGTCAAGTGTTTATCGGCTATTTCATAGTGTCTGTACCAGGTTCTATGTATCTGGATCAGGAAGCGGCATGTCGCATCGCGCCACTTTCGCCGGTTGATGTTCCCCCCCGGCTGATGGGTTCGAGTATGGTGACCGGAGCAGGGATTTTCAGCAGGCGATAAAGGTTGGCGAGATTTCGGCGGAAAGCGAAATCAAAGCTTTCCACTGAATGCGGTGAATTGTAATCACCGAACCACCAGAACCAGTCTGAACTTTCACATGAAGCGAGCTGTTTTCCGGCTGCTGTCTTTTCTTCGTCCGTCAGACGCGGACCCTGCATGACGAGATCATAACTGTGTTTGGCGGCACATAACAGTTCCCAGGCAAGATTTTTATCGTGATCACCAATCCAGGTGGAAAAGCTGCCATATACCCAGCTTCCGGCGGTAAGCGCTGGTAAACGGGTTACTTTAACCTTGCTCTCAGACAGTCCGGCACTATATTCTCGGAAGGTTGTGGTACGGATATCAGGGCTTTTCTCCAGCATTTCGTACAGATCGTTCAGGAAGTAGTAGCCATTGTAGGGATAGGATTCCCAGGCATTTTCACCATCCAGAATCACACTGACGACCGGGGCGGGATTGTTATGGATCTCGTTGCGAATCTGTTTGAGCCGTTGCATGAAATTTTCGGCAGCATCATGCCCAAACCATTTGGAGTATTCGAATCCGATCATGTCGGATAACTGATCATCCCGGTAAAAGCACAGAATACTGCTGTTTCCGGTTTCAAACCGGTATGGACGGTAAAGATATTCGTTACGGGCCGGCAAAGGTTGATCAGGATGGGATTTGCGCAAGCTGTTGGCCAGAACGCCTTCACCGCTGGCACACCACTGACGGCCGTGCTCGATCAGGATGTCGAGCAATGGCTCCGATACGGCTCCTTCGGCTGGCCATACGCCAGCAGGATCGCTGCCAAACCGTCTCCGATGGCTGTCGATGGCGGATTGCAAATGGAATGCCACTCGCTTGCGTCCGCCCGGATAGACGGGACTGGTGGGCAGCATGGCTTCAGGCAGGCTGTCCCGCGCGGAAGTGAAATCGATCAGCAGGGGTGCAAGCGGATGATAGTGTGGTGTGGTGGAAAGCTCGATCTGGCCGGATTCCGCCAGTTTGCGGTAGCGCGGAATGATATTCTGAATGAGCTTGCCAATGAGATGAAACAGCAGCATCCGGTCACCATGGCTGAACAGTTTGCCCTGCGACATGAGGTTGACGACGCATTCATTTTCCCGGCGCACACTTTCGCCTGTCCATGCGAGGTGATACCACACCAGCAGATCGGCCAGATACTGGCCGGAGATGTACATGAGTTCCTTGTCGCCCATTTTCAACAGATGATCATACAGATCACGCAGATACTGATAGGACGGATAGGGCCTGAGCATGGTGTCATGATTGTTCAGGAAGCAGCTGTTCAGGATCAGCCGGCGCTCAGCAGGAGAAATCCGGTCGAGATCAGGTACCGCGAGCAGGCGCAGTAACGGGTCACGAATCGTACCGTGCGTAAATTGGTCAGCATAGTCTTCCAGCTGATCCAGCAGGACAGGAACGAAATTCACGACCAGCCTGATATTCGGATGCTTTTCAAGATGATGCGCCATGTCGGTATAGTCCTTGATGGCATGCAGATAGACCCACGGCAGCATGTATTCACCGGTTTTATAGTCCCGGTAATCCGGCTGGTGCATGTGCCAGAGCAGAACGAGATCAAGTGTGGAAGAACGGCTGGTCATCGTGTATCAGTTCATGTATATAAAGTTGCTGATAGTCATCCCGGTTTTACGGCCGGACTGGAAAATTCAGCGGATGTAGTGGATGCCCTGTCCCAGCATTTCCGGCGTAATCAGCGTAATCCCGTCATCCGTGACATAAAAATGTTTCCTGTCTTCATCAGGATTGAAACCGACTTTAAGGCCTTCTGGTATCTGGCATTCCTTCTCCACCACTACCCGTTTGAGGTAGGCGTGTCGGTCGATGCTGACATTGGGGAGGATGACCGAATCTTCGATAGTGCTGTAGCCACGTATCTGAACATTGGAAAACAGCAGGGAGCGGCGTACTGTTGCACCACTGATGATGCACCCGCCGGATACCATTGAATCCAGCGCCTGACCACGACGATCATCATCGTCGAACACAAATTTGGCGGGTGGCAGTTGCTCCTGATGAGTCCAGATCGGCCAGTCTTCATCGTACAGATTCAGATCCGGCGTGATAGTCGTGAGATCGATATTGGCTTTCCAGTAAGCATCCACTGTTCCCACATCACGCCAGTAAGGCACACCTGAAGCCATATTGACACAACTGTTCTGGAAGCGGTGTGCGTATACCCGGGCATTACTTGCCACCAGACGGGGTATCACATCTTTGCCGAAATCGTGTGAGGACTGATCCATATCGTGATCCTGGATCAGTTGCTCGTACAGAAATTTTGCATTGAAGACATAAATGCCCATACTGATCAGAGCATAACCAGGCTTTCCGGGAATCGGAGCCGGATGTTCAGGTTTCTCGGCGAAGCTGGTGGTACGCCAGCTGTCATCTACTGCCATAACACCAAATGCGCTGGCATCTTCCACCGGAACTTCCAGGCAGGCAATCGTCAGATCTGCCTGTCTCTCGACGTGTTCGGCCAGTATCCGGCCGTAATCCATTTTATAGATGTGATCACCGCCGAGGATCAGCACATAACCGGGATTATGCGTGCGGAGAATGTCGAGATTCTGGAAGACCGCATCAGCCGTGCCCTGGTACCAGGTTCCTTCTTCTGTACGCTGCTGTGCAGGTAACAGCTCGATGAATTCCTGGAACCGGCCATCGAGAAAACTCCAGCCGCGCTGGATATGGCGTATCAGGCTCTGTGCCTTGTATTGAGTGACCACACCAATGCGCCGGACTCCCGAGTTGACGCAATTGGACAGCGTGAAATCGATGATGCGGAATTTACCGCCGAACGGAACGGCCGGTTTTGCACGCCAGTCCGTCAGGTTTTTCAGACGTGTTCCCCGACCACCTGCCAGAATCAGTGCAAGTGTATTGCGGGTAAGTGTACTGACGAAACGCGGATTATCATTCGTCTGGACAGCTGGTTGAACTTTCATGGTCTCCTCGCTGATTTGCAGTGTTTTAAAAAACCGCATACCCTGTTGGTCATCTTACTTGATCCGAATAACCATTACCAGCCACCATTACCAGCCATTATGGCAAATCCATATCAATGAAATCCTTATCTTCTTCATCCCCGGGTTCGTCGGAGGATTCTGCACAATCATTACTGCTGACCGCCAGGCTGTACGATCCCTGTTCTTTCCTGGGAATGCACGCTGCTCCAAATGGCAGGCTGATCAGGGTGTTTCAGCCTTATATGTCACGTGTATGGCTGCACACTTTGTCGGGCTATCAGCCAATGCGAAGCGTACATCAGGACGGGATCTTCGAATGGGAGGGGGAAGGGGTCATGCACCCCTATCTGCTGCGTATGGAAAATACGGCAACCGGGGTGATCGAAGAACGGCATGATCCCTATGCCTTCCCCATGCAGATTTCAGGCCACGACTTGTATCTGTTCAATGAAGGGCGCCTGCTTCAGGCTTATCATATGCTGGGTGCTCACCGGGTCAGGAATCATGGTGTCACCGGCACACGTTTTGCCGTATGGGCACCGAATGCCGAACGGGTCAGCGTCGTTGGAGATTTCAATCGCTGGGATGGCAGGGTATATCCCATGATGGTGCATGGCCACAGCGGGGTATGGGAGCTGTTCATTCCGGATTTACCCGAGGGAGCGATATATAAATATGAAATCCGCAATCGGATCAGCGGTGAGATCCTGCTCAAGACCGACCCTTATGCAATGACATATGAACTGCGCCCCAATAATGCCGCACTGACTCCGATCGAGCAGAAATACGACTGGAAGGATGACGATTGGATAGCCCGGCGCAAAGGCTGGGACTGGCTGCATGCCCCCCTCAGTATTTATGAACTGCATGTCGGCTCATGGAAGCGCCATCCGGATGGCAGATTCTATTCCTATCATGAACTTGCCGATCATCTGATTCCTTATCTGCAGGACATGGGGTATTCCCATGTCGAATTGCTGCCGATATCGGAGCATCCGCTGGATGAATCATGGGGGTATCAGGCCACCGGCTATTTTGCGGTAACAAGCCGTTATGGCAGTCCGGAAGCATTCATGAGCTTCGTGGATAGATGTCATCAGGCCGGGATTGGCGTGATCCTCGACTGGGTTCCCGCACATTTTCCGCAGGACAGTTTTTCACTGGCACGGTTTGACGGCACCGCCCTGTATGAGCATGAAGACCCGCGGCTAGGCTACCACCACGACTGGGGAACATATATCTTCAATTATGGCCGCAACGAGGTGAAATCCTTTCTGCTCTCCAGCGCCCATTACTGGCTGTCTGCTTTTCATATCGATGGTTTACGTGTGGATGCCGTGGCTTCCATGCTTTACCTAAATTACTCACGCAAGGAAGGAGAATGGCTGCCAAACCGCTATGGCGGACATGAAAATCTGGAAGCGATCGAGTTTCTGCGGGCACTGAATACCATGGTGCACGGGGAATTTCCGGGTGCGCTGACATTCGCCGAGGAATCCACTTCCTGGCCGGCGGTATCCCGCCCGGCCTACCTTGGCGGATTGGGCTTCTCCATGAAATGGAACATGGGCTGGATGAATGATACGCTGAGTTATATGCAGCATGACCCGGTGCATCGGCGCTATCACCACAACGAGCTGACGTTCAACCAGCTCTATGCCTACACCGAAAATTTCGTGCTGCCGCTTTCGCATGATGAAGTGGTGCATGGCAAGAAGTCCATGCTGGACAAGATGCCGGGCGATGGCTGGCAGAAATTTGCCAATCTGCGCCTGCTGTTTACCTATCAGATGACCTGCCCGGGCAAGAAAATCAACTTCATGGGAAATGAACTCGGCCAGGGACATGAATGGCGCGTGGGTCATGAACTCGACTGGTACCTGCTGGAACGTGATCCGCATCGCGGCATACAGGCGCTGACGCGCGATCTGAATCACCTTTATCTGAATACACCGGCGCTGCATGAACTGGATTTCTTTGCCGAAGGTTTTTCCTGGATCGATTGCCATGACGTGGAGCAATCGGTCATCAGCTACCAGCGCCGCGCCAGGGATGGATCATTTGTGCTGGTAGTGCTCAACTTTACCCCGATACTGCGTACCGGTTACCGTGTCGGCATCCCGGGATCGAGTGCTTACCAGGAAGTGTTCAACAGTGATTCAATTTATTACGACGGCAGTAATGCCGGAAATGCCGGAAAAATCAGCCCGACCGGGCAACCCTGGTCCGGCCAGCCTGATTCCATCATCATTACACTGCCTCCTTTGGCAGGTGTCATTCTGAAAACGGCAGATGACTGAGTACTTTGCCTGAGTATTCCGTTTGTCCACCACCCAACCGATAACCCGGCAAAAAAGACGATCTGATATGATTTTTGTCGGAATTTTTTACATTCCTTCTTTTCTGTTCATTCGTCTTTGAAATCCCACATCATTTTTCTCGTTCTTGTGAAAAAGAACAGAAAAGTTCGTTGAAAATCCCGTAAAAAATTCAAAAGAAGTTTGCAGAGCACCAAAAGTGTGTCGACAATTTTTACATGACATGACATGACATGACATGACATTGCCATTATTTCGTCTTTTATTGTTGTTATTCAATTAGTTATTGTTATGGCATGAAATTTGCTTATTAATGAATGACAATTTTGTCAATAATTCAGAGGGGAAGAAGTTATGAAAAATAGGAGTTGGGTGGCCATTGGTTTGACGGGTGCTATAGCAGTGTTGTCACTAGGTGGTAATGCAGTAGCAGCTCCACTGCCGGACAGCTGGACATGTGTTGGTAATTGCGGAACGAATACCGCGGTTGATGGTGTGGTAACGCTGGCGCCAGGTTTTAATTCTTATCAGTGGATTTCAACAAATAATGGCCCTAGTGGTGCTGGCGCATTACCAGTCGGTCCGACTGGCCAGGAAACCAACGGTTCTGCAGCACACACGGGGACGTTTTCTGTAAATGCAGGTGATACGTTAAATTTTTATTTCAATTACATTACTTCTGATGGAGCTCAGTATACAGAATATGCATGGGCCGGTTTATATCAGGACTCAAGCACATTTGATTCCTATCTGTTTACCGCGCGAACGACTCCTTCTGGCGATACCGTACCGGGATTCAGCCTGCCGGGCTTGGGTGATGGCGTGACACTTATACCTAACACGACTGAAATTATTTCCGGTGGCCCAGCATTCTCACCGCTCGGCAGCTCCTCGGGTACCTGCTATTCGACGGGGTGTGGCTACACTGACTGGGTCCAGATGAGCTATACATTTACCACAGCTGGAATCTACTCACTCGGATTTGGTGTTACTAATGCGCTGGATAACGCTTTTGATTCTGCCTTTGCGATCGCTGGCGTATCGATTAACGATGTGCCTATCGACGATAATAATACCGTACCTGAACCAGTGACACTGGCGTTGTTTGGTATCGGCCTCGTTGGATTGAGTGCATCGCGGCGCAAGCGCATGGGTTGATAAATAAGCTTTTGTTCTGGCGAGGGTGCAGCAGCCAACCGAATTGGTGCAAGCTGCTGCACCCTGTCTCACATTGTTTACTGCCTATAAATTGCCTTGCCGGATTGCTTCATCCTTCCTTCCAGGGTTTGCGATGACGATCGGAGCCAAATGAGGTTTCGCGGAACCGGGTATGTTCAATCTGTATGCGTGAGACTTTTCAGGTGGGGGATGAAGGTTCAGTGGATTCATTCGTTCCGATTTGCCAAAGTATATTAGCCAGACCAGATTAATACTCTTATTGGATTTGAGGAGTTCACAATGCAGTTTGTCAATATGCTGGAGGCAAAATCTTCCTTGTCCCGTTTGATAGAAGCTATCGAACAGGGGCGAGAGCGTGAAATTATCATCGTTCGTAATGGTCGTTCGGTTGCCCGCCTGGTTGAAATTCAAGAAACATTTTTCGGCCAGCGTATCGGTATCGCCAAAGGCAAGTTTGAGGTACCAGATAATATTGATGTGTGTAATGAAGAAATTGCACAGCTATTTACGGGGGAAGTGGCGCCTTGAGCCTGCTGCCGGATAAGCATTTAGCGGGCTGCAATCATTCTGGATTGCTTCATGCCTGTGGCATTCGCAAAGACGGTAAGGGTGATGGGTTTGATCACTTCTTAAGGTGATCTGGGAAGCAGATGGCAGTCAGCCGGTTAACTGCCGGTAGAGTGCCGGGACGATTTCGATGAGCCGTTCCGGCCGGTTGATGATGGCGTAGCCGCCACGACCGAACAGATACGGAAAATAGTCCTTCGCTTCACGATCGATCGTGATACCAAACAGTTTCAATCCCAGTCGCCGGGCTTCCATGACGGCCTGACGAGTATCTTCGATACCGTAACGTCCTTCGTAGTGATCCAGATCGTTCGGTTTGCCATCGCTCAGCAGCAGGAGCAGACGATGGCGTTCCGGCCGCTGCGCAAGCAACTGGCTGGTATGGCGTAATGCTGCCCCTATCCGGGTGTAGTACCCCGGCCGTAAAGCGGCAATCCGTCGCAGTGTGCGGCTGCTGAAAGGGGAATTGAAATCCTTGATGGTGGTCAGCTTTACAAAATGGCGCTTGCGGGAAGTAAAGGCATGAATCGAGAAAGTATCCCGGCACGCGGCAATTCCCGTCGCCAGTGCGACCAGTGTTTCTTTCTCGATATCCAGTATGCGCCGATTGTTGATCCAGCTGTCGGTGGATAGAGAGACATCCACCAGAATCATCACCGCCAGATTCCGCGTCTGCTGCCGTACAGCGAGATACAGTCGATCGGAACCTTTGCCGCTGGCAGTCTGATCAGCGCGGGCACGTACCAGTGCATCCAGATCCAGTTCTGCGCCATCGAGCTGCCGGGGCAGAATTTCTTTGTCGGGGCGGAGTGCCTCGAATTGTCGTCTAACCCGACGAAACTGCTGCCGAGCGCGGTCATCGGGCTCCCATTGTTCTCCGGTTTCGCTGGCAGTCTGGCACCATATCTGGCAATGGGCGGCATGATACTGCTTGCGCCGATAATCCCATTCCGGGTAGGTCAGTTGCGCCAGCAGACTGGCCGGGTCGGTATCTTCCGGTGATAGATCGAGATCGAATTTCAATACGGTGGAAGCGCTGCGCGGATGAGAGGTGATCGCCAGTTCCTCCATCGATTCGGCCGCATTTCTGGCATCCGTTTCATCATCATCTTCTACTGCCCGGTTGACATTTACCATTTCCGACCAGGTGATCAGTTTCTCGAAACGATTCAGCAGCAGGGGATCATCGCGTTCGCTCTGATCGAATCTTCCGCGTCTGGCTTTTCTGCGGCGTTTGTCTTCCTCCTGGCGGGCAGATCGATCTACGTGGTCTGTATTGGTATCTGCAGGCATTGTCTGATGAGCATCTTGCTGCGATGAATTCGGCTGGACTACTCCCCATAACGGTACGGGCAGGAACGGGTGGTACCCTTTATCCGCCCGCAGATCATTGAAATCGGGTTCGGGTTGCTGGATACGGGCAAGCAGATTCGCTCCTGCCGGATCGATGCACGGTTGCCCGAGCAGTGCGAGAACAGCTGTTTCCATCACCTGTTCCTGTGGCGGCAGGGAACGATGCGGGCGCGATTGCAGCACATGGGCACACAGTGTGTGGTAAGTGCTTTCCAGTCCCGGATAGCGTTTACAAACGTGGAGGCTGATCCGGTCAGCGTAATGCAGGAAAACGAGATCTGCCTGCAGCGGATCATCCGGGAATGATGCTGGCATGGATTCCGGCGCTGATGCAAAGAAAGCGGCCAGCCAGAAGTAGCATTGCCGGTTCAATGATGCCTCCGGAAAGAGGCTGATCGAGGCTGGCAACATCAGCCGTTCCCGATCGAGCATTGCCAGCGGCAGTTTCTCCACATCCCCGCCCAGGCGCTGTTTCAGATTTCTGCGGTGGGGTGTCGTCTGCGGCATTCCGGCAACCAGTGGCAGGCCATGATGACCCCCCATGCCATGAAAGAACGTGCATAACGAGGTATGGATGGATTCGAGTGAAACAACTGCTGACGGATATTCGGGGTAGCTATTCGCGGCCTGCCCGACCAGCCGGTGCCAGAAACGGCCGATTTGCTCTTCCAGTTCCAGCCATTGCCACATGATACTCAGCCGAAAGTAGCACGGATCAGTTCGAGCAATCCCTGTTGTACTTCCGTTTCATCACTCAGCGGTTCGACCAGTGCAGCCTGGGCCGCCTGATAGGGATCCAGCCCGGCAGCCATCAGTGTTGCGCAGTAAACCAGCAGGCGGGTGGAAACACTTTCTTCCAGATCGACATCTTTCAGCAACCGTAATCGGGTGGCCAGATTGACCAGCGCAGTGCAGCGATCCCTGGCCAGGCCGCTTTCACTGGCAATGATTTCCAGCTCGATTTCCGGTGGAGGAAAATTAAAGGAGAGTGCGACAAAACGCTGTCGCGTGCTGGGCTTGAGCGATTTGAGAATGTTCTGGTAGCCCGGGTTATAGGAAACCACCAGCATGAAAGTATCCGGTGCGTGCAGGATTTCATTGGTACGTTCCAGCGGCAGCATGCGCCGGTCATCGGTCAGCGGATGCAGCACGACTGTCACGTCCTTGCGTGCTTCCACGATTTCATCCAGATAACAGATACCGCCTTCGCGGATAGCGCGGGTCAGCGGCCCGTCCACCCATACCGTTTCTCCTCCCTTGATCAGGAAACGCCCGGTCAGATCGGCTGCGGTAAGGTCATCATGGCAGGAAACGGTAAACAGCGGTCGTTGCAGCCGGGCGGCCATGTGAGTGACGAAGCGTGTTTTTCCGCAACCGGTCGGCCCTTTCAGCAGCAGCGGTAGCCGGCGCTGCCAGGCGGTTTCGAACAGCTCGCATTCATTGCCGACCGGTACATAGAAAGGGATCTCCGGCGTCACAGGAACATTCCCGGAATGACCGGAAAACCGGGAAATGTTCGCGGATGCCTCATCTGGCAGCAGGCTGCATGTTCGGTGACGATGACACTTGTTTCGTGGTCGGCCCCAGTGTCGCATACAGATACATCAGTGCTCCTACGAGAAACGCGACGCCTGCCAGCAATCGCATCCAGTAGAACAGATCCAGCTGCTGCTGAATTTCCATGAACCCCATACCGACCACCCGCTGCAAATGGGTTTGCAGTACACCGGCAAAGGTCAGTGTGAAGGTCATGAAAGCCATGGCGGCTGTCATTACCCAGAAACTCCACATGTTCAGAATCTGGTTATACGGCTGCGCATTGCGCAACTGGGGCAGTGCGTAGGTAAAGAAAGCCAGATTGAGCATGACATAGGCGCCGTAGAACGCCATGTGCCCGTGAGCGGCGGTGATTTGTGTGCCGTGGCTGTAAAAATTGACCTGTGAGAAGCTGTGCAGCAGGCCCCATACCCCCGCACCAAAAAAAGCCATGACCGGGCAGCCAAGGCTCCAGAGCATTGCTGCCTTGTTGGGATGATTGCGCCCGCTGCGGTACACCATGTGAAAGCACCAGAGCACCATGGCGAAGAAGGGCAGCACTTCCAGGACCGAGAATATACTGCCGATCCACTGCCAGTAACCGGGCGTGCCAATCCAGTAGTAGTGGTGGCCGGTACCCAGCAATCCGCTGAAAAGCGCCAGCCCGACGATGACGTACAGCCATTTTTCGATCACTTCACGATCCACACCGGTCATTTTGATCAGCAGAAAGGCGAGCATGGATGCCATGATCAGTTCCCATACCCCTTCCACCCAGATATGGACCACGTACCACCAGTACATTTTGTCGAGGGCAAGATTGCCGGGATTGTAAAAAGCAAACAAGAACATCAGTGCTGCTCCCCACATACCGAGCAGCAGAATGGTCGTCACTACTGTTTTACGTCCCTTCAGCACCGTCATGGAGACGTTGTAGAGAAACAGCAGAAATGCGACTACCAGCAATATTTTTATCCATAAAGGCTGTTCCAGGAATTCCCGGCCTTCGTGTACACCTGCCAGGTAACTCACCACGGCAGCCAGTGCAGCGAAGACGAAGATGAATAACTGCAGCCAGGCAACTTTGGGGCTGTGGATATCGCGCTCGCTTTCTTCGGGAATCAGGAAATAAGCCGCACCGAAATAGCCCAGTAACAACCATACCAGCAGGGCATTGGTATGGATCATTCTGATGATATGGAACGGCAGGCTTTCCGACAGGAAATTGGGCATGGCATACACGCTGCCGGCCAGTACGCCGGCCAGCACCTGAACCATGAATAACAGCAGCGCCGCGATGAAATACGGGTAAGCAAGCTTCTGGGTTGAATATTTCATGAATGTTCTCCTTTGGATGGGGGATGTTCAGTGAGATCAGCCTGCTGTGTTGGGTGGCCATCCTTGCGTATCGATACGGCTCGTCCACTCAAAAAAGTCGATCAGATCATCGAGTTCCTGCTCGCTCAGATTGAACTGAGGCATCTGGCGCCGTCCGGGTACACGGGTCGGCTGAGCCCGCATCCATGCTTTCAGGCCCATTCTTGCGCCTTCCGCGTGATCGCGCCCGCCATAACGTACCCACACATTCCCCAGCTCCGGTGCGAAATAGGCGCCCTCACCCAGCAGTGAGTGGCAGTTGATGCAGGCATTACGCTCCCACACGTGTTTTCCCCGGGTGACGGATTCAGTCAGAGTCGTTTCATCAGTTGAAGTGTTGACGATATACAGATGGGTATGGACAGAGAGCGCAATGAAAAGCACTATAAAGAAAGCCGTTCCCCCGTAAAAGATATTACGGGCGGCGGATTTGGTAAGTCTTTCGCTCATTACTCTCTCTCCTTGTTCAGATATTTCAGATAGTTACGGAATACGATCGAAGCCCGGCACTTCCAGCAGAGCTAGGTGTAGCCGTTTTTTTATATTGTTTTTGCATATCTTGTCCGATGGATCGCCGGTACACAAGAGATATTTGATGCGTAAAGCGAAAATTCGGGAATCAATGGAGAAACGTCGATTTTACCCGTTTCGACATCAGCATGTACGGAGCCCAAATCAAGATGGCCCCGATGGGCCGTGATAATTCTCGCAAGGTATCCGCGTCAAATATTGGTGCATCGGGAAGAATATGGTGAACAACTATGGCGTCGATCACGATGAGACACACAGTGGCGATGTGGATCGCGATAAACCAGAAAGGAAAGGCTCTCCGTTTCGAAAAAAACAGAAATGCTATGTAAATCCAGGCCAGGATCAGGGCGCTATTCAATATTATCTCTCCAATCGCAAGCGGTGCCCAAAGCGCATGATAAGCCATACTATCGGGTGATGTGAGCACATCCCATACACCACTGGCAAACATCTCAGCGTAACTTTTATAGGTTCTGGCGGCGATCACAAATGGCGACAGAACGACATTCGAACCTACAAGAATCAGCCATCCGCCCAGACCTTCCAGATTCTTCCCTCCCGCTGCGCCAGGAATATCCGGATGAGGCATCAGCCTGGAGTCGGTTCGCCGTATGTGTATCAGCGCAAAAATATTGAGTGTGAGCGGAACGAGCAGTACCAGCAGCACTGCCAGCAAATTCTTCATCATCGAAGGATCATCCATCAGGATGATCACGATCGATACTACAGTTAGCGCGAAGAACAATCCGTTCAGTGTTGCTGCAACGAGATACCAGCCGCGACGTACCCGAACCACCGATATGCAGTAGGCAACCAGGGGCAGGGTACTTATGCCCGCGCCCATGATTCCGTGGTGAACATTGTCTCCCTCGATTTCGCTGAACAAGGCAATCAAAGCCATGACTGCAACCAGCAGAATAAGAATCACGGACAATATGAATGCGGTTTTCTTCATGAAATGGTTTTCGTAAAAGTATGTCGTAGAAATCTCAAGGCTTCCCCGCTCTAATCATACGGATGAGTGTGGATAGGTCTGGCAGTGTGGACAAATCAACGTCATGTTCACCGGTTCGGTGCTGATATAGTGTTCTTGACTCGCAGTACCGGGTGCTGCGGCAGATTCAGGGTGTTCGCGGGCATCGGCAATTTTACTTCAGCCCGGTATCACCAGGTGATCAGAATCGTATAGATATGTAGTTCCATGAAATGCCGGATTCTGGTGGTGCAGTCGGTTTTGGTGTCAGAAAAATCTGAAATCCTGTTTGTTCAGCGCTTCTTTAACTGGTACTGTAAGTTATGTTTTTGGAGGTTCGGTTAAATAACCAATCGATGGGAGGTTCCTATGAAATTGAAATCATTCCTGAATTATTTCAGCAGTCGTGAAAAAGGTCTGGCTGTCAGCATTCTGCTGCCCACACACCGGACTTTTCCGGACAACAAACAGGATGCCATTATGCTGAAAAATCTTGTCACGGAAGCCCGTAACCGGCTGCAGAGCTGGCCGGACAGGCAGGAAGCCGAGACGATCATGGAGGCCATCGATAAAAAAATCAGTACGCATGATCACAACTACAATCTTGACGGTCTGGGTATTTTTGCCAACCGGGAGGGGGTCACTCTCATCAACTTTCCGTTTACCGTGAAGGAGCAAATGATTGTCGATGAGGCTTTTGCCATCCGTGATCTCATTCGGGAAATAAATGGTGCCGTGCATTACCGTGTGCTGGTGATTTCGCGTACCGATGCCCGGCTGATTGAAGGGTTCAACAGCCATCTGGTTCATGAATTCGATGCGAGAACGGAATTGCGAACAGGCAGTTTTCCGATGGAAAATCCGTTTTTGTTTGCCGCAAAAGGGCTGGATCGTGCGCAGATTCCCAACGAAGCAGCCAATCTCAAGGAATTTTTCAATCGTGTGGATAAAAGTCTGCAGGAAATTCAGAACAAACCCGAGCAGGAACGTTTGCCGGTAATCATCGCCGGAGATGCGCGTAACGCAGCTTTTTTCAGGGAGGTATGCGATCAGCCGGCCGATATTATCGGCGAGGTGACTTCCATTCCGGATCTGAGAATCCCGGCCGAAAAGATCATTGTCGAAGTACAGGGACTGGTCTCGGATCATCGCCGGCAGAAAGCAGAGACAGCACTGCAGTACATTGCGCAGGCGCGTAACAATCATCAACTGCTGACAGATTCCTCCATGATTTTCCGTGCGATCGATGCAGGTAATGCTGCACGTTTATTCGTACGTCAGGGGTATATTCAGCCGGGTATCATCGATTTTGATCAGAAAATCGTTACGCTGCAGGAGGATTCTGCAACGGTAGATGCGGCAGGTGGTACGGTTACGGATGATGTCGTAGGCACGTTGATCGAACTGGTCATCCGGCAGGGAGGAGAGGTTCATTTCCTGTCGGCCGATCAGCTGGGAGAGGAAGCCTCGCTTAGTCTGCAGACAAGGTACTGAGCGATTCCTTCATTTTGTGACTTTGGTCGGTAATGGCACTGATTATTAGCGCTATGGGGCATTCCTTTCAAAGATTGTGCTATGAGTGCTGACATGAAAATTGATGTGTATGAATTTTTAAATAACTCATGAATACAAGCTCTATTCCGAACCTGATCTTGGTAGCTGTACCTTATTCTTATTTGTGCTGATTTAAACAGTCTTTAACCAGGCATCACATCGTATCTGTTTATCAGAGTTTTGTCGGTTCGGTCGTTATTTGGATTGAAAGATAAAGTAATCTATAGCTGTCTCTGGGGTTTATATACAAGATTTAGACAAAATGTCTTATATATTGGGTTAGGCTTTCTGTGGTAAATCGACCAGCTTTCATCGAACATCCGGCACTTTCTCGATTCATTCCTCACCTTCAGAGTTACGCCCTAAAAGGGCTGCAAGAACTTAATTCAAAAGGAGAGCCGTTCAACATCACCGAGAAAGAGCTCTATGCAGCAAACGTGTTTGAGCGAATTGGAGAGCTGGACAACTCAGTCAAATCACTTCGGTTAGCTATGAGCTTCGTTTTTAATTTAAAGAATACTCACGAAGATGCACCAGATGTCTACAGGTACCACTATGAGAACTTTCTTTTGAGATTAACGGGCATAGTCGATCGAGCCCACCAACTTGTTGGAATATCACTGTTACTCGACCCGGTGAAGTTGAGAAAAATCGGAGCAAATGAGTTCATCGTGAAAAGTGTCGCTTCAGACTATCCAGAGCTCGGAAAATGCTTGAATAGGCTCAAAGTAATCGTTGCTAAGCACAGGATATTGAGAAATGAGATTGCGCACTCAAAGGCATTTTCCACCCGAGAGTTGGGCTTGTTCTCGGCAATTAGAGCACTGAAGATCGGTGCAGATAGTGAGATTAAAATTGATGAGCTTATGGACGCATATTTCTCAAAAAGTGCTACCGAGCTAGGCCTACTGGTATCCGAAATTGTTAGAGAAATAGAAGCATTGCTAGACATATTGACACCAGTTTATGAGCCACTTTTCAGCGAAGTGCCTAGCTAGTGGTCAGACGCTAACGTTAAGTCCCAGAAGGATGGTTTCACCTCAAAATTTTTAGAATGTTGGACTCTTCGTGATGTTACTCAACATTGACTAGGCAGGCAGCACTAAGACAGCAGACAATTTAGGGAAGCGGAGCGTGTAAAGTGGTGCGGCGTTAGTCCTTTCGGGTAGATAGTGAATCACCCCGGGAATTAACAGTCCAACTTCTGGGGGTCAGTTCATTCCCGGGGGGATTCAATAGATATTTTTCAATTAGCGATGGAATAGTGATTCATGAAGTATGAAATAGCATGTGAATGTTGGGCGGAAAGTGGCATCTATTGCGCAGGAGTCGTCAAAGTTCTATAAACCAGGGATTGCTTCCATAAAGATAGTCTCTGTAATACCTGAAAAGGAAATTAAGTAGCTATGAATACAAGCAAGTCCATTAAAATCGCAATATTTTCTCTTTCTGCAGCCTTAGTCATCTTAATTTATGCAGCTCTCAGCAAGAGCATAGAGATCTCTCAGCTCAATAGGGAGGTTGCAGAATTGCAGGAGAAATTAGTTTCTTCTCAAGAAACAGAGAAAGAGGTTCGAGTTGTTGCAGCCTTTTTTAAAGGCGCAACAAATGGTATTTCGGATACGGAGCCGAAAGCAATTGAGACGGCAAGTAAGGTTGTATCGTATGTTATTCAGCTCAAAAATCCTGCTGAGGTCGAGTTTCGGGACTGCTGGGAGAGGGAAGAGAGTATCAATAGTTGGGGAAGTATGGGGCCGTTCGGTTTATTAGATGCATGCATCGCAAAAGTAAAGAGCACAAAAAGTGCAGTATTGCTTCGAGAAATTGATGCGGCTGTACAAATTTCGCGTGAGGAATGTGCGAAAGACGGAAAAGATAACTACGACATGGCAAGGAATTGTTGGGCAGATCGGACCTATCGTTTCATTTTTAGCGCAAATCAACTCCTTTTTTCCGCTCTGACAGAGCCAGAATCTATCTACTCAAGTAATCCATCGATAGATTAATTGTGTTGTTCTGCTTTTGTAGCGCTGTGGGCGAAAGGCTAGATCATTCAGTTCTAAAACATTGTCATCTGTCATTGCGGTGTTTCCCTTGCATTGGTTGATCTGCCGAGATATCTACCAACAGTTACACCCGCTTTCCTCCTCCTTGTCATACACCAGAAATGGTCATAGCTCGTGCTGATAATCAGTGTCCTATGACGATCAAGCCACATTTATATTCCTGAATTATAAGGAAGTGCAATGATCCTGACAAAAAATCCGGCATCCGGGAAATTATTGCAGACATACGCGCCATACTCCGATGCTATGGTTTTCAGTATGCTGGAGTGTGCTCATGCTGCCCATCTCACGTGGCGACAAGTACCCTTACACGAGCGGACGGCACTTTTACTGAAGTTGGCAGATGGTTTACGCAGAAGATCTGAATCGTACGCCCGGCTGATGACGGAAGAAACGGGGAAAACCATCCGTGCTGCCCGTGCTGAAATAGAGAAGTGCGCCTGGGCGTGTGAGATTTACGCGGATAAGGCTGCCGCATGGCTGGCTGAAGAAGAGATTGCGGCGGATGGCATAAAGCATCGTGTCGTTATTGAACCGCTGGGAGTCATTCTGGCGGTGATGCCATGGAATTTTCCTTTCTGGCAAGTGATGCGTTTCCTGATCCCGGCGCTGCTGGCCGGGAATGGGGCCTTGCTGAAACATGCAACCAACGTAACCGGCTCCGCGCTGAAAATTCAGGAAGCCGTCAATGAAGCAGGATTCCCGAAAGGGCTATTTGTAACCCTGCTTGTTTCTCACACAGTAGTTGAACAAGTCATCGCTCACCCGCTTTGTCAGGGCGTTTCTTTGACAGGCAGCGCAGAAGCAGGCCGGGCAGTCGCTTCTGTTGCCGGCAGACATCTGAAAAAAGTAGTACTGGAGCTGGGTGGTTCCGATCCATTCATCGTATTGGGGGATGCAGATATTCCGGCCGCAGCAAAAGCCGCAGTAATCGGACGGTTTCAGAACAATGGCCAAAGCTGTATTGCTGCAAAGCGCCTGATCGTTTTGAAAGAAATCGAAGAGGTATTCACCAGTACGTTGCTGGCCGAGGTTGAAAAGCTGGTGGTGGGTGATCCGCTCGATGAGGCAACTGATATCGGCCCGCTCGTCAGTGAACAGGCTGCCGAGACCATGGAACAGTTCGTACTGGATGCGGTTGCCAAGGGAGCCATGGTGAGAACGGGTGGAACACGGAAAGGTGCGTATTTCACACCGACGGTTCTGACTGGTGTTCATTCAGCAATGGAAGTCATGACGCAGGAAGTATTCGGTCCGGTCCTGCCGGTCATTACGGCGGATACCGTGGAGGAAGCGATTACGCTTGCCAACGCCACCCGGTTCGGATTGGGTGCAAGTGTGTGGAGCCGGGATCTGGAAAAAGGTGAGCAGGTTGCGCGCCAACTGGCGGCCGGCGCCACATTTGTCAACAGCATTACAAAATCGGATCCGCGTATGCCTTTTGGTGGCATCAGAGAAAGCGGTCTTGGCCGGGAACTTTCTTACTGGGGGGTGCGAGAGTTCGCCAATATCAAGACTGTCAATGTCTATGGTAGGGAAGAGGTTTAGGCAGCGTGTTCAGCAGTGTATTGCATACCCTATCTCAAAAAATACGCACCAAAGCAAAGTGTTCTTTTTCCTGTTAGTGTGAATACATAACAAATTGACAATTACCACCATCGGGCGGCGAATTGCTGCAAGCGCTGCCCCTCGGCGCGAGCCTCAGCCAGCAACTGATTCCAGTCATCCGGCGGAAGGCCATTTTCCAGCATCTTGCGGAACATTCGATAGGCGTCGTCACTGCTTTCGTAAGCGCGCCTGGTGTCCTCATCGTTGACCCACGCGAATACGATTACCTTGCTAAGTGTGTGGTAGCGAAAGAACAGACGATACTGCTGAAAGAATTTCGCCCGGAACCAGTGCTTGTAATCGTCGCCAAGGGTGCCCCCTTGGCGATACTCTGGCCGGGCTGGATCTTGCAGGATGATGTCAAAGGCCAGTTTTGTGATGGCTGCCAGTCGTTTGCTGGCGTTTTTCTTTACAAACCCGACAGGGTCCTTTTGTTTGTGGGCTTCGACCTGTTGTATCAATACCTCAATCTGTGCGAGGAACAGTGGATGGGCAAAGATCGTCCAGCCATGAACCACTAAGGGCATAGGCTTGCCCGGATTCATGCATCATCCACCGACAGAGCAGCATTGAGATCGACTTGAATGCCACCGACCAGAGATTGCAGATGCTGGACGAGGCTGGCATCTACAGCCTGCAGGCGCTCAGGGTGGCTTGCAATGTCCAGGGCCAGGAAGGTCAGGAACTGTCCGATCACCGGATCATCACCTTCAGGGGGTTCAGCACGGGTCAGTACTACTTCGCCGCCGGGGCGGATGGTGTAGTGAATCTTGTCGCGCTTACCAAGTTGAAGGGCGCGACGTACGGATTCAGGCACTGTGGTCTGGTAACGGTCGGTCAACGTGGATTCGATTTCAAGGGTGGTTGGCATAATGTTCTCCTGCTAAAGGAATGGATGTTCTTGTATGGTAATGCAATTTCCTTGTCTATTCAATGCAAATGCATTAACTTCGACTGTTACCATTCTGCTTACGCCAACCAGGAACTTCTCAAACCATGACTCACGCGTTGCCTGTCCGGCCAGTCCCGTATATAGGCATCACCAGTCACAGGCTGCGGCGGTTAATCAGGGAATGCCGTCGCCAGCCAAAATTTTATATCGAGGCGTGTGATAACAAGTCATCGTGCGGGTGTTACGCGTATCAGGGTGCCATCCTCGGCATCAGTCAGAATCATGATCGCGCCATCTTTGGCGATATCGACATCACGGATGCGGCCTTGTCCCTGCAGATATCGAGCCTCGCCTGTCACGCGCCCATCGACAAGAGTCAGCCGTACCAGCGCCTGACTGGCAAGGCCTCCTATCAGAAGATCACCCTGCCATTCGGTAAACAGCTCGCCCTGATAAAAGGCCATACCGCTGGGCGCGATCACCGGATCCCAGTAGTAGACAGGCTGCTCCATGCCATCCTGAGCTGTCAGGCCTTTCCCGATTGCCCGACCGTTGTAGTCAAGACCATAGGTAATGATCGGCCAGCCGTAGTTCAATCCAGCCCGCGGCTGGTTCAATTCATCCCCGCCTCGCGGTCCGTGTTCAACCGTCCAGAGATTACCGTCCGGGTCCAGCGCTGCCGATTGCAGATTGCGATGTCCGTATGACCAGATTTCGGGCTGACCTCCCTTGATTTGTGGATTGTCTTTGGCAGGTCCACCCGCCGGATTGATCCGCAGCACCTTGCCGATATGGGTACCGACATCCTGCGCCAGAATGCGTGGTTGTGGCAGAGAACGATCGCCAGTTGTCACGAACAGCATACCGTCATGGTCGAAAACCAACCGCGAGCCGAAATGAGCCGTAGAGTTCCAGGCAGGATTTTGTCGAAAGATCACGCGGACATCCGTGAGCTTGCTGCCATCTTTGGATAGAATGCCCGTTGCTACCGCAGTTGCGTTGTGTCCTTTTCCACGAGGTTCGGCATAGCTCCACCAGATCTGGCGCGTTTGCGCAAAATCATCACGGACCACAACATCGAGTAACCCGCCCTGACCGCGGGCATCAACGTTTGGCAGGCCGGCAATCGGATCAGATACTTTTCCGTCCGCAGAGATCAGGCGCATCCGTCCCGGACGCTCAGTTACAAGCCAACTGCCATCCGGGAGCTGATCCATACCCCAGGGGTGGACCAGGCCATCAGCAATAACCTGTACATTCAGCCGTACATTTTTTTCTATGATCGGTGCTCGAGTCTGGCCCTCGAAAGCCGGTTGCTGATACGGTGCATTCGGTGGAGGAGTATTAAAGTCTTGCGCCTGTGTAAACCCGACCCCATAAAACAGAAGCATAATGGCCGCAACGATGCACACTGAAGAAACCGGCGTGGAATTATGGTTCTTCTTCATTGATAGTGATTGTTCCTTCATTTACTCCTCCCGCATGTGAGTTCAATTATGGTCTGTCTGACGTAAACGGAACGTGTTTGTGAACTCGAAGATGAGCGTCTTGGAAACCGGTCATCAAAAATTTCATATCTCGTGAAAAATGATTGGGTGATTATCACATAAAGGTCTTCACCCACCAGCAGACACACCGATAAACTCACGCCTTGGTGTTTGGCTATTTCGGTGATCGTGCCTTTGAAAAAGCCGGGACAGGTCATTGGTCTGCTCGGCAGGGAGTTGTATTTCCTTTCCTGCAGCCCTGATGTATTTATAAAATACGTTATCATGGGTAGACAGCAAGAAACGGGTGAAGCAAGAATGCGGGTCGTTTGGGTTCATACCAGATCAAGAAAACGCAAATCGAAATTTGTCTTTAAGCCTCATCGATCTGATTAGACTGGAGACGATATGCTTATTTCAGCAGCTCCTTCACATTTGATCTTCACTTTTCTATTGTGATATTTCTGATGGACGCTCCAGCCAAACCTTCTGCCCTTGCAAAGTTGAGCCAGCCAAAGCTATTCAATGTAGTCGACCGTCCCCGCTTGTTTAGGCTGTTGGATGGAGAACGGGCCAACCATCCAGTCGTATGGATTGCCGGGCCACCCGGCGCTGGAAAAACAACACTCGTTGCGAGTTATCTCAAGGCACGTGAGCTGATGGTGATGTGGTATCAGGTCGATAGCGGTGAGGCCGACATCGCGACCTTTTTTTACTATCTGGCTGAAGCAGGACGTAAAGCAGCTGGTACAAAATCTCTTGCATTACCTCTTTTGACGCCGGAATATCTGCCAACTCTTCGTGAGTTTGCCCGTGACTTCTTCCGCAAACTCTTCGCCTCCATTCCGGAAACTACAATTCTGGTACTGGACAATTACCAGGAGGTACATACACAGTCGATTTTTCACGCGGTGATTTCTGAGGCAATTACAGAACTCCCTGCCGGTATCAATCTCCTTGTTATCAGCCGTGCGGATACGCCACCCCAGTTCGCGCGAGCGGCAGCAAATAAACTCATTGGACAAATTGACTGGGAAGATCTCCGGCTGACCGCGGAGGAAACCAGGGCCATTGTTACGACTGGCTTGCAGAAACTTGATGAAGAGACAATGCAGTTCTTGCAGAACCAGGTCAATGGCTGGGCTGCCGGGCTGGTGTTGATGATGGAACGCCTGAAGCAGGCGGGCGTGTTGAATCATATCTACCAGTCTGAAACCATGGAGTCTGTTTTGAACCGTCCCGACAATCGAGGAGGCTATTTGGTTAAAGTAAAATATCCATCAATGTCTTATTATCCTGGGTTTGTCGGTAGTTTTCTTCAGCCTGAGCTGGAGGAATATACCCGATAGATCCAAGCAGGCGTTGATGGTTATACCAGGCAACCCATTCCAAAGTTGCCAGCTCCACAGCAGCCCTGGTTTTCCAGGGAGCTCTCCTGTGTATCAGTTCAGCCTTGTACAGGCCATTGATCGTTTCAGCCAGCGCATTATCGTAACTGTCACCGCGACTGCCGACAGACGGTTCAATACCGGCTTGTGCCAGACGTTCGGTATAACGGATCGACACGTATTGCGATCCTCTGTCGGAATGATGAATCAGGGTATCAGCAGGACGGCGATCATACAAAGCCTGCTCCAGCGCATCAAGCACAAAATCCGTACTCATGGTGCTGCTGACACGCCAGCCAACGATGCGGCGGGCAAATACATCGATAACAAAAGCCACGTACAACCAGCCCTGCCAGGTTGATACATAGGTGAAGTCCGAGACCCACAGCTGATTGGGCCGATTGGCATGAAACATCCGGTTGACGAGATCGCGCGGGCAAGTCGCGTTCTGCCGGACAACAGTGGTGCGAATGATTTTGCCCCGTCGGGCACCTTGTAAACCCAGCTGGCGCATCAGACGTTCAACCGTACAACGCGCCACAGTCACACCTTCACGTTGCAATTGATACCAGATCTTGCGTGCACCATAGACTTGCATATTGGCCTGCCAGACACGCCGGATATCAGCCATCAACAACTCATCTCTGCGAGCCCGCGCACTGCGTAATTGTGGATAGCGCTGGCGGGCAGCATGGCGCCAGTACGCTGAAGGGGCAACCTGCAACACCTTGCAGACTGGCTCGACCCCATAGATACTCCGATACTGATCAATGTAAGCGTTTACTTCTTCAGAACGCGGTCGAGCTCCGCCTGGGCGAAAAAAGCACTGGCTGTTTTCAATATCTCATTGGCTCGGCGCAGTTCCCTGTTCTCACGCTCCAACGCCTTGAGGCGATCACGTTCACTGCTTGTCAGACCTTCGCGTGCGCCATTGTTAATTTCGCTACGTTTAACCCATTCCAGCAACGTGGAGGGCACACAGCCAATCTTGGGTGCAATTGATTCAACCGCCGCCCATAGCGATGGATATTCGCCGCGATGTTCCTGTACCAGACGAACAGATCGTTCACGAACTTCAGGGGAAAACTTTGTTTGATTGCTCATGGCTCCATTCTCTCAAAAGTTGGAGCCTCCTCAAAACCCGGGGCGATTCACAGGGGAATGCGGATAAAGCGCTTGTGCCTTTGAGGGAGGGATTGCGGATAGGCCGGGAAAATGGTTTCCTGCTTATCAATTACTGGCTGCGTCCAAAAGTTATGGCGCACCTTTTTTCTCTGGCGCTTCAGTTCGGAATCGAGAGTGTATTCGTCAGGAATCTGATTCGGCATTGGGGTATGAAAGCTGAATCACAAGCGCTGGAAGTATGGCCCTGGTCGGTCAGAATATACACTTTAGGTCGTTTTGAAGTCTTCCTCGAGGATATGCCTCTGCATTTTTCCGGAAAAGCGCAGCACAAGCCGCTGGAATTACTGAAATGCTTATGTGCTTATGGAAGCCTGGCGGTCAATCAAGACAGAATTACCGATGCATTATGGCCTGATTCGGGAGGGAATGCTGCAGAACAGGCCCTTAGAACAACTTTGCATCGCCTGCGCAAGCTGTTGAGGCATGAGAAAGCGATTCGGCTCGAGGACAAGCATCTTTCCCTGGATCCAGGTTACGTTTGGGTGGATTGCATGGCATTTGATCGCGCCATTCATCACTCTGGCATGGCTGATCGAAATTCATTACAGCAGGCACTTAGCCGTTATCGTGGCCATTTTCTCGAAGGGGAGACTGCCTCTTGGGCATTAACTTTTCGCGAACGGCTACGGGCGCACTACATAAAGATGTCCGAGCGGTTGGGGGGAATGCTGGAACAAGATGGTGGGTGGCCTGAAGCCATAGACTGTTACCGCAGAGCCGTAGAGATAGAACCGTTGGCAGAGAACTTTTACCAGCATCTCATGCGCTGCCATGCACAACTTGGCCAACGCGCAGAAGTACTTTCCGAGTATCAACGTTGCCGGCACCAATTACTCTGCCGGTTAGGCATCAGTCCCAGCCAGGAAACTCAGCTTCTCTACCAGAAGCTGATCAATACTTAGGGAACCTCTGAGAAACGTCGACGAGGCAGTCAGTTCAAGGCAAAAATCGGTGACGCAAGCAAGGCGTAGCGAACAGCCGTAAGGCTGGCCCGTAGGGCGAGGCGCTGGCGCCGAGTAAAAAGCGGAGCTTATACATAATAAATGAGCATTTTAAGCTGATTTTTAACGTAGAAATGGCAACGCAGGTAGTTTTTCAGAGGTTCCTTAGGCCAGGTTATGCCCCCGGTCTTCTATCACCAGGGGAAGTGGCGGGTTATAGTAAATCCGTGCCTTTTCCCAAATTGCCACCGTCCTGAACTGACCCCCAGAATTGTGGGGGTGTTTGGTTGAAGTAACAGTCATCGGAGTCCTGCCAGTTTGAGTCAGATGATAATTTTCTTCGGCCTGCGCGGAAGGAATATATCCGATGGTCCGGGCAGGTGTTGATTGTTGTACCGGGCGACCCGTTCCAGGCTGATACCAGATCAAATAGACATTGTCAGCCTGCTGTCTCATCTCTTAGAATGCAAATAGTTCTCATTTTTAGGTTGTCAGCACTCTTTTACGACACGGCCCACCATTCGAATCAGAAAATGACGAAATCCAGGTTCACATCATTATCACAAGCAGTAGAAGCTTACTATGATGAGCTCCGGCAATTCATCCACCAACGTACCGGTTCATCCCTGATGGCGGAAGATGTGATCCAGGAAACCTGGATTCGCGCCAGAACCACTTCTGCTGATTTACCAGACAACCCTCGTGCCTACCTTTACCGTATGGCGGGTAATGTTGCCGTAGACCACGTTCGCCGTCAAAAGAACTGGGGGCGGGAAGAAGGCGATAGTTACGAGGCTGAGAATAGCAATGAACATCTGGATCAGTTACCCGGCCATACACCCGATCTGATCGATGCGATCATTTCTCAGCAAGAATTAGCTATTCTCGATGCTGCAATACGCGAGTTACCGGATAAGTGCCGCGAAGTATTCCTGCTCTATCGCGGTCACGGCCTGAGCATGCGGGAGGTAGCCGTCCACCTGTCCATTTCTGAAAGAACTGTCGAAAAGCACGTCGCCCGTGCCATGCTACACTGCCGGCAGCGATTGCGTGACGCTGGACGAAACATCTGATGGCAGACCGTAGTGCCACGATGGTCAGGCCATCTATCCTGGCCATCGCCATCGTATCGTTGTTACACACAAGACTGGGGAAAAAACTCTTCTCCGCCCGTCTTACTAAGAAATGGTTGTTTCTTCTCATGGTACAGAAGCCCTCTCAGAACTTTCATCCTTTGGGCAAAGACCAACATTGATGAACTCGACACGCAATATCACAGAAGAACTACCGGAAACCATTCTGGAAGAAGCGGCGATCTGGCAAGCACGGCTGCAGCATGGTGAAACGGATATCGAACTTCAGAAAGCCTTCAACATCTGGCTTGCGGCTGATGCACGCCATCGGCAGGCCTATGAGGAAATGGAATCACTCTGGGGAGCGCTGGAGACCCCGGTAACACAGCTGATGGCTGAACAGTCTGATCATACCTTTGCCGCAAAAACCGTTCCCCTCCACAAGTTGCGGCAGCGATCCTTGGGACGCGGGTTCCAGTATCTGGCTCTGGCTGCCTGCCTGGTACTGGCCATTACCATTGTCATTGGCTGGCAACAGGACTGGGTTACCCGCTGGCAAAGCGATTACATGACTGTCATTGGTCAAGAAACGTCTTTTCTGATGGCAGACAACAGTCGCATCACGCTCAATACCGACAGTGCCTTGGCAGTTGATTTCACGGCGGAACGACGACAGGTACGCCTGCTCAAGGGAGAAGCCTGGTTTGAAGTGACATCAGCCGATAATCGCCCTTTCATCGTAGCGACCAGCGCGGGTTCCGTGCGAGTCACCGGCACTCGCTTCAATATCCGTTTGCATCAGGATACCGCTATAGTCAGTCTGGACGAGGGGCAAGTGGAGTTAAGTACTCCTGACCACTCCAATAACCCGAACGGCTCACCGATTGTTCTTTTCCCTGGCCAGCAGGCTACGCTATCGCCCCAGGGTATCTCCTCACCATCGCCCTTCGATCATACTGCCATCACCGCCTGGCTCAGAAATCAGCTCGTGTTCTACGACACGCCTCTAGCCGAGGTCGTGGACACCCTCAATCGCCATCGTCACGGCCGTATTTTTATCACCAATCAGAAACTGAAAGCCTTGAAGGTCAGTGGTGTATTTTCCACCGACGAACCTGATACAGCACTGGATGTCATGATCAACACCCTGCCTGTACATTTGCTTCGCCTGACCGATTATTTGGTACTGATCCATTAGGGAATCTCTGCAAAGCAGTCAATATTTCCCGAATGGGAAAATTATCTGATAATCACATTCATGATCCGTATCGATTCTACACACACACTCGGCGCCACCCTACGAGCTGCGCGCAAACAGTTTGCGCCTTACTCAGTCCGAATTGGCACTGGTGCTGGTGTCGGGTTACGATTTATGGTGACCTTGAAGCCGGCAAGCCCACGCTGCGACTTGAGCAAGTGCTGCGGGTGATCGATGCTCTGGGGGCAAGGTGATGTTGGCCGGACTGTCATCATCAGAGGCAGGTCTCATGGTGGATGAACTTGAGGTCTGGCTGTCTGCTGATCATGTCGGCACACTGTCATGGATCCATGGCCGCCTGAGTTTCCGCTATACCCCGCTGGAGCGGGGTGGACTGTATTCTTAGCCGGAGCGCGGGAATGATCACAACTCCTGCTGTATCACTCACCTGCGAATTGAGCGGGAATGTCGCGGGCGCTATGTAATACGCGTACCAGGGCAATGCCATCCGTAACCAGTTCGTAAAACAGTATGTAACGGCCGACAGGAAAGCTATGCAGCTCAGCCATCAGTTCATCACGGGTACGTCCCATCCCGGGCTGGGTCGCAAGCGTTCTAAGCTTATCATCAACGATATCGATGAAGGCATCAGCACGATCGATGCTGTCAGCAGCAATATATTCCCAAATCTCAATCAGGTCTTCCTGAGCAAGTGGGCGCTTGTAGATGGCTGGCATTCACGCTTATACAGTGCGATTGGTAGAAGACTTTCTCCCCTTTGCCCGTCCCGCTCGCTTGATATCCTCTGCATCCCAGGCCGTAGCTGGACCGCTGTTTAATCCTTCCTGGATATCGTTACGCAGTCGCTCCAGCTTGGCGGCGCGTACTTGATCTTTCTCTTCCATCAAACGCAGGGCTTCGCGCACCACTTCACTGGCTGACGTATAGAGTCCGGATGTCACCTTTTGTCGTACCATTTCTTCAAGCTGAGGTGTGAGATTGATGTTCATTCCCATGAAATTCTCCTACGTTCACAATAGGGTTGATATTCCTTATATCAAATACTAGCAGAAATTGACATATTCTGATGGTGCAGCAGGATGCGGTGAGGTATAAACCAGCATCGCTGGCCTTGCCCGTCTACGATACAGATGGGTAAGGTGGCACGCTGAATCCATCTATCCATCCAGATTTGAATGATTGATGTATTGTCTTTGTTACCACTGCTTCTGGACTGCTTCGCGCCCGTTGGTGCTCACAAGGACAGTCCGGGTTTGATGGTTCCTGCGCTCCAGTGTGGGAATACAGCCCACCCCGCTCCAGCGGGGCATACTCGCCGCCGGAGCGGCAACAACACGGGTTCCACCATCAATTATCAACTCCAGGGGTGAACTGATCCGCTTCCAGCAGCTCGCCCCCTCTTCAATTTCATCGTCAATCTGATGACTGGTATTGTGATTTACTGTTTGTCCGCCGCTTCTTTGGGATCTGTTTGCGATGCACGGACTGCTTCAAGGTTTTTGATGGCTTCTTCATTGCCCTGTTCGGCCGCTTTCTCAAACCATTCGATGGCTTTGTCGGTATTCTGCTTGACACCTTCGCCCATCAGATAGATGACGCCAAGGTTGTTCTGCGCGTCGATATTTCCCTGTTCGGCAGATTTGGTAAATAGTTCGACTGCTTTGGCAGTGTCCCTGGTAACACCCTCGCCACTGAAATACAGTAGCCCGAGGTTGAACTGAGCGCCGGCATGGCCTTGTTCAGCCGCCCGGAAGAACCATCCTGCAGCTGTTTCTGGATCTTTATCCTTCACCTTCCCTTGTGCATCGCGGGAAATGGCTTCTCCGGAGAAATACATGGAACCGAGGCTGTTCTGCGCTTCTGCGTTGCCAGCCTCCGCATCCTTGCGCAGGTTCAGGAAACGTTGTTCCGGTGTGAGGCCATCATCCAGTATCGGCATGATCTGTTTCTTCAGCTCATCCTGTTCTTTATTCGACAAACCTTCTTTCAGAATCGAGGGGAGTTCGCCGACGGAAGTGGATTCATCCATCATTACGATTTCTGGTTCATCAGATGCTGTTTCACCGGTGGATTCCTTATTCCCGCAGCCGGTGGCCAGCAGGAGGGCTGTCAAAAGAACTGCGATTGTCTTCATGCTTTTTTCCTTTTCTGTTTGATTGATGATTTGACCCATCCAGTGGTATCGGTCTTGTTTTACTGATTGGTTGATATGATTGCTGTACATACTGAAGAATCGGGTATACAGGTATTTGCAGGTTTTGCTCAATTTTCGGTGATGGCAAACAGGCGCTGGTATTCCCTGATGGCATAGCGGTCGGTCATGCCGGCGATGTAATCGGCGATAGCCTGATGCCCGTATTCCTGAAATTTTTGCTGATATTCATAGGGCAATAATGCAGGTTCAGTTTCAAACGCGGTAAACAATTTTTCAATCGTATGCCGTGCCTTGTTGCTCATACGCATGACCTGGTAATGCTTGTAGAGATTTTTGTGCAGAAAACGTTTCAGTTCCTGCTGCTGTCGTTTGATCGTATCGCTGAAACCGATCAGAACCGGTTTTTCGCGCACGCTGTCCGGGCTGTCCGGGCTGGCATCCCTGATGCGGGTGCCGCTTTGCACGGTCAGGTCGACTACCAGTGTATTGATCATGCCGCGCACGGTTTCATGAATCAAACGCCGTCCGGTAATATCCGGATAATGCTGTTTTACCTGGTGTAGGTGGCGCGCGAAGATTTCGATTTCTTCGAGCTGTGCCAGGGTAATCAGGCCAGAGCGTAAGCCATCATCCACATCGTGATTGTTGTAGGCAATTTCGTCTGCCAGATTGGCGAGCTGTGCTTCCAGTGAAGCACTGTGGCCATGCAGAAAACGTGTTCCCAGTTCGTCCAGCGCCGCAGCTTTGGATTTTGGGACTCTTTTCAGGATACCTTCGCGGGTTTCGAAACACAGATTCAGCCCGTTGAATGCGGCATAGCGTTCTTCCAACACATCTACCACACGGAGCGATTGCAAGTTGTGCTCAAAACCTCCGTAAGTTTTCATGCAGTCGTTCAGGGCATCCTGGCCGGCATGGCCGAAAGGCGTGTGTCCCAGATCGTGTGAGAGCGTAATCGCTTCCACCAGCTCTTCGTTGAGATTCAGATTGCGCGCAATGGAACGACCGATCTGGGCGACTTCCAGGCTGTGAGTCAGACGGGTGCGAAACAAATCGCCCTCATGATTGACGAATACCTGGGTTTTATATTCCAGCCGGCGAAAAGCAGTGGAATGAATGACGCGATCGCGGTCGCGCTGAAACTGGCTGCGTCCGGCCGGTAATTCTTCATGGATACGGCGGCCGCGTGAGTTGGTGTCGGATACGGCGTAGGGTGCCAGATTGCTACGCATCGGCAACGCAGGCTGACAATGTTTCAAGCAGCAGGGGAGTGGGGACGGTATCGCCCGGTGATGCTTTGCCGATACCATCGAGCAGGATGAAACGGATGGCGCCCTCCTTTACTTTTTTATCGAGCTGCATCGATTCCAGGTAGCGTTCAGGCGAGATGCGCGGGCCTTTTACCGGTAATCCGGTATTTTCGAACAAGTGCCGGATACGATCGACCTCCTGAGAGGTAATGCGCTGCAAACGCCGGGAGAGATCAGCCGCCATGAGGGTGCCGGCGGCAACAGCCTCACCGTGCAGCCATGCGCCGTAACCCATGGCATTCTCGATTGCATGGCCAAAAGTATGGCCCAGATTGAGCAGCGCCCGCAAACCGCTTTCACGTTCATCCAGCGAAACGATTTCAGCCTTGATTTCACAACTGCGGCGGATTGCGTAATTCACTGCTGCAGGATCACGCGCCAGCAGTGAGTTCATGTGCTGTTCCAGCCAGTCGAAGAAATTTGCGTCATAGATCAGACCGTATTTGATGATTTCTGCGATGCCGGCGCGCAGTTCCCTGTCCGGCAGGGTGGTGAGGGTGGCTGAATCAGTCAGAACCAGTTGCGGCTGGTAAAAGGCGCCAATCATGTTTTTGCCAAGCGGATGGTTGATCCCGGTCTTTCCGCCTACGGACGAATCTACTTGCGCGAGCAGGGTGGTGGGAATCTGGATGAACGGTACGCCGCGCAAATAGGTGGCGGCCGCAAAACCGGTCAGGTCGCCGATGACTCCGCCTCCCAGTGCAATCAGCGGTGTCCTACGCTCGCAGCGGTGTTCCAGCAGTGCATCAAAGATCAGATTCAGCGTTTCCCAGTGTTTGTACCGTTCGCCGTCGGGCAGGGTGATCGCGAAGGTTTCCACGTGATGCTCGGCAAGCGCGCTACGCAGTTTTTCCAGGTAGAGCGGTGCTATGGTGGTATTGGTGACGATTGCAACCTTTTTACCAGGCAGATGGGGAAGCAGCAGATCCATTCTGGAGAGCAACCCCTGTCCGATATGAATGGAGTAACTGCGGTTTTCCGGGAGGGTGTCAAGCGCAACTTCGATTGATTCTATTGCATTCATATCACATTCTTTCAAGATTATCATTCAGCGGAAGCAAAGCCTGATCGGGGTTTATCAGAATCCGTGTGTAAATCATATTGCCGGGTATAAGGCGGTTTGCGGTTATTCAGACGGTTTAACGCCAGGAGGAGATCCGACAGCAGTGAATTCCTGATTGGACTGGCGTAATTTCTGTATCAGTTTCTGGACGAAAGCACGGGCACTTTGCCGACCGCTGTCCATGATGATATGTGCGGTTTCGCGATACAGCGGATCGCGTTGGGTAAATAGCTCAATCAGTTTGGCATGCACGTTTCCGGTTTGCAGCAGAGGCCGGTTTTTATCCAGATAAGTACGGCGGCGCAATTCCGTGACGGGTGCACACAGATAAACCACCGTACCATGCTGCCGCAGTAAGGCACGATTATCGGGGTGTAATATTGCCCCCCCTCCGGTAGCGAGTACGATGTTCTGCTGCCTGACGATATCCCGCAGTACTTCGCTTTCACGTTTGCGAAAACCGGCTTCTCCTTCTATTTCGAAGATCACGGGTATTCCGACCCCTGTGCGTCGCTGGATTTCATGATCGATGTCGATGAAAGTCTTGCCGACGAGATTTGCTAGTAACTTGCCAACCGTGGTTTTACCAGAGCCCATCATACCGATCAGGATGATGTTGCCTGGTATCGACCCGGTATCAGAATTTTTTGTGTTTGGCGTTTTGCTGCGTTGCATGCGGTAATTGTACCGGAAATGCATAACCCGCCTATGGATTTCCCTGAAGGGACCTTTGAAGGCGCCGGGATGGTTTTTCCTGGGTATTTGCCTGAATCCCGCTTGAACCAGGTAAGAAAATACAGCGAGAAGCAGGATCGATTATCGAGGTGAATTTATAAAAATCTGGCAACGAATGCTTTTTCGATATCCCCGCTTAGTGGGATTCTGACACGATGGCCGCTGCCGGGTGCAACGCTGACGGCATTGCCTTCAAGATCCTGCATTTGTTCGAGCTGGATGACGCGATTACCGGAAGGGTGAACGATTTCCAGGCGATCACCGGTCTGGAAGCGATTCTTGACCAGGATTTCGGCCATGCCGGTGGTGGCATCCACATGTTCGATGTCGCCCACATACTGGCTGCGGGAGGATTCAGAATGGCCACGCAGATAATTCTGCGTTTCCTGGCTGTGATGGCGCTGATAGAAGCCATCGGTATAGCCGCGATTGGCCAGGCCTTCCAGCTGGCCTAACAGTGCCGGATCGAAAGGGCGCTGATGAACGGCATCATCGATTGCCTGACGATAAACCTGTGCGGTACGTGCGACATAGTAGGCTGATTTGGTTCGTCCTTCGACCTTGAGTGAGTCGATACCGATTTCGGTCAGGTGCGCCACATGCTCGACCGCGCGCAAATCCTTCGAGTTCATGATGTAGGTGCCATGCTCGTCTTCCATCACAGGCATCAGTTGCCCCGGTCGCTGGCTTTCCTCGATCAGATAAACCTGATCGGCTGCCGGGTGACGTTTTATGGCAGTGTTGCTGAAAGAAATGGATTCAGTCGATTGGAGTGCTTCATTGAAATCAAAGTCGATTTTTTGTGGCAGTTCGATATCGCCACTGGCATTTTCTTCAGCGGCCTTGACCTTGTAATCCCAGCGGCAGGAATTGGTGCAGGTACCCTGATTGGGGTCGCGATGGTTGAAATAGCCGGACAGCAGGCATCGTCCGGAGTAGGCGATACATAAGGCGCCATGCACGAATACTTCGAGTTCCATGTCCGGGCAGAGTGTGCGGATCTCACTGATTTCTTCCAGCGACAGTTCACGCGACAGGATGACACGCGTCAGGCCGAGTGATTGCCAGAATTTGACAGCGGCATAGTTGACGGTATTGGCCTGGACGGACAGATGAATTGGCACATCCGGCCATGTTTCCCGTACCATCATGATGAGGCCGGGGTCGGCCATAATCAGTGCATCGGGCTGCAGTTCGATGACAGGCGCCATATCACGCAGGTAGGTCTTGACCTTGCTGTTGTGCGGCATCAGGTTACTTGCCACAAAAAATTTCTTGCCGAGCTGATGCGCTTCAGTGATTCCTGTGCACAACTGTGGTAGGGTAAATTCATTGTTGCGGGCGCGCAGCGAGTAGCGCGGCTGGCCGGCATAGACCGCATCTGCTCCAAAAGCGTAGGCAGCACGCATTTTTTCCAGAGAGCCGGCGGGCAGGAGTAATTCAGGGGCTTTCAGCATGATGTAAAATGAGGCAAATGGGCTGAGGAAATAAAGCTGCTTCAGCTCTTTCCTTCGCTATCCGGTTGTTTTTCAAAGTTTCAGTGAATGTTGCCATTGTATCACCATGCCGATTGACCCTGTTTTCATCCATTTGCGGTTGCACAGCGAGTATTCTGTCGTGGACGGTATCGTGCGGGTTGAAGAAGCGGTTGCAAAAGCGCGCGATGTCGGGATGCCAGCGTTGGCATTGACGGATCTTTCCAATCTCTTTGGTCTGGTCAAATTTTATCAGTGTGCCTTCAAGGCCGGGATCAAGCCGATTGCCGGCTGCGATGTCTGGGTCACGAATGAAAACGATGCAGATCGGCCTTTTCGCTTGCTGCTGCTGTGCCAGTCTTTTTCCGGTTATCTGCTTTTGAGCCGCCTGCTGTCTCGTGCTTATCGCGAGAATATGTGTCGCGGTCGTGCCGAGCTGAAAAAAAGCTGGTTTCGGGAAGAGGATGCGGGTACAGAAGGGTTGATTGCGTTGTCCGGCGGAGGCCAGGGGGAGGTTGAGCAATTATTGCTGGCTGACCCGCCTGCTGCAGTAATGGCTGCGCAGCAGTGGGCAGATTTGTTCCCCGGAAGGTTTTATCTGGAAATTCAGCGTTGTGGCCGCCCTAATGAGGAAACATCAGGATATGCCCTGCTGGATCTGGCTTCCAGCCTGAAACTGCCGGTAGTGGCGACTCACCCGGTGCAGTTCATGCGGCCGGAGGATTTCAGGGCACATGAAGCGCGTGTATGTATCGCACAGGGGTATGTACTGGGAGATCGCCGGCGTCCGAAGGAATTTACCGGGCAACAGTACTTCAAAACGCCGGCAGAAATGGGCGAGCTGTTCCGTGATGTGCCGGAAGCACTGGCCAACAGTGTGGAAATTGCCAGACGTTGTTCGCTGATGCTGGAGCTGGGGGTCAACCGGTTACCGGATTTTCCGACACCTGCCGGAATCAGTGTCGAACAGCATCTGCGCGAGCTGGCTCAGACAGGGCTCGAAGCACGTTTGCTGCAATCGTTCCCGCAGGTACTGCAACGTGACGAAAGGCGGCCAATTTATCAGATGCGGCTGGATTTTGAAGTGGAAACCATCATCCAGATGGGGTTTGCCGGTTATTTTCTGATTGTGGCCGACTTTATCGGCTGGGCCAAGCAGCATGATGTGCCGGTCGGGCCGGGACGCGGTTCCGGCGCAGGATCGCTGGTAGCCTATTCTCTGGGGATTACTGACCTGGATCCGCTGCTTTACGATTTGCTGTTCGAACGATTCCTGAATCCGGAGCGCGTTTCCATGCCGGATTTCGATATCGATTTTTGTCAGGATCGGCGTGAGCAGGTGATCGAATACGTGCGCGACCGTTACGGCGCGGAGAGTGTGGCGCAGATTGCAACATTCGGTACCATGGCTGCCAAGGCGGTAGTGCGTGATGTCGGGCGAGTGCTTGATCTGCCGTATAACTTTGTTGATCAGCTGGCCAAGCTGGTGCCGTTCGAACTGGGTATGACCTTGCGCAAGGCGCGTGAAATCGAGCCATTGCTCAACCAGCGTGCGGAGGAAGAGGAAGATGTGCGCAATCTGCTGGAACTGGCAGAACGACTGGAAGGATTGACGCGCAACGTGGGAATGCACGCGGGGGGTGTGCTGATTGCGCCGGGGAAGATCACCGATTTCTGTCCGGTTTACTGTGCTGATTCGGGAGATGCGGTTGTTAGCCAGTATGACAAGGATGATGTCGAGAAAGTCGGCCTGGTGAAGTTTGACTTCCTCGGGTTGCGGACATTGACCATTCTCGATCGGGCAGTTGCCGATATCCGGCAGTATCGGGCAGCGTCTCCCGGATCGGCGGTGGCTGAACCGGATGTGCAACCTGCCGAAGAAAGTCATTTTTCACTGGAGAGTATTTCCCTCGAGGATGCGGCCACATTTTCTTTGATGGCGAAGGGCAATACTGTCGGGATTTTTCAGTTTGAATCACGCGGGATGAAAGATCTGCTGCAGCGGGCAAGACCTGACCGGTTTGAGGATCTGATCGCGCTGGTGGCGCTTTACCGGCCGGGGCCGATGGATCTGATACCTGACTTCATCGAGCGCAAGCACGGCAAGCGGGTGGATTATCTGGATCCGCGCCTGCAGCCGATCCTTGGACCTACTTACGGCATCATGATTTATCAGGAGCAAGTGATGCAGATTGCCCAGGTAATCGGCGGTTACAGCCTGGGCGGGGCTGATTTGCTGCGGCGTGCCATGGGCAAAAAGAAAGTGGAGGAAATGGCACAGCAACGTGCCGTGTTCGTTGAAGGTGCAATCAGGAACGAAATGGCCGAAGCGGATGCCGTGACGCTGTTTGGCCTGATGGAAAAATTTGCCGGTTACGGTTTCAATAAATCCCATGCGGCCGCGTATGCGCTGATTGCTTACCAGACGGCCTATCTCAAGACCCATTATCCGGCAGAGTTCATGGCTGCCTGTATGTCATCGGATATGGATGATACGGATAAGGTGAATGTGTTTTATGAGGATTGCAAACTGAACGGGATTGTCATCCTGCCGCCGGATATCAATGAATCGGGGTATTACTTCGTTCCGGTCGATCATAAAACTATTCGCTATGGTCTGGGAGCCGTAAAGGGGTCGGGGGAGGCAGCTATCTCGGCTATCGTTCAGGTCAGGGAGCAGGGAAGTACATTTACTGGTTTGTTCGATTTCTGCCGGCGTGTCGACCGACGTATCGTCAATCGTCGTACTATTGAAGCGCTCATCCGTGCGGGTGCATTTGATTCGGTTGAAACCAATCGCGCAGCACTCCTTGAATCCGTGGGCAATGCCATGGAGTATGCCGAGCAATGCAGCCTGGCTGCCAGTCAGGTGAGCTTGTTCGATGAAAATACAGATTTGATTCAGCCGCCAGCAATTACAGGTGTTGCGCAATGGCCGGAGAGAGAGAAGCTGCAGAACGAAAAAATGGCGCTGGGTTTTTATCTGAGCGGCCATCCTTATGACAGCTATGCCAAGGAGCTGAGCTGCTTCATCCCGGTGCGCCTCAGCCGTATCGTTCCCGGACGTGAACCGCAGCTCATTGCCGGCGTGATCTATGCCATACGGACACAAATGTCCCGGCGCGGGAAGATGGCGATTGTTACGCTGGATGACGGGCTGGCAAGAGTCGAGGTCGTAGTCTACAGTGATTTGCTGAGCACGGGTTCACACTTCATGAAGGCAGATCAGTTGCTGGTCGTCAGAGCCTTGGTCAGCCATGGTAACGGGGAAAATGCTGATCGGCGTATCGTGGCGAAGGAGATTTATGATTACGTCACTGCTCGTTCGATGCATGCCAGAAAACTGAGAATCATGATCGATGACTCCGGGCTTCTCACGCCCGCGCAACTGAAGGAGTTGCTGGCTGCCAATCTACCGGAAAATGGAGTGAATAATGTCATTCCTTCGTCAGGTTGTGCGGTATCGATCGATTTTCGTAACCAGGTGGGTAGTTGTGAAATTGATTTGAGCAGCCGTTGGCGTGTTCATTTACATGAAGGGCTGATCGAGTCGCTTATGGACATTCTCGGTCGTGACAAGGTGGAAGTGGTTTATTGATGGTAGGTTCGGGTAATGCTGTGCCCCGGGTGAAGTTACCAACCCGGACTGCAGAAATTCAGCTTGTTTCAATTGCCGTGAATATATTCGATGTAGACCCATAGCATCATGAGCATGAACAGTACCAGTGAGAGTGTGACCCGGATAGTGAGCGATTTGACCATGCGTGTACTGTCGCCTTTATCCTTGATCATGAAATAAAGTGCAGAGCCCAGGCTGTAGAGGATGGATAGCAGAAGTAGAATGGCAAGTATTTTCAAGTGTTCTCCCGATGGATGACAGACAGTTCCTGCACCGTTTCCGCTGCTTTTACTGCCGTTTGGAAACTCCAGCAGACGATGGTCTAGGCCGCTTATCAGGAATTGGCCTGGAAACCGGTCATCTGCTTTTTTTATTGTAACTGATAACAGTTGGCTGTGAACTATCCTGATATCGAATCCCCACCGGCGATTTTCCTGATGGGACCTACTGCCAGCGGAAAATCTGCTATGGCTCTGGAGATTGCACGACGTTTCCCGGTGGAAATCATTGGTGTCGACTCAGCCCAGGTTTACCGGTTTATGGATATCGGCAGCGCCAAGCCGGACAAACTGATACTGTCGGAAATTCCTCACCATCTGATCGATTTGATTGACCCTGATGAAAATTATTCCGCTGCACGCTTCAGGGAGGATGCTTTGTCGGTGATGCGTGAGATTACGGCACGCGGCAGGGTTCCGTTACTGGTCGGAGGTACCATGCTTTATTTCAAAGTGTTGCGGCAGGGACTCGCTGCATTGCCTCCAGCGGATGATAGCGTGCGCAGAGCATTGGAGCAGCAGGCCCTCGATAAGGGATGGCCTGCCATGCATGCTGTTTTGAGCCAACTCGATCCTGTAACGGCGGGTCGTATCCAGCCGAATGACAGTCAGCGAATACAGCGTGCGCTGGAAGTCTGTTATCTGACCGGCAAGCCCATGTCGGAAATGCTGGAGCAGCAGCAAAATGCCGATTTTCCATTTCGTGTTTTCAATATCGCGCTGCTCCCGGGCGACCGCAGTGTTTTACACGACCGTATCAGTCAACGGTTTGCAACCATGCTGGAAGCCGGTCTGATCGATGAAGTACGCCTGATCCGGGAGCAGTTCCATGTCAACGGCGATATGCCTTCGATGCGGTGTGTGGGTTATCGCCAGGTTTGCATGTACCTGGACAATGAAATCAGCTTTGCCAGAATGCAGGAAACGGGTGTTTTTGCGACCCGGCAGCTGGCTAAACGTCAATTGACCTGGCTGAGGTCGATGAGCGGACTGCAGATATTCGACTGTCTGGAAAATAGACTGGCCCGACAGATAATCGATTTTATCCAGGCGCAGCGCCTTTTCTCCTGATTGGTCGGGCGGTTACTGATTGTAACTGATGGAGGATACAGACTGAATTACGTAACGGAAGCGGATAACAGGTAACAACCTGATTTTGCGACCGCTCGGTAGAACATATCGGGCAGATTATATGAATATACTGCTGACGCCGGAATGATGATGGCGTCCCCAAGGGGATTCGAACCCCTGTACCCACCGTGAAAGGGTGGTGTCCTAGGCCTCTAGACGATGGGGACCAAGATTGACAGGTGAGGCAAACAAGCTGGTGGAGATAAGCGGGATCGAACCGCTGACCTCTTGCATGCCATGCAAGCGCTCTCCCAGCTGAGCTATACCCCCGAGCAAAACAAGTCGGCAATTATACTGACCACCCCCTTTGTTGTAAAGCAGCGTGTCATAATCGCGACCTGCAATTATATTTCTGGCAGGGGAAGGCTGCTCCCGTACGTACTGGTCGATAGCAGATCCGTTTTCGCTAATAGTTCTGGCTGCGTGGCTTGATGCCCAGTGTTTTGATTTTCCGGTAAAGATGAGTGCGTTCCAGGCCGGCTCGTTCAGCAACACGAGTCATATTGCCACCTTCCTGCTCGATCAGCTTTTCAAAATAATTTTTCTCAAAGATGTCTCGTGCTTCACGCAGCGATATGTTGAGCGGAATGTCTGAAACAACGGAAACCGCTTCTCGTGAGGAAAGGGTCAGGGCCTGCTGCACAGCATCGACGGAAATTTCATCGCCGGTGCAGGTCAGTGCGAGCGAATGCACGATGCTGGTCAACTGTGCGAGATTTCCCGGCCAGTCATAATTGCGCAGGGCATTCAGTGCCGCTGTGCTGAAGTGCATGAGGGGTATTTCTCCCGATTCGATCCAGCCTGAGAGCAGCTGACTGGCCATTTCCGGTACGTCTTCACGATGGGCCCGCAAGGGCGGGATAGTAATACAGAGGTTGCTCAGTATCTCAAACAACCTGGGATGATACGTACCTTGTGCGGTGAGCTCTGCCAAAGGACGTATCGTGGCGCACACCAGCCGGACGCCGTATTGTTCCAGTTTGCCGAGCAGCAGCAGCAGGCCTTTTTGTTCGAGCTTGCTCAGATCTCCGACTTCTCCGAGGAAGAGCAACCCTCCTTTTGCCTGTTCCAGTTGGGTCAGGGGGCTTTCAGCGAGGAATGAGCAGGATTCCGGTACTATCCAGGCCGTGTTGGGGCGATGCAGGAATCGTGCGCAATGTTCTACACCGACACCGGGTTCTCCCGTCAGCAGGACAGGGATTTTGAGATTCTCTACCTGCTCGAGTTTTTTTCTGAGTTCCGTGATCAGTCCGCTGTGCCCCAGATTGGACAGGGAAAGGGTGGGGGAGAATTTGTGCTGCTTGCCACCGCGCATGACTTGCCCGACGGTATTCAGCAGTTTCTGCAGCGGGATCGGTTTTTCCAGGTAGCCGACTGCACCGACGCGTGTGGCTTCTACTGCCGTATCGATCGTGCCGTGCCCTGACATCATGACGACCGGCATGGTCAGGAGGCCGTTGTTTGCCCAGTCTTTCAGCAGCGTAATGCCATCTGTATCCGGCATCCAGATATCCAGCAGCACCAGATCGGGGCGGGTCTGGCTGCGATAATTTCTTGCCTGCTCCGCATTTTCCGCCAGCGCAACGTTATAGCCTTCATCTCCCAGTATTTCGGATAACAGTTCGCGTATTCCCAGCTCATCATCTACAACGAGAATCGTGTTATTGGCCATGTGATCCTTGTCCTTTTTCTATAACCGGAATGTGAGTTTTCAACATTTCAGCTGGAGTGTTACCCTGAAATTTGCGTCGTTTGAGATCTTTGGTTCTGTTGTCGATCATCGGGTATTTCTGGCAGAACGGCTGGTTCTGTCATTGTGCCTTGCATGTTTTCTGTGTGCAAAACTTTGTAACTGTACCCATTCAATTGATTTGCTCCTCCCTATACGGCAATGATCAACCTGGCCTTCAGATTCAGGCAGCTTTGGTTGAGGGTTGCGGGGTACTGCAGGGTAAAGCAGGCAGGGTAATTGAAATCTGAGCGCCATGAGGCTGGATGTTTTGTATTTTGATCGTGCCGCTGTGCTCATCCACGATTTTCTTGACGATTGGCAACCCCAGGCCGGTTCCTCTCGGTTTGGTCGTGACATAAGGTTCAAAGGCATGTGCTCTGACTTGCTCCGGGAATCCCTTGCCGTTGTCGATCACACTCAGCTCGATACCGTTGCTCACGGATCGGGTCTGCACGGTAATTCTGGCATCTTCCATGCCGATCAAAGCGTCCTGCGCATTCTGTAACAGGTTATGTATGACCTGCCGTAATCTTGCCGGATCTCCCCGAACAGGAGAAATTTCTCCCGCCAGTTCCAGGGTAATGGGAGGTTGCGGTGATTCATTCTCAGTATTGTCGCTCATCTGGTAAAGCGCCAATACTTCCCGCACCAGACGATTGACATCCACCTGGCACAGTTCGAGCTCGGGCACACGTGCATATTCCCGGAATTCATTCACCATTCTTTTTAGTGCCTCGACCTGGCTAACGATCGTTTCGGTAGAACGTTTCAGTATTTTTGCGTCCGGTTCGTCAAGTTTGCTGACCAGCTTGTGCTGCAGGCGTTCGGCGGATAACTGGATCGGAGTGAGCGGGTTTTTGATTTCGTGTGCCAGGCGCCGCGCCACTTCTCCCCATGCCACGGTACGCTGGACCTGCAACAGGCTGGTAATGTCATCGAATACCACCACGCCACCGCCGCCGGATGCCTGGGGCAGACGGGAGCCACGCAGCAACAGAACCTGTTCTTTGTCTGCAGTGAAGTGCAATACCTGTCGCTGCCATTCACCGGCTTCCTCGGAATCGAAGCCACCTCTTATTTCGGCGGCCAGTAACCTCAATCCTGATTCCTGCTCGGCACATTCTTCCACGGTCAGCCCTTCGAAACTGATCAGTGGAATCTGCAATATCTGCTCGGCGCTCTGGTTGACTGCACGTATTCTCAATGCTTTATCAAAGACGATGACACCTGATGACAGATTGGCCAGAATATTTTCAAGATAGGCGCGCGCGTTCTCGACTTCCTGCTGGTGCTGCTGTGCGATTGTACGTGCGGCTGCCAGTTGCTCGGTCATGAGGTTGAACGATTCCGTCAGGATACCGAATTCATCCGTACTGTGAACCTGGTGTCGCCGGCTGAAATCGCCCTGCGCCACCGCGCGGGTTCCTTCGGCCAGCAACCCCAGTGGAGCACTCAGTTTTTCACTGATCAGGAAAGCACAGGCGAGTGCCGAAAACAATGCCAGCAGCAAAGCGAGGGTCAGCGTGGCGCTGTACAGCCGTGTCAGTCCCTGGCGGGACAACATCAATTCCTGATAATCACTGAAACCGGCCTGAACTATCTCGGCATTGCGTGCAATGGAGGGGGGTACACGCTGCAGCACCTGTAATACCCGGATATCTTCTTCAGCGCTCAGTACATTGACCGGAACGAGCACCCGCAAGTACAGGGTATTATCGGCGAGCGTTTCGACTGCGCTGTAGTTTTTCTGCATCCGGATATGCCGCATTGCTTCCGTATTGGGGATCTCAGGAAACAGTACGGCATCATCCAGGCTGGTGAAGGCAATGACTTTTCCTTCCTGATTGAACAGGGTGGCTTCCTGGATCTGGGACTGGATCAGAAGCTGATTCAGGACAGTCAGAGGGAACGATGCCGGTTCTGCCAGATCGAGTGCGGCTACCTGTGCTTTTTTCTGCAATTCTTCCAGCAGGTTGTCCAGTATCGTCTGACCCAGTGTCAGGCCACCTTCCAGCGCTCGATCCACCTTGACGTCGAACCAGGATTCGATACTTTTTTCCAGAAACTGTACTGAGATACTGTAAATCAGCACACCGGGAAGGATTGCCATCAGTGAAAACACCATCAGAAGCCGCAGCGCCAGTTTAGAACCGAATTCACCCGTTTTGAGACGGCGTCGTAACCGCCCGAGCAGGAACCCCACGACCCCGATCAGGAGCAGCAGGAAAATTGTGATGCTGACGATCAGCCAGCGATAATGACGCTCGAAGAATTCAGTATTGGCTCCGGCTGAAGCCAACAGGTACAGCATGACGGCACTCAGCCCTGCAACTACGAAAATAACGTATTTCATAAACTGGTTTTCTAATGAAGGCCAGACTCATTGCCGGCATCAGATGCAGGCGGAAATTTGATCTGCCAGATTTTTCTTTTGGAGCTGAGATTCCAGTCCTCGGTATCGAGCCACTCCAGTTGAAAAGGTTTGGATAAACGTGAGATGTCCAGCCATATCTGTAGAATAGCCGTATAGGTGGTGTCGGGCAGGAGGGGTTGATTCTCCCTGATCAGCATATCCGGCTGGTGTCCCAACGCCTGTAATGCGGCTTTCAGTGTTGGAAAATTGCGTGGCTGCCCGTGCTGAGTCAACCGATACTGTCTGGTCAGTGCCTGATAGCTGAGTTCGATTCTTTCCTTGGAACGGGCGACTTCTTCATCCAGCCAGTACCAGCGTGGTTTCATGATCAGAAGCCGGGTGACGAAATAAAGATCGACTCCTTTTTTAAGAGCCTGCTTCATCGTTCTGCTCAGATCGATGTTGGCTTCGACATCGATCTGAAAACTTTCGCCGGATTTTCTGACATGGAAGGATTCGATTTCTATATGTCCTTTTTCGGCGGCAAGGGTGGCAGGCGACAGCAGCATGACCAGCAATAAAAATATCAGGTTGCGCCAGGGGCGCCTGATAGTGGCAAACAGGTCAGTTTTTCCGGAATAAAGCATAAAAGAAGCCATCATGATGTGATCCCGGCAGTAACTGGCCACGGCCGAGCATCCCGTGAGAACAGGGCAATCTGCTGGCATCCTCGTGAGTCGTGAGGAATTTGTCGGCAACTGCATCGTTTTCTTCATTGAACACTGAGCAGGTGACGTACAACAGCTTTCCTCCACGTTGCAGTAGTGGCCACAGCCCATTCAATATCGCCGTTTGTGTCTGAGCGAAGTGATCGATATCTTCAGGTCTTCTGAGCCATTTGATGTCCGGGTGGCGGCTGATCACGCCCGAAGCCGAGCACGGAACATCGGCCAGGATTCGATCATACAGTTGACCATCCCACCAGTGTGACGGACTCATTGCGTCACCACATACCAGCTGGTAACCGGCTATTTTCAAGCGGGAGAAATTTTCTTTCAACCTGGCGAGCCGGTCTTCCTGTTTATCCAGTACGGTTAATTCAATGTTCTCGGCCAGTTCGGCGAGATGAGTGCTTTTGCCGCCCGGCGCTGCACAGGCATCCAGTACACGCATACCTGCTTCGACATCCAGCAGGGGAGCGGCAAATTGTGCACCGGCATCCTGCACGGTGACCAGTCCTTCGGAGAATCCCGGTAATTTCTCCACGGCGACCGGTCTGGAAAGCCGCAAGGCAGTATCCCACAGCCATTCGGAGTCGATATTCTGCGCATCCAGCATTGCCTGATAGTGGTCGACCGAAGTGCGCAACCGGTTGACACGCAAAATCATGGCGGGGTGTTCATTGCCCGCGAGCAGTATGGCCTCGTAATCCTGTGGGTATTGCTGACGCAGTTTGTCGATCCACCATTGCGGATAGGAATAGCGGGCGATGTCGTCGTTTCTGATCTGATCCGGCAGAGAAGTGCGCTTACGCATGAAATTGCGCAGTACGGCATTGACCAGTCCTGATACCGCGGGATTGCGTGTGATTTTCCGCGAAGATGAAACTGCATGATCGACGATGGCATGTGCCGGTGCCTTGCTGTAACGAAGCTGATACAGAGCGACGGCCAGCAGGTAATGAAGCTGTTTGTCCTGCACCGGTTTGTTCAGTAATTTGTGGAGAATGGCATCGAGTTGCCCGTAATGGCGGAGCACGCCATAAGCAATATCCTGAATGGCACCACGCTGCTGAGGGGTGAGATGGGAACCGGTCTGCCAGATATTGCGTAATACTTCGGTCAGATTGGCACCAGCGAAAACTTCCCTGATCGCCTGCACAGCCAGTAATTGAACTTCGATCATGTTTCAGAGGCGCCCTGGTTATCCTGTGTCGCCTTATGGAAACTTTCCCCGGGGTGTAGCGGGTGTCCGGCAAGGAATTGTGCAGCGGTCAGTTTTTTTCCGCCTGCTTTTTGCAGGATATCGATGGATAAAGCATCACGGCCGCATGCAACCACGATGCCATCAGGATCGACAGTGATGATTTTCCCAGCCTGATGAGAGCTATTGTGATTGACGTGGCTGACGATACGAGCTTGCCACAGTTTGATCGTGTTTCCCTGCAGATGGGTAAATGCACCGGGGTGCGGGTCGAATGTCCGGATCATCCGGTCGATATATGCCGCATCGCATGTCCAGTCGATTTCGGCCTCAATTTTCCGTATTTTTGCCGCGTAACAGGCGTCCACCTCATTCTGCGGCTCAGAGATGAGTCTGCCCTGATCCAGTAATGTCAAGGCTTCGACGATACATTTGCCACCGAGGTCAGCCAGTTTGTCATGCAGGGTCGCCGTCGTATCGTACGGTTCAATGGGGAGCGACCGTTTCAGCAGGACTGCTCCGGTATCCAGTCCCTGATTCATCTGCATGATGGAGATGCCGGTTTCTGTATCACCTTCCAGCAGGGCGCGCTGAATGGGCGCAGCGCCCCGCCAGCGCGGCAGCAGGGATGCATGAATGTTGATACAGCCATGACGGGGGATGCGCAATACCGCCTCCGGCAGCAGCAATCCGTAGGCTGCGACGATCATTACATCAGGTTTGAATGTGGCGAGTTGTGCCTGTATGTCTGACGATTTCAGCGTTTCCGGCTGTAACAGCGGGATATCATATTGCTGTGCCAGTATTTTGACCGGGCTTGCCTGCATTTTCATGCCGCGTCCGGCTGGCCGGTCCGGTTGAGTCAGGGTGAGGATGATATCGAATCCTGCTTTCTGCAACTCCTCCAGCGCTCTGGCCGCGAAGTCCGGTGTACCTGCAAAAATGATTCTCATGCGTGACGGTGTTCGCTGGATGAATGTGAGTTACCGGAGCAGGAACACTGGCTGAATCCGATCAGGCAATTTGCCTGCGCGCCTGTTTTTTCAGCTTGCTCAGAATGCGGGATTGCTTGAAGGGTGACAGGTATTCGACAAATACTTTTCCCATGAGATGATCCATTTCGTGCTGGATACAAACTGCCAGCAGCCCGGATGCGTCCATTTCAAAGGATTTTCCATCAATGCCGGTTGCCCGGACGGTAACTTCCTCGGCACGGGTGACCTTGTCAAAAATACCGGGTACCGAGAGGCACCCTTCCTGTGTTTCCGCGTTTCCGCTGCTGGCGATGATCTCCGGATTGATCAGCACCAGCAGCTCATCGCGGGTTTCGGAGACATCGATGACGATTATCCGCTGGTGGACATCCACCTGGGTAGCCGCCAAACCTATACCTGGTGCGGCGTACATGGTTTCGGCCATGTTACTGACCAGAGTGCGTATTTCCCGGGTGATGGAGGGCACTTCGGTTGCAATCTTGTGCAATCGTTCATCGGGGTAGCGGAGTATGTTCAGAATTGCCATAACAAATTTGCATAATTCGGATACTAGGATTCTGGGAAGCGGTTCTATCATTGTGCACCGGCCGATTTTCTGACTAACCCGGTGTTCTGTCCAGTCCGGTAAGGCTTGTGATGACAGATTGCCTTACTTTTCGGGTATTTCGATGGAGATGAAGAACCCTTATGCGCACTTTGACAATTATATCCGTGATTTTGTTTACCAGTCTGTTTTCTGGTCTGTCTTTCTCAGCTGGCGAAATCGGATTGCGGGATGACATTCCGGATCGCTACCAGGTCGTTCCCGGTGATACGCTCTGGGGAATAGCCTCCCGCTTTCTCAAGGAGCCCTGGCGCTGGCCGGAAATCTGGCAGATGAACCGGGGGCAGATCAGGAATCCGCATCGGATTTATCCTGGAGATGTCATCATCATCGAAAACACCCGGTATGGTAAGCGCCTGAGAATGGCGAGTGAGAAGGGTGTCGTCAGGCTCTCCCCTCGGATTCGTGCCGAGGAATCGGCTATGCGGGCTATTCCCGTTATTCCGGCTGCAAAAATCGAGCCTTTTCTGAATCAGCCACTGGTCATCGAAAAAGGCAAACTGGATAGAGCACCTGTGATACTCGGGGCGAGTGACGATCGTGTGATTCTGAGTACCGGTGACAAGGTTTATGTGGGTGATCTACCTGCCGATCAGGGCGTGATTTGGCAGGTATTTCGCAATGGGAAAGCACTGACCGACCCTGACTACGATAACCGTATCCTTGGTTACGAAGCCGTTTATCTGGGAACGGTCGAAATCACCGATTTTGCAGTGATCAGTACGGCGAAGATTTCCCGTTCCGTGCAGGAGATCCTGAAAGGTGATCGCCTGTTGCCGCTTTCATCTGCCAGAATCGATGATTATCTGCCGCATGCACCTGATTTTCCGGTAACGGCCCGGATCATTTCAGTCTATGGCGGTGTGAACGAGATCGGGGAAAATATGATTGTGACGCTCAATCAGGGTAGTCACGACCGGATCGAGCCTGGACACGTGCTTGCTGTTTATCGCAAGAATGATATACGGTCGCACGAGGGAAAGCCGGTCAGTCTCCCGGATGAACGTATTGGCCTGGCGCTGGTTTTTCGTGTATTCGATACAGTTTCCTACGCGCTGATCATGCAGAGCACTCAGGCGATCAAGGTGATGGATGCCGTGAAAACTCCCTGACAAGGTACAGCAAAGTTACTATACTCGCCCTTTTGTCTACCGTTACTCAGAAAATCAACCTTCGGATTCCGGAAGCCAGGTAGTCATCAGGTGAGTTTTTCTTCTATGCAGATCGATCAGGATATCGAATCCTGGCTGCGCCTTGGCCTGACTGAAGGCGTGGGAGGAGGTGCTTTGCGCCGGCTGCTGATTGCCTTTGGTGATCCGGCCAGGGTACTCGCTGCCAGTCGGCCTGCGCTCGAAGGCGTCGTAAAAAAACCGGTTGCCACCAGCATTTTTCTCCGCAAGGTGGATGAAGAGAGACTGGCCAGGACCATCAAATGGCTGGAAGATCCTCTCAATTCACTGATTACACTGGCAGATTCGGATTACCCGAAGCTTCTGCTCAATATATCCGATCCTCCTCCCATACTTTATTTCAAGGGTCAACGGCAATTTCTGGCGCAGCCGGCAATGGCAATGGTCGGCAGCCGTAATGCGACACCACAGGGGCTTGCAAATGCCGATGCCTTTGCCGAGGCTGCCAGTAACGCAGGATTTTGCATCATCAGCGGTCTGGCGCAGGGTATCGATACGGCCGCCCATCAGGGAGGATTGCGTGGCGCATCTTCCAGTATGGCCATTGTCGGAACCGGACTTGATCTTGTCTATCCATCGAGAAACCATGAGCTTGCTCATAAACTGGCAAATGAAGGCGGGTTGATTTCAGAGTTTCCGCTGGGGACGCCAGCCATAAGCCGGAATTTTCCACGCAGAAACCGTATCATCAGTGGCATGTGTCATGCATGCCTGGTTGTGGAAGCCACGCTGTACAGCGGATCGCTGATTACCGCCAGACTGGCACTGGAACAGGGGCGCGAAGTGATGGCGATACCCGGTTCCATTCATTCCCCTTTGTCAAAGGGCTGTCATGCACTGATCAAACAGGGGGCAAAACTGGTCGAGAATATTCAGGATATTCTGGATGAGCTGCACTACCAGCCCCAGCCTGTGCCGCGATTTGAATCTGTTGCGGATGAGGGTGGCGGGACAGGTGTACTAACGGGGGAGGGCGATGATACCGGGCTACTGATGTATTTTAGCTACGATTCCACCGATATTGATACACTTTGCGCGCGCAGTGGCTTGACGGTTGAAACAGTATCCGCCATGCTATTGGGCTTGGAGCTGGAAGGCAGGATAGGCAGCCTTCCTGGGGGGAAGTATCAGCGTATCCGTTGATTCAGTGGGTATCAGGCTATAATCACCGCCCTGTTAAGTGTCTTATAGTGGTTTTAATCCAGAATCACAGTGCAGAAACTATGTTCGATATTCTCGTTTATTTATTTGAAAATTATTTCGATGCCGGAAATTGTCCGGATTCTGCCACGCTGACACGAAAACTGACCATGGCTGGCTTTGATGACGAGGAAATCACGCTGGCGCTCGACTGGTTGTCTGATCTTTCCCGCCATGATGAAGAAGGCTATCTGGCCGGGTTGGCAGAAAGTGATTCAATGCGCCATTTTACTGAAGAGGAAATGGAGATCATCGATACGGAAGGGCGCGGGTTCATTTTCTTCCTTGAACAGGCGGGTGTCATCAATCCTTTACAGCGTGAATTACTGATTGATCGGGTCATCCGTATGGATGGCGATACTGCCAGTATAGAAAAAATAAAACTGGTGGTACTGTTTGATCTTTGGATTCAGAACCAGTTGACTGACCGCAGTATCGTTGAGGGGTTGTTCGTAGTCAGTGATTCTCACCAGCGGCACTGATCCCTCGCAGACATTCCTTCCTGATCCATTAATAAATAATTGATTCCCGGTAAGCCGGGTAGTTTGATCGACTGACGCAGCCTGCTCGTCAGTTGCCCGCTGCGTCTGCAGTAGCATGTAAATATCTATGAGTAAAAAACTGATCATTGCCGAAAAGCCTTCTGTTGCCAGTGACATTGCGCGTGCCCTGGGTGGGTTTGTCAAGCAGAAGGATTATTTTGAGAGCGATGAGTTTGTGGTGTCCTCGGCAATCGGGCATTTGCTGGAGCTGATCGTCCCGGAAGAATATGAAGTCAAACGGGGAAAATGGAGTTTTGACCATTTGCCTGTTATTCCTCCGCGTTTTGATCTTGCTCCGATCGAAAAGACGACAGATCGTCTGAAGCTGCTCAGCAAACTGATCAAGCGAAAGGATGTCGATATGCTGATCAATGCTTGTGATGCTGGGCGTGAAGGTGAACTGATTTTCCGTTACATCGTGCGCCATGTCGGCAGCAAGAAACCTATCAAGCGCTTGTGGCTGCAATCCATGACCCCGTCAGCCATACGCGAAGCTTTTGCAAATCTGTTGAATGATGCTGAAGTACAGTCTCTGGCAGATGCGGCTGTCAGCCGATCAGAGGCGGACTGGCTGGTGGGAATCAATGGCACACGTGTCATGACCGCATTCAATTCACAGGAAGGTGGATTCCATAAAACTACGGTCGGTCGGGTACAGACACCGACACTTGCCATACTGGTCGAACGGGAAGAAGCGATCAAAAAGTTCGTGGTGCGGGATTACTGGGAAGTTCATGCTACTTTCCAGGCAGAAAGTGGTGTTTATAAAGGAAAGTGGTTTGATGAAGGTTTCAGTAAGCGTAAGGATGAATCTGAATCCAGAGCAGATCGAATTTGGGACCATGCCAAGGCAGAAGTAATCCGTGATAAATGTGCAGGACGAACCGGGGTCGTTACCGAAGAAAGCAAGCCATCCCGGGAAAATTGTCCTCTGCTGTACGATCTGACCAGTCTGCAACGTGATGCCAACAGCCGTTTCGGTTTTTCCGCCAAGGTGACATTGGGGCTTGCGCAGGCGCTGTATGAAAAACATAAGGTGCTGACTTATCCCCGTACTGATTCGCGTGCGCTTCCGGAGGATTATCCGGCGATCGTCAAAGAGACGCTGCAAGTGCTGAAGGGATCACGTTACGACCGGTTTGCCAGCCAGATTCTGGAATCAGACTGGGTAAAGCCGAACAAGCGAATCTTCAATAATGCCAAGGTTTCCGATCACTTTGCAATCATACCTACTGCCCTGGTGCCAAAGAAACTCAATGAAGCGGAGGAGAAACTCTACGATCTGGTCACCAAACGTTTTCTGGCGATTTTTTATCCGGCAGCAGAATTTCTGATCACGACCCGTATCACGCGCGTGGAAAATGAACCTTTCAAAACAGAAGGCAAGGTGTTGGTACATGCCGGCTGGCAGACGGTTTATGGCAAGGTGGAATCCGCCCAGGGGCAGGAAGAGGAATCGGTACTGGTGGCAGTCACACCGGGCGAGACAGTACTGGCACAGGAAGTGGCAGTCGTGGCCGGTAAGACACGTCCTCCTGCCAGATATAATGAGTCTACGTTGCTGTCAGCGATGGAAGGTGCCGGAAAACTGGTGGAAGACGAAGAATTACGTGCAGCCATGAGTGCCAAGGGGTTGGGTACGCCTGCTACGCGTGCCGCCATCATAGAGGGATTGATTCACGAAAACTATGTCGAGCGTTCAGGAAGAGAGTTACAGCCGACAGCCAAAGCATTTTCGCTGGTGACGCTGTTGCGGGGGCTCAAAATTCCAGAGCTGATTTCTCCCGAGTTGACCGGCGACTGGGAATTCAAATTGCGCCAGATCGAGCAGGGTCAGCTCAAGCGTGATGTTTTCATGGAAAAGATTGCGGCGATGACGCGTCATATCGTCGAACAGGCCAAGAATCATCGTGATAAAACCATCAGCGGGGATTTTGCGACACTCCAGGTACCTTGTCCCGGATGTGGTGGGGTGATAAAAGAAACGTACAAAAAATTTCAGTGTCAGCAATGTGATTTTGCATTGTGGAAAATTCTGGCGGGGCGACAATTCGAGGCAGCGGAAATGGAGACATTGATCTCTACTCGTGAGATTGGCCCTTTATCGGGTTTCCGCAGCAAAATGGGGCGTGCGTTCAACGCAATTGTCAGGCTGACGGACGACTATGAAATGAAGTTTGATTTTGGCAATGAGGCTGATCAGGCACAGGAAAAAGTCGATTTTTCAGCGCAGCAACCACTTGGAAAATGTCCTCAGTGTGGTCACTCTGTTTATGAACACAAATTGCTTTATGTTTGTGAAAAGTCGGTTGGAGCGGGGGCTTCCTGCAGTTTCAGAACCGGGAAAATTATCTTGAATCGTGCTATTGAGGCGGAACAGGTAGTCAAGTTGCTACAGACAGGAAGAACGGATCTGCTGGCTGGATTTGTTTCCAGGAAAGGGCGGCCATTTTCTGCTTATCTGGTCGTAGGGCCGGCAGGAAAGATCGGGTTCGAGTTTGAACAGAAAAAAACAAAGAGCAAACCTGCTGATACTGTTCCGGAAACCGGTAAGGCTGCTTCCTGATCTGGTTGGCAGTTTTCTTGCGTATTTCCGGAATAGTGATCGGGTCAGGCATAGACGTAGATAAGGTAACGTACAATACCTGACACGGCAGTGATGAGAATGGACAAACTGCCTACCAGTGCGAGTCCTTCGATAATGAAGAAGGTCAGTGCATGACCAAGGCTTTTGTATTCTATTTCTCCTGTTTCATTGCGCCTCCGATCCTTGCGAACCTTGGTCCAGTAGAGAATCATGAAAGCGATCGGAAGGGCCAGAATTGAGTAAAGCAGGGTAGTTATCGGTGCGGTATCTTCCATCTGTTGACCTCGTTAAATATGAATGAAATGAGTATAAGAAAAGGGGGGTATTGTATTTGATCTGCGGTAGCTTTAGTAGACGGTTGCGTCAATGTCCGGCATCCCTGGAAAAACAGGTTGGTTTACCGACAAAGCTGTTCAATAAGAAGTGTTGTAATAAGGAATTTTTTGGATGTGTTGCTGAAGAGCGGCGTTGAACGACATGAGAACGGGTTTGCCAGATTGAATATACTTTTTTATCCAGAACATGATCTGCGAAATCAGATTTATCAACATCCTCAAAATTATTGGGCCGGTGAAAGGAAATTTTCATGCAGTAGCTGGCCTTTGTTTTATGCCTGCAGGAGATCGCTAGTTTATGCAATGGCTTGATCTTCCGCATGTACAGCGTGCACAAGGTAATGTACGCCTGCCGGGTTCTAAAAGTATTTCCAACCGCATTCTTTTGCTATCTGCGCTGGCTGAAGGCACTACGATGGTCAGCAACCTGCTGGAGTCCGACGATACCGGGCGGATGCTGGATGCATTAAGGTTGCTCGGGGTGGCGATCGTTCGCACCGATGATGGCAAATACCGGGTGGCAGGATGTAAAGGGAAATTCCCGGTAAGAGAAGCCGAACTGTTTCTGGGAAATGCCGGGACGGCTTTTCGTCCGCTGACTGCAGTGCTGGCATTGATGCAGGGTCATTATCGTCTTTCCGGTGTGCCACGAATGCACGAGCGTCCGATCGGAGATCTGGTGGATGCATTACGCCAGATCGGGGCTGTAATCACCTGTCTTGAGCATGAAGGTTTCCCGCCGCTGGAGATCCATCCGGCGGTAATTCGTCCAGGTAATATCTCCATCAAAGGGAATATTTCCAGCCAGTTTCTCAGCGGATTGCTGATGGCGCTGCCGCTGACGGGCGAGCCGGTAACCATCGTTGTCAGTGGTACGCTTATTTCACAGCCTTATGTGGCACTCACGATTGCACAAATGGCACGTTTCGGCGTGCAGGTCAAACAGGAATCCTGGCAGCGCTTTATGCTGCCCGAAAATCAGACTTATCGCAGTCCGGGAAAGATTGCAGTCGAAGGAGATGCATCCTCTGCTTCTTACTTTCTTGCGGCTGGGGCCATTGCGGGTGGTCCGGTACGGATCGAGGGTGCGGGGAGTGACAGCTGTCAGGGAGATATCCGCTTCGTTGAAGCACTCGAGGCGATGGGAGCACGTATCAGCATGGGGAGTGACTGGATAGAATCCGGTGCTCCTGATGGCAGGGCCTTGAAGGCGATTGATTTCGACTGTAACCATATTCCTGATGCAGCCATGACACTGGCGACAATGGCCTTGTTTGCACGAGGTACTACCACGCTCAGGAATATTGCGAGCTGGCGAGTCAAGGAAACCGACCGGATTGCAGCGATGTCTGCGGAACTGCGCAAACTGGGTGCCCGGGTCGAGGCAGGAGATGATTTTCTGCGAATTACGCCACCCGATGGTCCGCTTACTGCGGATGCCGTTATCGATACTTACGATGATCACCGGATGGCCATGTGTTTTTCCCTGGTGTCATTGAGTGTGCCGGTGCGTATCAATGACCCGGGGTGTGTGGCTAAAACTTTCCCGGATTATTTCGAGAAATTTGCAGCCATTACCCATACTCCTTTCTGAGAGTACATTGAGTCAGGAATGATCGATACTGGAAGAAACCACGGATGATGTCCGTGGAGGATGGTTCTGGACGAATGTTTTCAGGTATCCGGTGATCTTTGTAAAATAATAAATAACATCAGTATCTTAAGGGAGAAAACAGAATCCCAGAGCCTGTCATTTGGCCGGGGTCGACAGATTATGGATAAACAGAATGTACCGGTAATTACGCTGGATGGCCCTTCCGCATCAGGAAAAGGCACGATTGCCCGCCTCGTATCACAGGCACTTGGATTCCACTATCTTGACAGTGGCGCACTCTATCGTCTGGTAGCGCTGGCAGCCATGAAGCGCAATACGGATGTCAGTGATGAACACAGCATGGTCGATATTGCCCGGCATTTGAATGTCTCTTTCAGAGATTCATCGATCTGGCTGGAGGGAAAGGATGTCAGTGATGAAGTACGGGCAGAGGCGTGCGGGGAGTATGCTTCCAGAATCGCTCAGTATTCTGCGCTCAGAGTAGAACTGCTGGGGTACCAGCGGGATTTTCGCAAATCGCCGGGTCTGGTGACTGATGGGCGTGATATGGGCTCGGTCATTTTTCCTGACGCCACTTTGAAAATCTATCTCACGGCAAGTGAGGAGGAGCGTGCGCTCAGGCGCCATAAGCAGTTGATGGAGAAGGGAATAAATGCTAGTATCGCAGACCTGATCCAGGCGCTTCGGGCGCGCGATGAGCGTGACAGTAGTCGTTCCACGTCGCCGTTGCAGCAGTGCGAAGATGCGTGTCTGCTGGATACTACCGGCCTCAGTATAGATCAGGTTGTCAGTAGGGTATTGAATATGTATGCTGAAGCCCGGAAAGCTTGAGCTGCTTGGAGTTTGAGTTTTTAAGCCATTTTTTTCTTTTTTATTAACCAACCAACCTGTCCCCTCTGTTTTTCGGGGAATTGTTTACGATCGGATATTTTTTAAATGACTATTGCAACCAGTGTAGCGGGCTCTTCGGAAAATTTTGCCGAACTTTTCAATGAAAGCCTTTCGCATAAAGAAATGCGTGTGGGCGAAGTGATTACTGCCGAGATCATTCGTGTTGATTACAACTTCGTCGTGGTCAATGCAGGGCTTAAATCCGAGAGCTATATCCCGATTGAAGAATTCAAAAATGACAGAGGTGAGATTGAAGCCCGCGAAGGTGATTTTGTCAGTGTGGCTATCGAAGCACTTGAAAACGGATTTGGTGAAACCCGTTTGTCGAGAGACAAGGCAAAACGCCTGAATGCCTGGTATGAACTGGAAGAAGCCATGGAAAAAGGCAAGATCGTTACCGGCATGGTCAACGGGAAGGTAAAAGGTGGACTGACGGCCACGATTAACGGTATTCGTGCTTTTCTGCCAGGTTCTCTGGTGGATATTCGCCCGGTCAAGGATATGACGCCTTATGAAAATAAGGAAATGGAATTCAAGGTAATCAAGCTAGATCGCAAACGTAATAATGTGGTCGTATCCAGACGTGCCGTACTGGAAGAAACCCAGGGTGCAGATCGGGATGAGTTACTGGCCAGTCTGCAGGATGGTGCGGTCGTTCAGGGAATCGTCAAGAATATTACGGATTATGGTGCATTTGTGGATCTGGGCGGGATCGATGGCCTGCTGCACATTACCGACCTTGCCTGGCGCCGTGTGAAACATCCGACCGAAGTCATCAATGTGGGCGATGAAGTGACTGCCAAGGTTCTGAAATTCGATCAGGAGAAAAACCGTGTTTCTCTGGGATTGAAACAGCTTACGGAAGATCCGTGGATTGGTCTTTCGAGACGTTATCCCCAGGGTACACGTATCTTCGGTAAAGTTACCAATATGACCGATTACGGTGCCTTCGTCGAAATCGAACAGGGGATCGAAGGTCTGGTACATGTTTCGGAAATGGACTGGACCAACAAAAATGTCTATCCATCCAAAATTGTGCAGTTGGGCGATGAAGTCGAAGTCATGATTCTTGAAATCGACGAGGATCGTCGACGTATTTCTCTGGGGATGAAACAGTGCAGACCCAATCCCTGGGAAGAGTTCTCACTTAGTCATGAGAAAGGTGACAAAGTTACCGGGCAAATCAAATCGATTACAGACTTCGGTTTGTTCATCGGATTACCAGGCAACATCGACGGTTTGGTACATTTGTCTGATCTTTCCTGGAATCAGCCTGGCGAAAAAGCAATCAGCGAATTCAAGAAAGGGGATGAAGTTGAAGCAGTGGTGTTATCCATTGATGTAGAGAAAGAACGTATTTCTCTGGGCATTAAACAACTGGAAGGCGATCCTTTCAATATTTATGTTGCCTCGCATGATAAGAACAGTATCGTCAAGGGTACCGTCAAATCTGTTGACGCCAAAGGTGCTGTTATTGCGCTGACTGACGAGGTAGAGGGTTATTTGCGTGCTTCCGAGTTCTCGCGCGACAAGATCGAGGATATTCGTTCCCGTGTCAATGAAGGAGATGAGATCGAAGCGATGATCATCAATATTGATCGCAAGAACCGGAGCATCAGTCTGTCAGTCAAGGCAAGAATTCAGGATGAGGAAGATAAAGCCGTCAAATCACTGGCCTCGGTGTCCAACCCTGCCAGTGCCGGTACGACTAACCTGGGTGCGTTACTCAAAGCCAAGATAGACAGCAAATCGTCAGAAGAATAAGGCCGGTTATGACGAAGTCTGAACTGATTTCCAAGCTGGCAGAACGCTTTCCTCAGTTGCTGGCAAAAGATGCTGAACTGGTCGTCAAGATCATTCTGGATGCGATGGCCAAGAGTCTTTCCAGAGGAGAGCGTATCGAGATTCGTGGATTTGGCAGTTTTGACCTGAATTACAGACCTTCGCGTGTTGGCCGTAACCCGAAATCGGGTGAGAAGGTTCATGTTCCGGAAAAATACGTTCCACATTTCAAGGCTGGTAAGAAGATGCGTGAACTGATAGATTCCGGCCCTAAACAGCACAAAGTGCTCGATCGCGTTACGGGTTGAGCACTTTTCTCGTCGTGTGGATTGGGAAAGTATGGTTTGAGGGAGCTGGTTTTATACTTTCCCTGTTCGATATAGTGCGGTTATCAGTGTATTTTGACGATTCTATTTTTCTGTTTTACCTTTCTGAGCCGAATCAGATGAAATACGCATGTTTATGACCCTTCTACGCCTGATTGTCTTTTTGTTTCTGCTCAGTGTCGCTGTCAAGAATTCCGGGATGGTGACAATACACTACTACCTGGGGATGGAATGGGAAATCCCTCTAGTAGTAGTGCTTTTCCTCTGTTTTACTGCGGGCACCTTATTCGGGTATCTGTCCTGCTTCATCAAAAAAATCCGTAAGAAATCCTGATATCCTCAGTGGTATGAATGACCCGCGTATCATCGTCGCACTGGATTTTCCCGATCAGTGTACAGCATTGAATTTTGCTGCCGGGCTGGATAGTACGCTTTGCCGGGTCAAGGTCGGGAAAGAGCTGTTTACTCTGGCGGGTCCGCAATTGGTCGAGAAATTGATGAAACTGGGTTTCGATGTATTTCTCGATCTGAAATTCCATGATATTCCCAATACGGTTGCTGCAGCTTGCAGTGCTGCGTCAAGCCTTGGTGTATGGATGGTCAATGTACACGCGCTGGGAGGGAGTAAAATGCTGCTTGCAGCCCGACAGGCCCTGGATGGGAAAAGAACCAGACTCATTGCCGTTACCCTGCTCACCAGCCTGAATCAGAATGATTTGAGTGAGTTGGGTATAGCTGATACACCGGAAACAATGGTGCAGCGACTGGCTTTGCTTGCCCAGCGTTGTGGTCTGGATGGCGTAGTTTGTTCAGCGCTGGAAGCGGTTAGCCTGAGAGAAGTGACTGGTGAGGATTTTTGTCTAGTTACTCCGGGTATCCGATCATTTGGTGACGGTAACGATGATCAGGCGAGGATTGCAACACCGGCAATGGCAATACGTAGTGGGGCCAGCTATCTTGTGATCGGCAGACCCATCACCCGATCACCGGATCCGCTCGGAGCACTCCGTCGATTCAATGACGAGGTCGCTTCAGTTTTATGATCGGACAATCTGTACTTCTGGCAGATTCCTGGATGATATTGCAAAAATTTTCTTGAGTGCCCAATCCTGACTGGCTAAGAGGCTAGTAATCAGGACGGTTGCTCTAACACTCCGGCGAGAGATTTTTACTTCTCTTCCCGTTATAAAATCCCGTTTGTGGTTGATTTTGTTTAGGGTCAATACTGCCATGCCGATCGCCCACAGGCAGAATCGGCGTACCCCGGCTTCATGTGACGGAATCAGGCAGGTGTAGGCCAGGGCGTTCTGCAAGTGTGTCTTGGCGATCCCGATCAGAGTGCCCAGACCGGCATGGAAACCTCGCTCGGAGCAACCTGGCTGTAAATCGTTCAGATCAAATCCTTCTTGCAGGAAAATATCTCTTGGCAGCCAGCAGGCACCCCGTTTTCTGTCTTCCCAGATATCTTTCAGGATATTGGTCATTTGCAACCCCTGTCCGAAAGAGACTGATAATTGCATCAGCGTCGGTTTGTGCTGGTTGATTTCCGGGGAGTAGTCACAGAACAGTTCGGTCAGCATTTCACCGACGACACCGGCAACATGGTAGCAATAGCGATCCATCTCGGCCAGATTCTCGAGTCCCGACAGAGATTCGCTTTCCTGGTATGCGGCCATTCCCTGCCCCATGATACGTATGCAGCGTTCCAGTGCCTGGCGTTGCACCGGGTTGAAGCTGTGAGTCATGCGTATGACGGAAGGAGTATGTTTGATGAGATCGTGTTCCGCTGGAATGGTATGTTCCGAAAGCAGGGGATACAGGGCTCGGGCAAATGTTTCTGCCTCGACTGTTCCGCTGACGACCTCAATGAACATCTCGGCCAGTTCGCGTGTTTGCTCCAGTGTCAGGGCACTGTCATCTTCAACGGTATCGACTATGCGACATAACAGGTAGGCGTTTCCTACCACCTCACGCAACGCTGGCGGCAGTTGCGGGATGGTCAGTGCAAAAGTACGCGATACGCCCTGTAGTATGTGTTCCTGATAGCGCACATCATCGAGTGTGGCAATGTTCGACATGGTCGGAGTCATATGCAAATTTCAGATGGGCAGCTTTTCCAGAGCATATAGATCTTCCACCGTTTCACGCGCGCGGATGAGATGCACCGTGCTGCCATCCACCATGACTTCAGCTGCGCGTGGGCGGGTATTGTAATTGGAACTCATGCTCATACCATAGGCTCCGGCGGACATGACTGCCAGCAAATCGTTTTTTGTCAGTGCCAGGTTACGATCATGGCCGAGAAAATCACCGGTTTCGCAAACAGGCCCGACGATCTGGTAGGTTTTCGTTTCTCCGGTTCGTTTGGTGACCGGCAGGATTGAGTGGTAAGCCTGATATAAAGCTGGTCTCAGCATGTCGTTCATGGCCGCATCAACAATGGCAAAATTGCGGTGTGACGTATGTTTGAGGTAGTGTACCCGGGTCAACAGCAGCCCGGCGTTGCCCACCATTGAACGACCGGGTTCAATGAGCAATTGCTGCGGATGGTTTTCTGCGATCGTACACAGTGCTTTGATGTAGGCTTCTATCGAAGGTGGTGATTCCCGATCATAACGAATTCCCAGTCCTCCACCCAGATCAAGATGTTTGATAGTGACGCCCATCGTTTGCAGGCGTGCCAGTAAATCGAGCATTTTATCGGCTGCTTCAATGAAGGGTGCAATTTCAGTCAATTGCGAACCGATGTGGCAATCCAGCCCGGAGACCTGAATATGGGGAAGCTGGTGCGCCAGCGAATAGATTCGTCCAGCTTCAGCGGCCGGGATGCCAAATTTGTTTTCCTTCATTCCTGTCGAAATATAAGGGTGGGTATTGGCATCCACATCCGGGTTGACGCGCAAACTGACTGGTGCAATTTTCCCCATCTGTCCGGCGATTTCATTCAGTACCATCAACTCCATTTCCGATTCCACATTGAAGCAGAGAATATTGGCAGCCAGTGCGGCACGAATTTCCTCAGGTGTTTTGCCCACCCCGGAGAAAACCGTTTTTTGCGGATCGCCACCTGCTTTCAATACGCGCTGCAATTCTCCACCAGAGACGATATCGAAACCGCTGCCAAGGCGAGCAAGCAGATTCAGTATGGCAAGATTCGAATTGGCTTTTACCGCGTAGCAGATCAGATGATCCCGTTGTCCGAATGCATGATCAAAAATCTGGTAAGTCGTGCGGATTGCTGCGCTCGAATAAACATAGCAGGGGGTACCAAATTTAGCGGCAATCTCTGCCAGTGGTACCGATTCCACAAAAAGCTGGCTATCACGGTATTCAAATGAGCTGAAGCTGCTCATGGTTTTTCCTGTGTATCGTTTTTGACGGGAGGTGGATTTTGCGGAAGATAAAGAGGTCCCTTATGGCCACAGGCCGACAGGAGCAAGTGTAATGAAAGGATCAGGCCAAGTATGCGCATCATGGAATGGCTGGGGATATAAACGGGAAACCGGCCGGTTTTATGAAAGGTCGGGTAAATATCAGGTCAGCGATCATGATGCCGGAAATATCATCATGAGTGAATGCTGAATAGCCACTGTACCAGCTCATCCAGCAAGTTGTCACTCACCAGTATGAAAGCAGCAACGGCGCCTGCTGCATCAGCAGTCTGCGCTGGCCGTTCTCCCGTGAAACTCCGTTGTGCAACCGGTAAGTGTGTGTTGGGTTCGTATAAAGAGGCTCTCAACCGGATGATGATCCGGCTGTCATTTTGTGCATGGAAGATCTGAGTGAATTCGCCCAGTTCGATTTTTAACAGGTAGTGTGCGGGTACATGGCTTTCTTTGTTTTTATCGTCTTTCTGCGAGTCGATGGCATGGCTTGCAAAATACTGTCTGAAGCGTTCGGTTAACAGTTTTGCTGGTGGTGCCGCCCAGCGGCTGCCGGCATAAGCATAGATGCGGGCAGGATCATGATAGGCAAGCCGGTAATGGATTGATTGAGTATCCAGCCAGACGGGTGCAGTGACATCCATCACCTGGATGATCGCTTGTGAGAGCCGGGATGAGCCGGTAACTGTTACGGACGTCGCCGGGCCAAGATCGTAAATCGAGACGGGTGCCAGTGTTTTGGGTGTCAATGTACACCCCGTCAGTAGAACGGCTAAAAACACGGCAGAAAATTTTGTCATCATTTTCCCGGTTGAGGCGGCGAAAATCCTGGTTCACCCGGGCCAGGCAAGGCAGGCGGTTTGCCAAATACCAGGCTCTGTGGATGATCTTCCAGCAGATTCAGCAATTGGTCCAGTTTGTGAGCACTTTGTGTAATGGCCACGCCTGTTTCGTTCAGGCTGGCGAGGGTGCGGGTCATTTCCAGAGAACCCTGAGTCAGGTTATCTACCAGCCCCTGCTGCTGATTGAGTTTTTGCAGAACCTGGCTGGTATTTTCCATGACCTGACGGGTTTGTTTGAATGTCGAAGTGAGTTCGCCGCTCAACTGCGGTAATGTTTGTAATCCTTTCTGAAGCTGCCCGGTCAATGTGTCGTAGTGCTGGACGGCCTGTTCCAGGTGGCTCAGAATACTGCTTATATGCGTCTGATTCTGTTCATTTAACAGATTGCTTATCTGTCTGATGGCCATATTCGAATTTTTCAGGATCTCTTCCAGGGAATCGGAAAGTGTCTTGATAAGTGAGGATCTGAGCGGGATGCGCGCCTCATTTTGCAGAGGTTTGGTTTCTGCGTCGGCTACATCATCATTCAGTTCGATATAAGTCAATCCGGTAATACCCTGGCTTGCCAGTTGCGCATAGATATCTCCCGGGAGAACTACATTATGATTGACGGCGATACGTACAATGATATTGCGAATATTCTCCCTGTCGAAGTAAATTTCCTCAACTTTCCCGACATTGACACCGCGGTAACGGACTGACGCTTCCGGGTTCAGCCCGGATACCGCGCCACCCGCAGAAACCAGAAAATAATGGTTATAGCTGACGCTGTCGCGACTGAACCATTTGACTGCCATGACTGTTGCTACTCCCAGCAGGAGTATGAACAGACCGGCAGCTAATGCGTGCGCTCGATTCTCCATCAGATTTTCAGGGGTAGTTCGACTGCGAAACTATTCGACCGGCTCGCGATTTTCAGCGATGAGTCGTTCGGTCAGATGCGGGGCAATGATCTGCAACAGCTGGGTAAAGATTTTGGGATTACCCGCAACAATCTGTCCACTTTGCATATAGCTCCCGTTACCTTCAAAATCGCCAACCATACCACCCGCTTCCAGAATGAGCAGGCAGCCGGCGGCGATATCCCATGGCGCCAGCCCGGTTTCCCAGAAACCATCGTAACGTCCTGCTGCAACATAGGCGAGATCCAGTGCCGCAGAGCCTGGACGGCGTATACCCGCTGTTTTGGGAATCATGTCCCTGAATATGGCCAGGTAGGCTTCCATATGAGTAAAGTCCCGGAACGGAAATCCAGTACCGATCAGGCATTCCCCCAGTTGTACGCGCTTGCTGACACGAATGCGATGATCATTTAGAAACGCACCACTGCCGCGTGTGGCGGTAAACAACTCATCTTTCACCGGGTCGTAGACGACCGCTTGTGTCAAAATTCCCCGGTGCAGCAGTGCAATCGAGACACTGTATTTGGGAAATCCATGTAAAAAATTGGTAGTACCGTCCAGCGGATCGATGATCCACTGATATTCCGGTTTACGGGTATTTCCTCTGGAGCCGCTTTCTTCTGCTAGAATCGAGTGGTCTGGGTATGCGTCCAGCAGGATTTTGATAATGGCATCTTCGGCAGTTTTATCCACCTCGCTCACAAAATCACTGTGCGCTTTACGTGAGATAGTCAATCGTTCCAGATCCATCGAAGCGCGGTTGATGATACTGCCGGCACGGCGGGCAGCCTTGACCGCAATAGTAAGCATGGGATGCATGGCAAAAACTTGAGAAACAATGACTGGAAAGCCACTATTCTAATATGAATCCAGCCTCACCGCTCGATAATGTCCGGATCGTGCTCAGCCATACCAGCCATCCGGGTAATATTGGTGCAACTGCCCGGGCGATGAAAACCATGGGCCTGAGTCGGCTCTATCTCGTCAATCCGAAATCTTTTCCTGACAGTGAAGCGGATGCCAGGGCTTCCAATGCACGCGATATCCTTGAATCCGCGTGTGTATGCACCAGCCTGGAGGAAGCGATGGGTGATACTTTCTTGGCTGCTGCGCTGACGGCACGTTCGCGAGATCTGTCGCATCCAACCCGCAATGCCAGACAGGCCGCCGGTGAACTGATCCGGTATGCACATCATCACCCGGTGGCGTTGTTGTTCGGCCGGGAAAGTGCCGGACTCACCTCTGCAGAAATCAGTCATTGCCAGTTGACTGTACAGATTCCGGCCAATTCTGCCTATTCCTCGCTCAATCTGGCGGCTGCGGTACAGATTATGGCTTATGAGCTGCGCATGGTTCTTGAAGAAGGGGTGGTTGCAGATGAACCTGATCCGCAGTTGCCTGAACCGGCCAGTCTGCAGGAAATCGAGGGTTTACACCACCATCTGGAGCAGGTCATGGTTCAAAGTGGATTTCTTGATCCGACCCAACCAAAACGTCTGATGCGCCGGATGCGCCGCCTGTTTGCGCGCACCCGGCTGGAAAAGGAAGAAGTGAATATTCTGCGAGGCTTGCTGACTGCAGTCAACCCGCATAAGCCGACCTGAAGGCTAGTTCATCCTGTTGCAGCGGAGGAAGATGCGGAATGCCCGGATGACCTCAACCTGAAGCATTCCTCTCTGTTTCAATTGGTTAGTTGGGTGCAATAGTCGTTTTGAACGACTGGCGTTCTGCCAGCTTGTCTGCCAGACGGACGAGATTGGGATAAGTATCGCGCCATTTGACTGCAGGGAAGCGGGCATCCAGATAACCGAATGCACAGCCCAACGCAATATCAGCCAGCGTCATGGATTCACCTTCACACCACGGTTTGTCACCCAGTTCGGCGGCTACAGCTTGTAATCCCTGATCGATCTTTTTCTGTTGGCGTTCGATCCATTCCTGACTTTGCTGTGATTCCGGTCGCTTCCGTTCAAGATAAATGGCCACACAGGCATCGATAATGCCGTCTGCGAGTGCCTCCCAGCGTTTGACGCGGAGCCGCTGTGGTCCGACCGCTGGGATTAGACGGCCTGACTCGGGGCCATTCAGATCATCCAGATATTCAACGATTACGCGAGAATCAAACAAAATGTATCCATCATCCATGATCAGAGCGGGCACTTTACCCAGAGGATTGACCTGTGCGACCCGGGTATCGGGGCTGAATGGCGGGTCATTGGTAAATTCATGGTCGATGCCTTTTTCGCCCAGCACGATGCGCACCTTGCGCACATACGGGCTGGTCAGTGATCCAATGAGTTTCATTATGCTGTCCTTTTTATTTTTGGAATATTGATCACGCAATTCTATCCCAGCCGGGGAACGAATGGCGAGCTGTGTTAGAATGCGCGCTCCCGATTGATGAAGAATGCCTGAATTTAAACAATAATTTATGGAAATCTCGACACTTCTTGCACTTTCTCCGCTGGATGGCCGGTATCAGCAGAAGGTGGCAGCCTTGCGGCCCTTTTTCAGTGAATATGCATTGATCCGCAACCGGATTCATGTGGAAATCGAATGGTTCAAGGCATTGGGCAGCACGCCGGCGTTGACAGGGGGGTCCTCTTTATCTACCGGCGCTGTCGTGCAACTGGATCAGCTCGTGGAGAATTTTTCCGTAACGGATGCAGAAGCCGTCAAATCGATCGAGACGCGAACCAATCATGACGTGAAGGCTGTGGAATACTGGTTGAAGGAAAAACTGACCGGAGATCAGGGGACGGCGGCAATTTCTGAATTCGTGCATTTTGCCTGTACATCCGAGGATATCAATAATCTTTCACATGGCTTGATGCTCAAACACAGTCGGGATCAGGTCATGCTCCCCGCGCTCGATGAAGTCATCAAAAGGCTTGCTGTCCTGGCCAGAGATCTGGCGGATCTCCCGATGCTTGCTCGTACCCATGGGCAGGCAGCCACCCCCACGACCATGGGTAAGGAAATGGCCAATTTTGTTTATCGGTTACGCGGGGCGCGCGAGCGGCTCGCAGCCGTGGTCATTACAGGAAAAATCAATGGTGCGGTGGGTAACTACAATGCGCACATGATTGCTTTTCCTGATTTCGACTGGGAATCTTTTGCGCGATCTTTCGTCGAGAAGCTCGGCCTGAGTTTCAATCCATATACCACCCAGATCGAACCGCATGACACCATGGCAGAGCTGTTCGATGCTCACATCCGTATCAATACGATTCTTCTCGACCTGAATCGCGATATCTGGGGCTACGTTTCACTTGGTTACTTCAGGCAGAAAACCAGGGCTGATGAAGTTGGTTCTTCCACCATGCCACACAAAGTGAATCCGATTGATTTTGAGAATTCGGAAGGGAATCTCGGTATTGCCAATGCGCTGCTCAAACATTTGAGTGAGAAACTTCCTGTCTCACGCTGGCAGCGCGATCTTACCGATTCAACCGTGTTGCGTAATATGGGGGTGGCGCTTGGCCATACCCTGTTGGCTTTTGATTCATGCTTCAAAGGGCTCGGAAAGCTGCAGGCAGATCCGGCACGTTTGTCGGAGGATTTGCAGAATGCTTGGGAAGTCCTGGCTGAACCGATCCAGACAGTCATGCGCCGTTACGGGGTAGCCAATCCTTACGAACAGCTCAAAGCGTTGACGCGCGGAAAAACAGGAATCGACCATACCACACTTCAACAATTCATCGAACAACTCGATATTCCTGCTGCCGAGAGAGATCGCCTGCTACAACTTACACCCTGGGGTTATATCGGCCTGGCAGCGCACCTGGCAAGGGATATCGGAGACTGACCTCGGTATCGCATCATTTCTGCCACCCATCTGCACCCATTGAATTTGGGTGCTACTCAAACATCTTTTTTCAGATCAGGGGTTGAAAAAGAAATATCGGCCCCAATATCACCGGCACCGTAACAGGAGGAATCTATGCAGGAGTCACATGATCAAGAATCTATCGAGAAACAGAAACTGCCGGGAATGGATGATGTTCTGGAGATGGATCATTCCAGCGCAGCAGCAGGAAATACAGAAACTGCAGGAGAAGATGCTGCACCCAGTCTCGAGCAGCAACTGAAAGAAGCAGAAATCAGAGCAGCCGAGCATCACGATGCCTGGTTGCGCGCCAAAGCGGAAACCGAAAATATCCGCAAGCGGGCGCAGACAGATATTGCTAACGCACACAAGTATGCTGTCGATAATTTTTCTGTCCAGTTATTGGCTGTGATGGACAGTCTGGATGCTGCACTGGCAACGGAGAATTCCACCCTTGAAAATCTGCGGGACGGTGTGGAGCTTACACGCAAGCAGCTTGCGGCAGTTTTTGAGAAATTCAATATACACACCATTGATCCGCAAGGAGAAAAATTCGATCCACATCAGCACGAAGCCATGTGTGCAGTTGAATCGGATTTGGCACCCAACACGGTCATACAAGTCATGCAGAAAGGCTACATGTTGCACGATCGGGTAATCCGCCCCGCCATGGTGACTGTTTCCAAGGCCAAGGGGACTTGAGATTTTCAGGAAAGCCTCCATTTTACGCTGCAGGATAAACTTCAATTCATAAAGGACACATAACTATGGCAAAAATAATTGGCATCGACCTTGGGACTACCAACTCATGCGTTGCCGTCATGGAGAACAATAAACCCAAGGTCATTGAAAATGCTGAAGGTGCAAGGACGACGCCGTCGATTGTCGCCTATGCGGAAGACAATGAAATTCTGGTAGGGGCATCGGCCAAGCGTCAGGCAGTCACCAATCCGGAAAATACCCTGTTTGCGATCAAACGGCTGATTGGCCGTCGTTTCGATGAAGAAGTGGTGCAAAAGGATATCAGTGTAACGCCCTACAAAATCGTGCGTGCCGATAACAACGATGCATGGATAGAAGCACGCGGAAGGAAAATCGCACCGCCGGAGGTTTCTGCACAGGTGCTGATAAAAATGAAAAAAACGGCTGAAGATTATCTGGGTGAGCCGGTTACAGAAGCCGTCATCACCGTTCCAGCGTATTTCAACGATTCTCAGCGTCAGGCAACCAAGGATGCAGGCCGTATCGCAGGGCTGGAAGTCAAACGTATCATCAATGAACCAACTGCTGCCGCACTTGCATTCGGTTTGGATAAGAAGGAAGGTGATCGCAAAATTGCGGTATACGATCTGGGCGGAGGTACGTTTGATATTTCGATCATCGAAATCGCAGAAGTCGAAGGCGAACACCAGTTCGAAGTACTGGCAACCAATGGTGACACTTTCCTCGGCGGTGAGGATTTCGACTCCAGAGTGATCGAATATCTGGTGGATGAATTCAGGAAAGAGAGTGGTATCGATCTGAAAAAAGATATGCTGGCATTGCAACGGCTCAAAGATGCAGCGGAAAAAGCTAAAATCGAGTTGTCATCCAGCCAGCAGACCGAAGTGAATCTACCCTATATCACGGCAGATGCATCAGGCCCAAAACACCTGGCTGTCAAGATCACCCGTGCCAAGCTGGAGAGTCTGGTCGAAGAACTGATCGAGCGTACTGCAGGCCCTTGCCGGACTGCGCTTAAAGATGCGGGTTTGTCGGTTTCCGACATCAATGACGTCATTCTGGTCGGTGGACAGACCCGTATGCCGAAAGTCCAGGAGAAGGTCAAGGAAATCTTCGGCAAAGAGCCGCGCAAAGATGTCAATCCTGACGAGGCAGTTGCCATCGGTGCTGCGATCCAGGGCGGGGTGCTGAAAGGAGATGTCAAGGATGTGCTGCTGCTGGATGTGACTCCACTGTCGTTGGGAATCGAAACACTGGGTGGCGTCATGACCAAGCTGATCCAGAAGAACACCACCATTCCGACCAAGGCGCAGCAGGTGTTCTCGACAGCGGACGATAACCAGACAGCGGTGACCATTCACGTATTGCAGGGTGAGCGGGAAGTGGCCTCCGGCAATAAAAGTCTGGGCCAGTTCAACCTGACCGATATTCCGTCAGCACCCCGCGGAATGCCTCAGATCGAGGTGATTTTCGATATCGATGCCAACGGTATTCTGCATGTTTCAGCTAAAGACAAGGCAACCGGCAAGGAAAACAAGATCAAGATCCAGGCAAGCTCCGGGCTGTCTGAAGATGAAATCCAGAAAATGGTAAAAGATGCCGAGGCGCATGCGGAAGAAGACAAAAAAGCACTGGATCTGGTCAACAGTCGTAACCAGTGTGACGCCATGATTCATTCAGTCAGAAAATCACTGGCTGAATACGGTGACAAACTGGAAGGGGATGAGAAATCCAGAATCGAGGCAGCGTTGAAAGAGGCCGAGGAAGCACTCAAATCCGGCGATAAACAGACGATCGATGCCAAAACCCAGGCGTTGACCGAAGCTTCGCATAAACTGGCTGAGAAGATGTACGCCCAGGAGCAGGCGCAGGCTGGCCAGCAGGCGAGTGCCGGGACTGCGTCCGATCAATCTCAGGATAAGCCGGTTGAAGGCGAAGTCGTCGATGCCGAGTTCGAGGAAGTCAAAGATAAAAAATGATTCCCCGGATCGCAGGTCTGGTTGCGGCATAAGCTGACCACCCTGCCGAAAGAAAAATAAACGCAGAGGAAAAGAGGAGAAAAGTTCTTCTCTTTTCCTCTGCGTTATACGTTTAACACTGTAAATTTGGCCAGAGCAGGCCGGGTAACCCGGACAACGAATGCCATAAGTATCCGGGTAATTTCTACCAGCAGGAATTTTTTATGAGTCAGAGTGATTATTATGAAGTGCTCGGTGTAGGCCGGGATGCGGATGAGAACGAGCTGAAAAAGGCATACCGGAAACTGGCGATGAAATATCATCCCGACCGGAACGCCGGTGATACCAAGGCGGAGGAACGATTCAAGAACATCAAAGAAGCTTATGAAATCCTGTCCGATCCGAATAAACGGGCTGCCTACGATCAGTTTGGTCACGCTGGTTTGAATGGCGGGATGGGCGGGGCGGGTGCACAGGGATTCAGTGATGCCTTCAGCGATATTTTCAGCGATCTTTTCGGAATGCGTGGAGGAGGACGCTCCAGTGTTCATCGCGGAGCCGATCTGCGCTATAACCTGGAAATTACACTGGAACAGGCAGCCCGTGGTGCCGAAACCCAGATTCGTATCCCCAGGCAGGAAGTGTGTGATACCTGTCATGGCAGTGGTGCAAAACCTGGTACTTCTCCTAAAACCTGTCCTACTTGTAATGGGCATGGTCAGATTCGCATGCAACAAGGCTTTTTCTCGATTCAGCAGACCTGTTCACATTGTCAGGGTAGCGGTAAGGTCGTCTCAGACCCTTGCGGGGATTGTCATGGGGCGGGACGGGTCAAACGCCAGAAAACACTGTCAGTCAGGATTCCTGCTGGTGTGGATGAAGGCGACAGCATCCGGCTGACAGGAGAAGGTGAAGCAGGAGCAAATGGCGGGCAGGCTGGCGATCTGTATATCGTCATTCATCTTGCCAGCCATCCGGTCTTTCAGAGGGAAGGCAATCATTTACATTGTGAAATACCGATCAGTTTTACAGTAGCCGCTTTGGGTGGAGAAATCGAAGTACCTACGCTCGATGGTCATGCCCGCATCAAGGTGCCGGCCGGAACCCAGACCGGAAAAATTTTCCGTTTGCGCAGCAAGGGAATAACCGGTGTACGCAACCAATCCACGGGTGATCTGCTTTGTCATGTTGCGGTGGAAACACCAGTCGATTTGACGGCGCGGCAGAAAGAGCTGCTGGAGGAATTCGAATCGATCAGCCAGAAAGATGGTTCACGTCACCATCCGCGTGCAAAATCCTGGATGGAAAAGGCACGTGAATTTTTCTCTGAATGACAGAGATATCTGTTTTATGGGGTGTATTGTGATTTCTGCCCGGCGTTGCTCCGGGATATTGGAGTACACCGATAGCAAGAGCCGGTATTTCCTGTTTTCATTGTGATGGCCGGGCAGAACTTGTTTACCTGTGTCAATTGGTTTACGGTGATACAAGGTCGATTCCTTCCTCTGCAAAACGACGATTGATTTCCAGATGCAGTTGATGGGTGAGTTTTACCCTGTCCGAGATCTGGCCAACGAAAACCCGTAGTTCGAAGTTCAAAGCATTACTGCCAAATTCCAGAAATAGCGCTGCGGGTTCCGGGTCCCGCAAAACCATGGGATTATTTTTTGCAATTTCCAGCAATAGCGCACTGACCTTGTTACTATCTGAGCCGCGAGCAATACGTACAGGGATGATCAGGCGGGTAATCTGGTCACTCAATGTCCAGTTGGTCAACTGCTGGGTGATGAATATCTTGTTGGGTACCACGATTTCCTTGCGGTCACTGTCGATCAGCGTGGTGGCACGAATATGAATTTTACTGACAGTGCCGCTGGTATTGTTCAGCGTAATCATGTCACCGATTCTGATAGGGCGCTCGAACAGCAAAATCAGGCCGGATACGAAATTGGCGAACACTTCCTGCAGACCGAATCCCAGCCCGACACTCAGCGCCGCTACCAGCCACTGTATATTTGACCATTCCATTCCCAGCTTCTGCAGCGTCACCATGATGCCGATGATCACAATCGAGTATTTGAGCAGCGTGGTAATGGCATAGCCCGTGCCGGGATTGAGCGACAAATGTCGCAACACCAGCAGCTCGAGTGTACCAGGCAGGTTGTGTGCGGCAATCATGGCCAGACTCAGGACAATGAGCGCAACCAGCAGGGTTTGCAATGTAATGGGCCGCATGATGACCTCACCATCGGTTTCCACTGATGTGCGCCAGATGGTGATTTTCTCCAGAAAACTGAGTGCAGGCAGTACATCGATCCAGATAAAACCAAGTCCAGTGATCAGCAATGCCCAGATGCTGATTTTCAATACAGTAGCCGACTGTTTGCTGATGGTTTTGACGTCGATATAGTTGTCATCCAGCAGATCAGCCTCACTTTTGCCTGTCGCGATACGCTGAGCCAGTATCTCTTCCCGTTTCTCGACTGCGCGCTCGAATGCGATTCTGCGTTGGATGATCAGCAGGCTGCGAAAGCTGATAAAAAAGGTCAGCGCACAGAATATGATCCAGCTTATCGACTGGAATACGAGCAGATACTGATAAATGGCAGCAAAATAGTAGCCAATGGCTGCCATGATGATCATGCCGATCTGTAACACAAACAGGAGCGTCATCCAGAATCGGGGATTGAGCATCAGATAGAATGATTCCCCCTGATAAAGTGCTTTGCCAGAACGCGTGACTGCCATCCAGCCGAAAGCGAACACTGCGAGTACCAGGCATAACAGGATGAAAGTCAGCCGGCCAAAGCCGTTACGAACGAGATCATCATCCAGTGCATCGGTGAAAGCGATGATGATGCACAACAACGTTACGACAGGCGCAAAGCGTTTGATGTCCTGGTACATTTTGCTGACCAGTTTCTCAGAACACTTGAACTGCCCGATCAGCAGCCCTTCCGGATGAAACAGCAACAATATGAACGACCAGATAAAGGCGGCAATTGCTGCTACATGCAGGCTTACCGAGAATGCATGGTTGATTTCGGTATTGGTGCCGTAGCGCAGAATCACCGATGACAACTGGAAAGGCAGGTAAATACATCCTGATATCAGCAGTGCGGTCAGAAGCATGCCCACAGGGTATAACAGTCTGTCCTGATTGACCTTGCCCAGTAAACTGTTTCCGGTCCGGGTCCAGGTGCGATAAACGGGCCAGTATGTATACCGGAAGATAATGAATATCAACCCAAATACCGCATAAACGATCAGGATATTTTTCCAGGCCGCATTGATTGCTTTTCCGGTCGCCGTCTGTGTTTTACGCGAGGTTAACCAGGTGATGGCATCCTGGATATCCTGCACGACATCCAAAGAAATGGGTTCTGCGCTGCGCGTTACCAGCAGGTTCTCTTTCAGCAGCAATTTGTGCTGACTGATTTTTTCGATAAGCTGCTGCTGGATGGCGAGATGGAGTTGCAGTTCCTTGGTATAGCCATGCAGCACCTGGGTGAACTGATCGATCATCTGTTCGCGAGATTGTTTCAGTTCATGGAACGCATTCATGATCTGCTGATAAGCAGAAGTGTCATTTGCCGGTATTTCCTCCCCATTCATGATCTGCTTGAAATAGCCGGTCTCGTTCAGCATTTGCAATTTTTCCTGTTCGAGGCGGAACAGGTCCAGTCTGGCGCTGCTCAAGTCTTTTTCGGTTTGTGCTATGGCTGGCTCGACCATGATTTCCTTGAACTGCTTTCTGACTTCTGTTCCCAGCGCAGTATCTTCTCCCTTGAGTTCGAGCCGTTGCTGCAGTGCGGCATAGCTTTGTGTAATGAGAGCAAGGCGCTTTTCACTGCCGGTTTTCTGGTTGATCAACCGGGTTGAAAGTTCGGCATAGTTGCTTAGTTTCTTGGCCAGTGACTGATTGTCCTGGGCATATTTCTCCAGCCCCGGATATTGCCATGCTTTCTCAACCAGTAATTGCTGGGATTTTTCGACTACCTGTTCGGTTTCAGCACGCTTTTGCCGGTTGATTTCTTCGGCGAGTAACTCGGTTTCCTGTTCCAGCGCCTGAATTTTGGGTTGTAGAGAGAGTTTTTCCTGGAGTGTGGTGATTTCTATGGCATTGGGCAGTACCAGTGCTTCCAGTTCCAGCATGCGCGTTTTGTCAGTCAGTGCCTGTAATTGTGCTTCCTGGTAGTTCTCCAGCGCAGCAAGTATTTTTTTGTCCGTCGTTTTGCGGGTTTCGGGAGAATTTTCCGTCAGTTCTGCCCGCAAAGTATTGATGGATGCCAGTTCTTCCCGTACGGTGACTGCACGTTGCCGCAGTTTGGAGATCTCGGTCGTCAGTTTCTGCTGCTGATTCTGCAGATCCGAGAGAGTGGCCTGGGTGGTGACATAACGTCGTTCCAGTTCTTCCGGAGATAATTTGGTCAGTTTTTCCGGATCAACTGTAGTAATAGTAGGAGGGGCGCTTTTTTTCAGACTTTCCAGTTGTTTAGGATATTTTTCCAACTGCTGGGAATAATTTGCTGTTTTCTTCAGATATTCCTGGTGGTCGAGCAATACCTGCTGGTGATCATTGAAAATTTCCCGCAAACGCTTTTTCTGGGGTGTTTCTTCACCTTTGTTCAGCGATTCGAGTTTGGCCTGAATCGCCTGGAGTTCCTCATCCAGCTCGCTGGCATGACTCGATCCCATGCTCATCACGACCAGTACAGTGAAAACAATGATGCGAATTAATCCGTTCATGTAATAGTTGGGCTTATGTGTCAGGTTTGTGACAAAAATTCATCAGACTGATTTCTTCTGATCAGTTGCTGAAGTTTAGGTTCTTTTGCTGCAGGAGAGTAATTTCAAGCCCCATGTTTTTTGACAGGGCATTCCGGGTTGCGGATTCCGGATGATACCAACTTATGGCCAAACAGTATCTGGAAGGGCAGGAATCCTATTTCCGGGTATTGCCGGATAACACATCAGAATCAGCCGGTGTCTTGCTCGGCAATACTGGCCGGAGCTATGGAGGCTGGAATTTAACAGTCAACTGCTCGATTCGAAAGTAGATATATGACCAGGAGTACAAATTTATTGAGCGTTGCGCAGAATATCCCCCGCAGCCAGTTTGCCTATATGGGCAATTTCACTGTTGGCGGTAACCATGGCTGTTACAATCGTGCCATCGATCAGTAGGTTCAGTTTTTCCGTGACCATTTCAGGATCCTGTGCACCACTTGCTGCTACCATTGTCTGAAGCTTGGCAGTGATTTTTTCCCTGTGGCTGTTGGCGACTTCCTGTATCCAGCCATTGCTCTTTTCATGTTCGGCGACGGCATTGATGAATACACAGCCGTAAAAATTTTTACTGTCGAACCAGTCACGCATTAAATCGAACAGTGCCAGAATACGCTCGGTTGGTGAGCATTCCATCTGCGGGAGATCACAGTCGAACCAGCGAAACCATATATTTGCCTCTGCCTCAAATACGGCCTTGAGCAGATTCTCCTTCGAACCGTAGTGGGTATAGAGGCTGCGCCGGGATACACCGGATTCCTCGATGATTCTTGCGATTCCTGTAGCATGAATGCCCACCTGACAGAACAGGCGACGTGCCGTTTGCAGGATTTTTTCCTCAACTGAAATTTTTTCGGCCATGGTTGTCAGCATAATTGGCAAGGCGGGTGTTTACTGCCGGAGCAGTCAATCAGTGCTTTACCGGGCAATGGGGGTAACAGAAAGATTTCCACAGATTCTTTATTTTGCTCTCAGTTGTTTATCAAGTTTTCTGGCAATTCTACCGGCTTCCAGTCGGATTTCACGCAATTGGCCACTGAGCGGATTGATCTGCCCAATGAAATAAAGGCGCGGCGCTCCTTTGAATTCCTGATCACCTGAAATTTTTGATCTGCCTTTCTCATCCGTAATGCCGGGTACCTGGATCAGTTCGGGAAAACCAGTGCGGAATCCGGTTCCCGCGACGATGATATCAGGCTGCAGAGTTGTGGTGGCCTGGTCACCGTTCAGTGCGCTTTCAACCGTGCTGAGTACTTCCACTGTTCCGCCTGATATTTTTTGCACCGGACCGACGATTTTGATGCGGCCGCTGCGGACATCGTCGATAAAAGGACCATAAAGAATCGGTACTACATTATTGATGGCGTACTGTTTCGACATTGATATAGTGGGGGAGGGTAATCCGTAAACGGACAGGTCACCGATCATGGTACGCCGCAAAAAATTGAGCAGACCGTCTACCAGTGCCCTCGGCAGGTATCTCGTCCATACTCCGATGCCGATGAGGGGTATGCCGTAAATACTTTTGGGCAGGATTTGGGGGGGCGTTCTGACGGACATGGTTACTGAATCGGCATATTTCGCCAGTCTGCTGGCAATTTCGGCAGCTGAATTGCCACTGCCGACTACCAGCACATGTTTGCCTGCATAATCCTGGGCGCTCTTGAATTGTGAGGAATGGATGATTGTTCCGGTGAAGGTATTTTTACCTTCCCATTCAGGGATGACCGGAATGCGATTGGCGCCTGCTGCAATGACAACCGCGCGGGATTCAAACTGCCGATTATCGTTGCTCGTGATCAGCCAGATATCACGTTCACGGTCATGACTGACTTTTTCAACCTCGATACCAGTCTGTACCGTGAAACCTCCGCGTGCAGGAAAAGTTTCGAGCAGCGATACGACTTCATCACGTGAAGGCCATCCGCCGGCTGACAACGGGAATTTGCTGCCGGGTAAAGCCGAGAAAAAACGGCCCGAATTCAGGCGCAAGCCATCATAATGGTTCCGCCAGACATCTCCTACTGCAGGAGTGCGCTCCAGCACCAGCGGGGTGAATCCTGTCCTGATCAATTCATACGCGGCCGACAGGCCAGCCGGACCGGCACCCACTATTGCCACATCATGGATATCGCTGGTTTTCATCTTTTATCTCCTCACGATTTCAATCAGAAAAGCGTTGCAGGCACGTGGATCGCCGGGTGTATTCATTTCAGCTGGTGACGGATCTCGATATTGACCGGTACCGGGCGCATGATGGTATCCGGTATGGGGGCCATATGCTTCAATTTCTCCAGAAGTGCCGTTACTTGTTCCTGCGGTGCATCGGTCTGTATTTCAACGATCACACTGATATCCTCGAACCCGGGATTGCCAGGCTCTACTGCAAAAGCTGCACGAAAATTAACCCGTCCGGAAACATGCACGTGAAGAGATTCGACATTGATGCGGGCGGCAGATAGTCCACCAATATAAGAAGCAGCCAGGCAGTGGCCGACAGCGGTCAGCAGAAGATCCTGCGGAGTGATTCCCATGCCTTCGCCCCCGTAGTGCACAGGTTCATCGCCGATAATTATCTGTCCATCAGTGACATTTGAGGTAGTGTGATAACCGCTATCCCATACAACCGTTGCCTGATACCGCGGTTTTGCAAGCTCACCGTCGCCCCCATCTCTGATCTGGTTCTGTATTGCAAAGGATTGCTTGATATTGATTCCATTGACGATTGTTTGGGTATCCGGGGCAGCCATTGTTAAATCTCCAGGTAGCATGTTGCAGTCAAAAGAAGCAGATCAAAAGTAGACTGTTCGTTCTCTTTATGGCCGGATGATATACCGGGAATAATCGAATGACAAGGCCGAAAAGGTCGTGGGGAGAACTATAAGCTAAGCAGGAATATATAATCCGATAGCAAGCAGACGGTTTTTATTGGCTTGCAGATTTTGGGTTATGGTTTCTGGACAGACAGATCTGGCTATAGACGAGCGCGACTGTACGCACTGACAGTTGGCTGCGATGCAGATCACGCGTGGTGAAGCCTCCCAGCCCCACTGGTTCTTGAGCTCGTCGAAGGTGTTCTCCGCATCAGCCCGGTTGCGGTAGAGCTGGCCGAATGTTCGTTGCCCGGTTTGACCCCGACCTCCATTACCAGATGCAGCCTGACCATCAGGTTTGCCGTTGAATGTGAGCCCGAATACGCCAAGTAAGGCCGATGTGCCGTGGATTCTGGATATCGACACGAAGATCAAACCGCTCTACGGCAAGCAGGAAGGCGCGGTAGTATCGTATAACCCGAAGAAGCCAGGTCGACCTTCGCATAGTTACACACCTACCTGAGACCTGCCAGCATTTCGGCCGCACTGCATGTCTTCAACTGCGGTTTTAAGAATAATATAACAATGACGCCGATTTTTCTTGTTGCTTGGGGTGGTGCCATGGGCTCCGTCTTTCGTTATTTGCTATCCGGCTGGGTGCTTCACCATGCGGTGGGATGGAAGTTTCCTCCTGGTACTTTCGTGGTAAATATCGTCGGCTGCCTTGTCATTGGAATCCTGAGCAGGCTCGTTGTGAAGCATAATTACTTTTTTTCAGCGGATACTCGTCTGTTTCTTTTCACTGGTGGTATCGGGGATACCATGTTTTCTGTATTCGGACTGGAAACTTTTTATCTGTTGCGCAGGGATGAAGTGCTGGTAGCTGGCAGTTACATCATTTCCAGCATCATTGTTGGCCTGATTGCTTTGTGATTCGGATTCAGTGCTATCTCTACCTGGGGCTAAAGTGATACCGGATAAGGTGCTTTGGCTGAGGGATGGCAGTGTCAGGTGGCAGGAATGCCTCTCATTTGTTTTTTAAATAGTTAGTTGATCAATGATGACGGCACATAGAGGCTATGGACAAACCTGGTGGGGGGCGCAGTGGCTTAATTCGCTTTCACAAATCGATTGTGACAACCGTTTGCCACGCGGGCGAAGTTATGCCAATAAAGGGGCCGTCACAAAAATTGAGATTCAGCATGGAAAAATTCGTGCCAGGGTAAAGGGCTCCTATCCACAACCCTACAGTGTGCAGATCGAAGTGCCACCGATACCTCGGCAGCAGGCCAAAGCATTACTGGATGTGCTGGCGCACGATCCTGTCATTATCTCGAAGATGCTTAACCGAGAGCTTGATCCTGCCGTTCTGGCACAAGCGAACAAGCTCGGAATCGATATTTTCCCGACACGCTGGAGTGATTTTTCCATGCGTTGTTCCTGCCCGGACTGGGCGGTTCCCTGCAAGCACCTGGCAGCGGTGATTTATCTGATCAGTCGGGAAATCGACGGCAATCCCTTTATGGTGTTTTCGTTGAAGGGTATCGATCTGATTCAGGAACTCAGAGCTCGTCATATTTCGATTGAACATGAAGCGAAAGCGACGCTACCGATAGTGGATAGCTTGCTGGATCAGGCACATCGGCATACGACATCGATTCCGGATACCATCAACCCGGAGGAGGATTACAGCACACTCGATTATTCCATTTTGCCTGATCTTGCTGCTTCCCTGGTGAGCGTATTGCCGGCAAGCCCTGCTTTTTTTCAGTCAGGTGATTTTCGTACTGTCTATGAAAAGGTGATGAAACGGGTGGTCAAACAAGCCCGACTTGCGCTGAAATCCGCCACAGAAACGAATAATGTGATACCGGCCTCTGCAGATACACCGCACATCGTACTGGATCGCGCGTATCAACCTGCGCTTACCGGACTGGCGGGGTTGACACGCTGGTCGGATTGGGTGGCTGTTCTGCAACAGCTTACTGAAGCTGATTTACCGGATCTTCAGCCGGAAGTCGCAGCGTTGTACCATGTGCGCATGGCCAATCTGCATTTGCTGGCACAGGGCGCAGTCGTGCCGCAAATATTCGATGTGGATCGATCGGAAGTAGGTTTACGCTGGCTGCCAGCGATGCTGGATCAGACAGTGAGCGCCCTGATCGGCCGGTTGGCGGTATTGTTGCCATCAGGATTACTGGCATATTTCAATGGTGAGCAGGAAGCCGATCTTTTCGGCGAAGTGCAGGCCATCGCGTTATGCAGTCTGTTTCTGAATGAGTTTATCCGCTACTGGAGTGATGCCAGTAGTGAGAAACTGCATGGCAATAAATCGTTCGGTCTGTTTTTTGGCTGTGGCCGTGCTCGATTTGATGGGCCCGGTGAAGGGGAAACCGGTACCGGCATACAGCTGTGGCTGTCACGTTTTCATATTGGCCGGCAGGCTTATGTACCGGTATTGCAACTGGCGGAAGAGGGTGTCGGATTTTGTCTGTCGCTGGGTGTCGTGGCACGTGACCAGCCATTGCAGGAACCGGTACCATTTGCCCGTTTGCTTAAGGATGATGCATGGCAGGCACACCGCTACGGGGTGTTGCAAACGGTGTCCTTGCTGGCAGAATTTTTTCCGGCCTTCAACGACTATCTCAGTGCTGGCGCTGCTGCGTCGATAGCATTGAGTGCTGAGACCCTGCCCGCATTTCTGTTCGATACATTACCGGTTATCCGGTTGCTTGGGATACGCGCACTCCTGCCCAGGGCACTGGATTACATACTGCGGCCACGTTTGTCGATGAAGCTGTCAGGGAAAAATATCGGGAGTAGCGGTTATCTCAATGCGGAGGATATCCTCGGTTTTGACTGGATCGTGGCGATCGGCAATACCCACCTGACCAGAGCCGAGTTTGAGGAACTGGTTGAAGCAGCTCACGGTATCGTGCGTTTCAGAGGTGAATATGTGTATCTCGAGCCCGCTGATATTGAGCAATTGCGCCTGCAACTGGAGAAACCGCCGCCTACTACTTCAGCCGAGTTATTGCGCATCGCCCTGAGCGAGGAATATCTCGGTACACCAGTCTCGCTGGATGCAAAAGCACGTGACATTATCCGTGAGCTCACCGAAATCGGCAGTGTGCCGCTGCCTGATGCACTCAACGCTTCTCTGCGGCCTTATCAGGAACGCGGTTATGCCTGGCTGTATCGCAATATTCGTGCCGGGTTCGGCAGCGTCATCGCTGATGATATGGGACTGGGCAAGACACTTCAGGTGATCGTTACCCTGCTTAAACTCAAAGAAGAAGGGAGCCTGAACGAGGCAAAAGCACTGGTGATCGTACCGACCAGCCTGTTGACCAACTGGACGAAAGAGATCACACGGTTTGCACCCACATTGACCGTGGGCATTTTTCATGGGAAAGAACGCGCACTGGAAAAAGGACGTCCGGATGTGTTGCTAACGACCTACGGCATGGTACGTACCGATCTGCCCAAGCTCAAGAAGCAGACCTGGCGCATCGTCATCGTTGATGAGGCGCAGAACATCAAAAATTCTGCTGCTGCACAGACCAGGGCCGTTAAATCCATCCCTGCACCTGCCTTTGTCGCCTTGACGGGTACGCCTGTCGAAAACAGGCTGGCTGAATACTGGAGCATCATGGATTTTGCCAATCGTGGATTTCTGGGTAATCTCACGCGTTTCACCAGAGAGTTTGCGGTCCCGATACAACAACACCATGACCAGCAGGTCGTCCAGCGCTTTAAGCGTGTCACCAGCCCGTTTCTGCTGCGGCGGCTTAAATCGGACAAAAGTATCATCAGCGATTTGCCGGATAAAATTGAACAGAATCAATACTGTGAACTGACGAAAAAACAGGCCGCATTGTACGAGTCTGTCGTGCGTGAAGCTTTGCGAGTGATCGATGGCGAATCTGATACCTTCAAACGTCAAGGATTGGTACTGCAGATGATCATGGCCTTGAAACAGATTTGTAATCATCCTGTACAGTACCTTAAAACAGGAAAAATCGATGCCAGTTTGTCCGGTAAAGCGGAATTGTTTCTTGATCTGCTCGAACCTGTCTTTGCCGCCCATGAAAAAGTGCTGGTGTTTACGCAATTTCGTGAAGCCGGCGAGTTGCTGTCGGCATGGATCAGAATGCGGTTCGGACGTGAGCCACAATTTTTACATGGTGGCGTTACACGGAAAGCACGCGATATCATGGTGGAACGGTTTCAGAATGATCGTACTGAGCGGGTTTTTCTGCTATCGTTGAAAGCAGGCGGTACCGGCCTCAACCTGACAGCCGCTGCCAATGTGATCCACTTCGACCTCTGGTGGAATCCTGCAGTTGAAGCACAGGCGACAGATCGGGCCTATCGTATCGGTCAGCAACATAACGTCCAGGTACATCGTCTGATTACCCGTGCCACATTCGAGGAACGCATCAACGACATGATCCAGTCCAAACGTAATCTGGCAGATATGACTGTAGATATCGGGGAAAAATGGATCGGAAATCTGAGTGATGCAGAACTGAAAGATGTGTTTAGTCTGGGGTAAGCAAAAAAAATCTGGAAAAAAATTAATCTTCCAGGTTGGTGACACTTTGGGGCAGGCAAGAATCGGGCGGGCATGACGCTCAACCGTAAAAGTGCCAGGGGTGTAATCCAGCTTTTCGCTGATTTCATTACGCACAAACGTTAACCGGCAGCCACAGGGGCAGTTCTCATCGTGGGGTTCGTGACGGATCTCGATGCGTGGCAATTGCGGTGGTAACGCTGCCCGTTTGAGTGGATTGGGTTGACTGACAGAGTCAGGTTCGGGGAAGAGGGCCGCAAGCTGCGTCTCGATCTCGGTATCCTCGTCAACAGCTTCTTCCAGCAGGCTGCCCTGCGCACCAGGCAGTAACTGTTCACCGCGCTTGCCAAACCGGAAACGGCGCAGTACTGCAATTTCGAAGGTCAGCTTCTTATTCAGTGTCTTGCTCAGTACCAGCTCCCGGTCTTTGTCCTGAAGCGTTACCAATGAGATTGGCTGCCAGCACCCGCAGTTCACCAGCATCCATAGATTGCAGTAATTGAAGTACCTCGCAAGTCATGGTAGGAGTGTGCCATGAATCCAGATCATCCGTGTCAGATGCAGTCAATGATTGTAGATTTGCCCAAGCGCTGCCACGGCAGACCCAATACCAGGGCATTGATCTGCTCTTCGGTCAAACGCATCCGCGTACCGACGGGTCCTGCCCCCAATTTCCGTAGAGGCAAGCCGGTCAAGCTCAATGACTGTCTGATACAGCGCAGGTGCTGACTTACCAAGATTCACTCTTTCGGTCATACAACCTCCTTATGTTGCACGGATATAGCGGGGCTCATATAGATTGATTATAATTTATAGATGGCTTATCCCATTTCATTTCGCCGCAAAGTTTTATCAGTTCGAGAGAAGGAAGGACTCACAATTGCGCAAACGGCGGTCCGTTTTTGTGTGGGGATTGCCAGCGTAACACGTTGGATAAAAAATCCCGTTCCTAAAGAGAGCCGTAACAAACCGGCAACGAAGATCGACATGGCTGCGCTGGCCCGTGATGTACGGGAATATCCGGATGCTTACCAGGGCGAGCGTGCTCGTCGACTGGGTGTAAGCGAAAAAGGTATCGGCCACGCGCTGCGGCGCATGAACATCAGCTATAAAAAAACGCTGCAGCACCCCAAAAAGCGGACGAAGACAAACTTGACGAAAGTGGTTTTGCTCACGATATGCCACGAACACATGGGTATGCACCCATTGGCAAACGGTGTCACGGCAAGTGTAATTGGCACGAAAGAGGCCGTATCAATGTCATCGGTGCATTGATAGGCAAATGTCTTCTGACGGTGGGATTATTCAAAAATAATATCGATGCAGATACTTTCCTCGGCTGGATGGCACAAGATCTGTTGCCGAAACTCCCACCTGCATCTATTGTGGTCATGGATAACGCAACTTTCCATAAAAGACAGGATATTCAAAATGTAATCACACGAGCCGGGCACACGCTTGAATATCTGCCAGCGTATTCACCTGACCTTAGTACTACAGCCGTATATATTTTATTCGGGAGGAGAGAACCCTCTGCGTCGGTAGTGAGCTTGTCGGGCTCTGTGTTGATGTTTTCTACGCCACACGGACCAGTGCAGCACATGTTCGATAGCCTGGCTGGTGTGCCACAGCAGATGCGATAACAGCTTACGCAACTCGGGCACGCTCAGGGCAATCAGGCCGGGTGTGTGTTTTTTTCTCCCGCACCCGCAGGGCCACCAGCACCGCATGGGCCAGTAGCGCCAGTGTGATGTGGCGATACCAGCCCTGCCAGCGGCGCACCTCGTAATGATCAAGTCCGCACTCGCCTTTGGTGGCCTCAAAGCCGATCTCAATCTCCCAACGTCTGCCAGCGATCTGCACCAAACGCTTGAGCTGAGCCTGCGAGCGCCCGCATGCACCACATAATAGGCCAACTCCTGATGCTCATCCAGCTGCGCCGCACCAGCAGATAGTGTCCGAAGCGACGTTCCTTCTGTGTCAATTGCAGTCGCCACAGCGGTACCAGCGCCCAGTCGTACAGACGTTCACCTTTGGCTCCAGCGCCTGCCGACAGATGACGCCATGCACGTGCTGGTAGCGCTTGTGCAATCTCCTCGGCTTTCACGTGCTGTGGCCCCTGCCACCACAGCGGTTCACTCCTGGCTACAGCCAGTACGAAGGCCTGCTCGCGTGACTCCAGCCATACCCGCAGATGCCGGTCTCTACCGTAAACCTCATCGCCTGTGATCCACCCACAGGGCACGCCCACATCCAGCGCTCGCTCGATCATCTTGCGTGCCAGCTGGGGTTTGGTCGCAAATTCCACCTCCTGTGCAATGCCTGCAGCCTCGCAGCGTGAACGATCATCCGTCCACTGGCGCGGAATATAAAGTTCACGGTCGATGAAAGCACTGCCACCGGCGCCGGCATAGCACAAAAACACGCCGATCTGGCTGTTCTCGATACGCCCGGCCGTACCGCTGTACTGGCGCTGCACACCGACCGAGTGGGTTCCTTTCTTGACAAAACCTGTCTCATCAACGATCAGCACGCCGTCTGGATCACCCACCTGCTCGACAACGTAATCGCGCAGCACGTCACGCGCCGCATCAGCATCCCACTGTGCGCGTTCCAGCAGATGCTGCACCCCATCGGGTGTTGTCTCGCCCATCCATTCGGCCAGTTGCCAGCCGTTCTTGCGCTCTACCGTGCTCAACAGGCCCTTCAGGTACGCAAGACTGCGTTAGCGTGGCTCGCTGCGCTTGAATAAACTCCCAAGCCGCTCGTGCACTACCTCCAGCTCCTTCGCCCAATCATGTAGTTGTGACATCATACCCAAACCCACCTCATCGTTGATTCAGGCTATATTCTCTCATCATTATCTACGACTGTAGTATTAGAACCTGTTTACGATCTTTTGAGCAGTAATGCCAGGAAAGCCAGATGAATGAACTGCAGACTGGTGTTGAGCTTACGCTCGCAGTTTTTCCATAATCTTCTGCTCTTCTCCAGCCAGGCGAAACTACGCTCGACGATCCAGCGTTTGGGCATAACTTTGAAGGTATGTAGTTCACTGCGCCTGGCAATCTGCACCGTGACAGGTTCGCCCAGAATTTCTCGCACGCCTTCGGTGAATGATTCTCCGGTATAGCCGCTGTCGCACAGCAAACTTTGTACTTGCCCCAAGCCCAGCCTGCAGCGCTCCAGAGCTTGCAATGCACCTTTACGGTCAGTCACTTCCGCCGTCGTCACCGCAATAGCATGCGGCAAACCCTGGGTATCAACAGCGATATGGCGCTTGATACCCGATACCTTCTTGCCAGCGTCATAACCTTTCTGGTCGGCCGTGTCTGTGTTTTTCACGCTCTGCGCGTCCATGATCAAGAGCGCGCTGCAAACGTTGCGCCCCTGTTTCTCTCGGACCGCGCCAACCTGATTTTTTGAGTGCCCGCTCCAATACGCTCACGCCGTACTGGTCGGGCTCACTCCACTTGCTCCAATAAGCATATACACTCTGCCACTTGGGAAACTCTCCGGGTAGGAATCTCCATTGGCAACCAGTGCGCAGCAGGTACAGCACCGCGCAGAACACCTCGTACAGATCCACCTTCGTGGGCTTGGTCCTGCGTCGTACGCTGCGCAATAGCAGCTCTATCTCGGCAAACTTCTCTCTACTGATATCGCTGGCATACTCGATTCTTTTCATCCTGCTACTATCAGGGATAATAAATAGATCGTAAACAGGTTCTTAGAGCGTTTTTCTTTTAGTTGGAATTGTTGGGATTCCCCTGTGAGTTAAAATAAGAGAGGACAGGGGCGGAGGTGAGAGATGCCAAAAGCTTATTCTGAGGATTTGCGCCGCCGGGTTGTGGCGGACACGGACAAGGGTCTGAGTATCAGGGCTGTGGCCGATAAATATTCAGTCAGCCCGTCATTTGTATCGAAGATAACCTGCCTGTGGAAACAGGAAGGGAGCGTTTCCCCGCGCAGGATCGGGGGCTATCGGCGTCATGCGCTGGAAGCCCATGCTGCTGAGGTCAGAGGCAAGCTTCTGGAGGACAAGGGCATAACGCTTGCGCAGTTACGCGATTGGATTGAAGAGGTTTTGGGGGTTCGTGTTCACGTTTCCTCGGTTGACCGGTTTATCCGCTCGCTGGGATACAGTTATAAAAAAAACACTGCGGGCCAGCGAACAAGAACGTGCTGACGTGGCAGCGGCAAGGCTCGTCTGGCAGGACTGGCAAAAGACCTGCGACTGCGCGCGCCTGATCTTTCTTGATGAAACGGGAGCAAGCACAGACATGACGAGGCAGCATGGCCGCTGCCCTGTGGGAGAGCGATGCTATGACCATGCTCCCGGCGGTCACTGGAAAACCATGACTTTCGTTGCCGGACTGCATCTTGATGGTCTGCTTGCGCCGTGGTGTCTGGATGCTCCCATGAACGGCGCAGCTTTCCTGGCTTATGTGGAACCCAGCTCTGCCCTGCACTCAAGCCAGGTGATATCGTCATCTGCGACAACCTGAGCAGCCACAAGGTTGCCGGCGTCCGGGACATGATCAAGGACAAAGGTGCAGAAATCCTTTATCTGCCACCTTATTCTCCCGACCTCAACCCCATTGAGCAGGTCTTCTCCAAAATCAGAATCCTCCTGCGTAAAGCCGCCGAACGATCCTTTGATGCTCTCTGGGCCGCCATCGGGCGCATCATTGAGACCATCCAGCCCCAGGAATGCCGCAACTACTTCGCCAACTCCGGCTATGTGTCTAACTAAACGAGAAGCGCTCTAATCCCATTGAGCACAAATGGGCACAAACCAAAGCAGTCAGAAAACAACAAAACCAAACCGTTGAGCAACTCTTTAAGATCGAATCATTTTATGTGACGTAGGCTATACATTCAGATTGTGGATCGCAATATGCCAGCAAGCAATATCGGGGTATTCTGAAAATACATGGCTTTATGGGTAGCATGAGCCGCGCCGGTGATTGTTTTGATAATGCTGTGGCAGAAAGCTTCTTCGGTAGTCTTAAACAGGAACGAATACACTGGCGACATTACCCAATCCGTTATGCAGTGCAGCAAGATGTGCTGCAGTATATTTCCATGTTTTATAACAGTCAGCGACTGCATTCATACTTGGGATATCAGAGTCCAAATCAATATGAGGTAGAAACAGAAATATTGAAAAAAATCGCTTAACTAGGGTGTCCGGTTTTACTTGACCAGGTCATTACCTCAATTCGTAGCTGCTTGTACTCTTCGAAATGGAACCGCTCAACATGCTCTTCCATGATTCTCCCACGCTACTGTGACAACTAACGTAAAGCTCAGCCGACGCTTGGAGCGCAATGTTAGCCATGTCTTGCTGACACCGATTCAAAGTTTAGTTAAGGCTAAATAAATTCCGTAAAGATAAAATAGGAATATAAGTGTTTTTTTCCACTGATCTGGCGTCAAACCAGGCAATAGCATTGAGCCGAGCCATAATAAAAACAAAGCCATACCAAGCCAAATCAGAGGAGCAACGCGGCTAGGAAGTGATACCCAAACCGCCTGCTTGCTCTCTATGATTTTGTTAGGAGGATTTACTGGTGTTCCGTAGATTACAAAAGAAGCTATCGCATCCCAGTTATCCTCGTTTAGTGCCGCGCTGTGTGCCCCCTTAACGTACCTGATTTGATTCGGTTTATCTGAGTCAAAACCCCTGTGGCCCGCGCTCCCTAGATCTTGAAAGCCAAGCATCTGTAATGCGTTTGGAAACCATGCTACAACCCAATCCGCCGTGGCCACATAGTTTAAGATGCCTTTGACACGTCCGGTCTTGAGGTGATTAGACCAATCGTAGTCAGTGCGAACTACACTTCCAGCAAATACAACATGCTTAAATCGGCAACACGGGTAGTCTTTCAATGCTTTTGCCAGAAGGTAGGTGCCATGGCTGTGTCCGATATATGAAAAAGTTGCATTCGGATACTGTGCAAGTCCTTCTGCATATTGATCCATTAACCATTCAACCTTAGCTCTACGACGCCATGGAAAGAGAAAAGACAGCATGGGAAAATAGCCATAACTGGATGTCTCTGTTTCGAAAACTCGGTGGTTAACTTTACCAAGTGACTTCACACGTCGTGCAATCTTATGTGTCCAATATCCAAGGTCTCGAATTCCGTGCATCACAAAAATTACATCTGTAACGTCAGTGCGTTTTGTAAGAAGTTCTGTGTCTTGGGGCAGCACGCAATGGTTATCGAGAACTTGCCGATTCGCCGTGAGCGCGAGGATAAACTTTTGCTTTCGTTCTTGGCCTACGGTGCTGGTATCCATATCAATAATGTTTGCATGACCCGATTTTCCTACGTCGATATACACGAAGTCTGCCCCGCTTACCAAATCTATGTTGTCTTCTGGGCCCACGCAATCATCTATGGAGCCAAGTAATTGAATCGTGATAGCGTGACCAGCTCTTGAAGACAAAGTAGCTCTTCTCATAGCGAGCCACTGAATTCGCAAATTCGTGAGGAATGGTGCTCCCCTCCGTATACTAAGAATAAGTGGCCTACGTTTTTTTATCCAAGTAATCACTTCGCCAAGAGCTGCTCCTAAGGTAAAAGTAATCGCTTTCGGAATAGACATGTGATGGGATATAGACCAACCGCGATTCATCCCTGCTAAGAGAATGATACGATCAACCTTTTCTGCCCAATCTCTCTTTATTCTATTGTGAACACCAACTTCAAATGGTGCCTCTGGCGTTTCACCGCATGCATAAATGTAAAGTTTTCTTCCTAATAATGCCCCTAAACTATGGCCAACAATGATAATATTCTCATATTTTTGCTTATCCCAATATGCATCGATCTTGTCCATCAAGTCGCAAACTACGGCAACTGGATTTGCTAGAGAAAACGTTGACGCAGGCAGGTGTGGAGTAAAAATGTCGGCATCGGGCAAAGTTGTTCTAACTATATTACGAACATAAATAAGACTTTCTGGTGAGAGGGTATATGCATGGAGCAAAACCACGAGTCCAACCGATCTCCCAGACTCTTCAAACTCTTGCGTTACTTTGCTTGACATACATTCCCCGATTTTTATCGTAAAACACAGTGCATAAACCGAAATTCAAGAAGCACTTCACATACCTCAAAGCGACGGCTAACGAGGGTGTAGAAAAACTTATATTTGGACTAGCGGTACATCCGGACCTCAAATTCCAGATCCTAAATTTCTGAAATGCCTTGACGAGTGAGAGATCAGGTTTTTCAGAACTATATTCATAGTGCCAACGTATTGTTTATACCTGGCCTGATGCGCGCAGGTATTTGAACAGCGTATTTTGTCTTTGATCCCCTATTTTCATTGGCTTACCCCATAGTGGCAAGTTTCTCAATATTGTGGACCAGACAGTACAGTTTCCATTGTCCGTCTACTTTGCTCCGACCCCGCAGGGTAAATCGATCAAGGCGTTTGTTATTGCGCAGGTTACCGAATACTGGTTCGACCGTCGCGAAGCGGCGGGTGATCATCTGTCGGCCCTGATCAGAATCGACCTTCCGCTTCATCCGGTCAGTATGGGTTTCATAACCGTCGCGTTTGCCTTGGAAAAATGCCACCTGCCGGGTCTTGGTTTTCTCCGGTGTACGTAAACACTGAGTCCAGAGGGTGCAAGGCAGGCAATCCCGCTCGGCAGTCAGGGTAGTGAAATGGGGTTGATTGTCCTCGGCAACCGCTATGAACAATACGTTCTGTCGACACACCGCTTCGATCCGGCGGCTACCAATCAGGCCGCGATTGTAAGCCAGAAAAATGATCTTGAGTAGTACAGCAGGATCGTAAGCGGGAGCTCCTTGCGTATCGTTCCGGTAACGCTCACGTAGACCGCTAAAATCCAATTCATGATCGACGAGATAGCACAGCGCATGTTCGAAACTGCCAGGAATAATCTGCCGGGAGATATCGACAGGTAACAGCATCAGGCCTTTTTGAACTGGTTTGAATCGTGCCATCCTATCGCTCCCGACAATTTTCTCCAGTCCTGATTATTCCAGAAAAACTAACAGGCTCAGGTTTTTCTATATCCTCAACGTCGCAATTCAGCGGCAGCCGGAAGGCTAGAAATAGGCTTCAAGTCCACATGGCCTCTACTCGACCAATACTCGCACCATCTGGCTGCAGAAAAGAGAATATGTGCTTTTGACTCTGGGCTGCCCTCTGGCGTATCGAGCTCACGCACTGCTTCAACGTGTATCACATTATGTTTGGAGGCGTAATCACTCGCGCAAGCTCTCAGCTCTGCGCCTAATGCCGATAAGCCTGGGGCAAGACAGCTTTGATAGCATTTTTCAAGAAGCGCCTTGCCAACGATGTCTTTGCAGTCGACAACTATGCACTGGGAACGAAAGCTGTATAACTCAACATAACCAGCTGGCCCATTGGAGTAATAAGGTATTCCATCGCATGGTGGAGCAAGCGCCACGACATAGTAACCCCTCAGTTCATACAGCAATTCAGCTTCTGTCTTGTCTTTTGGGGGATTCTCTTTGTATCTAGCTTTCGCCCATTCGTCCGCTCTTGCATCAATTCCAACTTGTGGAGCTTGGATTGTGACATAGGGGGCTACTTGTATCTCAAGCCAACGCTTAGTCACCGCATCGCGATCAATACGCTGAAAAAGCTGCTTGAATTTATCACGCCAACTACCGGCGATGGGAGTGTCGCTTAGTAATTTGAAGAGCTTTTCGTATTCTTCTTCGTGCCCGGCTACGGGCTTGCCAATTGGATTCCAGTCGAGCCCCATAGAGAAACCTAACGTAATATATAAGACAGTTTCCGGTTAAAAACAGAATAAATTTAGTTGGTTAGAGAAATTGGCCTGATCTTTATACCGACAGATCAATTTGTCCGATCAAGGGTAATTTGATGGCAAATGGATCCGGCTTGATCCCGAAAGTCAATCCAAGTATGTTGATTTCAAAACCTTCCACATCACTGACAATAATCCCGAACAGACCGAGTACAGATAACTGCCAGCCACTGCCGCTTGGTGCCGTGGCTGTCATGCTGTTTCCCAGATAATCCTTGCCGATGGCTGTTGGTGGCAGATCCAGACCGATTTCCGGCACGGCTCGAGATAACCATGCGGTAAACGTATTCGAATTTGGACCTGGCCAGATCGTATATTCTTTTGAGTAAGGGTAAGTTTGTACTGTCTTGTCAATACGTTTGATCAGTTCATCCACACCTTCTCCTCGCTTTTCCGCAAGCAACATCGGTGCATTACCAAACCAGCGTTTATCTGGCGCCTGTTCATGAATTGCAACAACTGAACCACCCCAGCGGGCATACCATCCAGCGACTTCGTACACTGTAAATGATTCGGCGTGAGAGGGTTTGACAGCAAACCAGGTGTGTACACCAAAAATTCCCCGCCAGCTGTAGGCACGTGCAGCATATACCTGAATGACCGCTTCTGGTGTTTCAGCCGGATCGGGCGCAAGCCCTGTCCGTGCACGACTTGCCGTTCTCCAGTCAGAGCTTCCGAAATTACAGCTCGTTACAATAGCGATAAGCGCAAGAACAATTACATAATTGCCAATATTTTTGACAGACATCGCTCGTCCAAAATAGATTCTGGTGTTGGGTTATTCGCTGGGGCAGGGTAATCGTATACTGCCAAATATCCTCACCCGACCGGGGAAATCCAATATGAGAGCAGCATCATGCAGCATGTTCAGCCAAATACTCAAGCTCATTCTGCGTACCGGCTGTGATGGATTGTCAAGGAGGCTGGGGCAAAATCTTACAGTAGTAAGGAAGGCAGTGAAGCTATGCCTCGTCCTGGATCATAACGGCTACTTGTCCGCTCCGGCATCATTATCGACGGGTAAGGTCGTGGAGGTCAAAGTGGACGAGATAATGGTTGGGTGTGTAAAAAAGCCCACCAAATTTGGCGGGCTTTTTTAGCAATGGCGCCTGATTCCCGGTTACAGCAGCGGGATGATCAGTAACGCTACGATATTGATAATTTTGATTAACGGGTTGATGGCAGGGCCAGCAGTATCTTTGTAGGGATCGCCAACCGTGTCGCCTGTTACGGCAGCCTTATGAGCATCGCTGCCTTTACCGCCGTAGTTGCCATCTTCAATGTATTTCTTTGCATTGTCCCACGCACCACCACCGGCAGTCATGGAGATTGCAATGAACAGGCCTGTGACGATTGAACCCATCAGTACGCCACCCAGAGCTTGCGGACCGAGGAAAACGCCAACCAGCACCGGAATCAATACAGGCAGTAGAGATGGAACGATCATTTCCCGGATTGCAGCTTTGGTGAGCATATCGACTGCACGGGAATAATCAGGTTTGCGGGAGCCGTCCATGATTCCCGGAATTTCCTTGAACTGCCTGCGAACTTCAAGGACAACGGAACCCGCTGCGCGGCCGACTGCTTCCATTGACATTGCACCAAACAGGAAAGGCACCATCCCGCCGATAAACAGCCCGATGATTACCAGATGATTGGATAAATCGAAAGTCATTAATTTGTTGGCATGTTCGAGACCATGGGTATAGTCGGCAAACAGAACCAGGGCAGCCAGGCCGGCTGATCCGATGGCATAACCTTTGGTAACGGCCTTGGTCGTGTTGCCTACTGCATCCAGCGGATCGGTAACGGCACGTACGGATTCAGGCATGCCTGCCATTTCAGCGATACCACCCGCGTTGTCAGTGATTGGGCCATAGGCATCCAGTGCGACGATGATTCCGGTCATGGACAACATGGCGGTGGCAGCGATCGCGATTCCATAAAGACCGGCAAGTGAGTAAGCGACGATGATACTTGCACAGACTGCCAGTACAGGTGCTGCAGTTGCACGCATCCCTACACCGAGACCAGCGATGATATTTGTGGCATGTCCGGTAGTAGAGGCGTTGGCGATATGCTGTACCGGTGGATATTCAGTAGAAGTATAGTATTCGGTGATGACGACCATTAGACCGGTGAGAACCAGGCCGATGGTTGTGCTGGCAAACAGACGCATGATCAGTTCACCTCCACCTACTTCGGTACCATCCAGCGTCAGAGTGGCGCCCCCCATGAACCATACGGTGATAGGCAGGTAGGCGAAGAAAGCAATTCCACCGGCAACTGCCAGTCCGCGATACAGGGCGTTCATGATTTTGCCGCCTTCACGCATTTTGACGAAATAGCAACCGATGATTGAAGCAACGATAGAGGCTGCGCCCAGTGCGAGCGGGTAAACGGCTGCATCACCGGTACCGGTTTTGAACAACAGGGCACCCAGCAGCATGGTGGCAATGATCGTGACCGCGTAGGTTTCGAACAGGTCGGCTGCCATTCCTGCACAGTCACCCACGTTATCACCCACGTTGTCTGCAATGACTGCAGGATTGCGCGGATCATCTTCAGGGATTCCAGCTTCGACCTTACCGACCAGGTCTGCACCAACGTCTGCACCTTTGGTAAAAATGCCGCCACCCAGCCGTGCGAAAATCGAAATCAACGATCCACCAAAGGCAAAGCCGATCAGCGGGTGGATGAGATCACTGATACTGCTGGTTTCATCTGCGCCACTGACGAGCAGTGCGGTATAACCTGCTACACCAAGCAATCCGAGTCCAACGACCAGCATTCCGGTCACGGCGCCGCCACGAAAAGCGATGGCCAATGCTTCATTCAGACCACTGCGTGCGGCTTCGGCTGTCCGTACGTTGGACTGGACTGAAACGTTCATGCCCATGAAACCGGCCAGACCGGAAAGTATTGCACCCAGAGCAAAACCGATGGCTGTGTTCCAGGAAAGTGCCAGGCCGATGATGACGAATAAAACCGTCCCCACCATGCCAATTGTCAGATATTGTCGCTTGAGATAGGCCGACGCACCTTCCTGTACGGCGGCTGCAATTTCCTGCATACGTGAATCACCAGCGGATTGTGCGTAAATACGCCGAATCCACAGGCCACTAAAAATCAGGGCAAGTATCGCGCTGCAGATTGCAATCGTTAAACCGTTTGCCATAAAGAACTCCAGTTAAAATCAGACCACCCTAATATATATACGGAGCCAGGCCTGACGGCCCCGCATCAATCCACAATCAAAACCATGAACAGCCTAAATGCATATTTTATATGCTCTTGCCGTCAAAAAACAAAACAGATTAAATTTTGAACTCAGCCAGCTTTTTAGTTACTGCAACATTTTTCAGCCTGACATAATCAGGTAGTCCGTTTTTATACGGCGGGTAATCTTCTCCTTCGATCAGTGGGCTGAGGTATTCACGACATTTGCCGGTAATGCCGAAACCATCTTCACTGATGAAATCTGCGGGCATCATCTTTTCCACATTTGCCACTTTGGAAAGCTCGACCATACCGGTTTTCCAGGCGTAGGGCGAACTGGAGATACGTTCGATGGTCGGCATGACGGAATTATGTCCGGCAATCGCGTATTCTACTGCTGCTTTACCCATGGCATAGGCTTGCTCCACGTCTGTGCCGGAAGCAATATGCCGCGCAGCACGCTGCAGATAATCAGCGACACCCCAGTGATATTTCAGCCCCAAACCATTTTTGACGATATTCGCAATTACCGGCGCTACTCCGCCTAACTGAGCGTGCCCGAAGGCATCGCGCAATCCCTGATCGGACAGAAATTTGCCATCGGTACCTTTTACGCCCTCTGATACTACAACCGTACAATAGCCGTATTCTTTGACGTAATGATCCGTTTTGGCCAGAAACTTTTCCTGATCAAAAGTAACTTCCGGGAACAGGATAATGATCGGAACCTCGTGATCTTCATTGGAAGCCAGCCCGCCTGCAGCTGCAATCCATCCCGCATGGCGGCCCATTACTTCCAGAATGAATACTTTGGTTGAAGTTTTGGCCATGCTGGCCACATCGAAACTTGCTTCCAGCATGGAAACGGCAATATATTTTGCAACTGAGCCGAATCCCGGGCAACAATCAGTGATGGGCAGATCGTTGTCAACCGTCTTGGGTACATGAATTGCCTGAATCGGATAACCGAGTGTGCCGGCAAGCTGTGAGACTTTCAGGCAGGTATCGGCCGAATCACCACCGCCGTTATAGAAGAAATAACCGATGTCATGGGCCTTGAATACTTCGATCAGACGCTCGTATTCGCGCCGGTTGTCTTCCAGGCTTTTCAGTTTGTAGCGACAGGAGCCAAAAGCACCGGAGGGCGTATGGCGCAGTGCCCGGATTGCTTCAGTGGATTCTGCACTGGTATCGATCAGATCTTCGGTCAGTGCTCCGATGATGCCGTTACGCCCGGCGTAAACTTTCCCGATTTTGTCGGAATGTGCTCGTGCCGTTTCCAGTAAACCTGCTGCTGAAGCATTGATTACAGCAGTTACACCGCCAGATTGAGCATAGAACGCATTTTTTATAGCCATTTTCTACTCCTGGTTGATCAAAACCTGTTTTTCAAGAACCGGGTAATGGTTTCCGCGGCACACTCATTTGGTCTGTTTGAGTGCTGCGATAATATTTTCCTGTATGGCTTCTACATTGCCGGTTCCGGCAATTTTGATGTAACCTGGCGCATTGGGATCACCGCTGTTCGCCCATTCGAAGTAGTATCCAACCAATGGCCGGGTTTGTTCATGATAGACCTGCAGGCGCTTACGCACGGTTTCTTCCCGGTCATCCTCACGTAGAACCAGTGCCTCGCCGGTAACATCATCCCGGTCGGCGACTGCCGGCGGATTGAACTCGATATGATAAATCCGGCCTGATGGCGGATGTACACGACGCCCGGACAAACGCTTTATGATTTCGGCATCGGGCACATCAATTTCGATGACATGATCTATGTGTACGTTGGCCGTCCTGAGTGCATCAGCCTGAGGAATGGTGCGGGGGAAACCATCGAATAGAAAGCCATTGGCACAATCCGGTTCTTCAATTCGCTTGCGTACCAGATCGATGATGATTTCATCTGGCACCAGACCGCCGGATTCCATGATTTTTTTTGCCATCATGCCCAGCTCTGTCCCTGCTTTTACAGCATTACGGAGAATATCGCCGGTAGAAATCTGGGGTATGGAAAAACATTCACGGATAAAACTTGCCTGCGTGCCTTTGCCCGCTCCTGGCGCGCCCAGTAAGATGATACGAATGTTGGCCTCCTTGAGTATTGTCGGGGATGGTGAACATCCCGCAGTGGTGTGTGCCGCGGATAGCCTGTGAAAAGCCGTTGCAAGCAGCCGGGTCAGGCAGATCGGCACCCTTTCCTTTATAGTTTGCTGCCGATTATATCCCAGGCAGGTTGGCAGCTTGAAGTTTTTGGGACTGATCAGAGGTTCTTTAGCGTGCCGGCATAATGGCAGACGTCGGATCACGTTTTTTACAGACCGAATATGCGATAATTTCAGCCTGCTTTTTTCGGGAATAATCATGGACGAAAACAAAAATAAGGCACTTTCAGCAGCGCTTGCCCAGATTGAGAAGCAGTACGGCAAGGGTTCGATCATGCGGCTTGGCGACAGTGATGTGGCAAAAGATATTCAGGTGGTATCCACGGGTTCGCTGGGTCTGGATATTGCACTGGGTGTGGGCGGCCTTCCGCGCGGACGCATCATCGAGATTTACGGACCGGAATCTTCGGGTAAAACTACCCTGACGCTGCAAGCTATAGCCGAAATGCAGAAACTGGGCGGGACGGCGGCTTTTATCGATGCGGAACATGCACTGGATCCGCAGTATGCTCAGAAAATCGGCGTCAATGTTCAGGAATTACTGATTTCCCAGCCGGATAACGGTGAACAGGCACTGGAAATTACCGATATGCTGGTTCGATCCGGATCGGTCGATGTGGTGGTGGTCGACTCAGTGGCAGCGCTGACTCCCCGTGCTGAAATAGAAGGGGAGATGGGTGAGCCGCAGATGGGGCTGCAGGCAAGGCTCATGTCCCAGGCTTTGCGCAAGCTGACGGCCAATATCAAGCGTACCAATACCATGGTGATTTTCATCAACCAGATACGTATGAAGATCGGGGTGATATTTGGTAATCCTGAGACGACCACGGGAGGAAATGCGCTGAAATTTTATGCTTCTGTGCGTCTGGATATCCGCCGTACTGGTTCGATCAAGCGTGGTGAGGAAATGGTCGGGAACGAAACCCGGGTCAAGATCGTTAAAAACAAGGTTGCCCCACCTTTCAAACAGGCAGATTTCGATATTTTGTATGGCGAAGGTATCTCGCGTGAAAGCGAAATCATCGAACTCGGTGTATTGCACAAATTGATCGAGAAAGCGGGGGCCTGGTACTCCTATAATGGCGAAAAGATAGGGCAGGGCAAGGATAATGTGCGTGATTATCTGAAAGAGCACAAGAGTATTGCGCATGAGATCGAGCAGAAAATACGCGCTGCCGTCGGGCTTGCAGAGACAGACAGTCGGGTTGTTCCACCCTCCTCCGGTGAATAAGGATGAGCTTGTATGCGCGTGCACTGGAATGTCTTGCGCGACGGGAGTATTCACGGCACGAGCTGGAAAAGAAATTATCCTGTCACGAGCAGTTGCCCGATGAGCTGAAAAGTGTTCTCGACAGGCTTGAACAGCAAAAACTGCTATCCGATGAAAGAGCAGTCGAGCAAATTCTGCACGCGCGCAGTCGCAAATATGGAAGCAAGCGGATACGTTACGAGCTGCAGATGAAGGGAATTGCCGATCATCTGATTGAAGCTGCTTTGGGAGAGTTTAAGCAGACGGAATTTTCCAGTGCACACGCGCTGTGGTGCAAAAAATTTGGCGTTGCTCCATCCACGCCGGAAGAACGGGGGAAGCAGATCCGTTACCTGGCAGGAAAAGGTTTTTCTTCCGAAGTGATAAGCAAAGTCTTGTCCGATGCCCGTGAAGCAGAGAATTGAATGATGAGGTTTTACAGTGGACAGGTTTGTACCGCATAACGGTTGCACAAGGTGCTGATATGAAAAGTAGTGAAATCAGACAGAAATTTCTTGAGTTTTTTGAGGCGCGGGGCCATGTCATCGTGCCATCCAGCCCGCTGGTGCCAGGGAATGATCCTACTTTGCTGTTTACCAACGCGGGTATGGTGCAGTTCAAGGATGTGTTTCTTGGCCAGGATAAACGCCCCTATGTTCGGGCTGTCAGTTCACAGCGCTGTGTACGAGCCGGTGGTAAGCATAATGACTTGGAAAATGTGGGCTATACCGCGCGGCACCATACTTTTTTCGAGATGTTGGGTAATTTCAGCTTCGGAGATTATTTCAAACGCAAAGCCATTTTGTTTGCCTGGGAGTTTCTGACTGGCTCGCTCGGCATCCCTAGAGAGAAGTTGTGGGCAACTGTGTATGCGGAGGACGATGAAGCAGCGGATATCTGGCTCAACGAAGTAGGGATTGATCCCTCACGGCTGGTTCGCATCGCGACATCGGATAATTTCTGGCAGATGGGAGATACAGGCCCTTGCGGCCCTTGTTCAGAAATTTTTTACGATCACGGGCCTGCTGTGGCGGGTGGGCCGCCCGGATCAGAGAATGCAGAGGGTGACCGTTATATCGAAATCTGGAATCTGGTGTTCATGCAGTACAACCGTGATGCCAGTGGTGAATTGCATCCATTACCTAAACCCTCGGTGGATACCGGTATGGGACTGGAACGTATTGCAGCGGTCATGCAGCAGGTGCATAGTAATTATGAAATCGATCTGTTCCGCAGCCTGATCGAGGCCGCAGCCAGAGTAACGGGTTCCAAGGATCTCTCAAACAACTCGCTTAAGGTCATAGCAGATCATATTCGTGCCTGCGCCTTTCTGATTACCGATGGTGTCATTCCCGGTAATGAAGGTCGGGGTTACGTGTTGCGGCGTATCCTGCGTCGTGCCATTCGTCATGGATATCGGTTGGGGCAGAAGCAGCCATTCTTTTATCTGCTGGTGGATGATCTGGTTGATGTTATGGGACCGGCTTATCCCGAATTGACACGAGCCAGAAAGCATGTAGCCGGCGTTATCAGGCAGGAAGAGGAGCGTTTCGCCGAAACACTGGAAAATGGCATGGAAGTGCTGGAGGCAGCGCTATCCCATGGAAACGAGACGCTCTCAGGGGAAATCGTTTTTCGCCTGTACGATACCTTTGGTTTTCCGGTCGACCTGACAGCAGATATTGCCCGGGAGCGAGGTATCGTGATCGATATGGCCGGGTTTGAGACATGTATGGCGCAACAGCGGGATCGCGCTCGTGCCAGTGGCAAATTCACCATGCAGACAGGCCTTGAATATACCGGACAACCAACCGAGTTTCATGGCTATGCTACGCTGCAGCACGAGGCGCAGATTCTGGCGTTATACAAACAGGGTAGTCGTGTGGATTTTATAGAAGCCGATGACGAAGCCGTGGTCGTACTCGACCAGACTCCTTTTTACGCAGAATCGGGTGGACAGGCGGGTGACAGCGGAGAGTTGCTGTCAGGGAGTGGCACATTTACCGTAAACGATACCCAGAAAATACAAGCCGGGGTATTCGGCCATAATGGAATGCTGAGCAGTGGCCGGATGGCAATAGGTGATCGGGTGATCGCCAGAGTCGATCAGATTGCACGAACCAATACTGCTTACAATCACTCTGCGACGCATTTGCTGCACGCCGCATTGCGCCAGGTATTGGGTAATCATGTCACACAAAAGGGATCACTGGTGGATGCCAGCAGGTTGCGCTTCGACTTTTCGCATAACAGCGCCATGCAAGAGAATGAGATACGTCAGGTTGAAAATCTGGTTAATGCCCAAATACGTAAGAACCATGAAGTTGCGACACAGTTGATGACCTATGATGACGCTGTCAAGCAGGGAGCCATGGCATTGTTCGGTGAAAAATATGGCGATACGGTGCGCGTTGTGGCAATGGGTGATTTTTCAACTGAATTGTGTGGTGGTACGCATGTGAGTTACAGCGGGGATATCGGTTTTTTCAGGATCGTTGCCGAATCCGGTGTGGCGGCGGGGATCCGCCGGATAGAGGCACTGACAGGTGATGCAGCACTGGCTTATACGCAGCAACAGGAACAGCAGCTGCAGCAGGTTGCCGATGCGCTCAAAGCAGCACCGCAGGAAGCAGCGCAGAAGCTTTCCCAGATACTGGACAATATTCGGCAAATGGAGAAGGAGATCGCCACTTTACGATCGAAACTTGCCGGCGTGCAAAGCACTTCCCTGATTGAACAGGCACAGGAAATCAAGGGAATCCGGGTGCTGGCGACAACGTTGGAAAACGTCAATGTCAAAACGCTGCGGGAAACACTGGATAATTTCAAGAATCGGTTGAAATCCTGTGTTGTCGTACTCGGGACGATCGAGAAGGATAAAGTGACACTCATTGCCGGTGTGACGGATGATCTGACAGTAAAACTCAAGGCCGGTGATCTGATCAACTTCGTTGCGCAACAAGTGGGCGGAAAAGGTGGTGGGCGTGCTGATATGGCGCAGGCAGGCGGTACGTTACCGGAGAAGCTGCCACAGGCTTTGGCCAGTGTGCCGAGCTGGGTGGAACAAAATCTTTGATCCGTACAGGACGTTTTAAGAAAAATGATGGCAACAGCCGACAGTTTTCCAGGCTGAAGTGTGATTTTTAAAGCTGGCAGGGCTGTAGAGTACTGTCGGCACCAGCCATTTCTGAGAATTTATTCTGATAACTTTATTCAATCATGACGACAACCAGACATTGCAAACTACTTATTCTCGGATCCGGCCCTGCCGGCTATACAGCAGCTATTTATGCGGCGCGTGCCAATCTCAACCCGGTGCTGATTACCGGGATGGCGCAAGGCGGGCAGCTCACGACGACGACCGATGTGGATAACTGGCCGGCTGATGTTGCAGGTGTGCAGGGGCCGGAGCTGATGGAGCGTTTCCTGAAGCATGCCGAGCGTTTTCAGACCGAGGTCATATTCGATCACATTCATACTGCCAATCTGTCAGAGAAACCGTTTGAGCTGATTGGTGATCAGGGGACCTATACCTGTGACGCTCTGATCATTGCAACCGGTGCTTCTGCAAAATATCTCGGGCTACCCTCTGAAGAAGCATTTATGGGGAAAGGTGTTTCAGCCTGTGCGACATGTGATGGTTTCTTCTATAAAAATCAGGATGTTGCAGTGATTGGTGGAGGTAATACTGCGGTGGAGGAAGCGTTGTATCTCTCCAATATTGCCCGTAAGGTGACGGTGGTGCATCGGCGCGATAAATTCCGTTCGGAAAAAATCATGATCGATAAGCTGATGGGAAAGGTGAAAAGCGGCAAGATCGAGTTGGCACTGGATCATGTTCTGGAAGAAGTAAAAGGTGATGACAGCGGTGTCACCGGAATCCGTATCCGCCATGTTCGCGACGATACGGCACGTGATCTGGAGTTACAGGGTGTGTTCATTGCCATTGGACATCACCCCAATACTGATCTGTTTCAGGGGCAGCTGGAAATGAAAAACGGCTACATTATTACGCAAGGCGGTAATGAGGGGAATGCAACGGCGACCAGTATTCCTGGCATATTTGCAGCCGGCGATGTACAGGATCATATTTACCGTCAGGCAATCACCAGCGCGGGCAGCGGCTGTATGGCTGCTCTGGATGCAGAGCGATATCTGGAAAAATCTGCCTGAATACAATAAGTTTCTCGTTTGCATGCGTACAGATGGGGTCGGACGATAAATCTTCATCTGAAGAAGTTGCTGGTGATGAAGATGCCGCTTTGTTCCGCGAGGCTATGCGGGATGTCAGGCCACTTACCCGGACGAAGAAAATCATCCGTGCGCATTCTAAACATCAAGCGCTTCCGCAACCTGGTGCGTCAGACTTGCCGGATATTCAGGATGTTCTTGCTGATGACGGCTGGCAATGGGATATGGCGGAAAGTGAAGAATGGTCGTTTGCTCGTCCGGGTTTGCAGCGGTATACCTTGCGGAAACTGCGACGCGGTAACTGGCCTGTGCAGGATGAACTCGATCTGCACGGCCTGAACCGGGATGAAGCGCGCCGGATACTGGTGATATTTCTGAATCAAGGTGTCCTGCGGGGATTGCGTTGTGTGCGTGTCATCCACGGCAGAGGACTCAGTTCAAGAAACCGCAAACCGGTACTAAAAATTCTGACGGGGAACTGGCTTATGCAACACGGCGATGTGCTCGCTTTTTGTCAGGCATTGCCTGAGCAGGGGGGAAGTGGTGCTGTGCTGGTTCTTCTGAGAAATGCCGATAAATAAGCCATTGTTGCGCATATTTGCTGATTTTAGTGGCCATATACTGAGTACTGAGAAATTTGCCTGATTAATTGATTGAATATCAATGTGATGCCGAGAGATAGAGTAATACCGAATTAACATGATTTTTGTTTATGCTATACCTAATAGGTATAAGAAGGAAGGGCAGATTGTTATAAGGTAAAAATAGACATTCAGTTTGATAGGGCCCGAGTAGTATCCGGGGCCGGATTTTTCCAGATTTTTCACTTGTTTTTATAAGTGATTTCGATTTAAACCGCCAAAAATACTACTTATCACCCACTCAGAATGATGAAACTAGGTAACTTACAAAACCATATGATCCTGCGGGATTTGTATGCCAGTATCGTTGTCTTTTTCGTAGCTTTGCCACTTTGCCTGGGTATAGCCATGGCATCGGGTGCTCCGCTTTTCTCCGGGATTATTGCTGGAATAGTAGGCGGTATCATCGTAGGCATGGCCAGCGGTTCGCAGTTAGGCGTAAGTGGGCCGGCTGCCGGTCTGGCTGTTATCGTCCTCAATGCCATTGCTACGTTAGGTTCGTGGGAAGCATTTCTGCTTTCAGTCATGCTTGCAGGCGTTCTTCAGATAGGCATGGGTTATCTGCGTTTGGGGGCCATTGCCTATTATTTTCCTGTTTCTGTGATCAAGGGGATGCTGAGCGGGATAGGGCTAGTCATCATACTCAAGCAAATTCCTCATGCTCTTGGCTACGATAGGGATTTCGAAGGTGATCTTGCTTTTTTCTCACCTGATGGTGAAAGTACATTGGGATATCTGGTAGACACCCTGTATGACGTTTCACCTGCAGCAATTCTGGTTACTGTGATCTCGATGTCGATACTGCTGCTTTGGGAAATGGTGTTATACAAGAAATACCGTATTTTCCAGATATTGCAGGGGCCGCTGGTAGTCGTCGCAATTGGTATTCTGCTGAGCTATCTTTTCGATGAGTACATTGAGAGTTTGAATTTTGAAACCGATGATCTGGTTAATCTTCCGGTAGCTTTGTCGATACAGGATTTTGCCGGTCAGTTTACCTTTCCGGATTTTTCGCATCTGGCCAATCCGGAAATTTATTTTATTGCCTTGGTCATCGCGGTTATTGCCAGCCTGGAAACGTTGTTGTGTGTGGAAGCAACTGACAAGCTCGATCCACTCAAAAGAGTTACTTCGACCAATCGAGAACTGGTTGCGCAAGGTTTGGGTAATACCGTATCGGGATTGATCGGTGGCCTGCCTGTTACCCAGGTTATCGTCAGAAGCTCTGCAAATATCACTTTTGGGGGACGTACGAAGTTATCGGCCATTTTTCATGGTGTGTTACTGCTTATCTGTGTCATTGTCATCCCCGGTGTCCTTAACATGATTCCGCTGGCTTCACTGGCGTGTATTTTGTTCGTAGTAGGTTATAACCTTGCGAAGCCTTCATTGTTCAAAGCGATGTATGAGTTGGGTTGGACACAGTTTGCTCCCTTCATCGCAACGGTGATTGGCATTCTGCTGACAGATTTGCTGAAGGGGATCGGTATCGGAATGGTAGTAGCCATTTTCTTTATACTCAGATCAAATTTGAAAACTGATTACGAACTTTTTCACGAGAAAAATGATGGGGTGAAAAAGATCAGGCTGGTACTGGCAGAGGATGTTTCATTCCTTAACAAGGGCAGTATCGGTAAAGCACTCAAGGAGTTCGAACCGGATTCATGGGTCATTATTGATGGCAGCGAATCCAAGTATATCGATCACGATATTATCGAGATCATCAGGGATTTCACTGTCAATGCTCATATACGTGATATCAATGTTGAAGTTATCGGTATACCTACTTTGGAAACAAAGAGCAGGTATCAGCGCATCATGGAAACCCGGTACGGGCGGCCTGATTCTCCTGCTGTAAAGAGCTAAAGAAGTTTTTTCTATCACCCTTCAATTAACAGATCAATATGAGAACGCTTACCAGGGAAATGCAGGCACATTTGTCGCCTGAGCAGGCGATACAGCTGTTGAAAGATGGTAATCAGCGTTTTGTGAGCAATCTGAAGCTGAACCGGAACTTGCTGCAGCAGGTGAATGAAACATCCGAAGGGCAATTTCCGTTTGCTGTGATTCTGAGCTGTATCGATTCTCGTACTTCGGCTGAGTTGATATTTGACCAGGGATTGGGAGATATTTTCAGTTGCAGGATAGCAGGTAATATTCTGAATGAAGATATCCTGGGAAGTATGGAGTTTGCCTGTCATATCGCAGGTTCAAAGGTCATCGTGATACTGGGTCATACCAAGTGCGGTGCAGTCCAGGGAGTGTGTCACGGTATTAAACTGGGTAATCTGACTGCTTTGCTGGATAAGCTGCAACCGGTTGTGGATGCAGAATTATCTGGAAAAAATATTTCTGATATTTCAGATCCCGAGTTTATGGAGAATGTCGCGCGCTTGAATGTGCATTATGTAATAAATGAAATTCCTAAACGGAGTCAGGTGATTGCAGAGATGCTCGGCAATGGTAAGGTTGCTCTGGTAGGTGGCATGTATGATGTGGATACGGGGATAGTTACGTTTTACGATAAATAAAAGTTTTTGCTATAACGTTATTTATATATGCTGGCTGGCAGTTTCTACCGTCAGACCATTTTTCAGAGACCCAGTTTGGTCATCAGATTATCAGCCTGAGCTTGGTTGACATATACGTCATCCTGCTTTTGTGGATTGACGACTGGCCCGTTCAGTAAACCATTATCCAATTTAATCTCCTTTTCTTCGTTAGCTGAATCGTTTGCCAGTAGTTGCAGCATTTCTTGTTCAACTGTTTCAATCGTTCGGGAAATGTTCTGAATGACTTGGCCGGTCAGATCATGAAAGTTCTGTGCAATCATGATTTCCGTGAGGCAGGCTTGAGTAGAGGCTGCCTGACTGGAGACATTGTTCAGGAAATCGAGTGTTTGCTTGAGCGCATTATTCAGGGTCGGCTGATTGGCAATAATGGCTGCTGTCGTCTCTGGTATCTGGCACCATAATTTATGTAAATTAGCAGCATCTGCTGACAGGTTATTCAGGATGGGCCTGGCGTTTTCTACTGCTAGCAGAGAACATTCGGCAGCTTGTGTCGTTTTGCTGGCGATATAGTTCAACCCATCCTTACTGTTGGATATTCCATGGCTTGCCTGTCGCAAGCGCCAGTCATAGCCAAGCTCAGACAGGCAATTGTGCAACACCCGGGCAAGTTGTCCCGGGTGGTCGATGGTTTTTTTGTCAGTATCAAAGCTGTTATTCATTTTTAGTGGCCGATACTTGTTAGTTGGTTGAAAAGAGAGCGCAGCTTACGCGTGCACTGCCATATTCTGGAGAATTTTGTTCAGTTTCTCATCCAGGGTAGCCGCTGTAAAAGGCTTTACGATATATCCGCTTGCTCCGGCCTGGGCAGCAGCAATGATGTTTTCCTTTTTTGCCTCAGCGGTAACCATCAATACGGGTATATCTTTCAATGCATCATCTGCCCGGACGTTTTGTAGCATGGTCAGCCCGTCCATATTCGGCATATTCCAGTCGGAAACCACGAAATCAAAACCACCATCACGCAATTTTTTCAATGCCATGGCGCCATCTTCTGCTTCTTCGACATTGTTGAAACCAAGCTCTTTGAGCAGGTTGCGAATAATTCTGCGCATGGTTGAAAAATCGTCTACTACCAGAAATCTGAGATTTTTATCTGTCATTGCTTCATCTCCTTAAATATAGTTTTATCGTGTGCTCAAGTGTTCATGGCTGCTTTTTCTGTGAGGAGATCATGTTCCCTGCCAAGGCAAGAACACTCCCTTCACAAATCAAATATCAAACTTGCCTTTACCCGCGCTACTTGCTGAATCCAGAATCCGGCTTTGCAGTAAACGGTTTGCCAGATAGAAACTTGAGCGAATTTTTGATTATGTTGTCACGGCATTTTTGATTGGACAGTTGTTTTCCGCACAGACTGATTCCAACCGTCGATATCTAATATCTGTCAGTTGTGTGATCTGCGAGGCAGGATGACCGTATTCAGAGTGTTGCGTGCAGGGATGCATCCGGGGGGCTGGATATGTTGCAAGGTTAAGCAGCTGGAAGTCCTGGCTTGTTCATTTGATGAGAAATACTGCGGTTCGGGGGTTAATCGGTTTGTCTGGGTCATGTGGTATTGCGGTGCGGGTATTCGAGTGCTACGAGATCAGCCGCTTCATTCAGCAAAAATTGTTTGAACACACTGGAAATATTGGAGAGGCGTTTGTTCTTCTGGTGGACGACATTCCAGTACCGCATGATTGGAAGCCCCTGAATATCAAGAATCTTTAAGCGTCCGGCCTCAAGCTCCAATCTGATGGTATGGAGTGACATGATTCCCAGCCCCATTCCGGCTTGTATGGCTTGTTTGATGGCTTCTGCAGTATCTGCTTCCATTCCTTTCTGGATACTGATTTTTTCGTGAGCAAAGAATCGCTCCATCGCGTTTCTCGTGCCGGAACCGGGTTCCCTGACTAGAAAAATTTCCTGCTCCAGTCGTTTGACCGGAATTTGTTTCTGGCCACAGAGAGGGTGTTCAGGGGGGGCGATGATGACCAGTGGATTTTCCATGAATGACTCGGAAGTAATATCCAGCCCCTCGGGTGGCTGACCCATAATTGCCAGATCCATGATATTGTCCGACAGCTGCTTGAGTACATTCTCGCGATTGGAAACATGCAGGCTAATGGTAATACCAGGGTAGCGTTGGCAAAATCTGGCCAGCAGGTTTGGCACGAAATAGTTGGCGGTACTAACCACCGAAATGCTCAATTTTCCTCGTTCTAGCCCCTTCAGCTCATCGAGTGCCAGTTCCATATCGGCCAGTTGTCGCGTAATACCCCGGCTGTAATGAAAAAGTTCCTTGCCGGCTTCGGTCAGATGGACGCGTTTGCCTATTTGTTCAAACAGGGGCAGTGCAACCATTTCTTCGAGCCGCTTGATCTGGATGGAAACTGCCGGCTGAGTCAAATGAAGTTCTTCTGCAGCATGTGTGAAATTGAGGAGACGTGCTACTGATTCGAAGATCTTCAGCTGATGTAAGGTGATATGCAGCATAGTGAGTCGATACGTAATCAGATATATATGGGTATATATAAACTACATTATATAGTAACTATTATAATTATTAATTTTAACTTATGATTTTTGTCGTGATATAGTTGTTTCCGTAGTTTAGATTGATTTTTTAACGCTGTATGCCTGCCTTGGTTTCTGGTGATAAGGTGGGAATTTAACAAGGAGATTACGTAAATGTCAGCAAAGACTTATAACGCTGGTGTTAAAGAATACCGGCACACCTACTGGGAACCCCATTACAACGTTCAAGATACGGATATTCTGGCTTGCTTCAAAATCGTACCGCAACCTGGTGTGGATCGTGAGGAAGCAGCAGCTGCTGTAGCGGCAGAATCCTCAACCGGAACCTGGACTACGGTTTGGACCGATCTGCTGACAGATCTGGATTATTACAAAGGCCGTTCGTATCGCATTGAGGATGTTCCTGGTGATGACAGTAGTTTTTATGCATTCATTGCTTATCCAATCGATCTGTTTGAAGAAGGATCAGTGGTTAACGTACTGACTTCCCTGACTGGTAATGTGTTTGGATTCAAGGCTGTCAGATCGTTACGTCTGGAAGACGTTCGCTTCCCGATAGCTTATGTGAAAACCTGTGGTGGTCCACCTAATGGTATTCAGGTTGAACGCGATATTCTCAACAAGTATGGTCGCGCTTATCTGGGATGCACCATCAAACCGAAACTGGGTTTGTCCGCCAAGAACTATGGCCGTGCCGTATATGAATGTCTGCGTGGTGGTCTTGACTTCACAAAAGATGATGAAAACGTCAACAGCCAACCATTCATGAGATGGCGTCAGCGTTTTGACTTTGTCATGGAAGCAATCCATAAGGCAGAACGTGAAACCGGTGAGCGTAAAGGTCATTATCTGAACGTAACTGCACCGACTCCGGAAGAAATGTTTAAACGTGCTGAATATGCCAAAGAGCTCAAAGCGCCTATCATCATGCATGACTATATTGCGGGTGGATTTTGTGCCAATACTGGCTTGGCTAACTGGTGTCGAGATAACGGCATTCTGTTGCACATTCACCGTGCAATGCACGCGGTAATCGACCGTAATCCTCATCATGGTATCCATTTCCGTGTTCTCGCAAAAATGTTGCGTCTGTCTGGTGGTGACCACCTCCACTCAGGTACCGTGGTCGGTAAGTTGGAAGGGGATCGTGAAGCAACACTGGGCTGGATTGATATCATGCGTGACAGCTTCATCAAGGAAGATCGCTCACGTGGCATCATGTTTGACCAGGATTGGGGCTCCATGCCGGGCGTCGTACCTGTCGCTTCTGGTGGTATTCATGTCTGGCACATGCCTGCACTGGTAACCATTTTTGGTGATGATGCCTGTCTGCAATTTGGTGGCGGTACTTTAGGTCACCCATGGGGTAACGCTGCTGGTGCTGCTGCTAATCGTGTGGCACTGGAAGCTTGTGTGGAAGCACGCAACCGTGGTGTACCAATCGAGAAAGAAGGAAAAGCCATCCTGACAGAGGCTGCAAAACACAGCCCCGAACTCAAGATTGCCATGGAAACATGGAAAGAAATCAAATTTGAGTTTGATACTGTAGATAAACTGGATGTAGCTCACAAGTAAAACCAACGACCTCCTCGTGTGTAAATACATCGAGGGGGATAATTACCTATATGGAGTTAATGCATGTCAGAAGTAATTGATTACAAAAGTCGTTTGAGTGATCCGGGCAGCCGTAAGTTTGAAACGTTTTCCTATCTGCCATCCCTGGACCAGGATCAGATCAGAAAACAGGTTGAATATATAGTGAAAAAAGGTTGGAATCCGGCTGTTGAGCACACTGAACCGGAGTTTCTGATGAGTAATTACTGGTATATGTGGAAGTTGCCAATGTTCGGGGAAACTGATGTAGATCGTATCCTTGCCGAAGCTGAGGCTTGCCATAAGGCCAATCCCAACAATCATGTGCGCTTGATAGGTTATAACAATTTTAACCAGAGTCAGGGAACCGCAATGGTGATTTACCGCGGAAAAACAGTCTGATAATCAATCTGAGTACGCAGTAAGGGATTTTTTGGATAACAAACCCCCCGTTGCTGCAAGGTGGCGGGGGGTTTACTTTGCCTAATAACTAAATAAATCGTACTTTAGCGGGAGAAAAAATGAGCGATGTTATCGAGCAGTATTTCGTTAAGAATGAGCCATATTACCGTCCGGTTGCGGATGAGGTGAAACTGTACGAAGCAGCCTATTCTGTTCGTATGCCCATGATGCTGAAAGGCCCTACCGGATGCGGAAAAACTCGCTTTGTCGAGTACATGGCATGGAAACTGGGCAAACCATTGATTACCGTAGCATGCAACGAAGATATGACGGCTTCTGATCTGGTCGGTCGGTTTCTGCTTGATGCGCAAGGCACCCGCTGGCAGGATGGCCCACTGACCACCGCTGCGCGTCATGGCGCAATCTGTTATCTGGATGAGGTGGTCGAAGCGCGGCAGGATACAACCGTGGTGATTCACCCGCTGACGGATAATCGCAGAGTTCTGCCGCTGGAAAAGAAAGGGGAACTGGTTGGCGCGCACCCCGATTTTCAACTGGTGATTTCATACAATCCGGGTTATCAGAGCCTGATGAAAGATCTGAAGCAGTCCACCAAGCAGCGTTTTGGTGCACTGGACTTCAACTATCCTCAGCATGATATTGAAACCGAGATCGTTTCGCATGAGACGGGGATAGACTCGGCAATCGCTGACAAACTGGTTTCCATTGCAGAGCGGGCACGTAATCTTAAAGGTCATGGGCTGGATGAAGGAATTTCAACACGTATGCTGATCTATGCCGGTAACCTGATCGCCAAAGGTGTAGATGTTCATGCAGCTTGTCGTATGGCGCTGGTTCGTCCGATTACTGACGATCCGGATATGCGTGATGCACTCGATGCTGCAGTAACGACTTTTTTCTGAGAATTTAACTTATCCGGTATTAACTTTCTTCAGGGTGCACCATGAGTTTGAATCTGACAGATTATAGTGAATTGCTGGAATCACTGCAGGCCGAGTCCAGGTCATTGCTTGAGAATACCTGGTCTGATGCGATCAGGACACTTTCTCCGCGCGGGATAGATAATTATTTGAAGGGTGCTTCTGCTCTGCAGGGGCTTGGGCGCGGTCGTACTTTGGTGGATGTCTGGATCAATGAGATTCCTCTGGTAGTAAAAGAAGTCGGTGACGATGTTGTCAGTGATCTGGCAACGACCTGTCTGATGTTGTCATCCAAAACTTCGGGTGCTGTGATAGAAATAATCATTGCTACCTCTGTTACAGCCGCCAGCAGACTGGGCGATCCGGAGTTGTTCCGCAATTACCTGCAATTTCTGAATACATTTACAGCGCAGGCTCCCCGTGGTGTTCGTCCTATGCTGGATAACCTCGAGGTGCTGTTCAGCCAGCTTACTCTGGGGGGGTTGCGGCGCTGGGCGTTATGGGGCGCGCATGCTCACCGGACGGATTACGAAGCACAACTTCAGTATTTCAGTTTGAGTTCCAAAGAATCCCATGCAGTACTCAGAAAGGAGCGTAAGGGAACACTGTTCGTTGATATTCAGCGGCGTATCAATATTTATCTGCGTGCGTTATGGGCGCGTGATTTTTATATGCGGCCAACATCAGGTGACTTTGAGAATCGTGAAGGCTATCGTCCGTTCATCGAGGATTACATCATCCATCTGCCTGATGCCTATGATAATTACGGTGATATTGCTGCCAGTGAAGTTTATCGTGCAGCGGCTGCGCATGCAGCAGCACATCTGGTGGAAACAAAAAAACCGATCTCTGCCGAGTCGCTGAATCCGTTACAGATGGCAGTCATTTCAGTGATTGAGGATGCGCGGGTGGAAGCCTTGTCCATTCGTCGTTTTCCGGGGTTGCAACATACCTGGTCGGCATTGCATATCGCAACAGCTGACATGAATACGACGATAGGTGATTATCTCAATCGACTTGCGCGTGCCTTGATTGATCCCGATTACAGCGATCCGGATGAATGGGTGATTCAGGGACGGTTGCTGTTTTCCCAAGTGCAGGATCGTTTGACTGATAATCAGATATGCTGGGATATCGGGGTGCAGCTTGCTCATGAAATCATGGCAAAGAAGATACCGTTCAACCCAAGAACGGATGTGCTGACAGCACTTTACCGGGATGATAACCGCTATTTCTGGGAGTTCGAGGAATTTGATTTCGAGCGATCCATTGCCGCCGGTTATGAACCACTCAAACAAGTGCGCAAGCATGTGAGTGTCATGGAATTCATTAACGAGCTCGATGTCGAGACCGCCGGGGATGATGCCCAGGAAATATGGGTGCTGGGAACAGAATTGTTTCCTTACGAAGATTATGGCGTTTCCTACAACACGCTGGAAGGAAAAGAGCCGGTTGCTTCACCTTTCCACTATGCGGAGTGGGACTACCAGATTCAGCTGGAGCGACCAGCATGGTCAACTGTTCAGGAAAAGCGTGCCAAGCCGGGAGATATTCAGATCATCGATGAGATCGCTGCCCAATATAAACGGGAAATTCATCGCATGAAATTCCTGCTGGATGCAATGCAGCCGCAAGGGGTGCAAAGGATTCGTAAACTGGAAGATGGTGATGAAATCGATATCAATGCGGCGATTTCTTCGCTCGTTGATATCCGTATGGGACAGCATCCGGATCCGCGTGTCATGATGCGTGCGGTACGCAAGGTAAGAGATATATCGGTAATGGTACTGCTGGATTTGTCAGAATCCACCAATAATCAGGTAAATGGCCAGGAGTTTACGGTACTGGATCTGACCAGGCAGGCTACCGTGTTACTGGCAGATGCCATTAACCGGATTGGTGATCCTTTCGCGATACATGGTTTCTGTTCAGATGGCCGGCATGACGTCGAATACTACCGGTTCAAGGATTTTGACCAGCCTTACAATGAAGTTCCCAAAATGAGGCTGGCGGGGATGACCGGTCAGCTTTCTACGCGCATGGGGGCGGCCATACGTCATGCAAGCCACTTCCTGAAACTGCAGCGTGCTGCCAAGAAGCTGTTGCTCGTGATTACAGATGGGGAGCCGGCAGATGTTGACGTGCGTGACCCGCAATATCTGCGGTTCGATACCAAGAAGGCTGTAGAAGAAGCCGGTCGTTCAGGCATACTGACGTATTGTATGAGTCTCGATCCTCGTGCAGATCAATATGTATCCAGGATATTTGGAATGCGAAACTATATGGTAGTGGATCATGTTGAGCGATTGCCAGAGAAGCTGCCAATGCTGTATGCTGGGTTGACACGTTAAGGCTGCTTACAGGTAGGTTTATGAGCGAACAAGTTTATTCGGGAGTCGATCAGGATGAGGATGGAGGGTTGACTCCGTTGGGGCGTATCGTGATCGATGCATGGGTTTTTGGTATCCTACCCGAGAGTGAGATGTGTACGGGCTGGAGTATGTCTCAAATGCAAAATCTCTATGAGGAGGTCTATGCTGCATGGGGACCTTATGCACATCTTCCCAGCCGCTTGCCACCGGAATTGCAGCAACGTCATTCTTTTTTCTATTCACAGAGAATAACCGTTGCAAAAAATAATGGCTGGGATACTGATCTCAGCGACGAATCCTGATCAGGATATTTTTCTGGTTCTATCAGGGTTGATTCAGGCAGTAGTACCCGTCTTTACCCTATCCTCCGCCAGTAAAAACTGGCACGACACCTCGTAATAAACCACCTTCGGGTGGTTTATTCTTTTCCTGAATACATTCATTGCGGGTATTTCTGTCATAAAAACAGGCTCAAGTGCTCACTGTATCCGGCGGCTATACTGAATAAGATCGGCTCAGAGTGCTTTTTGTGAATTGCAGGTCCTCTCTATGAGGTTGTCCTGCATTCACTCTCGTTACTGCTTGGGATTCTCTGCCGGAGGCTTCTGCCGGAATGAGATTACCTTTGCCAGTTTGTGGGGAGCTTGCTTCGCCATCATGGCACTCAAAGCAAGTGGAAATTCGATTTGCAGGCGCTGCATGATGTCTGTCTGATCTTCCCGGTAAAAGACAGCGTCATATTCTATTGGCTGATTAAGTGCTTCACGTTCGTGCGAGTGAAAATTCTGCCAGGCAATATCGATCCAGCATTTACGTTGACTGTCGACAAACACGAACTCTTCAGCATCGACGATGGCCATATATTGCATGCTGCGGATGGGTATGAATAATTGCTTTGTTTCACAGCGAGCAAGTAGCTTGATAGCTAGGTTGTAAGTGGTCGCCGGCAGGGTTCGTTTTTCCCGTCTGATTTCAGGATCGCGATAGCAGGTAATTTCCATTTCCAATATCCTCCAGTCAAATGGTTTAATAACAGTCACCTTGTTTCGGGAAAGTGACATTTCTTCAGCGGATATTGCGGGAATTCTGGATGCGTCGATAAACCACCGGCAGCTTCTGTGTCGTTTTACCGGGCTCTGATCCCATATCCGTCTGTCTACGGAAGGTGGCCAGGGTGAGAAGTTTCCAAATACAACTTCAGCACCTTATAATTTGATATTTGTCAAACTCTCAAAAAGATTGTAACGCTATTCCGGGTAGACCGGTAGAAACTTGCTGCACGAAATAAACCGGATATTGGCGCCAGATCCGGGATCGAGAGCATTATTTACGCAACAGGAAAATAGGTTTTGTGCGGCAGATGCTTCTGGTTTGATTCCTGCGTGATCTGTACTGTTGCGATCACGTTGCTCCCGGTCCGAATGATAATCGTGTCCCGTAGGATGGCGTATCGGAGTTGTGAGATGCCTGGTACCGGGGGAAGAGCGATTCAGGGAAGAATCTGCTTGTTCCGGACGGCTTTTAGCCGATATGAAAACCTTGAGCAGAAAATATGAGGTTATCCGGATGATCTGGTCGGGGTGAGAGGATTTGAACCTCCGGCTCCTGCGTCCCGAACGCAGTACTCTACCAGGCTGAGCTACACCCCGAATGAAATGATTTAATGAGAATTGGTGTTTACAAGAAAGTATCCGGTATTGTTAAAATTGGTGGCAGCCAAAGCCGATAATTTCAGTAAATGCTGCTAATAATTTCTTGTAATCGCAAATTCTGCCAATTCTAGCAAACATTGCTTGTAGATAGAATCGCGGATTGCAGTGATTGCCGAAATGGCCATATTGGCTTCGTTCTGGGCACATTGCTTTGCGTAATCGAGTGCACCACTTTCCTGAATGATTTTGAGTATTGGTTCAAACCCATCCTTCCCACCGGTTTCAATGGCATGGCGCACGGTATTTACCTGTTCAGGTATGCCTGAGCGCATGGCAAATATCAGCGGCAGGGTCGGTTTTCCTTCCGCCAGATCATCTCCCAGATTCTTGCCCGTATCCTGATCGTTCCCTGAGTAATCCAGCAAATCATCCACCAGCTGGAATGCAGTACCGAGGTGCATGCCATAGGCTGCCAATGCTTCCTCTTCGGCCGGAGTGGCTCCTCCCAGTATCGCTCCCAATCGAGCAGCAGCTTCAAAAAGTTTGGCAGTTTTGAAACGGATGACCTGTAGGTAGTTTTCTTCTTCCACATCCGGATCACGACAGTTGAGTAACTGGAGCACTTCACCCTCGGCGATGGTATTGGTCGCATCGGCCAGCACCTCCATGACCCGCATGTTGCCTACTTCCACCATCATCTGAAAAGCGCGCGAGTAGAGAAAATCCCCTACTAATACACTAGCGGCATTGCCAAATAAAGCATTGGCAGTGGCCTGGCTGCGGCGTAATTCGGATTCATCCACCACGTCATCGTGCAGGAGTGTCGCGGTGTGAATGAATTCGACGACCGCAGCCAGGTTGTGATGGTGCAAGCCTTTGTAATCGAACAATCCTGCAGCCAGGATGACCAATGCCGGCCGCAGTCTTTTGCCGCCGCTGTGAATGATATATTCACTTACCTGTCGGACTAGTGCAACCTGAGAATGAAGCTTTTGCTGGATAACATTATCAACCTCTCCCATATCTTTGGCGATAACATTTCTGATTGACTCGATTGACACAATGACTCCCTGAAGAAACTGCTATGGTAGAAATGTCGCTGCCTGGGTGTCAAGCTGGATTCCCGCAGATGGAGCAGCCGAGATGTATGTCGTACAGCGTGTGGTCATGGAACTTCCATTGATTGAGGCGGTACAACTTCCGCTATAATTGACCCATTTTGAATTGGCGTCATCGGGATACTTTTCATGCAACTTTTTGCTTTTGGTGTCAACCATCATACTGCACCTTTAGACATACGCGAGCATGTAGCTTTTTCGGAAGAGTCGATGCAGCATGCGCTGCATGATCTGGTAGGTCACCAGCTCGTCAAGGAGGCGGCTATTGTCTCAACGTGTAATCGTACTGAGATATATTGTAATACCGATACGCCGGATAAGGCAGTCGGCTGGCTGGCTGATTTTCACCACCTTCGGTTCGGGGATCTGGAGCCTTATCTCTACAGATTGTTGCGGGAACAGGCGGTCAAGCACGCCTTCCGTGTCGCCAGTGGGCTGGATTCCATGGTTTTGGGTGAGCCGCAGATACTGGGACAGATGAAGAATGCCGTAAAATCTGCTGAACAGGCGGGAACCTTGGGACTGTTGTTGCACAAAATGTTTCAGCGCACATTTTTTGTCGCCAAGGAAGTACGTACTTCTACAGAAATAGGTGCTTGTTCCGTTTCAATGGCAGCCGCGTCGGCACGCCTGGCTGAGAGAATTTTCGGCAATATCAGTGAGCAGAAAGTGTTGTTCATCGGTGCAGGTGAAATGATCGAATTGTGTGCCGCCCATTTCGTTGCCAGACATCCTGTGCATGTAACTGTTGCCAATCGCACGGTAGAGCGGGCAGAGGCGCTGGCCCGGCGCTTCAATGCTCATCCTATCTCCCTGGGTGAGCTGCCGGATCAGTTGGCGTTGCATGATATTGTCGTTACTTCTACGGCAAGTCCGTTGCCGATACTTGGAAAAGGGATGCTGGAACGGGCGATCAAGCAGCGTAAACATCGACCGGTTTTCATCGTTGATCTGGCCGTGCCGCGGGATGTTGAAGCGGAAGTGGCCGAATTGGATGATGTGTTTCTGTATTACGTGGATGATCTGGCCGATATTGTCAAAGAGGGGTTGGATAATCGTCAGGGTGCGGTGACTCAGGCTGAGACGATTATTGAATCCAATGTCGTCGATTTCATGCACTGGGTTGCCACGCGGCAAAGTGTCCCAACCATTCGGGCACTGCGTAATCAGGCAGAGCGATATCGCCGACATGAGCTGGCCCGTGCACACAAACTGCTGGCAAAAGGAGAAGATCCTGAAAAGGTATTGGAATCACTCAGCAGTGGATTGACCAATAAATTCCTCCATCTTCCTTCTTCTGTTCTGAATCATGCGACTGATGATGAACGTGAACAGCTTATCGAACTCGTCAACCGGCTGTACCAGTTGCATCACTCTTAATGAACAAGGGAATTATCGATCAGCTCACCCGGCTGAGTATGCGGCTGGGGGAACTGGACAAGTTATTGAGTACCGAAAAAATCACAGCGGATCTGGATAATTACCGGAAGCTTTCGCGTGAACGGGCAGAAATCGAACCGGTAACCGAGCTGTATCGCACCTACCAACAGGTCGAACAGGATTTGGCAACAGCCAGGGAAATGAGTTCAGATCCACAGTTTCGTGACTTTGCCGAAGCCGAAATCGAGGCAGACAGGCGGAAACTCACAAATATCGAAACCGAAATACTCAGGCAGTTGTTGCCTAAGGACCCGAATGACGAGCGCAATATTTTTCTGGAAATACGGGCAGGTACGGGAGGAGATGAGTCCGCCCTGTTTGCGGGCGATCTGTTTCGCATGTACAGTCGCTATGCGGAGCGGGAAGGATGGCAGGTGGAAGTCGTTTCACAGAATCCTTCCGAGGTAGGCGGGTACAAGGAAATCATTGTCCGAATCATTGGCCACGGTGCTTATTCCAGACTCAAGTTCGAGTCGGGCGGACATCGTGTACAGCGTGTTCCGGCGACTGAAACACAGGGACGTGTACATACTTCGACCTGTACCGTTGCGGTTCTGCCGGAAGCAGATGAAATTGCCGATATCACTCTGAATCCGGCTGATTTGAGGATCGATACCTTTCGTGCTTCCGGGGCTGGAGGACAGCACATCAACAAAACGGATTCGGCTGTGCGGATTACCCATTTGCCGACGGGAATCGTGGCTGAATGCCAGGAGGGGCGCTCCCAGCATAAAAACAAGGCGCAGGCGATGAGTGTTCTGATTGCCCGTATCCTTGACAAACAGGTACGTGCGCAGCAGGCTGAACAGGCAGCTACTCGAAAATCGCTCGTGGGAAGTGGTGAACGTTCAGAGCGCATTCGTACCTATAATTTCCCGCAGGGCAGAATTACTGATCACAGGATCAATCTCACACTCTATAAAATCGAGCAGATTATCGATGGCGAGCTGGATGAACTATGTTCCGCCCTGGCTGCCGAGCACCAAGCCGCCCAACTGGCTGCCATGACAGAGAAATGAGGGGAAACGATTTGCTTGTTCCGGCACGGGAGAGCCCGGATGCATCCGTTACAATCGGTGAGCTTTTGCAGAGAGCTGCAAATGTCGTTGATCGCGTCGATGCACGTTGGATATTACAAAGTGTATTGAACACAGATGCGGCTTTCCTGATCGCGCATGCTGAACAGTTACTCAGTACGGATCAGGTTGCCCATTTCCGGCAAATGCTTGCAAGGCGCATAGCCGGGGAGCCGGTTGCATACCTGACAGGAGAAAGGGGATTTTACGATCTGGTATTTGAAGTGACGCCCGATGTATTGATTCCACGCCCTGAAACGGAGCTGCTGGTGGAGATGGCATTATCGAAAATACCATCTGACAGGAAATGTAATGTTCTCGACCTGGGAACCGGGAGTGGAGCTATCGCGATTACCCTCGCCAGGCATCGCGCCAGTACCTGTGTGACGGCGGTCGATTTTTCTCCCGGAGCAATGGCAGTCGCCCGCAGGAATGCCAGAATGCACGCTGTAAAAAATGTGGTATTCATCGAGGCTGACTGGTTTTCCAGTTTTACCAGCGAAAAATTTGATGTGATCGTAGCCAATCCCCCCTATGTCGCTGCAGGAGATCCGCATTTAGAGGAAGGGGATCTGCGTTTCGAACCGTTGACTGCACTGGTGGCTCAGGATAACGGTCTGGATTGTATTCGTACAATCATTGCGCAAGCTCCGGGCTATCTTGAACCATCCGGATGGTTGATGCTGGAACATGGCTATGACCAGGCTGATGTCTGTCGCGAATTACTGGCTAAAGCTGGTTTTACCCACTTGTTTACCCGACCGGATATTGCCGGTACAGACAGGGTAACTGGTGGACAGTATGAATGAGTCCCGATAAGAATTTGTGACATGATTTGTGAATTGTTATGAATACATAAACTCAAATGAATAAATGAAAGGAAAGAAGTTTTTGTATGAGATGAGTCAGTTGGAATATCGGTTGGTTATGAAATATATGACTGCTTTGTAAAATTCAAGGAGAAGATAAAATATGGATGTCGTTGATTCTATTGAGAAACAAGTATCGTCACACCCGGTGGTTTTATATATGAAAGGTACGCCGCAGCAACCACAGTGTGGTTTTTCCGCCAACGCGATACGGATATTGAATGCTTGCGGGGTTGAGGATTTTTTTGCAGTAAATGTGCTGGCTGACCCGGAAATACGTCAGGGCATCAAGGATTATTCCAGCTGGCCTACGATTCCCCAGTTGTATGTCAACGGGGAATTTATCGGTGGGTCGGACATCATGTCCGAAATGTATCAGAATGGAGAATTGCAGAAGCTGTTTGAGAAATGATCGGGCAATGAGCCGATCCGTGTACCAATTGTACTAACTGATTGCTAAAGCAATTACCCAGTATCTTGCAAATTTACCTGCAGCAATGAAAAGTGCTGCTGAGGCCCAGTGGATCCGCAACCATCCGGCGGCTACGCACAATATGTCGCCGATCAGTGGCAGCCAGGACAGAAATAACACGGGTGCCCCATGGCGGCGTATCCACTCCAGCCCGTGAACATGGCGACCAATCTTCTCTGACAGCGCCTGTTCGTCGGGCAGCAAACGACCAATCACATAAGAACTCATTCCCCCCAGCGTATTACCGAGCGTGGCGATGTTCAATGCTGGCCAGAACAGATCGGGATAAGCAACCAGCACCCCAGCCAGCACAGCTTCAGATCCTCCCGGTAGTAACGTTGCCGCAAGAAAACTGCTGGTAAAAAGTGCCAGCAGACTGGCATTCTCATTCATAGGAATAGTGTCAATTTTCTGGTAACAGTAGGTGAATCGGAGGGTAGTTCGAAGATGTCCGCAAATCGTTGTATTTATACACTGCGGTAGTGTAGCACTGTGGACGCTACTACTTTATTCCGGTGATGTCATGCCGGAAGGGAATTGACGCTCCTGTGACTGCATCTCCTGTCATGCTGTCATGTAGATACGACAGATATGGGAAATTCCACGTTACGCAGAAATCATCATCCCATGGCTCATGAATTACACAAGTTTATAAAGGTTTCATATATTTGTCCGTTTTACCTTCAGTGATCGAAATAATACAAAAATGAAATTATCCTAAACCAGCCGGCAACATTTAGAGCCCCGGGGTATTCAAGCAAAAAGGAAAACTGGTGAAACTGATTATTGCTAGATATGCAATCCGGGTTGCGCGTTTTACTGCCCGTGGCGGGAACTTTATTCCAGAAGGCGGAAAAATCAAGGGGAGAGGGCTAAACAGTATCCCGATCCGATTTACGCTGATGGCTCTGGTGTTTACGGCGTTGTGTACATTTCTGCAATACCACTATGTACTCCCGTTAATAGAATCCGGAACATCTGACAGTATAGTCGTTGTGGCAATTCTGCTGAGTATCTCCCTGCCTGCGGCAATTACGTATTTTGCCGCAAATAAGCTGACAAATACCATACGTGAGCTCAACAAGAGTACCGATGCCATAGCAGCGGGAGATTTCGATAGACCGGTCGATGTGGATTGTGCCTGTGAAGTCGGTAGCCTCGCTGACAGTTTTCGTGCAATGGTGAATCGCCTCAATTCCAATATCGTGCGGATCAATACACTGGCGTATACGGATGCTGTGACAGGATTGCCCAATCGGGCCGTGGTCAGCCATGTTCTGGATCTTGCCGCGAGAATGCGGGGGAGTGCGGATTGCAAGGGTGCGCTGATGTTTATCGATCTCGATGGGTTTAAGCGCATCAATGACACATTGGGCCATGAGGGAGGGGATGAACTGCTGCGTCAGGTAAGTCGGAGGGTCATCGAAAAGGGATTTAATCTGACACGTGGCCAGATTGAAAATTGTACGACAGCATTTGGTGAGTTACGCCAAACTTGTCCTGAAAAACTTGTTTTCGCTCGCTTTGCCGGAGATGAGTTCGTGGCAATCATGCCGGGAGAATTTCATCGACGCGTACTCGAGAAATACGCTGCGGATATTCTCAAAGCAGTGAACGAACCTTTCCTGGTCAGCGACAATGAACTGAGGATTGGTGCCAGTATCGGTATTGCCCGGGTGACCTCGGACTCGGATGATCCGAGGCAGCTTCTGATCAACGCCGATATAGCTATGTACTCGGCAAAAGAATCCGGTAAAAACCAATATCGGTTTTTTGATGAATCACTCAAGAATATTGCAGTTGAACGCAGCCAGATTGAGGCCGATCTGCGCAAGGCGATTGAAGAGGATATGCTGGACATGCATTATCAGCCCAAGCTGAATGCCCAGACCTTGCAGGTTACGGGTGTCGAGGCTCTGGTGCGCTGGAAACATCCGCAAAAAGGGGCGATACCACCAGCCAGATTTGTCGGAATAGCTGAACAATGCGGATTGATGCCAGCACTTGGCACGAATATCCTGCGTATGGTTGCCAGGCAGGCACGCGCGTGGCAGGAGGTAGGGATGCCGATGCCCATTGCGGTGAATGTTTCTGCAGTACAGTTCGAGCGTTCCGGCATAGCAAATGAAATTCTCGCTATTCTTGAACAACACGCAGTTGACCCGCTACTTATCGAGATCGAACTTACTGAATCAATGATCATGTCTGATTTTGCGACGGCAAAATCGCGCCTGGAACAACTGCGGGAGGCTGGTGCACAAATTTCAATTGATGATTTTGGTACGGGTTACTCCAATTTGTACCAGCTTTCACATCTGCCGTTCAACGTTCTGAAGATTGATAAATCCCTGGTAGACGATATCGGCAAGAATTCAAAATCTGAAGCGATCGTTACTGCCATTGTCCAGATGGTACATTCGCTGGGGCACAGGGTGGTGGCAGAGGGTGTCGAGACGCATGAACAATATGCTTTCCTCAGAAAAGCGAGGTGTGATCAGGTACAGGGTTATCTGTTCGGTCGTCCCATGCCTGCACACGAGCTGATAGAATGGGTCAGTGACCATGCTTCAGATAATGGCTCCATGAATAATACCCTGATTGAGAAAATCTCCAGAGTGGCTTGAGGCACGTGCAGGGTAGCAGTTGTATTTATCCATGTGCTGACTGGCCACGTTTCTCGATCGTACTTCCATGTCGTGTATTCTGATTGCATAATTGTGGAACAGGAAAGTAATGATGCCTGTCGTAAGCGAGGACGGTTGTGAGAGGTTCGGGTTGGGTGGAACTGTGCTTGCGGATTATGCTCATGCGAATAAAAACAAACGTGGCTTCGTCAGCCGGTTTTTACGCTCGCTATCCTCTATTTGTGCAATAACGGAGTTGATTCATGCTGATTTATGATGCGCACAGTCCTGCGCCGCGTTGTTTACGAATGTTCCTGCTGGAGAAACAGTTACAACTGTCAGCAGTGACAGTGGACGTCATGACTGGAGAAAATCGGCAGCCGGCGTATCTGGCTGTCAATCCGGCAGGACAAACCCCGGCGTTGCGTCTGGATGATGGTAGTACGCTAACAGAAGCCGTTGCCATTGCAGAATATCTGGAAGAGCTTCATCCCTTACCGGCGCTGATCGGCAATACACCCGAACAGCGCGCACAAACCCGACAATGGTGGCGACGGGTGGAACTCAATATTACCGAATTTATTCATAATGCATACCATTATGCGGAAGGGTTGGCTCGGTTTGAGCCCCGTATCCCGGTGTTGCCCGAAGCGGCTGACGGATTGAAGCGTGTGGCGCAGGATCGACTGCGCTGGCTGGATGGTATGTTCGGAACAGGGCCGTATCTGTGTGGTGAACGTTTTACTGCTGCTGATATCTGGCTTTATGTATGGCTGGATTTTGGTGTAGCGGTCAATCAGCCGTTCGACCGCGATTTGCCAAAAATCGGCCCCTGGTTTGAACGTATCGCGGCACGGCCTAGTGCCGAACTGAGCAGGGTACTGCTGAAAGTTGACGGGAACGACTAATTGCCCCGAGTGCAAGAAAAATGTAACTGTATGTCATATTTGTATGTGATTTCTGATTTCATTGAAAATAAGAAAGTCTTTTATGGGTTATGGCGTTTGTCCAGCCGATCAATAGGCCACATTCAGGTTTTTATTGCATTTGATTTATATTGCAATGTGTTATAAATCGGGTTAGGTTATGTACGTTTTTCTTGAAATAGTGGGTGAAAGTGTGAAGTGATGTTTTTTTATTAAGGAGATAGATGAAATGAACAAGAAAAGAATGGTAACGATGTTTGTATTGGTGGGTGCTTGTGCTGGTTTGTCCGCTTGTGCAACGACCGGGGAGGTTGAAGCACTCAAATCGCGTGTCGATGCACTGGAATCCAATGTTTCTGCAACGAAATCAGATGCAGCTGCTGCCAGAGCAGCCGCCAATGATGCGGTCAATATCGCTAATCAGGCAATGGATAAGGCCAATGAGGCCAATGCACGCTCGATTGATACCGAAACCAAAATTGATCGCATGTTCAAACGTGCAATGCACAAATAAGCCAGTTGTTTCGTGATTACTCCGGGTTCCCCTGTTTCATTTGCGATCGAAGTTCGTTTTCTGATCCGGATGAAGCAAGGTGGGATCCGGGGTAGTTTAAGCAGTTATTCCAATCAATCTTCCTGATGCTCGCAAGTTGAGCAATTCAACACATTCTTCTTCATCCGTGCATCATTTGTAGTAGTTCAGATTTGATCTGACAGCAGGTCTTGCCAAGAGGTGGGATTACCCGGTTTGATAGAGGTGCGAATCTTTATCAACCAAACGCGAAAGCGTAAAGGAGTAATCCCATGAGCAGTGTTCATCATAAAATCATTAAACACAAGATTGGCTTGCTTAATCTGGCAGCTGAGCTTGGCAATGTATCCCGTGCCTGTAAGGTGATGGGTTTTTCTCGCGATACTTTCTATCGCTATCAGGCAGCTGTGGAAACAGGAGGTGTTGAAGCTCTGATAGATGCAAACCGACGTAAGCCCAATATCAAGAACCGTGTAGAAGAAGCGACGGAAGCAGCGATCCTGGCCTTTGCTCTGGAGCAACCGGCTTTTGGTCAGGTTCGTGTTTCCAACGAACTGCGTAAGCATGGAATTTTTGTTTCTCCGTCTGGTGTCCGTTCGGTATGGCTGCGCCAGAATCTGGAATCGTTCAAGAAGCGTCTGTCAGCCTTGGAGAAACATATTGCTGAGACTGGGGCAGTGCTGACCGAAGCACAGGTGCAAGCATTGGAGAAGAAGCAGGAAGATGATGTTGCTCAAGGCGAAATTGAGACGGCTCACCCCGGGTATCTCGGTAGTCAGGATACCTTTTACGTCGGTACCCTCAAAGGTGTGGGACGAATTTACCAGCAAACCTTCGTCGACACTTATTCCAAGTGGGCAGCAGCGAAGCTGTATACCAACAAAACACCAATTACATCAGCTGATATGCTCAATGACCGGGTACTGCCGTTCTTTGCTGAACAGAGTATGGGCATTATTCGCATTCTGACCGACCGCGGTACCGAATATTGCGGCAAGCCGGAAAATCATGATTACCAGCTTTATCTGGCACTCAATGACATCGAACATTCCAAAACGAAAGCCAATCATCCGCAGACCAACGGTATTTGCGAACGCTTTCACAAAACCATCTTGCAGGAGTTCTACCAGGTGACATTCCGGCGCAAGATTTACCAGTCCATTGAAGAGTTACAACACGATCTGGATGATTGGATGGCTTACTACAACAGTGTGCGGACTCACCAGGGAAAAATGTGCTGTGGACGCACCCCGATGCAAACTTTAATTGACGCAAAGGAGATATGGGACGATAAAATTACCGAATTGAATAACTGAATCTGATCTAACAGGCACTCGTCAAATCGGGTAACTGTCAGATCAGATCTCAACTACTACACATCATTCCTGCAGCTGAATTCCCTCACACACTGCAAGGTCTCATTGACCGTTTCCTGGTTTGTCTGCCATGGATTACTTTTGCTCTTCACCAGCATTTTTGTGAGTAGCCATAGAATCCTGTTCCAGTTCTGATGCCTGGGGCAGGTTTCTGAGCGGATGCAGTGGAGGGACATCGCGATTATTTTCCGTGCGATCGCGGTAAAGTGCGGCGCGACTTAGCAATATCAGTGTTACTGGTGTAGTTGCCATTACGAATACACCAATCAGCAGTTGATGCAGAACGAGCTGTGATTCCACGACACTGAAGTAAATCACCGAAGCGATGGCGATACCGGCTGTTCCCCAGCTTGTTCCGAGAGTCGGTGCGTGAATACGGTCGTAGAAACTGCGTAAGTGGTAAAGTCCGAATGAACCGACCAGTGTCAATCCGGCACCGATCAGCAGAAAAAGGGCAATGAGCAATGTGGCCCATATCGGCAGGTCAGCAGCATGATTCATTCGATTACCTCCCCGCGCATCAGAAATTTAGCCAATGCCACGGTTGCCACAAAACCCAGCGCACCAATGATCAGGGAAATTTCAAAATACAGTGAATTACCGGTGCGTATGCCAAAAACGAGCATCAGCAGCATCGAGTTATTGTAGAGTGTATCCAGCCCCAGCACTCTGTCCTGAGCACGCGGTCCGCTGATCATGCGGGCCAGTGCCAGTACCATGGCAATTCCCAGAGCAATTTGTGCCGTGGTAACGGCCCAGAAAAGAATAGTGGCACTCATTCAAATATCTCCTGTAACAGGTATTCATAGCGATTCTTGATCAGATTCAACCAGGCGGTCTCATCAACCAGATCAAAAACATGCAGTATCAGGATATTACGTGCAGAGTTGTAGTCGATCCAGGCCGTGCCGGGGGTACCCGTTATGATGATGGCCAGAATGGCCAGTCCCATGGGGTCGCGCAGATCGAGCGGAATGGTCATGAAACCGGATTTCCCGACTTTTCTACCCCCATGCAGAATGATTCCGGCTACGGCGATGTTGGAACGCACGATATCGTAAAACACGATGGCAAAGAGTCTGGGCAGTAAATCCCAGCGCCGGAGTCGTGGTTTTGCCGGGTGCAGCGCGGCCAGTCCCCAGGTGGCGATAATTGCAGTGAGGGTGCCAAGCAGAAACTGGCCGACTGAGAAACCGGCCAGCATCAGCCATGTGATGATCAGTAAGATGATCAGCAACGGGTATGGGAACAATCTGTTCATTCTGTCGTTTCCATCGGCTGTGGTAATACCGCACTCTGTGTCTTCATGACCCCTTCAATGTATGGCCGTGGTGCGTGCAGGCTGTTTGCGGTTGCTTCCATGAAACGCATCACCGGTCCCGCCTGTATGGTCAGTACGAGTGTCATGCACAGCAAGGCGGCAACCGGTACGATTTCGATCAGCAGTACCCGTGGCAGTGCCGTATCTACCGGGGGTGCCCAGAAAGTACGTATGCCGGAGCGGCTCATGGCGATCAGGGTAGCCAGCCCGGAAAAAATGAGCAGCGCCAGGAACCACCAGAGAGTGGCGGGAATGAAGTGCATCTGCCCTGATTCACCGGGACTGAACAGGGCGTTGAGGATGACAAATTTGGCAATGAAACCCGAAAGGGGCGGCAAACCGGCCAGCAGAATGGTGCAAGCGGCAAAGCATGTGCCCAGCACGGCAATCGTTCTTGGAATGGCCACTCCGATGATTTCCTCGTTTTCCGTTTCTTCATCGTCATAACCGAATGCTTCCATGGTAACGGCCAGAACGCTTGCTGCCATATTCTGCCCTCTTTCAACCAGTTCGATGAGCATGAACAGTGCGCTGATCGCCAGTGTGGAGCTGGCGAGATAAAACAGGGCACCGGCAGTTACTTCGGTTTGTACCAGACCGATGCTTGCCAGCAGTGTACCGGATGAGATCAGCACTGAAAAACCGGCAAACCGTCCCGGTGTCTGTGAAGCAAGTACCCCGACAGTGCCAAAGCTGATCGTCGCCAGACCGCCATAAAGCAGTATCTGTGCTCCCAGACTTTCCGGAAAACCAGGGTCACTCCCGAAAAACAGCAGTGACAGACGCAGCAGCACATAAATGCCGACTTTACTCATGATGGCAAAAATGGCTGCTGACGGCGCTGGTGCTGCGGCGTAGGTCGTGGGCAACCAGAAATTCAATGGCCACATACCTGCCTTGATGAGAAAGGCCACACTCAGAATGGCTGCCCCAGATTCCAGCATCGTGCGGTTTGCCTCATTGATTTGCGGGATACGTATGGCCAGATCGGCCATGTTGAGCGTGCCGGTAACGCTGTAAATCAGAGCTACTCCGATCAGAAACAGCAGTGAAGCGACAAGGTTGATGGCAATGTAGTGTAACCCCGCCTTCACCCGCAATAATCCTGATCCGTGTAATACCAGACCGTAGGATGCTGCCAGCATAACTTCAAAGAATACGAAGAGATTGAACAGATCTCCGGTCAGGAATGCGCCATTCAACCCCATCAGCAGCAACAGAAACAGGGTATGAAAATGGACACCGGCCTTGTGCCAGCGCCCGAGTGAAAATACCAGAGAAGGTAGAGCGAGCATCGCGGTCAGAACCAGCATCATCGATGACAGGCGATCCAGCACCAGGTTGATGGCAAATGGGGGTGGCCAGTTACCCAGCAGGTAGACCGCGATCCTGTCTTCATTCACACTGTTATCCGTATGCACAATGCACAGAAGCAGGATCGATATCACCAGCAATACAATGGTGGATAGAACAGATACGAAGGCTTTGACGTGCCGCGCACGATCATCGAGAAAAAGCAGCAGTACTCCGGCGATGAATGGAATCAGAACCGGTGCAATGACAAGGTGTTCCGGAGATAAATTCATCGGTCGGGTTCCTTGCCATCAACATGATCGGTGCCCGTCAGACCGCGTGAGGCAAGCAGGACAACCAGAAAGAGTGCCGTCGTGGCAAAACCGATGACAATGGCTGTCAGTACCAGTGCCTGAGGTATCGGATCGGCAAATGTTGTCGGATCAATTTGAGCACCTGCCTGCGTGACCGGCGGTTTGTCTGTTACCAGCCGTCCCATGCTGAAAATGAACAGGTTGACAGCATAAGAGACCAGTCCCAGCCCGATGATGACTTGGTAGGTGCGAGGACGCAGCAGCAGCCATACACCTGATCCAACCAGTATGCCGATACCGAGAGACAGAACCAGTTCCATTAATCTTCCTCCCCGGTTTTTTCAGTGTCGGCGGAGCGCGTGCGATAGCTGCGAAGGGATTGATGGGCTATTGCAATCAGCATCAGTGCGGTTGCACCGACAACCAGTAACAGGACACCCAGATCGAAGAACAGTGCTGTGGCGACCGGTAATTCTCCGATCAGTGGTATTTTCAGATGATCGAAATGAGAAGTCAGGAAAGGGAATCCAAACAGCCATGATCCTGTTCCGGTCAGCACCGCTAGCAGTAAACCAGAGCCAATCCAGCGAACCGGCCGAATATAGAGACGGTCTTCCACCCAGCGGGTTTCACTGGCGAGGTACTGTAACAGGAGGCCGATAGCCAGTGTGATACCGGCAGCAAACCCGCCGCCTGGCAGATCATGGCCGCGCAGAAAGAAATAAACCGCCAGCAGAATGATGAACGGGAACATCCACTGCATGACGATTGAAGGTACCATCAGATAGTCATGCATGGTTTCTCCAATGCTGCGTTCGGGATGATTGTCATCAAAAGCATTCTGTCTGCGCTGCTGCTCGGGAATATCGATACTGTCCGGTGCAGGCCGGAAACGCCGCAGCAGTGCGTAAACGGTGAGTGCCACGATGCCCAGTACGGTGATTTCACCGAAGGTATCAAAACCACGAAAATCGACCAGGATGACATTGACGACATTGTTACCACCTCCTTCCGAATGAGCTCGCTCCAGAAAAAATTGAGCGATCGAATCGGGCAATGGTGTATTGGTCATTGCTTTGTAGGCTATTAGTGCCATTCCCCCCCCACAGCCGACAGCCAGCGTCAAATCCCGGAATCTGCGTATCCAGGCAACCGGTGTCAGAGCATTGTCGATTTGTTCTACCCTTTTTGGCAGCCAGCGCAGACCCAGCAGGATCAGAACGGTAGTGACGATTTCTACCAGTAACTGGGTCACTGCCAGATCGGGTGCGGAAAACCAGACAAAGGTGATACAGGTGACGAGACCTGCTCCTCCCATCAGAATCAGTGCAGCCAGACGGTGATATTTGGCCTGATAAGCAGCACCAAGTGCACAGGCGATGCCGATTCCCCAGAGTATTGCAAAAACAGGGTCGATTCCAGTCAGTATCGGCGAACTGAAATCGATACTTGTTTCAAAGAACGGCCAACTGCCGGCAATCAAGGCAATCAGCATGACCAGAAACAGTTGCGGTTGAAGACGATGTGTGCCGAAAAACTCTTCCAGCCAGCGTGCCCATCGCCACGAGAGCGTAACCAGCATCCTGTCAAAAATATGCTGACCTTTGAAATGACTCAGACCAGGCGGGCCATCTTCACATCGGGCAAGATAATTTTTCAATAACAGATAAAGCAATACCCCGCTGATGAGTGCAATCACACTCATGATCAGCGGAGTATTGATGCCATGCCATATGGACAGACTGTACTGCGGGGTGTGTTCACCCAGTACCGAGGTCACGGCGGTATGCAGATAAGGGCCGACAGTCATGCCCGGAATGATGCCGACAATGAGACAGGCCAGCACCAGAAACTCGATTGGCAATCGCATCCAGTGTGGAGGTTCATGGGGTTCGCGCGGGAGATCCAGTGCTTTTTCACCGAAAAAGACGGTATGGATGAAACGTACGGAATAGGTCACGGCAAAGGCACCTGCAATCGTTGCGACATAGGGAAGCATGCCATCCAGTACAGAACCGGAATGTTGCCCGAGTGTTTCGGCAAAAAACATTTCTTTCGAAAGGAATCCATTGAGGAGCGGTACACCTGCCATGGCAGCACTGGCCACCATGGCGAGCGTGGCCGTGATCGGCATGTAGCTGAACAACCCGCTCAGTTTGCGCATATCCCGTGTTCCGGCTTCATGATCGATGATGCCGGCAGCCATGAACAGGGATGCCTTGAAAGTAGCGTGATTCATCATGTGAAAAATCGCTGCTACAGCGGCCAGTGGACTGCCGAGGCTCAGTAGTGTGGTAATCAGGCCGAGATGGCTGATGGTCGAATAGGCCAGCAATCCCTTGAGATCCTGTTGGAAAATGGCGAAGTAAGCGCTGAGCAGCAGCGTACTCATGCCAGCCAGCCCGAGTATGAAAAACCATTCATCAGTACCGGACAATACCGGCCACAGCCGGGTGAGCAGAAACACACCTGCCTTTACCATCGTGGCTGAATGCAGATAGGCGGATACCGGTGTGGGGGCAGTCATTGCGTTGGGCAGCCAGAAATGGAAAGGAAACTGCGCACTTTTGGTCAGTGCCCCCAACAGGATGAGTACCAGTGCAGGAACGTACAGCGCATGCTCCCGGATTCTGTCGCCTGCTGCCAGAACGCTGTCGAGGTCATAGCTGCCGACGATGTGACCGACGAGAATCAGCCCGGCAAGCAGGCAAAGCCCACCGGTTCCTGTGATGATCAGCGACATGCGCGCTCCTTCGCGTGCTGCCGCATTGTGATGCCAGTAGCCGATCAGCAGAAATGAAAAGATGCTGGTGAGCTCCCAGAAAATGGCCAGCAGAATCAGGTTGCCTGCGATGACCATCCCCTGCATGGCACCGGCGAAAGCCAGCAGAAAGGAGAAAAAACGCGGAACCGGGTCTCTGGGGGACATGTAGTAACGTGCATAAAGCACCACTAGAAACCCGATGCCGGTAATCAGCATCGAGAACATCCACGCGAAACCATCCATCCTGAGTGTAAAGTTCAGGCCAGATCCGGGCAACCATTCGATTTCATTACGAAGAGCTTCTCCTTCGGAAATGAATGGATAAAGGCCGGCAGCGATGATAAACGCCGCGATCATTACGCTACCCGCCAGCCACGCTTCCGTATTACGGGCATTGGCCGGCAGTATTGCAGCCAGTGCACTGCCGGCGAAAGGTAACGCTATCAGAAAATACAGGAGATCCTCGCTGTTCATCCTCAGAAAAATAATGTAAATGGTATTGCCGGAGATGCCGGCAGAATTAAATCAGATGATCGACACCAGTGATTGCACCGGGCTGATATCCGACAGGGTAACAGTTCGCAGTTGCCGGAAATATGTATCAGGCATACTTCGGAAACCCGTTGATCCCGATCCGGGCACAGGTTCCGTGATGAGTTGCAAATTGCTGGAAATTATACTGTCGATAATCCGGTGGTACCCGCCGGATTAAAAATGATTTCCCGGTCTGATTTTATTTTTGTCCGGTCAGTCCGGTAATAGTAACAAATCTCAAATGTTGCTGCACGGGCGAAAAAGATTACTTCAGGAACCTCTGATCAACCGGAACAGTCTGCCTGATCTGGTCCGAGTACGGAATGCAGTACAATCATTCGTGGCGCAGGGCTTCCACCGGTTTGAGTGCAGCAGCTTTCCGGGCGGGATACAGGCCAAAGAAAATGCCGATAATCGAGGAAAAAGAGAATGCCAGGGCGATCATTCCCGGTGTGATCACAATTTCGAGTTCGGCAATTCGGCTGGCCAGCCAGGCTCCCCCGATTCCCAAGGCGATACCGGTGATCCCACCCAGGATACAGATCATCAGCGATTCCAGCAGGAACTGAGTGAGAATCATCCGCTGATTCGCACCGATTGCCATACGGATGCCAATTTCACGAGTACGCTCCGTGACGGATACCAGCATGATATTCATGATGCCAATACCTCCCACCAGGAGAGAAACCGAGGCAACTGCGCCCAGCATCCATGCCATGACCCTGGCAGTGTTGCTTGCCACGGAAGCGAGTGCAGTCAGATTGCGAACGGTGAAATCGTTTTCCATATGGGCGCTAATACGGTGGCGCTGACGCAGCAGGCGGGTGATTTCTGCTTCGGCGGCTTCCATGCTGTCTGCCGTTTTTGCCCGAACTGTCATGTGATTGATCGATCCGGGGAACTGGTTGCCGATGATCTGCCGTTGTGCGGTGGTGAGCGGAATGAATACGTTATCATCCTGGTCACGTCCTGAAAGGCTTTGGCCTTTGGCAACCAGAACGCCGACAACTGTGAACGGCCGGTTGGCAATCCGGACAATCTTTCCTACTGGATCTTCGTTTCCGAACAAGCTGTTTGCTGTGATCTGGCCCAGCACGGCTACGCGGGTGCCGGAGCGTAAATCTCCTTCGGTAAAGATCTCGCCATCGGCCATTTCCCAGTTGTTGACGGAAAAATAGTCCGGGGTGACGCCTGTCAGCACGGTGCTCCAGTTGTTGGCACCATAGTTGAGCTGTGCGGTACCTGAAATCACCGGTGCGGTTGCATCGACCATGGGCAATTCTGCAATCGCGTGCGCATCCTGTACGGTCAGCGTTTTGACACTGCCGCTGCCCCAGCGCAGTCCGCCGGATGAAGTTGCGCCGGGCATGACGATCAGCAGATGGCTGCCCATTGAGGCAATGGCACTGTTGATGCTGGTTTGTGCGCCCTGTCCGATGGATAGCATCAGTACCACTGCAGCCACGCCGATGATCATGCCGAGCATGGTGAGCGCAGTTCGCAGGCGGTTGGTCTGCAGTGCCCGCGTGGCCTCACCGATGATAGTCAGTAAATTCATGATTTGGAAAGAGGAACGACTGGTTTGGCTATCGGCCTGTCTTCAATGATTCGCCCGTCCTTGAGCCGGATCAGACGGCGAGTCCACGCAGCAATGTCTTCTTCATGCGTAACGATGACGATCGTCATGCCTTCTTCACGATTGAGGCGGTCGAACAATTGCATGATTTCGTGGCTGGTTTGGGTATCCAGATTGCCGGTAGGTTCATCCGCAAGGATGAGTTGCGGCTGATTGATCAGTGCCCGACTGATGGCGACACGCTGTTGCTGTCCCCCGGAAAGTTGGCCGGGTTGATGCATGACAAACTTTTCCAGCCCGGTTTGCTGCAGCAGCGACATTGCCCGGCGACGACTTTCTGCCCGGCTGTAACCTGCGTACAGTAATGGAATGGCCACGTTATCCAGCGCAGTCATGCGCCTGAGCAGATTGAACCCCTGGAATACGAAACCAATTTGCCGGTTGCGCACGCTGGCGAGCTGATTGCCGGAAAGGGTTGACACATCGTGTCCTGCCAGCCGGTAGTGGCCGCTGGTAGGCGTATCCAGACAGCCGAGTATGTTCATCAGAGTGGATTTTCCGGAGCCGGAATGCCCCATGATTGCGACAAACTCCCCACGCCGTATCGTGAAACTGACATCGAACAGTACCTGCAGGTTGAGGGAGGTACCGGCGTGGTTACCCAGCCGGTAGATCTTGCAGAGCTTTTCCACCTCAATCAAAGGTTCACTGGAACCGCCGGGATGGACCATCAGAACATCCTGAATCTGAAATTGCTGGCAGCCGACTTATCCTGTTTTTTACCGATCGTTTCTTCGATGATGAGCGGATCGTTCACATTGAGTTCATTGGAGAGAATTTCAGTGAAATTACCGTCGGTAATGCCGGTGGTTACACTGATCGCTACCGGCCGATTGCCCTCCAGCCGGTAGAGCAACCGTTTGCCAGGTTGTGTTTCCGCTGTGGCGATCAGTTCTTCCAGACTGGGTTTATAGCGCAGGGCGGCATTGGGTACACGCAATACTTCTGTTTTTTCGTTGACGATGAAACGCACGTTGGCTGTCATCCCGGGCAGCAGAGTGCCCTCTTCATTGATGACGGTTGCGATGACATTGTATGTCACCACGTTTTCCTGAACCGTGGGGTTGAGGCGTATCTGCTTGACGATGGCAGAGAATTCGCGATCCTGGAACGCATCCACGGTGAATACCATCGTCTGGCCGGTATGGATCTGACCGATATCTGCTTCTGCCACACTGATATTGATCTGCATCTGTTTCAGATCACGCGCGACCTGAAACAGGGTGGGTGTCTGGAAATTGGCGGCAACGGTCTGCCCGATATTGACGTTCCGGGCGACGACGACACCGGAAATGGGTGAGCGGATGATACTGTAATCCAGGTTGGCCTGATCACGTGCAACCTGTGCCTGGCTGACGATGACCTGTGCCCGTGCAGAATCGAGTAATTCTTTGACTTCATCCATTGCTTCTTTCGAGAGGAAGCCTTTTTCAATCAGGTTACGGCTGCGGTTGGCTTTATTGATGGTGACCGATAAGGCAGTCTGCGCACTTTTCAGACTGGCCTCGGATTGCCGCAGTTGCGCATTGAGCAGAGCCGGATCGAGTTTTGCCAGGATCTGGCCGGTTTTTACCTGATCATTGAAATCGGCGAACAGCTCGATCACCCTGCCGGAGATCTGTGTGCCGATATCGACCAGTTCCAGCGGTGTGAGCGTGCCATTGGCGGATATCGTGCGCACGATATCTCCCTGGTCGGCAGCCCGGGTTGTATACCGTATTTTTCCGGATTCTCCCTGTAGTGAAAAATAGCCGTAAATGACACTCGTAAACAGGATGATCAGGAAAAGAACGATTTTTCTGCGTGAGCTGAACATGAAAACAATACCTTTATCGAATGAGGCGTATCGGGCCGCTGAATTTTTAGCAGAAGAAATGACCGAATGGAATCTATTTTTTTTCTTTCTCTGCAGCCACGAATTCCTTGATCTGTCGCAGACGTGCTTCCACGCTGGATAACTGGTAGAAATTATCATGTTTATGGCGCAAAGCGATCTGGAGCTGCTCTATTGCTGCCCGCAGATTACCTTCGCGGATCAGGGCCTCGGCTTCAGCCTGATGTTGCAGCAAGGCATTTCCCAGTGCGGCATGGCACTGGGCCGTAAGCCGGTAAAGCCGGATATCGTCATGGATGAACTGGGACTGGCCATTGATGAAATCCAGCGCAGCCTGTGCATCCTTGTGTTGCAGCAGTGCATCGGCGTAACCGTAAACCAAAGCGCGATAATGCGGGAAGGATTGCAATGCAGACTGATACAGCCGGAAAGCGTCATCGGTCTGCCCACTGGCAAATTTGACGCGTGCTGCAAGTGTTTCAATCATGGCAGCGGATTGCAGATAATCCCCCTCCACCTGAATAGATTTTCCCAGACGATGATTCTTGAGTGGCTGGGCCGAAGAATCGGATTGAATGGTCCGGTAAAGCGTATTCAATTCTTCATCTGCTAGTTTGAACTGTCTCGCACGCAGCAAAGCCTGGATCAGGCCGTATCGTTCTGCAATTTCGTTGATATAGCGTTTATCCTGCAGACGTGCCTTGAATTCATTGATGACTGAAGCCGGATTACCGCGGGAAGCACGGATCTTGGCGCGAACCAGATGAAATTCCAGGCTGTCCGGCACCTGCCGGTAACCCAGCTCCTGAGTGCGATTCTGAATATCGGCGATACGTTCATGCGTGACCGGGTGAGTCATGAGGTAAGAAGGCATGCCATTTTCGTAATAGCGGCTGGCATGCTGCATGCGCTCAAAGAAGGATGACATGCCGTGCGGATCGAACCCGGCCTTGATGAGCATGTTGAATCCGACACGATCGGCTTCTTTTTCATGCTTGCGGGTGAAATTCAGCTGGGATTGTATGGCGCTGGCTTGAGCGGTGGCCAGGACTGCCTGGCCGGCATTGGGGTTGGAGCGGGAAGCAAGAATAGCGATGGCCAGTGCTGCGATCGACCCGAGTAGGCCTAAATACGAGGTTCCGGAGATCATTCGGGCAAGATGCTTTTGAGTAACGTGCGCAATTTCATGCGCCATGACGCCGGCCAGTTCCGATTCGTTTTGTGCGGCGGTGATCAGGCCGCTGTGAAATCCCACGAATGCGCCCGGGAGGGCAAAAGCATTGATCGAGGAATCATTGATGGCAAAAAATTCGAACGGATTGTCCGGATTGGTCTGGCCTGAGGCAGCAATCAGCCGGTTGCCCAGCCGGGTCAGGTAATCGGCAATTTCAGGGTCGTCCAGATAGCTGGAATCCGCGCGGATCTCGCGCATGATCTGTATGCCGATCTGTCGCTCCTGGTGAGGAGTGACGCTGGCCTGGGAAACATCACCCAGATCGGGCAGTTCCTGTCCAAATATATGGGCAGGGAACAGCAAGGGCACAATGATGAGAAGGTAGCGGAATTTCATATCGCGTTTGATGGTTGCTGGCAGATCGAGTTCCATCATATCGGTGAACCGACTTGTGATCCTGCAGCTGGCCCGGTGAATACAGTAATGTCATCCGGGCAGCTCAATCTGGAAACCCGGAAGTCAGCGGGAATCGCCACGATCGGCCGAAATCACGCCGGGTGATCCGGATACCGGGCGCTGCTTGTCGGCGTTTGTATTCACTGGAATGGATCATGCGCAGCACGCGCCGAACGGTTTCCTCAGGATAGCTCATAGCGATGATTTCTGCTGCCGACAGATCGTTTTCCACGTACGCCTCGATGATTGCATCCAGTACATCGTACGGCGGGAGGCTATCCTGATCGATCTGGCCCGGGCGCAACTCAGCCGAAGGCGGGCGTTGCAGAATACGTTGCGGAATGATGGGTGAAATCTGGTTGCGATAATGGCAAAGCCGGTAAACCAGTGTTTTGCTGACATCCTTGAGTATCGAAAATCCGCCGGCCATATCTCCGTATAACGTGCTGTAACCCACTGCGGTTTCAGATTTGTTACTCGTTGGCAGCACCAGCATGCCGGACTGGTTGGCCAGTGCCATCAGCAGTGTTCCGCGGATACGAGCCTGCAGATTTTCTACAGTGGCCGAAGTACCGGAATCAGAGCAAGCCTGCAACTCGGCCTGTAACGCCTGCTGGAACTGATCGAACAATCCGGTAATCGGTATCCCGGCATGGTGCACCCCCAGGTTGTCTGCCATGGTCTGCGCATCCTGAATACTGATATCGGCGGTATAAGGTGAGGGCATCATCACGGTTCTGACTCGTTCGGCACCGAGGGCATCCACTGCGATTGCCAGTACCAGTGCAGAATCAACACCACCGGACAGACCGATCAGTACGCCAGGCAATCTGTTTTTGGTGATGAAATCGTGCAGACCCAAACGCAACGCGGTGTAAATACTCCCGGCCTGATCCGGCAAGGTAGAACATTCTCCGGAGATCGACTGATTACCGTGAATCGCGATCAGAGCGAGTGCTTCCTGAAAAGCGGGCAGCTGACAAACGAGTTTACCGCTGTGATCCATCGCGAATGAAGCACCATCGAACACCAGCTCATCCTGCCCGCCGACCGGATTGATATAAACAGCAGGCAGCCCGGTTTGTGTGATCCCCTCGCGCAGTATCTGATAACGGTCGATCTGGCTGTCGATGGAGTAGGGAGAAGCATCCACGGCCAGCAGAACCTGGGCACCGGCAGCATGTAGTGACTGCAGATGAGCCGCATGCCGGTAATCGGAGCCGGTCATCAATCCAAAAAGTATACCGCTGCATTCAAACGTGCAGAGTGAGTTGCCGGCACTGAAATAGCGACGCTCATCCTGTAACCGGTCAGAGAACAAATGCTGTTTGCAATGTGTCGCCAGCAGACGGCCGTCCCGGACGGCAGAAACGGCATTGAACAGATTGCCATTCATATTGTGAGGGTGCCCGACGATCAGCATAACATCGTGCACCTGTGCGGTAAGCTCTGTCAGTGCCTGATGGCAGGCTTGTACAAACTCTCTGCGCAACAGCCAGTCTTCCGCGAGATAACCGCATAGCGACATTTCCGGAGTGATGACCAGATCAGCACCGGCTTCCCTGGCTTGCCGGCAGGCATGCAGTATTTTGAGTTGATTTCCGCGCAGATCACCTGGTGTACAGTTGATCTGTGCAAGCGCGATCTTCACGGCAAAAAGAGATGTAAGAAGAGCTGCCGGTAAGCGGCTGATGCCCGGTCAGAAGGGCAGGGCTGCATCCGGCCTGGCTTGCAGGATGACCCGTCGGAAATCCTGCTGAATGCGTTCCAGCGCAGCCTGATTATCCGCCTCGAAGCGCAGTACCGCGACCGGAGTGGTGTTGGATGCCCGGATCAGACCGAATCCGTCTTTGTATTCCACTCGCAAGCCATCGATCGTAATGACCTGGTTGGCTTCAGGAAAGTCTGCATCGCGCTGAAGCTGGGCGATCAGGGCATGATTTTCTCCTTCTTTGAGCCTGATCTGCAGTTCGGGCGTATTGATCGTATCGGGCAGGGCGTGCAGTACCGCAGCCGGATCAACCTGTTTGCTGAGCAATTCCAGCAGACGTGTACCGGCATACAGACCATCGTCGAATCCGTACCAGCGTTCCTTGAAAAAAATATGGCCACTCATTTCACCGGCCAGCAATGCACCGGTTTCTTTTAGCTTGGCCTTGATGAAGGAATGCCCCGTTTTCCACATGACTGGCTTACCACCATGCCGGATGATCCAGGGTGCCAGTGTGCGTGTGCATTTGACATCATAGATGATCTGACCGCCAGGGTTCCTGGACAGTACATCGGCAGCAAACAGCATGAGCTGGCGATCCGGATAAATGATGCTCCCGTCTTTGGTGACAACGCCCAGACGATCACCATCGCCGTCGAAGGCAAAACCGATTTCGGCATCGGTGGTAGCCAGTGTCCGGATGACATCCTGCAGATTTTCCGGTACTGAAGGATCAGGATGATGATTCGGGAAGGTACCATCGACTTCACAAAACAGTTCGATTACTTCGCAGCCCAACCGGCGATAAAGTTCGGACGCCAGCACACCGGTGACACCATTGCCGCAGTCAACAACGATCTTGACCGGCCGGGCAAGTTTGACGTCAGCGATGATTCGTTGCAGATAGCTTTGTACGATGTCATGCTGACGATAACTCCCTTGTCCGTGCTGGAAGTTAGCCTGCTCGATACGCAGACGCAGTGACTGGATTGCTTCTGCCGCCAGCGTTTCGCCACCCAGTACGATTTTGAGACCGTTATATTCAGGCGGATTGTGGCTGCCGGTCACCATGACTCCCGAGTAGCCGCATAATTCGTGTGCGGCGTAGTACAGCACCGGGGTGGGGACCATACCCACATCGATGACATCGATTCCACTTTTGCGGATGCCGTTCGTCAGTGCCTGCGCCAGCTCCGGCCCGGACAGGCGGCCATCGCGGCCGATCGCGATGGTGGTAAGCTGACGCTCGCGTGCTTCAGAGCCAATGGCGTGGCCGATAAGTTCTACTGTTGCTGGTGTCAGCGCAGTTTCTACGATGCCACGGATGTCATAAGCCTTGAAAATTTCAGGTGCGATATTACTCATGCAGTGACGACTCCCGGGTTCGGATTAAATGATGAATGGCAGGAAGGCCGGATGCCTGTCCATGTCATGAATGATGGTGATCCGGATTTGGCGTACCTTTCAGGATATATTGCGTACTGCAGTAGGGACACATGGCGCTGCCGGTTGCTTCGATCTCGAGAAAAACGCGCGGGTGCCAACTTCTTGCATCCATCAATGGATTCGGGCAATACAGCGGCAAATCATCCGGGCTGATTTCGATTTCTTGTGGATAAGCGGGTGTAGAAGAAGTATTCATTGGCAATTTCATCTGTTCAACAGTTAAACATAATGCGTCTAATCGGCGTAATGCAGCCAATCTGCATGTTTGTCTGATTTGCCGTTGACGCAGTCAAAAAATGCGGTTTGCAGTTGTTCGGTGACAGGACCGCGTTTACCGTTACCAATCATACGACAATCCAGTTCACGGATCGGCGTGATTTCTGCTGCCGTACCGGTAAAAAAGGCTTCATCCGCGCAGTAGACTTCATCACGGGTAATCCGTTTCTGAATGACCTCGATACCGGCTTCTTGCGCCAGTTGAATGACCGATGCGCGTGTGATGCCTTCCAGGCAGGCTGTCAGATCAGGTGTGTAAATCTTGCCTTTTTTGATGATGAAAATGTTTTCACCAGAACCTTCCGCGACATAACCATCCACGTCCAGCAGCAAGGCTTCCTCATAACCGTCCTGTGCAACTTCCTGATGCGCCAGGATCGAGTTGGTATAAGTGGCGACCGACTTGGCACGGCACATGTTGATATTGACGTGGTGGCGGGTGAACGAGGAGGTTTTGACGCGAATCCCGTTTTCCAGCGCATCTGCGCCCAGGTAGGTTCCCCATGACCAGGCAGCGATGGCGACGTGGACAGACAGGTTCTTGGCGGATAATCCCATGGCTTCCGACCCGTAGAAGACGATTGGACGAATATAGCCGGAGGTTAACCTGTTCTGCCGGACGACATCCAGCTGTGCCTGTATCAGCGTGGGCTGATCAAAAGGGATTTTCATTCTGAAGACATGTGCCGAGTAAAACAGACGTTCCGTGTGCTCGGGCAGACGGAAAATGGCCGGCCCCCCGGGTGTCTGATAGGCGCGCAACCCTTCGAATACACCCATTCCATAATGCAGGGTATGGGTAAGTACGTGGGTCGTGGCATTGCGCCACGGAACCATCTCTCCGTCATACCAGATAACCCCGTCACGGTCCGCCATCGACATGCTGAAACTCTCCTGTGTTAAATTTGTAAACTGAATGACGGGAAGTGTCCGTCACCCGGATCATCCGGCGCTTCCCCAAAAACCTTGCTGTATTCTAGCGTATTTTTGCCGGCGGCAATGCCGGCAGCACGCGATGGATTCGAAACCATGGCAAAAAATGTGATAATTTCGGAAAGCAGATTCACTCTTCCATCATTTCTGAGCAGTCAACGTTATTCATGCAACCACTTCGTTTCGATGCACTGATCATTGGCAGCGGTCTGGCCGGGCTGACACTTGCCCTGAATCTCGCAGAAACCCAAAAGGTCGCGCTGGTGACCAAGCGGACATTGCATGACAGCTCCAGTGCCTGGGCGCAGGGGGGGATTGCCGCCGTGCTGTCGATCGAAGATTCACCAGAAGCACATATCCGCGATACGCTGATCGCCGGTGCAGGTTTGTGTAACGAAACCATGACCCGTCATATCGTGGAAAACGGTCCACAGGCTGTCAGATGGCTGATTGCCAGAGGGGTTGATTTTACGCGGGATGATCACAATGAAACCGGTTATCACCTGACTCGTGAGGGTGGTCATAGTGTGCGTCGCATCATTCATTCTGGTGATGCCACTGGTAAAGTGGTGCAACTTACACTGACCAGACAGGCAGCACAACATCCGAATATCACCGTGCTGGAGCACCACATTGCAATCGATCTGATCACCAGCGAGAAATTGTCTCATGCCGGGGAAAATAACCGCTGCTACGGCGCTTATGTGCTCGATATCCGCGCCGGAAAAGTGCGCACGATTGCGGCACGTAATACGATTCTGGCCACCGGCGGTGCGGGTAAAGTTTATCTCTATACCACTAATCCCGATGTATCTACCGGGGATGGTATTGCCATGGGGTGGCGTGCGGGGTGCCGTGTTGCCAATATGGAATTTGTCCAGTTTCATCCCACCTGCTTGTATCATCCGCATGCCAAGTCCTTTCTGATCACTGAAGCAGTGAGGGGGGAAGGGGGTATACTGAAGCTGCCCGATGGTGAGCGTTTCATGCTTCGGCATGATGAACGAGCCGAACTTGCTCCGCGTGACATCGTGGCGCGTGCAATCGACTTCGAAATGAAAAAACGCGGGCTGGATTGTGTATTTCTGGACATTTCCCACCAGCCAGCCGATTTTCTGGTGCAGCATTTTCCAACTATTTACAAGCGTTGTCTGGAACTGGGCATCGACATCACTCGTGAGCCCATTCCGGTCGTCCCGGCAGCTCACTATACCTGTGGCGGGATCATGACCGATCAATGCGGACGGACTGATCTCGACAATCTGTATGCCATCGGTGAAACGGCGCATACCGGTCTGCACGGCGCCAATCGCCTGGCCAGTAATTCTTTGCTGGAATGTCTGGTCACTGGTCTTTCGGCGGTCGAGGATATTCTGGTTCGCTCTCCTGCGCCAGATCTGCCGTTACCGGACTGGGATGAAAGCCGTGTGACCGATGCCGACGAGGAAGTCGTGATTTCCCATAACTGGGACGAGTTGCGCCGTTTTATGTGGAATTATGTAGGTATCGTGCGCACCAGCAAACGTTTGCAGCGGGCGCAACACCGCATCAGGCTGCTGAGTGAGGAAATCGGTGAGTACTATTCCAATTTCCGGGTGACCAGTGATTTGCTCGAACTGCGCAATCTCGTGTGTACTTCCGATCTGATCGTTCGGAGCGCAATGCTGCGGCACGAGAGTCGCGGACTGCACTTCAGCCGGGATTACCCTGAAACACTGCCGCAAGCCGTTGATACGATCCTGTCACGATAATGATAAAAAATCAGCAAGGTTTGTATGTGCTCTTTGTGGTGGTGCTGCCATGCAACGGATATGATCAGCGGATAAAGTGCTTCATTCCGTGCCGGTGGGAACGGAATCGCTGATGGATGATGAATTGAAGTCGCTGGAAGACAAGATCGGCCTGCTGATCAGGTTGTATCAGGAAACTCGTGAGGAAAATGCCAAATTGTATCGTCTGCTTGAAAATGCGGAGGCGGTAAACCGCCAGCTTGCCGAGCGGATGCAAACCGCAGCCGAACGCCTCAAGGTTTTACTGAATAATCTGCCCGAGGGTTGAAGTGAACAAAGATACTGTTTTGAATGTAGCCGTAATGGGGCGGGAATTTCGTATCCATTGTTCCGGGGAAGAACGTGAAGAGTTGCTGCTCGCCGTTTCCTGTCTCAACAGAAAAATGCAGGAGATAAAATCTGCAGGAAAAATTGCCGGAACGGAACAGATTGCCATTGCCGCCGCCATCAGCATGACCCATGAATTGCTCAGTATCCGTTCACAGCGTGGTTTTGACATGAATGAATTTAAGCGTAGAATCGAGTTGCTGGAGTGCAGGGTGAGTGACGCGCTTACCGACCAGGGCATTTATAAGAATTTATAAGAATAAAATCGAATAATTTAGCGCGGCGTGTATTGTGTGCCAGAGCAATTACAACAGATTTAATCCCTGCGGTGTTTGTCAAGGTTTGTATTCTTTGAACCAATTCGTTGTATCTGGCTGCCAGTCAATGGTCGCTGTTGTGCGTACTCTCTCGTGGAGCATGCCTGATGCGGCCGACAGGCGGCCACTCTTGAACCTGTGGTTCAAGATAACAACCTGACGGCATTCGCGGGGACCCCTCTTTTCTTTTAGTAGTTTCAGTTCTCTCCCTATTCATATTCGTAAAAATATGCGTTACTGGCTGATGAAATCAGAGCCGTCGGAAGTGAGTATCGATGACCTTGCTGCTCGGCCAGGGCAGACCGTACCTTGGGATGGTGTGCGCAACTATCAGGCGCGTAATTTCATGCGCAACCAGATGCAGCCTGGAGATATGGCTTTCTTCTATCATTCGAGCTGCCCCGAACCAGGTATTGCCGGCGTCGTCGAAGTTTCACGGCTTGCTTATCCGGATGAAACACAGTTCGACCCGGCCAGCAAATATTTCGACCCAAAATCGACGCGCGAGAATCCGCGCTGGTTCAATGTCGAAGTCCGGTTTCTTCGTAAAACCCGGTTGCTTTCCCTCAGGGAGCTGCGCAGCTATCCTGAACTGGCCGGTATGCGTATCCTGCAGAAAGGTAACCGGCTGTCCATTACTCCCGTCGATCCATCGGAATGGAAATTCATCGAAGCAAAGCTGCAGTCGTGATGCCATGCACTTGCCTGTTCCTGATATTTTCATGCTTGTGCATCAGGATAGCTGAAATCACCAGTGAGATATCCCAAGTATGGAAGCATGGCCGGTTTACCTGCTGACAGGGAGTGCAGTCGGTTTCTTTGCGGGATTGCTGGGCATTGGCGGCGGTCTGCTGATGGTGCCGATACTGGCTTCCGTTTTCATGTCTCTGGGTTTTCCGGCTGACCATATTCTGCATATCGCACTGGGAACGACGACAGCGATCATTACCCTGACCGCGATTTCCAGCCTGCGTGCTCACCATGCCCATGGTGCCGTGAACTGGTGGATCGTGCGCTATATTACGCCTGGAATCATTGCGGGTGCGCTGGCTGGTTCCACTCTGGCCGGCCAGTTGTCGAGCCGGATATTGGGTATCATTTTCGTTTTGTTCATCTATTTCGCAGCCACGCAAATGTGGCTCAATCTCAAGCCGGGTACGGGTCATGTTCTGCCGGGAAAAGCCGGTATGTTTGCTGCCGGCAGCGTGATCGGTGCGTTATCCAGCCTGGTGGCAATTGGCGGGGGATTACTGACGGTACCGTTTCTCACTGCTTGCCAGATCCGGTTGCACCATGCCATCGGTACGGCAGCCGCTGTCGGGTTTCCGGTTGCGCTGGCCAGTGCGGCGGGCTATGCCATCAATGGTCTGCTGCTGACACAGCCGTTGCCGGATTATGCACTGGGCTATATTTATCTGCCTGCTCTGATCACGGTGGGGTTGGCGAGTACGGTGACAGCACCGCTGGGGGCCAGAGCGGCACATGTTCTGCCGGCAGCGTTACTCAGAAAAATTTTTGCAGGTTTGCTCTATTTGCTGGGAACCAAGTTGTTGCTGGATTTATGGAATTAGTACCGGATTTTCAATTATTAGAAAAATTTTTCAGATTATGACCGACAATTTGTTGAAATACGGGCCGCTGGGTCTGCCGGAGTATTCCGAGCGACGGTTACTGCATACCGAGCTGAATGCAGATGTTTATGAACTGGTCAATATCCCGTTACAGCTTTCTCATCTGGTCTTGCTTTCAGACCGACAGTGGGTGAACAGGGAGCGTGAGCTGATCGTCCAGATTTGTGAACATTTCGGTATCCGGATGCTCAATGGCGCCTTCGATCAGTTGAGTGTCGAACTGGGTGGTTTTCAATTGCGTTGGGAACGGCATACGGAATATTCCACTTATACTTTCTATAGTGAAGGCCCGTTCGAGGTACCTTTTGCTCAGCCTGCCATCGCCCATGTTCCTCCGGAATGGCTGGAGAAACTGCCAGGAGAAGTGCTGGTCGCTACGCATATTGCACTGGAAGACCGCAGGCGCCCCAGCCGCAGCATGAGTGAGCTGTCCTCCCTGTTTTCCTCGAACACGGTGATCGGCTCCAAGGTTTCGGCAGGGAGCGCCAGTGTCTGGAGTGATAACCAGATTCATCCGGATGGATTTACCCGTTTTCTGATTCATGATGATAACTTGCGCAGCCGCCAGGTTGGCAGGCTGGTACAGCGTCTGCTCGAGATCGAGACTTATCGTATGCTGGCGATTCTGCCGATGACCACGACGCGCGAAATCATTCCCCAGCTGGAAAGATATGGCGATCAACTGACAGAGCTGATATCAACCAATATCGCGCCCAACTCTATCGAAGATGAACAGCTGCTGCTGGTAAAACTGACTGCATTGGCTACAGAAATCGAAAGAATCTCTGCTCAGTCCAGTCATCGTTTCAGTGCATCGCAGACATATCACACGATCATGCAGCAGCGAATCACAGAATTGCGTGAAGAGCGTATCGAGGGACTGCAGATGTTGTACGAATTCAGAAAACAGCGGGTTACCTCAGCCATGAGTACCTTTGATCTGGTCTGGTCCAAACTTGAAACATTGTCACTGCGCGTGGAGCGGGCGACTTCGATGCTGCGCACCCGGGTGGATATCTCGATGGAATCGCAAATCCGGGATCTGCTCAGGTCGATGGATACCCGGGCGTATCTGCAACTGCGTCTGCAAGAGACGGTGGAGGGCCTGTCAGTGGTCGTACTGAGTTACTACCTGCTCGGTATTACCGGTTACGGGCTGAAAGCCGCCAAGGCGGCAGGGCTGAATATCGATATCGAACTGATGACCGGTATCGCGATACCGGTCATCGTGACCATCGTGTTTTTCGCAATCAGACGGTTCCGCCGGATAGTAAGTAAATCAGCTTCCGGTGAAAACAAAGGGGGTGAGTAAATACACGCTGGAAAGAAAGGTGAAAAGAGGGGTATGAACATTACTACTTGAAGGAGAGTGAAAATGGATGACGCCAAAAAGAAGCTGACCACCAGTGCCGGTGCACCCGTAGCGGATAATCAGAATGTCATGACTGCCGGTCCGCGCGGCCCGATGTTGCTACAGGATATCTGGTTTCTCGAGAAACTTGCTCATTTCGATCGTGAAGTGATCCCGGAGCGGCGGATGCACGCCAAGGGATCCGGTGCCTACGGTACCTTTACAGTGACGCACGATATCACTCGTTACACGCGGGCAAAGATTTTTTCTCAGATCGGGAAAAAAACCGACCTTTTCGTTCGCTTTTCCACGGTGGCGGGAGAACGGGGCGCTGCCGATGCAGAGCGTGACATTCGCGGTTTTGCCATCAAGTTTTATACTGAAGAAGGTAACTGGGATCTGGTTGGCAACAATACGCCGGTATTTTTTCTGCGTGATCCGCTGAAATTTCCGGATCTCAATCATGCCGTCAAACGCGATCCACGAACCAATTTGCGCAGTGCGCGCAACAACTGGGATTTCTGGACGCTGCTTCCTGAAGCATTGCATCAGATTACCATCGTCATGAGTGACCGCGGTCTGCCTGCAACCTATCGGCACATGCACGGTTTCGGCAGCCATACTTTCAGTTTCATCAATGCCCGACAGGAACGTTACTGGGTGAAATTTCATTTCAGAACACAGCAGGGTATCAAAAACCTGACCGATGCCGAGGCGGAAGCACTGGTCGGCAAGGATCGGGAAAGTCATCAGCGTGACCTGTACGAAAGCATTGAAAATGGTGAATTCCCGCGCTGGACATTATTTGTGCAGATCATGCCGGAAAGCGATGCAGCCAGTCTTCCCTATAATCCGTTCGATCTGACCAAGGTCTGGCCGCACAACGATTATCCGCTGACCGAAGTCGGCGTGATGGAGCTGAATCGTAATCCGAATAATTATTTTGCCGAAGTCGAACAGGCTGCGTTCAACCCGGCCAATGTCATTCCGGGAATCGGTTTTTCACCGGACAAAATGCTGCAGGGACGGCTGTTTTCCTATGGTGATGCACAGCGTTACCGTTTGGGTGTCAATCACTATCAGATTCCGGTCAATGCAGCCCGCTGTCCTTTCCATCATTATCATCGTGACGGCGCCATGCGCGTCGATGGCAATCATGGCAGTACCCTGGGATATGAGCCGAATGGTTATCAGGAGTGGCAGCAGCAGCCTGAGTATGCAGAGCCGGCTTTGGCACTGGAGGGCGCCGCTGCTCACTGGAATCATCGTGAGGATGAAGACTACTATACCCAGCCGGGTAATCTGTTCCGGCTCATGAGTCCCGCGCAGCAGCAGATACTGTTCGACAATACTGCACGTTCGATTGGTGAAGCACCGCGGGAAATTCAGGCTCGGCATATCGCCAATTGTCTGAAAGCGGATCAGGCTTATGGTGAAGGAGTTGCCAGGGCACTGGGAATCCCGTTGAACGAAGCAGAGTAGCTCAGCTCTGGCGTGATGGCATTGTAAAGATGGATAAAGCTGGCATACTTTGTCGCTACCATTGAGACGAAGAGTTCCGTTTATCCATCAGTGCCTGAGCGCCAGAATCAGTACGCTGATGGCGGTCATGGCGATATCGAATCATTGCAGAGCACCAGTGTCAGTATCAGTCCGAGTATTGTCACTGCCAGATTGACCAGAAGGCCCCATTTTGCTGCATAACCGGGTGGGAATTCATCGGGTGTGAGTGTTCGCAGGATGACTGCATTACAATCATGATCTGTATTTTACTGACCCGGTATTTACCAGATTCCATTCGATTGCCCGGCTGCGCCAGTGATCTTCGATGGTCTGAACAAATTCCCGGTTGACCAGTTTTGCCCGGTTTTCACACCAGAGCGGGGAGTCACAGCGAATGACGATCCCTTCGACCTTTCCGCTGCGGTACCGGCTACAGGTATCATCCAGTAGCCGGATGAGTTGATCCCGTGTGACCTTGGCGCGTTTCAGTAGAGGCACCGTACTGATATTCAATTCCTGAGCCAGTCGATTGCGCTGTTCGAGGCTCCAGAATTTGCCTGCTTTACGATCATAAACATCGAATAGCAGAAACCAGTCAGGCAGCTTGTCGTAATCGAGTGAGTGTCTGGCGGCACACCATTCACCAAACAATATCAGTTCCGGTGTCAGCGTTTGTCTGAGATTCTCTCCATGCTGGCCAAGCCAGCTGTTCAGGCGGGAGAACTGTCCGGAAAAAGGTTGCGGCAGATACTGGCCGCGATTCTGTGCACGCAGTTCACCCTGCTCATCCAAGGAGATCCCCAGGTTGGCACCATCCAGTTTTTCCTCGATCAGCACTTCATCCCGCAGCAGTGCGGCTACTTCCGCATCGGATAAAATCTTGTCATCTCTGGGTTGACCCTCTCCCAGCCAGAGCAGGTGGGGAGTATTGGGGAAACGGAAGAATTCAGTCATGGTTATCAGTATCTCATTTACCAGGCAGCCTCAATCACCCTGAAGCAAACTGGATAATGATCCCGATTTATTTAAACTGGTAATCTTTCCAGTGGTTTTATATCAGGTACAGGTTGTTGCTGAGCCTGCCATAAATCCCACTGTGTTTGTATCCCCAGCCAAATGTCCGGGCTGGTGCCAAGCCATGCTGAAAGGCGTAATGCCATACTGGCGGTTATTCCTGCCTTACCATTCAAAACTTTAGATAATGTGACACGGGAAATTTGTAGTTCTCTTGCCGCTTGCGTGATGGTTATGTTCTCCGGTATCCATTCCCGCAACACTTCACCTGGATGCGCCGGGTTATGCATTCTGCTCATGTGTTCAGCTTCCTTAATAGTAATCCTGGTAATTGACCAGAACAGCATCTTCACCTTCAAAAATGAAAGTCATGCGCCAATTTCCGTTTACTTGCACAGAATAGTGATCTGCGTGATCACCAATCAGCCGGTGTAGTTTCCAGTCGGGAACATTCATATCATCGGGTTGCCTGGCATTATCCAGTGCGGTCAACATCAGTCGTAATTTTCTGGAATGATTCGGCTGGATACCTGCCTTATTTCCTGTTTTGAAGAAGGCTTCAAGCCCCTTATGACGAAAGATTCTGATCATGCTGGATTGTATGTTGTTAATTAACACATATCAACGCAAGTCGTTTTTCAGAAGTTTCTTAAGAATGTATTTCTTCCAGCCAGGGTTGATGGGGAATATTAGAGAAATAGAAGAAGGTCATCTGTTTGCCTTTTCGGCGTGTTTGGCGCGAGACCAGTCTTCAATGAGGGGTTCCAGCGACAACCCGGCATGTATCAGTGCTTGTTCCCAGTCATGCCAGTCGGTATCGCCGGCGAAGGCGATCGTGCTTTCACCGTAGAGCTTCAGGGCTGCCAGTGCGGCAGCGACCATTTTCCGGTCTGCCAGGTCGTATACCACCGAATCCAGGGGGGGCTGCAGCACGGCATGGCCATCGGCATCGTATTGCACATCTACGTTATCTACTGCCGAGGTACTCCATTTATGGATTACGACCTGAATTCCGTAATCGTTGAACCCGAGTTTGTGGTCATATTCTTCCTTGATTTTGCCGACTGAATCGAGCACCAGTCGTGCCGGACTGCTTTCAAATTCGACCAGCCATTGCCACACCTGAAATCTGAGTGCAGGATCCTGCGGTGTCGCGTCGATGTCCTTTGGGGCAACCGGATCAGCCGCACTGGCTGTGATCAGCACGTTGGTATCCACCACATAACGTTGCTTCATTTTCTGTGCTGTTCCTGGTGATGGGCATGCAACAATCGTGCCTGTTCACGTGTTTCGCCCAGCGCATCTCCAAAAAAGTATTCGGGCCAGTTGCTTACCCGGCCGAATGTGTCAATTTCCAGTGTTCGCAATACTGCGTTATTTGCTTCTTTTTCCACGAAAAACATGGCGACCTGTTCAGCTGAGGTTTCTTTTCGTGCGATCAGTGTTTGCATACGGCGGAACAGATGCTCCGAGTGCGTTTCCACGATGAACTGGATGTGGCGTGATCGGCTCAGCGTCACCAGAAATTCTGCCAGTACCGACTGTGCCAGCGGGTGGAGGTGTACTTCAGGCTCTTCCAGGATGACGGCGCTGCCCGGCGGTGCGAAACAGGCTGTGATCAATACTGGCAGAACCAGCGATACGCCGATACCGACATCACGCAGATTAGTGGCAGTTCCCGCTTTATGCACCACGATTTCATAGCGGGTGGAGCGACCCAGTTGCCTGATTTCCAGCCTCTCTGCCACTTTCATTCTGTTCAGCCAGAAGGAAACCTCATCCAGAATTTCATTCTGTTTGTCATTTTTGATCAGTGCACTGGAGAGCAGTATATCCATGGCACGGTGACCGTCACTCTCGATCTGACCGGGAGTCGTTTTGTTCCATACGTAATCACGTTCCGGTTTGCGTCGAAGCGGGCCCAGATAGCAGATATTTTCCAGTTCGCGCCGGATGGCAAGGCTGATATCTTCAGCGAGAGCGCCAGTGCTGCCCAGTGCGACGATGGCGGCGGCAGGGAGTGCGATGGAACGCTCCGGTGCAAGCTGCTCACCTTTGGCGCGCGGCCGGGTTTCATCATCAGTGAAGATTGCGTAGCTTCCCTTTTCTCGCCGTATCGCGCGGAAACGATGTTCAGCAGCGGACAATACCAGTTCCTGAATCGCAGTGACGCCAGTTGCCGTTTGCCGATAGCTGCAGGAAAACTCGCCGCTGTTTATTCGTGATTGTCCGGCAGTCTGGAAGGTAAATGTGATCGAGAACTCGCGCGGAGAGGGTGTACCGTGTTTTATTACCTCATCGAAATGGCCAAAGTCGAACAAATCGCTGATTTCATCTCCACCCAGGTTGAGGTGGATCGAACGATCCGGAGATTGCACCGTTTGTTTCAACAGCAGCAGGCTCTGGATGAGTGAAGATTTACCTGATGAGTTGGTGCCCAGCAAAACGGTAACCGGTTTCAGCGCAATCATGCCGGTGTCTTGCCAGGCTTTGAAGTGGGTCAGTCTCAATGAAGTGAACATGATCTTCTGATTGAAGTTCTATGATGGTTTTCTGTCGATTCTATCATCAGGGAGTTTTACAGACTCCCGGGTCTATAATAGTGTTGTGGATTGTCTGGAAAAACCGGATGCCGGAGTGAGCCTGTCCCGGATAAGTCGGAAGAAGGTTGAAAATCAATGAATAACTGTGTTGCGGGTAAATTGAAAATGGAACGTGAAAAACTGGAACTGCCGGAGAACGGTAAAAAGTTACTGCTGCATTCCTGCTGTGCACCCTGTTCGGGTGAAGTCATGGAAGCCATCGTTGCTTCCGGAATCGATTTTTCCATCTTTTTTTACAACCCGAATATCCATCCGCGTAAGGAATACGATTTACGCAAGGATGAAAATATCCGTTTTGCCGAGAAGCATGGTATCCCGTTTATCGATGCTGATTACGACATGGATGACTGGTTCAAACGGGCAAAGGGAATGGAAATGGAACCTGAACGCGGAATCCGCTGCACCATGTGTTTCGACATGCGGTTTGAGCGTACGGCTTTGTATGCCTATGAAAACGGATTCGATGTCATTTCCAGCTCACTGGGTATTTCCCGCTGGAAAAATATGGATCAGATCAACGACAGCGGTGTGAGAGCAGCAGCGCAATATCCGGGGATCACTTATTGGACGTGTAACTGGCGCAAAAAAGGAGGCTCTGCGCGCATGCTGGAAATCAGCAAACGGGAGAAATTCTATATGCAGGAATACTGTGGCTGCGCCTATTCGTTGCGAGATACCAACAAATGGCGAGTGGAGCATGGCAGGGAAAAAATACGGATCGGGGAGAAGTATTATGGTGATGTTACTGAGTAAATCCTGAAATTCCTGAAGTTACGATGCTGACAACGGTGGAGTGCTGAAGGGATTTGATGTGTGTTACACGATCTGCTCATTGGTGCCTTGAAAAGAAAAATCTCCTGATGTGTAGTAGTTCAGATTTGATCTGACAGCAGGTCTTGCCAAGAGGTGGGATTACCCGGTTTGATAGAGGTGCGAATCTTTATCAACCAAACGCGAAAGCGTAAAGGAGTAATCCCATGAGCAGTGTTCATCATAAAATCATTAAACACAAGATTGGCTTGCTTAATCTGGCAGCTGAGCTTGGCAATGTATCCCGTGCCTGTAAGGTGATGGGTTTTTCTCGCGATACTTTCTATCGCTATCAGGCAGCTGTGGAAACAGGAGGTGTTGAAGCTCTGATAGATGCAAACCGACGTAAGCCCAATATCAAGAACCGTGTAGAAGAAGCGACGGAAGCAGCGATCCTGGCCTTTGCTCTGGAGCAACCGGCTTTTGGTCAGGTTCGTGTTTCCAACGAACTGCGTAAGCATGGAATTTTTGTTTCTCCGTCTGGTGTCCGTTCGGTATGGCTGCGCCAGAATCTGGAATCGTTCAAGAAGCGTCTGTCAGCCTTGGAGAAACATATTGCTGAGACTGGGGCAGTGCTGACCGAAGCACAGGTGCAAGCATTGGAGAAGAAGCAGGAAGATGATGTTGCTCAAGGCGAAATTGAGACGGCTCACCCCGGGTATCTCGGTAGTCAGGATACCTTTTACGTCGGTACCCTCAAAGGTGTGGGACGAATTTACCAGCAAACCTTCGTCGACACTTATTCCAAGTGGGCAGCAGCGAAGCTGTATACCAACAAAACACCAATTACATCAGCTGATATGCTCAATGACCGGGTACTGCCGTTCTTTGCTGAACAGAGTATGGGCATTATTCGCATTCTGACCGACCGCGGTACCGAATATTGCGGCAAGCCGGAAAATCATGATTACCAGCTTTATCTGGCACTCAATGACATCGAACATTCCAAAACGAAAGCCAATCATCCGCAGACCAACGGTATTTGCGAACGCTTTCACAAAACCATCTTGCAGGAGTTCTACCAGGTGACATTCCGGCGCAAGATTTACCAGTCCATTGAAGAGTTACAACACGATCTGGATGATTGGATGGCGTACTACAACAGTGTGCGGACTCACCAGGGAAAAATGTGCTGTGGACGCACCCCGATGCAAACTTTAATTGACGCAAAGGAGATATGGGACGATAAAATTACCGAATTGAATAACTGAATCTGATCTAACAGGCACTCGTCAAATCGGGTAACTGTCAGATCAGATCTCAACTACTACACCTGATGATATGGATCCCACCATCAGGAGATTTTTTATTTTTCCCGGATATATCCGATTATCCTGAAAAACGAGAATCAGTTGACCTTGAGTGCTCCGCCGCGTCCTAATCCTCCTTCTACCTTCTGTGCTTCATAATGTTTGAGTGCCCGTACCATTCCGTTATAAGCATCGAAAAAAGCAGCGACTGTCGCCTTGCCTGCGGGAGTACGTGAGAAACCACCCAGGGCGCCGCCTGCACCACCACCAAATCCACCCAATGCAGCGCCGTAGTTATTGGCGGTTGAGCTTCCTTCCGAGATGGAAATCTGGACACTGGAACGAATGTCGAACAGCGACAGTGTGACGACGGAAACCTTGGTTTCAAGAGCGCCAGCCAGTGCACCGACCAGCGGGTTGAATGCTCCTCCGATTGCAGCACCGACTTTTCCGGTCGAATCATTGTCGATGATGATCTGCGGCTCCATATAGTAATCTGCAGCGACACGTTGTCCTTTTTGCTGTTTCGAGCCGGCACGATATTCACCGGAGTTACGCTGCATATCAGTAATACGGGAAAGGCGGCTATCTGTCCGTGCATTACCGATGGAAGTAAGCACGAAGCAGTTTGATTGCTGAACCGCAAGCCGAATGAGTGGTTCGATTGTGGTAATGCTGGTAGCACTGCCAAAACTGTGGTACCAGTTTGCTTCCCTGCCGTCATCGACAGCAAGTGTGCCCAGTGTTTTATCACAACGTTCCAGACTGGCATTGGCGCCCGCACTGGCACCTCCTGCAGCCGCACCGGTAACGGCTGTACCGCCGGTGCCGGTCGTTACGTTTGCACATCCTGTGAAAAAAGGTATGCAAATGGATACTGCTACTAAAGATCGAATTGAACTGCTATTTTTTTTCATAAAATGACTCCCTTTCATAAAATTAAAAGCTATTTTTATTAGCTTGGTTTATTGTTACTTATGTTCAAATTCGATCTTTATATGATATATGAAAGGAATGTAAGAAAGTGAATATACAAATCATTTTATCGCTTATTTTCAGTATGATCCTGATGGCTTGTACGACATCTTCACCCCAAAAGGATCTGTCGCGAATTTGTGATTCTTCCGGTTGTTCAGATCGTTCCGGTAACTATGTTTCTAATCATTCATCTGCAGCTTCTTCGGATGAAGAGGCCAGGATCAGGGTGCTCGAGGATGTTGCGCGCCAGGATCCGCGTGCAGCGTATGATCTCGGCCTTCGATATTTCCGAGGGGATGGGGTGCGTCAGGATAGCTATCAGGCATTACAGTGGATGCGTGAGGCAGCAGAAAGGGGCGATCTCAATGCACAAAAGGCACTGGGCCGCCTGTATCTGACGGGGCTTGAAGAAATGGGCGCAGACTATCGTGAAGCGGAAAAGTGGTTACGTATCGCTGCGAGCAGAGGGGATAAGGAATCCGAGCAGTTGCTCGTGGAAGCGGCTGCTTTTGCATCGGAAGAACGCAGATCAGGTGAAATTTACCACCGGTGGGTCAATCGCTGGCAGCCTGTTTTTTATCAGAGGTGGTACTACGGCTATCCCTACCTGGGAACCTGGCGGGGCAATTACTGGTATTACTGAATATGAGGCTTTGAAATATTTTTCAAAGCCTTTCTATAGCGAGCCTTCTTTTTACGAAATTACGATGATTCATCCGGTTCAGGATCTTCCGCCCGGGGAGCACTGGCCTGCATCTCTACCGGATGTGTCTGGTTTGTGGTGCTTCCGGGAATCCTGGGAGTGGTGCAGACGACATCCGCATTTTGTGCACGGTGGCGCAAGGCATGATCCATCAGCACGATGGCCAGCATAGCCTCCACGATGGGAGTTGCCCGGATGCCGACACAGGGATCATGCCTGCCATGGGTTTCGACCAGTACAGGATTTCCTGCCTTGTCGATCGAATGTCGTGCCAGACGGATACTGGATGTGGGTTTGATCGCCACACTGACAACAACCGGCTGGCCGCTGGAAATTCCACCCAGAATCCCGCCGGCATTGTTGCTCAGGAAACCTTCCGGGGTGATCTCATCCGAGTGTTCGGTCCCTTTCTGAGTAATGCTGTTGAATCCGGCCCCGATTTCCACACCCTTGACGGCATTGATACTCATCATGGCGTAAGCGATATCGGCATCCAGCCGGTCATAAACCGGCTCACCCCAGCCGACCGGTACGCTTTCAGCCACGACATTGATTCTGGCGCCCGCTGAATCACCTGATTTGCGCAAGCTGTCCATGAATGTTTCCAGTTCCTGAACATAATCGTTATCTGCAACAAAAAACGGATTCTGATTGACGACATCCCAGTTTTTGAAGGGAATGACAATCGAGCCGAGCTGTGCCATGTAACCCCGGATGACAATACCATAGCGCTGTTGCAGCCATTTCCTGGCAATGGCACCAGCAGCTACTCGTACGGCTGTTTCCCGTGCGGATGAACGGCCTCCTCCCCGGTAGTCGCGGATGCCGTATTTCTGCCAGTAGGTGTAGTCTGCATGGCCGGGGCGGAACACATCCATGATCTTGCTGTAATCCTTGCTGCGTTGATCCTCGTTACGGATCAGCAGGGCGATCGGTGTGCCCGTCGTTGTGTTTTCAAATACGCCTGAGAGTATCTCTACCCGATCCGCCTCGCGTCGCTGTGTGACATGCCGGGAAGTGCCGGGTTTGCGTCGATCCAGTTCCTGTTGGATGTCTTCGACCGACAAGGTTAATCCAGGCGGGCATCCATCCACGATACAGCCGATTGCCGGACCGTGAGACTCACCGAATGAAGTGACACTGAACAGTTTTCCGATGCTGTTGCCAGACATGACAAATCCTTGGTTGAACGGGGAAACGCAAAGTCTAACATAAGCCAAAGCGGGGAGATGGGCTGGGGGCCACCTGTCAGCGTGGTTTCAGCGTGCCAATTCAGGGTTGTGCAGGTAGAATTGGCTGAAAAAACCGATTGGTGAACAGCATATTACATGGGGAGGGAATATGAATTTTGCACAGGTCAAGGATTACCTGGTTGATTTGCAGAACAGAATTGTGACTGGACTGGAGCAGGTCGATGGCCAGTCGTTCCGCCGTGATACCTGGGACCGCCCGGAAGGCGGGGGAGGGATCAGTTGTGTGATCGAGGAAGGCAACGTACTGGAACGCGGGGGAGTCAATTTCTCGCATGTGTTCGGTAAGGGGCTGCCCGCCTCGGCCACTGCAGCCCGGCCCGAACTGGCCGGCAGAGCATTTGAAGCAGCAGGTGTTTCGCTGGTGCTGCATCCGCGTAATCCTTATGCGCCTACTGTCCACATGAATGTCCGTTTTTTTGCAGCCACCAGAGAAGGGGCGGAACCGGTGTGGTGGTTTGGCGGCGGGATGGATCTCACCCCTTATTACGGCTTTGAAGAAGACGCCATCCATTTTCATCAGGCTTGCAAGGATGCACTCCAGCCTTCGGGTGAAGAGTACTACCCGCGTTTCAAGAAATGGTGTGATGAATACTTTTATCTGAAACACCGCAAGGAACCACGCGGAATTGGCGGGGTATTTTTTGACGACCTCAACCAGCCGGATTTTGCCACCTGCTTCAACCTGACCAAAAGTGTCGGTGATCATTTCCTCGCAGCGTATGTTCCGATTCTGCAAAAGCGACGCGATCTTCCCTATAGTGAACGTGAACGGGATTTTCAGGCCTATCGGCGTGGCCGCTATGTGGAGTTCAATCTGGTATGGGATCGCGGAACGCTGTTCGGTTTGCAGTCGGGAGGGCGTACCGAATCCATCCTGATGTCGCTGCCGCCTGTCGTCAAATGGCGTTATGACTGGTCACCCGCGGCGGGCAGCCCGGAAGCAAAACTTTATACCGATTTCCTTACGGGTAGAGACTGGTTGCCGCTTGGCTGATACTGCAACTCTGCAGAATGATATTTTTCAGGACATGCAGCTTACCGTGGAAGAAATGCTCGGCACCGGGAATGACAGTCACTGGAAGCATTTGCGGAGCTGCCCAGTCCAATACGCTCTGAAGCGGTACGATCGTATCCTGATCACCCTGAATGACCAGGATATGCTGGGCATGATCGACCACGGGCGGGGCCTGCAGGCGCTCCACTGACGGTGCGACCAGTACCAGCCTGGAGGGCTTCAGCTGCTGCGCAACGTGTGCCTGGACAGCACCGCCGAATGAAAAACCGGCCAGTGTCAGCGGCAGCGGTTCCGGCCCGCTATCGTATTGCTCACGCATGGCCTGAGTAACAGCCACGACGTCTTCGATCTCTCCTTTTCCTTCGGCATAACTGCCTTCACTTGCGCCCACGCCACGGAAATTGAATTTCACCGTGATGTACTGCTGTTCGATGAAAGCCCGGCTGAGGATGTAAACGACCTTGTTGTCCATGCTGCCGCTATAAAGCGGATGTGGATGCGCCACGATGGCAAGACCGCGCGGCGCCTCCTCTGGCAGCGTGACAACGGTTTCCAGTCGACCGGCCGGGCCGGTTACGAAGCGTTTCTGTTCATTCGGCATGGATGATAAACCCTGTAACAGATGACTGTTTCATGACAGACAATTATAGTATAGGGCGGTTTACCGGATGATGAGTGAATGCCGGGTGCTGTATTTACAGCGCGTGATTTCCTGAACCGCTATCTGTTCAATCCAGGATTGTTTCCTGGATTAGTAAAGGAGGCAGGTGTAAAGGGATAAAAAGTTGATGGGTAAAAAGATCATCATCATTGCCGGCCAGAATACTCAAGCAAGAAATAATCATGATCATTTTGTCACACAGCGGCTGTCTCGGAGTGGTATGGGAGGATACATCCGTACGGTATGAGATGATCATATTCTCAGGCGTTCGACGATTTTTCCGTTCTGCAGGTGAGATTCGATGATTTCATCGATATCTTCCTGATCGACATAGGTGTACCAGACTTCTTCCGGGTAAACAACGATGACCGGGCCTTCGCTGCAACGATCGAGGCAGCCGGCGTTGTTGATGCGGACTTTCCCCTTGCCATCCAGCTTGAGCGCCTTGATGCGTGCTTTGGTGTAATCGCGCATTTCCTGGGCGTGGTGGTCGTTGCAGCAGCGTTCGCCATTGGCGCGCTGGTTGATGCAAAAGAAAACATGGTGCTGATAGTAGGTCATGTCCTTTACCTCAGTTTGATTTCTGTCCATATCCGGCTGAGCAGCCGGCGTTGTGTGTGGTTGATATCTTCCAGCATTTCCAGCCGGGCAAATTGTGCTGCATCCGGGAAAATGGCCGGGTTGGCAATGATTTCGGGATGGATATGGGGTCTGGCATCCAGATTGGGGTTGCCGGAGCCGGTCAGGTTGGTCAGCTCGGCGGAATTGTCACCTTCCAGCATGAAATTGATGAAGCGGTGTGCCAGATCGGGACGGTGTCCGCTGCGGTGGAGCACCATGCTGTCGAGCGATAATACTGCGCCTTCCTTCGGAATGACGAAATCGATACTGAACTGGCGCCCTGTTTTTTTTGCATCCTGTGCAGCCTGGAACATATCGTTCGAATAGCCGTGAGCAACCCACAGATTGCCAACTGCCAGTTCACGGATATAGCTGGTGTTGTTGAAAGCGGCCCAGTAGGGTTTTGCGCGGATGATCAGTGCCTTGGCCTGCTGCCAGTGGGCCTCATCGGTATCGTTGGCGGAGTAGCCCAGATATTTGAGTGCAGCGGCCAGCAGTTCGCGCTGGCTGTCGAGCACTGTCACGCGTCCCCTGATTTTTTTCAGATATTCCGGCTCGAAGATGATTGCCCAGCTATCGGTAGGTAACCCCAGCCCGATAATTTTTTCACGATTGAATCCCAGCAGGGTGATGGTGTTGGCATACGGGACGGAATAGCGGTTGTCCGGATCAAATTTGGTTTTCAGGTAGCCGGGATCGATATTTTTCAGATTGGAAATCTTTGATTTATCCAGCTCCCTCAGCGCGCCCTGCCGGATCAGTGTATCCATGGCATCACCCGTCGGAACGAGCAGATCATAACCGGTTGCGCCGGCCGCCAGTTTGGCGAGCAATTCCTCATTATCGGAATAATAGTCCTGTGTGACCCGGCACTGGCACATCTGTTCGAAGCGTTCGACTGTTTTCTGGCTGATGTAGTTATTCCAGTTGAACAGCCGCAGAACGTTATCCTGCTGATTGGATGGATTATCTCCGGATCCGCTCCCGGAAGTACATCCAGCAAGTATGCTGATCAGCAGACAGACGAAATACGATCGAATGATGCCCGCTTTCACTGTTATTCTCCGCGCAGCGCGCCGGCATCGAGCCGGTTGGCGAGAATGATCAGGGCAAGCGTCAGCAGCATCAGCAGCGTGGAAATCGCATTGACTTCGGGCGTCACTGAAATTTTGATCATGGTGTAGATCTGGATTGGCAGAATCGGCTCACCAACGCCCTTGGTAAAGAAGGTGATGACGAAATCGTCGATCGACAGCGTAAACGACATCAGTGCACCGGCGGCTACGGCAGGCATGATCAGCGGCAGAGTGATCAGCCTGAAGGTCTGCCAGGGAGTTGCGCCCAGATCGCGCGCTGCTTCGAAAATGCTGTCATCCATACCCTGCAGGCGGGCGCGCACGATGATGGCGACAAAGCCGATACAGAAGGTCGTGTGGGCAATGATGATTGAAACCATGCCCAGTGTCAGGTTCAGCACCTGCAGGAAAAACAGCAGCAGCGAAACGCCCAGCAGGATTTCCGGCATGGCGATGGGTGTAAAGGCGAGTATCGGCAGTACCTTGAGCCGGTAGCGGTGAATTGCCAGTCCGGCCATGGTTCCCAGTACAGTGGCGAGCAGGCTTGCGGTTACTGCAATGATCAGCGAATTGCGGGCAGCCAGCAGCATTTCGCCATTGCTGAACAATTTGTAGTACCAGTCCAGCGTAAAGCCCACCCATTCCGCATTCAGGCGGGAATCGTTGAACGAATACACCACGACGACAATCAGCGGAATATAAAGAAATGCATAAACCGGGATGGCTGCAAGCCACAGTGTCAGATTATTACGTTTCATGTCAGTGAATTAATTGCTGGAAGCAGTGCGGGAACGGGCGAACCAGGTGGCTAGTCCTGCCACGCTCAGCACCGCCAGCGTGAGCATGATGGACAGGGTAGAGCCAAACGGCCAGTCGCGCGTACCGAGGAACTGATCCTTGATCAGGTTGCCGATCAGGATATCGCCGGTGCCACCCAGGATATCCGGTATGGCAAACATGCCGAGTACCGGGATGAATACCAGTGCCGAACCGGAAAACACACCCGGCAGGGATTGTGGCCAGGTCACCCGCCAGAATCGCTGCCAACGGTTCGCACCGAGATCCTGGGCTGCATCGAGCAATACCGGATCATGTTTTTCCAGATTGGTGTAGAGCGGCAGGATCATGAACGGCAGATGCACATACACCGTGCCTACCAGCACAGCAAAGGGAGAAAACAGCAGCATGACCGGTTCTAAACCCAGCACATCGAGTACGCTGTTGATCAGGTGGCTGAATGTCGATTCCGGCCCGAGAATGATCATCCAGGCATAGATGCGGATCAGAAAGTTGCTGGCAAATGGCAATACCACCAGCAGTACCATCAGATTGCGGTATTTTTTTGCACTCCGGGCGATCAGCATGGCGACCGGGTAAGCCATGACCAGGCAGATCAGGGTGGTGGCCGTTGCAACCGCGAATGATTTCAGGAAAATTTCCGCGTACAGGATATCGCTGAAAAAGAAACGGTAGGTTTCGAGTGTCAGACCGTACAAGCCGGAACCCTCTTCTGCGGGACCCGTTGCCGGCACCGATAGAGGTGCCAGCCCGCCAAATTCACCTGGGTAGCGGAAAGAGGTCACGATCATGAGCAGGCTGGGTGCCACAAAGAACAGCAGCAGGAACAGTGTCGGTGGCAGGCTTACCAGCCAGCGTGTCAGGCGAAGTCTGTTCATGTTCAGTTCATCAGAAATTGGGCGGCTTCCCGTGTCCAGCTGACGATGACCGGATCACCCACTTCAAAGAAACGCGCGCGTCCGGGTGAGGAGTTCGCCAGCAGGGCTTCCACGCGGATACCGCAATCCAGTTCGACGATATAGGTGGTGACATCGCCAACATAGAGAAAATCGAGCACTTTGCCGGTATGGGCATGGGGCAGTTCCGCATGCCTGGCCAGTGCATGTACGCTCACTTGTTCCGGGCGGATCGCCATCACGCCCTGATCTCCGGTTTTGATACCTTGTTTGAGTGGGAGTGTGGTGGTGCCGAGCTGGTCGATTTCCAGCGTCATGTCGTTGTCGGAAACCTGTGTTACCCGTGCTGCCATCAGATTGATCTTACCGATGAAGTCGGCAATGAAGCGATTGGCCGGGTGGCTGTAAATTACGGAAGGCTCACCGATCTGCTCGACTTGCCCCTGATTCATGACAGCAATCCGCTGCGAGAGTGCCAGCGCTTCATCCTGCGAATGAGTGACAAAAACGAAAGTGATGCCGACCTCTTTTTGCAGGCTGATCAGCTCCCGTTGCATATCTTCTCGCAGCTTTGCATCCAAGGCGCCGAGCGGCTCATCCATCAGCAGCAGGCGTGGCCGGTTGATCAACCCGCGGGCAAATGCCACCCGCTGCTTTTGTCCGCCGGACAGTTCATGCGGAAAACGGTGTGTGAATCTGGACAGTTGTACTTCTTCCAGTGCTTTTTCTACTCGTTTTTTGATTTCGGCAGGTGTCTTTCCCGACATCTTCAACGGGAAAGCAACATTGTCCGCTACTGTCATGTGCGGAAACAGGGCGTAACTCTGAAAGACCGTATGAATAGGACGTTTCTCGGGTGGAGTGTTGGCGATATCCTGTCCATCCAGCAATATCTGGCCGGAATCAGGTACATCGAACCCGGCAATCATGCGCAGGAGTGTCGTTTTTCCGCAGCCGGACGGACCCAGTAAGGTGAAGAGCTCGCCTGCCTCGATCGACAGATTGACGCAGTCTACTGCGGTGAAGTCGCCAAAACGCCGGGTAACGTCGCGCAACTCGAGTAACGCCATGACTTTATTCCAAAAAGCCGGATTTTAACAAATTTGATTCTGCCGGGTTGGGAAACTCTGAATGCCTTTATATGAATGACGGCGAAGACTGGGATTCGGAGTTTCTCAGCCTCGTTCAGAGGTATATCTGGGCAAGTAGTAGTCCTGCCAGTAACAGTGCAAGCAACATCAGCAATCTGCTTTGCCGTTTCTCCTGTGCGACCAGTTGGGCCAGTCTGTCTTCCAGATTCTGGGCGCGTTCCTGGCTCAGGTTGTAGTGCAGCAGGCGGGGAAACTGCGGCAGAATGACTGCCCAGTTGGTTGCTTCCTTCTGGAGATGGGTAACCAGCCCGCGCAGGCCGACCTGCTCAGCCATCCAGTTTTCCAGAAAGGGTTTGGCGGTTTTCCAGAGATCGAGATCCGGGTCCAGATCACGACCCAGTCCTTCGATATTGAGTAAGGTTTTCTGCAGCAGAACGAGCTGGGGCTGGATTTCCACGTTGAACTGGCGCGAAGCCTGAAACAGACGCAGCAGCACACGGCCAAAATAGATTTCTTTCAGCGGCCGGTCGAAAATCGGTTCACAGACGGCACGAATAGCAGATTCGAAGTCATCCACGCGCGTATTTCTCGGTGCCCAACCTGCTTCGATATGTGTTTGTGCTACGCGACGGTAATCGCGGCGGAAAAAAGCCAGGAAATTCTGCGCCAGGTAGTTTTTATCCTGATCACTCAGCGAACCCATAATACCGAAATCCACGGCGATGTAGCGCCCATCACTGCCAACGAAGATATTGCCGGGGTGCATGTCGGCATGGAAATAGCCATCCCTGAACACCTGGGTGAAGAAGATCTCCACTCCCATGCGGGCAAGTTGAGGAATATCGATTCCCTGTGTGCGCAACGAGGCGACATGGCTGATGGGAGTGCCAACGACGCGTTCCATTACCATGACTTCCGTGTGGCAGTAATCCCAGTACACTTCCGGTACCAGCAGTAGAGGAGAATCCAGAAAATTACGCCGTAACTGGCTGCAGTTGGCTGCTTCCCGGATCAGGTCGAGCTCATCTCCCAGATGCCGTGCGAATTCTGCCACCACCTCACGCAGTTTCAGCCGTTTACCATCCGGCCAGATGGATTCGAGCAACCAGGCGCCGGTTTCCATCAGTGCCACATCATGTGCGATGACCGGCGCGATGGTCGGTCGCAGGATCTTGACAGCAGCGCGTGTGCCGTCATGCAGTACCGCATAGTGCACCTGGGCAACCGATGCACTGGCGACCGGTTTGATATCGAATTCGAGAAAAACCTCATGAACCGGTCTACCGTAAACGGTTTCCAGAATTTGGACTGCCTGCTCCGAAGGGAAGGGGGGTACCCGATCCTGCAGCAGTGCCAGTTCCTCGGCAAAATCCTGGGCAAGTAAATCCCGGCGAGTGGACAGCATCTGTCCAAACTTGATGAAAATAGGCCCCAGTGTTTCCAGCGCCAGACGCAACCTGACCGCGCGCGGCAGCTGGAGCCGTGAGCGGAATGGCAGCAAAGCCGAGAATACCTTGAGTATGCGCAGGCGAACTTGAGTGAACAGGATTTCATCCAGACCGAAACGAAAAGCGATCAGGATGATTTTGAGTAGGCGGAAGAAACGCATGAGGCAGTTGACCGGTCAGTGAAATTACCGGCAAACGAGGCCGGTGTCAGTGTGGCACGCAGCACAGCACTGCGTCATACGATTCTCGGTCATCGGCCAGTCCGGGGCAGATTGCCCGCAATCGAAGAAAACGATGGAACGAGTGCGGTAATCCGCTTCTCGAGTCGTAAAATCCGCCGCTGCAGTGATTCAACCTCGGAAGCAAGCTGATGGAACCGATTTCTGCTCGCGGTTACCGGCTGCTCCTCGCTCAGGAATTCACCCAGTGCTCGCGACAGATTGCGGATGCTTCCCAGATGCCAGCGTACCAGCTCCTGTCCGGTCAAGGTTGCCCGCCGGGCAAGCACATCTCCCATGACCGAGCTCAGATTTTCTTCGATTCCCGCCTGAAAGATCTTGCCCATGTAAAGCAGAGTATCTGCCAGTTCCGGATCACCGCAGATGATGATTTTATCGAACGCGGCCATCTCGCCGGAAGCAATGCGGGGGATGAGCTCGGCCGCTATGTCGAGAATGACCGCAGCTTGCGTATCTTTGGCGGCTGTCGTGAAATGGCCGTCCTGCGTAATCGTGACAGACAGGCTGGCCAGAGGGTCGATACGGAAACATACGGTTTCATTCGCATGAGCCTGTAACCGCTGTTTCACCTGGCTTGATTTATTGGCCAGACGATTCAGACAGCCAGCCAGGGGGTAAGTCAATAGTGAAGACTGAGTGATCATTACAGAAACGGATTGTCAACATGGCCTGCTATCAGTGCAGGGCGGGTATGCCTGCCGCCGGATGGTTGAGAGTACATCCGGTGGCAGATCAGCTGGTCAGATTATAGCGCGATTTGGCGGGTGGACAGGCGGTTGCATCATTGCCGCTCAACCGGTTGACGATGACTTCAGACAGGGTGAGCTGCTCCTGCAGCGCGATTTCGGAAAGAATTTTCCACGCGCGATGGGTCACGCTGATGGTTTTATGCGGCTCAGCAGCGTATCGCAATCTTGTTTCCTGCCGGTCTTTGGCTATACAGATAGCCTGTTTGATTTCTGCCCATTGGCTTTCATTCAGCCACTTCTGGCACCATGCATTGAAACTGGCCGGGTCGGTCCTGGCCTGCAGATATTCCTGCCCGGCGATCACCCGCTGAGATTCGGTTTCATTGAGCCACGCGTGGTTTTGATTCAGCTGATTATCGATGAAGCTGATGGCTGCATTTCTGTCCTGTTGCCGGATGACGTAAGTGTGGTTTGTCATTTTTATTTTTGCTCAACTTGTTGCTCGAATTTCCGAAATATAAATAACGTCTTACGAGTGAGGATATTACAAGGGAACGTACCTTGGTCGCAACGTGAATTCCTGTCGTTCAGACGCCTGCCTGATTTCTTTTTTCGCCGTTATGTGCTGCCATTTTTCCGGTTTTCAGAGCGGGGAGGGTGGAAATGGCTGTCATTGCGTATTGTACCCGGCTTTGGAATCAGCAGAAATGAAGCCGGTTTATCAATCTGTTTGAAATTACATACTTGTTTTGCTGCAGTAATCTGTTGCAAATTTAAGACAGGAGCCCTTATGAGCACTGACCTCGAGCAATTTTACGAGATATTTTTTGAGGAAGCAGGTGAATTGCTGGCAGAAATGGAAACACGCCTGCTGAGGCTGGATATTCTGTCGCCTGATCCGGAAGATCTGAATGCGATATTTCGTGTGGCCCATTCCATCAAAGGTGGAGCGGGAACCTTCGGTTTTACCGATATGGCAGAACTCACCCACGTGCTGGAATCCCTGCTGGACAGATTGCGCAGGAATGAGCTCGAACTGCGCGCTGAAATGGTGGATGCTTTCCTGCATGCCCGGGACGTGCTGAAACACCAGCTCGACGGTCACAAGGGCAACGGTTCAGCCGATCCGGCGGAAGTGGAAGCAGTCAATCGCAAACTGAAAGAGCTGGAGAGGGATACCGGCAGCAGTCATACGCTGTCTGAATGTCTGCCTGAAACCATCGAATCTGCACCGGTGGAAGAATCTGCCAGCGCTGTCGGTGCTGCTGTACCGGTCGCTGTTGTGGAACTGTCCGCGGCAGTAGCTCAACCGGTTTCCGTTCCGGAAAATGCAGCCACCTACCGGATCGAATTTGATTGCACGAACCTTGCCCGGCCGGTCATGGAAAAACTGCTGGCCGATCTCTCACGGCAGGGGCAACTGAAAAACCTGACCGAGCCGGGCAATGAAACGGTCTGTACATTGCAGCTTTCCACGCAGATCAGTGAGGAAGATGTATGGGAATCACTGGCATTTCTGGTGGATCCGACCAGTTTGTCTATCGAGATCGCTGGAAAAATTGCGGACGATTCGCCATTGGCTGCAGTGGTTCCCGAGCCGGTGATCGAATGTGAACAGAAACACCCTCCTGTCATCGATCAGACAGCTGCAACAGTTGTTGAGGTGCAGGAGGAGAAAGAAGAAACCATAACACCCGTCCTGTCCAATTCTGCCAGTCCTGTCAGTCTCGTGAGTTCCGGTGCGAAGCAACCCGCAGGAGCAACTGCCGGCGCACCGCGCTCGAAACCATCGGCAGAGCAATCCACAGTAAACAGCGAATCTTCTTCCATTCGTGTCAGTGTCGAGAAAGTGGATCAGATGATCAATCTGGTGGGTGAGCTGGTCATTACCCAGGCCATGCTGGCGCAAACTGCCAGCCAGATCGATCCGGTCATTTTCGAAAAACTGCTCAACGGCCTGAATCAGCTCGAACGTAATACGCGCGATCTGCAGGAAGCCGTCATGTCGATCCGTATGATGCCGATCAGTTTCGTCTTCAGCCGATTCCCGCGTGTAGTGAGGGATGTTGCTTCCAAACTCGGCAAGCAGGTCGATCTTAAAACCGTAGGTGAAGGTACCGAACTGGATAAAGGGTTGATTGAAAAAATTACCGATCCGCTGACCCATCTCATCCGCAACAGTCTCGATCACGGTATCGAAACACCGGAAAAAAGAAGGGAGCTGGGTAAACCGGCGCGCGGCACGATTACCCTGCGTGCTTCTCACCAGGGGGGAAGTGTCATCATCGAGGTGGCGGATGACGGCGGCGGACTGAACCGGGAGAAAATCCTGGCCAAGGCACAAAGCCGTAGCCTGCCTGTCAACGAAAACATGACCGATCAGGAAGTGTGGATGCTGATTTTCGAAGCCGGCTTCTCCACCGCCGATGTCGTGACGGATGTCTCCGGCCGTGGTGTGGGCATGGATGTGGTCAAACGCAATATCGAAGGGCTTGGTGGACGGGTGGAGATCGATTCGATTACCGGACAGGGCACCCGGATCTCGATCCGTCTGCCGCTGACGCTCGCCATATTGGATGGATTGTCGGTTGCCGTGGGTGACCAGATGTTCATCATTCCGCTGACCTATATTACCGAATCACTCAAACCTGCTGCAGAGGATATCCGCACCATACAAGGTCAGGGGCGTGTGGTACAGGTGCGCGGAGAATACTTGCCGGTGATTGCCCTGCATGAAATTTTCAATCTGGAACCGGCCGTCAAAAACATCCACGAGGGCATTCTGGTGATTCTCGATGCCGAAGGCAGCAAGGTCGCCATGTTTGTCGATACGCTGATCGGCCAGCACCAGGTGGTGATCAAGAGTCTGGAAAGCAACTATCGCCGCGTAGCGGGAGTTTCGGGTGCCACTATCATGGGCGATGGCAGTGTTGCTCTGATCCTCGACGCTGTGGGACTGGTCAATGTCACAAAACAGAGAATGATCCATGCAGCGTAATAAATTGATCAAATTTCTGTGGGGAAGGCCGTTAAAACTGCTACCCGATTGTGCACATTACTGAGGAGCAAACCATGTTGTTGACACAAGCCGCAGCCGCCGGTGAATCGCTTAACCCGGTTGGAAATCTTGCCAGCAGTGAATTCCTGATTTTTCGCCTGGGGAAAGAGGAATACGGTATCGAGATACTCAAAGTCCAGGAAATACGCGGATACGACGCCATCACCCGTATTGCCAACGCCCCCGAATTCATCAAAGGGGTCATCAATCTGCGCGGTGTCATCGTCCCGATCGTCGATATGCGTATCAAATTCAATCTGGGTGAGGCCCTCTACGATCAGTTCACCGTGGTCATCATTCTGAATCTGTCCGGGCGTGTCATCGGCATCGTGGTGGATGGTGTATCCGATGTGATCAATCTGGATACCGAACATTTGCGCCCCGCCCCGGAGTTTGGCGGGGTGATCGATACCGAATACATCATCGGACTTGGCACCATGGAAGAACGCATGCTGATTCTGGTGGATATCGAGAAGCTCATGAGCAGTTCGGAAATGGGTCTGCTGGAACAGACAGGCAAATAGTTGTAGAAATCAGTGGCTGTGACGGGTGCACAGTATTTATTTTGGGAAACAAGTTACTTTATCGGGAGCAGAAATGTTGCAGAACATGACGATCAAATCACGGCTGATTTTTATAGTCGGCCTGCTGTCTTTGGCACTGATCAGTGTGGGATCCGTCGGGTTGTACGGCCTGTATCAATCCAAGACAAAGCTGGAAACGATTTATCAGGATAGGGTGGTGGTGCTTGGTCATTTCTCGCAAATACTGGACAGCCTGCTGCAAGTGCGCATGTATGCGTTACTGGTAACCAATTTGCGCGATACCGGCGTTGCCAGGCAGCGTGCCGCGCAGGTAGTCGACGAGGATGCCAAAATTAACGAATTGTGGCGAAAATTCACCCAGACCTACATGACCCCGGAAGAACAGTCACTGGCCGGACGTTTTACTGAACAATGGAAGGTTTACCAGGCAGCGCGCAACCAGACGCTCAATCATGCGATCAATGGCAATTTCGATGCAGCGGTAGAAGTTACCCTGCAGGACGCTGGCCCCAAATATGAGGCAGTACATGGCTCATTGATGCAACTGATCGGTCTGCAGGAAAGCGTGACGGCACAGGAATATGAACAGTTACAGGCAATGACTTCTATTATTTTTGCCACCACGATTACCCTGACCGTGCTGGGAATTCTGCTGGCGGGCGGGGTGGGATTCGTGCTGATCCGTGGCGTCAGCCGTTCGATCAATCAGGCGATGGAGGTAGCGGATGGTATTGCCAACGGCCGGCTGGATCAACGCATCGAAGTGACTGGCCGTGATGAAATTTCCAGGTTGCTGCAGTCGATGACGAAGATGATGGAAGTGCTGAACGGTTTCATGTCTGCCCAGCAAAAAATGAGTCAGCAGCATGACGCCGGGGCGATCAGTTACCGTATTCCGGCAAACCAGTTTCCCGGCAGTTACGGTGAAATCGCCAATTCTGTCAATGAACTGGTGGCATCCCATATCGCCGTCAAACAGCGCGTGGTAGAAGTCGTTACACGCTATGCACAGGGCGATTTGTCAGTGGATATGGATCGATTGCCCGGTGAGAAGGCAAAAATTACTGAGGCGATGGATAAGGTCAAGGCCTGCTTGCAGGCGATCAACGGGGAAATCAAACATCTGGTGGAAGGCGCTACGGCGGGTGATTTTTCTCGCCGTGGCCATGCTGATAAATATCAGCACGAATTCCATGCCATGGTGAGCAGCCTCAATCAGTTGATGCAAACCTGCGAAACCAGCCTGGAGGATGTCATTCGCATCATGGATGCGCTGGCGGAGGGTGATCTGACGCAGAAGATCACACGAGAGTACCAGGGAATGTTTGCCACCATGAAGGATGATGCCAATATCACCGTGGGACAGCTTGCCAGTATCGTCAGACAGATCAAGGATGCAACCGGACTGATTTCCACCGCATCGAAAGAGATTGCCGACGGTAATTCGGATCTTTCACAACGCACGGAAGAGCAGGCGGCCAATCTGGAAGAAACTGCTGCCAGCATGGAAGAGCTGACTTCGACGGTGAAACAGAATGCGGACAATGCCCGTCAGGCCAACCAGCTGGCGGCTTCGGCTTCCGATGTGGCCGTGAAAGGCGGCGAGGTCGTCAGTCAGGTGGTACAGACCATGAGCGCGATCAACGACAGTTCCAAGAAGATCGTCGACATCATCAGTGTGATCGACGGCATTGCCTTCCAGACCAATATTCTGGCACTGAATGCGGCGGTGGAAGCGGCGCGTGCCGGTGAACAGGGACGCGGGTTTGCCGTGGTGGCAACCGAAGTACGCACGCTGGCACAACGCTCTGCGGCAGCGGCGCGGGAAATCAAGGAACTGATCAGCAATTCGGTGCACAAGGTGGAAGATGGCACCCAGCTGGTGGATCAGGCTGGCAGGACGATGGAAGAAGTGGTGCTGTCAGTCAAGCGTGTGACCGACATCATGGGCGAGATTTCGGCTGCTTCCCATGAGCAGAGCTTGGGGATCGAACAGGTCAATCAGGCCATTTCACAAATGGACGAGATCACGCAACAAAATGCGGCGCTGGTGGAAGAAGCGGCTGCGGCTTCCGAATCGATGCGCGAACAGGCGGATCAACTATCCCGTGCGGTGGCAGCATTCAAGCTGGAGCACGGAATGGCTGCAGCTCATACGGACAACCAGCCATTCGTCGAGCGGCGCGGCCCCAACCGGGCAACCAACGTCGAACGCCTGCCGCAACAAGTAAAAGGCCACAGGAAAACTGCTTCCCCGGGTGCATCCTCCTCCGTTCCAACCGGTACGGATGGTGACTGGGAAGAGTTCTGAAACAGAATAAAACATTCGTCACTACAAAATAATTTGAGCATGAAGCAGTCCGGTAGCAGCAGCACTGGATTGCCACGTGACTACATGACTTGCAAAGACAAAATTTTGAATTGTACAGCCTGCAATATTTTTTATATGAAGGAGGAGAACGCCAATCAATCCGGCTGATGCCGATAAAACAGTATTTCTGTCAATAACGTAACTTACCAAGAAAGCGAGATCATGCGAGTCAATATGCCGGTTACCAATGTGGAACGGGAAATGCGGGATGGAGAGTTTCTCGTTTCCATGACGACACCCAAGGGGGTCATTACTTATATCAATGAACCCTTCATCCGAATGAGTGGCTTTACAGAGCAGGAATTGGTCGGACAGGCGCATAACATCATCCGCCATCCGGATATGCCGCCGGAAGCCTTTGCAGATTTCTGGAATACGCTCAAACGGGGCAGGCCGTGGAGCGGTATGGTCAAAAATCGTTCCAAGGATGGCAGCTGTTACTGGGTATATGCCAATGTGACACCCATCAGGGAACATGGCAAGGTGACCGGACACATGTCTGTGCGCAGCAAGCCATCGCGTGATCAGATTCAGGCAGCCGAGACACTCTATCGCCAGATGCGTGAGGGTATGGCAAAGGTGCGAATCGTTGCCGGAGAGGTAGTGGCAGATAACTGGCTGGGGTCATTGCGCGAGAAATTCCGCCATCTCAGCCTGAAAACACGGATCACCGGGTTTGGTGCGGTACCTTTGCTGGTCATGGCGGGTTCTGCCTGGCTGATGATGCAGGGCCAGCTGAATCTGGCGTTTGCCGGGATGGGGTTGAGTGTCTGTCTGGCAGTTGGAATGGGCGTGCTGCTGTATCGCTGTATCCGCCAGCCGATGGATACCATGATTCATCATCTGGACAAAATGGCGCAGGGTGATTACACCAGCCAGATCCTCCTCGATCGTAATGATGAAATCGGACGGCTGACCGAAGCACTAAAATCCATGCAGATTCGTGCGGGGATCGATTTCACCGAAACCAAGCGGATGAACATCGAGAATCTGCGGGTACGTAATGCGCTGGATATCGCAACTTCTGCGGTCATGATTGCTGATAACACCGGAACGATCATTTTCATGAACCGGATGGTGCAGGAAATTCTGGTCAATGAAGCCAATGAAGTGGATGTATGCGAATCATTGCAAAGTCGATTGAGAGATCTGGCCGGGCAGCAACAGATCGATAACGTCAGAATCGGAGAGCGGACGTATTCACTGCTGTTGATGCCGGTTACCAGCGAATCGGGTGAACGGGCAGGTGCTGTGGTTGAATGGCGTGACCGTACTCAGGAGCTGACAGTCGAAAAGGAAGTCATGGAAATCGTTCAGGCGGGTGTGGCGGGTGACTTCAGCAAGCGTTTGGTGTTGGCTGGTAAGGAAGGTTTTTTTCGGCAACTGGCAGAAGGAATCAATCGGCTGATGGAGAGCACTTCACAAGGGTTAGATGAGATGGCTACCATGCTGGAGGCTCTGGCACAGGGTAACCTGACCATGCACATTACCCATGACTATCAAGGTATGTTGGGCAAGTTGAAAGATGATTCGAATTCGACCGTGGATCAACTTGCCAGCATTGTCAGACAGATCAAGGATGCAGCCGGACTGATCACCACAGCTTCGAAAGAGATTGCCGATGGGAATACCGATCTTTCACAACGTACCGAACAGCAGGCAGCCAACCTGGAGAAGACCGCTGCCAGCATGGAGGAACTGACTTCGACGGTAAAACAGAACGCGGACAATGCTCGCCAGGCCAACCAGCTGGCGGCTTCGGCTTCCGATGTGGCCGTGAAAGGCGGTGAGGTCGTCAGTCAGGTGGTACAGACCATGAGCGCGATCAACGACAGCTCGAAGAAGATTGTCGACATCATCAGCGTGATCGACGGCATTGCCTTCCAGACCAATATTCTGGCACTGAATGCGGCGGTGGAAGCAGCGCGTGCCGGTGAACAGGGACGCGGGTTTGCCGTAGTGGCGACTGAAGTACGCACCCTGGCACAACGTTCTGCGGCAGCGGCGCGGGAAATCAAGGGACTGATCAGCAATTCGGTGCACAAGGTGGAAGACGGCACCCAGCTGGTGGATCAGGCTGGCAGGACGATGGAAGAAGTGGTGCTGTCAGTCAAGCGTGTGACCGACATCATGGGCGAGATTTCGGCTGCTTCCCATGAGCAGAGCTTGGGGATCGAACAGGTCAATCAGGCCATTTCACAAATGGATGAGATCACGCAACAGAATGCGGCGCTGGTGGAAGAGGCGGCAGCTGCATCCGAATCCATGCGCGAACAGGCAGAACAACTGTCGCGTGCAGTAGCGGCGTTCAAGCTGGAGCATGGAATGGCTGCAGCTCATACGGACAACCCGCCATCCGTCGAACGGCGCAGCCCTAACCGGGCAACCAACGTCGAGCGCTTGCCACAAACCCGAAACCGGAAGAAAGCAGCTACCAGAAGCTCTGTTGCATCGGTTTCCGCCGGCACCGAAGGGGGATGGGAAGAATTTTGAAACCGGATCTTGTTGATGACACCGATCGATGAAAATATTCGTCTTGGCTCAATCCTGGCCGTTTTTGCGAGTGCCATCGGCGTGAAGCAATCCGGTAGCGGCGGTAATAGAGACATTGAATCGTTATTCACCACGCTTTATTTGCGGCTAAACGGCACTTGCGGTCTTGCGAAGACAAAATTCGGGGCTGATGACGGGAGGAAAGACATGCAATACACGATGACGGAATCCGGGGTCGTACAACCTGAAGTGGCAGAGGTGCGCGAAGTAAGGTGGGGGGGGGATTCCCTGCCTGTCATCATTACGGTGATGACAGGTAGCAGGTTCTGTTCACCTGACGGTCATCTGCCATGAATGCACGTGCTTCGGGTGAACACAATACACGTGAGTACGCGTTTTCCTCACATGACTTCGAATGTGTGAAAAAGCTGATTTATGCGCGCGCCGGCATCGCACTGGCCGAGAATCGTCAGGAGATGGTGTATACCCGTCTTTCGAAACGTCTGCGCGCAACCGGGACGAACAATTTCAACGACTATTTGCAGCGCCTGGAAAGAGATAGCGAGGATGTAGAGTGGGAGTCATTCACCAATGCGCTGACCACCAATCTGACATCGTTCTTCCGGGAAGCTCACCATTTTCCAATGCTGGCCGAGCATGTGAAGAAACGTCAGCCTGGCCACACGGTGAAACTCTGGTGCAGCGCGGCTTCTACCGGGGAAGAACCTTATTCGATGGCCATGACCATGGTGGAAACCTTTAATTCAATGAAACCCCCTGTCCGTATCCTTGCCACCGACATTGATACCGAAGTGCTGGCAGCAGCGCGTGAGGGCGTTTATCCCCTCGACAGGCTGGAATCCATGTCCTCTGAGAGAATCAGAAGATTTTTTCTCAAAGGGAAAAGCAGTACCTCAGGCTATGCCCGGGTGCGACAGGAATTGCGTGACTTGGTTACATTCAGGCCATTTAATCTGCTGGATCCCAAGTGGCCGATGCGCGGACCTCTTGATGCGATTTTCTGCCGTAATGTCATGATTTATTTTGATAAGCCGACGCAGTATCGGATTTTGCAGAAATTTGTACCGTTGCTTGATCGTGACGGACTGCTGTTCATGGGCCACTCGGAAGTGTTCCAGCATGCTTCCGACCTGATCAGGCTCATTGATCGCACTGTTTATAAGCCAGTTAAGAAATAGGCAGCAGAATCAGGGCTATGCCAATCTCTGTACCAAAAACAGATTTGATAAATTATCGGGTAGCTCTGCCTTGCTATGGTTAATCCTCAGTTTGCTTCAAATTTCTATTTCGATCAGCGCCTGAATACGGAAGCGGTCAAACTGCTGCCGGGAGAATATTTTGTGACCACTCGGAATATGGTGCTGAGTACAGTACTGGGTTCCTGCGTTTCAGCCTGTATTTATGACGGTCAGAGCGGCGTGGGCGGAATGAATCATTTTATGCTGCCTAGAGGCGAAGATGACCAGGGACTTCAGGTGGAATGCGCGCGTTTCGGTGGCTATGCAATGGATATCCTGATTCGCGAGCTGCTCAGAAACGGGGCACACAAGGAGAATCTGGTTTCCAAGGTATTTGGAGGGGGTAATGTGCAGCGTGCCATGGTGTCATCAATGATCGGTTCGCAGAATACCCGGTTTGTCAAAAAATATCTGGCGGAACGGGGGATTCCAATTCTGGCGGCAGATCTGGAAGGTAATCATCCACGCAAGATCCATTTTTTCCCCAAAAACGGCCGAGTGTTGCAGAAGAAATTATATGTATCGCGTAACGATACCATTGTCGAGCGCGAGCAGAATTACAGCCGGTTACTGCTGTCTGTAGCGCAGTCTGCAATACAGCCAGGTACGCGTGAAAATTGAGGAGGAGCTCATGAAAAAGATCAGTGTACTTATCATTGATGATTCAGCCCTGATTCGCAAATTACTGACCGAGATCATCAATGCCCGGCCGGATATGGAGGTGATTGGTGCGGCCCCGGATCCGATAGTGGCGCGTGAAATGATCCGGACATTGAATCCGGATGTACTGACGCTGGATGTGGAAATGCCAAAGATGGATGGCCTGGAATTTCTGGAGAAACTGATGCGATTGCGGCCCATGCCGGTGGTGATGGTATCGACACTGACTGAGCGGGGATCAGAAGTAACCTTTCGGGCGCTGGAACTGGGGGCCGTTGATTTTGTTGCCAAACCAAAGATGGATATCCGCAATAGCCTCGAAGCCTACACAGATGAAATTACAGGAAAAATTCGTACTGCCAGCACGGCACGTATCCATCGTCTGGAACCCGTTGCCAGCAATGGTGCTGCAAGTGGAAGTATTGTACAGATGCCGCGGCATCACGGTATTTCTACCGAAAAGCTGATCATCATTGGGGCATCTACTGGCGGTACCGAGGCCATCAAAGATGTGCTGATTCATTTGCCGCCGGATTGTCCGGGTATACTGATTACTCAGCATATGCCGGAAGGGTTTACCCGTTCCTTTGCCGAGCGGCTCGACCGGTTATGCAAAATCCGGGTCAAGGAGGCCGAAGGAGGCGAGCGGGTGCTGCCGGGTCATGCATATCTCGCACCGGGTCATTCCCATCTCCTGCTGAAGAAAAGCGGTGCTAACTATGTGACCGAATTGAGTCAAACAGATCCGGTCAACCGCCACCGCCCATCAGTGGATGTACTGTTTCAGTCTGCGGCCCATTGCGCCGGGAAAAATGCTGTCGGCGTGATTCTGACGGGGATGGGCAAGGATGGTGCCGCGGGAATGCTCGATATGCATCATGCAGGTGCCTATAATCTGGCGCAGGATGAAACCAGTTGCGTGGTGTTTGGTATGCCCAAAGAAGCTATTACCCTTGGCGCTGTCGATGAAATCGTCCCGTTGCAGGATATGGCCAGACGAATATTGGCGAGACTGGTCGGCGCAGGTAAACAGGCTGTCCGTGTATGAGATTGCCCTGTTATCACCTGCTTTCTGCCCATTTCCAAGATAGTTCTTATTTCATCAAGGAGCGGTGCGGGGTAAGGAATTACCTCGTGAGGTCGTGATACTCTCTCTTTAACCGCAAATGGAGTGTGGCAAGTAGCGGTGATCTGGTACCTTCGTAATTGATGGGTTGGATTGTTTCATACCTGTCGGCATTTACAAAGAGACTGAAAATCAGGATCCGGATTTTTCAGCGTATCAACTTTACCAGAATGAAGTACCGTGTTCCCAATCTTGGAGATGGTATCCTTCAGTGGCGTCAGTAGCGGGCGTGCACCAATGTCCTGGCATCATTCGGCGTGATGCGCAGCAGTTCACCGATTTCAGCATAATCATCCGGCAGGGCAGCATCATCCCAGCCATGGGCGCTATGTCGTGCAAGGTTGACCGCCAGTACGACATTACGAACTCGTGGATGGGCGATATGCTTTTTGTCCATCAGCATGATCAGCAGTTCTGGCAGTGCCCAGGCTTCTATCAGCGTAGCTTGCAGATCGTATACCGTGAAGCCCAATATCGTTTTTTGAACGGTGGCGCTGCGCAGTGTGCTGTCCTGTCGTTGCAGGGCATCGATTTCGAGCATTTTGTCAGGAACGAAGCAGCGCAGCAGCATTTCAGTGATGTCGTGCAACAGTGCGGCGATACGAATTTCCTCGAAATGAGTGTCGTACAGGCGTATGGCCCATTCAAGTGCATAGTTGGAGGCAATATGCGCACGGTGTATCCGTTGCAGCAGGTTGACCAGTGCAGCGGGGCGCTGTTGCAGTAAATGTTGCACGAGAGGTTCAGCGACAACCTGATCGAGTGCGTTTTCCACACCCAGCATGATCAGTGCCTGTTCGACCTGCACGATTTCCTGCTGCTGCCGCTTATGCTTGTGTTGTTGCAGATGGCGCAACAGCTTTACGGTCATGAGCGGGTCATGCCTGATGATGCGAGCGACGTTACGTGCACTGGGATTGGGCTCCTGTTCTCTCAATGCTGCCAGATCGTTGGCAGTTTTACGCAATACGGGAATTTCCACTTCACTGAGAAATTGAGCCCATTCAGTCAGTTTGCGAAAATTTTCCGGCTGTATCGTCATCTTTTGTATCCGTCCTGATTGATTGGGGGTTCTGATCTGCTCCAGAGCCGATGCTCCGGAGGGGTATTGAAGTTTCTTCGGCAAACGGATGGAATAGTTTAGGAAAGTCCTGAGGAATTGCTGTATCCAGCCATACTGAATTGGAATCAGGCATTGGGATGCTCGTTTACTGCAACTGAGCCTTCCCCGCCGGGTTCTACCTTGCCGCGCTATCGTTTGCTTCCTTTTGCAGTATGTTCCTGGTGTTTGTGAAACGTGGCCATGATTTCGATATGCGGAGTATGAGGAAACAGATCCACGAGCTGAATATCGCTGAAGCTCCATCCGTTTTTGCAGAATGTCCAGGCATCGCGTGCGAAGGTTACGGGATCGCAGGAGATGTAGCAGATGGTTTCAAGTGAAGTGAAGGTTTCGAAGAATCCGCGCAGGGTTTTCAGCCCGGAGCGGGGCGGGTCGAGCACCAGGATGCCAGCATCCTGCACATTCTTTTTGAGAATCTTCCAGATGAAGGGGTGGTAGAGGTCAGCCGTTCTGGCATCTACGCCGGGCAGATTTTTTTGCCGGAGAACGGTGATTGCCTGCGGATCAGCTTCATAAGCCAGTATCTCTGGGCATCCGGTTTGCGCGATTACTTCAGTGAAATTGCCTGAACCGCAGAATAATTCGACGATTTTGTGCGAGTGACCGTGCTGTTCGAGTGCGTATTTCAGCCACGATCTCATCCATTGATTCTGTGCATCATTGCCTTGTCGGAAAGGTTGTTTCCGGTTGAGCAGTACCGGTTCTGCCGGTGATTGATCGTCCAGATCGATGAAATTCCAGTCGTCGCCCGGTGCCGGATTCCATTCGCGGCTGGGCAGGTGCTTGCGCAGGGTTTGCAGATGTTGCCGGCAGGCAGGATTGAGAATCAGACAGTCTTCGATCGGGACGATATGATGCGATCCCTCGGCCACGAAGCCCAGTTTTTCACCATCTGTTTTGACCTGAAAACGGTTGCGATAGCCGAACAGATCCGGAGAAGGCTGTACCGCTCCGATGTTCAGATCAGCGGGATCGAAGCCAGCTCTGTGCATGGCGTAGAGAAACCGGTTTTTTTTCTGTTCCAGCTGGCTGTCGTAATCCGCAATCATCCACGGGCAGCCGGAGCAATCATTGCTGCTGAAACCGAGAAACCGGCATTCAGGTGTTTTACGATGACGGGAAGACTGAATGAGGCGAATCAGACGGGCATAACCGTATTTTCTGTTGTTCAGGGCGCGATCGGTTATTTCGAATTCCCCCCTATCTCCAGGCCAGGTGCCGGCAACGAAGTAAGAGAGCCCGTTCTCCGGGTGCCGTACGACTCCCAGCCCTTTCTGGGATAGATGGGTGATTTCGCCCTGGAATGACATGGTTGGCTGAAAAAAACAACCCTCTGCCACTGTTGCGGGCAGAGGGTGTCGGGTGATCGATCGCTCAGGCTTGTTCGGTGGCAGGTTGGTTCTGTTCCTGCTCCAGATGACCGGACGGATCGGTGAACTGGTCGTTCAGCATCTGGATGTAATCGTTGGCATCTTCCTTGACTTCAGCCAGGATGCGACGATTTGTACCATTCCAGCCAGCCGGTTTCTTCAGGAACATGGGGCGGTAACCGGCCGTGCTTTTACTGAAGGCGCGGCTGAATTGCTTGGCTGCATTGTGATCGTGTCCGAATTCCTGCGGGAGCTGTTTCAGAATGCTGCGGGCGACACTTTTACGCACGGCAAAGTGAATATAGCCGATGACTCCCAGCAGAAGCATGATGGTGATGATCGGCAATATGCCACCGGCAGAAATCCCGTCGATGCATTCCTTGAGCAGATGCCAGCTGTCCGTAACGGTCAGTGCTATTCCTGTCAATGCTGCCAGCAGGCCTACCAGTATGCCGTCGAGTGTGAGTACCTGGCTTCTCCACTGATCGAGTGCAGTTTCCAGTTTACCGATGACCTGGTTTTCGATGGTGTTGGCTGTTTGTTCGAGCATGGCGGCAATGCGGTACGAGCGTTCGATTTCGATTTGTTGCATGCGTGTGCTGATATCTGCCAGATCTTCCTCGCGTTTTTGTTCGAAACGTTCCCGGATTTGCGGATTTTCGATGGGGGTGGCTGCATCCTTGTCATAAATCCGGTAGAAACGCCCAGCCAGCAAGCCGGCCTGAGCCAGTGAACGTTGCCAGGCGGAGATGACTTCCTCGGGATTGTCTTCTTTTGCCGTCACATCGATCTGGTTGAGTATGTACAGAAACTTGTTGGCATCCGGGCGATTGATGGTGGCGGCGACCAGATATTCGAGCGTGTCTTTCATGGCACCGGGTTCCGGGTGGCGTGCATCGAAGAAGACGAGCACCAGGTCGGACAGATCGATGATGTGCTGAGTGAGGCGCAGGGTGGAAGTACGCTGGCTGTCTGCATCAAATCCCGGGGAATCGATCAGGATTTTGCCGCGAATCTGTTCCGACGGGCAGGTTTTGAGCTGAATGTAGGCATCGATGCGCTGTGGTCCGGCTTCTGCAATTTCGTCGATGCTATGGCTGATCTGATAGAACGGGAAGCGCGGATCGGCATCGAGTGCCACACCGGGGAGTGTTTTGATTTCATCGTGGCGGCTGTAACAGATCACGGTGAATTTATCGTCGACCGCCTGATTGCCGGTGCGCTGCAGCGTCATATTCAGATAGGAATTGATGAAAGTCGATTTGCCCGACGAGAAAGTGCCCAGCACTGCAATCATCGGCCACCAGGTGACATAGGTGGCGTATGACTCGTTCAGCTCCAGTAATCCGAGCGCCTGGGCGACACCATCCAGTTTTCTGAAGCTGTGGACGGCTTTGGTCAGGACCGGATTATCCGGATGTTCCTCTGCGAGATGTTTTTCCAGATTGGCAAGGTGCTTGAGGATATTGGTCGTGCTCATAGTTGATGATCCTTGTTTGGTTGATGAATATCTGCCGCAACCCGGGTATTGCAGCATGATCCACCGTTGGTAAATGGGGGTTGCCCGTCATTTGCGCTATGTTTTCTGGTTGTGCCTGAGGTTGCACATGGCTGGTGCAGTCCGGTGATGACGGGTTACTGGTGCTGAAAAGCGCTGGTAAAAGCGTTGGTTTGTGGCAAATATCTCCTTTCTCGTTACTTGGGTCATTTTATTGTGACTGTTGCTGCTTGACAATGAACGTGATTACACGGGTAGGTCTGCTCATCAATAAAGTTCGGCCAGTAATTTTTTCATGGTGGTTTCCGCCTGGCTCAGATACTGCGGCCCGAACAGATTGAGATGATTGAGGATGTGGTAAAGGTTATAGAGCTGCTTGCGGGTGGCATAGCCGGTTTCCACTGGCCAGGCATCGCGATAGGCAGCCTGGAAATCGGGCGGGAAGCCACCAAACAGTTCCGTCATCGCCAGATCTGCTTCCCTGTCGCCGTAATAAACGGCCGGGTCGAAAATGACGGGCTGCCCATCCTGATCGAAAGCGTAGTTGCCTCCCCACAGATCGCCATGCAGTAGTGACGGGAGTGGCAGGGTATCGGTAAAGAAATGTTGAAATTCGGACAGAAGACGTTCCCCCAGTGATTGCAGTGAACCGGTGTGGCCATTTTTGCGAGCGAGATTCAACTGATAACCCAGCCGGTGTTGTCGCCAGAACGAAATCCAGTCGCTGGCGGTGGCGTTTCTCTGGGGGGTCGAGCCGATCGTGTTGTCGCGTATCCAGCCGAATGTTTCCGCGGTGTGCCGGTGTATGTTTGCCAGCCCGATGCCTAGTGCAGCTGCATTTCCCCGGTTCTGAAGATCGATGAATTCCAGTACCAGCCAGGCATCATCGTGATGACTTCCGCAGCAAAGTGGTTGAGGGACACGCAGGCTGGCAGAATCGAGTATTTCTCCCAGTCCCGCTGCTTCGGCTTCGAACATGGCCAGATTTCCGATTTTGTTCAATTTGACGAAGTATTGCCGTTCGTGATCACGGATGCAGAAGGTCTGATTGATACAACCTCCACCGATCGGGGTGAGGCTTTCCGGGACAAATGTCTGTCCGGTGTGTCGTGAAATCTGTGCAGCCACGGTTGTCCACAAAGAGGAGGCGGTGTGCAGAAATTCCTGTTTCATCCCGCGTTCTGTCTCCAGCTTAGCCGGGTAACTGTGACCGGGCACGACAGATGGCTTCACGCACTTGTTCCGGGGCAGTGCCGCCAGGATGATTGCGACTTTGCAGGGAACCTTCCAGCGTCAATACCGCGAAGACATCCTGTTCGATGACTTCGGAAAATTGTCGCAAATCTGCAAGCGAGAGTTCACTCAGATCACATGCCTTGCTTTCTGCGAAACGGACTGCCTGGGCGACTGCTTCGTGCGCATCGCGAAACGGTATCCCTTTTTTGACCAGATAATCGGCCAGATCGGTGGCCGTTGCGTAACCGCGCAGTGCAGCCTGGCGCATGGCTTCCGGGTTGACGTGCAGCCCGGCCAGCATGTCGGCGTAAATGGTCAGGGTGTCCTTCAGGGTATCGACCGTATCGAACAGAGGCTCCTTGTCCTCCTGATTATCTTTGTTATAGGCCAGCGGCTGGGATTTCATCAAGGTCAGCAGCGCGACCAGATGGCCGTTGATGCGACCGGTTTTTCCGCGTACCAGTTCAGGCACATCAGGATTTTTCTTTTGTGGCATGATCGACGAGCCGGTGCAGAACCGATCTGCCAGCCGGATGAAACCGAAGGCCGGATTCATCCAGAGTATCAGCTCCTCTGACAGGCGGGAGAGGTGCATCATGATGAGTGCAGCGCAGGCACAGAACTCGATCGCGAAGTCACGGTCGGAAACGGCGTCCAGCGAGTTGTGGCAGATATCATCAAATCCCAGTTCATGCGCAACCATTGCCCGATCGACGGGATAGCTGGTGCCGGCCAGAGCGGCAGCGCCCAGCGGCAGTTGATTGACGCGCTTTCGGCAATCTTGCAGGCGCTGCCCGTCACGCTGCAGCATTTCATGGTAGGCAAGCAGATGATGTCCGAACGAAACAGGCTGAGCCACCTGTAAATGAGTGAATCCGGGCATGATCGTGGCGGCTTGCTGTTCTGCCAGATCCAGCAGTACATATTGCAGCGTGTGGATGAGATCGATAATTTCGTCGATCGCGGTGCGCAGGTAGAGTCGGATGTCGGTGGCCACCTGATCGTTGCGTGAGCGGGCAGTATGTAATTTCTTTCCAGCATCTCCGGTCAGCGCAGTCAAACGCCGTTCGATGTTCAGATGGACATCTTCCTGTTCGAGTTGCCATTCGAACTCACCCTTACTGATTTCTTCACGGATTTGTGCCAGCCCCTGTTCAATGGCGGCCAGATCAGCGGGCTGGATGATGCCGGTGGCAGCCAGCATACGGGCGTGTGCGAGCGAGCCCTGGATGTCATATTCGGCCAGTCGGTAGTCGAATCCGATCGATGCGGTATAGCGTTGTACGAGTTGCGCAACCGGTTCACTGAAACGTCCCGACCAGGTTTTTTTATCTTTTTCCACGGAAATGTCTGTCGTTTGTTGAAACCCTGTATTTTACCCGCAACCCGGAAAGAATCGACTGGCAGATTTTGCAACACGTATGCATAATAGGGGCTGGTTATTGGCAGCACTGCTTTCCCTGGAAAAGGGAATGGTGGATAATTAGCGCCTTTCATCGAGTCACTCATTAACGAAGGAGCAATTCATGTCGGATCAATACACGCAGAACGAGAGCGACCAGTCCAAAGACAAGGTCGAATGGACCAAGCCCGCTTCATTACTCAATATTCTGGGCAAGAAGTTTGCGCCAATTGCCGACCTGCAGCACAAACAGTTGCCTTCATGGTCATTACTGGTTTTTCTGGGCATATTGCTGCTGGTGTTCATCTGGAAGCAGATTGCTGTAAACCAGGCTGAGTCACGGCTGGAAAAAGGGCAGGCTCAGATCGCGCAGCAGCTTGAGGAAAAGAGTAAGGAGTTGGTCAAAAAAGCGCGTGAATATGCCGACAGCCAGTACAAAAAGGAAGAGGAACGCTTTGGTCAGGTGCTGGCTTGGGCAGTGCGTGGCGAGCTGATCCGTAACAATCTGGACCAGATCGACCAGTATCTGACCGAACTCGTCAAGACGAAAGATACCGAGCGCGTTGTATTGATCAGTGATGAAGGCAAGCTGCTGGTATCCACCGATAAAAGACTGGAGAGTGAAGAGGCTTCGAGTCTTTATCCTAAAGATGTTCTTGGTCTGCAGACCATCACTATCAAATCCGACGTGGATAACAGGAAATTGCTGGTCGTGCCGGTCATGGGCCTGAACAAACGTCTGGCTACCATCGTGATCAGCTACAACCCGCCATCACTGCTGAACTGATTCGACGACGAACTGCCAGTTTCAGACCCCCGTAATACGGGGGTTTTTTAATTTATGCGTTTGATTTGTGCACCTGCCTGTGCCAGTTTTCGTTCGATTCGTTCGTAACCCCGATCCAGGTGATAGATCCGGTCGACGATAGTTTCTCCCTGCGCAACCAGCCCGGCGATGATCAGGCAGGCGGAGGCACGCAAATCAGTTGCCATCACACTGGCGCCATCGAGTTGGGGAATGCCATGCACGATCGCAGTATTACCTTCGACCTGAATATCCGCATTCAGACGTTTGAGCTCCTGTACATGCATGAAGCGGTTTTCGAAAATCGTTTCCGTCATGACAGAGGTCCCGTCAGCAATGCTGTTCAGCGCCATGAACTGCGCCTGCATATCGGTGGGAAAAGCCGGATAGGGTGCGGTACGCAGACTGACCGGCTGTGGCCGGTGCTGCATGCGCAGGCGGATCCAGTCTTCACCCGTATCGATGGCCGCACCAGTCTCGATCAGTTTACCGAGTACGACATCGAGTGTATCTGCGCGTGTCCGGGTCAGGGTGATGTCACCCCCGCAGGCAGCGACAGCAGTCAGGAATGTGCCGGTCTCGATGCGATCAGGCATGACAGTATGTGAACAGCCATGCAGGTGATCCACCCCTTCGATGACGATGATGTCACTGCCTGCCCCTTCGATTTTTGCTCCCATACTGATGAGGCAGTCTGCCAGATCGACTACTTCAGGTTCACGCGCGGCATTTTCCAGGATGGTGGTACCGGAGGCGAGCGTGGCGGCCATCATCAGATTCTCGGTGCCGGTGACGGTAACGAGATCCATGACGATACGCGTACCCGAAAGGCGTCCGGCCTGGGCACGGATGTAGCCCTGTTCGATACTGATGTCCGCTCCCATGGCCTGCAGTCCTTTGATATGCTGATCTACCGGACGCATGCCGATTGCGCAGCCGCCCGGCAGTGAAATATATGCCTGCCCGGTTCGTGCCAGCAGCGGACCCAGTACGAGGATGGCGGCACGCATGGTTTTGACCATGTCGTAAGAAGCGGTCGGATTGGTAATGCTGGCAGCAGACAGTTCTGTTGTATCCGGGTCATTTGTTAAAATGCGCACACCGATCTGTTCGAGCAGTGCCAGCATGGTGGTGATATCCCGCAGATGCGGGAGGTTCTGGATGGTAAATGTATCGGCAGTCAGCAGCGATGCGCACAATACCGGCAGGGCTGCGTTTTTGGCACCGGAAATACTGATTTCACCCTGGAGCTTAGCTCCTCCGTGAATGACGAGTTTCTGCATGAATTTATACTTTATCGAGAATTGAGACGCTGCCTGCCTGTGCGGGCGCCAGACATTTTATTCTATCGTACTATCCAGGGAGTCAGAATGAGCAAATTTATTATCCAGACCAATGATGCCCCGCAGGCAATCGGCACCTATTCACAGGCTGTTCGCGTGACGGGCGGGGAGACCGTTTACCTTTCCGGCCAGATCGGGCTCGATCCGGTCAGCATGGAAATGGTGGCGGGGGTCGATGCGCAGATCGAGCAGGTCATTGCCAATCTCAAGGCAGTGATCGCTGCCAGTGGCGGCAGTTTGGGCGATGTGGTCAAACTGAACGTTTATCTGACCGACCTGAGCAATTTCTCCCGGGTCAATGAAATCATGGGCAAGCATTTCAGCCAGCCGTATCCCGCACGTGCAGCCATTGGTGTGGCAGCATTGCCGCGTGATGCACTGGTGGAGATGGATGCTGTCGTCGTGCTGGATAAATGACGCTGGTTTCCCATTCACATCATTTTCCCGTTGGCTGCTCATTTTTTCGACTCACTGGATGAGGCTTTACGCAAGAAGCTCGAGAAACTTGGCCTGTTCAGTGATTTCGATCTGGTTTTGCACCTGCCGCTGCGTTATGAGGATGAAACACGGCTGTTGCCCATTAGCCAGGCCGTTCCTGGAAGTACAGTACAGGTAGAAGGGGTCGTTGCCGAGCAGGAAGTGCTGGTCCGCCCGCGGCGGCAGCTCGTTTGCCGGGTGGATGACGATAGCGGTACGCTTTATCTGCGTTTTTTCAATTTTTATGCCAGTCAGGTAACCGCCTGGTCACCGGGCACGCGGCTGCGCGTACTGGGTGAAGTACGGGCCGGATTCCACGGGGTGGAAATGGTGCACCCGAAATGCCGGGTAGTGCGTGGCAGTATGGTGCTGGCGAATACGCTGACACCGGTTTACCCGGGAATGGCCGGGCTGCCGCAACGTACCCTTGCCCGGCTGATCATGCAGGCTTTTGAACGATTACGTGCAAAACGGCTTCTGCAGGAAACCCTGCCGGCAACGATATTATCTGCTTGTCAGTTCCCTGCATTCGAGGACAGTTTGTCCATACTTCATTGTCCACCTGCCGGGGTGTCGATCACATCCTTGCAGCAACGCTCCCATCCGGCCTGGTTTCGGATCAAGTTCGACGAATTACTGGCGCAGCAACTCTCCATGCGTTGTCATTATCACCAGCGCCGCAGTCAGCAGGCACCTGTTCTGCAGCAGCAGACCGGCTTGCAGCAGGCATTGCTGGAGGTACTGCCATTCGGTCTGACTGACGCGCAATGCAAAGTGGTGACTGAAATCAGCAAGGATCTTGCGCAGCCTTATCCCATGCAGCGGCTGTTACAGGGAGATGTAGGCAGCGGCAAAACGATCGTGGCAGCACTGGCTGCTTTGCAGTCGATCGGAAACGGTTATCAGGTCGCTGTCATGGCGCCTACAGAAATTCTGGCCGAGCAGCATTTCCGCAAACTATCCGACTGGTTGACTCCCCTTGGTGTGGGGGTGGGCTGGTTGTCCGGCAGCCAGAAGAAAAGCCTGCGCAATCAGGAGCTGGAAAGAACAGCAACGGGTGAGGCTATGCTTGTCATCGGAACACATGCGTTGTTCCGGGAGGCGGTCCAGTTCAAGTGCCTTGGGTTGGTGATCATCGATGAACAGCACCGTTTCGGTGTTGGTCAGCGGCTGGCACTGCGTATGAAAGGCGGAGATGAGGAGGTGATACCGCATCAGCTGATGATGAGTGCCACACCGATTCCACGAACACTTTCCATGAGCTATTTCGCTGATCTGGATGTTTCTGTCATCGATCAGCTGCCGCCTGGCAGATCACCGGTGGTAACCAGATTGATCGACAGCAGCCGGCGCGAGGAAATCGTTGCGCGTATCCGTGAAGCTTGTCTGGCTGGTCGCCAGGCTTACTGGGTCTGCCCGCTGATCGAGGAATCAGAGGCATTGCAGTTGAAAACGGCGGTGGAAACCTATGAAACGTTGAGCCAGACTTTTCCTGATCTCAGAATTGCTCTCATTCACGGCCGGCTCGACAGCGATGAAAAATCTGTGATCATGGCGGAATTCAGTCAGGGAGAAGTACAATTGCTGGTTGCCACGACTGTGATCGAAGTAGGGGTGGATGTGCCGAATGCTTCGCTGATGGTGATCGAGCATGCTGAGCGTATGGGATTGTCGCAACTGCATCAACTGCGTGGGCGGATCGGTCGTGGATCGGCCACCGGTGTGTGTGTCCTGATGTATCAGCAGCCGTTGTCCGAAGTGGCACGTAAACGGTTGCAGATCATTTTCGAACATCGTGATGGATTCGAAATCGCGCGTCAGGATCTGTTGCTGCGCGGGCCTGGGGAGTTCCTCGGCACCCGTCAGAGTGGTGTGCCTCTGCTGCGATTTGCCAATCTGGAAGAGGATATCGATCTGCTTGAAATGGCACGCAATGTTGCCGAGGACATGCTGCGCGATCATCCGCTGGCGGCGCAGTGCCACATGCAGCGCTGGCTGGGAAGGAAAGAAGATTATCTGCGGGCGTAGTGCGGCTTGTATTCCGCCAGGCCGCGATGACGCACCAGAACATGGGCGCTGTCATGGAAGTGCAGTGCGAGCTTTTCTGCAAAATAAACCGAGCGGTGCTGTCCCCCGGTACAACCGATGGCAACCGTGAGATAGGCCCGGTTATCCCGTATGTAAGCAGGTAGCCAGGTACCCAGAAAACTGCTGATATCTCTGAGCATTTTTGAGGCATCCGGCTGAGATTCCATAAAGCGGATGACTTCGGGATCGTGCCCGGTCAATTCCTTCAGTTGCGGATCGTAAAAAGGATTAGGCAGACAACGTATGTCGAATACCAGATCAGCGTCCAGCGGAATACCGTGTTTGTAGCCGAACGACTGGAACAATAGTGTCAATTGAGAGGGGCTTCGGCTGTCTGCAATGAAATCCTTGATAAAGGCCCGCAGCGCATTGGGCCTGAGAGAACTGGTATCGATATGATGTCCCAACCCTGTCAATGTGGCCAGAGCTTCACGTTCACGCCGGATGGCTTCTTCCAGGGTAATATTTTTATCGCTCAGGGGGTGTCTGCGACGGGTTTCGGAAAAGCGCTGCATCAGCGTCTCAGTACGTGCTTCCAGAAATATGAATTTTATCTGGATGCTTTTGTCGATCATTTTGAGCTGCCAGGGCAGAACAGTAATGTTCTCGCCGCTGCGCATATCGATGGCGACCGCAACGTAAGCGTGCTGCTGCGTTTGCAGGTGGTTGATGAGAACGACAAGCAATGACGCGGGAAGGTTATCGACACAGTAGTAGCCTGAATCTTCCAGGACTTTGAGTGCGATCGATTTTCCCGAACCGGATAACCCGCTGATAATGATGACTTGCATGGTTTTGAGTATAACAGGCAGATTAATTTGGGAGTGTATGCAAAAGCAGTATTCGTTCATACAAATGATGAGTGAATGTAAGTGTGAGTAAGGCATTTACCAAGGAAAGTGACGGTGAGGAAGAGCTGGATGGCAACCCACAGCTGCCGCAAGGCGTAAAAAACTACATTACTCCGGGAGGTTATCAGCGCTTAAAGGATGAATTCGATCAATTATGGAGAGTGGAACGCCCGGAACTGGTCAAAGTCGTTTCCTGGGCAGCATCGAACGGTGATCGCTCGGAGAATGGTGATTACATCTACGGAAAACGGCGTTTACGTGAAATCGATCGCCGCCTGCGGTTTTTATCCAGGCGTCTGGATAACGCCGAAATCATCGATCCGAAGCAGCGCGGCGAATGTGATCAGGTATTTTTTGGTGCGACGGTAACGGTTTGCAATCAGCGCGGCGAGGAGCAGACTTACAGCATCGTCGGTATCGATGAAGCTGAACCGGGCCGGGGCTGGATCAGCTGGATTTCACCGCTGGCCAAAGCACTGCTGAAGGCACGTGAAGGAGATGTGGTGCCATTGCAGACACCGGGCGGCCCGCAAGAACTGGAAGTAGTGGAAATCCGTTACGAAGCGTTGTGACATCGATACAGGTGAGTCGTGTCCGGAACGGCTGATCGTTCGTGCATCAGGCAGAGATGTGATCAGTCTTTTGCGTGATGAGTGGTGAAAATGTCGTGCAACAGAGGCTGGCTGGCGGTTTGCACATAGCGAACGGCCTGTTTGTTGCGTTTTCCTTTCAGTTTGAGATGAAAGGGTTTACTGAATCTGATATCAGGGTGATCCATGTGTGCGGTGGTTTCGTACAGTGCTTCGCTGATCAGTATCGCGCCCGGACAGCAGTTTTTTTCAAGGCGGGCAGCAGTATTGACGACATCTCCGATCGTCGTCCAGTCGAGCCTGTCAGAAGAACCAACATTACCGATGACCACCTTGCCCCAATGGATACCGATGCGTAAGAGCAGCAGATCTTTGCCGGCACGCATTCGCAAATTATTGAAGTCGTAGGAATGTTTGTGAATTTCCAATGCGGCCAGTATGGCTTTGTGGGGCTCTCTGAACAGCGCCATGACACAATCACCCATGAATTTGTCGATGATTCCCTCATGCTGTCTGACGGCTTTTGTGATTCTGCCGAGTATCAGGTTGAGCGTATGAATGACGGATTCTTCTTTTTCGTTGTTTTCCACATAGCTGGTAAAGCCGGCAATATCACAGAACAGGACAGCGAGCCGGCATTCTTCATTGGGGAGTGCATTGCCGCCCAGCCGGACGATTTCCCGGGCTTTTTGCTCGACCAGCTGAGGGACGTAATTACGGGTGATGTTATGAACACGGGCTTCATTGAGGATGGAACCTTCGGCCAGTGTATGGGTGGCTTTATGGTCCAGCGATACGACCTGCCACAATGTGTGAATGGTCATGTCATGATGGCGATAACCGCTGATATTGAAAAGTAGCGACAGGCTGTTGTCATGCGGCAGTCTGACGCGGATTCTGTAGTTCTCGAATACCCCGTCCTGGGACTCCAGAGCAAGTCCCCATAGCACGTCGTTATAGAAATGGCCGGGAATGATGCCTGTCAGGATGTGAACCGAAGTCGGTGATACTTCCAGCTTCAGGTTGTTGAGAATCGCAGGGGAGATGGACAGGATATCGCCTGCACTGGAAAAAACGATGATGCCGTAGTTCAGTTTGCAGAAAATAGCCTGTGTTTTATCCGATTCCTCAGCAGAGAGCAGTAATTCAGAATGTTCCGCCTGTTCCAGGTGAGGGTGATGCCGTGCTATGTCTCTCACTACTTTGGCGGAGTGATAGCCCGGTGCGGTGGTCCCATCGATCTGTTTTAGCAGTGTGAATCCGATCGCTTTGGCAAGTTTACTATCCAGATAAGTACTGTTGTCACAGTTTTCCGGGTATTCGATGCGTATTAAAGTGCCCTTTTCTTCAGGAAAGGTCAGTATGACCTGGAAATGATTCTTTCTGCAGAATTGCTCGATATTCCGATCACCATGCGTGATCAGCTCATTCTGCAGAAGTTCATCGAATACATTGTCCTTGCTGGCGATATCGATGTTCAGATCATTTTCGATCGCTCGCTGGAATGCATGGCGATGCATGGTTCTGACTATGTTTGTAATCAGTTTGTGCAGTAAAAGTACGGTTGAATCCAGCAGACGCGGGCATTGCAGACGTTTCAGTGAACATACGATTTCCTGTTCCAGCTCTTGCCAGACGTTATGCTCAATCGAGGTAACGATGATCGGGCGACCGTGCCCGGGAGAATGTGATTCGATCTTGTTCGAGCTTGTTCCAGAGGGGGGGTCAACAGCGATCATGGGCGCAGAACTGAAAGATTTCATCGTTGATCAATTTCTGAAAGAAAGCTTCATCGAGCAGATGGTCAGAAAACTCTTCATTCAGTCCGTAAGCCATCAGCTTCTCCTTGCGGATGACCGGGTCACAGGGGTTGGTACCAATTCCGGCTCCTTTGATCAGGCTGTTGGCGATTGCCAGCCAGAGCAGGATTTCATTGTCGATCTGCCCGGGTAATAACTGATCCAGATCAGTGCCGACATACAGCTGAAACTGTGGCGGGAGTTTCCATTCCCTGACTGCCTGCTCACCGATCTGGTAATGATCCGTACCCATGAATTTTTGCTCCGCTTCCTTGCTAGAGCAGGCATTCTCGAGCGCATAGGTAAGCGCATCCATATAATCCTTGCGCACGTGGGTAAAAAGCAGCACCTTGCCGATATCGTGAACCAGTCCGGCAACAAAGGCCTCTTCACAATCCTCCGCTTTTCCCAGTTCAGAACAGATGTTGTAACTGGCAATGGCAGTCAGCAGGGAATGGTGCCAGATATGTTTGCATACCAGGGCATTCTTGCTTTTGGAAAATACGGAACGCGAGAAAGCCAGTATGACCAGTGAACGAATGATATTGATTCCCAGCAGACTGATCGCAATGGGTAATGTCCTGATCGGCTGACTGCGATTGTAAATGGGTGAATTTGCCACTCTGAGAATGAACGATGCAACCACCTGGTCGGAACGCAACAGATGATCCATTTCCCTGAAGCAGTTCGGAGATTCTTCATTGATCTCGATGATTCTGGAAATGATTTCCGGTTGTGCGGATTTTATGGTTTTGTAGTCAATGATGCATCGATTCATGGCTCATGGCTGCCGGGGTCATGGCAGTAAAAATTTTTGGGTGTTGTTATAAATTAAAACAACGGCATGTATGAGACCGGCTTGATAGATAACAAAGAAAATTCCCGGAATTTGGGAGAATTCTTGATCGTTGTTTCTGAAAGCCTGGCGAAAACAGTTTTAATCGGAATTAACTATATTCGGGATATGAGAATCCGAATTGATATGAGGTTGCAATAGAGAGACTCGTACAGCTTGTGGAAGTTTTAGCCAGGATTGTTGTAACCAACAATATCGAATCAGGTGGGTGGATTGAGAAACTGAGGAAAAACGCCCAGGTACTGAACACTCCTGTAGAGACTCGCGTTGTTTCCCTTTCAGGGGCGCCGTTGCCGCTACAGGGGTAAAGGAAGGGGTGTGTTCAGCACCTGACCAGACTATAAGCCCGAGAAATTGATGATGTCAAGGTTATTGAAATATGTTAATTAAATTATTTGCGTTTCGTTCGATGAAACCGTCTCGATTTTATTACCTTAGGTATGATCATAATTCTCATCTAATGGTTAGGAAATCCCTGAAGAACTGCCTGTGTTGCCATTTATGCGTTAAAAGTCAGCTCGAAATGCTCATTTATTACGTATATAAACTCCAATTTTTACTCGGCGCAAGCGCCTCGCTCTATGGGCCAACCTTACGGCTGTTCGCTACGCTTTACTTGCGTCACCGGCTTTTGCCCTGAACTGACTGTCTGCTGATGTTTTTCAGAGGTTCCCTAAATAGTTGCGGATGATCGATGCCTTACCATAAAACTGAGTAAACCAATCAGTGGCTGAGTGCGTTATGACAATTATGATGTAACCAGTCTTGGTTATCTGCCTTTTTGGCAGAATCATCCCCTGTCCACCATCCCTCCTCCTATGACAGGGGATTTTCTTATGATGTAAAGTGGTTTTATATAGTGAAGTCTGTCAACCGTAAAAAATGTTGACCAAAAAGCCGATGCAAAAACATGACCAAATATGCTTAAATATGGTCTGCTGGATTTATTAAGCAACTGATTTTATTGACGATAATGGCGGAGAAGGCGGGATTCGAACCCGCGGTACGGTATTACCGTACACACGCTTTCCAGGCGTGCACCTTCAGCCACTCGGTCACTTCTCCTTGCCCTGTCAAACGCGGCCGTAAAGGATAAACTAGATTCACATCGGGAGCAATACGTGGTGGGTTGTCGGGTGCTTCTGCGGGTATTGTCATCCGGTTGTTTGCCTGGGGTGTTTACTAATATTCATGATGTGGTGAGAATGATATGTTTCCGGCTCATCCCACAATAAAGGAGGTTGATTTGAAGAAAATTTTTACAATTGTTTTGGGTTTTGTCATGACTGCTGCCATGGCTGATGGAGTTGATCAGCGCCAGATTCTGCCCATGAATGAGATGCAGCGTAATCATCTGCTGAGCGAAATGCGTATGTTGCTGACCGGCACAGGTGCCATTCTGGAGGCACTTGCGCAGGATGACAGAGCCGCTGCCGCACGCCATGCCCGTTCACTTGGAACGGATATGCCGCACAAAATGGAAGGGCACATGGATAACATCCTGCCCGAGCAGTTCATGCAGTTGGGCATGGCCATGCATCAGGCGTTTGACAGGATTGCACAGGATGCGGAATCGGGGAAGGATACGAAGCATACGTTGCAGCAATTGAGTGAAACGCTGGGGCGTTGCACGGCGTGTCATGCCACCTATCAGATCAGTACTGGCAGGCAGCTTGCCGGGCAAGGTTCACAAAAAAATCACGGGGAGCATGGAGCGCATTCACATACGCATTAGGGTAGTCTGATGTGCAGTCGAGTCGGTATTCATGGACAGTATTCCGCTTTTCCAGAGAAGGAAAAGTCTTCTTATCCTCGTAACGGAACGATCAGAATGGCAGTCGCTGCCAGAGATGGTCGATTCTGGTTTTGACGGCTGCATCCATTTCGATGGGGCGACCCCATTCACGTGTTGTTTCACCCGGCCATTTGTTCGTAGCATCCAGACCCATTTTGCTGCCAAGTCCTGAAACCGGGCTGGCAAAATCGAGATAGTCGATTGGAGTGTTTTCCACGATCAGAGTATCGCGTACCGGGTCGACCCGGGTAGTCATCGCCCAGACGACTTCTTTCCAGTCACGGATATCGATGTCATCGTCGGTCACGATGATGAACTTGGTATACATGAACTGGCGCAGGAAACTCCAGATACCAAACATGACACGCTTGGCATGGCCGGGATACTGCTTTTTCATGCTGACCACGGCAAGACGGTAAGAACAGCCTTCCGGTGGCAGGTAAAAATCGGTAATTTCGGTGAATTGTTTCTGCAACAGCGGTACGAATACCTCGTTGAGTGCTACACCGAGAATGGCCGGCTCATCGGGCGGTTTGCCGGTGTAGGTGGAATGGTAAATCGGGTTGCGGCGCATGGTGATGCGTTCGATCGTGAAGACTGGGAAGGTTTCCTGTTCGTTGTAATAGCCGGTATGGTCACCGTAGGGACCTTCTACTGCCATTTCATCCGGATGAATATAGCCTTCCAGTACGATTTCCGCGCTGGCGGGAACCTGTAAATCATGCGTCAGGCATTTGACGACTTCAGTTTTTGCCCCGCGCAGCAAACCGGCGAACTGATATTCGCTCAGGCTGTCAGGAACGGGAGTCACTGCACCGAGGATGGTTGCCGGATCAGCACCCAGTGCAACGGCAACAGGGTAGGGTTGTCTCGGATAAATTTGGCAAAAATCACGGTAATCCAGTGCTCCGCCGCGATGCGCCAGCCAGCGCATGATTACTTTGTTCGGAGCGATCACCTGCTGCCGGTAAATTCCCAGGTTTTGCCTTGATTTATGCGGGCCGCGTGTCACCGTAAGCCCCCAGGTGATCAGGGGTGCTACATCTCCCGGCCAGCAGGTCTGGATCGGCAGTTTACCCAGATCGACATCGGCACCTTCCCATATGATTTCCTGGCAAGGGGCGCTGGCCAGTTGTTTGGGTGCCATATTGAGCACCTGCTTCAGTACCGGCAGTTTTTCCCAGGCGTCGCGCAGTCCTTTGGGCGGATCGGGTTCCTTGAGATAGGCGAGCAGCTTGCCCACTTCACGCAGGGCGGAAACCGATGTCTGGCCCATGCCTAGCGCCACCCGTTCCGGTGTGCCGAACAGATTGCCCAGCACCGGGATAGTATGTCCGGCAGGCCGTTCGAACAGTACAGCCGGACCGGCCTGTTTGAGCAGACGATCACAGATTTCCGTCATCTCCAGGCGAGGGTCGACTTCGATATCCACGCGCTTCAGATCACCCCGTTGCTCAAGCTGTACGAGAAAATCACGCAAATCCTTGTATTTCATAAATCAGGCCCGGTGGTTGTAAGTGAGTTGAGCGGCGTGTAATGGGGTTGGAGCTGATCCTGAATCTTCGTCAGAATGATTGATCGGTTCTGAGCAGCGTATCCAGCAATATACCCGCAAATATGACTGCACCGATCCAGTTATTATGCAGAAATGCCTGGAAACAGCGGGAAGGTTCACGTTTGCGGATCATGCCGTATTGAACGATGACCAGGCCTAATGCAACCAGCAGGGCGCCATAAAACCAGATGCCACGTTGCAGCAATATGCCTGCGTAAGTCAGGGTGCTCAGGAAAATGATATGGCATAGCAGAATCCCTGCCACATCAAACCGACCGAGCGTAATAGCAGATGTTCTGATACCGATTTTCAGATCATCTGCGCGATCCACCAGCGCATATTCGGTATCGTAAGCGATCACCCAGAACAGATTGGCCAGCACCAGTAACCATGCAAGCGGTGGTACGGTACCGGTTTGTGCTGCAAACGCCATGGGAATACCGAAACTGAATGCGATACCCAGATATGCCTGCGGCATGGCAAAAAAGCGTTTGGTAAACGGGTAGGAAGCTGCAAGGAACAGGGCTGGTACGGATAGCTGGATCGTCAGCAGATTGAGCGGCAGTATCAGCAGGAATGCGCACAAACTCAATCCGGCGGCGATCAGCAATGCTTCTCGTGCAGTAATGAGGCCGGCCGCCAGCGGACGGTTGCGGGTACGAGAAACGTGAGGATCGATGCGCCGGTCGGCAAAATCGTTGATGGCGCAACCAGCAGAGCGCATCAGAATTGTACCGAGAACGAAAATCACCAGAATCATCGGATCCGGCATGCCGTCAGCCGCCAGCCACAATCCCCATAATGTCGGCCACAGCAGTAACAGAATACCGATGGGTTTATCCAGCCGGATCAGCCGGGTGTATGCGGAAAGCCGGTCCGCGAAAGTCATGTTTACAGAAGTCATAAGAATGGGTTCAGTAATGTATCCGGGCCTGATGGATCGATCAGGATAAGGTATGGCGTATTTTACTACTGCCTCAGAGTCTGCGGATTGCGGGCAGAAATACCTCGGTGACGAGTATCGGCTGATGTTGCAGGATGAATAACGAGCGCCTTGCCCAGAGATCGGCCGGGCGGTTCTGCAGTCGTTTGCAGGCACGTTCGAACAGCGGGTGGTGCGGTTTCAGTTTCTTGAAAGCAAGAGGAGTGCGCTGTATCAGTGGGTTGGTAAACAGCATGGTGCCCAGTGACTGATTGCCCAGGCGGCTCAGGCCGCGCCATGCACCTCGTAAATGTTCTTTTCTGACGATCGAATGAGCAAATACAACCGGTGTTTCGTTACAGCGCAAATAAACCTCCCGTACCAGTGCCCGGGTCTGTCTGCGCAGGTTCATGACTTCCAGCTCATCGATACACGCCGTTGCCAGTGCCTGAAAAATAGGTTCGACACGAAAATGTTCACAGCGATCCTGAATCAGGCGGGTGAGAGAACCCCGGTGAGTCAGCCACCAGTGAAGGTCGACGGGAGCGGAAACAGGTGCAGGATGCCACGCCAGAGGCGGGTTAACCTTCATTACAGCAGAAATGAAGGAACGGGACGGTAGCCATGATACGAATCTGAATAACCATTGGACCAGGCCGATAATTGTTATATCGTTTTCCAGCCGTATCAGGCCGGTACCCGGTGGTGTGAAGTGTGTTTACGTACCGTGTCGAGCAGTGCTTCTTTGGTAAACGGCTTGGTAAGATATTCATCAGAGCCGACCATTCTGCCGCGCGCGCGATCGAACAATCCGCTCTTGCTGGAGAGCATGATCACTGGCACAGACTGATATCTGGGGTTCTTTTTGATCAGCATACAGGCCTGGTAGCCATCCAGCCGTGGCATGACGATATCCAGAAAAATGATATCCGGCTGACAGTCGATGACCTTGGCCATTGCATCAAATCCATCTGTAGCCAGAATGACCTCGCAGCCGGAGTGTGCGAGAAAAATTTCCGCGCTACGCCGGATGGTATTGCTGTCATCAACCACCATTACTTTGATACCTGCTAAATCATTTGCCGTTTCAGTCACGATTTCCCCTTATTTCCAAGGTTTCCTTGCCAAGCTATCTTTCCGCTGCAGTCAGATTTTTGCCCGTTATGATAACGCATTATCGGCCAATCCGATTCGATCTGAATATTCTGCGGCGTCATCTCCGCCAGAAGGCGGGGGTGAAAACAATCATCAGCGTATAAAATTCCAGCCTGCCCAGGAACATGCCAAAGCTGCACAGCCAGATCTGGAAGTCGTTGAGCGATGCATAGGTCATGGCCGGACCGACTGCTCCCAGACCTGCTCCCAGATTGTTCAGGCAGGCGACGGCAGCCGAGAAGGCAGTAATCTCATCCAGGCCACTTAACGTCAGCGCCAGCGTCATCAGAACGATGCTGATCAGATAGACGAAAAAAAATCCCAGAATGGCAAAAATGATTTCATTGGTAATGATGCTTCTGCCGATTTTGATCAGTGAAACTGCACGCGGGTGCATGATGATGATCATTTCACGAAAAAATTGCTGAAACAGGATACGTGCCCGGATCATTTTGATACCGCCGCCAGTCGAGCCCGATGAAGTGCAGAAACCCGATAAAAACAGCATCCAGAGCGGAGCAAAGATCGGCCAGAGGGCATAGTCGGTGTTGCTGTAGCCGGCAGTAGTGGCAGTGGAAACCACATTGAAAGCTGCATAACGCAAGGCAACCAGAGGATCCGTGTAAATACCTTTTATCCAGAGGAACCCGGCTACTCCAATACAACTGGCCAGCGTGATCAGGATATACAGTTTTGCTTCCGGGTCGGCGCGGTAAGGGGAGAAGCTTTTGGCGCGCCATGCAACGAAATGGGATGAGAAATTGATACCGGCAATCAGCATGAACAATATAGCGATTGCCTCGATCAGCGGAGAATTCCAGTATCCATAACTGGAGTCATGCGTGGAAAACCCCCCCAATCCCAGTGTGCTCAGCGCGTGAGCAATCGCATCGAATGGAGTCATTCCAGCCAACCGGTAGGCAATCATACAAGTAAGCGTCAGCGTGACATAGATCAGCCATAACCGCTTGGCGGTCTCGGCGATTCGTGGTGTCAGTCGGGATTCTTTTATCGGCCCGGGGATCTCGGCGCTGAGAAGCTGCCTGCCCCCGACACCGAGCATGGGCAGAATCGCCACGGCCAGTACGATCAGGCCCATTCCGCCCAGCCAGGCCATGAGGCAGCGCCACAGATTGATTGCATAAGGAAGCTCATCGAGCCGTGTCAGTATCGTCGCTCCGGTCGAGGTCAGACCGGAAGCTGCTTCAAAATACGCTTTGGCGATACCGAGTTCCGGCAAATACCAGACCAGGGGCAGCATGCCAAACAAGGGCAGTGACAGCCAGACCAGCACCACCAGCAGAAACCCGTCACGAATCTGCAGTTCCCGCTTGAAGCGATAAGTCAGTATCCATATAGCAGCACCACACCCGAGCGTAACGGACAGTGCATCGAGAAAAACCGACAGTGATCCATCCAGCGTCCAGTAAGCAACTCCGCAGGGGATCAGCAGAACCAGCCCGAACATCATGACCATGCGGCCCAAGATGTTGGCTACTGCCAGGAAATGACTCAGGACATGGCCCATGGTGCCTGATTACAGAAATCCCACATTCACCTGAAACAGTTTCTCCACCTGCCGTACCATTTTTTTGTTGACGACGAACAGGATGACATGATCATTCTGCTCGATCACGGTATCGTGATGGGCAATGATGACCTGTGCCTGCTTCCATTGAGCTAAGATACTGTCTTCTTCCTGTTCGGACAGGTTCCGGTAAACATCCCCCGGTGGCAGTCCGCGCACGATAGCGCCGATGGTGGTGCTTCTGGGCAATTTGATTTCTTCGATTTTGCGGCCGACCACCCGGGAAGAACGGGTGTCACCATGTGCGACCAGCTCCAGCGCCTCGGCTGCACCGCGCCGCAGGCTGTGCACCACGGCTACATCTCCCTGGCGGACATAAGCCAGCAGTGATCCAATCGTGACTTGTGCGGGCGAAATGGCAATATCGATGCCACTGTCTTGCATCAGATCCACGTACATACTGCGGTTGATCAGGGCGATCACCTTGCGTGCACCCATGCGTTTGGCCATCAGCGCAGCCATGATGTTGTTTTCCTCATCATCAGTCAACGCACAGAATATGTCCATTTCACTGATATTTTCACTCTCCAGCAGCTCTTCGTCAGTGACATTACCATGTAGAATCAGCGTGTTATGCAAATTCTGAGTCAGTGATTCACATACTTTGATATCCCGCTCGATGATCCGTACCTGGTGAGACTGTTGTAATACCTCCGCCAGCCGGCGGCCAATTCTGCCACCGCCTGCAATCATCACTCGCCTGACGGATTTGTCCATGCGGCGTAGTTCACCCATGACGGCACGAATGTCGCTGGAGGAAGCGATGAAAAATACCTCATCATCTTCTTCGACGATGGTGCTGCCTTCAGGAATGATCGGGTGGTTATGGCGGAAAATTGCTGCAACCCGGGTATCCAGATTGGGGACGTGCCGGCGCAATTCCTTCAACTGGCGTCCGATCAGCGGACCGCCGCGAATAGCTTTCACCGCTACCAGACTGACCTTGCCGGAGGCAAAATCGAGCACTTGCAGCGCACCCGGAAACTCGATCAGCTTTTCTATGTATTTGGTCAGTATCCGTTCCGGACAAATCGCAAAATCGACACAGAAATTTTCCCGGGAGAATATGTCCGGGTGATCCAGGTAATCCACGGTACGGATACGGGCAATCCGGGTAGGGGTGTTGAACATGCTTGCAGCCAGCTTGCATGCAACCAGATTGGTTTCATCGCTTCCGGTAAGTGCCAGTATCATGTCGGCATCTTCCATGCCCGCCTGAATCATGATGTCAGGGTGAGAGGCACTGCCGACGACAGTACGCAAGTCCAGCCGCTCCTGCAACAGGCTGAGCCTGTTCCTTACCAGATCGACTACCGTAATATCGTTGGATTCGCTGGCCAGGCTTTCAGCCACGGTCGAACCGACACGGCCAGCTCCCAGGATGACAATTTTCATTAACGGTACCTGTTTTATAAGCTGATGACAGGGAGTGCAATAATTCGTGTGCCGTTTACCGGCAGATCATGGAGTAGTGGTGTGTGGGAGGAAGAGTACCTTGTATTCATTATCCTGATCTGATCTGGAGAAGCGGGTTATACCGATCGCGTATATCGTGGCGGAGTATTTTACTCTTCCCTGCCTGCATCTGTCTTTCCCCAATCGGCTTCTGTTTCTGTGCAGGGAAATTTCTGGGTTGAAGGTATTAAAAATATTCGTAAGTGATTGAGCATATCCTAATAACGCAGCCATTTCAGGGAAGCCACCCGCTGTTCGATCTTATCCATCATTTCGTGATAGCGGGGGCTGCTGGTACTTCCAAAGCGCGCTTTGAAGGCAGTTTCGGACATGTGTTCGGGCAGATCGGACCAGTGTGGGATGAGGTCGGTGTCGTGTATTCCAGCCAGAATGATGTTCCGCATCCGGCGTGCTGAATCCTGGCTGGCCATGGCTTTCTCGGTAAAACGGGTTCCTGAGCGATCTGCCATGAGGTCGTTGAAGGAAAATCCGCTGCCGGAACGTGAATCTTCCAGCTCTTTATATAAACCAATGGCGTTGGACAGGGTTGTATCCGAGTAAGCAGTAATTACTGCGGAAGCCATGAAGTGCATGGCTAGATCGTTGCGTCCATCCAGGGTGACATTGATTCTGACCGGATCCGGCCAGTTGGCTGTTTCCGGGATGACCAGCCTGAGCGGGAATTGAACGACATGAAATGCCGTTACCAGAATTGCGGCGCGGAATTCTTCCAGCACGTTTCCATTGGGCGAATGACGAACGGTTTCCTGCATGATCTGTGTCAGTATCTCTGACAGCGTAATGGTGTGTGAAACCCGTTTACGATTCTGTTCGTTGAGGAAATGGTGATAGTGCGACAGCTTGTCCAGCGCCTGCCGGTCAAAAAAAGGCAGGCTGACGGGGGAGTAACTGGCTTTGTCGATTCCCCATCCTTTCCAGAAATAAGAAATTGCTACTTCATTGCGGGAAAACCGCAGTTTTCTGAAAGCATCGAGGCCGGCGCGTGCATCTGGACTGGCAGTCTGCAGCCATGCCAGCAGCTTTTCCGTCAGTTGGCCGGCAAGAATATCCGGGATATGTATTTTCCCGATGCTTACCGAGCTGAGCTCGGGAAAGCTTTTGCCTTCGGTCAGTGTAGCCTGCAGATTGAGATGACCTGTGATCATTCCCGGGGGTATCGGCAGGCTGAGCTGTATCTGTGCGCTTTTGTCGTGCATGGTGACTTTTGCATGTCCCTGAGCGAGATGATATGCAAGATAATTCAGAGCATTATCGAGATCATCTGCCTGGATTCTGACTGTGGCCGATGTGCCGGGGCGTACCTGGTAACGGTGTGTATCGAGAATATCTTTGGCACGGGCAATCTGTTCCGGTGTGATGGAGATTTCTCGTTCAATCCGGGGATGACTGTCGATGGCAAGGTAAGTCATGATTGCTAGGGTGACAACCAGAATCAGGGTGCAGATTCCTGTCAGATTGAGTAATTTCCACATGCCGGATGAGTGTTGTCGGATATCGGGCCGGCCACTTTCAGGTGGCCGGCTGCTTCATTGTTTACGGTATGAATCGGTAAAATATTGACTGCCCTGAATGTCCCGGGTACTCGTGTCACCACCAGAACCGGTAGGGCCGGTAATACCCGTTGTAGAAAAACGGGTAGCCATATCCATAATAACCGGGATAGGGTCCGTAACGGTACAGGTTGTCTTCACGATAGGCCTGCGGCCAGAGATGGATGGTCTTGGCAGTGATGAGTGGAATATGGATGGTTTTGTTTCCGATTGTGCGTTCGATATTTCCTTTTACTGTGCCGATGACGGTTACTTCTACACCTTTGGTATAAATTGCTGGATCGAGAAACTCATTGATCTCTACCGCGAAACGTCCTTCTCCAGGTTTTCTGGTTTCCGGGTATCCGCTGCGATCGAGCGGATGAAAAAGCACCTGCATCAGACTGAAATCCGTTTCGTTTTCCACCTCGATCACAGTCCCTCCCCAGCGAACCGGTGCATCCTTATAGGTTTCAGCGTTCTGGCTGACTGGCTGGTAAGGGATATCCACTGCTGAAAAATTTCTGATTTCAGGCGGCATGCTGGTGCAGGCGCCGATGAGAAACAAAGTGCACGACAGGAGAAGGGGCAGGGTATGGGTTTTCATATTTTTTCCTCGACGGATAAAGTGGAAAAGTGTAAACCTCAAGTTGGACAAACACTCCGCCTAGATGTTCGGTGCAGACAATACGCGATTTACCAGGTTTCTGATCAAACCAGTTTATTCCGATTGATTGAAAGGTATAATAACGACTTTTACAGCCGGCCCCGGATTATCTTGCCTGATTTCATCTTTCACATGTTTTCGCATAGCGCAGCCGGTTCAATACAAGGTATAAGGCTGAGGGATCACTGATATGGATCAGTCTTCCATCCTTGACTTCAGAAGTGGCACCTTTTTCGCACCCATTCTGGTCCTGTACAACAATGATCTGGAAAAGATCGAGCAGCGGTTGCAGGAGAAAATTGCCAGTGCTCCCGATTTCTTCAGCAGTTCCCCTGTATTGTTCGATTTGAGTGAGCTGAATGAGAATGACAAAAAGATCGATGTCGAAGCGCTCATATCACTCCTTCGTAGACTGAGCCTCTTCCCTGTCGGGATCAGGGGGGGAGATCCTTCACAGGAAAAGCGGGCGCTGGAATTATCCGTTCCGGTTGATTCCGGCCGCAGCCGTAATGACGCTATCCTGCCGGAGATACAAAGGAAAGACGATACCATGCCCGAGGTTCAGCCAGTGATCAGGGAGGCGGTACGCGCGCCTGCAATGATGATTACCCAGCCGGTGCGCTCGGGCCAGCGGATCTATGCTGCCAGCGATCTGGTGATTCTGGCACAGGTCAGTGCTGGTGCTGAAATCATGGCTGAAGGCAATATCCATGTTTATAACACGCTGAGAGGGCGGGCACTGGCCGGTGTGCAGGGAGATACCGCTGCCAGGTTTTTCTGTCTGGATCTGCAGGCGGAACTGGTTTCAATTGCAGGTATTTATAAAACCAGCGAGGATCTGAAGGAGACTCCCAAGAAGAAGCCGGTACAGGTCTATTTGCGCGATCAGGCGCTGATCATTGAAGAATTGAGCTGAAAATATTTCTGAGAAGGAGATTCAATTGGCAAGAATCATCGTCGTAACGTCAGGGAAGGGGGGGGTCGGTAAAACCACGACCAGTGCTGCGATCGCCATGGGGTTGGCTAAAAGGGGGCATAAAACAGCTGTCATCGATTTCGATGTCGGTCTGCGCAATCTGGATCTGATCATGGGATGTGAGCGCCGCGTGGTGTACGACTTCGTCAACGTCATCAATGGTGAAGCGAATCTCAATCAGGCGCTGATCAAGGATAAGAACTGCAATCAGCTCTATATCCTGCCTGCGTCGCAGACACGTGATAAAGATGCGCTGAATCTGGAAGGTGTTGGCAGGGTGCTGGAGGAACTTTCCAAGGATTTCAAATATATCGTGTGTGATTCCCCTGCAGGGATCGAGAAAGGGGCCTACCTCGCCATGTATTACGCAGATGATGCATTTGTCGTGACCAATCCGGAAGTTTCGTCCGTAAGAGATTCGGATCGTATGCTGGGGATACTGGCAAGCAAATCGCGCCGGGCTGAATTGAACATGGAGCCTATCAAGGAATACCTGTTGCTGACGCGTTATGATCCGGATCGGGTTGAATCCGGTGAAATGCTGGGTCTGGATGATGTGCAGGAGATTTTGTCGTTACATTTGCTGGGTGTCATTCCGGAATCCAAATCGGTGTTGAATGCGTCTAATTCGGGAATTCCCGTGATCCTGGATGAGAAAAGCGATGCAGGTCAGGCCTATGCGGATGTGGTAGCGCGTTATCTTGGAGAAAAAAAACCACTCCGTTTCATTGACAGTAAGAAAGGATTTCTCAGAAAGCTGTTTGGAGGTAAATAATGAGCTTACTGGATTATTTCAGATCATCTAAATCTAAAACAGCTTCGGTTGCCAAGGAAAGATTGCAGATTCTCGTTGCGCATGAACGTTATTATCGCAACAAACCGTCTTATCTGCCCCAGTTGCAGGAAGAGTTGATGCAGGTCATCCGCAAGTACGTACAAGTGGATCAGGATGCCATCTCCGTTAAATTCGAACAGGATGACAACCAGGAAACACTCGAATTGAATATCATCCTGCCGGATTCGCAGAATACGCGGAATACTCAGCAGGATGCAGTACGAAATTCATTCTGAACGGCCATGTCCCGCCGAATCATTAAAAATTACTGGAGGAGGGCTACCTGCCAGATCTCCTGAAATGAATGACATTGTGTTTTCCTGCATTTCCAGTTTGAGTGCCAGGAGAATGGCATGCAGAAGCTGGGTGTTGGGCATTCTCCTGGTTCTGGTCGGGTGTGCCGGGCCGGAGGTTCATCAGGGAGAAGTGACTACAGTCGTCATTCAACCGGTACAAGAGCAAGCTGATATTGCGAATGAGCCTTTTGTACTCACTGGCAGGTTGGCAGTGAATGCCAGACAGCATCGGTTTTCCGGGGGAATTCGCTGGCAGCATACCGGGCAGAGTGATGAAATTTACCTGTTTTCCCCGCTTGGGCAGATCGTTGCAGAGATTTTCAGGGATCAGACCGGCGTGCGTCTGGTTACTTCTGAGCCCGCCATTTATCAGGCACAGAATGCGGAGTATCTCACCAGCCAGGTACTGGGCTGGGAGCTGCCGCTTGCCGGTATGCGGTTCTGGGTGCGCGGAACCCATTTTCCAGATACGGTTGCTGAAAAAGATCTGGATAAGAACAGACGTACGGTAGCCATTCGTCAGGATGGGTGGCAGGTGGTTTACCAGAATTATTATCCTGCACAGGAGGGTATGTCTGTTTTACCAAGATTGCTGGAATTTAGTCGGCCGGACGTGAAAATGAGGCTGCTGGTCGATCAGTGGCAGGGTGAAACAAAGAACGGTGACGCCACGGGTAAAGAGTTACCGTAAATAATTTTTCTTTCTCGTGTATGGACATATTTCCAGCGCCGGCCAAACTCAACCTGTTTCTGCACGTGATCGGACGTCGGGAAGATGGTTACCACCTGTTGCAGACCGTCTTCCGCTTTATCGACCATTCAGATCGACTGCATTTTGACATTACTCATGATGGTGTCATCAGGCATGAGAACCTGATTCCCGACCTGACGGAAACGGATGATTTATGCGTTCGGGCAGCAAAATTGTTGCGGCAACGGTTCGGCAGAGAGTCACTCGGAGTGAAAATTCATCTGGAAAAGAATATTCCGCTGGGAGGAGGGCTGGGCGGAGGAAGTTCCGATGCGGCCACAACGCTGATTGCCCTGAACAGGCTGTGGGGGATCAACTGGAAAAGAGAACGCCTGATGGCACTGGGACTGGAATTGGGCGCCGATGTGCCGGTGTTCATCTATGGCAGGAATGCATTTGCCGAGGGAGTGGGGGAAGAACTGCATGCTGTCGATTTGCCATCGGCCTGGTATGTCGTGCTGACGCCGCCTGTCCAGATTTCCACAGCGGCGGTTTTCACCAGCAAAGAGTTGACACGAAATACAATTCCTATCAAAATGGCGGCCTTTTCCATGGGACAGGGGCATAATGATCTTGAGCCCGTTGCGATGCGCATGCAGCCTGTCATTGCTGGATGGCTGGAATGGTTGAAGCAGCAGCATGGCACGACGAAAGTGGCGATGAGTGGTTCAGGGTCGTGTATGTTTGCGGAATTCCCTTCCGAATCGGCTGCGCGCGAGGTATTCGGGCGGTTGCCGGGCGATATGAGCGGATTTGTCGTGTCAGGGCTCGCAAGACATCCTTTGTCGGATTTTTAGAATATTTTTTGGGGAGTCGCCAAGTGGTAAGGCACCGGATTTTGATTCCGGCATTCGTAGGTTCGATCCCTACCTCCCCAGCCAGATCCTAATGAGTCTGCCAGTATCGTGGCAGGTATCACGCAAGTGGTCGGATCAGCCCGTGTCGTTTTTTAAACCGGATGTAAAAGTTACCTATGTCCTATGACAGCCTGATGGTTTTTACCGGAACGGCCAATCCGAAACTGGCACATGATGTAGTCAAATATCTGAACATCAATCTCGGGCGTGCAAACGTTGGGCGTTTCAGTGATGGTGAAGTCATGGTGGAGATACTTGAAAATGTCAGGGGTAATGACGTTTTTGTATTGCAATCCACCTGTACACCGACCAATGACAGCCTGATGGAAATTCTGGTGATCGTCGATGCGCTGAAACGTGCTTCAGCCAGCCGTGTTACTGCGGCAATTCCCTATTTCGGTTATGCGCGGCAGGATAGAAGAACCCGGTCTGCGCGGGTACCCATTACCGCCAAAGTTGTGGCAAATATGCTGACCAGTGTCGGAGTGGACAGGGTGCTGACCATGGATTTACATTCCGACCAGATTCAGGGGTTTTTCGATATTCCGGTCGATAACGTCTACGGCATGCCGATTCTGCTCGGGGATATCTGGAAGCATGACTATCAGAACCTGATCGTCGTTTCGCCCGATGTGGGCGGCGTGGTACGTGCACGCCATCTTGCCAAGCGCCTGGAATGTGATCTGGCCATCATAGACAAGCGGCGTCCCAAACCGAATGAATCCAAGGTCATGAACATCATCGGTGACGTCAGGGGGCGTACCTGCGTGATCATCGATGACATGGTGGATACGGCAAACACGTTGTGTGAAGCGGCATCTGCGTTGAAACGGGAGGGTGCAGCCAGCGTGATCGCCTATTCGACTCATGCGGTTCTGTCAGGGAAGGCAGTGGAACGTGTCCAGACTTCGGATCTGGATAAACTGGTGGTAACGGATACGATTCCGTTAAGAGAAGATGCCAGCAAATGTAACCGTATTCATCAGTTAAGCGTGGCCAGCCTGCTGGGTGAATCCATGCTCAGGATAAGTAACGAAAGTTCGCTGAGCTCGCTGTTTATAGAATGAGATAATGTTCTGGTCCGTTCGCGGGTGGGCGGGCTGTTTGTTTTCAGGAGAATGGAATGCAAATCGAAATCAGTGCCAACAGTCGTAAATTACATGGAACCGGCGCAAATCGTCGTCTGCGTTCCCAAGGAAGATTGCCGGGAGTCATTTATGGTGGCAATGGTGACGCGCAATCGATCGAACTCGATCACAAGGATCTGTACTACAAGCTGAAAATGGAAGCTTTTCATGCATCCATCCTTTCGATCAGTATTGATGGCAAAAAGGAACAGGTGCTTTTGCGTGATGTGCAAATGCACCCGTTCAAGCAACAGGTGTTGCACATCGACTTTCAGCGTGTCAGACAGGATCAGAAAATCCACGTAAAAGTACCGTTGCATTTCATCAACGCTGATATTGCGCCAGGGGTCAAGTTGTCGGGCGGGATGATCAGCCACGTGGCAACCGAGATCGAGATATCCTGTCTGCCTAAAGATCTGCCTGAATTCATCACGGTGGATCTGTCCGGAATGACGGCCGGCAGCACGCTGCATTTGAGTGATCTGATACTGTCGGAAAATGTCGAAATACCTGCTTTGTTGAAAGGTGATAATCTGCCAGTGGCTACACTTATTGCGAAGCGTGGGGAAGCCGGCGAATCCAGCGAAGAATAAACCTGATTCTGTTTGTATGCCAGGGAGATACTCCCTGGCATCGTTTACCATCGCTCCATTATTAAAAGTCCGTTCACCCTTTTCTGAATCCCTTGTTGCCGAACTGCACTGAGTTATGGAGTTACCCGTAAGGCTGGTGGTGGGTCTTGGCAACCCGGGCGAGAAGTATGCCTCGACCCGCCATAACGTCGGTTTTGACTGGTTGGACCGTCTGGCCAGTTCACAACGGGTTGCATTCACGCTGGAAACCCGGTTTCGCGGGTTGTGTGCACGCATCATGCTGGCCGATACCGACATCTGGCTGCTCAAACCCCAAACCTACATGAATGCCAGCGGCATGTCGGTTGCTGCTGTATGCCGCTATTACAAGATAGTGCCCGAACAGATGCTGGTCGTTCACGATGAACTGGACCTGCAGCCTGGCGTCATCAAACTGAAATCCGGTGGCGGGACCGGGGGACACAACGGCCTTAAAAGTATCGTCGCGGATCTTTCCAGCCAGGTTTTCTGGCGATTGCGGATCGGCGTGGGACATCCGGGAGATCGAAATCAGGTGGTGGATTATGTCCTGCATCCCCCGCGCAGGGAAGAAGCAGCACTGATCGATGAAGCAATAGATCACAGCATGCAGGTATGGCCGCTGATCGCCCGGGGAGATTTTGCCGCGGCAATGCAGCGACTGCATACCCGGCAGGAAAACTGAAAAAAACTGAGAAACTGTCTCACCTGTAAGCCGCTATTCTGTATCGCTTTCAGGAAATCGATGGAAACCGGATTATGAGCCTGAAATGTGGAATCGTCGGTTTGCCCAATGTTGGCAAATCCACTTTGTTTAATGCGTTGACCAAAGCAGGTATCGCTGCAGAAAACTATCCGTTCTGCACCATCGAGCCCAACGTCGGTATCGTTGAAGTACCTGATTCACGCCTCACCGAGCTGAGCAGAATCGTCAATCCGCAGCGTGTGCAACCGGCCATCGTGGAGTTCGTCGATATTGCCGGACTGGTGGCGGGTGCTTCCAAGGGAGAGGGGTTGGGTAACCAGTTTCTTGCCAACATTCGTGAAACAGATGCCATCGTCAACGTCGTGCGCTGTTTCGATGATCCGAACGTCGTGCACGTTGCCGGCAAGGTCGATCCGCTGGCTGATATCGAGGTCATTTTGACCGAACTGGCACTGGCCGATCTTGCTACCGTGGATAAAGCCATTGCGCGTGATGGCAAGAAAGCGAAATCCGGTGACAAGGAAGCAATCAAACTGGTTACGGTACTTGAGAAATTGATACCACACCTCAATCAGGGACAGCCGGCGCGCACATTCCCGCTTTCAGACGAGGAAAAGGAAATCATCAGGCCGTTATGCCTGCTGACGATCAAGCCGGCCATGTATGTGGGTAATGTGCTGGAAGACGGTTTTGAAAACAATCCATATCTCGATCGCCTGCGTGAATATGCAGCAAAAGAAAACGCACCAGTCGTGGCGCTGTGTGCCAAGATCGAAGCTGAACTGGCCGATCTCGACGAAGCAGATAAAAAGGAATTTCTGGCTGACCTGGGGCTGGAAGAACCTGGCCTCAACCGCCTGATTCGTGCGGGTTACGATCTGCTTGGCCTGCAAACCTATTTCACTGCCGGTGTGAAGGAAGTGCGCGCCTGGACCATACACAAGGGTAATACCGCCCCGCAGGCAGCAGGCGTCATCCATACCGACTTTGAAAAAGGCTTCATCCGGGCACAAACCGTATCCTATGCTGATTTCATTGCCTGCGGCGGCGAAGCCGGTGCGAAGGAAAAAGGCAAAATGCGGGTGGAAGGCAAGGATTACATCGTTCAGGATGGTGATGTGATGCATTTTCTGTTTAACGTCTGACGAATTTTGCTGGATCTTGATGGCGCTCAGTAGCGCTTGGTGGACAGGTTGACCCATTTGAAATCAATGGGTTGCGTAAACAATACGGTCTGCTGAGCGTTCCTATTGTTCATCGAGGTCTGAAAAATTCGGGGGTAGCGTTGGGGGTACTCGTGTTCAACCGTGGGGGTACTTTTCCCCGCAGTGGAGTCCAACGATGCCCGAAAATCTACTCACCGACCTCAAGGTCAGGTCGGCCAAATCGACTGATCGAGACTGGAAACTTTCAGACGGCGGGGGCCTGTTCCTGCTGGTCAAGCCCTCCGGCGGCAAGCTCTGGCGGTGGAAGTATCGCCTGCAAGGCAAGGAGAACCTCTTTGCCATTGGAGGCTTTCCTCAAGTAAGCCTTGCGGAGGCACGTGCTACCCGCGAGAAAGCGCGTGCCTTGGTCAAGCAAGGTATCCACCCTGCGCATGAGAGGCAGCAGGTCAAGCAGCGCAACCTGGAAGCACTGGAGGAACGCAAGCGCGCCCGTGAAAACTTATTCGCCAAGGTGGCGCAGGCGTACCTGGCCGAGATCAAGCCAGTCTTTGCGCTCAGTTCCTACCGCACGAAAGAATCCCGCATCAGGAAGTACCTGTCGCCCAAGTTCGACGGCATGCCGATGAGTGACATTGGCGTCAAGCAGATCCGCCCGTTGCTGGAGGAGTGCAAGGCCCACGGCGCGTGGGCGGCCATTCACGTCAAAGGTGATCTGTCGGCCATCTTCGAGTTTGCTGTGGTGCGTGGCCTGATTGAGGCCAACCCGATCCCGAGCCTGCGCGGGCTGCTACGCGTGCCTGCCAGCGAAAGCAAAGCGGCGATGACGCGCGAGCAGATCCAGAAGTTCTACCTGGCCCTGCGGGGCTACAGAGGCTATCCGGAAACTGCACTGTGCCTGTGGTTGATTGCACTGACCGCTTGCCGTCTCGGGGAAGCTGCCAATGCCGAATGGGAAGAGTTCGATTTTGAGGACGCCGTGTGGCGTCGGCCTGCTGCCAAGATGAAAGCGCGGCGTGACCATATCAGCCCACTTTCCACACAGGCAATTGCAGTCCTAAAGGACTTGCAGCGCATCACTGGGGAAGGCCGTTATCTTTTCCCGCACCGCAGCGGCAAAGGCTTTGCCACGCCCAACCGGCTCACCTATGCCATGCGCGATATGAATCTGGGACGGGGAACGACACCGCATTGTTGGCGTACAACGTTCTCGACCTGGGCCAATGAGAACGGATTCAGGCCCGATGCGATTGAGCGACAGCTTGCCCATGTGGAAGGCAACAAAGTTCGTGCAACTTACAATAAAGCGCTCTTACTGGATGCCAGAAAATTAATGCTACAAGCTTGGGGAAACTATTTAGAAGATGCTAATAACGGCAACGCCTCTAAATGATTTGATTCCCTTCACGCCATAGGGCTTGGCCTCCTTAATGCAAATAGAGTATTAATCTACCAAAGAAGATTTAGTCCCGAAACTAGTAATAATACTGAAAGTATAGCGCGCAACCAGCGATCAGATAAAAACCGGCTTCCAATCAGTGCTCCAAGGGATCCGCCAACAGCAACTGCGACGAGCCACCAAGGCAAGGCGCTAGGAATCTGATCCCAATGGATATAAGCGCCCATCAGAGCAGCGGCTGAGTTAATTAGATTGTATACTGCGGTGGTCGCTGCTGTTTGCCTGGGAGTCCCCCAGTTCATTGCGAGGATCACGGGAGCCAAAAATACTCCTCCACCTGTTCCGGTAGTTCCCGAGACGAATCCAATGAGAGCGCCTGTTGCTAGCGCAGCATAAAATGGAGGCGAGGTAGGCGCGCCCACTGCTGCTGGCCTCTTGCTCAGAGCTGACCGGGCCATCTGAAAGGCTGAGAGTACAAGCACTCCCCCTACAATAGGAAAGTAGATATGTTCTGGAAGCTGAATTGCCCCACCAACCAGCGAAAACGGAAACCCCAAAACTGCAAACGGATAAACGCTTCGCCAACTCAAACGGCCAGCCTTAAAAAAATGAAAAGTTCCGATTGCTGCAACTAATAAATTCAAAGAAAGCGCAGTTGTTTTCATGGCCAGAGGCGCGAACCCCAAAAGCGCCATTGCAGCAATATAGCCTGATGCTCCCGCCTGCCCAACCGCCGCATAGATAAAAGCAATAACAAAAAAAGCTATTGCCAACCAGATCAACACTCTAAGCTCATTATTACCCCTGCGAGCCGCACCTTATAAGAGGGCGGCTTGTGGATCCAGACAGCACCTTGACGCGAAAAGCTTTCTTGGTGATTATGCATCTAAGTCTTTTGTGATTCTAGGATCTGTTAACACTAATTAAATAATCTACAATCAGAGCGAAATGGATGAAGAATCGGAAAACTGAATCCAACTTGTCAAAGCGAGAGAAGATTCTTCTGAATCTCTTCAGGCGACGAAACAGCCGTTCCACCTCATTACGCTTTTTGTACATTTCAACGTTGTACTCCCAGGGCGACACACGATTTGCTTTTGGCGGCACCACTGGAATCATCCCCAGATCAAGTACCAACTGTCGGGTTTCATCCCCTTCGTACGCTTTATCCATGATCACGTGAGTGTCAGAGAATCCCTTATTCTCCGGGGTTTTCAGCAATTTTCGCCCTTCTGGCGCATCACCGGCTTTGGCCGGGGATAACGAAAACACTACCGCGGTTCTGGCATCTGCCGCGACCAGATGAATTTTGGTAGTCCAGCCCCTCGTGATTGACCGATAGCTTGAACACCGTTTTTTTAGTGCACCAGTACCATCAGGATGGACTTTGACTATCGTACTATCCAGCGACATGTGATCCACTTCCAGCTGTATCAGCTTGTTTTGCTGGAGTGCGAGGAAAACCCGATCCAGGACGCCATTCTTGGCCCAACGGTTGGCGCGCGTGTAAATGCTGTGCCAATTGCCGAATTTCACAGGCAGACCACGCCACTTACAGCCGTGCTCTGCAACATACAAAATCGCGTTGAGCACTTCCAAATTCGAGAGTGTGACGTTACCCCGTTGTATCGGCAGTAGATTTTCAATAAGCTTGAATTGCAATGCAGATATTTCCATTCGGTAATTTTAATACAAATAGTGTTAACAGGCCCTAGTATCATTACTTACCGCTGGCCGGCTTGCGTTATTTGCCAAGATAAACAGCGCTGATTTGTGTTCTTTCATGACCCAGCTCACGACTGATGGTTTGCCTTGCTTCAACGTCCAATACATGCTGCGCAGCAGTCAGGTCTTTGGCACAAGGCCCACCCACCGCAGGTGCTTTCCACCCTGTCAAAGCCTCATATCGGCTCTGCGCCTCCTGAACCGTCCCGACAATCGAGGAGGCTATTTGGTTAAAGTAAAATATCCATCAATGTCTTATTATCCTGGGTTTGTCGGTAGTTTTCTTCAGCCTGAGCTGGAGGAATATACCCGATAGATCCAAGCAGGCGTTGATGGTTATACCAGGCAACCCATTCCAAAGTTGCCAGCTCCACAGCAGCCCTGGTTTTCCAGGGAGCTCTCCTGTGTATCAGTTCAGCCTTGTACAGGCCATTGATCGTTTCAGCCAGCGCATTATCGTAACTGTCACCGCGACTGCCGACAGACGGTTCAATACCGGCTTGTGCCAGACGTTCGGTATAACGGATCGACACGTATTGCGATCCTCTGTCGGAATGATGAATCAGGGTATCAGCAGGACGGCGATCATACAAGGCCTGCTCCAGCGCATCAAGCACAAAATCCGTACTCATGGTGCTGCTGACACGCCAGCCAACGATGCGGCGGGCAAATACATCGATAACAAAAGCCACGTACAACCAGCCCTGCCAGTTGATACATAGGTGAAGTCCGAGACCCACAGCTGATTGGGCCGATTGGCATGAAACATCCGGTTGACGAGATCGCGCGGGCAAGTCGCGTTCTGCCGGACAACAGTGGTGCGAATGATTTTGCCCCGTCGGGCACCTTGTAAACCCAGCTGGCGCATCAGACGTTCAACCGTACAACGCGCCACAGTCACACCTTCACGTTGCAATTGATACCAGATCTTGCGTGCACCATAGACTTGCATATTGGCCTGCCAGACACGCCGGATATCAGCCATCAACAACTCATCTCTGCGAGCCCGCGCACTGCGTAATTGTGGATAGCGCTGGCGGGCAGCATGGCGCCAGTACGCTGAAGGGGCAACCTGCAACACCTTGCAGACTGGCTCGACCCCATAGATACTCCGATACTGATCAATGTAAGCGTTTACTTCTTCAGAACGCGGTCGAGCTCCGCCTGGGCGAAAAAAGCACTGGCTGTTTTCAATATCTCATTGGCTCGGCGCAGTTCCCTGTTCTCACGCTCCAACGCCTTGAGGCGATCACGTTCACTGCTTGTCAGACCTTCGCGTGCGCCATTGTTAATTTTGCTACGTTTAACCCATTCCAGCAACGTGGAGGGCACACAGCCAATCTTGGGTGCAATTGATTCAACCGCCGCCCACAGCGATGGATACTCGCCGCGATGCTCCTGTACCAAACGAACAGATCGTTCACGAACTTCAGGGGAAAACTTGTTTTGCTTGTTTTGTTTATTCATGGCTCCATTCTCTCAAAAGTTGGAGCCTCCTCAAAACCCGGGGCGATTCAAATCGTGGAGAAGTACTTCCTCCGTTAGTCAGTAAACAATATGAAGTCGGTGCAAAATATGACATTAACCCCAACCTGTTGCTGAGCACTGCACTGTTCCGGATTGAAAAAGCCAATCAGTATTCAGATCTTGCAACTCCCATCCCGAGTTATGTCCAGGATGGTCTACAGGTACATAACGGGGTGGAATTGGTCTTGACCGGGAAAGTAACCGACAATCTGACCATCATGGGGGGGCACTCTAATGGATATCAGTGTGGAAAAATCCAATAATCCCACTATGGAAGGCAAAAAACCAACCAATGCCGCTTCCAGAATGGGCAAGATTTATGCGGAATACGCGCTTCCCTGGATTCCAGGGCTGAGCCTGACCGGAGGTATTTACTATACCGGTGAGAAATATGCTGATATATCCAATACCGACAAGATTCCCAGTTATACCCTGTATGACATTGGCGCACGATATACCACTCGTGTACTAGATAAAGCACTGACGGTACGTCTGAATGTCTTCAATCTGACCGGTAAGAACTATTGGCAAAACGCTAATTATTTAGGTGTACCGAGAACTGTTGCATTTTCTGTCAGTACGATGTTTTAGCAAAACGCTGATTTTTCCCGCCATCCGGATTGCTTCATCCCCGCAGGATTCGAAATGACAGCGTTTCGTTTATCTTTCCTGGATCCTTGATCATTCCCACGCGAAGCGTGGGAATGCCGCCCGCCGTGCAGGATGCAAACATGATGCGCTGACATTGTGCGCGCAACTCGCGCACGAAGCTTAAGGCACGCGTGGGGTTGTCAGCAGCGATATAATCAGCAATGGCTTCGAGGTCTTGCTCGGCCAGCGGAGTAAAGGCCAGACGCATCAACGTTCAACTTGCGCAGCGTACTTGGCCTCGAGGCGGTCGAACACTGCCTCGGCAGATTTGGCAGGACTGCTGGCCCGGCCTGCTGCGATTTCTGCACGCAGGGCATCAAGCTCAAGCTGTTCACGCTCCTCCAGCAGACGCAACCCCGCTCGCACCACTTCGCTTACCGAGCTATAACGCCCGGTTTCAACCTGATGTGCCAGAAATTTCTCAAAATGCTCACCCAACGTCACGCTGGTATTTTTTTGTGCAGACATAGTCGTCGCCTGAAGAGTTTCAGAAGAATCTTCTCTCGCTTTGACAAGTTGGATGTAGTTTTCCGATTCTTCATCCATTTCGCTCTGATTGTAGATTATTTAATTAGTGTTAACAGGACCTAACACCATGTTTTGTATCTCCTGTAAATCCTGAGCTTCATCAAATCTGACTTTTGGCATTCTGCCAGGCAGAAATATCCGTTTCAACCAGATGGTAAACGTCCGTCGCAACCCACTCTGTTCCGGTGATTGCAACCAGATAATCAGTGCCTGCAGTATTTGTTGGACATCTTCCGGGGTACGACTGTTCTCCAGCCGGAATAGTGCTGCCGTCAGATTACGCAGGGTGGCCAGTTCATGATCATGATAGCTGCCTTCATCCAGCAGCAGGTAGACATACAGCCAGTCTTTCCCCCAGCGTATACGCCAGATGATGTCGTCGTGCCGTTCACGCAGATCGGCCACCATCTCGGCGTGGGAGAACAATGCTTTATAATCGTGATCGTAATCCATCGGGGAAGTGTAACAGAGCCTGTGCCTGCCCGCGCGGACAGGTGTTAGCGGCATGTGAATGTAATGAAGCAGGAGGCAATCCACATTTTCTATGTAAACATCCGAGCTCGAAGAAAAAGAAGCCCGGATAACCCCAACCGTGCACTATTGCGGCTGGAGGGTGGCCGACGAAACTGACCCCGGTCGTCTTTGCGCAACCGGTACGGATGGGTGGATTGATCCCTTCGCCGGCTGCTGGAAAAAAACTAAGGAAATGAGAGTATTTGATCTGGATTCCGGCGTTCTGCCGGAATCAGGTGGTGACTGTTTGCTGTGCAGATTACCCGGCAGTTATTTCGCCATTTGCCTTTCCCGGATTTCGTCCAGTGTTTTGCAGTCGATGCAGAGTGATGCGGTTGGTCTTGCTTCCAGCCGTTTCAGGCCAATTTCGATACCGCATTTCTCGCAATAGCCATATTCCCCTGAGTCGATTTTGGTGAAAATCTCGTCAATTTTCTTGATCAGTTTACGCTCGCGGTCGCGACTGCGCAGTTCCAGTGCCATATCGGATTCTTGCGTAGCCCGATCAGCCGGGTCAGCGAAAATGGTGGATTCTTCCTGCATGACATGGACGGCGCGATCGATTTCCATGCTGAGTTCGGCCCGTTGGTATTCCAGTATTTTCCGGAAATGTGCCAATTGCTCCGGGCTCATGTATTCCTCGCCTGCTTTGGGCTCATAAGGGGGAATGGTGCGTGATTCCAGTTGTTTACCCATTCGTTGCATACTCCTTCTGGTTGTTCACCTTGTAAGTTGAGGAAAAATAAACCTGTCATCAATACCAGAAAGCATCATGGATGGCAAGTAAACGGCTGAAGAATGAGTGAAAACCTTATCAGATATATTGGTAATGCTGTGATTCGTAGATATGTTTTGTAAGTGTATTTGTATTCGATGGATCGAGCTGTATAAACTGCAGTAGCATTCATGCAGTTACAGCCTGACAATCCCTGCGGATACGATTTCACTCAGTTCTGAAAAAGGTGCTATGAAGAATTCTGCTGCTATAGCGTGGAAGTTTCTGTCTGTTCCGGCGCAACCCGGAAAAATGAAATCCGGGCGTGGCTGGCGTCAGCTTGCGTATACAGATTGGGGAAATCCGAAAAATGAACATGTGGTGGTGTGTGCCCATGGCCTGACACGCAATTGCAGGGATTTCGATTTTCTTGCGGCAGCGCTGGAACAGGATTTCAGAGTGATTTGTGTCGATATGGCAGGGCGGGGGCGCAGCGACTGGCTGAAAGAGGCTGAGGATTATAATTCGGCGGCAACTTATGTGTCGGATATGGAGCATGTGCTCGAACATGTTTACCGGCAGAATGACAGCGACAGCTTCCGGATTTACTGGGTAGGGGTATCGATGGGTGGATTGATCGGCATGCTGCTCGCTGCCCGCCAGCGTCCCGCGGTATCTTACCGATTCAGAACGCTGGTGATGAGTGATATCGGCCCGCATGTCCCTTCCGGGATATTGAGTCTGTTTGCGGCCACGATTGGCAAGGATCCCCGTTTCCGGAGTCTGAGTGAGCTGGAATCCCACATGCGCGCTACTGCCTTGCCTTATAGTCCGTTGACAGATACACAATGGCATCATTTGGCACTGTACAGTGCGCGCGAATATGAGGATGGCACGATTGGCTACCGTTACGATCCGGCGATTTCATCCGGTTTCAGGCCGGATCGTATCAAGGATATCGATTTGTGGGCCTACTGGAACAGGCTCGATCTTCCAGTGTTGGTGCTGCGGGGAGAGAAATCAGGCGTATTGACGCCTGAAACAGCGGGTGAAATGCAATTACATCGGTCCAATGTGCAGATTACCGAACTGGCGGGTATCGGGCATGCGCCCATGCTGATGGATGCGGATCAGATCAATCTGGTCAGAGATTATCTGCTGAAAATCAGAAACCGGACAGAATGAGGATTGTCCGGTTAGTGTCCTGATCTCTGCAGATAGAAACGGTTTTCTCAGTGTTTGATTCGAACCCGGTAACTGAGGATAGTTTTCTGGTTGGTGGGAACTTTGACCAGCCACTCGACCAGATTGGCAGAAGATTTTGTGTGTGGCTGGGATTCTGAAATCATCATCCAGTCACCCGGGATGGGCTCCTGTACGCGAATCGTGACAGCTTCCTGACGAGCATTATGGATTTCGATCTGGTGAGCCGTTTCGGTAAAACGGCGAGAAGGGGTATCCAGTTGCTGAAAGTCGGTTTGAGTCCGCATGGCCGTAATATCGGTAGCCTTGCCCAGTTTTACGCGAACCTCTTCGTTTTTTGCAGTATGGTCGATGTGATCTTCACCTAAAAACTGGAGATTATCGCGAGAGTCATTCTGGTAGACGCGTATGGTTCCCCTGGGTAACGGCACACCCAATCCTTCTCCTTCGTTCTTGAACTGGATCAGTACTACTGGCTTCAGCTTGTCATCGAGATTGGAATATCTGCTGAAATAATAGGCATTCGTGCCGCGCAACAGAAACTCCTGACTGACCGGAATATCCGTTACCGGCATCAGTGTGATCTGCTTGCTCTGATTCTCTGCCAGTGTAGTGGGAACGGGCAGGGAGTAAAGATGATATTCGGATAATGATTCCTCTCTGACTGCCTGATATTCAGCCGCATCAGCTACCATGGCCATCATTTTTCTTGCCTGGGGTGGCTCGGGAGTAACCTGATTGACCTCTCCGGAAACCAGCTGCAAATGAGCATCAGGGTAGGCAATACCACTATGATTGGCCAGCGTGACCAGTCCGCTGAGATCGAGCCGGCCGTCGTTGGCATCGAGCCGGGCGACGTAATCAGCCTGCCAGGAAAGCCCGGAAGTCAGGTAGGATAATTCGAGTTCATGTTTGCCTGGAGTGGCACCATCCAGTACCAGTGAAAGAGTGGGGTGATCGTGCAGGCTGCCGGGAACATCGGGGAAGGCGATTCGTCCCGGCGTACCGGTTTCGATCCGATCCTTGAATTTCAGCACGACACCCCCGCTGATAGAAAGTACGGTGGCAGCTTCCACGGTTTCTGCACCGGTGGCAGGATTGACGTAAATGACATTGACACTGCGCCCCAGATATTTTTCCAGCAGTTTTTCCGGGGTGAGCAGGTCAAAATCGAAATTCTGTTCCACCATCCGGATCGAGGAAGTTTTTTCCGGTGTGCGCAACAGTGCTGTTTCCGGGCGTATTTGGGCAGAAACGTCACACCAGGCCAGTTTGTTTATTCCTTTTTCCAGTGGAACGTGACGCAGATCCCTGATCAGGGCCAGATTTTCGTTGTAAATGGTGATGCTGACCTGTTGCTGATCCTGAAGCTGGGTGGTCTTTTCTTCTATGTGCATGGCAAACCCTTTGACACTGGCAGTTGCCAGTATCAGGGGCAATAAGGTCTTACACAAGGTTCTCAGCACGCTTGTTCCCCTCTGATTTTTTGTATTGTTATTAGCCTGATTCTGAAAGACTGCAGATCGGCATATTGCGTACCTTGCTGCCGTTCTGACCGTTTGAGGCATGTTGCTTATTTTATCTCAAGTTGAAATGAGTAGACCGATTATTCTATTTCAGCAGTTTCTGATTTATCCGGTAATACTTCAGTGTCATTGGATTCGATCGAGTTGCCGGAGGCACCTGACTGAACCGGATCGTTCAGCATGCCGGATTCCGGTTGATTGGCTGAATCGTCGGATCCATCGAGCGCACCAGATGTTTCTGCTGCCATGCGTTCTTCCGTAGCTGCGAGCAGGGCTTCACCGTCATCAGAGGAATGAGTATCGCCTTGTTCTTTATCATGCATGACGGTATCAGACGGGATTTCCTCATCAAAACAATCCTGAATCATTTTGGTTGTTTCAATTTCCTCCCGAATTTTCCGGGATGCCTGTGCAATTGCAGCTTCGTCGGTTCGGATACGGGCCAGTGCTGCTTCTACAGCCATCGCTTCGACGGCTTCCCGGGCAATGGCACGTTCAACGGCCAGTGCATCCTGCTCTATACGTTCCTGTATTGCCTTCAGCGCTGAAGATTCGAGCTTGATTTTATGCAACACGGTTGCCGCAGCGGTTTCAGCAGCCTTGAGTCTTTCTTCCGTTTTTGCCATGGCGATAACCTGGTTCTGGGCAATGCGGGTCGAAAGTTCGGTCAGTTTCTGTTCCATTTCTATACGTGCAGCAGCAGCGGATTTGGCTTGCTGTACGGCCTCGGCCTGTTTTCTCTTGTTTTCGATCAGGCGTGCTTCAGTTTCTGCCAGTTCATTGGCTTCTTTCTCGACCTGCCTGTCCAGAGCAATGCGTTTTTCAGCCAGTTCTGCCGCGTGTGTTTCTGCTGTAATTTTATCTTCTGCTGTTTTTCTGGCGACTGCTTCCGCGGCTGCGCGGGCACGTGCTCGCCGGATGGCGGTTTCCTGGGCCTGTATACGTTCCTTGATCGTATCGGTAACTGCCTGATCGGTTTGTGCCTTTTCGTTGAAAATGGCTGTTTCCTGTTCTTTTGCCTGCATGCGGGCTTCAGCCGCAGCGCATGCCTCGTTTTCCGCAAGAGTGTGTGCGCGTGTTTTCTCCAGCAGTAGCGTATCTGCCCGGGAACGTTCCAGAGCAGCGTTGGCTGCTTCTTGTTCAGCCAGGGCAACTTGCTCTGCCATGGCGCGGGCTTTCCGTTCTGCTTCGATTCGGGTGCGCTGGGCGGTGGCGGCTTCCAGTTCGGCTGCAGCACGTGCTTCCGCCTCCGATTTTGCGGTCAGATCGAGATCGCGACGGGATTGGGCAGCTTCGATCGCTTTCTTCTCAGCATCGAGCCGGGATTGTTCCGCTTCTCGCGCACTGATTTCACCCTGTAATTTTTGCTGGGCTTTCGATGTCAGATCAGCCTCGGCTTCGGTGCGCAGCCGGATTTCTTCGATCGCCTGACGCTCAGCCTCGGCTTTGGCATTGGCCAGTGCAATATTTTTCTCATCCTCTTCGATTCTTGCACGGGCGAGTGCAGTTGCTTCTGCTTCGGCTGCAGAAGCTGCAAGCGCTATTTTCAGCGCTTCTTCGTGGGTTCTTCGTCTGGCGATGGCCGCCTCGATGGCTCTTTGCTCTGCCAGTTCTCTTTCCCGGGATTTTTCCAAGGCAAGCGCTTCTTCCTGTAAACGTCGCCGTGCTTTTTCGGTGGTGGCGGCTTCTGCCTGCACTTTGGCACGCAGTGCGGTAACCGTTTCTTTTTCTGCTCTCAGGCCATCCTCGACAGTCTGACGCAGTCTCGCTTCCAGCTCCTGGCGTGCATGGGCTTCATGCGCAGCCAGTGCTTCTGCCCGGGCGCGTGCCCTGGCTTCTTCCGTTGCAGCGGTCTCGGCCTTGATGCGTGCTTCGGCTGCCAGTCTGGCACTGGCCTCCACTCGGGCACGCGCTTCTGCCGTGACACGTGCCCGAGCTTCGGTCTCAATCCGGCTTTTGGCTTCCCGGATCGCGAGATTCTCGGCTTCCAGCCGTGAGGCATTGCTGTCATCGGCAGGGGCATCATACTCTTCCTGTGCCGGAGTATCGTTCGTGGTCAGCAGGGTGTCGTCGGATGCGGTTTTACCGGTATAAAGGGGGACTACATTGGATTCAGCTTCATTTTCTGACTGGGGGCTAATATTCAGAATCGACCTGAGATGAGATTTGAATAGCATGGTGGTTACCGTTTTCTCAAGAAAAATATGCGAGTGCCGCTTACCTTATCAATCACCGGAAGATTGCGATCGGCCAAAAAAAGGGTAAAAAATCCGGTTAATCCAAAGAATGCCAAAATGTTCGATGAGGCCGGATCGGGAATGGCCATTCCGACTCATTTTCAGGGTATTCCAGCCACGCTGGCTTTGCTGGAGAGTGAACGCATGACCGAGAAATTCTCCTGAAACAGTTGATTGAGCAGAGGGGTGAAATAGGGCAATGCCCATGACATGACCAGCAGACCGATTCCCAGCGTCAGTGGAAATCCGACGGCAAAAATGTTCAGTTGGGGAGCGGCGCGTGTCAGGATACCCAGCGCAAGGTTGGTGATCAGCAGAGCTGTCAGGACAGGTAAGGACAGATGTAATCCCAGCATGAAAATTTTGATTCCCCAATTGACGAGTGCCGTGAATGAAGTGGTACTCATTCCCTCGGCCCCGATGGGCAGCGTGGTGAAACTGTGTGCAAGAATGGCGATGACCTGCAAATGCCCGTCGATGGCCAGAAACGTGAGAGTGGCCAGCAACCCGTAGAAGCGGCCAACCAGCTGGACCTGTCCGGATTGCTGGGGATCGAAGAAAGTGGCAAAACCAAGGCCCATCTGCAATCCTGTGATTTCACCTGCCATTTCGACTGCAGTAAAAACGATGCGCATGGAAAAACCCATGGCCAGTCCGATGATGATCTGCTGCATCAGAACGATGAGACCAACACCGGAACCCGGATCGATCTGAGGCAGCGGGGGCAGCAGCGGTGCAATCAGAATAGCCAGCAGTACAGCCAGCCCCAGTTTCGTCTGAGTCGGAATCGAGCTGCTGCCCAGCAGTGGTGTGCTCGCCAGGAGTGCGAGGATTCTGGCCAGCGGCCAGATCAGGGTGGACAGCCAACTGTTCAGTTGTTCGGTCGTGATGCTGAACATGGGTCGATGGCCTGGGCTAGATACGATGTATCAGGCTGCAGAAAAGCGTGAAGGATGCAGCATAAAATGGAAATGTCAGCACGTTTCGCCCGTCAGCCACTGCTGATGATCCAGGGAATGCTGGTATAAAGCCGGGTGATGTAATCGAGCATGATCTGCAATATCCAGGGTCCGGCCAGCGTCAGCGTGATGAATATGGCCAGCAGTTTCGGAATGAACGACAACGTCATCTCATTGATCTGTGTGGCAGCCTGAAAAATACTGATGACCAGACCCGTTACCAGCGCCGCCAGTAATAAGGGGGCTGCGATCGTGAATGTGACCTCCAGTGCCTGCCGGCCGATAGTCATTGCCTGTTCCGGGTTCATGGGGCGATCTCCTCGTCAGACGTAGAAACTCTGGGTGAGCGAACCGATCAGCAGATTCCAGCCATCGACCAGCACGAACAGCATCAGCTTGAACGGCAGCGAAATGATCATGGGTGACAGCATCATCATCCCCATGGCCATCAGCGTGCTGGCAACGACCATATCGATGATCAGAAAGGGGATGAATACGACAAATCCGATCTGGAAGGCGGTTTTCAACTCACTGGTAATATAGGCAGGCACCAGGATTTTCATCGGTACCTGATCCGGGCTTTCGATTTCTCCGTTTTCGGCAATCCGGGCAAACAGGGCGATATCTGCTTCGCGCGTCTGGCGCAGCATGAAGGATTTGAGCGGATCTCCCGCCTTTTCCATCGCTTCGACGATGCTGATTTTATCTTCCGAGAACGGCAGGTACGCTTCCGTATAAACCTTGTCGATGACCGGCGACATGATGAAGAAAGACAGGAACAGTGCCAGGCCGAGCAGTACCTGATTGGGCGGGGAGGATTGTGTGCCCATCGCCTGGCGCAACAGTGACAGAACGATGATGATACGGGTGAAGCTGGACATCATCAGGACGACGGCTGGCAGAAACGTCAGCGAAGTCAGCAGCAGCAGAGTCTGCAGGCTGAGGGTATAGGTAGCGCCCCCTCCCGCTGCAGGGGTGCTGGTAACGGCAGGAAATCCTGTTTTCTGAGCCAGCACCGGGCCGGCAACGCCGATTCCCGCAACCAGCAACAGGATGCCGCAATTGATGGAGCGTTTGGGCAGACTGTGCCGGAAGCTGGTTTTGGGATGGGCTGGTAATTTATCGTTCATGACCTTGTTCCAGATGAGCCTGCAACTTTTCCGTAAAACGGCTGGCGGGAGGTGGTTCGGCGGTTTCACCGGCAGGCAGAGTGTTTTTGTCCATCTGATGCAGCAGGTTGACCTGGCCCGGTGCAACGCCCAGTACCAGCCAGGTATCGCCGATTTCGGCCAGCACGATCCTTTCTCTCTGGCCGACACTGGCAGAGGAAATGACTTTCAGCAGACCTGTCCGGTTGGCAGGATGAAAGCCGATTTTCTTGAACAGCCAGGCAATCAGTGCGATGAATGCCAGTACCATGAGCAACCCGGCTGACAGTTGCAGCATGCTCTCGGTGGAAATGATCGGAGGCGGCGGGGTAAAGCCCTGATTTCCTGCAGGTTCGGCAAGCAACTGCTGTGGCAGCCACAGCCACAGTGCTGCACCAGCGCGGATACGTATGGGTTGCATGGATTTGGCGATCGGCCCGGTATCAATCAGCGGTTGAGTTTGCGTATGCGTTCACTGGGGGTGATGATGTCAGTCAGGCGGATACCGAACTTTTCATTGACGACCACCACTTCTCCCTGAGCAATCAGACAGCCATTGACCAGCACATCCATCGGCTCCCCGGCCATACCATTCAGCTCCACTACGGAACCTTGTGCCAGTTGCAGCAGATTTTTGATAGCGATCCGGGTGCGGCCCAGCTCGACAGTCAGTTGCACCGGAATGTCCAGAATCATGTCGATATCGTTGCGGGTATCGTTCAGCACGTCATTCCTGGAGAACTGCTCGAAAACGGGGGAGGGTTTCGTCAGGCTGTCACTCGCCAGATGGGCTGATGAGGGAGGTGGCGATCCATTGTCATCATCGGTTGTCGGCTGAGCATCAGCAGCCTGCTGTTCCGCCATGGCTGCGGCCCAGTCATCCTGTTCGGTTTGCGGTTCGGTTACGGTGGATTCATTCATCTTCTGCTCCGGTATCAGTCGGTTTCGTTGGGAGATCGTACAGTTTTGACTTTGAGCGCATAGTGGCCGTTGAGGATGCCGTAATGACAATCCATGATCGGTACGTTGTTTGCTATTGCCACCACGGTATCGGGAATATCGAGCGCGATGACATCGCCTTCCTGCATGTTGAGAATCTGGTGTAACGTTACCTGGGTCTGGCCCAGATTGGCGATGATTTCTATTTCCGCTCCCTGTACTTGCCTGGTCAGTGATTTGATCCAGTTTTTGTCAACTTCCGCACGATCTTCCTGCATGCTGTTGTTGAGCAGGTCGCGTATCGGCTCCAGCATGGTGTAGGGGATGCAGGTATAGAATTCCCCGCGATTGCCACCCAGGTTGAGCTCGAAGGCGCTGGCGACGACAATGTCGGTCGGGGTGACGATATTGGCGAATTGCGGATTCATTTCCGCCCGGATATATTCAAATTTGACCGGATAGACAGACTGCCATGCCTTTTCGTAGTGTTCGAACAGAACATCCAGCAGGCGCCGGATGATGCCCTGTTCGGTCAGGGTGAACTCACGTCCCTCCACTCTGGTATGGAAACGGCCATCTCCACCGAACATGTTGTCCACAATCAGGAATATCAGGTTGGGATCGATGGTGAACAGCGCGGTACCGCGCAACGGTTTCATGCTGACCAGGTTGATATTCGCCGGGACGACCAGTGAACGGGTGAATTCGCTGTATTTGATGGTTTTGATCGAACCGGCGGAAATATCCACCCCCCGGCGCAGAAAATTGTAGAGCCCGATCTGCAGTGAATTGGCGAATCGTGCATTGATGATTTCCAGGGCGGGCATGCGTCCGCGCACGATCCGCTCCTGGGTGGCCATGTTGTAGGGGCGAACACCGCCCGGATAGGAGACCTCGTTTTCTTTCTGGGCAGTTTGCTGATGCTTGCTGCCATTCTCAAAGTTCAGCAGCGCATCAACTTCATCCTGGGTAAGAAAATTCTCGGCCATGGCGCGCAGAGTTTACTGAATGATGAACGAGGTGAACAAAACATCCAGAATGTCATCCTCCAGCTCTTCAGAATCGATCTTTGATCTGACTGCCTGAATGATATCCTCGCTGAGTTTCTGTTTGCCCTCCAGCGTGTTGATCTCGGAGGGCTTCTTGCTGGATAGCAGCAGCAGGATCTGATTGCGGACTTCAGGTTTCTTGTCTTCGATGATCTTGACCGCGTCCGATTCGTTTACTTTGAGGGACAGTTCTACCTGCAGATAGTGTGGTTCCCTGTCATCTGATTGCAGATTGACAGTAAAGCTTTCGAGCTTGATGAAGGTCGTCGGTTTCTTTTTCTTCTTTTTCTCGACCGTGACTTCTGATCCCTCTTCCTGCTGTTGTTTCATGTAATACCAGGTACCGCCGATTCCTGCGCCGACGGACAGCACTCCGATCAGAACAAACAGAATCATCTTCTTTTTATTGCCCGTGCCGGCCGGTAGAGTCGCTTCGCTCATGATTTCTCCTGCGTGGATAGTGATACGGGCGAATTATGGGTAATACGCGGAAATTTCGATCATCTGAACAATCGCCTAATCTCCGGCTATTTCCACACGCTGCACGGAAAGGGGTTTCCTATGTCGCCAGGTTATCTGGTGCGAGTGAGTTGGAAGAAGTGGCTGTTCAGCAATGAGGGTGACAAAGATACCGGATCACTACACTTTTCTTGTGATCATCGCAATTCTGTCTGCAGTGCGGTTCATGGAGGGCTTAATCAGAGGTTCTTCAAGGATACGATTCCGCTCCACCAGTGGATCAGGTGATTCTCGATCGGGATACAGGCATCGGGGTGATGGGCGATACAACGTGGTGTGAAATCGGTATGGGCGCGCAGCGTATTCAGCCGGGCTGTATACAGATAGCCGTTTACGGCGCCAGGCATTTCATTGCCGCGCTGCATCGCTTCGCGGACGGGGACTTTACCTTCGATCGGATCGGCATAGAGTTGCACCTGTACAGATTCGGGAGGGATGCCTCCCAGATAAACCGGTACTTCAAACAGCCAGCCTTGCTCATCTTGAGAAACGATCAGGTTTCCCCAGTGGATTTCGTGCCAGCTTCTTTTCAGTTGCTCGTCCCACTGGCGCAGTTCCCGCGCTGTCGAGCTGCCGGGGGCCGTTCTCTGCTGGAAGGCAGCAGCGGCAGGAAGATAGAGTTGCTCGACATATTCACGTACCATCCGGTTGCTGCTGAACTGCGGAGCGAGATGGGCCATGCTGGTGCGCATACGGGCTACCCAGGCTGCGGGAATACCACTGGCATCGCGATCGTAGAACATCGGTATGATTTCTTCTTCCAGCAGGCGATACAGTTGTTCCGCTTCCATGGCATCCCAGCCGGGTTCATGGTGTTCGCGGCCATCACCCAGCGCCCAGCCGGCATCCGGGGTGTAGGCTTCGGCCCACCAGCCGTCGAGTTCCGAGAGATTCAATCCGCCATTGGCCAGTACTTTCATGCCGCTGGTACCACTGGCCTCCCACGGCCGGCGCGGAGTGTTGATCCAGATATCCACTCCCTGTACCAGTTCCTGTGCCAGCGCGATATCGTAGTCTTCAAGAAACACGACATGGTTGCGTACATCCGGCCTGCTGGAAAACTGTGCCCATTCCTGGATGAAGCGCTTGCCTTCGTTATCGGCAGGGTGTGCTTTGCCGGCGACGACCAGTTGCACCGGCCGGTCTGTCCGGGTGAGCAGCCGGGCGAGGCGTTCACGATCGTGCAGCAGCAGGTTGGGGCGCTTGTAAGCGGTAAAGCGGCGGGCAAAACCGAGTGTCAGCACATTGGGGTCCAGTATCCGGTCAACCTGACTGATCGCTTCCGTGTCTGCACCTCTTTGTCCCTGCAATATCCGCATCCGTTGCCGTGCGTGGCGCACCAGATCGGCGCGTTCCTGACCGCACAGATTCCAGAGTGCCGCATCGTCGAGTTTGTGTATTTTAGTGGCGAGTGTTTCTTCCGAACCCAGCCAGCGACCTTTGCCACAGGAATCTGTCCAGATTTCGTCTGCCCAGGGAGAATCCCACGAAGGGACGTGCACACCATTGGTAACATGCGTGACGGGGACTTCACATTCCGGCCACTGTGGGTACAACTTCTGGAAAATACTTCGACTGACCTGACCGTGCAGCCGGCTGACGCCGTTCATCATGCCGCAGGTGCGTGCTGCCAGATAAGCCATATTGAAAGGTTCATCATCATCCTGCCCGTTGCTGCGCCCGAATGCCATCAGTTCATCGAGTGGCATACCCAGGTTTCTGGCGTAGGGCAGGCCGTATTTGATCATCAGCGCGCGCGGGAAAGTGTCGAAACCAGCCGCTACCGGAGTATGCGTGGTGAACAGGTTGCCCGGGCGGGTCGCCCAGAGTGCTTCGTGGAAATCCATCTGCCTTTTCTGCGCGAAACAGCGGGCACGTTCCAACGTAACGAAAGCAGCATGACCTTCATTCAGGTGACAGACATCGATTTCCAGTGCCAGCGCTTCGATGAGTTGCCAGCCGCCGATTCCCAGCACGATTTCCTGTACCAGACGGATTTCTTCCCCTCCGCCGTACAGCTTGCCGGTAATACCACGATCGAGCGCATTGTTCAGCGGATTGTTACTATCCAGTAAATACAGGCTGACCCGTCCTACACGTGCTTCCCAGACGTGCAGTTGTACCGTCCGCCCGGGCAGCCTGATCGGGATGGACAGCCAGGTGCCGTCATGAGCTCGCAGAGGGTGCAAGGGCAGGCTGCTGGAATCGTTGTAGGGATAGATTTCCTGCTGCCACCCGCTGGCATCCAGCATCTGCCGGAAATAACCTTCCTGATACAGCAGGCCGACTGCGATTACCGGTACAGCCAGATCACTGGCTGCCTTGAGATAATCTCCCGCCAGCACACCCAGCCCGCCGGCATACAATGGTAAAGCCTTGCCCAGACCGTATTCCATGCTGAAATAGGCGATTCTGCGCAGACCGGCGTTGTCGTGTACCTCTCCAAACCAGCCCCCACAACTGCAATAACGATTGCGTGCTTCAACCAGACGATCGAGATGCTGTCTGAATTCCTGATCCTGGCTCAGCGTCTGCAATCGTTCATGCGATAGATTCTGCAGGACGACGAAAGGATTTTCGCTTTGTTCCCACAGCTGCGGATCCATGATTTTCCACATGGCATCTCCTCCGTGGCTCCAGGTCCAGCGCAAATCCATTGCCAGATCGGCAATCTGCTCGACCAGCGGCAGCAGATCAGCAGGCAAATCTCTCAGGTAAGACATGAGTAAACGAGGTATTTGCATACGTTTTGTCCTCCTTTTGCAGTGATGTCCGAATATCGAACATTAAGGTTATTTGTCGGGAAAAACGCGATGATCGGTTTCCCGTCAGGTTGTGCAGCCCGAAAGGGCGCATGGGCAGGTAGTGAGTTACTGAAACATTCGTTTTCCCATGGTATTACCGGCAGATCCACAGGTAAAGATATTCTTCGATTGCTGCCGGACGAAACCGATCCCATATTCAATTGGAATTCGGGCGGAGATTCATCTGTATGCAGCAGGGAATATCCTCTTCGGCTGGTTACAAGGCTGTTTGTCCGACAGTTTCACAAGAAAATTTAATCAGCAAAATCAAATCACGATAAACTGCCACCCTTTCTTACAGGTTGGGTTGTTTTCGACCCGGCAAAAAAGTGATTTGCCGGAGCGAAGTAACTTCAACCCGGACAGGCAAATAAATCCCTATGCGACAATTTGAATTCACAATTTTGGCAGAGCAAGCTGACCTGAACGGTGTTGATGAAGACGTACCGTATTCCGACAGGCGGCAGCAGTTCAACGAATCAGGTATTCACGATATTGTATTCATTGCGATGTGCGATTTTGCGGGAGCACGCGCATGATCGACTGGTCTTTTACGTTGGCGGGTGCATTGACCGGTTTTGTCATCGGATTGACCGGTGTGGGTGGGGGTGCCTTGATGACTCCCATTCTGCTGCTGGTGTTCGGTGTTCAGCCTGTAACGGCGGTAGCGACCGATTTGTGGTTTGCCGCCATCACCAAAATAGCTGGTGCTCGAGTGCACCATACCAATGGCAATGTCGATTGGCAGGTGGTCAAACGGTTGTGGTCGGGCAGTCTTCCCATGGCTCTGCTGGTCGTGCTGCTGGTAAGCATGGGAACACACATTGCAAAAGTGGATTGGCTGACCAAAGGGATCGGCATTGTCGTGCTGATTACGGCGATCGGCCTGCTGACCGCACCCCGAATGGTTGCTCTGGCCAGAAAGAAACGAACCGGGCAGCCGGAACGGTTCGAAACCATGCAATCGATACTGACAGTCATTGCCGGTGCAATCCTTGGTGTGTGCGTTGCGCTGACATCGGTGGGGGCGGGAGTGCTGGGAAGTGTAATGCTGCTGTATCTTTATCCGTTGCGTATGACTCCGCATCGCCTGATAGCCACGGATATCGTGCATGCTATTCCGCTGGCAGTTGTTGCTGGCCTGGGTTATCTGTTCGCAGGCAAGGTCGATTGGTGGATGCTGATCAGCCTGCTGCTGGGCTCGGTACCTACCGTCGTTGCGGGCAGTATGCTGGCCAGCAAAATTACCGGGCGATGGATTCAGATCGCTTTGGCATGCGTACTCGCTGCGGCAGGGCTGAAAGTTCTCATATAAAAGAGTCTTGACAAAATATATCCTGCAGGATGCGGGAACTGTCTGTGCAGATATTTTTCATATACTGAAGAGCAGTAAATAAACAGACAATTCTGTATACATCCCAGATATGACAAATTCATTGCTGTGCCAACATTGGCTACAGTAGAATGTTGTCGTCTGGATAACCTGGGGAGAGGCAATGCACTGGTATCTCGTTCATACCAAACTCAAGCAGGAGAAATGTGCTTTTCAGAATCTGCAACAGCAGGGGTATCGATGTTACCTGCCGATGTTGCCGGTAGAAAAGCTTCATCTGGGAAATCTGACGGTGGTCGATGAACCACTGTTTCCCCGTTACCTTTTTATTCAACTGGAGCAGGGCGATTCCGCCAAAAGCTGGGTGCCGATCCGTTCCACCAGAGGTGTCAACCGGCTGGTATGTTTCGGATCTGAACCTGCCAGGATCGATGATATTCTGATCGATCTTCTGCGTATGCAGGAAGCTTCTTTCCAGCATAAACCCGAACGACTGTTCAAACCCGGGGAAAGAGTGCGCCTGACAGAAGGCGCCTTCGCCGGTATCGAGGGGATCTACCAGATGGCAGAAGGTGAACGCCGTGTGATGGTACTCATCGAACTGCTGAGTAAACCGGTTGCCATGCGAGTTTCACCGACCAGTTTGCGTAAAACAAACTGAGAAACTCTAAAAATCTGCGTAACTGATTGGTAAGTTTGGCCAGCCTGTTTCATTCATTAGGCAGAATGTTTCCCAAAAACATGGCAATGTGGCAAAATTTCGCCCGTCTGCCGGCAGGTTGCGATTCATTTACTCGCTGCTGGTTTGTGCAGTCTGCTGCTTTACTTCGTTGAATCTCTCTCCTGTTATAAAACAGGCATGGCGGTAGCGTGCCTGAAATACTCAGATTTTTTCCCTAATGTGGTAACCCATTGTTGTCGTAAGAATTTCCATAAAAAGAATGGTGCGATTTGTATCTGAAGTTCGGCTGGATTTGAAAAGGAGTCATTGGAAGTGATATTGGTTACTGGCGGGGCCGGTTTTATCGGCAGCAATTTTGTTCTGGACTGGCTGGCGCAGTCTGAAGAAACAGTCATCAATCTGGATGCACTCACTTATGCCGGCAACCGGGCGAACCTGGCTTCGCTGGAAGGTGATTCACGCCATATTTTTGTGAAAGGCAGCATTACTGATTTCGATCTGGTTGCGCGTCTTTTACACGAACACCATCCTCGAGCTGTCATCAACTTTGCGGCCGAATCACATGTCGACCGAAGTATCCATGGTCCGGAGAATTTCATCCAGACCAATATCGTTGGTACTTTTCGCCTGCTTGAGTGTGTACGTGCCTTTTGGAATGATCTGAGGGAGCCTGATCAACAGGATTTTCGCTTTCTGCATGTTTCCACTGACGAGGTATACGGCACCCTGAGCAAGGAAGCCTCTCCTTTTACCGAGGTCAGTCGTTATGAGCCCAACAGCCCGTATTCGGCCAGCAAGGCAGCGAGTGACCACCTGGTGCGCGCCTGGCACCACACTTACGGATTGCCGGTACTTACCACCAATTGCAGCAATAATTACGGACCCTATCATTTCCCGGAAAAACTCATCCCGCTGATGATTGTGAATGCTCTCGCAGGCAAGCCACTACCCGTGTATGGTGATGGCATGCAGATCCGTGACTGGCTCTATGTCAAAGATCATTGTGGTGCAATCCGACGTGTGCTCGAGGTTGGAAAACCGGGTGAAATTTATAATATTGGCGGCTGGAATGAGAAGCCGAATATCGAAATCGTTAATACAGTCTGCAAACTGCTCGATGAGCTGCGGCCCAAAGCAGATGGTACGAGCTACGCATCACAAATCACCTATGTCGCAGATCGCCCCGGCCACGATCGCCGCTATGCCATCGATGCACACAAGATCGAACGCGAACTGGGCTGGAGACCTGCTGAAACCTTTGAAACCGGCATCTGCAAAACGGTGCAGTGGTATCTCGACAACCCGGAGTGGGTGGCACAGGTTCAGTCTGGTGCGTATCGTGAATGGATAACCAGGCAGTATGGAGAGTAAGGGTCAGGAATAGAAAGGTAGAAAACGGGAAACTATACAGACAGAAACACCGTCGTCCTATGCTTGAACTCTCATTGCGAACGCCAACGGCGTGAAGCAATCGAGTAATAGAGGTAGTGAACATACCGGGTTACCCTCGCTACGGCGCTTATTGTTACCCAATTCAATGAATAGCCAGAGATGAAGATACCTTTGGCTATTCGGGATAAACCGCTTATTTTCAATCTACTTTTAGCGCGTGCATCACTCTTCTTGAAATAGTGCAACCATTGCCCCAAACTTGATGTAATGCCAACCCTGAAACGTTTCAATGATCTACGGGTGTTGATGTATCTGAATGACCATCCACCACCCCATGCTCATGTCAAATTACGTGATGGACGGGAATGCACAGTCGACCTTGATAATCTTGCGATCAAGGGCCGGGTGACAGAGCGCGAGATACGTGAAGCACTGGCCTGGATTGAAGCAAGTCGGGATTTGCTGTTTGATGAATGGCGGAGGAATAATCCATGAACGAGTACTTTTTTCCAAAATTGACAGCTGTTGAGGCCTTGGCGCCTTACCGTCTGCGCACTACCTGGAGCACTGGCGAGGTGCTGGAGGTTGATGTAGGTGACATCCTGCGCAAAATTCCTGATCTCGCTCCTATCCTGGATCCAGAGGCGTTTGCGCGCGTACATATTGCTGAATGGGAGGGGAGTGTTGAGTGGTTCGATACCGAATTCGGCCGGGACAACGTTTACGCTTGGGCCAAGGAGCAGGCAGGTGAAGTTAGCCACGAAATGTTTGGTGACTGGATGCACCGAAATAACCTGTCACTAACTACTGCTGCCGAGGCGCTGGGAATTAGCCGGCGGATGGTGAGTTACTACCGTACCGCGCACAAAATTATCCCGCGTACTATCTGGCTGGCTTGCCTGGGTTGGGAAGCCACGCGCCCTGAGACAAAGACTCTGCCGCGCACTTTGCCTGCAGCCTACGCTAAGGGAGTTTCAGCTTCATTGTCATGATGGCGCTACTTTTAATCATGGTTGTCATTGGAGGTGCTGGATCGCCGCATTACTATGCAGCTTGCGAAGGCAGTGATGGCAACGCAGATAGTTTTGCAAATCATTTATTGAGGTGGAGGTATTGGGTTGATGCGTCAATTTCCTGCAACGCCGGTAGAAATGTTTACCAGTCTCTGGCGCAATCGTGAACTGATTCTGGCTTCTGCCAAGCGCGAAATACTGGGGCGTTATCGTGGCTCTGTGCTGGGCCTGCTATGGTCTTTTTTCAACCCGATATTCATGCTGGCGGTGTACACCTTTGTATTCAGCGTAGTATTCAAGGCGCGCTGGAGCGTGGGAAGCGAATCCAAAACCGAGTTTGCCCTGGTGCTTTTTGCTGGTTTGATCGTGTTCAACCTGTTTGCCGAGTGTATCAATCGTGCACCTGCGCTGATTCTTGCCAACCCCAACTACGTCAAGAAAGTGGTTTTTCCGCTGGAGACCCTGACTTTTGTCAGTCTGCTTTCAGCTTTGTATCATGCCTTGATCAGCCTGGGTGTCTGGCTGGCAGCCTACGTAATTTTGTTTGGTGTTCCGCATGCAAGTGCACTGTACCTGCCATTTGTCGTCATGCCATTTGCTCTGTTTATCCTGGGGTTGAGCTGGATTCTGGCATCACTGGGTGTTTATCTGCGTGATGTATCACAATTCATCGGAGTAATAACTTCGGTACTCATGTTTCTCAGTCCTATTTTCTACCCGATTAGTGCTTTGCCCGAAAGCTATCAGCATTTGCTGTACCTTAACCCTCTTACCCCAGTCATCGAAATGGTGCGGGATGTGTTGTATTGGGGGAAAATGCCGGATTTCTTGCTGCTGGCACTTTACTGGCTGGTTACCGGGACAATTGCTTGGCTGGGGTTTGCCTGGTTCCAGAAGACCAGAAAAGGGTTTGCTGATGTTCTTTGAATACCGCGTTGTAAAAATTCCTTTCTGCCACCTTTCCCATTTCATGAGAAACAGCGCACAGGTGCGGCAAGCTCCTGATTGACTTATCGATGAGTTATCAACCACCTTTCAGCCTTACTGCCACGTTGTTCAACCGTGTTGCGGCCTATACAGGGTTCACTGGCGATTGAAGGTAATTACCTATTACCAGGTCATTGCTGATAGCACGGCGCAAACCGATTGTGCATTTTTTATTGAATTCATGCTGACGGTGATTGAAGAAACCTTAAGCGAATCACAGATCATTACCCCGCAAGCTACCTTGCAAGATATCCCGCAAGCTGTATTGGAGATTATGGAGCAATATGGCGGAGTTTTACCAATACCGGCGCAGCCGTACCGAATTGCAAGCGTTTTGCCATTTGAGTGACCGCGAACATTTTCGCAAAGCTGTTTTAGCCCCTTTACTTGATGCTGGCTGGCTGCGGCGCACTCAACCAGATAAACCCAATAGCCCCAGGCAAAAATATTTTCGTGAGCATTGATGGTGCTGCGCTTATGCACCTGCTGGCTGACAGAAGCACCGGATTGCTATCCGTTCGTCCTGTTTGCGGATAAAGACTACATGATTCGTGAAAACAAACATTTGGGTTTCTATCCAGAATTTCTACAAAATGCTAGAGAGATCTATTGGATATAATAGAGATGTCTAGTATTTTGTAGGATTGCATGATGACTCTTTTTCAACGTCCTTTCGTCGCACAGCTTGCGCACCGTCTGGACGGTATGCAACCGCTGATACAAGTGCTGACAGGCCCCCGTCAGGTGGGCAAGACTACAGGTGTGCGGCAACTGATGGCACAATGCAGCTATCCGCAGCATTATGCCAATGCCGACGATGTGCTGGTGAGTGACCGCAGCTGGTTGCTGGAGCAGTGGCAACAGGCATTGCTGTTGGGCGAAGGCGCCCTGCTTGTGGTGGATGAAATCCAGAAGGTGGTGAACTGGCCAGAAACCATCAAGGCACTGTGGGACGCGCAGCCGGGACGCTTGCGAGTGTTGCTGCTGGGTTCCAGTGCCCTGCAAATTCAGAGTGGCGTAACAGAAAGTCTGGCTGGACGCTTTGAACTGCTGAGAGTACATCATTGGACATTTACCGAATTGCACGCTGCCTTTGGTTACGACTTGCCGCGTTATCTCGCTTTTGGTGGCTATCCGGGCGCAGTTGTCCTGGAGTATGATCCCGATCGCTGGTACGCCTACATGAAGGATGCAATTGTAGAGGCAGTTATCGGCAAGGACATCTTGCAAAGTCGCAAGGTGGCCAACCCGGCACTTTTTCGGCAGGCGTTCGAGATTTTATGCGCCTACCCTGCGCAGGAAATTAGCTACACCAAACTGCTGGGGCAGTTGCAGGACAAGGGAAATACCGATCTGGTCAAATATTACATTGAGCTGTACGGTGGTGCTTTTTTGTTGCATGCGTTGCAGAAGTATTCACCCAAGACATGGCTTGCACGCAGTTCCAGTCCCAAGATGCTACCGGCTTGCCCGGCGCTGTACGGTATGGTAGCGGGGGTAGATGTGATGCGGAGTACGGAGCAGCGCGGGCGGGCATTTGAACTGGTGGTGGGTGCTGAACTGATGCAGCTGCCTGGGCAGGTGTTTTATTGGCGTGAGCGTAACGATGAGGTGGATTTTGTATACCAGTATCGCGAGCGATTGTACGCCATCGAGGTAAAATCCGGTCGCAAAAAATCGGCCAGGGGACTGGACGCCTTTTGTGCACAGGAGCCCAAGGCTTTGCGGGTGATTGTAACACCGGAGAATTTTGCGCAGTTTTCTGCTGAGCCGCGCGATTTTCTGCAACAGGTGGCAATATGACAATTGCTTGAAATTACCTTGCGCAAGATAGTTACAGAAATGGGAAACGGCCTGATTGATGCGGTCTTATGAGAGCGGCATTGACCTGATAATGGCTCTTGCCTAGACTCGCATCAATTAACATTAACTGACATTACATGGGGGTGCTATGGCTCAAATTACTGCTCGTTTGCCCGATGACCTTGTTTCTTCCCTTGACGCGGCTGCAGCTCGTTTACGGCGTTCTCGGGCAGAAGTGGTTCGTCAGGCGGTGGAATATTATCTGGAGGATTTTGAGGATATCTCGCAGGCGATCGATATATTGCGAGATCCGGCAGATCCGATACTGGATTGGGAAGAGGTAAAGCGTGATCTACTCCATCTCGATTAGACAGAGCGCGGTAAAGTCACTTGAAAAAATTCCCGGACCAGACCGACTGCGTATCATAAAAGCAATCGATTTGCTGAAAGAACATCCCGGTGCCGGATCTATCCTGAAGGGTGAGTTTTCCGGGTTGCGCCGGATACGGGTTGGTATGTATCGAGTCGTATATGAAATCCAGGATAACCTCTTAACGATTCTGGTTGTTCGTATCAATCATCGTCGTGATATTTATCGCTGAGCGGTCAAGAAGCTTCTGATTAAATCGATAAATGTCATTGCGGGTGTATCAGTCTTCAGCCGCAGGGCCATAGGTCGTGGCGGGAAGCAATCCAGTAAAATATAAAACCCAATGACATCTGGATTAACAAATAACATTCAGAAAAACCTGGAGAGAATCTGTTTTCAGCAAAAGAAATGAGAGTGGCATGAAACCTGCCCCGGGCAATACAAGAGAGAGTGGAAGCTGGCCGCACCTCAATGCGGGCCGGTCATGGCCGTACAAATAATGAAGTTGAAGCTGAATTCGCTGCCAGGCGCAACCAGGTAATAACCGGCCGGGTGTGATAGTTGTCTGGACGCCAGAAGCGGAACAAGACTGGGCAGACATCTGGGACTACATCGCGGCGGACAACCCCGGCGCGGCTGGAGTGAAGCGTTTTGTGACACCCCGGTTTAGCCCGCTTTCAAACCATTGCGTTATACATCTTCCCCAAGTTCACTTTGCAATAATTCCAGCTCTTCTAAGTTATTGAGCCAGGTTTCTTCCAGTTTTACTTGCTTTTGTAGCAAGTTGGTTTGCTGGCTTAGGTATTGCTTGAGCTGATCTTTTTGCGGCTGCTCATAGAGACTATTATCAGCCAAAATGATTTCCAAAGCCTGCAGCTCTTTTTGAATGTTATCTAACTGTTTTTCTAATGTATCAGTGTGCTTGCGTAGCGGTGCCAGTTGTTTACGTAGTGCTGCAACTGCCTGGCGTTGTGCGCGGCGATCGACTTTATCGGGGCTGGCTGCATCGCTATCAGGACGCTGGCGCAAACGATAATCGTTGAGCCATTTGCTGTAGTCCTCAAGATCGCCTGCAAACTCCCGCACACGGCCATCAGCAACTAAGTACAACTCATCCACGGTACTTTTAATCAGATGGCGATCGTGAGACACCAGCAGTAGTGCACCGGAGAAATCTTGTAAAGCCATACTCAATGCTTGTCGCATTTCTAAATCAAGGTGGTTGGTGGGCTCATCGAGCAGTAATAAATTAGGTTTACCCCACGCAATCAGCGCCAAAGCCAAGCGGGCTTTTTCACCACCGGAGAAATTGAGCACGGGTTCATCACAGCGCTTGCCGCGAAAATTAAAACCGCCGAGGAAATTACGCAAAACTTGCTCGCGCTCATCTTGAGCAATACGTTGAAGGTGTAGCAACGGGCTGGCTTTTGGATCAAGTGAGTCCAGTTGATGTTGGGCAAAGTAGCCAATCGCTAAGTTTTCACTGCGGGTGAGTTGACCTGCCAATAGCGGTAAATCGTCCACAATACTTTTAATCAGAGTTGATTTACCTGCACCGTTGGGGCCAAGTAAAGCAATCCGTGCGCCCGGGACTAGTTGTAGCTTTACATTGCTTAAAATAGGCTGCCCCACGTTGTAACCAAGCTCTGCTTCATTGAGATTCAGCAGCGGTGTAGAGACTTTATCAGCCACGCGGAAAATAAAGTCAAAAGGTGAATCAAAGTGTGCTGGCGCCAGCTCCTCCATGCGTTCCAGGGCTTTAACACGGCTTTGTGCTTGCCGTGCTTTACTGGCCTTGGCTTTAAAGCGTCGGATGAAATCTTCCATATGCGCGCGCTGTGCTCTTTGTTTTTCGTGCGCTTGCTGTTGCTGCATAATACGTGCAGCACGGGCGCGTTCAAAGGCTGTATAGCCGCCGCAATATAGCGTTAGTTTTTGCTGATCAATATGGACAATATGACCGACCACTGCATCTAAAAAATCACGGTCATGGGAAATCAGCAGCAAGGTACCGGGATAGCTTTGCAGCCAACTTTCCAACCATAAAATCGCATCGAGATCCAAGTGGTTAGTGGGCTCATCAAGTAATAGCAAGTCTGATGGGCACATTAACGCTTGAGCCAGATTTAAGCGCATCCGCCAGCCACCGGAAAAGCTATTGACCTGATTTCCCATTTGTTCTTCCAGGAAACCCAAACCAGCTAATAATTTACGTGCGCGCGCGTCGGAGGTATAGGCATCAGCGTTATCAAGTTCCGAGTACAAGCGGCCAAGCTCAACTCCGTCTTGTCGTTGTTCAGCTTTGACCAGTTGCTGTTGAATATCGCGCAAGTAGCCATCACCATCGAGCACATAATCAATCGCATTACAATCAGGTGCATCGATTTCTTGGCGCATATGGGCAATGCGCCAGTTCATCGGCAATACGCAATCGCCCGCATCAGGATGCAGTTCACCACGTAGCAGGGCAAATAAGCTGGATTTGCCGGCGCCATTGGCACCAATTAAGCCGACTTTATGCCTTGGGTGCAGGGTTAAATCTGCATTTTCCAGTAAGCGCAGAGGGCCACGTTGCAAGGTCAGTTCTGAGATTCTTATCATGGCGCGCAGTTTAGCAGTTTCGCGGAAGTTACCGATCCTGATTGATGATCCGGATTTCCAGCAGCTTCTCCCGAACGGCTGGATTCACCGTGTCACTCATGGGTGACCTAGTCAAGTAAGCTCGGCAACCCAGTGCTTAAATTACGATTTCAGGCACGAAGTTGTACGTGCTATAGGTCGGGTGGTGCAGTACCCATTTTCATACCAAAAAATAGGTAAATATTCCTCCCGCAGATGTCCATACAACAAGCAATGCTATATACTTGTAGTATCTGGCTGCTTTGATTGGAGGATCGTGATGCATACAGGTACTGTTTTTGAAAATAACCGTACTCAGGCTGTACGTTTGCCGGTAGATGTGCGCTTTGCCGATGATGTGAAAAAGGTCTGGGTACGTAAACTGGGTAAAGAGCGAATCCTGACCCCGGTTGACCATACCTGGGACAGCTTTTTTCTGGCGGAACAAGGCGTTTCAGAAGATTTTTTGTCTGAACGTGCCAGTCAGGAGCAGCAGGAGCGCGAGGTGTTCTGATGCTCAAATATATGCTGGATACGAACATCGCCATCTACGTTATCAAACGTCGGCCAATAGAAGCGCTGGTTACCTTTAACCGCTATGCAGACATGATGTGCGTAAGCGCTGTTACCGAAGCCGAGTTACTGCACGGCGCAGAAAAAAGCCAGCAGCGTGAGCACAACCTGCGACAGGTGGCTGATTTTTTATCTCGTCTGGAAGTGCTGTCGTATACCAGTAAAGCAGCCGGGCATTATGGTGATATTCGTGCTGATCTGGAGCGAAAAGGAAAGCTCATCGGCGTGAATGACTTGCACATAGCCGCTCATGCTCGCAGTGAAGGTTTCATCCTGGTCAGCAATAACCTGCGTGAATTTGAACGAGTAGATGGTTTGCGTTTGGAAAATTGGATTACCTGATCGCTCTGTTGGATTGAAGATTGTTTGACATCCTTTTCTACCAGGTAACCTCAGATAACAACGCCGACAGAATGTAAAAATTACCGATTTCCTTTTCGTTACCGGCGGTACTGGATTGTCGCGTCGGCCTGCGGCCTCCTCGCAACGACGAAGTGGGCATAATGCAGATTACCCTGATTTCTGCCGTCATCCTATGCTTGAACTCTCATCTGGAATAGACGTATTTTAGATGAGAAGGAGAAGGGATAGAGATCGTGTCCGTCTTTGGCCATCAAGGCTGTTCGCAATGCAGATCGCCCTTTTCCAACCTGCCCACAAGGCCGGACAGTTCTATTGGAGCATGACTCCGTATTCAGGATGAAGGCAAAGGGTACAGGTATTAAATAACGTTTATATCAATTGGAGGAAACCCAAATGATAGTTGGAATAGACATCAGTAAAGACTGGTTTGACACGGCCTGGCTGATTTCAGATCAGCTTTGCAGTCGGCGCTTTCCCTATACGGATGAAGGGATTGAACAACTGCTGGAGCAGGCGCCTGCTGAAGCGGTATTTGTGATGGAGGCAACGGGTACCTACCATGCCCGGCTGGCAGTAAAATTGTTTGAAGCCGGATGCAAGGTCAGTGTGGTCAATCCGCTGGTGATCAAACGCTATGCCCAGATGAAATTACTGCGTGTCAAAAGTGATCGGGCAGATGCGGCGCTGATCATGCAATATGGCCGACATGAAACACCTGCCCTGTGGGCGCCTGCCAGCGAGGAAGTGCAGGAGCTGCAACAGGCTCACGGCTGGCTCAATGACTTGATTACCGAACGAACCCGTTTGTTCAATCGCCAGCAAGCGCATGCACACCGTGCCAGGCCAAGTGTTTTCGTTATCAAACAAATGAATTTGCAACAACGACAACTGCAGCAACGCATCGAAGCATGTGAACAACACCTGGAGACCCTGGTAAAAAAGTCTTTTGCCGAACTGCGTGAACGGTTGCTGACAATTCCCTCAATAGGGGACAAAACCGCGCTTGAACTGATCATTGTGACGAATGGATTCACTCGTTTTGAGGATGTCAAAGCGCTGTGTGCCTATATTGGCGTCAGCCCGACCACATTTCGTTCAGGCAGTTCGGTCAGAGGTAAAGGAGGCATTGCTAAAATGGGCCAGGGACATGTTCGGCAGCTGCTTTATCTGTGTACCTGGACGGCCAGAACGTGCAATCTTGCATGTAAAAAGCTCTATCAGCGGCTACAGGCTGCAGGTAAACCACCCAAAGTAATCGGTATTGCAATTGCCCATAAATTATTGCGACAGGTTTTTGCAATCGCTACAAAAAATGCGACATTTTCACCAGAATTTGCTTGACACAAAGCACAGTTCATTGCGAAACGGCGCAGCTGGTGAAACAATCCAGTAAAATACTGCTTTTACTTCTACCAAAACTCAAATGGCATTCGGATCAACAAATTTTTACCGTCTTTGCAAACGCTTGCGGCGTGAAGCAATCCGGTACTTTTGTGTCATTACCTTTGCTGGATCGCCGCAGCCTTGCAGGCTTCGCGATGACGAAAATTAGGGAAAGCTGCTCCTGTTTGCAGCAAGAAAATGAGGATGGCATGAAACCTGTCTCGAACAGTGCAAGGGTAATTGGCCACTGCCAGTGGCGGTTCAAATCACACGTGTTCTTCACGCCTTTGCACGCGGCGTTCAATTTCATCGCGCGTGGGAAGTGTTGTAGATAAAAATAACCATGGTAAGTAACAAATGTCAGTACAAGGGTGTAATCCCACGATGAATTCACGAATAACCATTTTTTTATCGGAGTTATATGGCAGCCGTAATGTATTGTTACAACTGATTACACAACAGCTAATCCTTCGTTATCGTCGTACTGCTTTGGGTTACGTGTGGACGCTTATCAATCCGTTGTTGATGATGACTGTCATGGCGGTTGTGTTTTCTACTTTATTTAAAGCAGATTTAAAAATTTTTGCGATGTTTCTGTTTGCCGGCATGATTCCATGGAATTTTTTTAACTCGGTTGTTACACAATCTGGCACGGCTTTTATTAATAACGAAGGATTGATCAAAAAGATCTATCTTCCCAAAATCATTTTTCCTCTAAGCATCGCCTTTGCGTTACTGATTGATAGTTTGCTTTCGTTTGCGGCTTTATTCGTCATTATTCTTGCGCTTGGCGGTACACTTTCCTGGGCGCTGCTATTTTTACCGCTAAGTTTTGCGTTACTGTTTCTTTTTGCCATGGGCGTCGGTCTAGTCATGTCCATTGCTACGGTTTTCTTCCGTGATCTTCAGCATGTTATTTTGATTGTCATGCAAGGTCTCTTTTTTCTGACGCCCATTCTCTACAAACATGATGCATTGGCGGGCAAGGTTGCCTGGTTGGTTGGGTTGAATCCAGTTACACCTTTTATCGCCCTTTTTAGAGTACCGCTTATGGAGGCCACTCTCCCGAGTGGCGACATAATATTACAAACCGTAGCTATTGCTGCTTGCGCAATGGCCATTGGCCTAATCGTTTTTCTCCGTCAAGAGAAAAAAATTGTCTTCAGGCTGTGAGTAAATATGTCAGGCATTCACGTTGAAGATTTATCGATCAAGTTTCGTATTTATCACGACCGTTCACCATCACTAAAAGAAAGCTTTGCAAATATTTTCAAGCGGAACGGCCAATCTGCATATTCTGAATTTTGGGCTGTTAAGAATTTGTCTTTTGACATCAAAGCTGGCGATAGGGTAGGCATTGTTGGCCACAACGGCGCAGGGAAAAGCACTTTATTGAAAGCTCTGTGCAGAGTTTATGAATCATCGGAAGGTATCGTCTCGGTCGATGGGCGCATCGCGCCACTGCTGGAAATCGGAGCCGGGTTCCACCCGGAATTTACCGGGCGTGAAAACATTTACCTGAATGGTTCTATTCTTGGTTACAGTAGGCAGCAACTAAAAAAAATAGAGCCCGAAGTCATTGCCTTCGCTGAACTTCAGGAGTTTATCGATACGCCAGTGAAGTATTACTCAACGGGAATGTACATGAGATTGGCGTTCACGCTGGCTACAGCTATGCACCCGGACATTTTGGTGCTCGATGAGATATTTGCAGGGGGAGATGCGGCCTTCATGGCCAAAGCCCAATCCAGAATGCACGACCTGATTGATAAGGCAAACATTATGATTATGGTTTCTCATGACCATTTGTTGGTCAAATCACTCTGTAATCGTGTGTTATGGCTAGATCATGGCAGGCTCATCGCGGATGGTTCTCCTGATGAAGTGATCGAGCAATATGTGGCAGGAAAAAATGAGTAAGCCCCCCGAGGAACTTGTATCTGGTTTACACGAAACTGTTTGCACCTCTCGCGAAAATCTATTGTGCCTAGAACAATTGCAAGAGCAGGTTTTGGCTCACACTCAGAAGAGTAGTGCGTGCACTGCTGCATGGCTGCCACCTGAAGATGGCGCAGATATGACTGGGTTGCTTCCGACGGTTAAGATCTGCAAAGTGGAGTCGCATCCCGGCACACTAGACATTGTTACTCGTCTTAAGGAAACCTGGGCTGGACGGTTTTATATAAATCACTTGAAACAAGTTCCGTTGATACGCAGATTAATTATCGTGTTGTGGCGAAATTTATATTTCTTCTATGCCCATTTTGTTGCCGCTAATTTTAGTTCACGTCCAGCAAATCGCTGGCGTCCATTAGTTAAACTCGCCGACTATGTAGAATCGTCGAATATTCCGACGATTAAAGTGTTCGATGCGGTCAGGGTAGATACTCCAGCGCCTAAAGTGTTCCCGGCCGAGGACCAGGCCTATCTGGTGTCACCGCATGACCACTATGTGTTCCCCCCGGTTTATGTCGCGGAACTAAGAGATGTGGAAGTGTATGGCGGCACCAACCTGCTCTTTGCGCATGATGCAGTGATTTGTCATGACCTGTATGACTTTGAGCGCGATTACACTAGCGAGGAGTTACATGGCCGTCATGTGATTAGCCCAAAAAAGAAGCTTATGCGGCTGTTGAGTGACGACGCCGCGCCGGAGCAGATGCTCTTGGCAGCGGCTTTCCTCGACGCTTGCGCCCATAACTATGCGCACTGGCTAACTGAAGTCCTCCCGCGCATCGCTGCTTTCTGCTCTATTAAGCAGTATGCAAATGTTCCCATACTTGTAGATGATGGTTTGCATCGTAACATCATGGAATCGCTGTTATTGGTTGTGGGACATGAGCGTGATGTTATTCTTGTGCCAATAGGCAGGTCGGTAAGAGTGGAAACTCTTTATACTACATCGGTGACAGGGTATGTGCCATTTGAACGCCGAACTAATAAGCTACAGGGTTATTCGCACGGCAAATTCAGCTCACTCGCATTGGAGCAACTCAGTAATCAAATTGCTACGATTGCTGATAGACAACCAAAACATATTTTTCCAGAAAAAATATACGTTTGCCGCAATTCAGGGGTAAGAAAAGTCACAAACTCAGCTGTATTGGAAGAGGTTCTCGCTGACCATGGTTATGTTACTGTTGAGCCTGAAAGATTTACGTTTTTAAACCAAGTTCGGTTATTTAGAAATACAAAAAAGATAGTTTCACCAACTGGATCAGCTTTGGTTAATGCGATTTTTTGTCAGCCCGGGGTGTGTGTTGGTGTTTTGATGGCGAAGCACGAGCAGATGATCTACAGGTATTGGGCAAATATGTTACCTCCTCTACAGATCATGACCTTTTATATCCTTGGTAATATCACCGATAATCATTTAAGCGGAATTCATGCTGACTTTAAAATAGATGAAATAAATATTGATAGATTGCTTGCGTCATGGGAAGCCAAATGACTCTAGTGCATCCAACAGCATATGTATCGCCAGGTGCAAAAATCGGGAAAAGCGTCGAAATTGGCCCATTTACTATCGTTCATGAAAATGTGATTTTGGGTGATCGGACTAAGGTTGGAGCATACTGTGAACTTGGGTTAGCAACCCAGCTTGGTGATGGTACTCCGTTAATTATCAGTGAAGACTCGCTAATTCGATCCCATTCCGTTTTTTATGAATCTTCCTCTTTTGGGCCCGGCCTTACAACAGGGCATCGTGTAACCGTCAGGGAAAAAACGAAAGCCGGTTCCAGTTTTCAGATTGGAACCTCTAGCGAAATACAAGGGGATTGCCTTATCAGAGATTACGTTCGGTTCCAATCGAATGTATTTGTTGGAAAAAAAACTACTATTGGAAATTTCGTCTGGATACTGCCTTATGTCGTTCTTACAAATGACCCAACCCCACCAAGTAACGTTTTGATGGGTTGTACAGTAGAAGACTACGCAAGTATTGCAGCAGCAGCGATCGTGCTTCCAGGGGTGACTGTTGGTTATCAATCTTTAGTTGCAGCTAAGGCATGTGTTACCAAGGATGTTCCTCCATACATGGTTGTTGCAGGCTTGCCCGCGCGTGTCGTAGGTAAAACGAGTGATATCAAGCTAAGAGATGGCTCTGGAGACTCTGCTTATCCTTGGACACGTCACTTTAAACGTGGCTATCCTGTTTCAATAACGGAACATTGGGTTTCCGAGGAAGAAAAATATTTATGAGTCTGAAAAAATGCCAAACCTATAATCTGCCGCGAATCAATGACCCGCGAGGTAATTTGACATTTGTTGAGGCCAATCGCCATATCCCGTTTGACATACGCCGCGTCTATTACCTCTACGATGTTCCGGGTGGTGCCGAACGAGGCGGGCATGCACACAAGGCTTTGCATCAATTGATCATCGCCATGTCCGGCTCGTTTGATATTCATCTGGATGATGGTTATGCAAAAAAAACGATACACTTGAACCGCAGCTATAACGGCTTATATGTGTGCCCCATGATCTGGCGGGAAATTGATAATTTTTCTTCGGGCGCTGTATGTATGGTATTGGCGTCCGATTATTACGATGAAAACGACTACTATCGCGACTATGCTTTGTTTATCAATGATGTAAAAAGGGTTGCCGAATAATGCAAGTTCCTTTTCTTGATTTAAGCCGCCTGCATCAGGCGATTCGTCAGCCACTTGACGAAGCCTATCGCCGTGTTATGGACTCAGGCTGGTTCATTATGGGCCCAGAATTGGAAGCCTTTGAGTCAGAATTTGCCGCCTACAGTGAGGTGAAACACTGCATTGGTGCAGGTAATGGCCTAGAGGCGCTCCACCTGTTGCTAAGAGCTTATGGAATTGGGCCAGGTGACGAGGTCATTGTGCCATCCAACACTTTTATCGCCACTTGGCTGGCTGTGAGCCAGTGTAGTGCGACACCGGTGCCTGTAGAGCCAGACATCAAAACCCACAATATAGACCCCGCACTCATCGCGGCGGCAATCACGCCTCGTACTCGCGCCATTGTGCCTGTTCACTTATATGGGCAGCCTGCGGATATGGATTCAATCAAAAAACTTGCTTCAAAGCATGGGCTGATTGTGATTGAAGATGCTGCCCAAGCGCAGGGTGCGAGATACAAAGGGCGGCGCGTTGGCTCGCTGGGCCATGCTGCCGCCACTAGTTTCTACCCAGGAAAAAATCTTGGAGCGATGGGTGATGGTGGCGCAGTACTTACCAACGATGATGCAATTGCCGATAAAGTTCGGTTACTTCGTAACTATGGTTCGAAGATCAAATATCAACATGACTTGACCGGCTACAATAGTCGACTAGATGAGTTGCAGGCAGCATTTTTAAGAGAAAAATTAAAAATACTGGATGAATGGAACGCAAAGCGCAGGGAAATTGCTGCCGCGTATTCAGTGCATCTCGAAGATTGCGATATTGAACTGCCATTCGTATCTGAGTATGCTGAACCTGTGTGGCATCTTTATGTAATATGCAGCAAAGACCGGGATGCGCTCAAGACTCATCTTGATCAACAGGGTATCTCGACTGTCATTCACTACCCAACTCCCCCCCACCGACAAGCCTGCTATTCAGATTATGAAAGCCGTAACCTGCCTGTCGCGGAAACGTTAGCGAGGGAGGTGCTAAGCCTGCCTATGTCACCTGACCTTCTAGAAGACGAGATAGAGCAGGTATGCAGGGCATTAAGAGGCTTTGATGAAAATAGCTGATTTTCTTCGACGGTTGCGCGGCAAGATTACTGGACTAGATGCGATATCGGCCCGGTTTGATATTTTGCAAACGCAGTTGGATCGTCTTTTGACTATTGCGGGACAATTGAATCAAGGTGGGCGGGCACTACCCGATATTGAAGGTAAATTGATCTATGCACAGAGCGGTTCACCGGCAGCATCTACTTCGATCGCACGAGCATCACTCGATTCTTCGAATGACTTGAATGTTCAAGTGGTGCCAAATCACAAGAGGTTATCAGTCATTGAAGCTTTGCCTGGCGAGAAGATACGGCTTGTTTTTCTTGTGATCACTCCAGAAATATGGCCATCGATTGAACCTGTCTGGAAAAAAGCCACTAACGATCAACGTTTCGTTACCTCGGTTGTGGTTCTTAAGAGTTCTAATCCCGAAATAACCCTAGTGTCATTATCCAAGGCAAAGGCCTTGCTCGAAGGCAAGGGAATACCCTATTTTTCTGAGCAGACGTTTTCCCTCGACAGTTATCGACCGCATGTGGTCTTCTTCCCATTACCCTATGGCAGCCTTTATCCCCAGAGCTACAAACCCGAGGTTGTTGCGGCCATGGGATGCCGTATTGCTTATGTGTCTTATGGTCTGGAGGTGGGTGGGGGCGTCTTCAATGCTCGCTATCAGTACGATAGCGAGGTTCCGCGTGTTGCTTGGCGGGTTTTCGCCCGTTCTCCGGCCCAACTGACAAGCTTCGGCCGTTACTGCAGCTACGGCAATGGGCATGTGGTGGTCACGGGCCACCCCAGGGTTGAGATAGACGGTAGTCATGAAATCCAAGTGCATCGTGTAGCAAAAACGAAAGCTTGTGGTCGATCTGTGATTCTCTGGACACCTCATTTCACAGTCATAACACGCCGGAAATGGTCGTCCTTCATTGATCACTACGAAACGATTCTCAGACTGATCGACGATCGTCCGGACCTTTTCCTGCTGGTAAGACCACATCCTTTTCTGCGAGCAAGTCTTACCAAACTTGAAGGTTGGGGGCCGGAGCGTGTAGCTGCATGGTTTAGCGCGATCAACGAAAAGGACAACGTGCATGTAGACACCGAGACGGATTACCGCCCAGCTTTCGAAATTTCTTCGGTGTTGATGGCGGATGCGGGATCTTTCTTGGTTGAATATCTGCGCACCGGAAAACCGGTTTGTTACCTCACTGGCAAGGACGATATTGGACTGAATGAGGAGGTACGCAGCCTTGCCTGCTTCTATTCCGGAGCAACCGAGACCGACATCGCTGGGTTTCTGGATCGGGTCGTCAGGAATGGCGAGGATTCTTTGTTGGAGGCACGGAAGTCTGCTTTGCTGACCTATTTTGGGCTGGACAATCAGACACCGTCACAATCCATCCTCGACGAAATCAGTAACAACGTTGGCAACAATTCGCCACGTATTTATAGTACCGAGCTGCCGACGTCACCCCGTCACGATGAGGCGTTTCAATACTGGGCAAAGGCAACATCGACCTTTCTTGCGCCTGAAACTTACTATCAGGAGCAAGAAACCAAGTTGCGCGACATCCTTAGCCGTCACGCAAAGGGGCGGTTTGCAGCTGATATCGGTTGCGGTAATGGTCGCTTCACCCAGATCATCAGTGAGTACTTCGAGTTTACCGAGGCTACAGATCCGAATGAGCTGCTCATTAGCGAAGCACGTGAGCATGCCGTACGGAAGGGCATTACCAATATCGCCTATTCCGTTGAGCGATTGGAGCATGCCGAAAGCCTGTCTACCTATGATTTTGTGAGCTGCATGAGTGTGACTTCGGACTTGGTCGACGATGAGGTGTTCATCAAGTCTATCTGGAAGCTCAAGGCAGCCATGCGACCCGGGGCAAAGCTTCTTCTAAAGGAAACCCTCAACCTATCCACCACTGAGATGATTGAATGGAACGGCTACACGGCGGTATACCGTAACGCTAGGGCTTATCTCCAGGCATTCGAGGCGGCAGGTCTTGCCTTGGTGGAAGAGCTGCTCATCGCTCAGGACTTGGAGAAGCATCGTGTCAATAGTTTCTACGTCTTCTTGGAGAGCACTGGTGAGCCTGTGTGATTTGGCTTGGCCTTGTTTAGAAATGAAATTCTGAAAGGTTACGCGTGAGAATTAAAACGAGGCCAGGCGAACAGGGCGCACCGCAGATAGACCCTGCTGCAGTGGAAAGCTTTTTCTGCAAACGTGCAGAGAAGGCGAAGACTATCGGTTCTTTGCGGGCCGTGATCTATCAGGACAAGCACCCCGATTTAGCCGAGCGCCGAGATGCCGCCGAAAAGGCGCTGCTGTTGCCTAAGCTTGGGCTCCAGGCACATAGCCGCGTGTTGGACATAGGCTGTGGTACGGGCAGGTGGACAGGTGTGCTTGCGCCGCAGGTTAAGGTGTATCACGGCACGGATTTCGCTGCCGGTCTCATCGATATCGCCCGCGTGGAACATGGCACGGCACAGAACGTGCGCTATTCCGTGCTGCCCAGTGTCTCCATTAGCTTGGGGGCACTTGGAGAATCCCAAGGCTTTGACAAGATTGTTGTGCTTGGGTTACTGATATACCTTAACGAGGAAGACGTTTTTGAGACACTTTGCCGAGTGGCTGAAGTGGCTGCACCGCAATGTCGGCTACTGATCCGCGAACCCATTGCCATAGGCGAGCGGCTAACCATTAAGGAGCATTTTTCGAGTGATCTGGAACAGATTTACAACGCGATATACCGTACCGAGGAAGAGCTTCTTTTCATGATCTCAGAGACTGTCGGGCGAGTCGGCTTCAAACTGAGCGATAGCGGTTACGTCTATGAGCAACGCGAGATGAATAACCGCGCAGATACTGTGCAAAAGTGGTATCTGTTAGAAAGGCGTAAGGGGGGGGTTAAATGAGCTTAAATTCGGCATGTGAGCGCACAGCCTTCTGTTTTGATATGGATGGAACAATTACCAAAGCAGAGTTATTACCCTGCATTGCATCCGAACTCGGAATCGCGGATGAGATAGCAACTCTGACCAATGCCACGATGGATGGTCATATCGAATTTGAGCCATCCTTCCGGCTGCGCTGCCTGCTTCTGGGGCAAATTGACCCGCAGGTGATCCGGCAAGTGGTCGCAGCTGTTCCACTTGACGAAAACTTGCTGCGTTTCATTACTGACCGTAAAGAAGACTGCTTCATCGTGAGCGGTAACCTTAATATTTGGATCCAGCCGATCTTGCAGCGTTGTGGTTGCCAAGCCTTTACGTCGGTAGGGGAGTATGTAAATGGCAAGCTACAGCTTAAGAGCATTCTCAACAAGGCTCGCGCTCTGAGAGGCATTCGAGAGAATATAGGTTATGAGCGCGTGGTCGCAGTCGGAGACGGCGCTAATGATGCGGTAATGCTTGATCAGGCGGATGTCGGGATCGCCTTCGGCGGTGTTCATGCTGCTGCTCAGGCAGCGATTCATGCATCAAGATATGTCATCCACGATGGAAGTACTCTATGCAACCTGTTGAGAACGCTGTAATTGCCGCCGCCGGCCTTGGCTCGCGTTTGGGTCTTGGACACCCCAAATGCATGTTGGAACTTGGCGGGATCACGTTGCTCACCCGGATGATCCGAATGCTCGAATTGCATGTTTCGCGGATCCACGTGGTCATTGGCTACCGTGAAGATCTGATCATCGACTATTGCGCCCGCTATCACCCGCAGGTTGTGCTGGTAAGGAATCCAGAATTCAGGATCACCAACACTGCCCAGAGCTTTGCACTCGGCGCGCGCTACCTGAGGGGTAAATGCGTCTTCCTTGACGGGGACCTCGTTATAAATCCCGATAGTTTCGGTGCTTTCCTTGACCAAGCTGCTCGGCCAGAGATACTCGTCGGGCTTTGCCAGCCCAATACTGAAAATGCCGTCTTTGTAAATACCGAAGAGTCTGCCCAAGGGCTAATCGTAACGGGTTTCACAAGAGAGAATCGGACACTTTGTGAGTGGGCTAATGTTTTCACCGGCCCAAGCACTGTGATGAACAGTGCCGAAAATTATGTTTTTGAACATCTGGCTAAATTGCTGCCGCTGTCCGGACACATGTTGGAACTGGCCGAGATTGACACGAGTGCCGACATGCGCTCGGCAGAATCTTTCGTATTGAAACATGGGCTCTGAGGCTGCCAGCCACCGTGAGCGCATAAATGTTTGTTTTTGATAGCTCAGTTCGTTCACTAATAAGCAGGGTAGAAATTGCTCTTGACGGTGACAGTGTTAACGTCGCGTTGCGTCTTGTTCACAACTTTGTCGAGCGGATAGTGACCGAGCCTATCTGTGCGGCGCAGGTTTTTGCTTCGCGTGACTTGGATCAGTTATGTTTGCGCATCGGTCGCCATAATCTGGCTGGCTTGGTTGTTCCACAAGATAATCCTTTGCCGGGTGGTAAGAATGGGTCAACTGTTGTTTATCTGGTCAGTCGCTTGCAGCGATCTGGTGGCCATTCGCGACTGGTTCAGGACTTCATTCGTGCGCAGCCAGAAAAGAACCACTTAATACTGTCAACTGAGGTTGGCGGTCCTTCGGATAAAGATTTTTTTTCGAAGCTTTTTGCTACAGATGAGAATGTGTATTTTATGTGTGCGCCAGGTGGGAACTTTGAAGCGCGACTAAGCTGGTTGCAATCTACTTTGCTCACCAGTCGGCCTGAACATGTTTATCTGTTTAACCACCATCAGGATAGTGTTGCAGCTGCAGCGCTTGTTCCAGAACTCAGGCTAGCAGGGAGTTTCTGCCACCACGGTGATCACCATCTTTGTCTCGGCGTCCACTTTAATCACCTCACCCATATCGACTTTCATCCGATGGGTTTTTACTATTGTCGTGATCAATTGGGCGTGGATAACCGGTACCTACCGCTCACTTTCGAGGACAAGCACTGCCTACCTGCTCAAACTGAATTCATGCATGGCGGGCCACTGACTACAGCTACGGCAGCGCGTTCTAATAAAGTTGAAATTCCTTACTACGTCAGCTATCTGGATACCATACCTCGCGTGCTGAAGGTAACAGGGGGGCGGCACATTCACATTGGAAAATTGACGCCATGGGCGCTACGTCGTATTTACAATCAGATGTGCAAGCAAGATGTCCAGAAAGATCGTTTTGTTTACATTGATTGGACGCCCAGTGTCTGGAAAGCTTTGCAGGAACATGAGGTGGATGTTTATATTGCATCATTCCCTTATGGGGCTGGCTTGACTCTGATTGAGGCTATGGGTGCTGGTATACCGGTGATCATGCATCAGCACATGTATTCACGCGTATTGAGTGGATTGGAGCTGGCTTACCCAGAGGCATTCAGCTGGGCAGATCCGGAAGATCTCTTAACATACTTGAAGGCTCTTGAGCCTGAAAGCCTTCAACATGAAAGGTATCTTGCGCGCCAGCGCTATGAAGCATTTCATCACCCAGAGATGCTACGAGACTATTTGCGAGATCCCGAATCGGTACGATTAGCAGTTCCTCCACTTATGAGTAAATTCAGGCCACGTTACGATGAGTGGGCTGCTTGGGCTGAGAGGCAGTTAAGTTTTTCCCGACTTGTTTATCGGTTTGCTTATCGTATTTGGCGCAGATATCGGCGTTTGGCGAGCTAAAATTCAGGATGCATCGGCAGTAAAATGCACGTAATATCAAGGTGCTATAAAATCTGCATGAAAAACTGACACCGGAAAATCGTTTTATCCATGATGAATTTTCCCGCTTCCGTAATGTTTCACTGTGGGGCCGGTTGATAGGCTTATACCGTACCGGGCTTTATCGACAAACACTCGTAGGAAATATCACTCTGTGGCTGGCGGCGTTATTCAAACGCCTTTAGCAGTCTGTTACAGCGATGTTCAAATAAGCTACCTTATTCAAATTTTCTGGATCGCCACGGCCTAACGGCCTCGTGAAGACGATGGAAATTGAGAAAAGCTGCTCCTGCTCGCTTTGTCTTTGCATGGTAATGCGCTCAATTCCTCTTCTTTCTTTGCGAGGAAGCGTAGCTGACAAAGCAATCCGGCGTAACTGACCTGGTTTGGTTGAAGGCCATCGATCACACCTCGATCTGATCAAGTTTCCCGATCAGATCACCACGGCGGAAGGTGGCAGAGAGTTGCTGCACGGAAATTTCCTGGTTCCCATACAGAGCCTTGAGTGCGGTATCGATATCTTGTCGGGACACTACAAACACGGCTTCGCCCTGTTCCTCAATCCATTGTCTGACCTGGACAAAATTGCGGTGGTCCAGGCCATTGAGCTTGATATCCAGTGCTTTGAGCAGCCGCTTTCCCATCTGCATGGCGATAAAGCAAGATGCATAGCGGACGAACAATGGATCATCACCATGCGGCCGGCGTCGGTGATTTTCAGCGATGCGATAAAGCAAGGCTGCAATCACCACCTGAGCGCCATTGAGCGACTCGCTAAAGATGGTGTCGTACAGCTTGCCGAAGTGCTCGCGGGTCAAAAATTTCGCCTGATGTGGCGCTTTACGCCAAATGGCCAGTACAGCCTCCGCTGCGGCACCTGTGGTAATGTCGGTGGCCTTGGTGGTTGCATCCATGCGCTTGCGTCGGTAACTATAGCCCAGGTTTTGAATGCTTTGTTCGAGCTGCTGCTGCCTGACATCGTTGGCGCGCAGATCCTTCAAGTCCACCGGGTTTTGACTGTTGGTGGCGTGAGTTATTTGCAGAACCACATCGTCGTTATCGCTGCTCAGTTCGTACAGCCGGATCAAGACGCTTGCCTGCGCGGGTAAGGCCTGGCCATTTTTTTCAAGTTCCTCGGCTGTTTTGAGGATGGTCATACAGCTTTGGCCACCATTGACGATCTGCAGGTTCTTGACTTTGATTTGAAAATCACCTTGTTGAAGTGCGTTGTAGGTGAATTTGTCGCAAACAAGGGTTATCCCATTGTTGAAAAAATAGAAATTCTCTGGCGCATTTGAACTCAATGTAGCGCGGATACCCTCATTTACACGATTTCCGTGCAACCCAAGATAGCGTCTAATATTGCGCTCCAGCAGCTTTTCGCCATGACTTTTCATGAGCGCAGCCACTTCAACCACGGGCATCCGCCCTACGCATACACGGCTGTAATTCATGTCTTCAACCATGGCCTTGCCCGTCAACCGCAAGGTTTCATCGACCGGTTTGATGCTCTGCAAGATACCGATCAATACGTCGTGATTAACATGTTCCCAGGTAACTTGATCACCAAAAACAGCACGGTCAATCGACTGCTGGGCATCTGCGTTCCATTTGAGGCCATTATTACAAGCGATGGCACGAACACGCGGAATCAGGCCATCTCGAATCAAAGAGCGAGCCTGTTCCACTTTGACGCGCAGTCGATCATTGATAGCGCCAAGATCGGCAGACGGATCGAAGATATGGCGAATGGCATTGACCATCGCTTCGATGCTGTTTTGTTCGAAATTTGAATTTCCCTCAAGATTTTTTTTGTACTTTCCTTGAAACAGGGTAACGCCAAACTCGCCATCCATTTCTTCGGTAATGTGCAGTGCATCCACCCCGAAGTCGCCGCCTCCGTCGGTCAGACAGTCGAAGGCTTCATCAGCATCGAGATCAAGCATGGTTTCGACGCACAAGTAAACAAAGGCTAGCGACCTGAGGCGATCGCCATCGCTGATGCCAAACTCTTCGGTCGCTCGTTCCCTGATTTTATCTTGAACACCAGCCAAACGCTGATCAATGATTGATGCGTTGATGTTCATATCATTGCTCCTTGTTCTGGCCTAATACTCCCGGACACTGTGCCATGATCTGGTCAAGTAAAACCGGATACTCCAGTTGAGTGACATTTTTCCATTTCTGCCTCATATTGATTCTGGCTTTTGTATCCCAAGTATGAATGTGGTCGATGACTGTTATAAAACATGGAAATATACTGCAGCACATCTTGTTGTGCTGCATGGCGGGTCTGGTAATGTATCGAATCACGCCAACATAGATGCTCTTGGGACCCGGTATTCTTACTTTGGTGGTGGTTGAAACCATCCACTGGGAACAATGATCAGGCCGGTGTCCCATGCTCTTGGGTATTTGCCCACGGCCTGATCTTCGCCAATGTTTCTTCCAGCGCACCGCGCGCCATCTCGATATCGTAGTCCACTTGTAGGCGCAACCACCATCCGTCTGACAGACCAAAAAATCGGCATAGGCGCAAATCTGTATCTACGGTAATGGCGCGCTTCCCCGTTACGATTTCACCGATGCGCTGCGCTGATACGCCAATTTCCTTTGCCAGCCGGTAATTGCTCATACCCAGCGGAATTAAGAATTCCTCTGCCAGCATCTCGCCGGGGGAAACCGGCGTTAATTTATTATTCATGGTTAATCTCCATCAGTGGTAATCCACAATCTCAACATCTTCTGCATCCGTGCCCGTCCAGCGGAAGCACACACGCCACTGGTCGTTGATGCGGATACTGTGCTGCCCGGCACGATCGCCTTTCAATATCTCCAGCCGATTCGCGGACGACACACGTATATCCTCAATGCGCCGTGCTAAATCAAGTTGCTTGAGCTTGCGTAACGCTGGACGCTCAATGTTGACAAATCGTGCAACTCGCCCTAACTTGAATAAGGTTTCAGGATCCGCGCATCGAAATGTCTTGATCGTCATGAGTATATAGTATTGCGTTGCGATATTAGCGTCAAACGACATTACAGATTAACGCCAACTTGGAGAAACACTGATTTATCCCGTCACCCTACGCTTTTATGCTTGCCTGGAATAAGCGTGTTTTGTGTAAAAGAGGAAAAGAGTGGGGAGCTTGTATCGTACAGGGCTTTATCGACAGACTTTTGCAGGAAATGTCACTCTGTGGCTGGCGGCGTTATTCAAATGTTTTTAGCAGTGTGTTGTAACGATGACTGAAACCGGCAACTTTGCACTCCTGCAACCACAATGGCGGGATGAAAGGGTGCGTAAATGCAGAAATCATTACTCTTCGAATACTTCTTCGATAGTTTGTGCTACCAGAATCCGCTCACCCCAGCGCAACAAAGTCTGCGAATCTGCAGATTTAATACGAGTCTGGGTAATTTCATCTGCCGGACCAAATTTTCGTTCCAGCAGCCTCAAAAAAAATTCTACCTCACCCTCCAATCGTCCTTCCTGTCGTCCTTCCTGGATACCGATTTGTTTGCCTTCCTCAATTCCCTGTTGTTTCCAGTCTTTGGTCCAATCTTTGACACGTTCTGAAAGCATGCTGTATACCTCCTGTAAATCATGAATTTCATCGAAGCTGGTTTTGGGCATTCTGCCTGGTAAGAATACCCGTTTTAGCCAGACAGTAAATGCACGTCGCAGGCTGTCTTGTTCCGGGGTATGCAACCAAGTGATTAATGCCTGCAATACTTGTTGGACATCTTCCGGGGTGCGACTGTTCTCCAGTCGGAATAACGCGGCTGTCAGATTACGTAATGCTACCAGTTCGTGTTCATGGTAGCGGCCTTCGTCCAGCAGCAGGTAGTTGAGTTGTGGTCGATAACGATCCAACCCACCAGGTGCAGGCAAGATCAGCTCACCCATATTCACTGGCGCTTGCCAGCGATGATCTCCGTTGTACAAAACCATCGGCAGTACCGGTGGCAGCTGTTCCCCCGTTTTAATGGATTCACTACGGATGAGATCCTGATACAGCAGGCCGATGTAAGTCATGATCCGCACCGCCATGAACCAGTCCACAGTAGATTGGAATTCCAGCAGCAGGTAAACGTACAGCCATTCGTCTTGCTTGCCTTGCTTGCGGCGCAAACGCCAGATGATGTCGTCCTGGCGCTCTCTCAAATCATCGCTAATATAGCTGCCGTTAATCTTTTCCAGTGTAGAGAAATCAAGTTCATTAACCCAGCCTTCTTTCACAAAGCCACGCAACAGGTCTGCCACCATTTCAGCGTGGGAAAACAGCAGTTTATAACCGTGATCGTGATTCATCTCTCAGTTGCCACGGTTTCTCTTGAAGGTACGCAAGGTTTGGGCAGAGAACATCTGGTTGCGGCCTACGATACAGCTGGGCACCAATTTGCCTGATTGCACATAGCGGCGCAGCGTGGGCAACGATATCTCCAGATATTCTGCTGCTTCCGGGGCCGAGAACGGTTCCTGATATGTTTCACCAAATATCTGCTCATGGGTGAAATCATCCTCACGGAAGGCGCTGTCCGCCAGCAGGGAAAAGAATCGAATCCGTTCAGCTATCGGCATTCTCTTTATTTCAGCGTATAACTCTTCGGCAGTTAAGGTATGGCTCATCATATTTCTCTCGGATTTTTATCGTGTCGCAAGTACTGTTTCAGTTTGTCGTAAAAGTTTTCGTGCGTACCGATTTGATAGAAGTCGATGATCATAAATTCAACAGGTGTGTTTCTGGTAGGCGATCGGTAAGCTATTAGATACTCTTGCTGATTGAATCGGAACTTGTAAACCCGAACATCAGCCAGATCCCCGGCCTTGAGCTCGCCAATTTCTGGTGTTTCACATATCATTTCCACCTCATCTTCGATCGCTAGCCGCAGCGGTTTGGTAGCTTTCTTGACATACTGGGCGAATGGGCGCTTAAAGCTGGTTTTCATGAGTCGATATTAGATAGCAATAGATTTCATGTCAAATCAAAAATGATCTTTCAACCGAAAAGGTAGTATTGTCAGATTTGCGTGAAAAACTAACCCCGGAGAGTTGGCTCATCTATGACGAATTTTCCCACTTCCGCAATGCTTTACTGTGGAACCGGCTGGCGGCGTTATTCAAGCGCCTTTAACAGTGCTGTTATAACGATGACAAAAATCGGCAGCTTTGCATATCTGCTAGTGTTGTCTCTGGATTACTTCACCCTTGCAGGGTTCGCAAAGACTGCGGAGGTTGGATCTGCTGTGTCTTTGGAGTACGAAGTGCAGCAATCCAGAGAGACAGGCGGTACAGGGACTGGATCGCCATGTCACGTTGCGATTCACGAAGACCGTGAAAATTGAGGCAATCCAGTTCCACAGGAGATGCGGTTTGTACCTCAGCCGGGTTTGCCCGATTTGCGCGCTGTGAGATCTTGCAGTGAGCCAGATATGTATTTATGAATAATACTGGAGACAAGCGTTTGATATGGGATGCCTTCTTCAATTGCTCTGGACTGAATAGCGACAAGATCCCTGTTCGATATGCGAATATTTATTCTTTTATCCTTCTTGAAGGTAAGGTTGGCCGCAGCCTCAAGTTCTTTCTTGCGTGATTTGGTTAGCGTCGATTCGTACTCGCCGGACTCCACATCATCAAGCAGCGTTTTCTTTTCATGTGATCGCTTTTCTTTGTTTATATTTCACCTGAGAACTTGTTCGATACCTCACTGAAGGGCGCATTACGGCGTTGGAGTTGAGCTTAAAATGCTCACATACTTCAAATATGCTCTGCTTTCTCATTCAATTTTGCCTTGCACTGCATTCCTTGATCGAGACCTTGAACAGGTCCTCAGGGCGAGCTGCGTCCGGATAGAATGAAATTGTTATCGGGCACTTGGAATGGTAAACGTTGAGCTACTCGCTAACGTACGCAGTCTTTGAGGAGATAAACATAATGCAGGTCACAAAAGTTAAATTGAAAAATTGGCGTAACTTTAGAAATTTTGAAGCGCCGTTTCGTGATGTTTCATACATCTTAGGGCCCAATGCTTCTGGTAAGTCTAATTTGCTGGATGTCTTCCGTTTCTTACGAGATGTCAGTAAACCAGCAGGCGGCGGGCTTCAATCGGCGGTGATCGCCAGAGGTGGGATCAGCAAGCTACGTTGTCTTCATGCGCGCCGAGATCCAGAGGTTTGTATCGATGTTGAACTGTCGGATTCTCCGGATGATGAAATACCTAACTGGCGTTATGTGTTGGGGTTCAAGCCAGAAGGCAAAGGTGCGCAACGTATTCTGGTATCCAAAGAAGAGGTCTGGCACGAAGGCAAGCAGTTATTTTCGAGGCCTGATAAGAGTGATGACAAGGACTCTGTGCTGCTGACCCAAACACGCCTTGAGCAAATTGCTGCCAATGCTGAATTCAGGGAGCTTGCGGATTTCTTCGGTTCGATCACCTATTTGCATTTGGTGCCTCAATTGTTGAAATTCGCGGATCAACTGGGTGGGCGACCTTTGGAGAATGATCCGTTTGGACAGAGCTTTCTTGAACGGATCGCTAAAACAACTGAGCGTGTTCGAAACACGCGATTAAAGAAGATCAGTGAAGCTTTGACATTGGCTGTGCCTCAGTTCAGAGAGTTGCGGTTCGTCAAGGATGATTCAGGGCACCCTCATCTTGAAGCTCTGTATTCGCATCACAGACCTAATGCAGGATGGCAATCAGAGGAGCATTTTTCTGATGGAACCCTGCGACTGCTCGGGCTGTTGTGGGCCTTGCTGGATGGTAGTTCCATGCTGCTTCTCGAGGAACCCGAGATTTCGCTTAATGATGCGGTAGTGAAAGAAATTCCGCTTATTATTCAGCGCCTGCAAAAGAACAGGAAACCAAAGCGACAAGTGGTCATCAGTACTCACAGCGAGGCTTTGCTAAGCAACCCGGGAATCGATGGTCGTGGCATTATTCTGCTGGAAGCTACGGCAGATGGTTCAACCGGGCGGACCTTGCAAAAAGAAGAAGCTTCAGCGCTCGAAGCGGGACTCTCGGTGGCCGAGGTGGTACTGCCGAAAACGCGCCCCAGTTCAGTCAATCAGCTTGGGTTTTGGGAATGATGCCTGTTGCCTTGGCTACTGAGGATGAGCTCAGTGAGGCGGCAGGTGTGAAGCTGTTATCAGAACATCCGGTTTTGGCAGAAACTCCGCCGATGCTACTGAGAAAAAACGGCTTTGGATACTTGCGCTCACGAATGGATAGCTGGCGACAGATGGCCAATCGCCAGATTGTGATCGTTTTAACCGACTTAGATAAAGTAGCATGTCCAGTGATTTTGTTGAAAGACTGGTTGGGTGCTGAGCGGCAGCACTCTGAAAACCTGTTGTTGCGTATTGCCGAACGCGAGGTTGAGTCATGGCTGCTTGCTGACCACGAGGCACTTGTAAAATTGATTGGCAAGAAAATCCAGTTTCCAGTACAGCCAGACAATTTGTCCGATCCCAAACAGCACCTGCTCGGATTGGCTAAAAAGGCACATCGTGCAGTGAGAGAAGATCTGGTCGCTCAACAAGGAGCCATTGCGCGGCAGGGGATTGGCTATAACAGCCGCTTGGTGAAATGGATACAAACGGAATGGTCTCCGGAAAGAGCCGCCACCCGCTCACCTAGCCTTTTGCGGGCCAGAAACGTCATGCGTGAGGCTGCCAATAGAGTGATGCAGGCAAAGTAATCGCTTTGTGGAGTCTGAACTCAGAAACAAACTTCGTTAAAGTTGTAGGATCGAAATGAAGTTAGTAATTTACAAAGGGTCTTGGGAAGCTAAAGTGGTTTTATTCGTAAAAGTTTGAGTATTTCAAGGTAAAGGTTATCACGGCGATAGTTGACGTGGTCAAGGTTTTTTGTACACTTTAGTTGTAGTAGTTGAGATCTGATCTGACAGTTACCCGATTTGACGAGTGCCTGTTAGATCAGATTCAGTTATTCAATTCGGTAATTTTATCGTCCCATATCTCCTTTGCGTCAATTAAAGTTTGCATCGGGGTGCGTCCACAGCACATTTTTCCCTGGTGAGTCCGCACACTGTTGTAGTACGCCATCCAATCATCCAGATCGTGTTGTAACTCTTCAATGGACTGGTAAATCTTGCGCCGGAATGTCACCTGGTAGAACTCCTGCAAGATGGTTTTGTGAAAGCGTTCGCAAATACCGTTGGTCTGCGGATGATTGGCTTTCGTTTTGGAATGTTCGATGTCATTGAGTGCCAGATAAAGCTGGTAATCATGATTTTCCGGCTTGCCGCAATATTCGGTACCGCGGTCGGTCAGAATGCGAATAATGCCCATACTCTGTTCAGCAAAGAACGGCAGTACCCGGTCATTGAGCATATCAGCTGATGTAATTGGTGTTTTGTTGGTATACAGCTTCGCTGCTGCCCGCCCACTTGGAATAAGTGTCGACGAAGGTTTGCTGGTAAATTCGTCCCACACCTTTGAGGGTACCGACGTAAAGGTATCCTGACTACCGAGATACCCGGGTGAGCCGTCTCAATTTCGCCTTGAGCAACATCATCTTCCTGCTTCTTCTCCAATGCTTGCACCTGTGCTTCGGTCAGCACTGCCCCAGTCTCAGCAATATGTTTCTCCAAGGCTGACAGACGCTTCTTGAACGATTCCAGATTCTGGCGCAGCCATACCGAACGGACACCAGACGGAGAAACAAAAATTCCACGCTTACGCAGTTCGTTGGAAACACGAACCTGACCAAAAGCCGGTTGCTCCAGAGCAAAGGCCAGGATCGCTGCTTCCGTCGCTTCTTCTACACGGTTCTTGATATTGGGCTTACGTCGGTTTGCATCTATCAGAGCTTCAACACCTCCTGTTTCCACAGCTGCCTGATAGCGATAGAAAGTATCGCGAGAAAAACCCATCACCTTACAGGCACGGGATACATTGCCAAGCTCAGCTGCCAGATTAAGCAAGCCAATCTTGTGTTTAATGATTTTATGATGAACACTGCTCATGGGATTACTCCTTTACGCTTTCGCGTTTGGTTGATAAAGATTCGCACCTCTATCAAACCGGGTAATCCCACCTCTTGGCAAGACCTGCTGTCAGATCAAATCTGAACTACTACACTTTAGTTAAGCAACTTTTCTGATTTTTGCCATTTCAGCTTCATACTGATTGGGGCTTCTGTACCCCAGGTATGAATGCAGTCGGTGGTTGTTGTAAAACATAGTGATGTAATTCAGCACATCCTGGTGGGCTTCATGGCGCGTCTGGTAATATCGCCACTGGACTCGTTCCTGTTTCAGGCTGCCAAAAAAACTTTCCACAACTGCATTGTCCCAACAGTCTCCTTTTCGGCTCATGCTGCCCTCGAACCCGTGGGCCTTTAGTAACCGGCGGTAATCCTTGCTGGCATATTGGGAGCCTCGATCTGAATGCATGATCAGTCCTGCTGTCGGTTGACGTTGCCAGATAGCCATTCTGAGGGCATCGCAGACCAGTTGTGCCTTCATGCGGGAACTCATGCTCCAGCCCACCACCTTGCGTGAGTACAGGTCAATGACTCTGCCGTACAGCCAACCTTTTGTGTCCACAGGCAGGTGATGTCTCCGGCGTACACCTGATCGGGCGCCACGACATCAAATTCCCGGTTCAACCTGTTATCAAATACCGGTTTCCGGTGATTACTGTTGGTCGTGACTTTGTACCGCTTACGCTGCTTTGCTTGTACACCTGCTTCGATCATGAGTTTGCGCACTTTGCTACGGCTGACCGGGTAACTCCGGGCATTGAGCACTTGCTTCATCCGGCGGCTGCCATAGGTGTTATCACTGGATTCTGCGATCTCACGAACCACTTCCAGCAGCGTCTGGTAGCGGGCATCATCCGGCTTATCGGTATTTCGCTTCAGGTAACCGTAATAGCCACTGCGGGTAACACCCGGAGTTGGCACATCAGGCCGACCGGGCAGGTCTTCTTCTTTTGGGTGATAAACGAATACTTCAATTCGTTTCTTTGGCGAAGAAGACCGTCGCTTCCTTTAAGATGTGTTTCTCCATTTCCAGTTGCTTTACCCGAACCTTCAGCTTCCTGATTTCCTCCTGCTCCAGAGTCAGCTTGCCGTTACCTCTGAATGCCTGTCCGTCGCTATCCTCCCGATACTCCCTGATCCAGCGCCCCAGTTGAGAAATATTGATTTCCAGACTTCTAGCTGCCTCCGCACGGGTATACCCCTGCTCCAGTACCAGACTGACTGCATCCAATTTGAATTCTTTTGAATATTGCTTCCTTGGGATCATTTCTTCTCCTACAGTTAAAAATATTATCTCTTAACTGAGGTGTACAGATCTATTGAACCACATCAAGTTGAATCGAAAATTAACGCCGGAAAACTGTTCCATCTATGGTGAATTTTCTCGTTTTCGTAATGCTTCATTATGGAATCGGCTTGCGGGTCTGTACCGTACAAGGCTTTATCGGCAGACTCTTGGGGGAAATATCACTCTGTGGCTGGCTGTATTATTCAAGCGCTTGTAGCAGCGCTACTATGATCATGATTTCCGTTGTCAATCATGGCCAATCAGCTTTGGTTAAATATGGATAGCAAAAACGAAGGTACCAGCCATCCCTCTGCTGTATCGGGTTACTGATATTTTTCTGGATTGCCTCAATCCCTCAAATTTTTGCGATGTACAAAAATTGCTTTATTCAAAACCCAGCAACCATTCACTTGCGGGAATATGCTCCACTTCATCAGGAACACCCACTGAGGAACTGGAATACAGGCTGATCAGCAACTTTCTGGCACCAGCTTCCGCCGGGCTTAAGTTCGCAAAGGGGCGAATTTCCCTTGCCAGGGTGGCTTCATCGCTGATATCCAGACTTACCTGCACCAGCCACAGCTCCCCGCTTGGCAGCCGTGCATGAAAATCAATTTCATATTTATTGGGTGTCAGAAAATAACCGACATCTGCCCCGGTTTTTATGAGTGCATGCAGCACTACCGTTTCCAGGGCATGGCCTAAGTTTACTTTTCTGGCAGGGTCGTAAAGTGCCATCAAGCCCGTATCGACGGGATAAATCTTGCGCGGGTTTACCTGCTGCCTGCGTACAGAATCCGTCGCTAAAGGTAAAGTATGCACCAAAAATGCATCTTCCAAATAGCCAAGCATTTGATACAGGCTGTCTTTACTAATGGCCACGCCACGCGAGCGCAAGTCACCGTGAAATTTATTGATACTGAAACTGCCAGCGGCATTGGCAAGCAACTGCTGCACCAACCAGCGTAACACCTGTGGCTGGCTTAGATTATGGCGTTCAATTACATCACGCAGCAGAACAACATCAATATAACTACGCAACAAGGCCAAACGGCTGCGCTCATCAAGCCCTTGCGCTTCAGGAAAACCACCTTGCCTTAAATATTGAAGTAATTGGGCGTCAAGTTGTGAACGAAGTGCTTTGGTTAAACGCGCGGTATTCCTTGGCTCCAATCCCTGGTGGCGCAAAAACTCACGAAAACAAAAAGGATCAACTGTTGTATCCAGGGCCCGGCCGCGCATAGTGGTGGCCACTTCCCTCGAAAGCATTCTGGCAGAAGAACCCGATAAATAAAGCTGGATATTCTCACTATCCAGTAGTCTTCGGGCAAAAGTCTCCCAGCCTGGTATCACTTGGATTTCATCCAGGAAAAACACCGCACGCTTTTGGTCGCGCCATTGAGGGTTCAGCTGATAAAACTCTTCCAGCACCAACTCCAAATCTTTGGCTTGCATACCTGACAGGCGCTCATCTTCAAAGCTGAAATACAACAGACCTTCTCTTGGTATTCCCTGTTGCACATACTCAGCCAACAGCTGCCACATAAAACTGCTTTTACCAGCCCGGCGTATACCAATAATAGCCAAAGCCTTATTCGGCACGTGTGGCCGCCAGACATTACGCAAAGTGAGCTGTGGCAGAGCTTGCGCTTGCGCATCAATAATCTTTTGGCGAATAACAGATCGGTATTTTTCTTTCATGGCGATACGATATTATCCCTGTAAAAGGGATAATATAAATGAAATATTTCCTGATTAACAGGATAATAAATGATCTGCGATATCAACAGCACACCGCTAATCTGATCGGGAGAAATAGTGGATGTATTGCCAGGTTCAGGCATTTGGATCTGATGCTATTCGGGAGGTATAGACAGTGGAATACGCGCAATATCGAGCCGTTGTCAGGCTTGCGGAGAAACTGACAGCGGAAAATGGGTTCATCTATGACGAATTTTCCCGCTTCCGAAATGCTTCACTGTGGAGCCGGCTGGCGGCGTTATTCAAGCGCCTTTAGCAGTGCTGTTATAACGATGACAGAAATGATGATTCTGCATATCTGCTAACGTTACTACTGGATCACCACGTTCCGCCACTTGTCAGAGTTAAATCCAGCATAGTGAGTCAAAAATCACGAAAAACCAGAATCAAGGATTATCGTGAAATTTGCAGGCTAAGCGAGTCGATACATTGACGATCTGTTAGAAGAAACATATGCTTGACCTATGTTTAGGAATAGGAGTAATACCATGTTATCTGAACGTTATGTCAGATTGTTTCGTAACGGCAAGAATCAGGCTGTGCGTATTCCTCGCGAATTCGAGCTGAATGCGCAGGAGGTAATCATGCGTCGGGAAGGTAATCGTTTGATTATTGAACCGGTACCCCCAAAAGGCTTGCTGGTAGTGTTGGCAGAGTTGGCACCACTTGAGGAAAATTTTTCTGATATTGATACCAGATTGGCACCGTTGGATGACATTGATTTATGATCTCACCGCGTTATTTACTGGATACGAATATTCTTTCTGATCTGGTTCGCTATCCACAAGGAGTTATAGCCCGACGAATTGAGGAAGTTGGTGAAGCGGCGGTATGTACGTCGATTATCGTTGCCGCAGAATTGAGGTTTGGAGCTGCCAGGAGAAATTCCTTAAGGCTGACCAGGCAGGTGGAAGCCATTCTGGCGGCAATCGAGGTGTTGCCGCTTGATACGCCAGTGGACCGCGCTTATGCGCAATTGCGCTGGGTGCTTGAGCAATCTGGACAGGTCATCGGGCCTAACGATATGCTGATTGCTGCCCAGGCTATGGCAAGTCAATGTGTGCTGATTACTGCCAATCTGGATAAATTTTCCCGGATTGGGGAATTGCAGGTAGAAAACTGGTTAGTGAGGTAAGTTGCGATATTGAGTATCTTTGAGAATGTTGTTACATGATCACTGTTTCTATCGTCAGTCATGGCCAGTCGACCCTGGTCGAGCAATTGCTCGCGGATTTGGTCAGATTGGATATGTCCATGGTTACCGAAGTTCTGGTTACGCTCAATATTCCTGAAGATATTTCATTAAAGCCCAGTGACTACCCTTATCCGGTCAGGATATTGAGAAATACTGCACCTAGAGGGTTTGGCGCAAACCACAATGCGGTCTTTCGGCAGGCAGAAGGGGAATGGTTCTGTGTGATGAATCCTGATATTCGTTTGGTTGATAATCCTTTTCCGATCCTGATCGAGGAGGGAGCACATGATTCTGCAGGTGTGATCGCACCGATGGTGGTTACGCCAAGCGGTATGATCGAGGACAGCGTGCGTCGTTTTCCTGTATTGACATCTCTGGCAGCAAAACTGTTCGGGCATGGAGATGGCCGGTATCTCTTTGCTGCCGGTGATGAGGCATTTGCAGCAGATTGGGTGGCGGGTATGTTCATGCTGTTTCGTACTGAGGATTTTCGTGCAGTCGGGGGCTTTGATGAAGGCTTCTTTCTGTATTACGAGGATGTCGATATTTGTGCACGCCTGTGGCAATCAGGGCGGTCAGTATTGGCGTGCCCAAAGGCCAGCGTTATTCACGATGCACAGCGATCGAGCCACCGGAATCTGCGCTACATGAAGTGGCACGCTTTGAGTCTGATCCGTTATTTCTGGAAACATTGGGGGCGTTTGCCTCGAATATTTTAGATTCCATATTTCTCGGAACTGTGGCCGTGATGATCGCTGATTAACAGATATTACTGTTGTATTTCACTTTGTTGAGTATAAGAATACACATTAGGAGATGTATAAGTATGCGCACAAATATTGTTATAGATGATCAATTGGTCGAGGAAGCGATGTCTCTGGCTGGCCTTCATACTAAGCGGGAGCTGGTCGAACTGGCATTGCGTGAGTTTGTGGCATCTCGCAAGCGCCTGAATCTGCGTTGTTTGCGCGGAGCGGATCTGATCGATGAAAACTACGACTATAAGGGTATTCGTGAAAGAAATATGGAGGATTGATGTATCTGGTAGATACCTCGGTATGGATTGATTTTCTCAGGGGTCGGCCTGGAGCTCATGTAGATTTTTTTGATCATTTGTTGGATGACCCGCTGGCTACCGGTTTATCAAATGTAATTTATCTGGAGATTCTTCAGGGCGCGCGTGATATGCAGGCTTTTGAACGTTTGCAACATTATTTTTCTACACAGCGTTTCTATGACTTTGCCAATGTCCGCCAGTCTTATGAGGCTGCAGCAATGTTATTCCACCTCTGTCGTCGACAGGGTATTACTGTGCGTTCCACTCTGGATTGTCTGATCGCACAGTGTGCTATTGAACATGATCTGATTTTGCTGCACAACGATCGGGATTATCTTGGGTTAAGTCAAAGTGCATCCACTTTGCGGCAAAAGCATTTTCTGGTTTGAGAACATAGGCATATTTATGCATGGTCCGCTATTACCGGAGATTTTGCGAGCATTTTCTTCGAACGCACTACCTGGATAACAAGTGGAGTAGTTGAAATGAACATTCTGGTTACGGGTGCAAATGGCTTTGTCGGGCAGACGTTATGTCCGGCTCTGGAGAGAGCTGGTTTGCGGGCCGTTCGAGCAGTGCGTATATCCACCAGGTATGAGGAGATTTCAGTTGGTGAAGTGGATGGGGAAACGAGCTGGAGCAGAGTGTTCGATGAAGGTATCGATGGTGTCGTTCACCTGGCGGCCAAAGTACCGCTGGCAGAGAAGGAAAAAGAAGCAGCCGATTCATATCACCGGGTGAACACGCTGGGTACCGTTCGTCTGGCTCGGGAATGCGCGGCAAGAGGTATCAGGCGATTTGTTTTCATCAGCACTGTGAAAGTGCTGGGCGAGGAGTGCGATAAGCCCTTTCAGGTTGATGATTCTGCTGTGCCGAGTGATGCTTATGCCATCTCCAAATGGGAGGCAGAGCAGTCGCTTAGGCAGATATCTGCTGAAACGGGGATGGAAGTGGTCATCCTGCGTCCGCCACTGGTATACGGGCCCGGCGTAGGGGGTAATTTCCTGCGGTTATTGCAGATGGTAGATCGACGAATACCGCTGCCGCTGGGAGCGATTCACAATCGGCGCAGTCTGATTTACCTCGGGAATCTGGTGGATATCATCCGGCTTTGTCTGACACATCCTGATGCTGCCAGCAAAACATTCATGGTGAGTGATGGTGAGGATGTTTCCACCCCGGGCTTGATTCGTCGGATTGGATCTGTGCTGGGGCATGGAAGTTTTCTGCTGCCTGTACCGGCAGCCTGGATGAGACGGGTGGGGGATTTGTTGGGAAAACGATCTGCAATCGACCGTTTGACGGGCTCGCTTTCGGTTGACAGCATGCCCGTACAGAAAGAACTGGGCTGGCTGCCGCCTTACGGCATGCAGGCTGGTCTGGCGCTGACTGTGCAGTGGTATCGTCAGCATAAACCGGAAACGAGGTCGTAGTGTGAGGCAGATGAGCGGCAAAACAAGAGAAAGCCCGCTTTTCGTGAACCGAGAGGTAATGTTGCGTTTACTGGATATCGTGCTGGTAATCCCGGGCATTCTGGTGACTTTGCCGCTTATGGTGGTTCTTTATGCAATCGGGTTGTTTGATACCGGCTCCCCGCTGTTTCGGCAGATACGAGTGGGTCGGCGGCAGCAACCGTTTACTCTGGTCAAATTCCGTACCATGCGGCCAGGGACGGCTTCGGTGGCCACTCATCTGGCCGATGCCTCTGCAGTGACTCCTTTTGGCGGTTTTCTGCGCCAAACCAAGCTGGATGAATTGCCACAGTTATGGAACGTACTCAGGGGGGAGATGAGTCTGGTCGGTCCCCGTCCGTGTCTGCCGAATCAGCATGAGTTGATCAGGGAACGGCAGCTTCGGGGTGTGTTCGATGTACGCCCTGGTATTACGGGGTTGGCGCAGATTCAGGGGATCGATATGTCTACCCCCGTTTTACTGGCGGAAATCGATGCACAGATGATCAAAACATTATCGCTGACATCCTGTTTCAGATACATTCTGCTGACGGCACTGGGGCGTGGTACAGGTGATCGCGTAAGAAAAAAATCCGGGTAGTGAACATCATGCTGGAAAAATACCTTGCACAGCTTGCATCTCCGGTCCTGGCATTGCCCCGTACGGCAAAACGTATGGTTGTGCTTTCAGTTGATCTCAGTTTATGTATTCTGACGGTATGGCTGGCTTATTACCTGCGCTTGGGTGAATTCATCAGTTTTTCCGGACAGGGCTACTGGGCGACAGGTGCTGTTCGGGCTGCGGCCGCTTCGGTCGTACTGGCGCTGCCCATTTTTATCGTAACCGGTCTTTACCGCGCCATCTTCCGGTATAGCGGCTGGCCGGCGTTGCTGGCCGTGGCACGTGCAATCGGTATTTACGGACTGGCTTATGCATCCATGTTTACGGTGATCGGGCTGCCGGGTGTTCCGCGAACAGTCGGTATCATCCAGCCGATTCTGCTTCTGCTGTTTGTAGGTGCATCGCGCGCAATGGCTCGTGTGTGGCTGGGAGATCAATACCAGAATATCCTGAAGCGCGCCTCCCAGCCCAAAGCCCTTATTTATGGTGTTGGCCGGACGGGTCGTCAGCTGGCCTCGGTTATGACCAACAGCCCGGAAATACAGGTAGTGGGATTTCTGGATGATGACGATCGTTTGCACGGACATGTGCTCAACGGTTTGCCTATCTATAATCCAGGTGATCTGACTGGGCTGGTTCTGACGCTGAACATCAGCGATGTACTGCTGGCGATGCCTGGTATCTCGCGCCGTCGTCGTAATGAAATCCTGAGCCAGATCCGCAGTGCACGTGTCTCGGTGCGCACCCTGCCCAGCATGGCGGATCTGATTCAGGGCAGGGTCAGTATTGCAGATCTGCGCGAGCTGGATATCGATGATTTGCTTGGCCGCGAGCCGGTAATGCCCAACCATATCCTGCTGGCGAAGAATATCCTGGACAAGGTGGTACTGGTAACAGGAGCGGGCGGATCGATCGGCAGCGAGTTGTGTCGCCAGATTCTTGCTGTCGAACCTGCCAGGTTGTTGCTGATCGAGCAGAATGAGTTTGCACTTTATCTGATTCACCAGGAGCTGGAGGAAAAGCTTGCTGGTCGTGAGGTTGTGCTGGTACCTCTTCTGGCTTCGGTGCAGGATGAAGATCGGATGTGCGAGATCATGTCTACCTGGCATCCTGATACCGTTTATCACGCAGCGGCCTATAAACATGTACCGCTGGTGGAGCACAATCCGGCGGAAGGCATCAAGAATAACGCACTGGGTACGCTTTGCCTCGCACAGGCGGCTGAGGAGAACGGTGTGGCGGATTTCGTACTGATCAGTACGGATAAGGCGGTGCGGCCTACCAATATCATGGGTGCGAGCAAGCGTTTGGCTGAAATGGTGCTGCAGGCGCTTGCAGACAGGGGTTCCGCCACCCGATTCTCCATAGTGCGTTTTGGCAATGTACTGGGTTCTTCAGGCTCGGTGGTACCGCGCTTCCGCCGGCAGATCCGTGAAGGTGGCCCGATTACGCTGACTCACCCTGAAATTACCCGCTATTTCATGACTATTCCGGAAGCCGCTCAACTGGTCATTCAGGCGGGAGCCATGGCGAAAGGGGGAGGTGTGTTCGTGCTGGACATGGGACAATCGGTCAAGATCATCGATCTGGCACACCGCATGATTGAGCTCTCCGGACTGAAGATCAGGGATGAGCAGAATCCGGAAGGAGATATCGAAATCGTGATTACTGGTTTACGTCCCGGAGAAAAACTCTATGAAGAGTTGCTGATCGGTGATGACCTGGAACCGACCTCACATCCACGAATCATGAAAGCACGTGAGGAGTTCGTTCCCTGGGCAGATCTGGAAGACAAGCTGAGTGCGCTGGAGGTGGTGCTCGATGTGAACGATGTCAGCGTGATTCGGCTGATGATGGAACAGCTCGTTCCTGGTTATACACCCAGCCAGGAGATCGTGGATTGGGTATATCTTGCGCAGGAAGCTGAAATCCAGGTACCGAGCCTGGGAAATTAATTATTTGGATCAGGCTGCAGAACTGAATTGCCTGCATCCGGGATGCATTAAAGGTTGTTGAGTTCCATTTTGAGTGCTTCGATATTGCGTTCGTGTGCTGCGGCCTGATTGCGCAGCTGCAGAATATCGAAATGATCTGACGTAAAGTACGGGCGGCCTGGTAAGTAGTTATCCGTTTTCTGTTGCGTCAGATCAATGGTTTTCAGGGCATCTTCCAGCAATCTGGTTTCGTTGGCAAGCTCCTGGGAAAGTATCTGCCTGCGTTTGCTGTCTCGCTGGTCCTGCTGGAGCTTGCTGACTCTGGGGTAATTGCTGCCGGTAATGGCGACTGTGATAGGTTCGGTGCTGGTGCCGTTCCGGCGCGAGGGGACTGCCGGCACTGATTTGGATGACTGAATTTGCCTGGTATTTTTAGCAGGATCATTGGTGAAAATGACGCGCCCGCGTTCATCCACCAGTTTATGGATACCGGAAGCTGTGCAGGCAGTAGAAAGACCGAACGACAGAGCTCCAGTCAGCATGATGGTGCAGTAGGTTCGTTTCATGGAGAACACCCCCGATTCTAAAATGGATAGTTTCAAACCGGAATTCCGTGTTCCACGGTGGTGAAGAGCACGGAATCCGATCCGGGATGTGTCAGATTCTAAGCCTGGCTGCTGGTGTGGTGACTTATGAATAAACGCAGATAAATATCGCTTTTTTACAGGCTGTAATACAGGGCAAATTCAACAGGGTGTGTCGTGGTACGCAATAATATCGCTTCTTCCGACTTGAGCTTGATGAAAGCATCGATCATGTCGTTGGAGAATACGTTGCCGCGTGTCAGGAATTCACGATCGCTATCCAAGCTTGCCAGCGCTTCTTCCAGTGAAGCACAGGTATTGGGCACCATCGAAGCTTCTTCCGGGGGCAGGTCATAAAGGTTTTTATCCATGGGGTCGCCAGGATGGATTTTGTTTTGAATACCATCCAGTCCCGCCATCAGCAGAGCAGTAAAGGTGAGATAAGGGTTGGCGCTGGGATCCGGGAAACGGATTTCGATACGGCGCTGCTTCGGGCTGCTGGCATAGGGGATGCGAACAGCGGCTGACCGGTTGCTGGCGGAGTAGGCGATGTTGACCGGCGCTTCGAAACCGGCCACCAGTCTTTTATACGAATTGGTACCGGGATTGGCAAAGGCATTCAGTGCCTTGGCGTGCCGGATAATGCCGCCGATGTAATACAGCGCGGTTTCCGACATACCGGCATAGCCGTTGCCGGCAAACAGATTTTTGCCTTCTTTCCAGATCGACTGGTGGACGTGCATGCCGGAACCATTGTCACCGACGATCGGTTTGGGCATGAATGTCGCTGTTTTGCCATAGGAAACGGCGATATTGTGGATGACGTATTTCATCAATTGGTTCCAGTCGGCACGTTTTACCAGGCTGCTGAAACGGGTACCAATCTCGCACTGCCCGGCATTGGCGACTTCATGGTGATGAACTTCGACGGGAATGCCCAGTTCATCGAGCACCATGCACATAGCCGAGCGGATGTCGTGCAGGGAATCCACTGGCGGTACCGGCATGTATCCGCCTTTGACTGCGGGCCGATAACCGTTATTGTTTTTCTCATAGCGTTTTTTGGAGCTCCAGGCAGCTTCTTCCGATTCGATTTTGACGAAACATCCGGACATGTCGGTATGCCAGCGGACCGAATCAAAAATGAAAAATTCCAGCTCCGGGCCAAAGTAGGCGATATCGCCGATACCGGTGGATTTCAGATAAATCTCACCGCGTTTGGCCAGTGAGCGCGGATCACGGTTGTATCCCTGCCCGTCAGCAGGATCGACGACATCGCAGGTCAGCAGCAGTGTGGTTTCTTCCATGAAAGGATCCAGTGCGGCGGTTTCCGGGTCGGGCATGAGCAGCATGTCGGACGCGTGAATGTTTTTCCAACCGGCAATCGAGGATCCGTCGAATGCGTGGCCATCTTCAAATTTATCGGTATCGAAGGTATGTGCGGGGACCGTGACATGATGTTCTTTGCCGTTGGTGTCGGTGAAGCGCAGATCAACGAACTTGACTTCATGATCCTGAATCATTTTTAAAACATCAGCTGCCACAGTTTTTCTCCAAAAGGTGTTTATTTACTTGGGAAACGATTTGTATGAATGCATGTGCCCGACTGGGAAAAATCAGGCAAGTACGAAGGGTGACATTGTACCGTCGGGCTGGCATCGAATAAATAGGCCGACTGTTTTATTTCGGGCAAGAAACCATGGTTTATCTGCGTTTTGGGCGAAGTTCATGGAGAACAGGTAAACAAATTCCGTTTATAGTGGCCTGGAAACAGAGGAATGAGGCAGGTTGCGTATTGCCTGCAATAAAGCGGCCATATCGTCCGGCAGTGGGGATTCCCAAAGTAGAATTTGTCCGCTGTGAGGGTGTGTCAGTTCGAGCTGCCAGGCATGCAGCGCTTGTCTGGGCAGGCGTACAACTGCATCTGCTGTCGATGGATCAGGGGATGTTCTGCCATATACCGGATCTCCTGCAAGTGGATGGCCGATGGACAGCAGATGAACGCGAATCTGGTGTGTGCGCCCGGTTTCCAGGCTGCAGTGCAGCAATGTGCTGGCAGTAAATTTTTCCAGCACCCGGTAATGCGTGCGTGCCGGTTTGCCATTCTGAACGACTGCCATGCGGGTGCGGTGGATGGGGTGTCTGCCAATCGGCGCATCTACTACGCCATCTTTTTCAAGTTTACCTAGCACGAGTGCGAGATAATGGCGTTTGACAGTGCGTTGCTGCAATTGTCTGGCCAGATCGAACTGTGCCTCGATCGTTTTAGCGACGACCAGCAGGCCGGTGGTATCCTTGTCCAGCCGGTGAACGATACCGGCGCGTGGTACCTGGCTGAGCTGCGGGGCATGATTGAGCAGTGCGTTCAGCAAGGTTCCATGCCAGTTACCGTTTCCCGGGTGGACGACCAGGCCGGCAGGTTTGTCGATGATAATCAGGTGGTCATCTTCGAACAGGATTTTGAGTGGAATGGCCTCTGCCTGATGGCTTTGATCGTTTTCAGCCTGGCTGGCAAGCACACAAATGGATTCTCCCCCCCATACCTTCTGTTTGCAGGTTGCTGCCGCGCTATCCACGCTGACACATTTTTGTTCGATCCATCCTTGTAACCGGCTGCGTGACCATTGGGGAAGCAGTTGCGCCAAGGCCTGATCCAGGCGCAGCCCTGCGAGATTATCGGGTACAGTCAGTTCGATGGTGTGTTCATTCTCCTGACTGCCGGCTGTGGATGAGTCGGGCTTTGCGCTATAATTGCGCCCATCTTGCTCGTTAATGAGACGGTTCATCATGTTGCGACAATTTTTGGCAGGGTGGTTGGTGGTAATGCTGGCTGCATGCGGCATCTTATCTGAGAAAACAGTTGATCACAGTAAATGGTCTGCGAGCAAGTTCTATGTCGAGGCTAAAAACGAACTCAACGAAGGTAACTATGCAGCTGCGGTCAAACTGTTCGAAGCACTGGAGGCTCGTTACCCCTATGGACGTTATGCCCAGCAGGCGCAGCTCGAAATAGCCTACGCCTATTATAAGGATCAGGAGCACGCTTCAGCCATTGCTGCGGCAGAGCGGTTCATCCAGCTTTATCCTCATCACCAGAATATTGATTACGCCTATTATATCAAGGGCCTGGCAAGCTTTAACGATGATCAGGGCCTGATGGGATATATCACTCACAAGATCATCAAACAGGATATGAGTGAACGGGATGCCAAAGCTTCACGGGAGTCGTTCGAAAGTCTGAAGCAACTGGTGACACGTTATCCGGACAGCAAATATACGCCCGATGCGCTTCAGCGTATGGCGTACCTGGTCAATGCACTGGCAAGAGGCGAAATTCACGTCGCACAATATTACATGAAGCGGAAAGCTTATGTGGCTGCCATCAAGCGCGCCCAGTTCATACTGGAGGAATATCCGCAGACCCCTGCCACGGAGGATGCTCTGTATATCATGGCGGTAGCCTACGGTGAACTCGGTATGACCGATTTGCGTGAAGACGTGGAAAAGGTCATCAGAAAAAATTTCCCGGAAAGTATCTATCTCACAGATTCCGGCGCAGTGAAAGGAAAATCCTGGTGGGAAATCTGGTAGCAGGCTGATTTCTTCCTGTTCCGGGAGCAGCTATGGATTTCGTTCACCCGGCATTTTGGCGTAAAATGCAGCCCCCGCCCTGGTAGCTCAGGGGATAGAGCGACCCCCTCCTAAGGGGTAGGTCGGACGTTCGATTCGTCTCCAGGGCGCCAAAAAAACAGCTTTTCGGAATCTGCTTTGTACAAAAACAAAGATTACCCTCTTTGCCAGTCATGCAACCTCCTGCTGTGAGCGATTCTTCTTTTTATACTGCATTTCTTGCCTTCTGTTCTGATGGAATTTTCGATTGATACGAGTATATGTGGTTTAGAAATTTACTGATTTACCGTCTTGCCGGTGAAGTGATTACCTCGGACGAACTTGAAGCGTATCTGGCAAAACAAACCTTGCAGGGTTGTCTGGGGTTGGAACCCCAAAGCCGGGGGTGGGTTCCACCGGGGATCGCAGAGGCCGATCTGGTTTACAGCTATGGACAGCAGATGCTGATTGCGCTGGGAACTGAGAAAAAGCTGCTGCCTGCATCCGTCGTCAATCAGCTGGCCAAAGTGCGTGCTCAGGAAATGGAATCGCATCAGGGTTATGCGCCTGGCCGCAAACAAATGAAAGAAATCAAGGAAGCGGCTTATCGTGAACTGTTGTCGCGTGCGTTTGCCATCCGGCAGCGGAGTCATGCATGGATCGATCCGGTGGGTGGCTGGTTCATTGTTGAAGGCGCAAGTGCTTCTAAAGCGGATGCCCTGATTGAAGCATTCATCAAATCGACTGGTATCGGGCTGAAACGCATCAGGACAACTATGGCACCGACATCCGCCATGACGGCATGGCTTTCAGGCGATGGTCCGCCTGCCATTTTTTCGGTCGATAGTGACAGTATTTTCCGCAGTCGTGAGGATAAGAAGGTTTCAGTGAGCTATATCCGGCAGTCACCCGATCCACAGGAAATCACCCGGCATGTCCGGACGGGTAAGGAAGTCATCAGGCTGGCGATGACCTGGCGAGACAAAATCTCGTTCATTCTGGATGAAAATCTGCAGCTGAAACGGCTGACTTTGCTCGATATCGACCGGGAATCGGCTGAAACAGCTGAAGAGCAGTTTGACAGCAGTTTTTTTCTGATGACGGAAGAATTGCGGCAATTGTTGCCGGACTTGGTTGAGATATTAGGTGGAATGACAGCTGACTAGCGCCCAGAGTAGTGCTTCTCTGATAAAACGTTGTTTCCAGTATTTCTTAGTACTACAGTCGTAGATAATGATGAGAGAATATAGCCTGAATCAACGATGAGGTGGGTTTGGGTATGATGTCACAACTGCATGATTGGGCGAAGGAGCTGGAGGTAGTGCACGAACGGCTTGGGAGTTTATTCAAGCGCAGCGAGCCACGCCAACGCAGTCTTGCGTACCTGAAAGGCCTGTTGAGCACGGTAGAGCGCAAGAACGGCTGGCAACTGGCCGAATGGATGGGCGAGACAACACCCGATGGGGTGCAGCATCTGCTGGAACGCGCACAGTGGGATGCTGATGCGGCGCGCGACGTGCTGCGCGATTACGTTGTCGAGCACGTGGGTGATCCAGACGGCGTGCTGATCGTTGATGAGACAGGTTTTGTCAAGAAAGGAACCCACTCGGTTGGTGTGCAGCGCCAGTACAGCGGTACGGCCGGGCGTATCGAGAACAGCCAGATCGGCGTGTTTTTGTGCTATGCCGGCGCCGGTGGCAGTGCTTTCATCGACCGTGAACTTTATATTCCGCGCCAGTGGACGGATGATCGTTCACGCTGCGAGGCTGCAGGCATTGCACAGGAGGTGGAATTTGCGACCAAACCCCAGCTGGCACGCAAGATGATCGAGCGAGCGCTGGATGTGGGCGTGCCCTGTGGGTGGATCACAGGCGATGAGGTTTACGGTAGAGACCGGCATCTGCGGGTATGGCTGGAGTCACGCGAGCAGGCCTTCGTACTGGCTGTAGCCGGAGAGTGAACCGCTGGTGGCAGGGGGCCACAGCACGTGAAAGCCGAGGAGATTGCACAAGCGCTACCAGCACGTGCATGGCGTCATCTGTCGGCAGGCGCTGGAGCCAAAGGTGAACGTCTGTACGACTGGGCGCTGGTACCGCTGTGGCGGCTGCAATTGACACAGAAGGAGCGTCGCTTCGGACACTATCTGCTGGTGCGGCGCAGCCTGGATGAGCATCAGGAGTTGGCCTATTATGTGGTGCATGCCAGGCGCTCGCAGGCTCAGCTCAAGCGTTTGGTGCAGATCGCTGGCAGACGTTGGGAGATTGAGATCGGCTTTGAGGCCACCAAAGGCGAGTGCGGACTTGATCATTACGAGGTGCGCCGCTGGCAGGGCTGGTATCGCCACATCACACTGGCGCTACTGGCCCATGCGGTGCTGGTGGCCCTGCGGGTGCGGGAGAAAAAAACACACACCCGGCCTGATTGCCCTGAGCGTGCCCGAGTTGCGTAAGCTGTTATCGCATCTGCTGTGGCACACCAGCCAGGCTATCGAACATGTGCTGCACTGGTCCGTGTGGCGTAGAAAACATCAACACAGAGCCCGACAAGCTCACTACCGACGCAGAGGGTTCTCTCCTCCCGAATAAAATATATACGGCTGTAGTATTAGAACCTGTTTACGATCTTTTGAGCAGTAATGCCAGGAAGGCCAGATGAATGAACTGCAGACTGGTGTTGAGCTTACGCTCGCAGTTTTTCCATAATCTTCTGCTCTTCTCCAGCCAGGCGAAACTACGCTCGACGATCCAGCGTTTGGGCATAACTTTGAAGGTATGCAGTTCACTGCGCCTGGCAATCTGCACCGTGACAGCTTCGCCCAGAATTTCTCGCACGCCTTCAGCGAATGGTTCTCCAGTATAGCCACTATCGCACAGCAAACTTTGTACTTGCCCCAAGCCCAGCCTGCAGCGCTCCAGAGCTTGCAATGCACCTTTACGGTCAGTCACTTCCGCCGTCGTCACCGCAATAGCATGCGGCAAATCCTGGGTATCGACAGCGATATGGCGCTTGATACCCGATACCTTCTTGCCAGCGTCATAACCTTTCTGGTCGGCCGTGTCTGTGTTTTTCACGCTCTGTGCGTCCATGATCAAGAGCGCGCTGCAAACGTTGCGCCCCTGTTTCTCTCGGACCGCGCCAACCTGATTTTTTGAGTGCCCGCTCCAATACGCTCACGCCGTACTGGTCGGGCTCACTCCACTTGCTCCAATAAGCATATACACTCTGCCACTTGGGAAACTCTCCGGGTAGGAATCTCCATTGGCAACCAGTGCGCAGCAGGTACAGCACCGCGCAGAATACCTCGTACAGATCCACCGTCGTGGGCTTGGTGCTGCGTCGTACACTGCGCAATAACTGCTCTATCTCCGCAAACTTCTCTCTGCTGATATCGCTGGCATACTCGGTTCTTTTCATCCATGCATTATCAGGAATAGTAAAAAGATCGTAAACAGGTTCTTATAAAGAATGTAACCAAATAAATGTTTTGTTTGGTTACATTCAGATGGTTTCATTACTATAGTCAGAGCCTTTGATTATTACTTTTGGGAGCGCAGATTTTATTGAGCAATGTAATAGCAGAGAGTGGCTTTTCATTGTTGTGTGTTTTTCCTTTTCTTCCCCAATCGTATATTTTACTGACTTCCAGCGTATCCCCTTTGATCCTGGCCCGAACTGTATAAGCATCAAAACTGAAATTTGTATTGAAATCAATCCAGTCTAGCGGCACACTGAATTCTCCTCCCCGAAAAATGGAAGTGATATTAAAGTTCGTCAAGTGTGAATTTACCTTGAATTTGCCAAGAATGAGGAGATCATCGTCATCAGGTTGAGGTGAGCGTTCATATACCAGCACCTGATTTTCTTTTTCTTTATTGACAGGCAAAAGAAGAACATAAGTTTTTCCATGTGTGATGTGAAGAAGCAGATAATCATGGTCGTTTCCCTGTATACGTTCTCCCCGTGTTTTAACCTGGAATACAAGATGGTGGTTGTCGGGCGAAATATCTGCCATTACACGTAAAATATCCAGTTCAGGTGCAATGGATTTATCCATAAAAGAAACAACTACCCGAGGATCCGGATTTATTCTCATGCCGGAAACAGATCCCATGACCATGAGCAGTACTACTGCTATCAAAGCTCTATTCATGATTTGAATAATCCCTTGTTATCTTTAAAGATTCTGGCTACATCGACAGCATCTTTCAATGCATCAAAAATTACCCTGATTTTCCCTGTCGGATCAATCAGGAAAGCTGTAGTACTGTGATCAACCTGATAGTGGGTTTGATTACCTGCATTCTTTGTATAGAAGATAACCTCTACCTGAAAAGCATTTTTGAAATGCTCAAGCTCTTCCCCTTCAAAGCGTAAATAAGTAATGCCATCACCAAAGCCTTTTGTATAGCCGGATAAAATTTCTTCTGTATCCCTATCCGGGTCAACTGTGACAAAAACTCCATTGAGCTCGATCTGTTCATTGGCTGCTGCTTTAACCAGCATAGATAAATTAGCAAGCGACATCGGGCAGACATCTTTGCAGTGGGTGAAGCCAAAAACGACCAGCTTCCACTGATTGGCATTGGTTGTGTCCGCTTGTTCCAGGTGAGTAATCGTTTCTGCCTGTAACGGTACCGGATGGGATAATGTAATGGTTGCTGCTCTGATATCAGTTTGTATAAAAATAAGAAATACGGTGGTAATAATCTGGAAACAGGAGCTTCGTAAGCTTTTCAATTTCATGTTATCTATCTTCTTCATCAATTGTCCTGAACTGTTTTATATGCTGTATTTATATTTATTTTTAAACCGATCCATCCTGATTTCTATCTGATAATTTTCTGGATAAAAGAGAACAGATCGGTTTCCTGAATTACAATCAGCGAAGACCGCCAGCAGTACAAATACCATGTGGTTTGGTCAGACCATCATTCGGTCCCCAGATTTTGACAACGGTATCTGTCTCAGTATCGATTTTGAGTACATAACCCGAAACCCAGCTTGCGACTATCAGATAACGGTTATCCGGTGTCGGGCTGATTGTATGAGCTACTGCATAGCCGGTGGGTAATTCCCGACCAGGTTTAAGCCTTTTCAGGAATCGTGGTTTGTAGCGATCGGTCAGATCAAATACAGAAATATATCCATCGTTGGCAAATGTGTAATCAAGCGAATCCTCTTCCGCAATATAGAGCTTGCCATTGACCACTGCGATGTCGGAGGGAGAGCGAAAAACACCTTTTCCATTTGCATGACTGGTATGGTCGAGAATTTTTGTTGCAGTTCCTTCCAAAGTATCAAGCAGCCATATACTGGGCGGGATAATTTGTTTGGTAGTAGCGGAAGTCAGTGAAGTTTTATCAAGCTGCATGGAAGCGGTCACAGCATATCGTTCATCCAGCCAATATACGAAATGGGTAAACGCTGCGTGCCGTTTTTCATCGCCCAGTCTGATCTGGCCAATCGTTTGCAGCTCGCCCGTTTGTCTATTGGGCTTGTAAACATCGATCACGCTGTTATCAAAGAAATATCCGGTTCCAAGGCCAATGGTTCCAGATTTATTAAACATGATACCGTGCGTTTGTTCCGTATAGCCGGGTATGGCAATAGGATCCACGCCACTTACGAGTTCGTTTGTTTTATGATTGATGACGCGTACCCTGTCCGAGGTAAGCTCGGTCATATAGATAAAGTCTGAGTAGGGCAAAATTGTGGGACCGTGTATCTGAGTTGTCCCTCTCCCTACTAACCAGTTAGGGACAGCTTGCACATTGTTGACGGGCTCAACAAACGGAAATTCTGTTGGTGTTCCCGGGTTATCTGCTGCTATTGCAGTTTCTACTGCAAGTGAGATTGTTCCTGCATCCCAGTTAATATCATTTACTTTCAGTATGATGATGTAAGCAGGATGCTCTGCCGTATTATCAGATGTAATAAAAATCTTATTTCCTTCTGGCAATACGAGAGTATGTTGTAATGGAACATTTCCTGGCCAGCCACTGAGGCTTGTCGGGTCAATAGTAATCAGTTTGTCATTTTCGTAGTTAAAGAGATAGACCATTCCGGAGTGATAGTCTATTGCGGTTGCTATAGGTTGCAGATAATTGTTGTAAACGTCAGGATACTGATACGTCGGTAATGGTGCCGGACGATTATCTTTAGCAAAGATTGCTCCGGAAGATAATGAAAATGTACATATTGCTGCTAATGTGACTCCTCTGGCCCAGCTTCTTAGAATCATTTATAAGTTCCTTTCTATGCTATTTAAATAAATTCTCAAGTAATCGGATGATAAAAACCTGTTACTTAAGAACCCGTCAGGAAATATCTTCCTGATTTCAACGTACCTGTGATTGACTGCGTATCTGCTTTATCAATCGTGGGTGACAAACTGACAGATTATCCATATGGCATATCTGATAAATTCGGATAGCACACTTTCCTAACCGGAGACGGAGTAACGGTACTCAAACTGGGTTTATTTAATAATTTTTCTGCTCTTGTATAAAAAACAGAGGGGTATCATTGGATATATGGCATCAAGTTTTTTGATAGCGTGTTGCTATTAGATGATATGGCGGTACTTGATTCTTAGATGTGGTGTATTTCACATACGATACTGCTTTCCTTTTATAAAGGAGAATGGTTCATACCAAAGGAGAAAAGTTGTTTGATAGTTCAGTCCGATTGAACTACATCATAGAAATAAAATTCCCAGTATTCTGGACAGTAACCTGTAGTTGAAGTGATCAGTCTTGATCGATATGGGTTGGGAACCGGCTGAAGCAGCCGGAAAGTAATTTGACAGCAATTTTTCCGACGACGGAAGAGCTGTGGTAGCTGTTACCAGAGTTGGTAGAGGTATTTGGCAGAATAGTCAGTGGATGAACAACGGCCTGCAATGGCCGATAGAAACGGGAGACCATTGCAGGCAGAGTGAATAGTGAATGTTTTTGTTGTTACTGTGTTGTACCTGATTGTTCCGGTTTTTTCTCCTGCATTTTTTGCTGATGTCTCTCGCGCCACTGTTCCTGCCGGCGCTGTTTCAGTTCCTGCAGTTTGGAATACTGCTCAGGTGTCAGAATGGTTTTCAGTTGGGACTGGGTTTCCTCGCGGATCGTCTTGAATTTTTCTCCATTTTGTTTGAAGAGTGTGTCAATTCTGGATTTCTGGTCGTCAGTCAGGGACAACTCTTTGTCCAGCCGTTCTATTTTCTTCGCCCGGTATTGTTCATGATCATGTTTGTGCTCTCCCGGGTTGGCAGTAACCGCCAAAGGAAATGCCAGAGCGAGAACGATACCGATAAGTTTTTTGTTCATGATGAACCTCCTGGTTGATTTTCAGAAACAGAACGGAATGTTTTCCGCCCTTGATGACAACTATACTTTGCCAATTTGCAAATACTTTGCAGAGATTGTGAAAAGAATGTGAAAGATGCAGGAACACAATCTGACTCAAATATGCTCCCGATGTTCAATCGGTTGTCATGTTGCCAAGCCTGAACATGCAGATAACCAGACGCAGACACAGGTATTTTTGTCCTGATTTCGGTCTTATGGTCATGGTATTTCTTGTACACTATCCCCCGCTAAATTCAGGGATTTTGTAACTATCTGTTTTTATTGAAGGAGAGGGTTCATGATCTTCTGGCGCGTAAAATCGCTAGATGCCATTCTGGCTACAGCCGAAAAGAAAAGTCTTCACCGTTCTCTGGGCGTGTGGCAGTTGACGCTGCTGGGGGTAGGAGCAATTATCGGCACAGGTATTTTTGTGCTGACTGCCGAGGCAGCACAAAAAGCCGGCCCCGGTATGATGATTGCTTTTGTCATTGCCGGTTTCGTTTGTGCAGTAGCCGCACTCTGCTATTCCGAGCTTTCTTCAATGGTACCGGTATCCGGGTCTGCTTATACCTATTCCTACGCCGTGCTCGGTGAACTGATCGCATGGATGGTGGGATGGGCATTGATACTGGAATATTCTGTTGCAGCCGGGGCGGTCGCCGTAGGCTGGTCGGGCTATTTCGTCGGGTTGCTGAATAATGCCTCGCTGGGATTCGAAATTCCCTATGTACTGGCGAACGGTCCGTTTGCCGGGGGTATCATCAATCTGCCCGCGGTTGTCATCTGCCTGCTGGTCGTCGGCCTGTTGATCATCGGAACACGAGAAAGCGCCATGTTCAATGCCATCCTTGTTGCAGTCAAAATCATCGCTCTGACGGCGTTCATTGCACTGGCGCTGCCGGCTGCCGATATGAACCATTTCGATCCTTTTCTACCACTGGGAACCTCGGGTGTTGTTGCTGCTGCTGCTTCCATTTTTTTCGCATATGTTGGTTTTGATGCGGTATCAACCGCAGCGGAAGAAACAAAAGATCCGCAACGTAACCTTCCAATTGCTCTTATCAGTTCGTTACTGCTGTGTACATTGTTTTATTTACTGGTATCTGCCGGGGTGATCGGCGCAGTGGGTGCACAGCCACTGGTCGATGCCGCGGGGGAGGGGCTCGCCCCCGGTTCCAGGGAAATGGCTGCGCAGTGCAAATTACTCGCGGCTGCAGGACAGCAACCGGTAGTCTGCTCGCACGAAGCACTGGCACATGTATTGCGTGAAATAGGCTGGGAGAGAATTGGCAACCTGCTTGGCCTGGCTGCTTTCCTGGCGCTTCCCTCGGTGATTCTCATGATGCTGTTCGGGCAGACACGTATCTTTTTCGTCATGTCGCGTGATGGTTTGCTGCCGGAAGTATTGAGCCGCGTCCATCCACGCTTCAAAACTCCATATATCGTCACGCTGGTTACCGGCGTAGGCGTAACGGCAGCAGCAGCTTTCCTGCCAGTGGGCAAGCTTGCAAATATTTCCAATTCCGGAACATTGTTCGCTTTTCTGATCGTAGCATTGACGGTCATGATTCTGCGGGTCAGGGACAAAAATCGTCCCAGGCCTTTCAGGACGCCTGTGATCTGGCTGGTGGGGCCACTTGCCATTGGCGGTTGTCTGATTCTTTTTCTGTTTTTACCGATGGATGCCAAACTGGTGTTTCCGATCTGGACTGGAATCGGTCTGATTTTTTATTTTCTTTACGGTTACCGGAGAAGTCATGTTCTGCTGGGTATTGATACACCTTCAGGTGGCGAGAACCTGATCGAACCGATCCGATCTCTTGCAGATCGCAGTGATAAAACCGAAGTGAAAGTGAAATAAACCTTTCGCCTTACGGCGAGGATCGCATTGTTTTATGTCTACTGCTTACATCACTCACCCCGTCTGCCTCGAACACAACATGGGATACGATCACCCGGAATCTCCCGGGTGGTTGATGGCACCGGAAGCTTTCCGGCCGGAAATGATGAGTGGGAAAGTTGAAGCGACGAAGTCCCGTACCGGATCGTTATTCTTCCAGCTCGACAGATTGTGGGTCATAGCGATAGCCTGCGCCATAGACTGAACAGATCACTTCTTTTTCCGGAATCAGTTCAGCAATCTTTTTCCTCAGCTTCTTGATGTGGCTGTCTATCGTTCTGTCTGAAACGATGCGCTGATCCTGATAGATCAGATCCATCAGTCTGGCGCGCGAGAAAATACGCCCCGGTTGCTGATATAACGTATAGAGCAACTGAAATTCAACGGCAGTCAACTCGATCTCTCGCCCATCGTACTGGACCTTGAAACTTTTGGGGGAGAGTGTGAGCGCCTGCTGCGCCGAGTTCGGGGCGGGCGGCTGCAGTCTGCGCAACACAGCCTTGACGCGTGCAACCATTTCTCTGGGACTGAAAGGCTTGCAGATATAATCATCCGCTCCCATTTCCAGTCCCAGCAAACGGTCGATTTCCTCGATTCGTGCGGTCACTATGATGACCGGCACCTGGCTGAAACTGCGAATATCGCGGCAGATATCGAGACCATCCCGCCCCGGTACCATCAGATCCAGCAATACTAGTTCGACAGTATTTTCCTTCAGCCAGGGGATCACTTCCAGCCCCTGACTCAGGCAATGAGTCTGGAAACCGGCATGCTGCAGATAATCGGCTTCCAGTCTGGCCAGCCTGGGTTCATCTTCGACGATCAGAATACGGCTCATAGCGTAATTGGCAGCTCGATATGTATCGCCAGACCGCCCAGAGCCGAATGGGATGCCATCAGCGTTCCTTCATGCGCTCTGACGATATTGCTGCAGATGGCCAACCCCAGGCCGGCTCCTCCCAGATGCCGGTTGCGTGAGTGATCGACACGATAGAAACGATCGAACAGATGCGCGATATCCTGATCCGAGACACCGGGACTGCTGTCCGCCAGTTCGATCACCAGCTTGTCTGCCAGGCGCTGAACCGTGATTTCCAGTTGCCCTCCCGCATCCGTATGGTTCAGGCTGTTGGTCAGCAAATTGCGGAACAATTGTGATAACCGGTCAGGATCAGCATTGACCAGTACAGGTTTGAACAGCCGGTTGATCCATCTGACACTGATCTGCTTATGATTGAAATCAGCTGTGAACGTTGCCAGATCTTCTCGCAGCAAGGGTACGGGGTCGAGCAGTACTTTCCGGTAACTCAATGCACCCTGATCGGATAAAGCAAGCTGGTAAAGATCTTCTGTCAGACGATTGAGCCGTAGCACATCACCGGACAGGGATTCTATCGCTGCGGGAGTTAATGGGTGAACCCCATCCAGGATGGCTTCCAGCTCACCACGCAAAACGGCCAGTGGTGTCCGCAATTCATGAGAGATATCGGCTACCCACCGTCTGCGACTCTGTTCTGCCTGCTCCAGCGCAGCTGCCGTATCATTGAAATTCAGTGCCAGTTGGCCCATTTCATCCTTCGATAGGACAGGTAGTCTGGCTTTGTAATCTCCTGTCGCCAACCTTTGTACCACCGCTGCGATCTGTTTGAGCGGACGACCGAGGTGATAGGCCATCAACCAGGCGATCAGTGCAGATAGCACCACCATGGACAATGCAATCCAGAAGAAAAAGTCAGCCTGTTGTTCCATGAAGTAAATATCGCTGGCCTGACTGACCGGGTTTCCCGGCAGCAGGCCAAGAAACCCGACTGTCCGGTATTCATACTGAACAGGATGCAGGTTCAGTTGAGAAATCAATTCTTTCCGCCCGAACAGAATCGATTTATCTGCATCCAGCAGCATTACCCGTAACTCGAATGGAGACCACTTTCTTTCAGCTGTTCCGGGTGTTACTGCCGGCGGCCACTGCCGATCAGGCTCGTGCTGTATCTGCTCGATAATCCACTTCGGTGGACGATGCCGGTGCGGGCCGGCATGCCACAATAACGAAATCCAGTGTTGCTTGTTTCCGGCCAGCTCTCCCCAGCCACGGTGCTCAGCATAGTGTTCCTCCAGTACATCGATGATTTTATCCAGCCGTTCCTGCTGTCTTTTTTCGATGAACTCGGTGAATCCTTTCTCCAAGGACCAACGGGTGAAAAAATGCATCCCCATCACCACTACGAACGTAGTCAGCAGAAAGGCCAGGAATAATTTGATTCGGATGGACATAAAAATGGATATTTACTACAGGGTGACCAAGAGGAAATAGTACGGAAATAAAAGAATAACCATCCTATCCTATGCTTGAATCTTCCTCTGGAATAGAATAGGCGTATTTTAGTTGAGCAGGGAAGAGGCAGTGATCTAAATCATCTGTAGTTGTGAAAATCTGGGGAAAAGAATGTGTTGTTCTACTAAAGAAGAGCGGGAATATTACGTTAGATTGCATTACTTTGATGTAATTACAGAAATACTGGATTCCCGTAGAGGTGCATGGTTTTGTCTATTGTCATGATAATAGGATTTGTGAAGATAGTAAGTTAAAAAAATCAGACTTTATCAGTTAGGAATATTAGCAATGAAGCTTGCAAAATTATTACTTACTTTAGTTTTAGCATCTTTCGCCTGCCTGACGGTGGCGAATCCAATGTGGGAACCGGATTTACCCAGGGCAAAGTCTGCGTTTGAAAAGGAAACGAGAGTTCCCTTACGGGCAGGTCATTATATCGAGCCCACTCTTTTCAAAGGATTTTATGCCGTGCGCACGGGGCAGGCAGGTGGCCCTTCTGCCTATTTCCGGGAGGACATGGGATGGTTGGGGAATATAAAGTCGCCAGGGTGGGTAATTCAGTCACCAGCTGAAGATAACCCGGCCTATAAACATACCTGGCTGCGTCAACAGCTTGCACAGATTCCATTGGAACAGTTGGTGCTGGTAAAACGATCTACTCCACCTGTGGCAGTGATATGGTCGGCGCCAGATTGTCCTTATTGCCGCAAACTTGAAAAAACACTGGAGCAGGAAAATGCTTCCGTATATGTGGTACCGGTGGGGGTGGCTGAAAATGGATTCAGGCAGGCTGCCAGGGTATATTGTGCTGATGATCCTGCACAAGCCTGGCGCAAAGTGATGCAAGGTTCTGAAATAAATGGTCGAGCGAAAACTTCATGCCAATATCCTCGTGATATGTTAAACGACATCGGCTTCTTTCTTGGAATGGGAAGAATGGCAACGCCAATCGTTGTTTTTGCCGATGGGTCTACGGTAATTGGGTGGAATGATCAGAATGCCTGGATGCTCTTGCGCAAAAAAATAAGTGAGCAAATTTTTTTTAACGATTAAGGTTAAGGTAAAAGGCACTGAATGCTAGGCGTTTTATCAAAGCGGTTCATCAAACGGCAATGGCAACTCGCGATTATTGCCATTGCTGTTGTGAAATAAAATACCGTGTTAAATCAGATTAGCTGTTCTTGCGACGGCGAGTAGCTGTCATACCAAGCAGGCCTAATCCCAATATCGCCAGAGTTGCGGGCTCAGGTACATTGTTAGTGTCATCACCACCACCACCAGCAACACTGCCAAAACCATCCAGATAGACATAACCCCAGTGTCCAGTAGGCTGGCAATCAGCCGCTACGAGGGACAACATGAAATCATGGCCTTTCAGTGTGTCGTTGATATTGAGCGTCTCGATTTGCCAGTCTTGGGTGTAGTAATTACCACCACTTAATGAGAAGCGACTGTCTACGCCACTTCCGCTAGAAGCGGCATTATATTCCCGGGTAATAAGATCAATGCCGTCTGTAAGATCAGTTAATACCAGTTTGAAGGTGGCGGCGTCATTGACACCATGTGCACCCAGCAGAACGGCTTTCCATACAAAGTTGATGCTGTCTTCCGTGTAGTTGGTGACGGTCTGCGTGATTGCGGAAGCATAGCCACCCCAAGTGGTGTCTTCGATACGGGCACTGTAATTACCGGCATACACGGTGCTGCCAAACGCGGCTCCAACATTGGGATCAATGGTGCCAGCGCTAATTATTTGCGAATGCATTGCATAGTTATCATTGGCAAATACCCAGTCTGGCGTCAGGTTGGCGTTATTGATACTGGCACGATAAGCTGAGTTTGAAACTGTCCAGCCGTTGAAGTTACCAGTTTCGAAACCTCCATTGACGAAGGGATCGGCGTGCGCGGCTGATACCAGCAGTGTGGAGGCTGCCAGAGTAAGAGCAAATTTTGTTTTCATATAAACCTTTTATTGTTTAAATTAATGATAAATAGGCAGTTTCTGCCAGATAGATATAAAGCATGAGATATGCCAGCTTTTCATGGCTTTTGTATGTGTATGAAATTACGTTACTTCCTGTTTCTTGATTTGTGAAATGACCAGAAAGGAGGGGGCTTGTGTAAATTCTTTTGACAACTTTCTGATATTTCCCGGAGATGAGGGTGCTATCAGTAAGGTTTCTCAGAATTTCTGTGAGAAGGTTAAAACCCGGGTAGAGGGTTTCGACAAAATATAGTTTGTTAAAAAAGTGTGGCGCAACTCCAGATTACTGATCAGTGGGAGATTAATCCGGGGCTTAGATGCGCAGTGCAGTCTCAATTTGAGATAAAAGTGATCGGGAGAGGATATTTAGCTCTTTTTTTCATACGCTCGTTATGGTTGCCAAACCAGTATAATTGACGCTTTTTTAATTTCTCGAGAGGAAAGCTGATGCATACCGGTACTACCCTTACCCAGTTCATCATTGAAGAGCAGCGTCACATCGCGGGAGCGAGCGGTGATTTCACCGCATTGCTGAACGATATCGTGACTGCTATCAAGACCATTTCCAATGCGGTGAACAAGGGGGCGCTGATTGGTGTGATGGGGGCGCTGGATACAGAAAACGTTCAGGGTGAAACCCAAAAAAAGCTGGATGTGATTACCAATGAAATCATGATCCGCAACAATGAATGGGCTGGTCATCTTTCTGGCATGGCATCGGAGGAAATGGATGATGTCTACTCGATTCCGTCTCCTTATCCACTCGGCAAATATCTGCTGGTATTTGACCCGCTGGATGGTTCCAGTAACGTGGATCTCAATATTTCCGTCGGGACGATTTTTTCGATTTTGCGCTCGCCAGTGCCAAGCCGGGCTGCCAGTATGGAAGATTTCCTGCAACCCGGCGTCAAACAGGTTTGTGCAGGTTATGCATTGTATGGTTCATCCACCATGTTGGTGCTGACCACAGGCCATGGTGTCAATGGTTTTACGCTGGATCGTGATATCGGTGAATTCGTGCTGACACATCCAAACATGAGGATTCCCGCCGATACCAGGGAATTTGCCATCAATGCCTCCAACCAGCGTTTCTGGGAAGCACCGGTACAGCGTTATGTGGCGGAGTGTCTGGCAGGAAGTACCGGGCCGCGCGGTCGCGATTTCAATATGCGTTGGGTGGCTTCGATGGTGGCAGAGGTGCATCGTATCCTCACTCGCGGTGGTATTTTCATGTATCCGCGCGATACCAAAGATCCCTCCAAACCCGGCAGACTGCGTCTGATGTACGAAGCCAATCCGATGAGTTTTATCGTCGAACAGGCAGGCGGGTTATCCACCACCGGCTACGAGCGCATTCTGGATGTCGTGCCGCAGGATCTGCATCAGCGTGTACCGGTGATTCTGGGCTCGAAGAACGAGGTCGAGGTGGTTCTGGAGTATCACAATGCCTGATGCCATCTGATTGATGCTGGCTGAATTATCCGGGGGAGGAGAAAGCCTGCACCCGGTTATGCGGCCGGGTGTAATCGATATCCGGCCCTTTAGGAATGATCTGGGTCGGATTGATGGTCGAGTGGCTGTAGTAGTAATGGGTTTTGATGTGTTCGAAATTTACGGTACCGGCGATACCAGATATCTGGTATAGCGCACGCAGGTAATTGGATAGATTAGGATAATCTTCGATACGCTGTTTGTTGAGCTTAAAATGGCTGTAATACACGGCATCGAAGCGAATCAGTGTGGTGAAAAACCGCCAGTCAGCCTCAGTCAGGCGATTACCCGCGAGATAGCGGCGGGTATTCAGGCTGTCATCAATTGCATCCAATCTATTGAAGATTCGATCGTAGGCTTTTTCGTAAATAAGCTGGTCAGTGGCAAAACCGGCTTTGTAAACTCCGTTGTTGAAATCCCGGTAGACCACTTCATTGATGGTGCCGATCTCATTGCGCAGGGCTTCGGGGTAGAAGTCGAGATCATTGCCGGTGAGCGAGTCAAACGCACTGTTGAACATGCGGATGATGTCGGCTGATTCATTGCTGACAATGGTGTCGCGTTGCTTGTCCCATAGCACCGGTACCGTAACCCGGCCGGTATAGTCCGGTTTGGCCCGGGTATAGAGTTGGTGCAGATAGCGGATGTCTTGTACAGGATTGTCACGAGAAATCTCACTGAACGCCCAGCCGTGCTCCAGCATTCTGGGATCGACGATGGTAATACCGATATGTGCCTGCAGATCTTTCAGATGGCGGAAGATCAGAGTGCGATGTGCCCACGGGCAGGCCAGTGACACGAACAGATGATAGCGGCCGGATTCTGCAGTAAATCCTCCCTCGCCGGAAGGGCCGGGTTGCCCGTCCGGGGTGACCCAGTGACGGTACTGAGCATTTTCACGTACAAACTCTCCATTCTGGAGGGTATACCACTGATCCTGCCATTTTCCGTTTATCAAGAGTCCCACTGGCTTATCCCTCCGGATGATCTGATTCGGGCAACAGCAGCGCCAATCCATCGAAGAATTCACCGGATCCCGCCAGTAATGCCATCAGGTAACCGGGATTGGGGCCGATTGAGTTTATCCACTGACCGGTTGCTTCAAGGCCATTGACACCAAACCAGCTAAATAGCTTCTGTGCACCATGTGCCATGAAAACGCTACCTGCCGTTGCATGCAGCAGCAATATCACCAAGTCAGTTTTGTCATGTGTTGCCAGAATCGTTGAAATCTTCATCTGTGACCTCATGTTACTTTTTTGTTATTACAGCCGCTGCAGACCGGGAAGAATCTGCTGTTAGATATCAGTGTGTTCATCATACTGCAGCAAACATTTTTACCGAACTGGCTGCTTGCTTTGATAGTGGCAAATTGGCAGGTTTTCAAGTGATTGAATATTGCTATGACTGATATGGTTGCGATATAGCTGATTTACCCGTGCTTTTTCCAGAAAATAACAGGGTTATATCCGTTGTAGTATGGAATCGTGATTATTTCCGGTAACGACTACATGGCTGTTACGTTTGTTGGTAAGTGCCGGGAAATCGGAGTTATTGAACGATTCTGGAAATCCTGTGTCGTAAACAATAATTTTTGCGCGGATTCCCGCAACTGGTAAACCCTCTGATGGCCATGACTAGAACTGGCCTCCCTTCGAGCCTGTACGGAATTTCCGTACAGGCTTTTTTTCATAGTGTACCCGAGATTGTATATTTCGATCGTTACCGGGTAAAGGTATCGAATTTCACCCGTTCACTTGGCATGATACGTAACTACGTAACAGGGCTGAAGAGTGTGCGCCTGAATTTATGCTGCCAGTAGAACTGGAAGATCCGGAATCAGACCAGGGAAAACAAGGCAGATGTCTGCTGTCTTCTCTTCAGGCCTTATTCATGACGTAACGAAGAAGATCTGTCGAGGTAAGAATACCCCATGGCTGATTTTCTTCTGCCCTGACGATGAGACTGTTGATTTTATTATCTAACATGATTCGGATAGCCATATTGATTTCGGCAGAGGGATCGATGACGACGGGCGTATCAGTCATCAAATCCCTGACGAGATGTTCATCCTTAGTGTTGCCTGAACCATGCCAGGCCATTGAAAGATCTCTGTCACTCAGAACGCCAACCAGTTTCCCGCCATCGAGTACAGGCAGATGATGGCAGGCACATTCTTTCATCATGACCAGGGCTTTTTCTACTGAAATGTCGAAACCTATCGTTTTCGGCATAGGGGTCATCAGATCACGTACCTTTGTCATTTTTTGCCTCGCAATATTTCTACCAGAATATCCAGTGCATCGGTTACTGTGAATATGCCTTGCAGGTTTCCCTGTTCATCACTGACCAGAACGCTGCCGATCTTTTTTTCCGACATCTTCAGGATAACGTCCTCAATGGATGTGCTGCCCCGGAAAATTATAGGATCGGGTGTCATCAGATCGGCAGCCCTGACCAAAAATTTCTCACGAGTGCTCAAAGCCGAGATAATTTTGAGATCCCGTTCACTGACGATACCTGTAACCTTGCCGTCTGACATGATGGGAATGTGCCGCACTTTGAGGTTTTTGATGAGATCCAGCAATTCTTCGATCGAGCTGTCCTCGCGAGCCGTGACCGGATAGGGGGTGGTAAATTCCTGAATCGGCAATTCAAGTTTCGTGCTCATAAAACATCTCCATATACGTGAACTGGGCTGAGTTATACCAGATCATGAGGTATTAGGGAATCTTGCCCGGGGAGAAGGGCCGACAGTCTCTGGCAAAGAGGGAGTCGTACCTGGACCACGGATTCCGGATTTGCAGTGAATGCTGCTCGTTTCTGATCGGTGAAAACGCAGGGCATACTTCCTGTTGTTATTTTCGTACTTTGGTTTTCTTAGCGGATTGTGCAGATCGGGGTTTGAGTTTTCGTTTGGAGCCGGGTTTGAGTGTATCTGGAGTCATAGCTCTGGCGATTTTTTTATCAGGATTTATCCGGTATATAATCAGAACTCTGCCGATTTGCTCGACGGGTGCCGCGTTCAGTGAGAGGCAGATTTGCTCCAGCAGGGAAGCTCTCTGATCCCGATCGCCATCGAGTACCTTGACCTTGATAAGCTCATGTTTCAGAAGGCTTCGATCCAGCTCGCCAATGACATTTTCAGTCAGGCCATCCTTGCCAATCGTGACTGTCGGATTCAGGTGATGTGCGCTGGCTGCAAGTTGCCGGCGCTGTGCCATATCGAGTTCAAGCATTAAACCTTCCTAAAAGAGTTAAATTTTACCTGATTTTTACCTGATGAAATCTGCCAGAACCAGCAGGGCCTGGATAAAGGCTCATATCAACGATAATTTTGTCCGCAAGGCCAACCACGAGGGCTATCGCTCGCGTGCCGCATACAAGCTGCGGGAAATTGCCGAACACGATGCCCTGTTTGTACCAGGGATGACAGTTGTCGATCTGGGTGCAGTGCCTGGCAGCTGGTCGCAAGTCGCACTCGAATCCGTTGGGCCGACAGGAAAGGTGTTTGCGCTGGATATGCTGGATATGCAGCCACTACCCGGTATGACGTTCATTCAAGGAGATTTCCGCGAAAATGAGGTTCTGGCGATGTTGGAAGCAGCACTGGGCGGGAAACGTGCAGACCTTGTTATTTCCGATATGTCACCCAATCTTACCGGTATCCGTGTCAGTGATCAGGCTCAAGGCATGTATCTGGCCGAGTTGGCCTTGATGTTTTGTCGTGAACATTTGAACCCTGGCAAAAATTTCCTTGTCAAAGTTTTTCAGGGAAGTGACTTTGAAGCTTTCCGGCAGATGATGCAAACTGATTTTTCAAAAGTTGTCATCCGGAAACCAAAGGCTTCGCGAGATCGCAGTAAAGAGCTATATTTGCTGGGACTAGAAAAAATAATCTGATAGACTGCGGTGACATCTTGTAAAAAGTAAACCGCAATGTGTCAGAAACCCGGTTTCGTCGAGAAGCAAAATTGAGGAGCTAATATGAATAATCTGATTAAGAACATGGCTATCTGGTTGGTGATTGCTTTGGTACTGATGACAGTATTCAATCAATTCTCCACACGGCAACCATCACAGCCCCCCATGGAATATTCACAGTTTATTAGTGAAATGCATCAGGGCAGGATTGCCAAGGTAGTGATTGACGGCCGGACTTTACGAGGATCGAAAACAGATGGTCGTCAGTTTATCGTTCATTCACCCTCCGATCCGTGGCTGGTAAGTGATCTGTTGAAAGCGGGTGTATCAGTGGAAGCAAAACCGGAAGAAGAGCCATCCATGCTGATGAGCATACTGGTGTCATGGTTCCCGATGTTGCTGTTGATTGCCGTCTGGATCTTTTTTATGCGTCAGATGCAGGGAGGCGGCCGGAATGGCGGTGCTTTCTCGTTCGGGAAAAGTAAAGCCAGGATGCTTGATCATAAGAACAACAATGTGACTTTTGCGGATGTGGCCGGTTGTGAAGAAGCCAAGGAAGAGGTTGCCGAACTGGTGGAATTTCTGAGAGACCCCTCCAGATTCCAGAAACTGGGCGGACGTATTCCTCGTGGCGTTTTGATGTGCGGCAGTCCGGGAACGGGTAAGACATTACTCGCTCGTGCCATTGCCGGTGAAGCAAAAGTGCCATTCTTCAGTATTTCCGGTTCGGATTTTGTTGAAATGTTTGTAGGTGTGGGTGCTTCCAGGGTGAGAGATATGTTCGAGCAGGCGAAAAAGCATGCACCCTGCATCATCTTCATCGACGAGATCGATGCGGTTGGGCGTCAGCGTGGTGCCGGGCTGGGAGGTGGAAACGATGAACGTGAACAGACCCTGAACCAGTTGCTGGTCGAGATGGATGGTTTCGAAGGCAATATGGGTGTGATCGTCATTGCGGCTACCAACCGTCCTGACGTACTTGATCCTGCATTGTTGCGTCCAGGCCGGTTCGACAGACAAGTCGTCGTTCCATTGCCGGATATACGTGGCCGGGAACAGATCCTGCAGGTGCACATGCGCAAGGTTCCGGTATCTCCTGATGTCAAAGCCGGTATCCTCGCCAGAGGTACACCCGGTATGTCAGGAGCTGATCTTGCCAATCTGGTCAATGAGGCTGCGCTGTTTGCTGCACGCGCTGGTAAACGCCTGGTCGATATGGATGATTTCGAACGTGCGAAAGACAAGATTCTGATGGGTGCTGAGCGTCGTTCCGTCGTCATGCCGGAAAATGAACGTCGCAATACTGCCTATCATGAATCCGGGCATGCAGTGGTAGCTTATTTGTTGCCTAAGACCGATCCGGTTCACAAGGTTTCGATCATTCCGCGCGGGCGTGCACTGGGTGTCACCATGCAATTGCCTTCCGAGGATCGTTACAGCATGGATCGTGATCAGATATTGCAAACCATAGCGGTCATGTTTGGCGGCCGCATTGCAGAAGAAGTGTTCATGAGCCAGATGACTACCGGTGCCTCCAATGACTTTGAACGGGCAACGGATACTGCTCGCAAAATGGTAATGCAGTGGGGTATGTCTGAGACGCTGGGACCTATGGTGTATGGTGAAAATGAGGGCGAAGTGTTCCTTGGTCGTTCAGTCACCACACACAAGAATCTAAGTGAAGCAACCATGCAGAAGGTCGATGCCGAGATCCGCCGTATCATTGATGAGCAGTATGCACTTGCACGCAAGCTGATCGAAGAGAACAAGGATAAAATCGAGGCAATGACTCAGGCATTGCTTGAATGGGAGACGATAGACAGCGACCAGATCAAGGATATCATGGAGGGTCGCCCGCCACGTCCGCCACAGGCACCGACTTCTTCTGCGCGGCAGGATAAAGGTTCAGCAGGCTCAGCAGCCAGTGAAGTAAAACAACCTGCTGGCGAACCTGCAACGACCGAGGCTCCTGCTGCCCAGAAAGTCGAAATCTAAAACAGTACGTTATTTTCTTTCCAGTGGCCTGTACGTTCTTTTGACGCACAGGCCATTTTTCTTGCCCAGTGAACAGATTACAAAGAATTCTTCAGCAAAATCGTCCGCTGATCATGGGCGTAATCAATGTCACGCCCGATTCCTTTTCCGATGGTGGGTATTTCGATACGACCGAAAAAGCAATTGAACAGGCAAGGCGCCTGATTCAGGAAGGGGCCGATATTCTCGATATTGGAGGAGAGTCTACCCGTCCGGGGAGTCGGTCCGTGGGGGGGGATGAAGAGCTGTTACGGGTGATGCCCGTCATAGAGTTTGCTTTGAGCATGGATATTCCGGTATCCGTCGATACCTCCAAGCCTGAAGTCATGCGTGCCACAATTGATGCTGGAGTGGATCTCGTCAATGACATCAATGCGTTGCGGGCTCCGGGTGCACTGGATGTCGTTGCAGACAGTGCAGTCATGATTTATCTCATGCACATGCAAGGAAAACCGGAAACGATGCAGCACAATCCTCAATATTCCGATGTGGTTGCCGAAGTCATATCATTTCTGGAGCAGCGAGTTGCAGCAGCAGTATCAACCGGAATAGAGCGAGAGCGTATCATCATCGACCCTGGTTTTGGTTTCGGCAAGACATTCGAGCATAATCTCATGCTGCTGCGTGGGCTGGATCGTCTTGTTTCCACGAATTTTCCCGTTCTGGCAGGTCTTTCACGCAAATCCATGCTGGGAACGATCACGGGTAATGCGGTGAATGACCGTGTCCATGCCAGTGTGGCTGCAGCGCTGTTGGCGGTGGGTCAGGGGGCCCGGATCATCCGGGTACATGACGTCAAAGCGACACGTGATGCATTCTCAGTTTTTGCAGCAGTGAATCGTATTGCCCCGGGCTTTCTGCTACATCTGTAATCCTGTCAGTGACCGGCTGTGATGATAGTCACTTCCGGATTGTCATAATTGTGTCAAAGTTGGAGATCAACCGGCGTTTGGCTGGTTGCCGGCGGAGCATTATGTTTGTGGAATGCGGATATTGATTTTGCAAACCCGATCAGGGCATATTCAGGTATTCATCGAGAAAACAATATTGAAATGAAGAAAAAATATTTTGGTACGGATGGCATTCGCGGGAAGGTGGGAGATTTTCCGATCACACCGGATTTCTTTCTGCGTCTGGGGTACGCTGTCGGCAAGGTGTTGCTGGCTTCTGACCGGCAACTGGCTGCGGATAAACGACCAACAGTGCTGATAGGCAAAGATACGCGGATATCGGGCTATATGCTGGAATCCGCACTGGAAGCCGGTTTCTCGGCAGCAGGCGTGGATGTGCTGCTGTCCGGGCCATTGCCGACACCGGCAGTGGCTTATCTCGTCCGAGCGTTGCGTATCCAGGCAGGTGCAGTCATTTCTGCTTCACACAATCCGTTTGATGATAATGGCATCAAGTTTTTTTCTTCTGCAGGCTCAAAATTGCCAGATAGCATGGAGCTTCAGATCGAGGCTGAACTGGATCAGCCCATGAAAACGACACCTTCCATCAAATTGGGCAGGGTACAACGTCTCAGAGATGCCGCCGGCAGGTATATCGAATTCTGCAAAAGCACTTTTCCCAATCAGCTCGATTTGCGGGGGCTGCACATCGTGGTCGATTGTGCCAATGGCGCGGACTACCATATTGCCGGGCATGTCATGCATGAACTGGGGGCCGATGTGATAACGACCCATGCCAGCCCGGATGGCTTCAACATCAATTACGAATGTGGAGCGACTCATATCGAGACACTTCAGAGTTCAATCCTGCAGCATAAGGCTGATATCGGAATTGCCGTGGATGGTGATGGTGACCGCGTACTGATGGTCAGCAGGGAAGGAGTGCTGTACGATGGCGACAGCCTGGCTTACATCATTGCCAAACACCGGCAGCAGCTTGGTGTGCTGCAGGGTGGGGTGGTCGGAACACTCATGACCAATCTGGCGGTCGAGCAGGCTTTCGAGCGACTCGGGATTCCATTTGCCCGGGCAAATGTCGGAGACCGCTATGTTTCCGAGCTGCTACAGCAAAACGACTGGTATCTGGGCGCCGAGAATTCCGGCCATATCATCTGCCGGGATAAACACACGACAGGGGATGGCATTATCTCAGCCCTCCAGGTTTTATATGCATTGCGTGATACCGGCCTGACACTGGCTGATTTTATGCGTGATGTTCCCTTTTTCCCTCAACGTCTGATCAATGTAAAGGTTTCCGGAAATTTTGATTTCCGCAGCAACCCGGCGGTTGCAGCCTGCAAAAATGAAGCGGAACAGGCGCTGGGAAACGATGGACGTATTCTCCTGCGCGCTTCCGGAACGGAGCCGCTGATCAGGGTCATGGTGGAAGGAAAAGTACTGCAACAGACCGATTACTGGGCAGAAAAAATTGCTGAAACGATTCGCCAGCAGGCAGCTTCTTCGATGACCGGAAGCTGAGTTACCATCGCAAATCTGTAATATCCTCTGTTTATTCTTATTGCGTACCTGATGACAGTCATCAGGTACGAGTTGCCATCAGTCGTCATTACCAAATAATTCTTGAAAAACAGAGAGGTTATCATGCAACAATCTTTACTGAGATTTGATACCGGATTTCTGGTCGCAATCCTTGGTTTTGCTCTCCTGAGCGGAATCGGCACGATGGTTCAAGCCAGACCGCTGGTGAAAATCAGTGGTTCGAGTACGGTCTTTCCAATTACAGAGGCTGTTTCAGAAGATTTCCAGGCTGCCAAGAAAGGAGCCATTATGGTCACTGCCGGTATTGCCGGCACGGGTGGGGGATTCAAGAAATTCTGCCGGGATGAAGTCGATATCGTGAATGCTTCCCGTCCGATCCTGTCCTCTGAAATGGAGCAATGCCGGCAGAATGGTGTGCAGTACATCGAAATGCCAATTGCTTTCGACGCTTTGACGGTGGTGGTCAATCCTGGAAATGACTGGATCAAGTCCATGACAGTGGCCGAATTGAAAAAAATCTGGGAGCCGGCAGCACAGGAAAAAATACTCAACTGGAACCAGGTCAACCCGGCCTGGCCCAATGCCAGAATCAAACTGTTCGGTGCCGGGGCGGACTCAGGGACATTCGACTATTTCACCGAGGCCGTGGTCGGCAAGGCAAAATCCAGTCGTGGAGATTTTACGGCTTCGGAAGATGACAATGTACTCGTGCAGGGTGTGGCGAGCGATTTGAATGCATTGGGTTTCTTTGGCTTTGCCTACTACATCGAAAATCATAAAAAACTGAAAGCCGTGGCAATTGATAATGGTTCAGGTGGCATTCTGCCTTCCATGCTTACGGTCCAGAATGGAAGTTACCAGCCGTTATCGCGTCCCCTCTTTATCTATGTGAATGCAAAATCGGCGGGTAAGCCTGAAGTCAGGGAATTTGTCATCTTTTACATGCAACATGCGCAGCAACTGGTTGAGGAAGTGAGATATTTTCCATTGAAAAAAGAGTTCTACGATTTCAACCTCAAACATCTTCAGAACAAGACACTCGGTACGGTATTCGGTGGTGAAGCTGGCATGGGGATATCCATCGAGGATCTGTACAAGCGGGAAAGAGTTCAATAACCGGCAGGCGATTCCAAATAAGGTTGTGATTACAGGTACGGAATGATACACGTGTACCGGTAGAGATTCGCCTGGTCCGGCCGTGTATCATGAGGTCATTGCATCATTCTGGTAACATTTTCAACGGATCCAACGATTCCTTGCTTGTTAAGTTCTGTTGCCTGTATATGGATTATTTACCTGTTTTTCTCAACATCAAACAGCGTGACTGCCTGGTTGTGGGCGGCGGGGAGATTGCCGTTCGCAAAATCAGGCTGTTGCTGCGGGCACATGCACGTATCCATGTGGTATCTCCTGCCATCAGCGAGGAGCTGAGTAATCTGCTGCTGCAATCACCTGTGATCACCCATACTGCTGAATCTTTCCGGCCGGATCATTTGCAGGATAGGGCGCTGGCCATTGCTGCCACCAATGATCATGAAGTGAATCAGGCAGTCTCCGCTGCCGCCACGAAAGCGGGCATTCCGGTAAATGTCGTAGATAATCCGGATTTATGTACCTTCATCATGCCGTCTATTCTCGACCGTTCTCCGATCATCGTTGCGGTTTCAAGTGGTGGTACTTCTCCGATATTGGCGAGGTTGTTACGTTCGCGGCTGGAAGCGCTGATTCCTTCTGCCTATGGTCGGCTGGCCGAGTATGCCGCACGGTTTCGTGACAAGGTCAGACAGCGTTTTATCCATCAGGAGAATCGTCGTTTTTTCTGGGAGAGAATGCTGCAGGGGCCGTTTGCAGAAATGGTTTTCGCCGGCAGAGATCAGGCTGCACAGGATTATCTGTCAGAAGCGTTGGAAAACAGTACCGATCAGTTTCCGACCGGAGAAGTTTATCTGGTGGGTGCAGGCCCGGGTGATCCCGATTTGCTTACTTTCCGGGCCATGCGCCTGATGCAGCAGGCGGATGTGGTCATCTATGACCGGCTGGTTTCTCCCGCCATTCTCGATATGGTCAGACAGGATGCAACGCGCATCTATGTTGGAAAAGTGCGTAATCAGCATACCCTGCCGCAGACATCGATCAATGAACTGCTGGTAAAGCTCGCCCAGGAGGGTAAACACGTTCTGCGCCTGAAAGGAGGAGATCCCTTTATTTTCGGGCGAGGGGGTGAGGAAATCGAAACTCTGTCGCAACACCACATTCCGTTTCAGGTGGTTCCCGGGATCACGGCGGCTTCAGGCGTGGCCAGTTATGCAGGGATTCCCCTGACCCACCGTGATCATGCACAATCCTGTGTCTTTGTGACGGGACATCTGAAAGACAACACCATACAGCTCGACTGGCCGGCGCTGGCGCGGCCAAATCAGACCATCGTCGTCTATATGGGGCTGCTGGGGGTCACCGAACTATGCCGGCAACTGATTGCTCATGGTCTGCAGGCAACCACACCGGCTGCGATCGTTCAGCAGGGTACGACCCCCAACCAGCGCGTGCTGACAGGTACGCTGGAAACGTTACCGGACATCATTCAGCAGAATCCACTGAAACCTCCCACACTGATCATCGTGGGAAACGTCGTCAAGCTTCATCAAAAACTCGCCTGGTTCAATTCAATTTCGGAACCCATGGGCACATCTTCCGGGCCGGGATACCCTTAATTCCAATTTGCACGCCGGTCGGATGACCGGATGTTCAGCCGTTTCGAACGCGGTAAATCACCCCCTGCGACAATTTGTCGCATTTTCAGCCGGCCAATTTGTGAAGATAATCTGCACATCGCAATGTGTGCTGATTGTTTCAGATTCTATTTCTCAAAGGCCATTTCCATGCAGGAATCCTCTGCCGCCGATACGGGGACGGCGGTCATCGATGCGTTGTATCGCGAACATCATCGCTGGTTGCTTATGTGGCTCAGAAAAAAACTGGGTTGTCCGCAGAATGCTGCCGATCTCTCGCACGATACTTTCGTTCGATTGCTTTCGTTGCAGGAAATGCCTGTACTGCGGGAACCGCGTGCCTACCTGCTGGTAACGGCCAATCGGCTGATGATCAACCTCAACCGGAAGCATAAAGTCGAGGCGGAAACCCTGCACAGCATTGCTGCGCTGCTTTCAGAACGCACAGAGCAGGATGTCGCTCATGTTGCTGCAGTACGTCAACTGCTCGAAGCAACCGTGCTGATGCTGATCGATGGACTGGATGAGCGATCACGCCAGGCTTTCCTGCTGGCGCGCGTCGAGGATATGACCTATGCGGAAATTGCTGAAACGATGCAAGTCTCGGTCAGTCGGGTCAAGCAATATCTCGTCAAAGCGCTTGCCTACTGCCATGTTCACCTGCATCAGCTCAAGGAAGATGTATGTCTGAAGTAACAGATCACAATACTGTTTCCCTGAGTGAACAGGCGGCCGAGTGGGTCGTGCGGCTGTCGGACAGCCAAATCAGCACCGCACAGCAGGCTGATTTCGAAGCCTGGCTGGCGCAGGATATCAGGCATCGTGAAGCCTACGAACAGATCAGTCGCCTCTGGCAAAGCGTCACGCCGCAACGGCGCAGAAAGCACCGACCAGCCGGGTTGCTGGCCAGTATCGTACTGGTGCTGATTGGTATTTACTGCCTGCCGTTATCGACGTGGCTGGCAGATGAACGAACGGCAACGGGAGAAATTCGCCAGGTGGCATTGCCTGACGGCAGTACCATCACGCTGGATAGCGATTCTGCAGCCGATGTCGTCTTCGATACTCACGCACGCCGCATCATTCTGCATCGCGGCCGCATATTTGCGGCAGTGGTTCCGGATGCAGCAGAGCAGGGTGCTCATCACCGGCCCTTCATCATCGAAAACCGTGATGGAACTGCCCAGGCACTGGGTACCCGTTACATTGTTGAGCAGACCGGCGATCACAGCCGGGTCAGCGTCGTGGAGTCGAGTGTCAATGTAACCAGCCGTGACCGGCCGGATCAGTCCATTACCGTGTACAGCGGTCAGAGTATACGTTTCGATAGTGAGCAGATCCATGGCCAGGAACCGATCCCGCCCGCTGCAGCGAGCTGGGTGCAGAGCAGGCTGGTTTACCGCAATGCGCCACTCAGCCAGGTGATCGATGATCTGGCCAGATATCGGACCGGTTTTCTGGGAATCAGCGGGGCCGCTGCACAGCTTCGCTTTACGGGCGTGCTGCCAGCTGATGACCCCGATACTGCACTCAAGATTTTGCAGCATGCCCTGCCAATCGGTATCGATCGCTATACCCGGGCACTGATCTGGATCAACCTGCAAACCTGATCGCCGTCGTGCGATTACTCCCCTCCCGGAGGAGCAATTCCTCTTCTAATCTGTCCCCGTCCGGCTGCAGCAGGAATGCAGTTGTTGCGCGATTACTTCCTCCCGGAGGAGCAACTCCTCCTCTAACCCGCCACCCGGCCGGCTGCAGTAAAAGCGTAGTCGGCCGGGTGTTTTGCCAGAGATCGGCTGAAATATATACCTATGTGCCACTTCCTGCTTTCTGGATCGCCACGTGATTGACCGTGGTGAATTTAAAAATCACGTAATCAGCACTACCCGGTTTTCCGGCTCGTGTCTCATGGATAACAGAAGCACATTTTTACCGACCAGACACAGGGAGTTTTCATGATTATAAAAATAATTTCGTTATATCACGGCTTTTTGTTTGGATTGGTGCTGGCTGCCGGCCTGTTCATCTCGGCCAATGTTACTGCGCGGTCTGCCGTCACTCAGCAAACGATTGCAATCGATATTGCCGCACAACCCCTCGAACAGGCGATCACGCAGCTTGCCACTCAGGCAGGTTTGCTCATCGGCGTTGATGTCAGTCTGGTTGCAGGCAAACAGGCTCCGGCACTGAATGGGCGTTTTACTCCCCTGCAGGCGATCGGGCAACTGCTCAAAGGCAGCGGACTCACCGTAGTCGAAAATGCCCCCGGGCGCTACACACTGGAAGCTGCCCCCGCAGGGCACACGAACAGTAATGCAGAGGCAGTGACTTTGCCGGAAATGAAAATAACCAGCGTGATCGATCCTGATGCGCCGGATAACCCAAGTTACCAGAAAACAAAAGCTTTTTCAGCCACAAAAACCGATACATCGATCATGGAAACACCATTTTCAGTGCAGGTAGTGCCTCGTGCCGTCATGGATGACCAGAAATCGACCAAAGTGAAGGATGCGCTGGAAAACGTCAGCGGTGTGCGCCCTCAGCCATCGTTAGGTGGCGGTGGCGGCTTCATCATTCGCGGCTTTAGAACCGGGAATATTTACCGCAACGGGTTGTTAACAAGTGAAGGTGGTTTTGGAGATTTCGACGCCAGCAATCTGGACAGCATTGAAGTATTGAAAGGCCCTGCGCAATTGTACGGGCGTACCGAGCCGGGTGGATTGATCAGCGTTATCACCAAAAGGGGACTGGAAACCCCCTATTATTCGGTGGAACAGCAATTTGGCTCTTATGATTATTTCCGGACACAATGGGATGCAGGCGGGCCCGTTACGGAGGACAAAAAATTGCTGTACCGGTTTTCGGGTGCCTATCAAAGCAACAATTCGTTCCGTGATTTCATTTCCGGGGACAGGAAAGTATTCAATCCCAGCCTTACCTGGCGGCCAACGGATGCTACCGATGTGACGATTGACATCGAAGGTACCGAGAAATTTGCTTCTGCTGACTTTGGTATTCCGGTGATCGGCAATCGCCCCGCGCCGATTCCGATCAGTCGTAATCTGGGCGATCCCAACACGCCGACAGGTGATCAATCGAGTGTGAAGGTCGGCTCCGAAATCAACCATCGTTTCAGTGAAAATTGGGCAATACACCACCGCTTTCTGGCCAGTCTGGCTGATGGCATCACTACCTTCGTGAATCCTGCGCCCGCGTTCAACGCGGCCGCTGCATTGAACCCGGCTACCGGACTGTTGCAACGTAATATCTTTGGCCAAAGCAGTGAACAGGAACATTATGCAACCAATCTGGATGTTACCGGCAAATTTGACCTAGGGTTCAGTCGTCATCAAGTATTGGTAGGATTTGATTTTTACCGCACCTATAACAAATATGGCGCAAGGGGTATTTGGAAAACGGCCGATCCGGCACTTGCTATCAATATTTACAATCCTTACCCCAGCTATGGAATTCCACAATCCAGTTTTGATGCTGCCGTCATTAACTCTGAGACTTTCGGTACAGCACCTAATATAGGCACTCACGCCGTGATCTATAACAATTGGTATGGCGTTTATTTCCAGGATCAGGTCACCTTGTGGGACAAATTGCATATCATGGGTGGCGGTCGCTATGACTGGGCGGAAACCGGGCGCGGCAACAGCAATAACTTCGATACAGCAGATTCTCTGGTCAAGCCAAATATCCGTAAAGATCAGGGTTTCAGTCCCAAGGCCGGCATTTTGTACGAGCCCTGGAAAGAACTCAGCATCTACGGTAGCTGGACTACATCATTCGGCGCCAATAACGCACCGGCGGCCGACGGAAGAACTTTCGATCCGCAAACTGCAGAGCAATTCGAAGCTGGTGTCAAAACCCAACTGTTTGACCGCCGTTTGACAGGAACACTGGCGTATTACCATCTGACCAAAGACAATATTCTGGTCAACGACCTGTCAACAGCCGACCCGTTCGACAAGATCGCCAACAAGCAGCGCAGCCAGGGGATCGAACTGGACATATCGGGTTATATAACAGACAGCTTTAGCGTGATCGCCAGTTACGCCTTTACTGACACCCGCATCCTCAAAGACTATTCTGGCGCTACAGCGGGCAATCGGCTTGCCAATGTGCCTAAACATGCTGGCAGTGTCTGGCTGCGATACGATGTGAAAAAATTCGCTCCACTCAACGGTTTGAGTTTCGGTTTGGGTGTTTTCGCAGCTGGAAAGCGGGAGGGGGATGTCCAGAATACCTTCCAGTTACCGGGCTATGCCCGCCTGGATGCATTTGCCGCCTACCGGATGAAGCTCGGCCCGACCCGTCTGACCGCGCAGATCAATGCACGGAATATTCTTGACAAACGCTACTACGAATCGACTGATCCTGATAGTAATGTCGCGCCCCGGCTGGGTGTCTATCCCGGTGCTCCGCTGACCATTCTGGGTTCCTTGCGTCTTGAATATTGAGCCTGGGTAATTCAACAAATTGGGCAGGATGTCATCCTGTGAAGGTAATGATCCCATCGCGATCATTCATTTTATTTTGGAGGACGAAAGAAATGACGAGTCAAAACACGTTGACAAAAATTTTCCCGGTCGGGTTGCTCGTATGGTTCTGCTGGTCACTGCCAGTGAGTGCAGAAACTGGCCAGCCCGGGTTTCCAATACAAGAAATCACCGTTCCGACCAGTGAAGAGAGTAAGCAGCATCATTTGGCGAAAACAGCTGATGGCCGCCTGATCCTCAGCTGGGTCGAAAGCGACGGGCAAAACAGCACAGTCCGTTTTGCCATTCGCGAGGGGCAGGGCTGGTCGCCTGTACGTACCGTGACCTCAGTCGACGGCAAGCTGGGTGACCCGCCCGTTGTATTCGGTCTCGACGATGGCAGTCTGGCGGCTGCCTGGATGCCCTATGTCAAAGGCGGAAAAAGCAAATATGCAGCAGACATTTTCCTGGCTCGTTCGCAGGATGGTGGCTTGACGTGGAGCGAGGCGTTCAAACCTTATGGCGAATCGGCACGTATCTACGATGCGCAAATGTCGCTGACGGCGTTGCCAAATGCCCGTATCGCGCTGGTCTGGACCGATATGCGCGAGACAGGTGATCCCGGGAAAAACGATCGCTATCAACTGATGGCCACTGTGCTTGCGAAGGGGCAACAATCGGCAGGCACGGAGCTGAGGCTGGATGATGATATTTGCTCCTGTTGCCGTGCATCTACCACTGCTGAAGGAGAGAGCCTGTTAACGGTTTACCGCGATCATAGCCAGGGCGAAATACGTGATACCGGCGCTGTGCGCTGGGATACAGACGGCAAGGTGCAAGCACTCTCTGCCCCGGGTGATGGCTGGCGTATCGAAGGTTGCCCAAGCAATGGCCCGGCGGTTGATATGTCCGCTTCGTCGGTAGCCTTAGCCTGGTTTTCCGCTGCTGACGATAAAGGCCGTTTCAAAGTTGCTTTTTCCACAGACGGTGGTAAAGGTTTCACTAAACCGTTCGAAGTCGATGACGATGCCAGAGGTTATGTCAACGTAGCGTTGCTGAGCACCAATGTTGCGCTGGTCAGCTGGCGCAAGAGAGCGGGGCCGGAAGATGAACTTCGTATTGCGAAAGTGACAACGGATGGTATCAGCCGGCAAACCGCTATTTATCAGGGAGATTTTCCGGGTTGGCCCAGTAAATATCCGGGCATGATAGTCCTCGATCACCAGGCTTTCGTTGCCTGGACTGATCCGATAAAGAAAAAAGTGCGCCTTGTCGCGGTAACGCTTGATTAGCATGGCAGGCTGGGGTTCGCACGCTCATCCCAATCTGTATTTTTTTATGATGCGGCCCCTGGCCGCTGCAGCCTTTTTCAGTGTTTCTTTGCGTATCCGCCTGCCTGCTTCGATCTGGGTATAGCCAGCTTGTGTGATACCCATGTGGCTGACCATTTCTCTCCGAGTCGCTCCATATCGCAGCGCGGCTCGTGATGACAATGAGCTGTGTGCCATTTCCCTCATGATTCAAAAATCAGCTACCCGATTTTTGGGCTCGCGTGTCATGGTTAATAGGAACACATTTTCTGTTCAGTGACGGGAGGTTCCTGTGACTGCAGGAACAGAAGTACTCAGCCTGCAATCAGGCTGTCAGGCCGTGTTTCTGAAATTTATTACAACCATGTCCGGTTTCAGCTGACTCAAACGTCTTATATAGAGAAGAGATCGATGAAGACTTCAATGATGCTTTTATTCCGTAATCCGTTTTCAGGGCTTAGAAAAATGGTACCGACACGTTCTTTTTGGGTTTGGCTGCACCGCTGGGCCGGGCTGATCATGGCCGCTTTTCTGATCATCGTGGGAGCGACGGGCAGTCTGCTGGCGTTTTATCCCGAACTGGAACGCCTGATCAATCCCCATATTTACCCCAGGCAAGTTCTGGAGAAAAAACTGGATATGGCGACGCTTGCGGAACTGGCGGAGCATCGGGTGCCTGCCGGCAGAGTGAATGGGGTGCTGATGGAGGCCAATCAGGAAGCTACTCTGATCTCCATGGATGCCCGTCCGGATAATGCCGATCCACCGAACAAGCTTGGATTTGATCAGATGATCGTCGATCCGTATACCGGTGAAGAGCTGGCTCGCCGCCAGTTTGGCGAGATTTCGGAAGGCATGATCAATTTCATGCCCTTCATTTACAAACTGCATTATGCGCTGGCGCTAGGCAAGTTCGGGTTATGGGTATTGGGGATTTGTGCTCTGATCTGGACGATCGATTGTTTCGTCGCGTTTTATCTGACCCTGCCGCAGCGACGCAGATCCGTGACCGCATCCGCACCCGCATCCGGTAATCATGGCAACTGGTGGCGGCGCTGGCAGCCGGCCTGGAAGATTCGCTGGCACTCGGGCAGCTACAAGCTCAATTTCGATCTGCACCGTGCCAGCGGATTATGGCTATGGCCGGTTCTGCTCATTTTTGCCTGGTCCAGCGTCTACATGAATTTGTGGGATACGGTCTATACCTGGACAACCCGGGCTGTGATGGAATACAAGGCACCCTGGACAGAGTTTTCAAAACGGGAAATTCCTCTGGCAGAACCTGGAGTGGATTGGCGGCAGGCTCAGCGCATTGGCGAACAGTTGATGAGTGAGCAGGCGAACAAGCATGGTTTTGCGGTCGAGCAGGTTATTGCCCTGAGACTGGATCGTGGAAACGGTACTTATCAGTACATCGTGCGCAGTTCAAAAGAGATCCAGGATCGGCGCGGCAGAACGAGCGTATTTTTTGATGCTGATACGGGTGAACTCAAACTGGCACTGCTGGCGAGCGGCCAATACAGCGGCAATACCGTGACGAATTGGCTTTTTGCGCTGCACATGGCCAATGTATTTGGATTGCCGTACCGTATTTTTGTCTGTGTGCTCGGCCTGGTTATTGTCATGCTGTCAGTAACCGGCATCATCATCTGGATCAGGAAACGGGCAGCGCGCCTCAGCCCGAAAAATCATCAGTACGATTCGCGCTACCTGAGGCCATCGGTACATCGCGATTCATAGTCATCCGGAGAGAAAATGCCGATCCGTCTCAAACCGGCTGCGGTGCTTGGCTTTGTGATGTTTGTCAGCGGCTGTCATACAGCACCGGAACGGCAGGCAAACAGGCTTGATGTTTCTGTACCTTCTGTGTGGAGTGCTTCTGCAAATACTTTTCCTCTTGCCGGGCAAAAATGGGTGGAATCGTTCGACGATCCGGTGCTGTATTCGCTGGTCGAACAGGCTTTGACCAGCAACTTCGATTTGAAGACAGCAGTGGCACGTGTCGATGCCGCTATTGCACAGGCACGTATCGATGGCGCCGCACTCTGGCCTCAGCTCTCATTTGCACCGGGATACCAGTATACGCAGGTGCGCAGTGCCGGTTTTGGTTCGGCGCAATACAGTGTATTCGAAGCCTTGTTCAATCTGAGCTGGGAAGCGGATATCTGGGGGCGCATCCGTTCATTCAGGGAAGCAGCCCGACAGGAAGTGGAAGCAACCAACGCTGATTTTCAGGCAGCACGGCTATCGCTTGCTGCACGTGTTGCGCAGAATTATTTTGCATTACTGGAAGCGAAGCTTCAGGCTCAGGTGGCAGAACAATCTGTTGCGGATCGCGGCACGATTGCCAGTCTGGTACAAGGGCGTTTCGAACGGGGTCTGGTGCGTGCGCTGGAGGTGCGCCTGGTGTTGACCGATCTGGCCCAAGCCAGATCACAGCTCGCTGCCGCCAGAAACCAGGTGCAGCTTGTAACCCGTCAACTGGAAATTCTGCTGGGAGATTATCCTGACGGTTCATTGCCTCAAATCGACGATACGGTTACCGCTTTATCCGGTTCAACGATCCGGCAGGCTCTGCCTGTTCCTCCATCACAACTCCCTGCCGGACTGCCTGCTGAACTGCTGACCAGACGCCCTGATCTGATCGCCTCATTTGCACGGCTGCGCGCAGCTGATGCACGGCTGGAAAGTACCAGCAAGCTGCTATTACCGCGCATTACGCTGACAGCAGCGGGAGGGACACGTGACAGTGCGTTGACCGACCTGATCGATCCACGATCGGTCGTCTGGAATCTGTTTGCCGGAGCGGTACAACCATTGTTCACCGGTGGGCGTATCCGTGGAAGTATTCAATTGAACGAGGCCTATGTGGAAGAAGCCTTCAACCGGTATCAGGATGTGGCGCTGAATGCCTTCCGTGAAGTCGAGCAGGCACTGGCAGCAGAAGAATGGTTACGTGCACAGGAAAAAGAATTACGTGAAGCCGTGCAGCAGACTGAAGCCGGTCAGGAACTGGCGCTGTATTCCTATCGCCAGGGGTTCATCCAGATTCTGACATTGCTGGACAGCTATCGCAGTACGCTGAATGCGCAGAGTGCTCATCTGGCTGTCAGGCGGCAACTGTTGAACAACCGTGTCAATCTCTATCTCGCTCTTGGGGGCAGTATTTGAGCACCCATGAAAAATGATCTTGAGTACGATAAAAGATACGTTATCTATCATTGAGTTACTGATTTTATTGCCGTGGCATGTCCGGTTCTGGCTGGCTAAAACGTCATAGAAGAAAAGGTTCCAAAACTACAACTCCATTCAAACTTCTGTTTGATCATCTGCAGTGTTGTTTCCCGGTAAAAGAATAAAAACAAAATTGTGAGCTTACGTCGTCAAATCCGGATTGCCACCCTGGTTTTCCTTATGGGTGGATTGGCAGCCTGGCTGCTCATTCAATTCCCGCCTGAAAATGGCAAACAGGAAGAAACACTGACACCGCCCATTGTTCGGGTTGCTCAAGTGGAAATGCAATCGAAGCGTTTACATGTCCATTCACAAGGACAGGTCGTCGCGCATACCGAAATCGATCTGGTGACAGAGGTTTCCGGCCGGATCATCGATACCTCGCCCGTTTTTGTCAGTGGTGGATATTTCAATAAAGGGGATGTGCTGGTCACCATCGATCCGGCTGATTATGACCTGCGTGTGGCACAGGCACAGGCACAAGTCAGGGAGGCACGTCATTTACTGATGCGTGAAGAAGCGGAAGCAGCCCAGGCTCATGATGAATGGAAGCATCTGGGCCAGGGTGATCCCGGTCCACTCAGCCAGCATATTCCGCAGCTGCAGGAAATGCGTGCGAAACTGGCTGCTGCAGAAGCTGCACTCAAATATGCCAGACAGCTCAGACAACGTACCCGGATTCGTGCCCCGTTTGACGGGCGCGTGCGCAACCACAATACCGGTATCGGGCAGTATGTCACGCAGGGTAATGTACTGGGAGTGATCTACAGCAGCGACTATGCAGAAGTCCGGTTGCCGGTTAGTACCCGGGATCTGGCGTTCATCGATGTACCCGATACATTGGTTGCGGATGAAGAGAATTCAAAGCGAATGCCGCGGGTGGTACTGGCAGCGGAATACCAGGGAGAAAAACGATTCTGGCACGGGCGGATCGTACGCAGCGAAGGCGTGATCGATCGAAATACCGGTATGCTGATGCTGGTTGCGCGGATCTCGGATCCATTTCTGCGGACATCCTCTTCACCGCAATCCGGTGAGGATCGCTTATCCAGGCTGACCAATACCACAGCGCTGCCAGTTGGTCTGTTCGTCGAAGCCCTGATCCAGGGGCGTCGATTCGACCGGCTGGTGATTCTGCCGACCAGTGTCGTGTTCAAGGATGATCAGGTAGCCGTTGTCGATCAGCAGGATCGATTGCATTTGCGTACGGTTAAGCTGCTGAAACGTGAGCGTGAGCAGGTCATCATTCAGTCCGGGCTCAATGCCGGGGAACGAGTGTTGGTATCTGGTTTGCTGCAGCCGATGGAAGGATTGCAGGTCAAACCTGAATGGTTGAACACGAATGACCAGGCCAGTGGTGACAGTCATCCATGAAACTGATCATCTGGTTTGTCAAGAATCCGGTGGCTGCCAATCTGCTGATGATCCTGATCATCGTCGGTGGAATCGTGGGATTGATCACTGCAGACCGTTATGTCTATCCGCCGGAGCCGCGTCACCAGCTCCAGATCACTACCATTTACGACGGAGCAGGGCCAGGTGAGGTCGAGCAGGCGATCTGTATTCCGATCGAGCATGCGGTTCATGATCTGCAGGGAGTCAGGCATTTGCACGTTGAGGCGAAGCAGTCGCTTTGCCGTGTACTGGTAGAATTTGATCCGGCTGTCGATGCCACTCGGCTGCAGGCGGAAGTGCAGGCACGTTTGGAAGCCGTGACAGTGTTTCCCGAGGATGCAGATAAACCGGTGATCCGTGAATTGAAAACAGGCCCGCAGGCGATCATTGCCACAGTACGCGGTATGGCTGATCTGCGTACGTTACAGCATTACCGTGATCGATTGCATATTCGGTTGAGCACTCATCCGGATATCGGTCAAATTCTGCTCTTTCCGGAAATACCGTATGAAGTATCAATCGAGATCACCAGAGAAGATTTACGGCGCTACGGCTTCAGCTTCGATGAAATTGCTGAAATGATTCGTGCTGTTTCCGGCAATATCTCAGCAGGGGAATTAAAGAATACCGATGGCAGGTTATTGATCAGAAGCCAGGCACAGGCCATGACGACAGAGGATTTTGCTGCCATCCGCCTGCGATCGGACCGGCAGGGCATGCAACTGAAACTTGGCGATATCGCACATATCACTGAGACCGTACGTGACCAGAGCATGCTGGTCAGATCGGATGGTCTGCCGGCAATGGAAATCCTGATCTGGCCACGAAACCAGCTGGGGAAAACGGTAGATGCGGTAAATCAGGTCATTACCGCATTTCACTCCGAACTGCCCGCCGACGTCGAAGTGATCACCTGGGACGACTGGTCCAAGTATTACGATGAGAATATGTCGATGCTGAGAGGCAACGCCATCTCCGGCTTCATCCTGATATTCGTCGTACTGGCACTGGTTCTGGATATGCGATTGGCGTTATGGGTCAGTGCAGGCATTCTGATTTCGGTTTTCGGTGCCTTCTGGTGGATACCGATTCTGGGTATTTCCCTGAATGTCTACACCATTACCGCGTTGATTCTGATTCTGAGTGTGGTGGTGGATGATGCTATCATCGTTGGTGAGCATATCTATCTGCTTCAACAGCGGGGTCAGTCTGGTATATCCGGTGCCATCGGTGGTGTACGCGCGATGGCACCGCTGGTTGTGCCCATGGTATTGACTACCGTGATTGCATTTACGCCAGGATTGCTGCTGCCGGGGTTGACCGGACATCTGCTGTACAACATTTCTGCAGTGGCGATCCTGGCGCTGCTGTTTTCCATGACGGAAACGCTGCTGATTCTGCCTGCCCACCTGGCCGGGCAGAATCCAAAGGATCCAGACGCTGCAACCGGGATCATGCCTCATTTTCTGAGATATGCGATGGCAACGCTCAAGGAGCAGGTGGATAACGGATTGCGCTGGTTGACCGGATGTTATACGCGCGCTTTGCACCTTGCACTGCAGTGGCGTTATATCGTGATCGCCGGCTTTACGGCAGCATTACTGCTGATTGCTGCGCTGGTCATATCAGGGCGCATCACCAGTGTGCTGGACAGGCCGGTAGATGACTATTATCTGAATGTCATGCTTAAATTTCCGGCCGGCACTGCATCGGAAGAAGTCGAGCGACAGCTGTTGCGGCTGAAGCATATCGCCCATGAAATCCGGACTGAACTGAATCAGGAATATTATCGTGATGGTTCTGTCATGAATGGTGACAGTGTTCGTCATGTGTTCATGTTCAGTAATGACAACGTGGCGAGTGTCAATCTTGAACTGGCCATCGATGAATGTATCCGTGGCCAGATAGACGATATCAAACAGCAGTGGCGGGAACGTTTTGGTCCGTTACCGGCTGGCACGGATTTGACCATCCAGAGTTTCTGGCCGCGCGATCTCGGTGTATCGGCAGAGGGGCCACCCAAGGCGATCGAATGGGTGCTGACAGCGCCGGATACCACGTTGCAGAATGCGGCCGGGGAAATACTGAAGCATAAGCTGGCTGCCTATGTCGGGGTGCACAGTGTCACCAGCTCGATGCAGCCCGGCAAACCTGAGCTGCATCTCGAACTGAAACCTGCCGCTGCCTTCTACGGCCTGACGATGCGTGACCTGAGTGAACAGGTACGACATGGCTTTTTCGGGCTCGAAGTGCAGCGGTACTATCACGAACACGATGAAATCCGTGTCATGCTGCGTTTCCCGCAGGAAGACCGGCAAGCACTGGAGCAGCTGCAGACTATGCCGATCAGATTACCTGGCGGGAACAGCGTACCGTTTGGCACAATTGCCCGGGCGGAATATCAGTCCGGGTTCGCCAGTATTCAACGTACCGATCGGGAACGTATTCAACTGATTGGCGCGGAAGTCTATCAGGATCAGGTGGATGTCGAATCCATCCTGGCCGATATGCGTGTGCATGTGATCCCGCAACTGAAAGCGCAATTTCCCGGGCTGGACATCAAGCCAGGCGAATCCCGGCAGAAACAGGAAGAAGTGATGTCGGATCTGTGGCTGTACGGAGTCCTAGCACTGTTTGGAATGTATGCGTTGCTTGCGATCCCGTTGCGTTCCTATGCCCAGCCATTGATCATCATGCTGACTGTTCCTTTTGGTTTCATCGGAGCAGTGGTCGGTCATCTGCTGTTCCGGATTCCACTTTCACTGGAGTCGTACTTTGCACTGTTTGCCGTGAGCGGGATTGTCATCAATGACAGTCTGGTTCTGATTGCACAGATCAATAAAAATCTGCAACAGAAAATATCTGTCATAAGAGCTGCGGTGGCAGCAGGTAAATCACGTTTCCGCGCCATATTGCTGATGAATGTCACGACCCTTGCAGGCTTGTTACCCCAGCTCAGTTCACAGGGTTACGATGCGGAAAAAATCATGCCGATGGCTGTCACCATTGCATTTGGCATGCTCTTCACGTTTTTCGTCACGCTGTTTCTGGTACCGGCTGTGTGTGTCGTATTCAACAAAAATATTCAAAGCGGTTAGGGAGCCCTGAAAGGGCGAATCGATCCGGGCTGCTATTCCCTGCCATGATGAGGTTCCTCAAGCATTTCGTAACCGCCGGATTTCCGGGTGCGACAATTTGTCACATTCTTCAGCCCGGAGAAAGACAGTATGATGAGCGCAGTTTTTAGCCAGGTATGCCCTACTGTTCATGACAATTACCTATTCCGGCGATGAACTGTTTCTTCAACTGCGCGGTGATCTGCTGAATTATCTGTGTCGCAAGCTGAGCAAAGATGAAGCAGCCGATATACTTCAGGAAATCTATCTGCGATGGCGCAGGCAGGATATCTCGAGTATTGAAAACCCGCGCGCCTTCCTGTTTACTGTTGCGCTCAATCTGATCCGGGATCAGGCACGCCGGCAGGCGCATGTGCAAACCTACGCCAATACCATGCAACACCTGTTTCAGGATAAACCTGCGGATTATGATCTGGCACAGCATTGTGACGAACGCAGACAAATAGAATACCTGCAGCAGGCTCTGGATCAGTTGCCGGAAAATGTGCGCCATGCTTTTCTTCTTTTTCGTCTCGATGGTTTGACATTTGCTGAAATCGCACTGCAGATGGGCATTTCAAGCAAATCCGTGGCACGCTACATTCAGCACGCCAGCGAGCACTGCCTGACTGCTCTTGCGCAATATCGGTGATAATACTCTACTGATCATTTCGATCCTGTGAAGTAATCAGCATTTATCAAAATGCTCCGGAGTGCAGTATGCACCTATCAAACAGTCCGAATTCGCATGACCCTGATGCACAGGCACGATCCTGGTTCGCACGGCAGCAGGGCCAGACTTTGTCGGAAGCGGAACAGCAGCAACTGGCTGAATGGCTGGCTGCCAATCCACTGCATCAGGATGCCTGGCGGCGTGTGGAGGAGGACTGGCTGGCAATCGACCGTTATCGTCATGCACTGAATGATGAGTTGAAAAAGGCACGCCGTAACCGCCCCGGACAGCATAAAGCGGCCTTTCAACTTAAACGACGGGCGGCAGCCGCAGCTCTGTTGCTGGCAGTATGCATTCCTGTGCTGTATCAGGGCATGACCGGAACGACAACATACTGGAACACCTTGAAAGGTGAACAGCAGCAGATCACCCTGGCCGGTGGCTCCACTCTGAATCTGGATACTGCAACGCGTATCACTGTCACGCAGAACTGGTTCACACATCATATTCAGCTGCATGAAGGTGAAATCTATCTGGAGACGGCATCATCCGACTGGCATACTTTGAGAGTGAGTGCGGAGCATTACGAAATTCGTGATATCGGCACACGTTTTTCGGTCAGGTATATCCCTGATCAGTTCATGGTCGAAGTTGCTGAAGGTACGGTTGAAGTAAAAAAACAGGGACAGCTGGTGTTACTGCAAGCGGGTGAAGTACTTTCCATCATTACCGGCAGTAATGAATGGAGGCTGGCGGCACTGCCGGCAGGGGATATCGCTCACTGGCGCAAAGGTCTGCTGGTATTCAATGCACACCGGCTGCATGACGTATTACACGAAATCGCACGCTATCATACGGTTCAATTCGATCTGACCGATCCCGCCATTGGCGAGATACAGGTCAGCGGTCGTTTCAAGCTCGATGAGCTCGATACCAATCTGCAAATCATCGCCGATACACTGAAAATCAATATCGAACACCCGGCACCCGGCCGTTACAGGCTGGGCGCCTTGCGGCAATCAACACGCTGAGGGACACACACGCATTCACCGAAGTATCATGCTGTGTGTGCCGTATATCGATCACGAGTCGGAAAGTAGCCGGGATTATTTACTATCAGTTCATCCCGGCCCTCGTATCTGTTATTTGAAATGTCTGATACGGGTATATTCTCCTTCAGTTTTGAGCGTAATCGTCATCGGGGTGGATGTCCGGTTTCGCCAGAACCACCCATGATCACCGTCAAAAGCTGCTTCTAAGACTCCTTCCCGCATTTGTCCGGTCCCCTTGCTGTAACTGTGGTAGTTGATCTTCAGTTCTTTTGAATCTCCATGCTGATCAAAAACAGCTGTTCCACCATTAGTCCGCCAAACGTAGTGAACTTTACTTCCCTTTGTCATCGTCACCTTGATCTCAGTACCTTGATTTGGGGCAAGCGTTATCTTTTTTTCATGACTCATCTCTGATTTTGGAGCAAGCGGCAGAGATTCTGTTACTGCTGTTACCGCTTCAGATAATTCGATCTGCAGGCTGGCAGCCGCATTCGCCCGATCTGCAGTTGCTTCCTCTGTCAGAGAAACTTTGATTTCTCCCATTCTTTTCAGACCGGTGATTTCACCGAAACCGGTTGGATCGATACCGTATTCCGCAGGCATTACAACAGTGACGAGTAAAAATATCGCAGTCAGTAATGCAATGACGGTAGATCTGATCAATCTGCCGGTTGAGGGTATCTCATGAGTTGAAGGTATGTTTGCGTTATACATAATTTTTCCTGTAAGAATAATCAGATAGTGCTGAATAAAATGAAATGGCCTGTAATCTGGTATCCCATCAAGAGGAAGCCGAGCATCATCATGAATGTATTGGTGTTATAGGCGTGGTTCATGAATTTTCCGGATTTCCTCCAATATGCAATTGCGATCAGAATGGCCGCCAGTGCCAGAATTTGTCCGATCTCGACACCGATATTGAAGAAAATGAGATTTGGCAGGAGTCCATCAGCCGGTAATTCGTACTCCAGGATTTTGGTGGCAAGGCCAAAACCATGAAACAGTCCGAAGATAAAAGTGGCAATCTTTGTATCAGGCTGAAAACCCAACCAGCGCTGAAAGGCTCCCATATTGTCCAGAGATTTGTAAACGATGGAAAATCCGATGATTGCATCGATCAGGTAAGGGCTGACAGCAACCTCAAACAGAACACCGGATAACAGCGTAATGACATGGCCGGCAGCGAACAGCGTGACATAAATACAGATGTCCTTCAGTCGATACAAAAAGAAAATCACACCCAGCAGAAAAAGCAGATGATCGTAACCGGTCATCATATGTTTTGCGCCGAGATAAATAAAAGGTATCGGCAATATGCCGGTACTTTCCAGAATATAGCCCTTGTCACCCTCGGTGACACCATGCGCAGTAACATCAGAAGTAACTCCAAAAATTACCGCGATAAAAAGAGCCTTCATACATAAACAAGTCAACACGCCATGCTCCACAGGAGATGACATTTTCATTTCAGTCATGCAAATTGTCTCCATGAATTACAGTCCGTGGATCCGGAATTTCCGTAAACCACAGCGATGGAACGGGTGCTGCAACAGTACTGGTTCTGTCAGGAATATAGCCTTTCCCCTGTCAAGTATCCGAGACAATGATTACCAGATGAAACCGGTAATACTGAGACAGGACATACAACAGACTGAAATCGCACTGGCGCTGACTGAGCCGTCAGCACACCCGATTGTGAAATTAGTACCTGATTTCTAAAGAAGCGGTATTTCGAGGAGGGCGGAACGGTAAATCAAGAGTTGATTCAGGAATGCCGGCAGGAAAGAATCCGGGGATATTTTCCTTTCCCGGGAGAGATGGAATAATCGGTAGCAAGATAAAATAGAAAGGCTGAAACTGCCCGGCTGCATGCAGGATTAAATGATCTGTGAAATCCGGATCGTTATCGAGGGTTTCGTCATGATGCTGATGAAACCCTGTATCTGCTGCGTGATCATGGTACGAATGATGATGATCGAATCTATGCGATACATGGAAATGATCAAGCTCATGTTTGAAGATTTCCTGATGGAATGACCAGGCAACTGCATTTGTCAATAAACTGACAAACAGTATCAGAAGAATAAAATTGTCGGTCATATATCTCTTGCCCATGGCAGCAAAACTGTATACACACCCGATCAGATCGTCAACTTTTCTGATCTGATAAAAGGTGGTTTGATGATTGCACTGATTTTTCCTGAAAATCACACTGAAAACAGCTGACCAAATCCTGACGACAGTGGACGAAAAGTGACATAAAAACAATGGCAGGAGAAGTAGAAAAAAAACGCCTGTCGATTTATAAAAAGACTATAAAAGGACAGGCAGAAGTAGAGGAGGGAAGCAATTACTTACCGGTGAGCACACTTTCATCCAGACAAGATCCGAAAGAAAAACCTGCATTCTTTCTCATGAATCTATATTCATATTGCAGATATGAATCCGGATATCAGAGGTGGTACAGATAATGAGCCAATTATGTTCTCAAACATCCTGTTTGAGAATGTGACATATTGTCGCATCGCTTATTTGGCGCGGATTTTGGCTGAAAAGAAGTGCAAAATTCGAGTTGAAATGTATCGAGATAGGAACGGTCAGCTAAGCTGACCGTTCCTTTTCACATCATCCGGCATGCGAGTTCACAATCGCTGCACGGGCGAACGGAGAACATCCTGCTCGCTTCATGTCCCGGTTTTAAAATGTGCAATGTGGTAAGAAACTGCACCTAAGCAGGTGCCTCATTTCTGTTTGGCCTGTACGATATCTTCTGATATACCCTGATAACTCTTTGAAAATCATACATATACACATAGAAAAAGCTCAGAGACTTCAGTAACGCTGCTGTATGCAAAGGCGGGCATGATGTAAAGGTGTCCGCAAATCTGTTTGTCCACTTTTTCCGATCCGTGCGTCCTGTAAGTAGCAAAAGATCAGAACGATCAACTTACAGGGAGTACGTCGAAAATGCAGCACTATCTGTCAATCATGATTTTAATTCTGCTGTTGCCGGTTGCTCATGCCCAGACCGGGGCAGCAGGAAGCACTTCAACGGCAATCAACTGGCATCTGTCAGCCCAGCCTTTGAGCACAGCATTGCAGCAACTGGCTGAACACAGCAATACCAGTATCATGTTTGATGCAGCAACTGTCCGTAACATTCAGGCTCCATCCCTCCGTGGCCAGTACACGCCGCAGGAAGCATTGGGAAAACTATTGTCCGGCAGCGGCCTGCAGGCCGAGGAAACGGCACCCGGCAGATTCAGTATCGTACAGGCAGCAACAACCGTACAGCAGTTACCGGAAATGACGGTAACGGGTGCTCCTGATCCGGATTCACCATACAGTACGCAATATAAAGTACCGGATACGACGACGGCGACCAGGACGAAAACGCCGATCATGGAAACACCGATGTCCATTCAGGTAGTGCCCAAGTCAGCCATGAACGACCAGCAAGCGATCACGTTGCAGCAGGCATTGAATAATGTCAGTGGCGTTTTTCACGGGGTTGGTCAAGGTGGGGTGGAATATTTTAATGTCCGTGGCTTTAATACTTGGGATTACTATCGAGAAGGTGTGCGGTTTACATCTGCACTAACACAGACTGGTTACCGGGAAGTGGCCAATCTGGAAAGGATAGAAGTCCTCAAGGGGCCGGCTTCGATTCTGTATGGTCGGATCGAGCCGGGGGGAATGGTCAATCTGGTGCCGAAAACACCACAAGCCACGCCGTATTATTCATTACAGCAACAATTCGGCTCATATAACCTGTTTCGTACCACACTGGATGCTACGGGTGGGTTGAATCACGATAGCTCGCTGCTGTACCGTCTGAATTTTGCCTATGAAGATAAAGGTTCATTCCGTCAGTTTGTTGACAATCACCACTTCTTTGTCGCGCCAGTGGTCCAGTGGCGTATTTCAGATCGCACTCAAATTACTGCTGAAATGGAATATAAAACAGGAAAATATACGAATGATTACGGGTTTCCTGCGATTGGTAATCGGCCTGCCAACTTGCCGATCAATCGTAGTTTGGGTGAACCGTTTAGTGGTGCTAAATATGATGAAATTATGGCGGGATTCAACTGGTCGCATGCATTTAATGACAACTGGGAAATAAAACACCGTTTCTATCTGCAACGCACTGACGAAGACGGTCATGTTGCCTTCCCGACAGCATTACGAGCAGATAACCGTACTCTCGATCGTTCTTATTCGGGATATAGAAACAATAAAGTAGAAACTTATACTACCAATGTAGATTTGACCGGCCATATCGATACCTGGGGTATCAAACATACGTTGCTGATGGGTGGCGATTATTTTAATTATAGAAACTATGGCCTCTTCTTTGGTAACTCAAATTTTCCGTCCATTGATATTTTTAATCCGGTACATAGTGGCACACCTGTTCGGGATCCGGCTAATGACAGTCCTTATGGCAGAAGAGATGACTGGTTTGGTCTGTATTTCCAGGACCAGATAAAATTACCCTATAACGTGCATGTGCTGGCAGGTTTCCGCTACGACAATGCCGAGATAAAAAACATATCCGGAAGGAAAAGCGCGCAGGATAAAATTTCACCGCGTGTTGGCGTGTTATGGCAGCCGATTCCAGCTCTTTCATTTTACGGCAATTATATCGAGAATTTCGGCGCTCCAAATTTAGGCGTAAGCGGATTGGATGGGCAACCACCTGCAGCTGAAACAGCACAACAATGGGAAGCCGGGATAAAAACAGAATTTTTTGACGGACGTTTTAGTGCAACACTTGCCTGGTTCCAGCTCACCAAACAAAACATTGCAACCCCTCACCCTGATCCACAACTGGCGCTGCAGAGAATTTCAGTATTGACCGGAGAGGCGCGCAATCAAGGCGTTGAATTCGATATTACGGGGGAAATATTGCCGGGGTGGAATGTCATCGCTAACTATACTTTTATCGATTCGGAAATAACCAAAACCAATAACAATATGCAGTTGGGTAACCGCTTCCCGAATGTACCCGAACACGCCGGTAATATCTGGACTACTTATGCCTTTCAGAATGAAACCTTGCGAGGGTTGAAAATTGGTGGCGGTGTGACGCTCAGAGGAAAACGTGAAGGCAATCCGGAAAATGATTTTCAGATGCCTGGTTATGCAGTTTTTAACCTGATGACGAGTTATGCAATGAAAATGGGTAAAACCCGGGTGACGGCACAGTTGAATGTCAATAATCTGTTCAATGAGGAATATTTCCCCGGTAGTGGTGGATTCAATCGTGCGCGTATCTTTGTAGGTACACCACGTGTATTCCTGGGCTCGCTCCGGGTCGAGTATTAACCAGAAGATTGTGGCGGATCACCTTACAGGTATCCGCCAGGACTACACATCTGATGACAGGTTGAATTTCGATACATCAGCCGCTTTCGGGTGATTCTCATGGCAGCCTCATGCTTTACATGGCAATCCGGCAACGGATGGAGGTTATGATGAAAGCATGCCAGAAGGCCTTTCTCTGCGACAATTTGTCGCATTCCACCCTTATGGCAAACACAGCATAATCATGCTCTTTTTAGCCCATTATGCCTTGCTGTCCATGACCACCAGTTGTACCAATGATGAACTGTTCCTCCAGTTACGTAATGACTTGCTGAATTTTCTGTATCGCAAGGTGGGGAGAGATGAAGCAGCTGATATGGTCCAGGAAGTTTATCTGCGCTGGCGTAAACAGGATGTTTCATCCATCGAGAATCCTCGCGCATTTTTGTTTACGGTTGCGCTCAACCTGATTCGTGACAGCTCACGCCAGCAAATTCGTGTGGACAAACATACCACCGAAATACAGAACTTCTTTGAAATCGGCAATGCTGCGGACGATCCGGCACGACGTTATGACGGCCAAAGACAACTGGCAAGTTTGCTGCACGCATTGAATCAGCTACCGGAACCGGTAGGCCATGCATTTCTCCTGTTTCGTTACGATGGCATGACTCATGCACAAATTGCCAAACAACTGGGCGTTTCCAGCAAAACAGTGGAACGCTATATTCAGCGTGCAGGTGAACATTGTCTGGCTATACTGGCAGAGTATCGGTGATAATCATCTTTTGTCGATCATGCCTGTCCTGAATGTCCTGTGGTTAAAAGCGCAGGAGAAAATTGCATGCCCGAATCTTTTCATGATGATATCGATGCAACGGCTCGTCACTGGTTTATCCGCCAGCAGGGCCGTGCACTTTCCGCAGAGGAGCAGCGCGCCCTGACGGACTGGCTTGCAGCCAGTCCGGATCACCGTACAGCCTGGACACGTGCAGAAGAGGACTGGCAATCGCTGGGCCGTTTTCGTACGGATCTGTCCGGCGAACTGAACAAGGCACGCCATTATCGTCCTCGTCATCACTCTCCCCGCTACCTCAAATGGGCCGCTGCAGTACTGGTGCTGATAGCACTTCCCATACTCTACCGCGCATCGGCCGGTATCCCCCAGCATTGGCAAACGGCAACGGGTGAGCGGCAGCACGTCACACTTGCCGATGGCAGCCAATTGAGTCTGGATACAGCAACGCGCGTAACCATCACTCAAAGCTGGTTCCAACGCCTTATTCAACTGCAGGAGGGAGAAATCTATCTGGAGGTGGTGCCCGACTGGCGTCCGCTGCAGGTAACAGCTGCCGATACACGAATTCGTGATATCGGTACCCGTTTCTCCGTACGCGATACGCCAGAAAAATTTACCGTACAAGTGGAAGAAGGCGCCGTGGAAATCATCCGCCAGGATAAACATCTCGTACTGCATGCCGGAGAAACCGTGACCCGCCATCCGGCAACTGATCGATGGCAACTAGCTACCGTGCAGGGAGACATTGCAAACTGGCGTCAGGGCATACTGGTATTCGACCAGCATCGATTGCCGGAAGTGCTGCAGGAACTGGCACGTTATCATGCCGTTCGATTCGATCTGGCCGACCCTGCTCTGGGAAGGAAACAGATCAGCGGGCGTTTCCGGCTTGACGAGCTCGATACCACCTTGCGCATCATTGCTGAAACGCTGAATCTGAACATCGAACACCCAACACCCGACCGGTACCTGTTGAGCGCAGCGCAGAAACAGTAAACGAAGCAGCAGTCGCCGGACACACCTCGTTCACTTTCCGGCACCATCATTAAAAATCTCTTCTGACTGACGGTTTACTGCAATCTGGTTCGTCCTATGTAAGGAAGAACATTCTTACTCAGGGAGAAACTATGCTTCGTTCAGGCCTTTTCTTGGCTGTCGTCATGCTCGCCAGCCCCATCGTGCAGGCACAAATATCCGCTACACAGCAACAGCCAGCATTACCGCTTGCTGCAGCTTTGCAACAACTGGCTGTCCGGCACAATCTCAGTATCGTATTCGATGCAGAAATCGTGAAAGATAAACAAGCTTCACCGTTATCCGAGGATCTTTCCATCCGGGAAGCACTCGATACTCTGCTGAACGGCAGCGGCCTGCGGGCCAAAGAAATCGCACCGGGCCGTTACAGTATCGTAAAGGCGACAACAGGAGCAATGCAGCAGACATTACCGGAAATGACAGTAACGGGTGCTCCTGACTCGGATTCGCCGTACAGCACCCAATATAGAGTCCCTGAAGCAACAACAGCCACTAAAACTCAAACGCCGATCATGGAAACACCGATGTCGATACAGGTGGTCCCTAAATCAGTGATGAACGATCAGCAGGCGATTACGCTGGAACAATCGCTAAGCAACGTCAGTGGTGTTTTTCCGGGGCTCGGATTCAACGGGGTCGAAACTTTTAATCTCCGCGGTTTTAATACCTGGGATTATTACCGTAACGGTGTACGGTTTCAGTCCGCACTATCACAGACCGGTAACCGGGAAGTGGCCAATCTGGAAAGAATTGAAGTATTGAAGGGGCCGGCATCGATTCTGTTCGGTCGGATCGAGCCTGGGGGAATGATCAATCTGGTGCCGAAAACACCGCAAGCCACACCATATTATTCATTACAGCAACAATTCGGCTCATACAACCTGTTTCGTACCACACTGGACGCCACCAGCAGCCTGAATCAGGATAATTCACTGTTGTACCGCCTGAACTTTGCCTATGACAATGAGGGCTCATTCCGGGAGTTTGTGAATAGTCATCATTTCTTCGTGGCGCCGGTGCTGCAATGGCGTATTTCCGACCGTACCCAGATCACTGCTGAAATGGAATATAAAACAGGGAAATATGCGCATGATTACGGTTTTCCTGCGATCGGCAATCGCCCGGCCAACTTGCCGGTCAATCGTCAACTGGGCGAGTCATTTAATAGTGCCAAATTTGATGAAATTACAGCCGGATTCCACTGGTCGCACGCATTCAATGATAATTGGGAGATAAAACACCGCTTCTATCTGCAGCGCACCGATGAAGACGATAATGTTGCCCTGCCGTTGGAATTACGCGCTGACAACCGCACGCTGGACCGGTTTTTTGCCGGATTCAGAAACAACAAAATAGAAACGTATACTACCAATGTAGATTTGACCGGCCATATCGATACCTGGGGTATCAAACATACGTTGTTGATGGGGGGTGATTACTATAATTTTAGAAATCACGGCCTTATGATTGACAACTTTAATTTTCCGTCGATTGATATTTTCAATCCGGTACATAGTGGCGTGGCTGTGCGCGATCCTGCAGATGACATCCCCTATGACACAAAAGAAGACTGGTTTGGTCTGTATTTCCAGGATCAGATAAAACTGCCTTATAACGTGCATGTACTGGCAGGTTTTCGCTACGACAATGCCGAGATAAAAGACAACATATCCGGGAGGGAAAGCGCGCAGGATAGAATTTCACCGCGTGTTGGCGTGTTATGGCAGCCGATTCCAGCTCTTTCGTTTTATGGCAATTATGTCGAGAATTTCGGCGCTCCAAATTTATATGGAAGCGGATTGGACGGACAGCCACTTCCAGCCGAAACGGCCCAGCAATGGGAAGCTGGGGTTAAAACAGAACTTTTTGATGGACGTTTCAGCGCCACGCTAGCCTGGTTCCAGCTCACCAAGCAAAACATTGCAACCCTTCACCCCGATCCACAACTGGCGCTACAGAGAATTTCAGTATTGACCGGAGAGGCGCGTAATGAAGGTATAGAACTGGATATTACCGGTGAGCTCTTGCCTGGCTGGAACGTCATTGCCAATTACACCTATATCGATTCGGAAATTGCTAAAACCAATGATAATACGTTGGGCAATCGCTTTCCGAATGTACCCAAACATGCCGGTAATATCTGGACCACTTATGCCTTTCAGAATGAAACCTTACGTGGATTGAAAGTTGGCGGGGGCGTAACGCTCAGAGGCAAGCGTGAAGGCAATTTGGAGAACGATTATCAAATGCCTGGTTATGCCGTATTCAACCTGATGACCAGCTACGGCATGAAGGTGGGCAAAACCCGGGTGACTGCACAGTTGAATGTCAACAATCTCTTCAATGAGGAATATTTCCCCAGCAGTGGTGGATTTGGCCGCACGCGTATTGCTGTAGGTACGCCACGTGTATTCCTGGGCTCGTTGCGGGTTGAGTATTAACCATGTCTTCCGAGTCAGCGCATCAACATGCTGCAGGGGGGGATGAAGAGCGCGGTACATTACCGCGGCGTTCGTGGCGCCAGCTCTGGCTGAGCATCCACCTTTATCTGGGGTTGTTCATCGGTGCGCTGCTGGTCATTCTGGGGCTTACCGGCAGCATCGCGGTGTTTTGGGCCGAGATCGATGAGTGGTTGAATCCGGAGCTGCTGACTGTCACGGTGCCTGAGCAGAAAAACCTGGCACCAGGCGCACCTGCTTATCAATCACTGGACGAGATCATTCGTGTGGCCAGACAGGCGGCCGCTCCGGATAGCCGGATCACAACTGTTTATGGTGCACGCAACAGCGAAGCGGTCTATGCCGTCTATGCCAGTCAGCCATCCGGCGCCTGGCAGCGTATTTATGTCGATCCTTATCGCGCGCGGGTAACCGGGGTACGCAGCTATGGCGCAAATGAGTGGATACCCAATTACTTCATGGATGCCATCTTCCAGCTCCATTTCAGTCTGTTGCTGGGTATGAACGGGCAAACGCTGATGGCTGTCTGCGCACTGCTGTTGCTGGTATCCCTGATCACCGGGTTGATCGTCTGGTGGCCAACATCGGGACAATGGCGCAAGGCGTTGACCATCAAGCGCGGTGCCGGCCCGGTGCGTTTCAACTTCGATTTGCACAAAACACTTTCACTTTACCTCTTTCCGGTATTGGGTGCGGTGCTGCTGTCCGGGGTGTTCATGAACCTCAACGAGCCGTTCGTGTGGGTGACTCAACTGTTCTCACCTGCAACCCGGCAATCACAACACACACTCACATCAATCCCTATTACGGGTATACCCTCGATCGGGGCTGAGCACGCATGGGCCATTGCCACCGAACACTACCCGGACGGTAAGTTTGGCGGCATGTTCATGCCCGGGAATACCGAAGGCGTCTACATCGTGACCCAGAAGCATGTGCCGAAGTTGAGTGCGTTCTGGTCGGAGCGGCAAATCGCGATCGATCAGTACAGCGGCGAGATACTGGACGTGCGTGCGCCGGATGCGCGCCGCAGTGCGGGGGAAACCTTTCTGGAATGGCAATGGCCGCTGCACTCGGGCCAGGCGTTCGGCTGGCCCGGACGCATCCTCATCTTCCTGTGCGGACTGGCTTGCCCGGTCATTTACGCCACAGGCGTCATCCGCTGGTTGCAGAAGCGGCGGGCGAAGGTGAGGAGCCCCCGGCACCCAATCCGGTGAGCTCGGGTTCAATCAATGGATTCTCGATTCCTACACCGGCGAGGAACCGGGGCGTTGCCATTTTTGCGTTAAAAGTTGGCTCAAAATGCTCATTTATCACGTATAAACTTCGCTTTCTCACCGATTTTTGCCTTGAACTGGCTGCTTCGCTAACATTTTTCAGAGGTTCCTAAGCATCAAAAAAAGAATGAGCTGGAACGATCTTTTCTTTTTGGCGCATTTTGCCTTTGAGTGTGCCTGGTAATGTGTTACAACGTAATTCTTGTTTAACACATGGAGGATGTGCAGATGTCAGAATCCACCTTTACTTTCCGGGTTGATGAAGATCTGAAAACCGAGTTCTCAGCGGCTGCCAAAGACTGTGACCGTAGCGGTGCGCAACTGTTGCGCGACTACATGCGCGAGTTTGTAAAGATGCGGCGTGAAGTGGCCGAGCATGACGCATGGTTCCGTAAACAGGTGCAAATTGGCCTGGACTCGGCTAATACTGGCAACCTGGTTCCGGGAGATGAGGTAGAGGCCGAGTTTGCGGCCAGGCGGGCAGCCACACGTCGCAGGCTTAAAGCTTCAGAATGATGAAATTGTTCTGGACACCAGAAGCGTTACGAGATCGCGATGCAATCTATGACTACATCGAAGTCGACAATCCGCGCGCCGCTCTGGCGCTTGATGAGCTTTTTTCAGAGAAGGCGCAGCGTTTGCCTGATCATCCCGCCCTGGGTCATCCGGGCCGTGTGGCTGGTACCCGTGAGCTAATTGCCCATCAGAATTACATCATCATTTATGATGTGACGGGCGAACTGGTGCGGGTGTTGCGTGTGCTTCACGCGGCACGGCAATGGCCTCCTTCAGAAAACGATTGATTTGTGTCGCCAGCACAGTGATATCTTTGTGGGACTTGGGGAGCTTAATCAAGCTTACTCAAAAGTAAAGGGGTCAAGTATTGAAATACCAATTTTTGGCATGTCGGCAACATTCCGCGTTACCAGGGTAAGTCTGTACACCTGTGCGGTAGCGGCCAGAAGGCTGTCCACGGTCGGTCTCGGATTGGGGGAATTCAAGCACCCCCATTGATCGGCGACTGCTTGGTCGACGGGCAGGATGCGGCCAGAAAAGCCCGCTATCAGGGCATCGAGCCATTGTTCCAGGCGAGCGGCCTTAGTGGGGGCGCGTAAACGTGCCAGTTCGATGCCTTTACGAATCTGGCCGGTTACCAATACACTCAGGAACAGGTCGTCATCAGACGTCTGTCCCCACCATTTGGCGACATGTGGATCACAGCGTTTGCCTTTACGCACTTCGGCGATGATGTTGGTATCGATGAGATAACTCATAACTCAACGTTGCGGCCCAAGTCTGGATTACGGGTCAAATCAATACCATCCAGAGGAGCTGCTGCCAGCAATTCTTTCAACCCGAGGTGTTGAGTGCCTACCAACCGCTGTAACTGGATACGCAACCTTGAAGCGGCTTCGCCGCGCAGTAATTGGGCAGTGCTGCGGATCAGTTCGGCATCTTGCATCGGTACCTGTACCTCGATGCGTGCAAGACCTTGCTCTTTGAGACGTTTACGGTGTGCTGCGATGGTTTTGTGGTTACTGATTGTCATAGCAGGTAGCCTCCTGAGTATTTCCGGAAATAATTCTGGAAATATAGCTGAAAAATTAGCCCATCGCCAATTGTCCTGACAAAACAATGTATTGACGAAAGCCCGAAGGCAGATCCGCATGGTTTTGCATGCCGAGCGGGTTATTTCATTGAGTGAAGTGAATCTGCAAGTCCCGATATCGGGTTGAATATCAACCTCACAGGTTAGTACATGCTGTTCAGTACTCAACATTTTATGCTGGCTGGTATCATCCTGGTTACCATCCAGGAAAATGCCGCAGACATAAGGTGATCATCAGGTGCGACATTATGTCGCATTCCAAACAGTTTTTCTGTCCCGCATAATTCCCCTGCATCGGGCATATAGCCGCACATCGCCACTATCTACCATGAATCCCAGCGTAATTCTTGCCAACCTTTACCTGCGCCATTTCAGCGAGTTACGTGCTTTCCTGTTCAGGCATACGGGTTGCAGAGAAATTGCGGCAGAGCTGACCCAGGAAACCTTTATCCGCATTATGGGTTACCAGACTGATACATCGATACAGAACGCGCGTGCCTTGCTGTACCGTATCGCGGGTAATCTGGCGATCGATCATCATCGTACCTGTGTGAAATTTCCAGAAAGCGTTTCTATCGATGATCTTCCGCAACATGAATTGCCCGCGACTGAATTGACCGACCCCGCCCGGCTGGTAGCTGCACGCCAGCTACTGGAAAAACTGTGTATCGCGATTGATGCACTACCGCCACAATGTCATCGTGCTTTCGTACTGCATAAATTTGACGGCTATTCACATGCGGAAATCGCCGAAAAACTGGGAATCACCCGCAATGCCGTCGAAAAACTATTGATTCGCGCACTCATCCGGTTACGCCAGGTGCTTGTGTAATGGAGCAGGATCAACAGGCAGGGCACCCCTCTGAAGAAAACGCATTAACTGAACAGGCAGCCGCCTGGTTCTTGCGTATGCAGCAAAGCGATGCCAATGATGTCGAGCAAAAAGCATTTGAAGCCTGGCTTGCAGAAAATGAAGCACATCGCACCGAATATCAGCAGTATGTCCAGCTCTGGCAGACCCTTGACCACCTGGAGCAGAAACCCCGGAAAAAATCCCGTTCAACGGTTACATGGATCGTTACATTGGCGATTCTGTTCGGCTCCCTGCACTGGCTTACCCGCCATGAAGAAATGATCACGACTGCAATCGGAGAGCATCAGCAGATCATTCTGGCTGATGGTACGACGATCGATATCAATACTGATTCGACACTGCGACTGGCATTGTACGGATTCACCCGCAAAGTAACACTGGAACGCGGTGAAGCATTATTCAGGATCGGCGATGAGCGCCTCCGGTCTTTCGAAGTGCATGCAGGTAACGGTATCCTGCGCGATATTGGTACTGAATTTAACGTTATCAAAGAAGAAGGTAACGTTACTGTTGCGGTGCTTGAAGGCGCAGTCGAGGTCGGCATCGATCATCAGAACGATACTGTCCGTTTGCTGCATGGTGGAGAGCAGCTTACTTATTCAGCGCATGGTTTATCAGAAATTTCCTCGACAGATAAAGAAACGGTCACTGCCTGGCGTAAAAGCAGGCTGATTTTCCGTGAGACACCGCTGGAAGAAGTCATCCGGCAAATCAATCGTTACCACTCGCGCCCTGTCAGACTGGGGGATCCACAACTGAATACACTGAGAGTCAGCGGGGAATTCAACTCGGCTGATCGTGCAGGGTTGGTCCAGGCGCTGATCACGCTGCTTCCGCTGCGCGCCAGTGAGCTGGATAGCGTTACTCTCCTGACTTATGAGAAATAAAACAAAACGTATTCTGCTGATCTCGCAGGGATGAAGCCATCCGCAATGAGGAACGGATCAGCCTGTATAAAAATGCAAACGAACTGATCCGAAAAACAGCCTGGAAGCATAAGAATTTTTTCTGCATGTCAGGTGCCCCTTTTTATTTTCGTCTTATCAGGTAAGCCAGTCCGCTGGCATATACCGATCAAAGATAAAAATATTCAGGGATGAATCATGCAGAAAAATTTATGGGTCATAGGGCTCAGCATCATTATGTTTTCGGGATTTGCTCAAGCACAGAGCAACAAGGTGCTCAGTATCCCGGCGCAGAATCTGCCGGATGCACTGCACAGCCTGTCCAGTCAGACAGGAATCCAGATCCTGTTCACCGCCGAGCAGTTGAAAGGGTTTCAAAGTCCGGCAATCAACGGATCGATGAATACCGAACAGGCACTCATCCGTCTGCTGCAGGGAACATCGTATACCTGGCTGGCCAGCGGACAGAATACATACGTCATCAAATCAGCAGCCGAAGTGGCGACCGTCATGCCGGAAGTCCGGGTAACCGGCGCCATGAATCCGGATACACCCGGTAACCCGAGTTATACACGCACCAACGCGTCAACCGCGACCAAATACAACCTGCCGCTGATAAAAACGCCGGTTTCGGTGCAGGTGGTACCGCGTGCGGTGATGGAAGACCAACAGGCAGTTCAAGTCGAAGATGCTATCAGGAACGTCAGTGGCGTATTTCCGGGCTTTACTTTTGGAGGTTTTGCTGAAGAATTCATGATCCGAGGTTTTAATACCAATTTTGCCAATTACCGTGATGGCTTTCGGACTCAGGCTGCAAGATTGTCACTAGCCAATATTGAGCGTGTTGAAGTGGTCAAAGGCGCTGCAACCAATTTTTACGGACGAATCGAGCCGGGCGGTATGATTAATTTAATTACTAAACGGCCGCAGGCACAGCGGTATTACTCATTGAATCAGCAATTCGGTTCATTTAACCAATACCAAACCCTGGTTGACACTACCGGTGCGCTGAACGAAAGTGGCACGCTGCTTTATCGGTTAAACTTTGAATATCTCAACAAGGATTCATTTCGCGATTTTGGCTTTACCAAACGGTATTTTGTTGCGCCATCGGTGACTTGGAAAATAACACCGAATACGCAACTTGACCTGGACTTTATGTATTCAAATGAAAAATCCCTGGTTGATTATGGTCATGTCGCGCTTGGCAACCGTCCGGCCAAGCTACCGAGATCGCGATTATTAGGAGAGCCCACCGATATATCTACACACGAACTTTACAATACGTATGCGACCTTGACACATGCATTTAGTGATAGTTGGCAGATACGCGCCCGTTTTGGCCATTTCTTTAGGCATGCGATTGACGGTGAAACTTTTGGAACAAGCCTGAATGAAGCGACAGGTATATTGGAAAGAATTTTTTATGGAGGCCCTACCAGTCCGGGTAATGAACATACTTATCAAGGTACTGTTGACGTAACTGGACGGTTTTATACCGCAGGTATTGAACATAATGTTCTTGCGGGATGGGAATATAACGGCCGGTTTGGGCAATATAGAGCTATCTCCATTGATGCCAATCCGATCAATATTTTTAATCCTCAATACAATCCGGTCAATCTGGGTGGGGTAAAGGAAAATTTATTTTCTCATAGCGATAATGAGTGGAATGGCATTTATTTTCAGGACCAGATTACATTGTTTGACAAGTTGCATATCATGGGTGGTGGGCGTTATGACTGGGCTTCACAAGAAACAGGCTGGGTTTCCGGCATAGGCCAATCACTGGCAGATGCCAGAGCTGCGAGTAACAAAATCACTAATGCGCGTTTCAGCCCGCGCGCGGGGATCGTCTATCAACCATGGGAATGGCTGTCATTTTATGGCAATTATGTGCAGTCGCTGGGAACTGAGAATGCCGCATTCGGTGCTGACGGTAATGTACTCAAGCCGCAAATCGGTGAACAATTCGAAGGCGGATTCAAGACCTCGTTCTTTGAGGGGCGGCTCAATTCAAATGTTGCCTATTATCGTCTGACCAAACAGAACCTGGCATTCCGAGTACCCGGGCAACCGTACTCGACCCCTATCGGCCAGGCACGCAGCCAGGGCGTGGAAGTGGATATTTCAGGACAGATCATACAAGGGCTGAATCTGATCCTGACCTATGCCTATACCGATGCTGAAGTGTTGGAAGGTGCCAATAAAGGTAACCGGTTGTGGAATGTGCCCAAACACGCCGGCAGTTTGTGGGCGCGTTACGATATGCAATATGAACCATTGCGCGGACTGAGCATAGGGGCTGGCATCTATGCTCAGGATAAACGACCGGGCGATCCTGCCAATACCTATTTTCTGCCGGCACAGGCACGTGTCGATGCGATGGTGCGTTACCGTCCGCCGGTGATGCATTCGCGCCTGAGTCTGCAGCTCAATATCTACAACCTCGCTGACAGCACACTGTATGGCGGTACCCTGGGTGATCGTTTCTCTGTGAATGTCGATGTCCCGCGTACCTTTGTCGGTTCGATCCGCTATGAGATGTAATGATCTGGAAGGCTGGCGGGATTCTGAATCTGTGAGCGAAATGATATCCCATCGATAGGGACGTTTTATCCATCTTCATTACATCATCTGGTGATGCAGCCATCATTCGCGCGGCGCAGCCAACTGCCGATGATGGCTGTTCTTCATCGCTCATCCGATATCATCGCTGCGACAATTTGTCGCATTCTCATTCCTCAGTTTTATAGTGATAATACCGTACCGATCAACGGTAATTATTCCTGTATTTTCTTGCTGTCATACATGTTTCCACTGGATTCTCCTCTTCTGGCAGACCTTTACAAAAAATATCGATCACGCCTCATAAGCAGAATTGCACGTTTGACTGGCTGCCGTGAAACTGCTGCCGATCTGGCGCAGGATGCCTACATGCGGTTGCTCGACCAGACCGGTGTGGCATGTCCTTCCAATCCTGCGGCTTATCTGTTCCGGATTGGACGTAATCTGGCTATCGATCATCAACGCAGACCGGATTTTCGGCAGCATGACGAAACTTCGTTCGAGGAAGAGTTACCTTCTTCTTTTTCCGGGCCGGATCAGCAGGCGGTCTATCGCCAGGAATGCGAACAGTTATGGACGGCAATCATGGAATTGCCTCGTCCGGTCAGTCGCGCATTGGTACTCAGTGTAATCGAAGGGGTCAGCCAGGCTGCCATTGCTGAAGAGCTTGGCGTAACCGAACGTACCGTACGCCGGTATATCAGCAAGGGGATGGCACATTGCCAGCGGCGTCTGCGTAACCCGTTACCACCAGCACGTTACGACCGCTGAGTGTCTGCAGCTGGCTTCTGCGAACAATTCTCCGAATCTGCGGTTTCCAGGATAAATGGACATCGAAACTGGCTCGGGAATATATCCCGCAGCGCTTTCATGTTAACCTCGCCGCATGTTTTTCTGCTGACTGATTCATATCAGATGTACCCCGATGATGATCGTAACCATTCCGGAAAAGAAGCCCTGGATTGGTTCGTGCGTATGCAGAGCGATTCCGTTACTGAGGCGGAACGGGCAGCTTTCATCGCCTGGCGTGATGCCAAACCGGAAAATGCACAAGCTTACGCTGATGCCGAGCTTCTGAGCCACAAACTGGCGGCACTGAAAGGCCATTCGGCCTATCATATTCCCCGGCTCACTCCCGATCAGAAGCCTTCGCTCATGACGATGCAGTCCTTCAACCGGATTGCATTATTCCTGCTCATTATTTTTTCAAGTGCCGGCTTGTGGTGGCAAACCGGGATTGTCAGCGATGAATATGTCACGTCTGCTGGTGAACAACGCCATATCCCTCTTGAGGATGGCAGCAAACTTGAGCTGAATACCGCTTCGCACGCAGATGTACGCTATACCCGCCTGGAACGTATCGTTACCTTATACAGCGGGAAGGCCTATTTTGACATTGCCGATGAGAATTACCGGCGATTTGTTGTATTGGCTGGCGGCCTGCAGGTACGGGATATCGGGACACGTTTCATCGTTCGCCATGACAATGAACAAGTCACGGTGACAGTGCTGGAAGGTGAAGTCGAGTTGACCCGGCCTGCATTGTCAGATCGCAGTGGAGAGCTGCCGGCTACCCTGACATTGCTGGCGGGTCAGCAAAGCCATTACCGGAATGAAGTGATTACGCCCGCAATCCCGATCGATTCGGTTGCCGCAGCTGCCTGGCGGGAGGGAAAGCTGATATTCAAGGCCACGCCGCTGCGTGAAGTTGTGCAGGAACTGGCACGTTACCACCCATTGCGCTTTGTCATACATGATCCGGCACTGGCTGATGAAACAGTCACCGGCAGCTTTCATATCGGGGAATTATCGTCTTTCTTGCGTGCACTTGAACAAGTACTGCAAATTCAAATCGATACCCGCAACCCGGATATCGCATCCATTCAACGCAGAAAAAACTGAATCACGTCATCCCGTGAAACATCGACAACCACGGAATTCTGTCACGATCAGCTTCTGAAATAATTGTCCGGTTTATTCCGCTATTTCGTCATAAACGATAGCTAACCCAAAAAGCAGAAAAATCGTTTAACGAAATAAAGGGAACCTCATGCCGCACATTACAGGGAAATTCAGGCTGTGCTGGCCTGGGATCATACTGTCATTTCTGATCATGATCACCAGTGCACAGGCAAGCAATACCTTCTTCGAATTTGATCTGCCGTCCCAACCACTGACTCAGTCTCTGGAGCAATTTCAGAAGACAACCGGCATCAACATCGTATATGCACCCAAAGAGCTCGCAAACTATTACAGTCCAGCCATACAGGGGCAATATACCCCTCGACAGGCCATACAAATACTACTGGCTGAGCATCGGCTGAATGCCGAATTCATCAGTGATTCGATGATTGCGGTAAAGTCGGCATCAGCCGTACAGCAACTGCCGGAAATGACAGTAACGGGTACTTCTGATCCGGATTCACCGGACAACAGAAGTTACAACCATTCCAGTGCTTTCTCGGCAACCAAGACCGATACGCCGATCATGGAAACACCGATGTCGATCCAGGTCATTCCGAAGGCGCTCATGGAGGATCAGCAAGCCATTCAACTCAAAGACGCTTTAAAGAATGTCAGTGGTGTATTTACGGGTAATCAGAGCGGAGAATACGGCTATGATAAGTTTTTCATCCGCGGTTTTCCCAACGCAGGCTCGACACAGATTTACAGAGACGGTTTGCTGTTGCCTCGCTCCAATAACGATACCTTCAATATTGAGCAAATAGAAATACTGAAAGGCCCGGCGGCAGTTCTTTACGGCCGCGTCGAACCGGGTGGCCTGATCAATACCGTTTCCAAGAAACCTTTGGACACGCCCTATTATTCATTACAACAGCAGTTTGGCTCGTTCGACCATTACCGCACGATGGCGGATGCCACAGGACCGATCACTTCTGACAAGTCTCTGCTATATCGCCTCAACATTGCCTATCAGAACACCGGTACTTTTGTCGATCTGGTCGACAATGAACGTATTTTGGTTGCACCTTCGTTGCAATGGAAACCCGGCGATCGTGATGTCCTCAATTTTCGGCTCGAATATCAGAACGACAATGGGCGCTATTACGACGGCATTCCAGCCGTCGGGCGACGACCGGCCGATATCCCGATTTCGACTTTTTTAGGTTGGGGGGGTGACAATGAATATCAGAAACAACAGCGAATCGTTACGGGTTACGACTGGACACATCACTTTAACGGCGATTGGAAAATCACCAATCGGTTCAGCTATACCAATTTGAATTATAAATTTATCAATACCTATTATGGCGACAGCCTGGCGGACGATAATCGAACATTTACCCGAGCCAATTATCATTACCCGTCAGATAAAACCGACGCTTATGCAACAAATTTGGATTTAACAGGCCGATTCACGACTTACGGCATTTCACACAAAGTGCTTCTAGGCTTCGATTATTACCGGAAGGACACTCACGCCATAGGGTACTGTTGTGACGCGCTGAATGGATTTATCCCAACAGTTGATATTTATAACCCGATTCATGCGGATGTTCGTGTACCGCTTCAAAATGAACTGAACGACTATCGTCGATCTTCGCAATACTGGTACGGGCTATATTTTCAGGATCAAGTGACTTTCTTTGACAAATTGCACTTGCTATTCGGTGGTAGACAAGATTGGGCGACGGATACCAGAGCATCGGCTTCGAGCGCTGCATCCTATGCATTGGCGCAGGATAAAGTATTTAGTGATAGTAAATTTACACCCAGAGCCGGCATTCTTTACCAGATTCAACCTTCACTTTCAATCTACGGTAATTACGTAGAATCTTTCGGCGTTAACAACGGACGGGGTTTTAACAATGAACCACTCAAGCCGCAGACGGCGACGCAATATGAAGCAGGAGTAAAAAAGGAGTGGATGGATGGCAAATTCATTACGACACTCGCTTATTATGATTTAACCAAAAAAAACATAACAACAACTGATCCATTACACCCGCAATTTGTTATTCCTGTTGGTGAAGCAAGGAGTCGGGGAGTGGAATTCGATATTTCCGGCCGTATCACCGAGAACTTGAGCGTTATCGGCAGTTATAGTTACACCGATACGGAAATCACCAAAGACAATCGAGGAAATCAAGGCCACAAACTACCTAATGTACCCAAGCATGCCGGGAGCTTATGGGGGAAATATGATGTTACCCAAGGCTTGCTGAGAGGGCTGAATATAGGTTCCGGTGTTTTTCTGATAGGCAAGCGCGAAGGTGACAATGCAAACTCGTTCGAGTTGCCGGGTTATGTGCGCTGGGATGCATTGGTGGGTTATAGATGGCGTACCAGCAAAACTGAACTGTTTTTACAACTCAACGTGAACAATATTCTGGATAAAACCTATTACGATGCTTCACCGGCCGGCGCAACTAACATTTATCCAGGCATTCCGCGCACTTTTTTAGGTTCAATAAAAATTGCCCTGTAGCGCATAGGTTGAGATGACGAAGGAATTCCAACCTATGCTGTTAAGCGGTACATGGATGATTGAGCTTTGGCATTTCAGCGCGATCTGTTTTATGAATTTATCCAGACACTCTGTTATTCCGGCCTGCTGGATTCAATGATGGACTGCAATCATGAAATTTACTGGTAAGCGGCTAACTCAACTTAAAGATCGCCGTAAATTTTGGCTCGATATCCATTTATGGTTGGGTTTGGTACTAGGGTTTTTATTGGCGATCTACGGTGTCACGGGCAGTATTCTGGTCTTTCATGCCGAAATCGATGAGCTTTTGAACCCCAAGCTGCTAACCGTCGTTCGACCAACAGGCGGTGCAGTGTACAAACCGTTAGCTGATATTTTTGAGATCGGTAAATCCGCTGTACCGGAAGGTGCCAAGCATACTTTTGCAACTTATCCCCGCAACGACAATGCTGCTTTTCGGTTGAATTATTCGGTGTCATCCATTGGCGGAAAAACCGAAAGCTGGCAGGTTTATGTTGATCCCTATTCTTTAAAAGTTCTTGGCAAGCGTCTGATGAAAACCTCTGACAGCTTATTTCCCCTTACTTTTATCGGTTTTGTATTCGAATTGCATTATGCCTTATTGATAGAGGGGGAGTTGAGCACCGTAATAGTCGGCCTTTCCGCTGCTTTGTTGATTATTTCAGTGCTGACTGGCTTGATTGTCTGGTGGCCGTTGACCGGAAAGTGGCAACAGGCTTTAATGATCAAGCGCAAGGCCAGTGGTGAACGGTTGAATTATGATTTGCATAAAACAGCTGGTTTTTACAGTACATTGATTTTACTGCCGGTATTGTTTTCCGGTATTTACATGGTCTTGCCACACAACGTAGTGCCGGTATTGGAAGTGTTTTCTCCGGTAACTTACCGCTATTGGTTTCGCTCCACGCCCATGCCGGGAAAACAGTCGATCAGTATGGCCGAAGCCATCGCACGCGCCGGTCAGCTTTATCCAAAGGGCCGTCCGCACTGGATTTACGGTGCTTATGGTGCTACCGAACAAACGGCGACTTACACTGTGTGCAAGGATGATGTCGACCGTCCTGGAAGCTGGTTGCAACGGGTATGCGTCGTCATGGATCGTTATTCCGGCAAGGTGCTTGATGTTGATGATCCTGCTCTTCCAAATGCTACGGCGGGCGAAGTATTCACGCATTGGCAATGGCCTTTGCATTCTGGCCAAGGGTTTGGCATGACGGGGCGTATATTGGTATTTTTGACAGGGTTAGCCTGTCCTGTACTGTTTGTGACTGGGGTGATTCGTTGGCTGCATAAGAGAAATGCTACGTCCGTACGGCGACTAAACAATCACCGGCTTTAGCCGGTGGTTGTTTAGTTAGCGGGAGTGCTTTGATCTGTAAGAAGGGAAGTTACAGTGTGAGACAGGTCGGGAGTGTGCTACTTGCTCCCGGCCTGTAGTGCTCAGTTCATCAGAGGGTTACTGAACCGGATTACGTTGCTGATCAGTGAGACCGGCTGACCATTGAGAGTTGAGATTTTGTACCCAGCCGTTATAGACGTTGGGTAACGCCACTATTCCCTGGCCGCCAAAACCCGCCAGACTGCTGATCTTGTCGTCCTTTGGCACACGATGATCGGCCACCAGCGTAACAGCACCGGCAATTTCAGCATCACTCAGATCACCATCACCGTTTGGATCTGGATCGACTACGATCAGCCGATTGGAGAATTTGTTGGTGATATAGGCGTAGTATCCTCCACCTTCTTTGGCTCCGAAATTGGCCCCATGGCAACCGCTTATTTTTAGCGGCAAAGCATACTGGTAGCTTATGGAGTACTTATATTTTTCAAAATGAGCTGTTGCGCGGACTGAAACCGGGCGGCGGTATTATCAGTGTTGGAAAGCGCCAGGGTGATGCAGCCAATACCTATCAGTTGCCTGCGTATGTAATTGGTAATCTCATGGCGAGTTACCAGATGAAAGTAGGTGCCACACTCGTGACTGCTCAGCTCAACGTGAACAATATTTCTAATGAAAAGTATTTTGTTGGCACAAACAGCGGGGTTTTTATTACGCCCGGTGCACCCCGGACTTTTTTGGGTTCATTGCGGATTGAGTTTGAGTATTAGTATTTCGGAAGAGCCGGGTAAGGTGGGCATTGCCCACCTTACCCGGGATTTATATCGGCAACATTCCGGGCAGTTGCTGTGCTGCCATGTCGAAGGTATAGATGCCAATCAGCGGTGTTGATCTGGTTTTTGCTGTGAACCTGGCTTTTCTGGCAATCAGGGCATCTGAAAAATCAGCCTGTTTGCCATTAATGGCATCGGCTTTCCGGTAGTCGTTCAACGCTTGCCAAACAGCTTGGTTGTTTTCAAAGCAAATACCCGATTCTTCAAGTAATGCCTTTACAACATGGATCAATTCAGGTTTACCAAGCTGATATTTTTTACCTTTCAGCGTCCAGATCGTCTCAACCAGGACTATATCGGGGATAAGGACGATTGCGTGTGAGGCAATCAATTGTGCAGCTTTAGGGGACTGATCCGGATCGTCCTGCAATAAATACCGCAACAGGACATTGGTATCGAGCGCAATCATACGATAGCGCTCTGCCGGGATTCCTCGTCACTGATATCAGATTTCGGTTTAACGTCACGTAATAAGCCATACGCACTGCCCGGCATTTTTTTCACAAGAGTCAAGTGCCCATCGTAAATGAAAATCTCGACTTCGTCTCCGGGTTGAATACCCAATGCCTGACATTGATCAACCGGCAAGGTGATCTGCCGTTTTGCACTGACTTTGCTCATTCTCTTTACCAATTAAAAAAAGTAAAGACTATAGTGATGGTAAAAGATTGTCAATCCTGTTCATTGCTCAGAATTGTTCCGGCAGGGCATACATGAAAAACAGCTTGTAAGGCGGGCACCGTATGGCCAGAACTGCGTGGCGGATATTACCCACCTATTCGCTATGCCGGTGAGTGGGAAGAACAACATTAAAGTTGATGGCAGGAACAGAAATTCCACCAGGGTTTTAAGCTGGCTACCTTACTGGCCGGAAACTGGCTGATCTGGAAAATAGTTGAAAACTGGCGTATCTCTGATCGGGACGGGTTTCTGTGTCGATGAACCCGAGGTCGGGATTGCGTGCAATACGAACGAACAGAAGGGTTACAGTGCGAGACAGGCCGGGAGTGTGCTACTTGCTCCCAGCCTGGAGTGCTCAGTTCATCAGAGGGTTACTGAACCGGATTACGTTGCTGATCAGTGAGACCGGCTGACCATTGAGAGTTGAGATTTTGTACCCAGCCGTTATAGACGTTGGGTAACGCCACTATTCCCTGGCCGCCAAAACCCGCCAGACTGCTGATCTTGTCGTCCTTTGGCACACGGTGATCGGCCACCAGCGTAACAGCACCGGCAATTTCAGCATCACTCAGATCACCATCACCGTTTGGATCCGGATCGACTACGATCAGCCGATTGGAGAATTTGTTGGTGATATAGGCGTAGTATCCTCCACCTTTTTTTGCTCCGAAATTGGCCCCATGGCAACCGGGATCGCACGGCAATGACTTGACGATGCTGTCCGTTCTCGTATCGATCACGACAATCTGACCCCCATAAGAAGCCGTTACCATGACTTTGCCATCAGGTGATACTGGTGACTGGATCGGCAATATTCCGATTGGCCCGTTGATTGCACCGGAAATCGGATCGTAATGCTCGATCAGATTGATGTTTTTGATGAAGTTGCCGTCCCCATCCATGACACTGACGCTGTGATGCAGTAAGTTGGCCGCGTATACCTTGCTGGAATCCGGCAGCATACCGATTGCAATCGGATGCGCGCCTGGCCGTCCTTCGCCGGTAGCCGTCCTGGCAACGATTTTGCCATCCTCGACATCATAGAAGCCCGCATCATGAGTATTGATATTGGGTGTGATGATGCGTTTGCCGTCTGCTGAAATCCAGTGACCGTGAGGGTTACCAGGTGCCTGTCCATGACTCTGTGTCAGTAAGGCATAGTTCACCTTGGTTGTGCCAGCCGGAATGATAACGATGTCATTCTCACCGTTGATGGCCACGGTAATATCATCCGTGTCAGGCAGTGTCATGACATGAGAAGGTGAATCACCCACCTGGACGTTACTGGCCAGTTTGCCCGTTTTCTGTTTGATCGCGGTCAGTTTGTTGTCGAACCACTGAGTGGTATAGACAATCGAATGATCGCGATTAGGCCACATGTTGTGCGGATTGTTCATATTGATTTGTGGCAGGGCAATTTTTCGCTTGAGCGTCCAGTTACTGGTGTCAACTACAGTGATGGTACCTGGCTTGGTTTTGCCGGCAGTTTTCTCGAACTGGGTATCGACCCAGACTTCCCCTATACCTGGTACCGCTGGACTAGGTAAGGGTGACAGGCTGATATCGTTACCATAACGCGCATTCAACACAGCTGGCAGTGAAACTTTACCGATATCCACGATGACATCCACATTCGGATAAGCGATCTTCCAGGGATTGGGAGAAGTAAAGTCCTGCCAGTTCTTTGGTACGGTTGTCACAAAGAAGGTATGCAGTAAACGTGTGGCGAGATCACTGCTGGTCGGTAAATTTTTGACCCCTGAAATCAGATCGATGGTGTTGCCCAGATCCAGACCGTCTGTTGCCGGATCATCGACAATCACAGCGGCAAACATGAAGGGATGGATCTTGCAGGTGAACACGTACAGACCAGGTACGTTGAGTTTGAGGATGGCGCCACCCCGGTAAGCCTTGGTTTCATCGAACGGAATCATGAAATGATCACCGCCATGGTCGTTATGTCCGGCTTCGCTTGGCCACAACAGACTGGTGATGGTGTGCACACCTGCAGTATCCGACATGACGAAGTGAACACTGCTGCCCGGAGGGATGATTTCCAGTGATTTGGTATGGGTCACCGGGCTCAGTGCATCACCGCGAGCACTTCTGAACCAGCCGGCAGGTTCATCACTTACGATAAATGTGACCAGTCCGGGCTGATCGCTATCATTGAGAAAAATGGCTCCGCTGGGAGATGCACCAACGATACTGTCTGCAGACTGTCCTGAGTCACGGGCAACCACATGAATGCGGCTGTTCATCCCGGATTGCATGTGCGATATCAGATGGCAGTGAAGTTGCCAGACACCCGGGCCGACACCGGTTCCAGCCTTGATGGTGAAGACATGGCTGTTGTTCAGGTCATCCAGGATATGGGTATCGATGATATGGGGTGCTTTCTGAGTACTGCCGGGTTCGATCCAGCGGTGTGCATGCAGATGGAAAGTATGTCCAGGGCCTACTGCGAGTACATGGAAACGGAGGAGATCGTCCTGATAGGCACCCAGATCAGGATTGGCCCACAGAGGCTGCTGATTGCCATTACGACTGATCTCGGTTCCCCAAAAAGTGGAGCCGACCATGAACAGCACGAATTCCTTGCTCAGTTGAGAGCGTTTGGTGGAAACGATAGTGCCATCGCCATCCACATAACTTTGAACATGGCCATTCGATTCATCGACCACGATCGCACCGAATAAGCCCAGCATCGGTGCTTTCTCGTCATGGTAAGCAAAAGTACCGGCTTTTCTGGCATTCAGCCGGTAGCTTTTTGTTTGTCCCGGAGCAGCCAGGGCACTATTACCCGTTGAAAGACCGGGGGCAGTGAAATTGACCGGGGACTGAGTATTGTTGGTAAGTTGAACATTGATTTTATCCCCTGTTTTGATGAACAGTGTCGGGCCGGGAATAGTGGCCTCGGTTGCATAGCCTGGTACGGTACCGTTACTGCTGGTGTGGCTGAGCAATTTATAGGCGGGTTGGCCGTTTGGCAAGGTTTCAGCCGATAGTACGACGTTGTGGGTCGCTGCCATCGACCAGGAGGGAAACAGGCAGGCAGCAACGAATGCAACCAGCGTTGCTGCAAATTGTATAAAAGTGTTGGATCTCATTTTTTTTCCTTGATTTGAGAAACAGATCAATATGTGCGCGATCAACGGGTGACGATGAAGTCACCCCGCATCCCCAGTAATCTGCTGGCGAAGGCAGTATCCTGGTAGCGCGAGGAATGGGTCGCTTTGACTGTAAAGACGTGCTTTTCGAGTGGCCCGAGGACTTTCCGGTTGATCGTGTTGCGTGTGCCTGGATCGGTCCACTGATACTTCGGTAGTTCGAACTGATGAAAGTTGGTGCCGAGTGCAATCAGATGGAATCTGACATTGGTATTGCGCTGTGCAGTAAGTGGAGGGTTCGTACCCAGAGCAGTCTGCTTGCCGGTGGCGTTATCGATTTCCATGGCCCAGAAGGCATCGTCACCCAGGTAGAACACGTAATCCTTGGCAACATTCGGTGAAACATGAGCCCGATTGCTGCTGGTTTTGGCCTGTCTGGCTTCCGCAGCTGAACGAACGATAAGAGCACCGAACAAACCTTTGTCCTCTGCTCCGTTGTGGTTCTCCATGTTGTGGTCATGGTAGGGCCAGGTTCCGGCTGTACCGGGTGCGGCATTCCAGCGATAAACGTAGGAGAGGTGAGGAACAGCACTCTCATCCTTGTACAGATTGATGTATTTCAGCGTGCCGTCACTTTCCCGATCGTAATGCACACCATGGACATGCAGGCTGACATGCTCCTGGAAGGGGGTATGCGGATCGAACTGATGCAGGAGTTCGATGTCGGCTATATCCCCTTCGTCCAGAATGATGGTCGGCCCCGGAATTGTGGCGGTACTGGTGACATAACGGTTTGTGATATCAATCTGTGTTCCATCCGGTTGTCTGACTATGTGTCCGGCCATGCGGTATCCATAGAGGTTACCGGGCAGTCTTTCAGCATATATGACGATGTTGTGTAAATTTCCTGCTGCCGCTGTGGTTCCGGAAAACAGTAACAGCAATGCGAGGGTGGCCATCGACCAGGCTATTCCAGTCGATAATGTTTTGCACGACCTTTTCAGATGGTGCAATGGATGAGAATCATGTGTGGGGAATCCACAACCGAACTCGAGCTCCATTTTACTTTCTCCTCTGTTGAATGTTATGAATCAGGCGTTTAATTCGCTCTTGAATGTAAATTTCATATTTCATTTCCTGTAACAGATCCGGATAGCCGTTTCATTCCCGGAAATATGACAAGAGGTAGGATTGTGGCAAACCAGGCGTTACATATCGGTTACAGATTGGAAAATAGTCAAAGGACAAGAAGGCGAGAGGGATATTTTTCTGGTACTTGCATGACCCGTCACGTGGACATATCGACTATCTATAGAAGATGTCTTTCCTGATTTCAGGCTACCTGACGGAGTATCTATCCGAAGTGCGGGTGGTATGAGATCGTCATACCCGGAATGCCAGGACTACTCGGTACGCAAATCTGTTGTCAGTGACTGGTAGAGAAGTTGGATTTCCTGACTGGGACTGGTGCCCAGATGAGAAAGAAACGTGTGACGGCAACGCTGGTAAGTAATTAATGCTTTGGCAGGTTGACCCAGCCGGGTGTAACAGATCAGACGCAACCTGTATCCAATGATAATTGGCGATTCTCCAGCCGAATTACTGACCACCCGGCGCGCATGGATATTTCAGTAGTGCTAAATATTTAGTCTTTTTTATATATTGTTGTTGGTGTTCGAGAATATAGTGAAACAGGGCTGATTCTGTTTTAGATTGTCATCTTTGCCGGTGCCAGGAGTATTGATATTCTGACGCAATGTTTATCGACAGGTTAAGCTGTTATCCATCTGTGCATCCAAGCACTCTTACTTGAGGTTTTCAGAATGAAGGCTGACATATTCACCACCAGAATCCTGATCCTGGATGATGATCCGTTCATACTGAAACTGCTGATGCGAATGCTGGCGAATATGGGGTTTTCATCCGTCATTTGTTGTGAAAACGGAGTAGATGCCTTGAAGTTGCTGGATGATGTCGCAACCCGGCCCGGTTTGATTCTGCTGGATCTCAACATGCCCGGTATGGATGGTATCGAATTCGTTCGTCATCTGGTCGAACGAAAGTTTTCCGGCAGCCTGATTCTCGTCAGTGGCGAGGATGAGCGAATGCTCAGAACGACAGAGAAATTGGTGCAGGCACATCGGATCCCTATTCTGGGTTACCTGCAAAAGCCGGTACAACCCGAAAGTTTGCGTATGCTGCTGATGAAGCTGGATGTGCCGTCATCCATGCGGAGCGGGGAAAGAAATACCCGAAAAATCTATGATGCCGACACAGTCAGAACCGCCATCGATTCCGGTCAATTGATCAATTATTACCAGCCCAAGGTTCGGGTCGATACCGGTGCGATTGCCGGTGTCGAGGCACTGGTGCGCTGGCATCATCCCGTGGATGGAATGGTTTATCCCGATCAGTTTATCGGCGTGGCAGAGGAAAACGGTCTGATCGGCCGGCTGACTCACACCGTGCTCAGCCGGGCTTTCATCCAGGCGAAAGTATGGCAGCAAAGCGGATATGAGCTGAAAGTGGCCGTCAATGTATCGATGGATAATCTGACATCGCTCGATTTTCAGGATGCTGTGGTAAGGCTGGCTGCCGAGGCTGAAATTCTTCCCGGCAAAATCGTACTGGAAATCACTGAAAGCCAGCTGATGGGGGATGTGCGTGTCTCGCTGGAGATTTTAACCCGCTTGCGTCTGAAACGTTTTCATTTGTCTATCGATGATTTTGGTACCGGCCATTCCTCATTGACACAATTGCGGGATATTCCGTTTGATGAACTCAAGATCGATCAGGGGTTCGTACATCGGGCCTCGGGCGATGAAACACTGCGCGCGATATATGATGCCAGTCTGGCCCTGGCAAAGCAGTTGAATATGGAAGCCGTTGCTGAAGGGGTGGAGGATCGTGAAGACTGGGAATTACTGCGCCAGACCGGTTGTGATCTGGCACAGGGTAATTTCATCTCGCGACCGATGCCGGCCGAAGCGCTGGGTGAGTGGATGGAGAAATGGCATGTACGAATCGAGACTGAATCGCTGATTTCTCCCAAAACAGGCAAGGTGTTGTGATAAGCGTTTACCGCCGATCAGTGAGATCGATACCGTTCAAAGTCAGGATAAATTTGTTGAACAGGCACCTGCATTGATCGGCTGCTTGCGATCCAATACCACGAAATGATATTCGATGCCGCTGTCCGAGGCATGATGCGTTTCACGAGAGGTTTCCCGCCAGTCATCACGATCATACTCCGGAAAAAAAGTATCTCCTGCGAAATCCTGCTGAATCTCGGTCAGATATAAACGCTGGCAGAACGGCAACGTCTGCTGATAGATTTCAGCACCACCAATGATGAAGATCTGCCGATCGTCACCACAAAAATGCTCCAGCACTTCCTGTATCGAACCTGCCGTGAGGATACCGGGCCAATCAAAGTGACGTTGCCGGGTGAGCACGACATTGGTACGATCAGGCAGTGGCCTGCCAATCGAATCAAACGTCCGGCGCCCCATCACGACGATCTGGCCGGTGGTCAGTTGCTTGAAATGCTTGAGATCAGCCGGCAGATGCCAAGGCAGCGTATTATTCAGCCCGATTACCCGGTTGGCTGAAACAGCAGCCAGAATCGCCAGCCGGGGGGGTAAAAGCGGCGGGATGGTCATACGGCCACCGGTGCCTTGATAGGCGGGTAAGGATCATAATCGTGCAAGGTAAAATCCTCGTATCCGAAATCAAAGATATTTCTGACTGTTGAATTCAGTTGCATGACTGGGAGTGCTCTGGGTTCGCGTTCCAGTTGCAACCGCGCCTGTTCAAGGTGGTTCAGATACAGATGCGCATCACCAAAGGTATGGACGAATTCGCCGGGCTGCAGGTCGCAACATTGTGCAATCATCAGTGTCAGCAGTGAATAAGAGGCAATGTTGAAGGGAACGCCCAGAAAGATATCGGCACTGCGCTGGTAAAGCTGGCAGGAGAGTCTGCCATCCGCCACGTAAAACTGGAACAGTACGTGACAGGGGGCGAGCTTCATTTTGTCGAGATCACCTACATTCCATGCGGAGACGATCATCCGGCGTGAGTCCGGTGTTTCTTTGATTTGCTGGATCACTTGCGATATCTGGTCAATGACAGTGCCGTCGGAAGCTGCCCAGGATCGCCACTGATGGCCGTAGATCGGGCCCAGATCACCGTTTTCATCTGCCCATTCATCCCAGATGGAAACCCCGTTTCTTTTCAGGTAATCGATGTTGGTTTCACCGCGCAGAAACCATAGCAGTTCATGAATGATCGATTTGACATGACATTTCTTGGTTGTCACCAGCGGGAAACCCGTTTGCAGATCAAAGCGCATCTGATAGCCAAAAACGGAGAGTGTGCCGGTGCCGGTGCGATCACTCTTTTTATGGCCGTATTGCAACACATGTCGCATCAGGTCGAGGTACTGATACATGAATAATCCTGAAAGGGTGAATCAAGCGGATATAATACAACGTTATTTTGACAATGATGCCGGTGGGCTTTTTGGGAGTGCCACCCGGCCGGAAACCAATGCTCGCCACACTTATACAAAACGATAACACTTTCGACGAATCAACCCGGGCTTCTCACTTACTGATTATCTTTCCCAAGACAGACAAAATCCCCGGGAAATATCAATTGCCTGCCGAGCAGGTATTGAATGATTTGCTGCAACGGCAGGGTATACCGGTAAACCGGCTGGCTGAAACGCCTTTGTCGGCCAGTTTGCAGCATGGAGGGTTGTATGCCTGGGTGATGGTGGATCCCGGTAAATCGCTGTTCGAGCAGCAGACCAGTCTGCGCAAGGCCATGCAGTTGCTGCTGAATGAACACCCGGCCGAAATCCATCTCGCTGTTTATGGGGATGATGCTCAAAGGCGTCATCTGGCTGAGCTTGCAGTGTATGTTGCCTGGGTCAATGGAGCAATTCTGCCGGTACGCAAGCAGCGTAAGCCGGACGATAAGCCTCTGGAGCGAATTTGCCTGCACGGGATGGTGGATTCCACCGGGTTTGCCATGCAATGTGCGCAGGCAGAGGGAAATTTTCTTGCCAGAGGATTGACCATTCTGCCACCTAATGAACTGACACCCAGAACTTACCGCGAGCAGATCAGAAAGCTGGCCGCCAGTGAGAACTGGCAATATGAGGAATATGAGCTGTCCCGATTGCGCGAACTGGGAGCGGGTGCATTCAGTGCCGTTGCCCAGGGCAGCCTCACGGACGATGCAGCGATCGTCCATTTGCGCAGAACCGCAGAGCACGGGGAAACCGGTAAAACGATTGCGCTGGTGGGGAAGGGGATCTGCTTCGATACCGGCGGTCATAATCTGAAACCGGCACGCTATATGTATGGCATGCATGAGGATATGAATGGTTCTGCAGTGGCGCTCGGTGTGCTGCTGGCAGCTACGCGAGCCGATCTGCCGATCAATATCGACTGCTGGCTTGCCATCGCACAGAATCACATCAGTCCTGCGGCATTCAAGCAAAACGATGTGATCACCGCTCTGAATGGCATGACCATAGAAATCGTTCATACCGACGCCGAAGGCCGTCTGGTGCTGGCTGATACGCTGACACTCGCCGCCAGGGAAAAACCGGATCTGATCATCGATTACGCCACGCTGACGGGCAGTCTGATTACCGCGCTGGGATCACGTTACAGCGGAGTTTTCACCAATCGGGATTATCTGGCGCAGAATGCGGTAGCTGTTGGCCGGTCAAGTGGCGAGCGGGTGTGCGTATTACCGGTGGACAGTGATTACGAGGCTGATCTCGACAGCAAAATCGCTGATATCAAACAGTGCACTATAGAAAGCGAAGCTGACCATATTCTTGCCGCCTGTTTTCTGCGGCATTTTGTGAATGATATTCCCTGGCTGCACATGGATCTTTCTGCTTGCCGTCATCAGGATGGACTGGGTGCGGTGGGTACGGAAGTTACCGGTTTTGGTGTGACCTGGTCAATACATTTTCTGCAGGAGATACTCAAGATCCTGCAGAAAAGAATGAGCAAATCCCGCACCGATTGAAAGTAGTAAATATATAGCCGAATTCATCAACCCGTTTGAGACATCACTTTATGAACGACGAAGTAAAACAACGATTGCAGAGTACTGAAACCTGGATTCGTGTACTTTTTATGTTGCTGTTCATGTTTATCCAGGGGAGTGTGAAATTTCTGATCGTGCTGCTGGCCCTGTTTCAGCTCGGATCGACTGTCCTGACCGGGCAGGCCAATACCCGACTGCTTAAACTGGGCCGCCAGCTGGCAATGTATGATTACCAGATCAGTCTGTTCCTGACATTCAACAGCGAACAACGCCCGTTTCCATTTTCTTCCTGGCCTTCTGATACAGATAACCGTACCTCGGACAATGCAGATAATCGTACTCCGAACGAGAATCCGGAAAAGACCAGCTGGTTTCAGTAATCGTTCTGCTGTATTTCTGAGCAGATGATCTCTGCTCAGTGAAGGGATGCACAGCTCGATGAACTGGCAGGCATCCGCGCAAATAATAGTGATTACCTCTCTGGATTAATGACTTTGCATATTAGAAATTCAGAAACAGGTTAACTGCAAAATTGTGCATCATTTGATCAGGACGAGGATTATGGCGCCTGTCAATGAATTGGTTCATATAACCCAGTTCAACAGTCGCGTTCCGATGAACTTTGTAACCCAGACCCACAAAAGCGCGATTCTGATCGAAGCCACGGGAAATAAAACCCGGATTACTAACCGTGTTCAACCCGATGAACAATTCATTCTGAATGATAAAAGTAAGATTGGGATCGATCATGGCTATTGGAATCGCCAGTTTTACCAGCTGACGGAAACGGTAAGCCACATCGTCACTACCAGAAACAGGTGCATTGTGATCAAAGAAGCGCTGCTCAAAGCGACTGCGCAATGACAATTTACCGAAAGAAAATTCATCCGCCCAGGTTACCTGCTGCCAGATTCTATGCTCATCGAACGGGAGCCCTGACTTTGGTACCAGCGGTTCATCCGAGGGAATCCAGGCATAGCCCGCCCAGATGATGATTTTATCAGTGATCGCATAGCCCAAACCCGGGCGGATGATAGCCTGCGTAAACTGTGAGGAATCATTACCGAATCGCCCCTGTCCTTCCATCCACCATCTGAATTTTTTCAAATCGGGGTTGCCCGGATTGATGAAGCCAAAATTACCAAGTGCAGTAATATTTCCCCAAACCTGAAAATCCTCTACGGTTCTGCCAGCCGTGGCGGGTTGATTAAATATCAAACTCAATGTAACGAGCGCAACAAAAATACCGACTCTTTTAAACACGCAATTTCCCCTTCTTCTTTTATATATAAGAATTTCTAGTGTTATTTACAGTACTCAGAAAAATACTGCAGATGAACGTACATAGATGCACATGCCTGACTTTACCGGATCATCAGGAAATTTTGCATCTTTATTAAATTTGACTCTGGAAAATAACACAGCTGGCAGAACGCTTCTGTGTCAGCCGGACAACCATCCATGAAGTTCTGAACGCGCCGAACTGTAAGAGTTTACGCTATACGACGGCCCCAATCAGTCATTTGAAACGCTGGGATATGGACTCTACCAATTTCGTATCAGTAGCCGTTCTGCTGTATTTCTGAGCAGATAGTATCTCTGCTCAGTGAAGGGATGCACAGCTCGATGAACCGGTAGGCGTATCCGCGCAAATAGTGGTTACGTCGTATGGATATGCAGGTGGTATTCTGCTCGAACAGATGGGAACCATCCAGTTTGATCAGTTTGGTGTCCCGTTCTGGTGTAAATGCGACAGATGCAACGATACCAATGCCCATGCCCAGAGCGACATAGGTTTTGATGACATCCGCATCGAGGGCGGACATGGCGATATTGGGCATCAGTCCGGCACGGGAGAATGCCTGATCGATTCGGGAACGCCCGGTAAAACCTTTGTGATAGGTAATGATCGGAAATTGCACAACAGCTTCGAGCGTGAGCGGGTGTACCGATTGCAGCGGATGCCCTGCTGGTACGATGACCGCATGATGCCAGGTGTAGTACGGAAACGATACCAGTTCAGAAGTACTCTCCAGCGCTTCTGTTGCGATGCCGATATCCGCCTGGCCATTCAGCAGCATGGATACGATCTCGCCGGGACTGGATTCGTGAAGTACGAGATGAACTTTGGGGAATATTTTTTTGAACTGCCCGACAACATCCGGTAAGGCATATTGTGCCTGGGTGTGGGTGGTGGCCACGGTCAGTTCACCCTGGTCATGCTGACTGAACTGTTCTGCCAGTCGTTTGATATTTCTGGTATCCAGCAGAATGCGGTCAACGATTTTGGCCAGTTCCTTGCCCGGTGCAGTCAGTCCGGTCAGTCGTTTGCCCTTCCGGATGAACAGGTCGACGTTTAGTTCATCTTCCAGATCCTTGATATGCTTGCTGACCCCGGATTGCGAGGTAAACAGGGCATTGGCTACTTCCGTCAAATTGTAATTCTGCCGAATTGTTTCACTGATGATGCGAAGTTGCTGAAAATTCACGTGTTTATACCTGTTGTCGATACGTGTTGTGATCGTGGAGTGAATGCGGTACAGAAGTCATGCAGGCCCGTTATCTGTACCGCATGGTGTTCAGAATGCGTTCTTCTTTCCCCGGATACGGTCTATGGCAGCGGCCAGCCTGTCGATATCCGTATATGTGTTATAAAAAGCCAGCGAGGGGCGGACGGTACTTTCCACGCCGAAGCGACGCAGAACAGGTTGTGCACAGTGATGGCCGGCGCGGACGGCAATACCTTCACGATTGAGCGCGGTACCGACTTCTTCCGAAGAGAAATCCTTCAGGGTAAAAGACAGTACGCCGGCTTTATCTGGTGCCGTACCAATGAGCCGCAGCCCTGCTATCGATTTGAGACACCCGGTGGCATAGGCCAGCAATTCGTGCTCGTAACGGCTGATATTTTCAAGACCGATACGTTCCACATAGTCGATTGCGGCGCCTAATCCTACTGCATCGGCAATATTGCCGGTTCCCGCCTCGAATCGGGCAGGGGCACCGTGATAGGCTGTCTTTTCGAAAGTGACATCCTGGATCATATTGCCGCCTCCCTGCCATGGCTGCGTGTCGTTGAGCAGTTCCGCCTTGCCATATAAAACACCAATACCGGTCGGGCCGAATACCTTATGCCCGGAAAAAACGAACCAGTCACAATCGAGTTGCTGGACGTCGACCCGCATGTGTGAAACCGACTGTGCGCCGTCGACCAGTACACGTGCACCGACGCGGTGTGCCATTTCCACCATTTGTCTGGCGGGCGTGATGGTACCGAGTGCATTTGAAACCTGTGAGAATGCAACGAGTCTGGTGTGTGAGTTGAGCAGCTTTTGATATTCTTCCAGCAAAACCTGTCCATCCTCATCGACCGGTACCACGCGCAATCGGGCACCTGTTTCATTACACAGCATCTGCCATGGAACGATATTGGCATGATGTTCCAGCCAGGTAATGATGATCTCGTCTCCGGCGCTGATATGCTGACGTCCCCAGCTTTGGGCAACGAGGTTGATCGCTTCCGTCGTTCCCCGCAGAAAGATGATTTCATCGGTGGATGAGGCGTTGAGAAACTGGTGAACCTTATTCCTCGATTCCTCATACGCATCTGTCGCACGGGCTGCCAGTTCATGTGCGGCCCGGTGAATATTGGAATTTTCGTGCGTGTAGAAATAGGTTAGCCGATCGATGACTGCCTGAGGTTTCTGTGTCGTCGCGGCATTGTCCAGCCAGACCAGGGAATGCCCATTGACGTGTTCCTGTAAAATGGGGAAATCACGCCGGATCGCATGGATATCGAAGGGGGGATGGGTAGCAGGAATTTGTGCTGTCCGGTCATGGCGCTCGGGTGCTATCCCTTTATCGAGGAAATAAAATGAGGCCCCACGTTGTGGATGATTGGAATGATCTGAACCAGACAGTCCGGTATGCGCCGGTGCACGATACTGATTCGGTGTGAACAGGGCTTTCAGTTCCGCTTCGCAAGGCAGTGGAATGGTCGAAGGGTAGCTCGACCCGGTGGCTGGGCGTGAATGACTGACTTCAGCACCGGGAACCGTCAAAGCAGGCGGTTCGGTCGATCGGGAAAGCGGAGGAGTGTTGAATAACGCATTGCCCATTTGCGTCAGTGATTCGATATCGGGTACATAAGCGGATGCCTCACCCGATACTTTATCTATCCACTGGTTGAACTCATTTGTATTCATGGTATTTACCCACTTCGACATTTTCCAGAACACCGAGTGCATCTTCAGTCAACACGGCCAGTGAGCAATACAGTGAAACCAGATAAGAAGCGATGGCCTTATGGTTGATCCCCATGAAACGTAAAGATAATCCCATGCCCTGTTCGCCTTGCAGTCCCGGCTGATAGAGTCCCACCACCCCTTGCCGGCTTTCACCCGTGCGTAGCAGCAGGATACTTGTTTTCCCTCCGGTAATGCCTATTTTGTCGCATGGAATGAGGGGCAGCCCGCGCCAGGTAAGGAATTGTGAGCCGAACATCGATACGGTGGGAGGAGGTACGCCCCGCCGTGTGCATTCCCGGCCAAATGCCGCAATGGCTTTGGGGTGTGCCAGAAAGAAGGCCGGTTCCTTCCAGACGAGCGAGATCAGATCATCCAGATCATCCGGGGTGGGTGCGCCTGTACGCACTTTGATCTTCATGTTCTTGGCAACATTGTTGAGCAAACCGTATTCCTTGTTGTTCACCAGTTCTTTTTCCTGGCGTTCCTTGATGGTTTCAATGATCAGCCGGAGCTGCTCGCGGGTCTGATCGTGCGGGCTGCTGTAAAGATCGGCGACGCGAGTGTGAACATCCAGCACGGTATTGACTGCACTGAGTACATACTCACGCCCCCATTCCTCATAATCTACGTAAGTGGCAGGTAATTCGCGCTCATCCTTGTTGGAGCAGTCGACTTCAACCTCGTCAGGATCTTTGACTTTATTGACGCGGTAGATACCTGCCTCGACCGGAACCCACTGCAGCAGATGAGTCAGCCACCGTGGCGTGATCGTGCCCATCATGGGAATGGTTTTAGTCGCGTTGGCAAGTGTACGGGCCGCAACATCACCTAATGCGGTCTGTGCCTGATGAATATCAGTCATTTAAATTCTCCTGAAGATTGTTGGGAAAAAACAGCGTTTTGTGTCACCGAACTATTCTGAATAATCCGGCGTTATTCGCATATACGAAATAAAGATATGCAATTGAAATTAACCGGGTACTTTTTCATGGCGCATCTGCGCCTGGGTGATATGACTCCCGGGGGGGATGTCGTGTGTCAGCCAGACATTTCCGCCTATCGTGGAGCCATGTCCGATAGTGATACGCCCGAGGATGGTCGCTCCCGCATAGATCACGACATCGTCTTCGACGACTGGATGACGTTGATTTCCCTTGATCAAGGCACCTTGTTCATCTACCGGGAAACGTTTGGCGCCTAGAGTGACTGCCTGATACAGGCGTACTTTACGACCGATGATGGCCGTTTCCCCGATGACGACTCCGGTTCCGTGATCTATGAAGAAACTGTCACCAATCCGGGCTCCGGGATGTATTTCTATGCCAGTCAGAGAATGCGCGATTTCTGAAATCATGCGTGCAATCAGAGGGACTCCCAGCTTGTGCAGTTCATGTGCCAGCCGATAATGGATGATGGCGGTGATACCTGGGTAGCAGACCAGTACCTCGTCGATATTGTGTGCAGCCGGATCGCCTTCATAGGCTGCACGAATGTCACTGTCCAGAATATGGCGTATGGCAGGCAACTGCCCGGCAAATACATGCGTGATTTCCACCGCCCGCTCTCGAACCGTATGGCTGATAGCTTCGAGCCCGGAAGCGAAATGGAGCTCCCGGATTACCTCTGCCGACAGATCGCGCAGGGCGGTATCCAGTGTGTACCCTACGAAGTAATCGATACTTTCTCCGGTCAGATCGGGTTGACCCAGGCGGTTGGGAAACAATGCGGCACTCAATTTGTCGATGATGTCCGCCAGCGTTTTGCGTGAGGGAAGTTTGGGCGGGTTGTTGAGTCTCTGCCGATGCTCCAGTGAAGTCTCGCGTAAATTACGCAACTCAATGACAACGTTGCTGATTGTCGTGCGCAGATAGGGTAATTCCGGCAAAGCTGTTTTTTCAGAGGCTGTCATCAATGTATCGATCCGTTTTGGGTATGGTTGGGAAACAGATCGAGCTTGCGCGGCTTGATGAAAACCTGATCTCCTCTTGCCAGTTGCAATTCACGAAAACGTTCTTTGCTGATCTCGGCATAAATGCTGTTTGTACTTTGATTGTCTTTGCCTGCCAGCTCCAGCCGTACGACCGGCCCGATAGCGAGAATATGGACGATATGGGCAGCCAGAGCTGATTCACCGTTTAATGTCCGATCCACTTCGATGTCATGCGGCCGCACATAGGCGATGGCACTGAGATCTTCCGCTTCTGAGTACTCCGGGGCATCGACTTCGAGATCGCCAATCCATGCATGGCCCTGATGCACACGCCCGTGGAACAGATTGACGTGTCCAAGAAATTCATATACGAACGGGTTGGCCGGTTTCTCATAGACTTCATCGGGAGTGCCGATTTGTTCGATACGGCCCCGGTTCATGACGACGATCCGATCTGCCACTTCCAGTGCTTCTTCCTGATCATGTGTCACGAAGACACTGGTAATGTGCATGTCGTCGTGCAGTTTGCGCAGCCAGGCACGCAGCTCCTTGCGCACCTTGGCGTCCAGCGCACCGAAAGGCTCATCCAGTAACAGAACACTGGGTTCGACTGCCAGTGCCCGTGCCAGTGCGATGCGCTGGCGTTGCCCCCCGGAAAGCTGGTGCGGATAACGATCTGCCAGCCAGTCGAGTTGCACCAGTTGCAGCAGCTCGGTCACGCGTCGATGGATTTCCCGGGTGCTGGGACGCTGTTTTCTGGGGCGTACACGCAAGCCGAAAGCCACATTCTCGAAAATGGTCATATTGCGAAAAAGCGCGTAATGCTGGAAGACAAACCCGACATGCCGATCACGAATGTGTTTGTCGGTTGAATCTTCCTGATTGAACAGCACCTGCCCGGAATCGGCTGTTTCAAGGCCGGCAATGACCCGCAGCAGTGTGGTTTTACCGGATCCGGAGGGGCCCAGCAGCGCGAGCAGCTCTCCCGGGTTGACTTTCAGATTGATGTCGTTCAGTGCGGTGAAAGAGCCGAATTGCTTGGATAGATTATGTATTTCGATAGTCATGAATGATTTCCTCTGGAGGTTTGTTGTGCCACTTTTGCTTCAACCAGCGTTTTCAGTACCAGCGTAATCAGTGCAAGTAACGCCAGCAAGGAAGCCACTGCAAAAGCAGCAACAAAGTTGTATTCGTTGTAGAGAATTTCGACGTGCAGGGAAAGGGTGTTGGTCAGGCCGCGAATATGTCCGGAAACGACCGAGACGGCGCCGAATTCGCCCATTGCTCTGGCGTTGCAGAGAATGGTGCCATACAGCAATCCCCATTTGATGTTGGGAAGCGTGATGTACCACAGTGTCTGCCAGCCACTTGCGCCCAGAATGATGGCGGCTTCTTCCTCCTCGCTTCCCTGTGCCTGCATCAGTGGAATCAGCTCACGTGCAATGAACGGCACAGTCACGAAAATCGTTGCCAGAACGATGCCGGGCACGGCAAAAATGATGGAAAGATCATGCTCCCGCAGCCATGGACCGATCCAGCCCTGCAGGCCGAATATCAGTACGTAAATCAATCCGGCGACGACGGGAGAGACGGAGAATGGCAGATCGATCAGGGAGGTGAGGATACTTTTGCCGCGGAACTCGAATTTGGCAATTGCCCAGGCGGCTGCGATACCGAATATCAGGTTGAGCGGTACGGCAATGGCGGCTGCAATCAGGGTCAGGCGGATGGCGGCGAGGGCATCGGGTTCAGTGATGGCTGCAAGATAAACTTCCCATCCTTTTCTCAGTGCCTCAAAGAAAACTGCTACCAGGGGCAGTAAAAGAAAAAGCGACAGGAAGGAGAGGGCCAGCAGGATGAGTGTCCAGCGCGCCCACGGTGATTCCTGCGTAACCACCTTGTGCGGCGCCGGAGAGGCTTGGGGTAACGGGATGGCAGTCATGACTTTCCTTTTATACTTTTGTGCTGCGACGGCGAACCCACCATTGCAACAGGTTGATGATCAGCAGAAGAATGAATGAAATAACCAGCATGACGACAGCAATGGCCGTTGCGCCGGCGTAATCATATTGTTCGAGTTTGGTGATGATGAGTAACGGCGTGATTTCCGAGACCATCGGGATATTGCCGGCGATAAAAATGACGGAGCCGTATTCCCCGATGGCGCGGGCAAAGGCCAGTGCAAAACCGGTGGTCAGTGCGGGCAGAACTGCCGGAAAAATAATGTACCGGAAAGTCTGCCAGCGCGTTGCACCCAGCATGGCAGCAGCTTCCTCCAGTTCTTTCTCGATGTCTTCCAGTACGGGTTGGACGGTGCGAACGACGAACGGCAATCCGATGAATGTCAGCGCAACGAAAACACCGACGGGCGTGAAGGCAACTTTGATTCCCAGGGGTTCCAGATACTGGCCGAGCCAGCCGTTACCCGCATAGACTGCGGTGAGCGTGATACCAGCAACGGAGGTGGGCAGTGCGAAAGGCAAGTCGATCAGAGCATCGACCAGACGCTTGCCCGGAAACGGGTAACGTACCAGCACCCAGGCGACCAGTAGTCCGAAAAATGCATTGACCGCTGCGGCTGCAAATGAGGCTCCGAATGTCAGCCGGTAAGATGCGACGACCCGGGGTGCAGTCACCGTACTCCAGAATTCCGGCCAGGTCAGTTTCGCGCTGTGGATGAATGCTGCCGACAGAGGAATCAGTACGACCAGACTCAGGTAGAGCAGGGTGAATCCCAGTGCCAGATTGAATCCCGGTAATACACTGTATTGTTTGAAAGTACTCAAAATTCAGACTCCTGTCATTCGATTGTAAAAATCCTTTCGGGTGATTGCCGGGATCCTGTCGTGAGTCATACTGCCGTTCCTAGAAAGTTACCCTGCAGATAATGTGCACCTGCCTGTTTTGCTGCTGTCAGCTGCGCTTGCGTTTCGATTTTTCTGACATGCAAGAGGGGTCTGGCATCCCGGGCGTGGTTGTCTGCGGAAGGGTCATCCTTCTGATAGTGCAGTAGCTCGTGTGCCTGCACGATCAGGATGTCTGGATGGAGATCATCTGTCCCCGGTAACCCGTGCCCGTGGGCACTGCTGAAATTAATGGCCACCTGATAACCGTATGAGCGGTAGTTGATGATCAGTTTCTGCAGCAGTTTCCAGTCGTGATTCAGGACCGGAGGTATTTCAATCACGACCCGGGAAGTGCTGATTCCGGTTAAATCCAGAAAATCCTTGAATGTCCGTCCGTGTTCATTCTGAATACTGCTCAGCAGACGTGGATGTACACTCAGAAAAAGCTGCCCGGTGCGGGTATCGGGGTTTTTCTTGAAATAATTCAGTGCGTGGATTGCTCTGCACAGGCGATCGAGATCGATCAACTGTTCATCTTTGGAGGCAAGTGCAAATACCTGCCAGGGCCAGAGCGAGATTTCACCATGTGATTCGGAGCGAATGTAGGCTGCATGGCCGATTATTTTATTCTCACGACTATCAAGGATTACCTGAAAGGCACTGGTCAGTTTGCAATGGTAGAAATTTCCACTGATCCGGCCATTTTTATCCTGTTCCAGCGAGTAATCGGTGGCGGCCTTGATCAATTCAAACTCATCCATTACGGTAAAGGGCCTGGCAGTCGTTATATTCATGAAAGCACTCCTTTCAAGGTGGTTTGTCGCTGTTTTTATAGGCAGGGCTGTTTTCGGGTACATGATTCGATATCTCGTAAATAGAATGGGTTATATGTTTCCGTAAGGCTGATTTTCCTGCAGCGGTTCATTATCGAATCTGTACCCATTCCTCTCGTCTGGTATCTGCCAGGAGAAGGGGGGCAGCATGCTGTCGGCTTTACGCGAGGGCCTGGCCAGGAAATTTCCCTGTAGCAGATCTGCACCTGCGTGTATTGCATCTGTCAGTTGATATGAAGTTTCTATGTTGCCTACCAGAACATCTGCTCCTTGATCATGAGCAGTGACTATCAACGGATCCAGTACACTGCGCCGTAACAGATCACGTGCATCAATACGTATGACGTTGGGATATAACTTGCCAAGTTCGGATATTCGGTCATTATTGGTACCGCTGTAATTGACTGAGATCAGATACCCGTGTGCACGATAGTTCATGATCACGCGTTTCAGTAGTCGCCAGTCACGATTGGCTTCAACTGGGATCTCGATAACGATTCTGGAGGTACGTATCCCGATAGTGTCGAGTATTTGCTCAAATGCGCTGCCATGATCATCCTTGACACTTTCCAGCAAACGGGGCTGTACGCTGACGAACAGCTTCATCTGTTTGTTAGTAATATTGTCAAGAAAATTGAGGGCATGAATCGTTCGGCAGAGGCGATCCAGCTTGATGAGCTGTTCATCGTCGGGGGCGAGTGCGAATATATGCCAGGGAGAAAGTTGTATTTCCCCATTTCCATTTAAATCAGCGCGGATACGAGCTTCTTGTCCAATGATATTGTTCCGGGCAGCTTCAAAAACAGGTTGATAAGCGCTTGATAACTTGCAGTGGTAAAAAAGACCAGTAATCTCGCCATTATCAGAGTGTTGTAAGGAAAAACCGGTGCTTGTGATAATGCGTTCTATCGTACGAATCATATAATCACCGTGTACCAGTGTTTTTAACGTTGATGGCAGCATTTGTAACTCCAGCAAAGAAGCTATCTGAATTGAAGCAAGAGAAGCGGGTAAATCGTTCATCCATTTCAACGGGATCTGCGCACTTCTTGCTTCACTGGACTTGTTCATTACTTATACAAAGTTGCAACAACTTTCTTCAGCTTTTTTCTCATCGAAAATCGTGTCGATTTCGTACAGGGAGCGGCGGCAGAAAATCATCGGGATACCGATGCGGCTGGCCTGGTCTTTCACTGAATTGGCGAGGTTGTGGCTGACGTAGTCATAGATGATCACGACCAGTTCCGTTCTGCCTGGCAATGCCCGTTTGTTGAACCCTTTTTTACGGCCATTCCAGTGTTCGATACGGGAATAGCCGTGTGCCGTGATTTTCTGTTTGAGAGACGCAATGTAATCTCCACCCACTATCAGTACTGTCATTTCTGGTTCTTTTCGAGTTTGAGGTTATGAGCAATCAATGTGCCGGTACAGAATCGATCATTGATTGACATAGATTTTGTCGAACAGGCCACCATCCTTGAAGTGGATGCTCTGGGCTTGCGGCCAGCCGCCAAATACTTCATTGATCGTAAACAGATTGATTGCCGGGAACTGATGCGCATATTTCTTGGCGATTTCCGGATCGCTCGGCCGATAGAAGTTGCGTGCTGCAATTTCCTGCCCTTTTTTGCCGTACAGGTATTCGAGGTAGGCCTGGGCAATATTACGCACGCCATGTTTGTCAGCGTTCTTGTCGACCACAGCGACAGGGGGTTCGGCAAGAATGCTGATCGAGGGAATAATGATTTCGAATTGCTCTGGGCCATATTCCTTGAGTGCCAGGAATGCTTCGTTTTCCCAGGAAATCAGAACATCTCCTATGCCGCGCTGGATGAAATTGATGGTTGATCCACGTGCCCCTGAATCGAGTATCGAGACATTCTTATAAAGTCGGGTGAGGAACTCCTGTGCTTTTGCTTCATCACCATCGTATTTTTTCAGTGCAAAACCCCACGCTGCCAGATAATTCCAGCGCGCACCACCCGATGTTTTCGGATTGGGGGTGATGACGGCGACACCCGGTTTGATCAGATCATCCCAGTCCCTGATTCCTTTGGGATTGTCTTTGCGTACCAGCAGGACGATCGTCGAGAGATAGGGCGAACTGTTGTTGGATAAGCGTTTCTGCCACTCGGCCGGAATCAGTCCGGATTGTTCGCTGATGGCATCGATGTCGTGAGCAAGGGCAAGTGTCACTACATCTGCAGGCACACCGTCGATGATTGCGCGTGCCTGTTTGCCGGAACCGCCATGAGACTGTTTGACAGTGATTTTTTCTCCGGTTTTTTCCTGCCAGTAGCGGATGAACTCGCGGTTATATTCCTCATACAGCTCGCGTGTCGGATCATAGGAAACGTTGAGAATGGTCCGGTCAGCAAGCGCCTGGCTGGAACTTGCCACAACGAACATCAATAAACCGACTGACAACCATGTATTGAATTTCATTTGATTTCCTTTCATAGATAAGTTGACGTTATTTGAATGCACTGACAGCGACTTCTACATAGAAAAAATCCGTCCCGGCAGTGGTTTCTCCCAGTTCCGCCAGTTGCCGGTTTTTTACGAATCCACCGTTGAACCAGTGCGAATAGCCCAGTGTGGTACTGATATGAGGTGTCAGCTTGTAACGGGCGCGAATATCGGCTGAATGCCCGAGAAAGCTTCCGCTGTTACCGCTGCGATCACGGTTGTTTCCACTACCATTGAGAAGGTTGTTGAAACGATCGGTTTTACTGGCGAGCCAGAAGCTGTTATAGCCCCCATCGATTTGTAAATCCGGGTGTGGCTGGAACTCTACTTTGATTTTTGGTGCCTGGATGTTTTCCATGACGATGTTGTCATCAGCCGACCAGGGGCGTGCAAAACCGAAGAATCTTTCAAAACGGTTGTTTGTGCGATCGTTAGGATCCCGATCACCACTTACATAGCCGTAAAAGGCACTGACGCGGGGCTTCCAGGCAGCCTGCTGGAAGGTATAGCCGAATTCGAGCAGATAGGCATGTGCTGATTTTTTCTGTCCGCCGTCGCGGCCAAACTGATAAATGGCACCGAGATCGAAATCGATTTCAGTGTTGGGCACAACACCGTAGGCTCGTATGGCAGGAGAGTGGATTTCACGTTTGACTCGTGTTCCACCATCGTCATCCTGTATCAACCCCATATAGTAGGGTTGGAAGGTGATTATTTTTGACCATTGACGAAAATGTCCGATTGCGCCATAAAACCACTGGCCTTTGTCGCGCCGGTCAAATTTGTCTATCAGCCTTATGACCGGTTGCACGCCCCATGCATCGAACTCCCAGTCATTCGATTCCTGGCCGAGTGTAACGCGGAAACCTTCAAAATTATTGGTAGTGTTGCGCCATTGATTACTACCCAGTAAGCGCCGATCCAGTGTTTCCCATGCCATGCGACCACCCCGGATTCTGATGGGGCGATGATTGCCAAGATCATCACGCCCCAGCGCATCCTTGAAATAGAGCTCTCCATAGGTCTGGATCAGTTCGAATTCATTCCAGTCGCGGTTATCTTTAGGGAATTTACCGTTATAGCGGCGTGCATCTTCAAATTCGACGACGAAGCGCAGAGGATCCAGGATTTCTTTGATACCCAGATAAGCCCGTGTTCGCAGGAGAACAGGGTCATCCGTGGTGATACGTGAGCGCCGGATATCATTGTGGCGATGTTCATAACGTACGCGGTAATCCAACCCGACATCCAGCCAGTAAAGATTTTTGAAAGCGTCGATCCCCGTTTTGGACAGAGTACGCACATAACGGGGGGGATCGGACTCCGGGTGAGTGCTGTAGCTGCGCGCGCGCTGGTAAAAACTGGAGGGTACGTCACCAGCAATGAATGTTGGTTTGGTCGATTCAGCTTGCTGGTTGGCTGCAGTTTGTATAATCACTTTTTTTGATGCCGCAGATCCGGAATCGACTGCTGTTGTCTGGCCATTCTGGTTGTCTGGAAGCGTTTCTTTTGCATGAACCATGTTTGTCAGCGACGGGAGAGTAATCAGATAAAGCCATATCCATGTACGGTGTTTCATTTATGCCTCTGTTTTATAGTTGTAGGTTTATTGGTTTATGGCTCTCGACGTCGTTCGAGCGAAGCAAAGATAACAACAATCTCTTATTTATAAAAATAATAAATAATGATTTCTTTATCTGAATTTAATATATGAGAGATTGTTTTGATCGTGTAGCAATGTGAATATGCGATGAAAGGGAGGTATTAGAGGCTCCCTAGATAGTGTAGTCATGAGATAAGAAATATGAGATCCTTTTAAGAAATTAAAGGGACTCGCATGACACATTCACATCGCAGGCATGATATTTCAGATAGGATATGGTCGCTACTTGAGGGGCATTTACCAGGCCGAGAAGGGGCATGGGGAGGGGTAGCCACAGATAATCGTCAGTTTATCAATGCTGTTTTCTGGATTATACGGACAGGAGCCCCATGGAGGGATTTACCGCCGGACTACGGGGGTTGGAGCAATACTCATCGCCGTTTCATTCGCTGGCGTGACAAAGGTATCTGGGAAAAATTGCTGGAAATCCTGATTGATGATCCAGATTATGAATGGCTGATAATGGATGCCAGTCACTGTAAAGTTCATCCACACGCCAGTGGAGCCAGAGGAGGTAATCAGGATATGAATCGGACAAAAGGGGGCTCAACACCAAGATACATCTGGCCGTGGATGCGCATGGTATGCCGGTCAGAATCCTTGTTACACAAGGTACCACTGCTGATTGCACGCAGGCTGGCCGCCTGATCGAAGGGATTGATGCAGATCATCTGCTGGCAGATCGTGGCTATGACAGTAATGCCATTGTTGAACAGGCGGAAAAACAGGGAATGGAGGCTGTTATCCCGCCAAAAAAGAATCGAAAAATACAAAGACCTTACGATAAAGAACTGTATAAGCTGAGGCATCTCGTCGAAAATGCTTTTCTTCATCTCAAAAGATGGCGTGGCATCGCTACAAGATACGCCAAAAACACCTCTTCTTTCCTTGCTGCCGTGCAAATTAGATGTATCGCCCTCTGGGCTGATATCTTGTGACTACGCTATATAAGGAAATTCTGAAGAAGGTTCTCAGATTTTGGCAAAATGTCAGGATTTACCCCACTGAGTATTTCAATGAAGTAGATGACCTTTACCAAGTATGCCGTTAAACGCAAACAGACCTGTAAGGAGTTGTTTCTGATCGAAATGGATTAGGTAGTGCCGTGGAGGGGTTCGATTGCTTTGGTTGAGCCGCACTACCCGAAAGGTAAAGGGGGTGTCCAGCATATCTATTGCTGGCGATGTTGCGTGTACACCTGATGCAGAACTGGTTCGGCTACAGCGATCCAGCGATGGGGGACGTTGTACGAGACCCCATCCTGCGCTAGTTTGTCGGGCTTGGTTTGGAGTGGATTTCCGACGAAACCACCATTCTCAATTTTCGTCATCTGCTGGGAAAACATGAACTGGCAGCCGGCATCCTTGGTGTGATCAATGGGATCGTGGTCTGTCACTGCGTCAGAGCACCATCGTCGATGCCACGTTGATCCACGCGCCCAGTTCGACCAAGAACTAGGACGGCAAGCGCGACCCAGAGATGCACCAGACCAAGAAGGGAAACCAGTATTACTTCGGCATGAAGGGCCCACATTGGCGTGGATGAGGAATCTGGCCTAGTGCACAGCATGGTAGGGACGGCGGCCAACGTGGCGGATGTTACTTAGGTCGACCAGTTACTGCATGATCGTCTGTGCTGATGCTCTGGCTACTACACTGGTGTTGAAAAGCATCCCGAGCATGAGGGCCATAAGGTTATTTGGCGGGTGGCGGTACGCCGCCGCACCTACAAGAAACTCGATAAACACAGCGTGATGTACATTTCGTGTTTTGTTGATAAAGATTCGCACCTCTATCAAACCGGGTAATCCTACCTCTTGGCAAGATCTTCTTATCAGATCAAATCTGAACTACTACACATATTAGTGGCTTAACCTATGCAGAAAATGCTGGGTTATTACAATACGTTTACTATTCCATATTACTTAAAACTACATGCTTCTGGAGCAGAGGTGGCAACCTTTGCTTTTTGGACAGATTCTGATAAAAAAACTATCTTTTTTCCTAAATCTTGTAAGCATAATGTACTATCGTTTAACTTTTCAAAAAACAAATTATATTCCTGTATAAGCATATTACATTTGTTTTGTTCAATATAGGGTTCTTTTTCAATATAGTCTTTTGTTTGCAGCCAGTTCTCAATTGGGGCATAAGCTGCTTTAGCAAAATTCTCTTTACAGCTTTCTGTTCGGAAATATGTAATTCCGATCCTGATTAAACCAGTAGCGAGTGCTTCTCCGTACTCACCAGTTTTAATCAAATTTTTAGTACGTTCGTCAAGATATCCAGTAATCGCATCTTGTACACCCATTCCTATCCCGTATTTCTCGCCATTAAGTGATGCTAGAAGCACACCACAACTCACACTAGTGATAGAACTGTGTATTTCTGTTTTTAACAAAGCTAATCCACAAGATTCCGCATCAATTAAATTCTTTATACACAAGTCATTCGCTAATTCTTGGCATTGTAAGTAGTTCCCACAAATAGTTTCTGGAAAAGATGGAATATCCCTTTGCGGAGGTAAATTACAGGTTTGTCCGTTAAAAAGTTCATTGTTATCAAGATTGGCCCGTGCTATACGAATATTAGTAGTGTAATTGTTTTCATTTTGAACACATTTTGCATGTTCTCGCTGAGAATCATTTAGTTGTGTTATTTTTTGGTTGTAATCATAGATCGATGTTATCTTAAAGCCAGTGTTCGGATCATACAAATACTCCCCTTCGTCATTGATAATGGTGTAACAAATGTTTGGTAGAGTATGAATAGGCAGAGAGAAGATTAATTTTTTTTCTTTGGCATCGGCCTGCGCAACAATACGATTATTCTTGTCTATAAGCTTGAAAGTCTTGTTTGTATCCTTACTCAATCCAACTTCCAATCCAGTTGCTGTTTGAACTGCATATTTCGGTTTGATCGCACACCCGGATATAATAATCATTATCAATATTAAGAATACCGTACGCATAAACTTCCTTTTTAGTATTTTTAGCAAAAGTGTTTGTCACGCCAGTTCGAATCTATTTTAAAGCTATCGTTAATGACTATTCAATCCGTATATTTTTTTATAACTTTAAAGTTACAGCAGTTGTCTCATGATGCCATGGTCGGAGTAACAGATCATAAGAGGGCTTTGTAGGCTCTGTGCTGCTGTAAATCCGGACTTAGACGGATGCAAAGCCTTGGTTACGTGGATCACCGTTTACGCAGGGTATGAACGAAATTCTGGGCGAACACGGCACAGATAACCGGACACAGCGAACTCGCACCTTCAGGGTTATGCCTAGTGCTGGATTGTCGAGCGTAGCTTTGCCTGAACCGACGACTGTGGAAGAACTGCGAGCGGTTGCTCAGCGCCAGCCTGCAATTTATTCATCTGGCATTCTTGATCCTGCTACTCAAAAGACTTTGAATAGGTTCTTCGGCACTCTTAAAATTAGCACTCATGAACTAAGAGTGCTAGGATATGTCTATTCGCTTCAAATCACGCAAGTACATTCTGAAAATCAATGGAGAAAATCATGAATGAGATTATGGCTTTACCGGTGATGGCAGGCGGTGATCTGGACAGCTATATTCGTGCGACCAGCAGCTTTCCTGTCTTATCCCGGGAAGAGGAAGCTTCCCTGGCTAAACGTATGCGAGAAGAGGGTGACGTCAATGCAGCGCATCAGCTGGTGCTTTCCCATTTACGCGTGGTGGTTACCATTGCACGCGGTTATCTGGGATATGGGCTGCCGCATGCTGACTTGATACAGGAGGGTAATATCGGCCTGATGAAGGCTGTCAGACGGTTTGACCCTGAACGGGGTGTTCGGCTGATTTCCTTTGCGATTCACTGGATCAGGGCGGAAATTCATGAATTCATCATGCGTAACTGGCGGCTGGTCAAGATCGCCACGACCAAACAGCAGAGAAAGCTTTTTTTCAATCTGCGCAGCATGAAGAAAGGGCTGGATACGATGAGCCAGGCTGAAGTGGCTTCGATGGCAGAACAGTTGGGTGTCAAAGCTGAGGAAGTCGTCGAAATGGAAACACGTTTCAGCGGCCGGGATATTTCACTGGAACCGGTGACGAACAGTGATGAAGATGATTTCAGCCCGATTGCCTGGCTGACGGATGGATCGGATCCCTCCAGGGAGCTGGAAAAAGAGCAGTTGGAGCGACTGACACACGCCCGGCTGAAAAATTCGCTGGACAGTCTGGATGAACGCAGCCGTCGTATCATCGAGGCACGCTGGCTGCGGGAAGACAAGGCTGCCACCTTGCATGAGCTGGCTGATGAGCTGGGCGTTTCTGCTGAGCGTGTGCGTCAGATCGAAGCAAAAGCCATGAAGAAAATGCGAGCCGAGATCGCCATCTGAACCGGTACGAACCATGAACATGCCTTGGGCCGATGGTCGCGTGTTGGTGGCGACCATCAGTTTTTCAATGCCTTAATCCATTTCTTGTACAGGCGATCTGCGATTGATTGCAGTGCAGCAATGCGGTCATCGAGATTCGCCTGAATCTCTTCACTGCTGCTGACAGCGGGACTTTCCCGGCTTTGTACCAGCTCGGTAGCATTTGCCTCACACCATATTTTTACCATCTCGGCGGTCATTTCGATATGACACTGCAGGCCCAGGTGAATCCCCAGGGCAAAGGCCTGATTGGGGCAGTAAGGGCTGGATAGCAGCCTGACTGCGTTTGCCGGTATGCTGAAAGTTTCGCCGTGCCAGTGAAAGGTATCGAATTCCGTGAGATCAGTGCCAAGCCAGTCACGCGCAATGGATGAAGAAGTGACATCTACGCGTCCCCAGCCCAGTTCCTTGACCGGATTGTTTGTTACCACACCTCCCAGAGCGGTTGATAAAAGCTGCCCGCCCAGGCAGTGGCCCAGTACCGGAATATCGGTACTTGTCGCTTGCCTGATGAGTGACAATACCGGGCCGATCCAGGGTAGATCATCATGTACGCTCATCGGCCCGCCCATCAATACCAAGCCGCTGTATTTGTTCATATTTTCCGGCGGAAGCGTTCCTTCATCCAGACAGATCAGTTGCCAGGGGATGTGATGGTGGTTGAGAAATGTGGCAAAATAGCCGGGCCCTTCGATCGGGAAAAACCTGAGAATTGCGACGGGTTTCATTGATGACATCCTTCCTGAAATAAATGAACGGACTTTACTGTCCTCTTGCGGATACTCTGTTTTGTTCGATAGAGCGTGGATTGTACGGTTTTCCAAGTTTTTACGGGGATCAGGTTGTATTACGATATTCCGGAGTGAGATAACCGTTTTCCATTATCGTATTCCGGCCGTTTATGCTGCTTGCCTCATCGGCTGGTGACAGGTTTTCCAGGTCGCCCGGGTTATGACGAGGTGATCTCCATTTTTATTTTTTCTGCTTAGATATCGATAGTGATGGCATTAAAAAACCACGATTTCAATGATCTGGTTCGACTGGAACAATTGCGGCATATTGAAACCGGCCAGCCTCAGGCACTTTCTTACGCCGGTATTGCGAGTATGGAAGCGTACCCTGCTTCCGGTTTCAGTTACGCTGCTTTTCTGGAAAGATTACTGGATCGCGCTCATCATCTGGTTCATGACAATCATCTGGACGAGGTGCTCCAGCAGCCGGAGAAGCTGTTCATACGTGCAAGCAGAATCATTCTGCTGCTGGCGGCGGTTCTCGGAGGGTTGGCCGCGGTCAATGCAGCCAGCGAATCTTCGACGCTGAATATTTACTGGTTGCTGGTCGTGTTGCTTGGGTTCAATTTCCTGTCGATGTTGCTGTGGTGTGCCGGGATTTTGATGAGTGTTCAGGGGTTGAGCTCGGGCATTGCTGCGCAACTGGCCTGCTGGCTGCCTTTTCAGCTCAAGAAAAGAGAGAGTGACTCCACTGGTACGTTTGCTGCACGTGCCTGGTGGGAAACCTGCCTGTCCGGCAGGGTGGGCCGGTGGCGAATCAGCATGTTGACTCATCAGTTCTGGCTGGTTTATCTGCTTGCAGGGATGGGCGTGCTGATTCTGCTGATGCTGGCAAAACAGTACGATTTCGTCTGGGGGACGACATTACTGCCGGAAAACAGCCTGCCAGAGCTGACTCGTCTGTTGGGTGTTCCCATGCAGCATATTGGCCTCGCTGTTCCTGACGGCCAGCAGATCGCAGCCAGCCGGATCGGGGCAGGTGTGCAGGATTCAGTCATCAGAAGCGCCTGGGCGGAATTTCTGGTGGGAGCACTGATCGTATATGGATTGCTGCCCCGGCTGATCCTGATGCTGCTTGCCTTTTTCATGTTGAAGCTGTCCGAGTATCGCTACAAACTGGATTTATACCTGCCTTACTACGTCACCCTGCGGCAGAGTCTGATCGCAAAAGAATTCGTGACCAGTGTGATCGACCGCGATCCCGGAATGGCAAAAGAATCGCTGGAGCCGATTACCCGTGCGAAACACAGTCGTCGTTTTCCCGAAAATGCATTGGTGATCGGTGTCGAACTGGACAGCCATGCCATCTGGCCGGAAGGACTGGTTTGCCAGGAAAATGTGGCGGATCAGAAAACATTTGCCCGGGTCTCGGAAATGCTCAAAAAATCCAAAGGAGCGTTAGTCATTGGCGTGGCGGCACATCGGTTGCCTGATCGTGGAGTGCAGCGGATGGTAAGAGAGCTTGCAACACTGGTATCCGGTCAGATCTGGTTGATATTGTTGCAAAGCAGCCCTGCAATTCCGGTGGCGGAATCACGCAGACAGGCCTGGTACCGGCTGGCACAAACCTGTGCGATTCCAGCCGAACATATCCTTTCCTGATGATGCATACTGATATGAAATCTGTCGGAACAGTCTCGATGCAGGAAGCACCACTGCTGGAGATTGCTGTCGTTGGCCATACCAATACCGGAAAAACCTCGCTGATTCGTACTTTGCTGCGCAGTACCAGCTTTGGCCGAGTGGATGATGCAGCGGGGACGACCCGTCATGTCGAACGGGCTACTATTTTTGCCGGAAGTGAAGCGGTGCTCAATTTGCACGATACACCCGGAATCGAAGATGTCTATGCACTGCAGGACAAACTCCATCTGATTGCGACCAGAAACAAGCGCAGCACGCAAAGTGAACTGCTGGAAAAATTTGTTGCTGCGACGCCTCTCAACGATCCGCTGGAACAGGAAGCCAAGGTTATCCGGCAGGTGTTGCGTAGTGATGTGCTGTTATATGTGATCGACGTGCGTGAGCCGGTGCTGGAAAAATATCTCATCGAAATCGAGATACTCGGCAAGGCAATGAAGCCGATGATCCCGATATTCAACTTTACTGCGGCGCATCGGGCCGAGCTCGATCTGTGGAGAAAAAAGCTGGCAGCGTTCAACATATACGCCTCGCTTGAACTGGATACCGTGGCATTTGCCTTTGAAGCGGAAAAGCGTCTGTACCAGAAAATACAAAGCCTGCTGGAAGTGCACTATACCCGCCTGCAACGTCTGATCGACCACCGTGCCAGAGTCTGGAATCAGCTTTGCATGTCTGCCGCCAGGCGGATTGCCGGCTTGATCATTACTACGGCGTGTTACCGGGAGCATACGGGTGATGAACGCAGTTCGGCTGGTGATACTTCATCTGCAGCGATCAGATTGCAGGATTTCATCCGTCAGGCAGAGCAGCACTGTCTGGTTGATTTGCTGAAGATGTTCAATTTCACGGATAAGGATATCGAACTGCAAAAGATCCCGGTACAGAATGGCTACTGGCAGCTTGATCTGTTTGCACCCGGTGTACTGAAAGCCTATGGTCTGGATATCGGCAGTGCGGCACTCAAGGGGGCTGCTGCTGGAGCAGGAATCGATCTGATGACAGGAGGATTGAGTCTTGGGGCTGCCAGCATGCTGGGCGCACTTGCCGGAACCGGCTGGTCTACATTCAGACGTTACGGCAAGGAAATTCAGGCGAAAATCCGGGGTACCCGGTGGTTATGTGTAGATGACAGCACCTTGCAGTTGCTGTATCTGCGCCAGCGCCAACTGCTGGACAAACTGATGAACCGGGGGCACGCTGCCTGTCATACCGATCAGGTAAGTCAGCAGCCGGAGCGTGGTGAGCTGCCGGACGGCTGGCAGCAGATCATCGATATGCTCAGGCAGAACCCAGCCTGGGGCAGATCACCAGGACTGCATACGGACGATACCCGGCAGTACAGCTCGATCGAAAAAAGACTGGTCGATGCGTTGTTGAAAAATCCAGCGTTATAGAATTACGTTATGAGGCCTGTCACACATCCTGCTTGTAATCGATCGGGTAGAACAGATTGACTGATTCGACCGGGTATCTGGTACCTGCAGGAGCATAAGTGCCGTAACCGGACAGTTCTGTCGGTGAGATATAACCCGTGACCGATTCGAGATCACCGAGGCGAATGCCTTGCCTTACCAGATAGAGAATATAAGTCTGGCGCAATATTTTAGCCGAAATCTGGTTATCTGCTGACAGATCGGCATCGATCTGCAGGCAGATCAGTAAGGCTTCCAGCTCTTCCTGACTCAAACGATTCCCGGCAGGATCCATCAGACAGTGGCCGTATTTACCGTAGAGCGCGGCCAGGACAGGATGCAGAGGAATCGTTCTGGCCGGCACGCTTCTGACCGTGAGTGAATTGTGTTCAAGATCGATGTCATCCTGCTGCAAATGGGTGATTTCATCCGGCGTCAAACCACTCATCAGCAAGAGCAGCAGCTGTTTTTCCCGGATGTTCGCTGTCTGAAACAGGGTGGCGATCTGCTGTGGCGTGAGCCCGTTCATACTGGTATGTTCGAGTGCCTGAGCAGGTTGCCGAGGCAGATTGACTGATGTCGACGGCAGGACATCGAAGGCACTGTGGGACAAATTATCCTGATTGTGAAGATGGATACCGGACAGATGGATTGCCAGTTTTTCCTGCTCCTTGTGCATCAGGAATTCAAGGATCCAGATCGCAGTCAGGCCCAGCAACAAAGACGCCAGTGTCGCGATCATGGCATTCCACAGGTAATCCGGTCCGATCGGGTGATGGGGCAGGAAAGCACGTTCAATGACATCGACGTAGGGGTATTTTCCGGTATGTTGCGTCTCGATCTGAGCCAGTCTTGCCTGAGTATCGCGGTAGAGCTGCTCCAGTTCTTCCAGATCGGATTTCAATGCATCATGTTCGGTGAAGCGGGCTGTGAATTCAGCTGCTTTTTTTCTGTGCTGGTCGAGTTGTTCCTGGATTGAACGGGTAGCCTGCCGGGCAGCAGCATATTCCTGCTCGGCATCACTGACGACTACGGTCTGACCTTTCCGACGGATGTGCTGAATTTCATCTTCGAGTGCTCGCAGTTTGTCCGGAATCACTTTGAGATCAGGGGATAAAGCCATGTATTCACGGGTGTATTGCCGATCCAGTTCTTCCAGTTGTTCTCGTAACTCCTGTGCACGTCTCTCGAGCGCACTCAGTGTGCGTGTATCTTCATTGGGTACGACGATCTGTCCCCTTTCGATCGATTTCCTGATGGTGTTGAGACGTGCTTTGGCCTTGACTTCTTCTTCGCTGGCTTTATTCAGCGAATCAGTCAGTCCTTTGAGACGTGCCAGTGCTTCATTGTCCTGCCGTTCGGTCGAGACGATTTCGTTATGCTGTCGGAATTGCTCGAGCTCGAGCCTCTTTTGTTGAATCTTTTCGGTCAGCGCAACCAGTTCCTCCTGCATCATTTCTACCGTCGAGCCTTTGGATCGGGCAATTTCTGCTGATCGTGCATCCAGATAAACGTCGATCCAGGTATTGATGAGGCGTGGCAGTAACCCGGGTTCATTCCCTTCAGCCACCATTTCGACCAGATTGGTGTCGTCTACCGGCCGGACATCCAGCATGTCGCGAATGGCAGCGGGTGTCAGATTGATTCCCGCTTCAGCATCGTCGCCTTTCCGCAGACGGTCTGCCGTTTCGGTCAGCAGTTCCGAACCGAGGAGAACCTGTTTCTGAATGGCAACATGCTGGATGTCGGCTTCCCTGCTTGCCTGATCGATGGCTGTTTTGGCAACGGTCAGCAGGGTGGCATAGCTCTGATAAGTTGCCGGTTGTAAAAAAACGAAACCGAGCGAAAGTAACAGGCAGGATAAAAAAACAGAGGTGAAAATGACCAGTCGGGTTGGTTTGAGTCGGGTGAGGTGATCGAGAAGAGAGCGGGTCGTTTTTTCTTCGATGGGTGTGGTGTTTTCCAATCGAGGACTCTCTTGTTTCATTATTCCTCCCGGTAGTGACAACAGTCAGGTTCAGGAAAAAGCCGGTTGAAGGAGTAACGCTTCAATCCATGGTTTCCGGTCTGTTTCCTGATTCGATTAAATACGATGCCAGCATGAATGCAAACCAGGCAATTCACAGTTTAATTAATGCCGGTAACCGGCCAGTAATCCTATACTTAAATATTATCCGCTGTTATCGTGAGTTGCAGTTATTTTAACCACAGAAATTCAGGCAGGTGGTTTCCGGGAAATATTAACCGCTGTTCCTGAGCCCGGTAGCGACTCCATTGATAGTCAGATGAATTGCACGACGAACGGTATCGTCATCATCTCCCGAGCGATAGCGGCGGAGCAGTTCTATTTGCAAGTGGTTCAGCGGGTCGATATAGGGTGTCCGGATACGGATGCTGCGCGCCAGAGTCGGGTTATCCTGCAGAAGTTCAGAATAGCCGGTAATGGCAAACAGCCATTTCATACAAAGCTCCCATTCAGTGCGGATGCTGGTGAAAACGCTTTGTCGTAATTCGGGATCAGTTACCAGTTCGGCGTAGCGCGAGGCGATACCCAGATCGCTCTTTGACAGCACCATGTCCATGTTGGACAGCAGGGTTTGCAAAAAAGGCCAGGTGCGATACATCTCCTGCAGTTGTTTCAATGCTTCCTGCTCATTCCCGGCTTGCTGCACGAAATTTTCCACGGCTGTACCAAACCCGTACCAGCCAGGAATCATCGTGCGATTCAGGCTCCAGCTGAATACCCACGGAATCGCCCGCAGATCTTCGATTTTGTCAGAAGGTTTGCGCGAAGTCGGCCGACTGCCGATATGCAGACCGGCAATTTCACGGATCGGGGTGGATTCCAGGAAAAACTGCTTGAATCCCGGTGTTTTATAGACCAGATCGCGATAGGCAGCACACGCACTGGAAGACAGTTCCTCCATGATCTGGTGATAATGGGGTGCGTGATAATGGACGGCATCACGATCCAGTAGTGTGGATTCGATGGTGGCGGCAACCAGGGTTTCGAGATTACGCCGTCCGATTTCAGGGTCTGTATATTTACTGGCGATGACTTCACCCTGCTCGGTCAGCCGGATCTGGCCACTGACACTGCCTGGTGGCTGAGCCAGTATTCCCTGATAGCTGGGACCACCGCCACGTCCTACCGTACCGCCGCGGCCGTGGAACAGACGCAGCCTTACTCCGTGGCGATCGAATACCCGAGTCAGCTCGATTTCGGCTTTATAGATTTCCCAGTTTGAAGTAACGAATCCACCGTCTTTGTTGCTGTCAGAATAACCCAGCATGACTTCTTGCAGATTGTCTCGTGAAAGCAGTAACTTGCGGTAATCCGGAAGAGAAAACAATTCATCCATGACGCTGGCGCAGCCGCGCAGATCATCGATCGTTTCGAATAGCGGGATGATGTTTACGGTCGAGCGCGGGTCATCACCAAATTGCAATAATCCGGCTTCTTTCAGCAGCAATGCCACTTCCAGGATATGTACAACGCCGGTTGCCATCGAGATGATGTAGTTGGGCAGTGCGGCGTGGCCAAAACGGCGCTGGATTTCAGCAGCCATTTTCAGGATGCGCAATTCGCCCTGGGTAACGTCGGAGAAATCTGAAAAAGAGGTGACCAGTGAACGTGGATGCCTGAGTTCGGCCAACAGCCATTCAACACGTTCAGAGCGAGACATCTCGAGGTAATTCCGGTCGTCACGGGTGTTTTTCTCATACAGTTCAGAGATGACCTGTTCATGAATCTTGCTGTGCTGGCGCATATCCAGCGGTGCCAGGTGGAAACCGAATACATCTGCCGCCCGTCGCAGATCACGTAAAGCCCCCTGGGCCAGTCTGTCTGACCGGTGTTGTCTCAATGAACGGATGACGATATCGAGATCATGTACGAATTCAGCACTGTCGGCGTAAGGTTCGGCATTGTTTTCCTGGCAACATCCACGAACGGACGATCCCAGATGTCTGCTGGTTGCGATCAGACGGGCATGGATGCCGAGAAATACACGCCGGTAGGGCTCATCGATTCTGCTGGCCGGCAGGCCGGGTGCGGTGGAAGCCAGTCCTTCCAGATCACTGCTGACCTTGATCAGACGCTCGGACAGACTCATGGTCTGGCCGATTCTTTCCACTTCGCTGATGTAGAAATCAAGTATCAGTGCCGAGTGTCGCTCAGCGGCATGCAGCATGATCTGGTGGGTAACGAAAGGGTTGCCGTCCCGGTCTCCACCTATCCAGCTGCCGATCCGCAGAAATGAGGCAATGCGCGGCGCTGCCTTGTCCATGTGGCGTTCCAGGATATCCTCGAGCTTGGCGTAGATATAGGGAATTTGCCGGAGAAAAGTGTAGTGGTAATAGATCAGGCCATTCTCGATTTCATCCTGTACCGTCAGCCTGACGGAACGCAGCACCCGGGTCTGCCATAATGTCTGGATGGCGGAACGCAGATCTTCCTCGTTGTGGCGCATTTCATTGGGTGTGAGCTGGGTACGATCCCGTTCTTTGAGCAGGCGCTGAATCTTCAGCTGATAATCCAGGATGCTGCGTCGCTGCACTTCAGTCGGATGAGCTGTCAGTACCGGGGAGATCAATGCGCTGGCAAAAAAATTCTGCAGTTGCCCGGCATCGATACCTTTTTTCACTACGCGTTGCAGAGCCAGCGTGACACTGCCATCCTGGGGTGGGGAGCCTGCACGCAAATGGGCACGACGACGGCGGTTGTGGTGCAAATCTTCAGCGATATTTGACAGCAGTGAGAAATAACTGAATGCTCGTACGACAGCGATGGTTTCCTTGTGGCTGAGATGGTTGAGGATGGTATCGAGCTCGTGTTCGGCCGCTTCATCCTGATCTCGCCGGAAGCGTACGGATGTCTGGCGAATGGTTTCGACCAGGTTGAACATCGTTTCACCTTCCAGCTCTCGTATGGTGTCCCCCAGCATACGTCCCAGCAAACGAATATCTTCCCGCAACGGATAATCTTTTTCGTTGGGCGTGTTTTTCTCGGGAATAATGTTTGCTCGGGTATTCAGACTCATTATTGCATGTCTCCTGTAATCATGGATTTGGGGGCCGGGATGAAGGCGCAGTCATCCGTCATCATCCGTACCGGGGGTGGCCATGCTAGAATGGCTGCATTGCCGCAAATTCGGATTTCTGCTATGTCCAGTCCTAAAAAAATTGTTATTGCATCACGCGAGAGCCAGCTCGCTTTGTGGCAGGCGAATTTCATCCGGGGCCGTCTGCTCGAATTATACCCGCAAACTGATATCACCATACTTGGCATGACGACCAAAGGAGATCAGATTCTGGATGTTTCCCTGTCGAAAATTGGTGGCAAGGGACTTTTTATCAAGGAGCTCGAGCTGGCGCTGGAAGATGGTCGTGCGGATATCGCCGTGCATTCCATGAAAGATGTGCCGATGATTGTTCCATCCGGATTCACACTGGCAGCTATTACGGAACGGGAAGATCCGCGTGATGCGTTTGTTTCAAATGATTTTTCCAGCTTGGAAGAATTGCCTGCCGGAAGTGTGGTGGGTACCTCCAGCCTGCGGCGTGAATCCCAGTTGCATGCACGTTTTCCTCATCTGCAGGTGCGGCCGTTGCGTGGCAATGTCCAGACGCGGCTGAGAAAACTGGATGAGGGAGAATACAGTGCGATCATTCTGGCTGCAGCCGGATTGAAGCGTCTGGAACTGGGGTATCGCATCAGTATGCTGCTGCCACCCGAACTGAGCCTTCCTGCGGTTGGACAGGGTGCGCTGGGTATCGAATGCCGTGACAATGATCCTGATATGGTGGAGTGGATGAAGCCATTGCACCACGCTGCAACAGCTTGCTGTGTGGAGGCGGAACGTGCCATGAGCCGTATGCTGGGGGGCAGCTGTCAAGTGCCTCTGGGTGGCTTTGCCGAGATTTTCGAAGATGTATTGACCCTGCGCGGTTTTGTGGCGACTCCTGACGGATCGAGAATGATTGCGGATAAATTATGCGGTAAACCGGAATCGGGTGAGCAGGTGGGTCAGCAACTGGCACAAAACCTGAAAGCTCATGGTGCGGAGGAAATTCTTGCTGCACTGGCGTGAAAAGTGACTGGGACCGGGGTTGAAACCGGGGTGGATTTGTCCTCCAATCGGCTGGCCGGTAAAAGTATCCTGATTACACGTCCTCTGCATCAGGCAGGTGGTTTGGCAACATGGGTCAGAGAACTGGGCGGAGAGCCCTGGTTGTTTCCCGTGCTGGAAATTTCCGACAGTGAAAACAAAGAACTCTTGCTTGATCTGATTGCAAGACTCGATGAGTTCGATTTAGCCGTATTCGTCAGTCCGAATGCCGTGGAGAAAGTCATCCCACTGGTTCAGGTCAGCCACAGCTGGCCTCGGCATGTACTGGTAGCAACTGTGGGTAAAGGGAGTGCCAGGGTACTTGAACGCTACGGCATCACCAATGTGATTGTTCCTGAAGAGGGTTCTGACAGCGAGGCATTGCTGCGCATGCCTCAGTTTCAGGTCATGCAGGGCAGGCACGTAGTGATTTTTCGCGGTAATGACGGACGGAGATTGCTGGGAGATACATTGCGTGAGCGCGGAGCCAGTGTTGAATACATTGAATGCTACCGTCGTCACAAACCGGAAGCTGATCCGCTGCCGTTGCTGAAACATTGGCGTGATGGCGGGATTCAGGCAGTGATCATAAGCAGTAGTGAAGGTCTGGATAATTTATTTGACATGATCGGTGAAACCGGCCAACAATTGCTCAAAGCCACGCCGGTGTTCACTGCACATGAGCGGATAGAGCGCAAAGCCCGGGAGCTGGGTATCAGAAAAATATATCGCACTCTTCTCGGAGATGAAGGAACAGTACAAGGCTTGCTGGAGTATTTCGAAAAAATGTAGTTTCGCTAAGAACATTCGATCATATGAATAAGCACACGCAGACCTCGACTTCCGGATCAGCCCGTCGCCTGGCTCTTTTCATACTGATCATCCTGCTGCTTGCCGTGGCTGTCATGCTGTGGAACTGGGCAGGCAAGCAGGGATACATCGCTGCAATGGAGTACTCCCTGACGAAATATCTGGCAGATGCAGATGTTTTCAGCAATCGTTCCCGCAAGATGCTTGACGAGCTTGAAGCGAAGAAAGCAGAAGTGGAACAGCAGTTAAATCTTCTTGAAGAAAATTTGCAGGCTGATCCTGCATCCTCCCCGGCAGTTGTTGAACTGCCTGCTGACGAAGGTAATGGTACCCGGTCCGATATCTGGATTCTGGGTGCGGTTGAACGCCTTGTCGTCTCGATTGATCGTCAATTACGATTGACAGGTGATGTGCGTTCCGCACTTGTCTCGTTGAAACACGCGTACGAATTACTGCAATCGAGTGATGTCCTCGGTGTTTCAAAACTGGCTGTAATACTGGCTGGAGAAATTGAACGACTGGAAACACAACCCGTTGTGGATGTCTCTGAAATTTCCCGGAATATTGACAAACTTGCAGCACGGATCGAAACGCTTCCGCTGGCAATGGAAGCCCATCTGATCAACGTCGATTTATCTGAAAAATACGATGATATGCCTGAACCAGAATGGTGGCAGCGTTATCTGCGTGAAATCGGTGAGGATCTCAGTCGACTGGTCAAAATTGAAAAGACAGATCAGGGAATACCCCTGTTGTCACCTTCTCAAGCTCACCTTCTGAAAGAAAACATCGAGTTGCAATTGATACTGGCTCGTCTCGCCTTGCTGACCCGGGACGAGGAGAGTTTTGGTTCCGCTGTCAAATCGGCATCAGACTGGATACAGCGGTATTTTGATATCGAGGCTCAGTCAGTCAGAGATGTACTGAAAGAGTTGGAGAGGCTGGCTGGCATCGATATCGGATCACGGTTGCCGGATACCGGAAAACTTCTGCAAGCCGTGCGTTACAACTAACTTACCATGAAAGGGGAGAAGGATGAAGCTGGTATTGTGGGTGTTGGCGCTGATCGCGGCAGCGGCCGCCATTGTATTGACTGCATATTACAATACGGGTTCGGTACTGTTTACGGTGCCGCCTTATAAAGTCGAGCTTGCGTTTAATACATTCGTTCTGACCTTACTGTTTGCTTTTATCCTGTTTTATGCATTGCTGAGGGCGCTGTCCGGTTTGTCCGGTCTGCGCAGCAGGAAAGTCGAACAGCTGACACGATCCGGACTGAAGGCATTCTTTGAAACCCGCTATGACAGAGCTGTAGCGTTTGCAGAAAAAGCTGCCAGACTGGCTGACAGACAAACGATCAAGGTTTTGAACGCCGTTGTGGCAGCCCGGTCAGCCCATCAGCAGAGAAACTATGCGCTGCGTGACCGTTTGCTGGCTGTTGCCAGAGAGCAGGCGCCAGCGGGGCGGGCACTTGCATTGATCGCCGAAGCAGAGTTGCTGCTGGATGAGGGGCGCCATGGCGATGCGCTGGCCGCGTTGCAATCGCTTTACTCGACCGGTGGCTTGCAAAGTACAGCAGTGCTGTTACTGGAGTTGAAAGCGCGTCAGATGGCTGGAAACTGGGATGCTGTACTGGAATTGACGAAGGTGCTGGTGAATCGACCTGCTGTTGACAGAACTCTCATAGATGAGCTGCGATTCCGCGCTCATCTGGAAAATATCAGAAAGAATGCGAAAGATATTGCCTCGTTGAGAAAGTATTGGGGGAGTTTGTCGTATCGGGAAAAGCTCGATGGCAGACTTGCGGTAGCCGCTGCCCGTGCCCTGATTTCCCTGGGGGATAATGCCACAGCCCAGAAAATTATCGAGAACGGCCTGGATGCTCAGCCATATCCGGAACTCGTGACGTTATATGCCGACTGTAAGAGTGGGGTGGTCAGCTGGCAGATACAGCGTGCCGAAAGCTGGCTTGCAAAATATCCGAACAATGCCGGTTTGCTGCTGACACTGGGAAGACTTTGCACTTATGGAGAGTTGTGGGGTAAGGCACAGAGTTACCTTGAAGCCAGTTTGTCAATCGAGCCGGGATACCCGGTGCACCTCGCGCTGGCGCAGTTATTCGAGAAACTGGGCAAGCAGGAGGCAGCGAGCGAACACTATCGCAAAGGGCTTGATTTTGCACTGAAACGGATCGGTACAGCCTGATTTCTCAGGCTGTTGCCGGTTTGGAAGGAACGAATGCGTCGGAGAAGAAATTTTCGCTCTGCAAATTGCGCTGATGAGTGAAATCATCAAAAGCAGCTTTTACCATGGCGGGTGCGCCACAGGCGTAAACCTGACAATCAGACAACGTGTTCATATCATTTATGACAGCTTGATGTACCAGGCCGGTTCTTCCCTGCCAGTCATCAGTTATGAGTGGCTCGGATAGCACCGGGATATAACTGAAGTTTTCATTCTCAGCTGCCCATTTTTCTGCCAGATTACTCAAGTAGAGACCATCTCTGGTTCGTGCACCCCAGTACAACCTGATTGTGTTGTGGGTGAAACGGGTATTTTCTGTTTGAAAAATATGTTCCAGCATGCTTTTTACCGGTGCGAAGCCGGTGCCGCCAGCAAGAAGGATAATGGGAGTGTCTTTCTTGGGCGCATCGTGCAGAAAGAACGATCCCAAAGGGCCTTCAAACCGGAGAATATCTTTTTCCTTCATGTGAGAAAAAACGTATTCTGAAAATACCCCACCTGCATAATTGCGGGTATGTAACTGCAGAAATTCATCATTAGCGGGGGCATTGGCCAGAGAGAAGCTGCGGCGCTGACCATCTTTCATCAGGATGTCGATATACTGGCCTGGCAGAAACTGCAACCGTTCATTTGCGGGCAGTTTCAGGTAAATAATCATGACATCGGATGCGACATGCTCCAGTTTGTGTACCCGACAGGGCATGGTGCGAATCTTGATGTCTTTGATTGCTTCGATTTCCTGGCATTCTATTTCCAGATCAGAGAGAGGCCGGGCGCAGCAGAAGAGTGCCAGTTGCTGGTTCTTTTCCTGTTCCGTCAGCGCTTCTTCGCTATGAACGCCGTAATCGACGATCCCTTGTATAATTTTTCCCTTGCATGTGCCGCAAGAACCATTACGGCAGCCATAGGGTAAGGATAATCCATGGTGCAGTGCTGCTTCAAGAATGGTCTCGGTCGATTCAGTGGTGATGATACGACCGCTTGGCCTGAAGGTAATACGGTAAGACGCCATCGGGGAGATATGATTTATAAATATGAGTTATGAAAAATAAGCTGTTGATCGTAGGATGTGGTGATGTTGCTTCAAGAGCGGCTGATCTGCTCGAAAAACACTACCAACTGTTTGGTTTATGTCGCAGAGCCGAAAATTCCGGCCATCTGCGTGCACTGGGTATCAGGCCGATAACGGGCGATCTTGATCAACCGGCAAGCCTCAACAAAATAGCCGGACTTGCTGCGCACACGATATTGCATCTTGCTCCGCCCCCGGGTCACGGCGAACGTGATATGCGCACCTTACACCTGCTGTCGGCGCTTTCCAGACATTCATCAAAAACACAGACGGGAATACTACCACAACGGTTGATCTATATCAGTACCAGCGGGGTGTACGGGGATTGCAGCGGTAGCCGGGTCAGTGAAAGTCACCCGACCAACCCGAAAAATGCACGTGCATTCAGGCGGCTGGATGCGGAACGTCAGGTCAGAAGCTGGGGGATCCGTAATCGGGTACAGGTATCCATTCTGCGTGTGCCGGGAATCTATGCGCACAACCGACTTCCGATCGAGCGTTTACAGCAGAGGACACCTGTACTGTTGTCGACCGAGGACAGTTATACCAACCATATCCATGCTGACGATCTGGCTCGCATTATCGTGGCAGTGCTGCGTTCTGGCAGGCCGGGCAGAATTTATCATGCAAGCGATGATTCCTGTTTGAAAATGGGAGAATATTTCGATCTGGTGGCAGATCATTTTGCTTTGTCCCGCCCGGAAAGAATTACCCGTCAGGAAGCGCGGAAAGTGATTTCCCCGGGCCTCCTGTCCTTTATGCTCGAATCAAGACGTTTGACCAATGACCGCATCAAACGGGAATTACGGGTTCGGTTACGTTATCCGACCGTTTCTGACTGTCTGGCAGAAATGAGAAAAATACCGGTTAAATCATCCTGAAATTTTTGCCGTAATAACCATGATCCGAGTCAGAAAACCAAAAGGGAACGGGTATGGCGACAGTTGCTGCATCAGAAAAGAAAATCAAGGAGTTCAATTTTCTGTGGGAAGGAAAGGATAAGGCTGGCAAGGCAGTCAAAGGTGAGATGCGTGCTGCCGGTACTGTTGTGGTGACTTCCACACTGCGCCGCCAGGGTATCAGGGTGACGAAAATCACCAAAGCCAGAGCTGGTGGAAAAATAACGGATAAGGACATAACGCTGTTTACACGCCAGCTTGCGACGATGATGAAATCAGGAGTGCCTTTGCTGCAAGCATTTGATATCGTGGGTAAGGGACACAGCAACCGTGCCGTGGGAAAACTGCTGATGGACATCAAGTCCGATGTGGAAACAGGTAACAGTCTGGCCAATGCCTTCAGAAAACATCCGCTTTATTTCGATTCCCTGTTCTGTAATCTGGTGGCCGCCGGAGAGGCCGCCGGTATTCTGGACAGCTTGCTGGACAGGCTGGCTACCTATAAGGAAAAGATTCAGGCCATCAAGGGAAAAATCAAATCGGCTCTGTTTTACCCCATTTCGATAATCGTGGTTGCATTCGTCATTACCGCAGTGATCATGATATTCGTGATTCCAGCCTTCAAAGAGCTTTTCCAGGGATTTGGTGCCGATCTGCCTGCCCCCACTCTGATGGTGATGGCGATTTCTGATTTCTTCGTGGATTACTGGTGGGCAATTTTTGGGTGCGTCGGTGGCGGGCTGTACGCATTCTTCTATACATGGAAGCGCTCTACGGTGATGCAGCATGTGATGGATCGACTAGCGCTGAGGTTGCCGATATTTGGAGAAGTAATTCGTAAAGCCACTATCGCCCGCTGGTCTCGCACGCTTTCAACTATGTTTGCTGCGGGTGTCCCTCTGGTCGAAGCGCTCAATTCCGTGGCCGGTGCGGCCGGAAATCAGGTGTATTTCGAAGCTACCAGGAATATACAGAATGAAGTCAGCACGGGCAGCAGTCTGGTAGATGCCATGACAGCCACCAATGTGTTTCCTTCCATGGTGTTGCAGATGGTTTCCATCGGTGAGGAATCAGGCTCGCTCGATGCCATGCTCAGCAAAATTGCAGATTTTTTCGAGGCAGAAGTGGATGATGCGGTGGAAGCACTCTCCAGTCTGATGGAGCCGATCATCATGGTTGTGCTGGGGACGCTCATTGGTGGAATGGTTGTTGCCATGTACCTGCCCATCTTTAAAATGGGTCAGGTCGTTGGCTGATAAACTTTTCTCATTTCTGAAACTGGATTGGAACGGACAGGCAGCACATGAATTTTCTTGATACCCTGCAGGCTTCATCTCTTTTTTTCGTTTCGTTCATCTCGATAATCGGCCTGCTCCTGGGCAGTTTCCTGAATGTAGTGATTTATCGGCTGCCCGAGATGCTGAAACGTGAGTGGCAGCAACAGTGTGCAGAGCTGCGCGGGGAACAGATAAAAGCACTGCCGGCATATAACCTGGCTATACCGGGATCCGGTTGTCCGCAGTGTGGGCATAAAATTTCCATTCTTGAAAATATCCCGATCATCAGTTACCTTTTTTTGCGAGGACAGTGTTCCGGTTGCCATACGCGCATTCCGTTCAGCTATCCTCTGGTCGAGGCGCTGACGGCCATTCTGAGCGGTCTGGCCGCTTGGCATTTTGGTTTCGGTGACCTTCTGTTTGCTGTCCTGGTTTTTGTGTGGGCGATGATCGTTCTGACCTTTATCGACCTGAATACTCAGCTTTTACCGGACAGTATCACCCAGCCGTTATTGTGGACAGGGTTGATCGTCAATCTGAACAACGGTTTTACCGATGTTCATTCGGCTGTGGTCGGTGCGGTTGCAGGTTATCTCACGCTCTGGAGTGTTTACTGGCTGTTCAGATTGCTGACCGGCAAGGAAGGCATGGGATACGGCGATTTCAAGCTGCTGGCTGCAATCGGTGCCTGGCTGGGCTGGCAATTGCTGCCACTGGTCATTCTGTTTTCTTCTGTGGTGGGTGCCGTCGTTGGTACTGTTCTGATTCTATCTGCCGGCCATTCGAAAAACATGACACTTCCCTTTGGCCCTTATCTGGCTGGAGGCGGGCTGATCGCCCTGTTCTGGGGTAAGCAGATCAATCAGGCTTACCTTGCCATGTTCTGATAATGGCACTGATTATCGGATTGACTGGCGGAATCGGCAGTGGCAAGACCAGAGCAGCCGATTCGTTCAGGGAACTGGGCATTGAAATCATCGATACTGACCAGATTGCGCACGAGCTGACACGTTCTGCTGGCAAGGCGATCAGCCCGATCCGTATTGCATTTGGCGATTGCTTCATCCTGGACGATGGTTCACTGGATCGGTCAGCGATGCGCAGACTGGTATTTTCTGACGAAACTGCAAGGCACCGTCTCGAATCCATACTCCATCCGCTGATTTATCAGGAAACCTTGCAGCGCCTTCCACTTATCCAATCCGAATACGGTATCGTGGTCGTGCCCTTACTGCTGGAAATTGATGGTTACCTTAAATTGGTCGATCGCGTGCTGGTGATTGACTGCCCCGAACCTCTGCAGATCTCCCGTACCATGCTGCGCAGCAAATTGAGTGAACAGGAAGTGCGTGATGTGATGGCTGTGCAATGTTCACGAGATGAACGTCTTGCACAGGCGGATGATGTGATTGTGAATGATTCCGGCGAGCAGCATCTGCAACGTCAGGTAGAGGAACTGCATCGGAAATACCTGATGCTTGCCCGCAAACACGGCCTTTGAACGATTCTGGTAAGATGCGTGCATATTGCAGTTTTCTGCTATGCTTTACAGTTCCAACGCCATCTTACTTACCGTGATCTGTTACGAATTGCCCCTGAGTGAACGCATCCGCATGCTGTTGAGGCTGGAAGATCTGTTCGACAAGATTGATTTTTTTTCGGCCAGGGATACCTCTTTCGAACATCATGCTGTTCTGGTTGCACTGTTTGAGATTCTTGATGTGACCAGTCGATCTGATCTCAAATCGGATCTGTTGCAGGAGCTGGACAAACAGCGGACCATGCTGGAAGGCTTGCGCAGCAACCCTGAAGTATCAGAAAAAGCACTCGACCATATATTGCAGGATATTCGCGCTGCATTTCGTGGCTTACTGGATATCCCGGGTCGGATCGGTGGACATTTGCGCGATGATGAATGGCTGATGAGCGTCAAACAGCGTATGAGCATTCCCGGCGCTGCGTGTGAGTTCGATTTGCCGGCCTATCATTACTGGCTGAATCTGGCTCCGGAAATCCGCAGAGAAGATCTTAAAGACTGGATTACCCCCTTCACTCCGATCCGCAGTGGGATCAATATTGTGCTGAATATGTTGAGAAACAGCGGTAAGAATTGTTGTTATACCGCAGTTCAGGGATTGTTCCAGCAGGCCGGTTCGGAGCATCAGGCACATCTTCTGAGGTTGCATATCAGCAGTGAATTTCCCTGTGTTCCTGAAATCAGCGCCAACAAATATGCTCTCAATATCCGCTTTGTTCCCTGGCGGTCGGATCACAAAACAGAAGTTTATGAAGAGGATATTCCTTTTGAGCTGACTTTCTGCAGTTTATGAGAAGCAGTACGAATGAATGGAGGTGAAATTGGGTAAATCTCCAGTCGTAAATTGTCCCCAATGTGGCGAAATGGTTGTTTGGGAGCCATCCAGCAAATACCGTCCGTTCTGCTCCGAACGATGCAAATTGCTTGATCTGGGGCAATGGGCCACTGACAGCTATCGAATACCGGAAGAAGAACGGCCCCGGGAAGACGACACAGAAGCCTGATTCAATCTTCGAACTTGCTGATCAAGTTGTGTCGGTTCCTGAATGTGCTGCAATAGCAGCACATTCCCGCAATATTTGTATTTAAAAACTGTTGGCCAGGGTCATGCAGCGCAATCAGAACTGTCGTTTCTGCATGCCGATCAGGTGTAGAGAATCCTGCTTACTCTGATTGTTCAGATGCCATTTGCGAACCATGATCATGGTAATGGATACGAACAGCCCAAACAGGATGATGACGGTATAGATATGCACATCGAACCAGATCAGCAGCGCATACAGTGACAACATGGTGAGAATACCGAGGTTTTCATTGAAATTCTGAACAGCGATAGAGTGTCCGGCACCCATCAGGATGTGTCCGCGATGTTGCAGCAGGGCATTCATCGGTACCACGAAGAAGCCTGCCAATCCTCCGATGATGATCAGCAGTACAACCGAAATCCAGAGATCTCGAGCCGTGATCATGAGAATCACCACGATTCCCATGATGATACCGAGCGGAATGACATCCAGCGACCGGCGGAGTGAAACCAGCTTGGCTGCCAGCACGGCGCCCAATGCAATGCCCACTGCAACGACCCCCTGCAGCAGTGCCGCCTGGTTTAATGCATAACCAAGAGCTGCTTCAGCCCATTTCAGTACGATGAATTGCAGCGTCGCGCCAGCACCCCAGAACAAGGTGGTAACAGCCAGTGAAATCTGGCCCAGTTTGTCGAACCACAGCAATTTTACGCAGTGAACGAAATCGTGAAACAGAAAAATCGGGTTCTTCTTGAGTATCCGATGATCGATTCCGGTATCGGGGATGAACAGATTAGTAACGGCGGCAATGCCATAGAACAGCATGATGATTATGATACTGGCGTCAACCGCTGTCTTGATCAGAGGGAGATCCAGAGAGAGCAGAACCGCAGCCACTGAAGGGGTGATGAGCAGGCCGCCGATGACTGTACCGAGAACGATCGATGCGACAGTCAACCCTTCCATCCAGCCGTTGGCGATTACCAGTTTTTCAGGAGGCAGCAATTCTGTAAGAATGCCGTACTTTGCCGGAGAATATGCAGCGGCCCCCAACCCGACGACCGCGTATGCACCTAGTGCAGAAAATTGATGTGCAGCAAAAAACAGTAATATGCAACCGACGATCTTGATCGAATTGCTGATGAACATGACCCGACCCTTGGCCATGGAATCGGCGAAGGCACCGACAAGAGGCGCCAGCAATACATAGAATAGTACGAATACAAATTTAAGCATGGGAGTAAGGTACGCTGGTGCATGCAGATCGATCAGCAGGGCAATGGCCACGACCAGTAGCGCGTTGTCTGCCAGCGATGAAAAGAATTGTGCCCCCATGATGGTATAAAACCCGCGTCCCAAATTTTTCTCCTGATCTGTTATCGATATCTCGAAGAACTGGCTCCGGTTTCTTACCAGAGGCCGTTTCAGCTTTGCAGCGTTATATCATGAAAATCAGGCAGGGCGAATTCCAGTTTTTAAATTATCGGTTCTGTTCGGCAAGGAAGGGGGTACGAAGTATTGCAGCATTGTGAGCACTCATCGAGAATATGATGAAAATGGAATTTGAGAGAGTAGGCTTTCTGTAATGACGAGTGAGAAAACAGCATTAGAGGAATTGCCGGTGGCGCAACCGCTGCCTGCTTTCTGGCAGGCAGCAGTTTGTTTTATCGGGATACTGCTGTTGATCGCACTCGGTTTGTTTGTGTTTGAGATCAGTCTGCACGCGCTGATTTTCCTGGCACTGGTCTGGGCCGGTGTACACACACGTATTCTGGGTTATTCGTTCATTGCCATTCGCAGCATGATGGATGAAGGTATCGTCAGGGCATTGCCGGCGATTTACATTTTCATGCTGATCGGCATGGTCATTGCCAGCTTCATGCAAAGTGGCACGATCGCGAGCTTACTGTATTTCGGCCTCGACTGGCTCGACCCGGCCCTGTTTCTGGCTGCCGGATTCGTGTTGTGCAGCCTGATGTCGGTTGCAACCGGTACTTCCTGGGGAACCGCAGGTACTATCGGTGTGGTGTTGATCGGAATCGGTGATGCCATGGGTATTCCGCTGCCGCTGACAGCGGGTATGATCATCTCCGGTGCAACGTTTGGTGACAAGCTGTCGCCCATATCCGATACCACCAACCTGGCTGCGATGAGTGCCGACACAAATTTGTACCGGCATATCGGTTCGATGCTGTATACCACGATACCTACGTTTGTGATCGTTTTGAGTATTTTTACCGTATGGGGCTGGCAGTATGGTGATCATCACCTGCCACAAGCGCATCTGACCGAAATTCGCAGCGCCCTGGCAGGTTCCTTTCGGATGGATGGAATGGTGACGCTGTTGCCACTGCTGGTGATGCTGGGTATGAGCATCAAACGTTATTCTGCCGAAGTCAGCATGACGTGCAGTACCCTGCTGGCGCTGCTGATTGCCGTGGTTTATCAGGACAGGAACGGTATCGATGTCATCAATGCATTATGGTTGAACACACCCGGAGGTACCGGGATTGCCAGTATCGATGAATTACTCGGGCGTGGCGGTTTATACAGCATGGCCTGGACTTTGCTGTTGTCCATCATGGCACTGGCACTTGGCGGTATCCTGCATCATGCCGGGTTTTTGCAGGTGCTGCTGATGCGACTGATTGCACCGATCAGACGGACCAGTACTTTGATTGTAGCGACTATTGCCTCCGGCCTGACCGGTAATCTGGTCATGGGGGAAGCCTATATTTCCATCATTCTGAGTTGTCAGTTGTTCAAAAAGGTTTATCAGGAAAAAAATCTGGATCCGGCAGTTTTGTCGCGCTCCGTTGAGGAGGGCTCTACCTTGACTACCGGCCTGATTCCGTGGACGACAGCCGGGATTTTCTATACGGCAACGCTGGGTGTACCCACACTGGATTATGCTCCGTATACGTTACTCAACCTGCTGAACCCTCTGGTTTCAATTGGGATGGCGGTAATGGGAGTAGGTTTGCTGCGTTCCGGGCACTATCAAAAAACAACCTGAAAATATGGAAAAAGAACTGGAAGACCGGAAATTGGCAGAATTGATGAATAGTATCAGGCATTACAGCACACTTCGCTTTGCCATGCTGACCGTCTATTTCGCGGTGACTGGCGGGTTGCTGGTGAAATTCTTCGATTGTGATTTTTCAGTGCGTTATCCCGAATTGCACGGGTTGTTTCAGATTGCCGGGAGTATGGTTACCGTTGCATTCTTCATTTTTGAAGTTGCCCTGGATGATAATTTAAGGAAATTGTGGGGATCAGTAAAAAAGCTGGCAGGCGAGGGGGATGTTCTTCTCAGCCATCGGCAACTCTGGAAAGGCTGCCTGGTTCCCATGGCAACATACGGGATTTTCGTAGGCGTACTGATATTCTGGTTATTCACTTCCCGGAATTACTACCCTTGTCAGGCGGCAGCGCATAAGGCTGTGCAGAGTGAAACAGTGATATCGAAAGAATGCAGGAAATGAATCAGTGATTCACAAACTGCCAAAATGGGTCGAAATCGGGGGATTCCTGCTGTCATTCAATGCCGGTTATGTGAATGCCATTGGCCTTCTGGGATTTGAGCATCAGGCAGTTTCACATCTTACCGGCATCTCGACCTTTCTTTCACTGGAGCTGGCCAACCATAATATGCAAGCAGTAGTGCATTTACTGCTGGTAATGGCTGGTTTTATCATCGGGGCTGCTTATAGCGGTTTTATCATTGGTAATGTCGCATTGAAGCTCGGAAGAAACTATAGTCTGGCGTTGATAACCGAGTCATTCCTGCTTGGAATTTCCATGCTTCTGCTGAATTACGGTTCCCCGGTTGGCCACTATTTTGCATCTGCAGCATGTGGACTGCAAAATGCCATGACCAGTACTTATAGTGGCGCAGTTGTCAGAACTACTCATGTGTCGGGACTGTTTACTGATTTAGGTGTTGCTCTGGGTTTGAGGGTTCGTGGTCAGCCTGCTGATACCAGAAGAATAGTGCTGTATCTGATACTGATTATCGGATTTATATCGGGTGGAGTAGCGGGTGCGGTTTGTTTTGGTCAATACCGGTTCTCGGCGATACTGGTTCCCTGCATTGTTACAATCCTCATTGGTGCCGGTTATTGGCTGTTTACACATCAAACGTATTGGCGGCTTAAATAATCGATGGAAGTCATAAAATCAGACTTGTTCATTGTGACCATCGATCAATCCGATGTCCTGTTTTCCAATTGAGTTTCACAAGTAGAGAGTGATTCAGGTAATACCCGTTTAGCAACGGGAAAACCACAAGCTACCGAGCTTGAATATTAATCATTTCATTGCAGGAGGTTTGTCTATGGCAGGGTATGTGGGCGATGTTGCCATTGCTTATGATCGTGATCTGGGGCACGTGCTGTTTGAGCAATATGCTTCTGATATCGCCAGGCGCACAGCAGGAAAACCGGTTCGTGATGTACTCGAAGTTGCATCAGGTACGGGAATCGTGACCAGGCAACTGCGAAATGTACTGCCCGGGGATGCGCAACTGACTGCTATCGATATCAGTGATTCCATGATGGAGGTCGCACGCACGAAATTTCTGCCGCATGAACAGGTTACTTTTCAGGTTGCAAATGCTGTGGCACTGCCTTTTGACGATCGAGCCTTCGATACGGTGGTTTGTCAGTTCGGCGTGATGTTCTTCGACAAGGATAAGGCCTTTCAGGAGACGCATCGGGTATTGAGACAAGGTGGGCGGTATCTGTTCAGTGTATGGGATTCACGTGACTACAATCCCTATGCCAGTCTCACTTTTGAAGTCATGAAACAGTTTTTTCCATCGGATCCTCCCCGCTTTCTTGAGAGCACTGTTTCATCCTTCGAGATTGATCCTACCAAGGAGAGGCTGATTCGTGCCGGGTTTGAGCAAATAAGCATTTCAGTTCAGCGACGGATTTACGACATACCGGATATCAGAGCTTTTGCGCGCGGGCTGATATTCAGTCCGATCATCAATGAAATCAGAGAGCGTGGTGAAGTTGATCCTGATGACATCGTTGAAGCTCTGGTAAAGACATTTATCGGGGAATATGGCTCGAACCCCACACGTTTTCCGATGCAGGCCATATTGTTTGAAACGGAAAAGCCCTGATCTGCATACCCTGATTTTCTATGCAGAAAGAGAGAAAGATAAAGGCCAGCCAGTTGAGGGGGTGAAGTCTCTGAAAGCTCTAAGTCAGGCTGCATATGTATGTTCTGTCGATTATTTTTTATGATTTTTTGTCATTTATCTCGTGATAATCTAAATACACATTCGATACATAACGAATGTGATTTGCATATTTAGAGAGGAGGAAAATGATGCGCGTTAAGCTTTTCTTGGCAGTTGTGCTGAGTTTGAGTGTTTCCTGTTTTGCTGGATCGGGGGGAGATCAGCCCGAGTCGTTGCCTGAGACTGGTCAAACGAAAAATGCCTCGACCGGGGATGAACAACCGACACGGATCGAGACGGGAAAGAAAGAAGCTGAATCACAGTCTTCACAAGAAACCGGCTTAGATAAACAATCTTTGATGATTGACTACTGCAGAAAACATACTTGTTAATTTAATAATATATTGCGATCGGAGTTGATTCATGAAAACAAAAATATTGGCGAGCCTGGCTTCAATAATTTTTACGGGTTACGTGAGCATTGCAGCCTCTGCTCCACCTCACTGGTCTTATGATGAAGAACCCATCTGGGGTGCTATTGAGGATGCTGCTCTACCCGTGCCATTACGCTATCCCTATGCGGAATGCGGTATCGGCCAGCATCAGTCACCGGTAGATCTGGCAGATGCAAAAATTGTCAGTGCTAAACCGTTGAACAAACTTTCTGCACAGTATAAGACAGATACGCCGACCTTCTTCAACACGGGACATGCCATACAGGTCAATACTTCCAAGAATTTTGCCGGGGGACTGAAAGTCGGGAAGGAATTACTGCCACTGATCCAGTTGCATTTCCATGAACCCAGTGAACATGTTTTTGGAGGTAAAAAATTCCCTGCAGAATTGCATTTCGTGCATATCAACAAGGATGGAAGAATTGCGGTATTGGGCGTAGTGATCAACATTGGTAAAGAAAATGCTGTATTCCAGACTATCCTTGACAATATGCCTCGACATGAGGGTGAAGCAAATTCGCCTTCCAGAGTCAGATTCAACCCGGCAAAATTGCTGCCATCAGGAGTGAACGCCGCTAATCTGAAATATCTGACTTTAGCCGGCTCATTGACGACGCCGCCTTGCAGTGAGGGAGTACAGTGGTACATTCTGACAAAATCGATCACGATTTCAGCTGATCAATTAGAGCAGATGAAATCTTTTTATCATGACAACGCCAGATCCGCGCAGAGCCTGAATGAGAGATCGATTCTTTCAAACCAGTGAGTCGTTCTGAGAACCTGTTTACGATCTTTTTGCTATCCCTGATAATGCATGGATGAAAAGAATCGAGTATGCCAGCGATATCAGTAGAGAGAAGTTTGCCGAGATAGAGCTGCTATTGCGCAGCGTACGACGCAGGACCAAGCCCACGAAGGTGGATCTGTACGAGGTGTTCTGCGCGGTGCTGTACCTGCTGCGCACTGGTTGCCAATGGAGATTCCTACCCGGAGAGTTTCCCAAGTGGCAGAGTGTATATGCTTATTGGAGCAAGTGGAGTGAGCCCGACCAGTACGGCGTGAGCGTATTGGAGCGGGCACTCAAAAAATCAGGTTGGCGCGGTCCGAGAGAAACAGGGGCGCAACGTTTGCAGCGCGCTCTTGATCATGGACGCGCAGAGCGTGAAAAACACAGACACGGCCGACCAGAAAGGTTATGACGCTGGCAAGAAGGTATCGGGTATCAAGCGCCATATCGCTGTCGATACCCAGGGTTTGCCGCATGCTATTGCGGTGACGACGGCGGAAGTGACTGACCGTAAAGGTGCATTGCAAGCTCTGGAGCGCTGCAGGCTGGGCTTGGGGCAAGTACAAAGTTTGCTGTGCGATAGTGGCTATACTGGAGAACCATTCGCTGAAGGCGTGCGAGAAATTCTGGGCGAAGCTGTCACGGTGCAGATTGCCAGGCGCAGTGAACTGCATACCTTCAAAGTTATGCCCAAACGCTGGATCGTCGAGCGTAGTTTCGCCTGGCTGGAGAAGAGCAGAAGATTATGGAAAAACTGCGAGCGTAAGCTCAACACCAGCTTACAGTTCATTCATCTGGCCTTCCTGGCATTACTGCTCAAAAGATCGTAAACAGATTCTGAGTTGTCCATCTTCCCCGATAGAATGACTGATATCCGGGGAAGATTCCTGTTTGTATGAATTCCTCCCGATTCCATCGTACGTCTGGACGTTTGTCTGCCCTGCGGAGAAATCGTCAAATCGCGGATTAGGCATCAATTTCCCCGGTTTCTATAGCTTGGCCTCACCTTGTCTTAATATCCCAAGCTAAGGTATAGTTCGGTCTGCTGATATTTCATCCAGGCAGGAGAGTGCGCTGTATCAAAATACAGTGTCACCGAAGGCGTAACCCCCCGGAATCGCTCAGGTGTGGCCATAAGGCTTGAGTAACTGCTTGTGATTGGCAATCTGGAGAGTGCTGAAACAGCTTCAGCCACCGAAGGGGCATGCGGAAAGTTGACCGTAAAACTCTCAGGTAAAAGGACAGAGGGGTAAGTTGATATCTGTTGGCTGCTTCGCGAGCACAAGTGGTAGTGGGCGAATGTAGGGCAGTACAGATAAAAAACTTCCTTTTTACTTTTGAGAGAAAACAGATGCTGAAGACAACCCCTTTGAATGCGGCGCACCGGGCCATGAATGCCAAAATGGTCGATTTTGGCGGCTGGGATATGCCCCTGCACTATGGCTCCCAACTGGATGAGCACCACTCTGTCAGGCGTGATGCCGGTATGTTCGATGTGTCTCATATGTTGACCGTCGATATTCACGGCGAAAACGTACGCCAGTTTCTGCGAGGACTGGTGGCCAACAATGTCGATAAACTGACCCTCCCAGGCAAAGCGCTCTATACCTGCATGCTGACCCCCGCAGGTGGAATCATCGACGATCTGATCATTTACTTCCTGTCCGAGTCCTGGTTCCGTCTGGTAGTCAATGCCGGTACGGCTGATAAGGATATCGACTGGATCACCGGGCAATCCCGCCAGCTTGCTCCCGCTCTGACCATTACCCCGCGTCGTGATCTTGCCATGATCGCAGTACAGGGACCCAATGCGCGTACGAAAGTCTGGAATGTCATTCCTGATTCCCAGGCGATTTCAGAAAACCTGAAACCATTTCAGTCTGTGATGCTGGGTGACTATTTCATCGCACGTACCGGTTATACCGGTGAGGATGGTTTTGAAATCACATTACCCGCCGGCCAGGCTGCTGATTTCTGGCAAAAACTGCATGCAGCGGGTGTTGCTCCGGCCGGACTGGGTGCACGTGATACCCTGCGCCTGGAAGCAGGCATGAATCTTTATGGCCAGGATATGGACGAGACCGTCAACCCGCTTGAATCAGGGCTTGCATGGACTGTGGATCTGAAAAGCGAGCGTGACTTCACCGGTAAACAGACACTGCTGGAAACGCCGGTCAATCGGCAGCTGGTTGGCCTGGTATTGCTGGATAAAGGAGTATTGCGTAATCATCAGAAAGTCATTACACGGCAGGAAGGTGAAGCAGGAGAAGGAGAGATTACCAGTGGCGGGTTTTCCCCAACGTTGAACCAGTCGATTGCGCTGGCGCGTATTCCTGCAGGCATCGCTGCTGGTGAGCAGGTACATGTCGTCGTGCGGGATAAACAGCTTGCGGCAAAAGTCGTCAAATATCCGTTTGTTCGCAATGGTCAGGCACTGGTCTGATTGTTTGCCGAAATGACAACAGATACAGGATTATTGAATTTTTTAAACTTTAAGTTTGGGGAGTACAGGTAAATGAGCGTTCCGGCAGAACTGAAATATACAGAATCACACGAATGGGTCAGATTGGAAGCAGATGGCAGTGTCACGGTAGGAATTACCCAGCATGCCCAGGAATTACTGGGGGACATGGTATTCGTTCAGTTGCCCGATGTCGGGCGCGCGCTGGCACAGCGTGAAGATTGCGCTGTGGTGGAGTCGGTCAAGGCAGCATCGGATATTTATGCGCCACTGGGTGGAGAAGTCATTGCAGTCAACTCTGAAGTGGAAACCTCTCCGGAAAAAATAAACGAGGATTGCTACGCAGCCTGGCTGTTCAAGCTCAAACCGGCCAATGCTGGTGAAGTGGATGGTCTGCTCGATGCCGGCGGATATCAGAAACTGCTGGATAGCGAAGCGCATTGAGGATGCTTGCGGCCTGGCCGCAGCAATCATCATTTTTATGAGTTTTTCTGAATAAATTACAGCCAATCATGCCCTTTATTCCCCATACAGAAGAAGACGTGGCCGAGATGCTCACCAGCATCGGTGCCAGGTCGATCGATGAATTATTCGATGAAATTCCCGCCGAGCTCAAGACCGGAAAATTGACTCAGGTACCACCCGGTTTGAGTGAAATGGAAATTTCACGTCTCATGTACGAACGTGCACAGCAAGACGGGTTTTATCTCAGTTTTATCGGTGCAGGTGCCTATGAACACCATATTCCGGCCGCAGTCTGGCAGATAACGACGCGAGGTGAGTTTTATTCTTCCTATACGCCTTATCAGGCAGAAGCCAGCCAGGGTACATTGCAGTTATTGTACGAATACCAGACCATGATGGCTTCACTGGCCGGAATGGATGTATCCAACGCCAGCCTGTATGACGGCGCATCAGCGCTGGCTGAGGCAGCTCTGATGGCGGTGCGCCAGCACAGGACCTCCAGACGCATTCTGGTTCCTCAGACTGTGCATCCGGTTTACCGCAGTGTGATGCGCACCATTGTCAGAAATCAGGCAATCGAAGTGGTCGAAGTTCCTTATGATCCCGCAACCGGACAGGTGGCCATCGATAAGCTTGATCAGTTTGCACAGGAAGAATTTGCTGCACTGATCATTCCTCAACCCAATTTTTTCGGTGTGCTTGAACAGGTCGATGCACTGACCGATTGGGCACACGACAAGCAATCCCTGGCAGTCGCGGTGGTCAACCCGACTTCACTTGCCATGCTGAAACCACCAGGAGAATGGGGACGTCGGGGAGCAGATATCGCTGTCGGTGAAGGTCAGCCTTTGGGGATCCCACTTTCCAGTGGTGGGCCATACTTCGGATTCATGACCTGCAAACAGGAGCTGGTACGGCAGATGCCGGGGCGTATCATCGGGCGGACTACCGATCTGGAAGGTAAGGAAGGTTTTGCCCTGACGTTACAGGCCAGGGAGCAACATATCCGCCGTTCGAAAGCAACTTCCAACATCTGTACCAATCAGGGGTTGATGGTGACGGCGGCTACGATCTATATGTCACTGCTGGGACCGGAGGGATTGTATCGGGTGGCTGCTCATTCTCATGCAAACACAGTGGCGCTGGTAGAACAGCTGGAAAAATTACCGGGTGTGAAAAAGGCATTCCACAGTCCGTTCTTCCACGAGGCAGTCCTTCAGTTATCCGTATCAGCTGATAAAGTCCTGAACAGACTCAAAGCACAAGGTGTACTGGGCGGCGTGCTGCTTGAAAATCACTATCCGGATTTGAAGAACACATTGCTGGTTTGCGCAACGGAAACCAAAACGGCTGAGGATCTGGATAAATACACTGAAGTGCTGCGGCAGGCACTGGCGGCCAGTGCCTGAGACAGATAAGCCGGATATAAAGCTGTACTACGTGTACTGCACACCAATTTCACCAATATAAGATAAAACATGCTGATATTCGAACATTCCCGCAAGAATCGTCGGAATTATTCTCAGGCTCCGGCAACCCGGCCAGCCAAAAACAATATTCCGGATCATCTGAAGCGTAAATCTACCCCCCTGTTGCCCGAAGTTTCTGAAATGGACACGGTACGCCACTATACCCGCCTGTCTCAGAAAAATTTCTCGATAGATACAGAGTTTTATCCGCTCGGTTCCTGCACCATGAAATATAACCCGCGTGCCTGTAATTCACTGGCTATGCTGCCGCAATTCCTGTCACGTCACCCGCTGGCACCTGAAGATACAGGCCAGGGATTTCTGGCCTGTATGTATGAGCTGCAGGAGATTTTGAAGGACATCACGGGTATGGCAGCGGTCAGCTTGACTTCAATGGCGGGCGCGCAGGGTGAACTGATCGGTATTACGATGATTCGTGCATATCATGAAGCACATGGCGATACCGGACGTACCGAAATCATTATTCCGGATGCCGCACACGGTACCAACCCTGCTACTGCTGTCATGTGCGGTTACAAAGTCATCGAGATTCCCACGAATCGCGATGGTGACGTGGATATGGATGCACTGAAAGCAGCCGTTGGTCCCAAAACGGCTGGTCTGATGCTGACCAATCCTTCCACACTGGGTGTATTCGAGAAGAAAGTAGCGGAAATGAGCCGGATCGTACATGCAGCAGGTGGTTTGCTGTACTACGATGGTGCCAACCTCAATGCGGTGCTGGGTAAAGTCAAGCCGGGTGATATGGGGTTCGATGTCATCCACATGAATCTGCACAAGACTTTCTCGACTCCTCATGGCGGTGGTGGGCCAGGTGCAGCACCCGTCGGTGTGGCTGAACGCCTGCTGCCCTATCTGCCAGTACCGATCGTGGCACATGAGCAAGGGGTTTACCGCTGGCTGACCGAGGAAGATCGTCCTCAAACTATCGGGCGTTTATCCGCTCACATGGGTAATGCCGGAGTATTGCTGCGTGCCTATATCTACGTCAGATTGCTGGGGGCGGAAGGGATGCACCGCATTTCCGAGTATGCAACACTCAATGCCAATTATCTGATGGCTGAGTTGCGCAAACTGGGTTTCGAGATTGCTTATCCCAATCGCCGTGCCAGTCATGAATTCATCGTCACGATGAAAGAGATCAAAGACAGAACCGGGGTAACTGCCATGAATCTTGCCAAGCGTCTGCTGGATAAAGGTTTTCATGCACCTACCACGTATTTTCCTTTGCTGGTACCAGAATGCCTGCTGATCGAGCCGGCTGAAACCGAATCCAAGGAAACACTGGATCGCTTTGTTGCTGCAATGAAGGAGATTCTGGATGAGATAGCCACCCAGCCGGATATGGTCAAGGCCGCTCCACACGATATGCCCCTGCGGAAAATCGATGATGTCAAGGCTGCCCGTGAGCTCGACCTGGTCTGGGATCCGGCGGGCTGATATGCATACACTGATCTGTGGTTCCATCGCCTATGACACGATCATGGTGTTTGAAGATCGTTTCAAACGCCATATCCTGCCAGACAAGATCCATGTTCTGAACGTCGCGTTTCTGGTGCCGGAAATGCGACGGGAGTTTGGCGGTTGCGCGGCAAATATCGCCTACAACCTGAAGATGCTGGAGGGTAAACCGTTGATAATGGCAACGGTCGGGGATGATTTCCAACCCTATACCTACAGACTGGAAAAGCTTGGGCTGGCACAGACATATATTCGTCGGATACAGGATACCTTCACGGCACAGGCATTCATTACTACGGATCTGGATGATAATCAGATCACTGCTTTTCATCCTGGCGCAATGAATTTCTCCCATCAGAACAGTGTGAAAGATGCTATCGATGTCAGTCTTGGTATCATTGCTCCGGATGGCCGGGATGGGATGCTTACTCACGCCCGGGAATTTCATGAAGCCGGTATTCCTTTCATATTTGACCCGGGCCAGGGTATGCCGATGTTCAGTGGTGATGAACTGATTGATTTCATTGACATGGCAGATTATATAGCGGTCAATGATTATGAAGCTCAGCTGTTACAGTCGGTCACAGGCTATACATTGAGTGAGCTGGCTACCCGGGTCAAGGCGCTTATCGAGACCAAAGGGGCGGAAGGTTCGGTGATCCATGCCCAAGGCAAGCAGTTTCAGATCCCTGCTGTTCGCCCGCAAAAAGTTGTCGATCCAACCGGTTGCGGAGATGCCTATCGTGCCGGATTGCTTTATGGCATTGCTCAGGATATGGATTGGCAGACGACCGGGCAACTTGCATCACTCATGGGCACATTGAAAATAGCTCATCGTGGCGGTCAGAATCATCAATATCAGCGTGATGAGATTGGCCAGCGCTACTTTGAAGCTTTTGGCTGCCGTATACTCTAGCCTGCATTATTCCCGGCAGTAGCCTTGTTGCCGGGAATATCTGTAATCCACCAGATAAACAGGTATCGGTTCTGATCCGGCGCCATAGAGCAGACCTGTCAAATCAAATTTTTATCGGATCGACGTTCTGCTATCCACCATGGCCGCAACCGGAGTTAACAGATTAACCAGAAGTGTCCGGTTTATCAGGTTGATCCTGCATATCACTTCCGGACTGTTGCAATCGTTTGCTTTGCCGTACGTCAGTACAGTCAGGCAAAACCGAATGGCCTGTAACTGGGCACAAAAATTTCTTCGGATTCTCAAAGTGAAGTTGTGCCCCGGTGGTGTGTTGCCTATTTGTGGCCGGCAAGGGGTAGTTTTTGTAGCCAATCACATCTCATGGCTGGATATCATGGTCATTCTGGCGGTATATCCGGTGCATTTCGTTGCCAAGGCAGAAATCGGCACCTGGCCGATACTGGGTCGGTTATGTCGCAATGCCGGAACCCTGTTCATCGAACGTGAGAAACGCGGGGATACGTTACGGATCAATCAGCAGATAAGCAGTATTCTGAAAGACGGACGCTCGGTCGTGATATTCCCTGAGGGTACGACCGGTGATGGGAATGTGCTCCAGCATTTTCATGCTTCCCTGCTGCAATCTGCTGTAACAGCTGAAACATTGCTTTATCCGGTTGCAATCCGTTATCGTAACCGTGATGGTTCGCGGAATTCGAGTGTTGCCTATGTCAGCGTGACGATACTGCAATCCCTGATGCAGATATTGGCAGAGCCGGAGATTCAGGTGGAACTGATTTTCAGGGAACCCATTCCGGGAGCGGGCAGAAACCGGCGCGAGCTGGCGCGTCTGGCAGAAAAAGCCATTGCGCAAACCCTGTCACTCAATGTCGTACGCACGGTACCTGAAACACTTTCCGATCTTCCAGCCGAACGGATGTAAGACAGCCTTGCCAGACACAGCCCGTATCCAAGGCGATGAGGTTGGGTGTCAGATGTAATCCCAGCGCTGACCAGTGCCCGAACACGATCGTCGTATCCTTGCTGGCTCGCCAGGGAATCTCGAACCAGGGCAGCAAACCGTCCGGAACAGATGACAATTCACCCTTGCAGGAAAAATTCATTCTGCCTTCCGGCGAACAGACACGCATGCGTGTCATGGCATTGATGATGACTCGCCAGCGATCTTCTCCCTGCAGCCGGTCATGCCAGTGATCAGGCACATTGCCATACATTGAACGGGAAAATGTCTGAAATCGGTCGCCGCGAATGATTGTTTCGACTTCCTGCGCCAGGATTTGCGCCTGCTCGATGCTCCAGTTCGGTAACAGACCGGCGTGAACCAGTGCATATTCATCTTCGTGATGAAACAGTTGCTGATGCCGTAGCCAATCGAGCAGCCTGCTGCTGTCGGGCGTTTCCAGAACCGGTTGCAGGGTGTCTCCGTGTTGTTGTCGGGCGGAGCCTGCTGCTATGGCCAGAAGGTGGAGATCATGGTTGCCGAGTACCATTGTGACGGCGTCACCCAGTTCTATCAAGGTACGCAGCAATGAGAGCGAATCCGGTCCGCGGTTGACGATGTCACCGACCAGCCACAGTCTGTCGCGGGTAGCGTTGAAGCCGATCAGGTCGAGCAGTTCGAGAAAATGCCGGTGGCAGCCCTGCAGATCACCGATTGCATAGGTCGCCATTGAAAGTCAGCGCAGCCCCAATACATCCTGCATATCGAACAATCCGGATTTCCTGGTCATGAGAAAACGTGCTGCATGCAGTGCCCCGGCAGCAAATGTTTTACGGCTGCTGGCTTTATGAGTGATTTCCAGGCGTTCACCGATTCCGGCGAATAATGCCGTGTGGTCGCCTACGATATCTCCGCCACGTATGGTCGAGAATCCGATGGTATCTGCACGGCGTTCACCGGTATTGCCTTCACGGCCGTAAATCGCAACTTTCTCAAGGTCCCTGCTCTGGGCCTGGGCGATTACTTCACCCATGCGCAGGGCCGTTCCGGAGGGAGCATCGACCTTATGACGATGATGTGCTTCGATGATTTCGACATCGTAGCCTTCCGGCAATGCTTTTGCGGCTACTTCGAGCAATCTGAACAGCAGGTTGACTCCCACACTCATGTTGGGAGCCAGTACGATGGCGATGTCTTGGGCGGCATTACGAATGATGTCTTTTTCTTCCGGTGAAAATCCGGTAGTGCCGATCACCATTCTGACACCCAGTTTACGACATGTGGCAAGGTGTGACAGCGTGCCGGCAGGGCGCGTGAAGTCGACCAGTATATCGCTGCCAGCCAGTGCAGAGACATAATCACTGCTGATGGCGACTCCCGGAGGTGTTCCGGTCAGGCTGCCCGCATCTTGTGACAGATACGGATTGCCCGGTTGCTCGAGTGCTGCGGATAATCGCAGATCGTCTGCTTCTGCAATGGTTTCCATGATTGCCCGACCCATGCGGCCGGTACTTCCGGCAACGGCTATGTTTAACGGCGTCATTGATTATCCTTGTAAAAATTTGTCTGGTTTTCTTTGAGGAAGTTGACCGTCCCTTTTTTGTCCGGTTCTTCATTCATATTGCTGTCGGTATCCGGGGCAGGGGTAAATGTTTGTTCGGGAGAAAAGAAGTTCTGAGCAGGCTCACTCTCGCTGAAAGCCGGCGGTTGCGGAAAATCTCCCTGAATGTGTGATAACCGGTCATCCTGGAAGAAAACGGTCAGTTTCTTTTCTTCAGCGACTCGACCACCCGGTGCAGTGCGATAGATATAATCCCACCGGTCACCATGGAATATATCCATCACCAGCGGTGTACCCAGTGTGAATCGAACCTGGGAGCGAGTCATTCCAGGCTTCAGTTTTGCCACCATTTCATCCGTTACGACATTACCCTGCTGGATATCGATTTTGTAGGGCAGTGAAGGAAGATAGGTGCAGTGTGTCAGAGGAAGAAACAGCAACAGAAGTAACAGTCGTGGGAAAAATGCATGCATACCAGATCAATATTTTTCAATCCGCCCGGGATAGGATACTATGGACGGTCAGCTCTCCCGGAGCGGGGTAAAGTGTAAACGAAAATGACTGTAATAATACGTATCTTTATGGCGAGTAGCGAGGTTTCCTCGGATCAAAAGGAAATTATGATGGAGGCTAAAGCGTCGTAATTGTCTCATAGATACAGCAAATATTTCTGGATAAATAACCTATGAAGAAATCGGAAAATTTGAAGAATATAGATCTTAAAACGATGGGATTGAAGACGACTCTCCCGCGTCTGAAAATACTGAATTTGTTCGAGAACAGTTTGATTCGTCACCTCTCGGCGGAAGATGTATATAAAGAACTGCTCAATGGAGGGGAAGATATCGGTCTGGCAACGGTTTACCGCGTGTTGACCCAGTTTGAACAGGCCGGCCTGCTCGAACGCCACCATTTCGAAAGTGGCAAGGCAGTATTCGAACTGGCGAGCGATAACCACCACGACCATCTGGTATGTCTGCAATGTGGCCGGGTGGAAGAGTTTTATGATCCGGAAATCGAGAAACGCCAGGCAAGAATTGCCAAGGAGCGTGGATTCGTATTGCAGGAGCATTCCCTGTCACTGTACGCTGATTGCACCAAGGAAAATTGTCCGCACCGCAAATAGACGGCAGTATTCTTGCCCGGAGATCGGGAAGCGGGCGTGAGCCCTGACAGTATCTTCCTGCACGCTGATACGATCATCTGGATCAACCGGATTCATATCTCCTCTCGTCACACGCAATTTTAATGCATTCCGGGAACAAGGCCGGTTTTGCAGATATGGTGTGCCCGTTCAATACCTGACAGGGCAGGTATTATGACGTCCATGATTCCACAGAAATTACTGTTGTACTGCAATCCCCGGAATCATCTTTGATACTTCGAGATACTCAGAAGTATGGTCAACGCGTTATAAACGCGGCAATCGACCATCGACCATGATGGCTTCCAGATTTACTTCAGATCTAAGTGCCGTGATTGCTGGGATCCGGTGCGACAATTTGTCACATTCTTTTTTTCGTTTGAAACCTGCACAATCCCGTTCCTGTTATCTGTAAAGACCAGAAACTGGAGGGGTTTATGAAATATCGTATCAAGCCGGTGACGGCAGCCGTGGCAGTCGCTCTGTCTGCTTTTGCCGTACAACAGACACAGGCACAAACTACTTTGGGTGAAGTGGTAGTTAAAACCAGCAAGATTCGTGATGCAGTGACACCCGAGGAAATTGGATCAGCCGAAATTGCGGCTCAGCATGCCATTACCCGGGATACTGCTTCTTTGCTGCGGGATGTGCCTGGCGTACACCTCTACGGTGCGGGGGGTGTTTCCAGCCTGCCCGTGATTCATGGCTTGGCCGATGATCGCTTGCGTATCACAGTAGATGGTATGGATTTCATTTCTTCTTGTGCCAATCACATGAATCCGCCGCTTTCCTATATTGATCCGACCAATGTCGCAAAAATCAGAGTGTATGCCGGTGTCACACCGGTCAGCGTTGGAGGGGACAGTATTGGCGGTACCATCATTGCCGAATCTGCGCTGCCGCAATTTGCCGCTCCCGGCCAGCGCTCACTCATCAAAGGCGAAATTGGCACTTTCTTCCGCAGCAACAACAATGCCATCGGTGGTAACCTGTCTGCCACACTGGCCAACGAATTCTTCAGCATCAACTATTCAGGTGCGATCACTACGGCGGATAACTACAAAGCGGGTGGCAATTTCAAGACAACAACCGCAACGGGACGACCAGGCCATACCTTGCCTCTGGATGAAGTGGGCTCCACTGCTTATAAAAGTCTGACGCATACCGTGGGAGTTGCCTTGCGAGCGGATAATCACCTGCTCGAGGCGAAACTGGGCTATCAGAACGTTCCGTACCAGTTTTACCCCAACCAGCGTATGGACATGCTGGACAATGAACAGAAGCGGGTGAATGTGCGTTATCTCGGCCAGTACGATTGGGGAACGGTCGATGGTCGTGTTTACTATGAAGCGGTCGATCACTATATGAATTTCAGTGACGACAAGCAGCTTGTCTATGGCACGGCGTTGAATGGTATGCCGATGTACAGCCGTGGCCGTACTCTGGGTTTCAACCTGAAAGGGGATATCGATCTCACCAGCAACGATTTGCTGCGTGTCGGAATGCTCTATCAGCACTACACGCTGGAAGACTGGTGGCCGCCGTCCGGAACCGGTGCCATGTCGCCTCTCACCTTTGAAAACATCAATGACGGCAAGCGTGACCGGATAGGTGTTTTTGCTGAGTGGGAAAGGCGGTTCGGTTCGCAGTGGACTACGCTGCTGGGTGCCCGTTACGAACATCTGGAAACGGATGCAAACAACGTTCACGGCTATGGAAACATGATGGGTAACCAGATTCCTGATACCAACGCTTTCAATGCCCGCGGTCACAAGCGTACTGATGATAACGTCGATGTGACGGCACTGGCGCGTTACACACCCGGTGACATGATCGACCTCGAGCTGGGTCTGGCACGCAAGGTGCGCACACCGAATCTGTATGAGCGCTATGCCTGGTCTACCTGGAGTATGGCTGCCATCATGAACAACTTTGTTGGTGATGGTAACGGTTACGTAGGCAATATGGATCTGAAACCGGAGAAAGCCTATACCGCTTCCCTCACCATAGATCTGCACGCGGTTGACCGGGAATGGGAAGTCAAGGCCACGCCCTATTTCACCTATGTGAACGACTATGTCGATGCCATCCGCTGTTCAAGCGGGCCAAACTGTACAGTAACCAATGCAACGACCGGCAACCAGTTCGTCATTCTGCAATATGCCAATCAGTCTGCCCATCTTTATGGGCTTGATCTCTCCGGTCGAACAGTACTGGCAAAAACCAGCCTCGGTGAATTTGGTCTGCGGGGTCTGATGAACTACACCAGAGGGGAGAACAAGAAAACGGGTGACGAGCTGTACAATATGATGCCACTCAACGGTAAAGTGACCTTCACCCATCAGTATGGCGGCTGGAGTAGCGCAGTCGAACTGGTCGGTGTCGCCCGCAAGAGTTCAGTTTCCTCGGTACGCAACGAAATCCATACGGGCAGCTATTTCCTGACACACTTGCGTACCAGCTACACATGGAAGAATATGCGCCTCGATCTGGGAGTAGAGAACCTGTTCGACCGTCTCTACGCGCTACCGCTCGGTGGTGCTTATACCGGACAGGGGATGACCATGGGTATCAATGGTATTCCTTACGGCATTGCCGTTCCCGGCATGGGACGTTCGGTTTACGCAGGACTCAATATCAAATTCTGACTTACACTGCCAGTCATCCTGGCCGGCCGTGACAGGCCGGCCTGTCAGGCCGATGTCACGACTGAGGCAAGGCGGGTATGCCGGATGACTGATTTCTCAATCTCGATGACACAAAACACCATCAATCCGGCAGCGATAGACTTGCACCATTGCAGCATCGTCAAATCAGTCGAATTGAATATGGATTGCATGGTCGGCAGATGAGTATAGGCAATCTGCAGCAGCAGGCAGGCAGCGATCGCCAGCAGGACATAACGGTTACCGGTCAATCCTTCGAGATGAAGAACCGATGCAAAGGTGTGGCGACTGTTGATCAGATAAAACATCTCGGACATTACGATGGCGTTGACCGCCATCGTGCGGGCTGTTTCCGTGCTGACTCCGATGTGCTGCTCCCACAGAAAAAGACCCAGTCCGCCAATCATCATCAATACAGATACCATCAGAACACGCCAGACAAAAAAGCCGGACAGTAGCGCTTCTTTTGGTGATCTTGGGCGGTGATTCATGATGTTACGTTCTGCCGGCTCAAAAGCCAGTGCCAGCCCCAGGGTACTGACTGTCACCATATTGATCCACAACACCTGTGCCGGTGTGAGTGGCAGGGTGAATTCAAACAGAATGGCGGCTATGATGACGAGTGCTTCACCACCATTGGTGGGCAGCATGAACAGGATGAATTTTTTCAGATTGTCGTAAACAACCCGGCCTTCGCGCACTGCGTAAGCGATGGTGGCAAAGTTGTCATCGGCCAGTACCATGTCGGATGCTTCCTTGGCGGCTTCAGTACCTTTCATTCCCATGGCCACACCGACATCGGCACGTTTGAGTGCCGGTGCATCGTTCACTCCATCTCCAGTCATTGCCACTACCTGACCACCGGCCTGTAAGGCTTTTACCAGACGCAGTTTGTGTTCAGGGCTGGTCCGGGCAAAGATATCGACATCCATGACGATATCACGCAGGGTATCATCATCCATGGCAGCGATTTCCATTCCGGTGAGTACCGGCCTGCCGACCCCGATGGCCAGTTGTGCTCCGACAGCACGGGCGGTTTCTGCATGATCCCCGGTAATCATTTTGACCCGTATACCTGCCCGATGGCATTCGGCTACGGCCTGAACGGCTTCTTCACGCGGGGGATCGATGATGCCAACCAGCGCAAGTAAGGTAAAACCCGTTTTCATATCACTGATTTTCAGGCTGTCTTCCTGCGGGGCTGATCGTTTGCAGGCCAGTGCCAGCAGGCGTAATCCTTTAGCAGCCGTGGCGCTTACCATCCGTTGCCAGTAGTCGATATCAATCGGCTGTTTACCATTCTGCTGCAACTGGGTGGTACACATATCCAGAATGCGTTCTGGCGCACCTTTGACGAAAATCCAGGGTTCATTCTCATTGTCATGGTGGTACGTTGCCATGAAGGAATGCTGGGATTCGAACGGGATGACGTCCCGTCGCGGCCAGGCTGCATTGGCATGATGATTGGAAAAACCGTTCTTTGCGCCCAGAATCAGCAGAGCTCCTTCGGTGGGATCTCCTTCCACGCTCCAGAGGCCATCCTTTTCCCGTAACAAGGCATCGTTGCACAGCACGCCGGAACGAATCGCCAGGGTAAGTGCCGGATAATGGGCAGGGTCGATGGTATGTCCATCGATACTGTATTCACCTGTCGGTACATAACCGACTCCGCTGACATCGATCGTATGATCGGCACAGACGATCCGCTGTACTGTCATTTCATTGCGCGTCAGTGTCCCGGTCTTGTCAGAGCAGATGACTGTCACTGATCCCAGTGCCTCGACTGCAGGCAGTCTTCGGATAATGGCATTGCGCCGTGCCATGCGCTGGACGCCCAGTGCCAGCGTTACTGTCATGATGGCCGGTAATCCTTCCGGTATTGCGGAAGCAATCAAAGCTACCGCCATCATGAACATTTCTGCCGGCGCATGGTTACGCCACAGGGTTCCCAACAGAAAAGTCGCAGCAGAAGCGGCCAGTATGAAAACAGCCAGTTTGAATCCGAAGTGATCGATCTGGCGTAATAACGGGGTGGACAGATGCTGAGTATCTTCCAGCAATCGATTGATTTTGCCCAGTTCAGTTGCGCTGCCGGTTGCCACGACGATCCCGCTGGCCTGACCGTAAACGACCAGTGTGCCGGAAAAAGCCATGCCGTAGCGATCCCCGGGTAACGTGTCCGGCAGTGCTGTCTCGATTCGTTTTCTGACTGGTAGCGATTCGCCGGTCAGTGCGGCTTCTTCGACCTGCAGTTCTTTGACTGAAATCAGGCGTATATCCGCCGGCACCCGATCACCGGAAGCGAGCAGAACCAGATCGCCGGGTACCAGTCCGGCCGCATCGATCTCATAGCGAGTACCGTCGCGGATGACCGTCGCATGTGGCGACAGCATGGCACGGATGGAATCGAGTGCCGTTTCTGCTTTGCCTTCCTGGATGAAACCGATGATGACATTGATGATCACGGCTGCCAGCAGGACGCCTGTATCCACCCAGTGACCCAGTACAGCCGTAATGGCGGCTGCGGCAATCATGATATACAGCAGGACATTGTGGAATTGCAGCAGCAGGCGCAGCAGTGGTCCGCGGCGCTTGGGCGGGATCAGGCTGTTCGGTCCGAACCGGGCAAAGCGATCGTTGACCTCGTCCGTTTTCAGACCGGCCGAGTCGGTGTGCAGGATCTGCCTGACTTCCGGCAGAGTCAGCGCATGCCATGCTGTCTGCCGTAAGGTTTCAGTGTGGTCAGTGACACGGTGATCTGTCATAGCAAAAATACTGTAGATGGTCGGTAAATATAATATGTTTAACCGAGAGTATGGTCAGCTGTACCGGATATACTTTCTGACACGCTGGTTGAACAGGGTTCGGATAATTCTTCTGGCAGATCAACGTTTGACCCTGCCATTTCATTGGTAAACAGGTTCGACGTTAAACGAACAGGATCAGGTTTTCAAGTTCCGAGTAGAAATAATACTGATGGAGAGGTGGTAATAATTTTATGCCGGTTGCTATCGAAAACTTTACCGACTCATGATCTGGTATCCGGAGAAATGGCGGCGGCGCTGGATTCTCGGACGTAAACCGATCCGGGAATCTGTCTGGCAGCCTGCAGTGGATCAACTTCCCTTCCTGCATGGGTTGACTCAAGATGAATTCAGGCAGCTACGGGAATGGACCACCATTTTTCTGCATGACAAGAAGATAAACGGTGTGCAGGGACTGGTCGTGACAGAAGCAATGCGTGTGATGATTGCGGTGCAGGCCTGTCTGCTGATTCTGAAACTGGATCCGGAATACTATGATGACTGGGTGGAAGTGATCGTCTATCCTGGCAAGTTTATTCTCGATCACGCCTATACCGATGAAGCCGGTATCGTTCATACCAGGCGGATGGTGGCTTCGGGTGAATCCTGGCAGGCCGGGCCGGTTATTCTGTCGTGGGAAGATGTAGTCCATGTTCACCATGAATCCGGATACAACGTGGTGATACACGAATTTGCACACAAACTGGATATGCTGAACGGTTCTGCCAATGGTTACCCGCCACTGCACAGCGATATGGATCCGCGGATATGGGCTGCTGTGTTCAGTCGGGCGTATGAAATTTTTTGCAGGCAGGTGGAGCGGGGTGAAGTCACAATAATGGATCCCTACGCAGCAGAGGATCCGGCGGAATTTTTTGCGGTATCGAGTGAGGTCTTTTTCACCAGGCCGTACCGGGTCAAACAGTATTTTCCCGAGATGTATCAGCAACTGGCCCGGTATTACCGCCAGGATCCGGTGGCGAGGCAGGAATGTGAAACAGACAGTTGAATATTGTTACAGTCTTTCCAGCAGAATCTGCCGAATCTCATCGTCGGTGAGCACGATCGGATTGGTCTTCATGCTGCTGCCGCGGCAATGGGCGATGACTTTATCGAGCCCGGCAGGTTGCAGACCGTAGTGTGACAGCCGGGGCAGGGTGAGTTCTTCTGTCCATTGCGTCAACAGATCGATCAGGGCATCAAAGGCGATTTCCGGATCGTTAAAGTGCTGCTTGCACAAAATCTCAGCAACATGCCGGTATTTTGCCAATGCCGGATTATCCGGCTCACGCATGTGCATGCTGTGAAGGTTGATCCGGGTGGCGGCTGCAACCAGGGTACCGCAAACGACACCATGCGGAATCGGGTAGAACGCACCGAGCGGGGATGCCAGGCCATGCACCGAACCCAACCCTGTTTGCGCCAGCGTGATACCGGAGAGCAGTGCAGCGTAAGCCATTTTCTCCCGGTGTTGCGCCAGCTCGCCTTGCTGGTGATAAAACGGGAGCAGTGCGTCACGAACAGCTTGCAATCCACTGATCGCCAGTGCATCGGTGAGGGCATTGGCTTTGAGGGATACGTACGATTCCAGCAATTGTGTCAGCGCATCCATACCGTTGGCAGCGATGACGCCGGGCGGGCAACTGGCCAGTAAATCCGGATCGACGATTGCATATTCAGCAACCAGTTTGTCGTGACGGAAGGATTTCTTGAAACCATTCTCGCCTTGCACGCTGAGTACGGCGTTTTTGGTTGCCTCGCTGCCAGTGCCGGCGGTCGTGGGGACAGCGATGAATGGTACGGCGGGCCCGTGATACGGCAACTCCGGGCCGACTCCTTCGAGGTAATCCATTACCGAACGTTGTACCTGCAACAATCCGGCTACGGCTTTGGCGGTATCGAGCGCACTGCCGCCGCCGATGCCGATGACTGCGGCAAAGTGCTGATTGGCATAAGCGCTGACGAGGTCATCGATCAGAGCGGGGGAAGGCTCTTCCATCACAGTAGCGTGTTGCCAGGTAATGGCGCGATGCTCGAGCTGATCGATCAGGAACCGCCAGTATGGAGTGTCTGTAAAGGAGCGCGCGCCGGTAACCAATAAAATGTGGGTACCATAATTTTCGATGATATCCGGCAGTTTTTTCAAAACGCCTGCACCAAATTCGATGCGCGGCAGTCGGGCAATGGAAAAGGGCATCATCAGTCGTTCTCGGCTGGATACAGGCCATCATATATGACCCCCTTGCGCGGCTCAGCCATCCAGTCCGTGACGGTATCGCGCCACGCCAGATAATGTGCAGTTTCTTTATGCGCTGCGGCATCCTCCCGGGTTTTGTACGCTTCGTAAAGTATGAACCGGGTTGGATCATCGGCAGACTGCAGAATGTCAAAACGCCTATTGCCCGGTTCGTGAATCGATTTTTCATGATTCATACGGGTGGCTTCCTTGAATGCTTCTACTTTGTCTGCTTTGACGGATGCATAGACGATCGTGACATACATGATGTAAATCCTCTGCATTTACGGGTTCTGAATAAGTGCCGTGATTATGGGCGTGCAGTTTTCCGGGTGCAAGTCAGACCTTATAATTACTGACTCATGAGTTAAGGAGAATTTTTGCATATGGATGTATACGAATTGGCAGATTTGGTTGCTCGGCAGAAAGAATCGGGTGAAGCTTATCTGGAGTTCTTGCGGGTACCTTCGCTGAGTATGGGGGTTTATACCTTGCCGGCAGGATCAGAAGATCTGCAGGAGCCGCATACCGAGGATGAGGTTTATTATGTGACGCACGGGAAGGCAACTATGCGGATAGGCAGCGACCATCGGCAGATTTCAGCCGGCAGTATTGTTTTCGTGGCGGCCAATGTTGACCACTGTTTCTATGACATTACGGAAGATCTGACTGTGCTGGTATTTTTCGCGCCGGCTGAATACACCCATCAGGGGCTAAACAACGGGAAGGAAGGCTGATGGATTCGGTAGGAACCAGAAATGGAACAGAGATAAAAGGAGATCAGTAGATGAGAAATACCGGTGGCGGGTATTTCTCAGGCTTATATTTTGGGCAGTGTAACTCCCTGCTGAAACTGGTATTTGCCGTTGCGATCCTTGTATGACGTTTCACACACTTCATCCGATTCGAAGAAGATGACTTGTGCTACGCCTTCATTGGCATAAATTTTGGCAGGCAAAGGAGTCGTATTGGAAAATTCCAGCGTGACATAGCCTTCCCACTCCGGTTCAAACGGGGTGACGTTGACGATGATGCCGCAGCGGGCATAGGTGGATTTCCCGAGACAGATCGTCAGTACACTGCGCGGGATGCGGAAATATTCGACGGTACGTGCCAGTGCAAAAGAGTTGGGCGGGATGATGCATATATCGCCTTTGACATCGACAAACGAGTTGGAATCAAAGCGTTTTGGATCGACGATGGTTGAATTCAGATTGGTAAACAGCTTGAATTCGTCCGAGCAGCGAATATCGTAGCCATAGCTGGACGTACCATAGGAAACGATGCTCTCGCCATTTCGCTGCTTGATCTGGTTGGGTTCGAACGGCTCGATCATATTGTATTCAGCAGCCATCCTGCGGATCCATTTGTCTGACTTGATTGACATTCGAGGCCCTTAATCGTCTTCCATGATGATCTGAGTGAATACATCCGAATAATCGCGTGCCATTTCGGAGATCTTGGCCGCTGTCCGGCGTGCAATGGTGCGGTAGATGTCTGCGATCTGTCCGTCCGGTTCGGCTACTACGCTGGGCTTACCGGCATCAGTGTGTTCACGGATGCGGATATCCAGCGGTAGTGCACCGAGCAGTTCGACGTTGTAATCCCGGCACATTTTCTCGCCTCCGCCAGTTCCGAAAATCGGCTCGGTGTGTCCGCAGTGTGAACAGGTATGGAGACTCATGTTTTCCACGATCCCCAGAATGGGAATGCCGACTTTTTCAAACATCTTCAATCCTTTGCGGGCATCCAGCAGTGCGATGTCCTGCGGCGTGGTGACGATTACCGCACCAGTCACCGGGATTTTCTGAGCAAGTGTCAGTTGAATGTCACCTGTACCGGGAGGCAGATCGATGACCAGATAGTCGAGATCATGCCAGAGGGTGTCGTTCAGCAACTGTTGTAAGGCTTGTGTCACCATCGGGCCGCGCCAGACCATCGGGGTTTCCACGTCGATCAGTAACCCGATCGACATCATCTGGATGCCGTGTGCCCGCATCGGTTCGATGGTTTTGCCATCCGGAGAATCGGGTCGCCCGCTGACACCGAGCATTTGCGGTTGTGACGGGCCGTAAATATCTGCATCCAGAATTCCCACGGTTGCGCCTTCGGCGGCCAGCGCCAGTGCAAGATTGGTTGCAGTCGCGGATTTACCTACGCCCCCCTTGCCCGAAGCTACGGCGATGACGTTCTTGACGCCGGGAATCAGCTTGAGTTTACGCTGGGCGCTGTGGGCAATGATATTGCTGGTTACGTTGACTGTTATCGATCCGATTCCCGGCACGGTGCGCACAGCCTGTTCGATCTGCTGGTGAACGGTATTCAGCACGCTGTTGGCTGGATAGCCGAGTTCGATATTGACCGAGACATTATCCTGGTTGATCTGAATGTCGCTGACCGCCTTGCTGGTCAGATAATCCTTGCCGGTCGTGGGGTCGATGGTCTGCCCCAGTACCGTCTCAATTTGTTGTTGTGTGATCAATTGAGAAAGCTCCTGTGATCAAAAACTATTGATGTTAGCAAATATCGCGCCGGCTGGTTTGTTATACAATTCTTTTTTCCTATATTCGATCGATAACTGATGACTACACGCGATATCCTGGTAACTTCCGCACTGCCTTATGCCAATGGCAGCATCCATCTCGGACATCTGGTCGAGTATATCCAGACCGATATCTGGGTGCGTTTCCAGAAAATGCAGGGGCATACCATCCATTATGTTTGTGCGGATGATACCCATGGCACACCCGTCATGCTGCGTGCCGAAAAGGAGGGGATTTCGCCGGAAACGCTGATTGCACGTGTTCATACGGAACATCTGCGTGATTTTACCGGTTTTCATATTGCTTTCGATCAGTACTACAGTACGCACTCCGACGAGACACGCTACTATGCCGAGGATATTTACCGGAAACTGAAAGAAGCGGGGCTGATTACCGTACGTGCAATCGAGCAGCTGTATGATCCGGTCAAAAACCTGTTTCTGCCGGATCGATTTGTCAAGGGTGAATGTCCCAAATGTGGTGCGGCCGAACAATATGGAGATTCCTGCGAGGCTTGTGGCGCAGCCTATACGCCGACTGAGCTGAAAAATCCCTATTCTGCCGTTTCCGGTGCGACTCCCGTCAGAAAAGCTTCAGAGCATTTCTTCTTCAGATTATCAGATACCCGCTGTGCGGATTTTCTGCGTCGCTGGACGCGTGAAGGGAATCATCTGCAGGCAGAAGCAGCCAACAAAATGGCGGAATGGCTGGGTGAAGCGGGAGAGAACAAGCTTTCCGACTGGGATATTTCGCGTGATGCCCCTTATTTCGGCTTCGAGATTCCCGGTGAAACCGGCAAGTATTTTTACGTCTGGCTGGATGCACCCATCGGCTACATGGGCAGCTTCAGGAAACTCTGTGCCCGGAAGGGGATCGATTTCGATGCATACTGGAAAAAGGATTCCACAACCGAGCTTTATCATTTCATCGGTAAGGATATTCTTTATTTTCATGCGCTTTTCTGGCCGGCGATGCTGGAGAACGCAGGCTACCGGACACCCACACAGATTTTTGCCCACGGTTTTCTGACCGTGAACGGTGAAAAAATGAGTAAATCACGCGGCACGTTCATTACTGCGGAAAGCTATCTGGAACAGGGGCTGAACCCGGAATGGCTGCGTTACTACTATGCCGCCAAGCTGAATGGCAGCATGGAGGATATCGACCTCAACCTGGATGATTTCGTCGCGCGTGTCAATTCCGATCTGGTGGGCAAATACATCAATATTGCCAGCCGGTGTGCGGGATTCATCAGCAAGCAGTTTGGCGGCAAGCTGGTGAGCGGTGAGGATTACCGTCTGCTGCAGCAAATGGTGGATGAACATTTTGCCGGCTGGCAGCCGGGAGTGATCGAAGCCGCTTATGAAGCACGTGATTTTTCTGCAGCAGTACGCCATATCATGCGCCGTGCAGATGAAGTCAATGAACTGATTCACACGCTGGCTCCCTGGGAAATTGCCCGGGATGAAACGCGGGAGCGGGAGCTGCACCGCGCCTGCAGCCTGGGTATCCAGATGTTTTATCTGCTTTCCTGCTATCTGAAGCCGATCCTGCCGCGCACTGCTGCGCAGATCGAGGATTTCCTCAATCTGGGTGAATTGGGCTGGCAGAAGCAGCCGGCCGGGCAACCTTTATCCGGCACGCTGTTGCCCCCCGGCCATGTGATCAACCCTTATCAGCATCTCATGACCCGTATCGACCCAAAGCAGATTACTGCACTGATTACGGCCAATCAACAAACCATGCAACAGACGATGAATACAGGAACTGAATCACACTCCCCGCAGCGACATGGTCAGGCACAACAACATCCCGTTGCGCCGATTGCGGAAACCATTTCTATCGAAGATTTCGGCAAGATCGATCTGCGCATTGCTCGTATAGTGGATGCGCAACATGTTCCCGGTGCTGACAAGCTGCTGCAACTGACACTGGATATCGGCTCTGAACAGCGTACTGTCTTCGCCGGCATCAAATCTGCCTATGATCCGGAACAGCTCAAAGGGCGTCTGACGGTCATGGTAGCCAATCTTGCTCCACGGAAAATGAAATTCGGATTATCCGAAGGCATGGTACTGGCTGCAAGTGGTGAAAACGGAGGAGGGCCTTTTCTGCTTGCCCCGGATAGTGGCGCCCAACCCGGTATGCGGGTGAAGTAGTTCTCTTGTCGAGTGAAATAGTATTAAGCGGTAACGATGCATCCGGTATTCTCTCCTGCTGATTACGCCTGACAGCTTGAAATCAGGAGACATAAGTGGGTTAATGCTTATTTGACCCACTTATTGTTGTTTACTGATCATGTCCGATATCTCTGGTACTCCCATTACCCCTGTCGCCGCTGTTACCCGCCTTGCTGATTACCGTGTTCCAGAATTTTTAATTGAAAAAACGCATCTGACGTTTGAGCTGTATGAAGGTTATACCGATGTCAGCAGCAGGCTGACGATTACCCGCAACCCGCAGAGCGCAAAAGCAGATCATCTGATTTTGCACGGCGAGCAGCTGGAATTGCTTTCTCTGGCGATTGATGAGCAGCCGCTTGATGCCGGGGATTACCAGATAACACCGCACAATCTGACCATTCGCGACGTGCCGGAACGGTTTGTATTGCATTGCACAACTCGCATTTATCCCGAAAAAAATACCGCGCTGGAAGGGCTTTATTGCTCCAGTGGTATGTACTGCACGCAGTGCGAGGCCGAGGGTTTTCGCAAGATCACGTATTACCTGGACAGGCCGGATGTCATGAGCGAATTTGAAACGGTGATCGTTGCCCGGGAAGGTGCTTTCTCGACCATGCTTTCCAATGGTAATTGTCTGTCCGATACGGTGCGCGATGGTAAGCGCATCGTGCACTGGCACGATCCTTTCAAAAAACCCAGCTATCTGTTTGCGCTGGTTGCGGGCAATCTGGTTTGTCTGGAAGACAGCTTTACCACGCAATCCGGCCGTCAGGTGATGTTGCAGATCTACACTGAAGCAAAAGATGGTGATAAATGCCATTTTGCGATGCAGTCGTTGAAAAAAGCCATGCACTGGGATGAACAGATCTACGGCCGGGAATACGACCTGGACCGTTTCATGATAGTCGCTGTGGATGATTTCAACATGGGGGCAATGGAAAACAAAGGGCTGAACATCTTCAATACGTCCTGTGTACTGGCTCATCCGACCAGTACGACCGATGCCGCATTCCAGCGTGTGGAAAGGGTAATCGCCCATGAGTATTTTCATAACTGGTCCGGCAACCGGGTTACTTGTCGTGACTGGTTCCAGTTGAGCCTGAAAGAGGGATTGACGGTTTACCGCGATTCCGAATTTTCGGCAGACATGAACAGCCATGCGGTCAAGCGGATAGAGGATGTCAGTCTCATACGCGGCGTGCAGTTTGTTGAGGATGCCGGTCCGATGGCGCATCCGGTGCGACCGGATTCCTATATGGAAATATCCAATTTCTATACCGTCACCATTTATGAGAAAGGGGCTGAGGTGGTACGCATGCTGGCCAATATATTGGGGCCGGAGCAATACCGCCAGGCAACGGACCTGTATTTCAGTCGCTTCGATGGGCAGGCCGTCACTTGCGATGATTTCGTCCAGTGCATGGAGGAAGTATCAGGCAGGGATCTGTGCCAGTTTCGTCTGTGGTATTCGCAGGCGGGCACGCCGCAATTGCATATCAGCGACAGCTATGATGCTGACCGCCAGCAATATAGTCTGACTGTTCGTCAGCATACACCCGCAACCCCCGGACAGACTGAGAAGAAAGCGCTCCATATTCCACTCAAGGTTGCACTCTACGGCGGTAACGGCGTACTGACTCTGGTAACTGACGGACAGGCCAGAGGTACGGAAACCGTACTGGATATCTGTGAGGCGCAACAGACCATCGTGTTTGAGCAGGTGGCAGAAAAACCTGTGCCGTCTTTATTGCGTGGTTTCTCGGCACCGGTCAGGGTTTTTTATGATTATCAGCTGACGCAACTGCGGCAATTGATTCTGCTTGATAACGATGGTTTCTGCCGCTGGGATGCCATGCAGAGCCTGATGCGCATCGTGCTGAGCAAAGCGATCGACGGCAAAGATAATCTTGCAGAGCAGGCGATGCTGATAGAGGTACTTAAGCAGTTGCTGGCTGATCACGCGGCTATGGATGCAGCTTTATTGGCCTGCATGCTGGATTTGCCCGGTGAGCAATATCTGGCAAGTCTTTATGACAAAGCCAACCCGCCGGCAATCAGCCGGTCAAGAACGCAGTTACAACATCAATTTGCCGTGCAATTGCAGACAGAATTGCTGAGCTGTTACCAGGCTTTGCAGGGTAGCGCATCCGGGTTGTCTGCGCAGGCGATGGCGGCACGCAGCTTACGCAATCGGACTTTGGCATATTTGCTGCACATCGATGACGAATACTATCGAGATCTGGCGCAGCAGCAGTTTCTTCGGGCAGATAACATGACCGACCAGTTCGCTGCCTTGAAAGCGCTGGTTCATGCCGAGCATGCCGGAGCGGCGGCACAGGAAGCACTGCAGGCGTTTTACCGGCAATGGCAACATGATGCGCTGGTAGTGAATATGTGGTTTCAGGTGCAGGCAACACGGCCCTGGGGTAATGTTCTGCAGGAAGTGCACCAACTTCTGAACCATGAAGCATTTGATGCATGCAATCCGAATAAATTGCGTGCCGTGATCGCTGCGTTTGCCAATCAGAATTTTGCCGGTTTCCATGACAGCTCAGGTAAAGCCTATCAGTTTCTGGCAGATCAGATCGCTGACATCGATCAACGTAACCCGCAAATGGCTGCCCGCCTGCTGACACCGTTAACGCACTGGCATCAGTTTATTGATGAGCACGCCACGTTAATGCGCAAAGCACTGGAATCACTATCGCAACGTGAATTGAGCAAGGATGTGTACGAGGTGGTGAGCAAGAGCCTGAACGGAAGGGGAGCCGGTTAGCAGGGTGTGAGAATTTCTGTATTTGTCACCCAGCGAAGTGCATTGAACATCTCGCAGCTCGTATCGACGGTATGTTTGAAGTACTGGCTATTACTGCATTTGAGTATTTCGTACCTGCCTGCAGCTACTGTAAAAGAAATCGACACATAAGCAGCCAGACTTCTACCCGGTATTGCGCGTATCAACCTGATTTATGAGATAAGAATTAATAAAGCTCAAATAATCATTGGCTTAGTATAAAGTATCGTTCTGTAGTACACCAGCATAATCCGGCAAACTCAGCCTTCTCAGGGAAAGGTAACCCACTTCCGGGCTTGTAACCGGCACATATCAATAATTTTCTTTGCTTATACAGATGATTCGTACATGGCATCAGCTATGCCAGAATCATTTTATGGAACCTGCCAGAACAAACCAGCCAGCTTCACTATTTTCTGTCGAAAAATTTTACATTTCTTTTTTTCGCTACCTGAAATATGAAGTAATCATTTTATGAAACATATTGTTATGGTATTGGCATAATTTGTGCTTGATTTCAAAGATTAAATATATTCATATTTTATAAATCGCCAGTTCAGGGAAATTTTCAGCTGATCGGACTTTAAAAAGGGTGCCAATAATGTTTCAGAAAAATAATGTAAAAGCACAGAAATTATTGATCGTAGATACAGATGTTCTGGATTCAGAGATTTTGTTGGCAGATCTTCAATCAGACTTTAGAACCATCAGACTTTCCCGCGAAACCGATCCTGTTTTACAAATTTCTCAAGCATTATTTTCCCATCAACCGGTTAGAGAAATCGTCCTGCTGGCACATGCCAACCCTGGAAAAATCCATTTTACTGATTATGTTCTCGACTTGACCGAGCTAGATAGCCGCAAAGATGAGCTGCGGGATTGGCGCAATTGGGTCACGGATGATGCCAGGCTATCCATCTATGCATGCCAATTGGCTTCAAATGAAACAGGCCGGGCATTCATTCAGGAATTGGGAAATCTGACCGGTATAGCCATTGCAGCTTCCAGTCAACCTATTGGTAACATGGGAACACACCGAAACTGGCATCTGGATCGCTTCACCCAGCCGTTTGAGGTGCCGGTGCCTTTTAGCAAGCACTCGCTTGCCGAGTATCCGCATCAGTTGGCACCGGTTATTACTTTTAATAGAAATGAATCGGTACTGGCGGTAACGGAAGGTGCCAGTGGCGGTCGGTATCTGGAATTTGTAGTTACATTATCGGAGCCGGCTACCAGTGCGGTACGCATTTACTACCGGACACTGGATGATGCCAGTACGGCGACGGGGGAAGTGGATTACAACGAAGCCTCCAGTTATATCGATATTGCTGCTGGTCGGAGCAGCGGTACGATTTCTGTTTATGTGTATGGTGACAATGCTGATGAAGTCGACGAAAGCGTTGTGCTGGAGTTGTACAACCCGAGCAATGCCGTATTTCCGGATGGTGCCAATATGTTGCGAGCTACCGGGGTGATTCTGGATGATGATGGTACGGCTAACAACCGGGCACTGTTTGTCAGTCAGGTACAGGTTGTCGAAGGCAACGATGGTTCGCAGCAAGCGGTGTTCGAGGTGCAATTGTCGCGTCCTTCGACAGATTCGATCACTCTCAGCTATACCACAACGGATGGCTCGGCGCTGGCCGGGCAGGACTATCAGGCAACGGCTGGCACCCTGACCTTTTTACCCGGAGAGACACTCAAGACAGTTGCTGTCCCGGTGATCGGCGACACGGTGGCGGAAGCGAATGAGTTTTTCAATCTGGTGTTCACACCGACTGCAGCGATTGCCAATGGAGTGGATGGTGCGGTGGGTACGGCGGTGATACTGGACGATGACACCAGTGCTTCATTACCGGAAATCAGCCTGTCTGGGGCGAGCACGATCGAAGGTGCCAGTGGTGGTAAGTATCTGGAATTTGTAGTTACATTATCGGAGCCGGCTACCAGTGCGGTACGCATTTACTACCGGACACTGGATGATGCCAGTACGGCGACGGGGGAAGTGGATTACAACGAAGCCTCCAGTTATATCGATATTGCTGCTGGTCGGAGCAGCGGTACGATTTCTGTTTATGTGTATGGTGACAATGCTGATGAAGTCGACGAAAGCGTTGTGCTGGAGTTGTACAACCCGAGCAATGCCGTATTTCCGGATGGTGCCAATATGTTGCGAGCTACCGGGGTGATTCTGGATGATGATGGTACGGCTAACAACCGGGCACTGTTTGTCAGTCAGGTACAGGTTGTCGAAGGCAACGATGGTTCGCAGCAAGCGGTGTTCGAGGTGCAATTGTCGCGTCCTTCGACAGATTCGATCACTCTCAGCTATACCACAACGGATGGCTCGGCGCTGGCCGGGCAGGACTATCAGGCAACGGCTGGCACCCTGACCTTTTTACCCGGAGAGACACTCAAGACAGTTGCTGTCCCGGTGATCGGCGACACGGTGGCGGAAGCGAATGAGTTTTTCAATCTGGTGTTCACACCGACTGCAGCGATTGCCAATGGAGTGGATGGTGCGGTGGGTACGGCGGTGATACTGGACGATGACACCAGTGCTTCATTACCGGAAATCAGCCTGTCTGGGGCGAGCACGATCGAAGGTGCCAGTGGTGGTAAGTATCTGGAATTTGTAGTTACATTATCGGAGCCGGCTACCAGTGCGGTACGCATTTACTACCGGACACTGGATGATGCCAGTACGGCGACGGGGGAAGTGGATTACAACGAAGCCTCCAGTTATATCGATATTGCTGCTGGTCGGAGCAGCGGTACGATTTCTGTTTATGTGTATGGTGACAATGCTGATGAAGTCGACGAAAGCGTTGTGCTGGAGTTGTACAACCCGAGCAATGCCGTATTTCCGGATGGTGCCAATATGTTGCGAGCTACCGGGGTGATTCTGGATGATGATGGTACGGCTAACAACCGGGCACTGTTTGTCAGTCAGGTACAGGTTGTCGAAGGCAACGATGGTTCGCAGCAAGCGGTGTTCGAGGTGCAATTGTCGCGTCCTTCGACAGATTCGATCACTCTCAGCTATACCACAACGGATGGCTCGGCGCTGGCCGGGCAGGACTATCAGGCAACGGCTGGCACCCTGACCTTTTTACCCGGAGAGACACTCAAGACAGTTGCTGTCCCGGTGATCGGCGACACGGTGGCGGAAGCGAATGAGTTTTTCAATCTGGTGTTCACACCGACTGCAGCGATTGCCAATGGAGTGGATGGTGCGGTGGGTACGGCGGTGATACTGGACGATGACACCAGTGCTTCATTACCGGAAATCAGCCTGTCTGGGGCGAGCACGATCGAAGGTGCCAGTGGTGGTAAGTATCTGGAATTTGTAGTTACATTATCGGAGCCGGCTACCAGTGCGGTACGCATTTACTACCGGACACTGGATGATGCCAGTACGGCGACGGGGGAAGTGGATTACAACGAAGCCTCCAGTTATATCGATATTGCTGCTGGTCGGAGCAGCGGTACGATTTCTGTTTATGTGTATGGTGACAATGCTGATGAAGTCGACGAAAGCGTTGTGCTGGAGTTGTACAACCCGAGCAATGCCGTATTTCCGGATGGTGCCAATATGTTGCGAGCTACCGGGGTGATTCTGGATGATGATGGTACGGCTAACAACCGGGCACTGTTTGTCAGTCAGGTACAGGTTGTCGAAGGCAACGATGGTTCGCAGCAAGCGGTGTTCGAGGTGCAATTGTCGCGTCCTTCGACAGATTCGATCACTCTCAGCTATACCACAACGGATGGCTCGGCGCTGGCCGGGCAGGACTATCAGGCAACGGCTGGCACCCTGACCTTTTTACCCGGAGAGACACTCAAGACAGTTGCTGTCCCGGTGATCGGCGACACGGTGGCGGAAGCGAATGAGTTTTTCAATCTGGTGTTCACACCGACTGCAGCGATTGCCAATGGAGTGGATGGTGCGGTGGGTACGGCGGTGATACTGGACGATGACACCAGTGCTTCATTACCGGAAATCAGCCTGTCTGGGGCGAGCACGATCGAAGGTGCCAGTGGTGGTAAGTATCTGGAATTTGTAGTTACATTATCGGAGCCGGCTACCAGTGCGGTACGCATTTACTACCGGACACTGGATGATGCCAGTACGGCGACGGGGGAAGTGGATTACAACGAAGCCTCCAGTTATATCGATATTGCTGCTGGTCGGAGCAGCGGTACGATTTCTGTTTATGTGTATGGTGACAATGCTGATGAAGTCGACGAAAGCGTTGTGCTGGAGTTGTACAACCCGAGCAATGCCGTATTTCCGGATGGTGCCAATATGTTGCGAGCTACCGGGGTGATTCTGGATGATGATGGTACGGCTAACAACCGGGCACTGTTTGTCAGTCAGGTACAGGTTGTCGAAGGCAACGATGGTTCGCAGCAAGCGGTGTTCGAGGTGCAATTGTCGCGTCCTTCGACAGATTCGATCACTCTCAGCTATACCACAACGGATGGCTCGGCGCTGGCCGGGCAGGACTATCAGGCAACGGCTGGCACCCTGACCTTTTTACCCGGAGAGACACTCAAGACAGTTGCTGTCCCGGTGATCGGCGACACGGTGGCGGAAGCGAATGAGTTTTTCAATCTGGTGTTCACACCGACTGCAGCGATTGCCAATGGAGTGGATGGTGCGGTGGGTACGGCGGTGATACTGGACGATGACACCAGTGCTTCATTACCGGAAATCAGCCTGTCTGGGGCGAGCACGATCGAAGGTGCCAGTGGTGGTAAGTATCTGGAATTTGTAGTTACATTATCGGAGCCGGCTACCAGTGCGGTACGCATTTACTACCGGACACTGGATGATGCCAGTACGGCGACGGGGGAAGTGGATTACAACGAAGCCTCCAGTTATATCGATATTGCTGCTGGTCGGAGCAGCGGTACGATTTCTGTTTATGTGTATGGTGACAATGCTGATGAAGTCGACGAAAGCGTTGTGCTGGAGTTGTACAACCCGAGCAATGCCGTATTTCCGGATGGAGTCAACACGTTACAGGCTATAGGTTCTATTCTGGATGATGACGGTGCGGGGAATAACAGAGGGTTATTTGTTGGCAATGCCGAAATTGTTGAAGGTGCGGATGGTGTAACACGGGAAGTTGCGGTGCCTGTTCATTTATCTCGTCCTTCAGATCAGACTTTGACGTTTCTGTACCAGACTGCAGATGGTAGCGCAACTGCCGGACAGGATTATATCCCGCAAACAGGCAGTGTAACTTTTTTACCTGGACAAACACTAGCTGCGGTGATCATACCGATCATTGGTGATGCTATTGATGAACCCAGCGAAACCTTTACATTGACGGTGACACCGACTGCGGCGATAGCCAATGGATCAGATGGTGCAACAGGTACGGTCACTATTCTTGATGGTGATGTTGTAGCTCCACCCCCACCTGCAGGCGTCACAGTGAATGCCGGAGGCAACGCGACTATCAGCGAAGGTAGTCTTTTTTCCCGTACGATTACTTTTATAGATGATATAGATACTAATGCAGATGGCTGGACCTACAGTGTGAACTGGGGTGATGGTTCTGCCATCGAGACAGGCAGTATTGTTGCCGGTGCCAACAGCTTCGATATCAGCCGCTTCTTTGCCGATGGTGATGCTGGTCACGATGTCAGCGTGACAGTGACGGATGTGGCAGGTGATTCGGACACTCAGCAGTTCCGCGTCAATGTGAACAACGTGGCGCCGGTGATTGCGTTGTCGGGATTGCCGGAAGTAAATGCTGGAGTCAGCTATACGCTGAATCTGGGTGCGATTACCGATCCGGGTGATGATACGGTCATCAGCTACATCGTCAACTGGGGCGATGGCAGTAGTGATACTTACGATGTGGCTGGAGAAGTCACGCATATTTATTCAACAGCAGGTAGCAATATCATTACTGTCGATCTGATCGATGAGGATGGGACGCATACCAATGCCAGCAGTTTGGCAGTAGCAGTTACTGTTCCTGCTGCGGGTGTTTCTATGAATGCCGGAATCGATGCAGTAATAAACGAGGGCAGTCTCTTCACCCGTACGATCACTTTCAGCGATGGTGAAGATGCTGGCGCTAACGGCTGGACCTACAGCGTGAACTGGGGCGATGGTTCGGTCATCGAGACCGGCAGTATTGCTGTCGGTTTCAACAGCTTCGATATCAGCCACTTCTTTGTTGATGGTGATGCCAATCACGATGTCAGCGTTACAGTGACGGATGTGGCAGGTGATTCGGACACTCAGCAGTTCCGCGTCAATGTGAACAACGTGGCGCCGACGATTGCATTGTCGGGACTGCCGGAAGTGGATGCGGGAGTGAGTTACACCCTGAACCTGGGTGCGATTACCGATCCGGGCGATGATACGGTGATCAGCTACATCGTCAACTGGGGTGATGGTAGTAGCGATATCTACGATACCGCCGGAGAGGTTATCCATACGTTTGCTGCCGAAGGTAATTACACGATCAGTGTCGATCTGGTCGATGAGGATGACACTCATACTGCTGCCGGTACATTGGCCGTTGCGGTTAACTCAGTGATCATCCCTGATGGTGTTTCTGTGAATGCTGGAATCAATGCAATTATCGATGAAGGCAGTGTCTTCACCCGCACGATCACTTTCAGCGATGGTGAAGATGCTGGTGCCGATGGCTGGACTTACAGTGTGAACTGGGGTGATGGCTCTACCATCGAGACCGGCAGTATTGCCGCCGGTGCCAACAGTTTCGATATTAGCCACTTCTTTGCTGATGGTGATGTTGGTCACGATGTCAGCGTTACAGTCACGGATGTGGCAGGTGACTCAGATACCCAACAGTTCCGGCTTAATGTAAACAACGTGGCACCGACGCTTAGCATTGCAGGCGCCGATGATATCAACGAAGGCGGCATCTACGTGCTGGCCATCACCGCTACTGATCCGGCTGGTGCTGCCGATCCGCTGACTTACAGCATCGACTGGGGTGACGGTTCATCGCTGCAGAGCCTCACCGCGACTGAATTGGCCGCACTCGGCGGCAACGTCGAGCACGTTTATGCTGATGACGAGGATGGCCCGGTCAATGCCACGCCGCGCACCATCACTGTCACGGCCAACGATGGCGATGGCGGTGTCACCCAGCAGAGCCGCAGCGTTACTGTCCATAATGTGGCGCCGACGCTGGCTGTCTCCGGTGCGGCCAGCCAGGTGCAGGGCACCGCCTATGCCCTGACCTTGGGTGCGGTCACCGACCCGGGCATCGACACCGTCACCAGCTACATCGTCAACTGGGGCGATGGCAATATCAGTAGCTACGATAGCGCTGGCGAGGTCTCTCACATCTATGCCAGCACCGGTGACTTTGTCATCACGGTTGATCTGATCGATGAGGATGGCACCCATACCGAGGTTGCCACTCAGGCGTTGGCCATTACCGCACCGACACCGACGTTGTCCTTCGAGGCCGGTGCCGACGTGACACTCGACGAAGGCACTACCTTTACTCGCACGATCGTGTTTAGCGACGGCGAGGATAACGGTGCAATCGGATGGGGCTATACCATCGACTACGGCGATGGCACCATCGACACTGGTACCACGCTGGCGCAGAACCTGGAATTGTCCCACCTCTATGCCGATGGCGATGCCACCCATACTGTTACCGTGACTCTTACTGACGGAGCCGGTGAGACTGTCAGCGACAGCTTCGCTGTACAGATCGATGACGTGGCGCCGGTGATTGCCTTGTCAGGGTTACCGGAAGTGGATGCAGGAGTGAATTACATCCTGAACCTGGGTGCGATTACCGATCCGGGTGATGATACGGTCATCAGCTATATCGTCAACTGGGGCGATGGCAGCAGTAATACTTATGATGCGGCTGGAGAAGTCACGCATACGTTTGCTGCCGAAGGCAATTACACGATCAGTGTCGATCTGGTCGATGAAGACGATACCCATACTGCTGCCGGTACGCTGGCCGTTGCAGTCAACCCGGTAATCATCCCTGATGGTGTTTCTGTAAATGCCGGAACCGATGCAGTCATCGATGAAGGCAGTTTCTTCACCCGCACGATCACTTTTGCAGACGGTGAAGATACCGGGGCAGACGGCTGGACTTACAGTGTGGATTGGGGTAACGATTCGGTCATCGAGACAGGCAGTATTGCTGCCGGTGCCAACAGTTTCGATATCAGCCGTTTCTTTGCTGACGGCGATGCCAGCCATGACATCAGTGTGATGGTGACCGATGTGGCAGGCGATTCCGATACCCAACAGTTCCGTCTCGATGTGAACAACGTAGCACCGACGATTGCATTGTCGGGACTGCCGGAAGTGGATGCGGGAGTGAGTTACACCCTGAACCTGGGTGCGATTACCGATCCGGGTGACGATACGGTGACAAGCTACATCGTCAACTGGGGTGATGACAGTAGTGATATCTACGATGTGGCTGGAGAAGTCACGCATACGTTTGCTGCCAAAGGTAATTATACGATCAGTGTCGATCTGGTCGACGAGGATGGTACCCATGCCGATGCTGGTAATTTTGCAGTGACGGTAAATGAGGTGGCACCTGTGGAAGTCGTACGGATTGGTGATGCACCGCTGCTCGTCTTACGGTCTAACCCAAATGCCTGGCAAGATGCCTGGACAGATGAAATCATCAGTATCAGTCATAAATCCGACTATACGAATGCCGGCGAATCCTGGAGCAGTGCCGTGCTGAACGGTGTTAATCCCAGTGCGTTGGCTGGTGGAGATATTTTCGGGGGTGATCTCGGTGTAAGCGGACAATCCCTGAAATCCAGCAGTATTGCTCAGGAAATCGATGGCACGGAGGCGTTACGCTTTGATCTGGCTAAAGCAGCTACTGGTGTAACAGTTGATTTGTCCCGGTTGGAGGGCAATACAGAGATGAATCAGTTTGATGCTGGTCGATTACAGTTGCTGGATGATTCCGGATTGGTCGTGAATGAACTGGTTTTCAGTGCAAATACGGCTGGGCACGAGCAGCAGATTACGTTGGAACATAGTGCGGGTTTCTTATCGGTAGTGTTGACAGCAGGTATTTATGAAGATGGCCAGTTCATCTTTGGTGGTCTTGCCGATGCTTCAGGAGCCTATCAAAGCAGTCCGGTTAATCCTGGAAACGGTAGCTGGGATGGGAGTGATTACCTGGTGAGTGCTATCGAATTCGAGTTTGGCAATATTTCTCTTGTAGGTGTTCAGGGAGATTTGGGATTGATTGTCTAAACCGTTCAGACGGAGATGTGATCGTATTTATCTTTGTGGAGGTGTCGGTTTTCTTTACTGGAATGATCCTGAAGATGAATGGAATCCATATAAGCATATGAAAACAGGTAAAAATATATGATGGCATATTTTGTGCTCATACTTGAGCATATAAAAATTAGGGGAAAAATATCATGATACGTGCTGTAAAACGATTATTTACTTTGCTGCTATTGAGCATGTTTTCTTTGACTGCCAGCGCTGTTGTGCTAGAACAGGCTCCATTGGATGATGGGGATGGAGTGTTGAGTGTCGGATCGGCTGGCGCGCAGGTTGCGGAAAATTTTCAGTTTACTGACAGTGTCACATTGACCTCGATTAGTTGGTGGGGGAGTTATGATGACAGCGCTCCCGATCCGGAATCATTTACTGTACGTATTTTCGAAGGTGATGGAGCAGGAAATCCACTAATCAATTCTCTGTATGAAACTACATTCACAGGGTTGGGAGATGACAGTGCAGGTCTCGCTGATATTGCTGGTGGTACCGTTTTCCAGTATGACGTCAGTGTCAGTTGGTTGTTGCAGGGAGGGATAAATTACTATCTTTCAGTATTCAGTAAAGATGGAGGGCAGGGTTGGTATTGGCTGGAAAGCCCGACAGGAAACGATCTAAATTGGTCTCGTGCCGCAGATGGTGATTCCTGGACTGCTAATGATGCTGCGCTCAATCTGTCATTTCGTCTGACAGCCGACCAGATTACAACAAATGTACCGGAGCCTGCCACGCTATTCCTGGTACTGCTTCCTTCGTTGTGGCTCATTCGGAAGTTTTACAAGTAAATTACTTCGTCATATCAGGATTTTTGGGTGATTTCAGATCGGGCTGCTGTGGTTTTGTGTTGCCGTTGAGAACAATGATTTCTGACTGGAAACAGTTGTTTTAAATAAGTGAGTATCTGGCAGCTTTGGAGGTTAGCCTTATTGCTGCTATGTAACAGATACCATCATTACTGATCGATCACCCATTACCTGGGTCTGGTCACACCGGGCAGCATGGTATGCCAGACTGGGTTGTCCATCGCGATTACATCGTATTCAAGTATGCACCTGCTTTATCGCTGATTATTTCCTTGATTCCTCAAAGGTTTCTCCGATAATTCGTTAAATATCTTCGATCAAAATACGCGCTGTGAAATAGCTGAGATGGTCACACAAGTAATATTACGTACTGATTCTTCCCGATGAACTCAGACAAGTTATTCCAAAGCGAGCTTGCTCAGGTATTGGTAAGTTTCAGGCGAGCTTTCAATACTGTCGGTGTTTTTAGCGCGGTCATCAACATCCTGATGCTGACACCGGCACTCTACATGCTGCAACTCTATGACAGTGTATTATTCAGCCGCAATGAAATGACGCTGGCTATGCTGACGCTGATTATGTTGGGAGCCTATATTTTTATGGGTTCACTGGAGTTCGTACGAAGTTTTATCCTGATCCGGGTTGGTGCGCAATTCGATATAAAACTGAATCAGCGTATTTACACGGCGGCGTTTGAGCAGAATCTGCGGCAAAATACCGATAGCGCCGGTCAGGCTCTGCAGGATCTCAGCAATTTACGTCAGTTTTTGACAGGTAATGCGCCTTTTGCCTTTTTCGATTTTCCCTGGTTTCCAATTTATCTGTCGATTCTTTTTCTGTTCAGTATCTGGCTTGGCATCCTGGCCGTGTTCGGAGTGGTCGTGCTGGTATTACTGGCTTATATCAATGAGAGACTATCGCAGAAGCCATTGGCAGAAGCCAGTAACGTTGCGATCACTTCAAATGCTCTGGCCAGCAGTAATCTGCGCAATACGGAAGTGATCGAAGCCATGGGGATGTTACCCAATCTGATGGCACGCTGGTATAAGCAGCATAGTCGTTTCCTGGCTTTGCAGGCACAAGCGAGTGAAAAATCCGGAACGGTGACCGCAATCAGCAAAACCTTCTCGATTATGATGCAGTCGTTTATGTATGGTTTAGGCGCACTGCTGGTACTGTATGACAGCATATCTCCTGGAATGATGATTGCCGGACCCATCCTGTTTGGCAGAGCAGTTGCGCCCGTTCAGCTAATGATCAATATCTGGCGGCAGTTTGGAAGCACGCGTAGGGCTTATGAACGACTGTCCAAATTGCTCGAAGAAAACCCCGCACGTAAAGCCGGTATGACATTACCCAGGCCAGCCGGGAAAATATCGGTTGAAAATATTATGGCCGGGCCGCCAGGATCCAAAGTAGCGGTGATCAAAGGGTTGAGTTTTGCAATAGAGCCAGGCGAAGTGCTTGGCATCATCGGACCAAGCGGTTCAGGCAAATCAACACTTGCCAGATTACTGGTAGGGGTATGGCCAGCCGTAGCTGGAAAGATAAGGTTGGATGGCGCAGATATCTATCAGTGGAACAAGGATGAATTGGGGCCGTATATCGGTTATCTGCCACAGGATATCGAGCTGTTTGCCGGAACGATCAGTGAAAATATTGCACGTTTTGGTGAGAGCGATGCTGAGAAGATCGTTATGGCGGCCAGGCTGGCCGGTGTACATGAAATGATACTGGCGATGCCTCAAGGCTACGATACTGTTCTCGGTGATGGAGGAACGGGGTTGTCTGGCGGACAAAAACAGCGTATTGGGCTGGCACGTGCTCTTTATGGCGATCCATCGCTGATTGTACTGGATGAGCCTAATTCCAATCTGGATGATATCGGAGAGCATGCATTACTGAAGACCATCATAGATTTACGTAAGCGTGGAAAAACGATAATCGTAATTACACACCGTACACGTATTCTTGCAGCTACGACTCGCTTGCTATTGTTACATAACGGGGTGATGAAATTATTTGGAACGACTGAAGAGGTGATGTCCAATCTGGCTCAGCAGCAACAGGCCCGGCCCTCATCCCAGGATAAACCACTGCAAAAAACAGAATTACCTGCATCTCAGGTAGTCACATCAGTGAGTCCTGATAACTAAAGATATGAAGTTTATGGATTTACCGAGACATAACGAGATGGCAAAGGATGTTCCTGTAGAAAATTCTGGCGGGATTGAAACGGATGAAAGGCGGCATGCTCGTTTCGGCTGGTTGATTGTGCTGGCAGGTGTTGGTGGCTTTTTTCTATGGGCATCTCTGGCACCTTTGGATAAAGGTGTGCCTTTATCGGGCTTTGTTATGGCACAGACCAATCGCAAGGCGGTACAGCATGAGGCGGGAGGTATCGTAGATGAAATTTTAGTCAGGGAAGGTGATATGGTTCGCACAGGGCAGGTGCTGGTACGTATGAATGATGTACATGCAAAAGCACAAGCTGACGCAACCCGTTCTCAGTTAATGACTGCACGTGCAGTTGAGGCACGATTGATCGCGGAACGAGATAACCAACCAAATATTGATTTTCCTGATTTTCTGCTTTCCCAGGCAGATAATTCTCGTGCAAATGGCGTGATCTCGCTGCAAAACCAGTTGTTCCAGTCACGCCGGCAGGCACTGGAGCATGATATTGCGGCATTAGGTGAGAATATTGCAGGCCTGAAAATTCAAATGCAGGGATTGGAAGCTTCCCGTGCAAATAAGAAACAGCAGTTGATATTTCTGAAGGAACAACTGGATGGCCTGCGGACACTGGCTGAAGAAGGTTTTGTGCCCAGAAACCGTTTACTTGAACTGGAACGTATACATGCACAACTGAACGGAGAAATTTCCGAAGATAGTGGAAATATCGGGCGCATCCATCGGCAGATTTCGGAGCTGAATATGCGCCGTATTCAACGCAGGGAAGAATATCAGCAGGAAGTCCGTCAACAGTTGGCAGATATTCAGCGAGATGCTGAGACACTAGATAACCGGCTGATCGAACAGGATTTTGACTTATCCAACATACTTGTCAAAGCACCAGTCGATGGGGTTGTCGTCGGAATCAACATTTTTACGCATGGAGGGGTTATCGGCCCCGGATTCCGTATGATGGATATCGTTCCGAGTGAGGATATGCTGGTCGTTGAAGGACAGCTTCCTGTTCATCTTATCGATAAGGTGCATACCGGATTGGATGTGGATTTGATATTTTCCGCATTCAATCAGAGCAGGACACCTCATATCGATGGAGAAGTTACCCAGGTTTCCGCTGATCGCCTGGTTGATGAATATAATGGTATTCCTTATTACCAGCTAAAAGCCAGGGTAAAACCAGAGAGTATGCAACTACTGGCGGATTACCAGATTCGTGCTGGTATGCCAGTTGAAATTTTTGTCAAAACCGGTGAGCGCTCATTGATGAACTATCTGTTGCGACCCGTTTTTGATCGCGTACGTGTCTCATTAGGTGAAGACTGATCGTGCGAATTCGCATTGTGATACTGAATCTGGCTGTAACGCTGTTATTACAATCGGGTAACAGCTTTGCCATGGGTCTGCTGGAAGCCTATGAAGAAGCATTGCACAGTGATCCGCTATTCCGTTCAGCAGTCCATGAGAATGAGGCAGGGCAACAGTCTGCTGAGATTGGTCGTGCAGGATTGTTGCCAAATTTGTCTATTACCCATTCTCAGGGAATAAATCGCGGAACGATAAGCCAGGATGGCAGATCTCTTCCTCTGGATTTTAATAACGAAGTGACAGCCCTTACCTTACGTCAGCCGTTATTGAATCTGGAAGCTCTCGCCGGTTACCGCCAGGGAGTTACCCAAGCCAATTCCAGCCAGGCCCGGTTTTCCAATCAGAGTCACCAATTGATCCTCCGGCTTGCAGAAGCCTACTTTACTGCGTTGCTGGCGCGAGATCGCCTGGCACTGGCTAGTGCACAGCGTGATGCACTGGCCGAGCTTAGGCAGGTTAATGAGAATATGTTGAAACATGGGGAGGGGACTAAAACTGACGTTCTCGAGACACGTTCACGTTATTCTCTGGCTCGGGCTCAGGTTATTGAAGCACAGAACGAATGGGAGGCTGCCCAGCTTGCACTGAGCGCTATCACCGGAAAATCTGTAACACAACTGGATTCTCTGAAGAAGATATTCGAGATTCAACCCTTACAACCACCTGACTTCGCAAGCTGGAAGGAGATTGCACTGGCCAGCAATACTGAGCTGGTCGCACAACGTTATGAAGTAGATTCCAGCAGAGAAGAAGTAACGAAAAGCCGTTCTGGCCATGCCCCAAGAGTGGATCTGGTTGCCAGCCTCAGTCGCAATAATGCTGCATCATTTGTTGCTGCTGATCGCAACGTCAGATTGGCGAGTGTGGGAGTTGAAGTCAGCATCCCTCTCTACGCCGGTGGACGGGTGAATGCAATCACCAAACAGGCAAGCGCCAATCAGGCCAAGAAGGAAGCAGATCTTGATGCGATGACAGACAAGGTACTGCTTGATTTGCGCAAGCAATACCAGTTGCTGCAAAGCAGCGTTTTACGAATCGATTCTCTGGAAATTGCAGTGGAGTCCGCTCGACTGCTGATTGAGGCCACGGAAAAAAGCATTTACGGCGGGATACGCATCAATCTCGATTTACTGGATGCTCAAAAGCAATTGTATTCTGCACAAGTTGACTTGGCGGAAGCGCGTTATAGCTATCTGCTTGCTTTTCTGCGTCTGCGCTATGCGGCTGGCATACTGGAACTGGACAATCTCAGGAAAATAGCATCCTATTTTGTTTCTGACAGTTATTAAAGAATCGCTTCACTAAACTGTATAAAAACGTGTTTTTTAACATGTACACTCTGGGTGACAATGTTTTTCAGTAATTACCCCATTAAAAATGGGAGATTACCTTTCTATTACACATAAATCTCAATCTTCCTGTTCTGTTACCGTATATGCAGAATCAAGCTGTGTCTTGTAGCCTTGCCTGTCCATGAATGTTTTCAAAGTCTGATAGGTTTCAAGTCCGTAGGAGTTGGCCACCATGAGTGCTATCCATGTCTGGATCACAAATACTCTGAGACCTTCATGTTTCTCCTGATTCAGATTCGTGACTTCGGTTATGTTTCTGGCAGCATCTTCGGGGCAGCTTCTTTGATACCTCAACAGCAGTTCCTCGATATCTTGATGATTGATTCTGGCCTTCTCGGCAACCGTAAGCGTATTTATCGTTTTTTTCAGTCCTTTACTGGGTATAAGCCTGAGCATAGTAGTTTTTCAATGATCTCACGAGTGCGCGCATATTCTGTGGAAATATGATCTTGCACCCTTATCCAGTTTGTACTCCGCGTATGAAGCTATTTGTCTGGCGTTGCATACACGTTTAGGAAATCTCTGAAAAATTACCTGCGTTGCCATTTCTGCGTTAAAAGTCGGCTCAAAATGCTCATTTATTATGTATAAACTCCGCTTTTTACTCGGCGCTAGCGCCTCACCCTATGGGCCAGCCTCATGGCTGTTCGCTTTGCTTGCGCGCCGGCTTTTGCCTTGAACTGACTGTCTCGCTGACGTTTTTCAGAAGGTTCCTTAGCCTAATGAATATGGTGTGACTAAGAAAATATTTTATGACAAGCTCTATTGCCATATCAACTCATCTATCAGTAATCGATTCCCGTTTGTGCCTGAATGCCTGCCTGAAAAGCGTGTTTGACATCGTGCATTTCGGTAACGGTGTCAGCCGCGTCACATAAAGCATCCGGCGCAGCGCGGCCGGTGATGACGACATGCTGCATGGCCGGCCGGTTCTGAAGATCAGTCAATACCTCGCTGATTTCCAGCCAGCCGAATTTGAGTGGGTAGGTGAGTTCATCGAGTATCAGCAGATCGATCGATGGATCGCACAGCATGGCTTGTACAACTGACCACCCTCGCCGGGCGGTTTCTCTATCACGCGCAAGGTCCTGCGTATCCCAGGTGAATCCTTCCCCCAGCACATGCCAGATGATATTTTCCTGTTGTCTGAAGAAGGCTTCCTCGCCGGTATCGGAGCGTCCCTTGATGAATTGTGCAACACCCACGCGCATGCCATGTCCCAGCGCGCGGGCAGCCATACCGAAGGCGGAACTCGATTTACCCTTGCCGTTGCCGGTCAGTATCAGCAACAGCCCCTTGCTTTTATCGGCACGGACAATCGCTGCATCCACGATTGCCTTCTGGCGCTGCATCCGCGAGCGGTAGCGCTGCGCCTTGTCCGCATCAATGTCTGTGCTGTCAGCCGATGGCATCAATCTGAGGGTGGCGTGATTTATGAATCAGTACGAACAGGGTATGTATCGTGGCCGCAGTACCGACATAAAACAGCAGGGACTGGAGATAAAGCGGGAAATAGTGCAATTCACGCTGCCAGAATTCAGCAAATGTGATTTCTTCAAATTGGCCGGAGAAAAAGTAGAATCCGCCACTGGAGAATAATTCGCACAGTATTGCTCCGATCAGGAGGCTGGTGGACAGGGGAGCTAATGCTCGCCATGAAAATTGATAACGGGTTGCGAACCAGCGGCCGGCCGCCCAGAGTGCGCTATAGGCGGGCAGCAGGAAAACATAGGCTGAGGTCAGGCAGAACTCGCTTTCTGCAATGGTAAAGTAAGTCGAAAAATCGAGTATCGAGGCAAGTGCCAGGAAGCCGAATAATGACCAGTTTGAGCCGAGGTAGATGCCAGCCAGAAAGAAAACTGCCCAGGAGGCTCCCGGCAGACTGTGCAGTGAGGCGAAGTGGTATTCACGTGTGACGATCATCAGGGCGATCAGGATCGATCCGATCAGGTATTGATGTCGTAATGGTAGTGTCAGCATTTTTTATCCTATGGTTGATAACGCAGGGTAACAAAAAAGTTACGCCCGGGCTGGTTGAAGAATGCAGCGGTTTCATAGTCCTTGTCAAACAGGTTTTCGATCCGTCCCTGGATGCGCCACTGTGGATTGATCAGATATTCTGCCCGCAAATCGACTTTGACATAATCATCAAGTTTCTGGCTGTTTGCCAGGTCATCGTAGCGATTGGTTTCTGCGAGAAACATGGCTCCCACAACAAAATCACCGAGCTGACGACTGGCATCGATCCGGAAAGCCTGCTTGCTGCGCCGTGGCAGGATATTACCTTTATTGGCTCCCTTGGAACGATTCTGCGGGTCAAGAAAAGTGAGGTTGGTTTGGATCAGCCAGCCTTTGATTTCGGTGTTGAGGATAGCCTCCAGCCCTTGTATGCGTGCTTTATCGATATTATCCGGAGTGAATGTTGCGGCATTGTATGAGATCAAGTCATCGATCCAGGTTTCATACAGGTTGAGTGACCAGTTGCCCCAGTCAAACCGTCCGGCTGCACCCAGTTCCACCGTGCGGGCATCTTCCGGTTTGAGATCAGGATTGCCAAATCCGGGGAAATACAGTTCGTTGAAAGTAGGGGCCTTGAATGCGCTGCCAAAGCCGGCAGTCAGCCTGACCCGTTCGGTCAGTGAATAGCCCCAGGAAGCGCCACCGGTTACCTGACTGCCAAATTGCTGGTTGTCATCATGGCGTACAGAAAGTTGCAGTTTGTGCGCTGCGAGTGAAATCTGGTGTTGCGCAAATACGCCCCAGTTATAGCGTGAAGTGGTGGTGAATTTTTCCGAGCTGTTGATACGATCGTACAGATAATCCGTACCGATGGTCAAAAGCTGATTCGGGGTGATGGTTATGTCATTTTGCCAGGAGATCGTATCGCGCCGGGCGTGGTAGCGTGTCGTGAATAGCTTTTCCTTGAAATTATCGGAATCTTCATTGCTGCGTCCCGCTGTCAACGTGATACGCCAGGGTTCAAAGAGTGAATAGCGTGCTGTTCCCCCGAATACTTGTTGTGCCAGCTGGGTTCTGTTTTGAAAGCTGCCGTCATACTCGTAATGACCATCAGTATGTAAAAAACTCGCTTCGATATCCAATCCATTATCAAAACGGTAACCAGCGCGAGCCGAGCCGGAAATGTTGCGGTAGCCATCCTTGTCGGGTTCGATGGTGAAGCATCCCGCACTGAAAGATCCTTTGCAGGCATTGAAGCCATTGGTGTCCGATCCGCTGATACCGAGATTGAACCAGGCACGTTCACTGCTGCCGGAGAGAGTGGCTGAGCCATTGATGGTGCCATAGCTGCCGCCTCCAAAACTGAGAGTCGGTTTCAATCCTTTTTTTCCACCTTTGCGGGTGAATATCTGGATTACCCCTCCCACGGCTTCCGGGCCATACAGACTGGATCGGGGGCCCCGGACGATCTCGATACGATCGATCAGTTCTACCGGATAGTTCTGGATTTCAGAAAATCCGGATGTAGCGGAGCCCATTCTGATGCCATCGACCAGAACCAGTACGTGGTCGGATTCTGTCCCCCGCAGGAGAAGTGTGGTCAATTTTCCAGGGCCACCGGTATTGGCGATATTGATACCTGCGACACCGTGCAGCAGATCCTGCATGGAGCGCGCTTGCTGGCGCTCGATATCAGTTCGCGTGATGACGGTAACCGAGGCGAGTGTATCTTCTGCAGCTTCATTGGTACGGCTGGCGGTAACGACTACTGGTTTTTCGAGATAACTGATTTCTTCTGCCCATGAAAGGGCAGAAAGACTGGCTCCCAGCCACAGAGTCAGTACAGATGAAGCATGATTTTCGGACATTGTTTCCTCCGCGCACACCCGCGCGATAATCGGGTTGTAAACAGATTGCGGAGAAACAGCAGGGAACCGGGCACGATTAAATACCGGGAATGAGATTCGGTGCCGTGTATTGCCCTCCGCAATAACATGATATTGTTTCAGGCCGGTCTCCGGACTTATGAGCGGAAGCTGTGTTTTCCTGATTCTGCGCCTTCCCGTGCCATACAGCACAGTGGCGTGTGCAGATCATTGACTCATTTACCGTTGCGGGGGCAGTGCCGGCATTGCGCTGGCTGATTCCAGCGCGCACCGGCTTCCCGTTTCATCCCTCGTGCGAATGCATCTGGGACACCTCAAACAAGGGGCGCAGACTATAACAGCGCTATGGTCATGTCAAGCATTGCGCCTGATCCGGGGTGAGAGACGGGTAATTATCTGTGGTGTAAGGAAAGTCTGCTGATTGACAGGAGAAGATGTGACCTGTAGTGGCTGGTGTATTGGCTACTCATTTTCTCCGGTATCATCATGCTGATTTTGCGTAACGGGTAGTGGTGACTTGCGGGAGGATGATTTCATCGACAAGGCAGCCAGGATGATGCCCAGTTCGTAGAGCAGGTATAAAGGGACTGCCAGCAAGATCTGCGACATGACATCAGGTGGAGTGAAAATCGCACCGATGACGAATGCACCTACCAGTACAAAGCGGCGGACAGATTTCATTTTTTCAATCGAGACGAGACCGGTCCGAATGAGTATCAGTACGAAGACCGGTACTTCAAATGTGATTCCGAAAGCCAGAAACATCGACAGGACAAAACCGAGGTATTCGCTGATGTCAGTCATGACGGCGACCCCTTCCGGCGCAAAATAGACGATGAACTCGAATACCAGTGGCAGTACGGCAAAGTAGGCAAATGCCATACCTGTGAAAAAAAGAAGGCTGCTGATGAATACCAGCGGCAGAAACAGGCGTTTCTCGTGGCTGTACAGACCGGGTGCGACGAATGCCCAAAGCTGATAGAGCGTATGCGGCAGTGTGACGAGAAATGCCACCATCAGCGCTACTTTCATCGGGATGAAGAAAGGGGTGACGACCTCGGTGGCGATCATCTGCCCGCCTTGTGGTAATTTTTCCAGCAGGGGGAAAGCCAGAAAACTGTATAACTCTCGCGCAAAGAAAGCGCAGGGGAGAAAACCCAGAAACAGTACCAGAAGTGCCCGGATCAGCCGGGAGCGTAATTCCACCAGATGTGAAATAAAAGTAATATCGTCATCCATCTGTTACTGCGGTTCGTCCTGTTGTTAGATTGGGCTGTCTGATTTGATGGAAATGAGGACGATCACCGGTTTGCAGTGATTGAATCCTTACAGAAACTAACTGTTCGGCTGCCGGGGTTCGGCAGGTGCTGATGAAGTTTTGGTTTCACTGGTATTGACCGGTTCGATATTTTCCGCAGCTTTTTCAAATGGAGGTTGTTTATCCGGTATGACTGCAGACTGGGTTTCTGTAGTTTCCTGAATTTTGTTTATTTCGCTGCGTACCGAATTCTCAAATGAATTGACGGTTTCGTGCATGGAATCTCTTAGTTTTCTCAGGCTGTCCAGTTCCATTTCTTCATGCAGGTCATGCTTGACCTGATCGACATAGCGCCGGGCACGCCCCAGAAAATAACCTACTGTGCGGGCAACGGTTGGTAACCGTTCCGGCCCGATGACGATCAGCGCTACAATTCCAACGACCACGAGTTCAGCGAAACTGATATCAAACATTTTCAGATTCGAACATTGTTGAACTGCACTTGGAGATTATCTCGAGCATCCTGTCCCGGTAATTGCGGAGAGCCATGTGTCAGATCACACTTTCGTCTGATCTTTTTCTTCTATTTCACTTTTGATCGAATGGCCGGTGACCTGCTGAGCCGGGGGGGGCGGAGTGCTTTCTTCTTCAGCCCCTTTCATTCCCTCTTTGAATCCACGGACTGCTCCGCCCAGATCACTGCCAAGATTGCGCAGTTTTTTGGTCCCGAATACCAGGACGACAATTGCCAGAACAACCAGCCAGTGCCAAATACTGAAACTTCCCATCATTTGCTCCTTGAACGGTTAGTCGTGGTGAACCATGGCGGGCAGACGATCCTTCCCTCCGATAACGTGAAGGTGAAGATGAAACACTTCCTGTCCGCCTACTCGGCCGGTGTTGATAATGGTTCGGAATCCATCTGTACATCCCTGACTGGCTGCCAGCCGGGGAGCCAGCCACAACATTTTACCGAGTAACTGCTGATGGCTCGCATCGACTTCACTCAGTGATCCGATATGCTGTTTGGGTACCACCAGCAGATGTACGGGTGCTGCCGGATGGATATCGAGAAATACCAGTGTATCCTCATCCTCATGGATTTTGGTGGCCGGGATTTCTCCACGGACGATTTTGCAGAATAGACAGTCTTCCATATTACTCAGTTTTGTTGGGTTGGGATCGCGATAACTTTTCTTCGATGCCGGATATTCCTTCCCGGCGTTCCAGTTCCCGCAATATATCTTCCGGCGAAATGTCATGCCGGGTGAGCATGATCAGACAATGAAACCATAAATCTGCCGTTTCATAAATGATCTGTTCTCTGTCATTGTCTTTGCAAGCCATGATGGTTTCAGCGGCTTCCTCAGCAATTTTTTTCAGCACCTTATCCTGGCTGCTGTTCAGCAATTTTGCCGTATAAGAGATGGAAGGATCAGCGTTCTTTCGTGCTTCGATTGTCCGTGCCAGCCGCTGCAGTATGGTCGATGCTGTCATTTGGTATAAATTTGTGACGAGTCTTTGATAACAGGTTCTGTGACGACCCATTCTCCATTTTTCAATTGACGGAAGAAGCAGCTTTGTCTGCCTGTATGGCAAGCAATTCCTCCTTTCTGTTCCACACTGAGGAGAAGGATATCTTCATCGCAATCGAGATGGATCGCACTGATTTTCTGGGTATGCCCGGATTCCTCGCCTTTATGCCACAGTTTTTTTCTGGAGCGTGACCAGTAAACCGCTTCACCGCTTTCGACAGTACGTTTGAGTGCCTCGCGGTTCATCCAGGCGACCATCAGAATTTTGCCGCTGTTTTTATCTTGTGCGATAGCTGGAATGAGGCCGTCTGCCGACCAGTTGATTGTGTCAAGCCACTTGTCTGTCATTGACGTGCTCCACGTGTTCTTCTGTTTCTTCGGGCGATCTTAACAGTTTCAAGGGTATTTTTAAAATGCAAGGGCAATAATGCCAGGTAAAAGGGCATTTCTGATCAAGCTGAAGCTAGGGTTATACAGGAATCAAGGAAAGATAATCCTATTTTGTTACAGGCGAACTTCTATCCCGTGCAATGACAGGTATTGCTTGGCTTGCCGGATACTGTACTCGCCATAATGGAAAATGCTTGCTGCCAGTACGGCATCGGCATGGCCTGCCAGAATACCTTCCACCAGATGATCCAGATGACCGACACCACCACTTGCAATGACCGGTAAATCGACTGAATCGGAGATTGCACGTGTCAGTGTGAGATCGAATCCGGAACGCGTACCGTCACGATCCATGCTGGTTAGCAGAATTTCTCCGGCGCCCAGGGCTTGTATTTTTTGAGCCCATTCAATTGCATCGATTCCAGTGGGTTTGCGTCCGCCATGGGTAAATACTTCCCAGCGTGGAGATTCAGGATTTGCATCAGGTATTTGTCTGGCATCGATTGCGATCACGATACACTGGGAGCCGTAGTGATCTGCTGATTCCTTGATCAGCATCGGATTCAATATCGCTGAGGTGTTGATGCTGACTTTGTCTGCACCTGCGTTCAAAAGCCTGCGTACATCTTCGGCCTTACGGACGCCTCCGCCTACTGTCAGAGGGATGAATACCTGTGCAGCAACTTTTTCGACGATGTGCAGAATTAAATCGCGATTTTCCGAGCTGGCGGTAATATCGAGGAAAACGAGCTCGTCAGCGCCCTGTTCATTATAGCTGCGGGCAATTTCGACCGGGTCTCCCGCATCCCGCAACGAGACAAAATTGACTCCTTTGACGACGCGCCCATCTTTGATATCAAGACAGGGGATGATACGTTTGGCTAATCCCATTGATCAGAAATTGTCAGAAGCAGGCTGAATAGAAGAGAGACAGGGTAAAAAATGTGCTGTGAGTGCAAATGATATTCGGATGGGACATAACTGAACCGATCAAATAGTTGCTGCATCCAGTTGATCTGCCAGGGCTTGAGCCTCTTTGAAATCAAGTGAGCCCTGATAAATCGCACGGCCGGTGATGACGCCAGTAATTCCTTCAGACTGGACTTCACACAATTTTCTGATGTCATCCAGATTGGTTACACCCCCACTGGCGATGACAGGAATCGTCAGTGCCTGAGCAAGTTCCACGGTGGCTTCGATATTGAGCCCGCTGAGCATACCATCGCGGCCGATATCGGTATGGATGATTGCTTCCACGCCGTAATCCTGGAATTTTTTAGCGAGATCGATGACATCATGGCCGGTTACCTTGGACCAGCCGTCGACGGCCACTTTTCCACTCTTGGCATCCAGCCCGACCATAATCTGGCCTGGAAACGCATAGCAGGCATCGTGCAGGAAACCAGGTACTTTGACTGCTGCCGTTCCGATGATCACGTAGGTGATGCCATTATCCAGATAGTATTCTATGGTCTCCAGATCGCGTATTCCTCCGCCCAGCTGGATTGGAATTCTGTCATCGACAGCCTCGACGATCGCACGGATTGCTTCGCCATTTTTGGGTTTTCCGGCAAATGCACCATTGAGATCGACCAGGTGCAGTTGACGTGCTCCGTTATCCAGCCAGTGCAGTGCTACTGTTTCAGGATTTTCCGAGAATACTGTGGCATTTTCCATGATGCCTTGCTTCAGTCGGACACAATGTCCATCTTTCAGATCGATAGCAGGAATAATCAGCATACGGGTTTATCTGGGTTGATGATCAGGGTTGAAAAATAAGGTAAAAACAAGGTAAAAACAAGGAAAGATCTGAATGTTATCAGGGCGTCCATTTCAGGAAATTACTCAATAATGCCAGTCCTGCAGAATGACTTTTCTCAGGGTGAAACTGAATGGCAAAAATATTATCCCTGGCCACTGCGCAGGTGAATGGAACCGGATATTCGGTGCTGCCTGCCACTATTTGCGGTTCATCTGTTGCCACGTAATAGCTGTGAACGAAGTAAAAACGTGTGTCGGTACCGATCCCGTACCATAACGGGTGCTCCAGAGTCTGGTGAACCTGGTTCCAGCCCATATGAGGGATCTTGATTTTGGGAATGTCGCTATCGGCTGTATCCGTAGATTCCAGTTTTTTGACTCTGCCAGGCAGAATGCCCAGTGCACGAATATTGCCTTCTTCACTTTCCTCGAACAGCATTTGCAACCCAAGGCAGATACCGAGGAAAGGCTTGTTTTTAGCAGCCTCGATAACTGATTCGCGTAAACCCTGGTCATCCAGCGCCTGCATGCAATGAGGCATCGCACCCTGACCGGGAACAACGACGCGTGTGGCAGAGCGGATAACTTTGGGATCACTGGTTACGGTGACGACAGCAGATGAATCGACATATTCCAGTGCTTTGGATACTGATCGCAGGTTGCCCATTCCGTAATCAACGACGGCAATCGAGTTCATGTTTGTATCAGAATGTTCAGAGTGTTTTGTCTACAGCACGCCTTTGGTGGATGGGATAAGGTTATCACAGCGCGGGTCGGTTGTTACCGCCATACGCAGCGCCCGGCCAAATGCTTTGAAAATGGTTTCAGCCTGATGATGCGCATTTTTACCGGCCAGATTGTCTATGTGTAGCGTCACCATGGCATGATTGACAAAGCCTTGAAAGAATTCCTGGATCAGATCGACATCGAAATTACCAATGACTGCGCGTGTGAATGTGGTGTTGAACTGCAAACCGGGCCTGCCCGATAAATCGATGACGACTCTGGACAAGGCTTCATCGAGAGGTACATAAGCATGTCCGTAGCGCACGAGTCCTTTCTTGTCAGCAACTGCACGATTCAGCGCCTGGCCCAGTGTAATGCCGATATCTTCCACTGTATGGTGTGCATCGATATGGAGATCACCTTTTGCGGCAACACTCAGATCGAACATGCCGTGACGGGCAATCTGATCGAGCATGTGATCAAGGAAAGGAACTCCGCTGTCTAATTCCGCTTTTCCCTGGCCGTCCAGGTTGATCGTTACCGTGATTTGTGTTTCCTGAGTATTGCGGGTGACTTGTGCTGTACGCATGGGCATTTAAATTCGAACGGATGTCGTGTTCGGTTTTCCGGTTAATTTCCTGCGATCAGGTCTTGCAGTGTGTTGCAGAAACGATCATTCTCTTCAGGTGTGCCTACCGTTACACGGAGGCAATTTTTTAATAAGGGGTGACTGTTGTCAAGATTCTTCACCAGAATGCCATGCTGCTGAAGCAATCTGAAAATCTGGCTGGCCCCATCGAGACGGAACAGAATGAAGTTGGCATCCGAAGGGAACACCTCGATTCCATTCAGATTTTCCAGGAAAGTGCGTAATCTGGTACGTGTTTGCCTGATTGCATCTGCCTGTTGCTGCAACACATCATAGTGCTGCATGATTTTTGTCGCAACAAGCTGGGTAATCACGTTGACATTATAGGGCAGGCGCAGTTTCTCCAGATGAGATAACCACTCCGATCTGCCGGCCAGAAGCCCCAGGCGGAGTCCGGCCAGTCCCAGCTTCGAAAGTGTCCGCATGACCAGCAGATTGGGATAATCGGCAAGCCTGCCAATGAAACTTTTTCCGGCAAAAGGATGATAGGCTTCATCGATCACGACCAGCCCCGGGGATACTTCGATGATCTTTTCCAGAGCGCTGGTATCGAACAGATTGCCGCTCGGATTATTCGGGTAGGCCAGGAATATGATGGAAGGCTGATGGCGCTCGATTGCTGCGAGCACCCTGTCGATATCCAGCGAAAAATCAGGTTTCAGGGGAATTCCGATATACTGCATGTTCGCGAATGTAGCAATCATTTTGAACATGGCAAATCCTGGTTCGATCGTCAGCAGCTTGGCTCCCGGCTTTGCTGCCGCCAGCATGATGATCTGAATGATTTCGTCTGAACCATTGCCCAGCATGATTTCCATTCCGGCCGGAACGGATAATGTGGTACTGAGCACTTCCTTGAGCGCGGTGGCGTGTGGATCAGGGTAACGATTGATGGATGTGTCTGCCGCTATCCGGGAGATTTCTTCACACAAAAAAGGGGGCAACCGGTAGGGGTTTTCCATTGCATCCAGCTTGACCATATCCTTGGCAGGGGGGACATGATAGGCTGACAGTGCAAGGATTTCCTGGCGAATGACCTGGTCAGGTGACGGTGAAGTCATGTATCAGAGAGAGGCGGAATATATTGAGTAAGGCAGTGATTATTTTGAACCGCCGTCTTTTTTATCTTTTTCGCTTAGATAAAAGAGAACTGCACTGATGACCACTACTGGAAAGATGACGAAATAACTGAGCGCATACAGCGTATCGTCATCGTGACCTGACGGGGGAGTGGTGCTAATGATTTTATACCCATGCATGATTGCTACGATAATTACACCAGCCAGACCAGCCCAGCGATGTCTGAGTAGTTTTTTGTTTGTAATGATATTCAGGCCGAGTGCAGCAAAATGCCCGACAAAGTAGATGAAAGTATAAAAAGCCAGCGCACCCATCAGGAAATTCCCAATAAAACTGTCAAGTTCCGAAGCCAGTTAAGTTGTTTTTGCAGCGTAACGTAAATATCGCGAGAGTATACAGTGAAATTTTAAGAGGATTGTGTATGGTGAAACAATAAAAATCGTTTTATTGCGAGTTTGAACATAATCAAACCAGATCACGAGTCGCTGTAATACTGCTTTAGTTACAGATGAAACAAGATATCGCTTCTGAGATGAAAACTCAAAACCTTTTCAGGATTATTTTATAATCGGACTTGTACACAAACTATGGAGAAACAGGCTGATGATCAGAGTATTGCTTGCGAACCCGAGAGGATTCTGCGCGGGGGTTGACCGGGCCATTGAAATCGTCGAGCGTGCGCTGGCGATGTATGGCGCACCTATCTACGTAAGGCATGAAGTTGTCCATAACCGCTTCGTAGTTGAAGACCTGGAGAAAAAAGGGGCGGTATTCGTGGAAAATCTCGAGGAAGTACCGGAAGGGAGTATGCTCATTTTCAGTGCGCATGGTGTTTCTCATGAGGTGAGAAAGGAAGCAGCCGCTCGTAAGCTGCAGATATTCGATGCGACCTGCCCGCTCGTGACCAAGGTGCATGTCGAAGTGGCAAAAATGGATAAGGAAGGTAAGGAAATTGTCATGATCGGCCATCAGGGTCATCCTGAGGTCGAGGGAACCATGGGGCAGATTGCCAAAAGCAAGGGCACGATGTATCTCGTGGAAACGGCGGAAGATGTGACCAGGCTTCAAGTCAAGAACGAAAGTAATCTGGCATACGTTACCCAGACGACTTTGTCGGTCGATGATGCAGCACGTGTGATCGAAGCGCTGAAGCAGCGTTTTCCAAAAATTATCGGTCCCAAGAAAGATGATATCTGCTATGCCACACAAAACCGTCAGGATGCGGTCAAGAAGCTGGTCAAGCTTTGTGATCTGGTCGTCGTGGTAGGGTCACCGAACAGTTCGAATTCCAATCGCCTCTGTGAGGTGGCAAGAAATGAGAATGTAGAAGCTTACATGGTTGATCAGGCAGAGCAGTTGCAAGAGAGCTGGTTGACCAATAAACGGTGTATCGGAATTACTGCTGGTGCGTCTGCTCCGGAAATACTGGTTCAGCAGGTGCTCGAACGCCTTGAACAGATTGCAGCAAAACAGTCAAACCAGGGTGTAATAATTGAAGAATTGTCCGGGGTTCTTGAATCGGTAACTTTTCCGCTACCGAAAGCTGAACCTGTGAGTTTCAATAAATATATCTGACATTATTCGGATGGATGCCACCCCCTCTGATACGGGGTGACATCAAAAGGTTGAGTACGTTTCAGGATTTCGTTCACCAGTATTTCCGCACTGCCGGGTGCCATCGTTACACCATAGCGAAAGTGTCCGCTGTTGATATAAAGGTTTTCAAGAAACGGGTGTGGGCCGATTATCGGGATATTGTCGGGTGTGGCGGGGCGCAGGCCCGACCAATGTTTCAGGAGTGGCGTATTTTTCAGTTGTGGCAGGATTTCTTCCGCCCAGCTGGACAGCCTGTTTTTTGCATCGAGGGTGATCTGCTTATCAAATCCTGTGTCCTCGATCGTGCTACCCACCAGCAAGTGTCCATCACGTCTCGGAATGAGATAGAGATCTCGTTGCAACACAATGGAACAAAGCGGATTTCCCGGCAGCCTGTATAAAAGCATTTGCCCGCGAATGGGTTTTATTGCGAGATTCAGTGCATGTTCTCCGAGAATTTTTCTGCTCCAGGCACCAGCTGAAAGAATGTACTGATCAGCAGAGTGTTTTTCAGATGGTGTCCGGATGGCATGAACTTTCTGACCGGATATCTCCAGTTCCTGGACTTCGCAATGCTCGATGATCTTTCCGCCCAGTTGTCTGATACGTTTGTATAACGCCTGTAGCAGACGTGGATTGCGAACCTGAGCAACTTCAGGGAGAAACAGCGCCTGAGCGTTTCCCTGTTCGTCGTTGATGTGAGCCCAGGATAATCCGCCATGGTGTGAGGATGAGAGGTATGTCAGCCGTACCGCATAGGCGGAGCACCAGTTGACGGCTGCCTCTGGATCGCAAGGTGGAAGAATGACAAGCCCGCAGATCTGATATTCGGGATCGATACCAGTGGCTGTATTCAGTGCTGCCGTCCACTCCGGATAGCGTGACATACTGTACGCAGCCAGGCGGGTTACGGAATCCGAATAATTCCATGGATATAAAGGAGACAAAATACCTCCACCCGCCCATGAGGCTTCACACCCTGCTTCCCGGCGATCGAGCAGGGTGACTGATGCACCTTCTTCAAGTAATCGAAGCGCAGTGGAAAGGCCGATGATTCCTGCGCCAATCACTATAAAATCACTTGCCATTTCCGTTCGACAGTATTTGTTTGCAAGAGATAAATGAGGCAGCCTCTGAATCAGCAACTCTGTAATTTGCCAGAATCAGGTATTTTGCTGTAACTTCGGGGAAAATACATAAAAAACTGTACAATATCAGGAGAAAAGGACATAATTGGCCATCGTAAATGAATGGTCGATATGGCTGCAAATATCCTGGTGATCCATGGCCCCAATCTGAATCTTCTGGGCAGAAGAGAACCTGCCGTCTACGGGCAAACAACACTAGAAGATATTAACAGGAATCTGACGGTCAAAGCGCAGGCAGCATCTGTAGCATTGAGTATCTTTCAGAGCAATGCTGAGCATGAGTTGATCGACCGGGTGCAGGGGGCCATGAGTGATGGTACCGATTTCATTATCATCAACCCGGCCGCACTGACACATACCAGTATTGCCCTGCGTGACGCTTTGGCTGCTACCAGCCTGCCATTTGTGGAAATCCATCTTTCCAATGTTTATGCTCGTGAATCATTTCGTCGTACCTCTTATTTCTCGGATATCGCAGTTGGGGTCATCAGTGGTTTGGGTGCTGCGGGATATGAACTGGCGCTTCAATTTGCTTTGACCAGATAAATAGTATGGGCAGGGTGGCGTCGCTGAAAAGATTTTATCCACAATCAGGCAGATTCCGATAATTGAAATGAATAGCAATACAAATCAGATGAACTGATTCAGTTCCAGATCGGTCAACGATCGTTATCAGGAAACAAAAAAATTTCGAACCTGAAGACAAATCAGAGTGTTTATGGACGGGATCCGCCCCGGAGGAAAATATGGATTTGAGAAAACTCAAAAAATTGATTGAATTAGTTGAAGAATACAGTATTACCGAGCTGGAAGTGACTGAAGGTGAAGAAAAAGTACGTATCAGCAAATCCATAACACTGACACAATCGACTGCCACAATAGTACCGCAATATCATGCACCTGCTCCGGCAGGGCCGGTAACGGCTACGGTGAGCGAGACTGATGCACCGGATAAACCTGGACTGCCGGAGGGACATATCGTTAAATCCCCCATGGTAGGGACTTTCTACCGTGCCTCAGCTCCCGGAGCGAAGCCATTTGTCGAAATCGGGCAATATGTGAAATCCGGAGAAACGCTGTGTATCATCGAAGCCATGAAGCTGCTCAACGAAATCGAGGCTGACCGTGACGGAAAAATCAAGACCATTTTGCCGGAGAATGGTCAGCCGGTTGAATATGGAGAGCCATTGTTTGTCATCGAATGATGATTTCCCGGGGTGATTTCCTGAATTCTCAAGCATCCATCCAGACCAGGTTCCCAGCACCTAATTTTTATGTTTGAAAAAATATTGATCGCAAATCGTGGTGAGATCGCGCTGCGCATCCAGCGGGCATGTCGCACCATGGGTATTAAAACAGTAGCCGTTCATTCTGAAGCAGATGCTGAGGCCAAGTACGTCAAACTGGCCGATGAGTCGGTGTGTATCGGCCCGGCAGCCTCTGCACAGAGTTATCTGAACATTCCTGCCATTATCAGTGCGGCTGAAGTCACCGATGCTGAAGCCATTCACCCGGGTTACGGTTTTCTATCCGAGAATGCGGATTTTGCCGAGAGAGTGGAAAAAAGCGGCTTTTTCTTTATTGGACCCCGGCCGGATACGATCCGGTTGATGGGGGATAAAGTCAGTGCCAAAAATGCCATGCGACAGGCGGGGGTACCTTGTGTACCGGGTTCCGGTGGTGCATTACCGGAATCTCTCGATGAGGTAAAGAAGATCGTTAAAGAAATCGGCTATCCGGTCATCATTAAAGCGGCCGGAGGCGGTGGAGGGCGCGGTATGCGTGTGGTGCATACCGAAGCAGCGCTTTCAAACGCGGTGATTACGACACGTAACGAGGCGCAGACTGCATTCGGCAATCCGGTTGTTTATGCAGAAAAATACCTGGAAAACCCTCGTCATATCGAATTTCAGGTACTGGCCGACGAGTACGGCAATGTCGTTCATCTGGGGGAGCGGGATTGCTCCATGCAACGTCGCCATCAGAAGATCATTGAAGAAGCACCTGCCCGCGGTATTTCTGTACAGTTGCGTGACAAAATCGGGGAGCTGTGTGTCGAGGCTTGCAAGCGTATCAATTATCGCGGTGTCGGGACTTTTGAATTTCTTTACGAGAACAATGAATTTTATTTCATTGAGATGAATACCCGGTTGCAGGTCGAACATCCGGTAACGGAGGCGATCACCGGGATCGATCTGGTTCAGGCGCAAATTCGTGTGGCAGCCGGAGAAAAGCTGTCTTTGCAGCAGAAGGATATCGTGTTCAAGGGCCACGCCATAGAATGCCGTATCAATGCGGAAGATCCCTATAAACTGACCCCATCGGCCGGGCGCATCACTCAATACCATGCTCCGGGCGGCCCGGGAATCAGGGTTGATTCACATATCTATCACAACTATCGTGTACCACCTTACTACGATTCCATGATTGCCAAGGTAATTGCCTATGGCGATGATCGCGACCTGGCTATTGCCCGCATGCGTATAGCATTGACGGAAATGATCGTTGAAGGCATCAAAACCAATATACCGTTGCATCTCGATCTTCTGACAGATTGCAATTTCCTGTCCGGCCCCGTTTCCATTCATCATCTTGAAGGTAAACTCGCGTTGTATAACAAAAAATCGACCTGATGCGATAGTGAGAAATTCTGTTACCCGCTTTGGCGATGTCCTGGCTATCTCTGACTTTTAGAATTGGATCCGATTACATCGATCTGGTAGGTGACCGGCTGCTGGAACGGGGTGCATTGTCGGTCGATGTGCATGATGCGGGGGAGGGAACCAGCCAGGAACAACCTCTGTTCGGTGAGCCCGGCGCACCTCCGGATCAATTCTGGCAGCAGGCGGAAGTAACGGTGCTGCTGGAAGAAAATGCCAATGTCGATGAGATCATACAGGAGGTTGCCGAGGTAATCGGGTCGCCTGCATTGCCGGAGTACCAGCTGGCACAGGTTATGGAGCAAGACTGGGTCAGGCTGACGCAGGCACAATTCGAACCGATCAGAATTTCCTCGCGGCTGTGGGTGGTTCCATCCTGGCATGAACCGCCAGATCCTGCAGCAATCAGTCTAAGGTTGGATCCTGGCCTGGCTTTTGGTACGGGCAGCCATCCGACTACCCGGTTATGCCTTACCTGGCTGGATCAATTCCTTCAACCCGGTGACAGTGTGCTCGATTATGGCTGTGGCTCGGGTATCCTGGCGATAGCTGCACTGAAACTCGGTGCAGATCGGGTCACAGGGATGGATATCGATCCCAATGCCATCACTGCCAGTCTGGATAATGCCCTGAATAATTTCTGTGACCCGGACAGACTGTTATTTACTACCGCATTGCCTCCGCTTGTGGAGGATGATCGTGCCAGTGCTGAATGGGCTCCGGTTACCGTAGTGGTAGCCAATATACTGGCCAACCCTCTGATTATGCTGGCACCTGTTCTGATGAAAGCTTTGCAGCCCGGCGGGCGTATCGTGCTTTCAGGAATACTGGAAACCCAGGCTGATGAGGTGTTGCAGGTTTACAGCGAATGGTTCGATATGCATATTGCAGCAAAAGAGCAGGGGTGGGTGCTGCTTGCAGGTCGAAAATCAGGTGGTGGTTTTGCATGACGCTGGTCACACGGTGTCCGGGCTGCCATGCGGTTTTCCGCCTCACAGGAATACAGTTGCATTCGTGCAATGGCGATGTTCGCTGTGGGCAGTGCAGGCAGGTATTCAACGGGTTCGTGGCGCTGATCGCAGTCCCGGAAGCATGTATTCAGTCTGCTGCACGATCTGCTGAATCAGCTCCGGGCTACTCCGAATCCGGTAATGTTGCTGTAGTACCAGTTGCAGAATCATCTTTTCCTGCAGATCATTTCGGTGTTCAACTGTCCACACGGAAAACTTCCCGCTGGTGGCTGATACCCAATGCATTACTGCTGTTATTGCTGCTGGGCCAGTTTGTGCATGCCTATCGTACTGAAATCTTTATTGCTTTTCCTGCATTCCAGCCGGCACTGGATAGCTATTGTGATTTGATGCAATGTGAGATCGACTTACCACACCATCTCCATTTGTTGAGTCTGGAATCTTCAGATTTACGTGTAAGCTCTCCCGCAGAGCCTGATGTCGTGGCGTTATCTGCAATCATCCGCAACCACGCACCCTTTCCACAAGCATTGCCGGCATTGCTGCTGACACTGACTGATTCTGATGAAAAGCCGCTTGCCAGCCGGATTTTTACTGCCAAAGATTATCTCGATTCTGTAACAGATCAGTCAGTATTGGGCGGAGATAGTGAAATACAGGTCCAGTGTTTTCTGAATACGGGCAGCCTTGATGCTGTGGGGTACAAGCTGGAGCTGATCTACCCGTAACAGGTCGTTTCACACAATTATAATGGAGTTGGCAAGGCTGTTTCGTTACCGGGTATCTGCCACATCTACGCGTGTTTTCCAGGCTTTGCCGCCGTAATAACGCTTGAGCCCGGCAGATATTGCATCGACCAGCTTGTTCTGATAAGCCTCGGAATTGAGTCTCGCTTCTTCGGTGTGATTGCTGATGAAAGCAGTTTCAACCAGAATGGACGGAATATCAGGTGATTTGAGTACCGCAAACCCTGCCTGCTCGACATTTCTTTTGTGCAGATGGTTGACCGATCCGATTTCATTCAGCACATGGCTTGCCAGCCGGACGCTGTCGTCAATCGTAGCATTCATGGACAGATCGATGAGTGTTTGCTTCAGATAACGATCCTTGTCATCCAGCTTGACTCCACCGAGCAGATCGACTTCATTCTCTTTTTTTGCCAGCCAGCTTGCCGTAGTAGAGGTTGCGCCGTTTTCCGATAAGGCATAAACGGAAGCACCATGCGCTTCTCTGCGCGGTGCAGCATCGGCGTGGATGGATACGAACAGATCCGCATTGGCCTGTCTTGCCTTGATGCGGCGTCCTGCCAGTGAAATGAAATGATCTCCGTCACGAACCAGTACGGCACGCATACCGGGTTCCCGGTCGATTCTGGCCTTGAGCTTTTTGGCGATCGACAGGGTTATATTTTTCTCCATGGTACCTTGCGGGCCGACCGCTCCCGGATCCTTGCCACCATGTCCGGCATCGATTGCAACGACAAAGGTTCGTTTGCCTGCAGGCTGGCGGTTGATCGCAGCCATGACGAGGTTCGGAGTCGCTTTCTGAGCAACGGGCCGGGTGGGAGGAGTGACTGCCGGCTGGGTATCTTTCTGTAATAGCGCCATCAGCGGATCGGTATATTCAGTTTTCCGGGCTTTATCAGCCGGCTTGGAGGCGTGAATATCCAGTACCAGACGGTGTCCGTATTGCTCGGCAGGAGCCAGTGCAAAAGCCTTGGGTATCGCATCGGTTTTCAGTTCGACGACCAGTCTGGTGGTTTGCGGGGTGAATCGGCTGACTTTCAGTGTTTTGATCAGCGGATCGTGTGATTTGAGTTTGGCCGGTAAATCACCCAGTGCACCGGGGAACGAAACATTTTCGATGTCCATGACAATTCTTTTGGGGGCATCGAGTGTGCTGATCTTGTATTTGACCGGCTTGCTCACGTCCATCGCCAGGCGGGTATACGCAGAGTCGGCCCAATAGCGGGCAGCAGTGATTTGCGTTCTGGCAACCGCTCCGTTGCCGTATGAAAGCGGCGGCAGGAAGAGAGTTGCAACAAGAAGTGAAAAGCAGGTGAGTAATCTGGTGCTGAATCGATTCAATCGGATACCCGTTTTTGCCAGTGTGATAAGCATTGTTCTCCCGCCTCTGTTGCCGCGCTAAATTCAGCGATTCTTCTTGTTCCAGAATAGCTGATCCGTATTTCCAGATCAGCCGCGTGCAGAAATTCCCCTGCTTTTTCAGGCCATTCCACCAGGCAGATCGAATCCTGATTGAAATACTCCCGAAAACCTGCTTCTTCCCACTCTAATGGGTCATTGAATCTATAAAAATCAAAGTGATACAAGTATAACCTAGAAAGTTTATAGATTTCAACCAGGTTATAGGTGGGGCTTCTGACTTTACCGTGATGACCCAGCCCTTTCAGGATGCCGCGTGCAAGCGTGGTTTTGCCCGCCCCCAGGTCGCCATACAGGAATACGGTCAGGCCCGGATGAAGCAGGGTTGCAAGCTGTTCTCCAAGTGCCAGGGTCGCTGCTTCACTATCCAGCTTTACCACGTGAGATGAGTACATCCAGGGTTTGATAAAAAAATTTCGCTCGATTGGCTGGCAGAAATTACCAGGGTATATGTTGCCCGTCATAGGCAATGAATTTACCCGTATCCGAGTGAGTCACTCTGCCCAGAATACTTTTCATCCCGGTAACACTCTGTTTTGTCGAGATCAGTGCACCCCGTCCACCCATATCGGTTTGCACCCAACCCGGATGCAGCAGCACCGCGATAATGCCGCGTGGCTGCAGATCGATGGCAAGGCTTTTGACTACCATGTTAACGGCAGCTTTGCTGGATCTGTAAATGTAACTGCCACCGCGCTGGTTATCGACGATACTGCCCATCTTGCTGGTGATGGTGGCAACGATTTTCAATTGGCTGCAGGCAATCTGTTTAACCAGTGCTTCGACCATTTTGAGGGGAGCGAATGTATTTACCCTGAAAGCTTCCATCCAGTCATCATAGCTGATATGACCGAATTCCCCGTTTTGTGCATGCGGGTAAACACCGGCATTGTTGATCAGAATATCAATGGGCAGATCTTGCAGCTTGTGTGACAACTGATCGATTTCTGCGAGTTCTCTGACATCGAGCCGGTGAATGGAAAATCGATCTTTATACTGATCAGCCAACCGGTTCAGCGCTTCAGCCTGCCGCGGTTGCCGGCAGCAGGCCACCACTTGCCAGCCATCGGCAGCATATTGTCTGGCAAACTCCAGACCTATCCCCCGATTGGCACCCGTAATCAAAACAGTATTCATTGGAAACCTCCGTCAATAATCGGAATCATGTCCTTTTTTCAAAGAATCAAAAGGAGCAATGATTTTTATATGAATTTCTGGAATAATCCGAATGCTCATGCAACAGCACATTAAGGCAATTCCTGCAACATGTCGTTATAACCCGCTATTATCTTCGGCCTCGAATCCGAAACTGGCTTTACTCTTGCACGAGTAAGTATTATCTCATTCATAACCCAAATCCAATCAATAAAACTAATATGAGTAACTATCTTTTTACTTCTGAATCAGTATCCGAAGGCCATCCCGACAAGGTTGCCGATCAGATATCGGATGCCATTCTCGATGCCATCCTGCAACAGGACCCTCATGCACGTGTAGCCTGCGAGACTATGTGCAGCACGGGGTTGATCGTCTTGTCCGGTGAAATCACGACTGATGCCACGATCGATTACAACGCCATTCCCCGGGGTATCGTGCGCGAAATCGGTTATACCAGTTCCGAGATCGGCTTTGATGCAAGCACTTGCGCTGTATTGACTGCTTTCAACAAACAATCTCCCGATATTGCTCAGGGGGTAAATCGCAGTAAAGACGAGGAAATGGATCAGGGGGCTGGAGACCAGGGACTGATGTTCGGTTATGCCTGCGATGAAACACCGCAACTGATGCCGTTGCCGATTTACTATGCGCATCGTCTGGTCGAGCAACAGGCAAAACTGAGGAAAAGCGGCAGATTGTCATGGCTGCGTCCGGATGCCAAATCCCAGGTTTCCGTTCGTTATGAAGATGGATTCCCGAAAAACATCGAAACGATCGTCATCTCAACCCAGCATTCTCCCGATGTTCCTCGTGATGAACTGGTTGAAGGCGTTATCGAAGAAGTCATCAAGCCGGTTTTACCGGCCGAGATGCTGAGCAATCATATTCAATATCTGATCAACCCCACTGGCCGTTTCGTGGTGGGCGGGCCGATGGGGGATTGCGGGTTGACCGGGCGCAAGATCATCGTGGATACCTACGGTGGGACGGCACATCATGGAGGGGGCGCTTTTTCCGGTAAGGATCCTTCCAAAGTGGATCGTTCAGCCGCTTATGCTGCACGCTATGTGGCCAAAAATATTGTTGCGGCCGGCCTGGCGCGTAAATGCGAAGTCCAGGTGGCCTATGCGATCGGAGTGGCAAAGCCGGTCTCGCTGATGGTGCAAACCTTCGGTACCGGGAAAATCCCGGACGGGAAACTTGCTGAACTGATTGCCAGACATTTTGATTTACGGCCTCGGGCCATCATTCACGAACTGGATCTGCTGCGTCCGATTTATGGCAAAACAGCTGCTTATGGTCATTTTGGCCGGGAAGAACCCAGCTTTACCTGGGAAAAAACTGACATGGCAGAGCAGCTCAAAGCAGATGCAGGTATCTGACCATTTTCACGGTCATTCAGGCTGAATGAAGTTCCACTGGTACCGAGGAGCGCTGCAGCGGTCAATTCCGTGAGGCTCGTACCAATGGACAACCCAACAACGGCGCTCTTTCACTTTTGCGGAGATGTGTTATGAGTGCAACAATCAACCCCGTTGTGGATAATTCTGTTTTTACCGACTGCAAGGTGGCCGATTTGTCACTGGCAGACTGGGGCAGAAAGGAAATCGCCATTGCCGAGACAGAAATGCCCGGTCTGATGGCATTGCGTGAGCAATATGCCGACAAGAAACCGCTGGCAGGTGCGCGGATTGCAGGCTCCCTGCACATGACCATCCAGACAGCCGTACTGATCGAGACACTGGTAGCGTTGGGCGCGGAAGTCCGCTGGGCTTCCTGCAACATTTTCTCTACTCAGGATCATGCTGCCGCAGCGATTGCTGCCCGTAACATTCCGGTATTCGCTTACAAGGGAGAATCGCTGGAAGAATACTGGGATTACGCTCACCAGATATTTGAATGGGCCAGTGATGGTTCGCATACTGCCAATATGATTCTGGATGATGGCGGAGATGCGACCCTGCTGCTCATTCTCGGCAGCAAGGCTGAGCGCGATCCTTCCGTGATCGCCAATCCGACCAATGAAGAAGAACAAGTCCTGTTTGCTTCCATCCGCAGTCGTCTTGCCAGTCATCCGGGCTGGTACTCACGCAATCTAGCTGCAATTCGCGGTGTGACTGAAGAAACGACGACCGGTGTCCATCGCCTGTACGAAATGGAAAAGAAAGGCGAACTCCCGTTTCCGGCAATCAATGTCAATGATTCAGTCACCAAATCCAAATTCGACAATCTCTATGGATGCCGCGAATCACTGGTGGATGGCATCAAGCGTGCAACCGATGTGATGATTGCCGGAAAAATCGCCGTGGTGTGCGGTTATGGCGATGTCGGCAAAGGATGTGCACAATCATTGCGTGGCCTGGGAGCAACGGTCTGGATCACCGAGATCGATCCGATCTGTGCATTGCAGGCAGCGATGGAGGGATACCGTGTGGTGACCATGGACGATGCCTGCGATAAAGCAGATATTTTCGTCACCGCTACCGGCAATCTTCGTGTGATTACCCACGATCACATGCTGAAAATGAAAGATCAGTCGATCATATGCAATATCGGCCACTTCGATTCCGAGATCGACATCGCTTCGGTTCAGAAATACCAGTGGGAAAACATCAAACCACAAGTCGATCATGTGATCTTCCCGACTGGCCGCCGTATTATCGTGCTGGCACAGGGGCGTCTGGTCAACCTGGGCTGCGCCACCGGCCATCCGTCTTTTGTCATGTCCAGTTCGTTCACCAATCAGGTGCTGGCGCAGATGGAGCTCTGGCAGAATGGTAAAGACTACCAGAAGAAGGTGTATGTACTGCCTAAACACCTCGATGAAATGGTCGCACGGCTGCATCTGGGCAAGCTGGGCGTGAAGCTGACTGAACTGACCGATGAACAGGCGCATTACCTTAACCTCGACAAGAACGGGCCCTATAAACCGGAAATGTACCGGTACTAAAAGCACTCTGAAAAACTGCGCCGGGGTTTGATGACTCCCGCGGCTTTTTCCGGAGTTGCTATGCTCAACCTGTCAAAGCCGGGAAACAGCGATAGAGTTTCCCGGCTTTGCTTCATTGATTTTCACCGTTGCCCTTCTTACAGGGTCGCAACTCATGGAAGTGAATCCCGATGCAATCCCAGAAAAAATTTACCCCCACATTCAGTTTTGAATTTTTCCCGCCGCAGACACCGGAAGGCATGGAAAAGCTGCGGGCAACGCGCATACAGCTTGCTCAGTTCAATCCGAAGTTTTTTTCGGTGACGTTTGGTGCCGGCGGATCCACTCGTGAACGCACGCTCGAAACCGTGCTGGAAATTCAGGCAGAAGGCTATCCGGTAGCGCCCCATCTTTCCTGTATCGGCTCCACTCGTGACAATATCCGTTCGATCCTTGAGAAATATCACAGTCACGGCATCAGCCGCATTGTGGCGCTACGTGGTGATTTACCCTCCGGCATGGCGCAGGCGGGAGAATTCCGCTACGCCAACGAGCTGGTGGCATTTATCCGCAAGGAGTTCGGTGATACTTTCTGGATCGAAGTGGCGGCTTATCCGGAATATCATCCGCAAGCCCGTTCCGCGCTGGAGGATTTCACCAATTTCAGACGAAAAGTCGAAGCAGGTGCCAATGCGGCGATTACCCAGTTTTTTTACAACGTGGATGCCTATCTGCATTTCGTGGAAATGTGTGAAGCTGCAGATCTGAATATCCCGATCGTTCCCGGCATCATGCCGATCAGCAAATTTTCTCAACTGGCAAGATTTTCGGATAGCTGTGGAGCAGAAATTCCACGCTGGATTCGCAGAAAACTGGAAAGCTTCGGTGATGATATTCCTTCCATCCAGGCATTCGGGCTGGATGTCGTCACAGCGTTATGTGCTCGTCTGCTGGAAGCCGGCGCACCCGGCCTGCATTTCTACACACTCAACTCCGCCGTACTACCCACAAAAATCTGGCAACGCCTGGGGCTATAGGCCGTTAGTGGGGGTAGAGTTCTCGGGAAGGAGCAGATTTTTCACAGCTCCGAACCAGTGGTTGGAGGTCGTGATCTTCTAGCAAGATTGCGAAATGTGAATAGGGACAAGCTTTCAGACTGGCTCAAGTAAGTAAGCCTGTAGCACAATGCAAGATCAGATTTTATGTTTGGCATTATATCAAAGGCATGAAACTGATTTGTGCACCGTCGGATTCTGGATATAATCGTAGAACACGCCAGCCAGTCTTATTAGCCAGCCGTGCCATCGCCAAGCCTGGCGGTGGCAATCGTTCGAAATTGGTTGGCTGACCCATGCAATTAGACGGTTTCTGCGCCCTGAATAATGGACGACATTCGCTGCGCTGCTTTCCATCACCATGCCGGGGGAACCGGCAATGCTGATGTCATCGGAGGTAGCATCCACACCACCAGCCGTGCAATCACCGACACAGAAGGAAATGGAGTTTTTGATGGGAGAGATCCATCGGAACCAGAGCGATCCTCCTGCCCAAATCGTCACGAATAGCATCCTGGCAAGTCAACTGGGATTTTATGGCGGATTAGCGGCGGGAGCTTGTTCAAGCAGCTGTCATAGTGCACACACCGCTACACCGGCATCTAAAAATGATAAAAGGTTTTTCATTGGGTGAGTGGTGTGAGTTTTTCACCTTAGTAGGGACAATGATCGCCGTTACTTTTCTTGTCGTTGTGTTACTTGCTGCGTATCAGCGAAAAAAGCTGCGTGACATGCAACTATCCAGCTTTACATTACCCTTGGTATTAGCTATCTCGATCGCGATTGGAAAACGGGTAGCAGAGATCATCTGCTGATGACAGGATCAGGGAGTAACTATTCGAGCTGGAATGGGGAATTTTGCTGATCATGAAATTGTATGATTCTCAAATGTTGTCATTATCTTGATTGTTATCGCGACGAATGAAATATGCAGACGTATCGATATGCTTTTCGTGATCAGAAAGAAATATCGGAAACGAGGGATGAGGCAGGGCCCTGCAGCGGTTGGCGTAGCCGTGGTGGTATCTGGGGTACTTGGTATAGGGGGCAGTGTATTAAATGATATAAGGCAAGGGAATTCAGTCGATTGGCAGAATGTGGTCTCTAACGGTGTTGCAGCCGCATGGGCTACGGGGGCCACTGCTTTGGCATCGCTCTCCAGTGTCGATCTTGTCAGTCAGGCCGTTGCTGAGGGGGTGATGGGCGGTGCGTCTTTGCCGGGTTGCAGCGCATGCTATTCTTCGAAGTAGAATTTTCCTGTCTGGCCGGGTTGGGGGTGATCCTTCTGTTCGGAGTGATAGTCCAACGGGGTATATCCGGAAACACCTGGCTCATTCCACTAAGTTTCACCATAGCTTCAATCGTTTGGGGCTGGCAACATGGAATCGTTTGGAATGAGTTTTGCCTGTTTCCTTTGTGGGCGGTACTGCTCTTTTTCCTGGGCTCAGAGTTGATTGGGCGATTGATTGGTACTCCTGCTGCTGCGTTCTATTGGGGTTCTTCATTCCTGATTATCGTTATGGAAGCAATTCCGGGGCTATAAATGTATCAAGGGTGCATTCCTATCGCCACAGCCATCCTAATTTCTGGGTGGGCTGAAATAACGACCGGAGCAGAAATAAACTCATTCGATCGATTCATCGATTCGATGCCGGTACAGTCTTGGGCCGAACGCCGGGACCAAGGTATGGCGAAACAGCAATTCGACTACTCCTGCGGTGCAGCATCCCTGGTTAGTGTATTGACGCACTACTACGGCGTTGCTACCGATGAACTCGAAATCGTCGATCGAATCGGGCTGAAGGAAGCCTTCTCCATGGCAGATCTTGCGCGAGTCGCTGACGAGTACGGGTTCAAACCGGTTGGCTTGGCACTCGACTATGAAACGTTGATGCGTTTTCGTCGACCGGTGATCGTTTATCTCGATTACTGGGATGATGGGCATTTTTCCGTATTGCGCGCAATTGATCGATATGGCGTCTGGCTTGCTGATCCCGCATGGGGAAACACCCGTATGCGTCGCGAGCGTTTCGAAAAATTCTGGCGAACCCGCGATAACCCTGAGACCCCGGGGCGCGTGCTCGTTTTGTTGCCGCGCCACGAGACCGAGGTATCGCTCAACGATGCTTTCCTGACGCCCCCTGAGAATGGTAGCGGAATAGCGCTGCCGCACACTGTAGGTTATTGAGATTGGACAATGTAATAAACCAGCGAGTGATCGGCCTGCTTTCAGTACTGCTCGTCATTTTTCTGGTAACGCCAGCAATGGCAAGCGACGGACGTATTCGCGAGACCTCGTCAGGAGAAGCGATTAGCGAAGCCAGGTTTATGGCTCGACTCGAAAAAGCAGATGTGGTGATTCTCGGGGAGCTGCATGACGATCCCGCATGCCATAGCATCCAGGCTGACATCATCAGGAATTTGATCAGCGCCGGACAGGTGCCTGCTCTCTATTTCGAGATGCTGACCGATCAGGAGGAAATAGCCCATGAGGATTTCCTGCGAACGTGGGCGGATAGTACGAACGATTCATTGGCCTTCAAAGATGCCGCTAGAAAAGGGGTTCTGGCGTGGGAAAGACGGGGTTGGCCGATCTGGGATGCTTATGCTCCTATCTTTCGGTTAGCCGATCAGAACGGATTGCCTGTCAGACATGCTGATCCTTCACCGGAGTTGATGCACAACATAAGGCGATTTGGTTTGCTGGCCATCCCCAAACAATTGCGTATTCGCCTGTTTGAGAATCTCAAGGACGATGAACTTGGCAAGTTGTCGAATCGTTTAACGCAGTCGATTACCGATGCACATGGGCTGGAATCCACTCCATCCGGACGAGTCGGCTTAATCCAGGCGCAGATGACGCGGGATGCCTACATGGCGCTCAGGCTTTCTCAGGCAGAACGCCCGGCTGTCTTGATCGCTGGTATTGAGCATGCACGAAAGGATCATGGCGTCCCGTTTCATCTTGGGCAAAGGGCTCCTCACCTGAACATCGTTGCAATCGCGCTTTGCGGTGTATTACCGCCGGTTCAGGAATCTACGCCTCCAACTTTGCTACCATTTGATTTCTACTGGCTGGTTGACTCAGGCGAATAACGCCTGCGGGTCATGACGATAGATCACCATTGATAAAGGAATATAACTATGCGACGACCACAAATAACTTCGATTTCAGTATTTCTGAAAATCTGGCTCTGTATTACGACAGGACTGCTTTCTGTCAATATTCACGCGACGGAGTTCTCGCCGCAGGCCTTGATCGAAAAATCAGGCGTGGGTGTCCAACTCGATTTCTTGCCAAGAAGCCTGAAAATTGCGATGGGGCATGCCATGAAGAACGGTACATTGAGGCTGTCTACTGAGCAGATTCGCGATATTCATGCGGCCTTCGATCATGCGTATGCTCCCGTGAAGCTGAGGAAAATGATGTCCGAACGTATTACAGAGAGAATTACTTCGGAGGAAGGGGAGCGAATCATTGCTTTCCTGGAATCACCTCTCGGGAAACGCATCATTGAGCGTGAGAGCAGACTGGCGCAGCCAGAAATTCAGACTGAAATTCAGGAAAATGCCTCAAAACTCGTTGCCGAAGCAGGAGCAAACGTGACACGATTAGCGCTTTATTCATCGCTTAATCAGGCTATGGGGGAGCCTCAACGCACGGTACAGATCTATATCGGATCGGCTTTAGCCACAAATGCGGCTATTCTATCCGTCATGCCCGATACCTCTAATAGGCCATCATTGGAAGAAATCAAGAAGGGGCTGGAGTCTCAAATGCTTGCCATCACGTCAGCGATGTCGCAGGTAATTCTTAGCAATACCGCATACGCCTATCAGGACTTATCTGAAGAAGAACTCAATGCCTATCTCCAGTTTGCGCTCTCGCCCGAAGGAAAAGTTTATTCGTTTGGATTTGGCGGAATTATTGCTGAGGTATTGGTAGAGTGCGCCTTTGAGGCGGGGGTAATTTCTACACCACAAAGGTCGGCACCGATTTGATAACTGCGTTGGGCATATCCCAAGGGTCTTGACACTCTCGTGTCTGTTGGATCCATCCTGAATAATTCTCGATTCAATGATTTCACGAAACTGGAAATTTGTTTCAGCAATTTTAATGATTTCTGTTATACCTATCTTTTCTTGATTCGTGATTTGACCCCGACCATGCGCAATAGAGCTGGATGGTGCTGCAATACTTGTACGGTGCAGTGTTTGGTAACTAAAAAGAGATTGAGTGCCTATGTCAAAAAATTATTTGGCACGAAGATACAAGGCTTTTTGTGTTGATCCCGGTACCTGCCGTTCTTCGGTTACGAAGAGATCTGTTCTGGCTTTGACAAGATCAGAAAGTTTTTTGTAACCGTAAAGTCGGGAGTCGAAATCAGGTTGTAACTTGTTGAGGTAGTTGCCGAAATTGCCTAAATTTGCCCACCCGGCATCATCGCTTGATTGTTCGAGTGCGGCCAGAACAAATTTCCTGGGGAATGCCTGTTTTGTTTCCGGCACCTGAGCAGCAGGCTGTGGCGAGGATGATTTCTGATCATTTTCTGTCTTTTTGGTTCGTTGTGCAGCTGATTCAGTTGCTGTATCCGGGCGAAGAACCTCGGTAAACACAAACTTATGGCAGGCATTGCGGAAAGCCTCGGGTGTTTTCTTCTCCCCGAAGCCGAGAACAGTAAGCCCCTCCTCACGTAAACGCATTGCAAGGCCGGTGAAATCACTGTCGCTTGTAATCAGGCAGAATCCATCAAACTTTCGGGTATAGAGTAAATCCATCGCATCGATGATGAGTGTGCTGTCCGTGGCATTTTTGCCTGTTGTATATGCAAACTGCTGAACAGGTTTGATGGCATATTTTTGAAGTACTTTTTTCCAGGAAGCGCTTGCAGGAGCGGTGAAGTCACCGTAGATGCGTTTCACGGTTGCTTCCCCGAATCGCGCAATCTCGGCAAGTAGTCCTTCAATGACGGCCGCTTGTGCATTGTCAGCATCAATGAGTACAGCTAACCGAAGAGTAGATTCTTCTGCTTCAATTTTAGTGACTAATCGTGGAGATACCATGCAAGCTCCTGTTTTCTAATACTCATGTAATGGGGATTTAGTGAAAAGCTTTAACCGGGATGCGATGTTCTCTTGTATTCATACCTGCCAAAGGGTAAAAACAGTTTTGACGCCAGTGAATATGGATTGGAAAAATTGACCAATATTTTCCATATGGATTGCCAAAACTGGTTTCGTGAATATACAGGAGACTGGTAGATATCTCGCCATGAATGATTTGGACTTTCAGGAAGCGGGTTCTACAGCTAATCAACCGCAACTGAGCAGTGCAGCTTCGCAATTTGTATAGTTCCGGAATGAGGGAGCGAAAGTCCGGATCGTTAGGATGGCTATATTCAATGCGGATTGTTTTCCCTGATCAAACCTTTGTTGCCTCCTTTCTATCACGGATGGGAAGCGCGGTGAAAGACAGGCGAATACACAGCCCTGGTGCATTGTCTTCCATAACGAGTTGACGTGGTCAAGGTTTTTTGTACACTTTAGTTAAGCAACTTTTCTGATTTTTGCCATTTCAGCTTCATACTGATTGGGGCTTCTGTACCCCAGGTATGAATGCAGTCGGTGGTTGTTGTAAAACATAGTGATGTAATTCAGCACATCCTGGTGGGCTTCATGGCGCGTCTGGTAATATCGCCACTGGACTCGTTCCTGTTTCAGGCTGCCAAAAAAACTTTCCACAACTGCATTGTCCCAACAGTCTCCTTTTCGGCTCATGCTGCCCTCGAACCCGTGGGCCTTTAGTAACCGGCGGTAATCCTTGCTGGCATATTGGGAGCCTCGATCTGAATGCATGATCAGTCCTGCTGTCGGTTGACGTTGCCAGATAGCCATTCTGAGGGCATCGCAGACCAGTTGTGCCTTCATGCGGGAACTCATGCTCCAGCCCACCACCTTGCGTGAGTACAGGTCAATGACTACTGCCAGGTACAGCCAACCTTTTTGTGTCCACAGGCAGGTGATGTCTCCGGCGTACACCTGATCGGGCGCCACGACATCAAATTCCCGGTTCAACCTGTTATCAAATACCGGTTTCCGGTGATTACTGTTGGTCGTGACTTTGTACCGCTTACGCTGCTTTGCTTGTACACCTGCTTCGATCATGAGTTTGCGCACTTTGCTACGGCTGACCGGGTAACTCCGGGCATTGAGCACTTGCTTCATCCGGCGGCTGCCATAGGTGTTATCACTGGATTCTGCGATCTCACGAACCACTTCCAGCAGCGTCTGGTAGCGGGCATCATCCGGCTTATCGGTATTTCGCTTCAGGTAACCGTAATAGCCACTGCGGGTAACACCCAGGAGTTGGCACATCAGGCCGACCGGGCAGGTCTTCTTCTTTTGGGTGATAAACGAATACTTCAATTCGTTTCTTTGGCGAAGAAGACCGTCGCTTCCTTTAAGATGTGTTTCTCCATTTCCAGTTGCTTTACCCGAACCTTCAGCTTCCTGATTTCCTCCTGCTCCAGAGTCAGCTTGCCGTTACCTCTGAATGCCTGTCCGTCGCTATCCTCCCGATACTCCCTGATCCAGCGCCCCAGTTGAGAAATATTGATTTCCAGACTTCTAGCTGCCTCCGCACGGGTATACCCCTGCTCCAGTACCAGACTGACTGCATCCAATTTGAATTCTTTTGAATATTGCTTCCTTGGGATCATTTCTTCTCCTACAGTTAAAAATATTATCTCTTAACTGAGGTGTACAGATCTATTGAACCACATCACGCGCAGCTTCGATCTGTTGCCGGTTTGGTCGGGAACGATTTTTATCAGCGTCCGCTGGCAATCACAAACGGCGCGTTGGTGAGCTTTTCCTGCTCTCGAACAGATAAAACTTTGCGGCGAAATGAAATGGGATAAGTCATCTGTAAATTATAATCAATCTATCTGAGCTTCTCTATACCGCTTACGCTGCTTTGCTTGTACACCTGCTTCGATCATGAGTTTGCGCACTTTGCTACGGCTGACCGGGTAACTCCGGGCATTGAGCACTTGCTTCATCCGGCGGCTGCCATAGGTGTTATCACTGGATTCTGCGATCTCACGAACCACTTCCAGCAGCGTCTGGTAGCGGGCATCATCCGGCTTATCGGTATTTCGCTTCAGGTAACCGTAATAGCCACTGCGGGTAACACCCAGGAGTTGGCACATCAGGCCGACCGGGCAGGTCTTCTTCTTTTGGGTGATAAACGAATACTTCAATTCGTTTCTTTGGCGAAGAAGACCGTCGCTTCCTAAGATGTGTTTCTCCATTTCCAGTTGCTTTACCCGAACCTTCAGCTTCCTGATTTCCTCCTGCTCCAGAGTCAGCTTGCCGTTACCTCTGAATGCCTGTCCGTCGCTATCCTCCCGATACTCCCTGATCCAGCGCCCCAGTTGAGAAATATTGATTTCCAGACTTCTGGCTGCCTCCGCACGGGTATACCCCTGCTCCAGTACCAGACTGACTGCATCCAATTTGAATTCTTTTGAATATTGCTTCCTTGGGATCATTTCTTCTCCTACAGTTAAAAATATTATCTCTTAACTGAGGTGTACAGATCTATTGAACCACATCAGATTGCGAACCTTCGAGACGTGGTATTACACCTGATTCTATTGGGTAGTGCGCTGTGTAAGAGATGGCGCGACGTTGTGTGAGGGTGAGGCAGGAGCCGGCTTTAGCCGGTGGTTATTTAGTACTTGTAAACTGCGCTTTTTATCTGTTTTTGCCTTGGCTGACTGCCTCGTCAATGCGATTCTCAGAGGATCCCTGAGAATCGCATTGACATGCTGTTTTCAGCGAAACCATAATGCAACCGGTAGAAACTATTTTGGTGGAAATGATGGCTTCTTTGACTGTTAAAAACATACCTGAGGATATTTATGAGCACCTTAAGCAGGCTGCTCTGCATATGATTGCGAATTCATATCGACTGCTAAGTCGCTTAACTCCAAACTCATCACGGCTGATAGAAAACTGATCACCGCATTTCCCGATATAGCGATAACAGTGAAGGATTACCTGGCTGCATAACCTTGACAGGCTGACTACTACGATGCAGACAGGTAACTTAACGCTTTACTGGCATGATTATGAAACTTCCGGGGCAACGCCACGCTGGGATCGGCCATTTCAGTTTGCCGGGTTGAGGACGGACGAAGCGCTCAATGAAATCGGTGACCCGCTGGTGATCTATTGCCAGCCGGCGCGCGACCGGTTGCCTCACCCGGAAGCCTGTCTGCTTACCGGCATTACGCCACAAATGGCAGAAGCCCGGGGGCTACCGGAGCCGGAATTCATCGCACTGATTCATGCACAGTTGGCGCAACCGGGTACTTGCGGAGTGGGCTATAACACGTTGCGATTCGATGATGAAGTCACCCGGTTTACGCTGTACCGCAATTTTTATGACCCCTATGCGCGTGAATGGCAATCCGGTAATTCGCGCTGGGATGTGATCGATCTTGCTCGTATGACCTTTGCTCTGCGTCCGGAAGGCATCAACTGGCCGATCAACGGGGAGGGAAAACCGAGCTTCCGGCTGGAGAACATCACTGCAGCCAATGAATTGGTACATGACAGTGCGCATGATGCGTTATCCGATGTCCGGGCTACGATTGCGCTGGCCCGCCTGCTGCGTGCACAGCAACCGCGCCTGTACGACTGGCTGTTCCGGTTACGCGATAAACGTGCTGCTGGCAATTTGCTGGATATGAAAACCCACACCCCGGTTTTACATACCTCCCGCATGTATCCGGCAGAATGCGGTTGTACTACGCTGGTCATGCCGCTACTGCCTGAAACCGGTAATGCCAACAGTGTTCTGGTTTATGACTTGCGGCATGATCCCGCTGAATTTGTCCTGCTGGATATCGATGCACTGGCGGAACGTCTTTTTACACCAAAAGAAGAGCTGGCAGAAGGACAGCAGCGCCTGCCAGTCAAAGCGGTCAGGCTGAACAAATGTCCGGCACTGGCGCCACAAAAAGTTCTGAATGATGAAGCCGCCAATCGAATCGGACTGAATGTCGAACAATGTCAGCAACACTGGCAACTGTTACTGCAGCATCCGGATTTCATGCAGCGAATCAAACAGGCGTATTCCGGCAATAAAGTATTTGCAGAAAACGATGCCGATCTGGCGTTGTACGATGGTTTTGCCAGTGATCACGATCGCAATCTGTTCCCGCTGGTGCGTGATGCAGAACCAGGGAAACTGGCTGACCTGGCCGGAAAATTTCAGGATGAACGGTATATCGAGCTGTTGTTCCGTTATCGTGCCCGCAACTTTCCCGATACCTTATCGGTTCAGGAAGAACACCATTGGCAAATGCATTGCCGCAGACAGCTTGGTGAAAATGCCATCAACGGTAGCCTGACATTGAATGAATATCACCAGAAACTTCTGCAACTGCGAACCGATTGCCCTCAGCAGGCGCAGCTGGACATTCTGAATGAGCTGGAAGCGTGGGGCAGGGCACTGGCACAGGAAAATGATCTGCCCTGGCCGCCTGATCATTCCGGATCGGAAGAACAGACTGATTGATGAGCGAACAGATCAGGCTGGAAAATCTTACGATTTTCATGCAACGCAGGGCAGTGAAGCATGTTTACCTGCGGGTGCATCCACCGGATGGCCGGGTGACACTGGTGGCACCAACCGGTACGCGGCTGGAAGTGGTGCGTGCGTTTGTCACTGCAAAACTGGACTGGATTCACAAGCAGCAGGCAAAACTGCAAGCGCAGGTCAGGGAAGTCCCTCGGCAATTTATCGGTGGGGAAAGTCATACCGTATGGGGGCGTCATTACGTGCTGCAGGTGGTGGAGAAATCAGCCGGGCCGTGTGTGCTGATGGATCAGCAGACCATCACCCTGCAGGTGCGCCCCGGTAGCGATCTGTTCAAACGTGCTGCTGTGATGCACGCCTGGCATAAATCCCTGCTGCATGCCGTGGTGCCTGATCTGATCGGAAAATGGCAGGAGCGACTGGGTGTGAGTGTCTCTGCTTACTTTCTGCAGCAGATGAAAACCCGCTGGGGTAGCTGCAATACGAGGCGTCGCCATATCCGGTTGAATACCGATCTGGTGAGAAAACCGCAGGATCTGCTGGAATATGTTGTGGTGCATGAGTTGGTTCACCTGATCGAACCATCGCATAACAAACGGTTTGTCGGGTTAATGGATCAGCATTATCCGGCCTGGCGCGAGGCCACAGCGGAACTGAACCAGATCCCCCTGTCGGCGATACGGCCGCGCGGATAGGTGATCAGCCTGATTTTTATTTCAGCAGTTACCCGGTCAGGGTTTCATCCAGCAGTTCAATCCAGTGGCGCACAGGCAGCGAAGTGCCGCCTTGCAGGTGCATCTGGCAGCCGATATTGGCGGTAACTACCAGATCAGGGTTCTCCATGGTTAATGCAGTGATTTTATTGTCGCGCAACTGGCGGGAAAGTTTGGGTTGCAGGATGGAATAGGTGCCTGCTGAACCGCAACAGAGGTGGGGATCAGCAACTTTGGTCAGGTTGAAGCCTGCCGCTTGCAGAACCGGTTCGACTTTTCCTTTCAGCTTCATGCCGTGCTGCAAGGTGCAGGGGGCGTGAAAGGCAAGATTGCGTGGAGATGAGGATTTCGATGTCGCTTTTTCTGCTTCCAGTAGCGGGATCAGTGTGGAAGCTTCGGCCGTGATGATTTCGCTGATATCCCGGGTCAGGCTGGAGATCTTTGCAGCTTTTTCGGCATAATCCGGATCGTGTTGCAGCAGGTGTCCGTAATCCTTGACAGTGACACCGCAGCCGCTGGCCGTGACGATAATGGCCTCAACCGGATTCTCGGATCGCGTGACAAAAGGCCACCATGCATCGATATTGCGGCGCATGGCGTTCAACCCTTCTTCCTGTGCATTGAGATGGTAGGCAAGTGCGCCGCAGCAGCCAGCTTGTTCTGCAGCCATCACTGCAATACCGAGCCGATCCAGCACACGTGTGGTGGCATGGTTGGTGTTGGGCGTCAGCGCCGGTTGTACGCAGCCGGCGAGTATCAGCATGGAGCGCGTGTGGGTTTTGCCGGAGGGGCTGCGTGCGGTTACCGGTTTCGGGAATATCGTCTTTTTCAGGCGGGCAGGGAGTAGTGGCCGACCCATACGGGCAACGCCCATGAGAGTGCTGAAAAGGGTGCGGTTGGGCAGCAATTTGCGCAGGGCATAACGCTTGAAGGTGGCATAAGGGGTGCGTTGAATTTGCTGTTCGACCATACCGCGGCCGATGTCGAGCAGATGCCCGTACTGTACACCGGATGGACAGGTGGTTTCACAGGCGCGGCAGGTCAGGCAGCGATCGAGATGCAGCTGGGTTTTTTCAGTGACTTCCTGGCCTTCCAGCATCTGCTTGATCAGATAAATTCGCCCGCGCGGGCTGTCCAGCTCGTTTCCCAGCAGCTGATAGGTGGGGCAGGTCGCGAGACAGAAACCGCAATGCACACAACTGCGCAGAATGGCATCTGCTTCTTGTCCTTCCGGCGTGTCTTTGATCAGATCAGTCAAACGGGTTTGCATGGCTCAAAACTCGGTATACAGTCGTTGTGGATTGAGGATACCTGCTGGATCGAACTGCTGTTTCAGACGTCGGTGGATTTTCAGCAGAGCAGGGGAAAGCGGGTGAAATACAGGAATCGCTGTTTTATTGCCGTGAAACAGGGTGGCGTGACCACCGGCATCCGCAGCGTGTTTGCGGATTACGGCAGCATCAGTATCTTCATCTGTGACGAACCAGCGCAGTGCACCGCCCCATTCGATCAGCTGTTTACCCGGCAGCGAAAGCGGGGGGGTGGTCGGCTTGATCGACAGGCGCCACAGTGATTTTTCGGCGGATTTTCCTTCCTGGAAAAACGGGTGAGTATGATCTCTGATCGATTCCCAGAAATCATCCTTGTCTTTGATTTCATCCCCCCCCAGTCTGGCATGCGCGGTTTGCACGGCAGATTCGGCGCCGGAAAGCCGGACGTAAAGCTGATCATTATGAAAATAGGTGGCGGAAACCGGCAGTGGCTCAGCTGTGCAGCGGCGCATGATTGCCAGGGCTTCGGGTGTGCTGGCCTGGAAGCGAAGGGTGCGTTCTACTGCCGGTTTGGGAAGCACTTTGAGCGATATTTCGAGCAATACGCCCAGTGTACCCATTGCACCTGTCATGAGGCGGGAAACATCATAGCCGGCAACGTTCTTCATCACCCGCCCGCCAAAGGACAGGGTACTTCCCTGGCCATCCAGCAGTTTGGTACCTAATACATAGTCACGCACCGCACCGGTATAAGCGCGTCTGGGGCCGGACAATCCGGCTGCGACACACCCGCCCAGTGTGGCAGCCGTGCTGAAATGAGGAGGCTCGAAAGCCAGCATCTGGCTGTGATCGTGCAACAGCTTTTCCAGCTCGGCCAGTGGTGTTCCGGAGCGAGCGGTGATCACCAGTTCGCTCGGCTCATAATCGACGACTCCCTGCCAGGTGGACGTATCGAGTATGGAAGAATGCTGTAAAGCCTGCGGATTGCCGTAAAAATCCTTGCTGCCGCCACCGCGGATGCGCAGCGGCTGTTTATTTTCGATTGCCGCGTTGATAGTGTCGATGAAATGATCGGGAAGGGTTTGCATGACAAAAAATTAGAATCTGGGTATTTCCGGGAATTTCTCAGCTCCCCGGTGTACGTGCATGGCACCGAATTCGGCACAACGGTGTAATTCGGGAATCGCTTTGCCCGGATTGAGCAGTGATTGCGGATCGAATGCTGCTTTGATCGCATGGAACCGGTTGCGCTCGGCATCATTGAATTGCAGGCACATCTGGTTGAGTTTTTCGATTCCTACACCGTGTTCGCCGGTCAGCGATCCGCCTGCTTCGATGCAGATCTCCAGTATTCGCGCCCCGAATGCTTCTGCCTTTTGCAGTTCACCCGGCTGGTTGGCATCATACAGAATCAGGGGATGCAAATTGCCATCTCCCGCATGAAATACATTCATGCAGCGCAGGCCATATTCTGCCGAGAGCTGTTCGATTTGTTCCAGCACGTGTGCCAGATGCTTGCGTGGAATGGTGCCATCCATACAGTAGTAATCTGGTGAAACTCTGCCTGCTGCCGGGAAGGCTGCTTTTCGTCCGGCCCAGAAGCGTTGCCGTTCGGCTTCATTCTGCGCAAGGCTGATCCGGGTAGCCCCGCTTGCCTGCAGAATAGTGCGTATCCGCTCGATTTCATCAGTGACTTCTTCCGCCGTACCATCGGATTCACACAGCAGAATTGCCGCCCCTTCGAGGTCGTAACCCGCATGTACGAAATCTTCGACGGCGTGGATGGTGATCTTGTCCATCATCTCCATACCGGCTGGAATGATACCGGCCTGAATGACGCTGGCGACGGCTTCTCCGGCTTTTCTGACATCGTCGAACACTGCCATGACCAGCTTTACCGTTTCCGGTTTGGGCAGCAGTCTGACCGTAATCTCGGTGACGATTCCCAGCATGCCTTCACTGCCCGTCATCAGTGCGAGCAGATCGAAACCGGGACTGTCGAGTGCATCTGCACCGATTTCCAGCAGATCTCCTTCGATCGTCAATACACGCAGCCGCAAGATATTGTGGACGGTCAGTCCGTATTTGAGACAGTGCACGCCTCCTGAATTTTCTGCCACGTTTCCGCCGATACTGCAGGCGATCTGGGAAGAAGGGTCAGGCGCGTAATACATTCCATAATGTGCAGCCGCTTCGCTGATGGCCAGGTTACGGACACCGGGCTGCACACGTGCAGTACCGGCTGCAGGATCGATTTCCAGAATACGGTTCAATCTGGCTAATGACAGTAAAACACCTTCTGCGTGAGGGAGTGCGCCCCCGGACAAACCGGTGCCGGACCCACGTGCTACCACCGGAATACGTTCGGCCTGGCAGGTTTGCAGGATAGCGGCAATTTCAGCCTCGGTTCGCGGCAGCACGACGATCATTGGTAGCTGCCGATAGGCGGACAGGGCGTCGCATTCATACGGTCTCAAATCCTCTGCCTCGTGCAATATAGCTTCCGCAGGCAGAAATTTGCGGAAGGCTTCGATCAGCTGGTTAGTGTTCATGGGCAGATTCAGTGGAGGTATCGAGGGTATGTCCGGCTAGTTGTTCGAGGATGCGCACGATGGCTGAACTGTCTTGTTGCGCATCTCCTTGCGCAATGCTGGCATTATAGAGCGATTGAACCAGTGCAGTGCCTGGCAGGCTGACGCCCAGTTCCGTGGCGCAATCCAGTGCGATGCCGAGATCCTTCCGGTGCAGATCGACCCGGAAACCGGGAGTGAAGGCATGTTTGATCATGCGTTCTCCATGTACTTCCAGGATGCGCGAGGCGGCAAACCCTCCCAGCAGGGCCTGTCTGACTTTATTGGGATCAGCTCCGGCTCTGGAAGCCAATACCAGGGCTTCAGCCACAGCCTCGAGTGTCAGGGCCGCGATGATCTGGTTGGCCGCCTTGCAGATCTGGCCGGTGCCTGGATCACCGATTCGCGTGACAGTTTTGCCCATCAACGCCAGTATCGGCTCGATTTCCGCAAAAACTGCCTCGGTTGCCCCGACCATGATCGTGAGGGTGGCATTCTGTGCACCAATATCTCCACCTGATACCGGGGCATCCGCGTACTCATGGCCGAGCTGCCTGATTCGTGTAACGAAATCCCGGGTTCTGATCGGGGAAATCGTGCTCATGTCGATGATGATTTTCGACCGAGGCGGGTTCGCAGACAGCCCTTGTGCCACTCCGTTTTCGGCAAACAGCACCTTTTCAACATCAGGCGTATCCGGCAACATCAGGATGATGATATCCGCTTGTTCAGCCACAGCCCTGGGGGTGGGGCAGGCCAGCCCACCCGGCACTGTCAGCTCAGCAGGTATGCCACTGCGTGAGTTGAGATAAACCGGGTATCCTCCCCGGATGAGATGGCCGGCCATGGGTTTTCCCATGATACCCAGGCCGATGAAACCGATCGTTGTCATGTGAACAGTATTACCGAGAAAATGGGTTTTATCTGCCGTTAAGCGATCCCGGTAAAACAGGTAGACTGTCCGGTGATTCGGCTGGCTTTGGATCTGTCAATTTATCTGAATCCGTGTGCTGGCAGCAAGCAGTCGTAGTATAGCAGTCAGCCTTTCGTGAATTGATCCTATCTGCAAGAATCCGTATATTTCCAGGTTCTTCCGGTTTTGCTGGCTGAGTACCGTTATTTCATCAGCAGGAATGTCCTGGATTACGTATCCGAAAAATATTCAAGGAATAAATACATGACACGCAGAGGCCTCATCCTTGCGGGAGGGTCCGGTACCCGGCTGCATCCGGCGACGCTTGCACTGAGCAAGCAGTTGTTGCCGGTATTCGACAAACCCATGATTTATTATCCGCTCAGCACCCTGATGCTGGCAGGCATACGCGATATTCTCATCATCAGCACGCCGCAGGACACCCCTCGTTTTCAGCAACTGCTGGGTGACGGAGAACAATGGGGACTGAATCTGCAATATGCCGTGCAACCTTCACCCGACGGCCTCGCACAGGCTTTTCTGATTGGCGAGGATTTCATTGGTAACCATCCTTCTGCACTGGTGCTGGGAGATAACATTTTCTACGGCCATGATCTCCAGCGTTTGCTGACTCATGCCATGATGCGCACCGAAGGAGCCAGCGTATTCGCTTATCATGTGCATGATCCGGAGCGCTATGGTGTAGTCGAGTTCAATGCACAGGGCAAGGTATTGTCACTGGAAGAAAAACCGATACAACCAAGATCTAGTTATGCGGTGACCGGGCTGTATTTTTATGATACGCAGGTCGTCGATCATGCCAAAGCACTTAAACCCTCTGCGCGCGGTGAACTGGAAATCACCGATCTCAATCGTTGTTATCTCGAACAGGGCAACCTCAGCGTGGAAATCATGGGGCGCGGCTACGCCTGGCTGGATACCGGTACGCATGCAACCCTGCTCGATGCCAGTCAGTTCATTGCTACCCTGGAAAATCGGCAGGGCCTGAAAGTTGCCTGTCCGGAAGAAATTGCCTACCGGCAAGGATGGATAGATGCAGCCCGGCTGGAAATGCTGGCCCAATTACTGGCTAAAAATGGTTATGGCCAGTATCTGCTGAAAATACTCAGGGAAAACGTGTTCTGATGAAGATAACTCCTCTTGCTATTTCGGAAATCGTACTCATCGAACCCAAAGTATTTGGTGATGAACGCGGCTTCTTTTTTGAAAGTTTCAACCAGGCCCGGTTTGAAGAAACTGTCGGCAGGAAAATCAATTTTGTGCAGGATAATCACAGTCGCAGCGTGAAGAATGTTCTGCGCGGTCTTCACTACCAGATACAGCAACCGCAGGGAAAACTGGTGCGGGTGGTGCAGGGTGAAGTTTTCGACGTGGCAGTCGATTTGCGCAAAAGCAGCCCGACCTTTGGCCGATGGGTGGGCCAGGTTCTTTCTGCAGAAAACAAACATCAGCTCTGGATACCTGAAGGATTCGCCCATGGCTTTGTCGTACTGAGTGATACCGCAGAGTTTCTTTATAAGACGACGGATTACTATGCGCCTGCCCATGAGCGTTGTCTGCTCTGGAATGATCCAGTGCTCAATATCCAGTGGCCGCCTGGGATTGCGCCTGTTCTTTCAGCCAAAGATACTCAGGGCAAGCCATTCAATGAGGTGGAAGTATTCGTCTGATGCGATTTATTTTTCTGGTGCAGCAGGCGCAGTTGTCTGCCGAATCTGATCTGAAAGTGAGAGATTGATATGAACGTTCTCGTTACCGGCGGTGCCGGTTACATTGGTTCTCATACCTGTGTCGAATTATTGACGGCCGGGTATGAAGTAGTGATATTCGATAATTTCTGTAACAGTCATCCAGAGGCATTGCGCCGTATCGAACAGATCACCAGTAAGAAAATCACTATCGTCACAGGCGATATACGTAATCAGGTTGCGATAGAAAAAGCGTTGAAAGATTACGGATGCGAGGCTGTGATTCACTTTGCCGGGCTCAAGGCGGTAGGAGAATCGGTCGAAAAGCCGCTCGAATACTATGACAATAACGTCATCGGTACTCACCGGCTGCTGGCAGCAATGCAAAATTGTGGTGTCTATACACTGGTTTTCAGTTCCTCGGCGACGGTTTACGGTGAGCCGCAGCGTCTGCCTCTGACGGAAGATCATCCGTTGTCCGCTACCAATCCGTATGGCCGCAGCAAGCTTATCATCGAGGAAATGTTGCGCGATGTGTATCGGGCTGACCCTCGATTTCGTATCGCCATTCTGCGTTATTTCAATCCTGTCGGGGCGCATGATAGCGGCCTGATTGGTGAAGATCCGCAGGGTATCCCCAATAATCTGATGCCTTTCGTTGCGCAGGTTGCCGTGGGGCGGCGTGAATATCTGAATGTATGGGGGAGTGATTACCCGACGCATGATGGAACCGGTGTGCGAGATTATATTCACGTCGTGGATCTTGCGCTGGGGCATCTCGGTGCACTGGATTACCTTACCGTGCCGCAATGTATGGCAATCAATCTGGGTACAGGCATTGGCTACAGTGTTCTGGACGTGATCAAGGCCTTTGAGGAGGCCAGCAGCCGGCAGATAGATTATCGGCTTGCGTCCAGACGATCCGGTGATGTAGCTGCCTGCTACGCAAACCCTGCACTTGCTGAGAAGCTGCTGAGGTGGAAAGCACAACGCGATCTTGCTGTGATGTGCAGGGATCACTGGCGCTGGCAGAAGAACAATCCGGCAGGATATGTATGAATCGATACCCTGGTGGGTATCGTTGTAAATGATCGTAACCTGCTAAATAAGCAGAACTATTTTCTTGCCGGTCCTTCCGGGATATGGCAAAATTCCGCCCGCCGTGCAGTTTTTGTGCACGACTTGACCATCATCAATTCCCTCAATTAACTCATCTCAAAAATATGAAAGAATCTGAACAACCATCGATCATTCTGAATGAACGGGTCATCCAATCCAGCATTGCTGCAGAGACTATGTCAACGGGTGGTTCTGTAGCCAGTGCTCCGGTCAAAGTGAGCAATGAGCCAACTGCAGTCATTGACAGTGTCTCACCTATACAGATGGGACATGATCTTGTCGAAGACGCAACGAAAAAGAAAAAATTCAAAGTTGGCCAGATTCTGATAAGGGGGTTCTTATGCACTCCTTTTCTGGCCTATGCCACGGCATTGTGCGCGTTGCTGGTTTCACAAGGCTGGCCAACGGCAGCAGCTGGCCTGCTTTTCCCGGCAGGCTACGTGATGCTGTCAATACTGGGTCTGGAGATGGCGACAGGTAGTTTTTCAGTGATGCCGATGGGACTCTTTGCCGGCAGATTTGGATTGGGGAGTGTGATACGCAACTGGTCCTGGACGTTTGTCGCCAATCTGATTGGTGGTGTTTTCTTTGCGTACCTGCTTTGGTTCTCACTGACCAAAGGAGGAGCAGTCGAACCTCCAGGGGTTCTCACTACACTGGCGCATCTTGCAGAAAAAAAGGCTTCCTATGCAGGGTATGGGGTGAACGGCTGGTTTGCAGCCATTGGTATGGGAATACTGTGTAATTGGCTGGTGAGTCTTGCTCCGGTTTTTGCCAAGGGATCGCGCAGTGTGCCCGGTAAGGTCATGTTAATGTGGTTACCACTTGCGACCTTCTTCTCACTTGGTTTTGAGCACGCGGTGGTTAATATGTTTGTCTTCCCGATTGGCATTCTGTCGGGTGCAGATGTGACGATTTCCCAGTGGTGGTTGTGGAATCAGATTCCCGTCACGATAGGCAATATGCTGGGAGCGGTGATATTCAATTCAACCTTGTGGTATCGCACGCACAGGGCATAAAGTAAAGACTGCAGTGATCTGCCGGATGGTGGATCACTGCAAGTTTCAGGTATTGATGATTTTGGTTCCAAACATTACTCGAAGCGTCCAGGCGATTGCCCAGGCACTTCCAATCAGTAGCAGTAACTGCCCTAGAACACGCTGATCACTCAAGAGATAATTTGCGCAGAGACGATCGGGCAGATCGAGATAGAGCCACCCCAGACGCATGAAAGTAGCCCAGAATTCCAGTTTCAGGACACCTTGTGCAATCGGATTGAGCTGGGGCCAGCTTACTCCCAGTGCGATACCCATCGCCGGGACGGTGATGAATTTTCCCAGCTCCACGTACCATTCGGATACAGCAGCATCCAGTGCGCGTGGCAGCATCCAATAGGTCATGATCACAATGGCGAGAGCCATGCCTGTTATTCCCCACCGGTTCCATGGAGCTATTTTGTTGCTCCAGCTTTCAGGCAGTGTTCTGCCGAATATCCATCCGATGACTGTCAGTGCCGGGAGCTGAACGAGCATGTGCGTTACCATGCTCTGTTCCAGAAAGCGCTGCATCGGGGGGAGGGTAAGTATGATGAATGCTGCCAGAAGCAGCCATTCCGGTTTAATTTTCAGACGCATTATCCTTCCCCTCCAATGCCTGATTCAGGTAGGCGCGTAGTTCATCCATCTGTTCCATTCCAAAAATAGCGACCAGTTTTCCATCCGGGTTGATGATATGGTAACCGGCAGAGTGTGTATAACCACCGTACTCATCAGGAATGACGATCACTTTAAAGAAATCGAGGATAGCTTCTTTCTGGGACGGGCTGGTTGGCCGGGCAGCTACCCAGTTTTTGAAATCAGCAGAAAAATGACTTAAATGTTCTTTCAGTCTTTGGGGCGTATCTTTTTCCGGATCGAAGGTGATACTGAGAAAGCGCAGCTTGTCTGATTTTCCCTCGTCAGAGAAATCTTTTTGCAGATTCTTGAGGTTGCCGCTAAGTATCAAACATACGCTGGGGCAACTTGTATAGATGAAATCTACAACAATGAGATGCCCATGCCAGTCTTGAAAAGTGAAGGTTTCTGCATCCTGATTCTGCAGTTGCCAGTCGGGTACAGAACGGGGATTTTCACGAATTTCAAGGCGGCGTGCTTCTTCAGCTGTAAAAGCACGCCCTCCATCGGTACTTATCCAAAGAATGAGTGTTCCTGAGATGGCTACGAAAAGTGTTGCCAGGAAAGTCCTCATTCCTTTTTCCTCCTATGGTGAGGGGGTATCGATTATCCTTGCCAGATTCCGGCAATTCTCCATTTATACAGGAGAAATTGCCGGTGTTTCTGTTTTAACGAGGGTTGCTGGCGCCTGGCAAACTGACCAGTGCACGAATGATGAACAACAACATTCCCAGAACAACCAGTGCAGCGGCAACAGTTCCTACCTGAGCAAAACTGACCCATTCAGGCATGTGTGCTGCCCAGCGGCGAGGAATACTGCTTGCGCCGCTGGCGAGGAAGACCATGGATGTCATGAATGCACCGATCAGATAGGCATAGAAACCAAGTTTGTCGGTTGCTTTAGGTTGTTCTTTACTATCACCTTCACCCGCCAGAAAGTAGGCGAAGCCGATGAGCATCGGCAGTAATCCCAGCAGCAGGTAGAAATGGAAATGACCAGGTACCCACAGTGTGTTGTGGAAAGCACGGTTAACCGTAACCATTGCATCCAGAATCGCAGGGATTACACCAGCCCACCAGCCAAACATGGATAAGAACAGCAGTTTGGCCGAAGTGGTCCATTTGATACCTGAACGGTATACGATCATCAGGGCACCGTAGCCGGTAACCACCATCACTGGAATACCACTGCCAAAAGAAAGCACCTGTCCTACTACGAGTGCCCAATTCGGCATCGCGAAGTCCATCATGAGGTGGTGTGGATAGACACCCATTACCATGAATACAATTGCAAACCAGGCTGCATAAAATGGTTTATTGGTTTTCCATGGACGACCAGTGTAGCGTGGCAGGAGTTCATAAACAGCGATGACTGATGCGTAGATAGTGGCATTGATGACAACGTGGCCAAAGAAGTAGATCAGGTTTTTCATCAGCAGCGCATCTGGCTTGAATTCAGGATAGAACAGATTGATCAGTCCCATCACCAGTACCACGGCACCTGCAGCGATACCCATAAAATTGACAATTAATACCATTGTGCTGGCAACTACTGCCGCTGGATGTTTGTAGTCTACCGGCTCTTTACCGAAAAGCTGGGTAAGTCCCAGTGCACGAGCCAGACTGCCGTAGCGAGCCAGAATGGCACGGCCAAAGTCCAGATAGAGGATAAGGAAGCCGACTCCGATGATAAGCAGACCAGCTTGAAACAGTGCTGCTGCACCATTCGACCAGGCACCCATTGAAATGGCGGGTAGCGGGAAGAGGAACGTCCATGCACCACCATATTTACCAACGAAAATGGAGCCGAGGATCAGCACGACACCTGTCAGAAAAATAAAGAAGTTCGTCCAGAAAATCCCGTTGCTCAGACGAACGTACTGACGCAGGAAATACCACTGTACACCGGTTGATGTGATCATTGCCGCACCCACAACGCCTACACCGTGCACAGTCATAATCTGATAGAACAGATCAGCGCCAATTTCCAACCAGGTACCTTGCGCTGCACGCATGGTAAAGCCTGCAATCATCATTAATAAAAATACTAAAAATCCCGCAATTAAATGGGATTTGACGGCGATCAGGGCATTCCGATTTTCCGGGTCGGAATACTCAATCTTTCCATTTACTTCAGTTGCACTCATTGTGTCCTCCAATACGTTTTTAGCTGTATTAAATGTTGTACTAATTATTCAACGGTCAATTCGCTAATCATGGCGTGATGTGCCAGACCACAATATTCCAGACAAAGAATTTTATATTTTCCGGGTTTGTCGAACGTATGAATAAGCTTATTGGTGTAACCCGGCATCGCCTGAGTTTGGGCAACTAATGTCAGTTTTTCATCGTAGATACCGAAACCATGGTTGACATCAGCAGAAGACACTTGAAATTCAACCGGTTGGCCTGCCTTTACGGTAGAAGGTGTCATTATCCAATACCATTGATGGCTATCCACAGTGACATTTTGATAGTCACCACCCGAGTATTCTTTTTTCTGATCGGGTGTTGGAAATGGATTCGTTGAAAGCACAGAGACGGTAATTCCTAATACAAGCAGAAAAAGAAACCATTTGCTGCGTACACCGTACCATTTTTTTGTGATTGACGGATAATCCGGATCAGCTTCCTTCGAATTGGCAATCACAAAATAAAAGACTGCGATGACCAAACCGATACCCACGAGTGTGATGGCATAAACTGTTGAGATCATTTTAAACTTTCCCCCTCCTTGTTTGTTAAACAAGTCGCGGAATCTACATTTGATAAAAGTTGCTGTCAACAGTTAATTATCGAAGGTCAAAATCCATTTTTGTCTTGTGGTTTATTGAGTTAGCGTTGATCGACCCCGGAATAAAAAGGGCATTTTTGCATTGGACGAGATGATGTTTTTAGCTTCTTCATCGGGTATGCCATTGCACTGCCGGCACAGAGATTCTGTTACTGAAATGGGCTTTATGGGATAATTGCGCGCATACAGCTGGTACTCATATCTGGATCAAAATGAAAACGTTATATGACAAACTCTGGAGTGACCATGTAGTGCATGCGGAATCGGATGATCCGAATGGCATGGTTATTCTGTATATCGATCGCCATCTGGTACATGAAGTTACCAGCCCTCAGGCTTTTGAGAGCCTGAAGCTGGCCGGACGCAAACCCTGGCGGACTGGCTCGATTCTGGCGGTAGCCGATCATAATGTTCCAACGACGGATCGAAGCAGTGGTATCAGCGATCCTGTATCCCGTTTACAAGTCGAAACGCTGGATCAGAATTGTGAGGAATTCGCGATTACCGAATTCAGAATGAACGATGAACGTCAGGGAATCGTTCATGTGATCGGGCCTGAGCAAGGTGCGACACTGCCTGGTATGACCGTGGTGTGTGGAGATTCCCATACCAGTACACATGGGGCATTTGCTTGTCTGGCATTTGGTATCGGGACATCCGAGGTTGAACATGTTCTGGCGACACAATGTCTGGTGGCCCGGAAATCCAAAACTATGCTGGTCAGGGTTGAAGGGGATCTGCCACCTGGTGTGACGGCCAAAGATATTGCACTGGCTGTTATTGGTGAAATAGGTACGGCCGGCGGTACGGGTTATGCCATTGAATTTGCCGGCAGCGCGATACGATCGCTTTCCATGGAAGGCCGGATGACGCTCTGCAATATGGCGATCGAGGCGGGTGCCCGTGCAGGTATGGTTGGAGCGGATGAGGTTACGATCGATTATATCAAGGGGAGACCCTTTGCTCCGCAGGGAGCGCTGTGGGATCAGGCGGTGGCTTACTGGCGTACATTGAAAAGTGATGAAGATGCGGTGTTCGATCGGATGGTGGAATTGAAGGCAGTCAACATCAAACCGCAGGTAACCTGGGGCACCTCACCAGAAATGGTGACCACGGTGGATGGGTATGTGCCCGATCCTGCGGATATCAGTGATCCGACCAAACGCCATGATGTCGAACATGCACTCGGGTATATGGGACTGAAGCCGAAGATGCCCATTCAGGAAATAACGCTGGATAAAGTTTTCATTGGTTCCTGTACCAATTCACGCATAGAAGATCTGCGCGCAGCAGCAGAAATCGTCAAAGGAAAACGGATTGCCCCGAATATCAGGCTGGCTATGGTGGTCCCTGGTTCCGGTCTGGTCAAATCGATGGCAGAGAAGGAGGGGTTGGATAAAATTTTTCTGTCGGCGGGATTCGAATGGCGCGAACCCGGATGTTCGATGTGCCTGGCTATGAATGATGACAGATTGTTACCTGGAGAGCGTTGTGCCTCGACTTCCAATCGTAATTTTGAAGGCCGGCAAGGCCCCGGCGGGCGAACACATCTCGTCAGCCCTGCCATGGCAGCCGCTGCTGCAATAGCTGGCCATTTCGTTGATGTGCGTTCTTTTATTCGGTAAGTGAGGTTTTTTTATTTTTAAAGGAGATCGATAATGAAAACGCTGTCCACATTATTTCTATTGTTGGCCATCGTTGCACAGTTGACTGCCTGTAATACCATACAGGGATTTGGCAAGGATGTTCAACGTGGCGGTGAAGCCATTGAAAAAACTGCAAAATAAACAGAATGGAAAAATTTGAGCAGTTCAAGGGAATAGTTGCGCCGCTGGATCGCGCAAACGTGGATACGGATGCGATTATTCCCAAGCAGTTTCTGAAATCGATCAAACGCTCAGGTTTTGGCCAGAACCTGTTTGATGAGTGGCGCTATCTCGATTATGGAGAGCCGGGGAAGGATATTTCATTACGGCAGCTTAATCCCGATTTCATATTGAACCAGCCGCGTTATCAAGGGGCCAGGATTCTGGTCGCACGCGACAATTTTGGTTGTGGATCCAGCAGGGAGCATGCTCCCTGGGCTTTGCAGGATTATGGTTTTGCTGTAATCATTGCGCCGAGTTTCGCCGATATTTTTTATAACAACTGCTTCAAGATCGGTCTATTGCCAATTGTGTTGGAAGCTTCCATCGTTGACAGGCTGATCAGGGATACACTCGAGACAGACGGTTATCGACTGGAAGTGAATCTGGATGCGCAAACCGTGACGACCCCTTCCGGCGAGATCCACCGGTTTGAAGTTGATTCATTCCGTAAGCACTGTCTGCTTAACGGGCTGGATGAAATCGGGCTGACGCTGCAGCATGCCGATAAAATCAGAACATTTGAAATGAATCGTCGCGATCGACAACCCTGGCTATTTTTACAGCAAAGTGGAGACAAACTGAGAACATGAAAATTGCGCTGCTTGCCGGTGACGGGATCGGGCCTGAAATCATGGCTCAGGCTGAGCGGGTATTACGCTATTTCCAGCAGGAAGGTTTGCAGATCGAGCTTGAACCTGGTTTGCTGGGTGGTTGTGCGGTGGATGCCACCGGTGAACCTTTTCCGGAAGCAACACGCCAGTTGGCAATCGAGGCGGATGCCATACTGCTGGGGGCAGTAGGTGGAACTCAATACGACGGCTTGCCTCGCGATAAACGGCCAGAGCAGGGGTTGCTGGCCATTCGGAAGGAACTCAACCTGTTTGCCAATTTGCGGCCGGTAGTGCTGTATCCGGAGCTGTCGAATGCTTCGACACTGAAGCCGGAAGTTGTCGCTGGTCTGGATATTCTGATTGTGCGTGAGCTGACTGGAGATATTTATTTCGGGAGACCGCGAGGCATCGAATACCGAGACGGGCAGAAAGTGGGCTTTAATACGATGATTTATTCTGAATCAGAAATCAGGCGTATCGCTCATGTGGCGTTTCAGGCAGCAGGCAGGCGAAACGGCAGGCTTTGCTCGGTGGACAAAATGAATGTCCTGGAATGCACGCAATTATGGCGTGATGTGGTGACGGAAACTGCGCAGTCGTATCCGGACGTTACGCTCTCACACATGCTGGTGGACAATGCAGCGATGCAGCTGGTACGCAACCCCCGGCAATTCGATGTGGTGGTTACGGGAAATATGTTCGGTGATATTTTATCAGATGAAGCATCCATGCTGACAGGCTCGATCGGAATGCTTCCTTCTGCTTCTCTGGATGACCGAAATAAAGGTTTGTATGAGCCTATTCACGGATCTGCCCCGGATATCGCCGGTAAAGGGATTGCCAACCCGTTGGCGACTATCTTATCTGCGGCAATGATGTTGCGATACTCTTTCAATCAGGAAACGGCCGCATCACGAATCGAGCATGCCGTTCAGAAGACATTGCAGCAAAGCTATCGTACCGAAGATATTTATGAAGCGGGTATGAAAAAGATCGGTACTGTGGAAATGGGGGATCGTGTCCTGGCAAACTTGCAATCCCGGTGATTCTACTGTTTCGTTACATGCTGTTTTTCTATTTCTGTTTATCGCCCGGTTTTACCGCTTTTTTCTGATTCTTTGATGGTATGCCGGATAGTAAGCTGTCAGGGGTGCGTAACATTAAAACTATTTTGTAAAAGGTTGAGTGAATTACATGAAACAAGTCGGATTTGTGGGCTGGCGCGGTATGGTGGGCTCTGTTCTCATGCAGCGGATGCGTGAAGAAAATGATTTCTCATTAATCGAGTCCGTGTTCTTTTCAACTTCGCAAGTGGGTGAAAAGGGGCCGGATATTGGCCGGGAAGCAGGGTTACTCAAGGATGCCTACGATATCGCAGCCTTGCGGGAAATGGATATCATCATATCCTGCCAGGGCGGAGATTACACCGGCGACGTTTTTAAAAAGCTGCGTGAGTCCGGCTGGCAGGGATATTGGATTGATGCCGCTTCTACACTCAGGATGAGTGATGATGCAATTATCATTCTTGATCCCGTTAATCGTTCGGTGATCGATGATGCATTGAATAAGGGTGTCAAGAATTATATCGGGGGTAATTGTACGGTCAGCCTGATGCTGATGGCCGTTGGCGGATTGTTCGACCAGGACATGGTTGAGTGGGCAAGTATCATGACTTATCAGGCGGCATCAGGGGCAGGCGCGCAAAACATGCGTGAACTGCTGCAGCAGATGGGAGAAACTCACGATGTCGCAAAAGATTTACTGGAAGATCCTGCTTCCAACATATTGGATATCGATCGCAAGGTTGCTGAGAAATTGCGTGACAAAGAATTTCCCGCTCAGAATTTTGGTGTTCCACTGGCTGGAAGCCTTATTCCATGGATCGATCGCGAGGTTGCACATGGACAGAGCCGGGAAGAATGGAAAGGGCAGGCCGAGACCAATAAAATTCTTGGGCACGGCGATGACCCCGTACCGGTTGACGGGATTTGTGTGCGAGTGGGAGCCATGCGTTGCCACAGTCAGGCATTGACGATCAAGTTGAAGAAGGATATTCCACTGGAAAAGATCGAGGAAATCATCGCAGCATCCAACAAATGGGTTCATGTGATTCCCAATGAAAGGGAAGCCACCACCAGGGAACTTACTCCGGTTGCGGTTACCGGGAAGCTCGATATTCATGTTGGCCGCATACGCAAATTGAATATGGGAAGTGAATATCTCTCTGTTTTTACGGTGGGAGATCAGTTATTATGGGGCGCGGCCGAACCATTGCGCCGAATGCTGCGCATCTTGGTCGAAGATAAGGCTGCATAAAATCTTTCCAATCGTTCCTGGTTTTGAACCACTGCACAGCAGAAGTGTTATGACATTTCTCTATGATATCTGCTGTTTTTACGGTTCTCGAACCATGGTACTCGGATAACGTCGAGGGGTATTCGTGTGAAGATAATGAATTTCAGGGCCAGGGATATATCTCCTTGCGTTTTATACAAAGCATTTTTGACAGGTATGCTTATGTCCGTCTGGGTCGTACAGGCGGCTGGTCTGGGAAAATTGACCGTGAGCTCATATCTTGGTCAGCCTCTCAAAGCAGAGATAGCTCTGGAATCGGTAACTGATAAAGAAATCAATACGCTATCTGCCAGGCTTGCTTCACCCAAAATTTTTCAGAAAGCAGGTATCAATCTTGCCCCCTATCATGCGACTTTGTCCGTGGCTGTGGAAAAACGAACGGATGGGCAGCCTTATGTTCGCGTGGTTTCATCACAGGCAATCAGTGAACCTTTTCTTAAATTACTGATCGAGCTTCACTCATCCTCGGGGCGTATGCTACGTGAGTACAACGTTCTGCTTGATCCTGCCGATACCCGGAAACCGGCCACTGCGCCGCCGGTTATACAATCAGCCGGCAACCAGGCAGAAGATTCTGCTGCAACTGCTGCGGGGGAAACGCAGCCTTTCGTTAAAGCAGAAAGGCAGTCATCGGTATCTCAGGAGAAATCAGCCGTTCAGACTGGTAATACCTATGGTCCGGTTATGCAGGGAGATACCTTGAGCAGAATTGCAAGACAGGTATCCCCTGATAGCGTCAGTCTCAATCACATGCTGGTTGCGCTGTATCGTGCGAACAGAGATGCTTTCCTCGAAAAGAATATGAATCTGCTCAAGGTGGGCGTCATTCTGCGCATTCCCGACGAGGAAGAGATATCGTCCATTACGGTTAAAGAAGCTGCTCGTGAAGTAGCGGTGCAGAAAGAAAGCTGGAACAGTTATCGTCAGAGAATTGCGGATCTGGCCGGCGATGCACCGGGAAAGAACGAGCTGAAACAGTCTCAATCGGGAAAAATCATAACCGTTTCTGAAGATACTTCGGTTGCAGGATCAGGCAAACCGGAAGAGGTGCTGATTCTTTCGAAAGGTGAATTGCTGGATGACAGCCATTCATCTGTCAAAAGTGCTGAAAGCAAGACTGCTCAGAACTATTTGCACATGATGGAAGAAGATGCGATTGCAAAAGAGCGGGCATTGCGTGAAGCGAATGAGCGAGTGGCCATTCTGGAGCAGAATGTCGCCAAATTACAGCGCCTGCTGGAGTTGAAAGAGGAGGCTTCCGGGAACAAGGGGCAAGCTGAATTAGATCAGGCTCAACATGTATCTGACCTGCAACCAGTTCCTGTAATAACTGATCAGACCGGAACCGTGGCTGAGACTTCTGAATCAGCTGCTCAGACTCCGGAAAAATCGGCATTGCCTGTTACCATTCCTGTACAGCCGGTTAATCCGGTGTCGTCGGCTAAATCTCTCCAGCCAGCCGACCCTGTATCAGAGGAGCCTGCTTTGATGGATACACTGGTTGAGTCTGCGATGGAGAACAGTGAATGGGTTGTTGGTGGCCTGGCGACATTGCTGACGATTGCTCTCGGAGCGTCGGTGGTTCGTCGCAGAAGAGCACAGACAGAAGATCTGAACGCTGAAGATGATCTATATGATTTTGATGAGAAGGATAATGGCTCGGGAACATCAGTAATGGCTGAAGCCATGCCATCTGGTTTAGAAAATCTGGAAAGTTCGGAGAGTACGATTGGATCAGCCCAACAGGCTGCTGGCCCGATAATGATGGAAAATTCCAGTTCGACTGACGATCACACTGATGTCGATCCGGGGTTGTTTTTTGGAAGCAGGCAGGATGAGAGGATCACAGAAGATTCTTTTCTCGATGATTCAGCCAGCCAGATCCAGGAAGAAGAGGATGCGACATTCAACGAACTGGATGAATTGGGTTATGAGATCAAAATTGATACGGAAGAGCCTGATCAGACTGAATACAAGCAAGAGGCCGTCGTTGAAACCGGAGAAAATGATAAAGATGATATAGGTGAGCAGTGGATTTTCACGGCCACTGATACCGGTCTGGAGCGTAAGCCCGATTCAGTGCAGCAGCAGGATACTGTTGAAGAATTTGTTTCATTGCATGATGAGCATCAGATCGATTTTGATCTGGATCTTCCGGTTGACACGGAAGCTCAAGAATCGGAATCGCACGTGAAGGATGAATTGTCGGATTTGGGTTCCAGTCTGGCGAATATTGATCTTGATCTGGGAGATAAGCCTGATACGAAGTTTCAATCGGGTGAATATTCTGAAGCTGAGGAAATGCAGTGGCAGGAAGTCGCGACTAAACTCGATCTGGCCAAAGCCTATCTTGAAATGGATGATAGGGACGGAGCCAGGGAAATTCTTGAAGAAGTGCTGCGCGAAGGTGATGATGAACAACAATCCACGGCTCGTTCCATGTTGGATCAAATAAGTTGAGCCTCTGATCCGCCGGGAACATTTCTGGTGATCCAGAAGAAATACAAACCTCTTTTGATCTGAATAGATTCTTATATTGACCATTCTGGTCAGGTGGTTTTCTATGTCTTCAAATCGGGATGACAGCGATACCACCCAAAAGGAATAAAACATTTTTTCGTGAAAATCGTTCTGGCGCTGGAATATGACGGCCGTGGCTATTGTGGTTGGCAAAAACAGCCCGGCTGCCTTTCTGTACAGAGCCGACTGGAGAGTGCTTTATCAGGGATTGCGGGCAGACAGATACAGGTTGTCGCAGCAGGGAGAACTGATGCAGGCGTGCATGCATTATGTCAGGTGGTGCATCTTGAGACCTGTGTACGACGGCCTTTGAATGCCTGGATCAGAGGAACCAACGCACTTTTGCCAGGTGATATTTCGATATTGGAAGCTTCGGAAGTCAGTGATGATTTCCATGCCCGCTTTAGTGCAACCGAGCGTACCTATTTGTATTATCTGTTGAGTCGTCCTGCCCGTCCCGGTATTCATTACGGAAAAATCGGGTGGGTTCATTACCCGCTCGATCTTGAGAAAATGCAGATGGCAGCAAAGCTGCTGATTGGCAAACATGATTTCAGTGCATTTCGTTCATCGGAGTGTCAGTCGAGAACTGCCATACGGCAGCTTACCAGGCTGAATATCAGCCAGCATCAGCAGATTTTCGTTTTTGAATTCTGTGCCAATGCATTTCTGCATCACATGGTTCGAAACATTCTCGGCGGATTGGTTTATGTTGGCCGGGGAAAATATCCTCCTGAATGGATGCGGATACTCCTGGAAAAACGTGACCGTACACTTGCCGCGCCGACATTCTCGCCGGATGGATTGTATTTGTCTGGTGTCCGATACGATGCCAGATGGAATTTGCCTGTTTTTAACGTTAACCGGCCGCTGGATATCATATAGAACGATTCAGAGCATAACTATCCGGAGAATCCGACAGAGTGCTAAAAGGAGATTGAGTGCGCATCCGTGTAAAAATATGCGGTATTACCCGCCTGGAAGATGCCATGGCTGCTGTGCAGCATGGTGCGGATGCCATCGGCTTTATTTTATGGCCGCAGAGTGAACGATATATTTCACCTGAAGAAGCGGGACGGATCGTGAAATGCCTGCCCCCGTTCGTACGGGCGGTAGGTGTGTATGTAAATCCTGATAAATCGTGGGTGGAGGAGACCAGTGCCACTGCCGGGCTTGACCTCCTGCAGTTTCATGGGGATGAATCTGCCGATTTCTGCAGCCGGTTTCATCTGCCGTATATCAAAGCTGTTCGTGTCCGGGACGGGCTGGATTTGCTACAATACGCGCAACATTACGCGGGAGCCAGAGGATTATTGCTGGATGCTTATACAGCAGGAATACCAGGGGGGACTGGCCATGTGTTCGATTGGAAACTCATTCCCGCAGAGTTGCCGTTGCCATGGATACTGTCCGGCGGACTTCATCCCGGCAATATTACCGATGCCATCGGACAGACACATCTGTCAGCAATCGATGTTTCGAGTGGTGTCGAGGTCACCAAAGGTATCAAGGATGTGAACAAAATTTCTGCTTTCATGCAAAGAGTGAGGTCCTGTGAAGATGTACGATCTTCCTGATAAACGTGGTCATTTTGGCCCGTATGGCGGTACATTCGTGGCTGAAACCCTGATTTCCGCCCTGGATGAGCTGTGTAAGCAGTATGAATACTATCGTGATGATGCCGAATTCCAGGCAGAGTTTTTTCATGAGCTCAAACATTATGTAGGTCGCCCCAGTCCCATTTACCACGCCAAACGCTGGTCAGAACATCTGGGGGGCGCACAAATCCTGCTGAAACGTGAAGACCTCAATCACACAGGCGCACACAAGGTAAACAATACCGTGGGTCAGGCTTTGCTTGCAAGGCGAATGGGAAAAGGTCGCATCATCGCTGAAACGGGTGCTGGTCAGCATGGGGTGGCCAGTGCTACCGTTGCTGCCCGGTATGGAATGGAATGTGTCGTATACATGGGTTCCGAGGATGTCAAACGACAGGCCACCAACGTTTATCGTATGAAGTTGCTCGGAGCCACGGTCATTCCGGTCGATTCAGGTTCGTGCACACTCAAGGACGCATTGAATGAAGCCATGCGTGACTGGGTTACCAACGTAAGTAACACTTACTACATCATTGGAACGGTGGCAGGGCCACATCCTTATCCAATGATGGTCAGAGATTTTCAGGCAATTATCGGGAATGAGGCCAGGCAACAGATGCGGGAAGAGTATGGCAGACAGCCGGATGCTCTGATCGCATGCGTGGGAGGGGGATCCAACGCCATTGGCCTGTTCTATCCTTATATTGATGAAGAAAATGTCCGGATGATCGGTGTGGAAGCTGCCGGCAAAGGGATCGATACACACGAGCATGCAGCCACGCTGGTGACGGGCAGACCAGGTGTGTTGCATGGTAATCGTACTTATCTGATACAGGATGAGCACGGTCAGATCATCGAGACACATTCAATTTCTGCCGGCCTGGATTATCCGGGTGTAGGACCGGAGCATGCATGGCTCAAGGATTGTGGTCGTGCCGAGTATGTGGCTGTGACGGATGACGAAGCACTGACTGCATTTCATGCGCTTTGCCGGTTCGAGGGCATCATCCCTGCTCTGGAATCCAGCCATGCCCTGGCTTATGCAGCCAAACTCGCACCAACGCTCAATAAAGACCAGTTGCTTCTGATCAATCTGTCCGGCCGTGGAGACAAGGATATGGCAACGGTAGCGCAGCAGTCGGGCATTTCGCTCTAACTGGGCAGCCCATGAACCTTATCCTGCCTGAATTTTTCTGGTCATCTGTCAAATGAATCGTATCCAATCTGTCTTTTCCCGGCTCAAATCACAGAATAGAGCTGCGCTCATTCCCTTCATCACGGCGGGTGATCCTGACGCAACTACGACAGTGGCGTTGATGCACCGGTTGACGCAGGCCGGAGTGGATCTGATCGAACTGGGAGTCCCGTTTTCTGATCCCATGGCGGACGGGCCAACCATACAGCGCTCTTCAGAGCGTGCATTGAAACATCACATCAGTCTGAAAGATGTATTCTCCATGGTAGCCGAGTTCAGGAAAACCAATCAGAGCACACCGGTGGTCCTCATGGGATATGCCAACCCGATCGAGGCCATGGGCTATAAAGATTTTGTGCAGGCAGCTGGCCATGCCGGAGTCGATGGTGTTCTGGTCGTCGATTATCCGCCGGAAGAATGTACTGAATGGGTGCGCTATTTGAAAGAGCAGAACATCGATCCGATTTTTCTGTTATCTCCCACGACACCTGAGTCACGCATCAGGCGGGTTGCGGAGCTTGCCAGAGGGTACGTCTATTATGTTTCTCTGAAGGGAGTTACGGGCGCTTCACATCTTGATTTGCATGAGGTTGGCGACAAACTGTCGCAGCTTCGTTCGTACATCAACATTCCGATTGGAGTAGGTTTCGGTATACGAGATGAACAAACGGCACGGCGTATTGCAGAACAGGCTGATGCGGTAGTCATAGGCAGCCGCATCGTGGAAGAAATCGAACACTCTCCAGCGGCGGATCTGCTGGCGAATGTGGGAGCCCTGGTAGAGTCTTTGCGGCGTGCAATCGACGCAAAATCCGATCATTCTTCTATTACGGAGAAGTGATGTATGAGTTGGTTTGAAAGCATCATTCCACCCAAAATCAAACGTAAGGAGAACGGTGAGAAAAAGGCCGTTCCCGAAGGCTTGTGGAGCAAATGTGCCAGTTGCGAGGCTGTACTTTACTGTACCGATCTGGCAAAAAATCTCAATGTTTGTCCCAAATGTGGTCACCACAACCGCATTTCAGCCCGCAAGCGTCTCGAACTGTTACTGGATTCTCAGGATCGCCATGAAATCGGTACCGATATCATTCCGCAGGATCCCCTGAAATTTCGTGACAGCAAACGCTATACGGACAGGCTGAGCGATGCACATGAAGCTACTGGCGAGACAGATTCACTGGTGGCCATGCGTGGCAATATCAAATCAGTCCCGGTTGTTGCTGCTGTTTTCGAATTTGGTTTTATGGGTGGATCCATGGGATCCGTGGTTGGTGAGCGTTTCGTCCGTGCTGTAAAAGCCTGTGTTACACATCATCTGCCTTTCATCTGTTTCAGTGCAAGCGGGGGGGCCCGTATGCAGGAAGGCTTGTTTTCGCTGATGCAAATGGCGAAGACGACCGCAGCACTGGAGCAGTTGAGCAAAGAGCGGCTGCCTTTTATTTCTGTGCTGACAGATCCTACGATGGGAGGAGTCTCTGCCAGTTTCGCATTCATCGGTGATGTCGTGATTGCCGAGCCTGGAGCGCTGATCGGTTTTGCCGGACCGCGTGTCATCGAGCAAACCGTACGCCAAACATTACCCGAAGGTTTTCAGCGAGCAGAGTTTTTACTGGCGCATGGTGCCATAGATCTGATCATCGATCGCCGCGAAATACGTGATCGGCTGGCAAATCTCTGCACGTTACTGATGCGTATCCCGGTTCCTGTATTACCGACTGCCGTGCCTGCAGATCCCTGATGGTTGTTGATTCGGCCGCAGATCAAGTCCGGATTGCTTGAGACTCGCTGTTACCCTTTGAACGGCTGCCATGTCAAATGAAAGCGACCATGTAAGTCTGCTGTTTGCCATGGCTGCAATACTTCCTTTACTCCTCCTCATTCAGATCGATGATTGATATCCGACCAGCAACTCTGGAGAGCTGGTTAAGCTATCTCGAAAAACTTCACCCTAAAATGATCGATATGGGTCTGGAACGAGTGAAGAAAGTCAGAGATGCCTTGAAATTGAAGCCGGAGTTTCCCGTCATTACCATTGCTGGCACAAATGGCAAAGGCTCAGTCTGCGCGATGCTTGAGTCGATACTCGGCTGCGCATCCTACCGGGTGGGGTGTTATACCTCACCGCACTTGTTGCGTTACAACGAGCGGATACGGGTCGATCGACATGACATCACCGATGAAGTCCTGTGTGAGGTATTCGCTGAAATTGAATCTGCACGTGAATCAGTTCAGACTACGCTGACCTATTTTGAATTCGGTACCCTGGCTGCCATGCTGATATTCCTGCGGTCGCGTGTGGATGTGGCCATCCTGGAAGTCGGGTTGGGGGGGCGCCTGGATGCAGTCAATGTGTTCGATACCGACTGTGCGATTCTGACCAGTATCGATCTGGATCATACGGATTACCTCGGATCGATACGGGAAGCCATCGGTCAGGAGAAGATCGGTATCTTCCGGGCAGACAAACCGGCGATCTGTGCCGAACCGGATATCCCCGGCAATCTTCGCGAAAAGATGCGAGCCATGAATGCCAGACTCTACTGTATCGATGAAGCTTTCAGCTATACCGCAGATCATCTACAATGGCGCTATCGGGGCGTGTCCGGACATCATTGCAGCTTACCGCTGCCGGCTCTCAAGGGAGACTGTCAATTGCAAAACGCGAGTGCAGTGTTGGCTGCACTGGAAGTCCTGGAAGAGGTATTTCCTGTCCCGATGGATGCCATCCGTCGTGGATTGGTCGAAGTCACCTTGGCGGGCAGATTTCAAATGATTTCAGCGCGACCTGTGATCATTCTGGACGTGGCACATAATCCGGCAGCAGCTCGCAGATTGTCGGCCAATCTGGAAACTCTGCCGGTAAAAGGGCGTACTTATGCAGTGGTAGGGATGCTGAAAGACAAGGATATGGCCGGCACGCTTCGGGCACTGAAAAACAATGTGGATTGCTGGCTGATCTCGGGTCTGGATGTCGCAAGAGGTGCGTCGGCGAATGAAGTCCTGCAGGCACTCGAGGATGCCGGTGTTGAACGGCGGAATATTCTGCATGCGTTCCCGGATGTGCAGAGTGCCTATGTTTACGCACATGAACATGCCAGTGATGATGATAGAATATGCGTATTCGGGTCGTTTCATACCGTTAGCCCAGTGATGACGGGTTTAGGCGAATCAGATTCTTAAAGATGAGCGGATAATCAAAAATGATCAAAAATGTCAGTGAAGAAGAAATTCTTCTGAGGAAGCGTGCCAGAAGACGCTTTATCGGTGCCGTTACATTCGTGATTCTGTCGGTTGTCTTCCTGCCCATGATTCTCGATGATGCACCTCAGCAGGAACAACAGCAGATCGATATCCAGATTCCTTCCGAAGAACTGACAGCAGAAACTTATCCGTGGATGACTCCGGAAAATGCTCCAGCCATTGATGAAGCAGAGATTGCATCTGATCCGGATAAACCGTTACCTTTCAGTGACTCCGAGTACTCCGGGAAAATAGAAAGTGGTAGAAGCACGAGTGGAATACCGGTTCCTGCTAAAAAACCACCGTTTGTAAAATCCACTCCGGCTTCGGTTCCAGCGCCGGTTGTGCAGGAGAAGGTGCCTGCCGGTAACAATGTGAAAGTACAGGAAGGTGCATTTGTCATACAATTGGGTGCATTTTCCGATGTTTCCAAAGCAAAGCAGCAACAGCAGAATCTCGTTGCAAACGGAATCAGGGCATATACCGAGACGATCAAGGTCGGCAACAATGAAATGACTCGCGTGCGTATCGGCCCGTTTGCCACACGGGACGCTGCCGAAGCAGAGCATGAACGCTTGAAAAAGACCGGTTTGAGCGGTGTCGTGACGACTAAATGACCGTTTTTGATTACATCGTTATTGGAATCATATCTTTCTCAGCCTTGCTGAGTATTACGCGCGGTCTGGTACATGAAATAGTGTCGCTTCTTGCCTGGATCATTGCATTCTTTGTCGCCAGCCGTTATTCAGTCAATGTGGCACCCTTGCTGACAGGTATGATCGAGAACGAATCCATACGTATGCTGGTCGCATTCAGTGCGACCTTTTTCATCGTTCTCCTGATCACGATGCTGGCATCCAAACTGCTGTCTGCACTGGTGAGGGGAGTGGGGCTTGGTCTGATAGACAGGATGCTGGGGGCACTATTCGGGATGATTCGCGGGCTGGTGATCGTATTGTTTCTGATAACAGCGGCCGGTTTTACGCCACTGCCGCAACAGCCCTTCTGGAAACAGGCGGTACTGAGCGAACCTCTGGAAGTAATGACAGCAGATATCATTCCCTGGTTACCTCAGGATTTCAGAAATCTCATTGGTTTCGACAGAAACAGCTAACATTCATGTCGTGACCGAATAAGAAATTCGTATCTCGTGGCTCATACAGATACGGCAGTCAGTTGCAGGAAGTTTTATGATCCACTTTTTTCAGCGAGTTCGCTATGTGTGGAATTTTAGGCGTGGTAGCCCGGTCACCCGCCAATCAGTTGCTCTATGATGGTCTGTTGATGCTGCAGCACCGTGGTCAGGATGCTGCCGGTATCGTTACTGCACAAGGTAACAGCTTTCACATGCATAAAGGTCTCGGTCTGGTACGGGATGTTTTCCGTACCCGGGATATGCGTGCGCTGCCGGGGTACATGGGCATCGGCCATGTACGCTACCCCACGGCGGGATCTTCAACCTCTCCTGCTGAAGCACAGCCTTTTTACGTAAATTCCCCGTTTGGTATCGTGCTGGCCCATAACGGTAATCTGACCAATGCGGAAACCCTCAATCAGGAACTGTTTCTTGCAGACCGGCGTCACGTCAATACGCATTCCGATTCAGAAGTATTGTTGAATGTACTGGCGCACGAGTTGCAGGAACGTGCCGTCGGTTATCAGCTTGACCCGGCTGAGATTTTCTCGGCAGTAGCCGGTGTACACGAACGCTGTCAGGGCGCCTATGCCGTTATTGCCATGATTGCAGGCTATGGTCTGCTCGCATTCCGCGATCCGTACGGAATCAGGCCGCTCGTGTTCGGTTCAGTAGAAACAGATGCGGGTACCGAGTATATGGTGGCTTCCGAAAGTGTTGCGCTGGATACGCTGGGTTTTCGTCTCATCCGCGATGTTGCTCCCGGAGAAGCCATTTTTATCGATATGGAAGGGCATTTCTACAGCCATCAGTGCGCTGTTCAAACCAGCCTGAATCCCTGTATTTTTGAGTACGTTTATCTCGCCCGGCCTGATTCGATGCTGGATGGAATATCGGTTTATGAAACCCGTCTCAACATGGGTGTCAATCTGGCGGACAAGATCAGTACTTCCATGCAACATCTCGATATCGATGTCGTCATTCCGATTCCGGAATCCAGCCGTCCGAGTGCCATGCAGCTTGCCAACCGTCTTGGGATCAGTTTCAGGGAAGGGTTCGTCAAGAATCGTTATGTGGGCAGAACCTTTATTATGCCAGGCCAGCAACAACGCCGGAAATCGGTCAGGCAGAAGCTGAATGCGATCGAAATAGAATTTCGCGGCAAGAATATCCTGCTGGTCGATGATTCCATCGTGCGTGGAACCACCAGTCGGGAAATCGTCCAGATGGCGCGTGAGGCTGGTGCCAACAAGGTTTATTTTGCTTCGGCCGCACCACCGGTACGTTTTCCTAATGTTTACGGTATCGATATGCCAACTCGTCAGGAACTGATTGCAACAGATCGAACCGATGAGGAAATATGTCGTGAAATCGGTGCGGATTATCTGGTTTATCAGAATCTGGATGCGCTCAGGCAAGCAATCACTCAGATCGATCCACAGATCAGGCATTTTGAAACATCCTGTTTCGATGGACGATACATCGCAGGCAATATCACTCAGGAATATCTCTGCAGAATCGAGTCACAACGCAACAATCCCGGCCTGTCTCAGGGTGAGCGTACCACTCAGCTTGATTTAGCTCTGTTATCAACGGATTAATCATAAAAGAACAATCATGACGAACGATCTGGATCCGGAAACACTGGCCATTCATACCGGTGTTCACCGCAGTCAATTCAATGAACATTCGGAATCACTTTACCTGACCTCGAGTTTTGTATTTGACAGTGCTGCCCAGGCTGCAGCGCGTTTTTCCGGACAAGAGCCCGGGAATATCTATTCGCGTTTCACTAACCCGACCGTGACTGCAATGCAGGAACGGCTGGCTGTTCTGGAGGGTGCAGAAGCCTGTATTGCGACTGCTTCCGGTATGTCTGCCATTCTCACCTGTGTCATGGGCCTGTTGTCTGCCGGGGATCATATCGTTGCTTCGCGCAGCCTGTTTGGATCTACTGTCAGTCTGTTCAACAATATTCTCAGTCGCTTCGGTATTCAAACGACATTTGTTTCAGCGACGGATCCTGCTGAATGGCAGGCTGCAGTCAGGCCCAACACCAGGTTGTTTTTCCTGGAAACACCTTCCAATCCGCTGACTGAGATTTCCGATATTGCTGCACTGGCAGAAATAGCCAAACGAGCCGGTGTGTGGCTGGCAGTGGATAACTGTTTCTGTACGCCGATCATACAGCAGCCACTCAAGCTGGGTGCGGATCTGGTGATTCATTCAGCAACGAAATATCTGGATGGGCAGGGCAGAGTACTGGGGGGGGCCATCCTGGGTAAACGTGATTTACTCATGGACAGTGGCATATTCAGTTTTCTGCGAACTGCCGGCCCGTCTCTGAGTGCATTCAATGCCTGGATCATCCTGAAAGGGATGGAAACATTGAGTCTCAGAGTGAAGGCACATTCGGATCATGCATTGGAAGTGGCACGCTGGCTGGAAACCCATCCTCGGGTGGAGCGTGTGTTTTATCCCGGTCTGCCATCACATCCGCAACATGAGCTTGCAATGCGCCAGCAGAAAACAGGAGGGGGTATCGTTTCGTTCGAGGTGAAAGGCGGCAGGGAAGCTGCCTGGCGTGTTGTCGATGCCGCCCGGCTGATGTCGATTACAGCCAATCTTGGTGATACCAAAAGTACATTGACACATCCTGCTACCACGACTCACGGACGCATCAGTCAGGAAGCACGTGAAGCTGCCGGAATCAGGGATGGTTTGCTGCGTATCGCGGTAGGTCTGGAATCACCAGATGACCTCAAGGCCGATCTTGCTCGCGGATTGCAATAAACGTGTGACGTGCGATTACTACAGACTCCACGATTTTTCAGAATTTGATGCAAATCCTGAACCTGGTTTCTCACTCAGTGCTGTCGTATTCCCTGGTTTTTCCACTTCACCATGGTAAATGATTATCTCGAAAGGATACTGACCGCGCATGTCTATGACGTTGCCAGCGAGACGCCACTTGATTTTGCTCCGTCATTGTCCGCTCGTATCCATAACCGCGTATTGCTCAAAAGAGAGGACATGCAGCGGGTTTTTTCCTTCAAGCTGCGCGGCGCCTATAACAAAATGGCCAGGCTCTCCCCGGATGTACTGCAACAGGGTGTGGTGGCCGCTTCAGCGGGTAATCATGCACAGGGGGTGGCACTGGCCGCACAAAAGCTGGGCTGTTCTGCCACCATCGTGATGCCGGCCACCACACCGCAAATCAAAATCAATGCGGTGATGGCAATGGGTGCAGCCGTGCTGCTGCAAGGAGATTCCTATAATGATGCCTACGAATATGCACGGAATCTCGCCGAAGAAAAAGAAGCTGAATTTGTCCATCCTTACGACGATCCCGATGTAATTGCCGGACAGGGCACGATTGCCATGGAAATTCTGCGCCAGCATCCGGGCAGGATTCACGCAATTTTTGTACCGATCGGTGGCGGAGGGTTGATTTCAGGCATTGCTGCATACGTGAAACGGCTGCGACCGGATATCAAGGTGATCGGAGTGGAGCCGGTTGATTCAAATGCCATGTACCGCTCCCTGCAGGCAGGCTATCGTGTCGAACTCTCCCAGGTGGGGCTGTTTGCGGATGGCGTGGCTGTCCGCCTGGTAGGCGAGGAAACCTTCCGGCTGTGCCGTGAGCTGGTGGATGACATCATCCTGGTGGATTCGGATGCCATTTGTGCAGCGATCAAGGATATTTTCGAGGATACACGCTCCATCGTTGAGCCTTCGGGAGCACTTTCAATTGCCGGGTTGAAGGCATACGTCAAACAAAAAAACTTGCTGCACGAAGTCCTGGTTGCGATTGCTTCCGGCGCGAACATGAATTTTGACCGTCTGCGTCATGTTTCTGAACGGGCAGAACTTGGTGAACAGCGCGAAGCCATCCTCGCAGTCACGATCCCTGAAAAACCGGGCAGCTTCAAAAAATTCTGCAATCTGCTGGGCGCTCGTAATATCACTGAATTCAATTACCGCTATGCGGATCCCGAGATGGCGCATGTCTTTGTCGGTGTATCAGTGCGAAATCGGGAGGAATCGTTACATTTGATCGAGATTCTGCAGGAAAACGGTTTGAAAACCGAAGATATGACCGATAACGAAATGGCCAAACTGCATATCCGTCACATGGTGGGCGGGCGCAGCAGAGAAGTCATGCATGAAATTCTGTATCGCTTCGAATTCCCTGATCGACCGGGTGCACTCATGAATTTTCTGAATCACATGAGCGACCACTGGAACATCAGCCTGTTTCACTATCGTAATCATGGTGCCGATTTCGGCCGTGTGCTGATCGGTATACAAGTTCCGCCGGAGGAAAAACAGGAATTCAGGGAGTTCCTCGATAAACTGGGCTACAGCTTCTGGGATGAAAATGACAACCCTGCTTACCAGCTTTTTCTCGCCTGACACGGTTTGTCATTGGGATCACTGCCATGAGCGTCTTACAATCTTCGTTTATCCCGCCTTCTCGATTTAAGTGGCTCAATCCTCATTTCCCCAGTAATCGGTGCATTAAAAGAGATTGCATATCACGCCGGCCATCAGCAATTAAGTAGATATACACCTTCTGCTCAATTACCCGGTAAATTACACGGTATGGTTTAAAAATCGCCTGTCGATATTCTCGGATGCCAACCGCAACAAGCTCCTTGGGCCAGGTTCCCCGACTGGGAAAAGTAGCCAGATTTTCCACCACTTCCAGCAGACGATCTAAAACACTGTCAGCATTAGCTTTGCAATCAGATTCAACAATATAATCGTAGATCAGTTCGAGATTCTGCTCAGCACCCCGAGTAAACAGTACTTCATATTGGCGGATCGCCATTATTTTATTGTCTGCCTGGTACGCAATCCTGCGATGACCTCATGTACCGGCTGCACTTCACCCGCTTCGATCTCAGCATTGCCGAGTGCAAGAATTTTTAGCAATGCTAACGTTTCCTGTGTCTCTTCAAAAGAGGCGATATCCTGGATAACAGCTTTAGCTTCTCCATTCTGAGTAATGATCAATGGTTCCCTGTTTTCGGTTAAATAAGCTAAAACCTCAGCGGCATTTGCTTTTAGATAACTAATAGGCCTGATCTGTGTTGAATAGCGCATTTAAAAATCCTCAAAAAATATAGGACTGAATATAGTCCTTTAATAGTCTATACACAATATTTACCTCTTTGCAAAACTCCTGAAGGCAGGAACAAGCAGCTTTCAGCCTCTCTTCCGGACTCCTGCTCTCCAGGAAGAAAATTATCCTTATCAATAAACTACCCCGTTGCTTGGGCAGGGTAGTTTATTTTTCTGCTATTGGGTGTTGAGGTTACGGCACTGCTTACTATTATCCATCCTGGTAATACGCTTCCAGCTTCTTATGAGATGACTGGGATCAATTTGTCCGGTAATCGTCACTTCGACGGAAAGCCCTGCAGCCTCATCCGAGGTATTCCCGGGAAGCACATTCACGCGAAGCGTGGCGCCAGTAACATTATGGGACGACGTATCGTCATTCAGGACAGAGTGCGTTCCGGCAGATCTGGATCTCAATCCAACAAGTTCGACCAGATCATTCGATGCATACCGCCAGTCGGGTTCCACCCGGCCTGAGTAAAATGTAATGTGAGGATAGAGACAGGCAAATGCACTATGGCTGAGACCAAGCATTGCCTGCAAATCAGTGTAGGTTGCAGGGCGAAGGGTGCCTGTCGAACGTGCTGACAGGAAATCAGGCTCACGTGAGTTCCGGGGGATGGCAAGCCACGCCAACAGTCGACTCAGTATCCGTGAATCAGATGTCATGGCATCTATGAGTCCTGTCGCCTGCTGAACTGAAACACTGAACATTTGCTCGCTGATCTGTACATTTCGAGTAACAATACCGTCACCTATCCAGATACTTCTGTTCCCTTTGACCAGGACATCATAGATAACCATTTCCACGGCCGATTCATGTGCAAGATCGGCTCTAAGCCGTCGCTCCGAGATCGTAAGCTCCTCGGCTGAATAAAAAACAGCCATCATCGAACCCACAATGAGGGTGGCTGCTGCGAGGAGCAGCCACAGCGTATGCAGGAGGACAAAGCCCCTACTGTGCACGTGATGGGGCAGGAAGACGAGCACGCTCGGCCAGACGGGAAGCCGCCTCGAGGCCATCAACTAACGCGTCGGCAACCGATTGTGTCTCCATCTGGTTACGCATTACATGAGGAACAAGCAGGACGACCAGCTCAGTACGGCGGATATCAGAAGTATTGCTCTTGAACAGATTGCCGATGACCGGCACATCCTTGATCAAAGGTACACCACTGTTGCCGGCGCTGCCATTTTCCCGGATCAGCCCGCCAAGTGCGACTGTGAAGCCATCCCGGGTTGCAATGACACTATGAATTTTCCGTCGCTGGATGGTTGGCGAATCAATACCGGATGAAGTGGTTTGTGCAACTTCGCTTACTTCCTGGGTGACATCGAGAATCACATTCCCGTTATCATTGACACGCGGTATCACCTCCAGGATGACGCCTGTATCACGCATTTGAATCGTATTGATGACCGGCGCTCCACTTACTACTGTTCCTTGAGATGTCTGAGTTACGATAGGAACCTGGTCGCCTACCTGCAGGCTTGCCTTCTGGTTGTTCAATACGGAAATCTTGGGTGCGGATAAAATTTTTACTTCTGTTTTGGATTGAAGGGCATTCAAGACAATGCGAGCATTTGCCTTGCCCGCATAAATATAGGAGAAGCCAGGGAACTGTGATGCCACTGAGCCGACATCGGTTGCACTCAGTGTAACGGTGTTTTCACCCGAATCGAAGAACCACTGAACACCATAGCGCAGGTTGTTGTTCAGAGTCACCTCGGCCAGAAATGCCTCGATCATGACCTGGCGCGGCAGCACATCGATCTGCTTGAGCGCCTCCTGAATGACACGGAACTCATCCTCAGTGCCGTAGAACATCAATGAATTGTTCTCTTCGATTGCAACAAGTCGACCGACATTCGTTTGAGAACCGGATATAGACGGTTCAGCTGAGAGAGAGGTGGCTGCTGCGGGCATCTGTGGTGTCGACATTGGCGTCGATGTCGGTGATACCGTTGTACCCGAAGCCGTTGTTGCCTGCATCTCGCCGGTCAGCACCTGTCGAAGGGGCGCCACCAGATCCTTGGCATTTCCGTTCTGCACGTTATAGACAAAAATGCGTTGTGCACCTAACTTCGAAACATCGAGGCGCTCGATCCATTCACGCAGTAATTCGAGATCAGATTTATTCTGAGCCACACCGAGTACGGCTTGCATTCGCTCAAGGGGTACGAGATGGATACGGGTGGTAAAAAGATCGATCTCGCCCTGGAAAATCTCTCTGAGTTCCGTAACGATGGCTTCCGGCCTGCTCTGAGAAAGCTTGTAGAGCGCAAAAGTCATTCCATTGAGCCAATCCACATCGAAATTTTCGATGGTATGGAGAATAGCGCCGCGATCCTGACTGCTGCCCGCAACGACCAGATGCCCATGACGTGTATCAGCCTGCAGAACTATTCCCTTCGGGACGAATGAGTCAAGAATCGCCTGCATGTCATTTGCATTGATATACCGGAGCGGAATGATTTCCACAGCATAGCCGGGAGTGGGAGGCATTGCAGAGGCAAAGCGCTGAGCGGGTCTGACTCTTTGAGGTGCTTCACTCCATGGCAACACGCTGATGGTTTGCTCATCTTTCAGTATTACCGCTGAAACCGTACCCAACGCCGCTTCCAGGGCAGAAAGTAGAGAAGCTTTCGATACCGGGCGACTTGTCCGCAACGTAATGCGGCCCTGTACTGCAGGTGAGACAACATAGTCAAGTTTGAGCATTTCCCCGAGCACCACATCGATTACACCGCGGATATCGGCCTCGTTGAAGTTGAGTTCGAAACGCTCGCCAGTGTCTGCAAAGGCAAACTTTCCAACCTTGGAAGATGAAGGTCCTCTCCAACCGGCTTCGAAATACTCCGTTGAGATGCCGGTGGGATGCTCCGGAGTAGTAGAGGTTGATGACGCAGCATTGCTCGGTTGCACCGGTACCGCCGGCATGATTTTCCATGTCGAAATAGGAGCCGGTTCAGGTGGTCGTGTCGTAGAACACGCATTTAGCCCTGCCAGCATGGCAGTTCCGATAAAGAATGTCTGGAATCGATTCATGGGTTGAAATTTTGGGAAGGTGGGACAGACGGCCTTAATCGGAGCTCGATATCAGAAGATGGATGGACTCCATCATTGATATCCGAGCGGCTTCGCAAATGAATGGCATCGGATGTAACTGAAACCACCATCCATGTCTCGAATGTATCCCCTTGCGCGACGAGCTTTCTGGAAGTGGCAGTCTCATCTTCAAGCAGGGCAAATCGTTTGTGCCCTTCCTCTTCGACGATACCCACCAGACGCGGGGGGGCAGTATCCAGAGGCACCGTGGATTCGGGAGAAGATATTACCGTACGGGTGCGTGAAGAAGAAAATAATAATGTCTGTTCCAGCGCATTCGGTAATGTCTCCATTGGAATACTCAGGGGGGTGGTCTCAGACGGTACGTTCCGGCTTTTTGTTGATAAATCATCCGGATGATCCAACACTATCCAGTGGATGAGTACAAACGCCGAGATCACACAGGTATTGAGGACAAGCAGAATGGTTGTCTGTCTATTGAACATTGGCTTTGCCATGGTGAAGTTGTCAGTATTCTGCAGCAAAAGCCCAAATTCGGAGTTCTACGGAAAGGGGGGGTGAAGTACCGTCGGACGCCGCAGCAGTGGCCAGAACAACGGCACGATCGATGATCAGGAGTGGCCGGTGGCGTTCGAGTGATTTCAACAGATGTACTAACTTTTCCTCGGGCGCGTTTATGCGTACGTCCAGCGCGAAGCGGGTCAGATTCCCATCATTGAATGGATCTGCCGTCCGCAGTTCCAGCAATTGCACATCCGAGTCATGGATCAGCATGTTAACAGCATCAACAAAGGCAGCATTGTCATTCGATGAGGGAAATACCAGTGTGGAAATCGATTGTTCGATCCGAGTGAGATCATCAGTGGTGAGATTACTGTTCTCGGCGGCGAGTGTCTGCAAACGCTGGAGCTCAAAGCGCGTGTCATCCAATCGTTCGATGGCAGTTGTGGGCAGAACGTAGAGCAGACGAACGACGATAGACCAGACGCTGGTCAGCAACAACACGCCTACAGCAAGCGCAAGAGCTCGCCGCGCCATTGCAGGGTAGGGCGTCACTTAGTTTCCTGGTTGACGAAAGTCGCGTTCAATACGAACTGAGGGATCTTCTCGCCACCTGCTCCCGGCTCCAGCTGCGATACTGATTCCAGCTTTATACTTTTCAAATGCTCTGATTGCTCGAGTGCGCGTGCTGTTGCCGTCGGATCCGCCGCATAACCCAACAGCTTGAGATACCCATGCTCATATTGAAACTGGCTGATCCATGACTGGCTCGGCAGATACATTGCGATATCCTCCATGACGCGCAAAACCCCGGGTGATTTTTGTGTTTGAGCCAGTAGATCTCGTATCGCGCGGATCCGCGCATGCTCTTCAGCAAGATATATGGCATTCCCCTGTGCTGCTCGTCCTTCGTCGATCCTGACCCGGACGCCGGCCTCGAGCCAGGACGCACTCAGGTAAAGCACCGGGCCGACAGCGAGCATGATACCAATGGCTGATACGGTCAACCACCGGTTGAGCCGCGCTGTGGCCGGGCTTTGTCGCATGTTGTACGAAGTATGGAACCTGTACCTGGGAGGCAGCTCTCCACCTGGTGAAAAGCCAACGAGAAAACCAGTTGCTCCAGTACGTTTGACAGTCTTCTCCAGATCGGTCACAAGAGTTTTTTTACATAGCGCAACGTCCACGATGATCTCATCACGGGCATGTACTGCCGTAATGTCGCCGATATCAAAGTACAGTGCTGCTTCATCGATCGGCGCCTCTACAGTCAGTCGGTATCGTACTGCGGATTTCAGATTCGCACGTGCCGACTGAGGCAAGGTCAGAGACAATCGCATAATCTGCTCGGGATGCAGCAGAACAATCACGGAACGCCCTGTAGATGCATCCTGCCAGTCAGGTGTCTGTTCGGAATTGTGTACAGGAAGAGAGAGTGCCCCGGTTGCATCTGTTGCCAATATCAGTGGAGCTTGTACACCAATGAATCGATCCATAATCGGCCTCACCAGCCAGGCCATCTCGGCCAACCACCACAGCCAGACAGTCCGGCAAGCAGTAAGGAAACCAGGTAACAGAGACTGATCCATACCATGCAAGAAATGCATGTGATTTTTATCACACATATGAGATAAATATTTTTATCGTTGATTATTGACAATCTGGATTATTGTTGCAAATAATATACGCGAAATATATAAATTCTATGCAAAATGGGTGGAATGTAGTCGAGCCTTGTCATGATTGTCAGAAATTAGCAGTCCATTTACCTGGAGGAATTAATGAGCACGCAACAAATCATCAAGCGTACATCTGCCACAGGCGTGGCATTTAGATTCCTCACAGTTGCAGCCATACTGGGGCTGTCGGCTGCAGTGTTTGCCGGGTCTGTCAGCTATACCTACGATGCACTGGGCCGGATCAAGACCGCCACTTACAGTAATGGAGTCATCATCACCTATACCTACGATGCGGCAGGTAACCGCGTCAGCCAGATCACCACTGGCGTACCCTAACCCTCCTTGCGGCAGCCAGCTGCACGTTTCATCAATTTCTTCACAGTACACCGTAGTCAGTAGTTTTTAAGCGATCCGCCAAACGGATCACATTATTGTCCTGCGCCCCGAGGAAGTATCGTTGGGATAAACGAGCATCCGAGTTGCGCATATTTCTTCAGGAGTCTGATGATGTTCGAACGCAACAAAAGTCCGCGTCGTGCGGCTGTGGGCGCAGGTATGAGTGTACTGTTATTGCTCCTGGCAGGGATTTTCCCGGGTGCAGTACTGGCTGAAGGCAACATCCAGTTCGGCCAGGGCGTGCCGGCAGTAGTCGAAGCACCTGCTGCAGATATCCGCACAACCGGTAAAGCACAACCACAAGCCATCCGCGGGGAGCGGACTGAATACGGCCCCGGGGTCAATCGAGTCATCCTCGCGCCAGTCACTCCGGAAGAATCCGAGCAGGCCATCCATGCCCGCCCACTGCCCAAAGGGCTGAACCAGGGTGTGCCGAGCGAAACCGGGCCGGGAACGCCTTCCAGCGGTGAAGCAATGCAACCGATGATGCGTATAGCAGGCGATACGGCGCCTACCGGGCCTGCCTCGATTGCAGAACTGGCGCGTGCCCTCAAGAACGATCCGGATCTGATTTACGAGTATGTGCGCAACAACATCGCCTACTACCCCTCCTGGGGTCTCCAGAAAGGAGCCATCGGCACCCTGCTCGACAACCAGGGGACGGCCTTCGACCAGGCCACATTGATGGTACAACTGCTGCGCCAGGCAGGTTTCACCGCCAACCACGTCAAAGGGCGCATCAACCTCACCGCGGCGCAGGTGCAGGACTGGCTCGGCGTGAGTACCAGCAACGTGTGCGGGGTGCTCAACCTTTTTGGCAATGCCCAGATTCCGGTAGCTTCGGTCACGGCGACCGCAGCAGGCAGCTGCCCGGGTTCGACTGCTGCGCTGCACAGCATGAAGTTCGACCACGTGTGGGTAAAAGTCAATATCGGAGGGACCAACTACTACTTTGATCCAGCCTTCAAGTCGCATACCCATAAAACGGGGATCAACCTCACCACGGCCAGCGGCTACAACGCCAGTACCTATCTGACCTCAGCCAAAAGTGGTGCGACGGTTACCGCAGATTACGTTCAGAACATCAACCGGACCAACATCCGCAACAACCTCGCCACCTATTCCAATAGCCTGGCCACGTATCTGCGTACCAACCTGCCTGCCGGTACACTCGATGATGTCATCGGCGGCAAAACCATTGCCCCTCATACGGGCGGCGCACTGCGCCAGGCGAGCCTGCCCTACCAGGACACGAGCATTGCCCTCACTGAATGGGTGACGATCCCGGCCAACTACAGCCCGACATTGCGCATTCGCTACCAGGGTATCGACAAGACCTACACATCAGATGCAATCTACGGCAAGCGGCTCACCCTTACCTATAACGCCTCAAACCAGCCAGTACTGATGCTCGATGGTACGGCACAAGCCACTGGCACTGCGGTCACACCCGGCACCATGGGTACCGTTACTTTCGACGTTACCCATGGTGCCTACAGCAATACTTTCGCCAACCAGAGTTTCCCTCAGTCGATCGTGGCAGGGGGCACCTTCCTGATCGGTAACGGCTGGGGCCCGGCTGGACGCGGGCTCATCGAGCGCTATCGCAGCCAGCTCGATACAGCCAAAGCCGCAGGCAGTGCCGCTGCCTCTGAAGTCGTACTCGGTTCATCGCTGGCGGTACTGTCCGCAACCTGGATCGCACAAGTCGATCATGCTAACTACATCACTGACCGGCTGGCCGGTACCAACACCCTGTTCCACCACCAGATCGGTATCGCCGGCTACAACAGTGCTCCTTATGTCGACCTGCCGGGTAACCTGGTGAGTGTCGTCAGCCAAAGTGCAGATGCAGCGAAAGAGCGTGCTGCTTTCTACAGCGCATCCATGCACATGAGTATCTTTGAATCAACAGCAGTACAACAGACTGCAGGCGTAAGTGCAGTATCAACTACCAAGCTCATCGATATTGCCACGATCAATAACTATCGTGTCTACAACGCCACGTCGGCGAACTACGCCTCGGCAGTACAGCCGAATTTGGTGGGCTGCGCATCGTGGCTGGCCACCTTCCAGAGCCAGGTCACGGCTGGCAACCGGCTGATCCTGCCGGCACGTTGCGATCTGACCGAGAACAGCTGGTCAGGTGCAGGCTATTTCGTTATCAACAGCACCGGGTGGACGATCAGCGCCATGATCGGCGGCGGGTTGGCAGGTGGATTCTCGACCCTGCCACTGCCAGCGGTGGATACGGGTACTAACATCCTCAACAATTCGGTTAATCCGTACGGTACCTTGTGGCAGTTTGTTGGCAGAGCCTTCGGTGACCCGATCGACATGGCCAAAGGCCACTTCCTCTATGCTCACGAGGACATCCAGACCGGAGCGGGTGAGTTCCCGCTCGGCCTCGGAGTACAAAAGCTCTACAGTTCAGGATTACGCACACAAGACAGCCCGCTGGGCAAGGGCTGGACACACAGCCTGGCTGCCAGCGCCACAGTCGGCTCGGACGGCTTCCAGGGCATGGGTGAGGATTCCGCGCTCGATGCGGTCCCCACGCTGGTCGAGAAACTGGTGTCACTCGATCTGCTGGCTGATGCAGCCAAGCCGCTGGACAAAATGGTGATTGCCACACTGGGCCAGCGCTGGTTCGGCGATCAGCTCATCAACAATACGGTGATCGTGCGTCAGGGCCTGAACGGCGAAGTGTTCGTCAAACTGCCTGATGGCAGCCACAACCCGCCTCCGGGCAATGCGGCACGGCTCACCAAACATACTGACGGCACCTATCGTTACGAGACCCTGAACCGCGCCCTGCTCGCCTTCAACAGTGCAGGCAAGATCGTCACCTACACGCATCCGAATGGTGTACAGGCCAAGTTTACCTATAGCGGCGCCAACCTCACTCAGGTTGCCAACAGCCTGGGCCGGGTACTCAACTTCACCTACAGTGGGGCACGCATCAGCACAGTAGGTGATGGCACACGCAGCATCAGCTACGCTTTTGACGCCAACGGTAACCTCACGAGCTATACCGACGCCACTGCAAAAGCCACCACCTTTCAGTACGACCTGCCAGGCCGGATAACCAAGTTCTTCTACCCGAGCAATCCGTCAACCGCCTTCGCTACCAACGTCTACGACAGCCTGGGCCGGGTACAGACCCAGACCAATGCCGCCGGCAAGCTCTACACCTACTACTTCGCCGGTTCACGCTCGGAAGAAGTGGGGCCGGGGCCAGTCAGCAAAGTCTCCTATATGGATGCTCTCGGCAAAGTAGTGAAATCGGTCAACCCGCTGGGCAAGATCACCACCAGCACCTACGATGGTCACGGACGTCTGACGCGCAAGGTGTTTCCTGAAGGCAATGCGCTCGAGTACGTCTACCACGATGCCCCGTGCGCAGCGACCGACAAACGCTGCACGCACAACGTCAGCCAGGTGAAACAGATTGCCAAACCCGGCTCAGGACTGACTACACTCACCAGCAGCTTCACCTACGAGACGGCTTTCAACAAGGTGGCCAGCGCAACCGACCCGCGCGGCAAGATCACCACGTACACCTACACCGCACAAGGTAATCCGCTGGCAGTCACTTCACCGGCCGATGCCGCGGGGGTACAACCACAGACTACCTTCGCCTACACTGCCTATACTGCCAGCGGCTATCCGACCTTCTATCTGCCGACCTCGCAGACCAGCAAGATCACATCCGGCAGTACGGTCGTCACCACCACTGCCTATAACACGACCAACAAATACGTACCGCAGACCGTCGTGGTCGATTCCGGTAGCGGCAAGCTCAACCTCACCACCACCTTCACCTATGATGCGGTGGGTAACCTCACCCAGATCAACGGCCCACGCACCGATGTCACCGACACCACCACACAGGCGTTCGATGCACAACGCCGTGTCACCACCCGGACCAATGCACTGAGCAAGCAGACCGTACTGGCTTATGACGCCGATGGCCGGCTGATCCGCACGGCAGCCCAAACCGGCACCCAATGGCTGGTGAGCTGCAACACCTACACCCCCACCGGCAAGCTGCTCAAAGCCTGGGGCCCGGCAGTCACCGCTGCCGCCACCACCTGCCCGAGCGCGGCTGCCCCGGTACCGGTTGCTGACTATGCCTACGACAACCTCGATCGCCTCATTCGTATCACTGAGAATCTCACCGCAGGAGAAGGCGGCAATCGTGTCACCGAGACGGTGTACAACGCGGATGACAGCGTGCAGATCGTCAAACAAGCCGTAGGCAGCAGCGTGGCACAGAACTATGCCACCTACACCTGGAGCAACAACGGCCTGCCGACCACCGTCAAGGATGCCAAAAACAACCTGACCACCTACGAGTACGATGGCCATGACCGCCGCGTGAAACTGCGCTACCCGCACCCCTCCACCGTCAACACCTCATCCACCACCGACTACGAGCAGATGACGCTCGATGCCAACGGCAATATCACCAGCCTGCGCAAACGTAATGGCCAGAACATCACGCTGGCGTATGACAACCTCAACCGGCTGCTCAGCCGCACCTATCCGACCAGTGCGGACAACATCACCTACACCTACGACCTGCTGGGCCGCACAACAGCTGCCAACAAAACCGGTTATGCCATCAGCTACGTCTATGACAATGCCGGACGGCTCACCAGCACCACCGCCGGCGGCAAGACACTCGCCTACCAGTACGACCCGGCAGGCAACCGCACCCGGCTCACCTGGCCGGAGACCGCGTTCTACGTCACCAGCACCTATGACGCACTCAACCGTCCGACCGCGATCAAGGAGACCGGCACGGTCAACCTGGCCACCTACGCCTATGATGACCTCAGCCGGCGTACTACGGTGACCCTGGGTAACAGCACCACCACCAGCTATGCCTACAGCACCCAGAGTGCACTGACCACCCTCACACACAACCTCACCGGCACCGCACAGGACCAGACCTACACCTACACCCGCAACCAGGTGCAGGAAATCACAGGCCAGAGCTGGACCAACGACAGCTACCAGTGGACAGGTTATGCCAACGGCACCAAAAGCTACACCGCCAACGGCCTCAACCAGTACACGGCAGCAGCAGGGGCCACCCTCACTCATGACACCAAAGGCAACCTGACCGGGGATGGGGTATGGACCTACACCTACGACCTCGACAACCAGCTGATCAGTGCCAATAAAACCGGCTCGAGCAACAGCCTGGCGTACGATGGAGCAGGGCGTCTGCGGCAAACCACCCTGGCGGGCACCGTCACCGGCCTGACCTATGACGGTGTCGATCTCGTGGCTGAATACAACAGCGGCGGCACACTGCTGCGCCGCTACGTGCACGGCCCCGGCGTAGATGAACCGCTGGTGTGGTACGAAGGCACCACCACCACCAACAAAACCTGGCTGTACCAGGACCAGCTGGGCAGTGTCATCGGCACCGCCAACAGTGCCGGCACCAGCACCGCGATCCACAGCTATGGCCCGTATGGCGAACCCAACATCGCTACCGGCATCCGCTTCCGCTACACCGGCCAGCAGTTCCTCGGTTCACTCAATCTGTACTACTACAAGGCACGGTTCTACTCACCCGCACTGGGCCGGTTCCTGCAGACCGATCCGATTGGTACCGCAGATGATCTGAATCTCTATGCCTATGTGGGGAATAATCCGATCAACTTCAGTGATCCAAGCGGGCAGTTTGCTAATTTCCTGCTCGGCGGTGCTGCTAACGTTGCGATTGGATATGGCATTAGTTGGGCTACAGGCCAAGATTACAGCTGGGGAAATGCGGCGGTTGATTTTGGTATTGGAGCTGCAACCTCTGGGGTATCTGCTGCAAACGTTATACATCGTTTTAGCCAGATGAGCTCCATAGAAAAGGGTGCGCTCGGTGTTCGTATGGCTGAACAAAGGATAGCTAGTCGTGGAGAGTCAGTTATCGGAAGGGAAATTGTGGTGGCTACTCCTGTAGCTAGGCCAAGAGCCGATCTTATTGTTGATGCTTCGACCGGTCTGCGAGGAGTGGAGGCCAAGTTAGGCCCTAGTGCAACACTAAGTAAAGCCCAAATAGAAGGTTATGGCTATATTAATAATGGTGGCACAGGCGTCTTGACCGGAAAGGCTGCTACAGGTGCTGGTATCGCAGGACAGACGGTATCAAATGTTGAGTTGATGCACTTCTATAAGAATGGGTACGACACAATGAGAAACGTAATGCCTAATGCACTAAAAATGGATCTAGGTTTCCAAGCATTTATGCATGGTGCGGATGCTAAAGCTGGAAAATAGATGCCGGAGCCGAATAATTCTGGCCGAAGCTGTGAAAGTATGAATCCATCTTTGACAGTTGAGGGGAGAATCGAAGTTGTGAATTCTCTCCTCGATACATGCCTGAGCCATATAGGCTTCTACAGGTATAAGCGCGACGCGGACTGGCGTAGGGAGAGATCTTCGACTATACAAGATCGAATACTGATACTGTATGGAAGGAAATATGCGCCAGAGATGGTGAGCTGCTCCCCGATGGCCTCAGTGTATTCACCTCTTCTAGTTGATGAGATAAAGAAACGGTACGGGGCTAAGTTTGCAGCTAATAATTTTGGGGCAAGAAATATCGGTTTGTTTACGCCTTCCGGCACATTCTTGAGTTGGGACTGCAGTGTAAAAAATTGTCCGGAAGTTGTTGCAACAGAAGTGGGAGATTGTTTTTTAAAATACTGCCTGCCAGAGATGGAAAAGGTGAAAAATTTGGACGATCTGGCAGTGTTTATTGAAGAGGGAAGGCAGTTCGCCGATCCACATAACCAGATACTGTCAAATGTTGCCCCTACATGCTTATTGTTCTTACGTGGAAAAAATGAGGAGTGCAGGTGCCGGTTAATGAAAATGTTATCTCTTTTTGATCAGATCAGTGAGAGTGGTAAGTGGGCTGCACAATATCTCCCGAAGCGGGAGAAAATTGAGAAATTTATCAAAAGCCTACCGTAGACGGCCCGCGCACCGATGTCACCGACACCACCACGCAGGCATTCGATGCACAGCGCCGTGTCACCACCCGGACCAATGCGCTGAGCAAGCAGACCGTACTGGCGTATGACGCCGATGGCCGGCTGATCCGCAGCGCAGCCCAAACCGGCACCCAATGGCTGGTGAGCTGCAACACCTACACCCCCACCGCCGGCGGCAAGACACTCGCCTACCAGTACGACCCGGCAGGCAACCGCACCCAGCTCACCTGGCCGGAGACCGCGTTCTACGTCACCAGCACCTATGACGCACTCAACCGTCCAACCGCGATCAAGGAGACCGGCACGGTCAACCTGGCCACCTACGCCTACGATGACCTCAGCCGGCGTACCACAGTGACCCTGGGTAACAGCACCACCACCAGCTATGGCTACAGCACGCAAAGTGCACTGGCCACCCTCACACACAACCTCACCGGCACCGCACAGGACCAGACCTATACCTACACGCGCAACCAGGTGCAGGAAATCACAGGGCAGAGCTGGACCAACGACAGCTACCAGTGGACAGGCTATGCCAACGGCACCAAAAGCTACACCGCCAACGGCCTCAACCAGTACACGGCGGCAGCAGGGGCCACCCTTACTCATGACACCAAGGGCAACCTGACCGGGGACGGCGTATGGACCTACACCTACGACCTCGACAACCAGCTGATCAGTGCCAATAAAACCGGCTCGGCCAACAGCCTGGCGTACGATGGCGCAGGGCGTCTGCGCCAGACCACCCTGGCAGGCACCGTCACCGGACTGACCTATGACGGTGTCGATCTCGTGGCTGAATACAACAGCGGCGGCACACTGCTGCGCCGCTACGTGCACGGCCCCGGCGTAGACGAACCGCTGGTGTGGTACGAAGGCACCACCACGACCAACAAAACCTGGCTGTACCAGGATCAACTGGGCAGTGTCATCGGCACCGCCAACAGTGCCGGCACCAGCACCGCCATCCACAGCTACGGCCCGTACGGTGAACCCAACATCGCTACCGGCATCCGCTTCCGCTACACCGGCCAGCAGTTCCTCGGTTCACTCAATCTGTACTACTATAAGGCACGCTTCTACTCCCCCGCACTGGGCCGGTTCCTGCAGACCGATCCGATTGGTACCGCGGATGATCTGAATCTGTATGCTTATGTGGGGAATAATCCGATCAATTTCAATGATCCGTCGGGGCTGAGTGCGGCTGCTGCCAGTATGCTGCTGGGTAAACTGGGCTCCACGAGTACAGGCCAATTCGCTCTGGGATTCATTCCAGGCTATGACCTCTACATGGCTTCCCAGAACCCGAATGCAACCATGCTTGACTATGGGATCGGGCTGCTAGGGATCACACCAATTGGTAAAGCTGTTGGCACAGGTATCAGGCTCGGCGATAATCTGATCGGGGCTGCGGCAAAGACGATAGCCAATCCAGTTTCAGATACGTTGGCTCGTGTTGTTCCCCGTGGACTTAATCCGACAACCCTTGGTCGGACCGGTGAGGCGGATGTTTTCGTTACCAATGCAAGTGAATTACGTGGTCTATCTAATGCGCAAATTGCAGATAAATTAGCGATCCCAGAAGTGCCGGGCGGATTTAAAGTAATTGAGTTCCCAAGCGTTTCCGTAGATGGCATTGCTTCACCTGTATTCAGGACGAATCCAGGCTTTGTGCAAGGCGGCCAAACCGCAGGAGGAGCAGCGGAATTTGTAATTCCTAACGGGCCAATTCCAGCAGGAGCAATTCAATGGATTCCACACTAATGAATATTCAACCAGCAGAAACCAAGATTGTTGGTAAATGGATTCTTGAAAATGGAAAGCTTGTGGCTGATGCTGTCACTAAAAGAATCGATTACTTAACTAATAATAAGCTTGTAGAGGTTGGGCGCTCTGATGATGGCTGGTCAGTTTTATATTTTGATAAAGCAGATGAGCGATATTGGGAATTGAGTTACCCAGAAAGTGAATTGCATGGAGGGGGAGCTCCATCATTGGAAACTGTATCTCAGGATGCGGCCATTAAGAAATACAAAATTTCTGGCTAATTTGAGCCAGCAAATCCGACTGTACAGCCTGCATGCGGGCTAAGCTGCCAAATCGTTTTGCCCCGCATGTGGTAGCGTATTTCATCTGTGCAAACTGTTTTTCAGCGCGGTAAGGATTTTATTACGAGGGATCTCGACGGACACAATGGAGGGGCATGGAAGATGGCCGATTCGGTAAAAAATCTTAGTAGCAAAGAAACGAGAGCTGGAACATACGATGCTAACTTGAATCGTATTGGGGATTGATATGGGTAACGAAACACACAAACAACCAGAATGGGTTCTTCGTGGAAAAACAATTCGACAGTTGATTAAGGAACTGCAATCTTTTGAGGATCAAGATCTCCTTGTCGAGATTTCAGTGGATGGTGGTGACACTCGGAAACCAATCAGTTTTGTAAAAAAATCGGGAGAAATTTGCCTTTTAGTTAATAGCGAGATTTAATACGACAAAGCGAAACGGGGGATACGCCACTTGTGGTGATCCCCGTTTCGCTCGTACGATTTCCGCACATCCTTTCGCCTATACTGCCAGCGGCTATCCGACCTTCTATCTGCCGACCTCGCAAACCAGCAAGATCACCTCCAGCAGTACGGTCGTCACCACCACTGCCTATAACACGACCAACAAATACGTACCGCAGACCGTCGTGGTCGATTCAGGCACCGGCAAGCTCAACCTCACCACCACCTTCACCTATGATGCGGTGGGTAATCTTACCCAGATCAATGGCCCGCGCACCGATGTCACCGACACCACCACGCAGGCGTTCGATGCACAACGCCGTGTCACCACCCGGACCAATGCGCTGAGCAAGCAGACCGTACTCGCGTATGACGCCGATGGCCGGCTGATCCGCAGCGCAGCCCAAACCGGCACCCAATGGCTGGTGAGCTGCAACACCTACACCCCCACCGGCAAGCTGCTCAAAGCCTGGGGTCCGGCAGTCACCGCTGCCGCCACCACCTGCCCGAGCGCGGCTGCCCCGGTACCGGTTGCTGACTATGCCTACGACAACCTCGACCGCCTCATTCGTATCACTGAGAATCTCACCGCAGGCGAAGGCGGTAACCGTATCACCGAGACGGTGTACAACGCGGATGACAGCGTACAGATCGTCAAACAAGCCGTAGGCAGCAGCGTGGCCCGGAACTATGCCACCTACACTTACAGCAACAACGGCCTGCCGCTCACGGTCAAGGATGCCAAAAACAACCTGACCACCTATGAATACGATGGCCATGACCGCCGCGTGAAACTGCGCTACCCGCACCCCACAACAGCCAGCACCTCATCGACCACCGATTACGAGCAGATGACGCTCGATGCCAACGGCAATATCACCAGCCTGCGCAAACGTAACGGCCAGAGCATCACGCTGGCGTATGACAACCTCAACCGGCTGCTCAGCCGTACCTATCCGACCAGCGCGGACAACATCACCTACACCTACGACCTGCTGGGCCGCACAACAGCTGCCAACAAAACCGGCTATGCCATCAGCTACCTCTATGACAATGCCGGACGACTGACCAGCACCACCGCTGGTGGCAAGACGCTCGCCTACCAGTATGACCCGGCAGGCAACCGCACCCGTCTCACCTGGCCGGAAACCGCGTTCTACGTCACCACCACGTTCGATGCACTCAACCGTCCGACCGCGATCAAGGAAACCGGCACGGTCAACCTGGCCACCTACGCCTACGATGACCTCAGCCGGCGTACCACGGTGACCCTGGGTAACAGCACCACCACCAGCTATGCCTACAGCACGCAAAGTGCACTGGCCACCCTCACACACAACCTCACCGGCACCGCACAGGATCAGACCTACACCTACACCCGCAACCAGGTGCAGGAAATCACAGGCCAAAGCTGGACCAACGACAGCTACCAGTGGACGGGCTATGCCAACGGCACCAAAAGCTACACCGCCAACGGCCTCAACCAGTACACGGCCGCCGCTGGCGCCACCCTCACTCATGACACCAAAGGCAACCTGACCGGGGATGGCGTATGGACCTACACCTACGACCTCGACAACCAGCTGATCAGTGCCAATAAAACCGGCTCGAGCAACAGCCTCGCGTACGATGGCGCAGGGCGTCTGCGCCAGACCACCCTGGCGGGCACCATCACCGGCCTGACCTATGACGGTGTCGATCTCGTGGCTGAATACAACAGCGGTGGCACGCTCCTGCGCCGCTACGTGCACGGCCCCGGCGTAGATGAACCGCTGGTGTGGTATGAAGGCACCACCACGACCAACAAAACCTGGCTGTACCAGGACCAGCTGGGCAGTGTCATCGGCACCGCCAACAGTGCCGGCACCAGCACCGCCATCCACAGCTACGGCCCGTATGGTGAACCCAACATCGCCACCGGCATCCGCTTCCGCTACACCGGCCAGCAGTTCCTCGGTTCACTCAATCTGTACTACTACAAGGCACGGTTCTACTCACCTGCACTGGGCCGGTTCCTGCAGACCGATCCGATTGGTACCGCGGATGATCTCAACCTGTATGCTTATGTGGGCAACAACCCCATCAACTTCAATGATCCGTCGGGGCTGACTGCAGCTGCTGCCAGTATGCTGCTGGGTAAACTGGGCTCCACGAGTACAGGCCAATTCGCTCTGGGATTCATTCCAGGCTATGACCTCTACATGGCTTCCCAGAACCCGAATGCAACCATGCTTGACTATGGAGTCGGAGTACTGGGTATCCTGCCCGGTGCAGGCAAGGGGGTTGGAACCGCAATCAGGGCCGGCGATAATCTGATCGGGGCTGCAGCTAGGGGAATTAATAGGGCTCCAGATTTTATCGTATCTCCTGGTGGGACTGCTTTCCCTGTTCCTAAAGGAGCGACCGGGCCATCCTCAGTGATTAATCCCGCAGGAAATCAAACAGGTGTTGCATTTACTGGTGGTGCTGGCGGTGCAAATGGACAAGTCTCAACCATGAGGATAATGGATTCGACTCCAGCAAGAGGTAATAGCCCAAGTTATCCAAATGGGTATATTAAATACCAAAACTCAGCATCCCCTAAACCACAAGGAGTAGATCCATATAGTGGCAAGACTTTATCTAATTCTCAATCACACTTTCCAATTGACTAGTGAGACATGCAATGGAGAAATCAAAATTAAGCGTTATACAGGGATTGAGAGTTGTAGATGCAGTATTAGCTGAGAATGGAGCTGGAATTATCTTTGAAAACGGAATCAACCTCGCTATTTATAATAAATATGAATTGATAGGATTTAGTTTTACTGAGACGCAGCAGTTAATTGGGCATTTTGTTACTCATGTAGACGAAGATATAAATACTATTATGATTAGATTTGAAAATAGCTGGGCGCTCCAGGTGGATATGCAAAACGATGCCTATACGGGGCCAGAGGCAATGCAACTTTGTGTCCCCGGTAAGCCTATCGTAATATGGAATTGACATATTTTCCCGTAATAACTCGTTGCTAAAGAACTAAGTTACCACTTACTTTAAAAGGTTAAGAGGGGGCAGGCCACGGTTATGGGCTTCGGCGGCTGTAGCGGTAAGCCATGGTAAAACCGTGATCTGTCCTTATTTTTGTTTGCTACCAACGTCTACGATAGCCTGGGCCGGGTGCAAACCCAAACCAACGCTGCTGGCAAGCTCTATACCTATTATTTTGCCGGTTCACGTTCAGAGGAAGTAGGGCCGGGGCCAGTCAGCAAAGTCTCCTATATGGATGCTCTCGGCAAAGTAGTGAAATCGGTCAACCCGCTGGGCAAGATCACCACCAGCACCTATGATGGCCACGGACGCCTGACGCGCAAGGTCTTCCCCGAAGGCAATGCGCTCGAGTACGTCTACCACGATGCCCCGTGTGCAGCGACCGACAAACGCTGCACGCACAACGTCAGCCAGGTGAAACAGATTGCCAAACCCGGTTCGGGACTGACTACACTCACCAGCAGCTTCACTTACGAGACGGCTTTCAACAAAGTGGCCAGCGCAACCGACCCGCGCGGCAAGATCACCACTTACACCTACACCGCACAAGGTAATCCGCTGGCAGTCACTTCACCGGCCGATGCCGCGGGGGTACAACCACAGACCACCTTTGCCTACACTGCCTATACTGCCAGCGGCTACCCGACCTTCTATCTGCCGACCTCGCAGACCAGCAAGATCACATCCGGCAGCACGGTCGTCACCACCACTGCCTATAACACGACCAACAAATACGTCCCGCAGACCGTCGTAGTCGATTCCGGTAGCGGCAAGCTCAATCTCACCACCACCTTCACCTATGATGCGGTGGGTAATATTACCCAGATCAACGGCCCGCGCACCGATGTCACCGACACCACCACGCAGGCATTCGATGCACAACGCCGTGTCACCACCCGCACCAATGCGCTGAGCAAACAGACCGTACTCGCCTATGACGCCGATGGCCGGCTGATCCGCAGCGCAGCCCAGACCGGCACCCAATGGCTGGTGAGCTGCAACACCTACACCGCCACCGGCAAGCTGCTCAAAGCCTGGGGTCCGGCAGTTACCGCTGCCGCCACCACCTGCCCGAGCGCGGCTGCCCCGGTACCGGTTGCTGACTATGCCTACGACAACCTCGACCGCCTCATTCGCATCACCGAGAACCTGACTTCAGCCCAGGGCGGCAATCGCATCACCGAGACGGTGTACAACGCGGATGACAGCGTACAGATCGTCAAGCAAGCCGTAGGCAGCAGCGTGGCCCAGAACTATGCCACCTACACTTACAGCAACAACGGCCTGCCGACCACCGTCAAGGATGCCAAAAACAACCTGACCACCTATGAGTACGATGGCCATGACCGTCGCGTAAAACTGCGCTACCCGCACCCCACAACGGCCAGCACCTCATCCACCACCGATTACGAGCAGATGACGCTGGATGCCAACGGCAATATCACCAGCCTGCGCAAACGTAACGGCCAGAGCATCACGATGGCGTATGACAACCTCAACCGGCTGCTCAGCCGTACCTATCCGACCAGCGCGGACAACATCACCTACACCTACGACCTGCTGGGCCGCACAACAGCTGCCAACAAAACCGGCTATGCCATCAGCTACCTCTATGACAATGCCGGACGGCTGACCAGCACCACCGCTGGTGGCAAGACACTCGCCTACCAGTACGACCCGGCAGGCAACCGCACCCGCCTCACCTGGCCGGAAACCGCGTTCTACGTCACCAGCACCTATGACGCACTGAACCGTCCAACTGCGATCAAGGAAACCGGCACGGTCAACCTGGCCACCTACGCCTACGATGACCTCAGCCGGCGTACCACGGTGACCCTGGGTAACAGCACCACCACCAGCTATGCCTACAGCACCCAGAGTGCACTGGCCACCCTCACACACAACCTCACCGGCACCGCACAGGACCAGACCTACACCTACACCCGCAACCAGGTGCAGGAAATCACAGGCCAGAGCTGGACCAACGACAGCTACCAGTGGACGGGTTATACCAACGGCACCAAGAGCTACACCGCCAACGGCCTCAACCAGTACACGGCCGCCGCTGGCGCCACCCTTACTCATGACACCAAAGGCAACCTGACCGGGGACGGGGTATGGACCTACACCTACGACCTCGACAACCAGCTGATCAGTGCCAATAAAACCGGCTCGACCAACAGCCTCGCGTACGATGGCGCAGGGCGTCTGCGCCAGACCACCCTGGCGGGCACCGTCACCGGCCTGACCTATGACGGTGTCGATCTCGTGGCTGAATACAACAGCGGCGGCACACTATTGCGCCGCTACGTGCACGGCCCCGGCGTAGACGAACCGCTGGTGTGGTACGAAGGCACCACCACGACCAACAAAACCTGGCTGTACCAGGACCAGCTGGGCAGTGTCATCGGCACCGCCAACAGTGCCGGCACCAGCACCGCCATCCACAGCTACGGCCCGTACGGTGAACCCAACATTGCCACCGGCATTCGTTTCCGCTACACCGGCCAGCAGTTCCTCGGTTCACTCAATCTGTACTACTATAAGGCACGGTTCTATTCGCCTGCTTTAGGTAGATTCCTGCAGACCGATCCGATCGGTACTGCAGATGATCTGAATCTCTACGCCTATGTGGGCAATAATCCGATTAATTTGACCGATCCTAGTGGTAATTGTCCGATGTGCATTGGCGCGGCTACAAGCGTTGTCATGGGTGGTGTTATTCGAGGTTTGACGGGAGGGGATATCTTCGACCCGAAAGCGATTGCCTTGGATGCGACACTGGGGGCGGTTGGCGCGGGAATAGCTAGCAAAGCCACAGCTATGTTTGAAGCCGCCACTGCTTCAAGGTTAGCGAGCCAAGCCAACCAAGTTCACAATGTTTTGGACCCAATCGCCCAAGCCCAGAGAACAACGGCCGTTCTAAGCACTTCCCGTGGAACCATTGTGGCGGGAGGAGCGCGGGATTTGACCCCGGCACAGCGTAGTTTGGCTCAAAACCTAGGAATGGATACCGCAAAACTTCCAGGCGCTCATGCGGAAGTTACGGCGATCCAACAAGCACAACAGCAAGGAGCGGGGTTACAGGCACTAGAGGTTACTCGAAATATATGCCCTAGCTGCGTCAGCTTCATCGAATCTACGGGTGGCAAGATTGTAGGTGAGAGGTCAGCAGTTTGGTCTACCAGCTCCGGCACGTACTCCGCACTCGGTGGTGGAGCTGCTGGTGGAATTTTAGGTAGTAGCTTGAAGTAGTGACACTCCTTAAATCTTTCGCAAAATAATTTCCCGGAACCGGACTCGCTCCGGTTCCGGGATGTTTTTTAAGCTACTCATATATCAAGAAACCACGGACAGCTAAAATGGGTGTTATGAAAGGCATTGAATTTTCAGAATCCAAATTGAAGGAAATCCTAGACCAGCTTCCTATAGAAGCGCAAAGTGCTTTTGCAGCCTCATGCGCGCAGAGGATTTTTACTTGTTATGTTGAATATGCAAGGGTGGCCAAGTCAAAAAAAGTCGATCTCGATGCTTACTCCGAAGCCATTTCCTATGTTTGGAACGCTGTGATAGCGGGAAACCACGATGCAATCATTCTCAATGGTTTGCTGGAGCGCTGCATGGCTGTGTTACCTTCTGAGGAGGATGCCTGGGAAAGTGGTACGCCCTATGCCGAAGACGCTGCGGCGGCGATTATTTATTCTCTGAGGTCGTTGGCTTCTGGATGTCCTCAAGAGGCTATATGGGCCGCAAAGCGCGTCTATGAAGCGGTAGATAATTTTGTAGTAAATACCTATAACGTGAATACTAATGCTACTGATGGAGAAAAATTTATTTTAGATCACCCCATAGTTAGCAATGAGCTAAGTAGGCAGCTTCGTGACTTGAACGAAATCATTAATTCGAAGCGGGATTCTGAATCCCTAAAAAAGACTATAAAGATTATTATGGAACGATCCAAGTCCGAATCGAACGACCTATTTTCTGAGGCTAGCAGGCACCATCACCGGCCTGACCTATGATGGCGTGGAACTGGTTGCTGAATACAACAGCGGTGGCACACTGCTGCGCCGCTACGTGCACGGCCCCGGCGTAGACGAACCGCTGGTGTGGTACGAAGGCACCACCACGACCAACAAAACCTGGCTGTACCAGGACCAGCTGGGTAGTGTCATCGGCACCGCCAACAGTGCCGGCACCAGCACCGCCATCCACAGCTATGGCCCGTATGGCGAACCCAACATTGCCACCGGCATCCGCTTCCGCTACACCGGCCAGCAGTTCATCGGTTCGCTCAATCTGTACTACTACAAGGCACGGTTCTACTCCCCCGCACTGGGCCGGTTCCTGCAGACCGATCCGATTGGTACCGCGGATGATCTCAATCTCTATGCCTATGTGGGGAATAATCCGATTAACTTCAGTGATCCAACGGGAACTTTCGTCTGGTTCGTGCCGGTCGTAACGGGTGCAATGGGGGCGATTGCAGGTGGAGTTGGATATACAGTTGGAAATGCTATTGTTGGTGGCGACTTCAGCTGGAGTGACTTCGGCGTCGCGGTAGGTGTTGGGACGATTGCTGGAGCTGCTGCCCCATTCACTGCAACCACCATTTCCGGGGCCATAGGTACGGGAGGGATCGCCAACGTGGCTCAAGGTTGGGTTTCATCCTCGATAAATGATACTACCTACTCGATATCACGGGCGGGAGTCGATTTTCTATCCGGAGGCCTCAGCGGTGCGTTGGGTGGTGCGTTTACGCGGGGAGTAGGCTACGGACGAATTGGTACTGCTCTTCCCGACATGGTAGATGTATCAAATGCAGTAAGGGATCTATCAGTTAACGTTACGGCCGCAACAATTTCAAGAAATGTCTTCGGGAGTACAGCAGCTACTGTTGGGAGCGCACTTAAATAAGGAGTCGGTACTTATTACGATTTGGCGAGAAAAATGAATGGTTTGACGTTGCTTGTTTGCGGAATAGCTTTTTTGCAGTGGGCATTTATGAATTTCTATATTTGGGCAGCTCAAGAGATTGTGCGGCGGTTATTCGGCCGAGGATACATTGTTCTTGAGCTGCTCGCGGGGATATCTGCAGCTGCATCTATAGTTATCGCTCCTTTGTGGTTACTTGGTTTGCTTCCCTTAGCAGATTATCTATTAAATTACTTTATTTCTGCGATAGTTGGTGGTGTCATGGCTATCCCAATTACTATATACGGGAGACGTTGGTTAAAGTCGAGGGATCGAAATTTTTAATTAAATGATTTTTAGTACACCATAAAGCCTGCCTGTCTAGCCGAAGAGAATGGACTTATCGTTTATATGCCGTGACCGCCAACGGCATCAACCAGTGCACGGCGGCAGCGGGTGCTACCCTTACTCATGACACCAAAGGCAACCTGACCGGGGATGGCGTATGGACCTACACCTACGACCTCGACAACCAGCTGATCAGTGCCAATAAAACCGGCTCGACCAACAGCCTCGCGTACGATGGCGCAGGGCGTCTGCGCCAGACCACCCTGGCGGGTACCGTCACCGGCCTGACCTATGACGGTGTCGATCTCGTGGCTGAATACAACAGCGGCGGCACACTCTTGCGCCGCTACGTGCACGGCCCGGGAATAGACGAACCGCTGGTGTGGTACGAAGGCACCACCACGACCAACAAAACCTGGCTGTACCAGGACCAGCTGGGCAGTGTCATCGGCACCGCCAACAGTGCTGGCACCAGCACCGCCATCCACAGCTACGGCCCGTACGGTGAACCCAACATTGCTACCGGCATCCGTTTCCGCTACACCGGCCAGCAGTTCATCGGTTCACTCAATCTGTACTACTACAAGGCACGGTTCTACTCACCCGCACTGGGCCGGTTCCTGCAGACCGATCCGATTGGTACCGCGGATGATCCGAATCTGTATGCCTATGTGGGGAATAATCCGATCAATTTCAATGATCCAAGCGGGCTGACCGCAGCTGCTGCCAGTATGCTGCTGGGTGAACTGGGCTCCTGGGGAAGGGAGAATGCCGGTACACTCGCAGAAATCGGGATAGGATTTACACCTGCCGGCTTCTATACCGATCTCTACAGTGCAGTAGCAGGCAGAACACCCATAACCGGTGATTCTCTCTCCGGTTGGGAACGGGTTGCGATACTGATCCCAGGCGTCTCCGAAATCAGAAATGCGAGAAGAATTGGGGCAGCAGCGGATGGAATAAGCACAGCGTTTAAAGATTTTAACCAGGCGCGAAATGGAGCTGTTCAGTGGCTTGAAGGACATGGATTTAAAGCTGAGCAGGCAACTCTGGGAAAATTCGGTGATAACGCAAATAAGCCAATTGGAATGAAATCTGCAGATGGCAAATCTGGTTTCCGCGTCGAATTTGATGAGAGGCACGGAGCTCACATCAATGTCTGGTCTGGAAGGCACAAAGAAACCTTCACTTTTGAAGGCGACCAGTCCACGGTTAATCAGATCGTGAAGCAGTTCGTTAAGGAACGATCATGAGCACATATGAAGATGATCTCCGGCATTCGTTGAAGGCCGAATTCGATACAGGTCGCATTCGCGAGGTAGTTGATGCTGCCAAAGTTTTCAGTCAACTCTCGAAGGTATACCCTACGAGCGGTTCAAAGATTGATTGGAAGAATATCCCAGGAGCAATCGAGCGCACTGAGGAAGATAAATCCTTACAGCTTGAGCGGTTTGTGGAGTTCTTTGATGAGATGTGTTCAAGGTTTGAATTAGCCGGCGTAATACTATACGTTGGTGATAGTGCGACAGATTTCGCGCTCGAAGGGACTGTTGACGCATTTAGGCGAGTACTGCCTGAACTTGTCGAGATTCCCCAACATCACTACTTTGTTGGTCCGGCTTGCTCATGGTGCATATGTCTAACGATGGAGGGTGACATGGGATTCGGGCGTGCCACAGCGCCCTTGCGCTCGGAAGAAGTTGGGCCAAGCTTGGTCAGCAAGGTGCCCTATCCGTGGCAATCCGGTGACACACTACGTTGATCCAAGTATCGGCCTGAATATCATTCGCGATTCTTCGAGCGATTTTTTGTCAGGTTGGAAGTTAAGCCCGCAGCAACTTGAGCACGTGTTAACTACTGGAAAACTGGGAGGTGGTTAATGAGTAATGCACTAATTAACTACGAGATACTGCTCAAACAGTTTCTTGATGATGCAATATCGATTGAGGAATTCCAGGCAGCTTACTGCGAGCGTTTCAAAAACGAGGGACGTTTGGATGAGCCATTGTTTAAGCTGCTTGATGAACTCTTTGGCGATGTGGATTCATTCACCACAGATCAAAAGCTACTGAAGCATTTTCCTGGACATAACTCTTACGAGCCAGGAAAAAGTATCTTAACGAGTGACCCTACGAAACTTGCGAAGCAGGCAGGAACAGGTCAACAAGTTGGGAAAATTCCTGTGGGTACTCCCGGCTCAAAAGAAAGAGTTAATTTTGGTGAAAACATCGGAACCTACATAGACAAGGCTGGTAATGCTTCTCCAACAACTAATGGAATGATTCATTACTCTAAAGATGGAATTCACATTGTTCCAGCAAGGCCATAGTCATGACGTCAATGCAAGAAGCGATAATTGACGCGCGCTTATCCATACAGAGAGCTTTGTTAGGAGCGGTTTCAGCGAATCTCCGTGCTGTGGTCTTCTCTATCGAGGATCGGCAGATAAATGTGCGTTTTTATTTTGATGGCTTGATTGAGGAATCTAATTTTGAGTCTGCTTCTTGTGTCGAAACGGAGATTCTTGCTGATTACCAAGCAGAGGATACGGTTACTGTTGAGTGTATAAGGCTGGATTCTCCTGGCGTCATTAGGGATGCTGGAGTTTGGGTCTACCATCGACAAGAGGCTTCTGGTGAATAGATGCTGCAAAGGGAGCAGGCGAGGCGATCCAGGTTACGAAGAGCGGTGGTGCTCTTCTTCCTGGGGCTAAGCACCAGATTCCCGAGGGTTTTGTTCGAAATCCGCATTGCTTCGGCAGCTGTGGCGAGGTAGTCGATGGAAATTTTAAGGAACGACCGTGTATCGACCCGCTGACACCTCCAGGGCAAAAGGGGCTGAACTATTCGTAAAAAGGGGAGACCCCGATTTTGGGTTCCCACGGCTGTAGCGGCAAGCCCTAGAGAAACGTGGTTTGTCCTCTATTTTTCTTGACTCAGTTGGCCGGAGACTGCGTTCTACGTCACCAGCACCTATGACGCACTGAACCGTCCAACTGCGATCAAGGAAACCGGCACGGTCAACCTGGCCACCTACGCCTACGATGACCTCAGCCGGCGTACCACGGTGACCCTGGGTAACAGCACCACCACCAGCTATGCCTACAGCACCCAGAGTGCACTGGCCACCCTCACACACAACCTCACCGGCACCGCACAGGACCAGACCTATACCTACACCCGCAACCAGGTGCAGGAAATCACAGGGCAAAGCTGGACCAACGACAGTTACCAGTGGACGGGTTATGCCAACGGCACCAAAAGCTACACCGCCAACGGCCTCAACCAGTACACGGCAGCCGCTGGCGCCACCCTCACTCATGACACCAAAGGCAACCTGACCGGGGACGGGGTATGGACCTACACCTACGACCTCGACAACCAGCTGATCAGTGCCAATAAAACCGGCTCGACCAACAGCCTGGCGTACGATGGCGCAGGGCGTCTGCGGCAAACCACCCTGGCGGGCACCATCACCGGCCTGACCTATGACGGTGTCGATCTCGTGGCTGAATACAACAGCGGCGGCACACTGCTGCGCCGCTACGTGCACGGCCCCGGCGTAGATGAACCGCTGGTGTGGTATGAAGGCACCACCACGACCAACAAAACCTGGCTGTACCAGGACCAGCTGGGCAGTGTCATCGGCACCGCCAACAGTGCCGGCACCAGCACCGCCATCCACAGCTACGGCCCGTATGGTGAACCCAACATCGCTACCGGCATCCGCTTCCGCTACACCGGCCAGCAGTTCCTCGGTTCACTCAATCTGTACTACTACAAGGCACGGTTCTATTCACCTGCACTGGGCCGGTTCCTGCAGACCGATCCGATTGGTACCGCGGATGATCTCAACCTGTATGCTTATGTGGGGAATAATCCGATCAACTTCAATGATCCGAGCGGGGAGTTTGCTAATTTCCTGCTCGGCGGTGCTGCTAACGTTGCGATTGGATATGGCATTAGTTGGGCTACCGGCCAAGATTACAGTTGGGGAAATGCGGCAGTTGATTTTGGTATTGGAGCCGCAACCTCTGGGGTATCTGCTTTTGCAGCAGCAAGCAAATTAAATAAAATCGCTGATTTGAGCCCCGCAGCTAAAGGAGTATTGGGAGAATCAATGGGAGCAGCTGAAATTGCTGCAAGAGGTGAAACTGTTGTCGCAAATCAAGTTTACACTCGGGTAGGCGGAGCAAAACCTCGATATGATTTTGTCGCAGAAACAGCATCAGGAACATTAAAATGTTATGAGTGCAAACTCGGGCCATCCGCATCAATTTCTAAATCTCAGCAAATTGGGCTAGATACATTTTCAGCTGGTGGATCAGGTTCATTTTTTGGCAAATCAGCGACTGGTAGTGGTATAAACGGTCTGTCGACTTCAGAAGGTGAAGCGCTATGGTATTATGCCAATGGTTTTACCCCAACACTACGAGATACTTTACCTTCCGCGTTGAAAGCTGACTTTTTATATCAAGGACTTACGTCATCTGGAAGTGCATATGGTACAACTGGTAAATGATTTTTTTTAAGAAGCCTAATCAACCTGTTGGGGAGCTCATTCAACCGCTGGCACCAGTGGATCTTCGTTGGCGCATTATGCAGGCCATTGAGGCTGAGCTTCAATCAACAGGCTTTACGCGAAACCGTGAGGATTGGTTTGTACGTGCGAGAGGTATGCATTTTGAGGACGAATTACGAATTATATTTGATAATTCTAAACGGCAGCTTATTGGCGTGTCGCCTATTTGCGGTGTCTCTCTACCTGAAGTAAAAAAAACGGTCAATCATTTACTAGACGAACACCAGCGTTCACAGATTGCCATAGTGCAAAATTTGGGATATGTGTCTCCGGCTCTAGCCACGAATGTGGCTGTTCCGGAGCTCAGCCAAATTTTAGGCGATTACTCTCAGCCAAAAACCTTTGCTACCTTTTGGTTTCCTGTAGATCGTGCGCCGGAGCCCCTAGCAATTCAGATTGCTCGAGATTTTAAGGCATATGGCATTCCGTTCTGTGAAACTTTCCACAGTTATGAGGATGTATTAGCTTTCATGGAAAAATCTAAACTTCGAGATCCATTTGTACAATTTAAGAAAGCTTTTATTTATCTAATTGCCGGCCAACGCAATGTTGCTGTCAAAATTCTGACTAACACTTTACGCGAACTAGATCAGAAGGGTATAAAGAATATATCTTATATTGCATCAGGCTTAGAGCTTATTAGTATAAGCTCGCGTAGATCTGAATAGCAGAGCATATTTGGCGCGCATATAGCTAAGTTGTCTGACGTACCACTGCCGGTGGCAAGACACTCGCCTACCAGTACGACCCGGCAGGCAACCGCACCCGCCTTACCTGGCCGGAAACCGCGTTCTACGTCACCAGCACCTATGACGCACTGAACCGTCCAACCGCGATCAAGGAAACCGGCACGGTCAACCTGGCGACCTACGCCTATGATGACCTCAGCCGGCGTACCACGGTGACCCTGGGTAACAGCACCACCACCAGCTATGCCTACAGCACCCAGAGTGCACTGGCCACCCTCACACACAACCTCACCGGCACCGCACAGGACCAGACCACCACCTACACGCGCAACCAGGTGCAGGAAATCACAGGGCAAAGCTGGACCAACGACAGTTACCAGTGGACGGGCTATGCCAACGGCACCAAAAGCTACACCGCCAACGGCCTCAACCAGTACACGGCGGCAGCAGGGGCCACCCTTACTCATGACACCAAAGGCAACCTGACCGGAGACGGCGTATGGACCTATACCTACGACCTCGACAACCAGCTGATCAGTGCCAATAAAACCGGCTCGAGCAACAGCCTGGCGTACGATGGAGCAGGGCGCCTGCGCCAGACCACCCTGGCGGGCACCATCACCGGCCTGACCTATGACGGTGTCGATCTCGTGGCTGAATACAACAGCGGCGGCACACTGCTGCGCCGCTACGTGCACGGCCCTGGCGTAGACGAACCGCTGGTGTGGTACGAAGGCACCACCACGACCAACAAAACCTGGCTGTATCAGGATCAACTGGGTAGTGTCATCGGCACCGCCAACAGTGCCGGCACCAGCACTGCCATCCACAGCTATGGCCCGTACGGTGAACCCAACATCGCCACCGGAACACGCTTCCGCTATACCGGTCAGCAGTTCATCGGTTCACTCAACCTGTACTACTACAAGGCACGGTTCTATTCACCTGCACTGGGCCGGTTCCTGCAGACCGATCCGATTGGCATCGCGGATGATCTGAATCTTTATGCCTATGTGGGGAATAATCCGATCAACTTCAATGATCCGTCGGGGCTGAGTGCAGCTGCTGCCAGTATGCTGCTGGGTAAAGTAGGTGGATATATGAATGGTATTCAGACCAGTTTGGATATCATTGGTCTGATACCGGGATTCGGTGAGCTGGCTGATCTGTTGAATGGAACCATTTACACAATCCGAGGTGATTATGTTAATGCCGGATTTTCTTATGGGGCTGCCATTCCTTTTGTAGGATGGGGTGCTACTGCTGGGAAGTTTGCTAATAAGGCTGATAATCTGGGTGGAAACGCTGCGAATGTATTCCCGATCAAACCTGGGTCTGCCAATGGATCAACAGCGGGCCAAGTATTTCCAAAAAGCGTAAAAGATGCAGCAAAAGCAGAAAACCCAACAGCTACTTGTGTATATTGTCAGATGGAAGGTACAGGAACCCAGGTTGATCATGCTATTCCACGAGCGCGCGGAGGAAATGCAACCCTAGATAATGCTCAATTGGCCTGTCCCCATTGCAACACATCAAAAGGCGCAGGTGATTTTCCGAAGACACCACCGTCAGATTATGTTGGCCCTTGGCCTCCTGAACATTGGTAATTTCAGAGGTTGATTATGAGTAAGATGTTTCAGCCCGGTGATTACGTGGCTGTCCATGAAAATCCAGTCTGGCGCGACAAATCTAATTTTATTATTCGAGCCTACCTGGAAGAGAATGAAGGACGTAACGAATGGGAGCAGCTTTGGGCTAGGCGATTGGATGATGGGAGATTCTCTCTTTGCTGCATTCCTTTTTTTGTATACGACCTTGCATTGGGTGATGAAGTTGAAATCGATGCTAACTTCATTCTTCAGCAGGTTGTTCATTCATCGGGTCAAGTGACTTTCCGTGTATGGTTTGGTGATCAAGATGCAGCGATGCGGCAAGGTTTGGTATCCGAAATTAAAGCGATGAAGCCACTGATGGAATGGTCTTCAGAGAATCTTCTTGCACTCAGTGTACCTGATGGTGCTGAAGCGCAGAAGGTTGCCGACTATTTGCAGGCCCGCGAGGAACAAGGTTTGCTTCAGTATGAAACAGGACGGACTAGCTGAGCGCAGTCGGGAATAGTTCTCTGTTTTAAAAATAAAAGAAAGGTTAGCGCTACTTGGGGTGTGCTGCACCAGACCATGTCACCGGTGCCACCCACCACCAACCTCACCTACGACGGTGTCGATCTCGTGGCTGAATACAACAGCGGCGGCACACTGTTGCGCCGCTACGTGCACGGCCCCGGCGTAGATGAACCCCTGGTATGGTACGAAGGCACCACCACGACCAACAAAACCTGGCTGTACCAGGACCAGCTGGGCAGTGTCATCGGCACCGCCAACAGCGCCGGCACCAGCACCGCCATTCACAGCTACGGCCCGTATGGTGAACCCAACATCGCCACCGGCATCCGCTTCCGCTACACCGGCCAGCAGTTCCTCGGTTCACTCAATCTGTACTACTACAAGGCACGGTTCTACTCACCTGCACTGGGCCGGTTCCTGCAGACCGATCCGATTGGTACCGCGGATGATCTCAACCTGTATGCTTATGTGGGCAACAACCCCATCAACTTCAATGATCCGTCGGGGCTGAGTGCAGCTGCTGCCAGTATGCTGCTGGGTAAACTGGGCTCCTGGGGAAGGGAGAATGCCGGTACACTCGCAGAGATTGGGATAGGATTTACACCTGCCGGCTTCTATACCGATCTCTATAGTGCAGTAGCAGGCAGAACACCCATAACCGGTGATTCTCTCTCCGGTTGGGAACGGGCTTTAGTCCTGATCCCAGGCGTCTCCGAAATCAGAAATGCGGGAAGGGTGGTAAGTGCGGTAAGTGCGGTAAGTGCGGCACCGCTGGTTAAGTGGAGCGCACAAGAGAAGCATTTTCCTGGACATAACTCTTACGAGCCAGGAAAAAGTATCTTAACGAGTGACCCTACGAAACTTGCGAAGCAGGCAGGAACAGGTCAACAAGTTGGGAAAATTCCTGTGGGTACTCCCGGCTCAAAAGAAAGAGTTAATTTTGGTGAAAACATCGGAACCTACATAGACAAGGCTGGTAATGCTTCTCCAACAACTAATGGAATGATTCATTACTCTAAAGATGGAATTCACATTGTTCCAGCAAGGCCATAGTCATGACGTCAATGCAAGAAGCGATAATTGACGCGCGCTTATCCATACAGAGAGCTTTGTTAGGAGCGGTTTCAGCGAATCTCCGTGCTGTGGTCTTCTCTATCGAGGATCGGCAGATAAATGTGCGTTTTATTTTGATGGCTTGATTGAGGAATCTAATTTTGAGTCTGCTTCTTGTGTCGAAACGGAGATTCTTGCTGATTACCAAGCAGAGGATACGGTTACTGTTGAGTGTATAAGGCTGGATTCTCCGGCGTCATTAGGGATGCTGGAGTTTGGGTCTACCATCGACAAGAGGCTTCTGGTGAATAGATGCTGCAAAGGGAGCAGGCGAGGCGATCCGGTTACGAAGAGCGGTGGTGCTCTTCTTCCGGGGCTAAGCACCAGATTCCCGAGGGTTTTGTTCGAAATCCGCATTGCTTCGGCAGCTGTGGCGAGGTAGTCGATGGAAATTTTAAGGAACGACCGTGTATCGACCCGCTGACACCTCCGGGGCAAAGGGGCTGAACTATTCGTAAAAGGGAGACCCCGATTTTGGGTTCCCACGGCTGTAGCGCAGCAAGCCCTAGAGAAACGTGGTTTGTCCTCTATTTTTCTTGACTCAGTTGGCCGGAGACTGCGTTCTACGTCACCAGCACCTATGACGCACTGAACCGTCCAACTGCGATCAAGGAAACCGGCACGGTCAACCTGGCCACCTACGCCTACGATGACCTCAGCCGGCGTACCACGGTGACCCTGGGTAACAGCACCACCACCAGCTATGCCTACAGCACCCAGAGTGCACTGGCCACCCTCACACACAACCTCACCGGCACCGCACAGGACCAGACCTACACCTACACGCGCAACCAGGTGCAGGAAATCACAGGGCAGAGCTGGACCAACGACAGTTACCAGTGGACGGGTTATGCCAACGGCACCAAAAGCTACACCGCCAACGGCCTCAACCAGTACACGGCAGCCGCTGGCGCCACCCTTACTCATGACACCAAGGGCAACCTGACCGGGGATGGGGTATGGACCTACACCTACGACCTCGACAACCAGCTGATCTGTGCCAATAAAACCGGCTCGACCAACAGCCTCGCGTACGATGGCGCAGGGCGTCTGCGCCAGACCACCCTGGCGGGCACCATCACCGGACTGACCTATGACGGCGTGGAACTGGTAGCCGAATACAACAGCGGCGGCACCAGCACCGCCATTCACAGCTACGGCCCGTATGGTGAACCCAACATCGCCACCGGAACACGCTTCCGCTATACCGGTCAGCAGTTCCTCGGTTCACTCAATCTGTACTACTACAAGGCACGCTTCTATTCACCCGCACTGGGCCGGTTCCTGCAGACCGATCCGATTGGTACCGCGGATGATCTCAACCTGTATGCCTATGTGGGCAACAACCCCATCAACTTCAATGATCCAAGTGGATTATGTCCATGGTGTGTTGCTGCTGGTGTTGGTGCGATCGTTGGTGGTGGCATCGACTTTGGTGTTCAGCTCTATGAAAATGGTGGTCACCTTTCGGAAGTTAACTGGGTAGAAGTCGGAATTTCCGCTCTTGCTGGAGCTGGTCTGTCAGCTTTAGGACCAACCGGCGGATTGTTAGGGCGTGGTGGACAAAAAGCTGTGCAATATGGCTATTCAGAAAGTGCCGGTTTGATTAACACCGGTACTACGCGTTTTGGCTGGACTTATAATCAAGCAAAAGATGTGGATGTATTAAGCCTTCGGATAGGTAAGCCTCATTTCGATATTCCAGGAATTGCCGCGACAGCTGGAGCTAATCCCATTCGAGATGGAATTATTTCTGGAGTCGCTTCGGCTAGTATTTTCACTCCTACACCAGCATATGGAGTAGATTTGTCGGGAGGACGTTATTCTATTAATCTAAAATAAATCAATATTGCCATGCTGGCATCTGCAGAAAAAAAGCGACAAGCTATAGAGAACTGGTTCAGAGAACAGGAATTTCAGCATATCAGAATGAGTATGCGTGAAGTTTCTGGTCATGATCCACTGGATCCAAATGATGATTACAAAATCAAATATGATTTTGATTTTGATGCAGAAAATCCTATGTCAGCTTCGGTAAATATATTTATATCAACAAATAATTATGTGGGATTTTACATAAAAGATGCTTTAGGTTTTCAGGCTAAAATTTTAAGTATTAGGGCAATTATCGCTGTTTTGAAAGTAATATCAGACGGGGATATTTTTTATAAACGCCCGATAATGAATTGGAGATATTTATTTAAGCCAAAACTTTTCACTAAGAAATCAGTACGCGATTTTCTCATTGAGAATAGCTTTCCTTATGCAAGTATTTTTCGTGTTGTTGAAGATGATTATAGATTAAATAATATCCAAAAATATGAGCCTTGGTCTTGAGAGGTAGCATCAAAAATTGCGAAACGGGGGATGCGCCACAATTTTTAAGACAGTGGTGCATCCCCATCCATTTTGCTTGTTCGGTACTCGCACGCCCTTTCATCTACATGTCGAGCGGCTACCCGATCTTCTATCTGTCGACTTCGCAGACCAGCAAGATCACGGCCAGCATTTTTGGAGCCACACTACCCGCAATGGTACCCAAAGTAACCCTGGGAACTAAAGCGGCAGATGCACTCTACGCTGGATCCATGGGTGCAATGATGGATTTAGTTGCAACCGGGTTGAGTGGCGGATCAGGCGGAGTGACCGGGCTCAATGGCGGATCAGGAGGGGTAGTTGCTCCATTTACTACATTCAGCCAGTTACTTAATTTGGGTAAATAAGATGTCCTGGCCTGATGAGAAGCAACAAGGCAAACGCGTATTATTGGCGATGATCACGATAATGACTGTAGTTCCGATAGTCGGTGCCATTCTCCTTCTCCTGGGTGGGCTTCTTCTTGAGTATACCTGGGGTGGAAGCGAGGCGGTTATACGAATGGTCACGGACTGGAGTGAACCAAGTCCTTATGCGCAGGACATTGGATTTAAGATAGGTTTCGTGCTTGTGGGTTGTTTTGCGATGGGTATTCCCGTGAGTATTTGGTATCGATTCTTTGTAAAAACGGGCTATCTGACAAAGCGCACGCTTGATAGTGTTGATCAAGGACAGCTTCCTGGTATTAGTAAATACTTGGTGCCATTTGTGTACCTATTCCTTGGATGGGGTTTTGTTAATGGAGCCTACGATAGCTTCCAGCAGGGCACCCATATCCTAATGGTTTTTTTGGGTGCAGGAGGAATCTGGTTTATTTACTTGAGTTTTCAGGAGTTGATACGCTGGTATCGCGGGAAGAAGTAGGTTGGCGTAGTCAATAAATTTTGAATGGGCTCCAATAGCATGACGAAACAGGAGGATGCGCCACTTGTGGCGCATCCCTCTGTTTCGCTTGTTTGACACCACCACGCAGGCGTTCGATGCACAATATCGTGTCACCCCCCGTACCAATGCACTGAGCATATTGCTGTGTACATTCAAGAGAAGCTTCTAGGAGAAGAAGAATTGTGCGTTACTATTTCTACCGATTTATCTGATAGCTATTCAACGATTGTGAAAACTGGATATGGAGCAGGTTATCGACTCGATATCGATCAAGATAAAGTTGTGATTAAGCGAGTCGATCGTTTGGCTGTCATGGCTGGATTTCTACCAATGTATTACTTTCGTGGGACATTACGAGTAGAAGACAAAGAAAGAGTGCTACGAGGACGTATCCGGATGGCACTTTTTCCACGTTGGTTCATACTAGTATGGAGTGCTTTGATATCTCTTGCGTTAATAGTAAGTGTATTTGCATACGTTTTATTGCTATGGAATTGGATTTTTCCTGGAGACGTTATAGAGAAGAAGCTGATGGCTGCCAGTTTCTTTGCTGGAATGATCGTGATAGTGGGAGGTGGTGGGGCAATGATAATTGGAGTAATTAGATGGTTATCGTCCAAGCAGCGATATCAACTCAAGCAGTTTTGCTTTGAGTATATGGAGGGACGAGTAAAGTACAGTAAATAATTCGAAAGGCTTGGGTCTGGCAGTCACCGAGACGGTGTACAACGCGGACGACAGCGTACAGATTGTCAAGAAAGCCGTGGGCAGCAGCGTGGCCCAGAACTATGCCACCTACACTTACAGCAACAACGGTCTGCCGACCACAGTCAAGGATGCCAAAAACAACCTGGCCACCTACGCCTACGATGACCTCAGCCGGCGTACTACGGTGACCCTGGGTAACAGCACCACCACCAGTTATGGCTACAGCACCCAGAGTGCAGTGGCCACTCTCACACACAACCTCACCGGCACCGCACAGGATCAGACGTATACCTACACGCGTAACCAGGTGAATCGCCCCGGATTTGAACTGACCCCCAGAAGTTGGGCAGCTGCCGCTGTGGCCAATCATGCCACTCATTTATGGGAAAGCTGATATTCAACGCTAACTAATTAGCTGTTCTCAAATATTGGTATAACGTCTCGCGGCTGATACCAAAGTTACGGGCAATTAACACTTTTTTCTCGCCTGCTACGACCCTTCGCTTTGATTCCACAATCTGCTCGCTACATGATCAGGTTGGGGTATGGAGTTTGGCGGTCATATCGACGCCAAGGGCTTGCATTACGGCGAGCGTGGTCTTCAGGGTTGGATTGCCGCCTTCACTAAAGGAACGGTAAAGCTGCTCACGGGAAAGTCCGGTCTTTTTGGCTATTTCTGTCATACCTTTTGCCCGGGCAACCACACCAAGAGCCTTGGCAATATAGGTTGCATCACCTGTTTCAAAGGTATCTGCCATGAAGAATGCAATTTCCTCATCATCCACCAGGGCGGCGACAGGGTCGTAGGTTGTCAGTTGTTCAATCATCTTGATCACTCCATTCTTTGGACAGTTTCTTTGCGGTGGCAATGTCGCGAGCCTGGGTACTTTTATCCCCACCGCACAGCAGCACAATCAGAAGGTTTCTCCATCGCTGGAAGTAGATGCGATAGCCAGGACCGTAGTGAATCTGCAGCTTGTTTAGTCCCAGATTGATCTGGGAGTCGTTGTGCCTCTCATTGCTCTGTTCACTCACTAAATGCCTACGATTTCAGTGAGTAATTGTTTGTTTTGATCAAGAATACCCAGTCTTTTTTTCTCTGATTTGGCTTCAGCGACCACGTCATACAGCGCAATGGCTTTGCGTAAAATCTCAGTTTTAGTTGTATGCCCAGAAGAAGCCAGCTGTTCCAACCGTTCGTTTAGCTCGGGTGATACGCTCAAGCTGAGGCGGATTGTTTCTTTATCGTTTGCCATATTTTTCCTGTTGATAAATAAGCGTCATTTATGCGTAAATATAGCGCTTATTTGGTGCATGAACAAGTTTCTTAAATTTCTGCTTATGACAACAATCGCGTCGCCCGGGCGATATGTACGCTGATACAAGCTAAGCGTGCCAATCCGCTTGAGCAACAGTCTGATTTACGATGGTGCTGGATGTCCGGGACAGATCACACTGGTGACCAGAATCAATACACTCTTTTGATATAATTCGATCACATAATTGGCATAGGGGTAGCAGTGCAAGTCTCAGCAAGAAATATCATATCAATGGTCAGGCCAGACTTGTTCAGCACAAGGTAGCACTGCGATATTCACGATGAGCATGCGAGCCAATCAGGCTTTATCAAACCCACCCGAGCACCTTCCCGGTACAACTCCTGCATTGATCGAAATACTTCAGCAACGCGGGCTCATCACAGACGAGGGAATCGAACGCGTACAGGCGGCAGCACTGGCACATGGCATTGCGTTTTCTACTGCAGCGACGCGACTGGGTGTCGTATCCGAACGCGATATGGCGCAGACCTTTGCAGGGATACTCGGTGTCGCTGTATTGACCCGTGCCGAGTATCCGCAACCTCCCCATATTCCGAATGATCTCAATCTGGCTTTCTTGCGAAAACACCGGGTATGTCCGGTTATGGTATCCGAGACGTATGTCAGGCTGGCCATGGCTAATCCGCAGGATAACGTAGCGATTGCGGGTATACGCTTTGCCCTGGGCAAGGATGTGGAACCGGTTGCTGCGTTGGAGTCGGATATCGACGAGTATCTCCAGGCAGGAATAGCTGATATTTCTGCAGGTACCGACAACGTTACGCCGGGCGCTTCCAGTACCGGGGATGATATCGACAAGCTTTCGGATCATGACTCGGAGGCGCCAGCTATACGTATGGCGCATCAGCTACTCACCCAGGCCATGGATGCCGGTGCATCGGATGTTCACCTCGAACCGATGACTGATTCGCTGGTCGTGCGATACCGGATCGATGGTGTTCTGCAGGAAGTCGATGTGCTGTCGAACCGCTGGTCGCGATCAGTGGTCTCGAGACTGAAACTCATGGCGCGGCTCGACATTGCAGAAAGACGTTTGCCACAGGATGGACGTATCCGCTTTACGACGCGAGGAGTCAGTCTTGATTTACGTGTTGCCACCTTTCCGACACTCCATGGCGAATCCATGGTATTGCGCCTGCTCGGGCAGCATTCGGTGTCGCCTGAACTGGAGAGCCTGGGCCTCGATCCGTCTGGCCTGCAGGCACTGCGCGCAGCCCTCGATCGTCCTCACGGTATCGTCCTGATCACCGGTCCGACAGGTAGTGGCAAAACGACAACTCTTTATGCCGCCTTGAACGCGATCCGGAGTCCGGAACGAAAGATCGTGACGGTTGAGGATCCGGTTGAATACACGCTTCCCGGGGTATCTCAGTTGCAGGTCAAACCGGAGATCGGGTTGACATACGGGGCCGCCCTGCGATCGGTACTCCGCAACGATCCGGATGTGATCATGATCGGCGAAATTCGCGATCAGGAGACCGCGGATATTGCCATCCGTTCGGCTCTGACGGGGCATCTGGTACTCGCCACCTTACACACCAATACGGCAGCCGGGGCCATAACTCGATTGCTCGATCTCGGGGTCGAGGATTATCTTTTGGCGTCGACACTGGTTTTTGCAGGTGCACAACGGCTGGTTCGCCGGATTTGTCCAGAATGTTGCACGACACGCGAACCGACAGGGGATGAACGTCATGCATTGGTATCGGTGTCTGGTCATAAGGCTGAGACATGTCAGTTACCCGTGGCTATGGGGTGCCCAGCGTGCCGCGGACGCGGGTATACAGGCAGATTACCGATCTTTGAAGCTCTTCCAATCGGCCTAGAGGAGCAGGCAGCAATCCGGCAACCACACGCAGAGGAGGTACTGCTGGGGATCACCAGGCGAAAGAACACGCCGACCTTATGGTCTCATGGCCTGGATAGGGTAATACAAGGGGAAACGACACTGGAGGAAGTGTTGAGTGTCGTCGAAGAGGTCGGACAGTGACACGATTCACGGTGAGGGCCATTACGCCGGAAGGGGGTTCCCGTATTTTTACCCGGGAAGCAGATGACGAACGCCAACTTACTGTTCAATTGATTGGTGAAAATCTGACGCCGATTCGGATCATTGAGCAGGATGGCAGCTTGAATGATCTGCTGAGCCGGCCCGTGACTTTGAACCGACGGATACCTATACGTGATGTGGCGCTCTTTTGTGAGCAGATCGGCACGATGGTGGGGTCGGGCCTCAATATCGAGCAAGCGTTGCAAGTCGTTTCGCGGCAAAAAGGAAACCGACCCTCTGCCAAGATGGCTCGACACTTGTTACCACGCATTCAGGCAGGCGGCCCGCTCTCAGATGCCCTGGATATCGAGGCGGGCATGCCCCGGTATCTGCCATCGATGATCAGAGCTGCGGAAAGTGGTGGCAGACTGGCCGAAGGTTTGGAAACAGCAGGGCGTTACTTGCAGCGGCAAGCCAGCACCCGGGCTGAGATTGCAAATGCGCTGACCTATCCGGTAATCGTACTGGTTACCGTGATGATTGCGCTTTTGATCGTACTTACCGTGGTGATCCCGGGTTTTGAGCCGATTTTTGCGGGCGAGGAGCACCGTTTGCCGGGGATGACTCGTTTTGTGCTGTGGCTTTCGGATCTCGCAGTAAATCATGCAATCACATCTTTGCTCTGGATGGGTGCAATTCTGGCGATCGGGTTCTTGCTGTATCGCAGATCGGTACGCTTTGGGGATTGGGTCGCTGCTTCGATTATGCGGCTTCCACCTGTCCGGATCATTGACCAGTTGAACGTCTCTCGCGTACTCAACGTGCTTGGGATGCTTTTCCAAAGTGGTGTGGAAGCTTCGGAGGCTGTGCTGCTGGCCGCCCAGGCTGCGGGTTCAAGGCGTCTTCGTGTTGCACTGGAAGGGGCGTCACGAAAACTGCGCGAAGGCGGTACGATCGGTACGACGCTTGGGGCTATCTACGTTATCCCGGATGAAACATGTGCGCTGATAGAAGTAGGAGAGCACACCGGGGAGCTCGGAAAGACAACCTTACGCGCGGCTCAGCTTCTCGAGCGAGATACATCCGAGCAGCTCGAACGAATGCTTGCTCTCGTCAACCCGTTAGCGATTGCATTTCTCGGTATCGTCGTTGGCCTTGTCGTGGGTGGCGTCATGCTCGGAATACTCAGTATCAACCAACTTGCATTGAGATCATAATGAAATATTTCTATTGTTCTGTTCAATTAAATCCAAGGGTGAATCAGGGTTTCACATTGCTTGAACTTCTGGTTGTGCTTGTCATCATGGGGTTGTTGACAGCCGTAGTCACGCCTCAGGTCATGAATATGTTTTCCGGCGCGAAATCCGATACGGCTGCTCTTCAGGTGGAAACCATCACGACTGCACTCAACTACTACCGGATCGATACCGGAAGCTATCCGGACATGGAGCACGGGCTCCGGGCGCTGTGGGAGGCTCCACCGGGAGTAAACAGATGGCGTGGCCCTTATGTGCGAAAGCAACAGCATTTGGTTGATCCATGGGGACGTTCGTACCGATATCGGTTACCCGGTAAACATGGACCTGTAGATGTTTTTTCGCTGGGCGCGGATGATAAGGAAGGGGGCAGTGGCGAGGATACCGATATCGGCAATTGGGATAAACAGTGAGCGCGGTGTAACACTGCTCGAACTTCTGGTGGTAATCGTGTTGCTTGGGTTGCTTTCTCTCATCGGCGCTCAAGCCTTACCCGGGGATGATCGACATTTGCAGACTGTATCGGAGCGTATCGAGCACCGTTTGAGAAAGGCGCGGCTGAGTGCGATGCGAAGCGGTACTGCTGTATTTATTCCATGTGAATCCTTGGCAGCTCCCTCCGACAGAACGACACCTGTTACCTCAAGCCGAAGTACTGATTGGATGGTAACTTGTTCGGGAGAAGTCGGACGTACAGAGGGTATCACTTTCTTTACCGACGGATCATCCAGCGGGGGAATAATTGAGCTTGTATCTGGAGTGGCACGCATACGAATTCATATTGATACGTTGACCGGGACTTCGAGGCTCGAGTAGCTGTATGGCGGTACAACGTGGTTTCAGTCTGCTCGAGACCCTGATAACGCTCGCTGTGGCGGCATTGTTCTTTGGTGTGCTATTACCTTCGATCGTGACGAATCTCGATCGAATCAAGGCAGATACCTTACGTGCAGAAGCACTACTGGTTGCACAGAATCAGATGGAGGCACACGCTGTCATCGCCACGGAAATGGAGGGCCATTTCGAAGGACAGGATGGACCCTTCTCGTGGATGGCAACTATCGAGCAATCAGAAAAGAAAGATCGCTCTGCCGGCACGGCAGGGCCATTTTCACTTCGCCGTGTACATGTCGATGTTTTCTTCCAGGGAGGTCAACCATTGGTATCGCTTGAGGCTTATCGTGTCGGAGCGATTCGTTGAGGATGCATGGCACCTGTAAGGCAGAAAAAGGTTTCACCCTGCTGGAACTGCTCATCGCAATGATCATTGGCAGCGGACTCGTCTATCTGACATCTGAAGTATTCTCACTGATTCAGCGAGGGGTGGAGCAATCCAGGCAGGCTGCCGATCAGGTGATGACTGAACAACGTGCGATTGCAGTCGTGAGAGAGGCTCTGTCGAACCTCATTCCACCCGTCACCTCGGACAAACGATATCGGATCGTCGCGACCGAATCGGTATTCGAATTTGCCGCTGTTCCAGTCGATGGCCGCTCTCAATGGGGAAGCATGAATACAAGAATTGTCATTGAGCCATCGGATAGTGGAAAATTTATGATCGTATTTGAACAGTGGAAATCGGAAGCAGGCTCATCGTTCACTATTCCGAAATCCCGGCTTATTCTCTTCAAGGATCTGAAAAGCGCCTCGCTGCAGTATCTTTATCTCACTTCACGCGGCCTTCATACGCAACCTGCTGAACCTGAACAACATCCTGAACTCGTGACATTACGCTGGACCGAGGCAGATTATGTTGGACAAACTGGAGCGGAATCATTATCTGTTCGTACAAGAATCGATGCGGGAGCGAATTGCCAACTCGATCTTCAATCCTTGAGCTGCCGTTGAAGAACTGATTATTTTTTCAGGGAACATGTGAGGCAAGTTGACTGTTGCCATCTTCTCCATTTATTCATCTGGCTAATAGCAACCCATCGTCCTGTCTGTTTTCGTTAGATGATGACACAACCAGCTTTTCAGAATAGAAACACTTCGTTTCAAAAGCACGATAAAGAAGAGTTTTACGAATTTCTTCCGATTTTTGTACCCGAAAGGCTGCGACTATCCTATTGCACTGGAATTATGTCATCATAATATCGGCTTTTCAGGAATTCGCTGGAATGCCGGGGGAGTGGTTCTGACAGAAGTTCCATTAAAGATGAGGTTTATTTCCAGCGTATGACAGGTTATAACAATGCCAACAATATGACTGTACTGCTCCCCGTAACCAGATATCTTCAGATCTTCCGCCAGTCGTGGTTTTCCGGAGTATTGTCCGTTCTGTTTCTGTCGATTGCTCTGATCATGCTGCGCATCGATACTCAACAGGCACGCACTCATACTGCTTCGCTTGAAATAGTCGGACGTATTCATGCCAATATCCAGCACCTGACCATCGTTTCTCCGGAGGCGCTGCGCGGTAACGAGCAGGCTTTTGTGCAACTGCGCAATAACCTCGACCAGTTGAATCATTACGCAACCTTGCTGCAATACGGGGGGGAATATCAGCGGGAAACTCTCCCGGCCATAGCTGAACTGCTGCCAGCAGATTTGTTCAAGACATTCCGGAACACATTGCGCATCAAGGAGAACCGGGCTCGTCAGATTCTGGAAAGCCGGGAGGCTCTGGTCAGTCTGGCAGAAATTCTGAAACGGGTGGATCTGGTCAATCATGGTTTGCAAAAAAAGTTGCAGGAATTCTCTGTCGAACTGACACAGACAGGGCACGCATTCAACCAGGCAGTAGCAGTCGAAACCGTAAAAATTCTTGTCCAGTTCATTACCGGCAGTGTCCGTTCTCTGATAGAGGGCGGGTTCCAGGTTTCCAGCCCGGCGGATCAGCAGTCAGTTGAATCTGAACAAATAACCGGGATGATCCAAACGTTGATAAAAGGGCGGGATTGGCTGTATTCGACTGTGCAGGGCAATCAGCTTTCTTCCGGGACACTGTCCCAGATTCGTGTCCAGTTCAATGCACTGGAAGATCTTTTGCGTGTTGCTCAGAGACTGACACCGGAAGTAACCGGCGCCTGGCATGCAATACATGAAACTTTCTCAGCCAGCGACAGCTTGTCGACACTGGTCAGCCAGATCGAACAGGCAATCACTGAGCACAACAATAATGCAGGCATGCTCACAACCGTGCTGTTTTATCTGACGGCCGTACTGACCATCATCAGCAGTCTGGTATTCATTCATCTGTTTTCCACCAGTTTGCGCAAGCATATCCACCAGGGTGAACAAAATGTCGAAACCACCCAGAAGGCGATACTGCGTCTGCTCGATGAAATGGAGATACCGGCAGGAGGCGATCTGACTGCCCGGATGTCCGTCACCGAAGATATTACCGGCACGATTGCCGATTCGATCAACCTGACCATCGAGGCATTGCAGGAACTGGTCAGGAAAGTGAATCACGCCAGTTTTCAGGTGATGAGCGCTTCCCATCAGGCAGAGAGTATTTCATCCGATTTGCTGGATGCCACCCGGGAACAGGCAGGCAAAATCGAAGATGCCACGGTTGCCGTACTGGGAATCGCCGAATCGCTGGAGGCAGTATCCGGCTCGGCGGAAGAATGCGCGGATGTGGCCAGACAAACGCTGCATGCAGCAGAGAGTGGTGCCAATGCCGTTCAGGATGCCATGGCCGGTATGAACGAAATCCGGGTTTACATCCAGGAAACCTCCAAACGGATCAAGCGGCTGGGAGAAAGCTCCCAGGAGATCGGTGAGATCGTCACCTTGATTTCAGATATTACCGAGCAGACCAATATCCTGGCGCTGAATGCTTCTATCCAGGCAACGGCAGCGGGTGATGCCGGAAAAGGGTTCTCTGTCATTGCTCAGGAAATACAGCGACTGGCCGAACACTCGGCCGAAGCAACCCGGCAGATCAGTACGCTGATTCGCAACATCCGGGGGGATGCGCAGGACACCATCATTGCGATGGAGCGCAGTACGGCAGGGGTGGTTGAAGGTGCAAGGCGCGCCAATACCACGGGAAGTGCTCTGGAAGAAATCGAAACGGTGTCGAAGCGCCTGGCGCAACTGGTGATTCGAATTACCGAAGCGACACACAAGCAAACCCGTGTTTCCAACAAGGTAGCCAAAAGTATGGAGGATATTTTGTCCATTACCCGTCAAACCTCCCGCGGTACCCAGCAGAATGCTGATTCCATCAAACAGATCACCGAACATGTCACTGACTTGAAATCATCCGTCGCCAGTTTCAAGGTGTGACAGCGTAACCTACACACTCACGCTCCAACAAAGCAGAAATGTTATCAACCTCAGGACTCAATAAGGCCGCATCATGAACACTGCAACCAGGATAAACATCTCATCCGTCATGGGGATCAGAGAAGCCATCGAGCAGATTTTTACCCTGATCCATCGTCATTTTGATTCCTATGCCACGGATACCGACGATACCAGACAGATCGAAGAATGCCGCTACTACATGCATCAGCTGAATGGCATGCTGGAAATGCTGGAGCTGAATGGCGTTGCGTTCGTCGGTCATAATGTGGAAGCGTTGCTCACTGCCTTGCAGGAACGGCGTACCGAGCCGGATACGGAAGTGCTGACCGTCACCCGGCAGGCAATCCGTTCCATTTATCGTTATCTGGATGCGCTGATCGATGGTGAGACGGATAACCCGGTCAGACTGTTCCCGGTCTACCGGAAAATCATGCAGATACAGGGGCTGGAAGAAATTTCCGAAAGTGATCTGTTTTTCCCGGATGTGCGCGAATCGTTACCGTTACAGCCGGTGGAGCCGGATCTGGATGATTCCTCCCGGCAGGAGGCCGCCAAACAGGCGCGTGCACAATTCCAGTCAGGTCTGTTGAGCTGGCTGAAAAATGCGGAAGACAGACACAGTCTGCAGAAAATGGTGGAAGCTGTGCGTTCGGTTGAGAAACTGCCCGCTCCCATCGAGCAGCGAAAATTCTGGTGGATCTCTTCGGGGTTTCTGGACAGTCTGCTTCATCAGGTACAGGCCGCCGATAAATCGGCCCGCAGATTATGCGGTAAGATCGAGCAGGAAATCAGGCATCTGAACAAGGAATCGCATACCGTTGCTGATCGTCTGACGAGAGAACTGCTTTATCGGGTAGCTCGCAGCCAGCCGGTGAGTGAGCGTCTGCAGGAAATCGGGCGCGTTTATGACTGGCAGATTCCTCTGTCCACGATAGACAACCGGGAGCATCTCGACGAATCCATCCTGGACGAAGAGACAACTGCTTCGGATTTGCAGAATATGCGTGTTCTGTTGGAGGACATCAACGACCGGTGGCGCAGATTCAACGCCGAGGATCAGGAAAATCTTTCCTCGCTGCTGGCGCTCGTCGAACGGTTCAGAACCCAGGCTGCACGGGTGAATTGTCCACCGCTGGAGAAACTGGCGGGTGTCATCCATGGCGCCTTGTCCTATTTGCGTATTCGCCCGCAGAGCATGAATGAGGGGATTGCGCTCGACATTGCTTCATCCCTGTTGCTGACCGAGAATGCCATCGACAATTTCCATCGGTTGTCACCGGAATTTCCGGCCCAGGTTGAGGTGCTTGCTACCCGCATCCGTGCGGTGACCACCGGAAAGGGAAATGAAGACGATTTGCCTGATCTGCCCAGCCCGGATCAGGCAGGGCACCTCGCCCAGGAGAAGAAGCTGCTCAAGCAGGTGGCGCAGGAAGTGCTCACCAACCTGGCCCAAGTCGAAGATATCCTCGATCGCTTCTTTTTTGAGCCGGAAATACGGAACGATCTGCCGGTTCTGCCGGAACTGTTCAACCAGATCAGCGGGGTATTGCTCATGCTCGGACTGGATCGGGCCGGTACACTGCTCGATTCATGTCGCGATCTCGTTGAAAAACTGACTGATCCGAATCGGCCACTGGATCAGGCCGAACAGATTCTGCTGGCCGATGCGCTGAGTGGCCTCGGTTTTTATATCGAAGCACTCAGAAATGCCCAGTCGGATTCCGAGGAAATTCTTACTGCGACGATCAGCCAGTTCAATCAGAAGCTGGCCGGGCAATCTCTGTCAACAGATATTCCGGCAATCTCTGCCGAACCGGCACTCACGGCTCCTGAAATGCCATCTGAAGCTGCCACGGATCAGCTGTACGACCCCGAACTGTTGGCGATTTTTCTCGATGAATCCACTGATGTGCTGGCAAGTATCGCAGCACACCTGGAAGCCTGTTACGGCGATCATCTGGATCTGGCTGCACTGACCGCCATTCGCCGCGACTTTCATACCCTCAAGGGTAGTGGCCGCATGGTGAAACTGGAAGCGCTGAGCGAAGTGGCATGGCGTATCGAGCAACTCATGAACCGCTGGTTGAGTGAGCAGAAACCGGCAACCGGTGAACTTCTGGATTTGCTGGCGGAAAGCCACAGACAGTTCTGCAACTGGTGTGCCAGCCTGAAAAAGAACGGTACCGCAGAAATCAGGGCGCAGCACTTGCTCGACCGAATCAGGGAAATGATGTACGGCACGGAAGAACAGACGGCCATGGACGCTACGATTCCTGTACTCCCTCTGTCTGCCGTGCCTGAGCAGGAAACGAGTCTTGAATGGACCGTGGAACCCGTTGTATCTCCCTCTGCTGTAGAAGCTGAGTCTGTAACCGAAACGATGGTGCAAATCGGGAAGATCGAAGTACCGGCCGAGCTGTTCAGCATTTTCATCAAGGAAGCCAGCACCCATGTTGATACTCTCAAGCAAGCGCTCGGGTTATCCGAAGGTAATACCATTCTGTCGATTTCCCATGAGTCGATGCTGGCGGCGCATACTCTGACCAGCACCGCACGCGCACTGGAGCTGGATTTCATCGCACAGACCGGACAAGTACTGGAACGCTGGTTCAATCGCCTGCTGATGACTTCAGGTATGCCGGGACCACAGATACTGCCTCACATGACGGCGGCCGTAAATTTGCTGGATGACATGGTGACGGCCATCCGCAATCATCAGTATCCCTCGATTGAAACATTACAGGCAGGGGAAGAAACGACGAACGAGCTGGCACGTCTTCTGGAAGAAGTGTCGGTTCAAATGCCTGAAACGGAGTCGGCTGAATCTGAATGTATCAAACCTGAATCTGCCGAGCTGCAGGCGAGTGAAATTCTGGCGGAAATCGCTCCTGTCCTGTTACAGGAATCTGCTGTTACGTTGCCGGTTTCACCAGTTCAGTCGATTGAAACCGAGGCTGAATCCACTGGTGTGGATCGGGAATTGCTGGAAGTGTTTCTCGAAGAAGCACAGGAACTGCAATCCGAAATTGGAACAAATCTGCGGGCATGGCGCAGACAGCCTGAGCAGGTGGCTGCACGCAAGGCGGTATTGCGTGCATTACATACACTGAAAGGCAGTGCTCGCATTGCTGGCGCACTGCAGGTAAGTGATCAGGCGCACCAGATGGAAAGCGATATCGAGTCCATATACGACCAGGCTGTGCCAGCAGCACTGCTCGATCGGCTTGAAAGCCGATTCGATATCATCCTGGATGATATCGAACAGTTGAGATCCTCCCTACAACCCGTGCCGCAGCCTGTTTCGCCGATTGAGGAAACCGGGATACGACCGGATCTTCCCGTTTTCCCCGTAATTGCAGAGGACGATCAGCCTGTGCGCAAAACTGTTCTGCGGGTCGATGCGGAGCTGATAGATCGCCTGATCAACGAATCGGGAGAGTCGAGCCTCATCCGTTCCCGCATCGAAGCGCAGCTGTATGATCTGGAGCAGTATCTGCAGGATCTGGGTGAAAGTGTGGATCGTATGCGTGGTCAGTTGCGTGAAATCGAGTTGCTGGCTGAAACCCGGATTCCCTCTGGCGCGCTGCCTTCGGTAACCGATGAGGCTGATTTCGACCCGCTGGAGCTGGATCATTTCACGCGTTTCCAGGAATTGACCCGGCTGATGGCAGAAAGTATGGATGATGTGGTCACCATCCATAAAAGCCTGCGTGAAATGCGGCGGGCTGCTGATATGGCAGTGGATCAGCAGGCACATCTGAATCGCCGTTTACAGCAGGATCTGGTCCATATTCGTACCGTTCCATTCAGACATTATTCTGAGCGTCTCTACCGTGTGGTCAGACAGGCGGCAAAAGATACTGGCAAACAGGCCAGCCTGACGATTCAGGGAGAGGATATCGAACTCGACCGGAGTGTGATCGATAAAATAGGCTCTCCACTGGAACATTTACTGCGTAACGCGCTGGTGCATGGCATCGAGACACCGCAAGAACGCCTGCAGGCCGGTAAGGTGGAAACCGGACAGATCACACTCGATCTGCATCAGGAAGGCAGCGAAATCGTCATGGTATTGCGGGATGATGGTATCGGGCTGGATGCCGGGCGTATCCGTGACAAAGCACACCAGCTTGGCCTGGATGATCCGGAAAATGAACAGAATGATGAACAGTGGTATCCGCTGATCTTCACACATGGATTTTCCACGCTGGATAATGTGACGGATATGGCAGGGCGGGGAGTCGGCCTCGATATCGTCAGAAACGAGCTGGGCGAGATTGGCGGCAATATTACCGTGACCTCGGAAAAAAATCGGGGTGTCACCTTTACGCTGCGTCTGCCGGTGACCCTGGCGGTAACGCAGGCGCTGATGGTCAGAGCAGCCGACAGCACCTATGCCATTCCGGCTGCGAACGTGGTACATGTGCTGGAAATGAATTCAGAAACACTGGGTATGGCTTACCGGGAACATCATCTGACATGGAATGATGATCGCTTCCCGCTGATCTATCTGCCGCATCTGCTGGGTGTGCCGCATACTTTTCCTGAAATCCGGCGTCACAACCGTATCGTGTTGTTACAGGCAGGGCATGAACGACTGGCTGTTCATGCCGATGCACTGGTCGGCCAGTGCGAGGTGGTGGTCAAGAACGTCGGTCCGCAGCTGTCTCGTGCACCAGGCATCGAAGGTGCCACCATCACGGGGGATGGCAGCGTTGTGCTGATCATCGACCCGATCAGGCTGCTGCAGCGCGAGCAGGTGCAGGAGCTGCTGTCTGCAGGGCCGGTTGCACCGGTCAATGCCTCGGATATCCATCCTTCTGCTACTGCACCGGTCGTGATGATCGTCGATGATTCACTGACGGTACGCAAAGTCACCAGTCGCCTGCTGGAGCGGCAGGGCTATGAAATCCTGATTGCCAAGGATGGAGTGGGAGCACTGCAGCTGCTGCGTGAAACGACACCCGCGATCATGCTGGTCGATATCGAAATGCCGCACATGGATGGTTTTGAGCTGATTCGGGCGGTGCGTGACAACCCGCAACTGCATACCCTCCCGATCATCATCATTTCTTCACGCACTGCGGACAAGCACCGTAAGGTGGCGGAAGAACTGGGTGTGAATGAATTCATGGGCAAGCCTTATCAGGAGGAAGAGTTGCTGTACCATATCGAACGCCTGATCAAAGGGTGAGATGGATTCACTCATTGAAGCCAGAGGCGCTCGTATCCTTTACCTGTCACCGTATTCTCCAGACCGCAATCCTATCGAACAGGTCTTTGCAAAATTCAAGGATCTGTTGAGAAAGGCCATGGCACGGTCATTCGATGCTTTTCATTGATATATAACGCTGCATTTGCATGTATTGCAGTAGGATGAACACGATGCCATCCATCACCATTCGCACTGTCCCGGATGAGGTACATCGCGCGATTCGGATTCGTGCTGCCATGCCACGCGTAGTGCCGAAGCTGAAATCCGTTATATCCTAGAGCAGGCAGTAAAACCTGCGAGCCGCCTGAAATTCGGTTCTCTGCTAACATCCATCGCCCGCAAAGCAGGAGGGTTGACTGTGACGTCGAAGCGGAGCAAATCAACCAGCTCCGCGGCAAGACTCCGGCCAAACCGATGAGGTTTGAATGATCGTCCTTGATAAGGCGGGCCATAGGTGAGAGGGAGGAGAGGATATCAACTCGATAAAAACCAGGCTGTATGATAGCGATTTGACAGGAAAAGTAGTGCAGAAAAATTTGAGTCAAGACAAAAAATAATTTACCCTTCCCGTCCTTTCTCAGGAAAGATGCCTTTTCGGATACTTTCCGAGCTTTGTGGAATTGATTCCATGTATCAGGCGACTGCGGTAACCTAGGTTGCCGATGCCGTTTTTTATTGCCCAGCCGTCCCGGGTAATTGTCTTCCCTGCGGGGACCCAATCCAAGCGAGTGCCGCATCAAGGCTTCAGGGGCACTTGCGTAGAGTGGAGAAACCCATGAATCATGCTATAAAAATAATGGCTCCGGGTCATGAAGCATTGACTCAAAATACTCGGTTCCAGGTATATACCGAGCGGCAACTGGACAAAATCAGGCCGCTGGAGAGGTTCACGAAAGAGCAGCGTTTCGAAATGCATGTAGTGGCCAGTGTTCTGCCGTTTCGTGTCAACCAATATGTGATTGACGAACTGATTGACTGGAACAACATACCGGCAGATCCTGTTTTCCAGCTCACCTTCCCCCAGCGCAACATGCTGGAACCGGAGGATTTCGAGCGTATGGCCGAAGCATTGCGTCGCGATGCGCAACGCAGCGAGATCCAGGCGATTGCTGTCGATATTCGCAGCAAACTGAACCCCCATCCTGCCGGACAGCAGGAAATGAATGTGCCGGTTTTTCACGGCGAGCCTCTGCCGGGCACACAGCACAAATACCGCGAAACCGTGCTGTTCTTCCCCAGCCAGGGGCAGGTGTGTCATAGCTATTGCACCTTCTGCTTCCGCTGGGCGCAGTTTATCGGTGACAAGGAGCTGCGCTTTGCCAGCAATGAAGCCGGCAACCTGCACAAGTATCTGGCTGGCCACAAGGATGTTATCGATCTGCTGATGACCGGTGGTGATCCCATGGTGATGAAAACCCACCACCTGAAAGCTTATCTGGAAGCCATGCTGCGCCCGGCGCTGGAACATGTGCAGAACATTCGCATTGGCACCAAGTCGCTGACCTTCTGGCCGCAGCGCTATGTCACCGACGAGGATGCGCACGAGCTGCTGGCGCTGCTGGAGCGGCTGGTAAAAGCAGGCAAGCACGTGGCCCTGATGGCGCACTTCAACCACTGGCGTGAAATGGATACACCCATTGTGCGTGAGGCGGTCAGGCGCATCCGTGCGGCAGGTGTGGTGATCCGCGCTCAGGCTCCGATTGTGCGCAACATCAATGACGATCCGGCCGTCTGGGCAAAAATGTGGCGCATGCAGGTGGGCATGGGCATCATTCCCTACTATATGTTTGTCGAGCGCGATACCGGTGCCAAACGCTACTTTGAAGTACCGCTGGAACGCACCTACCAGATTTACCGTGAAGCCATCCAGCAAGTATCAGGACTGGCACGCACGGTACGCGGTCCGTCCATGAGTGCCGGTCCCGGTAAGGTGGAAATCCAGGGCATCGTTGAGCTGAATGGCGAGAAAATCTTTATCTTGCGCTTTATCCAGGGCCGCAATCCCGACTGGGTACAGCGCATTTTCTTTGCCAAATACGATCCCGAGGCCACCTGATTTGATGACCTCAAACCGGCTTTCGGTGAGGAAAAATTTTTCTTCACTGATGAATATAACGCCATGCAGGGGGTGTAACCGACTATTTGTCCGGTAGGAGAGGAAGCTCATAGTAATAGCAGTTGCTAGGGGCTTTTTTCAGCGGGATGAATCCTGATTGCGAAAACTGTATAACCTACGTCACATAAAATGATTTGATTTTGAAGAGTTGTTCGACGGTTTTGTTTTGTTGTTTTCTGATTGCATTTGATTCCAATCGTTATCGGATGCATCTCCGATTTGCCCATTCCTGCAATTCCAGATTTCAGTATCAGTTCGATCTTTTCAACTGCTTCATTGCTGATCTTACCGAGGTAATTTTTTTGTGTTCCAATCTGCGACATCAATGTAGATTGTGCCCAGATGCCTGGACAAAAACATGGCAACAAAGAATCGCACATGGCAATGACAATGCAATATTTGCTTACCATCTCAAAATAAAAGGTGTAGATTATTTCAGAGGGGATAGTAATACACCACTATTCTGAAAACCTGAAAACAGTTTCCTGTCTAACAAGGGATCCGTTCCAAAGCTCTCCAGGAGAAGGAGGAACACATGAAACAGCAGAAAAATCAGGCCGGAACTCAAGCTCGAAATGCGTGTGTTTTGGCAGGAAAGCGATCCCCCACGCAATTTACTTCTGCCCTGGATTTACCTGGATCGGGCTGTTCTGGCTTTAATCCGCGATTTTGCTTTTCTTATGATTTCAGCGCCGGCAATGGGGCGTTCAGTTCTGGCCGGGGTCTGTCGCCACCATCGATCACGCGCAAGACCAGGAAGGAATTGCCACGATATCTGAATGCATTGATCACCTGGTTGATCGTGCTTTCCATTTCTCTGGCTGTAGCGGGCTGTGAGGAAGGCAAACCCCCACAACCTCAATTACAACCACAAGTTTGCGGCACGATCCAGGGATTGGCCTGTCCTGCCGAGCAGTACTGTGATTTGGGCATCGGCCAGTGCAAAGTTGCTGATGCGCAAGGTGTCTGTAAAACCAGGCCAACAATCTGCACGAGAGAGTTCAATCCGGTTTGCGGTTGTGACGGAAAAACTTATGGTAATGCCTGTGGAGCGGCTGCGGCAGGTGTTTCTATCGATCATGAGGGTGAATGTAAAACAGCAGAACCCCAGGCTTGCGGAGGAATTGCAGGAATCAGGTGTCCGGATGGCCTGGCATGTGTTGATGATCCGGGTGATACCTGCGATCCCGAACAAGGGGGAGCAGATTGTGCGGGGATATGTATTGCCGAGCAGGGTCAGTGACATCTTTTTATGTGTTTTTTAGAAAAATGGAGGTAAAAATATTTTGCAGGTAACGTGAGAGGCCACTCTGTCTCCCGGGTTGGGCAAGATGAAGTGGGCCTGTTATTAGCCCGGTGCGGATGCGATGCACATCAGGAACATGGTATCTGTAGAGGGCACCAACACTCGGTGAGGTGGCTATCATGAAACAATCGAATGTGATCAAACTCTTTTCAATTGTTCTCGGGTTATGGCTTTTGTTTAATCCAATCGGTACTCAGGCAGAAACAGCAAAATACGAGACAATCAAAACCGAATATCAGTATGCTGCAAAAGTGGCGTGTTCGTTATTACTGCCACACCAGGACGGTACTCTGGCGAAAGGCATATACCGTACTATCATCAATATTCACAATCCTGCCAGCAAGAAAATCACGGTTGCCGCCAAGGTGGCACTTTCCACTCAGATGGGCTCTGAACCAGGCCCTTTCAATGTTACGCCGTTCAAGGGAATTACACTGCAACCGGATGGTGCTGTCGGAGTAAATTGCTTTGACATTGCCGGCTACTTTTGCCCGATTAATGGGGTATGCGTAGATTTTGCATTTCTGGAGGGGTTTCTGGTAGTGAAAAGTCCTGTTCCACTGGATGTGGTAGGGGTATATACCGCACGACCCGTGGAGGGAGAAGTTCAATCGATCGATGTCGAAACTGTTCAATCGAAAAGGATACACGATATCGTGAAGCTGGGTACCACCGAGCTGCCCGGGCGTGGAGAGGGAAAACGTGTTGATTATCCGCCCAAAGGAAGCGCTGCATACGATGGTCAGAAGCCTAAACAAATGTGTGGAGGGATTGCCGGTTTTCCCTGCCCCGAAGGTATGAAGTGTGTGGATGATCCCTCGGATGACTGTGATCCTGCCAAGGGAGGTGCCGACTGCGCGGGTATCTGTGTGAAATAGCGTAAAAATGAAGCGTTGGGTTGTCTCTGCGTGTGGGCTATCAGGGAAAGATGCGATGAAACAGGCTGCTGTGATCCTGACGGGAATCCTGGTATTGCTGGCTGGAAAAAGTACCACGGCAATATCGAGGGAGCCCTTCCATCTGGAAAATATGACGTGTTCCATTACGTCAGCCAGTATGAATGGCTGTACCGGGGTCCCAACGCTTCATTCCGGAATATTGACTCTATCGAAAGAGGGTACTTTCAAATTAAAGGCACGCTACGAGGGCTGCTTCATGGTCGAGAATGTAACAAAATCGGGAGACTTTGCAGCATCCTTTTTCGAAAAAGCAATGAGCCTCGAATTGCTGACCACAAGGACCACGGGCATGAAGAATGCGCTATCAGATTTTCCCGGGACGCTGGGGTTTGCACATCTGAATTATGACGGGCTGGACGGGTACTTTATTGATATATCTGCCGTAATTCGTGCACGTGGACGCGAGATGGAAAATGTCATCGTTACCGCAAACCTGCAATGCACGGTGATCGATGACGCAGCAAGGACTGCAGTAAAAGCAGATCGATTGTCATTCATCCAGAAAGGAGTTTACAAATGACACACCATACAGAAGTTTTTGAAGGCGGTACGATCGATATAGAAGACGATACCAACCTCACAATCAATGGAAAGGAAATCAGTTACGTACATGATGCAGTAAAAAACAAGTGGTCTTCGAGATATCTGCCTTATACCCAATATGATTCATTACTGGATCTGGCGCGGGCGATCATCCGGGACACCGTTGAATTCTCCGGTGTGAAAGAGTAATTCCTGCAGATAAAAACATGGAGGAAATTCTCATGGCTATCAGAAAAGATGCAAATACACTGACTGCTGCAGAACGGGCAGAATTCGTTGCTGCCATTCGCGTGTTGAAGGCCGAAGGCATCTATGATCGATTCGTGCTCAGACATGCGAACGCCAATATGAGTGCAATTCATCGATGCTCTGCTTTTTTGCCGTGGCACCGCCGCTTTATTTATGATCTCGAACTGGAACTGCAGCGCGTTTCGGGTAACCCGAATCTCGGGATACCTTACTGGAACTGGCCATCAGGTAGCGCCAATGCCTCCATGTGGAATGATGATTTGCTGGGTGGCAATGGAGATGCCGGTGGTGTTGTCCGTACCGGTCCATTCCGCTCCGGGCAATGGACTGTCATCAATTCCAGCGGATTGCCAGCAGGTCCGCTGATGCGCGCTTTCGGTCAGAACGGCTTGCCAACCTTACCCACGCAAGCGGCAATCAATCAGGTCATGGCCGTTACGCCCTATGACACATCGCCGTGGAACATGAACAGCAATCCAAGTTTCCGTAATCAGCTGGAAGGCTGGATTGGCCCCAATCTGCACAACCGTGGTCATGTCTGGGTGGGGGGGTCCATGCTGCCGATGACTTCCCCGAATGATCCGGTGTTCTTCATGCACCATTGTATGGTGGATAAAATCTGGCATGAATGGCAACTGCGCTTCCCGAATCAAGGTTATTTACCAGCCAGTGGGGGCCCTTTTGGTCAAAATCTGACTGATCCAATGGGTAGTACCCCTTCAGGACAGGTCGGGTCGCGTCCTATCGATGTACTGGACAGTGCAGCGCTGGGTATCGTATATGATGATGCTGCTCCTCAGCCGCAACCTCAGCTGGAAATACCGCTCATTGTCGTTGGAGCCGATCCGATAGCAGCTGCTATCGGCGTGCCGGGAGAAACCGATGTTTTCCGTTTCGAAGTCCCGGCCTTCGGTGCTCATACGATGTATACCCTCGGATCATCCGACACGTTCATGACTCTGTTCGGCCCCAATGATCCGAATTTTGAAGTGGCATCAGATGATGATGCAGGCGAGGGCTTCAATGCACAAATCAACCGCAATCTGTCTGCAGGCACTTATTTTCTGCGCGTTCGTCTGTACAGCCCGAACAGTACGGGAAATTATGCGGTTGGCGTGCGCGCAGTCAGTGTCACTCCAGGCCCCGGCCCGGTTCCGATCCCCGAGCTCATCGTGAATGGTGTGGGCATCGATGCATCGATTTCTGCAGCGAATGAAAGCGATGTGTACCGGTTTAATGTCACTACGGGAGATTTTTATACCATCCAGACGAATGGGACAACGGATACCTTCATGAGCTTGCATGGCCCGAACAGCCAGATACCGGAAATCGCCAGCAACGATGATTCAGGCATCTCCTTCAACGCGCTGATCCGCCGTCAACTTTCTCCGGGTGAATATTTCGTTCGTGTAAGACACTACTCGCCTTCCGGGACAGGTGCTTATTCTGTTCGGGTGACGCAGGGATGAGCTGATTGCTTTGTCTTGAGAACAGGATTTGATGAATCGCACTTTTCATTTTTGAGTGTACTTTGAGAAAGGGAGAAAAAACAGCTACCAGGCAGCCGCATATACACTAAAACCAAAGTTCCAGCAGCTGAAGGGAATGTGAGTTATCACTGACAAAAAGGGGATGCGCTATGAATGAATTCTTTTTTCAGATCATTTTTCGGCTTGTAAACCGATTCCCATGGATCAGTCGAGTCGCCTCGCGCATAACGTGGTTGCGGCGCTGGATCAGCGATACTTTTATCAATTGGCAGGCCTATGCCACAAACCCCCGTCCCAGGCCATTCTCCATGGCCGCTCCCTATACCACATGGCAGGCATTGACAGACCGGACATTCACCGGACGACATCTGCCGGAAGCGGAAGGAGAACAGAATCTTCCGGATCTGAAAAGTGTTGTCAATCTGTGGCGCAGAAAAGAAAACAGGGAAATCCCGTCAGTTGATACCAGCATCCTGTTTTCTTTTTTCGCTCAATGGTTCACCGATAGTTTTCTGCGGACAGATTTTTTCGATCGCCGGAAAAATACATCAAATCACGAAATCGATCTGTGCCAGATCTATGGCTTGCGTGAAGACATCACGCATTTGCTGCGGTTGAAAAAGGATGGCAAGCTGAAATATCAGGTCATCGATGGAGAAATTTTTCCTCCTTACCTTTTCAATGTAGAAGAAACGACTGCAGATAATTGGGTGTTTGCTGACAGGGAATTTGAGAATTTGCATCCCCGCGCTGTTCTGGAATTTGTTTTTGACAATGTCCCGGAAGAACGGTTGAAGCGTATGTTTGCCACCGGGCTGGAACATGGTAATTCATCGATTGGCTATACCCTCATGAATACCATCATGTTGCGTGAACACAATCGGATCTGTGACGTGCTCAAAGAAGCGCATCCCGCCTGGGATGATGAACGTCTGTTCCAGACAGCCAGAAACATCATGATCGTGCTGCTGATTAAAGTGGTGTTGCAGGATTATGTTTCGCATTTTACACAATTTGGTTTTACGCTCGATCCTACACCGGGGATGGCGGAAAGGCAGCGCTGGTATCGCACCAACTGGATTTCGCTGGAATTCAATCTGCTCTACAGGTGGCATTCTATGGTGCCGGAATACTACTTTGTCGGTGATCAGCGATACACGCTCGATGAGTTTCGCAACAATACCGCGCTGGTCACACACCAATATGGTATTGGAACCATGATATCAGCAGCCTCGCAGCAAAAAGCCGGCCGTGTCGGTTTGTACAACACGCCTCAGTTCTTTTTTGATCCATTGCCTGTGGGTGCGGATAACCGGAGTGTCATGGAACGCAGCGTAGAGATGGGGCGTCAGGCCAAACTGCGTTCATTCAATGATTACCGCCAGGCATTCAGCATGCCGCGTTTGAGAAGTTTTGAGGAATTGACAGCAGATCCGGCGCTGCAACGGGAGTTGAAGGAGCTGTATAACGATCGCATCGATGACCTGGAGTGGCAGGTCGGTATCTTTGCGGAAGATCACGATGAAGGGTTTAGCCTGGGGCGCCTGATGGTGCGGATGGTGGGTTACGATGCATTTACCCATGCTCTGACCAATCCACTGGTATCGGGCTACGTACATAATGAAAAGACCTTCTCGTCCGTCGGGCAATCGATCATCGAAGAAACCAGTCTGCTTGCAGATATCGTTAAACGTAATGTCAGGGACAGCGATACGGTTATTGCAAGTTTCAGAATCTCTGCTGTTGCTTGAATGAGGATGTCGCAGTGAAGTAATCCGGGAACTGGATGAATTTTATCCTTTTAAAGGAGCGTCACATGATGAACAAGCTGCCACAACAGGAAGAAAACAGACGCACGGTAGAGAATCGGAAAAATTATCTGCTGCGAAGACAGGCACAGTATCAATATGCCTACGAGTATGCCAATACGATTGCTGTGGTACGCAAACTGCCATGTCGGGAGATACCAGGGCCTGGATACTGGCTGCGTGGCGGGATCAATTTGCTGCAGCTGATTCCAAGTCTGCCGAGTCTGCTGGTGACGTATATGCGCTATTTGCTTGGCAAACCGATGGAAAGCTACCGCGACTATATTTTTTATCCGTTTAGCCCTCCGAATCCGGCACTGGTCGATAACTTTCAGCAGGATCTGATATTTGGCCTGCAACGTGTCATCGGAGTAAATCCTGTCGTATTGCGCGCCGTGACTTCTCAGCATCCGCTGCCACAGAAATTACCGGAATCTGAAATCCAGCGTGTTTTTGCAAAGTATGTTGATGAAACTGACTATGCGACTGCAATTACGCAAAAGCGTGTGTATATCCTGGATTATGCAGATCTGGAGATATTGCAGCGCAATCCCGGACAAATCGATGGCGGCCGTAAACAATATGTCACGACCCCGATTGTGGTGCTGTTTCTGCAAGCAGATGGCATATTGCGGCCGATTGCCATCCAGCTGTATCAGGATGCCGGGCCTGACAATCCCATTTATACGCCAAACGATGGCAATCTGTGGCTGGCAGCCAAAACGTTTGCCCAGGTCGCAGATGGTAATCACCATATACTGGTTACCCATGCTACCCGCATTCATTATGTGATGGAAGCCATTATCATGGCCTCACGCCGGCAGCTTTATAAATCCCATCCGCTCTGTGTGCTGTTGAATCCGCATCTTCGACATACACTCAACGTCAATCATCAGCACACCTTCCTGCGGGATCGAAAAGGGCGCCCCGGCCGGTATGGTGAGCTGTTTGCCGGAGATTATGATGCGACGACTCAGTGCATGGCCAATGGTATGACAAGTTTTGACTTCAGGGCATCGGCCTTCCCTAACGATATTGCCAGCCGGGAAGTCGATAACCCTGATCTCTTTTATCCGTATCGTGATGATGGTGTGTTGTTATGGAATGCAATCCAGCACTTCGCCACAGAATATATCGATGTCTGCTATCAATCGGATGGAGATGTGGCTGAAGATTGCGAGATTCAGGCTTGGGCGCATGATATCGGCGCCCGGGATCGCGGCAGAATTCCCGGGTTTCCCGCCAGGTTTGCATCCAGACAGGAACTGGCCGAGACTATTGGCCATGTCATTTTTCTATGTACGGCATTCCATTCGTGCATTCATTTCAACCAGTACAAATATCCGGGTTTTGTTCCCAATATGCCTCATTCGGCCTATGCACCTCCCCCGGTGGGGAAAGGTGCGGAAATGGATGCAGACGGGCTGTTGAAGTTTCAACCCGCATTCCGGGCGGCATATTCGCAAACCTGGACTTATTTCCAGACCAATTTTACTGTCAATCGTATCGGCCAGTATCCGTTGCGGCAATTTGACCCGGCAGCACGTGATGTCATAGAGCGCTTCAGAAAACAGCTCCAGGAAATAGCGGGACAAATCGATCAAAGAAACAGCAGCCGATCCGTTCCCTATGACCGGATGAATCCAAGAGTCATCCCGAATGGGGTAACGGTTTGATTCTCGCGGGATTCGTACGAATTTCTAATAGCCTGGTAGAGCTTCTGGATTTCAGATGAGCCACTTTCCGATAGTTATCGTACTGACAGGATTACTGCTTTTGAGCGGGTGTGATGCTTTGGAACCTGAAATATCCTGTCTCTCTGTGCTCATGCAAGGTGACATTCAGCACGTTGCCAAGACGAGAGAACAGCGGTTTCTCGGTAAGGTCACCGGGAGACGGGCGCATTGTCTTGGTGGAGATCATGCTGTGGCGCTCAACCGGAATCCCTGGCTGGATTGGCCAAATTTCTGGGGAACAGGTGACAGCTTGTCATTATCTTCTTCGCCATTGGCCAGCTCGTTTTTCGGTCCGAATGAACGTGGCATCAACAGTGCGCTTTATGAACTGGAGTTGCAGCGGATCGAGCTGATCAAGTTCAATCTCTTTGACAACAGCGGTACTTACCAGGCTTATGTGACAGGCCGTGATGGCAGGGCAGGCCCTGTTTTACAAGTCTGGCCGGAAATGCAGTTACCGCCAACTCATCCTCATTACAAGGACGTTGAGCATAATCAGGAACACCAGGTTTGCAGTGGCGAATTGATTCGTTTTCGTACTGTTACCGGTATCTGTAACGATATCTACAATCCGTTGATGGGCTCGACTCATCAGATCTTTGCGCGCAATGTCCAGTTCGATACAACCTTTCCTGATCTGGGCCTCGATGAGATGGCCAGGAATCGTCATGGAGATCGATTGGGTTTGCTGAAACCCGATCCACAGGTCATCAGCCGGAAATTGTTTACGCGCACGCAGTCACAGCCTGATAAATGCCGGAACGACGACGAGTTATCCGGCGATCTTGAGAAATTCGCATGTGATTACAAAAAAGCACCGGCCCTGAATGTGCTGGCAGCTTTCTGGATTCAGTTCATGACCCATGACTGGTTTTCTCATGTGGAAGAGGAATCTGACCAGTCAGCGTGGATGACGGTGGGTTGTATGACTCAGCGAATTGACAACATCGAACAGCCTTTGGCAGCGAAGGAAGCCCGCCAGCTGGGCTGCCGGCCAGGTGACAGAATCCATGTTGCACCGATCGATGATGACACACCGCCCGCATCGTTCATGCATGACGGCCACCTCTATCGTACACGCGCGCCGAAAACGACACGTAATCATGTGACGGCCTGGTGGGATGCCTCACAGCTTTATGGCTATGACGAGCGCTCCAGTCAGCGGGTGAAACGGGATCCCGAGGATGCTGCCAAATTAGCGTTGATTCATGTAAGAGAAAGCGTGGACAGAGGCGATGAGTTCGGATATTTGCCGACCTTTGAAGTGGATGATCCGATCGATCCGGCATGGTCAGGTCAGGAAGCAGTCGCTTTTCCGGACAACTGGTCCATTGGATTGAGTTTTTTTCACAATGTCTTTGCCAGAGAGCACAATGCTTTTGTTGAGGAATTCCGCAAGCAGGCAGCCAAAACACCTGATGCTGACAGCGGCCTGAGGAATCCGGCACATCCTGAGATGATCATTCGTTACCGGGATGTCACGGCAGGCGAATTATTCAATGTAGCCCGACTGGTGATTGCCGCCGAGATCGCCAAGATCCATACCCTCGAGTGGACGACGCAGCTGCTGTACAACGAGCCGCTGTATCGGGGGATGAACGCCAACTGGCATGGGTTATTTCACGAGCATGCGGCGGTATCCGAGGTACTGAGAGAAATTATCCGCCAGCTGGACGATACTGAAGGTATCAGCAACAGTCTTCATGCCGCTTTCGCTGGTGGAGCAGGTATTTTCGGGTTAGGCAATCATCGCTATGAAGGCGCGCCGCTCTATTCCCTGGTCGATCGCAACAGAAAGGATATCTGGACACTCACCCGCAACGAAGATATCAATGGCGGAGTCAACCATTTTGGTTCTCCTTTCAGTTTTCCTGAAGAGTTCGTCACGATATATCGACTGCATCCTTTGTTGCCGGATTTGATCGAATACCGTGAATGGCATAACAATCCGAATATCATTCGGCAGAAAATACCTGTCATCGATACCTTTCGCGGTAAAGCCACCGGGGCGATGCGGCAGAAAGGCCTGGCAAACTGGGCGCTCAGCATGGGTCGTCAGCGGGCAGGTGTGTTGACGCTCCAGAATCATCCCCGGTTTTTGCAAAACCTGAAGATCCCTCATCTGCAATCATCCACCCGGCAAATCGACATTGCTGCACTCGATCTCATTCGCGACCGGGAGCGGGGCATTCCGCGCTATAACGAGTTTCGTCGGCAGTACGGGTTGAAGCAATTGACCGGCTTCGATGATTTCATCGATCCGCGCGTGCCCGGAGATTCGTCTGTTCGTCGCCAACAGGAGCAGCTCGTGCGGACATTACGTGAGGTATACGGACAGCACCGGTGCGATGAATCCAGACTGATCACAAACGCCCAGCTGAATGACGACAAATCACCCATTAACGATTGTCTGGGGCATCCCGACGGCAGTCTTGTAGACAATATCGAGGATGTCGATACGGTCGTCGGCTGGCTGGCGGAATTCAAACGACCGCACGGTTTTGCCATTTCAGAAACCCAGTTCGTCGTGTTCGTTCTCAATGCTTCACGCAGGCTCTTCAGCGACCGGTTTTTTACTTCGAGTTTTCGCCCGGAGTTCTATAGCACTCTGGGAGTGGAGTGGGTAATGCACAATGGGCCAGGCCCGGAAATAATGGAAGAGGGGACGTACAATGGTCACCGGCAACCGGTTTCTCCGCTGAAGCGAGTCCTGTTGAGAACGTTGCCCGAGCTGGCGGATGAGCTTCAGGGTGTGGTCAACCTGTTCGATCCCTGGGCGCGAGATCGCGGAGAATACTACAGCACTCAATGGAAACCCCGGCGCGGTGCCGAGGGGGATGAAGCATTTACTCGGTAAGAACCTGTTCAATATCTCGCTGAAGGGTGCATTGCGGCGTTAAAATCGAACTCGAAATGCTCAGGGTTTACAGAAGCTGATAAGTGATCAGCTGTGGTTTCCAAGTTTACTCCTTACATCTTCAATAATGACTTCACCGGCCTTTTCACTGATCATGTAGATGGCGGATACAATAAAAAAACCCGGTATTCTGGGAAAGATTGAAGCATCGACAATCCGCAGGCCAGTGGTTCCATAAACACGGAACCGGCTATCGACGACGGCCATTTCATCGCTTCGCGGTCCCATTTTGCAGGTGCAGGAAGCATGGTGCCCCCAGGCCTGATCCTTGATGAACTGACGGATTTCATCTCGGCTGTTGACGTTTGCACCCGGTAGAATTTCTTCATTAACCAGATCCCCGCAATCTTCGAGAATATTGCGAACGGTTTCCACGCCCTCTACTACTGAATCCAGATCCTTCTCGCTGCTGCCGTCATCCTCATTTTCTGGAAAGTAGTTGAAGTTGATGTCAGGCACATCACGCGGATCGCTGGATCGTAAGGTGACATATCCCGTGTTGCTTGCGTGTGCCTTGAGAATGGCCCAGGTAAAGATATTTTCTTTGCAGGTATCGGAGTGGTCGCCATTCTTATTACATAGCGCATTAGGATAGCGACTGCTATCTCGGGTAATGTCACGAGCATAGCCTGGATAGTAGCCGCTGAAATTACCGAGCAATCCAAAAATCAACAGATCCGGATCGTCATCTGGATGCCTGGCAGAAGAGCGCTTGATGAGCGCAATCGTTGCACCGTTCGTGGTGTAAGGTCCTTTTTCCTGGAGCCACAGCGCGTATTGCGGATCTGGCTCTTCTCCAGGTTCTGGCGGGCGTAATTTCATTCCTTTGATCAGGGGAATGTTTTCTTTGAGTCTCGTTACCACGCCGATTTCATAGCGATCCTGTAAATTTTTTCCGACACCTGGCAGTTCTACTTTTACCTCGATCTCATGTTTTTCCAGTTCTTCCCGCGGACCAATCCCGGATAGCATGAGCAGTTGAGGCGTATTGAAAGCACCCGCAGCAATGATGATTTCACGTTTTGCACAAACTGTTTTGGCTTCGGAGACAACTGATTCTTCGTGCCGGGGGTCAGCGCGATATTGATGAGCGCCCACACGATACACCACGCCGTAAGCTCTGTTATGTTCGTCGAGCAGGATCCGCTGGACCAATGAGTGGGTTCTTACTATCAATTTGTCAGGGCATTGTTCCCGAACCCGCAGGATGTACTCTCTGGTACCGGCCCGCTTGCCGTGTTGGGTCGTCATCGGAATTTTGCACAGTCCTTCAGGAATCCTGCGAATCAAACGCCAGTCATTGGGATCGAAGCGAATGATAAATTTCAGAATCCCCAGAAAAAAACGTTTGAGCGGATGCATCATGCGCCGGGATTCTTTCACTGCGGCGATCGTCAGTTTTGTCAGGACTTTGTCCTTCAACAGCATCCAGCGGTTAGCTGGATTGGTTGGCAACCAGCCGTCAAATCCATGGCGACTCCAGATTTTCCATCTTGGAACATATTCGCAGCGTTCCAGACGGCGGAAGTATTTGTGCATATTTCTGCTATGCCAGCTGGGATCATTCATCAGTTTGGCAATGTAATCCCAGTCACTATTGTGGGGATACATCAGAACCATGGCATTATGCGCGGTACATCCGCCTAATGTGCCCGAGCGAGGGTAAAGCACACCATTCTTTTCTTTGCTGAACTTGCAATCATATTCCTGCCGGACTTTGTCGCCATAATGATGAACAAAGTAATCCCAGCGAAGCGCTTCATTTTCCGAAGCACGTGCATGAAATGCCGGAACCCTGTAATCACAGGGCTCATCATCTCCTCCGGCTTCCAGCAACAGCACACGAAATCCTGCCAGAGCCAGTTTGCAGGCGACTGGCCCACCTCCTGCACCGGAGCCGATGACGATATAGTCAAACTTTTCGTCACTATCACTATCGATCTGATTATTTTCCGGGGAGGCAGGCTCAATCATAGATATCTCCTGGAGCAGAAAACGGGTAGAGCGTCGTGATCTGTAAACTGAGAAATACGGCGGATATTCCGGTTGCATGTTGGATTACCCGCCGTTACAGAATTACATGGTCTTGAGAAACTCGATCAAAGCACGTTTATCGTTATCATCGAGCGCTGTTCTGCCTTCTTCTGCCGGGAGGTAGTCTGTGCCGAAATAATGCCCGCGGTTTACGACAAAATCCGGGCATTTGTTAACTTCCAGCAGAGGATCGACTATCCCGCTCAATATTTTGCGCAGCTCTTCATCAGTCATGCTTTCAGGATGTTGCTGAGCTTTCCACAAATCAAAGATATCCCACCCGATAGCCCTTGCAAGATCCCACGAAAGAGAAAGCCGCTGCCCCCAGCTCATTTCCATATTGGTATTGGAAACCAGATTCACAGGAATGCCTTCAGGGAATGGACCAAGCTCCAACCCATCACCAATAGGGAAAATTCTGACATACCATGGCAGGTAACCTTTCGGTACTTTTAGCTCACTCCTTTCTGTCGTCCGGTCGATAATACCCGGTACTTCTTTGCCGGATCGGGTCAGATAGGTTTTTCCTTCGCAACTGCCTGCTGCTTCCGAATCATAGGCATAGGAGCCTTTTCCTTCTTTATCCTGTCCGTAGTAGTACAGATCTTTCTGATCGCAGTAGCGTTTTTCAGGCCATAGCAGCTGCTCGATACTGATCTCGAAAGATTTCATACGATCTTCCACTGAACCCGAGGGATAAAATTTCCCGACCGTATTGTTCAGTAAAAATGGTGCTGTAGACCAAATGCTCGAAAGGGAAGGTGGACGAATATAACCACGTCCCCCGTCTGGCATGACGTAATCTGCAGATTTGCGTGTAACTGGATGATGGATCAGTGCTTTTCCTACCGAAGGCAAATTTTTGTAGGAAGTCGAAGAAAAATTGTCCCAGGTATCTCCCTGGATGGCATTGGTCGCGATCGACGCACAAATATTGGTTTCCAGCAGAGTCACCGGGATGCGTAACTCCGTGGACAGGAAGTTCTCTTTGAGAAAGTCTTCTTCCATGACCAGCTTTGTCATTTTCTCCTTGAATTCGGGTGAGTTGGTCCAGTGCCAATACTGATTCCAGCACTTCAAGTAATCAGGGCCGACACACCCTTTATCAGGGAAAAACTTGTTTGTCTCGTCCGGTAATTTACTCGAATGGCAAGCAGCACAATGCTCGGCAAATACCTTCTTACCATGTTCCAGAGTTTCTTCATCATCGGTCAGGTAATGTTTACCCCCGGGAGCATCCTTCAAATGATCCGGAGGGGTGGCAACCAGAAAAAACAAGGCGCCATCCAGCGTCTGCTGCTCGGTTGCCCGCCAGTAGCTGGAATTCTGTTCGGCTATTTTGATCGGGAAAGGTGTAAACGGCTTTCCTCCTACCAGGGGATTGATGTGCTGTAGCCATTCTTCACTGAACAAACCGATATTGATGAAAACACGATTCAATGCGCCCAGTGCACCGACCGAATCCGCACCATCTTTGAGCACACGCGGCGTCAGTACCGTATCCGGATCTTTGAAAAAGGCTCTGAGCGGGCTGTCGGCAGGGATTTCGTCGAAATGATTGAACTGCTTGTTATCCCGCTCGCCACCGTTCAATTTTTCTTCACCCCAGCGTAAGGTATTCAGCATCCGTGCAGGAAGGCTGTAAACAGCGTTCATGGTACGCGGATTGTTGATGTAGTCGGTGGAGATGAGCGAGGTATCCAAAGCACCCGGCCGGTTGGTATGGAGATGCTGGTAGGCGAAACTGGTTCTATCGGCCTCGTACGCGAATACCCGGTCGAACCAGAAATACTGTGCCCCGGGATTGGAATTGAGATTGGCCCACTGCGGATTTTCCGGATCTTCAGGCGGGTTGGTCGGGTTGGGTCCTACGTGACAGAAACTGCAAGCCATTCCCACCCGGTACGGTTTGACCAGTTTGGGATTATTGTAGTAATTCGGATCAGAATAATATTTTTCGGCATCCCAGCGTTTTTTTGCGGCTTCATTGAAATCGGGATTGGGAAACAGGCGCAGACCTACAATACCAGTCGCATAACCATAATAAGACCCCACTGGCACGGTTTTGCCACGCGCACCAATTTTGACGCCTGGATATTTTTCCTCATTTTCGAACGGATCAGCAGGACAGGTCGGATCTCGTACATCCAGATATAGGCCGAAACGATCTTCACGCCCGACCAGTTTGCCTTGCGCGTCGGTATTTTTTATGAAACACGGTTCATTGACCAGACCAAACCAGTGCCATCGGTTGTCGCGGCTGTACCCCGGATTTTTCACAAGTCTGGGATGGTTCGATAGCACTTTCAGCAGGTCGAAGCTGCCAAAGCTCTTCACGCTCATATAATCCCAGAACTTATCGTTACCACCCGTCCAGACGATCCAGTTGTTTCGGCCTCTGACTATCGATTTGACGGCCTCGTCCGGATTCTGTGAAACGCCGGGCACGAAGGGCTCAAGGGCAGCGACTACCTTATCAGGAGTCTGACTGATTCCATAATCCATGTCCTTGAAATAATCTTCATCCGCTCCCGGAAAGCTCTCTGCAGATCTGTTTACACACTGTGCTTCATCCAGAACCGATCCGGACTGGATGTGATTACCTTTGATACATTCGGCTGCAATTTTCAGAGATAAATCATCTGAACATCCTGCAAGAAGTAAAACCAAGCTGATCCCGGTGAAATAAAAGATATTTCTACATGTTTTCATGATGATCTCCAGTTAAATGTTGATCAGGGCAAGCTAAAGTTTGAAGCCATTACTGCAGTATGCTTTCATAATATATCCCTTTTTCTACTGAGGGTATTACTATGTTTGAATTAATTTTAGAGAAAATTAGATAGCCAATAGTTATTCAGCATAATCCTGTTTTTCTGTTTTGAGGCGATCAAACAATTGCATATTGGGTAAACCAGGAATAAAGTTATTGTGAGTGTGGTCTTTGAATTCGATACAGATTGATTCTTTTCTGCGAGGGGGGGTCAGCTTGTTGAATAGGTAAGGTGCTTGTCCTGGATCATCCTGTTTCGGATCACGTGTTGTCAGACGATTCTGTTTATTTGTTTTTGGTATAACCATGAGGAGTAACTGAAATGAATAATACGGTCAGAGCTTGGTTGGGGAAATCACGTGAAGAACTGGATGAAATCTATCGTCATGCCACGCCGGGAAATATTCCGACAGGCGATACACGCGGCACGGCAATTCTGGCGGGATCATTCTTTTCAAAAACAGTGGCTGCTTTTGCACGCCTTTTTGCCTGGCAGGGCAAGGTATTTGATTTATTTTGTCCAGGCGGTCAGGCGGGTGTCCTTGTCAACAAGATTACGCCGTTTGGTTTGACGTTTATCGTTGCCAAGGTGTATCGCGATAAGAGTTGGCTCGACGGGCAAGACACCATCGTCATTGATTACTCTAAAACTTCATTCGTTGCCAAAGTGATTCGCGATGAGATTCGCGAGGTTGAGCCTGGTGTTTATCTTGGAAAAGTCTGGTGGGGCAAAACGCGCGTCCTGGATTTTGCCCTGACGCAAAGCGACACCCAATAACGCGCTGTCCAACTGTTTTCGGGATAGAAGACCATGACACCTCAATCTGCCTTCATGATTGCTGCGACGATACGTGTTGGGCAACTGCAGGATTTGCGTACCTTGCTCGCTTCGATGAATACAATCCCCGGGCATGCTGATCCTGATAATGACCTGATTCCATTCGGGAAACTGGATCGCTTGCATTTTGCACGGTTTGTGATCATAGAAGCAAAAACGCTACAAGAGATTAAAGAGTTCGGTGTAAAACCACGGCCATGGCGGCCCATGCTTGCTTTCCTGGGTGACATCGACGGGGATATGCACACTTTCCTGGCAGAGCTCGTGGAACGTGCAGAATCGGGGCTGACAAAAATCTTCTCCCACTGTGATGATTTCTCTACGGAAAATCAGAATTTGCTGGAGTGGATGAAGATGCGTAATGTCAGCCCCGGCGCCAATTATGTTAACTGGGTGGGTCGAACCGTCAGGCAGATCCATGAAGAAGCAGCGCTACATCACAGCCTGTCTGACTGTTTACAGAAAATTGTTGCAGAGGTCGGGCGGGAAAATATTCATACTCTACGGCAAAAGCTTTTGTCACATGTCGAAATGGAAAAGTATAAAGGCAGGCTTGTGCTTTCCCCGCCGGAGCCAACGCCGAGTGAATGGAGAACCCGTAATCTGCTGCATAAAATCGGCGTGCCGCTGGTCCTGTTGCTTTTCTCTCCATTGCTATTGGTGATTGCTCCCTTCTTTGCATTATGGTTGAGAAAGCGGGAGCGCTCTGATCCCGAACTCTTCATCCGGCCTGCCTACTCACATATCGAAGTGCTTTCCGAACAGGAAGATTGGGATGTCAGTAATCAATACAGCGTGTTTGGGGATGTAAAACCAGGGTTGTTCCGCCTGTTGACCTTTAAATTCATCCTCCTGCTGACCGACTGGTTTGCCAGGCATGTTTACAATCACGGCTTTCTTGCGCGCATCAAAACGATCCATTTTGCCCGCTGGGTATTCATGGATAACAACCATCGCGTTTTCTTTGCCAGTAATTACGATGGCAGCCACGAAAGCTATATGGATGATTTTATCAACAAGGTTGGCTGGGGGCTGAACCTGACCTTTAGCAATGCTGTCGGCTACCCGACGACAAGGTGGATGATTAAGGAAGGCGCGCAGCGTGAGCATGCATTCAAATACACGCAAAGGCGGCATCAGATACCTACCGAGGTCTGGTACAAGGCTTATCCGGGACTGACCGCCGTTGATCTGGTGCGCAACAGCCGTATTCGGCAAGGCGTGGAAATTCGTCAGTCGGATGATGCGGAAATCCGTGAATGGCTCAGCCTGATCTGAGAGGGGGTATATACATGAAAGAATCCGGCAATTTTGAATTCGATGATGTACAGGGATTGCTGCGTTTTGGATACGGAAAGCTGGCTGATACCTGCTTCATGTTGCTGAAAATTGCGGATGCCAGTGCCGCCAGACAATGGCTGAGCACAGCGCCGGTCAGCAGTGCCATTGCAATTCATCCACCGCCTGATACGGCGCTGCAGATCGCTTTTTCCGTGCAGGGTTTGCGTGCATTGGGCATTGATGAATCCATTATTGATGGTTTTTCCGATGAATTCGTTCATGGCATGACCAGAAATGAAAACTGCTCTCGTCGGCTCGGTGATATTGGACACAATGCGCCGAAGTACTGGAAATGGGGGGAGGGTGCAGACGTACCGCATATCTTGTTATTGCTTTATGCCAGAAAGGGGGGGCTTGATGCCTGGAAAGCGACAGTAGAAGGCGAGTATTTCTCACAGGCATTTCAGCTGCTGCAGTATCTGCCCACCTCGGACATGGGGCGAACTGATCCTTTCGGGTTTGAGGATGGGATCAGTCAGCCCGCGATTGACTGGGCAGATCGGCATGATACGGATTCACATGCAAACGACCGCTACACCAATTTACTGGCTGCCGGCGAGATGGTGCTTGGTTATCCCAATGAATATGGGCAATACACTGCACGACCGTTGATCGACCTTCAAAAAGACCGGTTTGCCGTGAATCTGCCGGATGCCAAAGATGATCCTGCACGGAAAGATTTTGGCCGCAATGGAACGTATCTGGTACTTCGGCAACTGGAGCAGAATGTTCCCGGTTTCTGGCAATTTCTCGACAAGGTATCGGATTCCATCCCGGAGAAGCGGGAGCGGCTTGCCGCATCGATGGTGGGCAGAGAACGGAATGGTACGCCCTTGATTGCGGAGCACATTCCGGGAATTTTGCCCAAGGATCATGGCAATCATTTTACCTATGACCTCGATCCGAAAGGGAATCATTGCCCAGTCAGTGCTCATGTGCGCAGGGCTAATCCCCGGACAGGCGATTTGCCGACGGCTGTAACGGGTACCGGTGCGATCGCACTGATAAACCGGCTGGTTAAAATCCTGGGGTTTGGACAAAAACCGGAGGAAGATCTCATTGCTTCTTCTCGTTTTCACCGTTTGTTGCGGCGTGGTCGCAGCTATGGCCCTGTCCTTGCACCGGGAGACGCTGTCAAACCGGATGCACCTGCTGCTGAACGTGGTTTGCAGTTCATCTGCCTGGTAGCCAACATAGGGCGACAGTTTGAATTTGTCCAGAATGCCTGGATTGTGAATGGCAAATTTGGTGGCTTGCAGGAGGAGCCGGATCCCTTGCTGGGAAATCGTGAACCGATGATAAACGGTAACAGCACGGATCATTTCAATCGCCCCACTTCATCCGGACCGATGCAAAAAACCTGTCATTTACCGCAGTTTACGACTGTACTGGGTGGCGGATATTTTTTCATGCCCGGGTTGCGTGCACTCAAATACATTTCAGCTTTACCTGCTAACGGAAACGGCGGTTCATCATGAACATGACAATCAAAAACCGGGTACTCAAAGCGATTCATAATTTCCTGATTTTGTTGCTGCGCATCGAGCGTCGATTGGAACCCTGGTTTCGACCGCAGTGGGATTATCTTTTTCGCGAACCTGGCTCAAGATTGATCCAGTTTCTGATTAATCGGCGACGCAAGAACAAGGATTCTGATCTTGAACTGGCGGAAGAAAGATTTGATCCCGACGAAGAAGAAAGCCTGAACAAAATTATCGATCTCATGATGGATCAGATGCGCGGGCGCTTCAAACCGGGAGGTTATGAACGAGGGGGTAATACCAAAACACACGGTATCGTGCGTGCCACCATTACTATCCGGGATGATCTGCCGGAGCATTGCCGCAAAGGTATTTTTGCCAATCCGCGCAGTTATCCGGCATATATCCGCTATTCCGGACCGGGCCCGAATGTGCCTGCTGATATTAATGATGTCGGATTTATGAGTATGGCAATGAAAATCATGGGGGTGCCGGGCGAGAAACTGATGAGTGAAGAAAAATTGACGCAAGACTTCATTGCAACCAGCGGAGGGGCGACATTCGTTACGCCCAACACGCGGGAAAACGCCAAGTTGCAATACTGGAGTCTGGTGGATATGACACTTTATTACTTTCTCAATCCGAAAGATTCTCACTTGCTCGATTTTTTCATGCAGAGCCTGTGGACAGCAACTCAGTACAATCCGCTGGGACAGCGCTACTGGAGCTGTACACCTTATCTGCTGGGTGAAGGCCAGGCAATGATGTATTCATTTGTGCCAAAAACGAAAGAGGTTGAAAGGCATATTCCTGGCTTGCCTTTTGGCACACCACCGTTCAACTATTTACGGGAGAACATGATCAAGACGCTCAATGAAAAAGATGTCGAGTTTGATCTCATGATCCAGGTACAAACTGATCCCCATTTGATGCCTATCGAGGACAGCTCAGTGCGCTGGCCGGAAAAGCTTTCTTCATTCATTCCTGCTGCTACCATCCATATTCCCAGACAGAAATTCGATTCGGATGCGCAGTTCGAGTTTTCCAAGCGTCTGAAAATGAATCCCTGGCATTGCCTTCCTGAACACCGGCCGTTGGGCAATATCAACCGGGCACGTTTTAGAATGTATTACGAATTATCCCGATTCCGCCAGGAGATGAATGAAACGACTCACCTTGAACCGACAGGAAATGAAGTATTTGATTAATTGCACCCTGTCGAATGCCTGATCATAAGGTGATTTCGGATGCTTTGGCTTAGAGAGAAAATTCTTGCCAATCAGACTGGCTTTGAAGTATCGTCCGGTAAAATAAAATAGAAACAGAAGTCGTTTTTACTCATTTATCATCCATCGTAACAGCAGTTGAAGGTCGACTGACCATCATCGTGGTACAGGCAAAACTAAATGGTGGCCGTCGGTGTAATTGATCGTTTTCATACACGTAGGGCCAACCACAAGGAGTATATAACTATGAGTTTTGCAAACATTATCGGTCAGTTTCTGCAACAGGGTATCTCAGGACAAAGTCGTTCGCGCCTGGATCAGGCTCTCGGTTCACTGGAACTGGACGGGGCTGGTGGCAAACTGGAGCAGTTTCTCAGAAACTTACTGAATGACAATGATAATGGTAGCGGGCGTGACTCTGCATCGACCAGCGGTGGTTTGCTCAATCTGATACGCGGTTTCTTTGGCAGCAAACAGACAGGTAAGCTGACTGGAAGTCAACTGACCGGCATTGGTGCGCTCGCAGGAGCATTGTTGAGTGGAGGTGTCAAAGCAAGCAAAGGAGCACTTGGCGGCAGTGCTATGGCAATTCTCGGTTCTCTGGCACTGAATGCGCTGAAAGGACACCTGGCTGCCGGCAATACTTCAGCCAGTGCAGCTGATATCGATCGATATGCCATGGAAGCAATTGATGACCCGGATACCCAGCGTTTGATCGTGCGTGCGATGATTGCTGCCGCAAAGGCGGATGGTATCATCGATGAACAGGAGAACGCGCGTATTCTGGGCAAGGTGGGTGAGGATGGTGTTACCGAGGCCGAGCGACAACTGGTAGACGAGGAATTACGTCGTCCTGCGGATATGGCTGCGCTGGTAGCCGAGGTGCCGAATCAGGTCGTTGCAGCCGAGGTTTACAGTGCCTCATTACTGGCGATCAATGTCGATACCGAAAAGGAAGAGAACTACCTGCGCGAGCTGGCAAAACTGCTGGGTCTGGATGCGGCAGCGGTTGCCCGGCTGCATCAACTGACCGGTGCTCCTGAAATAAGCTGAGTTGTGTACTTTTCAGCCAGGCAGTCTTTCAAACGCCTGGCTGGAAAAGAAGAGTGTTATTTTTTATCCGGTTTTAACAGAGAGCAGGGGATACCTGAATATCCCATTACGCCTGCCTGTTATCAGGATCAAAAATTCTTCCTGCCAAGGTGATATTGTGCGATTTCTGTCAATTATCATAGCCGCAATATTCTGTACTTTCCCTGTAAGTGCTGCGACACCGGCATCAGATGATTCCTATATCGCTGGTTATGCTGCAGCCATTCTGAAATTTCAGTTCGGGATCGATCTCCCTTCATTAACCGTGCGGAATGGCAATATTACGCTGCCAGCTGACAAATTGCCGGCAGAAGACCGTACCAGGATTACGCAGTTGTTCTCGGAGATTCCCGGTGTTACCAGAGTGGAAATAGTGGAATATACCGCACAGCAACCTTCACTTGCTTCTCCGGAGCCAGATGAGGCGATTGTCGATAAAGGCGCTTTGGCAACACGCTCAACGATGCTGGCAACTGGCCCCCTGCCGGAAGGTCATTTATTCAAGCCATTACTGGCTGACCCACGCTGGAATCATTTCTCGGCTGCCTACCGTAATTATGTGGGAAGAAATGTAGACGGTAACCATAATGGCTCTGTCAGCTTCGGTGAAACGATACCATTTTACCGTGCCAATATCGGGCAATCGATTGTGCAGTGGGAGGTCGGGCTCCAGGCCGGTATATTCAGTGATTTCAACCTGGGCGCTTCCTCAACTGATCTCATCAATACCGATTTTATCGGAGGAATCTATACCAGCGTACGGGCAGGTAATGCTTCCGCCTTTGCCCGTATTTATCATCAGAGTTCTCATCTTGGCGATGAATTCCTGTTGAGAAAACTCACTGATATAGAGCGTATCAATCTTAGTTATGAGGCCGCCGATCTCAGACTTTCCTATGAATTCCCGTATGGAATACGTGTTTATGGCGGGGGTGGTGGGATTTTTCGCAAAGAACCGTCGGCGATCAAGCCCTGGTCAGCGCAATACGGTATAGAGTTCAGAAGTCCGTGGCAAATGGAGTTTGCATTGGTACGGCCGGTTTTTGCCGTGGATATCAAGAATTACGAACAGAATAACTGGAATGCTGATATATCTGCCAGAGCCGGTATTCAGTTCGATAATTTTCAGGCCTTCAACAGGAAACTTCAATTTCTGCTTGAATACTTCAACGGATATTCCCCTACCGGCCAGTTCTTCAGGGAAAAGGTAGAATATCTCGGTATCGGCGCACACTATCATTACTAGACTTACAGTATAATCAACTGCTTTGGGTAGGATACTGTCATGGAAGTCGAACAAATCAATGCAATGACCGAACAGCTGGAAGGTATGAAGCAAAGAAGTCTTGATTTGCGGAGGTATCTTTGACTTCGATGCCAAGCAAATACGGCTGACGGAGCTGGAACGCCAGTCTGAAGATCCCGCCATCTGGAATGATCCGGATCGCGCCCAGGAAATGGGGCGTGAGAAAAAATCTCTCGAAAATATCGTACATACTCTGCAATCGGTCGATCGTCAATTGCGGGATACGCATGAACTGCTGCAGATTGCCCAGGAAGAAAACGACAAAGAAACCCTGCAAAGCATTGCCGATGATGTCGCAGAACTCGATCAGGCACTGGCTGGTATGGAGTTTCGCCGGATGTTTTCCGATCCGATGGATCCTAATAACTGTTTTGTCGATATCCAGTCCGGTTCGGGTGGAACTGAAGCGCAAGACTGGGCATCGATGCTGGAAAGAATGTATCTGCGCTACTGTGAACGGCGCGGGCTGGAGGTGGAACTGCTGGAAGAATCTCCTGGCGATGTAGCTGGTATCAAGAGTGCCACGCTCAAGATAAGCGGTGAATATGCCTATGGCTATCTGCGCACAGAAACGGGTGTGCACCGGCTGGTGCGTAAATCACCATTTGATTCCGGTAACCGGCGGCATACTTCCTTTGCCAGCGTGTTTGTCTATCCGGAAGTGGATGACAGTATCGAAATCGACATCAATCCAGCCGATTTGCGGGTAGATACCTTTCGTGCCTCAGGCGCGGGCGGGCAGCATATCAATAAAACCGATTCAGCTGTCCGGATCACGCATATTCCAACCGGTATCGTCGTTCAATGCCAGAGTGGCCGCTCCCAACACCGCAACCGTGCTGATGCCATGACAGTACTGAAATCCCGTTTGTATGAAGCAGAACTGAGAAAACGTAACGAGACCAAACAGGCCATCGAAGATTCCAAAACCGATATCGCCTGGGGTCACCAGATTCGCTCTTATGTGCTGGATCAGTCCCGTATCAAGGATTTGCGCACCAATATCGAGATCGGCAATACCCAGGCTGTACTCGATGGTGATCTGGATACATTCATCGAAGCAAGTCTCAAGCAAGGGGTATGACCTTTCACCTGCTGGCAAAGCACGGAGGGTACGGGCTTGATATTCCAGGATAAAACATGACACCGACCCTCATCGAACTGATGGGTGCAGGGTTGTTTGCCCTTGCCATCCTGCACACTTTTAGCACCGGATTCTTCAAGCGACTGGCGTATATCCAACCTGCACATGCCGGGCTGTGGCATCTGCTGGGTGAAGTGGAGGTGGTGTTTGGCTTCTGGGCACTGGTGCTGGTGATAGCTCTGTTCACCATCGAAGGTGAAGCCGCAGCGATACATTACGTTGATTCCCGCAATTTCACCGAACCAATGTTCGTTTTTGCCATCATGGTGATTGCAGGTACCCGCCCGATCCTGCAGACAGCGATGGCTGCGGTTCATTTGGCCACTCGCCTCATTCCCCTGCCGGGCGGTATGGGATTCTGCTTTACCATCCTGACATTGATTCCTCTGCTCGGTTCGTTCATTACCGAGCCTGCTGCCATGACACTGGCTGCACTGATCCTGGCCGAACATATTTTCGCGAAAGGGATCTCTGCACACATGAAGTACGCCATCCTGGCTGTACTGTTCGTCAATATTTCCATCGGCGGTACATTGACACATTTTGCCGCACCCCCCGTTCTGATGGTGGCAAGTAAATGGAATTGGGATACGGCTTTCATGCTGACGACTTTCGGCTGGAAGGCAGCCATCGCCGTAGTGGTGAATGCGCTGTGTGTCACATTGCTGTTCCGTGAAGAACTGCGGCTGTTGCCGGTAACCGAGAACAATCGTCATGAGGCTGTACCGCCTGTGCTGGCCGGGGTGCATCTGGCGTTTCTTGCGGGCATCGTGATGTTCTCTCATCACCCGGCCATGTTCATGGGGCTGTTCCTGTTTTTTCTGGGAATTACCCACGCCTATCAGCAATATCAGGATCGACTGATTCTGCGTGAAGGTCTGCTGGTTGCCTTTTTTCTGGCCGGGCTGGTAGTGTTGGGCGGCCAGCAGCAGTGGTGGTTGCAACCGCTGCTGATGAGCATGACCAGCGACCAGATGTTCCTCGGTGCAACCCTGCTGACCGCAGTGACCGACAACGCAGCACTGACCTATCTGGGTTCGCTGGTCGAAGGATTATCCGACGATCTCAAATATGCCCTCGTCAGTGGTGCAGTGACGGGAGGAGGGCTGACCCTCATTGCGAATGCACCCAATCCGGCGGGTATAGCTATCCTGCGTAATCATTTCGATGATGAGGCGGTGCATCCCTTCAGGCTGTTGCTGACTGCAGCAATCCCCACGCTCATTGCCGCACTGGCATTCCGATTGCTGTAATCAAACGCGATTAACGATGGCTGCCCAACAAGCTCTGGACAGTGGAAAAGCGCAGGGTGCGCTGGCGTGTGCTGCTATTAGCTTCTGGGAAATAGTGGTGTTGTTTCGAAAAATGTGATCAACACAGTAGGATGCGGGTTCATACCTCACACCGTATCCTACTATGCTGGATTATCAGATATTCTCCTTACCCCTGTTTTGCTACAGCAGTTGGAATAGCTTCTACTTCACCATTCAGCCCCATCAACAGTGTTTCAACCTCTATTTTTGGATATTTTTTATTGATCATATCTTTGAGCTGTGTGAGTTTTATAGTGTGTTCTGCCGTTTCTCTATCTGTATCCTTGGAGTAATCTTCTCCAAGTAATATCTTATATGCACCACAGTCACGATGATCCATCACCATAACGGTGTGTATCTCGTGTAGATTGACCGCCAGGTCGAGATGATCCCAAAAAGTCCTGCTCCAGGCAGGATATTTATCTGTAACAGCACCCAGTGAAGCACCGGCCAATACAATATGGTCATAGTTGTGGTACAACCCTCGACGGAGCATGTAGCGTTCAATTTCATCCATCAGGCGGTAATCCATACAACTTAGCAGTAATGTACCTGCTTTTTTTTCTGCACGGGCTTCTGATATCCCTGATACCACTGAAAATAAACCTATGCTACTACCAAGCGCAGCGAGCTGAAGAAATTTCCTCCGATTGGCTTGTGGAAACGGAACATCTTCGGTTGTGTGTGAACAAGACTGTTTTTTCATTTTCTCTCCATAAAATTTTGTAACTGCTAATCATAGATATTTTTTAAATCTATTTTCAACCTCTTTGTTATTATGGCTAATCAGCTGTAATTTATATTTATATGGAATATATTGGGGTTGGTAAAAAATATATATAAATTAGTAGGATGCGGTTTGTACCTCACTACATCCTACTGCGCTACTGTGTAGCGGTAAAATCGTAGCTTGATCGGGTTAGGGAACCTCTGCACGCATCCCACATGGTCGCACACTGTGTTTTGCGGATGGAATGCAAGGCGAGTGAGGCAGTGAATGGCTACTCCCTTCACAACGAATTCAACGCTGCAGTCCATCTGCAAAACCAGTGCCCTGAAGGGTTGTGGCAAAATCACGCGCCTCGGCATCGTAGAATAACTACGATCTTCGTTGCGCTCCTTGCGATCATCATGATTTTGCCTGCAATGCGGCTCATGGAGGATGCGTGCAGAGGTTCCTTAGTACTACAGCCGTATATATTTTATTCGGGAGGAGAGAACCCTCTGCGTTGGTAGTGAGCTTGTCGGGCTCTGTGTTGATGTTTTCTACGCCACACGGACCAGTGCAGCACATGTTCGATAGCCTGGCTGGTGTGCCACAGCAGATGCGATAACAGCTTACGCAACTCGAGCACGCTCAGGGCAATCAGGCCGGGTGTGTGTTTTTTTCTCCCGCACCCGCAGGGCCACCAGCACCGCATGGGCCAGTAGCGCCAGTGTGATGTGGCGATACCAGCCCTGCCAGCGGCGCACCTCGTAATGATCAAGTCCGCACTCGCCTTTGGTGGCCTCAAAGCCGATCTCAATCTCCCAACGTCTGCCAGCGATCTGCACCAAACGCTTGAGCTGAGCCTGCGAGCGCCTGGTATGCACCACATAATAGGCCAACTCCTGATGCTCATCCAGACTGCGCCGCACCAGCAGATAGTGTCCGAAGCGACGCTCCTTCTGTGTCAATTGCAGCCGCCACAGCGGTACCAGCGCCCAGTCGTACAGACGTTCACCTTTGGCTCCAGCGCCTGCCGACAGATGACGCCATGCACGTGCTGGTAGCGCTTGTGCAATCTCCTCGGCTTTCACGTGCTGTGGCCCCTGCCACCACAGCGGTTCACTCCTGGCTACAGCCAGTACGAAGGCCTGCTCGCGTGACTCCAGCCATACCCGCAGATGCCGGTCTCTACCGTAAACCTCATCGCCTGTGATCCACCCACAGGGCACGCCCACATCCAGCGCTCGCTCGATCATCTTGCGTGCCAGCTGGGGTTTGGTCGCAAATTCCACCTCCTGTGCAATGCCTGCAGCCTCGCAGCGTGAACGATCATCCGTCCACTGGCGCGGAATATAAAGTTCACGGTCGATGAAAGCACTGCCACCGGCGCCGGCATAGCACAAAACACGCCGATCTGGCTGTTCTCGATACGCCCAGCCGTACCGCTGTACTGGCGCTGCACACCAACCGAGTGGGTTCCTTTCTTGACAAAACCTGTCTCATCAACGATCAGCACGCCGTCTGGATCACCCACCTGCTCGACAACGTAATCGCGCAGCACGTCACGCGCCGCATCAGCATCCCACTGTGCGCGTTCCAGCAAATGTTGCACCCCATCGGGTGTTGTCTCGCCCATCCATTCGGCCAGTTGCCAGCCGTTCTTGCGCTCTACCGTGCTCAACAGGCCCTTCAGGTACGCAAGACTGCGTTGGCGTGGCTCGCTGCGCTTGAATAAACTCCCAAGCCGCTCGTGCACTACCTCCAGCTCCTTCGCCCAATCATGTAGTTGTGACATCATACCCAAACCCACCTCATCGTTGATTCAGGCTATATTCTCTCATCATTATCTACGACTGTAGTATTAGAACCTGTTTACGATCTTTTTGTTATCCCTGATAATGCATGGATGAAAAGAATCGAGTATGCCAGCGATATCAGTAGAGAGAAGTTTGCCGAGATAGAGCTGCTATTGCGCAGCGTACGACGCAGGACCAAGCCCACGAAGGTGGATCTGTACGAGGTGTTCTGCGCGGTGCTGTACCTGCTGCGCACTGGTTGCCAATGGAGATTCCTACCCGGAGAGTTTCCCAAGTGGCAGAGTGTATATGCTTATTGGAGCAAGTGGAGTGAGCCCGACCAGTACGGCGTGAGCGTATTGGAGCGGGCACTCAAAAAATCAGGTTGGCGCGGTCCGAGAGAAACAGGGGCGCAACGTTTGCAGCGCGCTCTTGATCATGGACGCGCAGAGCGTGAAAACACAGACACGGCCGACCAGAAAGGTTATGACGCTGGCAAGAAGGTATCGGGTATCAAGCGCCATATCGCTGTTGATACCCAGGGTTTGCCGCATGCTATTGCGGTGACGACGGCGGAAGTGACTGACCGTAAAGGTGCATTGCAAGCTCTGGAGCGCTGCAGGCTGGGCTTGGGGCAAGTACAAAGTTTGCTGTGCGATAGTGGCTATACTGGAGAACCATTCGCTGAAGGCGTGCGAGAAATTCTGGGCGAAGCTGTCACGGTGCAGATTGCCAGGCGCAGTGAACTGCATACCTTCAAAGTTATGCCCAAACGCTGGATCGTCGAGCGTAGTTTCGCCTGGCTGGAGAAGAGCAGAAGATTATGGAAAAACTGCGAGCGTAAGCTCAACACCAGTCTGCAGTTCATTCATCTGGCTTTCCTGGCATTACTGCTCAAAAGATCGTAAACAGGTTCTTAGAGCATACGGAAAATTTTTATGCGGAATCAGATCTTGAAGAAAGCAACCGTTTCAATAATGCTGTTGCTTAGCATCAACGTAAGCGTTGCTGGTACTTCAACCAGCGTTAGCTGTGCTGAGGGTGGCTCTGCGTCCGCCTATTCCCGTTCAGGAAACAGTGTTTCATATTCAAGTGTAAATTGTTCGAGTAACAATGAACAAAACGCAATGACACCAGCTGGCACAGCTGTCAGCAAATCCTATTCGCCTGAACCGTATACATCACTGGTTTTATCGGGTGCGTTCAATACTGAAATAAAAACCGGTGGTGAAAACAAAGCCACAATCTCTGGAGATAGCAATTATGTGGAATCTGTTGAGGTCAATTCATCCAATGGAGTATTAATCATCCGCAGGCCAGGCTTAGGAAATGGCAATCTCAATGTGGTTGTGGAAAGTACTACGCTTCAAAAACTCAAAATCTCCGGGGCGGGTAGCACAAATATTTATGGTGACTTTTCTGATGGTTTATCTGTCAGAAAAAGCGGCGCCGGCAGGATGAATATCGAAGGTCAGGCAAGCACGCTTAAGTTAAATCTATCCGGGGCGGGTGATACAACAGCAAGAGATTTCACAGTAGATAATGTTGAAATTGATGCTACAGGCGCAGGTAACATAGCTGTATGCACTAAAAAATCAGTGGCAGGATCACTTACTGGTGCTGTGCATTTCAAAGTTTACTGCAATCCGTCTCAAAGATCAGTCAACACGCGAGGGGTTTCACGCGTCAGCTATAGCCTACGTCACATAAAATGATTCGATCTTAAAGAGTTGCTCAACGGTTTGGTTTTGTTGTTTTCTGATTGCTTTGGTTTGAGCCCATTTGTGCTCAATAGGATTAAGGTCAGGTGAATACACTGGCAGATATTCAAGCGTATGTCCGGCTTGTGTGATTGCATTTTGAATATCCAGCCTCTTGTGAAAGGTCGCGTTATCCATGACCACGACTGACGCTGGCGGGAGTTTTGGCAACAGATCGTGTATCGTCCAGCCGAAAAAAGTATCTGCATCGATATTGCTTTCGAACAATCCCACCGTCAGCAGACATTTATCGATTAATGCGCCGATGACATTGACACGGCCTCTTGCGTGCCAATCACACACTCCATGACATCGCTTGCCAATGGGCGCGTACCCGTGTGTTCGTGGCATATCGTGAGCAAAACCACTTTCATCAATATAGACGATGACACGGTTTTGAGCTTGATACGCTTTAATCGTCTCTGGAAGATGCGCCGTTCGTCTTCGTCCGCTTTGGGATGCTGCAGTGTTTTTTTTATAGCTGATGTTCATACGCCTTAGTGCGTGGCCGATACCTTTTTCGCTCACACCCAGTCGACGAGCCCGTTCGGCCTGATAGGCGTCTGGAAATTCCCGTACATCACGAGCCAGCGCAGCCATGTCGATCTTCGTTGCCGGTTTGTTACGGGTCTCCTGAGGAACAGGATTTTTTATCCAGCGTGTCACGCTGGCAATTCCTACACAAAAACGGGCTGCCGTTTGCACTATGGTGAGTCCTTCCTTCTCTCGAACAGATAAAACTTTGCGGCGAAATGAAATGGGATAAGTCATCTGTAAATTATAATCAATCTATCTGAGCTTCGCTATATCGGTAAATAAGATTTCCCTTATTGTCTGTAGTCATTTGTATGATGCAAATAGGGCATATATGTCGTACCTGCTTGTATGTTGATTGGTTATTTCTATCCGTCTGTATGCTGCTCGGCTGTCTCGTTCGGACCGACGCAGCGCAAGCGCTGAAAATAGTTGCGATAAGGTTTTACATCCCGACTGAGCACACTTAGATTGGCAACAGCCGCATGGGCGCCAATGTAGAAATCCGGCAACGGTACGAGTCGAGTGCCACCTCGACGACGATAGTTCAGATAGGCTTTCGCCGCCAGCCCGGCACACGACCATGGTAAGGGACTGCGCAGGGTATCGTAGATATCGAGCATCGTATCCAGAGCGTCTATGTCTGGTCCCGGGATAAGCAACTCAGTGTAGATCATCAGATTGATGTGCAGTGGCGCCTGCTCGCTACAGATCTGAAGCTGATCCACGGCCCAGTCGTGCCACCGGCTATCGGTGTCCATGCAGTCGATCCAAATATTGGTATCGACTAAGAAACCTGCCGAGCCGTCATATTTGGACAAGTCATGCACAATCGTCGCCATCCGGGCGCAGGAACGCGATGATGTCGTTGCTGTTCATCTGCTTGAATGGCTCATCCAGGCTTTTGCGTACCTTTGCGGCAGCAGCGCGCAGCGACTTACGTCGGTCGTCAATTCCCATGCCGGCCTTGCTGATGATGATCTTTCCTCCTTCCAACGAGAAGGTGACCTGGCTGCCGGGCAGAAAGCCGGCAGCATCGCGCAGGCGTTTGGGGATCGTAACTTGTCCTTTGTCAGTAACTTGCATATTCTTGGCTCCCAAAAAGTAAGAATTCCTAGTTGGAATTCTACTGCCGCCTGAGGTTCAAGGCAAATTTCCTGATCACTGAGATATTTCTTGACCGTATTGCGTGATACACCGTCTTCCCCTGCTTGTTAACACCCTGATCATCATTGCTATCTCCTGTGTTAACAATAGAGGTCACTTCGTAAAAAAAGTGGTCAGCTTAATTCAGAGATCAATTTTCAATCGCCGTTAGGGGATTATTTTTACACTGCCGGTAACATCCGCGAAGCACGGATATGTGAAATTAATTGATCATTCCCATGCAGAGCGTGAGAATGATCAATTATGGACGGGAAATTTTAAAACATCGTACTGACAGAAAATGCAACAGTTCTTGGGGCACCCAAAGTATATTCGTTTTGCCAATAATTTTTACCGGTCAGATTGATGACATTTAGACGTACCGTCAGCGCTTTGTCGAGTAAACGGGTGGTGTACCGTGCACCGATATCGTACAGGGTATAGCTGGGAATCTTATCGGTATTGGCGTTATCGCCATATTTTTCACCGGTATAGTAAATACCGCCAGTTAGGCTCAGTCCAGTAATCCATGGAAGAGCATACTCCGCATAAATTTTTCCCATCCGGGAAGCAGCATTAGTCGGCTTCTTTCCTTCCAGAGCAGGATCATTGGATTTTTCTACACTGATGTCCATCAGGGTGCCGCCCCCTATGATAGTTAAGTTGTCGGTTACTTTTCCAGTCAGGACTAATTCCACCCCGTTATGTACTTGCAGACCGTCTTGCACATAACTCGGAATTGGCGTTGCACGATCCGATGAACCGTCCCGACAATCGAGGAGGCTATTTGGTTAAAGTAAAGTGTTCATCAAGGCCTTATTATCCTGGGTTTGTCGGTAGTTTTCTTCAGCCTGAGCTGGAGGAATATACCCGATAGATCCAAGCAGGCGTTGATGGTTATACCAGGCGACCCATTCCAAAGTTGCCAGCTCCACAGCAGCCCTGGTTTTCCAGGGAGCTCTCCTGTGTATCAGTTCAGCCTTGTACAGGCCATTGATCGTTTCAGCCAGCGCATTATCGTAACTGTCACCGCGACTGCCGACAGACGGTTCAATACCGGCTTGTGCCAGGCGTTCGGTATAGCGGATCGACACGTATTGCGATCCTCTGTCGGAATGATGAATCAGGGTATCAGCAGGACGGCGATCATACAAAGCCTGCTCCAGCGCATCAAGCACAAAACCCGTACTCATGGTGCTGCTGACACGCCAGCCAACGATGCGGCGGGCAAATACATCGATAACAAAAGCCACGTACAACCAGCCCTGCCAGGTTGATACATAGGTGAAGTCCGAGACCCACAGCTGATTGGGCCGATTGGCATGAAACATCCGGTTGACGAGATCGCGCGGGCAAGTCGCGTTCTGCCGGACAACAGTGGTGCGAATGATTTTGCCCCGTCGGGCACCTTGTAAACCCAGCTGGCGCATCAGACGTTCAACCGTACAACGCGCCACAGTCACACCTTCACGTTGCAATTGATACCAGATCTTGCGTGCACCATAGACTTGCATATTGGCCTGCCAGACACGCCGGATATCAGCCATCAACAACTCATCTCTGCGAGCCCGCGCACTGCGTAATTGTGGATAGCGCTGGCGGGCAGCATGGCGCCAGTACGCTGAAGGGGCAACCTGCAACACCTTGCAGACTGGCTCGACCCCATAGATACTCCGATACTGGTCAATGTAAGCGTTTACTTCTTCAGAACGCGGTCGAGCTCCGCCTGGGCGAAAAAAGCACTGGCTGTTTTCAATATCTCATTGGCTCGGCGCAGTTCCCTGTTCTCACGCTCCAACGCCTTGAGGCGATCACGTTCACTGCTTGTCAGACCTTCGCGTGCGCCATTGTTAATTTCGCTACGTTTAACCCATTCCAGCAACGTGGAGGGCACACAGCCAATCTTGGGTGCAACTGATTCAACCGCCGCCCATAGCGATGGATATTCGCCGCGATGCTCCTGTACCAGACGAACAGATCGTTCACGAACTTCAGGGGAAAACTTGTTTCGCTTGTTTTGTTTATTCATGGCTCCATTCTCTCAAAAGTTGGAGCCTCCTCAAAACCCGGGGCAATTCACCGAATACTGGTTGGCTTTTTCGATTCTGAATAGTGCAGTACTCAATAACAGGTTGGGGTTGATATCGTATTTCGCACCCACTTCATATTGCTTGCTAACCAGTGGAGGGAATATCTTTCCATAATTGGCATAGGTATTACCCACTATAGTACCTTTCTCAAGCGCTTCCATATAGGAGACGTAGGTGGTTACCTCTTTGATTGGTTTATACAGCAGTGAAACAGTGGGGGTCAGTGCAGATTTTTCATAGTGACTATCACCAAAGATACCCCTCGCTTTATTGGCTGTAGTAGCATAGTTGAGCCCGACCATCGCAGACCATTGATCATTGAAGGTAATATCATCTCCAATCAAAACATTATCATATCGATCATCCCAGACAGGTAACTTTGGTTGATTTCCTACAGAAGAGCCCCACTCTGGTTCAGGTATATTTTTGAGTTCATTCAATGAAAGGTTACTCATTCCACTTTGACGAATACAACAGTCACTACTCACAAAGTATTTATAAAGATTAGATGAATAACCAAGTGTTAGCTTGTGATCAATATCAAAGGTTGAGAACCGAGTATCCAGATAGATATAGCCTCCGTAATTTTCATGCGCTTCATCTGCTGTGTTTCCGAGTGTTTGGGTAAAAGTCCTATCCATTTGTTGATTTAAAGATATCTGATTAACTCTCATATTTCTATGCTGATAGGAAAAAGCGCTTCTGAGGGTAAAATGCCTACTAGGATCCCAGCGCAGACTGGTATAAGCCTTATGACTTTCCACGTCATTGGATGCCCATTTGGGAGAATAGCGTTTACTGGTATCGATAGAGGTTCTTTCACTCATATAAAAGAAAGGTTGTGTTGCCTCTTTTCTATAGTCGTTATAGGTATATTTGACATCTGCATAAAGGGTATCAGTAATATGACCATCCAGCACAATATTGGCGACTTTCTGGTTTACCGGTTCACCGATGGCAGTATCTCCGCCCTGATAGAGCAGATTAGCCCGGTAACCGAATCGGCCTCGTTCGTCGAATTTTCCACTGACATCGGCATGACCATAAAACTGTGTGCCACCGTAGTTACCAAACGTCAGCCTTCTGAGTGGGACATCAGTAGAGTTTTTAGTCACATAGTTTACGGCTCCGCCCACTCTACCACCGCCATAGAGGAAACCTGAGGTTCCGCTGAGAATTTCAACCCGATCAATCTCGATCACTGACACAGCAGAACCATCAGAAGCCATGGGTATCCCATCATGGATCGGGTTAGCTGATTCAAATCCCCGTATGACGACGAAGGGAACACCAGTGAAATTCTGGATGATCGGTTCTTGGGTCAATGGGTTCATTTTGAAGATCTGGCCCATATTCTGGGCATTGATATTTTCGATCAGATCGGAAGGGACAACACTGATCGAATAGGGTGTATCGCGCAAACTACGCTCGTCCCATAAGCCAACCCCGCTGACATTACTGACCCGATAGCCTTCTTCTGCTGTACCTTGTTTCAAATTATCAGCCGACGTACTCACCGTCATCAGGGGAAGTGTTCCGACTTCGCTCGTAGCCAGTTGCAGAACGTACTGTCCCTGTGCATTACGTTTTGCTTCAAGCCCGGTTCCCGTCAGCAGTATATCCAGTGCTCCCTGTATGCTGAATGATCCCTGTACACCGGGGCTGTTTTTGCCTTGCGCAAGATCGTTAGCACCTACAAGGAAGATGCCGGCTTCGGTAGAAAATTGCGTCAGTGCAGCACTCAGCGGCCCGGCTGGAATATTGTAGCGACGCATGGTGGCAGCTTGAACCTGTTCGGTTGCAGGCGCTGCGGTAGTTTGTGCTCGGGTATCGGTTGACCTGCCCGCGGCAATGAGCAGGCTGCCGGCAAAGATCAGCTGCACGACCAGCCTTAGCAGATACAGGAATGAGTCGAATGGTAAGGGGTGCGCCGTAGCGGCAGTATGGGGCGAGCGACTGTAAAACATGATATTTTTTCCTCAGACAGGGTTAATGTGACGTTGCGAGCGCCTTTACCGTCAGGATTACCAGCTGCTTGAGCAAAGCTTGGTCCGGATATACTGATCTTGCCTTTCAGGCAGCTGATCAATCGCTGATATGAACTGCGCTCTCACCCTGTAAATCAATCGAGCGAGCAAAAAGCGGAACCATTTTCAAAAAAATTTTGTACGTACGGTCTTTGAGATATTGCTGCAGAGGGTGCTGATACCTTGGAAGATTGCAAGCCAGAATTGCTTTCCACTGTTCCGAATATCCCGGAGAGAGGTTTGAAATACGATTAATATGCATTGCATGGATACGAAAAGTCGCCGCATTGCCCATTTGGATATGGATGCTTTTTATGCATCGGTAGAACTTCTGCGTTATCCGGAGTTGCGGGGATTGCCGGTTGTGATAGGCGGCCGGTCGGTTCACCAGCCAGTCATTCAGCCGGATGGGAAGCGTTCATACGTAAGGCTGCGTGACTATACCGGTCGAGGAGTAGTAACGACATCGACTTATGAGGCACGTGCATACGGCGTTTTTTCAGCGATGGGGATCATGAGGGCCGCACAGTTGGCGCCTGATGCCATACTGTTACCCGCAGATTTCGATACCTATCGTCACTATTCGCGGCTGTTTAAAGATGCGATTGCACGGATTACGCCTCATATAGAAGACCGTGGCATCGATGAGATTTATATTGATCTGAGTGAGCATCCTGATGAGACAGCTTCACTCGCATCGTGTATCAAGCAGGCAGTGCGTGATGCCACGGGGCTATCCTGTTCGATCGGAATAGCGCCCAATAAGCTCCTGGCAAAAATCAGTTCCGATCTTGAGAAACCTGATGGGCTGACTATCCTGACTCATACTGATATTCCGAATCGAATCTGGCCTTTGTCAGTTCGCAAGATTAACGGGATCGGGCCAAAAGCAGAAGAGAAGCTTGTCAGGCTGGGTATTCAGAAAATCGGGGAATTAGCCAAAGCTGAACTCAGCTTACTCCAGGCTCATTTTGGCCGTAGTAACGCAATCTGGCTCCATGATTCAGCCCATGGTTACGATGATCGCCCCGTGGTAATCAGTTCAGAATCCAAGTCAATCAGTCGTGAAGCAACCTTTGAACGAGATCTTCATGTGCAGGAGGATCGGGAAATATTGTCGGATATCTTCACTGAATTATGTACGCGTGTTGCAGAAGATTTACAACGCAAAGGCTATGTCGGGCGAACGATCGGTATCAAATTGCGATACGAAAATTTTCAAACGATCACACGTGACCTGACTGTACGGAACCCGACTGCTGATGCGTCAACTATTCGCAAGGCTGCGAGAGATTGTCTTCGGCGTGTTCCTTTCGAACAAAAGTTGAGATTACTTGGCGTTCGTATCAGCGGGTTGTCCAGGATCAGTACGTTATCAAGGGAAAACTATTACTTTCAGGAAGAGCTGTTTTGATTAATGGAAAAGATTATGGATATCAGACCAATCAGGACAGACACTGGCTACCGTACAGTACTGAAGGAAGTCGAAACGCTCATGACTGCAGAATCTAAATCCAGAACACCAGAAGATTCCTGGTAACACTGATCGAAGTCTGTGAACGGAAACACTTTCCATTCGATCTGCCTGATCCTGCTGAAGCCATCAAATGTCAAAGACCTGGAACCCACGATTGGAAAAAGCAACTGTATATATGAAGCTCCGAATCATAAACGTTCTCTGACACTCAAAATGATTCAGAGAAAACTTTACCAAGATCTGGGTATCCCCTTTGATAAACAGCCTTTGCAGATATATTCAGCCCCTTCGTGTGTAAAGAGGTGTACGAAAAGTTTAGCTACGTCATCCGAACAAAAAATGTTGAGTGTATGTTTCAATCCGCTTACTTAAGGTTAAATTCCTGTGCGTTGATATCTTGTTTTTGATGAAAACGCGTACTACAATCATTGTATCTTCAATAATGCGGAAATAAAAACAACGCTCACGATAAGGAAATACACGCAAACCACTGCTTATCCAGTCACGCGGCGAACCCGTAACTCCCGATTTGGCTAAACTGAAAAGTTTGTTTGTCAAATCATTTATGAATATTTTGGCTGCTGTTGGATTGTCCCGTTTTATATGTTCATAAATTGCTGACAAATCCGCTTTGGCAGTATCGGTGACGATGAGGCGCAGACTTTGAATTGTTTTTCTCCCTTGGATTCCTTAGCGGGTAATACTGTTTTCAAACTCTTGTGCATTATCATATTCTGTAATGCGTCCGGCTTCTATATCTGCGTCTCCTTCGGCAATCAATGCTCGCAAGCGTTTAATTTTTTCATTGTTCTCATAGTCTTCTAAAAGGCGTAAGCCGGCCCGCACAACTTCTGTTCGATTTCCAAAGCGGCCTTTCTCTACCATATTTGCAAGAAATTCAATATCACGTTCACCAAGTGTAAAACTTACTGGTTTGGTTGTTCTGACCATTGTCATAGTCCTTCTTTATCATATTTGAGTAATATTAATACAATATATAGTATTGTTGTTAAATCAGATCAGCGATAGCATAAAATACTGCTATCACGCCATATGATGCGGTAGTAGGGAGAATTCCGGCAGGTGTCACCGACTCAATGACTTTGATCAGCGTCGGTTCGTGCCTCGATGCTGACCCACCAGGGCAGTGTGCGCTGGATGTGGATCGGGAGGGCAGATGCCAGCATGGTCAGGGTATCGTCGGTGTCTCGTAGCGGGAAGCTGCCAAACACGCGCAGACCAGCCACTTCAGGGGCTATACCCAGATATCCATTGCGATAACGGCGCAGTTCCTTCACGACATCGCCCAGTGACATATCCCAGGCCACCAGTACACCACGGCTCCAGGCTTCGCGTGCACTATCGGCTGGTTCGATTGCTGTTGAAGCATCGGTGGTAAAACGGGTTTGCTGTCCCGCCTGGATGAGGGATGGGGCACCTGCTGCAGGCGTTATTTCGACGCTGCCCTGATAGACCCCCAGGAACGTTTTGTCATCTTCCAATCGCACAGTAAAACGGGTGCCTAATGCTTGCAATCGTCCCTGTGGTGTATCGACTACGAAAGGCCGCTGCGGGTCAGTGGCAGTATCGATCAGAATTTCACCTGTGATCAGATGCAGGCGGCGGAGACCGGCGCGATACGCTTCATTGAGTGCGGTGTCGGTATTGAGCCAGACATGCGTGCCATCCGGCATGACGACTTCGCGCAGTTCACCGGTAGCAGTGCGATAGTCGGCCATCTGTGCCAGAACGATACCGGGCAGTGGTGTATGACGCCAGGTTGCCCAGCCGAATAGCCCGGTCCCGGTCAGAACGACGATACCAGTCAGTATTTTGCGGCGCTGCAGCACCCGTTTATTGGCAGCCCACAAACCATCGGCAGTTTGTCGGGGATCAGGGGTGGCGCGGATAGGCTCGAAACTGCGACTGATGGTTTCAACATATTGCCAGGCGAGGCGGTGGTCGGAGCTGTGTTCCAGCCAGGACTGCCAACGGGCATGATCATCGTGGGTGGCTTCGCCGGAACGCAGTAGTGCATACCACTCGGCAGCCTGTTCCATCGCCTGATGCGAGGGTTCGGTCCGGATAGAATCAGACATAGAATCGGGCGGTGGAGTCGTAGTGGACATGTGAATCAGGTCATGCCGGGATCAAGGGACTCGACCACGGTTTGTCTGGCCTGTAATTGCATGCAGCGCAGCATAGCCTGAGCAACATACTTGCGTACCATACGGGAGGAAACGCCAAGTGCTTCAGCTACTTCTTTGTCTGTCATCTGGCAGGCAGCAGCCATAAGGAAAGCTCGGGCGGCTTTGGGGGAAAGATCGAGCAGCATGGTGCCAATTTCATGCAGTGCTTCCAGTACCATCGCTTGCCGTTCAGGAGAGGGGGCATATGTTTCCGGCCAGGCAGCCAGGGTATCCAGCCAGGCTTGTTCGATCTCACGCCGGTGCCACAGGTTGATGCACATGCCCTGAGCCATGGTACGCAGGTAGGCGCGTGCTTCACCAAAATTGGCAAAACCGCGAGGAGCCGGTTTGATAATGAGGCGCAGAAAAGTATCATGTGCCAGATCGGCTGCGTCAGCAGCGTTACCCAACCGGTGGCGTAACCAGCTGTACAGCCAGTCATGATGATCGCTGTACAGGAAATAAACCTGCTGCATCGCAGAATCGGCAGTCGGTACGATATCCTTGGAGGAATCGGTTGAGCACATATACAGAAAGATCAAGAAATGAGAACGATTCACATTCTACAAGATGCAATATGAATCTTGCAATCGAGCTTTGATCGGCTGCTGTTGACGATAATGCATATCCATCATCTGTTGTTTAGCTCCATGGTATGCCGATAGCTCGCCAGGAGTGGATGGTCTGGTGTATGGTGGAGTAAGGGCGCCTGCGACGTACTGATGATCATAGTCTGCGAAGTTGTCCTGTTCCTAACTCTGAGAGGTCTGCTATGAGACACGAACATCATCAGCCCAATAGTCATGATCCAGCCACGGCACAGCCACCTGCCGATGTATCTGGGACGATCTATACCTGTCCGATGCACCCCGAGATTCGCCAGGATCATCCGGGTACTTGCCCAAAATGCGGTATGGCTTTGGAGCCACTGCTACCTGATCTGGATGATGACGACAATCCTGAGTTGCGCGATTTCTCGCGGCGCTTCTGGTGGACACTGCCTCTGACGCTGGTTGTACTGATTCTGGCAATGTTTGGCGAGCATCTGCAGTTGATGGATATGACGCAGCAGAGCTGGGTTGAGCTAATTCTGTCGCTGCCAGTCGTTCTATGGGCCGGTTGGCCTTTCTTCCTGCGCGGGTGGCAGTCCGTGTATAGCCATAGCCCGAACATGTGGACACTCATCAGCCTGGGCACAGGAGCAGCCTTTATCTATAGTGTGGTTGCGACTGTTGCACCCCAGGTGTTTCCCGCATCATTCATGTCAATGGGGCGTGTCGGGGTGTACTTCGAGGCTGCTGTAGTCATCATTTCACTCACACTGCTGGGTCAGGTACTGGAGCTGAAGGCCCGCTCGCAGACATCGGCAGCAATCAAATCCCTGTTGGGTCTGGCCCCCAAGACTGCACGCCGCATCCGCGTAGACGGCAGTGAGGAAGATGTGCCGCTGAGCCACGTGCATGTCGGCGACTTGCTGCGCATCCGGCCTGGTGAAAAAGTGCCCGTCGATGGTGTGGTGTTCGAAGGCAGCAGTTCGGTGGATGAATCAATGCTGACCGGTGAGCCGTTGCCTGTCAGCAAACGCCAGGGTGACAAGGTCATCGGGGCCACGCTGAATACCAGCGGTTCGCTCGTCATGCGCTCGGAACGGATTGGCTCGGACACCGTACTCTCGCAAATCGTGCAAATGGTCGCTCAGGCGCAACGTTCCAGAGCGCCGATGCAGCATATGGCAGACGTAGTGGCCGGCTACTTCGTAATAGCCGTCGTCGTCATTGCCATTACCACTTTCTTTGTTTGGGGAATGTTCGGGCCGCAACCTTCCTGGGTATACGGGCTGATCAATGCCGTCGCGGTGCTGATCATCGCATGCCCGTGCGCGCTGGGGCTGGCCACACCGATGTCGATCATGGTTGCTACGGGGCGTGGTGCCACGCAGGGCGTGTTGTTCCGCGATGCGGCGGCGATCGAGAATCTGCGTAAGGTCGATACGCTGGTCATCGATAAGACTGGCACCTTGACCGAAGGGCGGCCCGCCTTTGATCGCGTAGTGCCAGCCGATGGTTTCACTGCCGAGGAAGTGCTGCGTCTTGCGGCCAGCCTCGACCAGGGCAGCGAGCACCCGCTGGCTGAGGCCATCGTTCAGGCCGCCCGTGCCCAGGGACTTGTACTTGTCAAACCCCAGACCTTCGAATCGGGATCCGGTATTGGCGTGCGTGGTAATGTGGAGCACCAGCAGCTTGCGCTCGGCAACACAGTACTGATGGAACAAACCGGCGTATCGGTCACTTCACTGATGTCGCAAGCTGAATCGCTGCGCGGCGAAGGGGCCAGCGTCATGTATCTGGCTGTGGATGGCCAGCTTGCCGGATTGCTCGCGGTATCCGATCCGGTGAAGGCCAGTACACCCGAGGCCCTGGCCGCGTTAAAAGAGGCGGGCCTGAACGTGATCATGGCCACGGGTGATGGCCAGACGACTGCCAGGGCAGTTGGTACGAAACTGGGCATCGACGAGGTTTACGGTGAGGTCAAACCTGCAGACAAGCTTTCACTGATCGAGCGTTTGCAAAAAGAAGGCCGTATCGTTGCCATGGCGGGTGACGGCATCAACGATGCTCCAGCTCTTGCCAAGGCAGATGTCGGTATCGCAATGGGTACAGGAACCGATGTTGCGATGAATAGCGCTCAGGTCACCCTCATCAAGGGTGATTTGCGCGGAATCGCTACCGCACGCACATTGTCGGTGAGCACAGTGCGCAACATGAAGCAAAATCTGGCATTTGCTTTTCTTTACAACGTCATGGGCATTCCGGTCGCCGCAGGCATCCTGTACCCCTTCACGGGGTGGCTGCTATCGCCGATGATTGCCGCCCTGGCCATGAGTCTGAGTTCGGCATCGGTGGTTGGCAATGCGCTTCGGTTGCGGAACAGTAGCTTGTAAGGGCTCGTGGCAGATTCATTGATGATCATTCCCGGCCTTGGCCAGGATTTTATCCAGTACGGAAACCGGGAGGATGCGTTTGAGAAAACCGAACAGGTGTGTCGGGAAGGTGACGTAGTAGCGTGCCTTGGGAGTATCGGCTTCCAGCGCGTAGATCACTTTTTTCAGCACGGCTTCCGGGGGTAAGGTGAAGGGGACAGCCGATCCCGGTTTATTGAGCCGATTGTGGATAGCGAGATATTTTTCGCGATGAACGCTTCGTTCGACATCGATATAACGTTCGAATGCTTTCATCGCATTGGCGCGGAATTGGGTGATGATCGGCCCCGGCTCGATCAGGCTGACAAAAATTCTGCTTCCTCTCAGCTCCAGCCGCAAAGTATCGCTCCAGCCTTCGATCGCATATTTGGAGGCATTGTAGGCGCCGCGAAACGGCATGGCGGTAAAGCCCAATACCGAGCTGTTCTGAATGATGCGTCCGTATCCCTGCCTGCGCATGGCGGGCAGAATCAGATTGGTCAGCTCCACCCAGCCAAAGAGATTGGTTTCGAACTGCGCGCGTAATGCTTCCCGGCTGAGATCTTCAACTGCACCGGGCTGGCCGTAGCCGCCGTTGTTGAACAGGGCGTACAACTCACCACCGCTGCGTCGCAGGGTTTCTTCGACAGCCCACCGAATCGAATCGGAATCATTCAGATCGAGCCGAAAACTCTCCAGTCCTTCCGCGAGCAGCATTTCTACACTTTCCTGTCGGCGGGCGGTGGCAAAGACACGGTAACCGCGTGCATGCAGACCATGGGCAGTGTAATAGCCGATACCGCTGGAACAGCCGGTAATCAATATGGATTTTTTCATTGTTCTGCTCTATGTAGTCGATTGAAGTTCAATTTCACCCGTGCACGTGCAGTCTGGGCGGCCAGGCAGCCGGGTCATATCTCATGGGCCAGCCTGTTTGCCAGCGGCCGGAATTGCAGATGATAGAACATGTTGAGGTAGCGATCCGTTTCTTCCCGTTCGAGCCCGCTGACGAATTTCCAGAATCCGTAGATGCGCGATAGCGTCATCATACGTTCAGCATACAGCTTCCAGGTGTAGCGGCTGGCGACACGGTCGAGCGCACCTTGTGAAATGCGTTCCCATTCCTGCGGGTTTTCCTGATTTTTTTCAAAAAAATCCGCGATCAGATCAGCCGTGGCAGCCCCCTGGTTGGGATCGATATGGAAGCCGGAACGGTTGTTCTGGATGATTTCCAGCGGGCCACCGTAGCGGGTGGCGAAAGTGGGCAGGCCGGATGCCATGGCCTCGATGATGGTCAGGCCGAATGCTTCGAACAGGGCTGGTTGTACGAATATGCCGCGTTTATCGGCAATGTAGCGGTAGAGTTCTCCTGCCAGGTTTTTGTCGAGGCGCATGCCCAGCCAGCGCACCTGCTGATCGAGCTCGTGTTCATCCATCAGTTGATGCATTCGATGAATCTGTTCCTGTTCTTCATGGTCACTGGAATGTTGCGGATCGATTTTGCCGCCGACGATGACCAGATTGGCGAGCGAACGCAAACGTGGTGAAGCGGCATACAGTTCCACCAGGCCGGTAATGTTTTTGATCCGATCCAGGCGCGCCATGGTAAAAATCAGAGGTTTGTCCGGATCCTGAAGATATCCGCGGGCCGGGAGGTTGGTCGCATCATCAAAGATCAGGGATTCGATTTCCGGTATCAGGCTGTGCAGGCGCCTGTTCGGGTCGGAGTAGGGGAAATAGATATCCGCATTTGCTCCTGGAGAAACGATATTGAATTTCGGATCGAATAAGTCGATGCCATGGATTACCCGGTAAAGGTCGGGCATGGAAAAAGCCTGGTAACTCTCATACTGGCCTTCTGCTTCCCGTGTTCCGGCAATTTCCTGATATGTGCTGGTGACGATGAAATCGGCGGAATTCATTGCCAGCAGATCTGCCGTGTACTGGCAGGAGAAATGATATTTATCCTCGTTTTCCTGCCAGTAGATATCCGAATGCAGGTATTTGGTTTTTTCGAGTGCATGCGCGATATTGCATTGGGTGACGCCCAATCTTCTGCTGAGCAGGGTGGCTACCAGATTACCATCCGAATAGTTGCCGATGATCAGGTCAGGATGTCCGCCCAGTTCCGCCAGTGCTTCCCGTTCGACATCACCGGCAAAAATTTCGAGATGAGGCCATATTTCAAAGCGCGAAATCCAGTGAGGAATGATCTCTCCGTTGTGCTTGCGGAACGGAACACGCAGAATCCAGGTATTGGTACAGCCGCTGACTTTTTCCAGCCGCTGGTTACAGGTGGTATCGCCTGCATCGGGTATCAGGCGGGTGACGATCAGTATTTTCGGCTCGACCTGCACTCCCTGTAATTGCAATCGGTCGTGCATTTCCTTTTCCAGTGCGCGCACCTGGTCGAGAATATAAACGACCTGGCCGCCGGTATCGGGCAGCCCGAGCACGTTATCCTGACCGAAATAGCCGTGAGGAGAAAGAATCAGCAAGCGGGAGATCATGGGAATACGTGCCAGGAATTCTTCCAGTGCGGAAGGAGAGGGGGCTTCGAGGATGTCCATCAGCATATTCATGGTTTCAGCCACCCGGTTGGCGTTATGTCCCCAGCCGGGCGCGAAACCGAGCTGATTCATTTTCGGAGCCAGCTCGATCCATGGTGTCGTTCCGTCCAGTGTTTCCAGCATTTCCAGCGCTTGTCGCAACTGGTTGCGCACGGCATGAATATCGTGAGAATTGTTGCTGAACATCAGTTGCTGACCCTCGATGGCGTGTACTCCCAGGAAATGCAGCAAACTGGTATGGCCTGCCTCGATGCGGGAAAACATTTCACTGGACAGCTTGCGATTGAGGAAAATGACACCCTGCCCGATCGAGCGGGATTCCTTCAATCTGGGAAATCCACGGTTGAATGGTCCGAAATCGACTTCGAGCACCGATTCGGTTGCTTCACCCTTGACCACGGTTTCCTTGAATTTCAGAAATTCACTGATGGTTACTTTTTCCGGAATGAGGTGTTCCTGATGAATCCGCATGAACTCCCATTTGGCAATTTCGGGCCGCAGTGCCAGATAGGCCCAGGGAGAGCTGAAGATCCCTTCCTGCAGGCGGAATACGAATGCGCGGAGCATGTCGGACTGGCCGCAATCCTGTTCCGTTTGCAGCAATCCCTCCCGCAGATCGGATTGCAGAAGCAGGGTGCGATTTGCCGTGAAATAACGTCGTAACAGGGTGTAGACGGCATCTCTGTTCTGCTGGGTACAGGTGGCGAGTGTGTCAATCGTGGTCATGTCGGATACCTCCGGTATAACGGTTGCAGTACTGCCTCATAGGGTGCAGCAGGTACAATCAATGTATGATCATTGGTCGAAGTGGTAGTGTTTCATCCCTTCGAGTATGCCCAGTGCATAGGTGTTTTTTGCAAAATAGATCTGTTCCCGGTCGCGCAGTGATTCCAGCTCAGGGCTGTGATTTCCTACTACCACTCCCAGAGTGTCGCCTACCAGCATTTCTTCATCATTACCCGAATCCCCGGCGATCAGAAAACTTTGCAGCGGCAGTCCCCATTTATAAGCGAGATAACGTACTGCCAGCCCTTTGGAAGCGCGCACCGGCAGCACATCCAGAAATGCTTCATGTGAGTAGATCAGTTTTGCATGCAGATTCTGTTTGTGCAGATGCTGATAAAGCTGTTTGAGTGGGGGCATTCGTTCAGGTGTGACCAGATAACTCAGCTTGAATTCACGTTGATTTTCCGGGGCCTGGAGTGCCAGTCCGGGTATTTCTTTCAGTGCTTCAGCCAGCGCTTCCCGTCGCCACCGGTGGCGGATGTGATTACTCCAGCCTTTATCCGGTCGCAGTGATGGCCAGTAGTTGATTTCGCTGCCGACCGAGGTGATCAGGATATCGGGCATCGGTACGCGCCATTTTTTAAGGATTCTGACTGCACTTTCGACGGTTCTTCCGGTGGCAATACCGAATGAGATATTTCCGGCATGCATGCGCAACCATTGCAGAAATTCAGCCAGTCCCTGTTCATCTCCAAGCAGGGTATTGTCGATGTCGCTGATGATCACTTTACGCGCCAGCGGCATGGGTGACCGGCCTGCATGCAGAGTGGCTGCGAGCTGACGGCGCAGACGTTTGCGTTCCCGGTAGAGCAGCTTGTCGGCTTCCCTGAGGTATTTGCTGACATGTGCATCCCAGGTGTAATGGCGCCTGACGCTGGCAATTCCGTTTCTGGACCAGTTACGCCAGCGTTTTCTGTCGGACAAAGCATCCTTCAGAGCGCTGGCGATATCGGAAGGGTTCAGCGTATTGACAAGCAATCCATTGCGGCAATTGGTGATGATGTCACGCGGACCGCCATCTTCCGGGGCAATGATCGGCAGGCCACTGGCGGCGGCTTCGATCAGGGTGAGTCCGAAGGGTTCGGTCAGGGCCGAGTTGACGAATATGCCGCGCCTGCGTACCGCCAGGCGATACACTTCCGGTACATCTTCCACCATGAAATGTTTGGGAATCGCTATTTTTCCCCACAGATCATAGCGGTCGATATCGAGCAGTACATCGTTCATGACCTTGCGCTGCGATTCTTCCATCGCACGGATATCTTCGCGTGAGCCGGCGATGATCACCAGGTTGGCCATATCCTGCAGTGACGGGTCCGAGCCGTATGCCTGAATCAGTCCATGAAGATTTTTGCGTGTGTCGGGCCGGCAGATGGTGAGAATCACCGGTTTCTCCGGTGTATTCAGGAATCGGTCGATACCGGCCTGTATCGCCGGATCGAGAGGTTTACGTCCAGGGGGCGAGAAGCGCGAGGTATCGGTCCCTGGCGGAATGACCTGACAGCGGCGCGGATCGGTATTTTTATACATACCGTACTGATCTTCGATTTCCTGCGAGGTACTGGTGATGATCAGTGAGGCATGCACCAGTACCTCTTCTTCTGCAGCGATTCGCCGGGACAGGTTGAACTGTCGTTCGATGGCCTGTTCCTTGCGGCCGGAAGCAAGCAGGCGCGCCCGTTTGGGACGGCCGAGCGAGTGGCCGGTATGTATCTGCGGAATACCCAGCAGGTTGGACAGATGCTGGCCGACGTAACCGGCATCGGCATAGTGGGTATGGATCAGATCGGGCAGGCGCCCCTGCTGGCGCAGATAGTGCAAACAGCGATCCACCATCTGATCCAGATGTGGCCACAACAGCTCCTTGCGCAGATATTTACGAGGGCCGCAGGGTAACCGGACGATACGGGCATTTGGCCCGAGTTCTTCGATTTCAGCTGCATAATCGGGTGAGATGTTGGGATCCTCGATCTGGCGGGTCAGCAGATCGATCTGGGCGATATGACTGTTGCGGCCCAGTGCACGTGCCAGTTCAACGACATAGGTGATCTGTCCGCCCGTATCCGCATCACGTCCCAGTTCCATGTCATGCCCGCGGACCAGGCCATGTACGCTCATCATCAAAATATAAAGTTTCTGATCTGTCATCGTTCGGCAGTCAATTGATCATCCCCCAGTCTTTGAGGAAGGGAGAATAAAATTCAGAGGATTCGGGAATGGCGCCACGAATACCGCACAGTGCTGCGGCAAACCGGTTGGCGCGCTCCAGTGTCAATGTCTCCGGCCAGCCCAGCAGCATGCCGAGAATGAATACGGCGGAAAATCCGTCTCCGGCACCAACGGTATCGATGATGGTGATATCGGTGATACCGGGTGTTTCAGCTTCATTGCCGGACTGGTCGAGTAGCCATGCACCCTCGGCGCCACAGGTCACCAGCAGGGTGTGCAGTTGAAATTCTTCTATCAGGCGCGATGCAGTATCACGGGGGTCACGGGTGTGTAAATTCAGTAAACCGGGTAACTCGATCAACTCATCCTCATTGACTTTTACGTGATCGGCCCGGGTAAGCGAATAGCGTACGGTGTCCCGTGTGTACCAGGGTTTTCTCAGATTGATGTCCAGCAGGCGCGGGGTCTGTGGTGTATACCGGAATATCGTTTCCAGGGCGCTGCCGGACAAACGGCTGCGTTGTGCCAGTGTTCCGAAATACACCAGATCAGGTTCTATGGACGAAGCAGCGGTAGCAGCCGTCACCGGATCGATGAAGTCGTAGGCCTGGTTTTCGAGAATTTCAAACTGGTGTCCGTACCCGTTTTCACCGGGTTTGATCAATACCTGGCCGGTTGGATAGTGTGGATCACTTTGAATGCCGGAGATAGTCATACCGGCATTACGCATCAGTCTGATCAGTTTCCGGTGGAGCTCATCGGTACCGGTACGTGTAATCAGCATGGGGTGCAGACCGAATGCCTGAAGATGGCAGCTTACATTCAGGGGAGCGCCCCCCATTACCGGGCCGTCAGGGAAAATATCGGCTAGTGCTTCGCCGAACAGAATGACATTTCGTTTTGTGAGCGTACTGTAAGAATCGGTAGACATGGTTACAGAGGTTCCTGCCGGTCATTGCTATTCATTGCATGGAGTGTCATGGTAGCCGTCCGTATGAAGAAGGACCCGGGCGGTTGCAGAAAACGGGCAGAAAACAAGCGCCGGAAATTGCATTTCCGGCCGGGTGTTTTTTTATTCTGGCATGGATGGCGGATATGTGCAAAGAACTGTCAGAAAAAGTGCACTTCCGGGAAGAAGGTAAAACTGATGATTTCACATGGCCGGCATGCTGTTTTTATTTCACTGCAATCGGCTGCGGGCAAAGATCATGGCGATCGGCAGCATGGTAAAAGCAATGACTGCCAGAGGCCAGAGATTGGCAAGAACATCCCGGGGTGGAAGTGCTTTGAGAAAACAGCCTTCGATAATGATCAGAAAATGGGTGAGCGGAATGGCCTGGGCCAGCCATTGCAGCAGCAGCGGCATATTTTCCACCGGGGTGGCAAAGCCTGATATCAGCACAGTCGGTACACCGATGACAAATCCGCCCAGGATGGCCTGCTGCTGAGTCATGCTGATGGCGGAAATCACCAGGCCGATACCCACTGCCGATAGAATGAATAACACAAGCCCGATCAGCAGCAATCCGAATGAGCCTGTGAACGGGATCCGGAAAAACCAGATTGCCAGGGTAATCATCAGTAAAGCGAGCAGTGTACTGATCGTCAGTGCCGGCAATGATTTGGACAGGATGATCTCGAGCGTCGAAGCAGGTGATACCAGCAGCTGATCGAAAGTACCCAATTCACGTTCCCGGGCAATGGACAGCGCGGTGATCATGAGTGCGCTGAAAAAGGCGAGTGTGCCGGTCAGGCCGGGGACCATGAACCAGAGATAAACCAGATTGGGATTGAACCAGTGGCGCACGGTTACCGATGTTTCCGGTATCGGCGCGGTATCTGCCGTAAAGCGGATATCTCTGGCGATGGAGGACAGATAACCCACAACGATCTGGCCGGAATTACTGCGCCGACCATCGACCAGTACCTGTGCGTGGCCGCTCCCGCTGACTGCAACGGTGCGGGAAAAATCAGCAGGAATGGCAATCGCGGCAATTACCTTGCCCTCTGCCAGCTGTTCGCGCAATGCGGTATTGCTGTGGACATGGTGTACCTGCGCAATGAAGCGGGCGGCTTCCAGATGCCATACGAGTTCCTGCGCTGCACGCCCGGTATCCTGGTTGTATACGGCAATATCGAGATTGCGTACCTCCAGGGTGGCAGCGTAGGAGAATATCAGGAGCTGCATCAGCGGGGGAACGAACACCACGACCCGGTTGCGCGGATCACGCAGAATACAGAGCAGCTCTTTGATGAACTGAGCGCGCAGGCGGATGAGCATGGTCCGGAAATCATGATAAGACATCGTTCATCACTCCAGACTTTTGCGTGTATAACGCTGCGCAATCAGAAAAAATATCAGGCCGATCGTTGCCATACCCAGCAGATCGGGCAGGAAAACGCTCCAGACATCTCCCGCCAGGAATATCGTTTTCAGCGAAGAGACGAAATAACGCGCCGGAATCAGCCAGGTGATCGCCCGGATGGGCGCGGGCATGGCATCGATTTCGAACAGGAAGCCCGATAGCATGAACGCGGGCAGATAGCCGGAAAACAAAGCCAGCTGTGAGGCGAGGAACTGGTTGCGTGCCAGTGATGAAATCAGCAGCCCCTGGCCCAGTGCCGGCATCATGAATACCGCGGAAAGCACCAGCAGCGCGAACAGTGAACCGCGTAACGGCACATCGAACAGGAACACGGCCAGCGCTGCCGCGATCAGGGTGGACAGCATCCCCAGCACGAAATACGGCAGCAGCTTGCCGGCCAGAATCTCCAGTACCGATGCCGGCGTGGACAGAATCGCTTCCATAGTGCCGCGTTCCCATTCACGCGCCACGACCAGTGCAGTCAGCAAGGTGCCGATAATGGTCATAATGATGGCAATGGCGCCTGGTACCAGCGCACGTCGACTGGCCAGCTCGGGGTTGAACCAGTAACGCGGTTCCAGCTGGACAGCCGGCATCGGCATGGTTTCAGTGAGACTGGCCATCCAGGTCTGCACGACGCCTTGGGCATAGTTGGCTACGAAATTGGCCGTGTTGGGTTGCGAACCATCGGTGATGATCTGTACCAGCGGACTGCCCGTATCTGCGAAGTGGCGTTCAAAATTCTGCGGGATCACTACATAACCGCGCAGCTCGCCGGCAATGAGTTTCCCGGCGACTTCGCGACGATCGTAGGCAAAAGTTACGTCCAGATAGTGCGTGCCGGAAAAAGCATCCGCCAGTGTTCGGGCTGTTGCTCCGGGGGATTCCAGAACGACACCGATGCGCACGTGGCGTACATCCAGCGATACGGCGTAGGCAAACAGGAACAGCAGAATCAGCGGCAGAACCAGAGCAATCAGCAGTGTGGACGGATCCCGCATTGCCTGCAGGCTTTCCTTGCGTACCAGTGCGACGAAGCGTGCCGGATCAAAGTGGCGCACGACGATACTTTTTTCCTGACCGGATACGCTTTTCATATTTTTACTTCATCGGTGAGTGCTGAAGTTTCCACCAGATGAATGAAGGCATCTTCCATGGTCGGATCCGGTCGATCAGCGCTGGCTGCATCACGCTTGAGTACGTCGGGGGTATCCAGGGCAATCAGACGGGCACGGTAAAGCATCGCCACGCGGTCACAATACTCGGCTTCATCCATGAAGTGAGTCGTGACCATGATCGTCACACCCTTGCGCGCCAGGCCGTTGATATGTGTCCAGAATTCGCGCCGAGTGATCGGATCGACACCCGAGGTCGGCTCATCCAGAAACAGCACCGGGGGATGGTGCATCAGCGCACAAGCCAGTGCCAGACGCTGTTTATGCCCCAGCGGCAGAGAATCGGGTGCGGCGGACAGCCAGTCATGCAGATCAAAAATTCTGATCATCTCTTCGATGCGTTCGCGCTGCGTGGTGCTGTCCAGCCCGTAGACACCGGCTGAGAATTCCAGGTTCTGACGTACCGAGAGCAGGCCGTAGAGAGAAAACTTCTGTGCCATGTAACCCAGTTGTGCTTTCGCGATACCGGGCGCCCGGCGCAAATCCAGGCCGACTACGTGCGCTTCACCGCCGGTAGGTTTGAGTAACCCGCACAACATTTTGAAAGTGGTCGATTTGCCGGCGCCATTAGGGCCGAGTAATCCGAAAATTTCACCTTTATGCACCTTGAAACTGACATTATCGGTCGCAATGAAATCACCGAAACGTTTGGTCAGGTTGTGGCAGGAAACCGCGATATCCGAAGTCAGTTCAACGGGCGACAGACGCTCAGCCAGTGCCGATGTACCACCCGGGCCACCGCCCAGCAGATCGATGAAGGCATCTTCGAAACGGGCCGGGACCGGTGTTAGACGCGCGCCAACCCTGCCGGCAAGTGCCTGGATTTGCTCCGGCCCCGCACCGGCACGTAATACGACACGTACCCCGGCACCCTGAATCACGCCATCGCCGATCGTATCCAGGTCCAGTGCTTCAGCCAGCACCGCCCGGCGCTGGGCACCGACAGCTTCCAGCCGGAAGCTGCGGCCCTTGAGGCGTCCGGTCAGTTCACCAGGTGGACCGGCAAAAGCGAGCCGGCCTTCGTTGAACAACAGTACGCTGTCGCAACGTTCGGCTTCATCGAGATAAGCAGTAGACCAGACGACAGCCATGCCTTCGCCCGTCAATGCCTGCACCATGCGCCACAGATCCTGACGGCTGACCGGATCGACACCAACACTCGGCTCATCCAGCAGCAGCACCCTGGGTCGCGCCATCAGGGCGCAGGCCAGGCCCAGTTTCTGCTTCATGCCGCCGGAGAGTTTTCCGGCCAGGCGTCCGGTGAAAGGTGCAAGGCGGGTGAAATCGAGTAGTTTGGTAAACAGATCAGTATGCCGGCCGGCATCCATGCCGCGCAGTTGTGCATACAGATGCATGTTTTCCATCACGGTCAGATCTTCATATAAACCGAAGCGCTGAGGCATATAGCCGCTTACCACGTGAATGGCATCGTTATCTGCTACCACATCGAATCCGGCCAGGGTGGCGTGGCCGGTATCCGGCACCAGCAGGCCGGTCAGGATACGCATCAGGGTAGTCTTGCCGGCACCGTCCGGGCCGACCAGACCGGTCAGGCGGCCGTAATGAATCTCTGCGCTGAGGTCGCGCAGGGCATACACATTGCCGAAATGCTTGTCGACATGGTCGATGATAATGGCGGTATCGTCATGCTCAGCAGCTGAAGAGGGCGGCAAAGCAGCCACGGGATACATATTACAAATCCTTGGCGGACAGGTTGGCAGCCGGCCGGGTATCGACTTCGATCGTTATCGGCATGCCCTGTCGCAATGCGGCGTCGGCATCACTCACTACGATCCGCAGGCGATAAACCAGGTCGGTGCGCAGATCGGTGGTTTCTACTGTTTTGGGCGTAAATTCGGCGCGTGGCGAGATGAAGCCGATCTGGCCATGGTAGATCTTTTTTGAGGAATCACTGCGCACCTGTACCGGCGTTCCGGGGGCAATGCGACCCAAAGCCGTTTCACCGATGTAAGCGCGCACATACACCGGCTTGTCGAGGCTCAGATTGTAGACGGCACTCTGACTGACGACCATGCTGCCCGGTTCACGGATCCGGGCGATGACGGTACCATCGCTCGGTGCAAACAGTTCGGTATCGGCCAGCGCGGTAGCCGCCTGATCCCGCGTGGCCATTGCAGCCGCCAGCTGTGCTTCAGCCGCAGCGATATCTTCTTTGCGGAATCCCTCCCTGGCCTGGGATAAAGCCGCTTTGGCCGCCTTGACACCGGCAATGGCCTGATCCCGTGCAGCACGTGCATTGTCCACATCCTGCTGACTGCTTGCTTTCGAAGGAAGCAATCTACTCAGACGCACGTAGTCACGCTCGGCCCGGCGCGCCACCGCCTGTGCCTGGTTGAGTGCTTCCTGTGCCTGAATGATTTCCTGCGGGCGCAAACCGCGGCGCATCTTGGCCAGCTCCGCCTGTGCCACCCGCACGGATGCTTCTGCTGCCGCAAACGCCTCCTGATACGGCTGAGCATCGAGCGTTGCCATGCGTGTACCGGCTACCACGGCATCTCCCTCATCGAACATCATCTGCGCCACTCGCCCCGGCTGACGGAAGGCTAACTGTACTTCCCGGATATCGACGTTCCCGTACAGATATAGCAGGCTTTCATCCTGCTCCGTATGCAGTACCCATGAAAATACAGCGCTCCCCGCAGCGAGAAGGATGACTGTGATGATCAGAATACGTTTTACAGTACGGGATAAACTGCCCATCTTTATGTCCGGCCTCGGTAATCAGGTATTCCACTGGAAAATACTCTATTACCTGCCCGACTGCAAAGATGCTTTGCTGCAGAAGCTGGATAAGGATAGGGCCGAATTGTCGGAGTGCTTTTATGTGGATAAAAATGGATATTTGTTGGAGCTGAAGCGGGATGTTGAATTTAGATAAACTAAGTCAATTAAACTAAGTTGAATTGGAAAAATAGGATGCGGACGTACAACATTCATGATGCTAAAACTCAGCTGTCCCGGTTGGTGGAGCAAGCTGCCAAAGGCGAGCCATTTATCATTGCCAAGGCTGGCTATCCGGGTCCAGTACAACTTGTCTATATAGTGTAGTCACAAGATATCAGCCCAGAGGGCGATACATCTAATTTGCACGACAGCAAGGAAAGAAGAGGTGTTTTTGGCGTATCTTGTAGCGATGCCACGCCATCTTTTGAGATGAAGAAAAGCATTTTCGACGAGATGCCTCAGCTTATACAGTTCTTTATCGTAAGGTCTTTGTATTTTTCGATTCTTTTTTGGCGGGATAACAGCTTCCATTCCCTGTTTTTCCGCCTGTTCAACAATGGCATTACTGTCATAGCCACGATCTGCCAGCAGATGATCTGCATCAATCCCTTCGATCAGGCGGCCAGCCTGCGTGCAATCAGCAGTGGTACCTTGTGTAACAAGGATTCTGACCGGCATACCATGCGCATCCACGGCCAGATGTATCTTGGTGTTGAGCCCCTTTGTCCGATTCATATCCTGATTACCTCCTCTGGCTCCACTGGCGTGTGGATGAACTTTACAGTGACTGGCATCCATTATCAGCCATTCATAATCTGGATCATCAATCAGGATTTCCAGCAATTTTTCCCAGATACCTTTGTCACGCCAGCGAATGAAACGGCGATGAGTATTGCTCCAACCCCCGTAGTCCGGCGGTAAGTCCCTCCATGGGGCTCCTGTCCGTATAATCCAGAAAACAGCATTGATAAACTGACGATTATCTGTGGCTACCCCTCCCCATGCCCCTTCTCGGCCTGGCAAATGCCCCTCAAGTAGCGACCATATCCTATCTGAAATATCATGCCTGCGATGTGAATGTGTCATGCGAGCCCCTTTAATTTCTTAAAAGAATCTCATATTTCTTATCTCATGACTACACTATCTAGTCAAACATAGAAGATCTGCCATTGAAAACCTACAGTTCATTCTGGATGTGTTTATACCCTTGTACCAGAGTGTTGTTGGTTCTGGCTACATCTTCCGAAAATTCTGAAGCTTTGGGTGATACTTTCGGAATGGTGGATAAATCAGTGCGCGGCCCGATCCTCTGGGTGGAGGGAACATAAAAACCGGGTGGCAGATCACAACCATCAACGACCGCGTTATGTCGAACGACACAACCTTCACCGATCGTGCAGTTGAACAGCACGCTGTTGAACCCGATGAATACATCCGGGCCGACGGTGCACGGGCCGTGCACGATCGCCCGGTGAGCGATCGAGGTACGTTCTCCGATCGTCACTGCAGCACCTGATTTGGAGTGAATGACCACGCCATCCTGTATATTGGAATGTGCACCCACGGTGATGGGTTCCATGTGTCCGGTTTCATCCACTTCATCTGCCCGGATGACGGCGTAAGGGCCGATAAATACATTCTCATGCACTACGATACGTCCGCAGAGGATGGCGGTTGGATCGACAAAAGCGCTTTCATGGACGATCGGCTGATCACCCCTGGGGTTTTTCCTGATCATGATAATTTCTGAATAGGGTTATAAATAGTGATGAATATTTACGACTGCGGTATCAAAACCATGGATGGGCAGGACAAATTGCTCGGCGATTATAAGGGTAAAGTTCTGCTGATTGTGAATACTGCCAGCAAATGCGGGTTTACACCGCAGTATCAGGGCCTGGAGGATCTGTACCGTCGCTACAAGGACCGGGGATTTGTCGTACTCGCTTTTCCCTGTAACCAGTTTGGCCACCAGGAACCCGGCAGTGAGTCCGAGATTCAGCAATTTTGTACCACCCGCTATGACGTCAGCTTTCCGGTATTCGCAAAAATCGAAGTGAATGGCGCCAATACCCATCCGCTCTATCGATATCTGAAGAATGAGAAATCTGGTGTACTGGGCACTAAAGCAATCAAATGGAATTTCACCAAATTCCTGGTAGACCGATCCGGCCACGTGGTCAGGCGTTATGCACCTGCCGATAAACCGGAATCACTGACCGGAGATATCGAACAACTGCTTTGAGCAGGTGTTGCAAAGCACAAGAGTGTGTGCATTTCAGTTGTTAATGATAATTATTATTGTTATCTTGTATGATATTGGCACGTAAATGACAACTGTTAAATTGTACGAGTGGCATCATGAAACAATATTCAGGGACACAACCGGGATCGAGGTTATTTTTCATACCGTGGCGCACAGCCTGCTCAGGCTCAATGTTTATGCTGGTTTTTTTCATGGCCAGTCAAATTTGTTATGCACAATCCGCCACACCGGGGGCAACATTACTGAAGCCGATCGTCATTACTGCCCCACGTGAGGAAGATTCATTTTCTTCTCGTACCAAACTTGAATCACTGCCGGGCGGGACTTCATACATCGCTGCGGAAGAGATGCCGGGTGCGGCAAATCTGACGGCGTCGAAGGCATTTTTTGGAACGCCTGGCCTGATCGTGCAGGATTTTTTCGGAGGGAATGATCAGCCCCGTATCCAGATTCGCGGTTCGGGCCTGCAGCAGAATCCGGTAGAGCGGGGGATTCTGGTACTGCAAAACGGTCTTCCTATCAACCGTGCTGATGGATCCTATATCGTTGGTTTCATCAATCCCCGCCAGGCAGAGGCGATCGAAGTCTATCGGGGCTATATGGCAAACCGGCTGAGTGCAAATGTACTGGGCGGAGCATTAAATTTCATTTCCCCGTCAGGCATTACTTCACCGAATACCCGGATGATGATCAGTGGAGGCAGCTTCGGGCAATTGAATCTTTCCGGTCAGGCAGGCGCTACTTCAGGGGATTTCGATGGTCTGATCCAGGCCGATTTCAACCGACGGGATGGCTATCGCGACTACAATGATTCCAGACGTTTCAGTGTCAGCGGGAATGCTGGCTGGCATCTTTCCGAGGATGTTACGACTCGGCTGTTCGCGAGTTATACCGACCTCGGTTTCGATGTGGCCGGACCACTTTCGAAGGATCAATTGAAAAGCAGCCCCAGAAGTGTTTCTGCCGGTCCCGTCGTCACACCTGCCGGTGCAATCTACCCCGGGCCAAACGTCATTCGCGACCAGCCTGAGCGAACAGCCAGTCAGTTCCTGGTCGGATCGAGGACCACACTTCAGTTCGATAAACATATTCTGGACCTTGCCCTGGGATTTACCCATACGGATGATACATTCCGCTTTCCGGTTTCATCCGGGATACGTGAAACCCGCGGCAGTGATCTGACGGGTGTCATCCGGTATACCATCGAATCGACAGATAAAAATGCACTGCCGATATTTGAATCGGCGGCGTACTACACGGCAGGATGGGCCGATCGGAAAAATTATCTGAATCGATCCGGTACGAAAGGGGAACATTTCGGTTCAAACAAGCTCGATGCAACAACATTGTCGCTGCATGCCAACCTCAATATTCCGATTCATCGGAATCTGACGCTGACCCCTGCCATTTCGTATTCTCGTGCAACCCGCGATAACAAAGATATCTATGATTCGCCTACCCGGCCAACATTGGCTTACCGGCCCAATGATCCGACCCAGTTGCTTCCGGCTGGTGCGGTTCCCTACGATAGTACGCGCTACAAACGATCGTTCGACAGTTGGAACCCGAGCCTGGCGATGACTTTCCGCCCGGTTGCCGGCCAGACTCTGTTTACCGCGATCAGCCGGAGCTTCGAACCACCTACCCATGATGACCTGCTGGCAACCGTGAACGGCACACCCAACAGCAGTGCGGGACGTCCCAATCCGGCCAATTCCGCATTACCGGCCGCTGTATTCGTAACGCCCGATCTGAAAGCCCAGACAGCAATGACGCTTGAAGGGGGATGGCGCGGAAACCACGGTATTCTCACCTGGGATGCTGTGGCCTATTATGCGTGGATCGATAATGAGCTTCTGAGTTTGCGGGATGAGTCCGGTGTATCACTCGGTTCTGTCAATGCCGATAAAACCACACACCTTGGAATTGAACTCGGCCTGAAAGCACAATTGACCGAGCACCTGCTTGCCCGGATAGCCTATACCTATCAGGATTTCCGCTTCGATAACGATCCGGTGAGAAACAACAATCGGCTGGCGGGTGCGCCTCCTCATTTCATTCAGACACAGCTGCAGGCACGGATCATCGGGAATCTGGTGATGCAGGCTGCCGTAAAATGGGTGCCTGCCAGAATCCCGGTCGATAATATGAATACTCTGTATGTCGATCCCTACGCCATCCTTGATCTTCGCGCCGAATACAGATTCAATCGCAACTTCACCGTTTTCGGTGAAACGACCAATCTGTTCAACAAGACCTATGCTTCATCGTCACTGGTCGTCGATCAGGCAAGAAGCGACCAGGCCGTATTTCTTCCCGGAGATGGACGGGCCTTTTTTGCCGGAATCAAGGCGACATTCTGAAAAATTAATATGCATGAATCATTTTCAGCAATTCTCCTGTTCCATAGCAGCAACGGACTGGAATTTCCACTGATGGCCATTCCTGGCGAAAGAATGCAATCTGGTAAGTCACGTACCTTATGACTCTTTGCTGCGGGTGTTACCTCATCGATGTTCACGGTCGAGCTGGCCTCGTGGATCAACCTGTACAGTGACGTGGTCGATGGCGTAGCGTGCCTTCAACCAGGCCGAGACGACAGGCGGCAATATTAAGGGGTCAACACCCTCGGCTGGACTGACGTGTACTGTTGCCACGGCACTCTCATCTGCCAGGATCCAGGCATGGAAGTGCCCGGCGTCATCTATTTCAGGCAACTCTGCCAGGCCGCGTTCGGCCGCTACTGCGTCAACCCCCTGGGGGACTGCCTGCAATAATACGCGAATCGAATCGGCTATCAGCTTCCAGGCCGAGCGAACCACCAACGCAGCGACGAGTACCGACAGCAGGGAGTCCAGAATGACCCAACCGGTGAACATGATGCCGATCGCGGCGCCAATCGTTCCCACTGATCCGAGCAGATCACCCATCATATGCAGCAGGGCTCCACGTAAGTTGCTGTCGCTCCTGTTTCCTGACCACAGAATCCAGGTACCCGCGAGATTCACCAGCAGACCGATGATTGCGACGATCAGCATGGGCCCGGCCAAGACCTCAGTCGGCGAATTGATGCGCTGTATGGCCTCCCAGGTGATCCAGGCTACCAGCAGGAGCAGCATTGCGCCATTGGCTAACGCAGCCAGCACGCGAACACGGTGGAACCCATATGTCCGCGTTTCATCGGCAGGCTGACGTGCAATACGGTAAGCCACCAGTGCCAGCAGCAGCGCCGCGGCATCTGAAACCATGTGGCCGGAATCAGCGATCAATGCCAGTGAACCTGACAACCAGCCACCGACAGCCTGAATCAGCGCATAACCTGCAGTGAAAATGAAGACGAAGCGGATGCGACGTTCGTTGTTCGCTGTGACGATATGATTATGCTCATGGCCATCATCATGCTCGTGATGATTGTCGTAGCCATGATCGTGGGCATTACTGTGGTAATGAGGTATGTTCTTGGAATTTTCGGAACCTGTTTGCGGCGTTGTATTAGCCATGACTACCTTTCCTATGTTGGTATTGAAGTCAATTTCTGGCACAGCATCACAGCAATTTGCAACCCTCTATCAGTAATTTTGTTTCTTCAGGATTCTGTAATAGATCGCCATAATATCGGACGCATATTGGGGCACTGGTTTTGCAGATGAACTGCAGCGTTGAGCTCATTCAGCCATTCACTGCCTCACTCGCCTTGCATCCCATCTGCAAAATACAGTGTGCGGCCATACGGGACTTAATCAGAGGTTCCTTGACAGTAGAAAACTAATTCACTATTCGCCTGAGGTTATATAAGAAGATCGCAGATGCGCCCAGTACCAGCATCGGCCAGTACGGGACAAAAGGCTCATACCATTTCGTACCGATGGTGACGGGTATATCCAGATGGAACTCAGACTGGTATTCATCCGTGCCGGAGAGCTGAAGCACGTATTCCCCTGGTTCATCGATACGAACTTCCTGCGAAATAATGCCTGACTGATAATTTCTGGCGGGAATCGACAAGAGCGGTTCCATTATTCTTTCACCATTCTTTCTGGCCAGACTGACTGCTACCGGCTGTTCCCGTATGGAGGCCGGATACAGCAGATCGACAGTGATACTGAGCAGGCCGGGGCCCGGTACTTTGTCACACAAAACAGGGACGACAGATAGGGCGCTCATTGAATCATCCGGTATTTCATAATCGACAGGGATGAAATAAGCGGAGTACCCGACCAGCAGCGTGTCGGATTCGATCGTGCAGGTACCACCGCGAAAACCCTTGGGATAAGTGTCCGACATACTCCCTTGTGAATTAACATGGAACTGCATCCCGATCAGCACGATACCGGTCAGTATGCAAAGGGCAATAAAAAGGCGCTGAATATTGATCGATAAGTTTTGCCAGATTGTGATCATGTTGCCTCCTCGGAACTGTTTCAGATGATTCACACGAAAGTAAGCCGGATTGGCCTACTTAGCTTTTGATACTTAGTGATACTTGGCCAGGAAGTACAGATTGACTGAGCGTTACATAGAAAATCTGGTGCAGTCGTCATCAGATCTCCGTAATAAATAAGTTACAGGAAGGAATTTCATATATTCGTACCTGATATTCAGGATTATTCGGCATTTTTTCTATGAGTAGACTGATCAGTCTACTTGTGGAAAAGAATATACCTGAAATAGTGGGATGACAAGATTGGATAAATGAATGTCTGATCCTGGGTTGTTTGAATATTTTCTTATTTTTCTTATTCATAAGATTGAGGACTGAATCCTGATATCCAGCATTTTTGAGATATTCCCGGGATGGGGAGGTTATAAATACGATACAGGTGTTCCTCTGCAGTACCCGCCTCATAGATCTGGCAAAAGGGGATGAGTGAATCTATACTTATCCGATGACCTGTGAACAGGGGTATCCATATGATCAGACGGACACTTATCCCGTTGGATGGCTCTGAACTGGCGGAGCGAGCCATTCCTCATCTGCTGCGTTTCGTCGAACCGGATCAGACTGAACTGCTGCTGATGGCGGCATTGTCATCCACTTCTTCTTCCTTGTTTGAAGATACCGCCAGATTGCTCATGTCAGGGCAAACGGCTCTGTCGAAGGGACATGAAGCAGGTAAGCGAGTGGATATCGTGGCGCAGCAACTTCGTCAGACCGGTTTCAATGTGGCGAACCGGCTCCTGTCGGGAGCGCCGGCTGCAAGCATTCTGCATCTGGCAGAAGAGGCATATGTTGATCTGATTGCCATGTCAACACATGGCAGAACCGGTCTGGGGCAGGTGCTGCTCGGCAGCGTGGCAGACGAAGTAGTACGTAATGCCCGTCCACCGGTATTTTTAGTGCCTGCCGCAGTGGTGGTGAAACCTGATTCTTTACCTCGTACCATTCTTCTGCCACTCGACGGTACTCCTCTGGCAGAGACGGCCATTCCCGTTGCCAGCCAGTTTGCGCAGAATACGGGAGCAACTATCTATCTGATCCGTGTCGTTGAACCGGGTGATTCCGGGGATGAACTGCAGGATGCGCAAATACTTGCCGGTTCGGATTATGCCGGCGAACAACCCATCATCCGGCAGGCGATCAGCTATCTGGAACGGATACAGTTGCGGTTGCAACTGGCGGGTGTTTCGTCCTGCAGCCGGATTGCAGCCGGCGATCCGGCTGATGTCATTGCTCGCATCGTGCATGCAGAAGATGCCGATCTGATCGTGATGAGTACGCATGGCCGGTCAGGTATGGAGCGTATGGTTCACGGCAGTGTCGTCAGCCGGATCATTGGTAATACGATCTGTCCACTGTTGCTGATGCGTGGAAGGGTACCTGTCGAGGCTTATGAACGTACTGGTAACGAAGTATCGGCGGCTTCTTTCTGCTGATTGTCAGGGTTGAGCAAGTTCTGAATCACCAGGTAGTTGTAACAACCTGTATTTCAAACTGTATTGACCAGCAGGTTGCGGAATTAAAGCAAAGAGTCATGGCAGGGGAACAAAAAGCATTGCTCATCCGCAACTTTGTTATCAGCCGTGAGACGTTATACCAGTATCTGAAAACGGTAGACTGAATATGGTCGTTGCAATGACCATCGCCTGAACTACCATGACGTTCTTAATGGATTCCTTTTGAGAACGATATCTATGTCATTTTTACAGTATTAAGTTTGCATGACTGAAGAAATACCTTTTTGAATTTCACCTCACATGACCTGGATCCTTACCAAATACTTTATAACTGCAGCAGTTGTTGTGATCGTCTCAGAATTTGCAAAACGCAGTGACAAACTCGGAGCCTTGGTCGCTGCACTGCCAATGGTGACGATACTCACGTTGATCTGGCTTCATGTAGAAAATCAGCCGGAAACCAAAGTTGCCAATCATGCGTGGTACACATTCTGGTATGTCGTGCCAACGCTCCCGATGTTCCTGATTTTCCCATTCTTGCTGCAGCACTTCGGATTTTGGCTTGCTCTGACACTCAGTGCTTTCATTACGATCGCCTGTTTCGGAGTTTTTGCCCTCCTGGTCCGCAGGTATGGGATTCATCTCATGTAATACAGATACTTTAGAAAAGCTTCATACTTGTAACAACCTGCAATTCAAACTAGCCGATCTATAATGAATGCTATCCAGGTTGAAGTTCAGGTTGTTACAGGTAGTGTTTCAGAGATGTTGGAGCGTACATCGTAAGGTGTATGAAACAGTAGTGGAATATCCGGAATGGCAGAAGAGTTACCGCAATTTATCGTAGTATCCCAATAGCCCGATATAATCGGGCTATTGAATAATATGGCTTGAAACTGGAAAAATCATGGTTTGGGTAATTGGATTGATCGTGCTGATACTGCTGATCGTATCAGCATGGTTCCGTAAGGTGGCAGTGAGCGTGATCATTGTTACCGGGGTGGTCGGCAGTCTCATTTATGTTCTGAATGAACGTGAGGAAGAGCGCGCTCTTTCCCGTATCCCGCTGGCGGAACTGGATTTTGAAAATGTGGCACTCAAGCCCAGTTACAGTGGATACAAGCTGTCTGGCCGTATCAAAAACAATTCACAGGAATTTACACTCAAGCAGGTCAATCTGCTGATCATCATGCAGGATTGCACCGGTACACCGGATTCTCAGGACTGTGTGACTATCGGGGAAAGTCACGAGAATATGGATCTCAACATTCCACCCGGTCAGGCCCGTGACTTTGAAAAATCCCTGTATTTTCCCGGGGGCAACCTCAAGCTCCTGGGTAAACTGGAGTGGAATTACTCTGTTTCCGGGATAAAGGGTGAATAATCGTTACTGAGCTGAGAACAATGTGTAAGTTTTTCCTTAAAACCACCTGCTTGCTGCAATGATCAGCCAGTAATAAAGGAAAAAGCGGGGAATCCGGAATACCAGTACAGCGGCCAGAACGGTCGTTCCGCGCAGTGCCATCATGCCCGCTGCCCAGCAGGTCACTGAAAATGGGAACGGTGTGATCGACCCGATCGCGATCGCCCAGAATCCGTAACGGTGAATGAATTCCCGCTGATTCTCCTCAAGCTCCCCGAGTATGCGTTTTATGAACCCGAAATGCCCCAGCCAGCGGCCGATTCCCCAGCCGAGCATACCTGCAATACAGGAAACCACCCCGAGTATCGATACATACATGAACCAGTGTTCAGACAGTGAACTTTTGGCAATGACCAGTAGCAGAATATCCGGCGGAAAGGGTGTGATCAACGTATCCGTTACCAGCAGAATCAGGCAAAGACCAAGAAAACCGATTTGATCGACGATCCAGTTCGTTCCTGCTTCCAGCTCCTCTTCGAACAGATAGCCTATTGCAGCCATGGTGAGAACAAATATTGCCAATGCTATGAGGGTTTTAATCAGGTTTTCACTGATCATCGATTCATGTCTCCTGTGCCGGAAATAATATTGACGCAATATACAAAAATGCAGGCAGCTCTGGTGTTCTGATTTTTCCCATAATCGGCATGGATCAATGGGTGGAGCTGTTCATGATACGGCCATGATCGTTGCGTCAGTACCTGATTTTTGGATTACCTGGCCGGACCAGCGGCAGGTTTGACTAACCTCCCGGCTTTACGTATATTTTTTCGAGTAATGAAGATTCACCCACCGAGCAAGTCAGCAATGCGCCAGTCGGCGACCAGCAAGCCAGCTCCTTTTTCAGGAAAAAACAGCATGGCGAGTTTGCCCTCGTTCTTTGTATTCCTTTATGTTTATTTTTGTCATATCGCCTCCAATCGCTGCTGTTACAGTCTGGTTGCAGGAAAGGGCTGCGTATCGTTTCCCGGCATCGCGCCATTCGGGTGTGCTGATGCTTCCAGGAGATTGCTGACATGAGAACAATGATACAAATACTCGTCGCTGTGCTCATGGCTCTTACAGTCTTGTCAGTGCATGCCGAACGAAGACCCCATCTCGTGCTGGCCGGACCATTGGCGGCCGTATCATTTCCACTGATCCACATGGTCGAGTCAGGCACCCTGGCTGATCTGGCCGAGACAGTCGAATTCGTCTCCTGGCGGGATCCCGATCAACTGCGTGTACTTGCACTCAAGAACAAGGCAGATGTACTTGCCATGCCGACCAACGTCGCGGCAAACCTGTACAACCGCGGTACTGACCTTGAGCTGATCAACGTATCGACCTGGGGAATTCTGTGGCTGGTCTCGCGCAGTGACAAACTGGAAACACTGGCTGATCTGAAAGGGGAGGAGATTGCTATCCCGTTTCGGGCTGATATGCCTGATCTGCTGTTCGGACTGATCAGCGAAGCTCAGGGACTGGATCCGCGCCGCGACTTCAAACTGCGCTATGTGGCAACCCCGATGGATGCGATGCAGTTACTGATTGCGCGCCGCATCGATCACGCTCTGCTTGCCGAACCGGCTGTATCGATGGCACTGCGCCGCACACAATCATTTCCGATCAGTGTCATTGCACCTGAACTGCACCGTTCGATCGATCTGCAGGCTGAATGGGGACGTGTACTGGAACGTGCACCGCGTATCCCGCAGGCCGGTATCGTCGCAATGGGCACGATACGTCATGATCCAGACCTGATCGCACGTATCCACGATGCCTACCGCAAATCACTCGCATGGTGTCAGGCAAATGCCATCGAATGCGGACGGCTCGTCGCTACCTATACCGATATGCTCAGCGCTGAAGCAGTCAGTGATGCAATCGCTGTCAGTCCGCTGGAAGCCGTACCCGCTGCAGCCGCACGTAACGAACTGGAATTTCTTTTCACGACATTGATGCACCGTAATCCCGCCGTAATCGGGGGACGCATGCCCGATGATGATTTTTACGGGCACGGTTCGCCGTGATTCTGCTGCGCAGCGGGTTGAAATCGTTCCTGATCTATTTGTGGAGCGGCTGGGGGGCAATCGCGAGCCTGATGCTGTTTCTCGCCCTCTGGGAATGGGCCGGTTTGTATTACGGTGAACTGATCCTGCCCAATCCGCGTATCACCTTCCGGACCCTGGCTGAGCTGATCGCCGATGGCAGCGCATGGCAGGAGCTCACGATTACTGCGCGTCGTGCACTGATCGGATTCGGCGCGGCACTGGCGGTGGGCAGTACACTCGGGCTTGTGGCCGGACTATCGATGACTGCTTCGATGATGTCGCGGCCGATCGTCACCGTATTGATCGGCACGCCACCGATTGCGTGGCTGGTACTTGCGCTGCTGTGGTTTGGCAACGGCGATGGTACTCCGATATTTACCGTATTCGTCGCATGTATGCCGATTGTATTCGTCGGTGCAATGCAGGGGGCACGCACACTCGACGGGCAACTCGGGGATGTCGCCACAGCCTATCGTCTGCCGCCATTGATGCGCTTCACCGATATCGTGCTGCCGCATGTCGTATCCTATCTGTTTCCCGCCTGGATCACAGCATTGGGCATCTCGTGGAAAGTGGTCGTGATGGCTGAGTTGCTTGCATCCAGCGACGGTGTCGGCGCCGCCCTTGCGGTCAGCCGCTCACACCTCGATACTGCTGCGACGCTGGCATGGATCACTGCCGTAGTAGGGCTGCTGCTTGCTGTCGAATATCTTCTGCTTGAACCGATCAAACGGGAAATCGAACGCTGGAGGGTAGCTGTGTGACGACTGCAGTACACGCGCCGGCACACCTGGAAGTACGCGGGCTTGGACATAAGTTCGCACTCCAGACCATCCTCGAAGCTATCGATCTCGATGTCACCAGTGGCGAAGTCGTTTCACTGGTCGGTCCATCAGGTTGCGGTAAAACCACGCTGCTGCATCTTTGTGCCGGCCTCATGCCGGTACGTACCGGCCAGATTATCAGCAGTTTTAACAATCCGGCATGCATGTTTCAGCAACCGCGCCTGCTGCCATGGAAAAGCACGCTCGATAACATTGCGCTGGGTCTCAAGGCAGCTGGCACTGGGCGTGACGAGCGCACCCGTCGTGCACGAATGCTCGGTTTGCAGACTGGTCTCGCCCACGAGGATCTCGGCAAGTTTCCCCATCAGTTGTCCGGCGGCATGCAAAGCCGCGTCGCACTCGCACGGGCGCTGGCAATCATGCCCGATTTGCTGTTGCTCGATGAACCGTTCTCCGCGCTTGATATCGGCCTCAAGGCCGAGTTGTATGCACTGTTGCTGCATCACTTGAATACTTGCAGCCTGGGCGTACTGATGATCACGCACGACCTCATGGAAGCCATCCGCCTGTCTGACACGATTCTGGTCATGGCGCCGTCTCCAGGTCGTATCGTTCACCGCTTCAGAATCGATCTTCCGGCCATGCAACGGGATGATGCCTTCGTCTACAAAATGACAGCTGAACTGCTGCAGGACAGCGCGGTACGGACGAGCTTCAGACTGGCTCCGATAAAATCCGGGTTGCTGACCAGGCAGGAGCTGCCATGTTGAAATTCATCCATTCGGGTCTGTTTGCCGCACTGTTCGAATGCGGCTTCCGGCCGTTCTTCCTGCTGATTGCAGCTACCGCTGTGATCGCTGTCGCGGCATGGGTCGGGTTTCTCACTCTCGGCATGCCGCTGCCTTTGACACCGAATGGCCCTGTCGTCTGGCATGCCCATGAAATGCTGGCCGGCTTTGCAATGGCATCGGTCGCTGGCTTTGTACTTACAGCGATTCCTGAATTCACTTCGACCCGCATGATCGAGCGCCATCATGTGTTCATACTGCTCATTTTGTGGATCACAGGGCGTGTCGCGTTTGCTACTCCGATCGCACCGGCCGGTACGATTGTCGCAATGATCGCCGACCTCGGGCTGCTGGGAATGCTGGCTGCCATCATCGCACCACGCCTGTGGCGTGACGCGAATCGCCGCCATCTATCCTTTTTATGGATACTGCTTGCGGTGATCGTGGCAACAGGCGGATTCTATTTCGATACGCTGACCGGTACTTACCCGATGCGCTGGCTGCTCGTGATAACAGGGCTGATGATGGCGCTCATCGTCATTGCAATGAGCCGTATCTCGATGCGTATCGTCAACACTGCACTGAGCCAGGTCGGCGAAACTGGTACTGCTTATCTTGCCCGGCCGCCACGGCGCAACCTGGCGATCTTCTGTATTTTGCTCTATACACTGGCCGAATTTGTCGCACTGCAGCACCCGGTATCGGGCTGGATTGCACTGGCAGCGGCGGCCGCCCTGTTCAACCTGACCAATGACTGGCACATCGGCCGCGCCTTGCTGCAGCGCTGGGCCTTCATGCTCTACCTGGTCTACTGATTCATGGCGCTGGGGTATGCGGTGATCGGTGTGGCGATTCTCATGGAGACTGCCTGGGCCAGTGCCGGTCGCCACCTGCTGCTGGTCGGTGCGCTGGGGCTGGCCGTGTTTGCCGTGATGAACATTGCCGGACGTATTCATGCTGGCATCGAGCCCGACAAACGGCTATGAGTTCCCATCGCTGCTACGCTGATTGCCGGCGCAGCTGTACTGCGTGCAATGATGAATTTCGACCAGATCGAAGCCAGTCTCGCAATCGTGGCTGCAAGCGCATGCTGGATCACAGCCTTCAGCCTGCACCTCATCTTCCATTGGAGAATACTGATCCGCCCGCGTACCGATGGCCGGCACGGCTGTGCGGGGATCGCAAGTGATGCCTGACTTGCGTCAGTCATCACAGATGATTCACCTCGTTGTATCTCTTGAGTCAATCAAAATAATGCTGATCAGCATCAGAAAGAGTAATCTGGGAAACCCATATGGGATATTTTGCGAAATCAGTTGCAACCGATGGGCAAGAACCGGGTAGAGAGTACTACTTCTCCATGTTCTGATCTGTAAATGAAAATAATTGGAGGTGCATGATGAATCCAAATGATACCAGTGACACCGAAACCCGCGAACCGCCAGCAGATCGTTTTTGTGACCTGGTCATGAAGGGAGGGATCACGAGCGGGGTGGTCTATCCACGCGCGATCAGGCGGCTATCGGAGCATTATCGATTCAGAGGGATTGGAGGCACTTCGGCCGGTGCAATCGCAGCGGCAATTACTGCGGCGGCTGAATATCAACGCCGTGAAAACAATGGTTCTCGCGAAGGTTTCAAGTTGCTTGGCAGTCTTCCTGAGGAATTGGGAAGTGAGGTGAAAAAGGGTAAATACAAGCTTCTCAGTCTGTTTCAACCGCAGCCAGCGACACGCCGGTTATTTACAGTATTGATCAGAACGCTGAACAAAAGCAGCACAAAAAGCCGATGGTTCAGTGTATTCCAGGGATTACTGATCGCGTATTGGCCTGCGACTGTACTTTCGATGATAGTCGCTTTGGCAGTTGCTCAAAGCGGGGCATGGCTGGCTGCATTCTTGCTGCTGGTTATAGCACTGCTACTCAGCATAGGTTATTGGGTTTACTCGGACATTACCGGGAAAGTGGTTGCCAATGGATTCGGATTATGCAACGGGATGTCTAGGGAAGGAGAGCTTGAGGCGCTGACACCCTGGCTGCACAGCAAGATTCAAAAGGCAGCCGGGCGAGATGCCAAAGATAAACCGTTGACATTTGGTGACCTGTGGGATGCAAAAGGATTTCCCCCGACGTGGCGATCGATACCGGAAGGAGTAAGAAAACATTCTATCGATCTTCAGGTATTTTCAACCAATCTTGCTCATGGACGACCTTATGTCTTCCCTCTGGCCGAGCCGGAAACTGGAGAAAGTCGATTCAGAAGTCACGAGTCACTGTATTTTACTGAAGCAGAAATGAAGGAATATTTTCCTCCTGAAGTGGTGCAGTGGATGGTGGAGAAATCTCCTGCAAAGTCAAAAGAAGATGGAAAGGATATGCTTGAGTTGCCAGAACCAGAGCATTTTCCCGTGGTGCTGGCTACCCGGATGAGTCTTGCTTTTCCATTCCTGATCTCAGCCATTCCTTTATATGCTGTAGATCGCGATCTCACGGATAAGCGGAAGTTTCGCCGGTGCTGGTTTTCAGATGGAGGAATCAGTTCAAATTTTCCTATCCACCTTTTTGATGGTCTGGTTCCAGTCTGGCCTACATTCGGGATTCATTTAGAACCCGCAATAATGAAAAATCGGAAAAAGTTTTATTTACCGTCCAGGTACGATGAAGGCTATGAGGAATCCTGGAGCCTGTTTGCGGGAAAACCCGAACCTGCTGGCATATTAGGGGGATTTATCAGTGCCATCGTCAATACGATGCAGAACTGGAACGACAATACTGTCAGGCTTATGCCCGGTTTCAGAGATCGTGTCGCTCGCGTCAGGCTCGAAGATGGAGAAGGCGGTATGAACCTGAATATGGAGCCCCACATCATCGAGGATCTTGCTGAGCGAGGGGAGGAGGCTGCCAATGAGCTGATCCGGCGTTTTGCATCTTCCAATGGAAATGTAGCGGCTGGCTGGGATGAACACCGTTTTGTTCGATTCAATAATCTCCTCAAGATGATGAAAGCGCGCGTACCAAATCTGGTGGAAGCACTCGGTAATGACTGTAAATATGCAACCGGAATGGAGGATTTACTGGAGAAATTGAGTCGTGCAACGGATGATAACGGCAAGCCAATTCCTCCACCTGGCTATGAACTTCCAATGACTCAGCAGGAAAAGGATGCCTACAAAATTATAGTAGCTGCATTAAATACATTGGCAACGGTGATGAATAATCAGAAATACAATATCCCATTCAAACCGATTCCAAAACCGGAACCTGAGCTCAGGGTCAGACCACCCCTCTAATACCCAATTACATTCACTAAACAACCACCGACTAAAGCCGGTGGTTGTTTCCTTCATCACGAACCAACACTGCAGTCCGTCTGCAAAATCAGAGGTTCATTCGCTCCTGACCATATTCGTCCTATATCAAAACCACGGGTAGATTCGTTTTTATCAGCCTGATAGAATAATAAGCATTCTCATTCTTGTTGATTGTCATGTTGGATAACAGCATTCATACCGATTTATGTCTGGTGTCTGACGCCACCGTGTCCACCAATATTCAAGCCCTGTTACCTCAACTCTGAGAAAACATCTCCAACTCTCGCAACTTCAGAATTAATACTCAGGCGGACGGCCTGAGATTTTTAAAATCAATGACAGCTATGTTGACAGTTACCGACTACTACAAGGAATTGCTGAATTTCTGCGCTCGTACCCTGAAAGACCGCAATGCTGCGGCTGATCTGGTGCAAGAGGCCTACATGCGCTTCCTGGTGACCCAGCGTTCCGGTACCGCCATCGCGGATCCGCGCGCTGCTGTTCCGTACCACGCGCAATTTGCTGATTGACCAGCACCGCCGCGCCGCAATCCGCACGCACCTGAGCCTGGACACGCTGCTGGAAGAAGAGCAGCCCCTGGCCTCCAGGCACCTGCAGCCGGAGGAAGTGCTGGCATTCAGCCAATACGCACAAGCCCTCTACGCGGCCATCGAAAGCCTGCCCCGGCGCTGCCGTGAAGCCTTTATTCTCAATCGTTTTGATGGTTTGTCCCATCAGGAAGTGGCCGAAAAAATGGGCATCTCCCGCAACATGGTGGCCCAGCACATCATCCGTGGCGTGCTGGTCTGCAAGGCCTGCGACGATCGCTTTCATGGCCGTGCCGCCCCCGTCAGCAAGCCAGCAGAGTAAAATAACCTCTGATCAGGTCTGCCATGAGTTGCGATGCGCTCTTCAGCGAGATATTGAACAGGTTCTTATGCATCTACACTAACAAGAAATCCAAACTTTCCACATGAGCCAGCCCGTTCCCAGCCGTCCAACTGCCAGGCCCGACACGCCGCCGGCACCTTCTTCGCAAGAGGAGGTGGATGCGCGTGACTTTGCCGAGTTCATCGCGGGACAAGATCCGCTCGACGCGGCTGCTGCCGGCTGGGTGGTGCGCCGCCAGGACGGGCTCACACCCGAGGAAGAAGCCGAGCTTCAGGCATGGCTGGCCGCTGATCCGACACACGCCAGGGCGCTGGCGCAAGTGGAAGGCGTCTGGGGTCGCATGGATGAATTGCCCGATGAAGGCATCGTGGCGCTCAAGGACGGGCTATTATCACATGAAGCTGACACTGCACTGCCTCCTTCGGTTGCGGTGCCTGATCCAGGGCCGGTAGTACCCGAGTCTCCGCATCCTCTCCGGCCCTCGTTGCCGGCCTTTCCCGGCCGTCGTTCCTGGCTGATCGGCCTGGGCCGCTTCGTGCCCCAAATCACGGCGGCAGCCGTGGCTTTCAGCGTGGTGAGCGTCGGCTGGTATGGCTGGAGCACCTGGCAGCACCAGCCCACCTTCCAGCAGTCGTTTGCCACGGCACGTGGTGAGCAGAAAAAAGTGAATCTGCCCGATGGCAGTACCCTGTGGCTGGACACTACTACCCAGGCCGAAGTTGCCCTGTACCGCCAGCGGCGCGAGGTGCGTCTGACTGACGGACAAGCGCTCTTCGCCGTACAGTCCAATCCCGACCAGCCCTTCGATGTGCTCACGGGTGGTACCCGTATCACCGTGGTCGGCACCCGTTTCTCGGTGCGGCGCACGCGCAGCGGGCTCGGTGCCGAGGGCAGCGTCAGCGTGGTGGTGGAAGAAGGGCGTGTGCGCGTCGCCAGCCGCTCGGCGGCGCACAAAATGGATAGCAGCTCATCTGTCGAACTCAGCGCGGGCCAGTCCATCATTGCTGATGCGGCGGGTGCGCTCGGGCCGGTGAATCGCGATGATGCCCCGGCCGCCACCTGGCGCGAAGGGCGCGTCAGCTTCAGCGGCACCCCGCTGGCGCAGGCGCTGGCTGAGTTCGAGCGCTATGGTGACACTGGCCTCGTCATCCGAGATCCGTCTGTCGCCGCGCTGAAGGTCAACGGCAGCTTCGATCTGCGGCAGATCGGCGCCTTTGCCCGGGCTTTGCCCCGGGTTCTGCCGGTGCGGCTGAGTACGAGAAACGGGCAAACGGAAATCACTGCCGGCACCGGCGGCTGAGGTCGGCTGCCCATCGCACTGCGACTGGGGCTTTGAGTGGCCCCGGGCGGAGCTGATCACAAAAAATTGAAGGAAGGTCGGGCGGCGACCTCAACATATCGGCAGCTCGTGCGTCAGCACACGTAGAAACCTCATTTTTTCTACTGTGGAGATCTCATTCATGCCGCGCCCTTGCTTCCGACTCACCCCACTCGCTCTGGCCGCCGCACTGGCCTTGCCGTCATTGGTGTTCATCGTTTCGCCAGCTCATGCCCAGGCATCTACCGCTACCGCTGTGCTTATCTCGCTGCCCGCGCAGTCACTGGGCACCGCACTGAATGAGCTGGCCCGACAGGCGCGCTTGCAGTTGATGGTACATCCCGATCTGGTGGCAGATAAGCAGGCGCCAGCCGTATCGGGCAGTCTGACGCCACGACAGGCACTGGATAAAGTATTGGCCGGCAGCGGGCTGAAGGCGGATATTCAGGATGCGGAAGTCATCATTCGCCGGGTGCCTGATACAGCGGAGTCTGGCGTGACCACGTTGGCTGAGATGAAGGTGACAACGCAGAGCATGGACGAGAGCACCACCGAAGGAACAGGCAGCTACACCACGCGTAGCATGGGCACGGCCACCGGACTGGTGCTGTCGCCGCGCGAGACGCCGCAATCGGTCAGTGTTATCACGCATCAGCGTATCGAGGATCAAAGGCTGGTGTCAGTGGCCGAGGTATTGCGCAACGCGCCTGGCGTCTCGTACAAGGCAGCTGATCGTGGTCGTGGCGGTACCACTGTGCGCGGCTTTGACCTCACCAATTTCCAGATCGACGGTGTGCCGACGATCCTCGATGCCAATATGGATATCGACAACGCTAGCATCGCGATCTACGATCGCATTGAAGTGGTACGCGGCGCCACCGGTTTGCGCTCTGGTGCGGGCAATCCGGCCGCGACTATCAACCTCGTGCGTAAGCACGCAAACAGCAAGGTGCTCACCGGTAGTTTCATGCTGGAGGCAGGTTCCTGGAGCCGCTACGGCGCCACGGCCGATCTCACCGCACCGCTGAATACCGACGGTTCGGTGCGTGCCCGCGTGGTGGCCAATTACCGCGATCAGGACGGCTTTATCGATTTCGAGCAGACCCGAACTACGGTGTTCTACGGCATTGTCGATGCTGACCTCGGTGACCGTACGCGTCTGAGTCTTGGTTTCAGCGACCAGCGTAACGAGCGCAAGGGAACCTATTGGGGTGGTCTGCCGATCTGGTATGCGGATGGCACACGAACCGACTGGGATCGTTCCAAGACTACGGCAGCAAAATGGCATCGGTGGGACGATCACTTGCAAAGCGTGTTTGCGTCGCTTGATCATTACTTCGATAGCGGCTGGTCGATTCAGGTCAACGCCCAGTACCTGCGCGCCAAGGAAATCACTAATCTGCTCTGGTTCGGAGGATTGCCAGATCGTACCACCGGCCTGGGTATGAGTGCGTGGCCATACTACTATCGGGGCAAACCGCGACAATACCAGATCAATGTCCAGGCTGGCGGCCCCTTCGAACTGTTCGGTCGCACGCATGAACTGATGGTTGGCGCGGTGTACATGCACGGCAAGAGTGGCTGGGATTCAGCGGATCAGATCGGCGACCCCGCGCCGGTCGGCGATTTTAATCACTGGGACGGCTCCTATCCCGAGCCGGCTTATGGCCCGACGTATGTCGGCCGTGGACAGACCGAGACCCAGTCAGCCGCCTACGCTGCCGCGCGTTTGAACTTGAGCGACCCGCTCAAGCTGATCGTCGGCACACGCGTCACCCGCTTCGACCGCGACATCACCGCCATGTGGGGGGCACCCCCCTACGAAATGCGTGAGTCCGCCGTCTTCACGCCGTATCTTGGCGTGTTGTACGACCTGAGCACCCATCTGACCGCCTACGCCGGCTACACCAGCATCTTCTCGCCACAGAATTTGCGCGACCGCAACGGTGGCTATCTCGATCCGCTCGAAGGCCAGAGCTATGAAGCAGGCCTCAAATCCGAGTTCTTTGATGGCAATCTCTACGCCTCGGCATCCGTGTTTCGCATTCAGCAGGAGAACTTCGGCGTGCTTGATGGCGGCACATTGGTGCCCGGCACTACCGAGCGGGCATACCGCGCCGAAAAGGGAGTGAAGAGCGAAGGCTACGAACTGGAAGTCACGGGTAGGATTCTCCCGCGCTGGGATGTCAGCCTGAGCTGGACACAGTTTTCGGCCAAAAACCGTGAAGGCGAGCGCGTTGCGTTCCGGTATCCGTCACGTATGCTCAAGCTGTTTACCAAGTATGATCTGTCTGGTGCCTTGAGCGGACTCAGCATCGGTGGCAATGTTGAATGGCAGAACGACATGCGCGACTGGCGTAACAACCCCGTGACAGGCATTCGGGAAAACGTCGGCCAGTCGGCCTTCGCCACCGTGGGGCTGATGGCGCGCTACCAGCTCAACAAGTCACTGTCAGTGCAGGCCAACATCTATAATCTCTTCGACAAGCAGTACTACGAGGGTTCGTGGGGAACCTTCACCTATGGCGAGCCGCGCCGGATTTTGGCCAACCTGACGTACCGGTTCTGATCCGATTGCGTTTGTCGGCACCTCCGTATCCGGCAACCGTGCGTGCCTCTGTCGATCCAATAGTCGCTTCTCGCATCGCCGCCGTCTTGCCGGGCGGCTACGCTTTCTGCCGTGCTTTGCCGCCACGTGCGCCGGATCAGCGAGGGATTTCAGATAATTTATCAGCCTTTTGCAACGCGGATTTTACTGCGCTCCGATTTTGCTGGAGAATTTGGGTTTTATCCACGAAATTCCGTTACCCGATGTCGAAACTGTTATTCAAGCTGAGAAACGTACCGGATGATGAAGCAGAAGAAGTACGGGCGCTGCTGAGCGCGCACCAGATCGATTTTTATGAGACTTCTGCCGGTAACTGGGGGATTTCTCTGCCGGCACTGTGGGTACGCGATGAGACGCAGTATTCACAAGCGAGGGAATTGCTGGATGTCTACCAGGCGGAGCGCAGTGCACATGTTCGTGAGGAATATGCCCGACTCAAACAGGAGGGGAAACACAAAACGGTGCTCGACAGTTTTCGTGAAAATCCCTTCGCTTTCATTGCCTACCTGTTTATCGTGTATGCCTTGCTGTATCTTCCTTACAAGATTATTACCGGGCTGAGCAGTCAATAAAAGAACCTGTTTAATATCTCACTGAAGGGCACATTGCGACGTAGAAATTGAACTCAACATACTCACATACTTCGAGTATGCTCCGCTTTTGCGTCCAATTTTGCCTTGCACTGCATCCCTTGATCGAGATCTTGAACAGATTCCTAAGATTATTTTCCCGTCCACAACAGCTATTTCTGCTCCGATTTTTCTTGATTTGATAGAAATGTGAATAAATTGAACGGTTATTTCAGACTGGTTGCTGCATTTGCGCTGGGTGTGGCGACGGTTTCGGGTTTTGCGCCTTTTTATCTTTATCCGATTCCGCTGGTTACGCTGGCGCTGCTTGCTCTGCTCTGGCGCAGGAGCAGGACACCTGGCCAGGCTGCACTGACTGGATTTACCTTTGGCATGGGCCTGTTTGGTGCGGGTGTAACCTGGCTTTACGTCAGTCTGCATGATTTTGGCCATATGGAGCCCGCGCTGGCGGTACTGGCGCTGATAATCCTGTGCGCTTATCTTGCATTGTTTCCTGCGTTGACCGGATGGATCACCGCTTTCCGGCATTTTCGTGCATCCTGGGCATGGCCGGGGATGGTAGCGGCACTCTGGGCGCTGGCGGAATGGCTGCGCGGTACGCTATTTACCGGTTTTCCGTGGCTGACAGTCGGTTATTCGCAGGCACCGGCCAGTCCTTTGGCGGGGTTTGCTCCGGTGATCGGGGTGTATGGCTTGTCGTTGCTGCTGATGTTGAGTGCGGTCTGGCTTGCCTGTTGGCTGGAGAACAGACAGAGCCACCGTTTCTGGCTGGGGCTGGGAAGTGTCTGGCTCATTGGTTTTGGTTTGCAGCAGATTCACTGGACGCAGCCGGAAGGAGAGCCGGTGACGGTCAGCCTGCTGCAGGGTAATATTCCGCAGAATATGAAATGGCAGCCGGAACATCTTGCAGCCACCATGCAGGTTTATGCTGAACTGGTGCAGGAAAGCCCGAGCAGATTGATCGTTACTCCGGAAATTTCGTTTCCTCTGTTTTATGAACAGGCGCCGCAGGATTATCTGGCTTTACTGGCTGAACATGCCCGCTCTCGCCAGGGTGATTTGCTGATCGGCATGGCGGAACGTTCTTCATCCGACAATGGCTATTACAACACCATGTTCAGTTTCGGTACTTCGCCGGAGCAAAGTTATCGCAAATATCATCTGGTTCCGTTCGGGGAATATATTCCGCTGAAGCCGGTATTTGGCTGGATTATCGACGTGCTGCACATTCCGCTATCAGATTTTTCGCGTGGCGGACTGGATCAGCAGCCGCTGAATCTGGCCGGGCAGCGGGTGGCCGTCAATATCTGCTATGAAGATGTGTTTGGTGAGGAAATCATCATGCAGCTGCCGCAGGCCAGCCTGCTGGTCAATGTCAGTAATGATGCCTGGTTTGGCCGCTCGATCGGTCCGCGGCAGCATCTGCAGATTTCGCAGATGCGCGCGCTGGAAACAGGTCGCTACATGCTGCGGGCGACCAATACCGGCGTGACCGCTATCATCGATGAGCGGGGCAGGGTGCTGGAGCAGCTGGATATGTTTACCACTGCTGGTTTGCACAGCACTGCACAGGGTTTTGGCGGTGCTACTCCCTATGTTCGATTCGGAAACAGTCTCGTATTTGCGTTGATTGGCCTGCTGTTGCTGGCCGGCAGCCTGGCGGCATTTTCCGGGAGACGCAAAACTCTGTAGAATGAGCGCGGTTCATCATCAGGCCGCTATCAACCCATCGCTAAACCGCCGTAACATGCCTATTCCCACTTTTCAGGAAATCATTCTTACCCTTCAGCAATACTGGGGGCAGCAGGGTTGTGCATTGCTGCAGCCTTACGATATGGAGGTCGGTGCCGGTACCAGCCATACCGCAACCTTTCTGCGGGCACTCGGGCCAGAACCCTGGCGTGCTGCCTACGTGCAGCCTTCCCGCCGTCCCAAGGATGGCCGCTATGGCGATAATCCCAATCGCCTGCAGCATTACTACCAGTTTCAGGTTGTACTGAAACCCGCACCACACGATATTCTGGATCTGTATTTCCGTTCGTTGCAGATACTGGGGCTGGATTTGCAGCAGAATGATGTGCGCCTGGTCGAGGACGATTGGGAGAATCCCACACTCGGTGCCTGGGGGCTGGGCTGGGAAGTCTGGCTGAATGGTATGGAAGTGACCCAGTTCACTTATTTTCAGCAGGTGGGCGGGATCAACTGCCGGCCGATCACGGGGGAAATCACCTACGGGCTGGAACGTCTTGCCATGTATCTGCAGGGAGTGGAAAACGTATTCGATCTGACCTGGACGGATGGGCTGACCTATGGCGATGTCTATCACCAGAATGAAGTGGAACAGTCCACCTACAATTTCGAATACAGCGATACCGGATTTCTGCTGCTTTCTTTCGATAAACTGGAAGCACAGGCCAATCAGCTGATCGATGCACAACTGGCATTGCCCGCCTATGAGCAGGTACTGAAGGCTGCGCATACCTTCAATCTGCTGGATGCGCGCGGTGCGATTTCAGTAACCGAACGTGCAGCCTACATTGGCCGTATCCGCAATCTGTCGCGCCGCGTGGCACAAGCTTATTACGATAGCCGCCTGCGTCTGCAGCCACCGTTTCCGCTGGCACCACGTGAGTGGGTCGCTCAGATTCTGAATCAGGCGGAGTCGGCATGATGATCGAAAATTTACTGATCGAACTCCTGACCGAAGAACTCCCACCCAAATCACTCGACAAACTGGGCAATGCTTTTGCCGCCGTCATTGCCGACAGCCTGAAAAGCCAGAATCTGACTACACCGGATACTATCCTGACTGCCTTTGCTTCCCCCCGCCGGCTGGCGGTGCATCTGACCGCCATTCCTGCTCAGGCACCGGATCAGATCGTAGCACTCAAACTGATGCCGGTTACCGTTGGGCTGGATGCACAAGGACAGCCGACACCGGCATTACATAAAAAACTGGCTGCGCTGGGTACGAAAAATGTCGATGCCTCTGCGCTCAAACGGGTGCAGGAGAGTAAGGCGGAAATGCTGTTCCTGGAACAGAACGTTACTGGAATTTTGCTGGCAGCGGGTTTGCAGAAGGCGATGGAGGATGCCATTCGACAACTGCCCGTTTCCAAAGTCATGACTTATCAGCTCGATGATGGTTGGGAGAATGTACATTTCGTGCGACCGGTACATGGGCTGGTTGCGTTGCACGGGCAGAAAATCATACCGGTCAGCGCGTTTGGATTGACTGCCGGGAACACTACCCGCGGGCATCGTTTTGAAGCAAAGCAGGCTGAGCTGATCATCGATCATGCAGATCGCTATGCTTCCCTGCTGGAAACGGAAGGGGCTGTGATCCCGGGGTTTGACCAGCGTCGCAGCCGGATCCGGGGAGGGCTGGAGGCTGCCGCGAGTGCCGTGCAACTGCGTTGTATCAGCGATGAAGCATTGTTCGATGAGGTCACTGCGCTGGTGGAGTATCCCAATATCCTGATGGGAACGTTTTCGGCAGATTTTCTGGAAGTGCCGCAGGAATGCCTGATCTCGACCATGAAAATCAACCAGAAATACTTTCCTCTGCTGGATATCGATGGAAAACTGACCAACCGGTTTCTGATCGTTGCCAATATCACGCCGGCTGATCCGGGGCAGATCATCTCGGGTAACGAGCGGGTGATCCGCTCGCGGCTGGCGGATGCAAAATTCTTCTTCGATCACGATCGCAAGCGGACGCTGGCTTCACGCCTGCCTGATCTGGACAAGGTGATCTACCATCACCAACTGGGTTCACAAGGGGAGCGAACCCGCTATGTGCAGACACTGGCACGAATCATCGGGCGGCTGCTGGGTGACGATAACCTAGCCAGTCAGGCGGATCAGGCCGCGATGCTGGCCAAGGCCGATCTGCTGACCGATATGGTCGGAGAATTTCCCGAGCTGCAGGGCATCATGGGACGTTATTACGCCCGATTCGAGGGAATGGATGAAACGATTGCATTTGCCATCGAGGATCACTACAAACCCCGCTTTGCCGGCGATGTGTTACCGCGCAGTATGGCGGGAATCTGCGTGGCACTGGCCGATAAACTGGAAACCTTGATCAGTCTGTTCAGTATTGGCCAGCTTCCGACCGGTGACAAAGATCCTTACGCACTGCGGCGGCATGCACTGGGCGTCATCCGTATCCTCATCGAAAAAAATCTGCCGATCGGGCTGGATGTGCTGATTTCACGCGCGGCTGATGTATTGCAGGATGAAATGATCGGAAAACAGGATTCGGGGCCGGGCCATGCGCGTCCGGTAACGCCGCAACTGGTGGGACAGTTGCAGGATTTCTTTTACGATCGCCTTGCCGCTAGCCTGCGTGATCAGGGCTACACGGTTCAGGAAGTGGAGGCTGTTCTGAACCTGCGGCCTTCACTGTTGTGTGAAATTCCCCGGCGGCTGGCGGCGGTGCGTGCATTTGCCGCCTTGCCCGAGGCAGCCAGTCTGGCGGCGGCCAATAAACGGGTAGGTAATATCCTCAAAAAATCGGAATGTGATGCGACTGCCGGTATCGATGAAGCTTGTCTGCAGGCTCCCGCTGAAATCACTCTGTATCGTGCCTTATCCGAAATTGAATCCGATGCCAGGCAAGCTTTTCAAAACGGTGATTATGTGACTGCCCTGCAAATTCTTGCGGCCTTGAAAGCACCGGTCGATGCCTTTTTCGATCAGGTGATGGTGAATGATGAGAATGAGGCATTGCGACGCAATCGCCTGGCTCTGCTGATGGCATTGCAGGCGACGATGAACCGCGTCGCGGATATTTCCCGGTTGGCTGCCTGAGTATCCCGGAAATGAAACTGATCATTCTCGACCAGAACGGCGTCATCAATTATGGCAGTGAGACCTATATCAGAGCACCCGGTGAGTGGAAATCCATTCCTGGCAGCCTGCAGGCGATTGCACGGCTGACTCATGCCGGTTATCGGGTGGTGACTGCCACCAATCAATCCGGCATCGGGCGCGGTTTGCTCGACATGACGACCTTCAATTCGATCAACGACAGGATGCTGCGCGCCGTGCAGCAGGAAGGCGGGCGGATCGATTCCCTGTTTTTCTGCCCGCACACTCAGCATGACAAATGTAGCTGTCGCAAGCCGGGTATCGGCATGTTCAAGGAGATCCGGCAACGCTACGGCATTGAACTCAGCCATGTACTTGCGGTGGGTGATTCTTTGCGCGATCTGCAGGCGGCTGCCAAAGTGGGCGCCATTCCCGTACTGGTGTTGACCGGCAAGGGCCAGGTCACCTTAGCGGAGGGTAATCTGCCAGCAGGTACGCAAATCTATCCGGATTTGTCAGCAGTGGCAGACAGCCTCGAAGTAGAGGCAGTGTAATGGCCGGTTTGCGTTCTCTGATCTACATGCTGCTGCAGGCAATCATTACACCGCCGTATGCGCTGTTTACGCTGATGTGTTTCGCGTTGCCTCCTCATTCCCGCTATCAGGTCACTTATGGCTGGACCCGGCTGATGCTGTTCATGCTGCGTACCATTTGCGGCCTGCGTTATGAAGTGCTGGGACGGGAAAATATCCCGGATCAGCCATCGATCATCCTTTCCAAGCACCAGTCCGCCTGGGAAACACTGGCCTTGCAGCAGATTTTTCCACCGCAGGTATGGGTGTTGAAAAAAGAACTGCTGCGCATTCCATTCTTCGGCTGGGGGCTTGCCATGACCAGCCCGATCGCGATCGACCGCAGTGCCGGCAAAGCAGCACTGGAGCAGATCGTGGAGCAGGGAAGGGAACGGTTGCAGCAGAATTTCTGGATCGTCGTTTTCCCCGAAGGTACGCGCATTCCCCCTGGCAAAAAAGGCAAATACCGCATCGGTGGCGCCTGGCTGGCTGTGCATACCGGTGCGCTGGTCGTACCGGTGGCGCACAATGCTGGAGAATTCTGGGGCAGAAACTCCTTCATTAAATATCCCGGTACCATCACGTTGAGTATCGGCCATCCGATTCATCCGGATGGCATCGAAGCAGGCGAGCTGATGGCACAGGCAGAAGCCTGGATCGAGGCTGAAACTGCACGCATCAGTCGCCCATCACACCGGCCGATCGAATGATCGTGATATTGACAATCATCACCTGAGCTGTTTTGGCCATTATCCGAGCCATCGTTTTCTTCTCCCGCACGAATTGAAATAATCTGTTTTCTGCAACAGGCAGAGAGTATTATTTGATTGACATAGTCGGATCAGATACACGATCGAATCGATCTGACAGAAAGCGGGACTATTCAGTCAAGGAGAAAAAACATGGCCACAGAAAAACGGAGTTCCCGTTCCACCAGCAGCAAATCATCCGGCAGCAAATCAGCTGGTACCGGAAAGACCAGACAACCCGGCGTCGAACACATCAGTCCTTTCGTTGAATTTTCCCGTTCTGCAGCCAGCACTAAATCTGCCGAATTTCCATCGATCTTGAACAAGGAAGGCAGTTCACCGGAAATTGGCACGGTTGTGTATATCCATGGTATTGGTAATAAACCCGTGGCATCGGTCCTGAAATGCCAGTGGGATACGGCGTTGTTTGGTGCACCCATGGGAGATCGCACCCGCATGGCGTACTGGGTGGATCGTAATCGTTACCCCAAACCCAAGGACGCCAGTTGTGCCGACAAGGATACGCTGCCGGAGGATGCAGGTGGAATGGGGGTACAGGCGCTGCAGGAAAACGAGCTGGAGCCGGAAATCAAACTGAGTGCGGCCGAGCGCAAAATCATGGCCGCGCTGGAAGAACGTCTGCGCGCAGGAGAAAAGCAGCCCGACGGTGTCAATGTCAAGGTACTGCCTCTGCCAGAGAGTGTGCGATTGTGGATTACCCGCCGTATTACCAAACTGTTCCTCAAGGATGTGCAGGATTTCTTTTTCGATGAGCACAAGCGCAACGTGATGGAACAGTCGCTGCGTGATCGTCTGGATGTCGGCGGTGGCCCTTTCATCGTGGTTGCCCACAGCCAGGGTTCGATGATCGCCTATCATGTGTTGCGCCAGTTGAAAAAAGCTGACTGTGACGTACGCCTGTTCATCACTATCGGTTCACCCCTCGGTATTCAGGAAGCGCAGGATGTGCTGGGCAAGATCGATTCCGGAAAACCGCTTGCCGTACCGGAATGCGTCGATCGCTGGCTGAATGTGGCTGAACGCCTCGATCCGGTCGCACTTGACTCACAGCTTGGAAACGATTACCAGCATAACAGTCGTGGCGTGAAAGTCGAGGATCATACCGGCCTGATGATGAATCCCGACTGGGCATCCAATCCGCATTCAGGTACGGGCTATCTCTCGCTCGATATCGTGCGCCAGGCCGTGCGTGAAACAGCAGGTCCTACCTTCAGCAATCCGGTGGGTCGCAATATCCTGATGAAAGATCTGGTCGACAATATCGAGGATGGCCACCGTGAGCAGAGACACCCGACACTGATTCAACTGGTTTCAGATGACGATGATGCCACTTCGCTGGATGAGGTGCGTGATCGCCTCAGTAACCTGATAAAGAATGTCCTGATTTTCAACAACGCTGAACCCGAAGAAGGGCGCATCCAGCTTATGCGCCGTTTCATCTCGGCGGATCTGACCCGGAGTGAAATCGAGGAATTACGTTCGCACTGCAGTACATTGAAAATCGATCGCGTGTGGCGTAATGCGCTCAAGCGTACGCTGTTGCACCAATCGGCACACACGATCCAGGTGCGCCCGGCCAATCTGGGTTATGGTGCCTGTGGCCAGAATATCGCCTGGGCCGTGCTCGATACCGGAATCGCTGCTGATCACCCGCATTTCAAAAAACACAACAATGTGGTCGCACAGTGGGATTGCACCGGCAGTGGCAGCCCCAGGGAACTGAGACTCGGCGACAGCGGGTTTGGCACACTGGATGGTCATGGCCACGGTACCCACGTTGCCGCCATCATTGCAGGCACGCTGACCTTACCGCACGATGAAAAGGATAAATCTGAAATCCTGCTGCAGGGAATGGCACCCGAGGCCAGGCTTTATGGTTTCAAGGTGCTCAAGGACAACGGCAATGGAGAAGATGCTTTCATCATCAAGGCGCTCGATACCATTGCAGAACTGAATGAACGTGCCGGCAAACTGGTCATCCATGGTGTGAATCTCAGCCTGGGCGGCAATTTCGATCCCAGTGTTTTCGGTTGCGGTCATACGCCACTGTGTCAGGAACTGCGACGCCTGTGGCGTCAGGGAGTACTGGTATGTCTCGCGGCTGGCAATGAGGGTTACGCGCTGCTCGATTCCGCCAGTGGTGTGATACCGGCCAACATGGATCTTTCCATTGGTGATCCGGCCAATCTGGAGGAAGCCATTTCTGTTGGCTCGGTGCATAAAACCAATCCGCATACCTATGGCATTTCCTATTTCTCCTCACGCGGCCCGACTGCCGATGGACGCATGAAACCGGATCTGGTTGCCCCGGGTGAGAATATTCTCTCGGCACGCCATCAGTGGCCGAAAAGCAAGCTCACCATGCGTAATGCGTATGTCGAGATGAGTGGCACCAGTATGGCTACCCCGCATGTTTCGGGATTGCTTGCGGCTTTTCTTTCCGCCAGACGGGAGTTCATCGGCTATCCGGATCGCGTCAAAACACTGTTGCTGCAGTATTGTACCGACCTGGCTCGTGATCCTTACATTCAAGGTAAAGGGATGCCCAATCTGGTAAGAATGATCATGAATACCTGAGCAAGAGCCGGCCACGTCACTCTTGGGTTGTCTGATTATTAAGATAACCCGTGTGTTGCCGCTCCGGCGGCCAATATGCCCCGCTGGAGCGAGGCGGACTGCAAGGAAAGAATCATATTTTGGCCGCTTAATAACATATTAAATGGGCATTTTAAGCTGCGTTTTTAACGCAGAAATGGCAACGCAGGTAGTTTTTCAGAGGTTTTTTAAGCGTCTAATCACATACCTATGAGTATTACTATACAATATGACTATGTAGATTAATGAATAGTATGAGGAATACCATGACTCATAGAGTGACTATTACGCTCGACGCAGAAACATTTGCTTTTCTGAACGATGTTGCAAGTAGTAATCGTAGCGCCTATGTTAATCAGCTCTTAAAACAGGATCGCAAAAATTTCCTGCAGGCAGCGCTACGCAAAGCGAATCAGGAAGAGGCAGAAGATACAAACTACCAGGAAGAATTACAGGCATGGGAAAGTACGCTGTCAGATGGATTAGCCAATGACTGATTTCAAGCAGCGGGATATTTACTGGATCGATCTTGAACCGACAAAGGGTGCGGAAACAAGAAAATTAAGGCCATGTGTAATTATTCAAAGTGACCTGGTTAACATTCAATCCAGAACAGTGATAGTTGCCCCTTTGCTCCCTCAGCATAAACCCTGGCCGTTTGCAGTGAATCTGGAGCCCACAGAAAAAAATGGTCTGGATAAGGATCGTCATATCAACCTCAAGCGATTACGCGCGGTTGATATTTCACGCATTGGAAAAAAACAAGGCAGGCTTGAAAATAGATACAAGGATCCTATCAAAGCAGCTTTAATGATCATCTTTGATTTGTAAGCTGGTAAACATGCCTCGCTGGAGCGAGGCGGGCTGCATTCTCACACGGAGCGTGGGAACGATCAATTGGCTATCCGGATCGCGTCAAGGCACTGCTGCTGCAGTATTGCACCGACCTGGCCCGTGATCCCTATATTCAGGGTAAAGGAATGCTTAATCTGGTAAGAATGATCATGAATACCTGAGCAAGAGCCAACCGGATGTATCCGGTTTTTTAAAAATAGAGTCATGATTAAAATTTTTAGTCTTATCATGACTCAAATACAAAGTAGTCAAAATAGTAATCGTATTGATCAAAAGTGCTTCCACCAGAAGAGTAGGTCACTACTCTTTCGTTCTTGACTGAGCAGTTCTAAATGGAGGGCATCATGAGACGCATATACTTTTTGGTTCCAGAGATCGTTACTACCCGAAAAATTGTCGATGATTTGCTTCTGGCAAAGATTGAAGAGAGGCATATTCATGTGATCGCAAAACGTGGTACGCCGCTGGAAGATTTGCCGGAAGCCAGCCTGCTGCAGAAAACTGATTTTGTTCCTGCCGTTCAGCAGGGAATTGCACTGGGTGGCGCCACAGGGCTGCTTGCCGGGCTGGTGGCCGTTGCGCTGCCACCTGCATCAGCAGTCATTGCCGGCGGCATTCTGCTGGCAACCACACTGGCGGGAGCTGGTGTCGGATCATGGGTAAGTGGCATGATCGGTATGACCATCGGCAATCGGCGCATTAAAGAATTTGAAGAGGAAATCGAAGCAGGAAAACTGCTGGTACTGGCGGATGTGCCAGTCAATCGAGTCGATGAAATTGAAGATCGGGTGAAACAGCATTTACCGCAAATCGAGGTGATGCGAACAGAACCCAAGGTTCCGGCATTTCCTTAAAACGAATATCCGGGCTCAGAACAGAGCCCGGATGTTTATCATAGAAAAATGGATGACTTCACTACATTTGCAATGATGAGGGTAATACCGCCTTTGCAAACCCGGTAAGGATAAAGCAATCCATCAGATAAACGGGATTCCGGGAAATCGGATCCAATCAGACTCCGGCACCGCGATAAGCTGTTACCTGAATTTCAATTTTCATGCGCGGATCGGATAAACCGGCAGTCAGCATCATGGCAGATGGTCTGACATCACCCAGGTATTTGCGCATCACCGGCCAGCATTTCTCAAAATCTTCTGCCTGGGGGAATACATAAGTGACTCGCACTACTTCTTTCATGTTCGACCCTGCCTGATCGAGTGCTGCTTCGATATTCCTGAAGCATTGCTCCGCCTGTTCCAGCAAGTCATCGGAAATGGACATTTTGCTGTAATCGAAACCTGTCGTGCCGGATACCAGTACCCAGTTATCCACGACGACTGCACGCGAATAACCAATTTCTTTTTCAAAGGTTGAGCCCGAGCTGATGAGTTTACGTGTCATGAAATGATTTCTCCGTGCTGATTAAATGATTCGTACCTGTGATGTCGTGCAGCTATTCATTTAGGGTTTCTGTAAAACTTGCAGTATTCCGGATCTGTTTCAATGGAAACCAGTGTTACTCATCATTGGTGAGAACGTATCGTTATTTTCGTCCTGGTCAGGCTCGCAACCTGGTCCATGTATTTCTCTCGACGATACCATTTGCCTCGAGGCTGTTGGCTTTCTGGAATGTCATGACGGCAAGTTCGGTTGCTGCACCGAAGCTGCTGTCAATGGAAAGTGAAAATCCCTTGTTGATCAGTAATTCCTGCAGCTCGGCCACGCCAGCTCCGAATGACCCGCGATGCAGAATCATGGTGTTGCCACCTTCATCTGCCGATATGACGAGCCCTTCGATTCTTGCTAATTCGGACTTGGCCTTGATCAGATAACCACGGCGATCTTCGAGCCCATTCAGGCCGCCATTAACAAGTCTGGTGGCGCTGATCAGGTCATCGCGATCTGCTGCCGAATTGATATTTCGCTTTTTCCAGTATTCACATGCTATTTTCAGCGCAGTGACTGGTTCTGCTGCCATCGCAGGGTTATCTTCCAGAGGCAGGCCAAGTATCTGGCCGATATCCCGATAGTTTGCACGACCGGTCAGCTGAATCAGTCCGCGTCCCTTATAACGCTTGCCATCTCCCGCTTGAGTATTGCCCAGATCCTGGCGGCCTTCGTATGCTGTCCCGGAGGCAAATTCTTCCGTGGTTCTGAAACCGGCACATTCATGAGTAACCTGCCCCATGAAATGAGCGATCCGCAATCTGGTATTGATTGCATAACCATCGAGCGTTGCAGAAAAAATGGCTGAAATTGCTCCAATGATCTGTTCCTGGGCAGCTTTCTTGTCACCAGAGAACTGTGGAGCAACTGCGAGTATGAAATTGCCATCGACTGGAATCATTTCGTTTCTCCAAGCCAGGACAGGTGCTTATTTGAGATTTGAGGAGCTGATTGACCGACTTCGCCAGAGTAATCCGGCTGTCAGGCTGAATGCCAGAAATATCAGCAGTGACCAGTCGGGAATCGTCAGTGACAGAAACTGCCAGGTGCCATCGGTGCAGTCGCCGTTGGCTTCAAACATATCCGGCCACCATCGGGCGAGAGGCAGTTCATTCAGAAAAGCTTCTTCCGGGCTGATGCCGCATTCGAATGCTTCAGGAAAACGTACCAGCCAGGCTTGCCGGCCGGCAACGATCGCACCTGCCAGTGAAAACAGGATGATCAGTCCGCAATAGATGCGTCTTCCCAATCGTTGTGGATGATGGATGAACGCGAATAATGCGGTAATGCCAACCAGCCAGTAGGCCATACGCTGGAAGATGCACAGCGGGCAGGGCAGCAATCCATCAGCCAGTTGCAGATAAAGTGCGTAGCTCACCAGTCCGGCACAGATAAGGGCAATCAGCAGAAAGATTATTCTCATGGTTCCTTATGTTATGGGCTGGTTTGTGCTTGATTCGCTTGATGGTTGTTTTTCTCTGCGCATACTACCGGCAACCAGTCGGTATTCAAGCAGACGGCATTCCAGCGCGCCGTTGAACAGTGGAGTTCGACGTGAAGGCGTGAGCCGGATGGATTTTGCCAGCAGCGGATCGGCAGTCAGCAGAAAAGCGCGCCAGCCGCTGAACCGTTGTTTCAGAACATCTCCCAATCGAGGATAAAATTCAGCAAGCATCTGATGATCTCCGATGCGTACACCATACGGCGGATTGCTGACCAGTATACCGGTTTCGGCCGGGGCGGAAATTTCCAGGACATTCGCCTGTTTCAGCGTGACGCATTCGGCCAGTCCCGCTGCGGCAAGATTGTTGCGGGTATGGGCCAGTGCGCTGCCATACAGATCACTGCCATAAATGGATTGAAATGTACGCTCATGCTGACGTTCCGTTGCTGTCTGTTTGAGTTTTTTCCAGGAACGGGCATCGAACAGTTTCAGTTGCTCGAATGCAAATTGCCGTCCGGAGCCGGGCGCAATCCGGCAGGCGATCTGGGCGGCTTCCAGCAGCAGTGTGCCACTGCCGCACATCGGGTCGAGCAGGGGCGTACCGGGCTGCCAACCAGTCAATGCCAGGATGCCGGCAGCCAGGTTCTCGCGCAGAGGCGCTTCGCCCTGAGTCTGGCGCAGGCCGCGTTTGAACAGCGCTTCACCGGAAGTATCGAGGTAAAGCGTGAATTCCTGCGCATTAAGAAAACCGTGGATGCGCATATCCGGTGCAACAGTGTCGATATCAGGCCGCTTACCATGAATTGCCCGGAATTTGTCGCATACAGCATCCTTGATGCGGAGTGTCACAAAATCGAGACTGCGCAGTGGACATTTGATTGCAGCCAGGTTTACTTTTATCGATAACCGCGGTTCAAACCAGTCTTGCCAGGGCAAAGAATGGGTAAGGTCGTAGATATCGGCTTCACTGCGGTACTGATCTTTGGCGATTTGCCACAGAATACGGCTGGCGATGCGACTTTCGAGGTTGGCACGGTAACAGGTCTGCCAGTTTCCGTGGAAAGCCACACCGCCGGGTGAAGCCTGGATGGATGTTGCATCCAGACGTTCAAGCTCCGCTGCCAGGACGGTTTCCAGCCCGCGCGGGCAGGGAGCGAAGAAACGCTCTGTCATTTCATGTGGAGAGATCACAAAGAAATCCGGAATACGAATTTCATGCGGATTTGTTTTTCCAGGTGGCCCAGGCAAACAGGAGCCAGCCTGCCATGTAGGATGTCCCTCCCAATGGGGCCACCATTCCCAGCCCGCGCCACCCGGTCAGGCTGACGACATACAGCGTGCCAGAGAACAGCACGATACCGGTCATCATCAGTATCCCGGAAAACTTCAATGCACGTGCCTGTGGAAGCCGATCCAGCGCCAGTCCGACCAGTATCAGCCCGATGGCGTGGTAGAAGTGATATTGCACACCGATCTGGAAGGTGGTGAGGATGTCGGGTGCCAGTATGGATTTCAGGCCATGTGACCCCAAGGCACCCAGCATGACACATAAAAATGCATTTACTGCGCCCAGCGCAAGAAAGATTCTGGACATCGTCGGTTGAACTCCCGGTTAAAGTGAGGGGTGAAAAGAATGAAGGAACCTCTGAAAAACTACCTGTGTTGCCATTTCTACGTTAAAAATCGGCTCAAAATGCTCATTTATTACGTATAAACTCCGCTTTTTTGCCGATTTTTGCCTTGACCTGACCGCCTCGCCGACGTTTTTCAGGGGTTCCTGAAGGAAAATGGGCAGCTCGGATTCATTCGCCTGTTTCAGTGATATCCGCTTTGGCCCAGCCGCTGGCAAAAACCAGTCGCACATTGTCACCCGCCCGGGTTTGCCGGCTGTCATACAGAATATCACCCCGGGCAGTATAGGCGATACTGTAACCGCGTGCCAGTACCGCTTTCGGGTCGAGGTGGATCAGGTGCTGCTGTTGCTGGCGCAGCTTGAATTGCAGATTTTCCAGCCGGTGTGCCATTGCGCGCTGCAGTCGTGCGGCCAGTTCCTGCTGATGCCTGATGCCGGCCTGGATATCGGGCTTTGCAGAGTGTATGCGTCGTCCGGTTTCTTCGATTCGCCATGTGCGGATTTCAACCTGCCGGTTCCAGGCATTTTGCAGACGGCCACGTAATTGCAACAAATGCATCTGCTGATGACGGATTCGTTCACCGGGATGAATCAGCCGATGGGCAAGCAGATCAGTGGCTTGCATGCGGCGTTCGATATGGCGTTCCATCGTCTGTTGCAGGCGATGCAGCCAGTACTGCAGGCGATGCAGAATTGCCTGTCTGTCAGGTGAAGCCAGTTGAGCAGCACCAGTAGGAGTTGGTGCACGAGCATCGGCCACAAAATCGGCAATGGTGAAGTCGGTTTCATGGCCGATACCGGTTACGATTGGAATCGGGCAGGCAGCAATGGCCCGTGCCACGATTTCTTCATTAAATGCCCATAAATCTTCGATCGATCCGCCTCCCCGACACAGGATCAGGACATCGCATTCGCCCCGTACTGCAGCAGTGTGCAGTGCGGTGGCAATTGCAGCAGCTGATCCTTCACCTTGCACTGGTGCAGGATAGATCACGACGGGAATGGAAGGTAAACGCAGTTGCAAGGTCGTCAGTACATCCCGTAATGCTGCGGTGTTGGGAGAGGTGATGATTCCGATTTGTCGCGGGAAACGGGGTAACGGTTGCTTGTACTCGGGGCTGAATAGTCCTTCCTGCTGTAGTCTGGCTTTGAGTCGCTCGAATGCCTCGAACAGTGCCCCCAACCCGGCACGGCGCAACTGCTCGACAGTCAGTTGAAATTCTCCACGCGCTTCATACAGTGTAACCAGTGCCTGGGCTTCAACCTGCATACCCTCCTGCGGTATCCAGTCCAGATACAGATTTTTATGGCGGAACATGACGCAGCGCACCTGTGCACTGTCATCCTTGAGTGAAAAATACCAGTGCCCGGATGGATAGCATTTCAGGTTGGAAATTTCCCCGCTTACCCATAACAGTGGAAAAGTCTGTTCAAGTATTACACGAGCATTACGGTTTAATTCACTGACACGCCACAGGATTTTTTTCGGCTCGGGCAAGAGATTGTAATCGGTCATATCATTCCATAATCATCCACAATGACATCTGATTATTCTGGTATGCATAAAAAAGTCTGTATGATAACAATAGTTTAAAATAAGTCATTGTTCTCATTAATTTTATTTGGCCTAAAAATTAGGCAGTTCAAAAAACTTCATGTATGCAATGATACTTATCAGCCTTATTCAGGATTTATTCACATAGTTATCCACAGGAATTGTGTATAACCTTTTGTGATGCTTGTTGAGCAAAGCAGGCGGGTGTTGCAGAATATAATATCGTGACTTCATTACAACCAAGGGGATCAGTTCGTGTTTTCAATCATTCAGGCGGCAGGGTGGCCGATATGGCCGATCATACTGGCTTCTGTCCTGGCAGTGGGCATTATCGGTGAACGTTTGTGGAGTCTGCGTCGATCAAAAGTTTCTCCGCGGGACCTGTTGCCAAGGGTGCTGCAGGAATATCGCCGCTCTGGCGTACATACCGATACGCTGACGCGTTTACAGGAACACTCTCCACTCGGACAGGTTCTGGTGGCAGGGCTGAAAAATATCGACAGTCCGCGTGAGGCCATGAAAGAATCGATCGAGGAAGCCGGGCGAGTGGCAGCACATGAGCTGGAGCGCTACCTTACCACGTTAGGGACGATTGCCTCGCTCAGTCCGCTGATGGGGTTGTTCGGCACCCTGATCGGCATGATCGAAATTTTTGGATCGGGCACGCCGACCGGCGGTAACCCGATACAACTTGCTCATGGAATTTCAGTTGCTCTGTATAATGCCGCGTTTGGCATTCTGGTAGCTATTCCCAGCATTGTTTTTTACCGGTATTTCCGTGCCAAAGTCGATGAGCTGGTGCTGGAAATGGAGCTGCAGGCGCTTAAACTGGTTGAAGTGGTACACGGTGAACGGCGTATCTGATCGTATTTGAATGATTGTCCAGGTAATGACGAGTAGAGATCTTTTCAGGAGTTTTTTTGGCTGAATCCATGCCGGCCAGCCGGGGTTGCTCCCTGGTGACCGGTGGTGGAGGATTTATCGGTACCCATCTCGTGCGGTTGCTGCTGGAGCAGGGGGAACGGGTAAGGGTACTTGAATTGGATGATGTGCCTGTTCTGGACGGAGCCGAGGTCATTCGTGGTTCGGTTGCGGATGAAGCAGTGGTACACCGGGCAGTGAAAGGTGTCCGCAGGATTTATCATCTGGCCGCCCATACTGACTTATGGGCACCCGATAAACGGATATTCCGGCAGATCAATTACGAAAGTACTCGTACCGTGTTGCATGAGGCGATGTATGCGGATGTCGAGGTAGTAGTGCATACCTCGACAGAAGCCATACTGACCGGGCGGGGTGATCCGGACCAATCAGATCGCACGCTGTCATCTTCATCCCGCAAAAGGAAAACTTTGGGGCCGTATTGCCAGGCCAAGCTGATGGCGGAACAGGCTGCACTGGAAGCTTCCAGAAATGGTTTGTCAGTTGTCGTTGTCTCACCGACGTTGCCGGTGGGTCCGGGAGATCGGCATATTACTCCGCCTACGCGTATGATCGTGGATTTCCTGAACCGCAAAATTCCTGCTTATCTCGATTGTCGTTTGAATCTGGTCGACGTCCGGGACGTGGCAGAAGGGCATATCCTGGCTGCTCAGCGAGGACGTTCCGGAGAACGCTACCTGCTTGGTCATGAGAACATGATGTTGAGCCGGTTACTACTCATGCTTAAGGAAATCACCGGTGTGGTGATGCCTGAGCATAAGATTCCATACTGGCTGGCTCTGATGGTGGGGGTATTGCAGGAATTCGTGGCTGATCATGTGACACACAAAGCTCCCATGGCACCACTGACGGGGGTGCGTCTGGCCGGGCGAGGGAATGATTTTGACAGTGAGAAGGCCGTGCGTGAACTCGGCTTCAGGCAAACCCCGATTCGGCAGGCGCTGATCGATGAAATTATCTGGCTGGTCGAGACGGGGCATGTCAATCTGCCTGTTCATTCATTCAGGAAACATTTTGGATCTACAGAAAAGAAATAGCACCGATCTGGTCAGTGGCAGCGGTCAGCCTGCATCTGCAGGGTTCTGTTACTTGCGTAACCTTCTCCTGTGTCTGGTGTTGATCTGCACGAGCTGTGGCTCGATCCCCAGAGAAAGACATCAGGAGGGAGTGTATGATCCATATGAAACGTTTAACCGTAAATCTTACCGTTTTACCGATGCAATCGATCGCAGGTTGCTCGAACCGATTGCTGATGTGTACTTGAAGTATGTTCCGGAAGCGATACAGCGTCCTGTCAGTAATTTTTACCGCAATCTGTCTTATCCCAGTGTGGTGCTGAACAGTTTCCTGCAGGGAAAAATACATCAGGGATTTTCGGACACGATGCGTTTTGTGATCAATACCACGATCGGTGTCGGAGGGCTTGCCGATATGGCCGGGCACATGGGATTCCCGGAGCATAACGAGGATTTCGGACAGACGCTGGCAGTATGGGGAATGAACAGCGGCTCATATCTGTTCATTCCAATCTATGGTCCGAGTACTTCCCGCGATGTAGCGGATCTGCCAGTCAGTGTGTTTACGGATGGACTGTACTACCTGGCTTATGTACTGAGTGGGCCGGTGATCATTCCACTGGCCGTTCTGCGCATCGTCGACAAGAGAGCCGGTCTCTCGGGACCGATGAAAGTGCGTGATGAATCGGCATTGGATCCTTATCTGTTCGTGCGTGAAGGTTATATGCAACAGCGCGAATACCTGATTCACGATGGCAATCTGCCTGCCAGCCATTACGATGATTTGCTGATCGATGATTCCGGCTTGATGGCAGATCCTGAAAAAACAGATTTGGCACCTTGAGTGTTGTAATTTTGTCATATAGTTTTCTCAAAAAATACAATTCCTTAGATTATTGGGCTATCGTCTGTGGTTGATAGCTGCACAATCATTTCAGCTGATTTATCGAATAAGGATTTTACGATTTATGTCCATTTCACCGACGTTTCCCGGATCTTCCCTGCAAAAGTCTTCATTATCAGATCACTCGACTGTATCAGAACCTTTTACGGTCGTTGACAGGGTGAACGGGATTTCTGCCGTTGCACTGGATGATGCCATTACGCGCGCTCGCTCAGCTTTGCTGGCGCAACAGCGGGAAGATGGTCACTGGTGTTTTTCGCTGGAAGCAGACTGCACGATTCCGGCTGAATATATCCTGATGATGCATTTCATGGATGAAATAGATACCGCGCTGGAACGCAGAATTGCCAATTTCTTGCGTAATCGGCAGGTAACTGACGGGCATGGCGGCTGGCCGCTGTACTATGGCGGTGACTTCGACATGAGCTGCAGTGTCAAGGTTTACTATGCGCTGAAGCTGGCCGGGGATTCACCGGAAGCAGCGCACATGGTCCGTGCCCGTAATGCCATACTGGAGCGGGGAGGGGCTGCGCGCTCGAATGTATTTACCCGCTTGCTGCTGGCCATGTACCGCCAGATTCCATGGCGCGGTGTGCCGTTTGTTCCAGCTGAAATCATGCTGCTGCCGCGCTGGTTTCCTTTTCATCTGAGTAAAGTGGCGTACTGGTCACGGACGGTGATGGTGCCACTTTCCATTCTGTGTACACTGAAAGCCAAAGCAGCCAATCCGCGTAATATCCATGTACGTGAACTGTTTACGGTCGACCCGGAAATGGAAAAAAGCTATTTTCCGGTACGCACCCCTCTTAATCACTTGCTGTTGTATCTGGAGCGACTGGGCTCAAAACTGGAACCTCTGATTCCATCGTTCATCCGGCGCAGAGCCTTAAAAAAGGCCGAGCAGTGGACCATCGAACGGCTCAATGGAAGAGATGGCCTGGGGGCGATTTTTCCGGCGATGGTCAATGCCTATGAGGCACTGACATTGCTGGGCTACGATCATGATCATCCATTACTTCAGCAATGTCGTCTGGCTTTGCGTGAACTGCTGGTAAATGAAGGGGAAGACACCACCTGGTGCCAACCCTGTGTGTCTCCCGTGTGGGATACCGTACTGGCTTCGCTGGCGTTGCAGGAGGATGAACGGGCTGATAGCGGGCCGGTTCGCCATGCTCTCGACTGGCTCGTGCCCCTGCAGGCACTCGATCAGCCAGGCGACTGGCGCAATAGCCGCCCTGATCTGCCGGGAGGGGGCTGGGCATTCCAGTATGCCAATCCGCATTATCCGGATCTGGATGATACTGCTGCTGCAGCGTGGGCGTTATGTCAGGCGGATACAGAGGATTATCGTACCAGTATTACCCGGGCAGCAGACTGGCTGGCGGGTATGCAATCGAGTAATGGCGGTTTTGCCGCATTTGACATAGACAATGTGCACTATTACCTGAATGAGATTCCATTCGCAGATCATGGTGCGTTACTGGATCCACCTTCGAGCGACGTGACGGCGCGCTGTATCGGTCTGCTTGCTCTGAATGGTGAGGCAAGACACCAGGAAGCCGTGAGGCGCGGACTGGCATTTTTATTCAGCGAGCAAGAACCATCCGGCGCCTGGTTCGGGCGCTGGGGTACCAACTACGTTTATGGCACCTGGTCCGTGCTGGAGGCATTGAAGTTAGCGCGGGTGGATCATGATCATCAGGCGATAAAACGTGCAGTGCAATGGTTGAAGTCGGTGCAACGTGCCGATGGGGGATGGGGAGAAACCAACGACTCGTATCTCGATTCCGAGCTGGCCGGACAATTGGAAACCAGTACTTCTTTTCAGACCGCATGGGCAGTACTTGGGCTGATGGCGGCAGGCGAGGTGGGGAGCACAGCAGTAAGAAACGGGATCGATTATCTGATCCGTACCCAGAGTGCTGTCGGATTATGGGAAGAACCCTGGTTTACCGCTCCGGGTTTTCCAAAAGTTTTCTACCTGAAATATCACGGCTACTCCAAATACTTTCCGCTATGGGCGCTGAACCGGTATCGTGCAATGAATAGCAGGTCTGTTGTATGAGTCGTACCGGGATTGTGATAGCAATGCGATCGGAAGCTGCTTGTATTACTTCACAACGTAACTTGCCATTCGACCAGGCAGTACCGATTGATGATCATCTGGTCATCAGGATGTGCGGCATGGGTCCGGTTGCTGCTCGCCGTGCGGCAATCGATTTATACGATCAGGAAAACGTAGCAGGATTGATCAGCTTTGGCATTGCTGGTGCACTGGATGATGCGCTGCAGCCGGGCGATCTGGTTTCGCCGGAATCCGTGCAGACAAAGCAAAGCTATTCAACAGACAGTGCGTGGCGGACACGGATAGAGCGCAGTCTGCCTGCTCATCTCAATGTTATTCGCCGTCCGGTGGCTGCCAGTGATGAGCTGGTGTCTACCGCAGATGAAAAATATGCACTTGCGGCTCGAAGTGGCGCTTGCGCGGTTGATATGGAAAGCGGTGCAATTGCTGCTGTTGCTTCTGAAAAAGGGGTTCCGTTTGTTGTGATTCGCGTGATTTCAGACCCGGTACAGTTTTCCCCGCCAGCGGCTCTCATGGATGTATTACACCCGGATGGGCGTGTCAAGCCGATTGCATTGCTGGCTTACCTGCTGAATGGCTCACTCAAATTAGGCGAGTTATTAAGGTTTGGGTCGGATGCACAGATCGCGTTTAAAACACTGAAACAGGTCGTTCAGGCAACTCGACATGAACTGGGCCGGCAAGTATCCGGCACCTGCCAGGGGATCTCTGATTAAGTCCCACATGGCCGTATACTGTGTTTTGCGGATGGAATGCAAGGCGAGTGAGACATGATCAGAGGTTTCCTAGAGCAGACGTCGCAAATCTCCTCTCGTAAAGCCGCAAGAAGCAGCATCAATATCGATATTCCTGCTCAAGACCATTACCTTGAACAATTCCCCCATTTCGGCAGGGCTGACCAGTCGTTGTACTTGGCTGACCAGCGGCAGATAACTGCCCGGCTGATCTGCCGGGGTGCGCGCCAGTAAATCAGTAATCCCGCAGTTGATCAGGAAATGTGCCTGCGTGGTATAGCCGGCCAATTGCAACCCGGAATCCAGAGCTGTCCGGGCAATAGTGCTGAAATCGACGTGGCTGGTGATATCCTGCAATCCCGGCAGAAAAAATGGATCATCATGGGCGTGATGCCGATAGTGGCACATCAGCGTTCCCTGATGGCGCTGTGGATGATAGTACTCATTCTGCCCAAAGCCGTAATCGACCAGCAGAATGGCGCCCCGCTGAAGCAGCATGGCCAGCGAGCGGATGAAATGCCGGTTGGTGAGGCTGATTTCGCTGATATAAAGAGGGTAGGAGAATTGATCAGCCGGGGGAAGTTGTCGGGCAACATCGAGCAGTTCGCCGGCTGCCAAAGGCTGATCCTGCCATACCGGCCCTTGATCTTTCCAGATCACTCCCCGTTCTGCAATGTTGCCATTCTGCCAGGCAACTAGATGAACGGGCATAGCATCAAGGACTTCATTGGCGAGTATCAAGCCCTCGAATTGCTCCGGCAGGGCTGATAACCAGCTTACCCGCGATGCCAGATGAGGAATATGTTGTTCGATCATTGCCCGTTGCCTCTGCTGCAAATCTGCACTGAGATCGAGAATATAATAATGTTGCGGCAGGTTGTTCAATTCTTCGAGTGCACACAGCAGATTCACTGCCAGCTTGCCGGAACCTGCACCAAATTCCAGGATCGAGCCCTGATCGACTGCACTCAGGATAGGTGCGATCTGCCGCGCCAGAGTCTGGCCAAATAACGGCGAGATTTCCGGGGCAGTGACAAAATCACCTGCCGTTCCGAATTTGGCTGCGCCACCGCTGTAATATCCGGTTTCAGGTGTATACAAGACGGTTTCCATATAATCTGCAAACGAAATCCAGCTGCCGGAATGCGCGATCCGTTCATGGAGCATCATCTTCAAAGTGTCGCTGTAAGCTTGCTCGGATGGATCAGGAAGGGGTAGAGCCACGGGTGTTTTCAGCAATAAAAAGGTTTATGGTAGATTGTGCAGCACTGAAGTGTAGCGTAAACAGAAAGGGTCTTTGTGAAAGATAAAGTAATTCTGGTGACTGGCGGTGCGCGGCGGGTGGGGGCAGCCATTTGCCGATGGCTGCACCGCAAAGGCGCCAGGCTCGTGGTTCATTATCGTGATTCATCTGCTGATGCACAACGGCTGAAACAGGAGCTTGAACAGGGACACCCGGATTCAGTCGCGCTGCTGCAGGCTGATTTACTGGATACTGGCGGGATCCCGGCGCTGGTCGATCAGGCAGCCCGGCAGTTTGGGCGGCTGGATGCACTGGTCAATAATGCCTCCAGCTTTTTTCCGACGCCTGTTGGTGACTGTACCGAACAAGCCTGGCATGATCTGGTGGGCAGCAATCTGAAGGCTCCTTTGTTTCTGTCGCAAGCAGTCGCACCCTATTTGAAAAAGAATCGAGGGTGCATTGTCAATATCATTGATATTCATACCGAGCAGCCTCTCAAACGCTACGTGATCTACAATGCAGCCAAAGGCGGGCTGGCCGCTCTGACACGTTCCCTGGCCATGGAGCTTGCTCCGGAAGTCCGTGTCAACGGTATCTCACCCGGGCCGATTCTCTGGCCGGAAACGGGTGAATGGCAGGATGAAACGGCACGCAGGCATATCATCGACAGAACACTGCTCAAACGCATGGGGGAACCGGATGATATTGCACGAACGGTCAGCTTCCTGATCGAAGATGCACCATTTATTACCGGGCAGATCATCGCCGTCGATGGCGGGCGCAGTATCAATCTTTAGGATCATTTTTTTTACATTTTCTGCTCATTCATGCTCATCAGCATGATAGATGGTTCGCGAAATGATCCGGTCACAATAGGCAATTGCAAGTGCAGAAAGCAGAAATGCCAGATGAATGACTGTTTGCGCAATCAGTGTTTTCTCGTCGTAAGCAGTAGCATTGATAAATGTTTTCAGTAGATGGATCGATGAAATGCCGATGATGGCAGTTGCCAGCTTGACCTTCAATACTGAGGCATTGACATGTGACAGCCATTCCGGCTGATCGGGATGGCCTTCGAGATTCATGCGTGAGACGAAGGTTTCATATCCGCCGATGATCACCATGATGAGCAAGTTCGAAATCATGACCACATCGATCAAACCCAGTACTACCAGCATGATGGTAGTCTCAGTCAGCTTTCCACTACTTTCTGCACCTTTGACCGTCACCATCTCAAGGGTATGTTGTAAAGCGCTCTGATTACCAAAAACTGAACCAATCAAATCAACCAGTTCGACCCAGAAATGGTACACATAGACACACTGTGCCAATACCAGCCCGAGATACAAAGGTAACTGCAGCCAGCGGGAAAGAAACAGAAAATAAGCAATTGCAGGTATTCGTGCCGAAGAAATTTTGTTGTGATCTTGTTGCATGGCAGTTTATTGTCTGAATTCTGAAAAGCGTGAAAGGTTATCACGACAATGAGTAGGCACAAAGAAATCTGCAGTCTTATACAACTCGTTATGGCAGGGAAAAGGCGTGAGGTTGTAAAAGAGTAATTTGTATCAGTACGCTTAGTAAGCAGACAGTTATATGCGTTTTATCTGGAAAACAAAGACTCTGGGTTGACTGGCTTGTCGAATGTCAGAGAAATAACTCCGGGCAGGGCACATTGACCTTTGTCGTCCCGGAATTACTTCGTTTGATGAGGTAATTCTGCTTATCGTATTCTTTTGTCTCGTTCGATCAATGCGTAGGCAGAGTGGTTGTGTATGGATTCGAAATTTTCTGATTCAACGATATAGGCGTCTATACGGTCATCGTGGTTGAGTACTTCGGCCACATCGCGGACGATATCTTCGACAAATTTCGGATTGTTGTAAGCTCTTTCCGTAACATATTTTTCATCCGGGCGTTTCAGCAGGCCGTACAGTTCGCATGAGGCCTGCTCTTCCGCGATTCTGATGATGTCTTCGATCCAGATGAAACTATTGGTACGCACCGAAATCGTGACATGTGAACGCTGGTTGTGTGCACCGTAGTCGGATATTTTTTTGGAGCAGGGGCACAGGCTGGTAACGGGGATGATTACCTTCATGGTAAAACTATATTGATTGCCGTGTTTGATCTCACCGATAAATGTCACTTCGTAGTCCAGCAGGCTTTTTACACCCGAGACAGGTGCAGATTTATTGATGAAGTAAGGGAAGGCCATTTCGATATGTCCGGAATCCGATTCCAGTCTGCTGACCATGGAACGCAGGATTTCCTCAAACGATTCGACCGAAATCTCGCGCTCGTGACTGTTCAGTATCTCGACGAAGCGAGACATGTGGGTTCCCTTGAAGTTGTGGGGCAGATTGACGTACATGTTGAATTGCGCCACGGTATGCTGGGAGCCACCACCTTTATCTGCCACCACGACAGGATGCCGGATCGCTTTGATTCCTACTCTGTCGATGGCAATATGTCTTGTGTCCAACGAGCCTTGTACATCAGCAATGGGTAGATCGATCTGTTTGTTCATAAAAACTCCTTCCTGTAAAACTGATCCAGGATCAACGCCGGCTGATTGCCGTTTGAATACCCGCTCTGTTCCGGGTAACGAGAGATCATTGAATCAGACAGTGAAAAACGACATTCGGTCAGTGTTGTCGTTTATCGCCTGAATTCAGCCGCGCCGCGAAGCGGTGTCGGCTTGAATGAATTGTTAGGCCGCGTACTAGAAGACCATCACATGGTCAACGAGATACTTGCCGCTTTGTTGCACCAAGATTAGCTCGGCTACGAACTCACCCGGTTGCTTAGTGAACTGCTGACGCCAGACGATAGCCACAGAGTCGGGGCGCCTGAAAGCTGCCACAAATTCGCGTTTGGCAAAGAACCCTTTGGTGCTTTGATAGTGCTCGCAGATTGACTGAAGCGACTCTTCGGACAGAACACTTCTGGCCCGTTCCGTGAAGTCACGAGTATGACGCTCGTAGTCGATAGCCGTGGAAGCATCCATCAGGTTGTCCATGATGGGAGTCGCTATAGCCAAGATTTCTGCATCTGATTTTTGTGCAAGATCCACGATGGCCTCCCTAGCGGCCTAACGCTGCGATGTATGACATTAGTGACATTATAAAGAGAACCTTTCTTTTATCGACTGGATAATGCCGGCCTTGTCCAGTCCGCAGTCGGATAGCATGTGTGCGGGATCACCCTGATCGATGAAGCTGTCTGGCAAGCCGAGTTGCAGCAGTCTGACGTTTTTATCCAGACTGGAAAGACTTTCCATGACTGCACTGCCAGCGCCTCCCATGATGGTGTTTTCTTCAATGGTAACCAGTAATTCATGCTCGGCAGCAAGGGTTGCAACCAGCTCTTGATCCAACGGTTTGACAAAACGCATATTTACTACCGTGGCATCCAGTTCATCTCCCGCTTCGAGACAGGGGGTCAGCATGCTGCCGAATGCCAGCAGTGCAATCTGCTTACCCTCTCGGCGGATTTCACCTTTACCCAGCGGGATGGTCTGCATTTCCTGCTGGATCTGTACACCGGGACCTGAGCCGCGTGGATAGCGAACGGCAGCAGGGGTATCGAGTTGGAAGGCAGTGTAGAGCATCTGACGGCACTCGTTTTCATCGGCGGGCGTCATGACCGTAATATTGGGAATGCAGCGCAGGTAACTCAGATCGAAACTGCCGGCATGTGTCGGTCCATCTGCACCCACCAGCCCGGCACGGTCGATGGCAAAAACAACCGGCAGATTCTGAATGGCAACATCGTGGATCAGCTGATCGTAAGCACGTTGCAGGAAGGTCGAGTAAATTGCCACGACCGGTTTCAATCCTTCGCAAGCTGCACCTGCGGCAAATGTCACGGCATGCTGCTCTGCGATCCCTACATCGAAATAGCGATCCGGGTACTCTTTCGAAAAACGAACGAGTCCGGAGCCTTCTCTCATGGCAGGAGTGATACCAATCAAACGTGAATCTTTTGCTGCCATGTCACATAACCAGTCACCAAATATCTGCGTGTAAGCCAGTTTGGCAGAAGGTTTCGATACAATACCCTGATCTGGTTGAAATTTTCCGACTCCATGGTAGAGAATCGGATCTTCTTCTGCCTGTTTATAACCCTTGCCTTTACGGGTGACGACATGTAGAAACTGCGGGCCATCGAGTTGCCTGATATTGTTCAGCGTGGTCAGCAAGATATCCAGATCGTGACCATCTATCGGACCGATGTAATTGAAGCCGAATTCTTCGAACAGTGTGCTAGGTGTTACCATACCTTTGACATGTTCTTCGGCTCGTTTCGCCAGCTCCAAAACAGGAGGAACCACACCCAGCATTTTCTCGCCTGCGCGTCTGGCAGTGGCATAAAAACGACCGGACATCAGTTTGGCCAGATAATTATTGAGCGCCCCTACAGGAGGGGAAATGGACATGTCGTTATCGTTCAGAATGACCAGCAGATTGGCATCCATTACGCCGGCATTGTTCAGTGCTTCAAAAGCCATACCTGCACTCATTGCGCCATCACCAATCACGGCAATTGCATGCTGCTTAACGCCTTTGAGCCGTGCGGCGACTGCCATGCCGAGTGCTGCACTTATGGAGGTGCTGGAATGTGCGGTGCCAAAAGCATCGTATTCGCTTTCATCCCGTCTGGGAAAGCCGGCAATTCCTCCCTGCATGCGCAGACGAGCCATTCCTGTACGCCGGCCGGTGAGGATTTTATGAGCATAAGTCTGATGTCCGACATCCCAGATCAGGCGATCAAAGGGTGTGTCAAATACATAGTGCAGCGCAATGGTCAGTTCGACCGTCCCGAGATTAGAAGATAAATGCCCGCCTGTGCCTGCCACGGATTCAACCAGAAAATTACGTAATTCATCCGCTAACTGCGGCAGTTGATTGCGTTTCAGTGTACGTAGCTGTGCGGGTATCTCAATGCGATCAAGTAATGGATACATGCAGATTTAAAAGATGTGTAGCTTAAAATGAACGACTTACAGGTTGGCAGCGTAAGATCAAAACTCACGCTGTACAATGAAATCAGTGACCTGCTGCAAACGCAGGGCCTCGGATCCAAACTGATTCAATACCCCGGTGGCCTCCTGCCGGAGCTCGTGGGCAAGTTCTCGTGCTTGTTTGATGCCCAGTATACTAACATAGGTGGGTTTATTGTTTTCTGCATCCTTTCCAGCTGTTTTACCCAGCGCGGCAGTGGTGGCTTCTGTATCGAGGATGTCATCTATCACCTGGAACGCAAGCCCCATGCATTTGGCAAAATGATCCAGCAGCTTGAATTGTGTCTCATCCAGTCTGTTGCCACAGCGGGCGCCTAGTATGACTGCAGCCCGAATCAGCGCGCCGGTCTTGTGAATATGCATAAATTCGAGTTCCGGCAGGCTCAGTGTTTTACCTACGCTGTCCAGATCTATTGCCTGTCCGCCCGCCATACCCCGAGATCCGGCTGCAAATGCAAGATGTCGAACCATTTCGAGTTGGACATGTGGGTCTTCAGTCAGATTGGTTTCCGTCAATAACTGAAAAGCCAGGCTTTGCAGGCTGTCACCCACCAGCAGGGCGGTAGGTTCATCATATCTGACATGGCAGGTTGGTTTGCCACGTCGCAGTGTATCGTTATCCATGCAGGGCAGATCATCATGTACCAGGGAGTAGACATGAATCAGTTCCACTGCCGCACCGGCAATGGTGGCGTGTGTTTTATCCGCGCCACTCAATTCTCCGGCCGCAAACGACAGCAGCGGTCGTACCCGTTTACCTCCGCCCAGTACGGAATATCGCATTGCATCATGCAAACGTGCCGGAGCACAATTGGTCTCCGGAAGATGTTTTTCCAGACAGGTTTCAACCAGAGCAAGCTGTTCGCTTGCCCATGACTGGAAATCAGGATGCATCGTGCTCAGCAGGTGAGAAGTGTTTCAGCATATCCGCCTCGAGTATTTTTATCTGTTGTTGCGAATCTTTCAGTATATTTTGGCAGTATTGTAACAATTCCACCCCGCGTTTGTACGCAGAAAGCGCATCTTCCAGAGACATTTGCCCGGTTTCCATGCCGGCTACGATCTGTTCCAGTTCGGCCGTGGCTGTTTCAAAATTTTCCGGTGGCGGATGTAATGCTGTTTCTTCTTTGTTCGATGATGATTTTTTTCTCATGCAGACAGGATTCTTTCCAGTGATAAAAAAGGCAGTTTTATCTGTGTTATTTAAAAAAACAATCTGATCTGGCTGACGATATCATTGATTCCGTAACTGGCTGCGAGAAAAGTTGACCGGCACAGCATAAAAGTCTAACATACCGCGCTTGTAGCAGTTACCACAACATATTCCCCGATAGCTCAGTCGGTAGAGCGACGGACTGTTAATCCGCAGGTCCCAGGTTCGAGCCCTGGTCGGGGAGCCAATAAATCAGATACTTACATCTGGTTCTGCCATTCCGGTGTTTCCGCAGTTCTCTATTTTGTCGGGATGATTTTCCTGATTTCTTTTATCTGAACGACTGCATTGTATTTCTAAAAGTATGTAGATTCGGTCAGCCCGACAATATGGACTTTTTCATACTCCGTTTCCATGGTGAATACACTGCCTCGGGCAAGGAAGAAGTTGAAGCACTGCGAATTTCTCCCGGCGGGGAAGAAATCAGCATTGTGGCAGCAAACCTGCTTGGAAATCTGATTGGTAGATTGTACTCATACTTGAAAAGATAGGGTTGCTGAATCTGAATACGCCAGACCTGTATGGTAGCCTTGCTGGAATGTTTGGCGGAGGCAGTAAGGCTAGTGATGATGATTCTTCACTGCAGCAACAAGCCAAAGTGGTAACTGGATCAGTCAGCAGAAATATGACTGGTGGGAAGATTCGAAATTTTGCCGGATAGAAACAGGATAACTGACTTCATCCCATAAATCTGAATTCTTACCGGGGAACTACATGGAACTTTGCAAAGATAAGTTGGTTGCGGGGGCAGGATTTGAACCTACGACCTTCGGGTTATGAGCCCGACGAGCTGCCAGACTGCTCCACCCCGCGACTGAGCCAAACATTATAAGGAAAATACTGTTTTAAGTCAAATGGTAAATTTCTGCATCGCTATCGGCAACACAAAAAATTCAAGCTTTTTCTGAAAAATGCTGTGGAAGGGACAGCATCCAATCACAAGAAAGGTTATCGGTAATTCATTCATTCGAATTACTACCTGCCTGAGGTTTATTGATGATGCCAAGGTGAAAGGCGGGTTGTCCATGATGTCGCTCTTCCATATAACGTTTCAAGGGATCATGTATTACACGGAAAGCAATGTCATTCCAGGGGATTTCCTGTTCTCCAAAAAGCCTGACTTCCAGACTTTCGATTCCCGGAAAGAAATCGAGATCCAGTAATTTTGCCCGGAACAACATGTAGACCTGACTGATATGTGGCAGGCTGTAAACCGCGTAGAGTTCACGAATTTCTACTCTGGCATTCGCTTCTTCCAGCGTTTCTCTTGCTGCACCTTGTACCAGCGTTTCATTGTTTTCCATGAACCCCGCAGGCAATGTCCATTTGCCCCGATAAGGTGCAATAGCACGTTTACACAATAGAACTTTGTTTTCCCATTCAGGGATGCAGCCGACGATCACTTTGGGATTCTGGTAATGGATAGTGTGGCATTTCGGACATATATACCGGGGTAGTGTGTCACCTTCCGGGATACGTAAAATAACTTCGCCGCCACATTGACTGCAAAATTTCATACCTTAAAAGGTCAGATTAACGAGTCACTCTGAATTTGAATTCAGCCAGCAGGTTTCCTGCCTGATCCGAGGCAGTGACATGCCACGGACCCAGCCTGTTTCGGTTGAGCACCTTGCTGGAATAGGTGCGCCAGTCATTATTACCAACCGGTAGAACGATTCTGGCAATGGACTGGTCTCGATAGTACCAGTTGATCAATATTTTCTCGCCTCTGAATTTGTTCAGATGCAGAAAAAGGAAAATCGGTCTGCTCGATTTGCTACCCAGCGAAATCTGATCGATGTTATCGACCGGTTGTCGTTGCCGGATATTCGAAGTCAGTTGTGCTTTGATCAGGCCGGAAGAATGATTGCTTCCTTGTGAGACGTTTTTCGTTTTTGCCTGAGGAATAGTGATGTCCGGTTTGATTCCAGGTTTGACCGGAGGGGCCGATGCAGATGGAGCAGCTCGTTGTGGCTGTGGATCAGGCGCTTGCACGGCCTGATCAGATCCAATATCTCCATCAGGTACATTCCCGATTGCCGGATTGTTTTCAGATGGTTGATCTGACGAGAATCCGACAGATGGCAGCAATGGTACCGGTTCAGTGGAGGGTGTTTCAGAACTGGCAGGGGACACAGCTGATAATGATATTTCCGTGGAACTCGTTTCGAGTTTCTCATCATCAGACAACCAATCTGCAGCGATCCAGATACTGGTTATCAGTACAAACAACAGTACCAGTCCTGCGATGATGATCCTTGGCCAGTTATATTCATATACCGGAGGGAGCGGGGGAAATACGGACTCCTCCGGCAATTCCGGTAAATTTTGTTCAATCTTCGGATGATCAGCTGATTGATCCAGGTGGATACGAATTTTTAACTGTGTCTGGTTCATAATGATCGCCGGTTTGGAATTGACTGTCATTCATCCTGCCGTTCGATATTTCCGGAGCAGGTTTCAAATGGAAATTCGTTTAAAAATCAATACAAGTTTATTTTAGCAAGCAGTGCATTCCGCTCTTCCAGCAGTTCCAGTACTAATGCAGCACCAGAAAGATTGACATCCAGATCTCGTTGCAGATGTCTCACGACCAGTACGCGCCGCAAAGCAACTCCACTGAAGAACCAGTCTTCCGGCCGGGTTCCAGCGGGTTCGAGAATACCTTCATTTACCAGCGCCATGATCCATTCAACCTGGACGTTGCAAATCTGGCAAAGTTCAGAAAGTGAGAGTGCCTCACTTTCTTCGATGACAATGCCATGCAAGATGTCGTAGTCCATTTTATCGGATACTCATTCCGGCACGAGGATTGAATGCGAGCTTCTGTTCCATTTCGCGATAAAACGCACGTGCCTGTTCACTATCGGCAGCAGGCAGCACGATCTGTAAAATGACGTATAAATCCCCGGAGGGTGTGCCTGGAATACCGCGTTCTTTCAGGCGCAGTTTTTGTCCTGACCGGGAGCCGGTAGGGATTTTGAGATCCACTGTTCCTGCCGGAGTAGGAATTGCAACTGTGGCACCCAATGCCGCTTCCCAAGGGGCTACGGGCAGATCCAGGAAAATATCCTTACCTTCCACTCTGAATAGAGAATGTGGCTTGAATACGATTTCAAGGTAAAGATCACCGGCTTTGCCTCCTCCGGTTCCGGAGCTTCCCTGGCCGGCCAGTCGGATATGCTGTCCTTGCTGAATGCCTTTGGGTATCCGGACTTTCAATGTGCGTTCTTTGATCAGAGGTCGTCCATCCTGACCGGATTCCGTATGTTGCAAGGTCAAACTGCGGATGCCTCCTTGAAAAGAATCCTCCAGGGCTATCGAAATTCGTGCGTGGGAATCTTCTCCACGCAAATTGAACTCCCGATCACGATAACGGTGGTTTTGCTGGTTTCGTCCGAATAATGATTCAAAAAAACTGCTGAATTGAGAAGCAGCCTCAGTAAATCCACCACCATGAAATTCAAATCCCTGATCCCATCCTGGTGGGGGCTGAAATTCCTGTCCACTTTTCCAGCGAGTTCCCAGTCGGTCGTAAGCCGTTCGCTTCTCTGGATCCTTGAGTACTTCATAGGCCTCGCCGATTTCCTTGAAACGAGCTTCAGCCTCCGGTTCCTTGCTGACATCAGGATGGTATTTGCGTGCCAGCTTGCGATAAGCACGTTTGATGTCATCCTGAGTCGCATCTCGCGGGACACCAATGATCTGATAGTAATCCTTATATTCCATTTTGTTGTATCCGGATAGAGTAAGTCACGCTGGAATCGGTGGCGACCTCATGGATCAGTGTGCGCTACATCAACGCAGTACACCCGGTTGCGTCCCCGTTTCTTGGCTTCATACAGTGCCACATCTGCGCGTGCAATCAGATCACCCGGGGTGGTATCGTCATGGTGGCTCTGAGTAATACCAATACTCAGGGTGATTTGGATCGGATGTTCTTCGAGTGCAGAGCAGGCAGCACTTACTTCGGAGCGGATCCGCTCTGCTGTTTTGATTGCAGCACTGGAGTTGGTTTCGGTCAGGATGGCCATGAATTCGTCACCACCGTAGCGTGCAGCGTAATCTATCGTTCTGATCGATTTCAGCAGGGCAGAAGCTACCGTGATCAGAATCTTATCGCCTGTGATATGGCCAAGTTTATCATTTATGGTTTTGAAATGATCCACGTCGATCATCAGCAGGCAGAAGGTACGGTCGTTGCGTTTGAATCTGGCAAGCTGTTCGATCAGGATGGTATTGAGTTTTGCCCGGTTGTACAGGCCCGTCAAACCATCCGTGATCGAAAGTTTCTGCAGAAGCTGATTTTGCTGCTGCATGGCCTGATTGACGGCCATGATCTCCGTATGTTTGTTACGCAGGGCATCAGTCATCTGATTAAAGATGGTCGTCAGTTGCCCGACTTCATCCTTACGTTTGACCGGCAGATAAATATCCAGATTTCCCTCTACAATTCCCCTGACTGCACTGATCAACTGTTTCAGAGGGGTGACGATAGAATGCCCCATATACAAAGCCACCAGAGTTACGATGACGATCAGAATTGCGACGAATTCAAGAAAACGGTTACGTAATTTCATCCATGAAGCTTGTATGGCACTTTGATCCTGTTCCACCAGAATCGTTACCGGAACGTTCTCCGATGCATACAGCAGGCCGATTGCTTTGGGGTAAGACAATCCATCATGTGTGATCGATTCTTCAAGTATCTGCATCGATTCCAGATAATGTGGATTCGGTACTGCCAGATGATCGATGCCAGAGGCACTGCTCAGTAATACTCTGCTATTCTGGTCCAGCAGGGTGATTTCGCCCGATGAAAATTTTCTGGTTTCCATCAGCTTATTTCTGAATATTCCCAAGTCCAGCGTAGCTGCGATAGCGCCGATGAGCTGACTGTCATAGGAGAGGACCGGATAAATGACACTGAACGCCGCGGTATCGTAACGATCATTCCAGTGAGGGGTAATGGCAATGGATCCTCTGGTAAGAGAGGCATGCGTCCAGTGCTCGGGAGATTCGAGCACCTCAGGGATACTGGCGCTGCTTGCCACGATTTTCCGGGTACTGTCGAAAACGGTCAGCTCCAGTACGTCATCCAGTTTATCTCGTACCGCAGTCAAGTAACCGGACATAACGGATTGTGTCTGTTTCGCCGTATTTTCATGCGTATTGTCCGTCTGCTTTTTCAGGATAGTCAGTCCTTCGATGACAGGGTTGGATGTCGATAATGCGCGGATGGTAAGTGTGTTCTCATCCATCCAGAGATTGAGCTGGCGGTTGACGTTATCCGCAAGTACGCGTAATTCGCGGGTAACACTATCGATGATCAGTGCTTCGTTCTGCTTGAATGACAACAAACCGAGACCAGCCGTGGGCAGCAGGGTGGCAATCACGGCAAAAATCACGATCTTGCTTTTTATACTGTACAGAACCGGTTTCAAAACAGGCCAGACCTCGAATGAAGCGATGAACGATCCATATCGTCCGAATGTTCGATCACAGAATGATGCACTGGAGCAAGGAGCAGTATCTGATTTTGCTCGGGAAAGGCAGGCTGGTTGCAGAAACGGATGATCATTCCAGTCGCACTCTCGGATCTGCCAAGGTGTAGGAAATATCGGTCAGCACCAGCCCGGCGATATACAGCAACGAACCCAGAAATACCATGGCACGTACCACCGAAAAATCCTGTGATTGAATGGCATCGATGGTATAACTGCCCAGCCCTGGAATGCCAAAGAACGATTCGGTGATCAGTCCGCCGAGAAACAGCAGCGGAATGACGACGACGGTGCCGGTCAGTATGGGAATCATCGCGTTCTTGAGTACATGTCTGAACAGTACTACGCTTTCCGCCAATCCTTTGGCTCGGGCCGTGCGCACATATTCCTTGTTGATCTCTTCCAGAAAAAGGGTGCGGTACCAGCGTGTGTTGGCGCCGGCACTGCTGACCACACCGATAATGACCGGAAGCAGCAGAAACCGGCCGATATCCAGTCCGTTGCCGTAGCCGGAGATGGGAACCAGATGCCACAACTTACTGATCAGGAACTGGCCGCCGATAATATAAAACAGGCTGGAAATGGACATGAGCATCACGCACAGGATGACACCCCAAAAATCGACGTAGGTGGCGCGGAAGAAAATCATCACCAGAGCAAACGTGATATAGGTCAGCAGACCCAGCAGAAATACGGGTAATGCAATCGCCAGGCTGGGCCACATACGTGACTGGATCTCGTAAGCAATATCACGGCCGTCATCGGCACGACCAAAATCGAATGCAAACATCGAGACTGATTTTTCAAAAAAAATAGTATCAGTAAATTTTTCGAACCCGTGAGCTGCCTCGTTATAGAGCAGAGGTTTATTGTAACCGTGCTCTTCTTTCCATTTCCAGATGGCTTCTTCCGTGACGTGTTTCGTGCCAAGATGCATGCGTGCCATATCATCAGGGGTATTGACCACAAAGAAGAGTGCAAATGTGATGAGATTGACACCGATGAGAATCGGAAGTGCGTAAAGTACCCGGCGGATGATGTAATTTAGCATAAATGCATAAAATTGGATCAGGTTGCCTGTTCAGTAATACTCTGCTGTTGCTGTTTGCGGCGATATGCAACCCATGCCGGCAAGAGAATGATGACCAGCAGGGCCGTACCCGCGCCGATCGGCCATAGTACGGGTTTATTCCATTCGTTTCGTTTCTGATCGCGTAACGCAGGATCGATCCGATAATACTTGAGCGTGTTATACGCCATTCTGTTGGGTTTCACATTCTGATACCAGGCATGGTACAAGGCAAATTCCTTCGGATGATAGCCCCACAGCCAGGGGGCATCTTCCCGCAGAATGGTGATCATTCTGTCGATGATCCGTACACGCTGCGGGCCGTGTTCCATGTCTTTCATCTGTTCGAACAGGTGGTTGTATTCGGCGTTGTCATAGTTCGCTGCGTTTTCGCCACTGTTGCCCACTTTGCGCTGTGGGCCATATAACAGAAACAGAAAATTCTCCGGGTCAGGATAATCCGCGTTCCAGCCCCATTCAAAAATCTGTGCATTTCCCTTGCGTATCTTGTCCTGGAAGCGGTTGTAGTCAGTGCTGCGCACGACCAGCTGGATATTGAGTTTGCGGAATTGCATTCGCATCCAGTCGAGGATGGATCTATCGTCTGCGCTGCGTGCAGTGACATCGTAATACAGCACCAGCGGTTTACCGGTCTTGCGACTGATACCATCAGGATAGCCTGCTTCAGCGAGTAATGCCTGCGCCTGTTTGATCGACTTGCGCCGGATTTCGCCGTTATGCCATTCATAAACGATCGGATTCATCCCTTCCTTGCCTTCATGATAGCCCTCGATTCCGGGAGGGATCGGGCCTTGTGCAGCAATACCGCGCTCGTTTGCAAATATGGACAGGTATTCCTCGTAATTTACGGCAATGGAAATAGCCTGGCGCAGCTTGCGTGCTGCAGCCTTTTCCACTTCGGTGCGGCCACCCACTACCGGATCGAGCATATTGAACCCCATGTAATATGTCGATGGAGCGACAGCCGTTCCAAGGCGAATACCTTGTGCTTCCATTTCGTCGGTGATCGTGGCCTCACCCTGACCGGTTATCTGTACCGCCTGATCGAAACTGTCCGAGCCAATGATGGATGCATCGTAGTATCCCTGCAGGAATTTATTCCAGTAAGGGATACTTTCCCTTTCACGGCTGTACACGATTTTATCGATGAATGGCAACGGTTTCCCGGCATCACGCAGCAGGCCTTTTTGTATATCTTCCGGCATGCCCTCATCCGGGTAATATTCCCCCTGAAAATTGGGGTTACGCTCCAGCACCATGATCCGGTTCGGGTTATTTTCGGCCAGCATGTACGGACCGGTTCCCACCGGATACCAGTCGAGTGAGAAATTTTTCTCGGCCATACCGGGTTGTGAGAAGAAATGATCTGCTTCCCATGGAATCGGTGCAAAAAATGCCATGGTCAGCCAGTAGATAAACTGAGGATATTTTCCTTTGATTCGGATGCGATAGGTGTAATCATCCACTCGCTCCACACCTGTCAGAGGAAAGTCGCGCAAATCCAGAAAGCTGTTTCCAGGTCGGGTCCTAGCTTGATCTCTCAGGGTATTCGCATATTCGCGCAGTCCTGTAATGTAATCCGCCATCAAACCGAATATCGGTGAGTGCAGCCCGGGGTGGGCAAGTCGTTTGATCTGGTAGATATAGTCGTCGGCTACCAGTTTACGGGTACCTGTATGTTCAAAGTCACTGATTTTGTGAATGGGCTGTATATCTTGTACGGTTAGTTCATGATAGCGCAGGTTGTCTTTTTCATCTCTGGCGAAGGCCGGATGAGGCTGGTAGAAAATACCGGGCCTGATCGAAATTTCATAAACAGAGTAGGCAATACGAGTATCTGCTGAATTGGCGGGTAGCCGGGTATCGTTGCTGTCGAAGTAGCTTACCGTGGGCATCCTGCTGGCAGTTTGCGGAATCAGGGTAAGAGGACGTTTCAGAAAGTGATATTGCAGCGGTGGCTGATAGATCTGAGAAGTGAGCTGAATTTCATTCGAACTGTATGATTGCACCGGATCGAGATGTTTTGGGCGTTCAGCAAAAACATTATAAAGAATATTTTTACCGGAATCCGCGGCCGGATAAGGATTATTCCAGATATCGGTACAACCGGACAATATCAGGCTCAGTAACAACAGGCCGGTCGATACAAGAGAGTAGCTTGCACAGATAACCTGTAACCGGATTTTTTTTATGAGTGATCGACTGGTTTCGAACAACATTCAGACCTTGTGCAAAGAGACTCGAAGGAGTATTGCAAATATGAGAAAATTGATGTTGCAAACAGCTGGATTATGACTTGAGTCATTCCGGTACACATACACTTTAACCCATACGAATATATTTAATACAGAGCCATGATACCCCGTCCCATACCTGAACCCAGTCCCGATCTGTACACCGAAGAAGAAGTTTCAAAACTGGTACATGAATTTTATGCCAAAGCGAGAAAAGATGCCGCATTAGGTCCTATTTTCGAAGAACATGTGATCGACTGGGATGCGCATTTCGTACAAATGACCAATTTCTGGTCAGCCCAATTGCGTGGTACCAGCCGTTTTCGTGGTGCCCCCATGCCTAAACACATTGCCCTGCCGGAACTGAATGAAACACTTTTCAAGCGCTGGTTGCAGCTTTTCCGGCAAACGACGCTCGAACTGGGCAACCCGCTACTGAAGCAACATGCAGATACCGTCGCAGAATTTATTGCCGGACGCCTCTGGATGGGCTATCAGATGAGCCATTTCCCGCATCGTGAACCGGCTGATCTCAATACTTCCGAAGTATAAAAAGCAATGGATCCACGCTACCTGCAGTCATGCGTGAGTCATCGGTCGTCATGAGGCAGGTCTGCGGCCGGATTATATTTCCGGCTGGCTGATGCCTGGTTCGATAGTATGCGTATAACCCGACGGTCGGTGATCCATAGGGGAGAGCCTGTTGCTCTGACCATAGGCAATTTCGACGGTGTGCATCTTGGCCATCAGGCAATGATCGCCCGCCTGAAACGGGTTGCCGGTCGTTTAGGAATTGCATCATGTGTCATGACGTTTGAACCGCATCCGCGAGAGCGTCTGATGCCCGAGCAGGCTCCGGCGCGGTTGACGGATTTGCGTGAGAAATTGGAACTGCTGGCGGGTTATGGCGTGAGTCGTACGCAGATCTGTCGTTTCGACCATGAATTTGCCGGAATCAGTGCGGAATCATTCATCACACGTATTCTGCTGCAGGAAATGAATGTCCGCTGGCTGCTGATAGGAGAGGATTTTCGTTTTGGTGCCCGGCGTTCGGGAGATCTTACCTTGCTGCGAAAGTTCTTTTCGGAGCCAGATGAGCTGGAGGTCATGTCCCCCGTTACTGTGGATGAATTGAGGGTATCAAGTACAGCAGTGCGCGATGCCCTGGCATCGGGCAACCTCGATCTGGCTGCAGACTTCCTGGGGCGCCCTTACAGCATCAGCGGGCGGGTGGTGGATGGCATCAAACTGGGCAAAAAACTGGGTTTTCCGACGGCCAACATATGGTTGAAGCATCATCATCTTCCGCTAAGCGGTATTTTCGTGGTGGAAGCAAACTGGTGTAATGATTCAGGCCATACACGGCGAATCCGGGGAGTAGCCAGTGTGGGTGTCCGGCCAACCATTTTCGAACACGCACAACCGCTGCTGGAAGTACATTTGTTTGATTTTGATGAACAGATCTATGGACAGCATTTGCGAGTCGATTTTTTACAAAAACTCAGAGATGAAGAAAAATTTCCTGATATGGAAACACTCGTAAAACAAATAGAACAGGACGTGGATCGCGCCAAAGCCTATTTCTCCCGAACGGATGCTGCCATGCATCAAACGATCTGCCTGGATTGCTGAAATGACGATCGATTACAAGAAAACACTCAATCTGCTGGATACATCTTTCCCCATGCGCGGAGATCTGGCTCGGCGCGAACCCGCCATGCTCAAAGCCTGGCAGGAAAGAAATCTTTACCGGAAAATCCGTGCAATCAGCCAGGGACGGCCGAAGTTCATTCTGCATGATGGCCCGCCCTATGCCAATGGTGACATTCATATCGGCCATGCCGTCAATAAAATCCTCAAGGACATCATCATCAAGAGTAAAACGCTGTCGGGCTTTGATGCACCGTATGTTCCGGGCTGGGATTGTCATGGTCTGCCGATCGAGCATCAGATTGAAAAAAAATATGGCAAGCACCTGCCGGCTGATCAGGTGCGCAAACTGTGCCGGGCCTTTGCGCAGGAACAGGTAGATCGACAGAAGGCTGATTTCATGCGGCTGGGAGTCCTGGGTGACTGGGAGCACCCCTATCTCACGATGAATTATGCGATCGAGGCAGGTATCATCCGTGCACTCGGGAAAATTTTTCGCAATGGCCACCTTTATCAGGGACAGAAACCGGTCAACTGGTGTATCGACTGTGGCTCGGCCTTGGCGGAAGCCGAGGTGGAATATGAAAACAAGCGCTCGCCCGCGATCGATGTCGGGTTTGAAATAATCGGGCGAAAGGATGTCTGTCATCCGCTTGCCGGCGTCATGGCAGCAGAAATTCCGGCGGGTACCCGTATTTTTGCCGTGATCTGGACGACGACGCCATGGACGCTCCCGGCCAATCAGGCGGTATGTGTGCATCCCGAGTTCGATTACAGTCTGGTCAGCACTTCCCGCGGCTGGTTGCTGTTGGCTTCCGAGCTGACGAATGCCTGTCTTACCCGTTACCAGCTCGAAGGACAGGTAGTAGCGACTTGCAAAGGCCTGGCACTGGAAGGGCTATCCTTGCAACATCCTTTTGCCGATCGTATCGTCAAAGTGATCTGCGGACGACATGTGACACTGGAGGCGGGTACTGGCCTCGTCCATACCGCACCGGCTCACGGGCTGGATGATTACTTCATTGGTCAGCAGTATGGCCTGCCCAGCGACAGCCCGGTCAAAGGCGACGGTAAATTCTCAGAACAGATTTCACTGGTCGGGGGAATGTTCGTGTGGAAGGCCAATGATGTTGTGATCAATACCTTGCGCAGTAGTGGACATCTGCTGCATGCCGAAGAGATCGAGCATAGCTACCCTCATTGCTGGCGACATAAAACCCCGATCATTTTTCGCGCAACACCCCAATGGTTCATTGGCATGCAGCGGCAGACTGCTGAATCACAATCTGTCGGGGAATCGCTGCGGGATCTCGCTCTTCGTGCGGTGGAGCTTACGCGCTTTTATCCGGCGTGGGGCAGGGCGCGGTTGGAAGCCATGATCGGAAACCGGCCTGACTGGTGTATTTCACGCCAGCGTAACTGGGGCGTTCCAATGACTTTTTTTATCCATAAGGAAGCCCATACACTGCATCCGCGTACACCTGAGCTGTTGGAGAAGGTGGCCGGCCTGGTCGAACAACAGGGGATCGAAGCATGGTTCAGCCTCGATGCGACCGAATTGTTGGGAGAGGAAGCACAGCATTACCAGAAACTGACGGATACGCTCGATGTCTGGTTTGATTCCGGTACCACTCATGAGACCGTATTGAAGCAGAACATACAGTTGCGGCATCCGGCCGATCTTTATCTGGAAGGTTCCGATCAGCATCGTGGCTGGTTCCAGTCATCACTGCTGACGGGGTGTGCGATCGATGGATGTGCGCCTTATACCGCTTTGCTCACACATGGTTTCGTGGTGGACGGGCAGGGCTACAAAATGAGCAAATCGAAGGGTAACGTCATCGCCCCGCAGAAAATTGCCGATACACTCGGTGCCGATATTTTGCGGCTCTGGGTAGCTTCTACGGATTATTCCGGTGAATTGTCCATCTCCGATGAAATTCTCAAGCGTACAGTCGAAACCTACCGGCGTATTCGCAATACCTTGCGCTTTCTGCTGGCTAATCTGGCAGATTTCAATCCTGCTGCGGATGCATTACCACCGGCAGAATGGGTGGAAATCGATCGCTACATGCTCGCTTATACAGCAGCATTGCAAAATGATCTGCTTGGGTTTTACGAGCGTTACGAGTTTCATCAGGCAGTTGCCCGGTTGCACCATTTCTGTTCCGAAGATCTGGGCGGGTTCTATCTGGATATTCTCAAGGATCGCCTTTATACCTCGATGGCAAATGGAATTCCGCGGCGTTCGGCTCAGAATGCGCTCTATCATATCGTGCACAGTCTGGTACGTCTGTTTGCACCCGTGCTGAGCTTTACCGCAGAAGAAGTCTGGCAGGAGCTGGGTGAATCAGCAGAAGACAGCGTATTTCTGCATACCTGGCATTGCTTTCCCGATCAATCAGAAATACTGTCCGATGCACAGATATTGATACCGCGCTGGCAGCGGCTGCGTGAACTGCGTGCCAGGGTGCTGAAACAGCTCGAAGATGCGCGTATCCAGGGTGAAATCGGCTCTTCACTGGCTGCTATCGTTGAAATCCATGCAGCGGGTGAAGATTTCGCATTGCTCGACTCACTGGGAGATGATCTCCGGTTCGTACTGATTACGTCCGAGGTTCATTTGCAGCGTGTGGATGATGCGGCTGGGGAAGTTATCCGGGTGACAGCCAGTCCGCATATGAAATGTGAACGTTGCTGGCATTATCGGCAGGATGTGGGGTCAGTTCCCGAACATTCTTCGCTGTGCAGCCGTTGTGTAAGCAATTTGGCAGGTTCCGGTGAATATCGTCGTTTTGCCTGATTACCCGGGAACACTCATCGAAAAAATATAGAAGGGCGTACGATGAAACTTTATTTCAGCCTGACTCTGGCGGTAATCATTCTGGTGATGGATCTGCTCACCAAGCGCTGGGTGGAGCTCAATCTGACATATGGTCAGCAGATTATGATTACGGAATTTTTCAATCTCGTACTTACCTATAATGCCGGTGCTGCCTTCAGTTTCCTGAGTGATGCTTCCGGATGGCAGCGATGGTTCTTGAGTACCATCGCTGTTCTCGTATCTGTCCTGATTGTTTATCTGCTGTATAAGAATACGGCCAACCGGCTGTTCTGCTTCGCGCTGAGCCTTATTCTGGGAGGGGCGCTGGGCAATCTCTGGGATCGTATCATGCTTGGGCATGTCGTTGATTTTCTGGATTTCCATTTGAACGGTTATCATTGGCCGGCATTCAATCTGGCTGATTCAGCCATATTTTGCGGTGCATTCCTGTTGATTCTGGATAGTATCCGCAATGGACGCAATGATTCCGTTCAGGAAGGATGAGATTATTTTCAATCTGTCAGATTCTGCAAGGCTGTTTCCCGCTTTTGGAATCCAATGGAAAATTTGAAATGAGAACGGAGCTGCATCATGTCGGATGATGATCAGATCAGAATCGATGGTGCGATAGCGCGTAAAACACCTTATGGCATGCTGCGTGAACCGACCTTCTCGGGCATGCTTTCTTTTATGCGCTGCAATTTCCGCAAAGACCTGACGGGTGCCGAACTGGTAATCAGTGGTATTCCACTGGATCTGGCGGTGTCTTATCGTTCCGGTACACGTTTTGGCCCGCTGGGGATTCGTCAGGCTTCTGCCGAAGTTGCTTCGTTAAAGCCTTATCCGTGGGGATTCGATCCATTCGAACATCTTGCCGTGATCGATTCTGGCGATTGTTTTCTCGACGTGCATAACCCGTTGACGATCCATGGTGCGATTGTTGACCATGCACGGCATATTCTGGCCTCTGGCGCACGTATGCTGACATTCGGCGGTGATCACTCGATTTCCTATCCGTTGCTGCAGGCGCATGTGGAAAAGACAGGTACTCCGCTGTCGTTGATTCACTTCGATGCGCATTGTGATACCTGGCCGGATGATTCACTCGCTTCACTGAACCATGGCTCCATGTTTTACAAAGCGGTGCGGGAGGGTCTGATCGACGTCAAACGCTCCGTTCAGATCGGTATTCGCACCTGGAATGATGATTTCATGGGGATCAATATTCTGGATGCCGATCGGATACACCGGCAGGGCACGGATGCGGTCGTTGCAGAAATCGAGCGCATCGTCGGAACTCAACCGGCATATCTTACTTTTGATATCGACTGCCTTGATCCAGCCTATGCGCCAGGTACCGGTACGCCGGTTTGTGGAGGATTGTCTACTGCCCAGGCACTGGCAATCATTCGTGGCCTTACGACAATCAACCTGATCGGCATGGATATCGTAGAAGTATCGCCTCCCTATGATCACAGCCAGATAACGGCGCTTGCGGCAGCCCATATCGCCTGTGATCTGATCTGTCTGCTGGCAAAGCGCAAGGCTGACGGGCTGTTATAGGATCTGCGTTGCCTGCCGGACCCTGATTTGCAGGAGAAGGCTGTCCGGCAGGTTGTGGGAACGTACGATTTAGAATTTATAGCCGCGATGGAGTGCAACGACTCCCGCAGTAAGATTGAAATACTCGACTCGTTCAAAACCAGCCTGCTGCATGAGCTGTTTCAGCTCTTCCTGAGAAGGGTGCATACGAATGGATTCGGCAAGGTAGCGGTAGCTGGTATCGTCACGGGCAACGATTTTTCCCATGAAGGGTAGTGCCTTGAACGAATAAGTGTCATATAGAGGCTGCAAGGGTTTCCATACCTTGGAAAATTCCAGTACGATGAGTGATCCTCCCGGAGACAGTACCCGCCACATTTCCCGAAGAGCCGCATCTTTATGCGTCATGTTTCTCAAACCGAAAGCGACACACACCCGATCAAAATAATTATCCGGAAAGGGCAGCTTTTCAGCATCGCATTGTGCAACTGGTACGCTTTTGCCGTCATTCAGCATACGATCACGACCGATCGACAGCATGGAGTTATTGATATCTGTCAACCAGACTTCGCCTGTGCTACCTGTTTTTTCAAGAAAAAGCCGGGTCAGATCAGCAGTTCCACCTGCGATATCGAGCACTTTATCCCCGGGTTTGGCACCGCTGACATCGATCGCAAACCGCTTCCACAAGCGGTGCAATCCCATGGACATGAGATCGTTCATCAGATTGTAGCGTGCTGCTACAGAGTGAAACACTTCCGCAACCTTGCGGGCTTTTTCCGTTTCCGAGACGGTTGTGAAACCAAAGTGTGTGGAATTCGTCATTCTGGAGATGTGTTGTACTGAGTGGTTGATCGATGTCTGGGTAACAGGATTATCCTGTTTCGCGACTGCCACTGGCAGCCTGCAGTCGCTGCAGGTAATCCTGCCACATGGTTTCCTGATTCAGTCCGTAATCATAGAGCAAATCCCAGGAATATAGCCCGGTGTTATGACCATCAGAAAAATCCAGCCTGACCGCATAGCGGCCAATCGGCTCGATATGGGTTATGGTTACATTTTTCTTGCCGGTCTGCAGAATTTCCTGGCTGGGCTCATGGCCGCGAACTTCAGCAGAAGGTGAGTAGACACGCAAAAATTCACATGGAAAGTTGAATGCCTTGCCATCGTTGAAGGTCACGCTTAGTACACCGGATTTACGGTGCAGTTTCAATTCTGTCGGAACAGGTGTTTGTGGATTGAGTCCTGCCACGGATATCATCCTATGAATACAAAAAAATCATGTAACCGGAAAGCCCACAAAAACAGCTTTATGGTAAGGCTTCTTCTTGCGGTTTACGTTCGGGTTTGACCAGATCTTCCCGTTTGGCACCCAGTAATAGCAGTATCGGGCTGGCAATCATGATCGATGAGTAAATGCCGAATAGAATACCGATGGTCAGTGCCAGTGCAAAGTTGTGCAGTGCTTCTCCTCCGAACAGGAACATGGAAATAACGACCATTTGTGTACTACCATGCGTGATGATCGTGCGTGACATGGTTTCAGTGATGGCATTATCGATGATTCTTGTTACGGTTGCCTTGCGCAGCTTGCGGAAATTTTCCCGGATCCGGTCGGAAATAACCACGGATTCATTGACGGAGTAACCCAGTATCGCGAGCACGGCAGCCAGAACGGTCAGATCGAATTCCCATTGAAAAAAGGAGAAACAGCCTAAGATAACCAACACATCATGCAGATTGGCAATGATACAGGCGACACCGAATTTCCATTCGAATCGGACAGCCAGATAGGCGACTATGCCCATAGAAACGAACAGCATTGCCAGCAGGCCATTTTCCAGTAGTTCGTCACCCACTTGCGGACCCACGAACTCTACCCGCTTCATCTCAACTGAGGGGTCATCCGCTTTGAGTGCAGCCATAACCGTTTCGGATAGATTACCCCCGGCGTGTTCCAGCTTGACAGGGAGCCTGATCATGACGTCACGAGATGTTCCGAAATTCTGTACGATGGCATCAGACATTCCGATGCCGGCAAGAATTTTACGCGTTTTATCGAGATCGGCTGGCTGCTGGTAGCTGATTTCCATTACCGTACCGCCGGTAAAATCTACTGCGAGATTCAATCCTTTTGTGGCAAGGGAATAAATCGCCAGGATGGAGATAATCAGGGAAAAAGTCATTGAAAACTTTCCCCAGCGGGCAAAAGGAATGTCGCGTTCGAATCTAAAAAAATCCATGGTTATCCGGTTTCAGTAAATATTTAACGTTTGCCGCTACTTTTTTTCAGCATTTTGATGGTTCCGATCGGGACATGTGCCAGTTTACGATTTCCGTAAAACAGATTGACCATTGCGCGTGAAACGGTGACAGCGCTGAAGAGCGTGGTCAGAATTCCCAGACACAATACGACGGCGAAGCCTTTTATCGGTCCACTGCCGAATATCATCAAACCGAGGCCGGCAAGTAATGTGCTGAGGTTCGTATCGATAATTGCATCCCATGCACGCTCATACCCGGCATGGATAGCGGCCTGGGGGGTAGCGCCATGCCGTAATTCATCGCGGATCCGTTCGTTGATCAGTACGTTGGCATCGATTGCCATCCCCACGGTCAGCGCCATTCCAGCCATTCCGGGGAGTGTCAGTGTAGCTTGTAAGATCGAAAGCAATCCGATCAGAAACAACAAGTTGGTAGCGAGTGCCACGACAGAGATGACACCGATAGCCGAGTAATAAATCATGATGAATACGGATACGATCATGAAGCCGTACAGAGTCGAATTGAATCCTCTTTCTATGTTCTCAGCGCCGAGACTTGGCCCGACGGTACGTTCCTCGATGATTTCCATGGGAGCGGCCAGAGCACCGGCACGCAACAGCAGGGCTACGTCACGCGCTTCGATACTGTTCATCTGCCCGCTGATCTGTACACGCCCGCCACCGATTTCTTCCCGGATGACCGGAGCGGTGACGACTTCAGTCACATTTTTCTCTACCAGCAGGATAGCCATACGCTTACCTACGTTATTACGTGTCAGCTGCTTGAAAATTCGTGAACCGTTGTTATCCAGGGTAACGTGGACGGCGGCCTGTCTGTCCTGATCGAAACCGGGTTGAGCATCCGTGATGCGATCACCGGTGAGCAATACCTGTTTTTTGACCAGCAGATGTCCTCCTCCACGCTCGGAAAGCAGTTCAGTCCCGGAAGGTACTGATCCGCGCAATGCGGCATCGATATCGCCATCCTCATCGACCATGCGTACTTCCAGTGTGGCGGTTCTGCCCAGAATATCCTTGGCCTTGGCGGTATCCTGCACACCCGGCAACTGCACGATCACCCGGTCGGCGCCTGCCTGCTGGATGATCGGCTCTGCCACGCCCAGCTCATTCACCCGGTTGCGCAGAGTGGTGATATTGCGCTGAACTGCCGTATTCTGCATGCGTATCAGTGCTTCAGGCTTGATCGAGGCAACCAGGCGCCGCTCTCCGTTGACGTCTTCCGACCGAAAAGCGAGATCTTCAAAGGTTTTTCCCAGTTCAGAAATTGCTTTTTCACGCGCCTGTTCATCACGGAATTTGATGATGATTCTCGAACGATCCCGGTCAATGCCGGCTGAAGGAATTCTCTGTTCGCGCAAAGTGCTGCGCAGATCGGCGTTGTAACGGTCGAGTGCCTTGGTCAATGCTCCTGCCATATCCACCTGCAGCATAAAGTGGACACCTCCCCGCAGGTCGAGGCCCAGATACATGGGCAGCGCACCAATATGACGCATCCACTGAGGGGAATTCGGCAGCAAGTTCAAGGCAACGATGTAATCACTACCCACTTCAGCATCCAGAATATCCCGCGCTTTGATCTGGGTATCGGTATCGGAAAACCGGATCTTGATTCCGGTGGATTCGAGTATCGTTCCGTTGTAGGGGAGACCATGCTGTTTGAGTACTTGTTCAGCACGCTGCAGAAGGGCCATATCGGTTTGAATGCCGGCCCGCAAGGGTGAAATCTGGACGGCGGGAGATTCACCAAAAAAGTTGGGCAGGGTATACAGCAATCCAAGCAATATTGAAACGGCGATGACGATATATTTCCAGAGGGGGTAGCGATTCATGATAACCAGTGTTTCAGAAGAAAAAAGGGCGGAAATGCTGTTGCAATCTCATAGAGATCGGATATGCCGCTAAACTAATTTTTTTCGCTATCCTGTTTGGAGGGTGCTGAGGAAGATTCAACTTCACTGGTTTCCGTTACGTTGTCTTCAGGTTCATCCTGACGGGATTCGCCGGCTTTCTGTCTGCTATTTTTCAGTGCCCGATTGCTTTTACCGGTTTCGACACTTTTCAGCGTTCCTTTGGGTAACAGTGTCTGAACGGAGGATTTGAGAACGATGATCTCGACACCGGTTGCAATTTCCATGGTGATGTAGCTATCGCCAGCACTGACGACTCGACCCAGTTCACCGCCACTGATGACGATTTCATCTCCCTTCTGTAACCCATTCTGCATTTCTTTCTGTTCCTTAGCTCGTTTTGTCTGCGGACGGATCAGCAGGAAATAGAAAATGACCAGAATACCAATCATGGGCAGAAAGCTCATCAGGGTGGGGTCGGAAGTCTGAGCTGCACCATTGGCAGTCTGGGCAAAAGCTTCTGTTATGAGCATATGATCTTCTCCTTCGATTGGGTATGGATGCGAATTAAACTGAAGCACATTTTAGCATGAAGTCCTGACCAGAAAATTTGCGTGCAAACTGTTCAAACTGACCGGTTTCGATTGCTTTACGAATATTTGCCATGAGTCGCTGGTAGTAATGCAGGTTGTGCAGCGAGTTGAGCCGGGCACCCAGCATTTCGCCGGTACGCTGCAGATGGTGCAGGTAAGCACGTGTGAAATGACGGCAGGTGTAACAATCACAGTGTTCATCCGGTGGCGAGATATCCAGCCGGTAGCGGCTGTTACGTAGCTTGAGAATACCCTGGCTGGTATAAAGCCAGCCATTACGTGCATTGCGGGTGGGCAGCACACAGTCGAACAGATCAATACCCTGCGCTACAGCATGGACAATATCCTCGGGTGTTCCCACACCCATCAGGTAGCGTGGTTTGTCTGCGGGCAGTTGCGGTGCAGTGTGTCTGAGGATGCGCTGCATGTCTGCTTTGGGTTCACCCACGGATAATCCACCGATGGCGTAGCCGTCGAAACCGATGGCACACAGCCCGGCCGCGGAACGATCGCGCAGTGATTCATACATGCCTCCCTGCACGATACCGAACAGTGCATTCGGGTTACCGGCATGGGCTGCTTTTGAACGTTCAGCCCAGCGCAGGCTCAGCTGCATGGAAGATTCAGCAATCTGCATATCGACCGGGTAGGGAGTACATTCGTCGAATATCATGACGATATCCGAATTCAGTACCTGCTGGATCCGCATGGATTCTTCCGGTGTCAGAAAACAGGTATCCCCGTTGACCGGTGAACGGAAACGCACACCTTCTTCACAGATTTTGCGCAGTGCTCCCAGGCTGAATACCTGGAATCCACCCGAGTCAGTCAGGATCGGCCTGTCCCAGTGCATAAACCGGTGCAATCCCCCATGTGCCCCGATCACTTCCAGACCGGGACGCAGCCATAAATGGAAGGTGTTACCCAGAATGATTCCGGCACCCAGGGTGTGCAGTTCATCCGGGGATAATCCTTTGACTGCACCATAGGTACCTACCGGCATGAAGGCTGGAGTTTCCACCGTGCCATGGGCAAGTGTCAGCGTTCCCCGGCGGGCTTCATGATCACGGCAGTGGAGTTGAAATTTCATGGCTGGCTGTCGATCAGCATGGCGTCACCGTAACTGAAAAAACGATAATGATTGTCGATGGCATGCCGGTAGGCATGGCGGATGGTTTCCATTCCGGCGAAAGCCGATACCAGCATCAGTAACGTGGAGCGAGGCAGATGAAAATTGGTCAGCAACCGATCTACGATGCGAAAACGGAAACCAGGGGTGATGAACAGATTGGTTTCACCAGCACCGGCAACCAGGGTTCCATCGTTAGTCAGCATGCAGGATTCCAGTGCGCGCAGGCTGGTAGTACCCACCGCAAGCACACTGCCACCGGCAGATTTGCACATTTGGATGGCTTCCACCGTTTCTGTCGGGATATGGTATGGCTCGGTATGCATGACATGCTGATCGATATTTTGCACGCGTACCGGCTGGAAGGTTCCCGCTCCGACATGCAGCGTGACGTAGACGATTTTCACTCCCAGAGTACGTAATGTTTGCAACATGGTTTCATCAAAATGCAAGCCGGCAGTAGGGGCTGCAACGGCTCCGCTTTCCTGTGCGAAAACGGTCTGATAGCGGTTTTCATCGGAAACAGTCGCATTTCGCCCGATGTAAGGCGGTAGCGGTGTATGTCCAAATTGATCGAGCAATTCGATCAGCGGCAGTGAATGCATGAAGCACAGGATATAAATATCCTGCTCGCGTGCTTCCACCTGTGCGGTTATGTTGTTTTCCAACAGCAGGGTGGAGCCGATCACCGGCGCATGACTGGCACGGATCAGTACCCGTGCCCGATGAGTGTCCAGAATGCGCTCGACCATGACTTCAACCTTACCACCGGTGGATTTGACGCCTGACAGGCGGGCTTTGACGACACGGGTATTGTTGAGCACGATGACATCGCCTCGTTTGAGATAATCAGGCAGATTTCTGAAAGCAGCATCACGCAAATCAGCGTGCTTGCCGTTCACATACAGCATCCGGCTGTCTGACCGGTTTGCAAGCGGAAATTGTGCAATCAGCTCATCGGGAAGGTGGAAATCGAAATCATCGGTTTTCATGCTGCGGATTATACCGATGGCAAGCAAAGTAGCCCTATCTTTTGCGGGAAGAACACACAGCAGCGAGAGATTCCTCACCAGAAGTTTTCTGTCAGACCTGAATGGCTTGCTCCTTCAACGCTACGATCTTCTTCGCGCTTCTTGCGATCATCACGATTTTGCCCGCAATGCGGCTCATGGAGAACTTAATCAGAGGTTCCTTAAAGGTATAATCGCAGTTTTATCATTCCGGCAGAAAATCATCTATCCATGCAAGAAAAATACCATCCCCAGGAAATAGAACGACAAGCCCGGCAAAGCTGGCAGGAAACAAACATTTTCAATGTGACTGAGATCCCAGACAGGCCAAAATACTACTGCCTTTCCATGTTTCCTTATCCTTCCGGCAAGCTGCATATGGGGCATGTGCGCAACTATACGATCGGGGATGTATTGTCACGTTATCGCCGCATGCAGGGGTATAACGTCATGCAGCCGATGGGTTGGGATGCATTCGGATTGCCGGCCGAGAACGCTGCGATCCAGAAAGGAGTACCACCCGCAAAATGGACTTATGACAATATCGCTTACATGCGCAGCCAGTTGCAAAGTCTGGGGTTTGCTATCGACTGGCAGCGTGAACTGGCCACTTGCGATCCACAGTATTACCGCTGGAATCAGTGGCTGTTTCTGCGCATGCTGGAAAAGGGTATTGCCTATCAGAAAACGCAGGTGGTCAACTGGGATCCGGTTGATCAGACTGTACTGGCCAACGAGCAAGTGATTGACGGATGCGGCTGGCGTACCGGTGCAGTGGTGGAAAAACGGGAAATTCCGGGCTATTACCTGGCGATAACCCGCTACGCAGATGAATTGCTGGCCGACCTGGAAAAACTGCCAGGCTGGCCGGAGCGCGTAAAAACCATGCAGGCCAACTGGATCGGCAAAAGCTTTGGTGTGGACATTACGTTCCCGCCGGATACTGCTTCCGGCATGCCACAAGCGCTTAAGGTATTCACTACCCGGGCAGATACGCTGATGGGGGTGACCTATGTGGCGGTTGCGGCAGAGCATCCGGTTGCTTTACATGCAGCACACAATCAGCCTGATCTGGTGGCTTTCATTGAATCCTGCCGGCAGGGTGCCACCATGGAAGCAGAGTTGGCTGTCCAGGAGAAAAAAGGGATGGCCACCGGGTTGTATGTCCTGCATCCGCTGACCGGTGAGCGTCTGCCGGTATGGGTCGCCAACTATGTACTGATGAGCTACGGTGAAGGCGCTGTCATGGCGGTCCCGGCGCATGACGAACGTGATTTTGATTTTGCCCGCCAGCATTCTCTGCCGATCAAACCGGTCATCAGGCCAGAAAATGGCGAGCTATCCGTACCACTCGTTCAGGCCTTTACCGAATATGGGGTAACGTTCAATTCCGACCGGTTTTCAGATCTGACATCACCGGAAGCGATCGATGCAATTGCAGTGGAACTGGGGCGGAAAGCGCTGGGTGAGAAACGGGTGCGGTATCGTTTACGCGACTGGGGAATTTCACGTCAGCGTTACTGGGGCTGTCCGATTCCACTGATCCATTGTGATAGTTGCGGTGTAGTACCAGTAGCAGATGATCAGTTACCTGTCGTACTCCCGGAAGATCTGGTACCGGATGGTTCGGGCAATCCGCTGGCAAAAACACCTTCATTCTATGAGTGTACCTGTCCACGTTGCGGGCGGCAGGCACGCCGCGAAACCGATACCATGGATACATTCGTCGATTCCTCATGGTATTTCATCCGTTATGCCTGTCCGGATCAGTCTGCTGCCATGACCGACCAGCGGGCAAATTACTGGCTGCCGGTCGATCAGTACATCGGCGGGATCGAGCATGCCATTCTGCACCTGTTGTATTCGCGTTTCTGGAGCAAGGTCATGCGCGATCTGGGGCTGGTGTCGTTCGATGAACCCTTTGCCAATCTGTTGACACAAGGCATGGTGCTGAACGAGATATTTTTCCGTAAAACCAGCAGCGGGCGTATCCAGTATTTCAATCCGGCAGAAGTGGATGTGCAGCACGATGGAGAAGGAAAAAGAGTCGGCGCCGTTTTGCAGGCGGATAACCAATCGGTTGAATCCGGCGGTATCGGCACCATGTCAAAATCGAAAAACAACGGGATCGATCCACAAGAAATCATTGAGCAATATGGGGCAGATACTGCGCGACTGTTCATGATGTTTGCCAGCCCGCCGACACAAACGCTGGAATGGTCGGATGCCGGTGTCGAAGGTGCTTTCCGTTTTCTCAAGCGGTTGTGGCGACAGGTTTATTTGCACAGACAGCTGGATGGCGAAGCTGCTGCGACTACTACTCTGGTACCGCATCAGGAATACCCGGCTGATCTGCGAAATTTGCGTTGCCAGTTGCATCAAACGATCGTCAAAGTGACGGATGATCTTGAACGGCGTCACACGTTCAATACTGCGATTGCAGCCATCATGGAGCTGATGAATGAGCTGTCCGATGTACAGGGCACCCATCCGGCCGCACGCCAACTGATGCAGGAAGCACTGGAGAATATCGTGCTGCTGCTTTCACCCATCGTTCCGCATATCTGTCATGTATTGTGGCGTGAACTGAGACCGGGTACCGAACTGCTCGATCAACCCTGGCCGCAAGCAGATGATCAGGCATTGATTCAGGATGAAGTTGAAATTGTCGTCCAGATCAATGGCAAGCTGCGCGGGCAGATACGCATTGCCAGGGAAGCAGATCGGGCTGCTGTTGAACGAACAGCACTACAAGATGAGCATATACAAAAGAGTATAGCCGACCGGCCTGTCAAGAGAGTCATCGTCGTGCCGGGAAAACTGATCAATATCGTTGTTTAGCGGAAGAGGTCTTACCCATGACGACATTGCGAACCCTGATGGCTGTTTCGCTTGTACTGAGTCTGGCTGCTTGCGGTTTCAAACTGCGGGGACAGGTTTCTGAACTTCCTTTTGAACGGGTTTACATCACAGCACCTGCAGGATTGACCATTGGTTCCGATCTGGAACGGGTGATCAGTACGCATACCCGGGCGAAGGTCGTCAATAAAGCCGAAAAATCCGAGGCAATCATTCAGATCGTTCATGCAATCAGGGAAAAAAGAATCCTGTCGCTGTCAGAGAGTGGAAGAGTGCGTGAGTTTGAGCTGGTCTATCGAGTCGCTGCCCGGCTGCTCGATGCGCACAATGCTGAACTGGCGTCTCTGCAGGAAATCAGACTGACCCGCATTCTTCCTTTTCTGGATGCACAAGAGCTGGCAAAAGCGGCAGAGGAGGAGATGCTGTACAAGGATATGCAGAAAGATGCCGTGCAACAGATTCTTCGTCAGGTTTCGGCAGTCACCTCAGCGGGATAAGATAGTAGCGTATGCGATTGGATCCTGAGCATCTTGCCAGACAGCTTGATGGAAGTATTGCACCACTATATGTGGTACTCGGGGATGAGTTGCTGTTGGTGATGGAAGCCGTTGACGGGATCCGTGCGTATGTCAGAGGGCAGGGCTACACCGAACGTACGATCCTGACTGCCGATCAGCGTTTTGACTGGGTGAATCTGTTTCAATGGGGGCGGCAATCCTCGCTATTCAGTGAAAGACGCATGCTCGATTTGCGAATTCCTTCCGGGAAGCCGGGCAGAGAAGGCGGTGTAGCGATCGAAACATTCTGCCGGGAGTTACCGCGTGATACTGTGACTGTCGTTACTCTGCCGGAAATCGATAAACAGGGACGTGCAAGCAAGTGGTTCAAGGCACTTGAACAGGCAGGCCAGGTGATTGAAGTAAAACCGGTCGGGCGTGACCGGCTGGCACACTGGATAAAGCAGCGTCTTGACCGGCAGAATCAGACGATTGATCGGGATACACTGCAATTCTTTGCTGGCAAGGTGGAAGGCAATCTGCTGGCAGCTCACCAGGAAATCCACAAACTTGGACTGCTCTATCCATCCGGCCGACTGACTTTCGAGCAGGTCAAAAATGCCATTCTCGACGTTACCCGCTTTGATGTGCTGCAGTTACCGGAGGCCATGCTAACGGCCGATATGGTGCGTTATCGCCACATTCTGGAAGGATTGCAGGGGGAAGGGGTGGCACCTCCATTGATACTGGCTATTTTGTCGGAACAGATTCGTCTGCTGATAAAAATTCATCTGCTAAAAAATTCCAGCCGGGGTATGACGATCGAACAGGCCATGACAGCATTGCGAATATGGCCTGCCAGACAAAAACTGATGATGGGGGCAATTCAGCGTATACGCTATCCATTGCTGGTACAAGCACTGTTGCAGGCAGCTGTCATTGATCGGATCATCAAGGGAGTGGAGCAAGGGGATATCTGGGAGGAATTATTGAATCTCGGGATTTGTTTTGCTGCTGATTGCAGTTTCAAGATTATCGGAAGAAAAGATCTTTCATTCATTATCAACTTATCTTTAAAGTAAATGAAAGCAAACATTGCGTGGCAGGAAGGAGTCAGTTTTCTCGGGCAGGTCGGAAGTGGACACTCCGTATTGATGGACGGTGCGCCGGAAGCGGGTGGAAAGAACCTTGGGCCGCGTCCGATGGAAATGATATTACTGGGCCTGGGCGGCTGTACCGCTTTCGATGTGGTGCATATTCTGCGCAAGGGGCGGCAGGCAATTACCGGTTGTCAGGTCGAGATGGATGCACAACGTGCGACAGAAGATCCGAAAGTGTTTACCCGTATTCATTTGCATTTCATCATTACCGGGAAGGGTCTCGATCCTCGGCAGGTAGAACGGGCGATCAATCTCTCTGCCGAGAAATACTGCTCTGCTTCCATGATGCTGAAAGCAACGGTAGATATCACACATGATTATGAAATCATTGCCGAATGAGCAGACTCCTGAAAGGGCGCAGTGCGACAAGCTGGAATTATAATTTTGCAGAGTTTTCTCGGGGTGATCCCATACTGTCGGGGAAACAGATATCAGGCTGGTTTCGAATCTGCTGGACAATGAAATTTGATTCTGATAAAAATAGCAGGCGCTGGTTTTTCAGAGATGGAAGCCAGGCAGCAAGTGACTTATAGAAAGACTATATATTCTTAATTTTATGGGAGACGAAAAATGAAGCTTTCGCTTGTATTGGCTGCTGCACTGGCTGCAACAACTTTTCTGACTGCCTGTATGGATCCTAAACCTGCACAGTATCCACCAAGCATGTCTATGGAACGCGATTCCATGCCCGATAACGTAGACAAGGCAGAAAAAGACAACAATAACTGAGAAAGATATGATTCAAATTTTCTAACCGCCCTTTCGGGCGGTTTTTTTATCCGGTATTTCTTTCTCAATTCGTTTGATCAGGAAAGAAATCTTCAGCCGGCGCCGGTGTGCCGATGTGATACCCCTGAGCAAAATCGATGTCCATCCTGTCCAGGATGTTCAGTATTTCTTTGCTTTCGACGAATTCTGCCGTGATCTTCTTGCCAAATCCCTTTGCTACGGTACACAGGGCGCTGACGAGTATCTGATCATCCGGGCTGCTGGCAAGATTACGGATGAATGTGCCATCGATCTTGACTGCATCAACCGGTAATTCGCGCAGATAGTAGAAGGAAGAGAAGCCCACTCCGAAATCATCCAGGACGAAACCACAACCGAGCTGCTTCAGATCGCGTAAAAGGCTACGTGTCCCGGGAAGATTGTCCAGCGCGGCAGTTTCCGTTATTTCAAATATCAGCAGGCTTGGGTCGATATGGTAGGTGGAGAGTGCCTGGTTGATGGCTGGTAATAACTCCGGATCGTTAAAGGCATGTGCCGACAAATTGATAGACAGACTGATTCGGCTGGTTCCTGTCTGGTTGATTCTGGCAGCAAGTGCAATTGCCTTGCGAAGTACCAGATGATCGATCCTGTGGATAAGCCCGGTATGCTCTGCTGCACGGATGAATGCAGCCGGAGAGTGAATCGTTCCATCTTCATCCCGCATGCGCAGCAAAACTTCGTAATAATGAATCGATCTGTCGCTCAGGGACTGGATAGGCTGCAGATAAAGCAGATACTGATCATGCATATGGGCATATTCAATTTTCTCTTTCCAGTAAACCAGCGTATGCACACGCTCTCGCGCCTGATCGATACTGGAATATACATGCCAGGTTCCACGCCCCGTCTCCTTGGCCTGATACATGGCAAGGTCAGCGGCTGCTAGTAGATCGTGAACATTGTTTCCATGTTCGGGAAAGATCACGATTCCGATACTGGCCGAAATGCTGTGTGTTCTGCCGTTGAATGACAGTTGCGTTTCTCCCAGGCGGGCAAGAATTTTTTTTGCAACTTCGATGGCTGCTTCAGGGGTGATTTCCGGCAGGATGACAGCGAATTCATCTCCACCCAGCCGCCCGGCGATATCGGCGGTGCGAATCGTGCGGGACAGCATGTCAGCGACCATTTTCAACATTGCATCACCTGCCTGATGGCCGCTGGTGTCATTCACGAATTTGAACCGATCCAGATCGAAGAACAGCAGTGCTCCAGGGTGCTGGTATCTTTCTGCCCAGCCGAGTATCTGTTCCAGCTCTTCACTGAATCGGCGACGATTATACAGATTAGTCAGCGGATCATGATCCGCAAGCCATGCCAGATGGCCTTCTACACGTTTGTATTCGGTGATGTCCAGTCCAACCGACAGAATTGCCGAAGGATCATCTTTGGATTGCCATGTCAGGCGTGAATGGAGCCAGGCAATGTGTCGTTTTGAATCATCTTTGCATATCACGACAGCTTCATGTCGTAATTGATCGCGCTGCCCCTGACGGATTTCCAGCAGATGCAGATCGAGATTGTATTGCTCGCTGTCGGAAGCAAGCAGTTCCAGAAAATGTCTGCCTTGCAGCTCACTTTCACTGTAGCGGGTCAGCATTTCCCCATAAGCATTGAGCATCACTATCTTTCCACTGGCATCCTGTGTCAGAACGATGACCTGTGCAGTATCCAGCAAATTTTCAATGAAATCCTTTTCTTTGCTGAGTTCATCACGCTGGCTGATCAGCATTTTGGTGCGGTAGGCAATTTTTTTTTCCAGGTTTTCAAGCTTGTGAGAAAGCGCCAGTGATGCATCATGCATAAGGTCGATTTCATCTTTGAAGAGACGCTTTTTCCAGCGGGAGGCAAGCGTACTGCGAAAACTGCCGAAACCGCCACCGGCCAGCAGTGGCATGATGGAAACAATATGCTTGAGCAGGGATAGCGATGTGGTCAGTATGCTGAACAGGATGATTCCAGAAAGTAACAAACTGCCCAGACCAATGACGATGATGCGCCAAATGGAATCCTGAATTGCCCGAATGGTATCGGTTACTTCGGTGATGATGACCAGCTGTGCCTGGTCAGCGATACGGATTCCCTGCAGAGGGAGCAGTTTTATCTGGTGATATCGACTGCTCCATTTATTCTGAATGCCATGGCTGATGATTTTCAAATCGGGATAGGTTATGGCTGCTTTTTTCAGGATGGCAAAATTCTTCTTGCTGTCTGTCATGGCCGCGATATAGACATCCCATTCGGGGATACTCATGCTGCCATTATTGAGTGATTTACCTTCGCGTGCAGGTATGAGTGTGTTTTTGACAAACAGTCCGATATCCGAACCCGATGCACGCTTGAAATTCAGAAATACATCGACCAGGGACGATCCGATGACGATGGTGCCGACACGTGTGCTTTCAACCAGTAAAGGCTCGATGATGTACTGAGTGCAACTTTCCACACATATCATCAGAGTGGCAGGCTGTTCATGCAGATTGACTTCACGTATGTGATCAAGAATGAGATTGTCGCGATAGCTATTGGCTTCGAAATTACCCCACTTTGCCAGGAGTGAATCGGATGAATCATAAAAGCGCACATCTTCTATATCGTTCTGAATCTGAAACAACGTCCAGTAACGATCGAATGTATCGAAAACTTTATCTGCCGTCCCTGATAAAAGACTGGGTTCCATACCCTTCAGGTAAGGGATGATTCTGACCAGTCCGTGCAGGTTCTCGGAATTACGGCCGATCAGGCTTTCTATTTCTCTGGAATAGCGCTGATACTTTGCTTCTCTTTCCTGATCGATACTGTCGATCAGGCTTTGGTAGTTGATGACGCTGAAAATCGTTACGACGAGCAGCAGAATCAGACTGCTCAGGAGTGAAATTTTCCAGTTTAATCCGATAAATATCCTTGAAGGTTTTTTACCGGTTTTTTTTTGAATATCTGAATCCACGAAGGCAACGGATTTGATTGAGTGATGATTCAGAAACGGTAAGAAGCCTGTATGGCAAACAGATTCCAGTTTTTCTCAGTGTCAGTCTTATCGGGATTATCCAGTGGAGACAGCCAGGCTGTGCCGTTGATCCGGTGATATTCTGTACTCAACATGATGGCTGGCGTAATGTTCCAGCGCAATCCGATAGTAATATCTTTCGCGTAATGATTATGGGCCGGAGCCTTATAGCCCGTTGCTGCTGCATATTTCTTTCCGCTACGATCTTTTCTGTTAGTAAAGAGTAAATCATAACGTAATATTGCTTCCCAGCTTGGAGAGAAACGATAAGTACCCTGCAGGTAGAAGCTTTCTCCTGTCAGATTTTGGTCAAGTCTTGGATCACCAAAGTTACTTAGCCGGAAATGCCTCAATGCATATTCGGATGTTATGCTCCAGCGCTCTGCATTGTATTGAGCGGACAGGATAAGGGGATAAAATTTTACAGAACCCGCATCACGCAGTACATCCTTCTCACCGCTATCATAGACAGCATTGACCTGGGAGCCGCTTATCGCTAGGCGCAACCGGCTATCTGGCAGTTCATAGAGAATGCGACCTAAGTATGAAAGTTCGGATTTGAGGTTTCCAGAGTGTGGTATCGGACCAAGGATGGATGCTTCAGTAGATCGATCATTTACCTGAGGAAACCCAGTTCCAAATTGAACGGTGATATTTCCCCAATTGGTGCGAGATTCTCCATACAGCTGTGCTCCGTCTGAGGCCAGCCCCAGATTTCGCGCTCTGTCAAAATAAATCGACTGAGGCAACAGTATGCTTGGGCGAGTAAATGGCACATCGCGCGTATCATTGTAAAACCCGAACGGATTCTTCATCCTGCCCAAGCGTATACCGATTTCGGCTGCAGGGGTATTGATGAAATTATAATCCAGGAAGCCAAAGTCGATGCGGATACCACCGTTGCTGCCTTCTCCAGCTCTGCGATGGAGCAACTGACCGGATAATTGCAGTTTGGGTGATGGGCGCAGGGAGGCCGTCAGGCCGATTTCCCGAAAATCAAGGCTGCCGGCGTCGTTACTGTGGCCGAAGAAATTGTTCTTGTTCGTCTTGATGTAGCCCTGGCTCAGAAAGCCATTCAGCTTGAACATATCCAGGTTTTGTAATTTAGGCAGCTCTTCAGCCAGACTGGGCCCGGACAGAAAAATCAGTAGCAGGGCTGAGCTGCCTAAAAAGAAAGCTGTAGTAGAAAATCTGCTGTTACTCATCGATATGAACGATCTGGACACTATTATCAATCATGCTTCCATTCAAATAACCGATTGCGCCTGGTGTTGATGCAATCCGTGCACGCATTTCTTCTTCAGTATGCACAACAAATGGTGCTTGTCCAGTTCCGGAATAGACCATGCGATCCCACGCTGATCGCAATTGGTAAGGAAAAATATTCAGTTTCTGTTTTGTAAAAGTGCTGTGTAATGGCGCATCATCCGGCAAAACGAACACTCTGACGGGCAACCCATCCTGCCAGGTTCTGAGACGCATGCCAAAAATGGAACGTAACAGATTTTTGGAAAGATAGTTCGAGTTGACGCCGGGATGGGTGATAACTTCGACCGAACCGTCAAAGGATAAGGCATTACCTGCGAAAGAAAATGTGACCAGCAGGGTAAGAAAAAGAATACCTCGGAGCCAGTAACTAAAGAATCCCATCACAATGACGAGTGTTATCGATACTGATGGTTATCCGATATATAAACATTATCGGTATACGCTGTTTTAAGCGTTTTCTGATGTATGCAGGCCAGGTTCATGGGCCATATTCTTCCGTGATCCGTAACAAGTTCCCAGATTGATCGGTGATCTCGATACATTCTATCGAGTACATCAAGCAAGTAAACGTAATAAGGGGTACGAAGTCCGTGATAATTAGTCGAGGGACCAACCGGATTCAGTTGCAAGCCATAAAACCCCAGTAACCTGTTCAGAGCAGGTTCCATGGATGAAATCAAATGGTAGATGTTATGGCGCGCGCATAGCTGGGCAATTCCAACGACCAGCGCCAGCATCGGATGAGGAAAACGGCGGCGTTCCCGGATTTTGCATTCTGCTCCAACAGAGTGAGATAGCATATTATGCTCGCCTTTTCGTTTGAAAAAATCGCTGAGTATGGCAAAACGTGATATTTCGGCAGTATGTTTCCGGGAGGACGGATCCAGAACAAAATCCGGGTAAAAACAGGTATTGAGTTCTGTCGGGAATCGAGTTTCGAGATTGTGCAGATCAGGCAATATCAGACGGGTAGTGCCAATGTATATTCCGCTCGGTTTATGACGCAGAAGAATATGAACAGAACGATAGTCATATTCATCTTGCTCCAGTCCATCAGGAAATTCTGATCCGCTAAAATTTGGAAAAGTATTATGGACACATAAAATCCGGTAGCGTAAATCGAACACCGTTTTAAGTAATTCCGGTGTGTCGGCATCGATGATTTCGAAATACTGATGAAAAGCTGCTTCGATATCGTTCATACTTTTCCTTGATCAGGCTGTATTTAAGAAGATCTGAGATTCAGATCAGATTTTATTACTGGAATCAGTTTCCAATTCAGGGAATATATGAACGATATGACTTTATATTTTTTCCCTGGGCACCGGCATCATCGTTATTTGTTATATTTTTCCGTATATTTACATGTTATTTAGCCTGAATTCAGACAAACATGTCGTTAAAATAAAACGTACTTTACTATACTTGTGTCGTCAAAATATGACAAGCCGATGTTTGTTGAATAATGGTTGACTGTTTTCGATATCGGGAGCTCATTTATCGAATGACCACGGCTTTTTTACCGGTATCAATTCTCCCTTTTATTTACTGCCGAAATTCAGAATCAGATAAAAATTAAACTTTTATCGGGTGATGCTGTTTGAACCAATATTCCAGCATCATCAGCAGCCATACCATCGTGCCGTGATAACTGGCATGTTCATGAAGATGCTGATCGAGCAGCTGGTCGATGAAATCGGTGCGTATGATGTTGCGTAATTTGAGGTCACTCAGACTGTCTGCAGCAATTTCCCGCAAAGGTCTGTGTGTCTGGAGCCAGACACCGAACGGCAAGCCAAACCCCTGTTTTTGTTTGGTAATGATCTCATCCGGTAAAAAACCACGTAACGCCTGTTTAAAGAAGTAGCGCAACTGCGTTCCTTTCAGTTTCTGTTCAGGAGCAAGCGCAAGAGAAAAAGCGAGTATTTCATCATTAACAAACGGGAAAGCCACTTCCATGCCGGCCAGATGACAGGCCTGGACAACCTTTGGGAAATCATTGTCTGCCAGTGTGAATTTCCAGTCGAAGGCAAGCATGCGGTTAATCAGGCTGCGTGCATGAGACACATCCTGATAGGTTCGTTCAATCAGCAAAGCGGGTTGCGCTGTATCGATCTTTGCCAGTAATTCCGGTGAAAATACAGTTTCAAACCCATAATGTGCCAGCAGATTATAAGTCTCCATGCGATGAGGCATGGGAACCGTTGCCTGTGCGACATAGCTTCGCGCCTTGCGCAGCAGTTTGGGCCCTTTGTTCTCTGGAAGAGACAAAATAAAGGGAGAAAGCAGGTAATTTCTCAGGGGTGCCGGAATTTTGTCGTAAAGTGAAAAAATATATTGTTTTGCGTAACGTACATTACCACCGAACAGCTCATCACCCCCATCGCCACCGAGTAGCAAGTCGAGTCCATCATTTCTGGCCATGCGCCCGCAGTAATAAGCCGGAAGCGCCGATGCATTACCAAAGGGTTGATCGAAGACCGAGGCAATCAACGGGATCGTTTCTACGACATCGTCTGGTGTGACATAGTATTCATGGTGATCAGTCGCGAAATGCCGGGCGGCAATACGTGCGTAATGCATTTCATCGTAGCCGGTGGCTTCAAAGCCGATTGAATAGGTTTTGGCGGGTTCACCCGTGACTTCTGTCAATATCCCTGCCAGAGTGGAACTGTCTGTCCCCCCGCTCAGAAATGTACCTGCTTTCTGACCCTGTACCGCTTCACTGACACTTTTTCTGAGCAGGGAGAGAAATTCCTGTTGAAGCTCGGGGAAGGGGCGTTTTATATCTTCATCAAACCGGATTTGCGTATAACGGCCGATTTCCGTGTGGCCATCGTGGAAATGCAGATATTCACCAGGAAGCAGGCGCTTCTGGGCCAGATATATGGTATCCGGCCCCGGTATCATGTGAAAGTAAAGGTAGTTGAGCAGCCCTTGCGGATTGATTTCAGTATTGGCCCGGGGATGGGTGAGCAGGGCATCGGCAGAAGTGCCAAACAAAATTCCGTCGTCACCTGGCGACTGGTAATAAAGTACGTGTGTACCCAGTGGATCAATGGCCAGAGCGACTTCACGTGCATGGCTGTCCACGATGCAGCAAACGAATTCGCCAGCAAGATCGGAGAAGGCATGCCTGCCTTTCTGCCGCCACTGATCTGCAAGTGCCGCTGCCATTCCTTTGGCATCGATGGCTGTCTGCAGATCTGTATTCCGGGATTTTATCCTTCCCCAGATCCCTACCAGTAAGCCTTCTTTTTCATACAGATGTGCATGGCTTGTTTTTGCAGTGACGGAGAGAGTGGCATTACCCCGTACTGCCGTCTGTACAGGGCTGTTGTCAAAGCGAATCAGCGAACCGGCCATGCGATCAATGATCTGCTGATTTTCGATTGCCAGGTGATCTGCTCCCAGCCAGCCACATATTCCGCTCATATCATCTCCTCATTCGATGTTGAATTCATGTTATTCCCGGATATGATTTCAACATGATTTGTTCTCTACATTGTTGTGAATCATTATTTGTCACACATGTGGTGTGTGATTGGTGTTTTCCGCGGCATGCCGGCAGAGTGCCATTTCCAGGTGATCAGCCGGACCATCTACTGCAGCAGGTGCGGGTTTGATAAATTTTCTCAGATCAGGATTTCCAGCGGAGCAGGGTGACTGAGAAAAGCAGTGGGGCTGGCAGTCAGCCCGTAGGCTCCCGACTGGAACACGACGACCAGATCCCCGGGTTCGGCCCTGGACAGTTCCATCCGGTCGGCAAGCAGATCCAGCGGCGTACAAAGAGGTCCTACTACTGACACGATTTCGGTTTCATCGATTTTCATTTTATTGCCAATGGCAACCGGATAATTTTTGCGAATGACCTGGCCAAAATTTCCGGATGCCGCCAGATGATGGTGCAGGCCGCCGTTGGTGACTAGAAAAGTCTGTCCTCTCGATATTTTTTTTTCCAGTACGCGGCAAACATAAATACCTGCTTCTGCCACGATGTATCGCCCCAGTTCGATCACGAACCGGGTAGCCGAAAATTGAGAGGGAATCTCTGCCAGCAACCGTTGCAGATTGGTTCCCACAGCATTCAAGTCCAGCGGGCTCTCACCGGGGAAATAAGGTACACCAAACCCACCTCCGATATTGATGGCACGAACAGGTACGGGTGAGGTAGAAGCAAGTTGTAAACCCAGTTGCAGTGTTTTTTCATGGGCTTCCCGCAAGGCTTCGACCCGGAGATTCTGTGATCCGCTGAAAATATGCAATCCCTCAAAATCGAACCTGAGCTGTGCGATACGTTGCAGTACTGCCGGAACACATTCAGCATCGATACCAAACTGTTTGGAACCTCCTCCCATTTTCATTCCGGAAGATTTCAGCTCGAAATCAGGGTTGACCCGTACTGCGACTTTGGGCTGGAAACCGGTCTCTTCTGCCAGTTGCGCAATCGTTTCCAGCTCGTACTCGGATTCCACATTGATGATGATACCCGCTGCAATGGCACATATCAGTTCCTGACGACTTTTTCCCGGCCCTGCAAAACTGATGTTTTCGGGCGTAATGCCAGCATCCAGTGCCACTTTCATTTCGCCAATTGAAGCCACATCCATGCCATCCACCAGCCCGGCCAGATGCTGTACTACGGCGGGCATAGGGTTGGCTTTCATGGCGTAATGCAGATGAATACCTGCCGGTAAATGCTGCCTGAGGAATTGAATACGTGCAGAGATCAGCTTGCGATCGTAAGCATAGAAAGGGGTGGTTCCAATACGTTGTGCCAGGCGCGTGAGTGGAAGATCGCCGATGACGAGACAGTGGTCGCGTATCGGAAACTGGGTCATCGGTGCATGTTTGGGATGCGTCATGATTCTCCTGCCTGGAAAGCCTGCTGAAATTCACCAGCCAGCATTTTCCGGTCTATTTTTCCATTCGGATTACGAGGCAGACTGGTTTGTCTCAATTCGATCAAAGCGGGTTGCATGAAAGCAGGCAAGTGCTGTTTGCAAGCCGATTGCAGCACATCCCGGTCGAGCGCGAATCCGGTTCTGGGAACGGCCACGACCACGATAGCCTGGCCGAGTGTAGGGTGGGGAACCCCGAAAGCGGCCGCTTCAGCAACTTTTTCGGTTGCGTAAATGACTTCTTCCACTTCAGTCGGGCTGACGCGGTAGCCGGAGGTTTTGATCATATCGTCGCGTCGGCCGATGAAATACAGATAACCTTCATCATCCATGCGCACCGTATCACCCGACCAGACCGCAAGTTCGGGAATGGTCAATCCGGATTGACGGGGAGTCAGCGGCCGGAAGCAAGCAGCCGTTTTATCCGCATCGTTCCAGTAACCCAGTGAAACGAGTGGCCCGCGGTGTACCAGTTCACCCGGTTCACCCGGTGCGCAATGGGAACCATCCTCGCGCAGTACCATGACTTCGGCATTAGGAATCGCTTTGCCCATGGAATCCGGTCGTTTGTCCACTTCCCCGGGAGGGAGGTAAGTTGAGCGAAAGGCTTCGGTCAGACCATACATCAGAAAAATCTGTGTATCGGGTAACGCACTGCGCAGATGTGCCAGAGTCGCGCGGGGCATTGCGCCGCCCGAATTAGTGATGTAGCGCAGAGTCTGCGCATCTTTCCAGTCCAATTGCGCCAGCTGCGCCCACAATGGCGGCACTGCGGCCAGTCCGGTCACCTGTTCCTGTTTAACCGTGGTAAGGATATCGCGCGGTAACAGGTAATTCATCAAAATGGCAGTGGCTCCGGTGTAAAACGCAGTATTCAGTTGATTCAATCCATAGTCGAAGCTGAGCGGCAACACTGCCAGTATCCGGTCATCAGGCCGGTTATTCAGATACCGGGAAACACTTATGGCGCCAGTCACCAGATTGCGATGGGAGAGCACCACCCCCTTGGGTTTGCCGGTACTTCCCGAGGTATACAAAATTGCAGCCATATCGCTGTCGATGCAGTCTGGTAACCGTGCAGCATCTGAAAGTGTCTGTGTCTGTCTCCATGAAACGACATTCAATCCGGGAAGTGATGCTTTGTGCAGATCACCGGTGATGATCACAGTATGCAGATCATGACATTGTGGTAATACCGGGCTGAGCAGATCGAGTCTCTCGGCAGAGGTTATCAATATCCGGACATTACAGTCTTTGAGGATATAGGCGACCTGTTCGGCTTTGAGCAGCGGATTGACGGGAACGAACGCGCCTCCTGCCGCGGATGCGCCAAACAGGGCAATGACCGTTTCGAGTCGTTTCTCGAGATAGACGGCCAAACGTTCTCCGCGACCCAGCCCGAGCGTATGCAAAGCGCTGGCAATCGATTGCACTGCTTCAGATAATGCCGCATAGGAGAGATGCCGTTTCTGATCGATCAATGCTGTGGAATCGGGATACCGGGCAGCTGACTGATAAATCAGCTCATGAAAAAGATTGGACATCGATCAGTATGTACAAGTCATGAAATGATTGGATTCTACAGCCTATTTGAGCCCGTGACGATTCATCAGGTCATAAAGAGTGGGGCGGGTAACCCCTAGAAGTTCCGCTGCCTTGGCAACATTGCCATTTACCCGTGCCAGCACTTTGATGAGCGTCTCGTGTTCAGCCTTGTCTCTGACTTCACGCAAGGTGACTGGCGCAAAACTATCGGCTGCCGGTTGTAATCCGAGATCGGCAGCAGTGATTTGTGAGCCTTCTGCCATGATGACTGCGCGTTTGATGCAGTTTTCGATTTCGCGGATATTTCCCGGCCAGGAATAGCTGCCGATTGCATCCAGTGCATCCTGGCTGAAATTGAGGGATTGGCGTTTTTCTTTTACCCGGAACTGGTTTTTGAAGTGATGCGCAAGTAAGACAGCGTCGCCGATACGATCGCGAAGCGCCGGAATATGGATACTGATTTCACACAGACGATAATACAAATCCTCGCGGAAGGTACCGGCCTCGATCATTTTTTTCAGGTTCTGGTGGGTTGCGCAGACGATTCGTACATCTACCGGGATCAGCTCCCTGCCGCCGATGCGTTCGATGACGCGCTCCTGCAGGAATCTCAGCAGTTTTGCCTGTAACGATAGCGGCAAATCACCGATCTCATCCAGGAAAAATGTACCTCCCTGTGCCAGTTCGATTTTGCCTGGTGTCTGTTTGACTGCTCCTGAGAAGGCACCTTTTTCATAGCCAAACAACTCTGCTTCCAGCAGGGATTCAGGAATGGCCGCACAATTGACTGCAACCATGCGTTTACTGTTCCGGTCGCTCAACTGGTGAAGTGCCTTGGCCAATACTTCCTTGCCGGTTCCACTTTCACCCAGCAGGGTGACCGTAACGTCGGAAGACGCGATACGCTCGATTTGCTGGCATATTTTGACCATACCAGGATCATTGGTGATGAGTCCGGGAATGGCAGTGCTTGAAGAAGATTTCAACAGTTCGCGATTTTCGCGCTGCAACCGGTGCAAATAGAACGCCCGGTTTACGATCAGGCTGAGCACGTTGGCATCGAGAGGTTTCTGGTGAAAATCATATGCACCCATGTTGATTGCTTTCAGTGCATTTTCGTGATTCTGGTTGCCCGTCAGCACGATTACCTTGGTATCAGGTGCCACGGCAAGAATCTGCTGCAAAGTTGCCAATCCTTCCGTTGCACCATCCGGATCAGGTGGCAATCCCAAATCCATGGTCACGACAGCAGGCTCATGCCGGCGGATTTGTGCAAGCGCACTTTCACGATCTGAGGCAACAGCCACATTGCAATCATCGAAACTCCAGCGTAACTGTTTCTGGAGCCCTGGATCATCTTCTATTACGAGCAGTTTTTTTTGTATCTGATTTGCATTCATGTCATTGCTGCTAAAGGTTCCGGGTGGATAACGAAGTTATTTTGTTGCATCAAGTACTCTCAGGGATATTGAAATCAAAACCGGTCGTTTGTTACGGGTTGAACAACCGGGGAAATCTTTTGTATTTCAAGGTTTTGTTCCTCTCGAAGCAAGTGAGCAATGAAATAGACAATGTAAGTTTTATCGACACCTTTTCGCAGATATTAAGCCAAACTGGATCAGACGGGAAGAAAGTAGCGATCCATCAATGATCCGCTCTGAATTCGGCCGGATGGAGATACAAAATCTGTTGTGCTGCGCCGGGCATGAATGATACTCGCCTTCTTGCCACCCAATCGGAATGACCGCTGCCGTAGTAAGGAGAAAGTGGATGGCCGCTCTGGCCTCCCGGCATTTCGAAATAACCCTGTTCTTCCTCGCCAGGTGCAACGACGAAGCGCAGCGAAGCACCAAAATCGGGTGCCTGAACACGTGGCATGTGGTGATCGCCGGGTAACTGGTCGGCAGGCATGTTCAGCCATGCGGCAATCCATGACGGCAGGGCGCGGCTGAACGGGTGCCGGATATCGGCGGTATTTTCTTCTCCCCAGTTGCGTGCCACTATGCCGCCAGGCTGGGCTTGCATCTGTTCTGCTATCCGGCGTGCGCATGCTGCCAGCATGCTGTCCCAGTCACTGTCATCGGCGGGTAATAAATGAAGCGGCCGTTGTTCGATCAGTTTCCATACCGCATGTTCGGCCTGGCTAAGGCGTGGTATTTCAAATTCAGGATAATCAGATTTTACTTTGGCAGTTAAACCGCTGAGCACCTGTTTCATGACTTCGAGACGAAAACTGCGTACGATCCGGTAAGCAACTGATTGCACAGAAGCATGTCCGTTCCAGTCAAGCAGCACTTGTTGCATTTCGTTGCGCCATACGGTGGATGGTGTTTTTTGCAATATTTCATCCAATAGTTGCTTCCAGCGAGCGAGAAGCAGTGCACGATCATCCAGTTGGATGGCGAGCAGATCTGAGGGTGAAAAGTGATCGTGCGCATATAATTCATCCCGGATCTGCCGGCTGCGGGCACCGAGCTCATATCCACCATCTCCCAGCTTGCTTAATAAGGCGCCATCGATCATTCTTGAATTGCCATTCCAAAGGCGCATATCCGGTGGATTGATAACCAGCGGGTAATCAGCAGGCGCAAGCCAGCCATTCCAGCCTGCAGACTGCTTGCTCCAGTCTGCAGGCAGTCCCGGATCATAGTTACCTGTGCGCTGGGGAATACGGCCGGCAATCGTCCAGGCGATATCCCCATTTTTGCTTCCGGCAATGAAATTTTGTGCCGGGATACCCATATTCCAAGCAATAGCTGCCGCTTTCTCCAGGTTGTCAGCCTGTTCCAGTTCGACGATATCGAAATTGACCGCACCAGGCTGGTGCGCAGTCCAGACCAGTGCCAGAGGAGTACCGTCAAAATCCTGTGCAAGGATTGGTCCCCATTCGGTTTCGCGGATTTCGAGGGTTTCGTCGGGCGCACCCCGCACATGCAGTGTTTCATGCCATGTTTTCACAGATTTCCATTCACCTTGGCTAATATAGCGAGCGGGATTTTCCGGATCGGGATTTACTCTGACCCAATCGGTAAAATCGCCGTAGGAATTGGTAAATCCCCAGGCGATATGGCGGTTGGAGCCGGCAACGATAGCCGGTGTACCCGGAAGACTGACGCCGATCACATCGATCTTTTGGTTTGCATGTCTGGCATCCGGGTAAATCAGCCGGGTACGAAACCATAAACCGGGTACTCGCAAGGTCAGATGCATATCGTTGGCCACCAGTGCACTGCCATTCGTCAGGTGTCCTCCCACGGCAAATCCATTGCTGCCAACCGAGGGGAATTCCTGGAAACCGTTATCCGCTAAAGCCTGTTTGCTGGTGGAACGTAAATCGAAGTCGGCAGCAGGAGGGTAAGGTGGCCACTCAAAATAACTGCCGTCCAGTGGTGCATCCCACTCGCCTCCACTGGCCGTCAGGAACCGATAGGCAGATTCCGGCAGGGAAGCATGCATCATCGACAATCCCAGTTCACGATCAAAGTTGTTTCCCTGCAGCGTCATGTACATGGCCAGTACGATCAGCAGGCTGTCTTCACTTTGCCAGGCACGGGGCATGGTTTGCGTAAGCAGGTAACCAAACTGTCTGATCCTGAGACTGTCCAGTCCCGTATTGACGCCATCCCGATAAGCCTCGAGCAAACGGAGCTGATCTTGTGGCAGTGTTTTCAGCATGGTCTGTGCCCGGGCACGCATGCGATGCACCCGCGCTTTGCGATCAGCCGGCAACGCAACCGTACCGAATAATTCTGCCAGTTCTCCGGCAGCCTTGCGGCGCATCAGGTCCATTTCCAGGAAACGTTCCTGTGCATGGATAAAACCCAGTCCACGCGCCAGATCGAGCCGATTCCCGCCATTCAGCGTCACCGTGCCGAGAGCATCGCGTTCGACTGTTACGATATCGGTTAGCCCGGGAACGGATTGTTCTCCTTCATAAACGGGCAGGCTGCCTTTTAAAAGCGACCAGGCCGTGAGTAGTATGACCATCACAAGTGCGGACAGAAAAAACAGGGATTTACGCAACATATTTATGATTCACTCTCCAAAGCGATTACTGCCGGGATTGTAACAATGGTGACCATCGTACTTGCAAGAAACTGGAGTCATCTCAAGTCAACGATCATCGTTTTAACTTGTCCACAATTCCTGTGGATAAGTTTGTGTACAATTTGGGAATGAGTCACTTAAGGTTGTCTTTTCAAACGGGATTCTCAAGTCTGCTGAAATTTTGCACACAAATTTTATTTTTTAAAAACAGTTACTTATATTGAACTCCAATACTGGTGCGGGTTTGCAGGGTTGTCAATATCCCTGATGGCAGGATGTGGATATTTTTATGTGTGTCAAGAAAAATTCTGATGACATTTGAAAAATCAGGGTTTTTATATTTTCCAAAGCAGCGATCAGATGTGATTCTCTGTGTTATTTCCCGCTCTGGAATGCATGATGAACGATTTTTCGGATGAGACAGGATGAGCGTGAATGATCTCGAATCGCTGATCAGTCAGGTACGCCGCTGTACCTTGTGCGCCGAACATTTACCGCTGGGTCCGAGACCGGTGTTTCAATTGCATGAAACTGCCCGTATTCTGATTGCCAGCCAGGCACCGGGCAGGCGGGTACACGAAACCGGTTTGCCGTTCAATGATCCCAGTGGTGACCGATTGCGCGAATGGCTGAACATGACTCGTACAACCTTTTATGATCCCCGCAGGATCGCGATTTTACCCATGGGGTTGTGTTTTCCGGGAACAGGAAAATCTGGTGATTTGCCGCCTCGGCCTGAATGTGCACCTGCGTGGCGGTCGGCATTGTTGTCGCATTTGAAAAATATCAGACTGACCCTGCTGGTAGGCCAGTATGCCCAAGCCTACTATTTTACCCGACAGGGTAGAAAACCAGTGGCAACGCTGACCGAGAATGTTCGATCCTGGCAGAAATTCTGGCCTGACATCATGCCACTTCCCCATCCAAGCCCGCGTAATAACCTTTGGCTGAGGCGCAATCCATGGTTTGAGGAAGAAATCATCCCGGCACTTCAGGAACGTGTAGCGATGATTCTGAATCAGACAACCGGTTCCTGAGTCCCTATACCGGATAACGTCCGGTGTCATTCATTCCCGGTCAGAAATGCCTAATCTACGGGCTGATTTGTATCGGGTTACAGTGAATAATAATTAATTCATTGAACTTTATATCTGAAATTTTACCTGATTCAAGAAGAGGTGGCAGTGCCTGGATATGCCATTTCGATTATTTGTTTGTATTGGGTTTCTGCTTTACGGGTGTGTAACTGTGGAGTAGAGTAAATAACAGGCGCCTATTCATTAACTCAGAAAGCGATTTGCATTTGCAAATCATTAACAACCATAACCTGAAAGGAGTGGTAAATCATGAGTAATAGAGAAGCTTATATCAAGAAGGCTGAAGCGCAGTTAAAAGAGTGGGGGGCACAAATCGATCTCCTGAAAGCAAAAGGAGAAAACCTGGCTGCTGATACCGAAATCGAGTTCAAGAAAAAATTAGATGAGGCAGAAGAAAAACGAGCTGAACTCTCATCTTATCTGGATCAGCTGGCAGATAAAACAGACAGTATCTGGGATGACATAAAGGATGAAGCAGAAGAAAAATGGAATACTGTCAGCAAAACATTTTCCGATTTTGTCGATAAATTCAAGTAAACAGACCGAATCTTCCAACTAAAACGGAGGGGACTATGTTTAATATGGCATTAGTTTTCTTTCTCATTGCTGTTCTGGCTGGAATCCTGGGTTTTGCAGGTATTGCAGGAACGCTTGCATGGGCAGCGAAAGTGTTGTTCTTTGCAGGTCTGATCCTCACGGTAGTTTTTTATCTGCTGGGCAAAAGAACACCCCCTGTTTGAATCGGTATTCCCGGTAAGAATTCAGGTAATTGATCACGCCATACGAGGATGTTTGTATGTTCTGATTTTAAATAAAGGAGTAGAAAAATGAAAAAAACCTATCTGCTGTCAACCGTTCTTCTTATGTTCCTGTCATCTTCCGTCATCGCAGAGGAAACTCTCACCGAGAAACTGGAAACAAAGACAAATGATGTTGAAAGGGCAACCAATAAAGCGATCAATCGTGCACAGGAAGCCACCTGCACAGACAGTGATGCTGAATGTTTGAAGCAAAAAGCAAAGAACAGGGCAAGTGAAGCTTATGACGCTACTAAAGACAAAGCATCTGAAATCAAAAATAAAGTTGACTGATACAAGATCATCTCATCTTAATACAGTAATCTCATATTTATCGGGCAGCAACCACTGATTGTGGCTCTGCCCGTCAATTCTTTCTCACCCTTTTCACAAAACCAGAATGGTTAGTGTCATGCCTGAGGGGGTCCAGGCCAGCAGGTGAAGTCGTATCAACTCCCCTCGTGTTGATCATGCCATGGAGCTGATCGTCCTGCGGAAACGGGCAAGTGCCAGCGTGAAAAAAATACTGCCAATCGCAAGCAAAGCGAGAAATTCCGGCCAGACGATACCAAAATCTGCACCACGATAGAGAATGGCCTGAGCAAGCGAGACGAAATGGGTGGTTGGTGCTGCAAGCATGAGGTACTGCACTGCCTCGGGCATACTTTCACGTGGTGTCATGCCACCGGACAGCATTTGCAGTGGCAGCAGAATAATGATCATCAGCAGCCCCATTTGCGGCATTGAACGTGCTACCGTGCCAAGGAAAATGCCCATCGAGGTCGTGGCGAACAGATGTAATGTCATGCCCATGACGAACAGTCCGATCGAACCTTCGATCGGTACGTTGAGCAAATCCTGTACGACAAAGACGAGTGAGGCAGTAGCCACGATGGCGACGACCAGACCCATCGACCATACTTTGGCCAGCATGATCTCGAAAGGGGTCAGTGGCATGACCAGCAGATGTTCGATAGTGCCGTGCTCACGTTCACGGATCAGTGCTGCGCCGGTGAGGATGATGGATAGCATGGTAATGCTGTTGATGACTTCCATCACCGAACCAAACCATACCGAGCTCAGATTCGGATTGAAGCGTGCACGTATTTCAAGTTCTGCCGGCCAGGCAGGAAGTGTCCGATAGCGTTGAGAGAATGCAGTGACTTCACCCGTAACGATATTCTGGATATAGCCGCTGCCGATAAAGGCTTGGGACATACGCGTCGCATCGACATTGAGCTGAATGGCAGGCCGGCGTCCAGCCAGTACATCGCGTTGAAAATCAGGCGGAATATCGAGCACGAAAGTGTACAGACCGGTATCCATACCCGGATCGGCAGCGTACTGCTCGATGATGAGCGGTGGCAGGAAATGGGGAGGATAAAAGGCATCGATGATACGCAATGACAGAGGTGATCGATCTTCATCGATGATGGCGACAGGGGCCTTATGCAATGATTCCGGCAGGCCGGTGGCAGTCAGGTACACCTGGCCGGTGAACGCGAACAGAATCAGGAACAGCATCAGTTTGTCACGTCCCAGGCTGCGCAATTCCTTGATCCCAAGGTGAAAGGCATTGAGCAGGGTGAGCATTGCTAACGTTCCTGTTTCTTCAACAGTATGACCGCCAGACTGGTGATGACAGGAATGGCGAGTGCAAGGGGCAGCAACAAAGAGCCAAGCTCAGCAAATCCCAGCGCTTTGGAAAAAGTTCCTCGACTGATCGTCAGAAAGTACGTGGCGGGAAAAATCTCACCAACCAGTCGTGCACCGCCTTCCAGCGAAGAAACCGGATCGATCATGCCGGAAAAGCGTGAAGAAGGGATGATGGTAGCCAGCGATGTCGCGAAGATAGCGGCAATCTGGCTGCGTGTAAAGGCTGAAACCAGCAAGCCGAGACCGGTAGCGGCGGTCACATACAATAATGCTGCCACTGTCAGTAACAGGAAATCCCCCTTGTGCGGTACGCCGAAAACGAATACAGCCAGTATGCACAATAGAAAAAAGTTGATCATCCCCAGGGCAATGTAAGGAAGCTGCTTGCCAAGGAGAAATTCCAGCCTGGTCACGGGCGTGACATACAGATTGAGAATGGAACCCAGCTCCTTTTCCCGTACGACACTGAGTGCGCTGAGCATGGCCAGAATCAGCATCAGCAACATAGGTATCACCGCAGGGACGATAGCCGGCAAACTTTTGACGTCAGGGTTATAGCGAAAACGTGTTTCGATCGTCATCAGCCCGGCAGGTAAATGATCTGTGGCATGATGGCGTGCCTGCTCGAGCAGCCAGTTTTGATGCATCGCCTGCACATAACCAAGTATATTCTCGGCGCGTGTGGGCATTGCGCCATCGATCCAGGCGCCGATTCTGACGTTATCACCGCGTGCCAGATCACGTGCGAAATTCGGGGGAATTTCCAATGCGAGACTCAACTCACCGCTGCGCATACGTTGATCGAGCTCGCCATAATCAGTGATTGGTGGCTGTTCGATGAAATAACGTGAGCCGCTGAGATCGAGTATATAGTTCCGGCTGAGTGTGGTCTGGTCGCGATCCAGTACGGCAAAGCGCAGATTCTCGACATCCATACTGATACCGTATCCCATGATGAACATCAGTAATACAGTCCCGAATAATGCGATTGAACCGCGGATCGGATCACGGCGCAGTTCCAGTGCTTCGCGCAAGGTGTAGCTGAACAGGCGTAACAGACTGAAGCGGGTATTGAGTGTCATGACAGCGTGAGTCTCCTCTGGCGCAACCGTCGCCTGGGCCTGGGTAGTGGAGGGAACAGGCGTTTTCACCGGTTTATCACTGATGCCACTTGCCTGTTTCAGGTAACTGATGAAAGCAGCTTCCAGTGTGGAATGGCCGCTACGCTCGATCAGTGCGGCAGGGGTATCACTGGCGAGAATCTTGCCGGCATGCATCAGCGAGATACGATCGCAGCGCTCGGCCTCGTTCATGAAATGGGTGGAAATAAAGATGGTTACCTGATCACGGCGAGCCAGGCCGATGATCAGCTCCCAGAACATGTCCCGTGCGATTGGATCGACACCGGAGGTCGGTTCGTCGAGAATCAGCAGATCCGGCTGATGAATGACTGCGACTGCCAGTGACAACCGCTGACGCATACCCAGCGGCAGAGCATCGGGAAAGCTGTCCATGACTGCTTCGAGCAGAAAACGTTCAGCCATTTCGGTGACACGCGCAGAAATATCGGCATCAGGCAGGTGGAACAGCTTTGCATGCAGCTCCAGATTCTGTCGCACAGTCAGCTCGGAGTAGAGTGAAAACGCCTGAGACATATAGCCGACTCGTTTACGGGTAGCCAGATTACCGGCATCGATGACCTGACCGAATAGCCACGCTTCTCCTTCACTGGGAGGCAGCAGGCCGGTCAGCATTTTCATGGTGGTGGATTTACCACAACCGTTGGAGCCGAGAAAACCAAAGATCTCACCACGCGAAATATGCAGATTGACCCGATCAACCGCAACAAAGTCGCCAAAACGCATGGTCAGATCGTGTGCCTCGATGGCAATTTCCTGATCATCCCGGATATCGCGTGGCGGGATAATGATCTCCCGGTAACCTCTGCGCTTTTCTGCCGGCAATAACCGGATGAAAGCGGCTTCCAGCGAATCGGTATCGGTACGTGTACGCAGTTCGGCCGCAGTCCCGGTAGCAAGAATTTTGCCGGCATCCATTGCTGCCAGCCAGTCGAAGCGTTCTGCCTCATCCATATAGGCGGTAGAAACCAGTACACCCATATTGACGTGTTGTGTACGCAAGCGACTGATCAGCTCCCAGAACTGCGCGCGTGATAGTGGATCGACACCAGTAGTCGGTTCATCCAGCACCAGTAAATCGGGGTCGTGAATCAGTGCACAGCACAAGCCGAGTTTCTGTTTCATTCCACCCGATAATTTACCGACAGGGCGATCCCGGAAAGGGGCCAGCCCGGTACTTTCGAGCAATTCGTCGATACGCTGATGACGTTCGATCTGTTCGTGACCGAACAACTGGCCGAAGAAATCGATATTTTCGAATACCGAGAGCGTGTGGTACAGATTCCTGCCCAATCCCTGTGGCATGTAAGCAATCCGTGGGCAGACCACACGACGATGTGCCGGATCTGCGATATCGCCTCCCAGGACTTCGATCTGACCCTGCTGCATTACCCGCGCACCGGTCAGTAACGACATCAGACTGGATTTGCCGACTCCATCCGGACCGATCAACCCTGCCATGCAATGGGCGGGAATCTCTACGTCGAGAGCATCGAGTGCGAGAGTGTCACCGTAACGTAAACTGACATTCTGTACACGGATGACCGGTTTCGTAGAGAGATCCACACTCATTGCGGTAACCTGACTTCCAGCTCGGCGGGCCATACTGCTGCAGGATCGAGTTTGACATAAGCCATACCGGGTAAGCCGGTCTTGACCTGCTCGAGGTGTTGCTTCAACAACTCGGGATCGATTCTTGCTCTGACACGAAACATCAGCTTCAGGCGTTCGCTCTCGGTTTCCACCGTTTTCGGCGTAAATTGAGCAACACTGGCGACAAAGCTGGCTTTGGCCGGAATCACATAACCTGGCGCAGCATCGAGCACAATATGGATGTCGCTGCCGAGTGCTACTTTACCGGCAGCTTCAGCAGGCAGGAAGAAAGTCATATAAACATCAGAAAGATCGACCATGTTGAGGACACGGCCGCCCACGCCCAATACCTCACCGGGTTCTGCCACACGATACTGCACACGGCCATCACGGGGTGCCCGCAATTCACTGTCATCGATATCTGCCTGCAAGCGTGCAACCGTGGCCTGGGCCGCGACAATGACCGATTGTGACTCTATCACCTGTGATTTTGCCGCTTCGATACTGGCATTGGCTGCGGCAACCTGAGCCTGCGCTGCACTGACAGCAGCTTGTGCACTCAATACGCGTGCCTGGTCATCATCCAGTTCCTGCTGAGCTGAGGCGCCTTCACCAGCCAGCATTTGCGTACGCTGCAAGCGTTTGCGGGCAGCATCCAGTTCTGCCTGACGCTGGGCCACGACCGCGCGTGCAGCCGTCTGCTCGCTCTGACGCTGTATCACGATGGATTGTGCTGTCTGGTGGGCATGTTCAGCCCGGCGAACCTGTGCTTCCGCCTCGATCTGCTGAGCGCGCAGTACCTGTGTATCCATGCGTGCCAGTACCCTGTCGGCTTGCACAAAATCGCCTTCTCTTGCCAGAATTTCGATAATACGGCCGGGAGCCCTGGTAGCAATATCGATTTCGGTTGCTTCGATGCGGCCATTGCCTGCCACGATCCCGGCAGGCAGACCCGCCGGACGAAGTACTCTCCATGCGACGATGATCGTGATGATGACGAGGGCTGCAAAGAGATAAATCAGTACCGGTTTCGCGCGTTTATTCATTGTTTCTCCGAGATGATTTCCACTCCACCTCCCAGTGCTTTATAAACTGTAATCAGATCAGTCGAGACTTTCGTTTCAGAACGGGCAAGATCGATCTCGGCACTGTAAAGTGTGCGTTGAGCGTCCAGCACATCCAGAAACGATACGGTCCCTACCTGAAAGCGTAACTGTGATAATCGGACCGCTTCACGCAGATCCATCACAGAACGAGCCAGGGCTTGTCGCCGAATTTCTTCCTTGAGATAGCGTATCAGGGCCGTTTCGGTTTCCTGTAATGCTTCCAATACCGTTTTCTCAAATGTCAGATAGGCTTCCTGCTGCCGTGCATTGGCCAGATCGATTCCGGCCCGGATACGACCAAAATTGAGCAGCGGCTGTAAGAGACCGGCAGCAGTGTTATAGGAAAAGGCGGCTGACTTGAACAATGCATCGAGTTCGGTATTGCGCAGACCCAGGAAGGCTGATAGCGACAGCCGCGGGAACAGTTCTGCGATTGCAGCACCTTGCAGCGCTGTTGCAGCAGCGAGCCGGCGCTCGGCAATATGAAGATCAGGACGGTGGCGAATGGTTGCCACAGGTGAGGCCAGAATGGTACGTCCGGGGGCCATGGGTACGGCATCCGGTTCACTCAGTGCAGCAGCAAGTGCGCCTGGCTGCTGTCCCGTCAACATCTCCAGCTGCCGTAATGCAGCAACCAGGCTTCCTTCCAGATCAGGAATCTGAGCCCTGGTGGTTTCGGTCTGTGCCCGTGCTCGTACTGCATCATAGCGGGTACCAACGCCCGCCTTGAAGAGTTTCTCGGTTAATTCCTGAGTAGTCTGCTGAGCAGCCAGGTTTGCGCGCGTGATACGTAACTGATTCTGGAAACTGCGGTATTCGATATAGCTGCGTGCCAGATCGGCTGTCAGTGTGACCAGTGCCTGGCTGTACTGAATATTGACGGCATCCAGATCGGCAGAAGCAGCTTCCAGCTGGCGACGCAAACGGCCGAACAGATCGATTTCCCATAAGGCATCGAATCCCAACTCGAACAAGTTGAATTTGATACCAGGTGCAAATCCGGGAAAGGGATTATGACTGCGTTGGGCATTGGCTGCTGCGTTGACACCCGGGAACAGCCCGGCACGAATGGCACTGCGCTCAGCGCGGGCCTGGTCGATACGGGACAGTGCAATTTTGAGATCGAAATTGCCTGATAGCGCCTGATCTATCAGGCTATCCAGCCGGGGATCATTGAAATTTTTCCACCATTCCTTCAATACCTGCTGATCGATCGGCTGCACAGACAGACTTTGCTGTTCAACAGTCTCTTCTTTTTCAGCCTGCCAGGAATCGGGAATGCCAGGAAGAGGAGGGCGGTAATCCGGACCGACAGCACACCCGCTCAGAATGACTGCGATGAGAAACCAGCCAATCTTGTCTATCATGGCTTCACCCCGGCAAGTGGAAAGGCGGTGTTTGCGATGGAGATCGTCATCAATCCAGTTGCGGCTGATAAAAGATATGACTCGTGACCGAATGAATCAGAGCATGTTTGACGATCGTCATACCAAATTCCTGTCAGAATTAAATTTTTCAGGGTTTTCAACCCGGCGAAACCCGCCTGATAAAGTTTCTCGGCAATTTCCCATTTATGTTCAGGAACACGGTTCGTGCAGAATAAGGTGCTGTATATGCCATCAACCAGCGAATGCAGATACAAATTGGCCAGTTTGATATCGGTAGTCTGTGGCAGCTCGGCATTGGCGACAGCTTCAATGATGAGTTCTTCTGTATCGGCCATGCGCTGCGCTTCCCACTCGTTTCGAATATCGAGCAGGGCGATATGATCCTCGCTTTCATCACATTTGAGGTACAGAATATGCAGTACACGCTGTACCGGCCCTGGTTCCGAGTATAAACGCAGGAGATAGATTCCTTCCCGGTACAGTGTCTGCAGCGCAGATTCTCCTTCAGTCCGGACAGGTATTTCCATCGACGCGAAGGCCCGTTCGCACATAGCGATCGACAGATCTATCTTGTTTTTATAGTGCCCGTACACGGCTCCGCGTGAAACATTGGCAGCATGGGCAATATCTGCCATGGTCGTACGTCCCATCCCTCTGCACAAAATGACCTGTTCCGCTGCATCCAGAATCGTATCGCGTGTACGTTGTGAATCTTCCCTGGTTTTTCCTGGCACACACTTTCCTCAATCAAATAAATACACTGCTTATCAATAGTCAGCATTACACGTTACAGCTAATTAATCAATCATGACTGATTACATGCTATATTGCCGGAATGATAATCATGTCCGGATTATCCAGCGACAAAACAATAAAGAGAAATTCATGCTTCGTTACCCAAACCGGTTTTATATTCTGATGGTTCTGTTCTCGATCTATGGACTTTCAGGGTGTGACGACCGACAGAGCGATACGGCAGTGAATGAAGTTCCCCCGCAAGTCGATGTCATCATCACTCGGGTGGTTTCTTCTCCGGTCAGTATTGAATTGCCTGGCAGACTGGAAGCTTTCCGACAGGCAGAGGTACGCGCCAGAGTGGCCGGGATCGTGACAGAGCGGCTATATAAGGAAGGGCAGGATGTGCGTAAAGGTACTCCGCTTTTCCTGATCAATCCCGAGCTGCTGAAAGTGGCGCGTGATGAAGCATCAGGCGCTTTGGCCAAGGCTGAGGCCAATTACCATGATGTAGCCGACAAACTCAAGCGTTACAAAGATCTGGTCAGCGATCATTCCATCAGTGAGCGCGATTATCAATCCGCAGTGGCCGAGGAAAAGCAAGCCAAGGCTGAATTGCTTTCAGCCAGAGCACGGCTGGAAAAAGCCAGGCTCGATCTCGGTTATGCAACCGTCGTTTCACCGATCGATGGTCGGGCACGCCGTGCATTGGTAACGGAGGGTGCGCTGGTCGGGCAGGATGCGCCGACACCCTTGACCACAATCGAACAGATCGATCCGATTTATGTCAATTTTTCACAACCGGCTACTGAAGTCATGGCCATGCAGCGTGCCATCAAATCTGGAAAAATCCGGGGTATCGAACAGAAAGATATTCAGGTTCACCTGATTTTTTCGGATGGCAGTGAGTATGGCCATACCGGCAAGCTGTTCTTTTCAGATCTCGCCGTGGATACATCGACCGACACCGTAGCGATGCGGGCACTATTTGACAACCCTGAATACGAACTGTTACCCGGTGCTTATGTGCAGGTACGACTGGAACAGGCCATCATCAACCATGCCGTTCCTGTTCCACGTGATGCCCTGGTTCGTGCTGCCGGCGTATCGAGCGTCATGATTGTCGATACTGAAGACACAGTACAGAGAGTCGAAGTTGAGGCGAATACGCTGGAAGGTAACCACTGGGTGGTTACCAGCGGGTTGCAGGGTGGCGAGAAAGTGATTATCAGCAACTCGGCCATGATGATATCGGGTGCCCGGGTAAGGCCCGTCGTTACCGACGATCAGACAGATCATTCCCAACAATAAAAATCCATACAGGAATTTATGGCGCGATTTTTTATCGATCGCCCGGTATTCGCCTGGGTCATCTCATTACTGATCATTCTTGCCGGATTACTCTCCATTCGGGGGCTGCCGGTAGCCCAATACCCGGATATTGCACCACCTGTGATCAACGTATCGGCCACTTATCCCGGTGCTTCCGCCAGAATTGTCGAAGAATCGGTCACCGCGATTATCGAACGTGAAATGAATGGCGCGCCGAGATTGATGTATACCTCGGCTACCAGCAGCCCGGGCTCCGCCAACATCAACCTCACATTCAGACAGGGCACGGACCCCGATCTGGCTGCCGTGGAAGTACAGAATCGTTTGAAAATGGTGGAAGCACGTTTACCAGAAGTCGTGCGCCGCAACGGTATTTTCATTGAAAAATCCGCTGACAACATCCAGCTGGTGGTTTCCATTACTTCTGACGATAACCGTTTGACGGAAATCGAGCTGGGAGAACTGGCATCTGCCAATATATTGCAGGCATTGCGCCGGGTCGAGGGAGTCGGCAAGGTACAGTCGTTCAGTCCGGAATATGCCATGCGTATATGGCCGGATCCGGCAAAAATGACTTCTCTCGATCTGACGGCATCCGATCTCGCTTCAGCGATACGCAGCCATAATGCTCGTGTAGTTGTTGGTTATATTGGTGATAAGGCAGTACCGGAGCACGCACCTATCAGTGCCAATGTCGCGGCAGACAAAGCACTTGCTACGCCGGAAGATTTCAAGAATATTACGTTACGGACAAAAGCAGATGGGGGTGCCATCCTGCTGCGTGATGTCGCCAGAGTGGAATATGGCGGAAGCGATTATTCGTTCTTTTCCCGTGTCAATGGCAAGAATGCCGCGGGGATGGCAGTGAAAATGGCACCGGGATCCAACGCTGTGGCTACGGTAGAACGTATACGCAATACCATGGATGAACTGTCCAGATATTTCCCGCCAGGGGTCAGCTACCAGATACCTTACGATACTTCAGCGTTTGTCGAAGTCTCCATCCAGAAAGTAGTGAATACCCTGGTCGAAGCAGTAGTCCTCGTGTTTCTGGTGATGCTCCTGTTCATGCAGAGCATCCGGGTAACGCTCATTCCCACCCTGGTCGTTCCGATTGCGCTCCTTGGCACCTTTGCGGTCATGTATGGCCTGGGGTTTTCCATCAATGTACTGACCATGTTCGGCATGGTACTGGCGATTGGTATCGTCGTGGATGACGCCATCGTCGTGGTGGAAAATGCTGAGCGTATCATCGTCGAAGAAGGTCTGTCTCCCTACGAAGCTACCGTCAAAGCGATGCAGCAGATCAGCGGTGCGATTATCGGTATCACGGTCGTTCTGACTTCTGTATTTTTGCCCATGGCGTTTTTCAGCGGTGCAGTCGGCAACATTTACCGCCAGTTTTCTCTGTCACTGGCGACTTCCATTGCTTTTTCCGCCTTTCTGGCACTTTCATTGACGCCTGCTTTGTGCGCTACCTTGCTCAAACCTGTCGACAAAGAACACCATGAAAATAAACGTGGATTCTTTGGCTGGTTCAACCGGACATTCATTTCTCTGACCAATCGGTACCAGCATCGTGTCGGGCAGATACTCAAACGTCCTGTGCGCTGGCTGGTTGTATACGGCATTATCATTGCTGCTGTAGCCTTGCTGTTCGCCCGTTTGCCGACTGCTTTCCTGCCGGAAGAGGATCAGGGAGATTTCATGATCATGGTCATGCTGCCACAGGGTGCCACGATGCATGAAACCATGAATACATTGGGTGAAGTGAGCCAGTATCTGCAGGAAAACGAACCGGTGAAATATGTTTATGAAGTCGGTGGCTTCAGTTTCTATGGCACGGGTGCCAGCAGCGGCATGATTTTTGCGACATTACAGGACTGGGAAGAACGCAAACATGCCGATCAGCACGTGCGATCGATTGTCGAGCGTGTCAACATGCATTTTTATGGACGGCCCAATCTGACGGTATTTGCGTTGAATACACCGCCATTACCTGAACTGGGCTCATCCAGTGGTTTCGATCTGCGGCTGCAGGATCGCGGCAATGTCGGCTATAAAACGCTGGCCGCTGCCCGCGACCGGCTACTGGCCGAAGGCGGACAACATCCGGTACTGACCAATCTGATGTTCGCCGGCTTGGCAGAAGCACCGGTCATCAACCTGGATATCAACCGGCGCAAGGCACAAGCGCTGGGTGTTACGATGGATGAAATCAATGCCACACTCGCTGTCATGTTCGGCTCGGATTATATTGGTGACTTCATGCACGGGAATCAGGTCAGGCGTGTCATCGTTCAGGCGGATGGCAAGAACCGTATCGAGCTCGATGATATTCGTAAACTGCGGGTAAGAAATGCTGCGGGTAAGCTGGTGCCGCTGTCATCCTTTGTTTCACTGGAGTGGGGGATGGGTTTACCGCAACTTACACGCTACAACGGTTTTCCTTCCTTTACCATCAATGGCAATGCTGCCGCCGGCAAAAGCAGCGGGGAGGCCATGCGAGAAATCGAGCATATCGTAGCCAAGTTGCCGAACGGGATAGGCTTCGACTGGTCAGGCCAGTCGCTGGAAGAACGGCTCTCCGGCGATCAGGCTCCGTTCCTGTTCGGGCTATCCGTGCTGATCGTATTTCTGGCGCTGGCTGCCCTGTATGAAAGCTGGCTGATTCCACAGGCGGTCATTCTGGTCGTGCCACTGGGCGTGCTGGGTGCTGTGCTGGGAGTGACGTTACGCGATATGCCGAATGATATCTATTTCAAGGTTGGCCTGATCGCAATGATCGGGCTTTCTGCGAAGAACGCCATTCTGATCGTCGAAGTGGCAAAAGAACTTTACGACAGTGGTATGAGCCTGATCGATGCAACACTGGAAGCTGCCCGTTTGCGCCTGCGTCCGATCATCATGACTTCCCTGGCTTTCGGTGCCGGGGTACTGCCTCTGGCGTTGGCAACCGGTGCAGCATCGGGCGCTCAGACCGCAATCGGTACCAGTGTATTTGGAGGGAATGTCATGGCGACCGCACTGGCAATATTCCTGGTGCCCCTGTTTTTTGCTGTGATAGGGCGTTATATCAAGCGTTCGCGACACTCATAAAAATATCTGTCAGTCATGAAGAATAGTAGCTTTTCCAAACCAGCCACGAAATCGGCTGTTTCAGCACTGGTGTTATTGCTCAGCGGCTGTTCGCTGATCCCTGAATACAGCCGGCCGCCAGCACCGCTTCCCGCCAGTTACACCGCTGATGATACGAATGCAATGGATGCTGCGCCCGAAAGCTGGCAACAGTATTTCACTGACCCGGTTTTGCAGAACCTGATCAATATCGCGCTGGAACAGAATCGGGATTTGCGCATCGCAGCATTACGTATCGAAGAAGCACGTGCCCAATATGATATTCAACGATCGGCGAAATTACCCACAATCGATGCCACTGGCAGCTATGACCGCAGCCGTCTGATTTTTGCGAAGGGAGAAACCTTCGACGTCGATATGTATCGTGTCGGTATCGGCATCAGTAATTTTGAAATCGATTTCTTTGGCCGGATAAAAAGTCTTTCTGAAGCGGTACTGGAAGATTACCTGGCTACCCGGGAAGCTCAGCAGACAGCACGAACGAGTTTGATTGCCGAAGTAGCGGCGGCTTATGTCGATGAGCGTGCTTTATCAGAACGTCAATTACTGGCAGAAAAAACGCTGGCTGCACGTGAAGCCAGCTATACCCGCATCAGACGTCGTTTCGATGCGGGTATCGATACGGCTATAGATCTGAAAGCAGCAAAAATGCAGATGGAAAGCGCACGTGCAAGTGTGTCGGCGCTGGACCGGGAACATACCCGGGCGATCAATACTTTACTGTTATTGATGGGAGATCAATCAGTCACCTTACCTGGCGGTATTGCTGCACTCGATACACTGGCATTTTCACCGATCCCGGCAGGGCTGCCTTCCGACTTGCTGGAAAGACGTCCGGATATTCGTGCCGCCGAACACAAACTGAAAGCTGCCAATGCCAATATCGGGGCTGCGCGTGCTGCTTTGTTTCCGCGCCTGCAGTTGACCACCAATATCGGTCTGGTCAATGAGCATTTCACCAAGTTGCTCAGTAACGGCATCAATGCCTGGGCATTTACGCCACAAATCATATTTCCGATTTTTACCCATAAGCGTAACCAGGCCAATCTGAATGTCAGCCGTGCACGTATGGAAATCGCCGTGGCTGAATATGAAAAAGCCATCCAGACTGCCTTCCGGGAAGTCGCCGATACATTGCTGGCAAGAGAGCAGATCGAAAAACAGATCAATGCTCAGTCCAATGCAACCGATGCAGATCGTGAACGCCTGAAACTGGTAACCCGGCGTTATGAAAAAGGAGTAGCCAATTATCTGGAACTGCTGGATGCGCAACGCAGCCTGTTTGATTCCGAACAGGCACTCGTCCAGCTCAGGCAGCTTTCTTTATCGAACGCCATCAACCTGTTCAAAGCATTGGGTGGGGAATGGAGCGGGGCAGGGATTAACTGATATGGGTAGGTTCAAATCGTTGAATTCTATTCAATGCCCCACGTAAGGAATCGCGGGTAATAGTCATATCGTAATCGATTTGAAGACCCATCCAGAATTCAGCGGTATTACCAAAATACCGCGCCAGTCTGAGGGCGGTGTCGGTAGTAATTGCACGACGCTCCCGTACGATATCGTTGATACGGGTGGCCGGAATTTGCAATGCCAAAGAAAGTGCATGAGGAGTGATTTTTAACGGCATCAGAAATTCTTCGCGCAGAATCTCGCCAGGGTGAATGGGGTGCAATTTTCCACCTTCAGCCACATCACTGAAATCCATGTTTTCCAACTCTTCGATAGGGATAGTCATAAATATAACCAGTCATCTCGATGTCAAACGCATGTTTACCTCGATCTTCTCATTTACGTATGCAGATTTTCTGACAGCTTTTTCGATACCAGAGCATTCAGGCTAATGCCAGCGCGAGCTGCTTCTATGGCAAGTGCACGGTGCACCCGTTTATCCACACGAACATTAAATTGACCACTATATTGACGGCGAGCAGGAGCAATGGGAATTGCTTCACCATGAGCCATGTAGCTTTCTTTCGTCAGTTTCCATGCTGCTTCGAGTTCTGCTATGGCCTGCTCTGGAGAGTTTGCAAAAGCAGAAATATTTGGCAGCTCTTCTAATCTGGCCAGCCAATCACCGTCTTCATCGAGAAAAATTTCTACTGTATAGCCGTCGAATTTATCGCTCATCTTCCCTCTTCACTATAAATTTTAAGAAACTGCCTAATCTGGTAACTCTTTGCTTTGGAGCCTTTCGGCTGGATGATCAACCTGCTTTTTTTCGGTGATATCCAGATGCGGTGGCTGCCATTCTGGCGGTCGAGAATCCAATCTAATCTTGAAAGCAATGTTTCGAAATCATTGAAATCAATGCCTTCTTGATTTTGCTGCAGTTTCTCTATTAATTTATCCGCTTTTACCATGATTGTAACTATATACAGTTACTTTAACGGTATCAAGCATTGCGGGATGACAGGTAAAGGTGGCGATTATGAGTCATTAAACATACCGGGCTCAGAATAGAGCCCGGATGTTGGAGTATTGAAGCCAAAGCGTTAAAACATCGTACTGACGGAAAATGCAATGGTTCTCGGTACACCCAAATTATATTGATCTTGCCAGTAATTTCTACCAGTTAGATTGATGACATTCAGGCGTACGATCAGTGCTTTATCGAGTACCCGGGTGGTATATCGAGCGCCAATATCATACAGGGCATAGCTGGGAATTTTATCTGTATTGGCCACATTGGCGTATCTCTCACCAGTATAGTAGATTCCACCGGTCAGATTCAATCCTGGGATCCATGGTAATGCATATTCCGCATAAATCTTCCCCATTCTGGAAGCAGCATTGGTTGGTTTTTTGCCTTCGAGAGCAGGGTCATTGGATTTCTCCACACCGATATCCATCAGGGTACCGCCCCCCATGATAGTCAGATTATCGGTTACTTTTCCGGTCAGAACCAGCTCTACCCCGTTATGTACTTGCAAGCCATCCTGGACATAACGTGGGATGGGTGTTGCAAGATCCGAATACCGATTGGTTTTTTCGATTCGGAACAGTGCGGTACTTAACAACAAGTTGGGATTGATATCATATTTCAAGCCCACTTCATATTGTTTACTGAGTAACGGAGAAAGCACTTCTCCACGATTGGCATAGGTATTACCTACTATTATGCTAGCTTCAAGTGCTTCCATATAAGAGACATAGGTGGTTACCTTTTCGATTGGTTTATACAGAAGTGAAGCTGTAGGAGTCAGCTTAGATTTTTCATAGTTGCTGTCACCGTAGATACCATCCAATTTATATGCTGTCGTAGCATAGTTGAGCCCAACCATTGCAGACCATTGGTCATTGAAGCTAATGTCATCTCCAATCAGGATATTGTCATTTCGGGCAGTATAGGCAGTCGCCATCGACCCGCTCCCGAAAGATGCCCCCCAATCCGGCTCAGCTATATTTTTAAGTTCACTCAGCAGGAAATTTGTGTTACCAGACAGGTAAACAGTACCATTACCCCGTAAAAGCATTTCATGAAAAGTAGAAGAATAACCCAGGGTCAGCTTATGGTCGACGGCAAATGTTGAAAAGCGGCTATCCAGGTAGATATACCCTCCATAATTTTCATGCTTTTCCCAGGGGGAGTTTGTCATTCTGGGAATAAAGGTCTTGTTCGCCTGCTCATCTAAAGATATTTGATTGACTCTCATCCTCGTATCCTGATAGAAAAAAGCACTTCTGAGAGTGAAATATTTACTGGGGTCCCAATGCAGGCTGGTGTAAGCTTTATGACTTTCCAAGTCGTTGGATGCCCATTTGGGAGAATAACGTTTACTGGTATCAATAGAAATTCTTTCTCTCATATAAAAGAGAGGTTGTGTCGCCTCTTTGCTGTAGTCGTTATAGGTATATTTGACATCTGCATAGAGGGTATCGGTAAGGTGGCCATCCAGCACGATGTTGGCCACTTTCTGGTTGATCGGTTCGCCGATAGCGGTATCTCCCCCCTGATAGAGCAGATTGGCCCGGTAACCGAATCGGCCCCGGTCATCAAATTTCCCGCCGATATCGGCATGGCCGTAAAATTGGGTCCCACCGTAATTACCAAACGTCAGCCTTCTGAGCGGGATATTGGTAGAGTTCTTAGTCACATAGTTTACGGCTCCACCTACTCTGTTGCCGCCATAGAGAAAACCTGAGGTTCCACTGAGAATTTCAACCCGGTCGATTTCGATGACTGACACAGCAGAACCATTGGCATAGAGATGGATGCCATCATAAACCGGGCTGCTTGTTTGAAATCCTCGTATGGTGACAAAGGGAACACCGGTAAAATTCTGGATGAATGGTTCTTGGGTCAGGGGATTCATTTTGAAGATCTGTCCCATATTCTGGGCGTTGACGTTTTCGATCAAGTCAGCAGGAACGACACTCATCGAATACGGTGTATCCCGCAAACTACGCTCACCCCACAGACCAATTCCACTGATATTGCTGACCTGGTAGCCTTCTTCCGCTGTGCCTTGTTTCAGAGTTGGTGCACTCACTGTCATGAGGGGCAGGGTAACATTGGCCGGGGAGGGTTCGATAGTGCTCATTTTCTGTACTACATAACTGCCATTGGCCAGTCGTGTTACTTGTAATCCGCTGTTTCCAAGCAGGTGTGCGAGTGCTTCCTGCACAGTGTATTGTCCCCGTAAACCACCGGTAGTTTTTCCGCTGATCTGACCCTCTGTAAAGGTAAGCAGCAGTCCTGCCGAACTGGCCAGGCTGCGCAGGGCAGAGGCCAGCGGGCCGGCTGGAATGTTGTAGTACTGGCGTGCGGTGGATGTTTGGCTATCCGCGGGGGCTTGAGCCACAATTTGAGCAATTGCCGGATCTGGCAAACTGACTGACAGGATGAACCCTCCTGAGAGGAAGGCGATTATCTGTGCCAGGGGGTGCACCGGAAAAAGTGAAACAGGTCGGGATTGCTGCTGCCCCTGACAGCATGGCTGGATAAATCGGCGCGCGGCGTGGCGTCGGTCGAATGGCATACCTACTCCTCAAGAAGTCAATGGATCGATAAAGCTTCTGCGGAGCCTCTGCAAAACATCGCTGATGTTCTTTAGAAGCTCCTTATAGAGCAGGTGCCGCGAGAATCAGAATCGGGCAGGAGAAATCACAAAAATTTTTGATCGTTCCTATGTTCCAGCGTGGGAATTTAGCCCACTCCACTTCACTCCAGCGGGGCATACTGGCCACCGGAGCATGGGAACCATCAAATGGATTATTTGGATTGAAAACAGTACTATTGGAAAAATATCGGTACTGAATTGGATTTGCCATGACTAACACCCTGACTACCGCCGAGATCAAGCGCCATGGCATGACCGCCTTGCGGTGGCTACTGTCGCAGCCTGATATCGGCACGCGTGACAAAGCGGATATCGACATAACTCTGGGTGAAGAGCGCGACTGGTGATCGTTTTTTTCGATGCCAGCGCACTGATCTACCTGCTGGAAGGCAATCCGCCTTTCGCGAGCCGCGTGCGCACCGAGTTGGCATCAAGTTGAAGCGCCTGCACAAGCAACAACAGGCCGCAGGTTCGGCAGGAGACTCAGAATGAGCAACAAACCCGCCAATCACTCGCCACACGATGAAACACTCCCCTCTCCCGCCAGCGGGAGAGGGGAGCAAAACACGAAAGAAGCGAAATGAGCGAAACCGAATCTCTCAACCTCGGCACATCCGAGCCGGGACGCGTTCTCGCCTGGAATGTAGGAACGATCAAAACTTGTTCAAGATCTCGATCAAGGGACGCAGTGTAAGACAAAATCGAACGACGCAAGCAAAGCACAGTGCCCGCTATGACGCCGCTTCCACTATCACCCAGTAGCGGGTGCGCAGACGTACCCGTACCGGCAATACACTCGGCAGGGTTTCCAGAATACGATCCGTATCATCCAGCGGGAACACTCCGGATAAACGCAATTCAGCCACGGCCGGATCACAACGCAGCAGGCCGGTGCGGTAGCGTCCCAGATCAGTAATGAAATCACCCAGCCGGATGTTATCAGCGATGATTTGTCCCTGTGTCCAGCCGGTTGTCTGCTTATCCAGCGTAGTAGCGTTATTCAGGGTGTGGCGCGTGAAGGAGAGTTGCTGGCCAGCCGGCAGTATGTATTGCCGGTCGGGAGCAGCAGGGGTGACTTCTACCGCATGTTCGAGTACAGCGACATGGGTACGTCCCTTTCGCTGACTGACCGTGAAGCGGGTGCCGAGTGCACGAATGCGGCCTTCGGCAGTTTCGACGATGAAAGGACGCGGATCGGATATCGGCGTATGCACAGGGTGGGTGGTGATGAGGATATCGCCGGTGATCAGCCGTATCGTACGGTGTTGTGCATCGAAGGCTACGTCGATTGCACTGTACGTGTTGAGCATGATATGCGTGCCGTCGGCCAGGTATACCGCACGTTGTTCGCCAGTACCGGTACGGTAATCGGCAACGGTTTGCTGCCAGGTCTGTGTACGTGATACCAGCATGCTGCCGACACCTGCTGTTCCCAGCCATAACAACGTACCCATTGCCTTGCGCCGGCCCGGCGACCCGGGTTTGCCGGCACTTACAGGGTTGGTAAGGGGTGACAGGCTTTTATAAGCTGCCGTGGATGGCAGTTCCCTGAATCGTGCGGTCATTGCTTCGATGTGCTGCCAGGCACGTTCATGATCAGGATGTGCCGCACGCCATTGCTGCCAGCACTGATAGTCTGAATCGGTCATTTCATCCGACATCAGTAACGTCAGCCACTGAGCAGCTGCATCCGCCGTAGCACCGCTGATCGGGTGACCATTGGCCAGTGGTAGCGGGTGTGGCTGGTCAGCGACCGAGGGAGGCGGTGTGGAACCGGGAGTGGACACTGTTTTTCTCCGGTTGAATCTGTTTCAGACTGACAGAGCAAACAGGCACTGCCGGTTGGCACGTGTGAGGTATTGCTTGACCGAACTGGTCGATACGTTGAGCCGTTCCGCAATCTGTGCATACGAGAGTTCTTCCAGATGGGCGAGCAGAAAGGCTTCCTTGACACGTGTCGGCAGGCCATCGAGCGCACGATCGATTTCCAGCAAGGCTTCCAGCACCAACACATGTGCTTCGGGCGAAGGCATCAACTCTACAGGCAGTGCTGCCAGGGCTTCGAGGTAGGCCGTTTCGAGCTGATTGCGGCGCCACCGGTGGGCAACCAGCCGGCCGGCGATCGTGGCGAGGAAAGGTTTCGGCTCGCGAATGTCATCCGCGTAGCCTCCAGTGATCACGCTGATGAATGTGTCTTGCACCAGATCGGCAGCATCGCAGGCATTGCCCAGCTTGCGGTACAACCACCTCTGTAACCAGCTGCGGTGGTTGCTGTACAAGGTATGAACTTTCTGCTGCAGTATGAATTCATCGGCTGACACGATATCTCCCTGAAAAAGTTTGATTATTATTTAATGAGAATCGTTTTCATTCTAATGGATATGAAACTGTTCATGCAAGATCAGGCAGTCAACAGGTTTGCTGCACGCTTGCAAGACACATAAATGTTGTCATCAAGATCACGCAGTGACGGGGTGATCTGTGAAGCAGTATTTTCATAACTTGACCTTATGGAATAAGAACAATTATCATTTTTATACCGGTTGTTTTTACAGGCTGGCTGGCAATTTACTCTGTTCAGGCCGTAAAAGCATCTCTGAGAAGCGTCAGCGAGATCCGGAACAATATAAAAATAATTTTCCAGATGCCCGGGATATTCGGCACACAACGTCAGGAAACCTCTGAAAAACGTTAGCGAGGCAGTCAATTCAAGGCAAACGTCGGCGAAGAAGTCGAGTTTATACGTAATAAATGAGCATTCTGAGTCGACTTTTAACGCAGAAATGGCAACACAGATAGTTTTGCAGAGGTTCCCCTGGCCGGCATTTACATAACTTTACAAGAGAAGCCTGGGAGGGCTATTGATGTCGATCGACGATTCTGCACACCTGAACGCTGTGGATACGCTTTACAGTGATCACCATGACTGGCTGGTAAGGTGGTTGCGCTCCCGTTTGGGATGCGCTCATAACGCCGCTGATCTGGCCCAGGATACCTTCACCCGTATACTGGCTTCACGGGATGCCACGACTGTATGCGAACCACGTGCTTATCTGACTACGATCGCCAAAAGCCTGATGGTCAACTGGTATCGTCGCCAGGCACTCGAGCGCGCCTATCTGGATGCGCTGGCACATATACCTGAAACGGAAGTACCGGCACCCGAACAGCATCTGATCATTCTCGAAACGTTGCATGAAATAGACCGGATGCTCGATTCGCTTGCTCCCAAAGTCAGACAGGCATTCCTGCTCTCACAGATCGAAGGTTTGAAATACGAAGTGATTGCAGAACAGCTAGGAGTTTCACTCGGCTCAGTCAAACGTTATATGCAGCAGGCTTTCCGCCAGTGCCTGCTTCTGATGTAACGAAGCAAACAGCATGAATACCCGGTTAAAGGATACTTCAGAACACTCGCCAATCGATCCCCGGATACTGGATGAAGCGGCTGCCTGGCTGATGCAATTGCACGCCAGTACGGTTACCGATACGGAACGTAATGCCTGGGAACAGTGGCGTTTGCGCAGTCCGCAGCACAGGCAGGCCTGGGAGCGGGCGGAGCAACTGATGAATAAAATGGGAGGGCTCCCTCCAGCACTGTCAATGGCTGCATTGACTCATTCCCGTGGTAATAACCGGCGTGCTGCGATCAAGAAACTTGCCCTGCTGATGACAGCACTGCCTGCGAGCTGGGCAGCCTGGCGTGTAACACCATGGGAAGCATGGATGGCGGAATACCGTACGATGGTGAGTGAGCAGCGCGAAATCGAGCTCGCCGATGGCAGCCAGGTCAGGCTCAATACAGCGAGTTCAATCGATGTGCGGTTTAATGCGGTACAGCGTTTAATCGTTTTGCATACCGGTGAGATTCTGATCCGGACCGCAGCAGACAACGCAGTCACACCTCGTCCTTTTCAGGTACTTACTGCAGAAGGGCGGCTACATGCGCTGGGAACCCGCTTTACAGTTCGTCAGGGTGAGGAACGCAGTCACGTTGCAGTATTCGATGGGGCAGTGGCAATTCATCCCAAATCAGGCGATAGCGGCGTGGCGCAAGTATTGCATGCCGGCAACAAAACTGTGTTCACTGCGGAAGCAATCGAAGTATCCAGACCGGCTGACGATACCGACATTGCCTGGGCGCAAGGTATGCTGCTGGCTGACAAGATGCACCTGACTGATTTTACCGATGAGCTGTCCCGATACCGGCAGGGTATCGTACGGTGTGATCCCGTCCTGGCTGACTTGCGGATATCGGGTGCTTTTCCGATCCGCGATACTGACCGTACGCTGGCAATGCTGCAATCTACTTATCCGGTGCGTGTTATCTATCGCACATCTTACTGGGTTACGCTGGTACCACGCTGATCAAGCTATTTTCATCAGGGAGGTGAGACTTTTTTCTGTTTCGATTGGCAATAGAGGTGAAGGCCCTTATAACCAGAAACTGAAGGAAAAATCATGCTGTTTGCCTCCCTCGTTCATCCCATCCGATTCCCATTGGACCCGGTAAGGCTATTGTCGCTGTTGCTACCAATCATTGTCGTCGCAGCATTACCCGCTCAGGCAGCTGAAAATGTACCGGATACACTCGATGCTGCTGACCGGAAGCACTATGATATTCCGGCAGGCCCGCTGGGACGGACACTCTCACATTTCGCAACGGTTGCCGGTATCGCACTCTCGTTCGATCCGGTACTCACAGAGGGGCTTACCAGTCCCGCGCTGACCGGAAATTTCTCAGTAGGTGAAGGATTCAATCGGCTGTTGGCAGGTAGTGGTCTGGAACTGATACGCAATGATGATGGCAGCTATACACTGCATCGGGCACCCATTAAAGCGACCCAGGCAGGGGTAACCGCATTACCGGTCGTGACTGTCTCGACCAGTACGGAAAATGCTGATGAGGCTGGCTATGTTACAAAGCGCAGCAGTTCGAGTACGAAAACAGATACACCGTTGATCGAGGTACCACAGTCGATTTCAGTGATTACGCGCCGTGAGCTCGATGCGCGGCTGGTGCAGAATATCAGCCAGGCAGTTTCCTATACGCCCGGTGTGCTGACAGAAATGTACGGACCTGTAATGCGGGATGACTATTTCAATATCCGGGGATTCGATGCGCCGCAATTTCTCGACGGACTGGGTTTATGGGGGGTGAATTATGCCAACCTTCGTATCGAACCGTATGGAATGGAAAGCATCGAAGTGCTGAAAGGGCCTTCTTCTACCCTGTATGGTCAGAGTTCACCCGGCGGGCTGGTTGCCATGATGAGTAAGCGTCCAACGGCCGTACCGGTACGTGAAGCGTTCATTACCGGCGGAAGCTTTGGCCGTATTCAGGGCGGACTCGACCTCGGCGGGCCGATCGACAGCAACGGTCAGTTTCTTTATCGACTCACAGGACTGGTGCGCAATAGTGATACGCAGATCAACCACGCTCATGAAGATCGTTACTTCATCGCACCGAGCATTAGCTGGCGGCCAACTAGCGATACCACTTTTACGCTATTGAGTCATTTTCAGAAGGATAACGCTGGCAATACACTCCAGTTTCTGCCCCCGGAAGGCTCACTGCTGGAAAATCCGAACGGCAAAATACCAACCAGCCGCTTTATCGGAGAACCCGGTTTCGATAAATACAATAGAGAGCAATATACGATCGGTTATGCGTTTGATCATCGTTTCAATGAATCCTGGGGAGTGCAGCAGAATTTACGTTATGCTAATGTATCCAGCAATTACCCCACTACGTTTTATCTCGATTTTCTGAGAGATGATGATGGGGTACCACTGGATTTCCGGACGATTGATCGGCTGGCGGCCCTTTATCAGGACAAGGCGGGCACGTTCACGATGGATACCCGGGTACAGGGTATATTTGATACGGCCATGCTCCGGCATAACCTGCTGCTGGGTATAGATTACCGCTATCTTTCCGGCAGTAACCGCCGTGGTTTTTCCGAAGACATGCTGCTTCTGGATATCTACGATCCGGTTTATGGTGAGCCATTTGGTTTGCCGGTCATCGATTACATCAGCAAACAGCAGCGTGACCAGATCGGTCTCTATGCCCAGGATCAGATCAAATATGATCGATGGATACTCACGCTGGGTGTCCGTTACGATTTTTCCAGTGCACATACGCGAAATCATGATTTGTTCTTTGATGAGAGAAGCAGCACCCGGCAGAATGATCGCGCTTTCACTTATCGGACAGGAATAAACTATCTGTTCGACAATGGTATTGCGCCATACGCGAGTTATGCCGAGTCTTTTCAGCCAATTGCAGGAACCGATTTTTTCGGTTCACCATTCAAACCGACTACCGGTCGGCAATATGAGGCGGGTATCAAATATCAGCCGGTCAACCATAATGCCTTGCTGACTGTCGCGGCTTATCATTTGACGCAGAAGAATGTCGTCACTCCTGATCTCACACCCGGGCATTTCGGTTATAACGTGCAAACCGGTGAAGCGCGTGTACGAGGAGTGGAGGTGGAAGGTAAAGCGCGCCTCATGAGCAATCTCAATCTCATCGTTGCTTATTCTTTTGCTGATTCGAAGGTGACCGAGAGTAACAATCCGGACGAGCTCGGCAACCGGTTATCACTGACTCCTCGGCATCAGACTTCTGCCTGGCTGGATTACACTTTCCGGGGCAACCTGCTCGCCGGGTTGGGTGTTGCCGGCGGGGTGCGACATATCGGCTCGAATTTCGGTGATCTCGTCAATAACCTGAAAGCGCCTGCCTACACCTTGTTCGATGCAGCAGTACGCTACGATATGAAACATCTGCACAGTGTGCTGCAGGGCGCCAGTCTGAGCGTGAATGTGAATAATCTGTTCGATAACAAATACATTGCCACCTGCGCGGATATGGCATGCTTCTATGGCAATCGTCGGACGGTTTACGCGACGCTGCGTTATAAATGGTGAACCACCACGGTTTTGTAGTAGCTCCCGAGGGCGGGCGCATGGCTGATTCGCTTTCGCTGGTTATCCCACAGAGCGTGGCATATCTTTCCACATCCTGATTTGCATTGCAGAAAATACCCGTTCACCCTTACAATGCGAACAATTCTTATTCGTTCATTTCCTGTATCCAGTCAACGCTATTACAACATTGGCTTCCATGCCTCCGCCCGACATCCACTGCAAACAGGTAGAAACACTTTACAGCGACCATCACCGATGGCTGCGCGGGTGGTTATGCAAAAAGCTGGGCTGCAGTGAACAGGCCGCTGATCTCGTGCATGACACTTTTCTGCGTATCCTGAATTCCGGAGAGGTGCTGACAGGGCTGACTAAACCGCGTGCCTACCTGACGTCCGGCCTGGTGGGCAGGTTGGAAAAGGGCGATCTGCATTGCGAACAGTCTTGGTGACCAAAGACAACTCCGATCTCTATCCCTTCTCCTGCTCGCCTAAAATACGTCTATTCCAGACGAGAGTGCAAGCATAGGATGACACACTTTTGTTCATCTGTAAGATATGGTTGATCGTTCCCATGCTCTGCATGGGAATGCAACCCGCCTAGCTCTAGCGGGGCATACTGGCTGCCGGAGCGCAGGAACCATCAATCAACGTTACTCAGCATGTAGATGCGGTTCGTACCTCACCGCATCCTGCTATGCTTCTTGCGATCATCACAATTCTGCCTGTAATGCGGCTCATGAAGGGTTTGACAGAAGTTCCTCAGCAACTCTAAATCTCGAATTCCACTCATCGTTCCCCATCAGGGTTTGCACGTTTTTAATAAGTAATGCACCAATTTACGTTGGTATTGCGCTACGGTAAGGAGAGAAATATGCGAAGCATGACTCTTGAACAACTTCGGACGGCCAGTGAAACCGGTGGCGTTTCGAGTGTAACTCTGAAAGGACAAGGTGGTGCATTCCTTGTTCAGATCAACACGCGCAGCGGTGTCGCAGCCATTCTGACGAAGGCTCGCAGCAGTGAACCGCGCCGCTTCGGCAACCCGGCTGCTGCCTTAAATGTGCTGCGTGAGGTGGGTATTACTATCGGTCAGTTTGATGCCAGCGAATGGAACCCGGACGAACGTGAGCCAGTAGCACGTTCCAGTGATAATCGTGCCAAAGCACTACACAAGGCTCATGAAGCGGCCGCCTATAACGAGCGGCTTGCTGCTGAGATTCAGGAAGCCATCGACGACCCCCGGCCGGGCATCCCGCACGATGAAGTCATGGCCCGAATGGATGCCCGCATTGTTCGCCACAAGGCAGCGGGAGCCAAGCGTGCATGAACTTTGAGCCGCCAGTGGCTGGCCAATGGCGAAGGTGAAAACCCCTTACCGCATCGTCTGACGTCCGATGGCCGAGGCCGATTTGGATAACATCATTGACTACATTGCTCAGGACAATCCAACCAGGGCTGAGAAGTTCGGCCAGGAACTGCGCGACAAGATCCTGCCGCTTACACAGAATCCGAAGATGGGTCGCACTGGCCGGCCGGGCTCGTCTGCTTTTGTGCGCGAGCTATATAGTGTAGTCACAAGATATCAGCCCAGAGGGCGATACATCTAATTTGCACGGCAGCAAGGAAAGAAGAGGTGTTTTTGGCGTATCTTGTAGCGATGCCACGCCATCTTTTGAGATGAAGAAAAGCATTTTCGACGAGATGCCTCAGCTTATACAGTTATTTATCGTAAGGTCTTTGTATTTTTCGATTCTTTTTTGGCGGGATAACAGCTTCCATTCCCTGTTTTTCCGCCTGTTCAACAATGGCATTACTGTCATAGCCACGATCTGCCAGCAGATGATCTGCATCAATCCCTTCGATCAGGCGGCCAGCCTGCGTGCAATCAGCAGTGGTACCTTGTGTAACAAGGATTCTGACCGGCATACCATGCGCATCCACGGCCAGATGTATCTTGGTGTTGAGCCCCCTTTTGTCCGATTCATATCCTGATTACCTCCTCTGGCTCCACTGGCGTGTGGATGAACTTTACAGTGACTGGCATCCATTATCAGCCATTCATAATCTGGATCATCAATCAGGATTTCCAGCAATTTTTCCCAGATACCTTTGTCACGCCAGCGAATGAAACGGCGATGAGTATTGCTCCAACCCCCGTAGTCCGGCGGTAAATCCCTCCATGGGGCTCCTGTCCGTATAATCCAGAAAACAGCATTGATAAACTGACGATTATCTGTGGCTACCCCTCCCCATGCCCCTTCTCGGCCTGGTAAATGCCCCTCAAGTAGCGACCATATCCTATCTGAAATATCATGCCTGCGATGTGAATGTGTCATGCGAGTCCCTTTAATTTCTTAAAAGGATCTCATATTTCTTATCTCATGACTACACTATCTAGTTGCCCATCGGAATTACATAGTGTTCTATCGTGTGCTGGACGAAGCCTGCACCGTGGAGATTTTACGAGTGAAACACGCGGCGCAACAATCATCGTGACTTAATTTTTTTGTCATTTCTCAACAGGTTGTTCATCTACATGAGAGAAGATGCGGGTTTTCAAATCCTTTCAACTTTTCCTGAAGCCTGGGATGAACAGTCATAAAAAGCCCGATTAACGCCTTTGATCGATCCTGTATTCCAGCTGCTGACCGAGCCGACGATGCAGACAGGAGATTTGTGCTGGTCGAAGTGTTGATCGAGCATCTGCGGCGGCAGGCGATTACCAGCGCCAATCGAGCGCAGGCAATTCAGATCACTACGATCACTGATTTAAAAAGTCTTCTGAGCCATTATTCACAAATAATAACCATTATCATCATTATTATTATTTTGTATTATGTGGTTTTTTTTCAGATAAAATAAATCATGTATAAATTTTGGGGAGTCCTGGTAATACTGGTTTCCAGTATTACTACTATCTATGCTCAATCACCCTCGAATGAGGATAATGATACTGCCAGCGGTAAAACGTTTCTGCCCGGAATTACCGTCAGTACCAGTGCCGATGCTTCAGCTGAAGGATTATCACCTCCTTATGCCGGTGGTCAGGTGGCGCGTGGGGGAAGGGCTGGTATTCTCGGTACGAACGACAATATGGATACACCGTTCTCGATTACCAGCTATACCAATGAGCTGATTCAAGATCGGCAGGCACGCAGTGTGGGTGATGTATTGCAAAATGATCCCAGTGTTCGGGTAGCCCGTGGTTTTGGTAATTTCCAGGAATCCTATTTCATTCGCGGGTTTATTCTGGGTTCAGACGACGTTGCGTTCAATGGTCTTTTCAGTTTGCTGCCACGTCAATATATCGCTACCGAATTGTTTGAACGGGTCGAAGTGATGCGTGGTGCCTCTGCCTTTCTGACGGGTGCCAATCCCGGTGGGGGTGGAATCGGCGGGGCGATCAATCTGATGCCCAAACGCGCACCCAATGAACCACTGACACGTTTGACCACGCATGTCGGCAGTGGCTGGCATCATAATGTGGGGGTGGATGTTGCCCGCCGATTTGGACCAGATCAGAAAATAGGTATCCGTTTCAATGGCGCATATCGAGGTGGCGGTACGGCAGTTGATAAAGAAGGAGTACAAACGGGACTTGCTGCAGTTGGGCTGGACTGGCGTGGTGACAAGTTTCGTCTGTCAGCGGACATCGGCTGGCAGGATAACCGTTTGAAACGTACCCGTACCAACGTTACCCTTGGATCAGGCATTACTGGTTCACCCAGGTTGCCTGATCCAACTACCAATTTTGCACAGCCCTGGTCCTATTCGAATGAGAGTGATATTTTTGGAACACTACGCGGCGAATACGATATCAATTCTTATCTGACTGCATGGGCAGCTTATGGTCTGCGTCGTACTGACGAAAAAAACTCTCTGGCCAATTTCACACTGGCCGACAGAGATACAGGGGATGGTTATGCTACCCGGTTTGACAATACCCGCAAGGACAATGTCGATACCGGAGAAATCGGTATCAGAGGTAAATTCAGTACCGGGCCAATAGATCATCGCGTGGTAATAGCAGGCTCATACTTCGAAAACGAAAGAAAAAATGCTTATGCCTGGGATTTTTTCAACCGGCTGAATACCAATATGTTTTCCCCGGTATCGTGGGAAAAACCCGATTTTAGCAGCGGTGCTTTCCGGGGTAATAATCTGTCTTCCCCGGGTTTGACCGGACGTACCCGCTTACTGAGCTTTGCCGTAGGAGATACTGTATCTATCCTGGAAGACAGGATTCTCCTGACAGCCGGATTCCGGCATCAGAACTTGCGCATGGAAAACTATGCTTATGACACAGAAGCCAAGTCACCTGCATACGATCGTAATCGGATCAGCCCGAGCGTAAGTGCTGTTTATAAGATCAATAAGCAATTCTCGATCTATGGCAACTATATCGAGGCATTGACCCAGGGCGACACTGCCCCGGGTACAGCAATCAATAGCGGTCAAGTGCTCGCTCCCTATGTTTCCAAACAAAAGGAAATCGGGGCCAAGTACGATGGTGGCCACATTGGCGCTACGATTGCACTTTTCACGACAACGAAGCCACGTTCAATCATCGATGCAGACAATGTATTCACTTCATCCGGACGAGATCGACACAGAGGGGTAGAGCTCGGTATCTATGGGGAAGTAATACGCGGTCTTCGCCTGCTGGGCGGTGCCACTTGGCTGGATGCCAAACAACGATCTACCGGTGACGTCACTACTGATGGCCAGCGTGTGATCGGGGTACCGAGTTTCCAGGCCAGTATGGGAGCGGATTGGGATATTCCCGGTTTACAGGGCGTGACTTTTGACAGTCGTGTCGTTCATACCGGTTCAAGTTACGCCAATGATGTCAATACGGTGAAGGTGGCAGGATGGACACGGCTGGATCTGGGTTTGCGTTATCTCACCGAATTCAGGGGGCATCTGGTCACATTGCGAGGCCGCGTCGATAACGTCACCAATCGCAAACATTGGGCTTCTGTAGGCGGCTACCCTGGACAGGGTTATCTGGTAGCCGGTATGCCGCGTACTTTCGTAGTCAGTGCCAGCATCGATTATTGATACATCGCTTTCTAATGGCCGGTAAACTGCCGACTATTTTCACCAGGGTGTGAGACTTTTTCCTGCTTCGACTGGCAATAGAGATGAAAACTCTCTATAACCGGAAAATTGAAGGAAAAAGTCCATGCTGTTTGCCCCTCTTGTTCACTCCATCCGCCTCCTATCAGGCCGGGTGAGGTATGCCGTATTGTCGCTACTGCTACTGATTGTCGCCGCCACAACATTTCCCGCCCAGGCGGCTGAAAACACACTGGATACACCCGATGCAGCTGCCCGAAAGCACTATGACATTCCGGCAGGCCCACTGGGACGGACACTTTCACATTTTGCAACAATTGCCGGTATCGCACTCTCGTTTGATCCGGCACTCACAGAGGGGCTTACCAGCCCCGCGCTGACAGGAAATTTTTCAGTAAGTGAAGGATTCAACCGGTTACTGGCAAACAGTGATCTGGAACTGATACGTAATGCTGACAGCAGCTATACACTGCGCCGGGCACCCATCAAAGCAGCTCAGGCAGGTGTAACGGCATTACCGGTCGTGACTGTCTCGACCAGTACGGAAAATGCTGATGATACTGGCTATGTCGCAAAGCGCAGCAGTTCGGGAACGAAAACAGATACACCGTTGATCGAGGTGCCGCAATCGATTTCTGTGGTTACGCGCCGTGAGCTCGATATGCGCAGCGTACAGGATATGAGCGAAGCTTTACGTTACACCCCCGGTGTGGTGGTCGATCAATGGGGATTTGAAGGGCGAGGCTATGAATATCTGCTTTTGCGCGGGTTTCAGGGGCTCACGACTTCTCTTTTTCGCGATGGTTTGAGCATGGCTGCTCAAGGGCTGTATTTCGGTTCTTTCATTACCGATACTTACGGCCTGGAACGTGTCGATGTGCTGCGCGGACCTACTTCAGTGACTTTCGGGCGAGGGGATGCCGGAGGTATCGTCAACCGGATTACTAAACGACCGAGTGCCGATCCCATTCGGGAGATCGAATTGCAATATGGTAATTTCGATCGTAAGCGGATTGCCGCCGATTTAGGCTTCGCAAATAATGATCGTAGCTTGATGTTTCGCCTGGTAACGCTTGGACTCGATTCAGACACACAGGTCAGATATCCCAATACAGAAGGAGATCGCGCGGGGCTCAGGCGTTTTTATGTTGCTCCTTCAGTGACCTGGCACCCGACAGCTGATACGACTGTCACGCTCATGGGAGAGGTTCTCAATAACCGGGCGGAAGCCTCCCCCTTCTTTCTTATGACACCTGATGGCAGGCATACCGATGTTGTACAGACAGATTCAAAGTTCGTTAAATACGCGACGAATCAATCCTCATTCAACTATCAGATCGAACATAACTTTAATGAGACATTCACTGCACGGCAGAATTTTCGTTATATGCAGCAAGATGGCAATTTCAACGATATGTTTCGTGCTGGTTTTGATGCCGATATTCCCACGCTGATGCAAAGAAGTGCCGTAACAACGAAAGAGCGTCTGACTCAAACAGTGCTCGATACTCATCTTCAAGCCAGGCTCGATACAGGCTCGTTGAATCATACGGCGTTACTGGGTATTGACTGGAACAGGACGAATGCTTCCCTGAGATTCTTTTCAGGAAAAGCTCCCGGTATCGATGTGTTTAATCCGATCTATGGCATATCGGTTCCTGTACCCGATAGTCTGGATATCGATGCAAAGCAAGAGATCGATCAGCTCGGTATCTATCTTCAGGATCAAATCAGGTACGGAGAGAACTGGATTCTGACATTGAGCGGCCGCTATGACAGAGTTGATACTAAAGATGCTGATTTTTTAAGCACTACCAATACTCGCAACAGGGACAATGCCTATACCGGACGAGCAGGGCTGACTTACCTTTTTTCCAGCGGGGTTGCACCTTATGTGAGCTATTCACAATCATTTCTTCCGTTACCAGGACTCGATTCCAGCAATCGCCCTTTCGAGCCGACTCGTGGCACGCAATATGAAGTCGGTGTCAAATATCAACCTGCAGGAGGAAGAAGCCTGTATACAGTGGCATTCTTTGATCTGACCAAAACCAACGTGCCTACGCCTGATCCCGATGATCCTTTTTTTCGTAACAGGCAGACTGGTGAAATCGGGTCACGTGGAGTCGAAGTGGAAGCAAGAGCAGAATTGTTACGCGGGCTGAATTTTATTGGATCATTTACCTATCATGACGTAACCGTAACCAAAAGTACGGATATCGACAAAGATAAAATGCCAATTCAGGTGCCTCATCTCATGACTTCTGCCTGGCTGGATTATTCCCTGGGAAATCTGGGGGTAAATTGGCTGCGAGGTTTTGGAATCGGCGGAGGCGTACGCTATGTGGGAAGAATTTTCAATGACCTGGAGAATACCAGTACGACACCTTCTTATACTTTGTTTGACGCCATGCTTCGCTACGATAACGGGCCCTGGATGTTTACCATCAATGCGAGCAACCTCTTCAATAATAAATACCTGTCCTACAATGATCCCGGCTGGCGAGCCTACCCCGGTCTGGAGCGAACAGTCCTGGGTACTTTGAAATTCAGGTTTTAACCTATGGAAACAAGCCACCGGCCATGCTGGTGGTATTACAGGCAGAACCTGATGCCGGAAATCTGATCAATCAGCATCTTCTTTTCACTTGCCAAACTTTACAGCATGCTCTGGATTTTTTGGTGAGAGGTGATCCCATTTTGTTTTTCGAGGGGCAATGTAGATAGGAGGGCTATTTACATTCCAATATCGAGAAAACAATATGATCATCATCAAACATTATTTTTTATTACCATCATTTCAACGTTTGTGGAACGGCAGGGCGATCGCGCGCCTGTTCCTGATCGTGATGCTGGCTGTATCGTACCTGACCATGATATCGCCAGTCAGTGCGCAGCAATCCGGGGTTGTCAGGCATTACCACATTCCAGCCGGTTCACTGACTACTGTACTCAATGATTTCGGTCGGGAAGCAGGCATTTTGCTGTCATTCTCGACAGAGCTGACCAACAGTCTGCAAAGCGCAGGATTGAATGGTAACTATACGGCTCACGACGGATTATCTGCTTTACTGGCTGGTAGCGGGCTGGAAGCAGTAAGAACGGCTGACGGCAGCTATACCCTGAGAGGATCGTCTGCCACTGTTTCTCAACCTTCAGAGGGGGCGTTGACATTGCCGGCAATGACTGTCATGACATCCGGGATAGTTGATCCGACGACTGAGGACACTGGCTCTTATACGACCGGTTCGACCAATACTTCTACCCGTTTGCCATTGACTCTGCGCGAAACACCCCAGTCTGTCAGTGTCATGACACGCCAGCGTATGGAAGATCAGGGATTGACACAACTTTCTGATGTCGTGAATCAGACCACCGGGATGGTATTCCAGTCAGGCGGGAGCAGTCAGTCCGATTCCGCCACTTTTTATGCGCGCGGGTTTGCTGTCGATAACTATCAGATCGATGGCGTGCCGCAGATTTACAATAACTACAACCGTATTTTTCAGACCAATGATATGGCGATCTTCGATCGTGTCGAGATCGTGCGGGGCGCTAATGGCTTGATGAATAGTGTCGGCACACCCGGTGCCAGTATCAATCTGATACGCAAGCGTCCGACAGATACATTCCGGGCCGCGACGAGATTCGAAGGAGGAAACTGGGGATATCGCCGAGCCGAAGGGGATATTTCCATGCCACTGATTCCATCGGGAAAAGTGCGCGGCAGGCTGGTGGGTGTGCTGAATACCAGCGATTCCTATATCGATCGTGAGGAACAGAAAAGATCGCTGCTTTATGGGATTGTCGAGGCAGATCTGACACCTTCCACACTGGCAACGGCCGGTTTCATGTTCCAGGAGCAGGATCAAACCGCAAATGCAAGAGGCGCTTTACCGGCTTTCTACTCTGACGGGACACGCACTACCTGGGGACGATCCGATACCGCGGCCGCAAACTGGGCTTATTCCAAAAGGAATGGTGAGATGGTATTCGTGACACTGGATCACCGCTTCAACGAGGACTGGCTGGCGAGAATATCGTGGAATCGTACAGTCACTAAATACGATGAAGTACTGGGTTATGCGCTGGGTGGTTATCCTGATAAAGCAACCGGTGCGGGAGTCAACCTCTGGGCCGGTCGCTGGAAAGGCGCGCCTACACAAAATACACTCGATGTTTACACCATGGGTTCATTTTCTCTGTTCGGACGCAAGCATGATCTGATTGCCGGGACCCTGTTCTCGTTCACGAAAGATCACACACCTACTTACCGGCTATGGTTTTTCGACAACTGGAGCAACTCGATCGGTAATATTTTCACCTGGGATGGCAATACACCCACTATGCCACCCACCAACGATACGCCTATCGGTGAGTGGGGTCAGGATGAGCAGGTTATCAGCGGCTATGCGACAGGCCGATTCAGATTACTCGATTCATTGTCCCTGATTGGGGGAGCCAGAGTAACGCACTGGAAGTTCAAGCGTTTTTCCGAAAACTATCAGACTGGCAACATAACACGGATCAATTCCAATCAGGATCCGGAAATTATTCCATTTGCAGGGATTACCTACGATTTTCTCGATAACTGGACGGTTTATGCCAGCTACACCAGTATTTTCAAGCCACAGACGATACGCAGCGAAAGTGGTGCATTTATCGATCCATTGCTGGGCAACAGTTATGAGGCAGGTATCAAGGCGGCATTCTTTGATAATCGTTTGAATCTGCATGGTGCAGTCTACAGAATTCAGCAGGATAACCTCGCCGTTGCACTGCCGAATAATGTACTGGCACCGGATGGTTCAACCGCTTACCGGTCAGTATCCGGGGCTAGAACCGATGGTTTCGAGATGGAACTGGCCGGTATGCTGACCCGGAACTGGCAGGCATCAGTCGGGTTTGCTCATAACGTAACGGAAGATCGGGATAAAGTGAAGCTGAATACCCAGGTTCCCCGGAATACGTTCAAACTGTTTTCCACTTACCGTTTTCCGACTGTTGCAGAAGGTTTGACGATTGGTGGTGGCGTACGCTGGCAGGATCGCATCTATCGTAATGACCAGGGCCCTGCCAGAGTCGAGATTTCCCAGGGCGGTTATGCGGTGGTTGATCTGATGGCGCGCCTCGAGATTACCAAAATGGTCGCTTTATCCGCCAATCTCTACAATCTCTTCGATGAGAAGTATTACCAGACGGTACCGGCGAGTTACTACGGCGCACCGCGTAATGTTCGTGTTGCACTCAATATAAGATTCTGAGGCAATGGCTGCCGGCCGTTGTAAACGGCCGGCAGCCAGGGAATCCCTGATCAAATCCCAATAGCTATGACCTTCATCGCGCTTCTTGCGATCATCACGATTTTGTCTGTAATGTGGCTCATAGAGGGCTTGGTCAGAGGCGCTCAAGGTGAGTGTAATGGCTGGAAATGTTGTTGCAGATAGGGGTATGACTTGACAGGTATCCGTTCCAAATAAATAATAATAATTATTCCTATTATTGTTATCTCAAATCAGGCTTAAGCTTTATTGTTCGAACCCCATCGTGACGATCCAGAATCCGGAAAATTCCCTTGCTTCCTGCAGTATCGAGTCGCTCTATTGCCATCATCACAAATGGCTGGTGGGGTGGTTGCGTCGCAGGCTGAGCGATGCTCTGCAGGCTCCGGATCTGGCGCATGATATTTTTTTGCGGATTCTGAGCAAGGATTCACTTCCTGTCATTCGTGAGCCACGTGCGCTACTCACTACGATCGCGCAGGGTATCGTAGCCAATTTCCATCGTCATCAGCGCATCGAACAGGCATATCTCGATGCACTGGCACAGATACCGGAGTCATTGGCGCCATCACCCGAGGCTCAGGCCATCATGCTGGAAACACTGGTGGAAATCGATGCGCTGCTGGATGGTATGCCGCCTCTGGTACGCAAGGTTTTTCTGTTGTCACAGATCGATGGCCTGCGTCAGAGCGAGATCGCTCAGCGATGCGGTATTTCTGTTCCCACTGTCAAGCGTTATGTAGCAAAAGCGCTGGAACAATGCTGCTTTATCGGATGATCAGGAAGTGTTTACGGGTGGATCAGTACCCTATAGCAAAATTGTTGTTTGATATCTGATGCCTGATACCGAAGAAATAGCCAGAGATTCGGCCGTACCACCAGATGTGCGGCGTCAGGCGGTCAACTGGCTGGTGGAATTACAGTCTGATATCGTGACGGATGAAACGCGTGATCAGTGGCAGAAATGGCGCATGTCTCATCCTGATCATGAATACGCCTGGCAGCAGGTAGAGGTTTTTTCCAGAAAATTGCGGGGACTTCCTTCTCCACTGGCACATGCTGCTCTGACTCCTCCTCATTCTTCGAGCCGGCGCAGAGCGATCAAGGCGCTGACTGTATTGATTTTCCTGGGTGGTGGAACCTGGGTGGCCGGAGAAGGGCGGCTCTGGTGCTGGTGGCCGGAAGATTATTGTACCGGTATCGGTGAGCACCGGGCTGTTACGCTTTCCGATGGAACAGGTATAGAGCTCAATTCCGGTAGCGCCATTACGGTCAATTTTGACGATACACGGCGTCTGATCCGTTTGATGAATGGGGAGATCATGGTGACCACTGCACCTGACCCCCGGCTGGCGAATGGAATCGGGGCTGCACGTCCGCTGCTGATTGAGACTGCACAGGGAATATTGCGTGCGATCGGGACACGTTTTACCGTGCGCCAGTTCGATGTGTCACAACAAGGCAAAAGTAGCGTGGCAGTATTCGAAGGTGCAGTCGAAATTCAACCGATCACCGGTCGTTTGCAACAGTTGGAAGTCGGCCAGCAGGCAGCTTTCACACGTGATGGCGTGATCGCTGTGGGAATGGCATGTGAGGCTGATACTGCCTGGCGTCAGGGTATGATCGTCGCGAGAGATATGCCGCTCATTGATTTTCTGGCTGAGCTGGGGCGCCATCGATCCGGCTGGTTGAGTTGTGACCCGGCTGTTGCACAGCTGAAAGTAACCGGGACCTATCCACTGGCAGATATCGGCAAGATACTGGCCATATTGCAGAAGACTCTGCCGATCGATGTGCAGCTGTTTACCCGATACTGGATTCGGGTAGGAGCACGGCAGGAGGATACATGATCAACAGTGCGTATACAGGCTCTATTTTTCGCAGACGCATGCAGATAGGGGTTTTACCTGCATAAAAATTGAGAAACATTATTCCGGGTGAAAACGAATATGAAATCCAATGCTGATAGTTTGACAGACACTGCTACTGAATCTGATCCTCCCGTACGGGGATTCCGCCAGCGGATGACCTGGCTGCATACCTGGGGAGGATTATGGGCCGGCTGGGTACTGTTTGCCATTTTTCTGACAGGAACGCTGGGGGTATTCGATGATGCCATTACCCGCTGGATGAAACCGGAGCGACCGCTTGTAGCAGAAATGGCGCCGGGCAGCGCCGAGCAGCGGGCACAGGCCGTCCGCCTGGCTCAGACCTACCTGCAGCAGGCGATGCCCCGGGGAGAATTCTGGAGTATCGGATTACCGGGTGAATCCGATCCGGCTATTCGTCTGTTCTGGCGGGAAAATGAAGATGCCAAGTTTCAGCAGACACGACTCGATCCGGTGACTGGTACAGAACTGGATAAGGCAGTCGATCGTGAAACCGAAGGTGGTCACCATTTCGTGCATATGCACTTCGAGTTTCATGCCGGGGAAGCCGGTATCTGGATGGTCGGATTTTTTGCCATGATCATGCTGGTTGCTCTGGTCAGTGGTGTCATTACGCATAAACGTATCTTCAAGGATTTTTTCACTTTTCGACCGAAGAAAGGCCAGCGATCATGGCTGGATGCGCATAATGTCGCATCGGTACTGACACTGCCTTTCCAGTTCATGATTGTCTATACCGGGCTGGCCATTTTTTATTCACTTTATATGCCGGCTGGCATATTCGCACACTATCCGAACAAGGATACTTATTTCTCGCAGTTGCTGTCCCGACCGGCTCCCCGGGAAGAGACCCATATCGATGCACAGGTGGCATCACTGGATAAATTGCTGCTGACTGCTGAAACGGAGCTGGGTAGACGAGCCAGCTTCATTTCCGTCAATCATCCAGGTGACAGCAGTGCTTCTGTTACGGTGTTCGGCCTTTTCGATGAAGAGGAAAATGAAAAATATCTGCTTCCGCCAGGTAGTGGCAATGTGATATTCGATGGGATCACCGGTGAAACGCTGGATATACAGATGTCGGGCGATCATCGCGGAGGGGAGGCACAGGCCGTCCAGCGGGTGATGGGGACTTTACATTTTGCAAGGTTTGGCGGTGACACCATCAAATGGCTCTATTTTATCAGTGGGCTGGCTGGCGCAATCATGATGGCGACCGGTTCCATTCTGTTCATGGTCAAGCGGCGGCAAAAGGCGTTGAATGAATTTGGTTCGCATACGCGCAGAGTCTATCGTCTCATCGAAACACTCAATGTCGCCGTCATTGCCGGGCTGTGCATTGCTTGTATTGCTTATCTGTGGAGTAACCGATTGATTCCGGTCGGGATCGAAGATCGGTCGCACTGGGAAATCACCACCTTTTTCACTGTCTGGCTGATGGCATTGCTGCATGCCTCGATTCGCCCGGTCGCTTCTGCCTGGGTAGAACAATTATCACTGGCGGCACTGCTGTGTCTGGCATTGCCACTGCTCAACTGGCTGACCACCGGCCAGCAGGTACTGACTTACGGATTGCAGGGAGACTGGGAAAGGGTGGGTGTGGAATTGACCGTCATCGGCCTCGGTCTGCTGCTGGCAACGATGGCGCAAAAGGCTCGCAGCATGGCACCTGTTTTGCCGCCTCGATCTGCGGTAGTTGCTACTCAGCAGAAAACAATCACTGCATCCGTCCCATACCGTAACAGCATTCTGATGCGCGTACTGGCTGCGACATTGGGAGGATATGCAGTTGCCAGCGGATTGGCGATCCTGTTGCCCATGGTGTTGCCGATGGCCCGGGCAGAAGCGGTATTGGCATCCACGCTGCTCAGTTTTGCTGCCTACACAGGAGTGATCATCTGGGTTTTTTCTGCGCGAGCACCGAAACGGGCATGGCAGGGTGTATTTTTTCTGGCTATCGGTTGTGCACTGACTATTTTGCTCAATGCTACTTTTGGAGGAATGTGAAATGTCCGTTCCATTGGCTGCGCTTGCAGCGTTTACACTGGCGTATGCCGGAATGACGGGCCTGAGCCTGGCCATGCCGCGCCATTATGAACAGGTGGCCGGGCAGCGTGTACTGCCCTCCGGCCGGCGTCATTTCTTCAGGATCCTGGGCTGGCTGTTGTTGATACTGGCGGTTGTACCCTGTATACAGGCATGGGGGGCGGTTGTCGGTGTGGTGGTATGGTTCGGATTTCTGACAGCGGGCGGGTTACTGATCATTCTGATGTTGCCCTATTTGCCACGTCTGGCTGCTCTGGCCGCTGCGGGGACAACGATTGCCGGTGTGCTGATATTGCTTGTCACATAAAAACTGCTGGCTTGCTGCAGCAGTATCGGATTGCTGTCCGCTCGTATTGCTTGTGCGGTGTGCGAAGACAGCAGCAGAAATCGCTTTACGATATCGATGAAATCATTCGATGGCATCGATAATCCCGGATTTATTTTATCGTTACCGAGGCTTCACTGAATGGCTGTTTCCACATCGGGCCGGCGCAAGAATCGCTGGCTGTTTTTGCTTCTCCTGATTATTCTGCTGACCGGCACAGGCATGTGGTGGCAGGGTGATGCTGATCCTGCCTATCAGACGGTACCAGTCGCCCGTGGTGATATCGAAGCCAGTGTCGCTGCAATCGGTACGCTGCAACCACTGAAATCGGTCGAGATCGGCGCTCAGGTTTCAGGGCAGATCATGCGATTACATGTGGAGGTTGGCGATACGGTCGAAAAAGGTCAGCTGCTGGCTGAAATCGACGCCCGTGTCCATCAGGCGACAGTCGATGCCGGGCGGGCCCAATTGGCCGGTCTGCGAGCCCAGCTGGCTGATCAGAGGGCACAGCATGAGCTGGCCAAACAGCAGTATGCACGTCAGCAGCAGATGGAAAAGGATGACGCCACACGGTTGGAGGATGTACAGGTGGCTGCTGCCGCCCTCAAATCTGCAGCTGCGCGTATCGACCAACTGCGTGCCCAGATCCAGCAGGTCAGCTCCACGCTCAAGGGTAATGAAACGCTGCTCGGATTTACCCGCATTTATGCACCTATTGCCGGGGTGGTGGTCGGGGTCGACGCCAAAGAAGGGCAGACACTGAACGCAACCTATCAGATTCCGACAGTTCTGCGCGTAGCTGATCTGACCCGGATGACCGTATGGATCGATGTTTCCGAAGCGGATATCCGGCAGATCAAGGCTGGCATGCCGGTTTATTTCACCACACTGGGAGGAGATCGGCGTCGCTGGCACAGTACCGTGCGGCAGATATTGCCTGCGCCTCCCCAGGCAGTTCCGGCACAGGGAGGGGGTGATAACAACAAAACGCCGGCGGCGGGTACCAAAGCTGTGCAATATACCGTTTTGTTCGATGTCGACAACAGCGATGGTGAGCTGATGCCGCAAATGACGGCACAGGTCATATTCATGATTGCCAGTGCCAGTAATGTACTGACCGTTCCGATACCTGCCTTGTCACCGGTGGAGCGGAAAGATCAGAATGATCTGTACCAGGCACGCATCCTGGGTCAGGATGGTCAGGTGCAGGTACGCGAGTTGCAGCTTGGTATACGTAACCGGTTGCAGGGTGAAGTCGTGGCCGGGCTGAAGGAGGGGGAGCAGATCATTGTCAGTGAACAGACTGAATCGACCAAGCCTCGGAGATTCCGGTGGTAAGTACTGACCTACCGCCGCTCATCGAGCTGAGAGGTATCCGCAAGCGTTATGGCGGAGGAGACAAGCCGGAAGTCGAGGTACTGCACGGTATCGATCTGGATATCCGGGCAGGTGAGTTTATCGCCATCGTCGGGTCATCAGGATCGGGTAAATCCACGCTCATGCATCTGCTGGGCTGTCTGGATCGACCCAGCAGCGGCAGTTATCGGTTTGCCGGAGAGGATGTTTCCACTTTCGGGTCGGATGAGTTGGCCTGGCTGCGGCGCAAGGCGTTTGGCTTCGTGTTTCAGGGTTACCATCTGATTCCAACTGAATCAGCCCGGGAGAATGTGGAAATCCCGGCGATTTATGCTGGTTTGCCGCCGGGTGATCGGATGCAGCGTGCTGCTGATCTGCTCGGACGGCTCGGATTGAGCGACAAGCTCGATAATCGCCCCAACCAGCTTTCCGGAGGTCAGCAGCAGCGTGTTTCGATTGCCCGTGCACTGATGAACGGCGGACATATCATTCTGGCCGACGAACCGACCGGTGCACTCGATTCCAGAAGCGGCGCCGAAGTAATGGAACTGCTCCGTGAACTGGCGGGTGCTGGCCATACTGTCATTCTCATCACCCATGACCGTGATGTAGCCGCACAGGCCCAGCGGGTAGTCGAAATCCGCGATGGCCGGATCGTGGCAGATAACGTGACTGACCGGCAGCCGAGCGAACAGCTGCTTCTGCATCACGCCGGACTGTCATCGCTGGAGATGACCCAAGCCCATGAGGATACCGGCACACCATTCTGGCAGGGGTTGCATGAAACGATCCGGGCTGCCTGGCGCGTCATGTGGATTCACCGTGTGCGTACCAGTCTTACACTGCTGGGGATCGTCATCGGGGTGGCCTCTGTCATCGTCATGCTGGCTATCGGTGAAGGGACCAAACAGCAGGTGATTGATCAGATGGGATCAATGGGGACGACCATTATGTATATGAGCAGTGATGTTCCGTCCACAGGTGGGCCGGTAGGGGTGATCACTGAAGAAGATCTGGATGAGGTGGCACGTTTGCCAGAAATCAGCCGGGTCATGCCAGTGATTGGTGATCCGATTCTGGTAAGGCATCAGAATGTAGATAAACAGATCTATGTATTTTCCAGCCCTTATATCATGCCGATGGTTCATCACTGGCGTGTGGCACAAGGACGTTTTTTTACTGAGACAGAGGATCGTGAACTGGCTCCCGTGGTTGTCCTCGGCTATAAAATCTATCGCAGCTTTTTTCCGCATCTGTCGAACCCGGTGGGTCAATATTTGCTGATTGGTACCTCCCCGTTCGAAGTGATCGGGGTCATGGCTGAACGCGGTGCCGAATCCGGCTCCCAGAATTATGACGATATGGTATTCATTCCTTATCGGGCCGGCCGCGCACGCGTCTATCAGGCGCAGGAACAGCCTGACTACATCGTCATGGAAGCAGCTTCGATGGATCAGGTACAGGAAGCTGAAGAAGCAATCAGAGCGCTGCTGCTGGAGCGCCATGGGCGCGAGGATTTTCGTATTGGTAATGCAGCAGCCAGATTGAAGACGCAACTGGAAACGCGCGATACCATGACCAGAATGCTGGGTCTGGTCGCAGCGGTGTCACTCCTGGTCGGGGGGATTGGTGTGATGAATGTCATGCTGATGACCGTCCGGGAACGCACGCGCGAGATCGGCATCCGGATGGCGACCGGTGCGCGGGAATACGACATTCTCAGCCAGTTCCTGATCGAAGCGATGCTGGTGACGATCACAGGAGGGACGGTGGGTGTGATACTTGGGTTGACAGTAGGCGCATTGCTTGTTTTCTGGGAGGTACCGGTCGTTTTTTCATTTGGTGTGATGATCGGCGCATTTGCCTGTGCAGTGATCACCGGGCTGATATTCGGCTATATGCCGGCCCGGACCGCAGCGCGGCTGGATCCGGTCGTGGCATTGTCTTCGGAGTAAGTCGCCAGATGAACAGAGTCGTATTATTTCTTTTGGTGTGGTTACCGGCTGCTTGTACCAGCCTGACTGCGCCGAAATCGAATATGCCATCGGAAGCCATCAATGTACCGGCACAGTGGCGCGCAACGTCTGATCTTGCTGCGCCGGATGTCACGCGCGACTGGTGGCGCAGTTTCGGTAGCACAGAGCTGGAGCTGTTGATCGTTCAGGCGCAAAAACAGAGTCTCAATGTCGTAGCCGCGGTGGCGCGTGTGCACCAGGCCGAAGCTGCCGCCCGTATTGCCGGCGCACCATTACTGCCGGAGTTGTCTGCCAATGCCGATTTCAGCCGGAGAGGGCAATATGGTGGTGACAATGTGTTTCACGACAATACTTTTTCCGGTGGGCTGGCAGCCAGCTATGAAATCGACTTCTGGGGCAAGAATCGTGCACGGCGTGATGCCGCACGGGCGATTCTGCGCGCCACTGAATTTGATCACGATACGGTTTCACTGACAGTCACTGCCGGTACGGCCCAGCTATGGCTGCAGACAACGGCATTGCGTCAGCGTATCGATATTGCCGAGCGTAATCTGGATAATGCCAGCCGTTTATTGACACTGGTGGAAGCATGCCGGCGGGCAGGTGCCGCTACGCTGCTGGATGTGGCACGACAACGCGGACTGGTGGCTGCACAACAGCGTTTCCTGGCTGCTCTGCACCAGCAGGCAAGCGATACGCAAACCGCTCTGGCGGTGCTGCTGGGTCTGCCGGCTTCCACGTTTACCGTGAAAAGCAGCCGGCTCGATGCGCTGCAGGTACCTTCCATCAGTGCCGGATTGCCATCCGATCTGCTGGTGCGCCGGCCGGATATCGCCAGTGCTGAAGCACAACTGGCAGCAGCAAATGCCAGCATCATCGCTGCCCGTGCGGCCATGTTCCCAAGTCTGCAGCTGACTGCCAGCATGGGAGTCGTGACACCTCTCGATGGCCCTCTCTACGGTGTTGCGGCTGGTCTGATGGCGCCGATCTTCAATGCGGGCCGGCTGGCGGCCGGACGTGATCTGGCCGTTGCTCAACATGAGGAATTATTGGCCGGCTATCGCAGTGTCATCATCAGTGCATTCGGCAATGTCGAAGTGGCGCTCAATGCGGTAACGGGTTACGACCTGCAGGCAACCGCACAAACGCAGGAGCTCATCCAGGCCCGGCGGGCGTTCGATCTGGCTGAATCACGCTACAAGGCGGGCGCGGAGACTCTGATGACGTTGCTCGACGTGCAACGCACCCTTTATGCTGCGCTGGACAATGCTGTGCAATTCAAACTGCTGACTCTGCAGGCCAGAGTATCGCTCTACCGGGCGCTGGGAGGCGGGTGGAAGACTGTTGCTGATGCCCGTCCGAATGTTTTGTGACCGTGGAAAGTAGTGACCATCTATTCGAGATTGCATTGCAGGCCAATCGTACATCTTATAGAATGCGAACTATTCTCATTAATATCATCTGATCGGAAGACGGAAAATGACCATCCCGGTTGTCAAGCTGGTAACGTGGCAGCAAGCGCATGATCTGTACAATAATCATCATGGCTGGTTGCAGAAATGGCTGTATCGCAGGCTGGGTAATACTTTCGATGCAGCAGATATTGCCCAGGATGTATTCATGCGGGTACTTACTCGCCGGCAACCCTCCCAGATACACGAACCACGGGCATATCTGTCTTCCATCGCCCGTGGCCTGGTCGTCGATCACTGGCGTCGGCGCGAGCTGGAGCAGGTCTGGCTGGAGATACTGGCAGTTCTGCCTGAACCCGAAACGCCTGCCCCTGAAAGCCGCCTGATCTTTCTGGAAACGCTGGTCGAGATAGACCGGGTGCTCGATTCACTCAAACCGGCAGTACGCACCGCCTTTCTGCTGGCACAGATCGATGGGCTGATCTGTTCGCAGATCGCAAAACATCTGGACGTATCCGTGGCGACTGTCGAGCGCTATATTGCCAAGGCACTGCGCCAGTGTTACGCATTGCATTTCGAAGCATGACCGGATGACACACCCGTCCGTCGATCAGGAAAATCTGCCACAAACTGCCTCTCTTCCTGAAAACATCATTGAAGCTGCCATCACCTGGTCAATCAGACTCGATTATAACGATCCCACACCTGAAACCCGTCAATCCTTCGACCAGTGGCTGCACGCCGATCCGTTGCATAGGCTTGCCTGGCAACGGGTAGATTCTCTGAATAATCTCAGGAATGACTGCAGGAGTCTTCCTTCCAGACTGGCATTCGATACACTGCAGGAAGTGGACAGCAGACGCCAGTCACGCAAACTGAGCCGCAGAAATGCGATGAAACTGCTGTCTCTGGCGGGTATTACCATCGCAACCGGCTGGACTGTGCGTGAGCATACTCCCTGGCAGCGTCTGCTGGCGGATGCCAGTACCGTCACGGGTGAACAGCGTGTACTCCATCTGACCGATGGTACGGTTGTCGTGCTCAATACCGACAGTGCGGTCAGCTTTGATCTGACGGAAGCACAGCGGCTCATCGTCTTGCAGCGAGGTGAGATGCATATCACTACCGGCCCCGATAGCGAAGTATCGGCCCGAATCGGCAGGAAGCGTCCGTTCCGGGTACATACGCCATTCGGTGAACTGCAGGCACTCGGTACCCGTTTTGTCGTACGGCTGGATGAGCAACATGCCCGCGTCAGTGTGCAGGAAGGCGCGGTGGAGTTGCATCCATCTGCCGGTGGTTCGTCAGCCATCGTGCAGGCGGGTGAGAGCCGCCGACTGACCGGAAGCAGCATCCTGCCTGCAGCAGACCGGTATTTCGAGGAAGATGGCTGGATCAGTGGTGTCATTGCCGGTAAAAATATCCGGCTGGCCGATCTGGTAGCTGAGCTGTCACGCTATCGTCCGGGTTACATCGTTTGTGACGAACGTGTGGCCGATCTGCCGATATCGGGTATTTTTCATGTGAAAGATACGGATAAGGCACTGCAATTTCTTGCACAGACGCAGCCGGTCAGCGTGATGTATCGCACGCGTTTCTGGGTGATAGTGGGTCCGAAGAGCTTATATCGTTAACAGAGATAGGAGTGCGGTAGGATGCGGTGAGGTACGAACTGCATCGCTGTCCTTGCGAAATGGTACGCTGAAGCAATCCAGTGGCTTGATCGTTTTGTTGCAAACCATGGACACAATGAATAATACGGGTTAGGCTATGCACATATTATTATACGCATGGAGACATCAATGCCAACGATACAGTCTGTCCGTCGTACCCAATCTGGCCGACCTGGCAAACGTGCAATCAATCTGAGCTTGAGTGCTGATGTACTGGACGCTGCCAGGCAACTGGATATCAATATTTCTCAGGTCTGCGATACTTACCTGCGTGAAGTGGTGTGTCATGAGCAAGAGCGCCGCTGGCGTGAGGAACATGCGGATTTTATTACTGCCTACAATGCCACTATCGAAGCTGAGAATCTGCCACTGGACGAGTGGGGGAGTTTCTAAGGAACCTCTAAAAAATATTAGCGAGGCAATCAGTTCAAGGCAAAAATCGGCAAGAAAGCGGAGTTTATACGTAATAAATGAGCATTCTGAGCCGATTTTTAACGCAGAAATGACAACGCAGGTAGTTTTCTGGAGGCTTCCTTGTGGCACGTTTCGATGTTTATGTTAACCCGGGTAGTTACGCCGCTACGACACCTTATCTGCTGGATGTCCAGAGCGATCTGCTTGATGTGCTGGATAGCTGCATGGTCATTCCATTGCGCAGCCTTGAGCACTTCCCCAAAGTTAAATTACCCGGCAGGCTGACTCCGGTTGTAACGATCAAAGGCCAGGATTTTCTGCTGGAAACTCCAAAAATGGGGGCTATCCCCCGGCGACTACTTACAATGCCCGTGCTGTCGTTACGAGATATGCAACCCGAGATTACCAGTGCACTCGATTTTTTGTTTCACGGATATTAAGGAACCTCTGCACGATCCTCCATGAGCCGCATTGCAGGCAAAATCGTGATGATCGCAAGAAGCGCGACGAAGGTCGTAGCTATTCTACGATGCCGAGGAGCGCGACACAGCGAGCGCATGATTTTGCCACAACCCTTTAGGGCACTGGTTTTTCAGACGGACTGCAGCGTTGAGTTCGTTGTGAAGGGAGCAGCCATTCACTGCCTCACTCGCCTTACATTCCATCCGCAAAACACAGTGTGCGACCATGTGGGATTCGTGCAGAGGTTCCTTAATGCGTGAGGCGGCGCAGCACAGGAAATCGAGGTATTGTGATTCTCGAAAATAGTTCTTGAAGCTCTATTCTTGATTGCATACCATCTCAACGAGTTTTGATAAAAAAGGATGCCCATGAGACCGTCTGTTATGCTTGACATGAAACGAAGCGCAGTGCGTGAAGCGGTAGGCCGCTTCCGCACCGCGAACCCGCGTGTCTTTGGTTCGGTGCTGCATGGCACCGACCACGATGGCAGCGACCTCGATCTGCTGGTCGATGCGCTGCCTGGTGCGACACTGTTCGATCTGGGTGGTCTGCAAGTCGAGCTGGAATCACTGCTCGGCCTCCACGTTGATTTGCTGACGCCCGGCGACCTGCCGCCAAAGTTCCGGGCCAAGGTACTCGCGGAGGCGCGACCGATATGAGCGAAAGCCGCCTGCTCGATTACCTCGACCACATACAGCAGGCCGCAACCGACGCATGCAGCTTCGTAGAGGGCCTGGCCAAAGAGGATTTCCTTGAGAACAAGCAAACTCAGCAGGCCGTCATCATGAGCCTCATCATCATCGGCGAAGCTGTCACGAAGGTGATGGATGGCTATGCCGAGTTTGCCCAGGCACATGCTCAAGTGCCGTGGCGCAATATGCGCGGCATGCGCAACCGCATCGCCCACGGCTACTTCGACATCAACCTCGATGTGGTGTGGGACACCGTGCAGGCAGCACTGCCGGAGTTGCTCAAGCAATTGCCCGCCGTGCGCCAGGACGCCGACAATGAAGCAAAAGACAAGCCATGTTGATTGGCTTATACGTGAATCTCGACGCAAGATCAGAACCTGTAGCTGCAACGCGAAGCCTTGACCAGGGCCGGATGTAAAAAGATCTTCGAGGACAAGGTGAGTGGCACGTCGCAGGGGAGGCCGCAAACCCAAGATGACCGACAGTAAGATCGAGTCGACAATGAAGCTGCTGGCCAACGGCGTTCCGCCCAGGGACGTGGCCAAGAACCTTGGCGTGTCCATTCCTACGCTTTATCGCTGGATTCCTGCCTCAGTGCAGCCTTAGCATACGATTTTTTCCGTTTTATAGTGCAACAGGATACGGTAAGGTACGAACTGCATCGCTGTCCTGGCGATAAGTAAGGGAACCTCTGAAAAACGTTAGCGAGGCAGTCAGTTCAAGGCAGAAGTCGGCGAAGAAGCGGAGTTTATACGTAATAAATGAATATTCTGAGCCGACTTTTAACGCAGAAATGGCAACGCAGATAGTTTTGCAGAGGTTCCTAAATGGTTCGTAAATTTATTCGTTGAATAAAAACAGGAGAAGCGTCAGAAAAATTTTTCGGAAAAGGTGAGGGGATTTCGATTCTCGATCGACCTATCAGGTGGGAGCCTTGTTTGTTGATCATTAACCTACCTACCGAAAATAATATGACTATCTTTCATCCTCGTATCATCACTCGTTGTTTTACATCCATTTCTGGTTTGATCCGGCTGTTGCGTGCTGCGGTACTGTGCAGCGTGATACCGGGTTTTCTTGTCTTGAGTGGTACCAGCTTTATACAGCCTGTACAGGCACAAGATAATGCAGCGGCGTCGGCTGAAACCGATACCAGAATGTTTGATATTCCTGCCGGCCCGCTGGATAGCGCGCTGGATCGCTTCGCTCGCACTGCAGGCGTGAATCTGACCTATGATCCTGCACTGATCAGCAACAGGGTGACCAGAGGGCTGAGTGGTCGCCATGATGTTTCAGCGGGGCTCATGTTGCTGCTGGCCGGTAACAATATAGAGGTCATCAGGCAACCGGGCGGAGGGTATACCCTGCATAAAATACCGGCCACCAGGAATCCGGCTGCTGATGGAAAGGCGGTGCTGCCCACGATGACCGTAAAAGCAGATTCCCTGAAACAAGGCACAGCAGAAGAGGGCTATCTAGTTAGTAATGTCAGCGGAATTGGCTTATGGGATGAACGCAGCTTGCGCGATACCCCTTATTCGATGAGCGTTGTGCCTTCTGATCTGATCGAAAATATCAATGCCCAGAATATGGGACAGATCTTTAAAATGAATCCCCTGACTCAGGAACCACCTATTCAGAATTTTACCGGTGTACCTATGGTCGTCATGCGCGGGTTTTATTCGTCCAATCCCGTTTATGATGGCATACCCCTTGCTCTTGGGAACGGCTCTGCCGTATCCGTCATCGAGATCGATCGAGTCGAAATTCTCAGCGGAACCTCAGGCTTTCTCTATGGTGGCGGCAGAGTAGGCGGGGCAATAAATTACGTGACCAAAAGCCCAACCAGTGTCCCGCTCAGAAGGCTGACGTTTGGTAACTACGGTGGTACTCAGTTTTATGGCCATGCTGATATCAGTGGAAAATTCGATGATCGGGGCCGCTTCGGTTACCGGGCCAATCTGCTCTATCAGGGCGGAGATACCGCTATAGGTGAGCCCGTAAAACAGAAAGTCGCCAACATCGTGCTGGATGGTCATCTTACCGATACCCTCTACGCGGATGTCAAATATACTTATAACGACTACAGCAAAGAAGCAACACAACCAACATTTAATAGTGTGATAGAAAGAACTGGGGTCGATACCAGTAAACGCTATTCTCCCAAATGGGCATCTAATGACTTGGAAAGTCACAAAGCTTACACCAGCCTGCGCTGGGATCCCAGTAAGTATTTCACCCTTAGAAGTGCTTTCTTCTATCAACATACTAATATGAGAACCAACCAAATATATTTAAATGAGCAAGCGAACAGGACCTTTATTCCTAGAATGTTAAACGCCCCGTGGGAAAAGCATGAAAATTATGGGGGTTATATCTACCTGGATACGCGATTTTCAACGTTTGCTGTCGACCATAAACTAACCTTAGGTTATTCCTCTACTTATTATGAATACTTTTTGCGTGGTAATGGTTTTGTTCTTCGGTCTGGTACAAGCCTCTCGTTAAATGAAGTTAAAAACTTATCTGAGCCGGATTGGGGAGCATCTTTCGGAAAGGGAACCGTATCATCTCCCTGGATTGATCAATATAATAATGTTTTGATTGGAGATGATATTACTTTCAATGATCAATGGTCTGCGATGATCGGATTCAACTATGCTACTACCATGAATAAAGCATCCGGTTTTTATGGCGATGGTATTAAATATGAAAAATCTGCGCTGACCCCCTCCGTCTCGGTGCTGTATAAACCGATTAAAGATGTCACCACCTATGTCTCTTATATGGAAGCACTTGAAAGAGGAACGAGAGTAGGTAATACCTATACTAATTTTGGGGAAGTATTCCCACCACTCGTCAGTAAACAATATGAAGTGGGTCTGAAATACGATGTCAATCCTAATTTATTATTGAGTACTGCGCTGTTCCGAATCGAGAAAGCCAATCAATTTTCAAATCAAGCTATGCCTATCCCCACTTACGTTCAGGATGGTTTGCAAGTACATAACGGGGTGGAATTGATCCTGACCGGAAAAGTAACCGACAATCTGACTATCATGGGAGGCGGCACCCTGATGGATATCAGCGTAGAGAAAGCCGATGATCCTGCTCTGGAAGGAAAAAAACCGGTCAATGCTGCTTCCCGGATGGGCAAAATTTATGCGGAATATGCACTGCCATGGATCCCAGGGTTGAGCCTGACCGGCGGGATTTACTATACCGGCGAGAGATATGGCAATGCGGCCAATACCGACAAGATTCCCAGTTATACCCTGTACGATATCGGCGCACGATATACTACCCGTGTACTCAATAAAGCACTAACCGTACGTCTGAATGTCATTAACCTGACTGGTAAAAATTACTGGCAAGATGCTAATTATTTAGGCGTACCGAGGACTGTTGCGTTTTCTGTCAGTACGATGTTTTAACGTTTTAGCTTGATATTCCGGGCTCAGAATAGAGCCCGGAGGACTTCTTCCTGCAAAATCCGGCAGAAACTCCTGTCATTTCCCGAACTACTCACGCATCAAACATTTCCTCGATTGTCTGTGCTATCAGTATTCGTTCCCTCAGATCAGCAAAGTTTGCGAGTCTGCTGCCCTGACTGGGTGTCTGGTCATATATAAAACCAGTCTTGCAAGTCGGGCACCTTACCTTATAAAATAAGAATCGTTCTCATTTTATTTTTGTGTTCGCACATGTGCATAACCGATGACGAAGAGGGCGCTGTGCCGGCCACTGACCTTGCAGCACACCGAATCCATGTTCTGTATACCGACCATCACGGCTGGTTGTATGGCTGGCTGCGTCGCAAACTGGGTAATGCCTGTGATGCAGCTGATCTGGCGCACGATACTTTTCTGCGCGTCATGGTTTCACGGCGAATGCCGGTACATTTGGGTGAGGAACCGCGTGCGTTGCTGACGCACATTGCCAAGGGTCTGGTCATCGATCACTGGCGGCGACAGGATGTATAGCGAAGCTCAGATAGATTGATTATAATTTACAGATGACTTATCCCATTTCATTTCGCCGCAAAGTTTTATCAGTTCGAGAGAAGGAAGGACTCACCATTGTGCAAACGGCAGCCCGTTTTTGTGTAGGAATTGCCAGCGTGACACGCTGGATAAAAAATCCTGTTCCTCAGGAGACCCGTAACAAACCGGCAACGAAGATCGACATGGCTGCGCTGGCTCGTGATGTACGGGAATTTCCAGACGCCTATCAGGCCGAACGGGCTCGTCGACTGGGTGTGAGCGAAAAAGGTATCGGCCACGCACTAAGGCGTATGAACATCAGCTATAAAAAAAACACTGCAGCATCCCAAAGCGGACGAAGACGAACGGCGCATCTTCCAGGAGACGATTAAAGCGTATCAAGCTCAAAACCGTGTCATCGTCTATATTGATGAAAGTGGTTTTGCTCACGATATGCCACGAACACACGGGTACGCGCCCATTGGCAAGCGATGTCATGGAGTGTGTGATTGGCACGCAAGAGGCCGTGTCAATGTCATCGGCGCATTAATCGATAAATGTCTGCTGACGGTGGGATTGTTCGAAAGCAATATCGATGCAGATACTTTTTTCGGCTGGACGATACACGATCTGTTGCCAAAACTCCCGCCAGCGTCAGTCGTGGTCATGGATAACGCGACCTTTCACAAGAGGCTGGATATTCAAAATGCAATCACACAAGCCGGACATACGCTTGAATATCTGCCAGTGTATTCACCTGACCTTAATCCTATTGAGCACAAATGGGCTCAAACCAAAGCAATCAGAAAACAACAAAACAAAACCGTCGAGCAACTCTTTAAAATCGAATCATTTTATGTGACGTAGGCTATAGAGCGTGCTTACCTGGAAGCACTTGCCCACCTGCCAGAGACAGAAACCCCTTCGCCTGAAACACGGTTGCTGATCCTGGAAGCGCTGTGCCGCATCGAAACCATGTTGCACGGTTTGCCGGTACGTACACGGGATATTTTCCTGCTGGCCCAGCTCGACGGGCTGACTTACCGGCAGATCGCTGATCAAACCGGTTTTTCACTCATTACGATCAAGCGACACATGCGCACAGCCTTTGTCGCTTGCCTGATGCTGGATTGATTCATTCATGACAGTGCTCCATTCCCCCGAGCCCGATATCGATCCGGCTATCCTGCTGGAAGCAGCTGATTGGCTTGTGCTGCTTCAATCCGGCGAAGCGACGGAGCGCGACCGGATGGCTCTGGCACATTGGCGTGAACGCAGCCCTGCTCATGAAGCCGCCTGGCGACGTGCTGAAAATATGCTGAGCACTTTTGATCAGGTACCACCAAAACTGGGTCATGATACCTTTTCGCATCTGGGCAATCCTGGCCGCCGGCAGATGCTGCGCCTGGGCTTGCTTGCACTTGCCATGCCTGCTGCCTGGCTCACCTGGCGGCATAGCCCCTGGCAGGAATGGGTGGCTGATCTGCGTACCGCCACCGGTGAACAGAAACTCATCGATCTGGATGACGGCACGCATCTGGTGCTCAATACCACCAGTGCGGTGAATGTCGCTTTCACTGCTGTCGAACGGCGTCTCATATTGCTGGCCGGAGAAATTCTCGTTACTACCGGGCGTGATCCGTCTCCTGTATCGCGCCCCTTCATCGTGCAGACCGCTCATGGCAGCTTGCGCGCACTGGGTACGCGCTTCACCGTGCGCCATTTCGATGATCGGACTCAGGTCGCTGTGTTTGAAGGGGCCGTCGAAATTCACCCGGCTGTATCCATTCAAACAACTGTTCTGCGTGCAGGTGAGCAGATGATCTTTACCGGACTCGACATGCAGCCCGTACAACCCGTGGAAGCCAGTACCACGCTGTGGGAGCATGGCATGCTGCTGGCTCGTGACATGCATCTCGGTGAGCTGATCGCCGAACTGAACCGCTATCACCGCGGTATCCTGCGTTGCGATCCTTCTGTTGCCAGTCTCGCCGTCTCCGGTGCTTTCCCGGTGACTGACATACCCGCCAGCCTGAGTCTGCTGGAAACGACCTTGCCGATACGCATCAGCAGCACCACTTCCTGGTGGATTACGGTACAAGCTCGTTGATTCGCGGTCAGCATGGCGTCCATGGGTTGAGCAATGTGACACCCATCGGTTCGAAATCAGCTACGTTGCGAGTAATCAGAGTCATGCCATATACCAGCGCGGTGGCGGCGATGAGGCCGTCCCGATAGGGGCGCGGGTTGGGTACGTGGAGCGCGGCGCTGCGGCGTGCTACGACTGTATCGACCGGCAGGATTCGATCAGCGAAGCTCGACAGTACATGTTCCTCCAGCCAGGTGCGAAGCAAAATGCCTTGGGCCGGGTCACGGCGTTCGACCTGCAAGGTACCGATCTCCAATTCCTGCACGGTGATGACCGAAACGTAGAGACTCGCACCGGGCACTGTCCGGCCCCATGTTGTCACGTGCGGATCGGCCTTTCCAGCACGGACTTTGCGCAGCTCAGAAATGACGTTGGTATCGAGCAGGAGCATCAGGTGAAGTCCGCAGGCCGTGCCAGTTCGCGCGAGCGGGGGAACTCCACTTCCACATCTTCGATGCCCGATGGCAGGCCGAGCTGATCGACGATGTTTTCCTGCTGGCCGATGATGCGCTGGTACTCGTCGTAAGACAGCAGCACATGCACGGGCTTACCCCGGTCGGTGATGATGACCGGGCCGTTGCGGGCAGCGCGCTTGGCCCGTCCGATATCCTGATTGAGTTCCCGGCTGGAAAGCGTTGTAATAGCCATAGCATACCTCCACAAACAGTTAATGTAGTTATGTTACTACAAATGTGCCGATGATGAATTCATTCGCTCCGGATCTCCTGACTGGTGGCGTGCGGTAATCGCATTATCTTCAGGTGAATTACGGTGCGGGTTCGTTGATTTCCCGGAAGGCAGACAAGGATTTCTGATGTACGATGCATGTACAATGGTTGGTTGTTTTAACACCAGCTAATGACCGTCAAGCCATTGATTAACAGGAGATTGATATGGCGACTATGACTATTCGCAACATCGATGAGCAACTCAAGGCCCGGCTGCGTGTGCGTGCTGCTATGCATGGACGTTCCATGGAAGATGAAGTACAGGATATTTTGCGTACAGCGTTATCTGCTGAACCAGTGCAGACTGTCTCGCTGGTGGAAGTAATTCGTTCACGTATAGAGCCATTGGGCGGGATCGAGCTGAATCTGCCTGAACGGGAAGCTATTCGTGATCCTTTGGAGCCGGGAGCATGATTGTTCTGGATACCAATTGTACTTTCCGAGATTTTGCGCCCTGTACCAGATACACGGGTACTGGTATGGCTGGCGGCCCAGCCACGGTCAGTGCTATTCACTACTACGGTTACACGAGCTGAACTGTTCTACGGTGTGCGTCTACTACCTGATGGCCAACGTCAGACAGCTCTGCTGGATGCCGTTCAGAGCATTTTCGATCAAGATCTGGCCGGACATGTTCTGAATTTCGATAGCACGGCTGCCGATACCTACGCCAAAATTGCAGCATCCCGTAAGGCCGTCGGTAAGCCGATCAGTCAGTTCGATGCCATGATTGCTGCTATGGCTAAATCCAAGGGTGCCAGCCTGGCTACACGTAACCTCAAGGATTTTGTCGATTGCGGGATCGATCTGGTTAATCCCTAGAGCGTTTTTCTTTTAGTTGGAATCGTTGGGATTCCCCTGTGAGTTAAAATAAGAGAGGATAGGGGCGGAGGTGAGAGATGCCGAAAGCTTATTCAGAGGATTTGCGCCGCCGAGTTGTGGCGGACACAGACAAGGGTCTGAGTATCAGGGCTGTTGCTGATAAATATTCAGTCAGCCCGTCATTTGTATCGAAGATAACCTGCCTGTGGAAACAGGAAGGGAGCGTTTCCCCGCGCAGGATCGGGGGCTATCGGCGTCATGCGCTGGAAGCCCATGCTGCTGAGGTCAGAGGCAAGCTTCTGGAGGACAAGGGCATAACGCTTGCGCAGTTGCGCGATTGGATTGAAGAGGTTTTGGGGGTTCGTGTTCACGTTTCCTCGGTTGATCGGTTTATCCGCTCGCTGGGATACAGTTATAAAAAAAACACTGCGGGCCAGCGAACAAGAACGTGCTGACGTGGCAGCGGCAAAGCTCGTCTGGCAGGACTGGCAAAAGACCTGCGACTGCGCGCGCCTGATCTTTCTTGATGAAACGGGAGCAAGCACAGACATGACGAGGCGGCATGGCCGCTGCCCTGTGGGAGAGCGATGCTATGACCATGCTCCCGGCGGTCACTGGAAAACCATGACTTTCGTTGCCGGACTGCATCTTGATGGTCTGCTTGCGCCGTGGTGTCTGGATGCTCCCATGAACGGCGCAGCTTTCCTGGCTTATGTGGAAACCCAGCTTTGCCCTGCACTCAAGCCAGGTGATATCGTCATCTGCGACAACCTGAGCAGCCACAAGGTTACCGGCGTCCGGGACATGATCAAGGACAAAGGTGCAGAAATCCTTTATCTGCCACCTTATTCTCCCGACCTCAACCCCATTGAACAGGTCTTCTCCAAAATCAAAACCCTCCTGCGTAAAGCCGCCGAACGATCCTTTGATGCTCTCTGGGCCGCCATCGGGCGCATTATTGAAACCATCCGGCCCCAGGAATGCCGCAACTACTTCGCCAACTCCGGCTATGTATCTAACTAAACGAGAAACGCTCTAGAGTACCTCGTACCTCAAATAAGGGGATACAGGCCGCATATACTTCAATTCGCAAAAAATCTGCGATTCGGCTGATACCTTTTTCGTGTTCATCCGGTGTATCAGGTGAAAGCGTGTTTTGAACGCGCTTCAACTACTTGATCAACACTAACGAAAGGGTCACGAATTATGGTCTTCAGGCGTTTCCACCTCTGGCAGTCAGGCTGCACGGCAGGGGTTGCATTCTCTTCCCTCATTCATTTCTGCCGCACCATCCTGTCGGTTTTCAAAACCAATGCACTCGCATTTATGATCACTTGCATCCTGGCCAGTCTCACTGGCGCAGTAGTCATGCCGAATTCTGTCATGGCTGCTGAAGCCCTCGATAACACAGCTCAACGGGACTATGCCATTCCTGTCGGCCGGCTCGGCGATGCACTGGCGCAATTCGCCGCTGCATCTGGTGTGCCGTTATCCTTCGATCCACAAATGCTGTCGGGATTGAGCAGCAAAGGGTTACAGGGCCGCTACAGCGTCCGTGCGGGATTCTCGCGTTTGCTGGCTGGCAGTGGTTATGAACTGGTAGCGGGTAATGGTGGTTATTCATTGCGCCGGATAGCAGCTGAGGGTGGACCGGTAACGTTGCCACCCTTGACAGTCAGCACAGCTTCACTGAAACAAGGCACAGCAGAAGAAGGTTATCGGGTTAGTAATATCAGCGGTATTGGTCTTTGGGGAGAACGTAGTTTGCGTGATACACCGTACTCAATCAGCGTTGTCCCTTCCGATCTGATCGAAAATATTAACGCTCAGAACATGGGGCAGATCTTTAAAATGAACCCCCTGACTCAGGAACCAATGATCCAAAATTTTACTGGTACACCTCATGTCACCATACGGGGTTTTCCAACACTTAATCCTATTTATGATGGTATACCTATGGCTGGCGTAAATGGTTCTGCTGTGTCAGTAATCGAAATCGATCGGGTTGAAATTCTCAGCGGAACTTCAGGTTTTCTCTATGGCGGTGGTAGAGTAGGGGGGGCGATAAATTATGTCACCAAAAGCCCAACTGATGTCCCGCTCAGAAGGCTGACATTCGGCAATTATGGGGGCACCCAGTTTTATGGCCATGCTGATATCAGCGGAAAATTCGATAACCGGGGCCGCTTTGGTTATCGAGCTAATCTGCTCTATCAAGGGGGAGATACCGCCATTGGTGAACCGGTCGACCAGAAAGTTGCCAATGTTGTCCTTGACTGGCATGTCACCGATACCCTCTATGCCGACATCAAATATACCTATAACGATTACAGCAAAGAGGCGATACAACCATTTTATTATATGACGGAAAGAATCTCTATCGATACCAGTAAACGCTACTCTCCCAAATGGACTTCTAATGATATAGAAAGCCATAAAGCCTATACCAGCCTGCGCTGGGATCCCACTAAATATTTTACGCTCAGAAGTGCTTTTTTCTATCAAGATACCCGGATGAGAGTCAATCAAATATCTTTAAATCAGCAGGTGGACAGGACCTTTATTCCCGTCAGAATATCAAACTCACCCTGGGAAAAGCATGAAAATTATGGAGGATATATTTACCTGGATACTCGCTTCTCAACCTTTGCTGTCGACCACAAATTGACGCTTGGCTATTCTTCTACTCTTTATGATTACTTTGTGCGTGGTAACGGCCCTGTTTCCCGATCTGGCACAAGCCTTTCGCTGGATGAACTCAAGAATTTACCAGAGCCAGACTGGGGAGCATCTTTCGGAAACGAACCACTGTCATCTGTCTGGGTTGACCGATATGACAATGTCCTGATTGGAGATGCTATTACCTTCAACGATCAGTGGTCTGCGATGGTCGGGCTAAACTATGCTACGACGGCAAATAAAAGAGGGGGGTTCTATGGTGATAGTAGCTATGAAAAATCTGCACTGACTCCCTCCGTTTCATTGCTATATAAACCAATTGAAGAGGTAACCACCTATGTTTCCTATATGGAAGCCCTTGAAAAGGGTACGATAGTAGGCAATACCTACGCCAATCGTGGAACAGTATTCCCTCCATTGGTCAGCAAACAGTATGAAGTGGGTCTGAAATACGATATCAGCCCTAATTTATTATTGAGTACTGCCCTGTTCCGGATCGAAAAAGCCAATCAGTATTCGGATCTTGCAACACCCATTCCAAGCTATGTCCAGGACGGTCTGCAAGTGCATAATGGTGTGGAGTTAGTTCTGACCGGAAAAATCACGGACAATCTCACCATCATGGGTGGCAGTACCCTGATGGATATCGGGGTGGAGAAATCCAATAACCCCGCTCTCGAAGGCAAGAAACCAACCAATGCCGCATCAAGGATGGGCAAGATTTACGCAGAATACGCGCTGCCATGGGTTCCAGGGTTGAGTCTGACCGGCGGTATTTACTATACCGGTGAAAGATATGCCGATGCTGCCAATACCGATAAGATTCCGAGTTATACCTTGTACGATATCGGTGCACGGTACACCACCCGCGTATTGGATAAAGCGCTGACAGTGCGCCTGAATGTCATTAATCTGACGGGTAAGGATTATTGGCAGAACGACTATACTTTAGGCACTCCAAGAACCGTTGCGTTTTCCATCAGTACGATGTTTTAACGTTTTAGCTTCAATACTCCAACATCCGGGCTCGAAGAAAAAGAGCCCGGATAACCCTAACACTGTTGTCGCCAAGCCCTCCGGGCCGTGGCGATCCAGTGCCTTTATCATCCTCGCTGCTGAATTGCTTCACCCCTTTGGTGTCCGCAATGACACACTTCTGTTCATCTGTAAAACACAGTGTTGATCAGCGGCTCTTAAGTTAATTATTCCCACGCTTCGCGCGGGAATGCAACCCACCTCACTCTATCGGGGCATACTAGCCGCCGGAGCTAATCAACGTTACTCAGTCTTTCGATGTCTCGATACCGTGAGGTTATCTGCAACCCATGTCGGATTTTTTACAGCGATGAGGGAAATATCGTGCTGATACTTCATGTCATGAGGGAGGAAATGCAGTTACGGAAATATCTCCTGAGTCAAAATAATGACGGCTAACCAAGTATTCGAGGAACCTCAGGTAGATAAAATTTCCCTGCATATCAGATAAACAAGAAGAATCCCGGACGGGTGGACAATCCGCCCGGGATTTGGAGGGGTTGAGATTGCTCCGAGAGAGAGAAGGAGAGATAATGAGAAGCAATCTCATTTGTGATATTAATGATATGGGTGATAGAAGTCAAGCGTTTTTATATAAATTTAATCAGCCAGGTTTCCGGAAGAACCTGCCGGTGCCTTGTCATGACGCAGGCATACGGGATGACTTCATTCGGTGGTGGTACGCCGGATAGGCGTGAATGCTTACTTTTTGCCGAAAATCGGTGGTGCCTGTTTTCGTTCTAGCGCAATTCCCGGTAGATTTTTTCTGCCAGTGACCGGCTGATGCCTTCTGTCTGCTGTAATTCTTCGATGCTGGCGTTTTTTACTCCTTTGAGACCACCAAAGCGGGTGAGCAGGCTCTGACGGCGCTTCGTACCGATACCGGAGATTTGTTCGAGTGTGGAGATTTTGCGGGTTTTGGCGCGCTTTGCGCGATGCCCCTGGATGGCAAAGCGGTGTGCTTCATCGCGAATCTGCTGGATGAGGTGCAGAGCAGGGTGGTCATCCGGCAGGTGCAGTGCTTCTTCCTGCCAGGGGAGAATCAGTTGTTCCAGACCGGGTTTGCGTGTTTCTCCCTTGGCAACGCCTACCAGTGGAATGTCATTGAGCCCCAGTTCTATCATCACTTCACTGGCAACCCTGATTTGTCCCTTACCGCCATCGATCAGAATCAAATCAGGCAGTTTTCCTTCCTCCATAGCAAGTTTTGCATAGCGCCGCTGCAGCACGTCGCGCATTGCTGCATAGTCATCTCCCGGCACAATGCCGGTAATGTTGTAGCGGCGGTATTCACCATTGCGCATGGCGAAACGGTCGTACACCACGCAGGAGGCAATCGTTGCTTCTCCCATGGTGTGGCTGATATCGAAGCATTCGATGCGCGCCAGGCCAGGCAGATTCAATGCTTCCTGCAAGGCTTGCAGTCTGTCTTCCTGGCTGGCCTGCTGGATCAGCATCTGCTGCAGCGCCAGTTGCGCATTTTCGGCTGCCATATCGAGCCACTTGCGCCGTTCTCCGATCGGGTTGGTCGTCAGAGTGATTTTATGCCCGGCCTGGTCGGATAACAGCTTCTGCAGCAGTGTTACCCGGATTTTCTGACCGAGGATGATCAGCGGGGGAACACTGCGGTTCAGATAATGTTGAGTGACAAATGCTTCCAGCACCGTACTGATATCTGCTTCATACACGTTTTGCGGAAAGAAGGTTTTATCGCCCAGGTGACGCCCGCTGCGGATCATGACCAGGTTGACGGCAACCGCGTGGCTGTCCGGTTCAATTGCACACGCGATCACATCCGCATCCAGTGCCTTGCCGCTATCGACAAACTGTTTTTCCTGGATTTTGCGCAATGCCTGCATCTGGTCGCGCAATTGTGCAGCCTGTTCATAATCCTGCTGATCGGATGCTGTGAACATTTTCTGTTCGATCGTTTTCAGCACTTCATCCTGTTTGCCCTGCAGGAACATGGCCGCACTTTTTACATCCTGCTGATACGCTTCCGGTGTGATCAGCCCGACACAAGGCCCGCTGCAGCGCTTGATCTGATAAAGCAGGCAAGGTCGTGTGCGGTGATCGAATACCGAGTTCTCACAGGTACGCAGGCGAAACACTTTCTGTAGTAACTGGATACTGGATTTGACGACACCCGCATTCGGAAACGGGCCGAAATACTGATGGCGGTCATCCAGTGCACCCCGATAAAACGCAAGCCTGGGAAAAATATGCCGGGTCAGCAGCAGATAAGGATAGGATTTATCGTCCCGAAACAGGATGTTGTAGCGAGGCGCAAGGCTTTTGATCAGATTGTTTTCGAGCAGCAGTGCTTCTGCTTCGGAACGGGTGACGGTTGTTTCGATCCCCGCAATCTGCGACACCATGAGCTGAATACGCGGCGACAGGCCGGATTTCTGAAAGTAGGACGATACTCTTTTCCTGAGATCGATGGCTTTACCTACATAAATCACATCACCTGCCGCATTCAGCATGCGATATACGCCCGGCTGGGCGGGCAGTGTCAGAACGAATGCTTTACCGTCGAAATGTGCATCCGGCAAGGGCAGAGTACTCCATTATTTATCGTCACCGAGTAATTTGCCGCCAATCGCCCAGCTTTCATGCGGCAGCTCGTCAAACGCGATATAAGTGTAGGACTTGGGTTTATGCGCGATACGTTCGAGCGTATCGGTGATTTCAGTGGCGATCTGCTGTTTCTGTTCGCGGGTCAATGTACCGGCCAGCCGGATGTTGACATAAGGCATTTTATTCTCCTGTTGTTTATTGAGTTGCAGCCATATCCTGACAAATCCTGTCGAAAATCTGCTCAAACATGGTTCCGGTCAGGCGTCTGGTCTGAGTATTGTAGCGACTGCAATGGTAGCTGTCATAGAGCCTCAGTTCCTCTGTGACACGATGAATTGCACCGTGGCTGAAGGGAAAATCGGCATTGCGACATCCCAGTGCCATCAGCACGGCCTGATGAGCGATAGTTCCCAGTGCCAGCAGCGCCTGCCCGCCATTTCTCGCAAAATTATCCAGTTCGACTGCCAGAAAAGCATTACATTGCCGTATTTCTGCCGGTTGAGGCTTGTTTGCCGGTGGCAGACATTTGACGGCATTGGTGATTCGGCAATTGATCAAACGAAGTGGATCATCTGCACTGACTGATTCATCGTGGCTGGCAAAGCCGAATTTGTGTAATGTCCGGTATAAAAGTATCCCGGCATAATCACCGGTGAACGGGCGGCCAGTCCGGTTGGCGCCATGCAATCCCGGTGCAAGACCCACGATCAGTAATTTTGCTGAAGAATCACCGAAAGGGGCAACCGGCCGGGCATGGTAATCAGGGTAATCGGTTTTGATCTGATCCAGATGCTGCGCGAGTCGCGGGCAATCGCGACAATCCGGCTGAAACGGGCTTGATACGGTCATGGAATCCTTTTGTTGTAAAATGGGTATCTCTTACCGGCAGGCAGTTATTTATGAATTTTGCTTCCGCAACTGAAGTCTGCACCGGTACTTCAACCAAATGGAGCCTGCATTTGCGGCATACGTTCAAATGTTATCACGACCATGTGAAATGGTCGGGCAGGGTACTCGGACAAACCTGGCACAGGTGGCCGGCTGTGCTGCTGTCATGCTGTATGCTATATCTGTTGTGGTGCGGCACTGTTCTGGCCGCTTCCGCTGATGAAAAGGAAAAAAAGCCGGATCCGGTCGACGTGACGATCACTGCACCTGCCTCCATCAAAAAGCTGCTGGAGAAACACATGACCTTACCGGCAAAACCGTTCAGGGATGAAATCGATCAGGCAGCGTATGCACGCAAAATCAGGCAGGAATCCATCGAGCTGCTGGCAACGGAAGGCTATTTCACCCCTGAAATCGAATTCGACGAAAAAAAAGGAAACGGCAAAGCCAAAGCCAAGGCGTATGAATTGCGCATTACGCCAGGCCCGCGCACGCGCGTAGCTGCTGTAACGATCGAATTCCAGGGAGCACTGGCCGCGGATGAACCCGCATACCGTGCCCGGGCAGAGCAGCTGCGCGCTGAGTGGCCACTGACGCCAGGTAAGGTGTTCCGCAGTGCACGCTGGGAAGATGCCAAATCTGCTTTGCTTTCCAGCATCGCGAACAGGGATTTTGCCACTGCCCGCATCGTCGAGAGCCAGGCAAAAGTGGATCCGGATACCGCCCAGGCAACGTTGTCGATCACCATCGATTCCGGCCCGGCTTTCCGTTATGGTGAGCTGCAGATTACCGGACTGGAGCGTTACAAGCCGGATGTGGTTCAGAACAGTGTGCCTTTCCGCCCTGGTGACCCGTATCGTCGGGAACAGTTACTTGCTTTTCAGGCCGCACTGCAAAACAGCCAGCTGTTCAATGCGGCAGCGGTCACCGTCAAACCGGATCCCATGCAACATGAAGCTGTACCGGTCATCGTCACACTGACTGAGGCACAATCCAAACACATTGGCGCGGGTCTTGGCTACAGCTCCAATAATGGTGCGCGCGGTGAAGTCAATTATCGTGACTACAATTTTCTCGGGCGTGCCTGGAATCTGAGCAGCTTGTTGCGTCTGGAACAAAAACGCCAGACTTTCTCGACAAGAGTGGATACCCTGCCCGATGCCAATCATTTCCAGTATTCATCGGGCGTGCGCGTCGAAAGGACCGATATCAAGAATCTGCAAACATTCAATCAGCGGGTAGATTTTTCCAGAATACGGACAACCGCCAATTCCATCCTGCAGGTGGGTGTCAACTGGCAGCGCGAACAGCGGGAACCCTCTGGCGCACCGAAAACCACAAATGAAACCCTGGCGCTGGATTTATGGTATCGCTATCACGACATCGATGATCCAGTGAATGTTCGTCGCGGTTTTGTTTCGGAAGTGCGGCTGGGAGGGGGTTCCAGCTATGTCCTGTCGGATCAGGATTTCATTCGCAGCTATCTGCGACATCAGCACTGGCTGCCGATCGGCCGGCGGGATACGCTCTACTTTCGTGCCGAAGCCGGTTACACCCTGGCTTCATCGCGTCAGGGAATCCCGCAGGAATACCTGTTCCGCGCCGGGGGAATTCAATCCATCCGCGGGTACGATTTTCTGAGTCTCGGCGTGCGTGAAGGCGATGCAATCGTTGGCGGACGCGTTCTTGCGACCGGCACGGCAGAGTACGTCCATTGGCTTACGAATGACTGGGGAGCGGCAGTATTTACCGATGTGGGTGATGCAGCGGACAGCCTGAAGCAATTCGATCTGGCAATAGGGTATGGTATCGGCGCACGCTGGCGCAGTCCTGCCGGCCCTTTTGCGCTGGATCTGGCAAGACGACATGATACCGGAACATTACGACTGCATTTCTCCATTGCAGTGGCATTCTGATATGGACAATCACACAGAGAACGAGAACCCCACACCACAGCCTCCAGCAGAGCCTCCACGACGACTCAGGAAATGGCTGGCGGGGATAGCGACAGTAGTGGTGCTGGCCGTGACCAGCGGTTTCTACTGGCTGATCTTTACATCTGCCGGTTTGCACTGGTTGCTGATGATTGCTTCTCAAGCCACGGGAGGGGCACTGACATTTTCGGGGGTGAACGGCAGTCTGCATCATACCGTTCACGCCGGGATGATTGCCTATCAAAGTGATGAACTAACCGCCAGAGTCGAAGATATGACTTTCCGCTGGCAGCCCCGGCAGTTACTGACCGGAAAACTGCATATCGAAACACTGATGATCCGGTCAGTCGAGGTACATAGTGCTGCTTCTGAGCAGGAGGAGGAACCCGTTACTCTGCCGGAGAATTTGTCACTCCCTGTCGATGCGGTGATCGAGAAATTGGGTATCCGGTCATTGAAGCGCTATACACTGGGTAACGACCAGCCGGATATCGTCATGACCGATCTCGCTTTGCGGCTGGATAGTGATGGCAAGCGCCATCATCTACAAACGCTGGCACTCGGTCTGGAATGGGGAAAAATAGCAGGCAACCTGGAAATCGGGATACATCCACCCTTTGATCTGGCCTCACAACTGGTTTTTTATAATTGGGCCAACGTTGCCAATACCAGCAGTGAGCCCGCTGGTTATGCGGCTGTTCGCCTGGGCGGCAATCTGCAGCAGATACAAGCAGCGCTGACCATAGCAGACAGGAAACTGGCAGGGAAAGGTAATTTCACCATACACCCTTTTGATGCACTACCGTTGCTGGAAGCCAATCTGGTGGTGAGCGGATTGGATCTCAATGTGTTTTCTTCTGATTTGCCCAAAGCCGATCTGAGTTTCAGCAGCCAGCTGGCACAAAAGCAGGCAGAGCAACTCACCGGCCATATCACCATCAGTAATGCGATGGCACGCCCGCTGGATCAGGACGGCATACCGCTGAAAAATGCCCATATGCTGCTCGATCTGACCCACGACAAAATACAGCTCAGTGATATTGCATTGCGCTTGTCTGAACGGGAGGAAGTGCCAGGCAGCCTGACAGGGGAGGCCAACTGGCAGATCAGTACGAAAACCGGGCAGGCGGATATTCATGTCCGACGACTGAACCCGACTGATCTGCAAAGCAGCCTGCGCCCGGCAAAGCTGTCCGGCAACCTGCATTTCGATGGCAATCAGGAATCTCAGCAAGGATCGATCAAGCTCCGCGATGAGGCTTTGCGGCTGAATATGGATATGGCCCTGGTGCGCACGGCCTCGGCCATTACTATCGAGAAACTCGATCTGGTGCGAGGGGATTCGAGTATGTCCGGCCATGGCACATTGCAACTGGATGAGTCGCAACCGTTCACTTTTGAGGGGCTGCTCAGGCAATTCGATGTTTCTGCCTTTGCCGATGTACCACCCTCCAATCTGAATGCGACATTCAATCTGGCCGGCCAGCTGGCTCTACAACCTGCTGCCAATATCGATTTTATGTTTGAACCCAGTCGTTTCGCCAATCAACTTGTTTCCGGCCAGGGTAGCCTCGTACTGCAGCAGCCTGCTCACATACGCAGTGATACCCATCTGCGCCTGGGTGACAATCAGCTCGAAATAAAAGGAGCGCTGGGTAATCCCGGGGATCGTCTGGCAGTGGTGTTATCTGCTCCCAAACTGGCGCAGATCGGGTTTGGACTGCAGGGCGATATTCACTCCCGTGTTGAACTGGGGGGTGCCATCGATCATCCGGATATCACATTCGAGATCGATTCGAATCATGTCGGCTTTCGTGAGGAACATCGGCTCGCACACCTCAAGGCCAGCGGAAACCTGCGCGGAACTGCACTCCAGCTCGATCTCCAAACGGGAGAATACCAGCAGGGGTCACAAACCCATCTGCAGAAGCTGTCACTCGGGTTGAGCGGTACACAGGCTCAGCATCAGTTGTCACTGACGAGCCAGATCGATCAGGCGACAGAAGTGCAGTTTCTGGCAAGGGGATCCGGTGATACTTCGCGTAAACAGTGGGAAGGTGTGATCGAGAAGCTATCTCTGACAGGATCAGTACCACTCGATCTGGTGACGCAACCGAGTATCAAGATCAGTCCTGAGACAGTGGCACTGGGACATACCCGGATAATGGCGGCAGCAGGTGAAATCGACATCCAGGATGCACGCTGGACACCTAAACAATGGTCCACACAAGGTAATTTCACCGGGATTGCACTAAAATCGGGCGATCTCTCATCCGAACATACTGAACCATTGAAGCTGAGGGGAAACTGGCAGCTTGCAGCTGACCGGCAACTGGCCGGGCATTTGCGTATACAGCGGGAGAAAGGAGATTTCATTCTGCCGACAGAAACACCATTTGCACTGGGTCTGCAAACGCTCCTGCTCGATCTTCAGGCGGAGAACAATGGTTTGAATGGGCAATTGACCATTCGCGGAAAGCATGTGGGTGAAACGACTGCCCGGGTCAGCGTGCCACTGCAATCAACCGGTTCCACCTGGGAAATCAGAAAGAATGCACCGTTAAAGGGAGATCTGCAGTTGAATCTGCCTGATCTGGCCTGGATTGGTCCGGCACTGAACAATAATCTGCGCAGTGAAGGCCGGGTGACTGCGCAGGCGAGCCTGGCAGGGACACTCGACCAGCCGGAATTGCAGGGCAGGATGACGGGGGATGAATTGACGATTGCATTGCTGGATCAGGGATTGCAATTGAAGGAAGGCAGGCTGGCCGTGGATTTCAACCAGGATAGGTTACGGCTTGAAACGCTCAATTTTACTGCGCCTCTCGAAAAACCGTCGAAAGATCGCTTGCTCAAAAATATCAAACTATCCCGGAAATCCGGCCAATTGAATGCCCATGGCAGCCTGGATATTCATAATCAGCAAAGTCATCTGACGGTTGAACTCGATCATTTGCCCATCGCGCAGCAGGCGGATCGCTGGATCGTCGTTTCCGGCAACAGTGTCATTGGTTTCAAGGAACAGGCGCTCGATATCACCGGAAAAATCATGACCGATGTTGGATTCATCAAGCAGCCCGCAGCCGGCAGGCCGGAACTGGCCGATGATGTCGTCATCAGTGGAAAGACCGAAGCCGAGCCGGAATCACCCGCCATGCAAGTGAATCTGGATGCAATCCTTGATCTGGGAGAACGATTCTTTTTGCGTGCCTCCGGACTGGAAGGACGGCTGGCCGGACAATTGCATCTGCTCAGCAAGCCTGATCAACTGCTCAGCGCTATCGGCACCATTTCCACGCGTGATACCCGTTTTGAAGCTTACGGCCAGCGGTTGCAGGTTCGGCGCGGAATCGTCAACTTCGATGGGCCGCTCGATAATCCAGGGCTTAATATTCTCGCTGTCCGCACCAGTCAGGAATCTGATTTCGATACGGGTTCATCCGACGTGATCGATCAGCCTTCCCAGGACAGCAGCGTCAATGCGCTGGCCGTGCGGGGTGGGATGCGAGTGGAGGCCGGTGTGGAAATTACCGGTACAGTAAGGCATCCCAAAATCAAACTGGTATCGCAACCGGAAGTACCCGATTCCGAGAAATTATCCTGGATCGTGCTGGGACGCCCGGCCGATAAAAGCGGTCTGGATAATGCGTTACTGCTGAATGCAGCTGGAAGTATCTTTGGAGGTACCGATGAAAGCGTTCTGGAAAATATTACGCAAGGAATGGGGATCGATGATTTCTCGATCCGGCAGCAGGCGGGTGGATCTTTGACTAACCAGGTCGGTACCATCGGCAAGCGGTTGTCATCACGTGCCTATCTGAGTTATGAACGTGGCCTGACCTCCGCTTCTGCCGGTATTGCCAAGCTGACCTACAGTTTATTCCCCCGTGTTTCAGTCGTCACCCGGGCAGGTGATGACAGTTCGGTCGATCTGTTCTACAACTTTCAGTTCGATTAATCAGACAGGCTGTCAGATATCTGCATGACGTGCAGCTTTCTGCTCAGCTGACGTCTGGGCGCTATCAGATCAGCCAGCGTATAGTCGTCCAGCACGGCCATGAATGCGGAGAGTGCTTCCGAAATGGCTGTGCGCAGCACACAACTGCAACCGATGATGCATGAATTCTGATTACTGAAACATTCGACGATATCCATCGAAGTTTCTGTATGACGTATTACTTCACCGATATTGATTTTCTCAGGGGCGTGAGCCAGGCGGATGCCCCCATTCTTTCCTCTCAGTGTATCCACATAACCCAGTTGGCCAAGGTGATGCACGATCTTGACGACATGGTTGCGCGAAATACCGTAACAATCCGCAATTTCCGTAATGGTGGACAATTCCTCTCTTTTCAAACCGAGATAAGTGAGGATGCGTAACGCGTAATCGCTGTAATTCGTCAGTCTCATGAAGTATTACCCATTTATTGAGTGGGGGTTAGCAAGTATATCCCCACTTTTTTATTTCTGCCCGACTGGTTGACAATCTGAATCGAACGGGTAAAATCCATCAAAAGATATATTAATAATATATCTTTAAGAGGAGGTGGTTAATGATCACCGAAGAAGTTAAATATGACTGTATTTAAAGGTCTTTCGTGCAGAAAAAGATGTATATAATATACACCAAAAGGACTGTTTTTATGAAAAATTCAATCTCGTTATTTTCGTCTTACCGCTTTACCCACATCATTCTGATGCTGGTCGTGCTGGCGCTGATTCCTCTGACCAGCCAGGCGGAAAAACGTGAATTCGATTTATCCATTGAAGATACACGCATCGTTCTGGTCGGCAAAAGAGATTTCCACACCTTTGCCTTCAACGGCCAGGTTCCTGCACCGCTCATCCATGTCATGGAAGGAGATGATGTCACAGTGAATGTGACCAACATGACCACGCTGCCACACACGATTCACTGGCATGGCATGCTCCAGCGCGGCACCTGGCAGAGCGATGGCGTTCCTCATGCCACCCAGCATGCGATAGAGCCCGGTGATACGTTCACCTATAAATTCAAGGCTGAACCCGCCGGTACCATGTGGTACCACTGCCATGTCAATGTCAACGAGCATGTCACCATGCGCGGCATGTGGGGTCCTCTCATCGTGGAACCCAAAAACCCTCTCCCGATCGAGAAAACGGTGACCAAGGATTACATCCTGATGCTGTCCGACTGGGTGTCATCCTGGGCGAACAAACCGGGTGAAGGCGGTATTCCGGGAGATGTTTTCGATTACTACACGATCAACGCCAAATCCTTTCCCGAAACACAGCCGATACGTGTCAAGAAAGGGGATGTCATCAGATTGCGACTCATTGGTGCAGGCGATCATGTTCACGCCATTCACACCCATGGCCACATTTCACAAATAGCGTTCAAGGATGGATTCCCGCTGGATAAACCCATCAAAGGCGATACCGTCCTCATCGGGCCTGGTGAACGTTACGACGTCATCCTCAATATGGACAACCCGGGTCTGTGGATGATTCACGACCATGTCGATACGCACACCACCAACGGAGATAAGCCCGATGGAGGAATCATGACGACGATTGAATACGAGGAAGTCGGAATTGATCATCCCTTCTATGTATGGAAAGACAAAAAGTTTGTACCGGATTTTTATTACGAAGAGTCTCTGAAAAAAGATCTTGGAATGCATAACTCCAAAGTCTTCAAAGGAGAACCCATCGAGGAATGATGTGTAACACAACAAACCAAAGGAGAAAATGATGAAACCTTACTTGTTTGCAGCAATCGGTGCGAGTTTCTTCGCAACGTCACTTGCCGTTCATGCGGCAGATGTGCCAGCCGTACTTCAATCAAAGTGCGCTTCCTGCCATGCATTGACCAAGCCGGAAAGTAATTCTCTGGATCGGCTGTGGGAGCGCAAAGGGCCTGATCTCCACTACGCCGGGAATAAATTCAACAAGGAGTGGCTGGTGGAGTGGCTGCAGGACCCGGCGAAGATTCGCCCGGCCGGTGAATTCTATCGCAAGCATGTCAAACCCGGCACCAAGGAGGACGTGGTGGATGAGTCATCCCTTGCCCCTCACCCCAAACTGGCCAGGGAGGATGCCGAAGCAGCTGCCAATGCACTGATGACGTTAACCGACCCTGATGGCCTGATCGAGAAAGGCGCCTTCAAGGATCAGAAAGTTGCTATGTCGATGGGCGCCATGTACTTCAATAAACTGCGCGGTTGCGCCGCCTGCCATTCGGCCGTTCCCGGAAAAGGAGGGTTATCCGGCCCGGAAATGGCGACTGCGGGCAAGCGTCTGCAACCCGACTTCATTTACAGCTATATCAAGGATCCACAAAAAATAGACAAAGGTGTCTGGATGCCGAAACTCGATATTTCTGATGCAGATCTGCAAAAACTTACCAGCTATATCGTACAACTGAGCGCAAAGGAGGATAAAAAATGAATAGCCGTAATTCAATTTCTTTTTCATGGCTGACCAGCATCGGTCTGATTTCACTGCTTGCCTTCATGGAACCGGCCGCTGCCGCCAGTGATGATTCATTCGAGCATGCCGAGCGTCTGTATGACACTTACTGCACCCAGTGCCATGGTGTGAACCGGGATGGCAACGGTGTCAACAGCGTCTTTATGTCCGTTCAGCCGCGTGATCACAGTGATGCCAAGGGCATGGGCGACATACCCAACAGTGAAATCATCGATGTGATCAAAAAGGGAGGGCTGGCTGCAAACAAATCGGTGCTGATGCCTGCCTGGGGGGGCGTTTTCAGTGATGAAGAAGTCAATCAGCTGGCGGCTTATTTACGTCATGTCTGCAAATGTGGTTCAGATCAATAAAAAAAGAGGAATAAGAGAATGAAGTACAAGCAATTACTGAGGGGCATGTTGGCAAGCGGTTTTCTCCTGATGGGGATTCAGGCTGAAGCCAAAACAGTGCAGGTAACGTTACATGCAGTTGAAACCGATGTGGCCTACGACAATAAGGGAAGTACTTATCGTGCCTGGACGTTCGACGGTAAGGTTCCCGGTCCGGTCGTACGGGTCACTGAAGGGGATACGGTGGAATTTACCCTCATCAATGACAAAAATAGTAAGAACTCCCATTCCATGGATTTCCATGCTGCCAGGCTGGATGTGGTGGAGGATTTCGAGTCGATCAAGCCGGGTGAAACAAAAAAATACACCTTTACTGCTGATAATCCCGGTGTATTTTTTTATCACTGTGGCTCTGATCCGATGATTCAACACATCGCACGAGGTATGTACGGTGTGATCATCGTGGACCCGAAAGATGCAAATGCATTACCCAAGGCAGATCGTGAATATGTATTGATTCAGGCTGAGCATTACGAAAATCCTGACGACAAAACAGCCATGATGCAGAACAAATGGAGTAATGTCGTATTCAATGGAGGGGTTTTCAAGTATGACCCGGTGCATGATTCTGAAGCCACCAGCTGGCTGCAGGCCAAACCAGGTGAACGGGTGCGCATTTACTTCGTCAACGCCGGACCCAATGAATTGTCATCCCTTCACCCCATAGCAGGGATTTGGGATCGGGTTTACCCCAGCGGCAACCCCAAAAACATCCAGTATGCCCTGCAATCCTATCTGATAGGAGCGGGGGATGCGGCAACGCTGGATCTAATTTCTCCGGTTGAAGGTGCCAACGCGATCGTCGATCATTCGATGCGTCATGCACACTCCGGTGCAATCGCCGTCATTATGTTCACTAATGACGCTGATCCGGAAGCGGGTCGTGGAGAAAATATTCTGATTCGCTAAGTAACTGACTGTATAACTATAAAACCCCCATAGGCTTGTGTCACAAAAAACCCGTCATCGTGATCTTATTCACTATGGCGGGCCTTATTGAATATAGTTCGTGATTTCCGGCTTGTCGAAACCGTCTGCAAGATACCGAGCAGGATAGGGCCTGAACTTCTGCATGCCGATTCAGAATGATTTCTGTCAGGCCACAGCAATACGGGAGTGAATATATCCGAGTGCCTGTTCAACCTGATCGATCAGAATAAGGCAAAGTTCACCTGCTTCCAGATTGGTCAGCGCTGTATCGATCGCCTTGAATTCGCCGCGGATTTCACTGACCTTGCGCACACGTTTGGCATTCTCCAACCCTTCCCGCAATAACCCGAGCACCTCACCGTCAGCTCGACCGCGTTGACATTTGTCCTGAAACAGCACGACTTCATCGAACACATCCCCCAGGATCCGGGTTTGCAACCGGATATCTTCATTACGGCGATCGCCTGCCGCACTGATGACCACTGTGCGTTTCTTTGCAGGAATATGATCAATGGCGCATACCAAGGCTTCCATGGCATCCGGGTTATGGCCGTAATCCGCTATCAGAGTCGCTTCCCGGTAATTGAACAGATTGAACCGCCCTGGAACGGTCTGTGCATCGCTGACGAAATCGGCCAGTCCTGCGCAGATGGTCGTCCAATCGAGCTCGATGGCCAATCCTGCACCAATAGATGCCATGGCATTGTCTATCTGGAAGCTGATCATGCCATTTTTCGTCAGACGAATTTGGCTGAGGGAAATTCGCCGTTCAGTTCCCGCTTCTGCAACGACGATATGATGATCTTCCATGTAGATTACACGTTTGCCTTGAACACGCTGCTCCAGAATCACCGGATGACGGTGGTTGCGGGAAAAGAAGGTGACATTTCCCGGACAGTGGCTTGCCATACCGAGAACCAGTGGATCATCTGCATTCAGCACCGCAACACCGGTTTTGGGGTTGACATTTTCCACGATGGTACGTTTGACGGCTGCCAGCTCTTCAGCCGTATTGATATTGGCCAGGCCGAGATGATCTCCCCGGCCAATGTTGGTGACAACGGCCACATCACAATAATCAAATCCCAGCCCCTCGCGCAGAATACCGCCACGCGCGGTTTCCAGTACTGCCGCATCGACCTCGGGGTGGAACAGTATGTTTCGGGCACTTTGCGGGCCGCTGCAATCCCCCGTATCCACGCACTGGCCGTTGACGAATACACCATCAGTGCAGGCGATACCCACCCGTAACCGGTTGTTTTCCAGCATATCGGCAATCAAACGCACCGTAGTGGTTTTTCCATTGGTGCCGGTTACTGCGATTACCGGGATACGTGCGTTCTCACCTGGCGCGAACAGATGATCGATGATGGCTTCTCCCACTGCACGCGGTTTGCCGTATGAAGGCTGCAGATGCATACGCAGACCAGGGGCGGCATTGACTTCGATGACTGCTCCCCCCTGTTCTCCCAGCGGGCGTGACAGGTTACTGCATATCACATCGATCCCGCAGATATCGATGCCTGTCATCCGGGCAGCCATCACAGCACACTCGGCAATATCGGGATGAACTTCGTCTGTTACGTCTGTTGCCGTGCCACCGGTGGAAAGATTGGCGTTATTACGCAATGTCACCAGCTTACCTTTGTCCGGAACAGAAGCTGCATTGAGCCCTTGCAATGCAAGGTGCGTCAGAGAGATTTCATCCAGATGAATTTTGGTCAGCAGATTTGCATGTCCTTCGCTGCGCAGCGGATTACTGTTGATCTGTTTCACCAGTTGAGCGATGCTGTGGATGCCATCACCCACTACCTGTGGCGGATCACGCCTTGCGGCTGCAACCAGCTTGTTGCCCACGACCAGTAACCGGTAATCATGTCCGCTGATGTAACGTTCGACCAGGACATTTCTGCTTCTTTCCGCCGCGACATGATAGGCCGCTTTTATCTGGTCACGATCGGTCAGATTGGCCGTAACACCTTTGCCCTGGTTGCCATCCTGCGGTTTGATGACGATCGGTGCACCTATTTCACAGGCTGCTGCCCAGGCATCATCGGCGCTGATCACCGGTCGCCCGGTCGGAACAGGAATACCGGCTGTATGTAAAAGCATCTTGGTGAGATCCTTGTCCTGCACAATGGATTCTGCAACGACACTGGTAAGATCACTTTCGGAAGCCAGGATACGCCGCTGCCGGCTTCCCCAGCCAAATTGAACCAGACTGCCGTCAGTCAGACGGCGGTAGGGAATTTTACGCCTGACAGCGGCCTGCACGATCGAGTTCGTACTGGGCCCGAGACGGATGTCCTCGTACAGCTCACGTAGACGGTTCGCTACCTCGCTGGTGTCAAACGGAGCGGCTTCTGCCACTGCCCGGCACAATGCGAGGGATTGCTCCAGCGCCAGTCGGCCAACGGCCTCTTCGCTATATTCCACGACGACCCGCCAGGTATTTGCCTCTGCCATTTTTATCACGCGGCTGAAACTGACGAAACAGCCCGCCCGTTCCTGAAGTTTGAGAGTAATGAATGCCAGGATGTGAGCAAGAGTCGTTTCCTGCCAGTCGACCGGCTGAAGCAGAGCGATATCCGGAAAATATTCACGCAGGCGTGTATCGAAGCCGGGAATGCTGTCAGGCAGACATTCATTCTGTTCGAAAACGAGTGTGGCTTCGATAGCGGCAAGTTTACTCCAGACGTTGGGTCCACGCAGTGCACGAATTTGTAATACCTTCATGGATATTTTCCTTAAATGATCTGACTTTAGAAAGTTTGGTAAACGATCGATTGCTTTTCCTGGTGTTGCAGGAATGTGATCAAACCGGTACGAATGAAATCGGGTGACATACCCAGTGCCCAGCCTGCTCCGACACCTGCCAGCAGGTGTGCTGTTTCCACAGGATGATTGCCGGTTTTTGCCTGCAGTTCATCCAGTCGGATCAGTATTGTTTCAGCCGTTCCATCGATCAGCAGGATTTCCCAGTTACGCACGGTGACCGCACGTTTTCCCCGGGTCGGGCCTGTTCCTTCCTGCCGGTGGACGCTGATCACGGGCAGTGTGGGATCACAACTGATGTAAATGACCTCTCCCTGACATAAATCCGCCATCTGAACCAGCATGGGATCCTGGGCATTCAGAATGGCGGCACCGGTTGGCAGTATGATTTCCGGCAAAATGTCTCCTTCTCTTTTGCCTCCGGTGGGAGAAACGACATCCACTTGCGTTCTGAGTACTTTGAAAACCTGTTCGGATGTATCGATCCACTGATGAGCAAAATGCAATGCCGGTTCTATCCGAGTGACGATCCCTACCTGACAACTGTCATACGCCAGACCTTCCTCGAGCATGGTATCGAAACCATTTTCGAAAACAGCTGCTTCAACGGTACGGTTCATCAGAATACGGCGGGCGGATTTATGATTGGCGCAGTTGCCGTGATCGATTTTCCTGTGATCGAGATAAAGTCCGCTGCTGCATGCCAGACCGGTACGTCTGCCTGATAGCATGAGCAGACTGGCGACGAGACGGGCAATGGTCGTCATGCCCTTGCTACCGGTAATGCCAACGACAGGAATACGGCCCTGATCCTGATCTGGAAACAGTTGATCGATGATTGCCTCGCCTACCGGTCTCGGTTTGCCGATAGCGGGTTTGATATGCATGAGCAGGCTGGGGCCGGCGTTGACCTCAACGATGGCGCCCCCTTGTTCGGCAAGCGGGCGTGAAATATCTTCTACAACCAGGTCGATTCCGGCAATATCCAGACCGATGATGCGGGCAGCCAGTACAGCCAGATCAGCCGTCGCCGGATGGACTTCATCGGTGATATCGATTGCGTGATTGCCGTTGCGCTGTATTCGTACCTTTGTTCCTGAAGGCAGAATGGAATCACTGGTGTAACCCTGGTGTGCGAGCTCCATTCGAATCGCATTATCCAGCTCGATGAAATTGAGCGGATGATTTTCAGAAGTACCCCGACGTGGATCGGAATTGATCTGATCTTCTATCAATTTTGCAATCGTGGAGACGCCATTCCCGGTAACGAAGACCGAATCTCCCCGCGCAGCGGCCACGAGCTGCCCCCCCACGATGAGCAGACGATGTTCGATTCCAGGAATATAGCGTTCAACCAGTACATCACTACCTTCCTGCAGGGCAATCGAAAAAGCGGCCTCGATTTCCTCACGGTTACTCAGCTCGATAAAAACGCCACGCCCGTGATTTCCATCCCCGGGTTTGATCACGACGGGCAGACCAATATCTTCGGCAGCCAGCCAGGCATCCGCCGGATCGGTCACGATACGTCCTTCCGGGACGGGTACACCGCAGGCACGCAACAGCGATTTGGTCAGTTCCTTGTCACGTGAAATGTTTTCAGCGATGGCCGTGGTTCGATCTGTTTCCGCTGTCCAGATATACCGGCTGCGCGATCCATGTCCCAGTTGAATGAGATTGCCTTTATCCAGCAGACGAATCGATGGAATATTATGAGCGGCAGCAGCGTCGACGATGCAGGCAGTGGAAGGGCCGATCCAGTGCGAATCGATCATGTCACGCAACTGCCCGATGGCATGCTGCACATCGTAAGCGAGTTGCATCTGATTGAATCCCATTGCGGCCAGTACCAGCTCCCGGGCCAGATACAGTGCCTTGAGCGTTATTTCCTTATGCCATGCACTGACGACTACCTTGTATACCCCGGAAGTCGAGGTTTCACGTGCCCGACCGAATCCTCCCCGCATTCCGGCAAGATTCTGCAATTCAAGTGTGACATGTTCAAGAATGTGGCAGGGCCAGGTTCCTTCCTGAACACGGCGCAGAAATCCGCCTGGCTCACCATAACTGCAGCGATGCTCGATCAGTGATGGCAGCCACGATGACAATCGCTCATAAAAACCGGGAATCGTATCCGACGGATAGTTCTCGAGCTCACCAATATCGACGATTGCTTCCAGAACCGGGTGATACGTCCACATATTGGGACCGTTCAGATAACGTATTTCAAGAAACTTGAGATCTTTGGTGCTGTGAACAGAAGGGTCAGTATGAATTGCAATAGGAGTTGACATGAAGGAAGGATCTGAATGTACACCCTCCAATTAACGCGCGATATGCCAAATCGGTTTACAGCAAACCTGGATTTTTCTGGATACCTTTCATTTCTTGCTGAAAGCGAGTGCACTACATACATAATCAGATTCTTGCAATGGCAGAAAGGTTGTAATAAAGTATTATTTCCTTACAGTAAGGAATCAAGATGACTATTATTGCAAAAGTAACCTCAAAGGGACAGACCACGATACCGGCTGATATTCGTGCAGCGTTGCGTATAAAACCGGGCGATTTGATTATCTGGGAAATGTCGGATGATGGTAGTGCACGCATTCGACGTGTACAACCGCTCGATATCGAATACTTGAAAGCAGTGGAGGGAACGCTTTCCGAGTGGGCAGGCGCAGCCGATGAGGAAGCTTATCGTGAGTTATGAACGTTTCACGGTATTGAAAGTGCCTTTTCCGTTTACCGACCGTACGGCTGCCAAAAACCGTCCGGCACTCGTACTCTCGGATGCAGCCACATTCAACGATCCAATCGGCCATTCGGTGCTGGCCATGATTACCTCAGCCGCCAATCCAGCCTGGCCGCTCGATTGCCTGATCGATGATCTGGTCAGTGCCGGTCTCCCGGCTCCCTCTGTCGTACGCTTCAAGCTGTTCACGCTCGATCACCGGCTGATACGTGGTGAACTTGGACGACTTGCCGTCAGTGATAGTATTCAGGTCACACGATCTCTGTATCAGCTTTTCGGAATGGCTGCAGTGCGATAAAGAAAGTCTTAAATGTTGCTTTTGTCTCATTTCACAAAAAACGATCCAGCAGCTTATTGCTGTGGCGATCCAGCATTGATCGGTCGCGAATCAGAAAATGGATGCCGTAACTGTCAGTAATCAGCAGGGTAGCCAGTGACAGACGACGGATATCTTCCTCTCCCTTGAGGATAAAGCAGGTTTCTCCCCGATCCGTCTGTACCTGCCAGGTGCTGGGTGTGGCGAAACTCGAAACTCTGTCGATACACTTTATCTCGGGCATGAATTCACGGCTGGCGAGTTCCTGTTCGATCAGAATACGTTCTGTTTCGGGTAATTCAGCCAGGCTGTCTATCCAGGTCACTTCATGGCCGTGGCCATCGACCAGTGCGATACCTTCATTGATGGCCGTGATCGGGAATGCGCGCACAGGCACTACACCTTCATGGATCTGATCCTTTGTCGTGACGACCAGTTTGCCGAAGGCATTTCGGCTCAGTTTGCAGTCAGACAGATTCATACACGGTTTCCTCGGATATCCATTATTTTTTCGGATGTATCAGGCCGGTTTTCATCATCACTGCTGCGCGATTGGGATTGATAAAGCTGGTAATAATGTCCCTGGCGAGCCATCAATTCTTCATGGTTTCCCGTTTCCACGATTCTGCCGTGATCCAGTACGACCAGCCGGCTTGCCTCCTGCAAGGTTGAGAGGCGATGGGCAATTGCAATGGTCGTTCGGCCGGAAACAAGATTATCGAGTGCTCCCTGGATTTCCTGCTCGGTTTGAGTATCGACTGACGAAGTGGCTTCATCCAGTATCAGGATGCGCGGGTCGATCAGCAATGCCCGGGCGATGGAAATACGCTGTCTTTCTCCACCTGACAATACCTGTCCGCGTTCTCCCACCAGGGAATCATAACCGTAAGGCAGGCGCAGAATAAATTCATGAGCATGGGCAGCACGTGCTGCTGCGATGATTTCCTTGCGGGAGGCACCAGGTTTGCCATAGGCGATATTCTCGGCAATGGTACCGAAGAAAAGGAAGGGTTCCTGCAGTACCAGCCCGATATGTTTTCGATACTCCGCGATAGGAAGCGCACGGATATCGACGCCGTCGATCAGAATGGAACCATCGGTGACATCATAAAAACGGCAGATCAGGTTGATGAGCGTGCTTTTGCCTGAACCACTGTGTCCGACCAGTCCGATCATCTCACCGGGCTCGATCGTGAAATCAAGATTCTGGATAACCCGGCGTGTCCCGTAACGGAAACTGACGTTACGCAGCTCGATATGGCCTTTCATCACCGGCAGATGAACAGGTTTTACCGGTTCGGGAACGCTGGAAACGTGATCGAGAATATCGAAGATCCGTTTGGTTCCAGCGGCTGCCTTTTGTGTGGCCGAGACGATCCGGCTCATCGAATCCAGTCGCAGATAAAAGCGACCGATGTAGGCCAGAAAAGCAGTCAGTACACCAACGGTGATGTGGTCCTGTGATACCTGCCAGATACCGAAAATCCAGACGACCAGCAGACCGCATTCTGTCAGCAACGTTACTGTGGGAGTGAACAGTGCCCAGACTTTGTTGACGCGATCATTGATTTCCACATTGCGCTGGTTGACTGTACAAAAGCGCTCGATTTCCCTTTCTTCCTGCGCAAATGCCTTGACGACACGGATGCCGGGCAGGGTATCTGCCAGAACGTTGTTGACTTCAGCCCAGACCCGGTTGGTTTTTTCAAAACCGACGCGCAACCGGTCGCGAACCAGATGAATCAGCCAGGCAATGATCGGCAGAGGGAGCAGGGTGATGAGTGCCAGCCATGGATTGATCGACACCAGGATGATGACGGTCAGGGTGATCATGAGCACATCCGTGGCAAAATCGAGCAGATTGAGCGAAAGAAACAGGTTGATCCGGTCAGTTTCCGCGCCGATGCGCGCCATCAGATCGCCGGTACGCTTGCCGCCGAAATAGGCTTGTGAAAGACTGAGCAGGTGCTCATAGGTCGTCGTTCGCAGATCTGCGCCGATACGCTCTGATACCCTGGCCAGTGTATAGGTGCGTAACCAGCCCAGTATCCATGCCAGGATGGCTGCTGCCAGCAGACCGGACAGATAGAACGTCACCAGATCGACATCGATTGGATGACCGTTCTGATACGGAATCAGCACATTATCCATGAGCGGCATGGTCAGATAGGGCGGCACCAGTGCGGCTGCGGTGCTGCCCAGCATCAGTATGAAACCGGTGAGCAACTGCCATTTGTATGGCCTGGCGAAACGCCAGAGTCGGAACAGCGTCCAGGTGGAGGGTGGAGTGGCAGTTGCTTCCTGATCGCTGGCAGGGGAGCTTTCGCCACCTTCTGCTGAAGCTGATTCATTATCCGCAACGTTGCTTCCGGTCAGTTCTGTCGCGGCGTCATGTGCGGTAATCAGCCGGGAAAAATGAGTAATCAGTTGATCCACCGCCTGATGCCTGCCCAGCGTGCAATGCCAGCAGGCAAGCCGCGCATGGGTATCAGACAATTCGATACTGCAAACGCCGGCATGATCCTGATAAGTCAGTTTCATATCCTGCCGACAAGGCCATACCTGCCAGTTTTCATCGTTTGCCATTCTGGAGAAAATCCGGTGTGTCGTAATGACGACCAACCCTGATGAAAAATTCAACTGACCGTCGAGATCGGTTTCCAGCCAGGCATGAATCTGCTCATGCTCATTGAGTATGGGGCCGATCCATGTTTGCCAGTGTGACGGAAAATCAGGGGGAACCGTATGGGGCAGATCGCTGATGTTGGATTGCATTGATCACAAAAAAAGATAATTTGGCGTAATGCGGAAACGGTTGTTGCTACCGTTTGAAGAAAATGACCGGATCGGATCCGGTCATTTTCCCCGATAAGTTACTGCAGAAATGCATCATTCATCGATTGTGGCGGTTGAATCCTGAGTATTTTCCGTATCGTAGGAATCAATGGTGTCTTCGGAGTTTTGCAAATGATCACCGCTGGTAACACCGGTATCCTCTTCAGTCACTGGATCCTGATCATAATTGGTTGTATAGGGGGCTTCAGCTGTATTTTCAGTATCCTGAATCTCAGTGGAATCAAAGGAACGGGTGACGTCATCGGAATCTGCTGTGCCATTAGTACTACTTTCAGTTTCTGAAGTATCGGCTTCACCGCCATAATTACCATGATCAGTATCCTCACGGGAATCCGTTTCTTCAACAGTATCTTCATCGGCTGCTTCATAGCCATTGGCAGTATCCTCGATTTCTTGCGACCCAATCGGTGGATCATTGGTAAGAATGACCGGAGTGAGTATGGTGTCATCGACCCTGTTATTCATTTGCCAATAACTGTGGATTGCGAGAAAAAGCAGCAGGCTTGCTGTCAGCAGCAATCTGCCGGCATGTGCAGAAAGCCAGTGATATCCGCTCTGGGCTGAAATTCCAACACCTGCATGAAGCACTTTTTCTGCCGGCTGGTAATGTTCCAGAGCAGCTCTGCGCGCTGCCTGCAGACGGTACAGGGTGCCCGGAGTAACGTCGTTCAGACTGCGATCCAACAGCCTTGCTATGGTCCTTCCCGTTTCTTCCTCTTCGTTCATCGTTTGACTCCTTTACTTTCCAGCAGAGCAGCGAGTGTATGTGCGGCACGGGAACAATGTGTCTTTACGCTTCCCTCCGAGCAATCCATGATTTTCGCTGTCTCGGCTACATCCATCTCTTCCCAGTAACGCAGCAGAAAGGCTTCCCGTTGACGTGGCGGTAAAGTTTCCAGTGCCTTGCTGATCAGTTCGATGAGCTCGGATTGTTCTGCCGCAGTACCGGGATTGTTTTTATAACCAAAATCCTGTGCCACCGGTAGTGATTCGGGGATATCCGAATATCCGGTTTCTTTTTCATTCGAATCAGGCATGAACGATGAGAACAAGGTCACCCAGAGTGAACGGGATTTCTGCCGCCGGTAAAAATCACGAATGGTATTTTGCAGAATTCGCTGAAACAGGAGAGGAAGCTCGGTGAGTGGTTTGTGCGGGTATTTCTCGACCAGCTTCATCATTGAGTCCTGTACGATATCCAGTGCGGCATGCTCATCCTGCACGGCGAATAATGCTTGCTTGTACGCACGCAGCTCGATTTCGCTCAGGAAATCAGAAAGTTCTTGCCGAGTAGCCAGAATGATCCACCTTGAGATTGGTAATATGCTTATGAATCATTTTCAGTAGCGCTGCTACCCGATAGCGTTCATTTTTTACGTGGATTCTTCACGTGATTTTTTACATTGCGGTGAGCTTTCATCCAGTGCGGGCAGGAGCAGCGGCGGTATTATAGCTTTACCGGTGGTGAAACAGCCATATCAAGACTGATTCATATTGTTTTCAATTTCGCAGATCTGGCTGATCGGACTTGATCACAATACCACTGGTTTGTCGGGGAGTTCACTTTTTCTTTTATCAGTGCTGGCTGGAAAAAATTGCTGCAAAACCTGAGTTGACAGATCGATTCCGGCAAGAACACCTTGTTCGAATTGCCCGTGTCTAAAGGCAGTTTTCATGGTACCGCATGCCGTTTCCCAGATGGCCTGATCGACTTTAGTGTGAATACCCCGATCCGCTACGATTTCTACATCATGATCTGCCATCAGCAGATAAATCAGCACACCATTGTTATGTTCAGTATCCCATACCCGCAGCAGGGAAAAGACATCGATAGCCCGTTCACGAATAATCTGGTTTTGCAGTAACAGAGGCAGATCGAGTGAGGCTTCTACCGCAAAGACGATTTCACCTCCGTGCAGAGTTTCAGAATGTGCAATGGCCTGTTCGATTACCGTCAGCGTGGCAGGTGGAAATGCCTGTTTTATAGCTGACTGGCCTGTGATGAGGTGTCGAAGAATACGCACGGGATCCATATTTTTCCCTGGTTACCATCTTCCTGAAGCACCACCGCCCCCGAAACCACCTCCACCCCCACGGAATCCGCCACCGGAGAAACCTCCTCCAGGCCAGTTTCTGTATCCGGGCCCACCTCGATGTATGATTCTCCCGGTTTGTTCAAACAGGCTGATAACGAATATCGCAATGGCAATGAGCAAAGCAACCGCGATCGAGGATGAAATCAGCCAGGTGAGAGCACCTGCAATCGAACCCGTGATCGTGGCGCCTGCCATTCTTCCGAACATGGATTGAAGCGTTCTCCCCAATACCAGTGCAATGAACAGAAAGGGGATGATGTTTTCTACCGCCAGACTCGCTCCACCAGCCGGTTCAGATTCTGGCAGGGTTTCACCTTCGATGATGCTGATGATCTGTTCGACTCCGGCCTGTAATCCACCAAAAAAATGACCCTGCCTGAATTTTGGCACGATGATTTCATCGATGATGCGCCGGGCGAGAGCATCCGGCAGAACACCTTCAAGTCCATAACCCGTTTCGATGCGCAGGGTTCTGTCATTCTTGGCAACCAGCAGCAATACGCCATCATCGATACCTTTGCGGCCGAGTTTCCACACCTCGGCTACCCGTATCGAATATTGCTCGATGGTTTCGGGTTGCGTGGTCGGGATAATCAATAAGGCGATCTGACTGCCTTTTTTTGCTTCGAAATCGGTCAGCTGCTGTTCCAGCCGGGAAATTTCCATACTGGAGAGTGTTTCCGTCAGGTCAGTGACATGTGATTTGAGCGATGGTACGGCGATTTCGGCCAGTGCACCGTTGGCCAAGGCGAGCAGCAGTACCAAGGATAGTAGATTGATGCAGCGGATCATGACCGGATACCGCATGATTTGGCGAAAATACCGGGAGGTATCGATCATTGTGCAGTGGCAGGCGCCCCGAAATCGACTGCTGGTGGAGTGGAGAGCGCTTTTTCATTTTCCACCGTGAAGTTGGGTTTTACTTTGAACCCGAACATCATTGCAGTGAGATTGCCCGGAAACGAACGCACCGTCACGTTGTATTCCTGAACAGCCTTGATATAACGATTGCGAGCGACCGCAATGCGGTTTTCTGTCCCCTCCAGCTGTGCCTGCAAATCGCGGAAGTTTGCATCTGATTTGAGCTGAGGATAGTTTTCCGCGATGGCCAGCAGTCGCGACAACGCACCGGTCAGCTCGCCCTGAGCATTCTGAAACCGGGCAAAAGCTTCGGGATCATCGATAAGCTCCGGCGATACCTGAATACTGCCAACTCTGGAACGAGCTTCGGTCACACCCAGCAGCACCTCTTTTTCCTGGGCAGCAAAACCTTTGACGGTATTGACCAGATTCGGAATCAGATCTGCCCGGCGCTGATACTGGTTGAGCACTTCCGACCAGCTCGACTGAACCTGCTCATCGGTAGACTGCAACGTGTTATAACCACAGCCCCCCAGCATCGATACTAAAACCAGTAGAGAGGCAGGTGCCAGAAAATTCGTCAGAAAATTTAACAGTTTACGCATAGTCCTTTCTCCGATTTTTCCTGAAACAATCAATACATTTGTTTATAGAAAATCATTTCTTTCCGGCTCCGGCCCGTTTTTCTGCGATCGAGCCACCCAGACAAGGCGGGGATTCGCGTGCTGTTTCATTGCGAGCCTGCCACTCTGCAGGTGTCAGTGTATGCAGCGCCAGTGCATGAATCGAACGGATGATTTCTTGTGTCAACGTGGTATTGACCAGCCGATGACGCGCCACGAGCGTTTTGCCATCAAATGCGTCGGAAACGATCGTCACCTTGAAATGAGATTCAGATCCCTCCGGTACAGCGTGTCGATAGCTTTCGTTGATTACTTCCAGAAACTGTGGCTGCAATGATTGCAGGCTGTTCTCGATCCGGTTCTTCATCGTTGTCATTTTTACTGCGATCTCCAATTGTATCGTTGTAAATAAATTAATGGCTTCCATTGAGATTTTTTTCTGAAGAACAGGTTCAACTCGCCGTAAAACTGTCAGGTTGTTTTACATTCAGCAAATCAATATATAGAAAAATTTCATATCCTGTTGTTTATAAATTGTATTTTTATATGGCATGGTTCGTGCTTAATAGGGAATAGGGATATTCGGAGGTATCGGGTGTCACGCAAAAATAAATTTAACAAGGAGAATGCAATGCAAACATTTTTGAATAAAAAAATGGGGTCGAATATCAGAAAGGCCACTATTCTGGCGGCAGCTGTAGCTTCGCTCTCGTTTGCTTCGGCAAGCTGGGCGGATACGATTACGATAACGCGTGCCGGTGATGGCTGGATTGGTACGCACGGAACTGGAGCGATTACTGGATATTCAGGTGTTAACGCTGGTCAATTCGAGTTTAAAGTCAATAGTAGTACGAATTCCCTTTGGAATACTAATGACATATTTGGTGCTTTTTGCATTGATATTGTCAACACACTGAAACCAGGTCTGCTTACGTATACGCTTCAACCAGCGAATGGTAGTACGACTATCCCAAATGATCCAGCCTTCGCTCGTATCAATTGGCTGTTTGACAACTATGCAGGTAATGGCGGTGGTGGTAGCAATACTGGTAACGATGTCGCATTGCAACTGGCTGTCTGGGAAGTTCTGCAGGAGACAACTAATCCATTTGCTTTAACTGATGGAAACTTTACCGCGGATAGTTTTGGTGGGGCAAGGACCACGGCCAATACTTGGCTAGCTGCATTGGACGAAGCTGATGTTGCCGATGACTACAGAAGTGACAAATGGGATTTTTATTCTCTTGTGCCAGGTACTGATGCACAGGGAGTACCTAGTCAGGGATTGTTAACCTGGATTCACAAGCTTGAAGATCCTCAGAACCCTAAAGAGATCAGTGAACCCGGTACATTGCTGCTGCTATCAGCTGGATTGGGTATGATCTTCTTCAGCACTCGCCGCCGCAGCGGAACACAATTTGCTTCTCTTGCTTAAGCTCAGGTCATCATTGCTGATGTTTTAACAGGAGATTCCATGTGCGGGTTGTGTGTCTGCCCGCACATGATTTTTCCTGAAGTTGCCCCGGTTTGTTATGGTAACTGCAAGTAACAGGATGAATCTGAAGCCGGTTCCGGTTTCAGATTTTTTTTGCCCACATATCGTGGATGTCGGTATCGATAACGCGCACATCCGCCCAGTCACCGGGCTTGAGGGTTGAGGCATCATTGATGTAAACAACACCATCAATTTCCGGCGCATCGGCATAGCTTCTGGCAATTGCACCGTTTTCATCTACGGTATCCACCAGCACCCTGAATTGCTGCCCCTTTTTCGCAGCCAGACGTTGTTTGCTAATTTCCTCCTGGTGTTGCATGAATCTGGCTAGGCGTTCCTGTTGTATTTCAGGAGGAACCGGATCAGGTAGTGCATTGGCGGCCGCACCTTTGACGGGTGAATAAGCAAATGCTCCTACCCGGTCGAGCTGTGCTTCTTCCAGAAAAGCCAATAGTTCTTCGAATTCTTGCTCGGTTTCACCCGGAAAACCGACGATGAAGGTGCTGCGTAATGCGATATCCGGACAGATATCGCGCCACTGACGGATGCGTGCCAGTACATTCTCACTGTTGGCAGGGCGTTTCATCAGCTTAAGGATGCGTTCATTGGCATGTTGAAAAGGGATATCCAGATAAGGCAGGAGCTTGCCTTCGGCCATCAGTGGAATCAGCTCGTCGACATGCGGATAGGGATAGACATAATGCAGGCGTATCCAGATCCCCAGTTCTCCCAGTGCACGTGCCAGTTCAGTGATGCGAGAGCGGATGGGTCTGCCTTGCCAGAAACCGGTCCGGTATTTGATATCGACACCATAGGCACTGGTATCCTGGGAAATGATCAGCAGTTCCCTGACGCCGGCATCCACCAGATTTTGTGCTTCCTGTAACACATTTCCCACCGGACGGCTGACCAGATCACCGCGCATGCTGGGGATGATACAGAACGTGCAGCGGTGATTGCAGCCCTCGGAAATTTTGAGATAGGCATAGTGTTTCGGCGTCAGCTTGATTCCCTGGGGCGGTACTAAATCGAGATAGGGATCATGTGGCTTGGGCAGATGACGATGGATGGCTTGCATCACTTCTTCGGTTGCCTGAGGGCCGGTCACCGCCAGTACGCTGGGATGTGCCTGCCGGATCACATCTTCTTTTGCGCCCAGACAACCGGTCACGATTACCTTGCCATTTTCCGTTAGCGCTTCACCGATCGTTTCCAGTGACTCGGCCACGGCACTGTCGATAAAACCGCAGGTATTGACGACGACCAGATCGGCATCGGCGTAACTGGGTGAAATCAGATAGCCCTCAGCCCGCAGGCAGGTCAGGATTCGTTCGGAATCCACGGTGGCTTTGGGGCAACCCAGTGAAACAAAGCCGACACGTGGAATTCTGGGCGGTTGTATTGTTGCGGATGAAGCAGATGTCATGCAAATTCCCGTATGAAGTAATGATGATCCACCGCCCGATTATCAGGCGTCGGATAAACAGGCGATATGGTGCCAGCAGGAAATCCATTACACAAGGTTTCCACCCATTCAATTACGCAGGGATTATTGAATGATTGCCAGTAGAAGCGTCAACAGACACGGAGCATTCCTATTTGAGGGATTTTTACAGGGGAGAAGTAACGCAGATAGCTCGGCAAGTGACGTGGAGTGAAATTTTCTGTTCGACTTGCCGAACTACCGGTGGATAACGTTACCGTATTACCTCATTTTTTTCCGGATCGATCTTTACTTTGGTTTTTTGACCTTTGGCATCGATGATTTTTATCTCAACGATCAATTTTCCATGCTCTTGATCGACTTCAACTTCGTGAATGAGCCCCGGATTTGCAGCGACCGCAGTTTGAATCGCAGTAATGACACGATCCGCCGGCAACCCTTCACTATCAGCAAATGCATTATTGAACGAAAAAAGCAGCATGACTGCAGCGAAAACGGTAGCACTACCAATTTTCTTCATGATCATCTCCTTCTGGTTGATCTGTATAGATGTCAGTTCTTCTGTAGAGCTGACTATTCAGGATATTACTCCTGCACCTGTTTCAGATGCAAATGATTCATTCAGGCAGGAAGTATCGCAAGATGTTCTCATACGACTATTTCCGGATGGATCAAGGTCATAGCAGAGGAATAGATACAGATCTGTGATTGAAATGTCTGCATCAGATTCAGATTTTTTCCTGCCATGATGGCAGAGAAAATTGCGCATCAAACAGGTCGATATATGACTTTTTTTCCAGTTAAAGCTGCCAGTTAAAAAGTCAGTATGCGTTTGATGCGATATGCGCAGAACCATATCTGATTTATGGATTCTAATGCCATGATTATTAATATATTTTTTTGATAAAAATAATTTTAAAAAATACTTGATTCTGGAAAAATCAAGCATATAATGCGTCCCTTTAGAAATTTCTGCAGCCCATAAGGAGGTCATCATGAGAAGCAAAATAAACCTGTTTATTCAGACTGACTGGGTTCAAGTTCATATCCCCGAAACGTAGCAATTTCCAGGAGAAGCTCTCATGAAAAAATCATTCGCCGCAGTACAACAGCAAACAGAAACCAGTATCGTTTTCGATACACATCCTGAAGTCAGCATTGATCTTTCCCTGGTGGAAGCCAGGTTGAAACAGGGTTACCAGAAACCCTTCCTGCTGATCGACAGCAATATCATTCGCAACAAAGCCCGACGATTCAAGACATCCATGCCGCGCGTGCGCCCGCATTACGCAGCCAAAGCCAATCCAGATCCACGTGTATTGAAAACACTGATCGAGGAAGGTGTGGGTTTCGAGATTGCTTCAATCGCCGAGCTCGATCTTTTGATGAGCCTGGGTGTCCCGGCTGCCGAAATCTTTTACAGCAACCCGATGAAATCACGTGCCTATATCGAGTACGCGGCTGCGAAAGGCGTGGAATGGTATGTGCTGGACAGCATCGAGGAGTTGCGCAAGATCGTCAGTATCAAACCGGATGCTAAACTGTATTTGCGTATCGATACTCCCAATATCGGGAGTGACTGGCCGCTGGCAGGAAAATTCGGAACTCATCTGGTCGATGTGAGTGAGATCATCGATGAAGCGGTCAGACTGAAAGCTGATTTGGCGGGTGTTACTTTTCATGTGGGTTCTCAGTGTCGCAATCCACAGAACTGGCGGGTAGGAATCGAGCGTGCCCAGACTGTGTTTGCCAGCATGCGCGAAGCCGGTCTCAAGCCACGTCTGCTGAATCTGGGAGGGGGGTATCCGGTACGACACGTCAAGCCGATTCCTTCTATCGAGGTTATCGCAGAAGTCATCAACGAGGCTATCGCCGACTTGCCGGAAGATATTCACGTCATGGCTGAACCCGGACGTTATCTGGTCTCTGATTCAGCCTGTTTTGTATGCCGTGTGGTCGGTACAGCCACGCGTAACGGTAAACGCTGGATGTACTGGGATGCCGGAATATTCGGCGGCATCATCGAAGTGAGCGAAGGACTGCGTTACGAGATTCTGACACAGCGTAACGGCTCTTTGATTCCCTGGTCGGTTGCCGGCCCTACCTGTGATTCTGTAGACGTCCTCATGCACGATGAAATGCTGCCTGAAGATATCCAGGAAAACGATTTCATCTTTATTCCCAACGCAGGGGCTTACACAACTTCCTATGCAAGTAACTTCAATGGCTTTCCGTTACCGGATGTCGTTGTAATTTGATCACCCGGAAAATGCCATTACTGTGGAAATGGCGGCAATTCTCATACTGATCTGCCGCCATTTCTGATCAACCCAGAATGACCGTTTTAGCTGGTTTTGTCGGACGAGAGCCTATCCAGTCGTTTTGCCTTGATCGTTTCCACACATTTTGTATCACTGGTCATTTGATGTCAGCCAGGTGTAGTGGTGTCGCAGATGATCTTCAATGAAAGTACTGATAAAGAAATAGCTGTGATCATACCCGGCATGGCGGCGCAGGATGACAGACTGCCCGGCTTGCTGACAAGCCGCTTCAAAATAGCCGGGGTGCAGCTGATCCTTCAGAAATGGATCGTTCAACCCCTGATCGATCAGCGGGATCGGTAATCGGCAGCCTGATTCAATCAGTGCGGTAGCATCATGTTTACGCCAGTTTGCAGGAGATTCTCCCAGATACCGGCTGAATGCTTTCTGTCCCCAGAGACATTGAGTCGGTGCTGCGATCGGTGCAAACGCCGAAACTGACCGATAATGTCCGGGGTGGCGCAGTGCCAGTGTCAACGCGCCATGTCCTCCCATGGAATGGCCGAAAATTCCAACACGTTCAGGGTCAACCGGAAATCGGTCCAGGATAATGTCATACAATTCCCTCGTTACATAGCTCTCCATGTGAAAATATCTGGACCAGGGCGATTCTGTCGCATCAAGATAGAATCCTGCTCCCGTTCCGAATTCCCAGTCATCCGCTTCCCCCAGGATACCGGTATTGCGCGGACTGGTATCCATGCTGACCAGTATCAGACCCAATTCAGCAGCGTAACGTTGGGCACCGGCCTTGATCATGAAAGTCTCTTCTGTACAAGTCAGTCCGGCGAGGAAGAACAATACCGGGAGTCGCTGTCCTCCAGCTTCTTGGACCTGTGGCGGTTCATACACTGAAAAGCGCATCGGCAGGCCGATAATTTCCGAATGATGCTGATAGTAGCTCTGAACGCCATCAAAACAGCGATGCTGGTTCCGGGTTTCCAGTTTGACAGTCATATCACCGTTCGCTTAGAAAATGACTACTGAACGAATCGATTCGCCTGCTTCCATCAACTTGAAGCCCTCATTGATTTCTTCCAGTTTCAATGTATGTGTGATCAACGGATCAATGCTGATTTTGCCATCCATATACCAGTCGACGATTCGTGGCACATCCGAACGGCCGCGTGCTCCGCCAAAGGCAGAGCCTTCCCATTTTCTGCCGGTAACGAGCTGGAACGGACGGGTACTGATTTCAGCACCGGCTTTGGCTACTCCAATGATGATGCTGCGCCCCCAGCCTTTATGTGTGCATTCCAGAGCCTGACGCATAACTGTGGTATTACCGATGCATTCAAAGCTGTAGTCTGCACCACCGTCAGTCAGTTGTATCACAGCATCCACCACGTTTTCCACCTGGCTTGGATCGATGAAATGCGTCATACCAAATTGGCGGCCCAATGCTTCCCGTTCAGGATTGAGATCAATACCGATGATTTTGTCAGCACCCGCCATGCGTGCACCCTGAATGACGTTCAGGCCGATTCCTCCCAGTCCGAATACAGCGACATTTGCTCCGACTTCCACTTTGGCAGTAAACAGTACCGCACCAATGCCAGTAGTCACACCACAGCCGATGTAACAGGCTTTATCAAAAGGGGCATCTTCACGAATCTTTGCCAAAGCAATTTCAGGAACGACAATATAGTTGGAAAAAGTCGAAGTACCCATATAGTGCATAATGGCCTTGCCATCGAGTGAGAAGCGTGAAGTGCCATCCGGCATTAGGCCGCGTCCCTGCGTCGCACGGATGGCCTGACATAAATTGGTTTTGCGTGATAGACAGAACTTGCATTCCCGGCATTCCGGCGTGTACAGAGGAATGACATGATCCCCCGGACGGAGTGATTTGACGTCTGCACCCACTTCAACCACGATACCGGCACCCTCATGGCCAAGGATGGCGGGAAACAAACCTTCCGGATCGGCACCGGAAAGCGTGTAATAATCGGTATGGCAGATGCCCGTTGCCTTGATTTCGACCAACACCTCGCCAGTACGAGGGCCGGCGAGATCGACTTCTTCGATGGTAAGTGGCTGGCCAGCTTGCCAGGCAACTGCTGCACGTGTTTTCATTACGGGTAATCCTTTGTTGAATTTGTTGTCGAAAGCAGTCATTGTATGTAACTGATACGATCGTGCAACCTGGAGCAAAGATCCGTTTTGGATTTTCCTTCACCCTGTATGGTCCACAGCCATACGGAACAATAAAATCAGAGAAAAAAGAGAGGAACCATGAATAACCAGTCACCCATGGACAAGAAGGCGCAGATCAACTTCTGGTACGTGCTGATTGCAGTACTCAGCATTCTCTTCATCCAGAACCTTTACAATCAGTATACGCGAATAGAGCCGATTCCCTACAGCCGCTTCCAGTCTCTGTTGGAGCAGGACAAGGTGTCCGAAGTGGCCATCACTGATCAACAGATCTTCGGCAAGCTCAAGGAATCGACCAGTGAAAAATTCACCGAATTCGTCACCACCCGGGTTGAATCGGATCTGGCAGAAATGCTGGATAAGCACAATGTTACTTATACTGGTGTCGTCCAGAGTACCTGGTTGCGCGATCTGCTTTCCTGGATCGTACCGATGGCCGTTTTCGTTGGTATCTGGCTGTTTATCATCCGACGAATGAATAAAGGCATGATGGGAAGCGGCCTGATGTCGATCGGCAAAAGCCGCGCCAAGGTCTACGTGGAAAAAGAAACCAAGGTAACCTTTGCCAATGTTGCCGGGGTGGATGAGGCCAAGGAAGAGTTGGTCGAAATCGTCAATTTTCTCAAGAATCCCAAAGAATACAGCCGGCTGGGCGGACGGGCACCCAAAGGTATCTTGCTGGTTGGCCCGCCCGGTACCGGTAAAACCCTGTTGGCGCGCGCAGTGGCAGGTGAGGCAGGTGTACCGTTTTTCTCGATTTCCGGCTCTGAATTTGTCGAGATGTTCGTAGGTGTAGGTGCTGCCAGAGTGCGTGATCTGTTTGAACAGGCTCGCCAGATGGCGCCGGCAATCATTTTCATCGATGAGCTGGATTCACTCGGGCGTGCGCGCGGCGCAGGCGGATTTGGCGGCCATGATGAAAAAGAACAGACACTGAATCAATTACTGGCCGAACTCGATGGATTCGATCCTTCCAGTGGAATTGTCCTGCTTGCCGCGACTAACCGTCCGGAGATCCTGGATGCGGCCCTGCTGCGTGCCGGGCGTTTCGATCGCCAAGTACTGGTGGATCGGCCTGATAAAAAAGGTCGTCAGCAAATCCTGGGTGTTCATATTGGCAAAATCACACTGGCGCCCGATGTTGATACCGAACAGATCGCAGCACTGACACCTGGCTTCACAGGTGCTGATCTGGCTAATTTGATCAATGAGGCTGCGCTGCTGGCGACCCGGCGTGGTGGTCAGGCAGTCAGCATGGACGACTTCAATAATGCAATCGAGCGGATCGTAGCTGGCCTGGAAAAGAAAAATCGTCTGCTCAATCCGGAAGAAAGGCGTACCGTTGCTTACCATGAACTGGGCCATACCATGGTGGCACTTGCTCTGCCGGGATCGGATGAAGTACATAAAGTTTCGATCATCCCACGTGGTATTGGTGCACTTGGCTATACCATTCAGCGTCCCACCGAGGATCGCTTTCTTATGACACGCAAGGAGCTGGAAAACAAAATGGCGGTATTGCTGGGTGGGCGTGCAGCGGAAAGGTTGGTATTCGACGAGATTTCCACCGGTGCTTCCGATGATCTGGCGCGTGCTACCGATATCGCCCGTGCCATGGTTTTACGCTATGGCATGAGCGAGGCAATTGGGAATGTGGTTTATGATCGCGAACAAATGGCGTTTTTGCAACCTGGTTTTCCCATGCCCCAAAGCCGTGATTACAGTGAAGAAACTGCCAATAAAATTGACCAAACTGTACGTTCACTGCTTGATTTGGCGCTTGAACGTGCCATTAAAATTCTGGATAAAAATCGGGAACTGCTTGATCGAACTGCGCAGCAATTGCTGGAAACTGAAACACTGAATCAGCCGGAGTTACTGGAGCTGAAACGCAACTTGCGTGCGGAGGAAACCAATCCGTCAACACAGCAGAACTAAGTGGGGAATCGCGGCAGAATCTATCCAGACGATTGCATTCTGCCCGAATTCATCACCAATTTTCTTGGCGATGGAGAGGTCAATGCCCAGTGTAAGCAAACTTTCCTCGGCAGGCCATTCTCCGGAGGGATCGATACCTGTTCCCCGGTATATGTGGTTTGAATAACAGGCAAGTCTTTCATACAATCGAGCCATGGCAGACTGGTTTTCCTGGGAAGTTGCTACCTCGCTGGCCGGGTTGCAGGCAGTAACATATACCGCACTCCGATTACCGGTTGCTTGCAACAGTGCTGCCAGTGGTGCGGATTGGCAGCCAATCTGCAGAGTGACCACAGATGTATCGATCCATACCTGATACTGCGCGGCAAGGTATTTACCAATTAATTCTTCCGAAAGGGTGGATGGCATTATATTTTTATGTAAATTCCTGTGTGAAAGCTTGTTGATTTACAAATCTCTCTGATTATTTTTCATTGGTTGAATGCAAATGAAGTTTATTGTGTTTATTCTGTTAGCGATAGGATCGGGCCTGGTCAGTGCGCAGGAGCCGGTATTGTCTTCAGTTCCCGATACGCTGGAACAGCGTGTAAAACCTTGTACGATCTGTCATGGTGACGAAGACAAAGCAGGGCGGGACGCGTATTACCCGCGGATTGCAGGCAAACCTGCCGGTTATCTGTTTAATCAGTTACGCAATTTCCGCGATGGGCGGCGCTACTACCAGGCCATGGCAATTTTGCTGGAAAACCTTTCGGATGAATATCTGCTCGAAATTGCTCATTATTTCTCTTCCCTGAAATACCCTTATCCAGAACCGGCAGCGAATACGCTTTCACCTGAGGAGATACAGGCGGTAGAAACGCTGGTTCATTCGGGTGACCCTGAACGAGATATTCCTGCATGCGGTGCTTGCCATGGAAAAGCCCTGATGGGTGTAGAACCATTTATTCCCAGTCTGCTCGGCCTGCCTCATGCCTATGTAGCAGCACAATTCGGCGGTTGGCGTAATGGCGGGATCATGCGGGGACAAACACCGGATTGCATGTCTGAAATTGCCAAAAAACTATCCCAGGAGGAAGTCAATGCGCTGACTGTGTGGTTACCTGCTCATCCGGTAACGGGTGAACCCGCAGAAGCAGAAACACTGCCCCCGGAACTCGCTCAACGTTGTCAGACTATTTTATCCGGAGAAGGTTTTACCCGATGAAACAGCCAAGTAAATTCAGATCTGCTGAAAAACGGCAGGTCGCAGTTTTCATAGCGAGCATGCTGCTGTCGCTATCATCTATTGCAGCAACGCAGCCTTCAGCTAATTCCGATGCGGAGCAGGTGCTACGGGGGGAATATCTTACCCGTGCCGGCAACTGCATGGGTTGCCATACCACCCGGGGAGGGAAACCTTATGCCGGCGGGCGCGAGCTGGTAACTCCTTTCGGTAAATTTGTCACACCGAATATCACACCAGACAATGAAACAGGTATTGGCCACTGGAGTGAAGAAGATTTTTGGCAGGCGCTTCATTATGGTAAGGGCAGGGATGGCAGCTACCTGTATCCTGTTTTCCCGTATACAGAATATACGAAAGTCACACGCCAGGATGCTGATGCAATTTTTGCTTATCTACGTTCACTGACACCTGTAGCGCAAACCAATCCGCCACACAAAATCACATCTCCCTATGATAACCAGTTTCTCCTGTTTCTCTGGCGTACCTGGTACTTCAAGGAAGGAGTCTATGAGCCGGATGATTCCAAAAGTGAAGAATGGAATCGCGGTAATTACCTGGTACAGGGGCTGGGGCACTGTAATGCCTGCCATACCCCCCGCAATGTATGGGGAGCAAGTCAGGATGATAAATTGGCAGGTGGCGAAATCATGGGTACTTACTGGTATGCACCTTCTCTGATTTCCCATCGGGAAGCAGGTATGGGGGAGTGGTCAGTCGACGAGATTGCCAAACTGCTTTCTACAGGGGTGACTGGTCATGCTGTGACTTCCGGCCCGATGGCGACGATCGTCCGGCAGAGTCTGCAATATCTGTCAAAGGATGATATGCGTGCGGTGGCAGTTTACCTGCAATCACTGGGTGAAAAGCGTGGCGAGGAAGCACCGAGAAAAATCCCACCCATGCCGGAACGTGTAAGCAGATATTTGGCTCTGGGAGAGCCTGTGTATGTAAAACACTGCCAGGAATGTCATGGCGAATCAGGGGAAGGTGTACCGGGAGTCTATCCCCCCTTGGCGGGAAATCGCAGTGTTACCATGACTTCCCCCCTTAATACCATCCGCAGCGTGCTGTATGGAGGATTTTCACCTGCCACGGCCGGCAACCCCCGACCTTACGGGATGCCACCTTTCCAGCATATCATTCGTGATCATGAAATTGCCTGGGTGGTTTCCTACATCAGAAATGCCTGGGGTAACTTTGGCAGCCTAGTCAGCCCGGAAGATGTCGATAGTAGTCGAGGAAATGAATTCTGAGCATATGCTCCAAATTTTATAATTGTCGTTCATTGACGCTGTACTGGGGGTAAGGTGCTGGCGCTTTATCGTTACGTTTTCCAGTAGAGCATTACGTGCTTCATCAGTCCATTCAGGATGCCGGTGCAGTTGAACTTCCTGACCGACATCCTTTTGTACTTTATTCCAAGCCCAGACTCTCCAGTGCTTTTTTGTGATCCCACTTTCCATGAAACAGACGACCTTTATGATCGGGTGTGCGATCACTGGTCCAGGTAATGTATTGACCATCCGGGGTAAATACCGGCAACCCGTCGAATCCTTCCTCGTCTGTTACCCGCACTGGTTCTTTCTTGCCATCGATATCGACGATATAGAGCTCGAAATTACGATGTCCATGAACGTTGGTTGCGAAAATGATGTATTGATTCGATGGATGATAAAAAGGCGCCCAGGACATTTTGTTGAGTCGGGTAATCTGTTTCTGATCCGATCCATCGGTGTTCATAGTGAATATCTCCGCTTCCTGCCCGTTTTCCGAAAAACGTCGCCAGACGATTCTTTTTCCATCCGGGCTGAAAAATGGGCCACCATCATAACTGTTGGTATGGGTTAATCTTTTTACATTGGAACCATCCGCATCCATAATGTAAATATCGATCATGGAAGAGGGGTCATTGCTGAAAAGTACAGTTTCTGCTTCGGATAGTGGTTCGCTGTAAGCTCTGCGATTGGAAGCAAAAGCAATCAGTCTACCATCAGGAGACCATGAAGCTTCTGCATCATAGCCTTTCGTATGGGTTAGATTTCTGATGTTTCCGCCCGCAAAATCCGTTTCGTAGATATCATAAAACTCATCATAGTCCCAAGCATAAGATCGGCGCTGGCCGGATTTTCTCTGCTCGATTTCAGCAGTCATTTTGGCTTTTGCTTCAGGATCTTCATGTGTCGAGGAAAATAGTACTTTCTCCTGGATAGGATGCACCCATGAGCAGGTTGTTTTACCGATACCAGGCGAAACCTGTTGTACTTCTCCGCTTGCGATATTTTTTAGATAAATCTGATAAAAAGGATTTTCACCGGCGACTTCAGCCTGATAAACCAGCCATTTGCCATCAGCACGATAGTAACCTTCACCAGATCTGACTTCCTGATCCGAAATTTGTTTGACATCGCTAATGAAACCGGCGGCACTTGCCTGTGTCATAGCAAAGAAGCAGGCAGCTGCCAGTAAATTGCGGGTAAGTGGCAAGCTGCCGGGAAAATTGATCGACTGTGTAAAATTTGTCATTTGGTTCATAATCCCTGTTAGTGAATAAAAATCATTTAAACACAGCTTCCGAAAAAAAGTAAACCGATCCTTCCGCTGGAAAATGGCTGATATCTACCAGACGCTTACAGCCACACACGATTGCACAGGCTCAATAGGATCGGATCAATAACCTTATCCATAATCTATCATGACGAAATCAGCCAGACTCTTTTCCTTATGCTGCCTCATCGCAGTCAGCCTGTTTCACAGCATCAATGTATCAGCCAATGATCAAACTTTTCATCACCGGATGGAGGTAATTCTTTCACCTGATAATTCAGAACTCCAGGTGAAAGATCAGATTCAGGTACCGAAAAATAATCTGAATCAGACTGCAGCCACTCGCCTGGAATTCAGTTTGCATGCCGGTTTGTCGATTATGGCAAACAAAGATGTGGATATCGTTGCTCAGACGGTAAATGAAGCCGATGTACACGCTGGCCCGGTACCATTGAAGCGATATATGGTAACCCTGCCTGCAGGGCAGAATACTTTTACTCTCACTTTCAGCGGGCGTATTCACCATGCTGTGCAGGACCCCAGTCTGGAATATGCACGCAGTTTCAGCTACTCGCCAGGATTGATTTCCGCAGAAGGAGTATTTCTTGCCAATTCTACCGCCTGGTACCCTCAATTTGATGAAGGTATGGTGTCATTTAATCTGGATGTTCGGCTGCCAGCCGATTGGGATGTTGTCAGCCAGGGCAGTCTGATACAGGAGCACATTACCGAAACCACTCGACGCGTTACTTGGGAAGAGAAAAAACCTCAGGATGATATTTATCTGGTAGCCGGGCGTTATCAGCGCTATCAGCAATCCACCGGCCCGGTGGCGGCTTATGTTTATCTGCGCAGTCCGGATAAAGCGCTGGCGCAGAAATATCTGGATGCAACCGGACAATACATCACTATGTACAGCAAGCTGATCGGGCCTTACCCTTATCCGAAATTTGCATTGATCGAAAACTTCTGGGAAACCGGTTACGGCATGCCATCATTCACCCTGCTGGGACCAAAAGTCGTGCGTTTCCCGTTCATTCTGCACACTTCTTATCCACACGAGATTTTGCACAATTACTGGGGAAATGGCGTATTCGTCGATTACAGCAAAGGAAATTGGTCGGAAGGGTTGACAGCCTATCTGGCAGATCATCTCGTCAGCGAGCAGGGAGGTAAAGGTGAAGAATACCGCCGTGATGTGCTGCAGAAATACACGGATTTCGTGAACCAGGGGAAAGATTTTCCGATTGCCCGGTTCACTTCGCGTCACAGCCCCAGTTCAGAAGCGGTTGGCTATGGCAAAACCATGATGATGTTCCACATGCTGCGGCAGGAACTGGGAGATAAGGATTTCATCAGTGTATTGCGCAGCTTCTATAAACAATACCAGTTCAAACAGGCAACTTTTGAAGATTTGCAAACGACTTTCAATACCCTTACCGGCAGAGATTTTTCTCCGTTCTTTCAGCAGTGGGTGTATCAGAGCGGTGCTCCCGATATCTCACTGGAAAGTGCGCAGGCTGAGCCCTGGAATCGGGGTTATCGGCTCAAAGCAGTCATCAGGCAAACTCAGCCGGGTACACCTTATCAATTGACTGTGCCGATTGCGGTTCATCTGGAAGGAGAAACCGCTGCCTGGCAAACGCAGATTAAAATCGATCAGCCGGACAATATCATTGAACTGGATTTACCGGCACGCCCGGTACGTATCGATATCGATCCGCAGTTCGATGTATTCCGGCGCCTGGACAGCCGTGAAATTCCTGCCGCCTTGTCGCAAGGTTTCGGTACGGAAAAACCATTACTGATTCTACCGGCCAATACCGGCAACGCGCAATTGTCGCAGGCGTATCAACTACTTGCTTCCACCTGGCAAAAAACCCAATCCGGTTCGCTGGAAATCATCCGGGATGATCAATTGGAAGCGCTACCTGCAGATCGTACAGTCTGGATTCTGGGCTGGCAGAATAAATTCAGCAATCAGATAATCAATACACTGTCAGAGCACGGCATCGCCAGAAAAGAGGGTGCATTGCAGCTGGGGGGGCAGATCTATCAACAGGATAAACATGCCATCGTATTGACGGCCCGTCAGCCAGCTAATCCCGCTTCAACGTTGCTGTGGGTGGCATCGGATCAGCCTGCAGCAATCACAGAGCTGGCCAGAAAACTGCCGCATTACCGCAAATACAGTTATCTGGTATTTGAAGATAGCGGTAAAAGTGAAGAACTGAACAACATCAATAAGGGCCAGTGGCCGGTAACTCGCTCTCCTCTGACACAACTGGTCAAACAGAAGGATGATGCTTCATTTACCTCCAGTCACACCGGCACTCTGGCACCCCGTCATGCACTGGCAGAACTGCCACCGCTATTTTCCGAAAACCGCATGCTGGAAGATATTACCTTGCTGGCCAGTGAGGTATTCAAGGGGCGCGAGCTGGGCAGCCCGGAACTGGACAAGGCAGCAGAATACATCGCGCAACAGTTTCAGCAGGCGGGATTGCAGCCGGGCGGGGAAAGCGGGAGCTATTTTCAGATCTGGCAGCAGGATGTAGGGGCGCCAAAAGGAAAAATCACCTTGCGCAACGTCATTGGAATCCTGCCCGGCACCAATCCACAACTGGCAGAGCAGAGCCTGGTGATCGGTGCGCATTACGATCATCTTGGACTGGGCTGGCCGGATGTGCGCGCAGCCAACCGTGGCAAGATTCACTATGGTGCAGATGATAATGCCAGCGGGGTAGCTGTCATGCTGGAATTGGCACGCCAGATCGCCACCCGGTGGCAACCGCAGCGCACCATCATTTTTGCTGCTTTTACCGGTGAAGAATCCGGGTTGCTGGGGTCAACCCATTATCTTAGCAATCCATCCGGTTATCCCACTGAAAAAATCATCGCCATGCTGAATCTGGATACAGTCGGCCGGCTCGGTAACAACCCAGTCACCGTATTTGGTACAGGTACAGCAAGCGAGCTGGTACATGTATTCCGTGGTGCCGGTTTTGTCACGGGCATTCCTGTCAATACAGTAGCGAATGATTTTGGTTCCGGTGACCAGACTGCCTTTATCAAGGCCGGGATACCGGCAGTTCAATTCTTTGGCAGCGCACACGAGGATTATCATGCACCCGGCGATACGGCCGATAAAATCGATGCTGCCGGGTTGATCAAAGTGGCTGCCATCCTCAAGGAAGGTTCTGAGTATCTGGCCAACCGCCTTGAACCGCTGACGGTTACACTGGATGCTGGTAACCGATCATCCGACATGCCTCAGGCAACGGCCCAAACGAGAGATAAACGTAAAATCATCATCGGTACAGTCCCGGATTTTTCCTGGCAAGGAGAGGGTGTGCGTGTGGACGATATACTTCCTAATTCTCCAGCACAGCAGGCACAGTTACAGCAAGGCGACATCCTGATTCGGCTGGCAGGGCAATCCATTACCGATTTGAAGTCATACGCTGATATTCTGCGGGTGTTGAAAGCAGGAGAGAAAATCGAACTGCAGTTCCGACGAGGAAAAGATATCAAATCGATTGAAATCGTACCAGTTGAGCGCTAATACCTGAGGATCTTAGGGAGTAATGACATGATCAGCAAACCTGGAAGAATAGTGGGGCTCGGAATAATCCTGTCAGGATTATCTGCCTGTGCAACCTATCAGCCTGTTTTGTACCCCAATTCGTATTATCAATCTGTTGGAAAAGTTGCTGCAGAACGAGATATCAGAGAATGCAGACAGCTGGCTGAATCAGCCGGTGCCAGGGAAGGGAGCGGAAGTACCGGCAATACAGCGAGGAGAACAGCAATTGGAGCAGGTGCTGGTGCGGCCAGTGGTGCCGTTGGCGGGGCCATTGCCGGTGCAGCTGGACGGGGCGCCATGGTTGGCGCTGCCAGTGGCGCCACCTGGGGATTATTGTCAGGTCTGCTGGGTTCAGGAAGTGCTTCGCAACCTGCGCCAGCCTATATGAATTTTGTAAATCGCTGTTTGCGTGAGAAAGGTTATGAAGTTACCGGCTGGCAGTAAAATCAGATTTTTACTTCGTTTGCCGGTATTTCTCCAGCTACGAATCGTTTTATATTAGCGAATGTCGTTAGTGCAATCTGATCAAGTGCTTCTTGCGTGAAAAATCCCTGGTGTGCAGTGATCAACACATTCGGAAAAGTCATGAGCCGTGCGATGGTGTCATCAAGAATGATCTGCTCGGAAAGATTCTGAAAAAACAGATCTGCTTCCTGCTCATAAACGTCGATACCAAGATAGCCAATCTTGCCTGATTTCAACCCGGCGATCACGGCTTTGGTATCGATCAGTCCACCCCGGCCGGTATTGATCAGCATGACACCTGTTTTCATTTGTGCAATGACGCTGCTGTCGATGAGATAGCGAGTTTCTTCATTGAGCGGACAATGCAGTGAGAGAATGTCGCACCGGGAAAAAAGCTCATTCATGGGAACATACGGAATACCCATTTTCTCGATCTCCAGCTTCTTTACCGGGTCACAGGCGAGGATGTTGCAGCCCAGACCATGCATGATCCGGCAAAAAACTTCACCGATATGACCGGTACCAATCACACCAACCGTTTTTTTGTGAAGATCGAAGCCGAGCAACCCATTCAGCGAAAAATTCTGTTCACGAACACGGTTATAAGCTTTGTGTGTTTTGCGGTTCAACGTCATGATCATTGCCAGCGTATGTTCTGCCACGGCATGAGGGGAGTAGGCCGGAACGCGCACCACTCTGATATTACAGGCATGAGCTGCTTTGACATCCACATTGTTGAAACCGGCGCACCGCAGCGCAATGAGCTGCACATTCAATTGAGAAAGTTGGTGAATAACAGCTTCATTAAGGTTGTCGTTGACGAAAACACAAATTGCCTGGCTTCCGCTGGCCAGTGACACCGTATGCTCGGTCAGTTTTTCTTCCAGAAAAACGAGTTCAAATTGCGTATCGATATGATGTTTGAGGAAGGATTCACGGTCATACGGCTGGGTGCTGAAAAAAGTGATTTTCATTGAATGTTTTCCAGAGAGAAGCAGCAATGCTCAAGGAAAGTATCGGGAAATATCCGGAAAGTCAAACGAGATAAAAGAAACCATGCGTTGGGATATTTTCTGCCATGTGGTCGATAACTATGGCGACATTGGTATTTGCTGGCGCCTGGCGCGTCAACTGGTTACGGAATTTGACATTTCTGTACGCATGCTGGTAGACGATTTAGGGGCGATGCAACGCATTTGCCCGGCAATCGACCCCCGCCTGGCAGTTCAGAATATCCGGGGAGTGGAAATTCTGCACTGGGTTGAATCATTTGCTGATCTCGTGCCGGCAAATGTGGTGATCGAGGCATTCGGGTGTGAATTACCGCCACGTTACGTGGCTGCGATGGCTGCTGCTTCACCCCGGTTTTCGGAGCCTGAAGGAAAAACAGATCGGATATGGATCAATCTGGAATACTTATCAGCCGAGCAATGGGTGGAAGGTTGTCATGGGCTGGCTTCGCCACATCCCAGCTTACCGCTGATCAAATATTTCTTTTTCCCGGGATTTACTGCCGAAACCGGAGGATTGCTGCGGGAGGCGGAACTGTTTGCGCTGCGCGATGCATCACGCACTGATCCGGCAGGGTTGTGGCGCAAATTGGGTATCACCAATCCTGCTGCGGATGAAGCCACCGTTTCGCTGTTTTGCTATGACAGTGCTCCGATCAGTGATTTACTGGAAGCGTGGGCTGGCTCTATTTCACCTGTTCGGTGCCTGTTACCGGAAGGCACAGCTTCAGCATCAGCAGCCAGCTGGGCAGGAATATCACGCCTTGCGGCAGGAGATAGCATCCAACGCGGTAATCTGATTTTGCATGTCATCCCTTTTATGTCGCAGGAAAACTATGACCATTTATTGTGGGCGTGTGACTGCAATTTTGTACGTGGCGAGGATTCTTTCGTGCGTGCACAGTGGTCAGCACGACCAATCATCTGGCAGATTTATCCGCAACAGGAAAATGTGCATCTGATCAAACTGGAAGCTTTCCTGGATCTTTACTGCCAGGGATTGGCCGAACCGGCAGCTGATGCAGTGCGCGCTTTTCATCGAAATTGGAATAATAACGAACAACCGGATTGGAACCGTTTTTGGCAATATCGGGATGTGCTGCAACAGCATGCCATAGCCTGGGCTGAACGGCTTGCACAAATCCCGGATCTGGCTTCCAATCTGGTAAATTTTTGCAGGAACCGGTGATTATTTGCTCGTTCCGCCGGTGAAGTCAAAGTATAATGTTCTTTTTTTTCCTTGACTTATAGTAAGTAATTAGATGAAAACTGCTCAAGAACTTCGTGTAGGCAATGTGTTCATGCTCGGCAAAGATCCCATGGTCGTGCTGAAAACCGAATTTACCAAATCGGGACGCAATTCCTCAGTGGTAAAAATGAAGTACAAGAATCTGCTGACTGAATCCCCTGGTGAAGCTGTATACAAAGCGGATGATAAATTCGACATAGTAGTGCTGGATAAGAAAGAGGTGAACTATTCCTATTTTGCCAGCCCAATGTACGTATTCATGGATGCTGAATTCAATCAGTATGAGGTTGAAGAGGAAACCATGAGTGATGCACTCAGCTTTCTGGAAGATGGTATGCCCTGCGAGGTTGTGTTCTACAACGATAAACCCATTTCAGTTGAACTGCCTAATACAGTCGTACGCGAGATCATTTACACCGAGCCCGCAATCAAAGGTGATACCACAGGCAAAGTACTGAAACCCGCAAAAATTCCTACTGGTTTTGAACTGGCGGTACCCTTGTTTTGTGAAATTGGCGACAAGATCGAAATCGATACCCGGACACGTGAATACCGCAGTCGCGTCAAATAAGTTTTAAATCATCCCCAAAACGTTTCTCCAGATCATCTGCTTCGAATGACGTCCTTATCCCGTTCGGAGCAGATCCTGATTTATCAGGATTAACTCGGCTTCTGCCGTCTATTGTATTTCGTATAATGTATATTATGTAAAATTAATTGCAAGAAACGCTATAGACGCTATAGAAAGAGGAAGGCAGATTATCTTTCTGATCTGCTTTACAGATTATTGCTGGCTCTTTTCAAATCACTTGAATCAGAACTGCGTGGATATTATTGTCTGTCGCATAGCCTTTGTGGCATTCTGCTCATATCAAATGAAACCGGGGAAGATTCGAGGAGTTGACAATGAACTATTATACTTTTCTGGAAAGTCCTGTAGATCGACTGTTACTCACGAGTGATGGCGAGTTTCTCACAGGTGTGTATATGGAAATAGAGATACAAAAACTGCTGCCTCGCATGACAGATGACTGGCGGCAGGATGCCGCCCCTTTCGCAGAGGCGATTGCTCAGTTGAATGCTTATTTCGCGGGGGAACTGATTCAGTTTGATCTGCCCATGAAAGCGACTGGCACACCATTTCAGGAAGCGGTTTGGCAATCACTTAGCACTATTCCCTATGGTGAAACTGTCAGTTATAAAAATATCGCAGAACGCCTGCACTTACCCAAGGCCGCACGTGCAGTGGGTATGGCCAATGGTCAGAATCCCATTTCGATCATTATCCCTTGTCATCGTGTTATCGGCGCCAATGGCAAGCTGACAGGTTATGGGGGGGGAATTCATCGTAAACAGTGGCTACTGGCACATGAAGACAAGCAAACTTCTTTTACCTGATTGCAATTGCTCAGCTATTGGCTATTCTCATAGACCTGTGTGGTAATAGCCGCATACTGCGCAAGCGATAAATTCTCGGCTCGCAATCCGGAATCGATTTCCAGCCGTTCAAAATCATCGGCTGTCAGATAATGACGCAGTGTATTGCGCAACGTTTTACGCCGCTGGGAGAATGCAGCAGTTACCAGCTCGGCAAACAGTCGTTCATGTTTCAATGGAATAGTCGGTTCTGCTTTTGGGCGCATGCATACAATGGCAGACTGAACTCGCGGAGGCGGGTCAAACGATTCCGCTGGCACAACCAGCATTTGTTCCATTTCAAACCGGTTCTGCAACATGATTGACAAACGTCCGTAATCCGGTGTGGAGGGCAGTGCAACCATTCGTTCCACCACTTCGAGCTGCAGCATGAAGTACATATCAGTAATCAGACTGCTGAAGCGGGAAAGATGAAACAGCAGTGGCGTGGAAATGTTGTAGGGCAGATTTCCGATGATCCGCAGCCCCTCCCCCAATTCTGAGAAATCAAATTTCAGGGCATCGATATTGTGTATAACCAGCTTCTCGGCATAAGTGCGTGACAGGTAATAAACGATATCACGATCTATTTCAATGACTTGAAGTTCATCGAGGACGTTCAGCAGAGGCTTGGTCAGCGCACCCAGCCCCGGCCCGATTTCGATCATTCGATCGCCAGGTACCGGGTGAATGATATGAACGATTTCTGCGATGACAGCAGTATCAACCAGAAAATGCTGGCCGAAGCGTTTGCGGGGGGTATGCCGCATATCAGTTTACCGGATAGGTTTTGAGTGACTCGTCTGTCTGCTGGTCCAATTTCTTCAAATTTCCAGCTATGACAGATCGTTTCTGGTACGGTGTGTTTTTCCAATGAGCATCAGTGCCGTTTCAATGGCAGTATTCATGCTGCCGGGATCAGCCTGCCCGGTTCCTGCCAGTTCCAGTGCCGTACCATGATCGACAGAAGTACGAATAATGGGCATTCCCAGACTGATATTCACACCATGGCCAAAGCTGGCGTGCTTGAGTACCGGCAATCCCTGATCATGGTACATGACAAAGATACAATCGTATTCCTTGAGTTTGGGGGGATTGAACAAAGTATCCGCCGGTAACGGGCCGAGCAGATTCATCCCGTCATTACGCAGTTTTTCCAGTACCGGAATAATCACGTCGATTTCTTCCCGGCCGAGGTGCCCGGATTCTCCCGCATGGGGGTTCAGCCCTGCTACGGCAATACGTGGATTTTCAATGGCAAAACGTGTTACCAGATCGCGGTGAATGATGCGCAGTTTCTGTTCCAGCCGTTCCGGTGTAATAGCGGCAGGCACATCCTTGAGAGGCAGGTGGGTAGTGGCAAGTGTCACTCGCATCCCCCCCCCTGCCAGCATCATGACCGCGTGGCTGTTCGTCAGTTCGGACAGGTACTCGGTATGCCCGGAAAAAGGGATACCTGATTCACTGATAATGCCTTTATGTACGGGTGCCGTGACCATGGCATCGGCTTCATGAGTGGTGCAGGCTTCAACCGCAAGCCGCAGTGTCGTCAGTACGTAGGCGGCATTATTGACATCAAGCTGGCCCGCCACAACCGGATTGTTGACGGGTACATGCTGTACAGATAATTGACCGGCCCGGTGAGGCTGAACATTGTCAGGATCATCCTCGTGCAATTGCAAAGGTAGCCCCAGTTTTTCAGCGCGCTGATCGAGCACATCACGATCAGCAATGACAGTCAGTCGACAGGATAAGTCTCGTTGTGCAATCTGCACACATAAATCGGGGCCGATACCGGCAGGCTCACCCGCAGTCAATACCAGTCTGGCTATGGAAGAAAGCGTCATATCGTCGATTCGGTCAATATATTCGGCAGCTTATGAATGAAGTGCATCTGCATCAGTTATCCTCAACTTTATATTCCACGTAAGCCTGGTCTCTGAGCTGTTGCAACCATTCCTGCACAATGGCATCTGCCTTGCGCGCATGTATGGTATGGCGCGCCGCTTCCCGTTGCTGGCGTTCACTCACATCCTGTGAGCGTCGCTCGATGACCTTGATCAAATGCCAGCCAAAAGGAGTACGCACAGGCAGGCTGACTTGCCCCGGCAACAACGCATTCATCGCCTGTTCAAATTCAGGCACGGTATCTCCCGGCGAGACCCAACCTAAATCTCCTCCGGCAGATGCACTGGCATCCTCCGAATGTGCCTTGGCTACATCCATGAAATCTGCACCGTTATGAATACGTTCCATGAGCTGATTGATCAGCTGGTGAGCATCTTCCTCCGAAACCAGTTCACTGACCTTGATCAGAATATGCTGTGCATGGGTCTGTTCAATGATCGTCACCTTTTGTTCCTGCTGCCGGCGTTCGAGTAATTTAAGGATATGAAAACCCACCGGGCTTCGTACTACCGGGGTAATCTCTCCCGGTTGCATGTTCACCAGCATTTCGGAAAACGGTGAACCCAGTTGACCAGGTGGCCGCCAGCCAAGCTCTCCTCCCTGCATCGCATCCGGTGCATCAGAAAATTCAGCGGATATTTGCACAAAGTCTGCCCCCTGGCGGAGGTTTTCATAAGCGGTCTCGGCACGTTTATGTCTCGCTTCTATTTGCGCCTCATCCATCTGTTCCGAAATCTGTACCAGGATATGTGCAATACGATATTCCTCATTACCGGCAGGTGAATTAGCCTGATTCTGCAGGAAATTATCGATTTCATTCTCTGTGACATTGACACGACTGTTGACTTCCTGTTCTTTCAGTCGGGACATCAGGATTTCACCGCGAATTTCCTCACGAAACCGATTCATGTCGGTTCCTTCCTGGAGAAGTACCTGCCTGAATTCATCCATGGTGAGATGGTTATCCTGGATAATCCGGCGCAAAGTCTGGTCGAGATCATTATCACTGACCGTCAATCCGATTTCCTTGGCACGCTGCAGTTGTATACGTTTTAAAATCAAACGCTCCAGCAGTTGTTTCTCCAGAATTTCCATGCGGGGTAACTGGGTATTCTGTCTCTGCAATTGTTGAACTGTATTTTGCAACACCTCGTTGATTTCCTGCTGAGTGATGACTTCCTCATTGACAACCGCTACGATGCGGTCGATCGGCTTAATATCCTCTCTCGAATAAGAACTCTGGGCAAAAACATCGGCTGCCAGCACAGTGGCAAAAATGGCATAAATACCGGTCAGCCAGTATTTCCTGAATTTCAATTGCCTGTCACTGCTGAATTGGATCATTACAAATCTGTCCTCATATAACCCGGAATGGTCTGTTGCAGCACACGTACCGGATTGGTGCCGATTCTCATCAAATCGTTCAACTCCAGCTGAACGAAAATATTGGTCGAAGTGCGCTGTGTCGCAGTTGTGAAATGGCTGGTCACAAATCTCAATGACCAGCAGCAGGCGTTATACTCAAGACCCAGCAGACCGGCAAGTAATTTGTCATCTTTCAGCGAGTAATTGATGGCTGCAAAACCTTGCCATTTTTTCAGGAATGGCCATTGAGTGGAAAGATCGACCTGTTCCAGAACATCTCGAGTGAAACGATAACCTGCATTGATAACCTTTCCGGGTGCCGGACGATAGCTGATACCGGTACGTATTTTTTCGATCAGAAAATTATTCTGGTTGAGCTGTATCCCGGTATCTGTCTTGATATTCTGTGTGATCCCACCGGAAAGCTCTGCGATGAAATCGGATCCTGCTCTAGTGACCTGAGGGGAAGTGAGTATCACCCGGCGATCACTGAAACGGATTCTCTGCCCTGCCGAGAAACGTAGGCGTTCATTACCGGTTGCTGAATGAATCAGACGGGAACTGACTGCCAGTGTAATTTCATTGGCATCGTTGATCCTGTCTTCACCGCTGAACCTTCTTTCCAGAAATAACTGAGGGTAACTGAAATCCATTTCAGCAGAATCGAAGTTGGGCAACAACTGCTGATCTCTATAAGGAATATAGGTATAGAAAACACGTGGTTCGATGGTCTGAACGAAATTCTCGCGCGCCAATGTCGTATCGCGTTCCAGCACTATCCCACTGTCGAAGCTGAATATCGGTACCGTCCGGCTGAGATGTTTATCATTTGCTGCCGGATTGGCCGGCTCATTCAGATCATAGCGGGTATGGTGCAGTGATACCCGCGGCCGGATAAAACCAAAGGAATTTTCCAGCGGCAAGCTTACGCCTGGAAGAAATGTCGTACGCAGGCCATGTGGTAAGGTTGAATGCGAAAAATGCGTGAAGCTGCCGGCAAAATCAAAATCCAGGCCATATACATTCCTTTTTGCCGCATTCAGTGTAAATCGCGGCAAGATTTTGAATGGCGAGATGATGGGTGCTCTGGGGTCCTGAAGGGTCTGGAATTGTTGCAGCAATGTACTGAAAGTGAGCGTGCCATTGCGACCCAATTCTCTGAAATAACTGGCAAAACCCTGTTGCAGCAAGTTGGTCTGGGAGGTAAAGAGAATGTTATTGCCCAAATCGCGAAAATAATTGCGATCCGAGGCACTGTTGTAGTTGATCATGCCAAACCATCCCGCACCCAGATTGTGAAAGTGATTGAGCTGCATGCCGTAGCGAGTAGTATCGGTTTCCAGATCATTCGGCAGATAATCGAGTAAGAACCGGCCATTGAGTGTCTGTCCGATATAACGAAATTCATTATTGAGCATCACTCCACGTCGGCTCATGAGACGCGGAGTAATCGTGGCATCATAGTTGGGCGCAATATTCCAGTAAAAAGGAACAGAAACCTCAACCCCGCTTCTGCTGGTGTTACCCATAATCGGAGACAGAAATCCGGTTTTCCGCTCATTGCCGAAAGAGAAATTCATCCACGGCACATATAGAATCGGCACATCCTTGAAGCGAACCGAGGCATGGCGTGCGGTTCCCACTTTCTTTTCTTTATCGATTTCCAGATCATCTGCCAGGATGTACCAGTCATGATCATCCTCGGGGCAGGTGGTATAGCGTGCCTTCTTGAATCTGTATTGATTTTCTCCTTCCAGCAGCAGCAGGTTTCCATCACCCCGCCCGTTTCCATCTTTCTGAAGATATCGCGGCTCACTCAATTGGCCTGTGTTGTCATTCAGGTTCATTTGCAGATAACTGCCCCATAAAATATCATCCGGGCGTTCGAGTTGTGCATTACCCTCGACTTCCACATTCTCGTTACTCTGATAATATTTTACCCGGTCAGCCGTCAATGTCTGGTCGCCACGGCGCATACGCACATTGCCGATCGCTTCGATCTCTTGCTGGTAATGTCCGTCGATGTGATCTGCTTCGATATAAATCGGCTGGCGCTCACTCGATGCAGGAGATGAGTCTGCACTCATGACCCTGACCGGCAGCAATACCAGACAGGCGTACAGTATCAGGCACAATTTAAGTGTATTCATTCAAGACTGAAACTTTAATGAAGTTTTTGCAGATGCTTTTCTGTAAAGGCGCTATTATCCGATAATTTTTCCGGAAGCTCGACCGGAACAAAGGCCTGGTTGCTGTTGATTTTGAATGTTTTCAGGTAACAGCCCGATTTTGTTCCGGGATGAATAAAGCATATCCGGAAACTCACGCCAATCAGTTATTTTATGCACTTCCACTGTTTCAATGTCTGATCTCAATACTGTTTTCTCGGCTGACGGGCTACTTGCCCGGAATATACCAGACTACCGTCCCCGCACCCAGCAACTGGAGATGGCGCAGGCCATCGCGCAAGCCATAGAGAATCAGGAGGTTCTGGTTACCGAGGCCGGTACAGGTACGGGTAAAACCTATGCCTATCTGGTACCGGCTTTGTTATCGGGCGGGAAGGTCATTTTATCGACGGGTACCAAAACGTTACAGGATCAGCTTTTTCAACGCGATATCCCAACCGTGCGTGCCGCTCTGAAAATACCGGTCACTATCGCATTGCTGAAAGGACGTGCCAACTATATCTGTCATTATCATCTTGAACGTACCCGGAATTCAGATCATATTCACTTTGCCAGCCGTACTGAAGTAAAGTATCTCAATCTGATCGAACGCTACGCCGGTACCAGCAGCCACGGTGATAAAAGCGGGCTGGATAAAGTCCCGGAACAAGCTGCCATCTGGCAGCACGTCACTTCCACACGGGAAAACTGTTTGGGATCGGATTGCCCGCATTACCGGCAGTGCTTTGTGATGGAAGCGCGCAAGCGAGCGCTATCGGCCGATATCGTAGTCGTCAATCACCATCTGTTCTTTGCTGATGTCATGCTGCGTGATGAGGGTCTCTCCGAATTACTGCCTGCCTGCAACACCGTGATATTTGATGAGGCGCATCAGTTACCCGAAGTGGCCAGCCTGTTTTTTGGTGAATCGGTCAGTACCGGCCAGATACAAGTTCTGGTACGTGATACCGATACTGAAGCACTACTCGAGGCAAAGGATTTTGCTCCCTTGTTCGATGCCACGGCAGCTGTCGGGAAAGCGGTGCTGGATCTGCACCTGACAATCACGGAAAAACATACACGCATGTCTTCCGCTTCCGCTGCACGCTATCCCGGTTTCAGTGAAGCGCGGCAAGTCTTACAGGAAAAACTGGTGCTACTGGCCGGATTGCTCGAAACTCAGGCGGTTCGTTCGCAAGGGTTGCAAAACTGCTGGCTGCGGGCACAGACTCTGCTCAACCGGATCAGGCAGTGGCATGAACAATCTGAATCCCGGGAATTCATCTGCTGGGTCGAGACCTACAGTCAAAGTCTGCAATTCAACACTACACCTTTATCCGTTGCAGAAACATTCAGCAAACAACTCGATGCTTCCGCGCGCGCCTGGATATTCACCTCCGCCACCCTGTCAGTCAAAAAGGATTTCTCTCATTACAACCGGATGATGGGATTGTTCGAGGCTAAAACGGCCAATTGGGACAGCCCGTTCGATTTTCCCAATCAGGCGTTACTCTATGTGCCTTCCCAACTGCCCGATCCAAATACGCCACACTACACTGAAAGTATCGTTCAGGCTGTGTTGCCGGTCATCAAGGCAAGCCAGGGACGGGCATTCATCCTGTGTACCAGTCTGCGCAACATGCAACAAATTCATGAATTGCTGCAGGTTGCCTTTCAACGGGAACAGTTTGAATTTCCCTTGTTGTTGCAAGGACAGGAAGCTCGCTCTGCCCTGCTGAATCAGTTTCGCCAGCTGGGCAATGCGGTGCTGGTGGGAAGCCAATCCTTCTGGGAAGGTATCGATGTAAAGGGAAATGCCCTTTCACTGGTCATCATCGACCGGCTGCCCTTTGCTTCACCGGATGATCCGGTATTGTCTGCACGCATCGAAAAATTTACCCGTGAAGGCCGTAATGCATTCATGGAATACCAGTTACCCCATGCGATCATCAGCCTGAAACAGGGAGCCGGCCGCCTGATACGAGATGAAAGCGACCGAGGGGTGCTGATGATTTGCGATCCGCGTCTGGTATCTAAATCGTATGGCAAACAAATCTGGCAAAGCCTGCCACCAATGAAACGTACGCGGGATCTGGATGAAGTAACACATTTTCTGGCTGCTGTTTAATGTCATTCCAATTGGAGCTATGATTATTTCTGGTGTATGACAAGGGAGAAGGAAGCGGTGTAACCTGTTGTTGAGGATCTCGGCAGATCAACCAACAAAACAAAGGAAACACCGCATGACAGATAGTAAAGTTTTTAATCTGAATAAACCAGAACAAAATGATCCGTTACAGGAAGTGCTGCGAGAAGGCGCACGTAAGATGTTGTCAGCAGCGATTGAAGCGGAAGTAACCAGCTTTATCCATCATCATGGCGGTTTGAAAACCGCTGAGGGTAGAACGGCAGTTGTCAGAAATGGTTATCTACCGGGGCGCTCGATTCAAACCGGGCTTGGTGATATTGAAGTCAAAGTGCCGAAAGTACGTGATCGCAGCGGTTCTGGCATCAAATTTAACAGCAGCCTGATCCCTCCCTACTTGAAACGAACACGAAGCATTGAAGAATTTCTGCCTTGGTTGTATCTGAGAGGGATTTCAACAGGAGATTTCACAGAGACCTTAAAACACCTGCTGGGAACAGACGCGCCTGGATTATCGCCTGCAACGATCAGCCGCTTGAAGCAGGACTGGGAACAGGATTATCAAAACTGGACTCGCCGCGATCTGAGTGGCAAACGGTATGCTTATGTCTGGGCTGATGGTATCTACAGCACTGTGCGAATGGATGACCGGTTATGTCTTCTGGTGATTATCGGTTCTGATGAAACGGGGCGTAAGGAGCTGCTGGCATTGTCTGATGGTTATCGTGAGTCTGAAGCGAGCTGGACGGAAGTATTGACGGATTTGAAACAACGTGGCCTCAAAGGTGCTCCCAAATTAGCTGTCGGTGACGGTGCGCTGGGGTTCTGGAAGGCTGTTACCCAGTGCTGGCCGGATACGGATCAACAGCGTTGCTGGGTGCATAAAATCGCCAATGTAATGGAAAAGCTGCCCAAGGCCATGCAACCCAAGGTCAAGGAAGCGCTGCACAATATCTGGCAGGCGGAAACACGGGAAAAGGCTTATAAAGCATTTGATAACTGTATTGAACGTTTTAGTCCTAAATATCCAAAAGCGATGGAGTGTCTGGCAAAGGATAAAGACTCCATGCTGGCTTTCTATGATTATCCTGCAGAAAACTGGCAACACATTAGAACAACTAATCCAGTCGAATCAGTCTTTGCAACTGTCCGGCTGAGAACAGCCAAAACCAAAAACTGTGGAAGCCGGATGACTACTTTGACAATGGCGTTCAAACTGATGGAAGTGGCACAGAAGAAATGGTTCCGACTAAGGGGCTATAAATTGTTAGCGGATGTTATGCAGGGCGTCAAATTCGTTAACGGCGTTAAACAAAATGGAGATCGAAAACAGGTAGCCGCTTGATTCTCTATACACCAGATTTGACAATAGCTCTTCCAATTGTTTATCTTTGTCGGACAGCACTATTTTTGGGGATATACGATGACAACATTTAGGCGTGTTTTTACCTTTGCAATTTTGCTGTGGATCGGATCAGCGATCGCTGATGGTGATCATCACCCTGCCAATAACATTGATCAGGAAAAACTCGGAAAGGTACATTTCCCGGTATCCTGCACACCTACTGCACAAAATCAGTTTGATAAAGCTTTAGCGATGCTGCACTCATTTTGGTATGACGAAGCCGAAAAAGCTTTTCAGAGAGTCATCTCTATTGACCCAAACTGCACCATGGGGTACTGGGGTATCGCAATGAGTCTTTATCAGCAATTATGGGCGACCACCCCCACAACAGAAGAAGTACAACGGGCACGTAACGCCCTTGCACAAGCACAGTCATTACCAATCAAAACGGATCGGGAAAAAGCCTATCTGGATGCGATTGCTACCATCTATCCAGCAAAGGATGATGATCGTGATTACAGCTCGCGCAAACTGGCGTATGAGCAGGCCATGAAGCGTATTACTGAACAATTTCCAGACGATAATGAAGCTACATTATTTTACGCATTAGCACTGATTTCAAATGTCTCGCCAGACGATAAAACTTTCGTCAGGCAAAAACAGGCGTTACAGTTACTGCAACGTGTCTTGAAGGATGAACCGCAACACCCTGGTGTCGCTCACTACATCATCCACAGTAGCGATTACCCTGAGCTGGCAGAATTCGGACTCGATGCTGCGCGGGCATATATGGATATTGCACCCACCGTACCGCATGCTCTACACATGTCATCCCATATCTTTGTTCGCCTGGGTCTATGGTCGGATGTGGTGCAATCCAATCTGGCAGCGCACCAGGCTTCACAGGAACACACGTCTGGCAATTACGGGGACGACATTCACGCTAAGGATTTTCTGTTGTACGCTTATTTACAATTGGGTGAAACAGAAAAAGCACGTGCAATTATGCAGGAGATATTGGCAACTGATCAGGCGCATCCGCATAACACCACAATCGCCTATGCCTTTGCCGCTATTCCAGCACGTTTTGTTGCTGAACGCGGTGATTGGCATGCAGCGACCAAACTAAGTGTTCATCCAACGGATTTTCCGTGGCAGCAATTCGGCTGGTGTGAAGCACTTACCCACTTTACTAAAGGAATGGGTGCCGCCAGAATTGGCAATATAATTGAGGCAGAAAAAAGCCTGAAACGATTGGAGACATTGCGTGATCACGATCATGCAGCACATCAGGATTACACTGCTGGTCAAATTGAAATTCAGCGACTGGCTGTTGCTGCCTGGATTGCAGCTGCAAAAAATCGATCTGAAGAAGCATTGCAACTGATGCGTGCGTCAGCTGATCTGGAAGATTCAACTGAAAAAGATAATGTCACACCCGGCTCTATTATTCCAGCTCGTGAGTTACTCGGAGAGTTATTGCTGACAATGAATCAACCGGAAGCAGCACTAAAGGAACTGGAAACCTCATTGCAACGCACACCCAATCGTCGTAATGGGATCTCACTTGCAGCGCAAGCAGCCAGGAAAGCAGGCGATCTATCCAAAGCCGACCAGTACGAACAGCAATTTCAGGCACTGTAGCAGAGGCTCTTTCTGATATTTTCTGGATTCTGATGGATAAAGCTGCGTACGATACTTGCTGTACGATACTTGCTGCATGCAGGCTTCCGGGGAGCGTTTTATTCTGCAGTAGACACAACAATCAACATGCGAATGAATTCCATGATCTCGGGGCGAAACACATCGTTATGGCCCGCAATCAGTTGCTTATCGACTTTTACATTCAGGTAGGGATTGTGAATTACTGTGCGCCTCAGACTTGTCAATTCTGTTCTGCCAAATTGTATTGATCCTTCTGGTAGCTGACTCTCCCAGATCGTTTTGGCTTGATTGATCATAAGCCGGCTCCATGCTTGCGCTGATGGGATGTAATTCATGGCTTTGCAGAGGCTCGAAATGGCCAACTGTCTGGCGATCTGCAGCGCCTTCGCTATAATAGGAGAGTGGCAGGTTGCAATCATTACGATTGATTGTGCCGTGAGTTTCAAAGAGGGTTGAGAAAATCCGGCCAGCGGGAAAAGCATATTTGGTCGCATAATCAGCTTCAGAAGTCAAAACAACCAACCGTGGCGGTTGATTCTGGAAATAGCTGCAGCGTGCCTGTGCCAGATCATAAAGAGGTGCATATATATCCCACTTCATGGGCCGTATTCTTGCGATCCTAGAAAGTAGCATCTTTTGCCAACGGTACATCAATTGATTCTCCGCGCCAGCCGACATAAACACCCACGACTTTACGCGGCGTTCTGCCAGAATGCTGCAGTTGATTCTCAACCTTACTTAGCTCGGTCAAACTGTGTTTGAAACTTTCTACATTGGTATCACCTGGACTGGCATTATGATGCCAGCCATGAACAAATACATTGATTAACAGGCTTTCTTTTGCTGCCAGAGCGTACAACTCATTGAGCAAAGCCTGCATTTGTGCGCGACTGCGGAGTTGCCCCTGATCATCAATCTCGACAAAACCCAGTAAATATTCTTCATCCGTTCCCTGGTTATGCAGCTGAATCGCATGGGATTCACATGATTCCTGTGCTGTTACTATGCAATTGCTGAAATTACTGCGATAGATTTCATTGGAAGTGCAGGCGGATAATAGTATGGCAGTGAGCATTACTAAAAACAGCCTGGAAAAAGCAGTTTTCATTTGAATCTCCTTGCGTTTGAGGATTTTTCAATATGCAATACAATTCCTGATTATATCCATAAGGCATGGTGATATGCAGACAGGTAATCTGTTTACAGGATTTTCCACTCCGCGAAAAGGTGAAACTTTCGAGACACTGCTCTCCCGCAGAAACCTGGTGATCGAACGTATCGTCAGCTCTGCCGAACTGTCTCCACAAAAATACCAGCAAGTACAGGATGAATGGATCGCACTGCTGAAAGGTACAGCCATACTCGAAGTAGACGGAAAAATTATTGAGCTGAATACCGGAGACTATCTGTTTCTGCCGGCCAACACCCCACACACTGTCAAATGGACATCCCACGGCGCGCTCTGGCTGGCCGTTCATGTGTATTGAGAACCTGTTCAAGCCCCCACCTCGATTGAGACCCTAAACAGATTCCAGGAAAAACCGGCAGCTTTCTGGTTGTATCGTCAACGGCAAGGCCGTGCTGGATTGGGTGATGGAACGCTCTGGAACTGCTCTGCCGCGTAGTCAGAAAGTGAGTCTGGAAACGCTGAAGATTATGAATAAACTGCCAGAACTGGAAATTTTCGCTGTGGAATAACTGGATTGCTTCGGTGTACTACCTCGCAAGGACAATCGAGGGTTGGAATCAGCCAGGCTTCCCGCCACTTCCTTGTGCCAATCCTCTGCTGCCGATATCCCGGCGCATCTGACAGCCATCGAAATGGATGTCTGCTGCAATCGCATAAGCTCGTGATTGTGCTTGCCGGATGTCCCCACCCAAAGCGGTCACACCCAGTACGCGCCCGCCGAATGTCAGTATTTCTGTCGAATCTGTACTATTCAGCGCAGTACCGGCATGAAAAATGTGAAATTCATCAGAATGATGCTGAGCAGCCATCACTGAATCCAGCCCATGAATGATGTCATTTTTCCTTGGATTGTCAGGATATCCTTGGGCTGCCATGACTACACATAACGCCACCCGCTGATCCCATTCAATATTTGTCTGATCCAGTGTGCCATCGACAGCGTGCTCCAGCAGGATAAACAGATCAGATTTCAATCGCAGCATGATAGTCTGCGTTTCCGGGTCTCCGAGGCGACAATTGAATTCCAGTACCCTGACTTCGCCTTGCGGGGAAATCATCAGCCCGGCATACAGAAATCCGACATAAGGTTGAGATTGTTGTGTCATGCCCTGGATTACGGGCATGATGACCTTCTGCATGATTCTGTCATGCAATTCGGGCGTAATGACCGGTGCCGGAGAATAGGCGCCCATCCCCCCCGTATTGGGTCCTTCATCGTTATCCCGCAGGCGTTTGTGATCCTGGCTGGTGGCCAGAGGCAGAACATTCTTTCCATCCGACAGGACGATGAAACTGGCCTCCTCGCCTTCCAGGTAATCTTCGATCAGAATATGCGCACCGGCCGTACCCAACCGGTTGTCCACCAGCATGGCATCCACTGCCGCATGCGCCTCGGACAGAGTTTGCGCCACGACCACGCCCTTACCGGCCGCCAGTCCATCAGCCTTGATGACGACCGGCAGGGAATGCTGGTCGATATAGCGATGTGCGGCCGCTGCATCATCAAACGTTTCACAGGCAGCGGTTGGAATGCCATGACTGAGCATGAATGCCTTGGCGAAACTTTTGGAACCTTCCAGTCGTGCACCCTTCCGGGTGGGTCCGAATATTCTCAAGCCTGAAGCCTGAAAAGTATCGACGATGCCCTCCGTCAATGGCACCTCCGGGCCAACTACGGTCAGATCGATCTTCTCCTGCCGGGCAAACGTCACCAGATCAGGAATGGAAGTCATTGGAACATTTTCCAGCTTGGCTTCCAACACCGTTCCGGCATTACCAGGCGCAACGAAGATCTTTTCAATCAGGGGAGATTGGGACAGTTTCCATGCAATGGCATGTTCCCTGCCACCACTGCCGATAACGAGTAATCTCATGCTAATGCCTGAAATGTCTGACACCGGTAAAGACCATAGCCACCCCTTGCTCATCAGCTGCCGCGATGACTTCCTCATCACGAATACTGCCGCCGGGCTGAATCACAACCCCGGCACCCGCCTGGGCAAGTACATCCAGACCATCCCGAAATGGGAAAAATGCATCCGATGCAACAACTGATCCATGCAAATCAAGGTTGGCCTGCTGTGCTTTGATCGAAGCAATACGTGCACTGTCCACCCGGCTCATCTGCCCGGCCCCGATACCGAGCGTCTGGCCGTTGGCACAAAATACGATGGTGTTTGATTTGACGAATTTCGCCACTCTCCAGGCAAACAGACAATCTTCTATTTGTTCACGAGTGGGTTTTATCCGTGTGACGACCTGCAACTGATCTACCGTGATATCGAGATCATCCGGTGTTTGAACCAGCAGTCCACCATCCACCCGTTTCAGATCATAGACATTGTTGTGTTTATCCAGCGGTACGGTCAATACCCGGATATTGGGCTTGTCTGCCAGCAAATGTCTGGCTTCCGGGCTGAATTCCGGTGCAATGATGACTTCCACAAACTGTTGCAATACTGCTTTGGCCAGATCAGCCTCGACAGCCCGGTTGATCGCGATAATGCCGCCAAAGGCCGATACCGGATCAGTGGTAAATGCCTTTTTATAAGCAGCCAGCGCGGTATCGGCAATAGCCACACCACACGGATTGGCGTGTTTAATGATTACGCAGGCCGGTTTATCAAAAGTTCTGACACATGCCCATGCGGCATCGGTATCAGCAATATTGTTATAGGAGAGCTCCTTACCCTGAAGCTGGTCATAGTCCGCAAGACTGCCCGGAACATTTGTCGTATCACGATAGAACGCTGCCTGCTGGTGAGGGTTCTCACCGTAGCGCAACGGCTGGGCCAGCGTAAAACTCAGATTGAGCTGATCCGGAAAACGTTTGCGCTGTGAGCTCAATGGCTCCAGTGCAGTCAGATAATTACTGATGGCGCCATCATAGCGCGCCGTATGGGAAAAAGCTTTTTGTGCCAGCTGGAAACGATAGTCATGATCGATTGATCCGTCGTTAGCGCGTATTTGTTCCAGCAGTGGCCCGTAATCCTGTGGGTCGGTCACGACAGCGACACGCTGGAAATTCTTGGCAGCGGCCCGGATCATGGTAGGCCCGCCGATATCGATGTTTTCGATTGCTTCTTCAAACGAACAATCCGGTCGGGTAATGGTTTGAGTAAACGGATACAGATTGACCACCACCAGATCGATCGCTGGAATCTGTGCTTGTTCCATCACTTGTCGATGCTCAGGCAAATCCATCCTGGCGAGAATGCCTGCATGTACCTTAGGGTGCAGCGTCTTGACCCGTCCATCTAGCATTTCGGGGAAACCGGTATAGTCGCTTACTTCTATGACGGGAATACCTGATTCCTGCAGTAATCTTGCGGTTCCACCGGTCGAGAGAATGGTGATATTGAATTGGTGCAGAGCTGCTGCCAGCTCAACTATGCCTGTTTTGTCGGAAACGCTGATCAGCGCCTGTTTTATGCTCATTTGGAAATTTACCGGATCTGATGTTTGGTTAATCGGTTGCGCAAGGTATTGCGATTGATGCCCAATAATTCAGCAGCTTTGCTTTGATTGCCCTGAGCATAATGCATGGCGATCTCTATGAGCGGTTTTTCCACACTGCGTATGACCATTTCATAGATAGGGCATGGTTTTTCACCATCCAGATCCTGGAAATAGGCTTCTACTGCTCTGCGGATACAAAGTGCAATCTCGTTTTCGTTGATAACCGTCATGCTTCGATGACCTCTTCGTCGATATAAGTAAGCGTGCGGCCCTGATCGGCCAGCTCTGCAAAAAACTGCTGTGTAGCTGCCAGCTGTTCTTCAACTGTCGCCAATCGGTTCATGGCATGACGGAAAGCAGCAGAACCGGCAAGCCCGCGTGTGTACCAGGAAATATGCTTACGCGCTATTCGCACACCCGAGTATTCACCGTAAAAATGATACAACTCGTACAGGTGATCGATCAGGACACGCTGAATTTCAGCTACCTCAGGGGGAGGCAGAAAGCTGCCTGTCGTCAGATAATGATCAGTTTCGCGGAAAATCCAAGGTTTTCCCTGGGCGGCACGACCGATCATGACAGCATCGGCACCGGTATATTCGAGTACCGCCCTGGCTTTTTCCGGTGTAGTGATGTCGCCATTGGCAATGATGGGAATTCTGATCGAAGTCTTGACTGCAGCGATCGTGTCATATTCTGCCTGCCCCCGGTAAGCACAGGCGCGCGTACGGCCATGTATGGCCAGCGCCTGTATGCCTGCACTTTCCGCAATACGCGCAACGGTAATTGCATTTTTGTGCTGTGTATCCCAACCGGTTCTGATCTTCAGAGTTACCGGAATATCCACGGCCTGCACTACGGCATCAAGTATCCTGCTGACCAGATTTTCGTCTTTCAGCAAAGCAGATCCCGCCATGACATTGCAGATTTTTTTGGCGGGACAACCCATGTTGATATCGATGATTTCGGCACCCTGATCCGCATTATGACGCGCGGCTTGTGCCATCATAACCGGATCTGCGCCTGCAATCTGCACTGAAACCGGTTTTACCTCTCCGTCGTGACAGGCACGGCGCCGGGTTTTTTCCGATCCATATAACAGCGAGTTACTGGAAACCATTTCGGAAACCGCCATCGCAGCGCCCATCCGTTTGCACAGTTGCCGAAAGGGCCGATCGGTGACCCCTGCCATGGGAGCAACGATCAATTTATTCTTGAGCGTATAGGAGCCAATTTGCATGAAGCAGGAAGAATTCGTTCAAAATATCAGAAGGAAAATCCGGTAACTGTCGACCCGTTCCGGTAATCATTCGAAGTTCAATGGAAATAATTAGAAAAACCGGCCTGATTTCCGGATCTGGACAAACCTGCTGCAGGCTATCCGGGAAATATCCGATTATCCAATAAACCAGCCTTTAGTGCCAAATATCATCTGATGTGCGATCAGGCGCCTGGCTGGCGGCAGATTGTCCAGCGCAGCCAGTCCCATGCCGCTACACGTCTGCACCAGCGGCAGATCCGCTGTAAACAGCTTTACCAGAGAATCGGTAAACAGCCGGCTGATGCGTTTATCACTCTGGCGTCGTCTGCTGTAGGCAGCCAGCATTCTGGTCGACCCCGGTTCACCAGGCGTACCTGATGGGATACGGCTGATTTCACTGGCCAGTTCCCACGCATCGCGCAATCCTAGATTGAAACCCTGACCGGCAACTGGATGAAGTGCCTGTGCGGCATTCCCTATCAGTACTGCTCGATGGCCGGTAATGGTCGATGCATGTTTGAGTATCAGCGGAAAGCTCGATCGCGGGCCAACATGAGTAAATTCACCCATACGATCCCCGAATTGCTCATGCAGATGCAGCAAAAACGATCTGTCATCGAGCTTCAGAATTTTTTCTGCTGCTGCAGCCGGCATTGTCCATACCAGTGCATATCCCTCACCAGAAGGCAGCAAAGCCAGAGGTCCGTTCAGGGTAAAACGTTCAAATGCCGTTCCCGGCCGGGGTGATTCAACCTTGACGTTAGCTACGATGGCGGTTTGCTGATAGTCATAAGTATGGTAACGAACTCCATCAATCTGTTCGGCAAGCTTGCCACCATCTGCCAGCACCAATAATCTGGCTCGTACCTGCCTCGTTGTACTGCCTTGCTGATAGGCTACCTGAGCCAGTGAAAGATCGGTTCGAATGGCAGTTACCAGGGCATTGGTCTGGTAAACCGCATTGCTGCCTCGTATCGCCCGACCCATGGAATGGTAGAGATCATGGTAGTTAACCACATATCCCAGTGCCGGGACACCTGCATCATCCGGTGTGAGGACAGCATGACCGAAATGGCCGCGATTGGAAATATGAATCGTGGTAATTGGCGCAGGTTGTGTCAGATTTTTCCAGATATCGAGTCGTTGCAGGATCAACCGGCTGCCATACGAAAGCGCCAGCGGACGGGGATCGTCCACTTTTTCCGGTAATTCACGCGCTTCGAGCAGCAATACTGAAAATTCATATTCGCGCAATGTCAGTGCCAATGCCATCCCGACTGGTCCACCCCCAACGATGATGATATCGAACGGTTGCTCAGGCATGATCATTTATATCGAGTTGATGACAGGCACATGGGCGGTGTGTCAGCATTCACATCCATGATTTACTGATAACGGGATTCAGCTGATCTGGCATGGGCATCCAGACCTTCTCCCTTTGCCAGAATGGATGCCGTTTCACCCAACCTGGATGCTCCGGCTGCTGAGACCTGAATCAGGCTGGTACGTTTCTGAAAATCGTAAACTCCCAGTGGTGAGGAAAAGCGTGCCGTACCGGAGGTGGGAAGGACATGATTGGGCCCTGCACAATAGTCTCCCAGTGCTTCACAAGTATATCGTCCAAGAAAAATTGCGCCGGCATGCCGGATGCTATCCACCCATTGCTCCGGCTCATCAACGGACAGCTCCAGATGTTCGGGGGCGATCCGGTTGGCAATCATGCAGGCTTCTTCCAGATCACGCACATGAATCAAAGCACCGCGGTTCTCCAGCGAAGAACGAATTACATCTCGGCGTGGCAATGTATCTATCAGGCGGGAAATACTGTCTGCTACCCGATCCAGGAATGCTTTATCCGGGCAAAGCAGGATCGATTGTGCCTGTTCATCGTGCTCCGCTTGTGAGAACAGATCCATTGCAATCCAGTCAGGATTGGTTTTTCCATCACAGATCACCAGAATTTCGGATGGCCCTGCCAGCATATCAATTCCGACTGTACCAAAGACATGTCGTTTTGCTGCGGCCACATAAGCATTACCAGGTCCGACGATTTTATCCACCTTTGGGACGGTGGTTGTGCCATAAGCCAGCGCGGCGACTGCCTGTGCACCTCCAATGGTAAAAACACGATCTACTTCACAGATTGCGGCAGCGGCCAGCACCAGTGGATTTTTTTCTCCTTTTGGCGTTGGCGTTACCATGATCAATTCCCTGACACCCGCTACCCGGGCAGGAATTGCATTCATCAGTACAGATGAAGGATAGGCAGCCTTACCTCCAGGTACATAGAGCCCGACCCGGTCCAGTGCGGTGATTTTCTGCCCCAGTCGCGTGCCATCCAGCTCAACGTAATCCCATGATTGGGCCAACTGTTTTTCATGATAGGCTCGTATACGGGAAGCAGCTTGCTCCAACGCCTCACGTTGTACCTTATCCAACGACATCAAAGCAGATTGCCACTCATCCCGGGGCAGTTCGATTTCTTCGATCCGGTCAATATCCGGATTATCAAACTGGCGTGTAAGCTCGAGTAACGCTCTGTCCCCATGTGTTCTGATCTGATGCAGGATTTGAGTGACGGTGCGTTCGATCTCGCTATCGACAGAAACTTCAAAACTCAACAATTGGTCGAGTTCTGCCTGGAAATGGTCATCAACGGATGACAATCGCCTTATTTTGATCATGATGGTTTCCGGATACTGGGTTACAGGTTCTTTGGCACTGCTGCACTGAAAGTCTCTAACAAGGGTTGTATTGCGGTATTTTTCAGCTTTAATGCTGCCTGATTGACAATCAGACGAGCTGAAATCGGCATGATTTCTTCGATTGCCTGTAAATGATTGGCTTTGAGCGTACTACCGGTCGAGACCAGGTCCACAATTGCATCTGCCAGATCAACCAACGGTGCAAGCTCCATCGAACCATATAATTTGATCAGATCGACATGCATTCCCTTTGCAGCAAAATGGTTACGTGCGGTTTTCACATATTTGGTAGCGACACGCAAGCGTGCACCACGAAAGACAGCCGAGGCATAATCATAATCGTCGCGTACTGCAACCATCATGCGGCAGCGAGCGATCTTCAGATCAAGCGGCTGATATAATCCGATCCCGTCATGTTCCAGCAGCACGTCTTTTCCAGCCACACCCAAATCCGCCGCACCATATTGCACATAGGTCGGCACATCCGTGGCACGCACCATGACAAGCCTGACATCCGGCCGATTGGTTCCGATGATCAGTTTTCGTGAGGTATCCGGATCATCACTGGGAACGATTCCGGCTGCCTTCAGAAACGGGATGGTATCTTCAAAGATACGCCCTTTGGAAAGGGCAATGGTAATATCCGGCATCAATAATCGTCATCCGAGATTTGCTGCAGCAAATTCCCAGTTGATCAGTTTATCGATAACCGTGTTGACATAATCCGGGCGACGATTCTGGAAATCCAGGTAGTAGGCGTGTTCCCATACGTCGATCGTCAGCAGTGGGCGAATACCGCGTGTCAGGGGTGAATCGGCATTACTGGTCTTGATGATGGCCAGCTTGGATCCTTCCTGAGCAAGCCAGGCCCAGCCACTACCGAATTGTGTGATGGCGGCATTGGCAAATTCCTGTTTGAAAGCCTCTACACTGCCGAAAGATTCCTCGATCTTCTGTTTCAATGCTGCAGGCGGCTCTCCTCCTCCTTTAGGGCTGAGACTGTACCAGTAGAACATGTGATTCCAGATTTGTGCTGCATTGTTGAAAATTCCTGCCTTATCAGCCTGCCCGGCTGTAGCCGTGATGATCTGTTCCAGTGATTGTCCGGAAAATGGTGTTCCTGCAACGAGTTTATTCAGATTATCCACATAAGCCTTATGATGCTTGCCATAGTGGAAGCTCAGTGTATGTGCGGAAATAACAGGTTCCAGCGCATTATCGGCATAAGGCAACGGCGCCAGCACATAGGTATCACCTGATTGTGCAGCTCTTGAAAAATTATCCAGATTAGTGCTCATTTTCTCTCCTTTATTCCTGAAAACGAATTTGAATAGTGAAAACATAAAGTCGGATGGTATGAGTAAAGAGAATGTTTTAGTTATTGTCCGTCATTTCTGTCGTGAAGGTCACCTGATTGTATCCGGCCAATCTCGCTGCTTCCATGACTGTGATTACCGACTGATGAGTGGCCTTTGCATCAGCACTGATGATAATGATCGGGTTTTCCTGGTTTTTGGCTGCTGATTGCAATGCTTCACGCAAATTCTCGATACTGGCAAATTTTATCGGGACAAGATTAATCGTGTAGTCACCCGTTGCGCTGACCGATACATCAATTACCTTTGAAGTATCCTCTGCATGATCTGTTTCAACCGTAGCAGCTTGTGGCAATGTTATTTCCAGCTCTGAAAACTTTGAGTAAGTGGTAGTGATTACCAGAAAAATAAGGATGACCAGCAGTACATCAATCATTGGCACGAGATTGATCTCAGGCTCTTCTTTCTTCTGTCCTCGCTGAAAATTCATTTGATTTTTGATATTGATCGATAAAAAACAGCGGGTTGCCGTCTACCCTGCGGGATCACAATAACGGATCAGGCGATACCCTCTCAAAACTTGCGGGCCGGCCAGGTTATTCTAGTTTATTATTACCACTTTCACCATGCCCAAGCATATTTTGAATTGTTTCCGTTATTCATAAAAGTCGCAAAAGGTTTTATGTGGATCATCCGGTAGTCAGCATCGTAATGGGCAGCAGCAGTGACTGGCAGGTAATGCGACATGCTGCAAGCGTTTTGAAAAACTTCTGTATTCCGCATGAAACCATGATTATCTCGGCACATCGCACGCCTGACAGGATGTTTGAATATGCCGAAACAGCTCATGACCGTGGAATCAGGTGTATCATCGCCGGTGCGGGAGGTGCTGCCCATCTCCCCGGCATGATTGCTGCCAAAACCACACTCCCCGTTCTGGGGGTTCCGGTTACATCAAAACATTTACAGGGTGTAGATTCACTGTTGTCCATCGTACAGATGCCCAAGGGTGTGCCAGTTGCCACTTTTGCCATCGGAGAAGCAGGTGCAGCCAACGCCGCACTGTTTGCTGCTGCCATTCTGGCCGGGGGAGATATCTCACTGGCCGAAAAACTCGATCAATTTCGCAAGAATCAGGCTGCCTCTGTCGCTGCGATGACGCTCCCCGAATCATGTACATAAAACTGGGCTCCATGCTGGGTCTGCTGGGTGGCGGACAACTGGGAAGAATGTTTGCCATGGCAGCACAGCAAATGGGTTACCGGGTAACCGTGCTTGATCCGGCTGCAGAAAGCCCTGCGGGAAGTATCGCTGAACGTCATTTGCAGGCGGACTACCTGAACGATCAGGCACTGGATGAATTAGGATCGACCTGTGCAGCAGTCACTATCGAGTTTGAGAATGTGCCGGCCCAGGCGTTACGCTACCTGGCACGACGCTGTGTAGTCAGCCCTGATGCCGAAAGTGTTTCGATCGCACAAAATCGTATTCGCGAGAAGCAGTTTCTTGCTGAAAATGGTTTTCCAGTCGGACCATTCACCGTTATCCATGACGGACAGGATCTGCCCCGGATTGATGTATCCCTGTTCCCCGGGATACTCAAGAGCAGTCAGTCCGGTTACGATGGTAAAGGGCAAATACGGATCGAACATGCAGATATTCTGTCCGAAGCATTCACTGCACTTGGCAACAAACCCTGCGTGCTGGAAAAACGATTATCCCTCGCTCATGAAATCTCCGTCGTTCTGGCTCGCGATAATCTGGATCAGATTACCTTCTTTCCTGTTCCCGAGAATCACCATGAGCGGGGTATCCTGGACACGAGCATCATACCGGCTACGTTGTCAGATGAGATCGTTGGAAAAGCACGCGCGGTTGCCCGACAAGTAGCCACACGACTGAATTATGTCGGCATTCTGTGTGTGGAATTTTTTGTCCTGGGCGATGGCCAGATCCTGGTCAATGAGATTGCGCCTCGTCCGCATAATAGCGGGCATTATTCACTTAATGCCTGTGTGACTTCCCAATTCGAGCAGCAGGTTCGCATGTTGTGCGGGCTGCCTCACGGCAGCACCAAACTGGTACAGGAGGCCGCTGTCATGACCAATATACTCGGGGATTTGTGGAAAAATGGTGAGCCTGACTGGAACAGCATACTACGACATCCGCAGACCAAACTGCACCTGTATGGTAAACGTGCAGCAAAACCTGGCAGAAAAATGGGGCACTTTACTGTGCTGGCAGATACGGTTGAAGAAGCATTGCAGCAGACTGCACGGATCAGGCAGGATCTTCAATTCTGATCTGGTATATTTCAAAAGCAGATACCATCATGGCGACCGCAGCATTGTTTGAGACCAGTATCACCAGCCTTCCTTTACTGCATCGCGGCAAGGTGCGCGATATATATGCGGTGGATGAAAACCATCTATTGATCATACAAACAGATCGTGTTTCAGCGTTTGATGTGATATTGCCAACCCCGATTCCGGAAAAGGGAAAAATACTGACAAAAATTTCCCGTTTCTGGTTCGATAAATTAGCTCACATCATCCCCAATCACCTCACTGACATAACTCCTGAGTCTGTTGTTTCGTCTCGGGAACAGGATCAGGTTTCGGATCGCGCTTTTATCGTCAGAAAATTGAAACCTCTGCCTGTCGAGGCTATTGTACGCGGTTATATTTCAGGTTCCGGCTGGAAGGATTATCAGCGCAGCGGCACTATTTGCGGTATTGCCTTGCCAGCAGGGTTACGGGAGGCCGATAAAATTCCCGGTGGTGCAATTTTTACACCCTCAACCAAAGCGGGAGCAGGATCACATGACGAAAACATCTCGTATTCCGTTTGTGAACAACTTCTGGGAGTATCGCTCGCTGCGGCCGTCAGCAGGCATGCCATTGCACTTTACACGGCTGCAGCCGATTATGCACTGACACGAAGCATCATTATTGCCGATACCAAGTTTGAGTTTGGCCTGGATGAAGCCAACCAGCTTTATCTGATCGATGAAGCGCTGACTCCTGATTCTTCACGCTTCTGGCCCGCTGAAAGTTACCGGCCTGGTAAAACACCTCCCAGTTACGACAAACAGTTTATTCGTGACTGGCTGGAACAGATCAACTGGAACAAGACTCCACCTGCTCCCCCTATTCCTGAAGAGGTTCTTGTGCAAACCATTGAAAAATATCAGGCAGCCTGCCGGGTGCTGACACAATAGCTTCTGTTACAGATCATCCATGCTATCGGCTCGGTACTCGATCTTCTCAATCGGAAGTGGTCGCCCGACTATGAATCCCTGGGCATAATCAATCCCGATTTTTGCCAGCTTCTCCAGAATGTCCCGTGTTTCGACCAGTTCGCCTATCGTCCTGATTTTCAGAGCACGGGCGAATTTGCCGATATTTTCAACTTTTTTCAGATCTTCTGCGTCACGCAGGATATTGCATATCAGGCTGCCGTCAATCTTCAGAAAATCAGCCTGGATGTGTTTGAGTAAATCAAATGAGCCACGATCATGATTAAAACTGCATAGTGAAACCAGGCAGCCGGATTGTTGTACTTTTTTTACAAATTGCACTGCACTCAACAAATTGGCTGCCACATCTGCTGTTTCGATTTCAAAACATATTCTCTGGGGTTCTATTCCGGCTGCATTCAACAATTTCCAGACACGATCATAAAATACTGGATCGATGAGTGTACTGCGAGCCAGATTTATACAAAATGAAATTCGGGGATCAGCCCTTTGATCGGCGAGATAATGGATCACCTGTTCGACCACCCAGCCATCCAGACGTGGCATCAGGTTATATTTTTCAACAAACGGAAGGAATGCTCCCGGTGGAATCAGATTGGATTCCTCCTCCGCCATACGAATGAGTACTTCATAATAACTTGAAGATTCCTGGTTCGATCCTGCAGGAATTATCTTTTGACAGTACAGATGGAATTCATTCTGCTCAATAGCCTGAATGATTCGTCTGGAAGAATCTATGGACACTCGTGTCGGCTGCTTAGCAGTATTTTCATTACTGTCTCGTGTAGTTTTACTTTCTTGTGCTTGTTTATGTTCAGCTGTGGATCGATCTTTCACATTTTGCAGCAGCTCCTCTCCTTTTTTCATCAGCCGAGGTGTGTAAAGAATATAAAAGCCGATTACCTTTCCAGCAGAGTCGAAATGAGGTGTCAAATGACTTGTAATAAAACATATCGATTGATTTGCAAGTTTCAGGACATGCTGATTCTGTATGGTCTCTCCAGACAATACACATTCGACAGTACTACTGATATCAGAAAACAACGATTTATCGAGAAATTCGTTAAAAAGCCGATTTTCTATCTGTTCAGGCCGTAATCCAAACCATTGCCGAAAAGCGCGGTTATGGTAACGACACTGCCGTTCCGTATTGAAGTAGGCTAGCATCACCGGAAAATTTTCATCCACAATTTGCAGTTTGGCTTTATTTTCTGAAGAAGTTTTCTCAGCCCAGATCCTGTGTTTGATTTCACTGCTAAGCCGTTCCTTTTGTGCAACCAATTGAGCAAATTGTTTTGAAAAAGCTTTCTCGGCATGAGCAATTTGCGTAATCATGAACAGTATCGACATCAGCAGGGTTACCCATAACCCGGCAACGATATGTGATTCAATAAAAATCAGTGAATGATCCAGAGCAATCAGTAAACCTATGACAACCATTGCCACAGTCGCCGATAAAAAAGGTTTGAATACATTGATTCTTGGAGTGGTATACATAATCACACGAAGGAAGATCTGTTAGAAACCTCATTCCTGGAAAATAACCTGAAAATAAACTAACTGTAGGTTCCCAGTGGACGTACCGCAGCCCAAAATTTCCAGAGACTGCCAGGCGTTAGTACAAAATCTTTAGTTGAACTTTCATTGACAATAGTGAGCTTCAGCTGCTGGATCTGCCTCTTTTTCAACGCCTGGAATAATGGATCAAACCAATCTCGTTCCATTTTCATCAATTCATTGCGCCAGTTGTATGCATCTCTGTAACAAGCGTATTTCTGTAAATTATCCAGGACGATTAATTGCTCACCCGAATTCCCGGAATGATTCAATACCTCATCTGCGTTCTCTGGCAGATCATGACACATAACCTTCCCCATTTCTGCCAGTGCATGAACCAGTACATGATTGCCCCAAATACCGGTATAGGATGTGCGCACTTCTGAAGGTCTGACACCTCCTCCCCATATCCAGATACTGTTGACCGGCAGCTCACCTTGTATTTCTCTGTTCCGGTTCAACGGGTGCTCATGAAGAAACATCTGGATTTCATTGATCCTGCTGTTCCAGATTGCACCCTCTTTTCCCCGTGACAGAAGATCATTTATATTTTTACCAACCACCTGACTCAGAAGGAATGTCTGCAACTCGGGAGTCTCATCACATTTCACATACCAGCGATCAGAATGAAGCGGCAGCAGGGTTACCCCTTCATCTGAGAAAAACTCATTGATACTATCGGCAAAAGAAGTCGCTTCCTTTAAGGAAATATTCAGAATCTGATTATCCCCAAGAAGTATATGGTTGTTCTCGACTCTGAGATGAACCGGATCGGCACGTAACCAATAACTTTCTCCTACTTCAATTCTATTTTTTTCACGCTGCAGTAATATCGAAGCTATGGGCCAGTCCTGTTGTTTGTTCACATTAAAAATTTTACACAACCAGGATTCCAGTACCTCTCCTCCGACTTCAAAACGGTTACTTTTCGCCAGAATGGTTTCCAATGCAGGTAACTTCAGGTGTTGATAAATATCTGTTTGCGAACCATCTGGCCAAAATATATCAGGAACAAATAAATGCAGATTCATTTAAAGTTGGCAAAAAAGGTAAAAAAATTCCAGAGTCAATTCTGGTGATCAGGAAATAAGTTTTGCAGTCTGGTCACATGATTACTGCCTTTTACAAATTTACGAGAAACTATGAGTTGCAAATTTGTCAGAGATAGATATAATTTTAAGAATCGTTCTCATTATTAAATTAAACAGATAGTATGCTTTATATTGAATGTTCAGTATAAAACGCATTCCTGAAAACTATTCGACAAAAAATATCTTTCATGTATATTTGCGTGTGTAAGGGTGTGACTGAGCGCGACATTCACCAGGCTGTAAAACAAGGTGCTACAAGAATGCGTGACTTGAGGAACAATTTGGGCATTACTAGCCAGTGTGGTACTTGTGCTTGTCATGCCAAAATAGCTCTGGATAAGGTATTGAATCAGGAATCTTCTCAACAGACCACTACTGGATCTTCCTGAAATCTCACCTGATTTACCACCTGCAAATATTTCTTAAAGGAGAGAAGAAATCATGAAAGGTAATGCGGATATTATTCGCTGGCTGAATCGCCAGCTGCAACATGAGTTGACTGCTATCAACCAATATTTTCTTCACGCTCGCATGTATAAAAACTGGGGATTCAACAAACTGGGTGAACATGAATATCATGAATCCATTGAGGAAATGAAGCATGCGGATCAGTTGATCGAGCGTATTCTTTTTCTTGAAGGATTACCAAATCTGCAGGAACTCGGCAAATTGCTGATCGGTGAAAATGTGCAGGAATGTGTATCATGTGACTTAGAACTGGAACGCACCTCCAGAGAAACTCTTATCAGTGCAATAGCCTTTTGTGAAACAGCCCAGGATTTTGTGTCACGTGAAATTTTTAAAGAAATTCTTGAAGATACGGAAGAACATATTGACTGGCTGGAAACACAACTGGATATGGTCAAGAATATCGGAACTCAGAACTGGCTACAGAGCCAGATTTAATCCTTCGAACGCACAGAACCAAAATAATATTATTACCGTTAGTTGTCGATAGCGGCTTAGAATTCTAGTATTCTGTATGCTTCTGTTGTCACCCGGAAAGCTGAACGTATTGTAAAATACAGGTATCTCTTGAAGCCTGTCGGGTTAGGATTTAAATCAGTTGATCCGGCTTAAATACCATGACCTCTCATTGTATTCAGTGTGGCAGCAGTCGGATTCACAAGTCCCGTTTCAGGCCCGGCGAGCGCACACCTGCTAATTTATTACTTTCTCCTTATCGCTGTCGCGATTGCAAAGCGCGTTTCTGGGGCAGGAATAATGATGCGTGTCTGGCAGCAGCGGCAGGTGTGGGGGGTATATTTCTACTGGGTACTTTCATTTGGGTAGGATTTTCCCTCAATGACCCCATGGAGAGAAGCCTGTCTTCACAGCCACAAACTGCTTTAACAGGATTATCCTGGCTGGACTCCCAATCTTCCCCCCATGTTTCATCAACCAACCTTACATTAGCAGAAGCAATTGAGCGTGGAGAAAAGATCGACCTACAATCAATCAAAAGTGAAGATACAAGCTCTTTGCCTGATCCAAGTGACAACCGGTTTTATACAATCAACCTTTTTCTTGAAAAAGCCAGGAAAGGCAACGCAGACGCCCAATATCAGTTAGGCATACTATATCTGGCTGGCAAGGGAACTCTTCAGGATTTTTCCGAAGCTTCCAAATGGTTCATTCTGGCTGCCGAACAAAATCACCCTCTGGCTCAATATGAACTTGGCCTGCTTTATCAAGTTGGCCAAGGCGTGGAAATGGATAATGAAAAGAGTTATATGTGGTTCAATTTAGCTGCAGCAGCAGGAATAGAACAGGCTATTGCGGCGCGTGATAAAGCTATGCGCTCATTGAGCCGTACGCAACTTTCATCAGCACAGAAAGCAGCCCGGGAATGGCTGGATTCCAGAAATAAACTTGGAAAATAATTACCCGGGCTTGATATAAGAAGCTGCTTCTAAAGTGCTTTAACCATATTTTCAACAACCTTCTTGGCATCACCGAATACCATCATGGTTTTGTCCATATAGAAGAGGTCGTTGTCCAGCCCTGCATAACCGACAGCCATACTGCGTTTGACAACCATTACGGTACGCGCTTTGTGAGCTTCCAGAATCGGCATTCCATAAATCGGGCTTCCCGGTACGTTTGCCGCCGGGTTAACTACATCATTCGCACCCAATACCAGTACAACGTCGGTATTCGGAAAATCGCTATTGATTTCATCCATTTCCTGCACCATTTCGTAGGGAATCTCCGCTTCTGCAAGCAGGACGTTCATATGTCCAGGCATACGGCCCGCAACCGGATGAATTGCAAAACGAACATTGATACCTTTCTTGTGCAGAGCCTGAGCCAACTCCTTGACCGCATGCTGTGCACGTGCCACGGCCAATCCATATCCCGGAATGATGATAACGCTATCCGCATTCCCCATCAGAAATGCTGCATCATCTGCACTACCGCTGCGATAGGATTTCTGTATTCCGTCATCGGTGCTCTGACTTCCTCCATCACTGCCGAAGCCTCCCAGAATGACAGAAAGAAACGGTCGATTCATGGCTTTACACATGATATAGGAAAGAATTGCGCCGGAACTGCCAACCAGCGATCCTGCTATAATCAGCATCGGATTCCCGAGTGAGAAGCCAATTCCTGCAGCAGCCCATCCCGAATAGGAGTTCAGCATGGAGATTACGACTGGCATATCCGCGCCACCAATCGGGATGATGATGAGAAAACCGAGCAGAAAAGCAATGGCCGTCATTGCAGAAAATGCTGTCCAGTTCGTCGTCTCACTAAAAAAGAACCATAAACCGAAACCAATCATAATAATGGCCAGCAACAGGTTAACCATGTGCTGACCGCTAAAAATAATCGGTGCACCACTCATCCGACCAGACAGTTTCAGGAATGCAATGACGGAACCGGACCATGTCATGGCACCAATGAAAGTTCCCAGAAAGAGCTCGAGTTTGCTGCCAGTTGGCAGTATTTCCGACAGACCGAATGAGGTTGGATTATTGACGGCTGCAATTGCAATAAATACAGCAGCAAGACCCACCAGTGAGTGCATGAACGCGATAAGTTCAGGCATTGCAGTCATCTGGATCCGTTGCGCCACAATCGAACCAATAATCGCACCTACAGCGATACAACCGAGAATCAGTGGCCAGTTTTCGGTAATGGTCAGCGTTGTGAATACGGCAATGCCCATCCCCAGCATGCCAAGAAGATTACCGCGGCGTGCAGTAAGAGGCGAACTCAATCCTTTAAGTGAGAGTATGAAAAATACAGCCGCTATCAGGTAGGCTAATGCAATGAAGTTAGCAGACATTTAGGCTTGTCCTTTTTTGTCTTTTTTCTTAAACATTTCCAGCATACGCTGGGTAACGAGAAACCCACCAAACACGTTGATGGATGCCAGAATTACGGCCGCAGCCCCTAACCATGCTCCCCAATCAGCCTCAGTTGATCCTGCTGCCAGCATCGCACCAACCAGGATAATACTGGAAATAGCATTGGTTACTGACATCAGGGGAGTATGAAGAGCGGGAGTTACATTCCACACTACATGGTAGCCAACAAAAACAGCCAGGACGAATACCGTCAGATTTATGATCGTTGGATCAATTTCTCCAATCATGTGCTTTCCTTATAGAGATTCATAAACTTTTGTGCGAACAATGTTGCCTGCCTGCTTATGATTTGCTAATTACTTCTCCAGCCATACAGACCAGACTGCCATCGATAATTTCATCTTCACGGTTTACGTTAAGCTCACCGGTTTGTGCATCAAGTATCAGATTCAGGAAATTCAGCAAGTTGCGTGCATATAGTGCACTGGCATCAGCGGCCACCAACCCGGGAAGGTTAGCGACACCTACCAGATGCACGCCATACTTGACTACAGTCTTACCCAATTCCGATAACGGACAGTTTCCACCTGCTTCAACCGCCATATCAACGATTACTGATCCTGGTTTCATTGCTTTGACCGTTTCTTCAGTAATCAGAACGGGGGCCGGACGCCCCGGAATCAGAGCAGTCGTAATGATGATATCTGCAGCAGCAGCACGTTCCTGAATCAGCTCACCTTGCCGGCGTTTATAATCTTCTGACATTTCAGTTGCATATCCGCCGGCAGTTTCAGCTTTGGCTTTTTCCTCATCTGTCAGAGGAACTTCCACAAATTTTGCACCCAGACTCTCAACCTGTTCCTTCACTGCAGGCCTTACGTCAAATGCCTCGATTACAGCTCCCAGACGTTTGGCAGTTGCAATAGCCTGCAGTCCGGCCACACCTGCCCCCAGAACCAGTACACGTGCAGCTTTGACTGTACCGGCTGCCGTCATCAGCATAGGGAAAAATTTCTGATATATATCAGCTGCCAGGATGACGGCTTTGTATCCGCCAATATTTGCCTGGGAAGACAATACGTCCATACTTTGTGCCCGCGATATTCGTGGCAGTTTTTCCATCGCGAATGCGGTCAATCCATGTCTGGCTACAGATTCGATTTCTTCCGCATGATGCGGGGTAAGCAGACCTACCAGTACCGCATCCTTTTTCATTAGTGCCAGCTCATCTGCTTCAGGCCCCCGTACCTTCAGTACGATCTGGGATTGTTCATACAACTGTGAAGCAGCGGAGACAATAGTAGCACCGGCCTCCTGATAAGCTGAATCAGGAATACTGGCACCAGCACCGGCGCCCGCCTGTACCAGAACAGTATGCAGCCCCTTGGCAGTCAGCTTTTTGATGGTTTCTGGCGTGGCCGCCACGCGCGTTTCTCCTGCACGCGTTTCGGCAGGTATGCCTATGTGCATGGATATTCTCCCTTGTTATTTTGATGATTCATTAATTAAAAGTTGTGACATGGATCCAATTGGTGCCAAATTATAAATCAATTTAAAGCCGATTGAATCCCGACGGCATTTTCTGTTTTGTCAGGAAACATGGCTACTGCCCTGTTGCAGACAATGGCCGATCCAGTGGCTCGTCAATTTCTCCTGAACACTGTTCTGACGCAAGCGCGAAGCCAATCCACTGAAATCGACCAGATCCAACGGCTGATCCTGATTGAAGCAGGAGAAAACATAGGAAATTTCTCCTGTAACAGGATCTTTTTGCGGTTGCAGACATTGCGCACAGATTTCTTTCATCATGCACTGCATCGGAGAATTGATCGAACCCACCGCAAAATGCTCCACCTTAAGGTAAGGCGCAAGCTGCTGGTGCCGTGCGGCAGCTACGGCTGCCATCATACGATCGGAACCGATTGCAATGATGCGGTCAGCAGCCTGCATCGAGATCGGTGCACTACCGAGTTCACCGCTGGCATAAGCAACCATTGCCTGTACAATATTTCCGACGTAACTCAGATCACCCGAACGTGAAGGTTGAAAGCCAGGCGCTTCATCACTGCACCAGACGATGGTATCCGCAGCCGCTTCTATTTCCGCGACTTTATAACGGTCAGCCAGTTTCTTGTAGCCGGCAAAATACAAAACTTTACAACCGGCAGCGCGCGCAGCAGCACCAATCGAGAATAGTACCGCGTTGCCCAGACCGCCTCCTACCAGTACAACAGTTTCGTGAGATTCGATTTCTGTTGGAGTACCAGTAGGTCCCATCAGTACGACCGGTTCGCCTGGTTGAAGTAATGCACATAAATTTGCCGATCCCCCCATTTCCAGTGCTATCAATGATACCAATCCGTTAGAAACATCCACTGAAGCGCCAGTGAGGGCGATACCTTCCATCGCCAAGCGTGTCTGTTCGGATATTCCTGCAAGTGAAGCATAATTTTGGAAACGGTAAAACTGCCCCGGGTGGAAATGACGAGCTGCCAATGGTGCATGAACGACTACCTCGATGATATTTGACGTCAGCCTTTCTACCTTATGCACGGTAGCACGCAACTGCCCGCCAATTTCAGTAAAAAACTGAGAGGCAGATTGCACTGATACAGGTCCGGTCTGGGCAAGTACACGACTGACTGTCGGATATCCCTGTTTGGCACTGGCCATTGCTTTGACCACATTGCCGGAATAAGATGGATGCAAATCACCGAAGAAACTGATGAAACGTCCATCATCGGAGTGACTCAGCAATACTGCGGGCGTTTCCGGTTTGGGATTGCCCCGGATTGCGTCAAGAGGCTGACCCTGTTCATCACAGGAAGCAAAATAACGCCCATTCAGTTTGAAGTTATGTGCATCTTCACGTGCCAGAACAGTATTGGGCTGAGTGCCTGCGGCGACCAGAATCGTCCGGGCAGGTTGGGTCACTTCTTTAACTTTATACCAACTGCCTTCTTCATTCATCGCCTGAACTGCGAAACGAATGGATTGAGCATGCTCCCACTGATCAACATCGATTCTCAGTGGTGTCAGACCTTCTGCAAAATATATCCCCTCCTCCAATGCTTTCTCTACTTCTTCATGGTTGAGGGTATAGGAAGGGCTGTCAATCAAACGCTTCCGATAGGCAATCATGGCGCCTCCCCATGATTGCAGCAATGCTGCAACACGGGGTTCGCGTCCTTCCCGCGCAGCCTGTGCTTTTTCATTGCGAATAGCTCGGGCATGAGTCATGAATTCTTCAGCGATTTCGCGTTCTTCACTGTCCCAATTCGCTCGTATCGCGGCCTCACCCTGTACTGCAGCCAGTATTTCATAACGCCGCAGGAATTTTTCCACCTGAACCGGATAATAAGCCAGTGCTTCTGTTGCGGCATCGATTGCCGTCAATCCGCCACCAATTACTACTACCGGCAACCGTAGCTGCATATTGGCGATAGAATCACTCTGAGCAGCACCCGTCAGCTGAAGTGCCATCAGGAAATCAGAAGCTGCACGTACACCCCGTGCCAGTCCGTTAGGAATTTCCAGAATAGTCGGGCGTCCCGCGCCTGCCGCCAGCGCAATATGATCAAATCCAAGATTCCATGCATCCTCGACAGTCAGCGTGCCACCAAAACGGATGCCACCGAACAGCGCAAATTCCGAACGCCGTTCCAGCAATAAACGGATCAGTTTAAGAAAATTCTTGTTCCAGCGTACTGTAATGCCATATTCAGCCACCCCCCCAAACCCTGCTGGTAACCGCTCATCCAGATCCTCACTTAACTGCTCGACATCAAAAATCGGGGTAAAGGCACTACGTTCACCCTTTATGTTTATTCCGGACAGGCTGGCTGATAAAGGCTCTATTTTCAACCCATCCACGCCAACGACAGTATGCCCGTCATTCATCAGGTGATGTGACAATGTGTAGCCCGCTGGTCCCATTCCTACTACCAATACTTTTTTACCTGTTGCCGCTTTAGGATAGGGCCTGAGTAAATCGAGAGGATTCCAGCGTGTCAAAAGACTGTAAATCTCAAATCCCCAGGGCAATTCGAGCACATCTTTCAATGTCCGTGTTTCCGCTTGCGGAATATTGACTGGATCCTGTTTCTGATAAATACACGATTTCATACAATCGTTACAGATACGATGCCCGGTTCCTGCGCACATTGGATTATCCAGCACGATCATGGCCAGGCTGCCAATTGCCACGCCCTGTGTCTTGAGCTTGTGAAACTCCGAGATTCGCTCTTCCAATGGGCAACCAGCAAGTAGCACACCCAGGTCATTTTTTTTGAAAGCTTTTACTTCAGGAACCTCTTTCGATTTCTGCGGGAACCCTTTCGAGCAGGAGTCTTTGCCCTGTTCATGGCACCAGATACAGTAATTAGCTTCATCCAAAGCACCTGTCAGATCGGTCCCCTGGTCTGTCAGTGAAAAACCTTCCCGATAGCGGACATGGTCGAGACTATGGACCGTATACCCGTTACGATCGTCACTCGTCAGGGATAACAGATGCTGAAAATCCAGTTTGCGCGGAGATTTGAACAAAATGCCCTGGCGAGTATGCGCCTGCCCTTCAGATGTGCGCAGTGCCCAGGCAGCATAGTGCAACGCAAGCTCGAGCTGAGCTGCATGATTGACTTCATCTTCCATCCAGCGCGCAACATGTGACGCAAAAACCAGCTCTGAAAAAGGTTGGCCGAACTCTTCAACCAACTTCTGTTCAAGTATTGATCCGTTCAACGTTTGCAATACTTCATCACTTACTTTAGTTTTGGCGCGCCGCTGTACAAACTGACGCTTACAAAAATAAAGGGGCGCGAGTTCATGATGACGTGCAGTCAGTGCACTGACCTCAGCTTTAATACCAAATAGCGTTGCAATGAAATCTTCCAGCCAGGGTGCAACTTCGATCAATAAAGCAGATTCATCCTTCCGAGCCAGTAGTTCTGGGTTCTGACGAGCCTGAATCAGATGATCGTGTAACGTGGAATCACCTTCCTTGAGGAAATTCAGGAATATCTGATCGAGTTTGATCAAGCCGGCTCGTTCGTACAATTCAGGAAAAGAAATACCAAATTCTAGAGCGAGTGCCGTAACGGCAACTGTTGAAGATGTGGTAAATACTGATCGAGAATCAATCATATTTTTATCAGTTAAGGGATATTTTTCAGATACGAATAGGGAAACAGATTGAAGTGAAGCCTTGTGCCAATCAGAGCAATCAATGATTCAGCAAATCATTCCAGCGGCAACAGTATTATTACTGACCTCATCTATCAGGATAAAACAGCCGGTTCCGCGGTTTTGGGTATAGGCATCAATGACAAGCGGTTGCTGTACTTTTATTCCAATCCGGGCGATATCGTTCATTGTCAACGCATCAACCACCTCATGATTCATCGTATTGATATCGACCCGGTAATCGATACGAGCAATCAGACCTTTGATCATATGCGTGGTATGTTTAACGATATATTTGCGGCCAGGGTCAAATGATTGCTCTGATAACCAGCAAAGCATGGCATCGAATTCTCTGGTAACTCGCGGTGGCTCTCCACCATTGACCAGCATGTCCCCCCGCGAAATATCCAGATGATCCTCAATCGTCAATGTAACCGACTGCGGAGCAAATGCCGTTTCCAGAGTGCCATTATAAAAAAGGATTTCTTTGATACGCGAAGTCAAACCAGACGGCAGTACCGTTACGGTATCTCCCACGTGCACGGAGCCGGATTCAATTCTTCCCATATAACCACGAAAATCATGCATGGCTTCCGTTTGTGGACGGGAAACCCACTGTACCGGGAAACGAAAATCGTGCGTATTGACATCCTGTTTTATATCAATGGTTTCCAAATAGTCCAACAAGGGTTGACCTGAATACCAGCCCAGGTTGTCACCGCGTTCCACGACCATATCTCCCACCAGTGCAGACATCGGAATATATTCAACGGAACGCGAACCCAACCCTTGCAAGAACGCGGAGAATTCAGTGCGAATCTGATTGAAGACATCCTCAGAATAACCAACCAGATCCATCTTATTGATCGCCACCACCAGATGAGGAATACCTACCAGACTGGCAAGATAGGCATGTCTCCGGGATTGTGTCAGAACACCTTTGCGCGCATCTATCAGGATAATTGCAAGATTGGCGGTAGAAGCGCCCGTTACCATATTACGGGTATACTGCTCGTGGCCGGGTGTATCAGCAATGATGAATTTTCGTTTTGGGGTAGTGAAGTAACGATAGGCTACATCAATGGTGATTCCCTGCTCCCGCTCTGCCTGCAAACCGTCAGTAAGCAGTGAAAGATCTACTTTTTCCATTCCCCGCTTATTGGAGGTCTTTGCAATGGCATTCAGTTGATCCTCGAAGATAGATTTGGAATCATGTAACAAGCGCCCGATCAGGGTACTTTTACCATCATCCACACTTCCAGCAGTAATAAATCGAAGTAACTCGGCATGCTCGAGGCCAACATTTTCAACGACAGACATGTCTCAGAAAACCTATGAAGATAAAAAATAATACTGAGGTTGCTTCAGCGTTACACTAAAAATAGCCTTCCCGCTTCCGCAATTCCATTGATGCTTCTGAAGTCTGATCATCCATACGTGTTGCACCTCGTTCAGTAATTCGCGTCAGTGCTGTTTCTGCAATGATCTCTTCAACATTTTTGGCATGAGAAGCAACCGGACAGGTACAACTCATATCACCGACAGTACGAAACCGTACCATCATGTTTTGTACATGCTCACCTGCTTTGGGCTGTACCAGATACGATATCGGTAACAGGCCGTTATCCCGCACAATCACTTCTCTTTCGTGTGCAAAATAAATTGATGGAATTTCAAGCTGCTCCCGCCCGATATATTCCCATATATCCAGCTCCGTCCAGTTACTGATCGGGAAAACCCGGATGTTCTCCCCCGGGTGTGTCCGGGTATTGTAGAGACTCCATAATTCCGGACGCTGATTCTTTGGATCCCACTGACCGAATTCATCACGAAATGAGAAAATACGCTCCTTAGCCCGTGCTTTTTCTTCATCTCTGCGAGCACCGCCAATACAGGCATCAAATCCAAATTCCTCGATTGCATCCAGCAGTGTAATCGACTGAAAAGGATTACGACTCTGATTTCCAGATCGTAAAACCACACGACCGCGCTGAATGGAATCTTCCATACTGCGCACAATCAGGCGTTCTCCCAGTTCTTTTGCCCGGTAATCCCGGAATTCGATTACCTCCGGAAAATTATGGCCGGTATCGATATGCATCAACGGAAAAGGAAACCGGCTGGGACGAAAAGCTTTCTCGGCCAGCCTCAGTAAAACGACTGAGTCCTTCCCTCCGGAAAAAAGCAGTACGGGATTGGTACATTCTGCTGCAACTTCCCGCATGATATGGATCGCTTCACTTTCCAGTGCATCCAGATGAGTAAAATATGACCTTTGGTTCATCTTGTTCGTGTTTAAAATACTAATTTATGCTTCTATTTTCCGGGTATGTAAACCACATTCCCTGGATTCGGGATTCTCCCACCACCAGCGCCCTGAGCGAATATCTTCACCCGGCGTGATCGCCCGGGTGCAGGGGGCACAACCAATACTGGGATAAAAGCGATCATGCAATGCGTTGTAGGGAACATCGTGCTGCCTGATGTAATTCCATACATCCTTCTCGGTCCAGTCACAGAGTGGATTGAATTTGTGCAGACCGTGATCGCTATCGTATGCCGATAGCTCTAATTCTTCACGTGTCGTCGATTGATCACGACGCATCCCCGTAATCCAGGCTTTTTTATCAGCCAGCGCACGTTTCAGAGGTTCAACCTTACGTATGTAACAACAACGCTTACGCAAGGCGACACTATCATAAAACCCGTTTGGCCCATGCTGTGCCACATAGCGCTCAACAGCCGATGCATCAGGAAAATAAGCATGAACGGAAACACCATAATGCTCTTTTACCTTTTGCATCAGATCATAGGTCTCCTCCGGCAGGCGCCCGGTATCCAGAGTAAATATGCCAATTCCAGGATAATGGCGCGCAATCAGATCCGTCAGTACCATATCCTCAGCACCAAAACTACTGGCAAACACAGCAGGAGAATAATCCCGCTGAATATTGCCTAACAAACTGTGCAACTGCTCAACCTTTTGCTGCAATGCCTGCTCACCCATATTAATAAGACATTATTTTACCTGACAAACACCCATTCACAAAAACATCTACATAAGCTTATCGATTTCGATTTGATGCGAATGCTATTGCACTATTTTCGTAGTGTGTCAAACGGTGCACAGCGCAGATGACATTATTTTTGTGCTGCTCTTTATAGTATGCAAGCATAGCAATTATATTTATAATTCAAAAGAATATTGAGTTAATTATATATTATTTATTTTTATATAGATGAAACTTCAGCAATTAAAATATCTTCATGAAATTGCAAAACAAAAGCTGAATTTATCCAAGGCAGCAAATGCCCTGCATACTTCACAACCTGGGATCAGCCGACAGATCCAGCTACTGGAACAAGAACTGGGGGTTGAGATTTTCACACGTCACGGCAAACGTATTATCGGCATTACGCAGCCAGGGCTTGCGATCCTGCAAACTGCTCAGCGGATGCTGCAGGACGCAGACAACCTGAAAAAAATTGGAAATGAATTTAATGATAAGGAAAGCGGTACATTTATTATTGCGACTACTCACACACAAGCACGATATGTACTTCCTCCTGTAATCAAGCGCTTTATCGAACACTACCCGAAAATCAGGCTGTCCTTACGACAGGGAAGTCCCATAGAGATAGCCACCTGGGTTTCATCTGGTGAAGCCGATTTAGCTATAGCAACCGAAGCTATCGAATTATTCGATAAACTTGTCATGCTGCCTTGCTACGAATGGAACCGCTGCATCGTTGTTCCACCCCGACATCCATTACTCCAGCTTAAGGAGTTAACACTTGAATCCATCGCCCAATACGCTATCGTTACCTATGATTTTGCCTTTACCGGCCGCTCCAAAATCAACCAGGCATTCGAATCCAAAGGGCTGAAACCCAATGTGGTACTGACCGCACTTGATGCGGACGTAATCAAAACCTATGTAGAAATAGGTTTAGGCGTAGGCATTCTGGCAAAGATGGCCTTTGATCCAGTTCGCGATAAAAAGCTACGAGCTATTGATGCCGCACATCTGTTTGAACCCAGCACTACCCGCATCGGCATCTGTCGTAACAGTTACATTCGTCACTATGTTTACGATTTTATCGAGATGTTCGCTGCTCATCTCGACATGGAAACAGTTAATAAATTACTCAAAAACCCCGAAAATCAACAGTTATCTATAGCCAACGATAAATAAATCTCTCGGCATACCTCGATTGATGATCAGATTGCTTTCTGATAGACTCCGCCCCTTAAAATTTTCGGTACATTTATCCGGAAAGTGGAGACAGCACGATATAGATAAATGTTATTGCTGAATACACACTCCGCCGGACAGTCCGCAGTACCCACAGCAACAAAGCTTAATAAGCGAGCACCAACGCCATTGAGGAATAAATTTTCTGATCGGGAGTTAGGATAGCTCATATCCTTATAATTTTATATTTGATTGGCATCAAAAATTTCTGTGACTATCCTGATGTCTTTTATATAACAAAATACAATATGTAATTAATTTAATATTCTTTTGAATTATAAAAATAATTGCTATCCTTGCATACTCTTATTTAGAGAGTGATGTAACGCAAAACTAAAACAGACGCAAACGGTTTTTTTAATTGATTTGTCCATACCTACAAAATATTCAGGATATGTTAGTTACCCGCTGGCTATCCTATTTCTACGTATTTCTACGTGTGAAAAACTTCCAAAATATAGAATAAAATGATGGCATCACAACTCTCGAGGGGCACACTGACTGCGGAACAGTGGCAACTTGTCGAGGCACTAGGCTCTTCGCTTACGCCAGAACATGCATACTGGATCAGCGGCTACTTTGCCGGCCTCGGATCAGCTTTGTTACGCAGCAGCGGCACAGTCTCCCAGTCGCCGGATGTATGCATTCCTCCAGTAGTAACACAAGCAGAACCCATTGCAGCTCGTTCACTTACCATTCTTCACATCAGTGAAACCGGTAACAGTACCGAGCTGGCAATCCGTCTGGCAGCACTGGCCGTTGAGCAAGGACTCAGTCCAACACTCGTTGGCATAGCTGATTACAAAGTTCGCAAACTCAAAGAAGAGCAGGATCTGCTGATTATTACCTCCACTCATGGAGAAGGAGATCCACCTCAGTCCGGAATGGAATTTTTTGAATTTGTCGAGGGGCGCAAGGCCCCCTCACTATCCGGGTTGCGTTATGCCATACTCGCACTGGGCGACATGAGCTATGAACATTTTTGTGGCGCCGGTAAACGTCTCGATGAGCGTTTTGAGGCCCTGGGTGCAAAACGGCTGCAACCACGTGTCGATTGTGATGTGGATTACGAAGATCCGGCAGCTGTATGGAGTACCGGTATACTGGCATTGCTCGCCGCCGAACAGGCATCGGCCATATCATCAGTCGCATCACCATCAAAGACAACAGGCGGTACTCAGCAAGCTAACAATTCAGTTTATAGTAAACGAAATCCTTTCCCGGCAACTGTCATTGACAATATTGTTCTCTCCGGTCGAGGCTCGACCCGGGAAACACACCATATTGAAATTTCACTTGCTGATTCCGGCCTGACCTACGAACCGGGTGATGCATTAGGCATCGCGGCTCATAACGACCCCGCAATGGTTGAAGCACTACTGGCTGCGCTCAACATGAATCCAGACGCACCACTCACTGTAAAGGGTCAGACAACCACTCTCTTTGATGCACTTGGCAAATCGTTCGAAATCACCACAGCAACGCTGCGTTTCCTTGATCACTGGGGAGAATTGACCGGCACGACTGATATTTTTTCCGCAATGGATAATACCAAGCGCGCAGCATTCCTTCATGATAATCATATAATTGATATCATTCGCGCCTATCCACTCAAGGGCCTTGATCCGCAGCGTTTTGTCGATGGACTGCGTCCGTTGCAGCCGCGTCTCTATTCCATAGCCTCCAGTTTGTCGATCTGTCCTGATGAGGCACATATCACTATTGCGCCAGTACGCTATAAGCTGCATGGGGAACCTCGCTCAGGTGTCGCCTCCGGTCATCTGGCAGATCGGGCTATAGCTGATTCCGTATTACCGGTTTATATCCAGAGTAATCCTCATTTCCGTCTGCCATCCAACGGTGAGCCGATCATCATGATCGGTGCCGGGACCGGCGTGGCACCCTATCGTGCCTTCATGCAAGAGCGTGAAGCAAATGGTGGTGGCCGTTCATGGATGTTTTTCGGTGAACGTAATTTCCGTACCGATTTTCTTTACCAGACCGAATGGCAGGACTGGCTGAAGAATGGTGTCTTAACAAAAATGGAAGTCGCCTTCTCACGTGACGGAGCAGAGAAGGTCTATGTACAACATCGCATCTATGAGCATGCGCACGATGTCTATGCCTGGCTGGAAGAAGGCGCCTATATTTACTTATGTGGCGACGCTTCGCACATGGCACCCGATGTTCATAACATACTGGTCACCGTTATTGAAGAACAGGCAAGCGTTCAACGTGAGGAAGCAGAAGAATATCTTCGCGATTTGCAACGCGATGGGCGCTATCAGCGCGATGTTTATTGAGAATATAAATGGCAAATACCCTTCCCCCAACTGATCGCAGTTGCGATATATCCCAACCGCTTGAACGGCTGAGTCCGGACGAGTCACTCAAGGCTGAAAGTGATTATTTGCGTGGCACAATCGCACTTGGTCTGTTGGATCGCATTACATCCGCTGTGCCCGGCAACGATATCAAGTTGATGAAGTTTCATGGTATTTATGAACAGGACGATCGTGAGATTCGTGATGAGCGCCGCCGCCAGAAACTGGAACCCGCTTTTCAGTTCATGATTCGTGTACGCTTGCCGGGAGGCATTTGTACGACCGAACGCTGGTTAAAGATCTCAGAACTGGCCTGCGCACATGGCAACGAAACATTGCGCATGACTACTCGACAGACTTTCCAGTTTCACTGGGTGCTCAAGCAGAATATCGTTCCGTTGATCCGTGGCCTTCACGAAGTATTACTTGATACAGTAGCTGCATGCGGAGATGATTCACGTGGAGTAATGGCGACTGTCAACCCGCAATTCCCTGCACTGCAGGCAGAACTTGCAGCACTGGCAAAAACAGTGAGTGATCATGTCATTCCCAAAACCCGGGCCTATCATGAAATCTGGTATGGCGAAGAACGGATTGCTTCGTCCGAACCGGAAGAGCCATTCTACGGGCAAACCTATATGCCCCGTAAATTCAAAATCGGATTCGTAATTCCACCCAATAATGATATTGATATTTATGCCCAGGATCTGGGTTATATCGCCATCATTGGTGAAGACGGGAAAATAGCAGGTTTCAATGTTGCAATCGGTGGTGGAATGGGGCGTACCGACAAGGCGCCACATACCTATCCTCGTACTGCATCAGTCATCGGTTTCATTACGCCGGACAGACTTATTTCTGTTACCGAAGCTGTCATGGGTGTTCAGCGTGACTATGGCAATCGTGCCGATCGGTCGCGTGCCCGCTTTAAATACACAATCGACGATAAAGGACTGGACTGGATCAAACTTGCCATTGAAGATCGAGCCGGACCGCTCGAATCGGCACGCCCCTATGACTTTACCTCCAATGCGGATATCTACGGGTGGATTGAATCGGGTGATGGATTTCATCACTTCACACTGTTTATCGAGAACGGCCGCTTAAACCGCGATATGCTTGATAAAATTGCGCGGATTGCACATGTTCACAAAGGGCATTTTCGCCTGACTCCCAACCAGAATCTCATGATTGCCAACGTTGCCACGGCTGACAAACCTGAGATAGAAGCATTACTAAGGGAAACAGGATTAATCGTCTTTAACGAGCGCAGTGTACTGCGTCTGAATTCAATGGCGTGTGTTGCTCTACCAACCTGTGGCCTGGCAATGGCTGACAGCGAACGTTATCTGCCCGATCTGATTACGAAGATCGAGGGAATCCTTACTCGGTACAACCTGCAAAATGAACCGATTACACTCAGAATGACAGGATGTCCCAATGGGTGCAGTCGCCCTTTCATTGCAGAAATCGGACTCACCGGCCGCGCGCCAGGTAAATACAACCTTTACTTGGGTGGTGGCTTTCACGGCCAGCGCCTCAATCGTCTTTACCGCGAAAATATCGGTGAACCGGCAATCCTTGAAACCCTTAACGAAGTACTTGGTCGCTATGCAACAGAACGGTTGCCTGATGAGCACTTTGGTGATTTTACGATTCGCGCCGGTATTATCCGTGAGGTAACGGAAGGACGCTTCTCGAATGACTGAGGAGCTTCTGCAGAACTACTTGCCAGCGATACTCTTTCCCTGATCCTGACAGCCTCTTATCAATACCTGATGATCATCCACCAGTCGAGATGATCATCAGGTTATATTCGGATTACAGCTTTGCGCCGGTCCCCACCAGTACTGCTGAGGTAATTTTGTAGGAGAAGGATTCCGGTTCCAGACTATCCTGCAGTCGCCCGTCAATTTCTGCATAGGGGTAACCGAAGAATGGCAGCTTGCTGATGGCGGCACTTACTTTGGTGGTACCGAGGTCAACATTCTCTCTTTCATTGAACGCCACCCAGTTCATCTCCCAGGAACCAAACAGCTTTTCCCTCAGCTGACTGATCGAATCATGGTTGTGTGATAACGATTCTGCCGCCATAACCCTGGCTACATCGGATGGATTTACCGGCACCCAGCCCAACCCGGAAAGATAAAACTCTGCCTGACAATGCTGGGAAGTGCTGATGTCACCCGACTTACCCAGATTTTTGTTCAATGCCGAATCACCGATACGGATGCCATACTGGATTCTGGCGGGGATGCCGGAGGCACGTGCCAGACCTACAAAGAGTGCATGAATATCCCCGCATTTTCCACTGAGATTTTCCTTCCTGGAAAGCAGACTTCGAAGATCTCCACTGCCCTGCCCACGCCCATTGATATCATAGGCCACGTTATTGATTACCCAATCATAAATGGCACGCGCCTGCTGCAAAGGAGTATGTGCATTGGCCGGGCTGGTCACAGAGCGCGCCATTTTTTTCACGGCATCATCCAATGGAATATGCTTGGTGGATTGTAAATAGCGCTGTATATTCTGGGGAATTGAAATTTTGGCAGGCGCCCGGTAGGAATGCAGATCAACAGTACGGTCAGCAGTTTTGACAATACTGCTTACCCTGACCGTACGCTCCTCCCCCTTTTGCCAGAGAGCAAAAAATACCTGTGACTGAGTACCCGGCAGCATATAAAAAGCTGAAGCCGTAGCTTTTCCGCTCCAGTTATTTCCCTGAGTGAACTGATAAACGGTATCACTTGCGTCCGGCAAAGGCAGCCACAGTTTTGCGACCTTACCCGATGCAGGCAGAGTAACCTGGTACGTTAACTGATAGCTACGCCATTTCTGGTTTGGGGGCAAAGATGCACGCGCAACAGCTGGAAATAAAGCAGCAGCTGCAGCACTCGACCCCACCAGCTTGAAAAAACTCCTGCGTTTCATACAACTCCTCATCAATGATAGTATAGAACCCGATAAATTTATCGCTACCGGCCAACCCGGTCAATTCTCAACAGCGCCATGCCAGACAATTCATTTCAGCTTTCTGCAATCGATATTACAACCGGATCAAATCCGGAATATACCATTTTATGGATGCACGGGCTGGGAGCCGATGGCAATGATTTCGTACCTGTTGTACAAGCGCTCGATTTACCGGAAATCCCGATCCGATTTCTATTTCCACACGCGCCTCAGCAGCCTGTCACCATCAATGGCGGGTACATCATGCGAGCCTGGTACGACATCCAGCACACTGATTTTAGTGCGCAGGAAGATGAAACCGGAATACGCAGATCACAGCACGCAATCATAGAGTTGATCGAACGTGAAGATCGACGCGGCATCCCACCCGATCACCTCATCCTGGCCGGATTCTCACAAGGTGCCGCCATGGCACTGCATACGGGATTGCGCCATCCGGACAGGCTAGCTGGCATCATCGCCTTGTCAGGTTATCTCCCACTTGCTCATAAGATTGAACGTGAAGCACATATCACCAACAGGATAACCCCCATATTCATGGCTCATGGCAACGATGACCCCATCGTCCCGATTGAATTGGCACATACCTCACTGCAACAATTACGTGAATACCACTACCCGGTAACCTGGCATGAATACCCAATGGAACATACGGTATGTGATCAGGAGCTGGTCGATATTTCCTGCTGGTTGAGAACCATCCTGAAATAAGAACAGATTCAGACAATGACTCATGACAATACCCACTATTCACATCGTACCGGCTGGTTACGGGCCGCAGTACTGGGCGCCAATGATGGAATCGTTTCAACCGCCAGCCTGATTATCGGGGTGGCCTCTGCTCACGCTGCTGCAGATGACATTCTCCTTGCAGGGGTGGCCGGTGTCGTTGCTGGCGCCATGTCGATGGCCGCAGGAGAGTATGTTTCCGTAAGCTCGCAATCAGATACAGAAAAAGCAGATGTCGCTCTCGAACAGTACCATCTCGATCGGGATATCGACTTCGAGCTGCAGGAGCTCACAGATATCTACATGAAAAGAGGATTGCAGCCCGAACTGGCAGCACAAGTTGCCCGGGAGCTCATGGCTCATGATGCACTCGATGCTCATCTCAGGGACGAACTGGGTCTGCATGAGCGAGTCAACGCAAAACCCGTCCAGGCTGCCTTCACTTCTGCTGGTATGTTCATCCTCGGTGCATCGATGCCTCTCGCAGCAACCATCGCCGCACCTGCAACAACCCATATCATTCCAGTCGTGGCAATCTCCTCCCTGCTTTCGCTGACTGCTCTGGGAACATTTGCAGCCTATCTCGGAAAAGCAAATATGTTGACAGGCGCTGCGCGCGTAGCTTTCTGGGGAGCGCTCGCCATGGCATTCACCGCACTTACCGGCACCCTGTTCGGAATCATTGCCTGAACATAATTCAATAGCAGAGAACACCGACAGTTTTTATCAAGATAAGGAGCATCATTTGGATCTGATTTTATGGCGTCACGCCGAAGCGGAAGATGGCATTCCCGATGCCACCCGCAAGCTGACCGAAAAAGGTTTGAAACAGGCACAAAAAATGGCCCGCTGGCTTGAGCCCAAATTACCAAAAGATACGCGCATCATCGTCAGTCCGGCTACACGTACACAGCAAACCGTCTCGGCACTGACCCACCATTTTGAAACCAGCGAGCAGGTAGGAACGAGCGCTACCCCGCACAGAGTACTCAATACAATTGCCTGGCCGGAAGCAAAAGGAACGGTGCTGGTAGTGGGGCACCAGCCAACTCTTGGCAAAATTGCCTCTCTCTTGCTGAAAGGAGATGAAAGTGGTTTCTCTGTACGCAAAGGTTCGATCTGGTGGTTCAGCAGCAAGCAAAAGGATGAACGGGAAAGCATCATCCTGCGCGCAGTGATGACACCCGAGATATTGTAAAGACCGGATCATTTCTTCCAAATAACATGGAAAAACGACCACTGACACCGATCTGGTGACATTGATTCATCAGTATCCTTGTTTTTCCCGAACCAGATCAAACCCCAAATACTGCTCCCATGAAAATACTGCCTTCCCTGTTTTCTCCCGCAGGTAAAAACTCAAAATTATCCATCGTCATTTACCATCGCGTTCTGCCGGAACCGGATCTGCTGACGGGAGAAGGTGGAATCGCACAGTTCGAAAAGGGATTGAGCTATCTGACCAACAACTTCAATATCCTGCCTTTATCTGAAGCAGTCAATAAGTTACGCAGCGGCACCCTGCCCGGCCGTGCCGCCTGCATCACGTTTGATGACGGCTATGCGGACAATGCTGAAATTGCACTTCCTATTCTGCAGAAACATGGCGTAACTGCCACATTCTTCATCGCTTCCGGCTTTCTCGATGGGGGAAGAATGTGGAACGATACCGTCATCGAATCGGTACGCCGGGCCAAAGGAGACAAACTGGATTTGAATGCAATCGGTTTGGGAAACCACGCTATCGCCACACTTGAACAAAGGCGGGAAACCCTGAATCTGCTGATCAACAAACTGAAATACCTGCCCCATGAAGCACGAGCCTCCCAAGTGGACAAACTCAGTACCATTATCGCCGCCGACCTGCCGGACAATCTCATGATGATCTCGGCGCAAGTTCGGCAATTGCACGATGCAGGAATGGAAATAGGCGGGCATACCCTCACCCACCCGATTCTCGCCAGCATCGATGATGCCGCCGCACGCACGGAAATAGCAGAAGGCAAGGCAAAACTCGAAGCTATTATCGATACACCCCTGCGCCTGTTTGCCTACCCGAATGGCAAACCGGGAAAAGATTACCTGTCTGCACACGTAAAAATGATCAAGGATGCCGGGTTTGAAGCGGCTGTTTCAACTGCATGGGGCGCTGCCCGACAGGATAGCGACATGTTCCAGCTACCACGCTTCACCCCCTGGGATCAAAGCGAATGGCGCTATGTACTGCGCATGGTACGAAATATGAGACAAAGAATTCAGACTGTGTAACGTTTATCGGGTCTTCCCCACGCCCGTGGAAATACTTCTCCGATCCGATATTCGCTAAAGTCACCAGAATAGAAATTGATGGATTAATTCGGTTCAATTCAATGTCTGGATAAACAAAACTCTCGTTATGATCATTCGTAATAACTCTAGTTTTTACAGAATAGATCCCTTGAAATCGCCCATAAAAGCCAATCCACTCAGAAATCCGGGTGAATCCCTGAATCACCGTCTTCAGAATATTTTCCTGGATGGTATCGTTCCGTATTTCATAGCAGCATTATGTTTTGTATTAATAGCCGCGTGGGAATGGATACGGTGGTATACACAAACATCACCAAACCCGGTTTTATTTACAGTGATGGCTATACCTTGTATCGCAACACTTCTATGGAAAATTTATAAAGGGCGCAAAGAAGTCAAGCGTATCAAGCTAGGTTTGGCCGGAGAACTTGCGGTAGGGCAATTTCTTGAACGATTAAGAGCCCAAGGAAGTCATATTTTTCACGATATACCGGGAAAAGGATTTAATCTCGACCATGTCGTCATCCACTCATCCGGTATCTATGTCATAGAAACAAAAACGCTTTCCAAGCCGGATCGTGGTGAATCAAAACTGGTTTACGATGGAAATCATATATTGAAGAATAGCACTGCGCTGGACAGGAACCCAATCACTCAAGTACGTGCAAACAGCAGGTGGCTCAGAGAATAACTGTTTCAATCCTCGCCCGGTCTGGTGACCGGGCGCTACGGGCAGATGGTTTACTACTCTTCCGATGGAGGGATGTTTCAATCCTCGCCCGGTCTGGTGACCGGGCGCTACATACAGGAGTAGTTATGTCATTAGACCGTTTGAAGTTTCAATCCTCGCCCGGTCTGGTGACCGGGCGCTACGTCAGAACGATTTGAGCCATCTTCTACCGCGAATGTTTCAATCCTCGCCCGGTCTGGTGACCGGGCGCTACGTCCTACCAAAGAGGATTGGGACTCTCTGTTTGTGGTTTCAATCCTCGCCCGGTCTGGTGACCGGGCGCTACAGGGAATCTAATCCAGTCGTCGGGTTCGTACTCTGTTTCAATCCTCGCCCGGTCTGGTGACCGGGCGCTACGACTTGATATGTAGATTATCCTTGGAGAACAGTTTGTTTCAATCCTCGCCCGGTCTGGTGACCGGGCGCTACATCCACGCTACAGCAATAACCCCCAGGATCGGGAGTTTCAATCCTCGCCCGGTCTGGTGACCGGGCGCTACAACCCACGCGGGATCGAGTTCCGTGAATGTCTCCGTTTCAATCCTCGCCCGGTCTGGTGACCGGGCGCTACTTTATGATAAGGACATGGATGTTCCAGCCCAACTGGTTTCAATCCTCGCCCGGTCTGGTGACCGGGCGCTACCCCTTTATCATCCTTGCGTGGTAGTATGTCCTTACTGTTTCAATCCTCGCCCGGTCTGGTGACCGGGCGCTACGATTAATCATCCCACGGTAATAAACCCTACCCCTGGTTTCAATCCTCGCCCGGTCTGGTGACCGGGCGCTACATCAGACAGACTCTGCTTACCAGTATGCTCCTTAGTGTTTCAATCCTCGCCCGGTCTGGTGACCGGGCGCTACCATAAGACAGTTCATCATTAAGTATCTCCTGACTGTTTCAATCCTCGCCCGGTCTGGTGACCGGGCGCTACTTAAAGGTGCCTCCATCCCTTTCAGCGATATCATGTTTCAATCCTCGCCCGGTCTGGTGACCGGGCGCTACCTGATGTCCTGTATGACGCCAGCAAGCTTAAAATGTTTCAATCCTCGCCCGGTCTGGTGACCGGGCGCTACGCCCGGCTATCCGGTGCCGGTAATGCAGCGGATGGTTTCAATCCTCGCCCGGTCTGGTGACCGGGCGCTACTTGTAAACGAGGCTGTAGTCCCCTCTGCTCCTCCTGTTTCAATCCTCGCCCGGTCTGGTGACCGGGCGCTACGCGATAATGGATGGTTAATCAGGAAGAAAGATGAGTTTCAATCCTCGCCCGGTCTGGTGACCGGGCGCTACATCGATATAGCCTACATCACAGATAAGGCTGGACAGTTTCAATCCTCGCCCGGTCTGGTGACCGGGCGCTACGTGGGCAAATCAATGTTTATAAAGCACTTATTATCGTTTCAATCCTCGCCCGGTCTGGTGACCGGGCGCTACGAGCAATCGACGGATACAGCGCCTTTGCATCAAAGGTTTCAATCCTCGCCCGGTCTGGTGACCGGGCGCTACATTGCTGTGATGATTCTTCCTGCTCCCCCCGATAGTTTCAATCCTCGCCCGGTCTGGTGACCGGGCGCTACCCGGATCTGGCCACTGACACTGCCTGGTGGCTGAGTTTCAATCCTCGCCCGGTCTGGTGACCGGGCGCTACTAGATTTCGATCAGTTTCTCTTCGGTAATGGCTTGTTTCAATCCTCGCCCGGTCTGGTGACCGGGCGCTACTTGGGTTGTTGCTTACATGGCTAAAAAAGTCGCTGTTTCAATCCTCGCCCGGTCTGGTGACCGGGCGCTACACATGCTTTTAATATTTTGAGGAGATTAACAACATGTTTCAATCCTCGCCCGGTCTGGTGACCGGGCGCTACCGGGACACACCGGATTGTGTATGCCCCGTCCGGGGTTTCAATCCTCGCCCGGTCTGGTGACCGGGCGCTACCATATGCTTTCAGACTGGCATGGCCGCAAGCGTTATGTTTCAATCCTCGCCCGGTCTGGTGACCGGGCGCTACCTAGCTTTCTGGACAGTTTCCCGTACTCCATAAGAGTTTCAATCCTCGCCCGGTCTGGTGACCGGGCGCTACCGTTTGATGATGTCCCGCCGGCCCAGCTTGAGGAAGTTTCAATCCTCGCCCGGTCTGGTGACCGGGCGCTACCGGGTTTCACCTTCAAGGATCGTTTCCTTGATTCAGTTTCAATCCTCGCCCGGTCTGGTGACCGGGCGCTACGCGTTGAACCGGAATTTGTGGTGGCCACCGTGCAGGTTTCAATCCTCGCCCGGTCTGGTGACCGGGCGCTACGCCCCCGGGGCTGGCAAAACGATTTACGCGGTATGGTTTCAATCCTCGCCCGGTCTGGTGACCGGGCGCTACCACCGAAAGAACAGGGCGCGTATTTCCCCGGCCGAGTTTCAATCCTCGCCCGGTCTGGTGACCGGGCGCTACGTTGTGGGTATGAGGCCAGTCGTTTTACGTGTGAGTTTCAATCCTCGCCCGGTCTGGTGACCGGGCGCTACGACGGCGAACTGCATATTCAACGCCCCGGCGGGGGTTTCAATCCTCGCCCGGTCTGGTGACCGGGCGCTACAGCGTTACGGCGTAACCCGCGACGAAAACTCATGGGTTTCAATCCTCGCCCGGTCTGGTGACCGGGCGCTACCCGGATCAGTAAGGGGTCTAACGTCAACCACGTGAGTTTCAATCCTCGCCCGGTCTGGTGACCGGGCGCTACGTGCAGCAGTCATCCGTGATTTATTACGACTAGCAGGTTTCAATCCTCGCCCGGTCTGGTGACCGGGCGCTACGCCTTACTTAACAGTTGTTTTGTTGCAACAAAATGTTTCAATCCTCGCCCGGTCTGGTGACCGGGCGCTACCCATAACCTTCCTAATGTAGGCGATTTCAAGGGGAGTTTCAATCCTCGCCCGGTCTGGTGACCGGGCGCTACGTATAGGGAATAACGGCATGGAGAAGTATACCGGCGTTTCAATCCTCGCCCGGTCTGGTGACCGGGCGCTACATCAAATACCTCACCAAGCATCGTCACCATGGGCTGGTTTCAATCCTCGCCCGGTCTGGTGACCGGGCGCTACTCCACAAGGAAGCTGCTAAGCTGGAAAACTGCTCGGTTTCAATCCTCGCCCGGTCTGGTGACCGGGCGCTACCTGGCAATCTCGCGATGGAGATCGAGAGTGGTAGAGTTTCAATCCTCGCCCGGTCTGGTGACCGGGCGCTACTTTCCTAACCCCACAATTGCAACCCCTTCTCATTTGTTTCAATCCTCGCCCGGTCTGGTGACCGGGCGCTACTAAGCAGAGATCGTCGGAGCGTAGAAAGCACCGAGTTTCAATCCTCGCCCGGTCTGGTGACCGGGCGCTACGATACACCAGCAACGATAAACATAGCTGTCACAGTTTCAATCCTCGCCCGGTCTGGTGACCGGGCGCTACGATATTTTCTGCTAGTCGTTACTGCGTAACTCTTTGTTTCAATCCTCGCCCGGTCTGGTGACCGGGCGCTACTGGCGTGGCGGTAAAGCGTACCATTTGACATGAAGGTTTCAATCCTCGCCCGGTCTGGTGACCGGGCGCTACACGGGGAACGACAGCTGAACACGTGGATATCCACGTTTCAATCCTCGCCCGGTCTGGTGACCGGGCGCTACTTGCCGTAACTGGTGTTGCTCATGCAGCACTTCCAGTTTCAATCCTCGCCCGGTCTGGTGACCGGGCGCTACTTTGTAAAACCAACAACAATTTCTTTCAGTTCTCCGTTTCAATCCTCGCCCGGTCTGGTGACCGGGCGCTACCAGCCGTTGCCCCGGTTCGTTACCTCGATCGAGTGGTTTCAATCCTCGCCCGGTCTGGTGACCGGGCGCTACAGTACAACTATAACTGCTTGATACATCTTTAAAATTCGGGCAATTTGCGCGAACGTAAAGATTTTCTCGGCTGCCGGTAACGAACAGTAGAAAAAGGAAGCTATTTTCCTGTTTGTTACCATACAGTTAGATGTAGCGCGAACTGGCCGGTATTGAGCCGGTGCTACAGGTTCGCGTTTATCAGATGGTGAGAGGTCCTTCAAAATCAATTGCCTTAAAATTGCCATACTCTTTTACATGGAGCTCCGCCGGTTCGGTCAGGCGATATAGCCGCAGATTATCTTCCTGTTCGTCTATTTCAGACAGTAAACGACGCTCCAGCTCCTCATACTGCATTAAATTGATACGACATTCAAATACAGATTTTTGCACACGTTGCCCGATACTTTCACATAATTTTGCAACACGGCGCAATCGCTTGCGACCTGCTCTGGTTTCCGTTGAAACATCGTAAGTAACAATGATCAGCATGATTATCTAACCAAGAAAGGAAGATAACCATCCATTTCACCGCGTATGACGCGAGCCATAAATCTTGCCTGAAGCTGCGGCAGCAAGCCAATAGGTACTTTGGTTTCAAGCAGAGGATGAGTAATCTCTTCCTGCTTGCGTTCCTGATAGGCAACGACTACAGTTTTTCTGGCTTTATCCTCAAGATGGACAGCACCACCTTCACGTACCAGTAAATCCTGATCGGTGATTTGTCCACGGTTGATCAGGGTCAGTGCCAACCGATCAGCCATGAACGAGCGGAATTCTTCCATTAGATCCAGCGCGAGGGCTGCTCTTCCGGGGCGCACTGCATGCAAGAAACCTATTTGCGGATCCAGTCCGACACTTTCCAGAGCAGAACGACAGTCATTCATCACCAGAGAATAAATAAATGAAAGCATAGCGTTGAAGCGATCACGTGGCGGACGGCGCGTTCGCCCGTCCATCGTAAAGAATTCACGTATATCTTTGCGTACAAGATATGGCAGAGCGGAAAAATAGGTTTTGGCCGCATCTCCCTCAATTCCGCGCACCTGATCAAGGTCTTTAGAATAAGGTAAGTTTCTGATCGAGGATGCCAGGGATTCTGCAGCATTACTCAATATTCTCTGATCAGTTTCATCGCTGCTTTCACGTGCTCCGCGCAGCAGCACCTGTCGTGCATTGCGTAATTTGCCGGCAATGATTGCTCGTGCAGTCGCCAAAGCGAAATTCTCATCGCTTGCCTTGCGATGCTGAGCCTGGCGCAATAAAACATTACCGCTGACTGCACCTTCCAGCCTTGCCTTGAAACGACCATTGGCATCTACCAGCACCAGGCTGATACCGTTGTCGGCACAACGGTGCATCAGAGCAGGGGAGACCAGCACGTTACCGAAGCATACAACTGAACCCAGATGGTGTAACGGTACCTGCAGCTTCTTTTGCCGCTCCACATCAATGCGCAGGGTATCATTCTCCAGATGTGCATAAGCATTGGGTGTCAGAATGTAAAGTGTATTGAGAATCTGGCGCATGATCTGCCTCGATCGGTTAATCGTCGATGGTGAACAATTCCATTTGTGCTGTCCGGTAATTCGATTTCTGTGCCAATACTTCCGGCTGACAGATATCCTTCAACGAACACTCCCTGCAGCGCGCATCATTTACAGGCGGTGGCAAAGTGCCAGACGCCAGTAATAAACGAATGGAAGCGACTGCTTTTTCCACCTGCGTGCGTAAGGTTGCCGTGATGGCTACTTCCCGTCGGCGTCGTGAGGAGTGATGATAAATTGAACCGTGCGTGATAGGTTTGCCGGTCATTTCCTCAAGGCACATTGCTTGAGCGGCGAGTTGCAGGTCGTCGTGTATCTTGGCCCGCTTTTTTCCGTGTTTGTATTCCACTGGATGGATTTTTCCATCCGGATGGAATTCGACTACATCACATTTACCAATTAACCCCAGTTGATCTGACCATACTGGTAATGAGCGTTCGCTGCGCACACCTTCGAATGTTTCGAAACCAGGATCATCTACCCGCTTGTGTACCGCATTGCCGCGCATGGTGTGAACATTTTCATCAAAGGCTTGTTCAAGATGGATCAATGCGCACTGGCGTGGGCAGTAACTCCAGTGCTGCAGTGCGGAAAGCATGATGGGGTCGTCATCGGTTCCGGCAGCCATAAAATTCACCCGACAAGACGCTGCAATGTTATTCCTTGTAAATCTGCATCATCGATCGTAACTTTGTAATCACCAAAAGCGCGTGCGGGTGTTTCGCTGTTTTTCTGTATCTGTATGCGCTCGAATAACTGATATGCAGGCGCATTACCCAGCTCGTTGTCATGTTTGAATACATACAGCCCCCGGGTTGACATCTCACCACGTGCAGCAGAACGGTCATGTTCAAACATGTTAACGAGCGCTTGCCACAGCAGCTTCAGATCTTCCTCGCCGAAACCGGTTTGGTTGGCCAGGTGAGCGGAGACAAAGCCGTGGGCGATATAAAGGCCGTAGGGGATGGTAAACTTTCGACCCATAGTGCGCTCTTTCTCCAGATCTTTTTCGTTAGTCACCGCCATACGAGTAATGGAATGTTCTGAGGCCACGATAGGATCGACAGATCGGGCGAAAGTCAGTTGTACTGGCCCACGTACTTGACCACAGTTAACTTCGGTGGTCATTACTGCACCAAAGGTGCGTATGTCATAAAAGTTCTTACACATAAAGCCGGTCACCTTCCTCGCATCTTCAATGTTTTTCGGAAGCTTCTTGGGCTCAGGCTTTAACTCAAAGGACTGGTAAGCTCTCTCATGAGTCTGATTCAGAACCGCCTTTTCCTTGACGTAGATTTCAAACGGTGGCTGTTCGCCTTTCACCAACCCGACGAAATTACGCACCTTGCGCTTGAGGCTGACATCCGTCACCAGTCCACGCCCGGTTTCCGCGTCTACCCGCGGCAGATTGCCCGCATCCGGGTCACCATTGGGATTGCCGTCCTTCACGTCGAACAGCAGAACAAAGTCGTAACGGTTATTCAGTGCCATAATGATTACTCTCCCTTATTGGTGGATTCGGATTTGGTGAAGAAGGCTTGCCGCTGATGGTAATAACCAATGGCGAAACGGCCCTGATTTTGCAGGTCGAGGTGCGCCGGAAAATCGGTGATTCCGTTCATGATTTGCCCAAGTAGCTTTTCGCAGTTGATCGCCTCGCCTTTGTTATCCAGCTTGGCGAGATGATGATTCTTCAGTTTGAGTAAGGTCGAAAAGACTGTGACGGGCGTACTCGATGCCGCGCCGTAATAGCGATCGCGGATCGTGGCATTAATGTTAGGGTTAGCGCGTTCCTGTGTGCGTTCCAGCACCGCGAACAGCCGACCCAACCGATAGGCAGTATTTGTGTTGTTTTCGTCGAGTGACACAGTGAGCTCCTCATTTTCAGAGTAACGATTGATGCACGCCTTGATGATGGCGGCGCGCGGATAAGTGATTTCCTGCTCGGCGCGGATACGGCGAACCGCTCCAGCAAGTAGAGTTTGCGGATAAGGTACCCCTTCGATCACGCTGCGCATCATGTCACCGCCGAGATTAGGCGGGATGTTTTCGGCCTTGCCCAGTGTGGCGGTTGCCACCAGCAGGCGGAACAGCGAGAGCGTTTCCGGTTCGTGCGGGGCGTGGGTGATGCGGAGGTCGTCGAAGTGTTTACGGATGTTAACGGCCAGTTCACCCACGGTTTTTACATGCCAGAAGCGGACGGCGATGCGAGCGGCATTGGGGGCAAGACCCAGTACGTAGAAGCGTGTGCCGTCGTCCTCGAAGCTGCCCACGCCAGTCTTGGGTGCGCTAAGCAGTGTGGCGATCGCATTGACGCCAATATCCGGGTTGTCCTTATCCGGCTCACCAAAGAAACCTGGAAACAACTCTTCCATTGGGTGACCCGGCGTAGCGCACCAGAAAACAGTCGAGGCATCGCCTACCTGGATGCGTTGCTTCGAACCCTTTGCCAGTAAATGATTGAGTGCCGTGGTGTAGGCGAAAGCGGTGCGCTTGCCTACTGGTGCATTGTTACCTTGCGATTTGCCGTAAGAGTCATACCCGGAACCTTTCTGAAAAGAAACCAGTTTTGCTGTTGATTTCGAGTCTTTTGAAGGCAAGGGAGTTGCCGGATGCAAAATTGCTATCGGGCCGACTTCGCCAGAAACAAGGCATTGCTCTATCTTATATCCATCCGTATCCTCAAGTTCTTTTTCTGCAACCGCAATTACTGCCGGGCGCGAACAGATCAACTGAGCAGGGGTATCTGTCGTCAGGCGGAAACTCACATTACCTGTGGTTTGTTGAATTTCTTGCCATAGCGGGTGGCTCTCAATTTGACTGAATTCTGCACGATCAACAAAACGATAAACTGCGTTAATACCTTCGTCCACCGTTGGGTCAGGGAAGCTTTTGATAATTCTTTCTTTGAATGAGGCTAATCGTTTTGAAGGTATACCGTCGTCAGCAACATCTTTTGGGGTGCGCATGCCAAATACGTAGCGAGGATGATCCCAAAGGAGAAAAGCTGTGGCCCAGGCATTCTGTCCAGTACGATCGCAGCTCTGTGGTGCGATAATAAATTTACCGCGTTTATTTTTTCCATTGCCTTCTCGCATATCGGTTAGATTGAAGAAGCGCCCATCTTTGTGTAGAACCACTACAAAGGAAATTTCGACCTGCTCCATTCCTGGGGGCGGCAAGCTATTAAGGTCAAACTTCCGCCTCCTGGTGTAATACTCGTTGAGCGCTTGCAGGATCATCCGCGCATCTCCTCACTATTCCAGGAGGGGACGTTCAGTACGCCGTTTTTCAGTTGCGCGCGGAAGAAGCGTGGTTGCGGGGTGGTGGCTGTCTTAGCGTAATCCATATCGTAAAGCATCCAGCCGAGATCGCGCGTTTCCATGATTGTGTCGATTTGTGGCTGAGCTGTATCCACCAGTCGGAAATTACAGGCAAACTCACGACAGCCGAGATAAGGCTGGTTGATGCATTGCCCTTTCCCGGCGCGGCGTTCGAACATATCCAGGAATTTTCCCATGGTGTTGTTCTCGTCCGCATTCGGCAGTAGCTCGAAATGGGCGTGAATGCGGTAGGCTACATCTCGTAGAAACAGCCCCGCACGTTGCTGGCGCTCGTCCTCGATGTTCAGCGCCAGGTTGCCTGAACCTTTGTTCATGGCCTCCTGTGCATTGCGCACCGAAATGACCGCACCAACTTCGTTACGGCGGATGGATACCCAGCGTATCGGCTTCAATACCTCAATCTTCGAGACATGCCAGCGGATGGCTGGCTTCCACAGAATGGATTCAAACACTGCACGGGCAGATGATGGTGTCATCACATCATAACTTACCCGTTCGACTTTCATCTCCGGGCGGGTGAAGCAGGCAAAATCGCCGGTGACTTCAAGACAGTAAGTTCTCATTTCCTCCCCTTGTTCAAGCGATGCCTTGCGCTGGTTCAAATACGACATCTTTGTTCAGCAGTAGCCCCAGTTGTGAGTGATAAAGCGTATCCGTTTGCTGGATATGGCATCCCTCAAAGATTTCCCTGATATCCCCGCTGGTCATTAGCTTTCTGCATTCCTGTTCGCGGATATTGACGGTATAGCGTTGCAGGCGACGCAAAATACCACGCCTTTGGTGCGGCTCCATGTTCTGGCTGGCTTCCAGTGCAGTGATGAGGTTATGGCTCTCGCCATAGTGCACGATAACGGCGGTTTGGCCTTCTTCCTTAATGAGCTGGAATTTGTCCGCGGCAGTGCGGAAGCTGAACTCGGCACGGCGAGCTTCGACCCGGTTGTGCATGTCCAGCAGGCCGATGATGTTTTCTTCATCTAAGCTGTTTAGACTGGCGTAGTAGTGACGAAAGTAGGCTTCGAAACGCTCGCGCGTAAGCAGGTCACCTTTTGATAGTCGCATGATTTCCTGGCCGCTCTGTTGAGCCTTGCGCAGCAGTCCGGGAGCAGCAGGCTTGGGTGGCACGAACACGACGACCTTGCCCATACCCGGCAGCGTGCCTTCACGATTGCAGCGCCCCGCAGCCTGTGCCACGGCATCCAGTCCAGCCAGTGCTCGATAAACCACGGGAAAATCCATATCCACCCCGGCTTCTACCAGCTGTGTACTGATGACGCGAGTGGAAATACCGTCTTTCAGACGTTGTTTGATATCCGCGATCACCTCGCTGCGATGCTGGCCGCACATCAGGGCGGAGAGATGGATGGTGTCCCTGGGCATCAACGCATGCAGCGCGCGGCAATCAGTACGGGAATTCACTATGCACAACACGGAATCATATTGCTGCAATTCTTCAGCAATGGATTCCCAAGTACGAGGTGCGTTGAAATCCCGTGGCAGTTCGGCTTCGACACGTTTCAAATCGGCATACAACCCATCCGGGTCGTCCATCAGCTCTTGCACACCCCTGAGACCGGAAAACTTAGGGCGCGGCGAGAAGGCGGGTTGCGTCGCGGTAGAAAGTACGAAACTCACTTTATAGTTTTGCGACAAATCTTGCATGACATGCAGGATAGGGGCGAGGAACTCCGGCGGCAGCAGTTGCGCTTCGTCCAGAACGACTACGCTGTTCACGATGTTGTGCAGCTTGCGGCAGCGGCTGGTACGGGCAGCAAACAGTGATTCGAAGAACTGTACGTTGGTGGTGACGATGATGGGGGCATCCCAGTTTTCCGTGGCGAGCCGCGAGCGTGAATCTTCCTTGTCGGGATCGAGATTGCTGTGGTGTTCAATGACATTTTCATCCCCGAAAATCTTGCGGAAAATTTCCGCCGTCTGTTCGAGGATGCTGGTGTAGGGGATGACATAAATCACGCGCTGTTTGCCATGATGCATGGCGTGATTCAGTGCAAAAGCCGTGCTGGAAAGGGTTTTGCCGCCACCGGTGGGCACGGTGAGCGAGAACAGGCCGGGCGGCAACGTGGCTTTCTCACAGCATTGGCGTAGCACTTCAGTACGGATACGGTTGACCGGAGAATCTGTTGCATTTGCTGTTTTGTCATTCATGTACTGGTCGAATGCGGACAGCAATTCATTCAACGCCGGATAACCCGCGCGCAAATCTTTCCTGCGCTCGTTCATAAAGGCTTCCGTATCCAGAAAGTCAGCATCCACCAGACAGGAAAACAACATCCTGATCCAGAGCGCGAGCGAGCCATCCTTAGGTGGGAGTGAAGCAGGGGGCGGCTGGTCGAGCAGGACGGCATCTGGCTCCGCGAGCCGAGCTTCTGTGAGATAGCCTTGAGCCTTTCCGTTTTCCAATCGCTGGAAAAGCGAAGCAGCTTCTCCATTCCAATCCGGCAGGCCGGCGTGGTGTCCGGCGATCAGGTAGGCAATGATGCGCCCCGGCATGCCCAATTTTTCAATGGCATGGATAGCGCCAGCGGTGGAATGATCGACACGCCCGGGCGCGCCTTCGATATGGGCCTCAGCATCATAGCCGCTGACAGATTTGATGTATTGCTGGAATTTTTCGCGGAATTTGCCGAGGTCGTGCCACAACCCGGACAAGCGCGCCCAGTCCTGACTATTGAAAACAGACGCAAATTCAGCTGCCAATACAGCAACAGCGAGCAGATGCTCTTCCAGAAAATGCTCGATCCATCTCCCATTCGGCAGCTGCCGCACATGCGCCAGATAAGTGGTATTGTTTTCAGCATTCACTTTCTCAGATCTCCGGGGTTGTTTCCTAGAAACAAGCTTTCCGATATTTTGCCGCACCCGCTACCCAACCTGATCAGGAAATAAGAGGAGAATTACTGGCTTTCTATGATGAATAGCTTTTTTGAATGTGGCCAGCTGGTGGAAACCGAAGCAAAACTCATTGCTTCGTCAATTGCATTCCGCTGCAGTCAGGTACTTCAATGAGAAGCAGCTTATTTGGCCATCACTCCCGCACGCTTTCCCACAGTTTTTGCAGGCGTTTCACTGAAACAGGCGCCGGGGTTTTCAGTTCCTGGCTGAACAGGGAAATGCGCAATTCCTCGATCTGCCAGCGAAACATTTCCAGATTCAGATCCATCACTCCGGCCTGGCGGTGTTTGTTCAGTCGCTGAATGTACTGATTCCACAAGGCAGTGATGATTTCTGTCTGTTCCTGATCACGTGCCGGATTCTTGTTGTACTTATCAAGACGCAGGATCATGCCTTTGAGATAGCGCGGGAAATGTTGCAGATATTGCCAGCGGGTTCTACTCAGAAATCCCGGATAAATCAGGTGGTGAAGCTGTTCTTCCATGTCTTTTTTCAGGAAAATCGCTGATTTATCCAGGATGGTCAGTCGTTTTTTCAGTTCCTGGCAGGGTTGGGCGATGGTATGGATCAGCCCGGCTATCTCCTGTGAAACGGATCCCAGGCGTGTTCGGGCACGTGACGTCTGTAAATTGAATTCATCCTCGTTACGCGGTAAGGGATCATCACCGATCAATGCCAGATCGATGATGGCCGAACGAATATCTTCCTTCAATCTGTCCATTTCGATCAGGCTGCTCATGAGTAGAATCGTTTGTCGATCGACCAGCAGATTTTTCTCCAGTTGTTTGATCCGGTCCTTGAGTGCCAGACACAGTAAACGCAGCACCCCTTCCCGCATGTTATGTTGCGCGCCTTCCTGCGTATCAAATATACGAACGGCAACGCTTTGTTCCTGATCAACCAGCGCCGGATAACCGGTCAGCAACTTGCCGGCTCGGCTGAAACGGGTTTCCGCTGGTAATTCTCCGAAATTCCATCGGGTAATGTCATCACGTTCAATGGAATCAGGCTCTGCGCCGGCGCCACGTGCAAACAACTGCTGTGCTGTCTGACCAAATTGTGCCTTCAGCTCGGTCAGATCATGCCCCATGCCCAGCGTCATCCCGGCATCATCGATCACTTTCACATTCATCTGCAAATGGGTCGGCAGCAGCCTGCTGTCCCAGGTATCCAGCGGTACCTTGATTCCAGTTTCGCTGCGGATGAATGCAGTGAGAGACTCAGCAAGCAACATGGCCTGATCCGGGCAGCTATCCAGCCATTCCAGAAACCGGGTAATAAATTGCGGTACCGGGATAGCGTGACGGCGCACCTGCTTGGGCAGCATTTTCACGTACCAGCCGATCTTTTCCCGAATGAGCCCCGGCACCAGCCGATCGAAGTGAAGCGGCATGATCTGATTGAGTAGAGGCAATGGTACCGTAACGGTCACCCCATCCAGTGGATGGCCAGGATCGAAACGGTAACTCAGGGGCAATACGTGGCCGGCTGCTGTCAGGGTCTCGGGAAACTGTTCGGCAGCCGTTCCATCTACTGCCTGACGTATCAATACTTCCCGCGTCAGATACAGGAGCTCGGGTTCAGTCTGTTCCGCCTGCTTACGCCATTTTTCAAACGCAGTGCCGCTATAGATACCCGCTGGAATACGTGCAGCATAGAATTCGAATATCTGCTGCTCATCGACCAGAATATCCTGCCGCCGCACTTTGCTTTCCAGTTCGCGGATTTCATCGATCAGTTGCTGGTTGTGCTGCAGGAAAGATGCACTGCTTTCATACTCTCCCGCCACCAGCGCCTGGCGTATGAAAATTTCGCGTGCATATGCCGGATCGATCGGGCCATAGGCGATGCGCCGTTTGGGGACGATGGTCAGGCCATACAGGGTGATCCGCTCAAACGCCATCGCCTGTGCACGCTGCTTTTCCCAGTGCGGATCAAAATAGTGTTTTTTGCACAATTTACCGGCGATTCTTTCCAGCCAGGCCGGGTCGATTGCCGCTGCACAACGCGCATAAAGTTTGGTGGTTTCCGCCAGTTCAGCTGCCACCACCCATTTCGGTTGTTTTTTTCTCAGGGATGAACCAGGAAAAATCGAGAATTTGATGGCACGTGCCCCCTCATAAACCCCTTTCTCATCCGATTTGAAACCGATATTGCCCAGCAATCCGGATAACAGTGCCCGATGGATTTCATCATAGCCGGCAGAAACCTGATTGGGGCGCAACCCCATCTCACTGATCAGTATATGCAACTGGCCATGGATCTCGCGCCACTCGCGCATTCTGCGATGGGAAATGAAATTTTTCTGGCATTGTTCGATCAGTTTTTTATTGGATTTTTTGTGTTTGAGCAGCTCATTATAGAAATCCCATAGTTTGAGATAGCCGATGAAGTCAGAGCGATCATCACGGAACAGCTGGTGCGCCTGATCGGCAGCCTGCTGATGTTCGAACGGCCGGTCGCGCGGATCCTGCAGGCTGAGGGCAGAAGCGATGATCAGCACTTCGCTCAAACAATTTTCCTGTTTGGCCGCCATGATCATGCGGGCGATTCGCGGATCGGTTGGGAATCTTGCCAGTTGATGGCCGATTTGCGTCAGTCCCTTACGCTCATCTAGTGCGCCAAGCTCTGACAAAAGCTGATAACCATCCGCGATCATGCGCGGCGCAGGCGGCTGAATGAATGGAAATTGCTCGACATCTCCAATCTTGAGCGATTTCATACGCAGAATGACAGCAGCCAGCGAGGAACGCAGAATCTCGGGATCAGTATATTCCGGGCGGGCATTGAAATCTTCCGCTGAATACAGCCTGAAACACACGCCGTTCATGACCCGACCGCAACGCCCTGCGCGCTGGTTGGCCGATGCCTGGGAAATCTTCTCGACCAGAAGCTGCTCTACCTTGTTGCGGTAACTGTAGCGATTGATTCGCGCCAGCCCTGTGTCGATCACATAACGGATACCGGGAACTGTGAGGGAAGTTTCGGCAACATTGGTTGCCAGTACGATTCGCCGCTGCTGACCGGGAGCAAAAATACGCGCCTGTTCTGTATGAGATAACCGGGCAAACAGCGGCAGAATCTCTAAACCGGCCTTACCACCCGGGCCGGAGAAAGCATGTTTGCGCAATGTCTCGGCAGTTTCCCGTATTTCCCGCTCTCCAGGCAGAAATACCAGTGTGTCGCCCTCCCCCATGCGCATGGCTTCATCGATCGTGCTGAGAATGGCCCGGGGCAGATCGCGATCTTCTCCGTCGATCGGATCATTGGGCTGGTAATGAATCTCTACCGGAAACAGCCTGCCGGATACCTCGATGACGGGGGCATCATTGAAATGAGAGGCAAACCGCTGAGCATCGATGGTAGCGGAGGTGATGATCAGCTTCAGATCCGGGCGGCGCGGCAGTAATTGTTTGAGGTACCCGAGCAGGAAATCGATATTCAGGCTGCGCTCGTGTGCCTCGTCGATGATGATGGTCTGATAGGCGCGCAACAACGGATCCTGCTGCGTTTCTGCCAGCAGGATGCCATCAGTCATCAGCTTGATGCGCGTATCGGGGTGAGTCTGATCAGAGAAACGTACCTTATAGCCAACCAGTTTCCCAAGCGGGCTGTTCAGTTCCGTGGCAATACGTGCGGCAACGGTTCTTGCAGCGATACGCCGGGGCTGGGTATGGCCGATCAGATGTCCGGTACCCTGTCTCCCGGCACCTTGCCCCAGCTCCAGGCAGATCTTCGGTAACTGCGTCGTTTTTCCGGAACCGGTCTCACCACAGATGATGACCGCTTGGTGTTGCCGGATCGCACGCGCGATTTCTTCACGCCGTGCGACAACCGGCAGATCTTCCGGATAGGTAATACAGGCAGGTTGTTCAGGGAGATACGTCAACAGCGGTTACTTGCTTACGATGACCTTTTCTTTCTGGGTGCTGAGCGTGCCCTGTTCGATGATGGCGACTGTCAGCCTGGAAACGGCGACACGCTTACCGGTTTCTTCTTCGGTAATATCCGTCTGCCAGACCTGGGTGCGTCTGCCAACGTGCAGTGGTGTACATACTCCGATGACATTGCCTTTCGTTACCGCCCGGATATGGTTGGCATTGATTTCGATACCCACGGCCCGGTACTGTTCGGGGTCGATCGTCATCCAGGCAGATACACTCCCCAGTGTTTCGGACAGTACACAACTGGCGCCCCCGTGCAGAATGCCGAAAGGCTGGGTGGTGCGGTGATCGACCGGCATGCTGGCTTTGAGAAAATCAGAGCCGACTTCCAAAAAACGGATACCGATATATACGCCCATGTTGGCATTGCGCAGCCCTTCCAGGTAATCGACGGTATAGCTTTTAAACCAGATGGATTGATTGGAATTCATATTGTCTCCGCGTATGTGACAGGCGCTCAGGAAAGCACAGTGGAATGATCCGGAACCAGTACCGATCCGGTATTCTGTGAACTTCTGCGTTTCTCCACTGCTTCCGCCAGTTCAGACAGCACCTGCTGTGTCGTATCGAAATCGATGCAACCATCCGTGATGCTCTGTCCGTAAACCAGCTCTTCCCGCCGTTTACCCTCCACATTCTGTCTGCCGGCCACCAGATGGCTTTCGATCATGAGGCCACAGATCGAACGATTCCCGCCCGAGATTTGCCGGGCCACATCTGCAGCCACTTCCGGCTGACGCCGATAGTCCTTATGGCTGTTGGCATGACTGCAATCGATCATCAGATAAGGGGGCAGCTTGGCTTTCCGCAGCGATTCAACTGCCGAGGCAACACTTTCCGCATCATAATTCGGTGATCTTCCGCCGCGCAGGATGATATGGCAATCCTCATTACCTCTGGTCGAAAAAATGGCAGTGTGGCCTTCTTTGGTAACCGACAGGAAATTATGCGGACGTGACGCCGCACCAATGGCATCGATTGCGATATTCAGATTGCCGTAAGTGCCATTTTTGAAGCCCACCGGACAGGAAACACCAGAGGCCAGCTCGCGGTGGCCCTGGCTTTCCGTCGTACGTGCGCCAATGGCTGCCCAGCTGATGAGGTCGGCTACATATTGCGGACTGATCAGATCGAGAAATTCGGTCGCGGCCGGAATTCCTTTACTGCCCAGCTCCAGCAGCAAACCGCGCGCAAGCCGCAATCCCTTGTTGATATGGAAACTGTCATCCAGATCCGGGTCGTTGATCAACCCTTTCCAGCCGACTGTCGTGCGTGGTTTCTCGAAATAAACCCGCATGATGATATGTAACTGATCTTTCAGATCCTGACGCAGATGATTCAGACGGGATGCATATTCCAGTGCCGCATCCACATCGTGGATCGAACACGGGCCGCATACCACCAGTAACCGATCATCTTCTCCCCGCAAAATATCGTGGCATTGCTGTCTGGCAGCAAGCACGGTCTCGGCAGCCTGTTCGCTCAATGGGAATTCATGATGCAGCTCCACCGGTGGAGTCAGTGTATGTACCCCGATGATGCGCAGATCGTCGGTTTTATGTTTCACAGATGATTCCTTGATAATTATCCTTTTCATTTTTCCTTGCCGCTCCGGAAATACGGATTGCCCGACTTCACGTTGTGTAGCCCGGCTCTGTTTTTAGCGGCAGTATTTTACTGCGATGTTCCGGCAACCGCCATTATTCTTGCAATGAAGCCAGATGGCTGGCCACGTCTTCCTTGCTGAAACCAATGGCGCTTGCAATACGATCAGCATGGCTGATACGGGAAATCCCGGGTATCAGCCGGTGAGACGGTTTCTCAGAAACGAACTCGACCTGCAGATAGTTGCCTATGTTTTCCTGCTGCAAACGTTCACACAATTCATGGTTATGGGTCACCAGGATGGTAGTTGCACCCAGCTGATGAAATCCTTTCAGCACATATTCCGACAATGTCATTTTCTCTTCGAATGTGGTGCCTTCTGCCAGTTCATCAAGTACCACCAGCGAGCGAGGGGTGGAGTTGAAGAAAATTTCACGGGTTTGTTTCAATTCGTGTGCAAAACGTCCCATCCCTTCTTCCAATTGGCCGGGATCGGGTATCTGATAAAAAATATGCTCGGCAGGCACGGCTCGTGCCTGGACAGCAGGCACGTAGGCTCCAGCTTGTGCCAGTAACTGGATCTGGACGACCGTCTTGCAGTAGGCCGTCTTTCCGCCACTGTTCGGCCCTGTCACGATCAGCAGATGCTTGTCATTATCCAGCACGATATCGTTGGATACATAATCCGGGCGAGTTCTCACCAGCAAGGGATTCCTGGCACCGGATACGACCAGCGTATGTCGTCCATCCATATCAATCTCCGGCAGGACGGATTCCCCGGGAATCGAACGTGCATGGCGGTGTAACGCCAGCAGCTCATCGATCATCCCCATGGCTTCAATGGTTCTGGCCAACTCCGGGCTTTGTCGGAACAGCCTCTGCAGCGGGTATATCACCGAATCCCGATCCGAAGCGCTGATGGCCTGCAGAATGATGGGAATGATCGGTACGACCAGAATCAGCAGCCCGTAACCGACATAGCTGGCTACCAGTTCATTCAGCGTGTTCTGAAAGAAAAGCAGCAGGCCAGCCACGAAAGCCAGAAAAAAGCTGATAAACGGCCACTTGAACATGGAAGGGCGAAAACGCTGAATAAGCAGATACCGTGGCTTTTCCTCCCGGGTCATGAATTTTCCTTGCGATACATAGATAGGCCCATGCATCAGGGCATAAGTACGTGACCGGGCAAAATCCCGCAGAGTCTGTACCAGTGTCCGCAGGTAATCACTCTCAGGCATGGGTAATGCTTCCGCCTCTTCGACCAGATCGACGACGAAACCGGTCCCATCGATGAACTGACGATAACCATAGCCGCCGAATTCCAGCTTGTCTTTACCGGTTTTATCTCGGGGATCATCCGTCGTCAGCCCTCCCGCAAATTCACCGTACAGCAGGTGATGCAGCGATGCCTCATCTATCGCTATCCGTTTGATGTATTGTTCGAGCACTTTCAACAGATCCGGATTGGATTCCAGTTCACGCAGCGCTTCCTGTTTACTTTGCAGCAACGCGGCATCCGTCACGGGGCGGGCGAGCGAACGGTAGAGTATGGATTGGCCTGTCAGGGTTTGTGCCTGGTTGATCTCATCGAACAAAGCATCGACTTCCACGGCGGCAAAAGTCTTGGCGTCCAGCACGCCGTAATTATCCGCAGTCGGTCTGGTATCGCGTATTCCGGAAGGATTCTTGCCGGATGACAAAATGAAACTTTCGCGCCAGACAGAAGCCGCGGTATCTTGTGTTGTATCATTCATGGTTCGGGTTGTAATGACATGCGTTGACTCAGTGTTTCCAACTTTAGCCGATTTTGCCACTTTATGCTGGATTGATGACAATAGAAACCATGATCGGGCTTTTTGGAATCTCTGATCGAGTCCTCCATGAGCCGCATGGCAGGCAAAATCGTGATGGTCACAAGAAGCGCGACGAAAGTCGCAGTTTTCTACGATGCAGAGGAGCACGACACAGCGTGCGGCCATGCGGGATTTAATCAGCGACTCCTTAATCCAATACAGGTAACAGATCTTTCAGATTGCAGCTTTACCGCGATGCGTAAATTATTTAAAAAATACCTGCCCTCCCATGAAAGCATCCGGCAAAACCGTTTTGTAAATTTTTTCGGCACGCTGCTGTATCATCACAACCTTTGGCATTTACACCGCCGCTCTGTTGCCGGAGGTGTGGCGGCAGGTCTGTTCGCCGGCCTGATTCCGGGCAGCAACCCGGTACAATTCTTTTTCGCCACCCTGTTTTCCGTGATATTCAAAGTCAATCTGCCCATCGCCGCTTTCGTGACGCTTTACTCCAACCCTTTTACTATCGTGCCACTTTATCTGGCGGCCTATACGCTGGGTGGCTGGGTGACGGGCGGTACGAGAAATTCAGGCAGTCTCCCCCCGCTGGAGCTAGGTCTGCTGGATAAAAATCTGTCGGAATGGATTCCCGTTCTGACGGATTATCTGGTTACATTCGGGAAACCGCTGATAACCGGATTGTTTCTGCTCGCTTCTCTGCTATCCATCACCGGTTATTTCACAGTACGGATTCTCTGGCGCTATTACGTCGTACATGCATGGCACAAACGGGCCAAACGCCACCACCCCGATAAATAATTTTTTGTTTTTTTCACCCTCATGCCCAAATCACGACGGCTACTTCGCATAGCAGGCATTGCACTGGTGATTGCTGCAACAGGCTCTACCACCTGGTATCTGACTCGAAGCGCCCCTCAGGAAGTCGAACTGGTCACCGTCAGTCGCGGTACCGTCGAAGCCACCGTGGTCAATACCCGCGCCGGTACCATCAAAGCATGCCGACGTGCCAAATTATCGCCGGCAGCCGGCGGCCAGGTCATCCACCTGCAAATCAGGGAAGGCGATCGGGTCAAAGAAGGCCAGATTCTGCTCGAATTGTGGAATGCCGATTTGCAGGCACAGTACGATCTCTCCCGGCAGCAGCTTGCCACTGCTGAAAGCCGGCAGCGTGAAACCTGTATTCTGGCCGGGAATGCACAGCGTGAATCTGTTCGCACTCAGCAGCTGGTAGAAAAAGGATTCGTCAGCTCACAACGTGCCGATGAGGCTGATGCCACGGCCAAAGCTCAGCAGGCCGCCTGCACTGCCGCAGCAGCCGAAGTCAAACGGGCTCATGCACAGATTGCCGTCAGCCAGGCCAATCTCGAACGCACCCGGCTCATTGCACCCTTTTCCGGCGTCGTTGCGCAGATTACCGGGGAACTGGGTGAATACGTTACCCCTTCTCCTCCGGGAATTCCCACTCCTCCGGCAGTCGATCTGATCGATGATTCCTGTTTGTATGTGAGTGCCCCGATGGATGAAGTCGATGCTCCTAAAATCCGCATAGGACAAACTGCACGTATTACGCTGGATGCCCTACCCGACCAGGTTTTTGACGGAAAAATACGCCGGATTGCTCCCTATGTGACTGAAATCGAGAAACAGGCACGCACGGTGGATGTGGAAGCAGAATTTGTCAATCCCACTCAGGCTGTTCTGCTGGTAGGCTATAGCGCTGATATCGAAGCCATCATCGATCAGCGTGAAAACGTGCTGCGTATTCCCACCCAGGTCATCCGTCAGGACAACAAAGTATGGGTGCTGGGCCAGGATGACACGCTCGAGGAACGCACCCTGAAAACAGGGTTGGCCAATTGGGCCTATTCCGAAGTGCTCGAAGGACTGTCAGAAGGAGATCAGGTGCTGCTGTCCAGCGATAATGGAAAAATCACAGCCGGCACCCGCGTCATTCCCAAACCACCGCAGCCATGATACAGCTCTCCGGCATCACCCGTATTTTCCACATGGGTGATCAGGCCATCCATGCGCTCGATCATATCGACCTGACGATCGAATCCGGCGAATACGTTTCCATCATGGGGCCTTCCGGATCAGGTAAATCAACCTTACTGAATGTCATCGGACTGCTGGACCGGCCTGACAGCGGGCATTATCTGCTCGACGGCAGGAATGTCACTGATCTGTCGGAAACCGAACAGGCACAGGTACGCAGGGAGAAAATCGGTTTCGTTTTTCAATCCTTTCATCTGATCCCCCGGCTGACCGCAGCAGAAAACATCGAGCTCCCCCTGATACTGACCGGCATGCCGCCTGCAGATCGCAAGATACGTATCATGGAAACCCTGCAGGCATTCAATCTGAGTGATCGCGCACATCATCGTCCGGCTGAACTGTCCGGCGGGCAACGCCAGCGCGTCGCCATTGCACGGGCCACCATTCTGCGTCCCACTGCGCTGCTGGCGGATGAACCGACCGGTAACCTGGATCATCGTATCGGCTCGGAAGTCGCGGCATTACTGGAAGCATTGAATCAGACGGGAACCACTCTCATCGTGGTGACGCATGACCGGGAGTTGGGATCGCGTGCCCGGCGCCGGATTGCCATGCGGGATGGACAGATCGACGTCGACGAACGATGAAATTACGGGATCTCCTGCATTTTTCTCTCAGAACCATCACCAGCTATCCTGCCCGCTCGTTCCTGATCATGCTGGCCATGGCGCTGGGTGTGGCTGCAGTCATCATTCTGACTGCACTGGGTGATGGCGCACGCCAGTATGTCGTCAACGAATTTTCTTCGATCGGCACCAATCTGATCATTGTCCTGCCCGGTCGCGCCGAAACGGCAGGCAGCTTTCCCGGTGCGGTCATGGGGCAGACCCCGAGAGATCTGACATTGGAGGATGCTCATTGGGTGGGAAGACTGCCGCAAGTCAGACGTTATGCTCCTCTGAATGTCGGCGTGGCCGAGCTTTCCGCCACAGGCAAATTGCGTGAGGTTACCCTGATGGGAACCACGGCTGAAATTTTTCCGATTCGCCACATGAAACTCGCACAGGGAAGATTTCTTTCACACTCGGGTGAAAACAGTGCACAAATCGTGCTGGGTGCAAAGATTGCACAGGAATTCTTCCCGGATGGCAATGCACTGGGGCAGCGTGTCCGCCTGGGTGACCGGCGTTTTCTGGTCACCGGAATCATGGCCGTTCAAGGTGAATCCATGGGGTTCAATTCGGATGAACTGGTCATTATCCCGATCCAGCATGCCCAGACGCTGCTCAATACCACTTCGCTGTTCCGGCTGCTGATCGAAACCCGTCATCACAACGAGATCGAAAATGCCAAAGAGGCCATTCATCAAGCCCTCATCCGCCGTCACGACGGTGAAGATGATGTGACCGTGATCGCCCATGATGCCGTGCTGGCTACGTTTGATCGCATCCTGCGCGCACTGACACTGGGGGTTGCCGGAATTGCCGTCATCAGCCTCGCCGTTGCCGGCATTCTGGTCATGAATGTCATGCTGGTTTCAGTCAGTCAGCGCACAGCGGAAATCGGCCTGCTCAAGGCAATCGGTACCCCGGCGTCGGCCATTCGTCATATTTTTCTGGCCGAGGCAGTCTGGTTATCGGTCACGGGTGCATTCGCCGGATTCGTTCTGGGGCAGGCGGGAAGCTGGCTGTTGCGCCTGGCCTACCCGCTGCTGCCCGCCTGGCCACCACTCTGGGCCAATTTTGCCGGGATTGCCGTCGCCGTATTGGCTGGTGTTCTTGCCGGATTATTACCGGCGATCCGTGCAGCAAAGCTGGATCCGGTCATGGCACTCAGTAAACGGTAGATTTTGCGATGAGCTTCCTCGATGCACTGCGATTTGCACTGCGAGCGCTGACCGCTCACCGGATGCGTACGTTTCTGTCCGCATCCGGTATCGCCATCGGGATTGCTGCCGTGATTCTGCTGACTTCGATCGGTTCAGGCATCCAGCATTTCGTTTTATCCGAGTTCACTCAATTCGGAACCAATATTCTGAACATCACTCCTGGCAAAATTCGCACGCGCGGTGCTTCGACCGGCTCGATCGGCAGTGTGCGCCTGCTGACGATCGAAGATTCACTTGCTCTTAAATCATCCCGTCATGCGATTTATACCAATGCAACCGTGACGGGTAACGCCGAAGTACGCGGTGGCGGCCGCAGCCGGCGTGTCACTGTGTATGGTCAGGGGCCGGATTTCGACCGGGCATTCAACATGCATACCGCCATCGGGCAGTTCCTACCAGCGGATGATCCGCGCAATCCACGCGCGTTTGCCGTGCTCGGTGCAAAAGTACACAAGGAACTGTTTGGGGATGCCAATCCGCTGGGTTCAGTGCTGCAGGTAGGTGGTTCACGTTTCCGCATCATCGGTGTCATGGCATCGAAAGGCCAGGTGCTGGGGTTTGATCTGGATGATACGGTCTATATTCCCACTGCCCGGGCGCTGGAGATTTTCAACCGGGAAGGCGTGATGGAAGTGCAGGTGGTCTATCCACCGACTACACCACTGGATGAAGTCATGGAAGATATCAAACGCATCATGGTCGAACGGCACGGGCGCGAGGATTTCACGATCACACCGCAGCAGCAGATGCTCAGTACGCTGTCTACCGTACTCGATGTGCTGACTTTCGCCGTCGCGGTGCTCGGAGGTATTTCACTACTGGTCGGTGCAGTGGGAATGATTACGCTGATGCATATTACAGTCAATGAACGAATGGCTGAGATCGGTCTGCTCAACGCACTGGGCGCAACCCCCATGCGCATCCGTATCCTGTTTCTGCTGGAATCGACGGCACTCTCGACGCTAGGCGGTATGATCGGGTTGATGACAGGCTCGGGTATTGCGGGGCTGCTGAGCGTGTTATTCAGCGATTTACCTGTCAATATCCCGTGGCGCTATGTTCTGGCAGCGTTGATTCTGTCAGGTGTGATCGGGCTGGGAGCGGGTGTGGTTCCCGCCATGCGTGCAGCCCGACTCAACCCGGTAGATGCTTTACGCGCAGAATAACAACACTGATCCGGCTGTTTCTTCAGTGCGCTTTTACGTAATCCACCAGCTTCTGAAAGGAAAAGAGGTTGTCCTGCTTCTGCAGCGGATTATGACATTGCGCACAAGTCAGATCGTTATCCTTGGCCTTGCCTTCCGGATCATATAACGCAAATCCCCAGTTACCGGAACGATCATCCGCTTTAAAGGCACCGTCCCAGTCATTTCTTTTTTCCATGACGGCAATGGCAGCCAGTTTATCGATGACAAACAACCCATCTTCACCGGACTGGATTTTGCCCTCGGCATCTTTTTTCGGTGCATAGATTTCCATGATTACGATCGAGCCGGGAGCAGCTTCCTCACCTTTTTTGTAGCTCTCCACTGCAATCTCGTTTGCATAGAATTTTGCCAGTTGTGTCTGATTGGCGCGGTTGGCTGTATCGTAGTGTGTAAAAATCTGTTCATATTTTTCCGGAAATTTGACGAATTCCGGGTTTCCGCCCGCATACGCATGCAACGACAGTGTCAAACCGACCAGTGCAGATAATCCGAAGCTTGATTTCATTTTCTCTCTCCTTTTGAAAATCACCCGGCAAACGAGCTGCCAGTAAACATGGATTGTTTTATTTTTCGAATGAAAAACAGAATCTGCACGGAAAAAAGCGTGCAGATTCCACTAACATTATAGACACTACCGTTCGAATCATGAAACCCGTGATCTGGTATGCAGCAAGATGAGCAAAGAAAGCCTCATCGCCCAAAACGCGATGCTGTCAGGGTCGTATCCGCATGCTCCCAGGCTTTTTTGAAGCGTGCCTCTATAACTTTCGCTTCAGCTTCCTTTTTCTGAGCAATCAGAGCCTGCTGCAATCCAAAGAGCGCCCAACCATTGTCACGATTGCGCTTCAGATCTTCCCAGTAAACTGTTTCTGCTTCATCCGGACGCCCTGCTTTCAGCAGAATGGCACCCAATGCGAGCCGCGGTGGATAGTGCCATTCGGCCGGCTCCGTATACACCAGCGCATCTTCGTAGCGGACGGCCCGTTCAAGATGTGCAACCGCAGATTCATATCTCCCGCGAGCAGCGGCGATCTCGCCCGCCAGCACTTCAGGACCGATCCTCAGAATATCGTATGCCGTATTTCTTGAAAGTAGCGGATTATCAAGAGCAGCACGATTCTTTACGATTCTGCGCAACTGTTGCAGCTCTCTTTCGGCTCGCTGTGACTGCTTCGTCGCCACATAGGCCAACCCGCGTACATAATGCCAGCTTCCCTTGAGAAACGCGTTGAATGCAGGAGGCGCAGGCTCGGCAAGTATTGCCTGCCATTGCCCAAAGCGCGCAAGCGCCCAGTAAGGTACTACACGAAAGATGGCTGTAAATGACATTTCACGCAGCAATGCATCGTCTACCTTGCCGGCCGCTTTCCGTGCACTTTCAAGTGCCAGTGCACGCTGGCCACCGGCAGTCGCAGCAAACCAGAGGAAATGAATATTGTGCGGATAATACGCCATCGGGTACAGCCCCGGAGCATGAGACTGTCCCATGTAATGTTCATCCGCTGCAATCGCCAGTTGATTACTCTTTACGGAATCCGCATAGCGGCCGACTCGCTGAAAAATATGGGAAGACATGTGAACCATATGCCCGGCACCCGGCATCAGGGTCATCAGTGTATCGGCTGCATGCTCGGCACGTTCCGGTGTATTTGTGGGTTCCATCAGATGAATGTACATGTGCAGCGCACCGGGGTGAACCGGGTGGCGACGCAATACGTCTTCAGTCACTGCCACGATTTCATCTGTCCCCTCATGAGGATGACCATCCCGCATCCAGTAATCCCACGGGCGAAGATCCATCATGGATTCCACATAGAGCACAGCGATATCCGCATCATCCGGAAAACTGCGATGCACTTCTCGCATGGCATCAGCATAGGCTTTGTCATTTGCCTTGCGATCTTCATCTGCCCCTGAATAACGTTTCTTCAACGCCCGGATCAAGGCCTGCTCCCTGGGGGATGCAGATACCATGAGCGATTCTGCCTGTTTAACCAGTTCCAGAGCACGAGGCTCATCGGCAGGATCCATCAGTGCATTGACATTCGGACCGAGTACCAGTGCCTGTCCCCAGTAAGCCATCGCAAGCCCTGGATCCAGCTGCGCAGCTTCCTGAAAGGCGCGACCTGCTTCAGCATGGTTGAAGCCATAAGCAAGACTGAGGCCCTGATTGATGAACAACTGTGCCCATTCATGCTGCGTACTGACCGGAAATGAATGCGTTCCGAGATTCTGTAACCGGGAAGCAAGCTGGTCGCCGGACAGCGGCTGATCTGCGAGAGCCGACAGCTCACGAGATCGATGTTCTACCGTAGATACTTCATGTTTTTCGTGATGTCCGGCTGCATTTTCGTCAGACTGGATCGTTGAACAGGAAACACTGACAACCGCTGACAGCAGCCCCACCACAAGAGAATTAAAAGCACGGGTTTTCATATACCTCTCCTTGAAAATATTTTTTACAGTTGCGCGGCGGTCTTCTCTATTGGTATTGATACATTTTGATTCTGGACCTTATGCCCGTGAATTTCAAATCAATGATACTTAAATTGTTTCATTTCACACATTTTCTGTGTTAAAAATAACAGTATATAATTTTTAACATCAATTCAAAACGAGGAACAGGCCATGACAGCCATTACCAGACGGGAGGAAAGTACATCCCGAGATCGTGGCGCACTCGCCAAGATGATCATGACATTGCTCGATCACTGGCAATTGAGCACGGAAGATCAGGCAGCCCTGTTGGGTATCGCTGCCAGTAACCGGACTGCACTGGCACGCTATCGTAAAGGCGAAGCCATTGGCACCAGCCGGGATCAGTACGAGCGGGTCGGCCACCTGTTGGGAATCCATAAGAATCTGCGTTTGCTATTTCCGCAGAATCGAGATCTGGTATACCGCTGGATGACCACTCGTAACAAGGCATTCGACAACTTGACCCCAGTCGAGGTGATCAAGGAATGGGGTTTTGCCGGATTGCTGATGGTACGAGGTTACCTGGATCGTGCTCGTGGTATTTGAAATGCGTTCTCTATTCGCTCAACTGACTTTGACCGATGTTCACCAGGATATCGCCAGAAACATTGTATCTCTGCGTCAGTCACAAAACCTGTTTGATGACCTGACGGATGATCCGGCCGGATGGCTTCTGGCACAGAAAGTAGAAGCCGAGATCAAGCCACCGCCATATCGATCATATACCCCCATCATTGATCGACCTTTCGAAGATGCCGAGTGGTTCAATGCCATAATCTGGCCATTCAAGTATTGGCAATCCAGCCGGTTTTCAGATGGAACACACGGGATCTGGTACGGTTCAGAATCGGTTGAAACCACGGTCTACGAATCGGCGTATCACTGGTATCGTGGCTTGTTGAGCGATGCGGGATATGAACATGAAGCTGTTGTCGCTGAGCGAAAAGTTTACTCGGTCGCTTGCAGCGCAGCCTTACTGGATTTTCGAAAGATCACCGAAGAATACACCGATTTGTTACACCCTTCTGATTACACATTGACCCAGTCAGTAGGAGCCCGAATTCATCGAGAGGGGCACCCGGGACTGTTGATTCAATCTGTCCGCAGATCATCGGGTGAAAATATGGCCATATTCAATCCAGGCGTGTTATCCAATCCAAGACACAACTGCCAGCTGACTTATTGGCTCGAAGGTAATCAGATCAAGGTGGAAAAGCATCCGGGTACGGTATGGATCACCATGGATATAGCGACTTTTGGTTGACATTCTCTTTTCCCCTTCAAATTGAGGCTGTCAATGAGATATATCTGATATCTGCGCAAAATGGATGTTTTACGTTTTACATTTCTTTACAGGAGAAACATCATGACAATCAAAGCCTATGGCGCCCGCGCGGGCGACCTTCCCCTCGAGCCAATGAACATCACCCGGCGCACGCCAAGTGCGCACGATGTGCAGATCGACATCACCCACTGCGGCGTGTGCCATTCGGATCTGCACCAGGTGCGCTCCGAGTGGGCGGGCACGCTTTACCCCTGTGTGCCGGGGCACGAGATCGTCGGCCGCATCACCGCCGTAGGCGCACAAGTATCGGGCTACAAGCCGGGTGATCTGGTCGGTGTCGGCTGCATCGTCGATAGCTGCCAGCACTGTGCCGATTGCAATGACGGGTTGGAAAACTACTGCGACCACATGGTCCTCACCTATAATGGCCCGACATCCGACGCACCCGGTCACACGCTGGGCGGTTACTCTCAACAGATCGTGGTACACGAGCGCTACGTGCTGCGCATCCGCCATTCTGAAGCGCAACTGGCCGCCGTCGCGCCGCTGCTGTGCGCAGGCATCACCACCTGGTCACCGCTGCGCCACTGGAAAGTGGGGCCGGGCCAAAAGGTCGGAGTAGTCGGTATCGGCGGCCTGGGCCACATGGGCATCAAGCTGGCACATGCGATGGGTGCATACGTGGTCGCGTTCACTACATCCGAATCCAAGCGCGAGGCAGCCAGGGCACTAGGCGCGCATGAGACGGTGGTCTCACGTAATCCCGATGAAATGGCCAGGCACGTTGGAAGCCTCGACTTTATCCTCAACACCGTAGCCGCACCACATGACCTAGATGCATTTTTTGCGCTGCTCAAACGTGACGGCACGATGGCACTGGTGGGTGCCCCTGCCATACCACACCCTTCGCCCAACGTGTTCAACCTGATCATGAAGCGCCGCAGCCTGGCAGGTTCACTGATCGGTGGTATCTCCGAAACACAGGAGATGCTGGATTTCTGCGCCAAACACAACATCGTCGCCGACGTCGAAATGATCCGCATCGATGAAATCAACGAAGCTTATGAGCGCATGCTCAAGGGTGATGTAAAGTACCGCTTCGTTATCGATTGCGCTTCGCTCACAGCCTAAATGGAGAAACAGCTAAGGAACCTCTGAAAAACGTCAGCGAGGCAGTCAGTTCAAGGCAAAAATCGGCGAGAAAGCGGAGTTTATACATAATAAATGAGCATTTTGATGCCGACTTTTAACGCAGAAATGGCAACACAGGTAGTTTTTCAGAGGTTCCCTAATAGTAAGAGGAAGGGCACAAAATCGATTTTCATACCTTAAGTACAGAAAAATTTCGGAGTGAATATGCCAACAGTTGATCAGAGTTTCCCAAGTTTTTTTAATGACGCTCCTACCGTAACACTGCAAGATCCATTGGCCCGATTCCTCGGCGCAGCGCACGACGGGATCATGGAATATCAGTATGCCGATGCGGTGCGACTGGCAGGACACTCCTGCCCCACCGTAGCGGGCACCTGGCTGATGACGGTGCATGGCCTGCGTGCGCTGTACGGTGATGCCTTACCGGTGCGCGGCGAGATCGAGGTTTATATGGCCGATGCGCGTGATGCCGGCACTACGGGTGTCATGGCGACTGTGGCACAACTCGTCACCGGTGCAGCGCCGGAAACAGGTTTTCAAGGCATTGGTGGACGCTTCGGGCGTAACGACTTGCTGCATTTCGATCAGCCGATGCAAGGGTCGATAGGTCTGCGCCGTAAAGACACAGGTGCGGCGGTACAGGTAGAGCTCGATGCATCGGTCGTACCTTGGCCGGACGAAATGCGCGTACTTCTCCCCAAGGCAGTAAGCGGGCAGGCCAGCACGGCGGAACTGCAACGTTTCGGCGAGCTGTGGCAGGAGCGCGTGTGCAAAATGCTGGTCGATCATGCTGACGATGTCGATATGATACGGGTGAGCAACTGGACTGTGGATTGATTGGCTTCACGAGAGCAAGTCACACCACTCATCGCCGTCTTCGCAAATTACGGTCCATCTTCGCGAAGCTCTGCCAGCCATGACGATCCAATGCCTTCATCACTGCCACTGCTGGATTGCTTCATACCTGACGGCATTCGCAAAGATGATAATGACGGCGCCAGTATTCGCGAAATTTGACGTAATGATAACCATTTGCGACAATAAAATCTTCACACCGTACACTTTTTACATAATCTCATTCCGCAATGCCCCGTCACCGTATTTCCGGAATAAACTGGCTCGCTCATTACAATGAGCTGATCCGGTTCTGGACACGCAAAACAGGTTCTCGCGGTGATGTGGAAGATGCGACGCACGACGTCATCACCAAACTGCTGGAAAGCAACGTCTCCACTATTTCCAGCCCGCGCAGTTATCTGCACAGCAGTATCCGTAACCGACTGACCGATAGTTACCGGCAAAATAAAATACTGGATCTGGTACCGATTCATGATTTACCGGAAGACAGTCATCCTCTCCAGCCGAACGATCCGGTAACGCACACCTGTACCATGCAGCTGTTAACTGCACTGAAGGAAGCCCTGCAGGAACTCCCCCTGAAATGTCGTCAGATCTTCATCTGGCACCGGCTGGAAGGATATTCCCAGGCGGAGATTGCTGAAAAACTGGATATCTCGGTCAATATGGTCGAAAAATACATGATCAGAGCCACCCGCCATCTGCGTGACCGGTTACAGGATCACATCCCGGACTGATTCAGGATTCTGATATTGCCAAACGTCTCACTTTATGAGGGAATAACGGATATCCTTGGTTTCTTCCCTGCTGTTTCAGGTAAATCGGCCTGGCTATGAACCGACAACATTCAGATATTCCCGCCCATCCACGCGACGCAGCCGCCTACTGGTTCGCCCACGTCCATTCAGGCAGTTTTACTCAGTCTGATCAGGAAGCTTTTGACAGCTGGCTGCAGGCAGACGATCTGAACAGGAAAGAATATCAGGCCCTCGATAAAATCTGGCAGGTAGCCGGCCAGATACCCGCCCATGAGCTGCGGGCCATGCTGGCCGAAGAACCCGAGCCCCCGCAACAGATTCAGAAACGGCTGAAACGCTGGCGCCTGACGATCAGTGCCGTTGCCGCAACGATCATTATCGTTATCGGGTTTGTCGGCCTGTTCATGCCATACGGCTGGCTGGGTGAACCGTTTTATACCGCTGAATATGTCACTGATCGTGGTGAACGCCGCACGGAAGTACTGCCTGACGGATCGATCCTGGAAATCAATACCCAGACCACTGCCCTCGTCGAATACTTCGAGAATCGCCGGAATGTCCGGCTGGCCGGCGGGGAGGTCATGTTCTCGGTGGAAACCGACGCCAGCCGTCCATTTACCGTGGATGCCGGATCAGGAACGGTGCTGGTAACCGGCACGCGCTTCAACGTGCTGCGTGATCAGGATCAGGTACAGATTGCAGTCGAATCAGGTTCGGTCGAAATCAGTTCAGGCCACTGGTGGAATCGGCGCACTGAACAGCTGACAGATGGCCTGGGCGCGCAGATCGACCCGGACAGCATGACACCCGCCAGCCCGGCTGATATCAGCACCCTCACTGCATGGCGTCAGGGAAAAATAATCTTCAAGGATCAGCCGCTGGCAAGTGTCGTCAAAGAAATGAATCGTTATTTACCACAACCCATCACCATTACTGATCATCGCCTCGATCAGGTACGCATCGCCGGTGTGTTCAATACCGGTGATTCGGCTGCCTTCCTGCAGGCACTGCATAAAAGTATCCCGGTGCAAGTCATCCTGCATGCCGATGGCAGCACCGAACTATCCCTTCCCCGATAATTTCCCTCGCATAGATTTTCTGCCGGAATTAGCGCATCCCCCGCTACCCCGTCTTTACGAGCCACGCAGTGGCGCGGTAATCCAGAAAACATCGTCACAACAGGAATAATGGCAACTTCATATACCACCTGCCCAAATTCCATTCAGGGTTTTATCACATTCATTCGTCTTAGGACCTGTTAACACTAATTAAATAATCTACAATCAGAGCGAAATGGATGAAGAATCGGAAAACTGAATCCAACTTGTCAAAGCGAGAGAAGATTCTTCTGAATCTCTTCAGGCGACGAAACAGCCGTTCCACCTCATTACGCTTTTTGTACATTTCAACGTTGTACTCCCAGGGCGACACACGATTTGCTTTTGGCGGCACCACTGGAATCATCCCCAGATCAAGTACCAACTGTCGGGTTTCATCCCCTTCGTACGCTTTATCCATGATCACGTGAGTGTCAGAGAATCCCTTATTCTCCAGGGTTTTCAGCAATTTTCGCCCTTCTGGCGCATCACCGGCCTGGCCGGGGGATAACGAAAACACTACCGCGGTTCTGGCATCTGCCGCGACCAGATGAATTTTGGTAGTCCAGCCCCCTCGTGATTGACCGATAGCTTGAACACCGTTTTTTTTAGTGCACCAGTACCATCAGGATGGACTTTGACTATCGTACTATCCAGCGACATGTGATCCACTTCCAGCTGTATCAGCTTGTTTTGCTGGAGTGCGAGGAAAACCCGATCCAGGACGCCATTCTTGGCCCAACGGTTGGCGCGCGTGTAAATGCTGTGCCAATTGCCGAATTTCACAGGCAGACCACGCCACTTACAGCCGTGCTCTGCAACATACAAAATCGCGTTGAGCACTTCCAAATTCGAGAGTGTGACGTTACCCCGTTGTATCGGCAGTAGATTTTCAATAAGCTTGAATTGCAATGCAGATATTTCCATTCGGTAATTTTAATACAAATAGTGTTAACAGGCCCTAGCTGAAGAAGGGACAGATTTCTCTATACCGGCAGAAATCCCTTCCCGAAAAAAATCTCGGCAAAAAAGCCAACCACCTATTTCAATCAGGGGAAACTTCGTGAGATATCCATTCAAACGGGCGCGATCTACCCGTATCGTGACCTCGTTCACAACAATACCATCTGTTGCGGTTATTTTTTTCGCATGTATTTTGGTGCTTGTCACGCCCATGCCTGTTCAGGCCCAAAATACCGTAGCGATCAACATCCCTTCACAACCGCTCAGTGATGCCTTGCTGCAACTGGGCCAGCAAACTTCACTGCAGATTCTGTATACCCCTGATCTGGTCAGGGAGTTGAACACCTCCGGCCTCCAGGGAAATTACACGCCGGAAAACGCCCTGCGCCAGTTACTGAAAGGCACCGGCATCGAATACGAGCGGCAAGGCAACACAGTGACCCTGAAGCGTATCAGTGCAGTCACCCTGCCACCACTGACAGTCAGTACAGCTTCACTGAAACAAGGCACAGCGGAAGAAGGCTATCGGGTTAGTAATATCAGCGGGATTGGTCTCTGGGGAGAACGCAGCTTGCGCGATACTCCCTATTCGATGAGTGTCGTTCCTTCTGATCTGATCGAAAACGTCAATGCCCAGAATATGGGCCAGATCTTTAAAATGAACCCCCTGACTCAGGAACCGATCATCCAAAATTTTACTGGTGTGCCCCTTGTTGTCATACGTGGATTTGAATCATCCAACCCAATTTATGATGGTATACCCATGGCTGGTGCAAATGGTTCAGCCGTATCCGTGATTGAGATCGACCGGGTTGAAATTCTTAGCGGAACCTCAGGCTTTCTCTATGGTGGTAACAGAGTAGGTGGAGCTGTAAACTATGTGACCAAAAATTCTACTGATGTCCCACTCAGGAGATTGACATTCGGTAATTACGGTGGAACCCAGTTTTATGGCCATGCCGATATCGGCGGGAAATTTGACGAACGAGGCCGTTTCGGTTACAGGGCTAATCTGCTCTATCAGGGGGGAGATACCGCTATCGGTGAGCCGGTCAACCAGAAAGTTGCCAACATTGTGCTGGATGGACAGATTACCGATACTCTCTATGCGGATGTTAAATATACCTATAATGACTATAGAAAAGAGGCAACACAACCACTATTTAATAGTGTGATAGAAAGAACTGGGATCGATACCAGTAAACGTTATTCTCCCAAATGAGCGTCCAATGACGTACAAAGTCATAAAGCCTACACCAGTCTGCGCTGGGATCCCAATAAGTATTTCACTCTCAGAAGCGCTTTTTTTTATCAGCACACTAATATGAGAGTCAGCCGAATATTTTTAAATCAACAGGCAGATGGGACTTTTACCCAAAGACTCAATAACACAGCAGATGAAACGCATGAAAATTACGGAGGTTATATCTACCTGGATACCCAGTTCTCAACCTTTGATATTGGCCACAAGTTAACTCTTGGTTATTCCTCTACTTTTTATGAATACTTTCTAAGTAATGACTGTTGCATTAATCAAAATGGGGCGAGCAGCCTTTCATTGAATGAACTCAAAAATATACCTGAACCAAACTGGGGATCTATAGGAAATGACCCAAAGTTACCTGTTTGGATCAACAGATTTAACAATATTCTGATCGGGGATAATATCATCTTCAATGAACGGTGGTCTGCAATGGTCGGGCTTAACTATGCCACTACAGTAAATAAAGCATTCCGTCTTTTTGGTGACAATGACTATGAAAAGTCTGCACTGACTCCCACCGTTTCACTGCTGTATAAACCAATCGAAGAGGTAACTACCTATGTCTCCTATATGGAAGCACTTGAGACAGGTACGAGGGCAGGTGATACCTATGCCAATCGTGGAGAGATACTTCCTCCGTTAGTCAGTAAACAATATGAAGTGGGTGCGAAATATGACATTAACCCCAACCTGTTGCTGAGCACTGCACTGTTCCGAATTGAAAAAGCCAATCAGTATTCAGATCTTGCAACACCCATTCCAAGCTATGTCCAGGACGGTCTGCAAGTGCATAATGGTGTGGAGTTAGTTCTGACCGGAAAAGTCACGGACAATCTCACCATCATGGGTGGCAGTACCCTGATGGATATCGGGGTGGAGAAATCCAATAACCCCGCTCTCGAAGGCAAGAAACCAACCAATGCCGCATCAAGGATGGGCAAGATTTACGCAGAATACGCGCTGCCATGGGTTCCAGGGTTGAGTCTGACTGGCGGTATTTACTATACCGGTGAAAGATATGCTGATGCGGCTAATACCGATAAGATTCCGAGTTATACCCTGTACGATATTGGGGCACGCTATAGTACCCGTGTACTGAATAAGGCGCTGACCGTGCGTCTGAATGTCATCAATCTGACGGGTAAGGATTATTGGCAGAACGCTACTTATTTAGGCGTACCTAGATAGTGTAGTCATGAGATAAGAAATATGAGATCCTTTTAAGAAATTAAAGGGACTCGCATGACACATTCACATCGCAGGCATGATATTTCAGATAGGATATGGTCGCTACTTGAGGGGCATTTACCAGGCCGAGAAGGGGCATGGGGAGGGGTAGCCACAGATAATCGCCAGTTTATCAATGCTGTTTTCTGGATTATACGGACAGGAGCCCCATGGAGGGATTTACCGCCGGACTACGGGGGTTGGAGCAATACTCATCGCCGTTTCATTCGCTGGCGTGACAAAGGTATCTGGGAAAAATTGCTGGAAATCCTGATTGATGATCCAGATTATGAATGGCTGATAATGGATGCCAGTCACTGTAAAGTTCATCCACACGCCAGTGGAGCCAGAGGAGGTAATCAGGATATGAATCGGACAAAGGGGCTCAACACCAAGATACATCTGGCCGTGGATGCGCATGGTATGCCGGTCAGAATCCTTGTTACACAAGGTACCACTGCTGATTGCACGCAGGCTGGCCGCCTGATCGAAGGGATTGATGCAGATCATCTGCTGGCAGATCGTGGCTATGACAGTAATGCCATTGTTGAACAGGCGGAAAAACAGGGAATGGAAGCTGTTATCCCGCCAAAAAAGAATCGAAAAATACAAAGACCTTACGATAAATAACTGTATAAGCTGAGGCATCTCGTCGAAAATGCTTTTCTTCATCTCAAAAGATGGCGTGGCATCGCTACAAGATACGCCAAAAACACCTCTTCTTTCCTTGCTGTCGTGCAAATTAGATGTATCGCCCTCTGGGCTGATATCTTGTGACTACGCTATATAGGACGGTAGCATTTTCCGTCAGCACGATGTTTTGATGCTGTTGTCTGAGCAAACGCTCAACAACCGCTACCGTTCATTGCGACTGCGAACGAAGTAAAAGCAGAAAGCAATCCACTGTTCGATGTAAACATCCGGGCTCAAAGAAAAAGAGCCCGGATAACCCCAACCATCCCCCGTGCCTGCAAACGACCGTGTTCAATATCGATGACAAAAGGTCGCTCCAGGGAGCGTACGCCGGATACTGCCTGGATCAGAATTTCTCCTGCGATCAGTTGCAGACAACCACAGTGCTCAATACTCAAGCAAGATAAACGATCGGGTAAGGACATAATTTTGAACCAGGTAAACAACGAACGATAACGATTCACAATTATTTGAATTTGACTATTTGGCGATAAATAATCATCGATCGAATCAATTACCCGGTCTGACAAAACAGTATGGCGACGAGGAAACCAGCTTCGGAATTTTCAACCAGAATGAAAAAGAATCATGACTGCCATATAAATGAAATGTAGTAGTTCAGATTTGATCTGACAGCAGGTCTTGCCAAGAGGTGGGATTACCCGGTTTGATAGAGGTGCGAATCTTTATCAACCAAACGCGAAAGCGTAAAGGAGTAATCCCATGAGCAGTGTTCATCATAAAATCATTAAACACAAGATTGGCTTGCTTAATCTGGCAGCTGAGCTTGGCAATGTATCCCGTGCCTGTAAGGTGATGGGTTTTTCTCGCGATACTTTCTATCGCTATCAGGCAGCTGTGGAAACAGGAGGTGTTGAAGCTCTGATAGATGCAAACCGACGTAAGCCCAATATCAAGAACCGTGTAGAAGAAGCGACGGAAGCAGCGATCCTGGCCTTTGCTCTGGAGCAACCGGCTTTTGGTCAGGTTCGTGTTTCCAACGAACTGCGTAAGCATGGAATTTTGTTTCTCCGTCTGGTGTCCGTTCGGTATGGCTGCGCCAGAATCTGGAATCGTTCAAGAAGCGTCTGTCAGCCTTGGAGAAACATATTGCTGAGACTGGGGCAGTGCTGACCGAAGCACAGGTGCAAGCATTGGAGAAGAAGCAGGAAGATGATGTTGCTCAAGGCGAAATTGAGACGGCTCACCCCGGGTATCTCGGTAGTCAGGATACCTTTTACGTCGGTACCCTCAAAGGTGTGGGACGAATTTACCAGCAAACCTTCGTCGACACTTATTCCAAGTGGGCAGCAGCGAAGCTGTATACCAACAAAACACCAATTACATCAGCTGATATGCTCAATGACCGGGTACTGCCGTTCTTTGCTGAACAGAGTATGGGCATTATTCGCATTCTGACCGACCGCGGTACCGAATATTGCGGCAAGCCGGAAAATCATGATTACCAGCTTTATCTGGCACTCAATGACATCGAACATTCCAAAACGAAAGCCAATCATCCGCAGACCAACGGTATTTGCGAACGCTTTCACAAAACCATCTTGCAGGAGTTCTACCAGGTGACATTCCGGCGCAAGATTTACCAGTCCATTGAAGAGTTACAACACGATCTGGATGATTGGATGGCGTACTACAACAGTGTGCGGACTCACCAGGGAAAAATGTGCTGTGGACGCACCCCGATGCAAACTTTAATTGACGCAAAGGAGATATGGGACGATAAAATTACCGAATTGAATAACTGAATCTGATCTAACAGGCACTCGTCAAATCGGGTAACTGTCAGATCAGATCTCAACTACTACAAATGAAAAAATTTCACAACCAATTTATATAAAGACACTTGACTTCCATCATCCATATCATTAGCATCATCAACGAGATTGCTTCTCATTATTAATCATTCTCTCCATGCAATCTCACCCTTCTCATCCCGGGCGGTCTCTCTACCCACCCCTAATCGTCCGGGATTTCTTCCTGCTCCTTTATGTTGCACAAGAAACTACTTCAGCATCCAGTGCACCGAATACACCAATAGCAGATCAATGTACGGCTTTAACCTCTGCATCGGCAAACACATAGAGTAACTATTACACTCGATGATGAAACTTTTGCTTTTTTGAATAATGTGGCAAGCAACAATCACAGCGCCTACATTAATCAGCTCTTAAAACAGGAACACAAAAATTTCCTTCAGGCAGCTTTGCGCAAAGTAAATCAGGAAGAGGCAGAGGATACAAGCTATCAGGAAGAATTACAGGCATGGGACAGTACGCTGTCAGAATTAATTAATGACTGATTTCAAGCAACTGGATATATTTACTGGGTTGATCTTGAGCCGACGAAAGGTGTAGAAACAAGAAAACTGAGGCCATGTGTAATAATCCAGAGTGACTTGGTTAACATTCAATCCAGAACATTAATAGTTGCCCCTTTGCTCCCTCAAGCATAAACCTTGGCCTTTTGCAGTAAATCTGGACGCACTGCAGGAACTGGAGGGTTGGGAGTCGGCAGATATGGTAAGGCAATACGCTCATTTTTCCAGCGCCATCTGGCCAGATATGCGGAAGAAACGAGCGGTGAATTCCACTAATAGTTACGTTTCTGGGGGCAGATAAGAATCCGAATCAGAAAGTAATATTGTAACCTATTGATTTAATGGTGCCGGCAGCAAGAATTGAACTCGCGACCTTCTGATTACAAATCAGCTGCTCTACCAACTGAGCTATGCCGGCAAATGGAAAGAATCGAACTACTTTATGATTTTCAGAGAAGGTTTACCCCGTTTACCTTCAATGGATAAAACCTGGCTATCCTGTGAAACAGCGTGATCCACGTCACCTTCCTGTTTATCAGCAACAGCTGTTTTACTGATCTCCGGAGTAAAAGTAAGCCCCTGACCTGATTCTCTGGCAAATATGGCAATCACCGCTCCAATCATAATCTCGACTTTCCTTGATACTCCGTTAAAGCGTGCTACAAATTGAATCGTTTCATTATCGATCAGCAAGTCACTTGTTGCCTGGTAACTTATATTGAGTATTATTTCTCCATCCTTGAATAATTCGGCAGGAATACCCGAGCAACCGCTCTCCAGTACCGAAACATGCGGGCAGTTCATGTTGTCGGTACACCACTGGTGTACTGCACGTATTAAATAAGGCTTGATTGAAGAAACGTCGCTCATTTACGCATCAACTTCTCAGATGGAGTCAATGCATCAATAAACAAGGGTCTACTGAAAAGCCGCTCGGCATATTTCAGCAATGGTGCCGCCTGCTTTGGCAGCTTGACACCATAGTGATCAAGTCGCCATAACAAGGGAGCAATCGCCACATCCAGCATGGTGTATTCATCCCCAAGCATGTATTTCTGCTTCTCGAAGATAGGAGCGATCATTGTCAGCCCGTCCGCTATCTCCGCACGTGCTTTATCTGCTGTTTTATGATCTCCCTGTTCCAGAGATTCTATATGGCAGAAAAGCTCTTTCTCGAACCGGTGCAGCAATAGTCTTGCACGAGCTCGCATCACCGGCTCCGCAGGCATGAGTTGCGGATGCGGGAAACGATCATCAATATACTCGTTGATGATGTTTGCTTCGTACAGTACGAGATCTCTTTCGACCAGAATGGGTACTTTACTGTAAGAACTGATTACAGCAATATCCTCAGGTATGTTGTTGGGATCAACATCAATAACCTGAAAATCCATATCCTTTTCGTGCAATACGATACGGCACCGGTGACTGAAAGGGCAAGTTGCCGTTGAATACAATGTCATCATAGCTTCTGTCAGACGAAACTGGTTATACAGAAACTGACTTTGAGGAGCTCAATGTATATCTCTCCAGTATTCTTTCTTGAGTAGATAGGTTAGTCCCAGCATACCAAACAGGAACAACAGCACAGTAATTCCAAGTTCCCTACGATAAGGTGCATGCGGTTCACCCAGGTAAACCATATAATTCACCAAATCGGCCACGAATCTATCGTATTCCTCTTTGGTCATCGTACCTGGTTTTGTTTGCACCAGATTTCCGGTCCCGGGTTCGAGCACCTGCCATCCCTGTAAATGGTGCAGGACATGGGGCATGGCAACTTTGTCAAAAATCAGGTTGTTCCAGCCACTATAGGTTGAAGTATCCTGATAAAAAGTACGCAAGTAGGTGTACAGCCAATCCGCTCCACGAGCTCGAGCAATGACGGATAGATCGGGAGGTACCACACCAAACCATCCCTCAGCCTCTTTCTTCCTCATTGCTGCTTCCATGAGATCACCCGTCTTTTGCCCGGTATGGATAAGATCAGCACGAATATCATCCTCACTCATCCCGATATCATGATGGCGGTTAAAACGCATGAAATTGGCACCGTGGCAAGTGAGACAGTATTCCACGAAACCTTTGGCCCCGCGCTGCAGAGATTCCTTATCAGCTCTGTCTATAGGAGCTTTGTCCAACTTAACTTCCTGACCGGAAGAATGTGCGACAAACGGAGCCAACAATATGGCCAGCAGTAAAAATTTTATCATTCTCATTTTGTTACATTCTTCGGTTCTGGTTTAGTTTTGTCTATTTTGCTGTACCACGGCATCAGGAGGAAGAAAGCAAAATAAATTACAGTAAAAATTTGTGCCAGCAATGTATACAGCGGGGTTGGAGACTTAGTACCCAGCCATCCAAGAACAAAAAAGCTAATCACAAAGAGGGTCAGCGCAAATTTGAAATATGGACCCTTATAGCGGATCGATTTAACCGGGCTGCGATCGAGCCAGGGCAGAAAACAGAATATGACTACTGATGCTGCCATCAGAATCACGCCCCATAACTTGGCATCCACCCCCAGGAAATTTACCGTAACTGCACGCAGCATCGAATAATACGGTGTGAAATACCATACCGGTGCAATATGATCGGGAGTATGTAAAGGATTGGCTGGAATAAAGTTGTTGTCTTCCAGGAAATACCCGCCCATCTCCGGTGCAAAGAAAATGATTCCGCAGAATACGATCAGAAACCCGACCACTCCAAAAATATCCTTGACCGTGTAATACGGATGAAACGGTATGCCATCGACCGGCAATCCGGTATGCGGATCTTTGTTAGCTTTGATTTCGATACCATCCGGGTTGTTGGAACCAGTTTCATGTAAAGCAATGATATGCACGAACACCAGCACGACGATCAATACCGGCAATGTAACCACATGGTAAGCAAAAAACCGGTTCAAAGCTGCATCCGACAACATGAAATCGCCAAGAATCCAGTTTGAAAGCGTATCTCCGATAACCGGTATCGCTCCAAACATACTGACAATCACCTGCGCTCCCCAATAGGACATCTGTCCCCATGGAAGAATGTATCCAGTAAACGCCATGCTCATCAGTACGAAGAAGATGGCCATCCCGATCAGCCACAGCAATTCACGTGGCTTCCGGTAAGATCCATACATCATCCCGCGGAACATGTGCAGGTAAACCACCACGAAAAACATGGAAGCCCCTGTCGAATGCATGTACCGGATCAACCATCCAAAATCCACATCACGCATGATGTACTCGACTGATGCAAATGCCATTCCCGCATCAGGTTTGTAATTCATGGTCAGAAAAATACCTGTCAGCAGCTGGTTGACCAGCACAAGCAGTGCCAGTGACCCAAAGTAATACCAGAAGTTGAAATTCTTGGGAGCGTAATACTCGGACAGATGCGCTTTCCAGGTGATTGTCAAAGGAAAGCGCTTGTCTATCCATTCCATCATTGAATTTTGCTGTTTACTCATTTTAGGCGGACTCTTTACTGTCTGAACCGACCAAAAGCCGGTTGTCACTCAAATAGGTATAAGGAGGTACTACCAGATTGGAAGGGGCGGGAACACTCTTGTAGACACGCCCGGCCAAATCGAATTTGGATCCGTGACAAGGGCAGAAGAACCCTCCCAGCCAGTCCGAACCCAAATCAGCAGGTGCGATATCTTTTCGATATACAGGTGAACATCCCAGATGAGTACAAACTCCCAAAACGACCAATATCTCAGGTTTGATCGATCTTGTATGGTTCTGCGCATAAGGAGGCTGCTGATCCCGCTGTGAATCAGGGTCAGCCAGCTGGCTATTCAATTTTTCCAGGTTATCCAGCATTTCAGGGGTGCGCTTGAGTACCCAGACAACCTTTCCCCGCCACTCAGCTGTTAACAACATACCCGGCTCCAGCTTGCTGATATCCACTTCGACCGGTGCTCCTGCAGCTTTGGCACGCTCACTTGGCATCATGCTGCGTAAAAAGGGTGTCGCCACACCCGCACCAGCAACCGCACCAGCAACCGAAGTAGCCACCAGTAAAAAGCGGCGGCGCCCGCTCATTTTTCCGTTATCGCCACTATCTGTCATTTTCTAACAATTCCATTTCATTAATTTCCCGTCAACCAGCAACGCACTTAATTAACAAACCAAAAACAAAATCAATACTTGAGAACGTCAGTTCTCAAAGTGGTAATCCTATAAGGGGGGCCATTCTAGCACAGTCTGTGTCCACTGAGATAGATTGATTGCCAAGCTTACACAAACTAGTTCAATTTACCATGACATTGCTTGTATTTTTTGCCTGACCCGCAAGGACAGGGATCATTCCGCCCGACTTTCTCATTTTTACGGACAAATGGCTGCTGCTTGTTCTCGCGATTTTCTGCTACTGGTGGCTGCTCTTCCGCCAGTTCACTGTGAGTATCATGATGGTATTCCAGATTTCTGAGTGCTGATGTTTCCGCAACTGATTCAACCTGCTGTTCACTGCGAATCTGTACCGTCATGAGAATTTTTGTTACATCGGCTTTAATGGCATCGAGCATACTGGTGAACAACTCAAAAGCCTCCCGTTTATACTCCTGTTTGGGATTCTGCTGTGCATAGCCGCGCAAATGGATCCCCTGCCGCAAATGATCCAGTGCAGCCAGGTGCTCACGCCAGTGTGTATCTATACTGTGCAGCATGATCATCCGCTCATATTGATGCATGATAGGCGCACCCACCTGTTCAACCTTGTTCAGATAGCTCGTATCCACCAGCTCTATGATACGCTCATGCAGATTTTCTTCATGCAGCTCACTATCTTCCTCCAGCCATTTCTGGAGAGGAATTTGCAGATGAAATTCGCTGGCCAGTGCTTTTTCCAGCCCCGGAATATCCCACTGTTCTTCGATACTCTGTTCAGGAATATAACGATCGATGAGCTGATGTATCACGCTCTCACGAATAGCGCTGATCGTTTCTGAAACACCCTGCTCAGCATCCAGCAGTTCGCTGCGCTGCTGGTAAATCACCTTGCGCTGATCGTTGGCCACATCATCGTATTCCAGCAACTGCTTGCGGATATCAAAATTTCGGGCTTCAACCTTTCTCTGGGCATTTTCTATCGCACGTGTCACCCAAGGATGCTCGATTGCTTCTCCTTCCGGCATTTTGAGGCGCGTCATGATATTCGCGACTCTGTCCGAAGAAAAAATACGCAAGAGCGGATCCTCCAGAGACAAATAAAAACGACTGGAACCCGGATCCCCCTGCCGACCGGCACGTCCGCGCAGCTGATTATCGATCCGGCGTGATTCATGCCGTTCGGTACCGATAATATGTAACCCGCCCAATTTGATCACTTCATCATGTCTGGCCTGCCACGCCTGATGAATTTCTTCTATTTTTTTACTTTTGGCGGCTTCATCGAGCGTTTCATCTGCCCGGATACGGTTGATCTCCTGCTCCGGATTTCCACCCAGGACGATGTCCGTTCCCCGACCAGCCATATTGGTCGCGATGGTCACCATCTTTGGCTGCCCCGCCTGAGCAATGATATCGGCTTCTCTGGCATGCTGTTTGGCATTGAGCACCTGATGAGGCAATTTCTCCTTTGTCAGAAGAGCTGCAAGCAATTCATTATTTTCGATTGAGGTCGTTCCCACCAGAACAGGCTGTTTACGCTCGTAACAATCCTTGATATCTGCAATGATTGCCTGATACTTTTCCTGAGGTGTACGAAAAACCTGATCCATACGATCTTCCCGTGTCATTGGGCGATGGGTAGGAATCACGACTGTCTCCAGTCCGTAAATCTGTTGGAACTCGAATGCTTCCGTATCGGCAGTACCGGTCATGCCGGCAAGTTTTTCATACATCCGGAAATAATTCTGGAAGGTAATGGATGCCAGAGTCTGGTTTTCTTTCTGAATCGGAACGTTTTCCTTGGCTTCAACGGCCTGGTGCAAACCTTCTGACCATCGCCTTCCCGGCATCAGACGGCCCGTAAACTCGTCAACGATAATAACTTCGCCATTCTGTACGACGTAATGCTGATCACGGTTGTACAGTGCCCGCGCACGCAATGCAGCATTGAGATGATGAATCAGACTGACATTCATCGGATCATACAGACTGGATCCGGCAGACAGCAAACCCGCTTCACTCAGCAATTTTTCGGCATGCTCGAATCCTTCCTCGCTCAGCAATACCTGCTGAGTTTTTTCATCCACACTGTAATCACCGGGACTTTTTTCATCCTCCTGCCGGGTCAACCCGGGAATCAATGTATCGATACGTTTATAGATTTCGGTATCACCCTCAGCCATACCGGAAATAATGAGCGGCGTGCGAGCTTCATCAATCAGAATCGAATCGACCTCATCCACAATTGCAAAATTCAGCACGCGCTGTACCCGTTCCGCGCTATGTCCCACCATATTGTCACGCAGATAATCAAAGCCATATTCATTGTTCGTGCCGTAGGTTATATCTGCGGCATAAGCGGCCTGTTTTTCCTCATGAGGCATTTGTGACAGCACCACGCCGACAGTCAGCCCGAGAAAGCGGTAAATCTGCCCCATCCATTCCGCATCACGCTTTGCCAGATAATCATTGACCGTAACGATATGCACTCCTTTGCCCGATAGTGCATTCAGATAGGTCGGCAACGTCGCCATCAGCGTTTTTCCCTCACCGGTACGCATCTCGGCAATTTTTCCTTCATGCAGAACCATGCCACCGATCAACTGTACATCGAAATGGCGCATACCCAGCACACGCTTTCCCGCTTCCCTGACCACGGCAAATGCTTCGGGCAACAACTGATCCAGCTTCTCTCCGTTTGCGACACGCTGTTTGAACTCACTTGTCTTGGCGCGCAGTTCCTCATCTGACAGTGGCGAAATCGCGGCTTCCAGCTCATTGATGGTGCGAACGATCTTCAAATACTGTTTTATCAGCCGGTCGTTACGGCTGCCAAAAATACTCTTTAGTAAGTTACTCAGCATGGGAAATTAGTTGTTTGTCTATTAATGTAGAAACGTACTGTATTACAGATCATCTGCCGGATTTGATCCATTTCATAACAGAAGAATACTGGAGGCTGCTGTTTGTGAGCCGGCTTGCGGCCCGATCTGGAAAACACTGTCAATGATACGAGTGAATGCGTCTGTACAAGAGATGAGTGATACAACATTATGTCTTTGGGTTCAGCGCACTCAATAATGTAATGTGCGAAGTGCGGATAGTATGCATTTTTTGTTTACCAGTTAACACTTCGCAGCCAGGATGAACACTTGCTGCTGCAACTTGCCCCGTTGTCAGGATAGCAAAACCCGGTCATACTACCATAATCGAAATGGTAAACAGAACAGACAAAAGCCGTCTCGATATCAGATTCACGTCGCACCAGACTCCACGGTACCCGCTTTCCTGCAAACTTTTTACCCTGAAATCTGTCCGAACAACACCTTGATTTCCTGTTTGCATCATTCGAATTCATACGACCCCAAAAGGTGAAGCAACGTGCCCATCCTCAATCTGAACAACTTTCTGGCAGCTCTTGGTAACACACCCGATTATGGCCGGTTATTTGCCAGAGCAGAGCATCTTGCACAAGTACAAAAACATCTGCTGAATGCCGTTCCTTTCCAATTGAGAAATCAGTGTACAGTGGGTCAGTATACCGCTGACGGGCTCCTGGTCATTTATGCGGGTAATGGCATCACCGCCACCCGGTTACGCCACCTTGCCCCATCGATCCGGCAAAAAATGAACAATGCTGGCGTCAAGGTTGAGAGTATCAGGTTTTCCATCCAACCACAGTTACATTCCCTGGAATCCGGAAACATTCGCGAAATCACACGTTCACTGAGTCAGACTGCAATCGAACATCTGGACAGGCTATCCGACTCACTGCCGGCAGGATCTCCACTTCAGTCTTCTCTCGCAGCTTTGCTGGCGAACAGCCGCCGCAAATAGCCATAAGCAGTTACTGCCTAGTTTTTCTCCATATTGCTGATAAATGTATTGGCTTCGTTGATGGATTTTTCCATTGCAGCAACCAGAGTCGAAACATTCGATTGCAATGTTTTCAATTCACCTTTCAATGAGGCGATTGCCCGCGCATTGAGATTATGCTTGAGGTACATGACCTGATCGTTGAAAACGGTCAATACGGGCTGTATCCTCGATTCTGCGTTTTTCATGGCCGCAATGAGCTGTTTGTAATACGACCTGGTCTCAGTCAGCCTGTCCTGACTGCTCCGTTTCAACGCCGGATTTGAATATTGCGTGATTTCCTGCTCCCACTCTCTGAATAATGCAGCTGAGACGTTTTCGATATCCTCGATACGACTTCTGACTTCTTTTGCTTTGTTCACACTCGCCTCATACTCACCGTTCAGTTTTTTATAAATCCCCTCAAGATCCCCTCCTTTGAAATTGGTAGCAGCAGAAAACTGCTCCAGAGCAGATTTGAATTGCTCTCGGGTTTCTTCCTGCGTATCTCTTGCTTTCTCCACCCGATAAACCAGCACATCCCGCTTCGGGATACCGATTTTTTCGAGTCCACTGTAATACATGGTGGAACAGGCCGTTAGGAAAATCGCAAAAATCACGGCGAAGAACCGGATTGAATACTTCATGATCGTCACTCCCCAATGAATTTCCCGGCAAATACCCGGATATTGCATCCGCTCAGCGCAACACACCACGCCGCAGTAATTGCCACATGACTTTATAACCCCAGAGAATCGGATGACGCCTCAGCATAGGCGTAATTTCCACTTTGATGCCAGTATGGCGTTCAATTTTCCAGGCAGCATAATCCAGACAGTCCCGGAAAGTCATCGTCGCCTTGCTCAACCGCAGAATCGACAGCACTCGGCCCTGCCAGCGCCGCAAACGCCAGTGGATACGTGCACTCAACCTTTTCAGTGGTGTGATCGGCCCGATATGATATCGTCCGTCAGCCTGTAAACTCAGCAGCGGACTCAAGGCAGGCGTGGCCGCCGCAGTCAACCGGCTGTAAATTTCCGGATCAATCCGCACCAGATGACGCGCGCGCGCTTCACGCTCTGCACGCAGCTCGGCGGCATAAGTCAGCATCAAACCGGATGCCCAGATCATCTCCAAGTCACTGGGTCCGGATTCAAGTACAGGCAGCGTCGTACTGATGAATTTGAGTACGGCACTCGCCTGCGCAGTATGAACACGCTTCCCGGTCTGATCGTCGCGGGCATAAAGCAATCTGGCCGGCTGTGCAAAACGTGCCCAGATATAAGGATGAAACCACTGCCGGGCGCCACGTTCAAAGTCTGCCGTCGAAATAACCGCATACTTTGCACGCATCACACCGGCTGCAGCGGGAACTTCCAGATAAAAGACATTCGGCGGCAGCCAGGCATTCAAACCGGCCAGCAGACGACCGGAATAAGCCAGCCGGTAATCACTGACCAGCACATAAAAATCGGCAATACCCTCAGTCAGATCAGAAGTATGCAGACAGGAGCCATATAAAACGACTGCATCCAGTGCCTCTCCGAAACGCTGTCTCAATGCATCGGTAAAAACCTGAAATGCCGGATGTACAGGTCGGGCATCCTGAATTGCAATTTCCTGTATCAGAAGATCAGGAATATTTGGTAAATCAGCGGTACCCATTCATATTCCTTTTTTCATAAAATGCGGAACAGAATCGGGCCATCGGCTGTGATTTTCAGCGGACCATTCCGGCTGGAAGCATAGTAGAGCTCACCATCCACGATATATTCATCATCCAGCCACAGCTCGATCGAAGCCGTGTTATAGCTGGTATAGCCGTCTTCCTTCTGCAAATGGTGACCACGCCCTGCGATCAGGGGCCAGATAGCGCGCCAGAACCGCCGACTGTGTTGCCCGATAAATGTTGCATGCAGCGGTGCCGGTTCCTGCCCCCAATAGGGGCGAATACCAAGCAATAACTTCTCCAGCGCGCTGATGAGTGCGAACAGATACACTTTCTCGCTCAATACCCCTGTTTCATCTATTTGGGCAACACGTACCGGAGCCCATTCGGCTTGCGGGCGCCCCAGAAACATGCCTATTAGCGAACGCAATACGATCACGACAGTAAAAATATTACCGGTCATTCCCAGTTGCTTGATCTGACTGCGTGAAAATTTTACGCCACGCGCAATCAGGCCGAGACCAAGCATCATTCCATACACATTCCTCATACCGGTCTGCTCGATACGCAGCACTGGTCTTCGTACCTGTTTCATGTCACCGGGTCGTTGCAGATGTTGCCTGATTCTGGACAAAATCTGCTCGGCTTGCCCATTCATTCCCAGATCCAGTGCGGTCATGTTGGTCGTTCCAGCGGGCACGATGGTGATTTCCGGCCACCTATCCGGTGGCAGGCACTCAAACAGACAACTCATTACCCCTTGCAGAGTGCCATCTCCCCCCACAACGATCAGCCACCCGATCTTCGCTTCAACTACGACAGTGACAGCACGTTCAAACTCGATCTGATCGGTTGCCTGAATCTGTCTGATTTCCGGTAATGTTGCCAGAAGACTCTGCATCCGCGCAGTATGCTTGCGAAACCAGCCTCCCAGCGGGTTGTAAATCAGGCCAATCCTGGCAGGGATCAGATCCACCGCCGGGTTACTCGTTATCTGCGGCGGGATTGACATACCGTTGGGGAAAAGGTAATCGGGTAAATATCCTGACGGCAAGCTGCTGCCTGTCCCGAACGGGATCGATGTTCTCCATCCAGGAATGAAGCACACCATCCTGTGACCGGCTTTGCCAGGCAGCGAACAATCTGTAAGCGAGAAACAGAGTTGAAAGCAGATGCCACAATACAACCAAGATAAATCCGATATCCGGCCGATCTGCCATCCAGCCGGCAGTCAGCAAGATCAGATTCGGATTGCGTCGTGCAGTAATCAAACGATGGAACGAATCGACTTTACGCCAGATGAAAATATCAAAAGATGCCAGCCAGAACTGGAAAGCGCCTTCACAAAGACGGCCCCCCACATAGCCAATGAACATCAACCAGACCAGCAATTCGAGATCGGCTACAGGTGTGGCGGTGGCCATGAGGCCCACCCCCCAGGCCAGATACCACAACGGCGGATGAATGATATCCAGACCGTGATCCAGCACATCGCCCAGCTTGCTTGATGTCAGCGTGACACGCGCCAGCTTGCCATCGACCGTGTCCAGAAAAGTCATCAGCCACGCCATGATCAGGCCGATACCAAACGCGCCATACCAGAATGCCACGCCTGCCAGCACCGCCAGAACCAGACTGAGCAGCGTCACATGATTGGGCTTCAGACCCAGTCGAACACACAGGCGCGTTACCATAAACGCCGGCCAGGGCCATAGCCATTTGGTGACCAGATCGGTTACACCCTTATAGGATGCGGTAAACAGCTCTGATTCAAGCTCGGCCTGGTTACAACGCCGAATCGGCAATACATAGGGCGGATCCTTCTTCTTCAGATTCTGCTGTACCTGAATCGGGAGGTCTTTCAAGGTACGAACGGGAAGATCGTCAGATGCCGGTCTTTTTTCGTTCAGTACTTCACACATCGCAGCGGCATTTTTCCCGTCAATCAGAATCGCAACCGGAGTCTCATCCAGAGGAGCCACGAACACGGCCGGTTCATGCAATGCCATCAGCGCACTGATCACTCTGCTATCGAACAGATAGTCAGCACGCAGCAGCAACACGGGATCCGTTTCGGTCAATTGTGATACCTCTTTCACCACTGCAACCGTCTTGATCGTTCCCAGCATCCGCTCGAGGCGCGTACGTCCATCCATCCCCCACAGACTGGTTTTACTGTTGCCGATAATGTGAACGAAGAAAGCAGTAGTCATATTCATCTCAAAAAGTGCGCCGTAACAGCCAATGTGCTGCGACAGCAATCAGAACCATTCCGGGTGCAACCGAAACGACAATCGGGTTCAATTGGAATACCAGTCCGATATTGGCAATGATCTGATCAAACAGGTAAATACTGATCCCCATGAGCGCAGCCAGAATCAGTTTACCCCCCAATCCTTCACGTACAGAGCCGAAGATAAAGGGAATGGCGACCAGGATCATCGCAATTGTCATGATCGCCCCGCCAACCTTGCGCCACAACGCCATAACGTAGGCATCCGCTTTCTGGCCGGTCGCCCTCAAAAATTCGGCATGTTTCACCAGCTCTATTGGCGTCAGACTTTCCGGCGACTTGGTCAGTGTTGCAATATCGTCCGGGCCCAGAAACGAATGCCACTGAAGGATGTGTGCCTTCCTGGAAGTGATGCGATCCGGGGAGAATGTACGTATTGTGACGTCATGCAGCTTCCATAAACTCTCATCAAAGATATCTGCATACCATGCGTGGACATGAGCGGTCATGGATCCCTCTCCATCAAAATGGATGACTTCGATATCCGTAGCACGCCCTTTATGCAACATCTCACCAATACGCAATATATTCCGCTCGTTTCGTGTCCAGATACCGAGCCCCTTACCCAGTTCAGCCCCCTGTTCCAGTGCAACTGCCCGCAATATCGTTGCCTGCTGCTGAAACTGAGGAGCCACAAAATACTCCAGTGCTATCGTCGAGGCAATGAGTAATCCTCCAATTCCAACCGGAGCAAGGCCGATCATCAAGGGAGAGAGCCCTGCCACCCGCATCGCCACCAATTCCAGATTGACTGCCAGCGCACCCAGCGCACCCACCGTCCCCAGCAGTGCGATGAACGGTGCAATCTGGATGAATCTGCGGGGCATCAGCATGACGGTATACAGAAAAGCATCCCAGGTGGTATATGTCCCCTTCCCTACGTCATCGAGCTGATCCAGCAAATCAAAAAAACTGAACAGAGGTAACAGGATGGCAGTAGCGATAACCATTCCCGTCAAAACCTGCCAGGCGATATAACGATGACAGATCTTCACTGTTTTCCTGCAGGCAATAAAGATCTGAGCTCGGGAAGGCGCAGCATAACGATTATGATAAGCAATCCATATACCCACCAGACTCCGGGCATGGCGGCTACCACGCCCTGCTCCACCCAAGTCTTGGCTAATCCGCTGAGATTGTAATAAACAGCAAAGACCAGTGCAGCGACAAAAAAGGTTCTGTCTGTTTTATCTTTGCGTGGTGCGGTGCGGGTAAAAGAAACGGCGATCAGCGCAAGCAGAACAGTTGCGACAGGCCGTGAAAGCCGCCACTGCAACTCTGCAATTTCACGCGGTTCTTCAGAATCCCATAAGGAACGAGTGGATGCCGCCTTGCGCCGATAGTTCTGAGCCTGATCGTTTTCATTGAAATAGATCATCTTCTCAAAACGAATGGCGCTGTCTTTGACAGTATCAAAGCTGAGACGATAGATCTGGCCTTCCCGCAGTTCGATATGCGGCCACTGTTCTGCAGTCATCGACTGCTGGTAACCTTCCCTGGAAATAATGATTTCTCTATCTTCAGTCGTTCTGATGTAGTGGAAAACGCCTTCCATACGTTTTTCCAGATCATCTTTACCCCGGATAAAAATCACTCGACCGCTTTTTTCACTGCCATAAAACCTTCCAGGCTGGAACCGGTTGGTATTCAATTCAGCTTCAGCCTGCGCATCCATGATATAGCTTTCCGCATAAGCCCACGGACGGGCATAAACGGAAAGAATCCCGCTGAGAATGGCAATCGGCAGAGCAATCACGAAAACGGTACGGATGATCCGGTTATCCCCGTATCCGGCGGTGCGCAGTACATTGATTTCCTGATCCCGGTTCATCCGGCTCAAACCATAGATGACCGCCACATAGAACGCAATGGGAACCAGCACTTCCAGCGCAATGATGGTTTTCAATCCGACCAGCTTGAACATGGCGGCAGTACCAAGCGTTTCAGTCACGGCACTGGTCAAAAACCGTGCAACACTGAAACTGACGAAAAGCCCGATCAGAATGACCGTCACCACGATGAAAGGAAACAGCAGTTCCCGTGTGATATACCTTTCAATGATTTTCATGAAAATCAGCTGACCGTCTTACATCAAGGGGCGTGTTGAACCGGACCGGATCAGGATGGATTCCACCAGTTGCAGATCTTCTACTTTATCGACATCGATGCCGGCATCAGGAAAGGGCAAAATTACCGGGCACACCCGAACGCCCGTTTTCCCGGAAATTTTCTGCAATGCCTGGTCGAGCGTCAAACGTCCGAGCAGGTATGACCACACAGCCTGCCAGCCCAGTACCCGGCTGATCAGCTTCCACGGACGCTTGCGCAATGCTTCCGCCTGCTGCCAGAAATCCACCAGCGTACGCCCGCGTGCATTATTGAATGCGAATAGATTACAGCCACAAAAATTCCCATCCTGCAACCGTATCACCGTACGCCGGGTATCACCATACCGGGCTTGCAGGGTTTCATATCTGATGACCCCGACAACCGCGTCACACTCCAGATTACTGGAAACCTGCAAAAAATATTCCACGATTTCCGAGGTAAGCAGTGCATGATCCGCTGTAGTCAATAAAACCGGTTGTTGCGAGTCGATACGTGAAAGCCCGTGAGCAGCGCTGCGAGCTGGTGAATCCAGATTTTCCACCCAGTCCACCTGCCTGGTATCGATACGCTGTTCGAGTTCCTCGCAAGCTGAAAGTAGTGATTCCGACGGGCCGCATAAAAGGGCCGATTTTATTTTATGGCAATCATTCAGAGCATCGAGCACACGAATGACCATAGGTTTACCACAAACAGGAGCATAAGCCTTGCATACCGTTCCTGCATACCGTGCCACGGAATCCTGGCTGCCCCGGTCGGCTGCCAGTACCAGGGCGGCAAACTGATCGTTATTGCTCATTACGGACGGAACAGTGTTTGAATTTTTCTGATGATCGACTACACCCTGATCACGCCAGCGTCTTATCGTAAATACGATAGCGCTTGTACTCCCTGCCGCCAATTTTCTCCAGAATCGCACGCATGGATTGATTGTCTTCAAGTATCCAGGATAATTCGACATGCCCGATACCACGGGATTTAACCATTTTTCTGGGAGCATCGATGACTTTGAACGCCAGCGCTATTCCGACAAGAGTATGGTGAAATTGCTTGCGGACACCCATCAGAGGAACCCGACCGGTAGTAATTGAAGCGGATTTCAGTTTACTGATCAGGTGAAGCCAGCCAAGAGGAAGAAGTTTTCCATTCAGTGCCGGGAGTACCTCATTCAGATTCGGCAGTACCGCCATGAAGGCGACGGGCCTCCCGTCTATTTCCGCTATCTGGATAAATTCATCCGGGACCAGCCAGCGCAAAGAACTGCCCAGCTCGGCAAATTCTTCCTGCGTAAAGGGAACGAATCCCCAGTTATCAGACCAGGCATCATTGAATATGTCTCGCATGGTTTCTATTTCTTCATTGAATCGATTGCGTTGCAGTGGCCTGATTCGGATCTGATGCCGATACTTGCGATCGATCGCCTGCATGGCAGGAGGCGGGTCAAAATCCGTTACCAGCCAGTAGGCCAGTAAATCCTTGCAAGGCTGATAGCCGTTTTGTTCCAGCAGGCTGGTATACCACTCCGGTGAATAAGGCATCATGAAAACGGGAGGGGTATCAAACCCCTGAACCAGTAAGCCGCATTCCTGATTGATAGAAAAACTGAACGGCCCGCTGATCTGACGTACTCCCCGTTCAACCAACCAGCTTTCGGCTACTTGTATCAGCCGACTGAAAACTGCTTCATCCCGAATGGATTCCAGCATCCCGAAATGCCCGGTATCCGTCCCGTAGCGTTGCTGGTACAGTTCATCTATCTGTGCACTGATTCTGCCAACCGGCTGATTATCACGACAGGCAATCCATCCTTGCCATTGTGCATGCCTGAAATAGGGATTGAACCTGGAGAGATGCAATCGTCGCTCCAGCCGGAGAGGCGGTACCCACAAAGGGTCATCCGCATAGAGTCGCCAGGGAACATCAATGAATTTTCCAATTCCACGAAAGCCTGAAACCGGGATAATTTCTATTTCCCCTTTCACTTGACGACTCGGAGATATTTTCATCAACCCTGGCCTGGCAGAAATGGAATGGCCGAGACAATCCGCCCGATGACTGGGATGTTGGATCTCACGGTTGTTACCGCAATCCGGTTATTTTTTGAATTGCGTGGCAAAAGCCAGCAAATCTGAAATCATCTGCTGAAAAGCCTGTTGCTGCTGTAGATCAGACTGGTTAACCGCGAGCTCCTGTGCAGCATCTTCCAGGGAGACTGGCTGCTCGTTTCCACCTGTGCGCGAGAACTGGTAAAACCTGTTCCATGCAGCGTTATATTCGCGCAACTGATTCTGCGGAATGAAATTCCTCAGCACTTCAAAAGCATCACGCAGAATGGGTAAACGCGGTTGCATATAAGCTGCCAGATCATCCGGCCAGCGGGTGGCGGCAGGATACAAGCCAGTCAGTTCTTCCTGAAAAGCCAAATCAAAATATTCCACCGCTGCGGTACGGCGCCGGCGATTGATGATATCCACCGCCACACCCACTACCAGAATAAAACCCAGCAATGTAAATGGCCAGACCGGGGCTTCCTGGATGTAAAGCGATACCTGTTCGATAAATTTATCCAAAATCTCCTCTACTTTCCTCTATCTAAGAGACAACATTCAAAATAACCGGTATTTGCCGTCACAATCGATCGATATTGCCACAGCTCGCTAACTGCCGCAATGCTTTACGACTTGATGCCTCATATTCATCCATTCACAGGAAACAGATTCGTAAGAACAGTCAAAGACATGGTAAATTGCCGGGTGCCGTGCTGCTCAGACTGTAAAAACCCGGCAAAATAAGTCATCGCGGCAATCTGAGCACCCTGAATCTTATATCGACACAACCAAGGAGAGGGTAGTGGAGAACAAGGAAAAAAATACATCCGAACTATTGCAACTGATCGTCGTACAAAACACCAATGCAGTGATCAGTGTGGACGAAATCAAAAACTCATTGCACGAGCGTGGCTTTGCCGTGCTGCTCGCCATTGCTACTTTACCGATCTGTCTGCCTGTTCCCGCACCACCTGGGTATACTACTGTTTTTGCCATTCCGCTGTTTATCTTCTCGATCCAAATGATATGTGGCATGAAAGCGCCGTGGATTCCAGAATGGTTGACAAAAAAAACCATAAAAAGGGGAACACTGGACAAATTAATCACCAAGGCAGCACCATGGTTGCGAAAAATTGAAAGCCACATGCATCCGCGGCTGACTTACATCAGTGTACATGCCTGGGAACGTATCATCGGCCTCTTTTCATTCATTTTCTCGATTTCCATTGCGCTGCCGGTCCCCCTGATCAATTTTCTTCCCGGCCTGGGAATCCTCATCATGTCATTGGGGTTACTCAGCAAGGATGGTCTGACCATCATTGCTGGGATGATCGTGGGAACTACCGGTGTGGGAATCGCGCTGATAGTAGTTGCACTGTTATGGATGGGAGTACCTATACCTTTTGTGCAATCGACTGATTAATTCAAACCCCGGCCACTTTACTGACCACATAACGAAACTTGCCTGATTTCTCAGCCGGAATTTCAGATACCTGTTCCACCTTGATCTTTACATCCCGACCCAGTCTGGTTTGAAACGATTCGGTGATCCGGCTGATCTGCGACGGATGCAAGCCGGTCTCTGCAACGACCTGAACTCGGGTGAAATCCAGGCTCTCCTGGATGATTTTGAAAACTTTTACTTCCGGCATGTCTCGCAAAATATAAATCAGTGCCAGCCCGTGCATGACCGTACCATTCTGCGCAACGACAAAATCGGTGCTGCGGCCCTGTATCTCCCGAAGCAGCGGTAATCCCCGCCCGCAATCACATGTTCTGTCATCCAGAATACCAATATCCCCGGTACGATAACGAATGAAAGGGAAATCTCTGCTTGCCAGATGAGTCACCACAATTTCGCCTGATTCTCTGTATGGAAGGAGATGGTCGTTAGGATCGACAATTTCAACGATGATATCCTCAGCGGTGATATGCATTCCGCCTGCAGGACATTCATGAGCAATGAACCCGGCATCACGCCCCCCATAACCATTTGCAACCGGACAGCCGAAAGTGTCACTGATTTGTCTGCGCTGATCATCATACAGCCGTTCCGAAGTGACGAAAGCCACCTGAATTCCCAAATTGGACATCTTAATGCCTGATTTATCAGCATATTTCGCTATATGCGACAAAGCCGAGGGATAACCGAACAGCATTTTGGGATGAAACCTGCGGATCGTATCAAGAAAATCATCGAGCTTCTGGTCGGACATTTCAAATGCGGGCAATAATCTGCTGCGAAACAAATGATCCCGCCATGAACGCAACGTATCCTGCGCACCCAATTCGATCGGAGAACCCCAGACAACGATTTCGGGATCACCTATATCCACGCCCCACCAGCGTGTAGCCCGCCACTTCGCGGCAATATCGTGGCTGACACGTTCCTTGCCGATAAAAAAAACCAGCGGTTCGCCACTGGATCCTCCCGTATTGAAACGAGCGAGCCCTCGCGCCTGATCAGATTTGAGTTCCTCCAGATGTGTACGAATGATTGATTTATCGAGAAAAGGCAGGTATTGCAAATCAGCCAGTGAACCAGCTTCCTCCGGTTGAAAACCCAACTCAGCAAACAGCGTGCGGTAATAGGGAACATGTGTGTTTATATGAATGAGCAACTGACGCAGTTTTTCAGTCTGTAACTGCACGATCTTTTCAGGAGAAAACCATTGAGTCTGCTCCATGGACTTACGCACATTGACACTGGCGTGCCGCTTGAGGTGTTCATGAAGCGGGAACAGGAATCCGGATATCAGATGTGTATAAATACCAGCCATGGTTAACGATATTGTTCCGCCAACTCAGATTGGCAGGTGATCTTCACAAATTCTTCTACAAGGACAGCTACTCTCTGATCCCACGAGTTTGCGTGAGCGTACATGATTATTTTTTCTCGATCCCAATTTACTTCCAGTGCATTGGCAATTGCCTGGCAAAGTGCCTGCTGATCATTAAAAGGAACCAGTTTACCCAGTTCCGAACGACAGACTACTTCAGCATTTCCGCCTACGTCAGTAGTCACCACCGGCAAACCACATGCCATTGCTTCGAGAAATACATTAGCCCATCCCTCATTTCTTGTAGCAAGCACAAATAAATCAGCAGCAGAAAGCGGAATCTTCAACTGATCTGGTGGCATGACACCCAGAAAACGAACATTTTTCTCAAACCCCGATTCAGAAACCTGCTGTTGCAAACGCTCAGTCCAGTCACCCTCGGCACTTGCACCACCGATTATCAAAAATTGAATACCAGGGTAAGTACTTATCAAGTCAGGCAGACACGCGATGACACGATGAAACCCCTTGCGCTCACAAAGCCCACCCACCGATATCAATATCGGTATATCTTCCGGTATTTCCAGGCTCTTACGCGCTTCAGACCGATCAATACAACAAAACTTATCAAGATCCACACCATTACCCACCACGAGTATTTTGCTTTCCTGGATTCCGATTGCCACTGCTACCTGTTTCAAAGAATCCGATACTGAAAAAATCTTCGCAGCACGTATCATGGCTGAACGCATAAGATCTCGATATAAAAATCTGTGGGAAAGCCGTACCTCCGTGCCTCGCAAGGTAATCGTGACAGGAACCCGGAACCATCTCCCCAGAAGGCTCGCAGCGTAACCGTCCGGATAGGCAAAATGCGCATCAATAATCTTAAAATCGAAACGTCGCTTGAGCTGCCACAAAACAGGCAAGCTGCCTAATGCCATGAAAAAACCATCCAGAAACTTAAAAAATCCCGGAATGGAAAAAAAACGTGGATGGAGAACCTCAATATTTTCCTGAAGCTCCATATAAGGAGCATCCGGTCTGAAATGAGGGCGCCATCTGCGAAGAATTTTCTGAAATGGAAACCAGGGTACGGGTGCCACCACCACGAGTGGAAGATGTTTTCCCACCCGAAACATACGTTCACGAATGAACAAACCAGCATTAGGCTGACCCGAGTGCGGAAAAAGTGAAGAAAATACAATAATTCCAAGATTGCTATTATTGCCTCTACCCTGATTTTCAGCTTTTCCTGGAACCCATTTCATATTATTAAAATTCTTGTTTCCCAGCTCATAATAAGCCAGCCATGTCAACGAAATTCAATAAAGCATATTAAAAAGGAAAACATTTGTAATCATAAAACCAGAGGATTATGTATTAGGCTTTACTAAGTACAATCCAGAAGCCAAGCCACGATAAATCTTCATCAGAAATACTTTGAAACGGCTCAGCAAGATATGGCCTTACCGATTCAATATCTTGTTCCTCAGCGAGCAAAGTCGATTGCATCAAGATTGTTGTAAAGCTCGTGGTAGCCAAAGCCTCTCGATAATGGTTAACACGTAATCGATTAGGAACCCCCTTATGTGAATACATCCACGACCAGAGATTGGATGGCCAGGTAAGAAAATCCAATGGATTTGCATAATGCAGACCATGGCTTTTTAAATCTATCTCATGTATTGCCAAACCGCCCTTACGCAATACCTTATACATATCAGCAAAACTGGCTGGCAGATTATTTACATGCTCCAGCACGGCACGCGAAATTACCAAATCAGCTTCCTCATATAAACCAGAAAGGCCGCTAGGGCGCACCAGATAACGAATACGTGATGAGAAACCAGAGGATGGATTCCCTTTTTCTAAAAAACAATCTTCCGCTCTCTGTAACATTTCTCCACTCATGTCAGACATAAGTAGATTAATAATTTCAATATTTTTTGGCGAAAGAGAAAGCAGTGGAAAACGATCAACACAAGTGACATATTCAGCACCGTGAGCGATCATTAACAGGGCTACCCCGGGGATATCTCCAGGCCCATATTCAAATACATGCTTACCAGAGAGATATGCCGCAATTCTGTCAGGACATACGCCTAAAATATTAAAATAATCTGTGAAACAATTTTGGAAATAATTCGCCACCTCACGTGACGAATCTTCACCAGCACCCCGACCAGTTTGTTTAGTAAACATGATATAAAAACGGGGAACCCAGCGTGCAAGTTGATTCGTTATAATAGCTTTGATAATTCGAATTGCGTCGCGCTTAAAATCTTTACCGTACATAAACCCTGCTAGTTATCTTATAAGTTTTTATTTATAAAATTGGAATAATTCTCACATCAAATTATAAGATTCTTAAAAATAGAACCAGAGCACTATGCATTTAAACCTGCACATATCAGAATTGAGGAAGTATTTTTATATCCAGACTTGAATATCTTATATCGACTCTGCTTGAGTATATGGTGTTCTAATATGTGTTATCAAATTTAAGAGTATTTCTATAAATTTCCTGGTATTTTGCTACACTTTTTTTCCAATTCCGTTCAGTTTCAACAAATTCTCTTCCCGCTCTACGTAATCCATCCCATTGTTGAGGTGTATTCAGCAAAGCTCCAACTTTTTGCGCCAGTGAATTCGGATCACCGGATTTGAACAAAATACCGTTATGGTTGTCACGAATCAGTTCCTGATGTCCTCCCACATCCGAAGCAGCCAGCACTCTGCCCTGTGCCATAGCCTCCAGCGGCTTCAAAGGAGTGACGAGATCAGTAAGTCGCATGGAAAGGCGCGGATAAACCAGAACGTCAATCAAATCATAGTAATCCTGCACTTTATCGTGTGGGACACGGCCGGTGAAAATGACTTTATCCCCGATACCAAGCTGGCTGGCAAGTTGCCGCAACTGCCCATCCTGTGGCCCGCCACCGACCAGCAATACACGCAAATCAGGATGCTGCAGCAGCATGATCGGCAAAGCCCGTAGCAATATATCCAGCCCCTCGTAAGCATAAAAAGAGCCGATAAACCCGATGATGCGCTTGCTCTTTAATCCAAACTGCTCCTTGAGTGATTCATTCGCCGGACGGCTTGCAGCAAATTTCTCGATATCGACCGCGTTGGGAATAATCGTAATCTTTTCCGGTGCAATACCCCGTCCGATCATGTCATTTCGCAATCCTTCACAAATCGTAGTGATTGCATCTACACGCCGAAGTGCAAAATTTTCCAACCCGCGTGTCAGACGATAGCGTACACCCCATTCACTGCTGGTGCCGTGGTCCACTGCTGCATCTTCCCAGAAGGCGCGCACCTCATAAATAACCGGTATAGAAGCTTTACGCGCAGCGATCAGAGCGGGAATCGCATTGAGTGCCGGTGAATGGGCATGCAAAAGATCCGGTTTGATGATTCGCACGATATCAGCCACCCGCCGAGCTAAACCATTGATCACAGCGATCTGATTCAGAATCGGCAGTCTGCTGGCAAAACGGGAATGCTCCGGCGTCCTGTAAAAATGCCAGCCATCGACTTCTTCTTCCAGCGCAACCGAGCCGGTATGTTTGGCGCTGGTAACATGAAACGTTTCCCACCCCAGGTCGCGCTGTTCTTTCAGGATCGCCAACGTGCGAAATGTATAACCGCTGTGTAACGGAATAGAGTGATCCAGAATGTGCAGAATTCGCATAATTCAGCTCATGATTCAGTAGTGGCACCATCAATGTCTTCTGCCAACGGCAAAAAACCTTTTCTCTTTATCATTCCCTGCACTTCTAACCTCATTTCATAAACCTTGCTATCAGACGGACATCCATCCCGATTTTTCGAATATCGGATATTTGCAAATCATACTTCTCTGATAAATCCCCGATTTCAGGCAATGCCAGCATCGCTTGTGCTGAATTACCCAACAGGCTGGGGGCAAAATAAAAAATGATTTCATCCACCAGCCCAGCTGTTACCAGCGCTCCGTTCAGTACCGGGCCTGCTTCAACCAGCAGCTCATTGATACCTAATTCGGCCAACTTCACCATCATGGCTTTGAGATCAACCTTTCCGGCCAAATCAGGCAAAACAACGATGTGAGCGCCGGTATCTTCCAGTCGGTGTATTTTTTCTTTGCTGGTCTGTGCCGTGAAGATCCAAGTTGTATCTGCATTCTGCAGCAACTTTGCCTGCAAGGGAGTTTCCAGGTTCGAATCCACCACTATGCGCATTGGCTGCCTGGAGACCGTAATATACCGCACCGTCAGTTGAGGGTCATCCTTCCTGACCGAGCTGATCCCTGTCAGTATCGCACATGAACGTGCTCGCCATTTATGGCCATCCTGCCGAGCCGGCTCACTGGTAATCCACTGGCTCTTTCCATTCTTCAGAGCCGTTCTGCCATCGAGGCTGGCTGCTATCTTAGTCCGCACCCATGGACGATCATGTCGCATTCGGGTAACAAATCCGATATTCAATCGCTCTGCTTGATCAGCCAGCAAGCCTGTTTGTATTTCGATACCAGCTTTCTGCAACCGCTCTTTTCCTTGTCCGTTTACATGCGGATTAGGATCATCCATCGCCATGACTACTTTACATACTTTTGCTTGGATCAAGGCATTGACACAAGGCGGCGTACGGCCGTGATGGCTGCATGGCTCGAGCGTTACATAAACCGTAGCGCCCCTGGCTAAATCCCCCGCTTCCTGCAACGCATGAATTTCTGCATGTGCCCCCCCTGCCCGCTCATGCCACCCTGTTCCGACTACCTTGCCGCCATTGATGATTACGCACCCTACCCGAGGATTCGGGCTGGTGGTAAACAGCCCCCTTTCGGCCAGCCGCAGCGCATGGGACATATACTCATAATCCAAAGCGGTGAACACCCGTTCATCAACCCTTAGTAAAAAATGGCAAATCAGTTGTCAATCACCATACTTGCCAACACAATCAAACGTGACTTTCCCTGATTTGAGTGATCAAACGCCGGGATCGGCCAGAAATTGTTATTCCTCGCCGTAACTCATATCTGCTCTTTTATCCACCCGAGCATTCATGCTACGATTTTTACACATTCCAATTATGATCGGAGGTCAAAATGTTTTTTGTGAGAGTTTTTATCATCATTCTCGCTTTATCGTCATCAGGCTGGGTATCTGCAAAAGATCAGGTACCCTACGCTACACAGATTAACGATCTGATGCGTTATTTGCGCGTCACGCCCAATATTGCTACTTCCGGAGCACTTACCAAAGATGGCATTCAGGAGCTCGTCAAGCACAGTTTTCAGACTGTAATAGATCTGCGCAGTGAATCAGAAGGGACACCAAGCGAGAAAAAAGCTGTTGAAGCAGTCGGCATAACTTATATCAATATCCCGGTCACCAGTGAAGGGGTAAATGAGTCGCAGCTAACAGCCTTCAAACAGGCTTTAGAGCAGGCAGCCCCCCCCGTTCTGATCCATTGTGCTACCGGTAACCGTGCTGGTGCCATGTGGACTGCCTACCGGCTGAGCGAAGGCATAGCCCCGGAAATCGCTTTCAAAGAAGGTCGTGCTGCCGGTATGAATGCCGGAATGGAAGAAAAAATCAGAAAAATCTGGTGCGATGGAAACAAGGATAGCTGTCAATGATCGACTTGGCGGACTTCTTTTTACCAACCGCTACAACACTCTCGTCATACTACAAAACAAAGGCAAGGCAAAGAAAAAGAAGGAAAACAACTTATTATTCCATTCCCAAATCAAAAATGACATGAAGGCGAGCCACAGATGGTATAAATAATACGGCAAGGTGAAGCCGACAAATTTAGTTTTGATTTATAAATGGAATTAAAACGTCATGGGTACTCTAAAGCTGAGTCTGACATCCTGTGCATCATCGGTTGTTCCTATCGCAATGGAGAAATTCAAGGTAGTCTGCTGTGAATATTTAAAAGCATAGCCGAGCAGTAATTGCCCTATATCAAGCTGACTACCTTTCAATGTACGATTATTTATTTTGGTATTAAAAATATGGCGATGACCATACCCGATATTGAACGAAGAGCGCTCGTTAATTCCGAATCCCATACCAAAAGTCATACCCACTGCATAACCTGGATCAACCTTAAATTTATCACCTGATCCATCAAGCGCCTTCTCCGTGGTACCCATATTGTAGTTATAGGCCAGATTTGCAAAAAATACAGCTGGATCAGTTGCATAGAGCGCAGTAACACTTGGTTCAAAACTGAAAAAACCCGATCCTGTAGGAACTTCAGTAGGAAATACGGCTCCCGGGACACCTTGAGCTTGTGCATATTTAATATCAAAGGGGCCCTTACCTGTCGGTACTGTCGCTCGCATATTTCCTACCAAAATAGGCCATCCCCCCGCTCCTGAATTAAGCTGATAGCGAGCACCAAATTCAATATCTCCCAAGCCATTTCCGGATGCGTTAAATGTTTCATCGATCCCGGCTCCAATGCTGACTGGCCTGGAGCGTTGCTCATCAAAACGCGCGCGATAGGGAACTCTCGCTTCAACCTCAAGACGATCTGTCACACCGTAGCGAGCTCCAATACTTGCCATCATGCTATGCTGATCCACTTGACGAACATCTATCAAACCAATAGCAATTGCCGGGAGAAATGTGAATGCATCCAGAAATATCCGGTTACTGTCCGTGAAAGCATATTCCAACGCAGGCTCAACTACAATTTTCCCTTTACGTGTCAGCACTCCTCCTACTGCATCACTCAATCGAGGCATTTCAGGTGGTCTTGGTTTCTCATCCTGCTTGGGTGGCGCCTGTCCTACTGGTCCGACAGGAAGATTACCAGGTACTGTGCGTGCCTGCCCCTGATCGGTTTTTTTGTCAACTGGTCCGGCAACTACCGTCTTTGGAGTAGCGGATGAGGATACCTGCGGGGGGCGTTGTCCATCTTTGCTGGCTACATTGCTGGCCGGGCTGCGATCGGTGGATTGCGTAGTAATCAGGGAGTCCAAGCGGGATTTAAGCTTCTCTATTTCTCTCCCCTGCTCGATGATGATCTGCCGCTGTTTTTCGAACTCCTTTTGCTGCTGCGCAAAAAGAGATTTATATTGTTCGAGTACTTCTTCCGAAGATATTCCTGTCTGAGAATAAGCAACAAGAAATACTGCAAAAGCACTCACAAGAAATCTGCTTTTCACACTTCCGGGGCGTTTACCATTATTTTCAGATATATTTTTTCTCATGCTTGATGGCGTACAGAATAGCTATCGCAACAAGGCTGGCGCTAAAAATTCGGTAAAAATATGCTGACTGCCGCCATTCACTGCAATCCCTTTCAGATTGCTGACTTCTATATTAATGGTTGTCAATGCTTCAATATGCTGACTATCCAATGTATTCTGAACGAAAGTACTGAGTTCCGGCACGGTGATAGAATCAGACACCATATTCTGCATACCCGCTTGTAAAACCACACCTGCACCCGGAAGCTGAAGAGAGGATGAATGCACCAGTACATCATTCAAGTGAATAAATTTTTCCAGGCTCATATCAATATGTACACCGTTTGGAAGAACGAATCCCCCTCTCAACACTGCGAGCTCTTCATCCGTTGCGCGTTCCCACTCCGGGTGATGAATATTTTGTACTGATAATCTGACAGTTACATCTTCGGCGTATGTTTGGACCGTAAAACAGGACAATACCATTAGCACAAGGCAGGATCGGATATTTTTTACCATCAGATAAAAGTGTCCTGTTTTCATTTTTCGCCCCATCTCATAAAAACCATCAAAAATCCCAAGGACCTGGCCGCAGTACATTAAAAACGCCCAGACTCGTCCGATCAACTGCTTCTCCCAATGGGGCCAACCTGCCCGACCACTCCTGATGTATTTTCCGGTAGCTTACTTCAGGATCCACATGATTATGAATCAGAAATACAATGCGATTCCCCCACATTCTTTCAAATTCAGTGCGATCCATGGATTTGACGCCCTGAGCCGGATCCCCCACCAGAACTCTATCCTCATCCACCCCTTTAATAATGACAAAGTGCATATAGCCATTATGATTAATGATAGTGATGGCGGGACTGCCAGTGGAATACAACTGATCTAAATTGATTTTGAAACCATCTGAACCATACCCTCTTCGTTCAAGATACCGCTTCATATCCAGCATGGAAAAACCTTCTCGCCTGATCTTTTCCTGATCCCCATGCTGGAACATATCAACAAATACAGATTGTTCACCAACAGTATCGTCAAAATGAAAAGTAAGCAGACTTGCCAACGCAGCAGAACCGCAGCTGAAATCATACTGTTGCCGATAAACAGTATTGAAACGCCGTTCTGCAAAACTTTTTACTTGTATATTAAAGTTAGCTCCACCCACTACGTCGATCATATCCATCCCTGATACTTCACTGCAAGGAACTATCAGGATCTCCAATAAAGCAAGCGTAGCCAGAAGCGATCTCATATTGATCTTGTCCTAGAGTACTGAAAATTACTTACCACCTATTAAATTACGCAACAAATCTCAAAAGGCTGACAAAATAATAATTTGTGTGATGCTATGGCTATCGGCTGTTCTACCAAAATATTCAGTCCGAATCAGGGTAATATCGTTACATTAATAATGGTCGAGTCCTGAATAAGGACATTGTTACCCGAATTCTGAATAACTGAAAACATACCCCCTGATCCAGCAAAAGAACCGTTGTCAATCATATTAAAACCACTGGTATTGCTCGTTGCTGTATTACCGCCAAGCAATGCGCGAACGTTCATATTATTCAGGGTGGTCACATCTACTCCCTCACGACCTGTGGCATTATCCAGCTCTTCCATAGAAGCTACTTCACCCTGAAGAAGATATCTGTCTTCCACCATCAATTTTGCTCCGGATGCTGCGTAAGTCAGACTGACTGGCGCCCATATTGCCAGCGCAACAAGACCTTTTTTAATGTTGGCTTTCATACTAATCCTCACTTGTCACTCACACCCACTTTTCCCGTTCCAGAAAAAAACTGGCAAGCAATATTGCTACTGCCTGCCAGTTGAAAGCGCTACATTACATCAAGCAATAAAGTACAACTTACTTTATTACTGATTAACGTTCACGTTGCCCTGGAAGCTAACTTGTTGTTGAATCAAAGAGCTTGATCCCAGATTTTGGGCAACCTGATTCAGGCCAGCACCATTAAACGAATCAGAGATATTGTTGCTCAAAGTGCCACCTGCAAGTGCAACAGCTTCTTCAGCTGATAAGCCACCGGATGATTGACCTGTTACAGATCCTTCCAGCATTGCATTGTTAACAGAGTAGGTAGCCGTTGCATCACCACCATTAGACGCTGCACTACCATTATCTGCTGTAGTTTGGCTGTTATCGCTGTTGTTGGTGTTATCTACAGTTGCAGTACCGCCGTTATTTGCAGATGCAGATTGGCCTTCTGCGGATGCAGAGCTGTTGTCGCTATTGTTGCTGTTGTCAGCTGTGGCTGTACTACCGTTATTAGCTGCAGCACCGCCTTGACCGCTAGCATCAGCTAGGCTGTTATCGCTGTTATCGCTGTTATCGTTATAGCTGTCAGCAGTATTGATGCTGTTGTTGCTGCTGTCGTTATTGCTGTCAGCAGTGTTGGTGCTGTTATCGCTGTTGTCGCTGTTGTTGGTGTTATCAGCGTAGGTGCTGTTATCACTGTTGTTGCTATTGTCGCTGTTGTTGCTGTTATCAGCGTAGGTGCTGTTATCACTGTTGTTGCTGTTGTCGCTGTTGTTGCTGTTGTCGCTGTTGTTGCTGTTGTCGCTGTTGTTGCTGTTGTCGCTGTTGTTGGTGTTATCAGCGTAGTTGCTGTTATCACTGTTGTTGCTGTTGTCGCTGTTGTTGGTGTTATCAGCGTAGTTGCTGTTATCGCTGTTGTTGCTGTTATCGCTGTTGTTGCTGTTATCGCTGTTGTTGCTGTTATCGCTGTTGTTGCTGTTGTCGCTGTTGTTGGTGTTATCAGCGTAGGTGCTGTTATCGCTGTTGTTGGTGTTATCGGTAGTTGAAGAGCTACCTCCACTAGCAGCGGTGTTACCACTACCCTTACCGGCACCAGCAGCATCTGTTACGTTTGGCAACGAGCTACCTGCACCTTCAGCCGCCCACACATTACCTGCGAAACCAAAAGCCAGAACGATACTGGCAGCCAGAATTTTTTTAGAGAATTGATCCATGGTATCTTCCTTTAAATCAGATTAATAAAACATAGATATTACGTAACACCTATTTTGCTACTTCAACAAAGTAACTGTCGCTTATCGACGCCCCCTTGTTGTGGAAGAGATAGTAGGAAAATTGTGCTTATCAGAGCAATACTGCAATTGCATACAAGCAAGACTCGAAATTGCAAAGCAGAGAAGGGATTACTGCAGAAGTCGTTCTTTCAATGAAGGTATCCATTCATATGCGCTCTTCTGTTCCACTCCAGCCAGATTATGTTTACTTCCAGCCGGTTCTGAATAAAATTACCAGACCATAGCGATGCGATCGTGTTTTGTCGGAAAATTTTACAACCCGAGAAGAATATTCTGCCAAATAAAATATAGTCGATATAAATCAACGTTTTATATTATTGGCATATTTATTGCTCTGAAATAAGGAATGTAAATGCATCCAAACAAGCCTTTCCAGCCAGCTATCTGGAATGTGATATTTATAACTGCTCGATTAGTACCAAGGGAATATTCTCCAAGCCAAACGTCAACGGAACCGGAGTAAATTTTATGGATCATGATAAATCTAAGCGCTTACCTCCGTCGTATTACACTTTGCTTGAGGCCAGCCAGGAAAAGGAAACAACCAGTACAAAAATTCTTGCACAATACCTCGATCGATCCCCTGCAACCGTTCGGACTCAGTTTCAGAGGATTATGGAGTTTCTTGATGGCAGCAGCAGGTACGGAGCATTACGCGAAGCTGAAAAGCGGGGTCTGATCAGGCGGAATAAGCGCGCTACTTCTGCTCACCATCAAGAGAATAGAAGCTCACTGTAACAGTAAATATTGTTATAAGGCTGCTGAGCGCCGGGTCAAATTACAAGATATGAGCAATTTTGCCGTACATTATTCCTGGCTCATACGGCACAGTACGCAAGGAAGAAGTCGTTCCTGACGTCATCAAAAAGTGTCGATCGATCAGCTCAGTAAACTGGCGATACGTTTGACAGCTTCCTGCAGGTTATCCATGGAAGTTGCAAACGACAGTCGCATATAGCCCTCGCAACCGAACGCCGAACCTGGAACAGCAGCCACTTCAGCTTTCTCCAGTACATAGTTACAAAAAGCAATATCACTGCTGTTCTGCAAAATCTGTTGAGTATTCAACCGGCTGATAGCCTGCCTTACATCTACAAAGGCATAAAAAGCGCCTTCGGATAACAAACAGTGAATACCTGCGATGGAATTTAACGCATTTGTCAAAAACTGGTTACGTTCCCGGAAAGCCTCGATCATTGGAACCATGCAGGACTGATCCCCATTTAATGCGGCTTCTGCCGCCACCTGAGCAATAGAATTCGGGTTGGATGTGCTTTGTGATTGAATATTTTCCATCGCGGTAATGATTGCTGCCGGCCCACCACAGTAGCCAATCCGCCAGCCGGTCATGGCATAAGCCTTGGATACCCCGTTGAGCACGACGGTACGCGCTTTCAGATCAGGACAGGCGTTCAGAATATTGACAAACTCATCTCCGGACAGAAGGATATGTTCATACATATCATCGGTAGCAATCAGAATATCCGGGTATTTACGCAACACTGCACCCAGGGCCTGCAGTTCTTCTAAACTGTACACACTGCCGGAAGGGTTGCTCGGGCTGTTGACGACGAACATGCGGGTTCTGGGAGTGATCGCTTTTTCCAGCTGATCCGGTGAGATTTTGAATTTCTCTTCGATGCCGGTATCGATAAAAACAGGCTTCCCCTCGGCAATCAATACGATATCAGGATAGGAAACCCAGTAAGGTGCAGGAATAATGACTTCATCACCCGGATCGATCGTCGCCAGTACCAGGTTGAAGAAGCTTTGTTTCCCTCCGCTGGAAACCAGAATCTCTCCCGGCATAAATTCCAGTGAATTTTCCCGTTTGAATTTCGAGATGATCGCCTGTTTCAAAGATGCAGTTCCACCCACCGCCGTATATTTCGTAAAACCATTACGGATCGCCGTAATCGCTGCGTCCTTGATATGCAGCGGTGTGTCGAAATCCGGTTCACCTGCGCCCAGACCGATGATATTTTTTCCTTCTGCCTTGAGTCTGGCAGCTTTGGCAGTAACTGCCAGAGTGGGAGAAGGTTTGATAGCCTGGACGCGTTGCGAGAGTTTCACGATACAGCTCCTGATGTAGGTGATTTGCACATGTTAGAATCAAAAACGTTTAATTTCGTACGGCGAACGAACCTGTGATTATTACCTTTCCGGGCAGTCCTTACAAGCTCAATCAGGCATTCCAGCCAGCAGGTGATCAGCCGGAAGCAATCCGCATACTGGTGGAAGGAATAGAATCAGGCTTATCTTTCCAGACATTGCTCGGCGTAACCGGATCCGGCAAAACCTTCACCATCGCCAATATGATTGCACGATTGGGCCGGCCGGCCATCATCATGGCGCCCAACAAGACACTGGCTGCGCAGCTATATGCTGAAATGCGCGAATTCTTCCCGGAAAATGCGGTCGAGTATTTTGTCTCCTATTACGACTACTATCAGCCGGAAGCTTACGTACCCTCCCGCGATCTGTTCATAGAAAAGGATTCGAGTATCAACGAACATATCGAACAGATGCGTCTCTCTGCCACAAAATCTCTGCTGGAGCGAGAAGATGCCATCATTGTTGCAACGGTATCCTGCATTTACGGTATTGGTGATCCGGTCGATTATCACGGCATGATCCTGCATGTTCGTGAACATGAAAAAATCTCGCAGCGCGATATCATTCAGCGCCTGACAGGTATGCAATATCAGCGCAACGAATTTGAATTCGCACGCGGGACCTTTCGTGTACGGGGTGATGTACTGGATGTCTTCCCGGCAGAGAACTCCGAAACTGCCCTGCGCATTTCCCTGTTCGATGATGAAGTAGAAAGCATGACGCTGTTCGATCCGCTCACCGGACAAACCCGGCAAAAAGTATCGCGTTACACGGTTTACCCTTCCAGTCATTACGTCACACCACGCAGCACCACTCTGCGGGCAATCGAAACCATCAAAACCGAGCTTGCCGGACGATTGAACTATTTTCACGAAAACCACAAACTGGTAGAAGCTCAGCGTCTCGAGCAGCGAACACGTTTCGATCTGGAAATGCTGAATGAACTGGGTTTTTGTAAAGGTATCGAAAACTACTCACGCCACTTGTCCGGGCGGCAGCCTGGAGATCCTCCTCCCACACTCATCGACTATCTGCCGGACAATGCATTGATGATCATCGATGAGAGCCACGTCACCGTTCCCCAGATCGGCGGAATGTACAAAGGAGATCGCTCAAGAAAAGAAAATCTGGTTGCCTACGGGTTCCGCCTGCCTTCCGCACTGGATAACCGGCCACTCAGGTTCGAGGAATTCGAGAAACTGATGCCGCAAACCATTTTCGTTTCCGCCACTCCGGCAGATTACGAGATACAGCGCAGCGGCCAAATTGCGGAACAGGTCGTAAGGCCGACCGGCCTGGTGGATCCGGTAATCATCATTCGCCCGGTTACCACGCAGGTGGATGATCTGATGTCAGAAGTTTCATTACGTGCTGCTCAGAATGAACGGGTGCTGGTCACTACCCTGACCAAACGTATGGCTGAAGATCTGACTGATTATTTTTCCGATCACGGCATCCGGGTACGCTATCTGCATTCTGATATCGATACAGTTGAGCGAGTCGAGATCATTCGAGATTTACGCCTTGGAAAATTTGATGTTCTGGTCGGAATCAATCTGTTGCGGGAAGGGTTGGATATACCCGAAGTTTCGCTGGTTGGTATATTAGATGCAGATAAGGAAGGTTTTCTGCGATCAGAACGTTCACTGATTCAAACCATGGGCCGCGCTGCCCGACATGTCAATGGAACCGTCATCCTTTATGCCGATAAAATCACTAATTCGATGCGACGAGCCATTGATGAAACCGAACGGCGACGCAACAAACAGAAGCTGTTCAATCAGCAAAATAATATTACGCCGCGCGGAGTCAACAAACGGATCAAGGATTTAATCGATGGCGTTTACGACAGTGAAAATGCTGCAGAACATCGGAAAGTCGCACAGATTCAGGCTCGCTATGCGGCAATGAACGAGGCACAACTTGCAAAGGAAATTCAGCGGCTGGAAAAAAGTATGCTGGAAGCAGCCAGGAATATGGAATTCGAACAGGCTGCCCAGTATCGCGATGAAATAAAGAACCTCAGAAGCAAACTCTTCATTGGCATGATAGACCCTGATGAGATCAGGGAAGTACCACAAACGGCTGGTAAAAAATCACGCAGAAAAGCTGGCAGATAACCGTAACCGGATTACCTCCATCCCGGCGAAAAATCTATTTTACTTCTCTATTTTGGCCTGGGTAGATGTAACGAAAATCAGCTCACTAAAGGTCCGGTTCAGTGTTTTGCTGGTGAAATTATGCATTCTCATACTTTCCACGAAACGGATATGCTCGCCATTACTGACCTTGGTCGTCGGTGCTGCTATCCAGAATTTTTTGCCTCCATTCGCAAGCTCCATATAGGTATACCCCGCCGCATCGATCGAGGAAACGACAACCCCCTCGTTCGCAGGCATCGTTTCAACTCCAGATGCCCCTTCTGCCCGGGCGGCAGACAAATTGAAACTCATGAGTAAAATTGCCAGAATCACAGCAGATACCGTTCTGAACATTTTGATTTCTTCCTTTATAAGAGTGTGAAAAAAGCCTGACCGGTCAGTTGATCAGAACCGGAAATTATATTGCGCATAGAATAAATCAGGCGAAACACCGGGGCGCGTATTTTTGAGGAATTCACCGGTAAAAAGTTTTGAATACCCCAGTAATACATCCTGATGACGACTGAGATGAAAATTGATCGTAAAATCTATTTCATCTCCAACATGGCGACCCGATTGGCCGGTAATATCGCGTATCGTCCCTGCCCCGGCCGCGTTATACAGGTAATCCCGTTTATTCGCCAGATAAAAACGATGGTACTGGCCGAGAAATGTCACCCATGGTTGCGGATGCAAAGTGAACTGGGCATTGAAATCGTGGATATTCTGCCGCCCTACCTGGTCGATATAGCCAAAATAATAGTGACCGAACGGAAAAAGCTGGTTGAACGTATTGCTGCGCCCGTCACGATGATTTTTATCCCCCGAGGCAAAATCATAACGCAACCAGAACTGAGGATTCATCGGAAGCGGTAACTGATAACCCACTCCGGAAGCGATTGAAAAAGCCGAAATATCGAGGTGAGAACGTTTTCCGAATTGATACATGCCTTCCAGCTCGTAGAGAATACGCTCATAATCACCCACCCAGCGTGCGCCGATCGTATGCAGGACCGAATCTCCCTGCAGCACATTGCCCTGGGTGATATTGGCCGGGGAGACGTTTCGGTTATCAATCAAACTCAGATAATACAGATCGAGCACCTGGCCCGGAATGGCCTTGTAAGTCCCCCACAAACCGACAAAGTTGCGATCTTTGTCCCAGTTATCGAACTGGTTGGGCTCAGTTACCATCGGTCGCACCCAGAATGCATCCAGATTGAACGCGGGGGTCTGCCAGAAAGTCTTTACTCCCTGAAATGTCCGGCGCGTATTTGCCCAGTCCAATGTCGATATCAGCCGTTGTGATCCGTACAAAAGTTCCTGACGCCCCACCCGCAGATAAGCCAGCCCGTCCATGAACTGCCCCAGCTTGACATCCGCAAACAGATTGAGCATGTCGGTATGGTTCTTATCGATTGCCAAAGCTGGCAGATCCAGCCCTAATGCACGCGCATCCAGCATCTCGGCAAACAGCCGGAACTGATCCTGATACCAGAGATCGGCATGAAGCCGTGTCCGTAACAAATGGTAGTCATTATTGATCCCGGCTGCATTCAAGCGGCTGTCCGTTTCATGCATATAGCGATACCAAAAACTGCCGCCGAAGGACAGCAACCAGTCACTGCCCAGATGGATACGTTTGACCGGATCGAAAAAATCTTTATCGTGGCCCGGCTGTTCAAGATAGCGGAAATCAAAATCGAAAGCCGGAGTCGTCGTCAGAGCAGAAGACGGCAAAGGATCAACCTGCGGCTTTTCCCGCCCGTTACCATCGATCAGATCCAGCAACGAGAAATACCCGGGCCCCATTGGCAGCTTGACAAAAATACCGGCACGAGGAGGCGGCGAAACAGGGGGCGCCTTGGACCAGTCGACCTGAGTTGCCGCGAGACTGCTCCCGCTGGCAAATAGCTGGCTGCTTCCGGTTGCAAGGATAAAAGAAACGATTGCTGCTTTCCGGCAAATTTTGACTGCCCCAGATGAGCTGCCGATAAACGATGTCAGCAATTTCCTGATCAAACTATTCCGATTGGAACACCATCCCGCAGGGTCAGTTGTATGCATTTTGAAATAATCACCATATAAAAGAGATCGTTACACGCTTCCGGTAACGGCACCAGACCTTGAAACATCCCGGAATCAATTTTTTCGTAAATTTTACACGTATTCACTTTGCATTCCGGGATAAACCGGAGGGAGAAATCCATGTTTTCTGAGATCATGTGGATTTTTCACCACACCCGTGCATCCTTTATGTAAGCTGTTACGCTTGATATCCGAAAATGAAGGATTCAAATAATCATCCAAAACAGACAGCTGACTGCCATGACAAATATCGATTTCAATCGTCGCCGATTCTTGCAATATGCAGCATTAGGAACACTCACTACTTCCATTCCCGGTTTTGCATCCACAGCAAATCGTCACCTCAACCAGGCACCCGATAAGACATTTAAACCGGATGTCGAAATCGCATTGACCGCACAAACGGCTGAAGTCCCGATTCTGCCAGGAGCCGCTACCCGTGTACTCAAGTACACCGGGAAATTGTTGAAAGGCCCACAGGCCGCCATCAAACAACTACCCGGCTATCTGGGGCCCATTCTCAACCTCGAGCAAGGTCAGAGAGTCCGAATATTTTTCTACAATCAATTACCGGAGCCCTGTGTTACTCATTGGCACGGTATGCATGTACCGCAGATCATGGATGGACATCCGATGTATGCCATTCTGCAGGGTGAACAGTATGTCTACGAGTTTGAGGTAAAAAATCCTGCCGGTACCAACTGGTATCATTCACACACACATGAAATGACTGCCAGACAGGTGTATCAGGGCCTCACCGGACTCATCACCATTACAGATGAAGCTGAACGCAAGCTGGATCTGCCCAGTGGTGAATTCGATATCCCGCTGGTCATCCAAGATCGCAGTTTCACGTCCGGTAATCAGTTGCATTATTCGCTGACCATGCGTCAGCGTATGCAGGGTTTCCTGGGCGATACCATTCTGGTAAATGGCCAGCGCAACCATGTTATCCCTGTAAAAACACGTGCCTACCGTCTTCGCATCCTGAATGGCTCAAACGCCAGAATCTACAAACTGGGCTGGAGCGATGGCTCTCCGATTACAGCCATCGGCACCGACGGCGGATTACTGGAAAAACCGGAAACTTTTCCCTATATCATGCTGAGCCCGGCAGAACGGGTGGAGCTCTGGGTCGATTTCAGCGGACACAAAACCGGATCCGAGCTGGCTCTGCAAACGTTGCCGTATCAGGGATTTTCCATGGGCATGGGAGGTGGAATGCGCGGTGGCAGGGGGGGAATGGGTATGCAGGAAGGTGCAGTGGATCAGGGCAGCAAAGATACGCTCGTCAGATTCACCATCACCGAACAGGTCAGTGATTCACCCAAATTGCCGGATACACTGGTTCCCATACACCGCCTGACCGTAAAAGATGTTTCCAATCCTGACAAGACGGTACCGATCAACATCGGCATGCGTCGTATGACATTCAATCTCAATGGCAGAATCTTTGAGATGCTGGATTACACCGAACAGGAAAGAATCCCGTTGAATACCGTGCAAAAGATCCGGATCTCCAATGCCAACCCGGCAATGGGCGGAGGAATGGGAAGGGGAATGCGCGGCGGCCAGGGAGGCGGAATGATGGGCATGATGATGGCACTACCCCATCCGATTCATCTTCACGGCCAGCAATTCCAGATTCTGTCACGTAAACCCGGCTACGCTGACAATGCTTATGCTACGGTCAAGGATGGATTCATCAACAGTGGCTGGAAAGATACCGTGCTGGTCATGCCCGGGGAAGAGGTCGAAATCATCAAACCCTTTATGGACTACACGGGTCTGTTTCTTTACCACTGTGACAATCTGGAACATGAAGACATGGGCATGATGCGCAATTTCTTTGTCAGCTGAATACTGGTCGATAGAAGCAAGTGCAGATAGCTCCTGCTCAAGCACCATCAATCGGGTACGATTACACCGCAGCAAGACAGGCCACGCTGTTGTATTTCTTGAAACTGATCTGCTGCAAGTTTTTTTGAAAAATCTCTCAAAAAACCCATCAACGGAGATTGTCGATATCCGATACCCGCGATCTGATCCAGTCGCGCCACAACGCAAACAAATCTTCATCAAGCGCACCAATGACTGAACGGCGCCAGGGATTGCCGGACCAGTAATCATCTTCGCTCAGCGTGCAGCGATGCCCCCCGGCTTCTTCGAGAATCAGACAGCCGGCGGCATAATCCCACGGCTTTTGGCCACCATGCAGATACAGATCAAAATATCCCGCGGCGGTATAGCACCATTCCAGTGTGCAGGTACCGTAATTACGCTGTGAGGAATAGGGAGGTCTGGAAACGATTTCCACCGCCAGCCGGCGATCCAGCCGCTTGAAATCGACATTGGCTATTGCTTTGTTCAATGGAATTTTTCGTCTGGAAAAAGGCAATGCCTTACCGTTGAGAAAAGCCCCCTTCCCCTGCTCAGCGTAGAACATTTCATCCGTTGCCGGATTGTAGACCACACCCAGCACACTTCTGCCGCCCCGCATCAGCGCCACAGAAACCGCAAAATAAGGCAATCCGTTCAGAAAATTAGAGGTGCCGTCGATCGGATCGATACTCCACAATCCGTCCTGCCCTGCTTCCCATTGTGCCAGCTGCTCTGATTCCGACATTTCTTCGCCGATCATCGCAACAGGCGCAATTTCATGCAGCCGCCCCAGCAGACTTCCCTGAGCAGCCAGATCCGCTTCGGTATAAAAACTGCCATCTGCCTTATAGATACGTTCCACCTGCAGATAGCGCGACATGATCTCTTCATGCGCAACTTCCCTCACGGCCTGGATGACACGTTCCAGCACGTTCAATCTTCCCGCCATTTGATCGAACAACCGATACTCGGAATCTGCTCCTCGGGCCCGCGTCCGGTTCTGGCTACCTGAACCATGGCTTCAAACAACTCCCGGCAAGCATCGGCAGGCGCGGCTTCTTTGCGGGAAGCATCCATCCGGCCACGATACTGCAGCTCCAACTTGTTATTGAAACCAAAGAAATCCGGCGTGCAAACCGCACCATATACCTTGGCGATTTCCTGAGTTTCATCCTGCACATAAGGAAACGGATAGGCATATTCCCGGGCTACTTTAGCCATATTTTCGAATGAATCTTCCGGATAATCTGCCGGGTCGTTGGACATGATGGCAATTGCACCGATACCGTGTTCAGCAAGCTCTCTGGTATCCCGGATGATCCGGTCGCGAATAGCTTTCACGTAAGGACAATGGTTACATATGAACATGACCAGCAATCCATTTTCACCCATCACCGAGGCCAGGTTGTAACGCTTGCCATCCACGCCGGGAAGATCGAAATCCACCGCCTTCCAGCCAAAATTACAAACTGGTGTTTCCAGACTCGCCATTCAACTACTCCTTTTCTAATAATTGACGGTATTCTTGCCTATACTATCACAGAAGTTTTTTGCTCCATTTTCTTCCCGACCATTTAACCGTTCCACATGACAGCACGCTTTTTCCATACTCCCCCTATCCGTGATGCCGAATGGATTACGCTGAACAGCGATACCAGCCATCATGCAGCTCAAGTGCTTCGATTGAAACCAGGAGACGCTGTCACATTGTTCGATGGAACCGGTGGCGAGTTCTCCGGCCGCCTCGAACAAATCAGCAAATCAGGCTGTCAGGTCAGAATCGAACGCCATCTGCCGGTCGAGCGCGAATCTCCACTGATGATCGAACTCGCGCAAGCCGTTTGTGCCAATGAAAAAATGGACTGGATCATCCAGAAAGCGATTGAACAGGGCGCTACCCGCATACAACCCCTGATCACCCGCCGTACCCTCATTCGGCTCACCGGAGAACGTGCTGATAAACGCGAACAGCACTGGCAGAAAATCATCATTGCTGCCTGTGAGCAATGTGGAAGGAACCAAATCCCTCTACTTTTGCCGCTCATGCCCCTGTCACACTGGCTGGAACAGAAATTGGCAGAAAAATACAAAAACGACAACCCAGCCGGGCACGATATCATGCTTTCCCCCGCTGCCCATCAGCGCCTGGTCGAATTATCCCCTCCCCGGACCGGAGAATGCCTGACCTTACTGACGGGCCCGGAAGGGGGATTCACCGGGGAAGAGACTGATGCCGCCCACCTCGCTGGATTCATACCCGTTCGCCTGGGCAACCGCATTCTGCGCACCGAAAGCGCAGCACTGGCTGCCATTGCCGCCGCTCAGACGCTCTGGGGGGACTATTGATAACATTTCTATTTTGATCAGCCATGAAATCGGATACCGAATTTGTCACCTGGTTTCGTTCCGTCACCCCCCATATCCATGCCAGCCATGGAAAAGTCTTCGTCATCGCTTTCGGGGGTGAAGTCGTTGAGAACGGAAAATTCGTTGAGCTGGTGCAGGATTTCAATCTGCTTGCCAGCCTCGGCATCCAACTGGTGCTGGTACATGGTGCACGCCCGCAAATTGAATCCCGGCTTCGGGCAAATCAGCAGGAAATGAGCTATGTGCAGGGCATGCGTGTTACTGATGCTGCAACCCTGCAATGTGTGAAAGAAGCCGTCGGCAAAGTACGAGTCGAGATCGAAGCCCTGCTGTCGATGGGCTTACCCAACACACCCATGGCCAATGCCGCCATACGGGTAGCCAGCGGTAACTTCGTAACCGCCCGGCCGGTCGGTGTGTTGGAAGGCGTGGATCTGCAATATACGGGAGAAGTACGTCGTATCAATACCACGGCAATTCTCGATCAGCTCGAACAAGGGACGGTAGTACTGCTCTCCCCTCTGGGTTATTCGCCGACAGGGGAAATTTTCAACCTGACGCTGGAAAATATTGCCGCTGAAGTAGCTGCCGCTCTCCAGGCCGATAAATTAATTTTTCTGGTGGATACACCAGGAATCCGGCAGCAAACTGAATCAGGCGCCGTATTACTGCCGGAACTCACTGTCAGGCAGGGTAAAACACTACTTGCAACAATGGAAACAGCAACAGATCAGCCGGATGAGGATACCCGGCTCTACCTGCCATGGGCGTTACATGCGTGTGAAAAGGGAGTGAAGCGCGTTCATCTCGTCAGCCGCCATATCGATGGCGCACTGCTGCTCGAACTGTTCACTCATAGCGGTATTGGCAGCATGATCACACGTGACCCGTTGCAAATCATCCGCCAGGCTGAAATCGAAGACATCGGTGCTATTCTCCAATTGATCGAACCATTAGAGAATGCAGGTATCCTGGTACGGCGCAACCGGGAATTGCTGGAAATGGAAATTGAGCGCTTCACAGTGATCGAACACGACAACATGATCATTGCTTGTGCGGCACTCTACCCTTTCCCGGATGACAAGGCATGCGAACTGGCCTGCCTCGCAGTACACCCCGAATATCGCAAGGCAGGTATCGGCCGGATACTGATCGATCACCTTGAAGATCGGGCCAGGGAACAAGGTTACCGCCGCCTGTTCGCACTCACCACCCGTACCACTCACTGGTTCGTAGAACGCGGCTTTTCGGAAACCACCCCTGACCAGCTTCCTCGACTGAAACAGAATTTTTACAACTACCAGCGGCGTTCCAAGGTATTCGTCAAATTGATCTGAAGAACCACAGATACTGCTCTGGTCAATATCTTGCGGTAAGGGTGATGAGTAGTTTGTAACAATGGGAAACCTGTTTTTTTATAGGGAGATGTGATGAGTGATCCAAACAACGGGGCTATCATTTTTGTTCATGGATTGCTGGGTTTTTCATCTTTTTCCATTTTCGGAAAAAGGGTGCATTATTTCCGGAATCTGCGCTCCAGTTTGAGGAACAGCACTCGGCAGGTTCTCTTTCCAGAATTACCTGCTACCGGATATATCGAAGATCGCGCACGTGTTCTGGCAAATTTCTTAGCTCACATCAGCGCGGATCGTATCGATCTGATCGCGCATAGTATGGGGGGTCTGGATTGCCGATATTTGATCCACCATCTGGACCCGATGCACCGGGTACGGAGTTTAACCACGGTTGCCACGCCTCATCATGGATCACCTTTAGCAAAATGGACTATCGAAGGATCAGATATGTGCTTTCGTTTGATGCACTCCATTTCCATACCCGCCGTCAATGATTTAACCCCCGAATCATGCGCCCGATTCAACATAGAAATCAGTAATCGGAAGGATGTCAGATATTGCTCGTATGCGAGTACGCGCTGCCCTACTGACATGTCATTCATTCTGCGTTCCTGGGGAAACAAGATTGCTGCAAACAGTGGCGATAATGACGGGATGGTGCCCGTGGCATCGGCACAATGGGGAGAATTCAGAGATGTATTGCAGGCAGACCATTTTGAACTGACCGGCTGGAGTTTCGCCTGGCCGGATGCACGCAAAGCACGACCGTTTAATCATCTTCAGTTTTATCTCAATCTGGTGCGGGAACTTACTGAAAATCACTCATAACGTTTAACCATTCTTCAAGCTTGGGAGGATAAAAATGTCTGGCGAGAAATCTGGAAGAAACTTTATCTTTTACTTTTACCCAAGCTTGTTCATTGCGGCGAATGCGCTTTTTATCGGCATGGTACTGTTTTTATTCTATGCCAGCATGCAGCCACCCCACCTGCTGGAAGATACGGTAAATACCTCGCCCTACAGGCAGATCGCGTCATGGTTTGATCCCATATTTTTTCAATATAACCTGGTATTGCTGGTTTTCGCTGTCGGGATTATTCCACTGATCACACTTTGTTATACCAGCTCGATGCGCGAGGAAAAGAAGCGCCGCCTGCAACGGGAACTTCCGCCCGCGATCTATTCCGCCAACAGCAACTATATTCAGAATTACCTGAGCAAGATTTCCAGCATACGCAGTTATCTTGGTAGCATGATGAGCCTGATGTTCGTGGTGATGTTTGGCTGCATGATCATCTTGCTGCTGAAACCGGCTCCGTTGGCACTTCCGGATCTGGCATACGCTAACGGAGTCGATTACAGCAAAGGAGCCAACTTTCTAATGCTTGGCACGTACATGAAATCTTACATGGTAGGAAACAGAGACTATATCAACGTCCTCGTCTATACCCTGACCGCGTTTCAGTTTGGCTTCCTGGGCGGGTATGTCTACTTTATCGGGTTAATGGTCCGGAGCTACTTCACTCTGGATATGACGCCCAACATCTTTATCAACAGCAGTGTGCGCATGATTACGGGATCTTTACTGGCGGTGGTTCTGAGTTATTTCCTGATCGATCCCGACAAATTTTCAGAACCCGATGCAATCCTAATCAGAAGTCTGCCCGTATGGAGTTTCTTCATCGGCCATTTTCCTGATCGTGGTCTGGTATTTCTCGAAAATATCGCAACCAAGGCACTTGGTTTAGTCCGGATTCACGAATTTGCCTCACCACTCTCAGATTTACCGGGTATCAACTATAACCAGGAAATTCTTCTGAAACGGGAGGGATACGACAATATTGAAAATCTGGCTAATGCCAATGCGCTGGATATCGCCCTGCGAACCGGTTTCAGTTACCAGCAACTCGTGCAGTGGATCAGTCAGGCACGTTTACACGGTCATCTCCGGAACGATTATCACGCGTTCGTCAATTGCACCGGCATTGTTTCATTGGATGATTTCGTTCATTTCTACCGCACGGTTAAATTACAGAATGGCGCTGCAGACCCGATTGAACTGATCGTCGCCAGTCTCAAGAACGAAAAACATGATCTCGATGACAAAATTCGCATTCTCAGATATCTGGCAGATCCCCGCGATTTGGCCACTGACATACCTCATTCCATGCGTGATGAAAACAGTGCTGCTGATCAGGAAACAATTTCAAATAAATCCTGATGATCGACTCATGGAAAGGCAGATTTCATCTGCTGCCCATGCTGTTCTCGTGAAAATCACCAACACAGGTATCCTGCCGGACTTTCTCAAATAAACAGATGGCTGCTGCCGTAGCGACATTGAGTGATTCGGTACACCCTGGCATAGGTATCATCACTCGCTGATGTACGGTTTCCAGAAGTTCTTCTGAAATCCCGCCCCCTTCATTCCCGAAAACAAACACGACCGCCCCTCGTAAATCTGTGTGAAAAAGATTGCTGGCATCATGCAATGTCGTTGCCACGACATTGCCGGCAAACTGGCGGGCAACTTGGATCAGGTCGACATTCTCATGAATTTTCAATGAAAAATGCGCTCCCATGCCTGCTCTCAGTGTTTTGGGCGACCAGGCGTCGGCACAATCGGAGGAAAGGAAAACACCTTCTACGCCGGCAGCAGCGGCAGAGCGCAGCATCGAACCCAGGTTACCGGGATCCTGAATACCTTCCAGTAAGATACTAAAAGAATTCTGGTATGTGTCTGCAGGTAGTGTATGTTGAGGAATATCAATGAGCGCCAGTATGCCAACCGGCGTTTTAACAGGCGATATCTGATTGAATAATGTATCACTCAGCATCAGACAATCTGTTTTCTGAGGATCTTTATCAATATGAATCAGTAACTGACTGATTTCAGGATGCTGGCTACCGGATTCACTGACAATCAGCAACACCGGGGTCTTGCCAGATGCCAGGCAGGACTGCAGTAAATGGATGCCATCAAGCAGCGTCATGCCTTCATCATGACGCTGACGTGCCGAGTGTTGCAGCTTAAACAGCTTCTTGAATAAGGGATGTTCGCGAGAAGTAATATGGCGCACGCCGCTGCAATCTGTAGATTACTTGAATGACGGCATACTATCAGGAATACTGCGAAGGGAAAAATATCCCTGTTTGAAAGCAGGCTACAACAGCCAATCAGACATTGCTTATGTAACCTGCGAAGCTATACCAAAGCCTGGTTATCACAATGGCAACCAGTAGAAACCTGCAATTTCCTATTCGATTGATCTGGGTTTTCCCCCTCCTTCCTGATCTTCAGCAGGAATCTGGTGAAATGGCTGAACAGTTTTTCCATACGATGACGAGTCAGGCGAATTGGGTACAGATGGTTTGCAAGCGGCCACAGCCATTACCATCGATACGATGACCATCAATTTGATCTTCATACTTATCCTCTTATCCTTGAGATTTACGAAATGTTTCCCGGAACTGCATCAAGAGAGTAGAGGAAAGAGGACATCGAAATACTGATCCAGATCAAACTCACATGATTGCGATACCGGGAAATAGCAATGCCGAGGTCAGCAAATTGCATTTATCTCGTTATTTCAAGGTCGATGGAAAGCAACGGTCTTGACTACCTTTCCTGCAGAAGGCAGAATACGCGCTCTGTCGTTCAGATACATGGCGAATTAGCTCAGTGGTTAGAGCAGCGGAATCATAATCCGTTGGTCCGGGGTTCAAATCCCTGATTCGCCACCACTCATCATCATTCAGCAGCTCACACCGCAATATAGACCCGTACAGCCAATCCATAGCCCTGTTGTAGTCAGCCATATTTTAGTTTGGCTCACCATCACGGCTCGAATATGGCTTTCAGTCAAGCGCTTCGGCATTAAAGGGGCCGCAAACAGCCAGATCCGATTCGCTGCATGCAGGTAGTTTCGAAGCCAGGTTACGTAACGCAGTACGCAATCCTTCTTCCAGCACCGGATGATAAAACGGCAATCGCAATAAATCCCATACACTCAAGGACTGATCGATTGCCAGTGCCAGCAAATGCGCAAAATGTTCTCCAGCCGGTGCACACATTTCTGCACCCAGCAGCCGGCCACTGTTTGCAGCAGCATACACACGCAGCACACCACGATTAGACTGGGCCGAACGTGCCCGCCCCTGACGGCTGAAATCTACTTCACCCGTCCGGATATCCTCATGTTCGAGCAATCGAAAAGATTTTCCAACCACGGCGATATTAGGATCAGAAAATACAATAGCCAGTGGCACGCGCCGTTTGAAACAAACCAATTTTTCTCTGGTTGCATTCAAGCCGGCAATATGTCCGTCATCCGCAGCTTCATGCAATACAGGAGAACGTTGATTGACATCACCCGCCAGGAATACCGGCAGATCAGCAATCTGTAAAGTATCAGGATTTACGGGTGGCAAACCTCTTTCATCAAGCGGCACACCCAATGCTTCCAGATTGATATCATCAATGTTTGGTCGCCTCCCCAAAGCAGCCAGTACACTGTCGACCTCGATTCTAATGTCACCCGAATTGACCGTAATCACGTCACTATCGGCATTTACCGTAATATCCGCTCTGGTTCCAAGATGCAAAGAAAATTCTTTGGATAACAGTGTCACTGCTGCCTGATTGATAAGAGGGTCAGTAATACCGCCGATCATTCTGCCGGAACCAAAGCCGGTAACACGCACACCCAGCCTGGATAGTGCCTGCGCCATTTCCAGACCTACCGGCCCCATACCGATAACAGCGATGCGTTCTGGCAAAGCTTCCTGTTCAAACAGCGTATCTGTCGTAAGCAAACGTTTGCCAAGACTTTGCCAGGGCTCCGGTACGACGGGCCGGGAACCAGTTGCAATGATGATTTTACGAGTATGAAATTTTTCACCATTGACCATCACCTGATGCGGAGAAAGAATATGAGCACGGCCTGATATGGCCCGTTCACTCAATTCCCTGGTCGCGCCAAGTGTACTGGTGACAAAATCATCCCGTAGTCTGCGCACACGCTGCAGAACCCGTTTATGATCCACTCCCAACTGATCTGCACCCGTAATGCCGAATTCATTAAAACTGACTCGCCGGTAAAAAGCATTGGCAGCCTCGATCAATAATTTGGAGGGCATGCACCCCACCCGGGCACAAGTAGTTCCCCATGGACCTTCATTGATCAATATGAAGTTGTCAGTGTGTTTTTTTACCTCACGCAGAGCAGATAAACCAGCGCTGCCTGCACCAATGATTACCACATCAAATTTATGCATAAAGCTCTGATCCGGATAATTTGTTTAGCATATAAGGAAAGTATATTGTGATTTCTGTATTCAGATCATTTCTATTATTTTTTACTCTCAACCAACAAAGTTACAGTCCAGGTGACGCTTACCTTTCTTGATGTTGAGATTTGCCGGTATAATTCCTAACTGTTTTTTCCACCCGATCTCTTTTCCCACTGGGAAATATATCAAATACTCAAGGAGCAGGATTTGGTGTCTTCACCCATTCGTATTGCCGTCACCGGCGCAGCAGGACAAATCAGCTACAGCCTGTTATTCAGAATTGCCGCCGGAGATATGCTGGGCAGCAGCCAACCCGTAATTCTTCAGCTCCTCGATATTCCGGAATCCGGAAAGGTACTGGATGGTGTTCTCATGGAGCTTCAGGATTGTGCTTTTCCGTTGTTGACGGACATTATCGTAACGCATGATCCGATGATAGCATTTGATCAGGCCGATATTGCAATACTGGTTGGAGCACGCCCACGCGGTAAAGGTATGGAGCGCAAGGATTTACTGCAGACCAACGGCGAAATTTTCAGGGAACAAGGCAGAGCCTTGAACCAGGTGGTAAAACGAGATGCGAAAATTCTGGTAGTAGGAAATCCTGCTAATACCAATACCCTCATTACCATGAAGAATGCACCAGATTTGTCGCCAGAGAATTTTTCAGGAATGCTCAGGCTTGATCATAACCGGGCGCTATCACAAGTTGCCATGAAGCTGAACCAGCCGGTCAGCCATATCAGAAAAATGATCGTATGGGGCAATCATTCATCTACCCAATTTCCTGATTTATCTCATGCAGAAATCGATCATCAAAAAGTGATCGATCTCATCAAAGATCAGACCTGGGTTGAAAACAGTTTCATTCCTACTGTCCAAAACCGAGGTGCTGTGGTGATCGAGGCTCGCGGCCTATCCAGCGCAGCCAGCGCAGCAAACGCCATTATTGATCATATGCGTGACTGGATTTTTGGAACCAGAGACGATGACTGGATCACAATGGGAATTTTGTCTGATGGCAGCTATAAAATACCGGAAGGTGTAATTTACGGATTCCCGGTAGTTTGTAAAAATGGCGGAAGGAAGATTGTGCAAGGGCTTGAAATCAGCCCATTCTCTCGTACCAGACTGGATATCGCTTATGATGAGCTGACCCAGGAACTGGATTCAATCAAGCATTTGTTACTCTGAGATGACAAAGCCAGCTTTCGCCGGCTCCGAATGACAGATCAGCCGTTCTCAGGCTGTAACTGATTTGATAAACGCCAGAACTTCCTCTGCATGCCCTGGAACCTTGACACCTCGCCATGCCTTATACACTTTGCCATCCCGATCCAATACAAAGGTGCTGCGTTCTATTCCGCGTACCTGTTTACCATACATGTTTTTCATCTTCATGACACCAAACAGCTCGCATACCACTTCATCACTGTCACTCAGCAAATCATAAGGTAAATCGTACTTTCCTCTGAATTTATCGTGGGATTTCAGGTTATCGCGAGAAATACCAACAATCTCACACCCTATCTGCACAAATTCCGGATATAAATCCCTGAATTGCTGGCTTTCACTGGTACAGCCAGGCGTATCATCTTTAGGGTAAAAGAAAATAACCAGGTATCTGCTCTTTACGTCTGACAGACGAAATTGCTTGTTACCTGTAGAAGCCAGCTCAAAATCCGGAATCAGATCATCAGACATAAGAATACGGGTTCTATCAATAGTTAAAATTTATGGAACGACGTGATCGATCGTAATGGAAACCTCTCCATCACCGATTTTTACAGGGTCACTATGGCCTTCCAGATCTCCACTGGCAGGAATAGCCTGCCCGGTTTTGCTGATTCTCGCTCCAACCACCACCTCCGGAAAACTGGAAAGTTTCATCGCAGGAGTCATGGCCATATTGTCATCGAGTTTGAATGAAACAGGAATATCTCTGGCATTCAATCTCAAGATTGCCAATGGCATTTTTGGCCCCTGACTGGCTCTTGCAAAAACGAAGAGCGTATCATCCGGAGAGACTTTGTCAGCCAGAGAGGGATCCAGCGTCACCGAACCCGAGATACTTGGCACACCAGCAGAAATTTCCTGTTTTTCCGCAGAAGAAGATCCCGCCGTAGCATCAGTTCCCACATTTGAATTCTGAGCGAGCTGTACGGGAGCAGATTCACCTTTACCTCTCATCGCCAGAGATTTAGCCTGTACGATACTGTCACTCACCGATTTATGAAGTCTCGAATCGGCAGGTATGGCACTCAACAGGCGTTCCCAGTAAGCAACTGCCTGATCAAATTTATCCTGTTCAAACTCGAGAGTACCAGCCAGAGCCAGTGCCTTGGGAAAATTCGGATCGATAGCAAGCGCTCTGGCAATCATTTCAGCAGGTTTACCCAGTAAACTGCCATTATTTATCATGGCCAGCATATCTGCGTAATCACTCAGAAACTGGGGATTATCCGGAACCATCTGGACCAGTTTGGCATAGGTTGCACTGGCATCATCAAAACGCTCCATGATTGCATAAGAACGTCCGAGCATCACCCAGCCCTCTATATCCTCCGGGTTTTCCCTGAGGCGGGCTGCAAGACTCTCAACCATTGAACTGATATCGATATGTCCTTCCTCTCCTCCCGCCCCATTCTGAGAAAACTGGGTAGCATTGGCCAGTTGTGACTGAGGCAGCAACCCGCGCGTATCTCCGATTACCAGGTAGAGATAGATAGCGGCAAGTGGAATTACCAGGGTAACAATGATACCCGCAACGACACCATGGCGACTGGTTGGAACCAGATGGGTGACAGATTCACCATTCTCCGATACATCCTGCAACATTCGTTTCTGCAACTCCTGTTTACTGGAGCCGTACTGTTCTCTGGAAAGGGTATCATCGCGTAAATCCCGCTCCAGTTCTGCAAGCTGGTCACGATAAATAGTGATGTTTGCAGCCTGGCGTTCAATCTGTTCCTGGGATTCGTTTCTTTTACTTCTCAGTAATACAGGAATCACGAACAATAGCGCCACTACGATGAATATACCGGCCACCACCCAGAATGCGGTCATATGCTTTGATCCTTGTTCATTTCTTTGATGAGAGACTCGGCCCGAAGACGCTGACTTTCAGTCAACGGTAAGTCCTTTTCATTTATCTGAATACGACGCCGCCGCAAATAAAAAATGAGAGCGGCACCACCACCCAGAAACAAGGCAAACGGGCCAAACCACAATAACCAGGTCGTTGATTTCAAGGGAGGGTTAAAAAGTATAAAATCACCGTAACGGGCAACCAGAAATTCTACGATTTCATCATCGCTTTTATTCATCCGCATCTGTTCCCGGATTTCACGCCTCATATCATTGGCAAAATCCGCACGGGATGCAGCCAGTGATTCATTCTGGCACACGAGACAACGAAGATTTTCTGCCAGATTCACCAACCGTTTCTCAAGTTCGGGGTCTTCTGCAACAGGTACTGCTTCAGTTGCTGCATAGCCCTGCAAAGACGTAAAAGACAAAATCAGTACTACCAGATAACGCTTCAGTGAACTATGTATCAATCGTTTCATCATGACCAGCTCAACCCTTCAGTTCCTTGATTAAAGGAAGAATTTTGTTTTTCAGCGATTCGACTGTTACCGGACCAATGTGTTTGTACCTGATAATTCCTTGTTTATCAATCACATAAGTCTCCGGCACACCGTAAACACCATAATTGATACCAACTTTCCCATCCGCATCAACGATACTGATTTCATAAGGGTTACCAAACTGTTTGAGCCATTGCATGGCGGTATCGCGCTGATCCTTGTAATTCAGACCATAAATGGGAACGATACCCAGTTTTGAAAGCTCAACCAGCACAGGATGCTCATCGCGACAGGCAACACACCAGGATGCCCAGACATTCAGCATCCATACCTTTCCAAGATTTTCTTCGGATGAAAGCGTCTTAGTAGTATCGTAGAGCTGTTGCAGACGGAAAGGCGGCGCGGGTTTATCCACCAGTGGAGAAGGAACCTGACGCGGGTTCAAAGTCAGGCCAACCCCCAAAAATATCACCAGTACTACAAATGCCGCGAGAGGCAGCAGAAATCGCATCATACCTTACCACCTTCCTCCGAGAGAATAACTGAATTGGTAACCATGTTCCCGGCCGGTATATCTGCAGTTTCCGGTGCTACTGGTCCTGAAGCTGCCTTATTCCTCGATTTCTTGCCAATTGCGAGACGATAACGTCGATCACTGGCAGCCAGCGCTCCTCCTAAAGCCATCAACATACAACCCAGCCATATCCAGTTAACAAAAGGTTTGTGATAGACACGAACTATCCAGGCACCGTTTTCCAACGGCTCACCCAGTGCAACATACAAATCACGCAACAGCCCCATGTCAACCGCCGCCTCAGTCATAGGCATACCTGATGCGGTATAGGTTCTTTTTTCAGGCTGCAACTCACTGACTTTTTTACCTTCCCTGAATACCTCGACTTGTCCCTGAGATGCATTGTAGTTAGGGCCGGTAACCGACTTGGTTCCATTGAACTGGAAGGTATATTCCTTGAGTGTCACGGTACTGCCGACTTCCATTCGCACATCTTTCTCGGTTTCATAACCATTAACCAGCGTCACACCGATGATGAACACTGCAATACCCAAATGTGCACAGTGCATACCGTAATAACCCCTTGGCTGTTTTGCCAGTCTGGTAAACAATCCACCTTCACCACTATTCCGGAGTCGATGGCTGATGCTGACAAATATACTGGCGATGACCCAGAAAGCCAGAAGCAATCCAAAACTGACCATAGGTTTCCACTCGCCCATGATGAACGGCATAATCCCTGCCGCTATCAGACTTACAACGAATGCCCATCTCATCAGCACCGCCAGGGCTGGCAAGCTGGCTTTCTTCCAGCGAGCAACCGGCCCCAACCCGATCAGAAAGATTGCCGGTGTCATCAGAGGCACAAAAACAGCCTCAAAATAAGGAGGGCCCACAGAAATTTTCCCCAGATCCAATGCATCGATCAGGAGAGGGTAAAGTGTACCCAACAATACGCTGCCTGCAGCCACCAGCAGCAATACATTATTGGCAAGTAGAGTAGTTTCACGTGAGACAATTTCAAAATTACCGCCGAGACCTACTTTCGATGCTCGCCATGCAAACAGTGTCAATGAACACCCTACGACCAGCGAGAGATAGACCAGAATAAATATCCCGCGTGCCGGATCTGTTGCAAAAGCATGTACGGAAGTCAGAACCCCAGAACGAACCAGGAAAGTCCCCAACAGACTCAGTGAAAAAGCAGTAATTGCCAGTAACACCGTCCAGCTCTTGAAACTTCCGCGTTTTTCAGTCACGGCCAGTGAATGTATCAGTGCGGTACCTACCAGCCAGGGCATGAATGATGCATTTTCAACCGGATCCCAGAACCACCAGCCACCCCACCCCAGCTCATAATATGCCCACCAGCTGCCGCCCATGATGCCAATAGTCAGGAAAATCCAGGCAACAACGGTCCATGGACGTGACCATCTCGCCCAGGCCGCATCCAGCTGGCCGTTAAGCAGTGCTGCAATTGCAAATGCAAATGCCACTGAAAAACCTACATACCCCATATACAACATGGGTGGATGCATAACCATTCCCGGATCCTGCAGTAGTGGATTGAGGTCATTCCCTTCGATTGCTGCCGGCAACAACCTGTCGAAAGGGTTGGAGGTAAACAAAAGAAACAGCAGAAAACCAGCACTGACCAGCCCCAGCACACCCAAGACACGAGCTACCATATCGTCCGGCAACTGACGACTGAAAACACTTACAGCCACAGACCAGCCGGCAAGCATGGTCACCCATAGCAATAATGAACCCTCATGAGATCCCCATGTTGCAGCAAAACGAAAATGCACAGGAAGATCAGAATTCGAGTTGGATGCCACGTTCAATACAGAGAAATCATTATTTACGAACGAATAGGCAAGGCACCCGAAAGCAATCGCGATAAATACAAAATGTCCCTGTGTGACCGGACGCGCCAAAGCAATCCACGAGGGTATACCACGTGCCGCGCCAATGATGGGTAGTGTTCCCTGGACCAGGGCCAGCAGCATTGCGAGGATGAGGGCAAAGTTACCAAGTTCCGGAATCATGGTTTGAAGTTATCCCTTGTTAAATTACGAAATGAACAAACTCACTGCGCAAGTGAGGTTTTCTGTGCTTTGGCCGCCTGCTCCAGTGCACTGGCAGCTTCGGGCGGCATATAATTTTCATCGTGTTTGGCAAGCACTTCATCAGCATAAAAAATACCATCATCTGCCATTTTTCCTTGTGCCACGACACCTTTCCCTTCTTTAAACAAATCAGGAAGAATTCCTGTATAAACCACTCGAATGACTTCAGCAGTGTCAGTTATGGCAAATTTCAGGGTAGTGCCATCTCCCTCTCGTTTAAGTGAACCTTCTTCCACCAGCCCACCTATTCTGAAACTTTTTCCGATAGGAGCTTCTTTGGCAGCCACCTGACTGGGACTAAAGAAAAAAACCAGATTACTCTGAAATGCATTCAGCACCAATACGACAGCAACTGTCAAAGCACTGACGCTCAATGCAATAACAGCCATTTTTTTATGACGTGGCTTCATTTCTCTCCTCGCAGAATTGATCTTTTTCTCAGACCGAGATGCTTGTATAAAGTTCGCCTACGAATACGAATCGCGACAACCTCGCCAATTATGCACAGTATTGCAACCAGGTAAGATCCCCATACATAAAGGCCATATCCCCCCATGGCAAAAAAATCAGATACGCTTTCCCACTTCATTCCAACACTCCTTCTTTCAATTCTGACACCCATGCCGTGTGGCGTTCACGCTCCAGAATGATGAGACGGGCCCGAATCAGAATCATTACAATCGAGTACATCCATACCGCCAGCGCCATGATCAACATGCCCGACAGCATAGCAGTTGCCATTTTGGGTGATTGAATCAGGCTGACTGAGGCACCCTGATGCAAGGTATTCCACCACTGAACCGAAAAATAAATGATCGGAATATTGACCACCCCAACCAGAGCAATAATGGCTCCGGCTTTGTCCGCACGCCTTGGGTCATCGATTGCGGCCTGTAATGACATAAAACCGATATACAGAAAAAACAAAATCAGTTCGGAAGTCAAACGGGCATCCCAGACCCACCATGTTCCCCACATCGGCTTACCCCACCATGCCCCCGTCCACAGAGCAAGGAAAGTAAACATGGCACCCGTCGGTGCTATGGCACTTGCCACCATGGATGAAAGCCGGGTATTGAATGCCAGTCCTATCCCGGCCCAGAATGCCATGACTACGTACAAAAACATCGACATCCAGGCAGCTGGAACATGGATAAAAATAATCCGGTAGGCCTCACCCTGCTGAAAATCGGTCGGGGCAGAAAAAAAGGCGATATACAGGCCCACGATCAGAAAAATGATTGCCGCAATGGAAAAATAGGGAATCATCCGCCCCGCCAGAAAATAAAAACTCGCGGGAGAGGCATATTTAAACCAATTGATTGTCATGTCCTGAATATTCTCTCTTAATTAATCCGGCAGAAAACGAAATTACTTGCTTTTACCTTACCAAATACCTCACCATCCGCTACTTGCAGCCCTGATTGCTGAGATCAGCCCATGGAAATCCGGAGAGATGCAGCAGTCGCCCAAGGTGAAAAAACGATGGAAACCAATAAAAATGCACCTAATATCGAAAAATGCGCCCCGAACCCCATTCCCGCAGTACTTGCCTCGACTGCGCCTGTTCCAAAAATCAACACGGGAATATAGAGCGGCAGAACCAGTATCGATACCAGTACACCTCCTCCCCTCAACCCCAATGTCAACGCAGCACCGATCGCACCAATCAGACTCAGCACAGGCGTCCCCAACAACAGTGAGAGCGTTAGCACAATCAATGCCTCTACCGGCAAATCGTACTGGATCCCCAATACCGGTGCCATCAGCACCAGCGGAACCCCGGTCACCAGCCAGTGTGATATTGCTTTACCCATGACCAACGCAGACAAAGAAACCGGGGAAAGCAGCATCTGTTCCAGAGTTCCATCCGCATAATCACTGGAAAACATACGGCCCAGCGACAACATCGAAGCCAGCAAAGCAGCCACCCATACCACACCCGATGCCATTATCCGTAATATACTAGCCTCAGGCCCCACACCCAGCGGGAACAGGCTGACAACGATGACAAAAAAGAACAGAGTCGTCAGCACGTCGGAACGTCGACGCATTGCCAGCAACAAATCCCGCTTGATTATCCACCAGATCATATCGAATCAGGACAAGACCAAATGATGCACCATCACAGTGCTCATCACGAGCTCCTGGTGAGTAGTCATAATGACCATACCTCCTTTTGCCAGATTATGCTCCAGTATGCCTTTGATCAGCTCCACCGCTGCAACGTCAAGAGCAGTCAAGGGCTCATCCAGGATCCATAACTTGGTTCGAGTCACCAGCAAACGAGCCAGAGCCACTCTCCTGCGCTGCCCTTGCGACAACACTCTGGCGGGCAGCATTTCACGTCCAGCCAGCCCGATCTGCCCCAATGCATCTGCCGCCTGATCCTCATCGATCTCACAACCTGCCAGTGCGCAGGATATCCGCAGATTCTCGATAGCTGTCAGATCATCCTTGATGCCTCCCAGATGCCCCAGGTAAGTCATCACGTCGCGATAATCCCCTCCCAGCTTCCGGATATCAGTTCCATTCCAGTAAATTTCCCCATCATCAGGCAAAGATAATCCGCACAACAATCTGAGCAGGCTGGTCTTGCCACTGCCGTTGGGGCCACCCACAAACATCAGCTCACCGGGATTTACGGAAAAAGAGAGATTACTGAAGAGTCTGTGCTCCCCCCGTATACACTCCAGGTTCCTGGCTGTCAGCATCTCAATCGGTGATGGGCCTGTGGTCATAAAAGTCGGAGATTATAGCGTATTGCTGTCCGCCTGGTGTCGTTGCCGCTCATCAGGCAATAAAAACTTACTGTAAATCCACCGAACCGGCTATCGCACCCGTAACAGCTTCATGTAATGAAATCATTCTTCTAGGCACGATGACTTCAGGATCGATCCGTTCACCGAGGCCAAGAAAAACATTGCGATCATCGTACAACTTCAATTGCGTGTTGACCGGTAATCCATATCGAGACATATTTTTCCTGATTTTCTGTCCCTGTCGCAAACGTAATGCCTCATCATCATCAAGTACTATGGAAGGAATATCGTTTAGAAGACTGTCGATCGGACACAAAAGTTTCTGACGATTGACAGGAGTCTCGGATTCGAGCTGATCCAAATCACAGGCCTGAGATAATTCAAAATGACCGACACTGATACGGGAAAGCGCTGTGAGATAGGCACCGCCATAACCAAGTGCCTTTCCGATGTCCTCAGCCAGTGTTCGGACATATGTACCTGAACTGCATCGAACCGTAATCGTCATCTCAAAACCTGACAAAGTATCGAGTGACACGGCATGAATTACGATTTCCCGTGCTTTGCGCTCAACCGTAATTCCCTCACGTGCATACCGGTAAAGCGGTTTGCCATGTTGTTTCAATGCGCTGAACATAGGTGGAATCTGACTGGATCGACCGAGAAATGTTTGCAGAATCCCAGTCACTTGCCCGAAATCAGGTGGGTTTACATCAGAACCGACCACCTGTCTGATTTCACCTTCGGCATCTCCCGTGTTGCTGATATAACCAAGTCTGAGGGACGCAACATAGGTTTTATCCACACCTAGCAAAGTAGAGGAAAATTTGGTAGCCTCACCGAGGCAGATTGGCAGCAGCCCCTGTGCCATTGGATCCAATGTTCCGGTATGCCCTGCCTTGGCGGCCGACAATAAACGCTTACTGATCTGAAGTGCTCGATTGGATGAAATACCGGAAGGCTTGTTGAGCAACAAAACTCCGCTGATGCTGGCAGATTGGGACAGGGGAAGACCTTACAGTAAGTTGAATCAGAAAATCGAAGCGGCAGGATTCAAATATCAACCTTCCGGGTCAGGCTTTACCTACAGCCTCATCGATCAGCCGAGAGAGTTTCATACCGCGTTCGACCGATTCATCGTAAACGAATTGCAACTGTGGAACGACTCTCAGCCTGATTTTGCCAGCCAGCTGACTGCGCAGAAAGCCAGCTGCGTGCTTCAATCCCTCTTCAACAAGCTGAATATTTCCATCCCCTCCCAAAGTGGTGTAGAAAACTTTGGCATAGGCATAATCACGTGTTACTTCCACGCCGGTCAGTGTCACCATCCCGACTCTTGGATCCATGATTTCATTCTGGATCAGCAAAGCCAACTCACGCTGAATCTGGTCAGCCACCCGTACAGTACGCGAAAAATCCCTAGACATGATCACCTCCTGTTCAATCCGGAGAACCACTCACTTCACAGAATGCTCAATATCACAGCACACGAGCAGTTTCGACAATCTCATACACCTCGATCTGATCACCCTGCTGAATATCATTGAAATTCTTCAATGAAAGCCCGCATTCGAAACCGGATTTCACCTCCCGAACATCCTCCTTGAATCTTTTCAGAGAATCCAGACTACCACTATGGATGACCAGACCATCACGCAATAACCTTACCAACGCATCACGTTTGATCAATCCTTCGAGCACATAACAACCGGCCACGACTCCGACCTTGGATATCCGGTAAATTTCACGAATATCGACCATACCCAGGATTTTTTCCTTGCGATCCGGCATCATCATTCCTGACAATGCTTTTTTGACTTCATCGACCGCTTCGTAAATGATGTTGTAGTAGCGCACATCCACCCCGGTTGAAGTGATCAGCTTGCGCGCGCCCAGATCGGCACGACAGTTGAACCCGATGACGACAGCCTTGGATGCCAGAGCCAGATTGATATCAGATTCGATGATCGCTCCCACTCCACTGTGCACGACATTGATTTTCACTTCATCGGTTTCCAGCTTCTTCAACGCATAGACCAGTGCTTCGCAAGATCCCTGCACATCTGCTTTGATGATCAGATTAAGTGTACTGACGTCCTCATGCTGACCGAATACATCCTCCATTTTTGCCACCTGAAGCTTGTCCAGTCGCACATCACGGAATTTACCCTGGCGAAAAAGAGCAATCTCACGAGCCTTGCGCTCATCATCCAGCGCAATAAACACTTCTCCGGCGACCGCGACTTCTGACAACCCCTGAATCTCGACGGGAATCGAGGTACTCGCTTCACTGATGGATTTACCCCGCTCATTCAGCATGGCCCTGATTTTTCCAAACACGGCTCCAGTCAGAACCGCATCACCCCGTCTCAAAGTGCCAGATTGAACCAGAACCGTCGCAACCGGACCACGCCCCTTGTCCAGACGGGATTCGATCACCACGCCTTTGGCTGGCGCCTCCCGGACAGCCTTGAGTTCCAGCACTTCTGCCTGCAATAAAACTGCCTCCAGCAATTCGTCGATTCCCAGACCGGTTTTTGCTGAAACACCAATGAACATGGCATCACCTCCCCAGTCCTCGGGGACGACACCATGATTGACCAGTTCCTGCTTGATACGATCAAAATTGGCTTCCGGCTTATCCATTTTGTTGACCGCTACGACAATAGGGATATTCGCCGCCTTGGCATGGTGAATGGCTTCAATCGTCTGGGGCATCACACCATCATCCGCAGCCACAACCAGTATGACGATATCGGTAATCTTGGCACCGCGAGCGCGCATCGCAGTAAACGCTTCATGTCCTGGCGTATCGAGAAATGTAATCACCCCGCGTGAAGTTTCGACATGGTAGGCACCAATATGCTGGGTAATTCCACCGGCCTCCCCTCCTGCAACACGGGTTCTGCGAATATAGTCGAGCAGCGAGGTCTTGCCATGATCGACGTGTCCCATCACCGTGACTACAGGGGCGCGTGGTTCCATCCTGGCTTCATCGGAAGATACATCGACTTCCTCCAGGAAAGACTCAGGATTATCCGACGCAGCAATCTTGGCGATATGTCCCATCTCCTCGACGACGACCATGGCAGTTTCCTGATCGAGCATCTGATTGATCGTCACCATACTGCCCATTTTCATCAGTACCTTGATGACCTCTGCTGCTTTGACTGCCATTTTCTGCGCCAAAGCTCCCACTGAAATAGTTTCAGGAATCAAGACTTCATGAATGACCGGTTCAGTAGGTACCGAAAAAGCATGCTGGGATTGCAATTCATCTGACTTATATTTGCCGTGCTTATCCTTACGCATGCGCCATTCCTGCCCGCCAGACAGATCACCACGTGCTTTCGGTTCACGACGTTTGACCGGCTCATCCTTCCAGGCATCCTGCTTGGTTGGCTTCTTTTTCTTTTCGCCCTTCTCTTCCGGTTTGACAACCGGTTTCTGAGGAGCATGTCCCTTGGTCGCTGCAGTCGTCGAGGTTGTCGCTGGAGCAGTTGAAGTAGCAGGCGTGGCTGCCGCACCTGTTTCCGGCGATTTGGATGAAATTTCAGTCACTGATCCCGGCGTGACAGCTGTCGCCGGCCCAGATTCCTGCTCAGCCGGGGCCGGTTCTTTTTTCACGTTCGCCTGAGCAGCTGCCTGTTGTCTCCTTTTTTCCTGCTTTTCTTTCAGCTCAGCAGCCTGACGGGCAATCAACTCTGATCTTTTCCTGGCTTCTTCAGCACGCAAGGCCATCTGCTCAGCATCGACAACCGACTTTACAATCGTCGGTTCCGGCGTTTCGACCATTTTCAAAGGTGCGGGTTCTTCACTCACACTTTTTTCAATCACCTCAGGTTCATTCTGTCTGGTCAGCACCCGCGTTTTCTTGACTTTGACCTCAATGGTCCTCGGCCTGCCTGTGCTGTCTGACTGTTTTATCTCTGTCGTTTGTTTACGCGCCAGAGTGATCCTGGTTCTTGGTCCGCTACTTCCATGCGATTTACGCAGATAATCGAGAAGCCGGGTCTTATCCTGCTCCGTGAGAAAATCTGCTGCAGAACGTTTATCTACCCCGGCAGCCTGAAGCTGTTCCAGCAACAAGCCAGGTAACATACCCAGATCATGCGCAAATTGCTCTACAGTCATTTGAGTCATCAGCAACCTTTTACTTCAAATCCAACAAAAATCCGAAAACACAACAAACATTCCCTTTTCCCTGCCCGCATGTACGAGACTATCCGGCCCTGACCGGGAATCATGCGAACCAGGGTTCACGTGCCTTGATAATAATTTTACTTGCACGTTCAAAGTCTATGCCCGTCAATTCGACCAGATCATCTGCCGCCAGATCAGCAAGCTCTTCCTGAGTACTGATCCCTTTTGCCGCCAATTCACGCACCAGCTCGATATCCATTCCTTCCAGGGCAAGCAGCGCTTCGGATGCATGGCCAATTTTTTCTTCAGTCGCAATAGCATCCGTCAACAAGGCATTACGGGCACGGTTACGTAACTCCTCAATTGTCTCACGATCAAACTCCTGTATTTCCAACATTTCTTCAATTGGAATATAGGCGACCTCTTCCAGAGTGGAGAATCCCTCTTCCACCAGGATACGCCCAACGTCTTCATCGACATCGAGTTTTTCCATGAACAATCCACAAATGGAAGCAGCTTCTTCTTCAGTTTTTTCCTGCGACTCTTCCTCTGTCATGATATTGAGCTGCCAGCCCGTCAATTCAGATGCCAGCCGGACATTCTGCCCGCCCCGGCCGATGGCCTGAGCCAGATTCTCCTCATCCACCACGATATCCATACAATGCTTCTCCTCATCCACCACGATACTGCTGATCACAGCAGGTGCCAAAGCATTTACGACGAATGTGGCCTGATCATCCGACCACTGAATGATATCCACCCGCTCACCGGCAAGCTCACTGGTAACTGCCTGTACTCTCGAACCGCGCATACCCACGCAGGTACCGATCGGATCCACGCGACTGTCATTCGATTTAACAGCGATTTTTGCTCTGGAACCAGGATCTCTCGCTGCTGCTTTGATTTCCAGAATCCCCTCTTCTATCTCGGGCACTTCAAGCTCGAACAGCTTGGCCAGAAACGCCGGTGAAGTCCTGGACAATACCAGTTGTGGCCCTCTCACTGACCGATCAATTCTCAGAAGATAGGCACGGACACGGTCGCCCATGCGCAGATTTTCATGTGAAATCATCTGGTCGCGTGGCAGAACTGCTTCGATCTTGCCAAACTCAATGATTGCATTTCCACGGTCCATACGCTTGATCACGCCGTACACCAGATATTCCCCGCGATCAAGAAAATCATTCAGATTCTGTTCGCGCTCGGCATCACGTATCTTCTGGAAAATGACCTGTTTGGCAGCCTGTGCACCGATCCGGTCAAAAGTGACATCCTCCATCAGCTCCTCTATATACTCCCCAGGAACAGCCTGTGGATTGCGCCCTACAGCCTCACTCACCGTAATTTGCCGCTCCGGGTGCTCTGCCGGATCATCTGCAACGATCAGCCATCTGCGAAAACAGTGAAATCCACCGGTATCACGATCGATCGAGACACGCACATCAATATCATCCCGGGTATGCTTCTTGGCAGCAGAAGCCAGCGCCATTTCGAGTGCGGTAAAAACGATATTTTTATCCACATTCTTCTCATGCGCCAAAGCATTGACCAACAGTAAAATCTCGCGGCTCATATTCCTCCAGCCCTATTTTTCAACCCCAAACCCATCGTCAGATCTACCAGAATCACAATTTTGGAATCAGCCGAGCTTTTTCCAGGTTTCTCAATTCAATCTGCAACAATTTTCCATCAGTATTCAATGTCAGGACATCATCATTCACTTCGACCAATGTTCCCACAAAATTTCTTTGCCCCTGCAAGGCGATTCGCAGCCTGATCCGCGCCGATTCCCCCATATAACGAACAAAATCAGCCTTTTTCTTCAATGGCCGATCCAGACCCGGAGAAGAAACCTCGAGCCGGTTATAATCGATATTCTCGACTGCCAGCAACTGGCTCAAATGATTACTGATGGCAACACAGTCGTCGAGCGTTATCGATCCCTCTTTTTTATCGATAAATACCCGCAACAACCTGCCAGGAGCAGACTGCTCGATATCGACCAGCTCGTATCCCATGCCCGCAATCGTTGGTTCGAGCAGCTCAAACAATGACATAGTCTCACCACAAATAAAAAATGGGCTAACCAGCCCACCCTCAAAACCATGCTTGCCATTATAGCAAGAATTGCAACTCATAAAAACAGAAATTTATATTACACCAATGTTTCCAATAGGTTATCAAAACCTCTCTTCAAAAATCCACTGATATACAGTTTATCCCATCAACATAAACAGATGCACCAATATCCTTACACAAACGGATAAAGTCATTTATTTTCAAAATTTCAGACAACGAAATCGAAACAGCAATATCACAACTCCTGTACTGCCTCGAAATCGATCATAAATATTCTATTTTTTTCCGATTCAGGGTCAATGTGACAAATTGTCGCATTGGCATATCGAACCCTCATACATTCCCCACAGCTGCAAGGCAATTATCGACCCGTAAAGACTCCCCGTTCATCCGTCGATGATCCTGAAATTTGCCTCAGGAAATGCTGCAGACGCCCTGGCTGCGACAATTTGTCACATTGATCAAACAACGCGTTAAACACAATAATGAAAAAAAAATTCAACAACGACTTGTTTATCATGAAGAAAACCGCCTGTATTTTCCTCGTTTCAAACCTCACACTGCCGTTATCTCCCAACGCTCTGTACGCTGCACACGAAACAGGTATCTCCAAAAAGAAAGATGAACCTGTCGTATTCAATCCCATGGTCATCTCAGCCACACTCTCTGATAAATCCATCGAAGAAATTCCCGGCACATTGCACCTGTTCGACAAAGAAAAAATCCGGCTGCGCAACGTACGCCGTGCCGGTGACATCCTGCAGGAAACACCAGGCGTCTATATCTGGGGAGCCAGTCAGGGCAGCCAGGCGCCCTCGGCAAATCGCGGCAACCGTATTTCGATCCGCGGAGTCTCAGGTGTCTCAAGAACGCTGGTTTTGCTGGACAACCAGAAAATGAACGACCCCGCATTCGGAACCTTCAACTGGGCTACCCTGTTTCCGGAAGATATCGAACGCATCGAAGTCATTCCGGGTGCTGCTTCTGCGCTTTATGGCGGCAATGCTTTTGCCGGTGTCATCCGGGTGGTTTCAAAGAAGCCAACCGAAAAAGAAATTTCGCTGACTGGCGGCTACCAGTTCAATTCACCTGAAAGTGGCTACGGCAGCGCAGTTTATCGTGATGTTTTCGATAACGGGCTAGCCATCAGCATCGGCTATCGCTATGAAACGAGCAGTGGCTACAGGGACAGCTGGTCTTTCAGCGATCCGGCTACCAATCAGGCAGGTCCGCAAGGCACTCGCGTCACCGGTGCAATCCCGACGCACACTACCAATGGTACACCCACTTTCCAGATCGGAGATCGTGGCAACGTGCCGTGGAATTACCATGTCGGACAAATCAAAGCTTATTATGATTTCAGTCCGACTACCCGCATCTCGGGCGGATTGCGCTACCTTTTTTCTGATGTCGGATCGGAAAATCCGACCTCATATCTGCGTGATCCCGGCGGCAATACGGTTATCAGCGGCACAGTCAATGTTGGTGGAACAATCTTGGGCCGAATCACTCCTTCACTTTTTCTGAATGCCGAAACCCACGAAGATGATCTGCGCAGCTTTCTGGATTTCGAACATGAATTTGCCAATCATTCCAAACTTTCACTGAGCTTCAATCACCTGTCGCGCGGTTACTGGTCAACCCTGGTCGGACAGAATTCCACATTCGATGGTGGCCCGGGCACCTCCGCACACCGCCCCCAGCAATTGATCAACGGCCAGGGAATGTATTCGTTTCATCTCGGCGACCGTCACTTTCTCACCACCGGATTCCAAGTTGAACATGGCACGTTAAAACGGCGTGAATACACACTCAGCAACTGGCAGGACATCGATTCTCGCACCGCCCTCAACCTCACCGGCGACTCGGAAAGCCTGACTACGTCATTTTTTGTTCAGGATGAAATCTTTCTGACCGATCGTCTGACCGCCTACTTTGGCACACGACTGGACTGGTGGACGGCTGAAGGGAAAAGCAGGAATCTGCAGACTGGCGTGGTCAAACCTACCGAAAAACAGTCAGTCGTTGAAATCAGCCCGAAACTTGCACTGGTGTATCAGGCACCCTGGCAAGGCGGAGTACTGCGTGCCTCGGCCGGACGCGCATTCCGCCCGCCGACACTGCAGGATATGTTTGCCGATTCCAGACGAGGAGTTGTCATAAATTATGCCAATGCCAGTTTGAAACCTGAAACCGCACTCTCCTGGGAAGCAGGCATCGAACAACACCTGGCTGCAACCGGCACCCGGCTCAAGGCCACTTTCTTTGAAAACCGCCTGTTCGATCTCATTACTTCAAAAAATCTGACATTTACCACTACCCTGCGGGAAGCGACCGATGTCAATGCAGGGACAGGGATCACACGCGGAATCGAGCTCTCGGTCGATCAGGTACTGACCGGCTGGCTCAAGCTCCACGCCAACTATACCTGGACGCCAACCGCCAGAACACTGAAAAACAGCGCCAGCCCCGATTCCGAAGGCAAACGGATGCCAAACAGCCCTAAACATATCCTGACTGCCGGGCTGGAAACCAACTGGCACGACTGGTCAGGCAGCCTGACCGGCCGTCATGTATCAAAATCCTTCAATACCGCAGAAAACATCGATGTCTTTCACAATGTTTACGGGGGAAATCAGGCTTTCTGGCTGCTCGATACCAAACTCATTTATACCTGGAACAAAATGGCCGAGCTCAGCTTTGCCGCAAACAACCTGCTGAATGAGCGCTATTTCCAATCGCTGATCAGTACTGGCCGCAACTATGTCGCGCAAGTCAATTTGCGATTCTGACACACGGCATCCAGCCAAATGACGACACGTTCCTATCAGCAGAAACCACTTACAGCCAATTGGTCCGGGACGGCATGGAATGTATCAATCTGATGGCGGTGACCGATTTACATTCTTTGTACATGACAACAGATACATGAAACGAATATTTCTCCTGATCACACTGATACTGCTAGCCCCTGCCGCTTTTGCACACAAGGTCGCCCTGTTGTCGACCCAGTTCGTCCTGGAACACAAGTTCCGTCTGATGCAAGCTGCTTCGGAGGGCTCGGGGATCGATCTGCACTGGGTACAAGCAGACCGGGAAGGTGAAGAGGGAGTGCGCAAGGCACTGGCAGAAGCACGGCTGGTCATCATCGATGCTCCCCGTGCCGAAGATCAGGCACAAATCGAACATATCGCCGGCAAGCTGCTGCGCGAAACTGCTGTACCTGTCGTCACCTTTCAAACCTTCGGCGGCCAGATCAGCCCGATACGATTGGCACCGGAAATTGCCGAACGACTCCACGGCTATTATGTGGCCGGCCAGAAAGTGAACCGGGAAAGGCTTTTTCATTATCTGCGCATCTGGATGCAGGGAGGTGATCTGAGCGAAGTACCACCCCCGGCAGATCTTCCTGATGGTGGCATTTATCACCCGGGGCATGCCGACAGTATTTTTCCGACACTGCCCGAGTATCTGAACTGGTGGGAAAAACAGATGGCAGACCCTGCACTGGAAAGACCGGTGATCGCCATGGAAATCCCTTCCACCTATATCGCCGACGGACAGACACGCATGCTGGACGAAGTCGTGTCGGCATTGGAGCAGGCAGGCGCATTGCCGCTCGTGTTTTACCGCAGCACGCGCATATCACGCGGGTCAACCGTGCAGGTATCGGGTTCCAATGAATCTAACAGGCGACCCGGGGCAACTGGCAACCGAGGTTTTGGCGAAAGAGGATCCGCCGGCGCCGGAGCAGACAACTCCCGGGAAAATCCCGTTGATATCGTTCAGCCACGCGGAAGTGCCGATTTCCCGAATCCTGCTGAACGTCGGAATATCACAATCGATGAGCCGCTCATCACCTATCAGGGAAAAATCATCCCGCAGGTCATACTCGTCAATACCTTCCTTGGCAGCGCTCCGGAAAACCGCAAGGCATGGCATCAGGCACTCGGTATACCGGCTATCAATGTCCTTTCCTACCGCGGCGGTACACGCACCGACTATCTGAAGGATAGCGCCGGGATCGGCAGCTACTTCGTTCCCTTTACGCTGACTACCGCCGAATACATCGGATTGCAGGACCCGGTCGTACTCACTACCAACGAAGGTGGAGAATTCGTTCCTCTGCCGGAACAGCTGGATCTATTGGTCGGAAAAGCTATCAATCTGGCACGTCTCAGCCTCAGGGCCAATGCCGATAAACGTGTCGCTTTGCTGTTCTGGAATCATCCCCCCGGTGAGAAAAACCAGGGAGCCTCCAATCTGAACGTACCCAGGTCACTTGAATATCTGGTGGAACATCTGCGTTCGGAAGGCTATGCCTTTGAAGCCGTAACCGAACAACAAATGATCGATACGGTCGGACAGATGCTGCGACCAGCCTATCGTGCTGGCGATATTCCGGAACTGATGCGCACCCCGCATTGGGATTTCCTCCCGCTTGCCCGCTATCGCGCGTGGTATGCAACCTTGCCGGAATCGGTGCGAAATGACATCGAAGCTCACTGGGGAAATCCGGAAGAAAGCGTGTGGCTTGCGCACAAGGATGGCGCAAGTGGATTCGTGATTCCGCGTATGCAACTGGGCAATCTGGTCGTGATGCCGCAGCCTTCACGCGGCGAAATGGCGGGTATGGAAGAAGAAAAGAAACTGTTTCACGATACCCGGCAACCTCCCGGGCACGCCTATCTCGCCAGCTATTTGTGGATACGCGAACAATTCAGCGCCGATGCCATCGTACATTTTGGCACACACGGTACCCAGGAATGGACACCGGGGAAAGAGCGCGGTCTGTGGGCGTATGACTATCCCAACATTCTGGTTGGCAACCTGCCGGTGATCTATCCCTATATCGTGGATAACATCGGCGAGGCCATTCACGTCAAACGCCGGGGACGCGGGGTCATCATCAGCCATCAGACGCCTGCCTTTTCTCCGGCTGGTCTCTCCGATGATTTCGTCCGGCTCAATGACCTGATCCGGGAATACCAGTCACTGGACCAGGGCCTGGTGCGCGACAATAACCGCAAGCTGATCATCGAACAGGCAGTCAGAATGAATATCCATCAGGATATGCAATGGAAAGTCGCTGAACTGGAACGAAATTTCGACAATTTTTTGCGGGACATCGAAGATTATCTCGAAGATCTCGGGACAGCCCAGCAACCACTGGGTTTGCATACTCTCGGACGCGATGCGGAACAGGCTCATCAGATCAGCAACGTCATGCAGATGCTCGGGCAACCCCTCTACGATCTGCTGGGTATCGAAGATGCCCGCACTCTGCTGCGCGAAGACTACCGCAAAATTCAGCAATCCGAACCCTATCGCTTCGTTGAGACGTATGTCTTCTCCGATCAGCCACTGAACGATATCAACGATCCCGGATTGCGAGCAATGGCTGAACGCGGCCGCACATTTCGCATGAATCTGCATGCAGCCCCGGAAATAGATTCAATCGTAAAAGGATTATCATCGCGCTGGATCGATCCTTCGTATGGTGGAGACCCGATCCGCAACCCGGATGCACTGCCGACCGGCCGCAACATGTACGGATTCGACCCCGGAAGAGTCCCCACTCGTGCGGCTTATGAAGCGGGCAGGCAGGCAGTCGAACAATTGATTGCCAGCTACAAACTCACACACGACAAATTTCCGGAAAAACTCGCCTTCTCGATGTGGAGCACTGAAACCATGCGCCATCTCGGCATGCTCGAGGCACAGATATTCTATGCCATGGGTGTGCGACCTGTATGGGATGAGGGTGGGCGGGTAACCGGTATGGAAGTCATTCCCCTGAGCGAGCTGGGGCGTCCCCGTATCGATACGGTCATTTCACTGACCGGACTGTATCGTGACCAGTTTCCAAATGTAATGGAACGATTCAACCAGGCAATCACACTATTGGCTGAACAGGACGAACCCGACAGTGAAAACCCCATACGTGCCAATACCCGGCGTATCCGGGCACAATTGGAGAAGCTGGGAGTAACACCTGAAACGGCCAGGGAATTTGCCTTGACACGTATTTTTGGCAATGAAAGTGGTGACTACAGCACACGCCTGACCCAAGCCACTCTGGCTTCGGATAAATGGGACGAGAAGGACGGCAAGCTCGAGAACCTCTATCTGTCACGCATGTCCTGGGCTTACGGGCCGAACCCGGCACACTGGAGCCAGAAACTTACCGATGGCAAAGGAAACGAAATAAACGCCTACGCGGAACATCTGCGCGGCACGAGTGCTGCAGTGTTTTCACGTTCATCCAACCTGCGCGGCCTGCTCGATACGGATCATCCATTCGAATATCTGGGAGGAATATCGATGGCAGTACGGCATCTGGATGGGACGAGCCCGCAACTCTATATTTCCAATCTGCGCGATCCGGCACGCGCCAGGCTTGAGTCGGCAGAAAAATTCATGGCCAGGGAATTGCGTGCGGTTTACCAGCACCCGAACTGGATCAGGGAAATGCAGAAAGAAGGCTATTCCGGAACATTGCAGATGCTCGATACGATCAACAACTTCTGGGGATGGCAGGTCATGGATCGTAATATCACCCGGGATGATCAATGGGAGGAATTTCACCAGAGCTATATTGCCGACCGTTATAACCTCGACATGCGTGACTGGTTCGAGAAATCGAATCCTGCCGCGCTGGCCCAGATCGCTGAACGCATGCTGGAAGCTATCCGCAAGGATTACTGGGAAGCAAGCGAACAGACCAGACGCGAACTGGTCGAGGTCTATACCGACATCGCAAATCGCCATGATATCCAGACCGACAACGCCACTTTCAAAGCATATGTCGCTGAACTGGCAGCCGGCTATGGTCTGAATACCCCCGATACTCCTGTTGAAAGCCAAGCCAATCCACAACCTGAACCACAACAGACTGCGGACATCGTACGCGGCCAGCAAATGGTCGAGACCCCTGTTCAGCCAATGATCGAAGAAGTCCTGTGGAATTATGCCTGGCTGCTCATCGGCATCATCGCTGCAGGCGCTGTCTACCAGTCCTGGCGCACCTACCGGGAACGGCAGGCATTCTCCGGCTTGAAACTTTCTTAAACACAAAAATTCCTGACTGACCTGACTTAAAAAACCATGAATGCGCTTGAATCATTATTTTATGAAATCTCCCGGCTGTTTCTGACACCCGTCCTGATCGTGCTTGGCCTGATGTTTATCTATGCCCTGTTTACTGCAGGCACTCTGCTGATGGATACATTGCTGCGTACTGTCGGCAGCAGGCAGAGACAGCCACTCGTCCTCTTTATGCGTGCTCATCCGGCCGCCACCCAGGAAATGCTGGAGCTGAAACTGCTCCGTCTGATCGAGCCTTTGCGCATCACCAGCCGGGTTGCTCCGATGCTCGGGCTGGTAGCTACCATGATTCCAATGGGTCCCGCACTTGTTGCGGTATCTGCAGGGAATGCGCAAGGAATGGCCGAAAGCCTGATCGTCGCCTTTTCTGCAGTAATCATTGCCCTGCTCACGGCTTCTTTATCGTATTTCGTGCTCACTATCCGTCGGCGCTGGTTGCTGGAGGAACTCGAGCATATCCTCGGTTCACATGAAATACCCACTCACCTGGATGGAGTCGTTCATGGCTGAGCGCAGATCGCTTTCAATCCTGGAAGATGAAGATGGAGATGATCCGATCCTAAGTGTTGTCAATATCATCGATGTCTTTCTCGTGATCATCGCCGTATTGCTGATCGCAGTGATGGAAAACCCGCTCAATCCGTTCACGCTGCAGGACGCGGTGATCATCAAGGATCCCGGCAAACCATCCATGGAAATGATCATTAAACAAGGTGAGGAACTGAAACATTACAAATCCACGGGACAGATCGGAGAAGGGGAAGGCACCAAAGCCGGAACAGCTTTTCGCCTCAAGGATGGTTCGATGATCTACGTACCAGAACAGGAGCAGTGAAATCAGATCGGCACACGATATTTCGACTGGCGACAGAAGTCCAGCACACGTATGGCGCATCGGCTGGCTCAATGAAAAATCCGGATTCAAACCCAGCCGGCTCGTCTGGCTGATTGCCCTGGCGCTGTCCAGCGCTCAGGCACAGGAGTCAATGGTCGTACTGGGGGAAGTGACGATCAATTCCGGCAACACCGGCTCCTTGCCAACACGCAGCATCCTGACTTCGGTCGACGTAATGGGTGCCGAGCGTGTGCAGGACAAAAACGTGATGAACAGCTGGGAATTGATCGGCCAGATGCCCGGCATACAGTTGACCGAATTCCGTCTCGGCGCCGAATCCGGCAAGCCCTCCTTCCGCGCCTTCAACGGCGAGGGCTACATCAACGGCATCAAGCTGTTGATCGACGGTGTACCGGGTAATATCAATAGCGGGAATATGCGCCATCTCGACATGATCTTCCCGCTAGATATCGAGTATATCGAAGTCGTCCGTGGCACCAACGATCCACGTTACGGTCTGCACAACATCGGCGGCAACATCAATGTCGCTACCCGCCAGGGCGGCAACTACATCAACGCCCGACTGTCCGTCGGCAGCTTCAACACACAGGAAGTGCAGGCAACGCTGGGTCATGAATCGGGTGGCTTCGCGCAGAACTATTTCGTAGCCAAGCAGGATTCCGACGGCTATCGCGATCATTCCCGTTCCAAAAAATACGGCGTCGGCGGCAAATGGTTCTACACCTCGGATGCCGGCGGCCTGAAGGCCGGCCTGATTGCTCGCATTTACAGCCATGAGGCGAAATCCCCTGGCTACATGACTGCCAGCGAACTCGCCGCTGACCGCTGGCAGTCCGCCCCCCGCAATGCCAACGACCACGACAGCCGCGACATGCAGCAGTTGAGCGGCCATCTGGATTATCAACTCAGCCAGAACCTGGCCTACAGTAGCAAACTGTATTACAACAGCATCGATGATGATCGTCATGTCACCTACAGCAGCTACTCAGGCAGTACCCTGCCACGCCAACGCCGCCTATGGAACGAGAAACACCTGGGCTGGATCAACACACTGACTTGGCAGGCTAACGAGCAAATCGCCATCGAGGGCGGCTTCAACTACGAACACCAGAACAACCGCTATCGTCGCTATCGTTACGCCTATGCCGAGCCGACAAATTTCTCCACACCTGCCTCGACAGCCAACGACGACAGCTATACCCTCGACAACTTCGGCGCCTACGTTCAGGCAGTCATCAAACCGGGTAGATCCTGGAAGATCGTACCAGCGATCCGAACTGACACGTTCAAGGGACACACCACGCTCAACGCGACCGGACAGACCTATCCCTTGCAAGATTACGACTGGATCAACCAGCCCAAGCTGAGCATCGTATATAGTCCGTCGGCAGCCTTCAGCGTCTATGGCAACTGGGGACGTACCTTCCAGATCGTCACCGGATCCCGCTCACCGGCCTACCTGACTACTGGTACTGCTGAAATCAAGCCGTCAATCAATACCGGCATCGAACTGGGCACCAAGTTCCGTCTGACTGAGCGGACAGAAGCCCGAATCGCGCTCTGGCAGCAGGATGCCACTGCCGAGGTCGCCAACCTGCCGAGCGCCAATGCAACGCAGAACCTGGGAGAAACACGCCGCAAAGGCGTCGATTTCCAGATCAACGCTCACATTACCGACAAGATCAAATTGTGGTTCTCGCACGCCTACCAGGAAGCCAAGATCGTCGGCGGCTACACCTCCGACGGCATTTCTCTGGTCGGCAAGGAAGTCTTTTCCACACCGCGTCACATCACCAATGTCGGCATGGACTACCAGGTCACCGAAAGCCTGCGTTTCGACCTGCAAGGGCGTGCCCAAAGCAGCTATTACATCGATGACCAGAACAGCAAGGGCAAGTACGGTGGATACATCTTGTTCAACGGTGGCGTGCACTATGCGCTGACCAAGAACCTGGAAATCGACCTGCAGATCAAGAATATGTTCAACCGCAAGTACGAATACGTCTGGTACGACAATTTCTTCTACCCGGCCTCGTCCTATCAGCCGATGTTCTCGCCAGGTGCCGGCCGCTCTTTCTATGCCTCGCTCAACGTGAAAATATAAACGCTCGAAACGAAGGGGGCGGATATACTCGACCTATCCGCCCGAGCTCAATCCGGTTGAGCAGCTTTGGATACACCTTCGGGAGAAGTATTTCCACAATCGTGCATTCGACAGCTTGGGCGCCTTGGAGGATCACTTGGTCAATACGCGCTACACGAGCTGGAGGCCAGCCCCAATATCGCCAAACACATCACCCTGTGCCCCTGGATTATTAATGTGTTTCTAACGAAAATTAGAATTACATCACCGGATACTGATAAACAGTCGGCCAGAATCCGGACAAACGGTCAAAGTTCTGTTTTCTTATCTGTAACATATTTCGTGCAGATTTACGAGGCAGGAGGTGAAGTATAAAATCTATGATTGCAACCGGATGATCGGCTTGATCGTGATGCCCTTTTCACTATCCTCGGCAGCCTGATTGATCTGATCGAGGGAATAAAACTTCACCAGCCTGTCGAAAGGAAATTTCCCTTGCTGGTAGAGCTCGACCAGTGCCGGGATGAAAAGGTCCGGCTTACTGTCCCCTTCGACGATCCCGATGATGCGCTTGCCTGTCGTCATTACGCCATTGACATCGAAACTCGCCTCAGTACCCAGTGCAGGCGCGCCGACGATACCGCATGTCCCCCGGATCGCCAGTGCATCGATGGCCTGGCGCAATACGGCCGGGCGTCCACTCGATTCCAAAGTGAAATCAGCCCCTCCATTAATAATCTTGTGAACCGCTTCAACAGGATCCGTTTCACGACTGTTGATGGTATGGGTCGCGCCAAGTTCCATTGCCAGCGCCAAGCGTGAAGGAACTACATCGACAGAAATGATTGTCGTAGCACCGGCAGCATGTGCCGCCATCACCGCACTCAATCCTACCGCACCCCCGCCGAATGCTACAAAACTGCTGCCCGGGCTGACTTTAAGTGTATTAATGACCGCCCCGGCACCCGTCTGAATGCCGCAACCCAATGGCCCAAGTAGTTCCAGTGGTGCAGTTTCGGGTACTTTGATCACATTGCGTTCATGCACCAGAGCAAATGTGCCAAATGACGATTGTCCAAAAAAATGATCGTGAATCGGTCTCCGGGTGTCGTTTGCCAGAGAGGTCGAAGTACTGCCGTCTTCACGTACTCCCCCGAAATTCAGCGCATAAAAATGCTCGCAGTAGGTCAGGTCGCCACGCAGGCAGGGTTTGCAATGACCGCACCACATATAGGTAAGTACAACATGGTTACCAACTGCCACTTTTCTTACACCATCGCCGATCTGTTCAACGATACCTGAACCTTCATGCCCGAGGACTACCGGTAGCGGTACATCATAAAGCTGGTCACGAGCCACCATGTCGGTATGACACATCCCGGTCGCTACGATGCGTACCAGCACCTCATCGGTACGCGGCGCTTCCAGCCTCAGATCTTCGATCTGAAAAGGCCCGCCTTTCTGGTAAACCACTGCAGCCCTGATTCGTCTCATCTGTACTCCTCGCTTTGAGATGGTCATTTCTTGTACAAAGAACAAATACAGTCAACGAATGCCTGATTTTCCCGGTGCCAGGATCCCGTTAGGATCCAGCGCCTTTTTAAGTGTTCTGTGAATATTTCTCTGTACCGGGCCATAGGTTTCAGCCACCTTATCCATGAACGCCGTATTGACACGATAAATTCCATACCCTCGTGCAGAAAATTCGGTCAGTAACTCGTCAAAACACTGATAGGCTGCTTTCGTCTGCTCTGCATCGGTCTTGTCGTACAAGACATCGACGATATGGTGCATATCACGCATCCCGACGATAAATTCACCGGAATAATCCAGCCCGTACTTGGCAAGAATCTGCTTGGTCAGCGCCATCTGCTTGAGTGTTTCGCTTCCTCGCGCCTGGGAAACAGGTGCGAACCACATCGACCCGCCACCTCCACGCCAGTTATACAGCGAAAATTCTGTCAATGTCATTTCTCCACGCATGAGCTTGGTGCGATAAGCAAATGCAGGATCATTTGCCGCTTCCTGCTCTGTCAGGATTTTGGCCTTGCCCGACTGACCAAATGCCTGTGTCACGATCTTCCAGTTCACATCAATCTGTTCCTGCGTGCCATAGAGCGCCGCATACACATTCCAGATCCCGAGTTTATGATCTTTCATAATCCGGTAAACGGCCTCATCCGGAATCGAACCCGGTCCGCTCACATAATCACCCCGCCGCGCTTTCACAGGTGCTTCATACAGCGCATGTGCAATAACGACTGCATTTGGAATGACTCCACTGATACGCAGCGGGCGGATCGTTTCCACGATTTCCACGATGTCTTCTTCATGTTCGTATTGAATCACGAATGGCTTGAACGCCGGGGGTTCAGGCATCAGCCAGAATCCGAATTTGGTAACGATGCCATAGTTGGACTGCGTAAAAATACCATCCAGATAGGGGCCATACCCCCATTTGAATACCTGCCAGGTATTAGAGTTAGGCATCGATCCCATCCCCGTGCGCAGCACTTCACCATTGGCAAGCACCACTTCCATACCGCAAGCGAACAGAAAATGTTCTCCATAGGGTGTATACCCGACACCACGATCCAGCGTATTACCAACCGGCCCGGCAATGGCTGAAGGCGCAGGCATGGATAACCACAGACCCAGTTTATGTTCTTTGATGTAATCGTAGAGCTGCTGGTACGTCACCCCGGGCTCAACCAGGGCAAAGGCCAGATCCTTATCCACTTCGAGGATACGATTCATACGTTTGAGATCGAGCACTATCTGACCGCGCTCCGCCGGAGCTGCCGAACCATAACCTGAATTTTTGCCGGTGGAAATCGTCCAGACCGGTATCTTGTACTGATTACAAACCGCAACGATTTTCTGGATCTGTTCAACCGTTGTCGCCAGCAATGCGATGGAGGGCGTATGCTCGGCATCAGGAACCGGCATCATGGTCTTGGTATAGGGTATCAGCTGTTCCGCACTGGTGAGTACGGCGTCATCACCCAGTATTCCGCGAAAATGACTGACGGCCGCCTCGAAATCTTTTTCTGATACTCCTTTCGGCAATGCAATATATTTACTGGCCATACTGTATTCTCCCTACACGTCGATTACAAATGAGGCAAAATTTACTCCCGACAACCCTTTATGATCCGGATGACCCTGACCTGACCGATATACGAATGCGCGCTCAGAACATGATTCCCGGTTTATTTTCATCCCCAGTGCAGCTGCTGCAACTGCATAACCGGTAGCTTCAACCCAGTCACCGGATTGCGGATATTCAACTGTCGTACTACCTGCTGTTTCATTCCGGCTGGCAGTAGAGGCAATGGCCCGGGAAAATAAGGATTCCTGATTTTTTGATGTTTCCCAGCCGAGCAGCCGGCCGGCTTCCGGAAGCGGTACACCAGCACAATACAAACGGGTTACAGGCTGATCAGCCCGGTGATACGGCAAAAATTCCGGGAGAGATGGTGCACCATTCTCTATACCTTCCCCCGCTGATTGCGTGAGAAAACGTTCGACAATCGAGAAACTGTACTGCTCGCGAGCCAGCATCGATGCCAGCAGCCCTCCTGTACTGTAGGCTGGTGATGCCGCAGCCCATACATGACGCAACGGCAGAGCCGCATGATCACCGGCTGCAAAAGCATGTGAGCCTGATGCCAGCAGGTGAGCGGCGGAATTTCGTATCAGCTCAGTAAATATGGCTGCATCGGCATGATCCATGACAGCAATCCAGCGTGTATTCCGCGATTGCATCAACAAATCGACCAGATGCAAAAAACCGGTTGATAGCTCACTTTCGAACCGGAATACCGGTAACGCACCATGACGGCGGCTGCCATGGTTGAAACAGGCAGACTGCACACCTTTTGCAAATGATTCGGCACCGGTGGTATTTCCCAGCAATAACCGGCAATTCCGTGTGCTGTCGAAAAGTGACCCAACCGATGCCGCTCGAGCAATTCCGGGCACACCAAGAGCCAGGAAAGTTCCACTGGCAAACATACCTTTGATGAAGTCACGTCGGGTTTCATCCATGGAACAGGACCTCCTTCAATACTGAGATGCTTTCTGAGAAATGAAATCTGCCACTTTTGCCAGTGATTCATCGTCGATTTCAGAAGAGCGAAAAGCGGGCATGGCCCGGCTTCCATTACGAACGATCGCACGGATATAGATTGCAGGAAGTTCACGGTTACGAATTTGCGGCCCGACATTGGCCTCATGACAATAAGCACAGATTTTGGCGTAAATTTCTGCACCATCCTTCCACGCGAAACCGGTACCGGGCTTCTCTTCTTGTGCCGACCATGCACTGTTCATTAACATGGCAGTAAACAGGAAACCAGATACCGCGGCTTTTAATTTCAGTTTTTTCATACGGATTCTCCACTGAGTTTCATCACGATTCCAAATGTTCCAGGCCGATGATACTGAATTCGCATGTTCCGTCAGCAGCCTACTGCCAGAGAAAGCTCGTTACTTTCCTGCCCATGATTTCTCCGTTGAATACAGTCCGTGCTGTCGGGGTATCGACACAAGCGACACCATAACAGACATGCAATGGCAACAAGTGTTCTTCTCTTGGATGACAGAATCGGGCAAAAGGCGCCTTTTCCCACTCGATCAACCGCTGTTCACGTGCTTCGGGTGCAATTGCCGGATGGGTGCATGTTTCAATCAGCCAGTTGTCAAATGCCTCATTTTCTCCGCGGCCATCAACCGTGCTCGAGAAAAATGCTTTCAAATTGTGAAATGACATGCCTGAACCGACGATCAGAATATTTCTGCTTCGCAAAGCGGTAATGGCTTTGCCAAGCGCAATATGCATTCGGGGATTCAGGTTATTCAACAACGACAACTGGACACAAGGAATCCGGGCGTGTGGAAACATCAGCTTGAGCGGTACAAACATCCCGTGATCGAAACCGCGTTGTTCATCGAGTCTCGCCGGAATACCGTTTGCTGTCAACAGGGTATAAATTTCATTCGCCAGCCCGGGATAACCAGGCGCTGCATATTGAATTTCGTAAGCCGCAGCAGGAAATCCATAATAATCATAAATTATTCCAGGTTGACTATTGCTCGTTATCGTCGCCTGTTCCTCTTCCCAGTGGGCACTGATAATCAGAATTGCTGGCGGTTCACCCAGCTCGATCGCGATTTTTCTCAGAAAGGAAACCATCTTCTCATGCCCTTTGTCACCCAGGATAGGTAACGGCCCGCCACCGTGCGGTAAAAATAAAACGGGCGCAAGTGCTTGTGATACCCGACTCATCATTAAAAACCATCCGTTGACAGAAAACACGAGTGTTGCCGGTCTAGTGTACTACCATCGATCAGGAAAGGTAAGCACTTCAAACCTACCCGATCAAATCAGGGCAGGGATATTCATGCACCCGTCATGAATCAGGTTGAAATTGCGCAGTTCCACCTTTACCGGAAATCATGTTTTCTTCGGTGTATGATGACAGCAGAATTATCCTGTCATCTTCTGGTATCACCCTTTACAAAATCTGCGGTAATGTTCAACCCATCGAGAGATCAAGCACGCCGGCTGTTTTTTGATACCTGGCAGAAATATCATCGAAAAGAACCGTTATCCGGCATGGAAACCATTGCGCTGGAAGTCATTCTGCAGCACCCGGAATATCATTCCATGCTGCAGGACGTGGAACGTTATCTCGACAAAGACTTCCCGCCTGAACTGGGTGAGACGAATCCCTTTCTGCACATGAGTATGCATGTCGCTATCCGCGAGCAGCTTGCCATTGATCAGCCGGCTGGTATCTTGCAGCGTTTTGAGCAACTGAAAACCAGATTGCAGGGAGATGAACACGAAGCGATGCATCACGTAATGGAATGCCTTGCAGAGATGCTCTGGCATTCACAGCGCAATCAGACTGCACCTGATGCCGAAATTTATCTTGAATGTATGGATAAACGCATTGGAAACAAATAAAAAAGCGGAATGTACCCGACCCCGGGACACACTCCGCTTCTCAGCCTCCGTATAAATAACGGAAGCGGTTTTACCGCTTGACTTGTAATCCTGACTGGCTGGAATAGTAAAACGCCAGATTGTCGATATCTTCCGCACTCAAGGCAGCTGCCATACCGGCCATGACCGGATCCTTACGTACCCCTGATTTGTAATCTTTCAATACTTTCTCGATGTAGGTTCTGGGCTGGCCGCCAATTTTCGGAAACATTGGCACCGGACTGTTGCCATCCAGACCGTGACAGGATGAGCATATCTCCTCTGCTTTCTTTTTCCCGGCTTCAATATCTGCTGCGCTTACCTGTCCCGATAAAAAAAATATCAACCCGCTGACTGCGGCCACCAAATAGCTTTTCATGTTGTTTATATCCCCCTGGATTAAGAAGAGTAATCAATTACCGGCGTAATAAGCAGCCAACGCATCGATATCCTCATCGGAAAGTGTCCCTGCAATACCAACCATGGTTGGATGGTTACGCTCTCCGGATCTGTAATCTTTCAGTGCTTTGACCAGGTAAGCTGAATGCTGTCCACCCAGTTTCGGCACATGATAAACATGTGGGTACGCAGTACGATATCCCTCTATACCATGACAGCCTTGGCACATGACAATTTTGCTCTGGACCGAATCAGTATTCCCGGCTGCACTTGCCATGCCGGAAAACGACAGAATCATGCCAGAAGCGATAAGTAGTTTAATGGCTGCTGCCTTTTTCACTTTTGCATCCTCCTCTCAAAAAAAGCGAACTTTAAACGATGGGGGTCGTTTAGTCAATGAAGCCTATCGCTATGTCCCTGTTGTGTATAAGGAAATTTATTTTTCTAGTTCTTCTTGCGGGCTGATTCTGCCATGGTCTGCTTATGCTCCAGCGCCTCCCAGCGAGTATAGTATAGGGAAAGCTCCTTTTCCAGTGCTGCAGCACGCGCCTGCAATTCCATTGCTTCATTATGGTTATTCTTGTAAAGGGCAGGATCACTCAGTTTCCGGGTAACCACTATCTGCTCTTGTTCGAGTACATCGATTTTCCCCGGCAGCGCTGCAAGCTCATTTGTCTCCTGATAACTCAAACCGGCAGGAAGAGATGACTTGTCTTTCCTGATCTGGCCGAGTCCGGCTACCGGCACGGGAGAATCACTGTTCTCTTTTCGGATGGCTTTCGTAGCTGATCTGGATTGCAGCCATTCCTGATAGCCACCTGCATATTCACGCAAATGCCCGTTTCCTTCAAATACGATGGCCTGAGTAACCACATTATCAATGAAGGCACGATCATGGCTGACCAGAAAAAGTGTGCCGGTATAGTCCTGCAATAACGTTTCCAGTAATTCGAGCGTCTCGATATCGAGATCATTGGTAGGCTCATCCAGAATCAGCACATTGGCCGGACGCGTAAACAGGCGAGCGAGCAGCAACCGGTTGCGTTCACCACCGGACAGAGATTTCACGGGTGAGCGGGCACGCTGAGGCGGAAACAGGAAATCCTCCAGATAACTGATGACATGCCTGCGCTTACCATCGATTTCAATAAACTCCGAGCCCTGGCTGATGGAATCGACCAGCGTCATATCTTCATTCAGCTGCTCTCGCAACTGGTCAAAATAGGCAACGGACAAACGGGTACCCAGCCGAACCGTCCCGCTATCCGGCTGCAATTCGCCCAGTATCAGTTTCAGCAGGGTAGATTTACCAGCACCATTGGGGCCCAGCAATCCGATACGATCACCCCGCATGATGCGACAGGAAAAATCCTGAATGATGGTCTTATCTCCAAAATTTTTGGTCACATGCTCCAGTTCCGCGACCAGCTGCCCGGAATGCTGCCCGGCATCCACCCGGAAATTGACATTACCGATCCGCTCCCGCCGGGCAGCACGTTCCAATCTCAGTGCTTCCAGCCTTCTCACCCTGCCCTCGTTGCGGGTGCGTCTGGCCTGAATGCCTTTGCGTATCCAGACTTCCTCCTGATCCAGTACCTTATCGAACTTTCTGTTATGAATCGATTCGACTTCCATCAATTCAGCTTTCTTTTGCTGATATGCAGAGAAATTACCAGCAAAACTTTTCAGCTCACCGCGATCCAGTTCAATGATACGGGTCGCCACGTTATCCAGAAAACGCCGGTCATGGGTAATGAAAATCACGCTGCCGGGAAAATTCTGCAATGTTTCTTCCAGCCATTCGATGGAGGAAAAATCCAGATGATTAGTGGGTTCATCCAGCAACAGCACGTTTGGCGATACAACCAGTGCCCGTGCCAGCGCCACCCGTTTTCTGGCCCCCCCTGACAATGTGCCCGCAATGGCATCTTCCGGCAGTTCGAGCCGGTTGATCACTGTTTCCACCTTATGATGCAGACTCCAGCCATTTTGGGCTTCCAGCACTCCCTGCAAATGCTGCATGCGATCGAGCAGTGCTTTGGTATCCGCCCCCTCCTCTCCCAGTGCGTGAGAAACTTCATGATAATCCAGCAGAGTCTGCGCCAGCGTACCCAGGCCGCGCGCCACTTCGGCAAATACGGATGCGCTCTCATCCAGCGTCGGTTCCTGCGGGATGTAGGCGACATTCATCCCTGGCGCCACCCACAGTTGTCCATCATCCAGCTTGATCTCACCTGCCAGAACGCGTAACAGGCTGGATTTACCGGCACCATTGCGCCCGATCAGCCCGATCCGTTCACCCGGGTCGAGTTGAAGCGCGGCATGATCGAGTAAAGCATGATGACCAAAAGCCAGGCAGGCGTTGTCGAGCGTAAGAAGTGGCATGGCAGAATTATTGATAACGAGACAGGTTAACCCTGGCGCTATTATATACCGTCACCGACCATGGGGTTTCAGTCCGCCAGCGGACAACCGCAATTCCACTGAATTTGCCATGGGCCGGTACTGCCGGAGTATTTGACACATCAACCTCATTCCCTATACCTTCTTCCTCTCAAGAACGCTTTCTCTTTCGAACAATCATGCCCTCAGAAAAAATTGCACTGACCCAGACGGTACAGAAAGGCGGGTGTGCTGCCAAGGTTGCAGCAACGGAACTGCGCCGGATTTTGCAGCAGGTCGGTTTTCCAGTTGCGCACCCCGCACTGATGGTGGATGGCCGGTATTTCGACGATGCTGCCATCTACCGGGTCAATGAAGAAACTGCTCTAGTACAGACGTTGGATTTCTTCACGCCAATCGTCGATACCCCGAAGCTTTTCGGTGAAATCGCTGCTGCCAATGCGCTCAGCGATGTTTATGCCATGGGCGGCAGACCGGTGACAGCCATGGGTATTCTGGCATTTCCGCTGGCGGCTCTGCCCGAACATGTCATCGTCGATGTTCTGCAAGGCGCCAGCGACAAGATTGCCGAAGCTGGTGCCAATTTCGTTGGAGGCCATTCGATCGACGATGACACCCTGAAGTTTGGCCTGTCGGTCACCGGGTTTGTCAATCCTCGTCAGGTATGGACCAACGCTGGCGCCAGACCCGGAGATCATCTGATTCTGACCAAGGCGCTGGGAACGGGCACCATGACAGCCGCAGTGAAACGACAGCAACTGCGTGAGGAAGACATCATCGAAGCGCTCGATAGCATGACAGCCATCAATAACGCTATCGACTGCATGTCGCCGGATTTACAGGCATTCATTCACGCTGCCACCGACATCACGGGATTCGGTTTTTCCGGCCACGCCATGCAACTGGCGAATGCCAGTGATGTCACCCTGCGCATCGAAACCGGCAGCCTCCCCCGGTTTGACAAGACTTTCCATTGCCTGGAAAACGGTTGCCTGACCAAAGCACACCGGACAAACGCGGAATACACCACACCACACATCGACGATTCAACACTGGATGCGCTGCATAAACTACTGATCCATGACCCGCAGACCAGCGGCGGTTTGCTGCTGAGTGTAGCACCCGAAACCAGTCAGACCATGCTGCAGGCGTTGCACACCCGGTTCCCATCTGCCGTCATAGTGGGAACCGTTCACCCCCATCAAGACAAAGCGGTACAGTTTGTGTAATCCAGACATCGGCATCGATGACCTGACGGCCTTATTCATAGCAGATACGCCGCTGATTGACGTACGTGCACCCGTCGAGTTCACGCAAGGATCTCTGCCCGGCGCAGTCAATCTGCCCATCCTCAACGATGAGGAACGTGCCCTCGTTGGCACCACCTACAAGCAACAAGGCTCTGAAGCGGCCATCAAACTGGGCTATGAGATGGTTTCGGGTTCAGTCAAACAAAATCGACTGCAGCAGTGGCTCGATTTCATCCATCAGCACCCTCAAGCCATACTGTATTGTTTCCGCGGGGGCAAGCGTTCACAGATCACACAGCAATGGCTGAGAGATACCGGTATTGACAGCCCCCTGATCACTGGCGGTTATAAACGGGCAAGACAATTTTTAATCAGTACCATCGACCGGTTCAGTGAACATCGTAAACTGCTGGTGATTACCGGGCCGACGGGCAGCGGCAAAACCCGGCTGATCCATGACATCAGCAACAGTCATCCAGTCCTCGACATCGAAGCCCTTGCCCGGCATCGCGGCTCCGCCTTCGGCGGAATGTCTGTTCCTCAACCTTCACAAATCGATTTCGAAAACCACCTGGCCGTCAACCTGCTCAAGCTGGAACAAAACAACCTGTCTGAACCAGTAATCGTGGAAGATGAAAGCCGGCATACCGGCAAAGTATATTTGCCTGACAGTTTTTTCCATCATCTGCGCAATTCGGAAATCATCTGGGTAGATGAACCCCTTGCCACCCGAGTAGATAACATTTTTGAGGATTACATCCTCACTACACCGATCGGCCAGGCACAACGGATCCGGCAAGCGATCCCGCCACTGGCTTCAACGGTTGAAACTCGGGAAATACTGCGTCAGCAGGCAAGACAGCTATTTGACAAATACGCCGGTGCCTTGCAGGCAATCAGTAAGAAACTGGGAGGAGACAGATTTCAGGAAGTGTCAGAAGATCTGGAAAATGCACGATCCGACTTTGAAAACAAAAATGAAATTCAATCGAACAAAATCTGGATCGAAAAACTGGTGAGATACTACTACGACCCACTGTATCTCGGATCGCTGCAGCGCCGTCGCGTAAACCCCTGTTTCAAGGGATCAGGGCAGGCCGTAATGGATTATCTTCAGGCTCGTAAAAATAAGGCTCTATATTAACGCAGTCCCGCAATATTGAGCCCAATAGCGGCACATCTGGTCACAGCCAAACAACCTCTGCGGAAATAAATTCCCGCAGAGGTTGCCCAGGTTTGTATTCACCCGACTGGCAGGATACTTATCTGCCTGCCATACAACATCAGAATTTTAAGTTCAGGTTGACAAACGCAACACGTCCCGGTGCCGGTATAGCATAGTGGCGAAAATAGGTCGTATTGAAATAACGTTTGTCCGTCAGATTCTGAACATTCAACTGCACGTCCAGATTCTGGCTGATGTTATATTTTGCCATCAGGTCGAAACGCACATAGGACGGGAGATAGCCATTGTTACTGGGATCAGCATATACCTTGCCGGTATAGAATAGCCCCCCACCAAACGTTACACGTGGCAGCACCTTGTAGGTAGTCCAGAAGCTGGCAGCATGCTTGGGAGTACCATGCAATTGTTTACCTTTGGTACTGGCTGAGCCAACTGCATTCTGGTCGGTGCTGTCGCCTACCCGAGTCTGTTCCGCATCGAGGAAGGTATACCCCCCGAATACATTCCACTTATCAGTCACGTTCCCTGCAAAACCAAGTTCAAAACCATTCACTACAGCTCTACCTGCATTCTCAACAGATGGGCCCACGTTGACGCGTGCATTGGTTTTGATCGTGTGGAACACTGCGGCAGTCAGCGCCAGATCGTGCAATACATGCCACTTGGTACCTACTTCATAAGTTTCGGTACGTTCTGGCTTCAAACTTTCTGTATTAGCATTTAGATCACCGCCCGCATAACCGAAATCTCCCATGGACAAACCAACAGGTGAAGAAGATGTGGCAAAGGCTGCATAAATGTTCGCATTGGGCTGCATCTTATAAACAGCCCCTACCTGATAATTGAAGAAACTTTTGTTCTGCTTGAAAGAAGTCGTATTGGCACCGGTACTGGCATTGCGATTCTGTAAATCGACCTGATAATTATCAAATCGAATACCGGCATTGAGCAGTATTTTTTCTGTCAGCTCCATACTGTCAAATATATAAGCTGATTTGTTATGAGCTTCTATTTCTGCACTGGGATACGGGTTGCGGGTGACGGGATCGAACGCAACTGATGAATCAGGATTACCCAGCGGCGCCAGACGGTCAGCCGCATTTGTGATCCTACCACCGGCATAGGTACGATTCCGATAATCTTCCCAACTGACTTCAAAACCGGCATTCAAACTATGTTTGATGAACCCGGTATCAAAGATGAACGATACATCCGTCAGGTTGGCAACCGTCTCGGTTCTGGTGCCACGGTTTCTCGTAGCGTCCCTGTTCACAAGGCCCGCTGCAAAATCAGCACTGCTGATGTTAGGGCGACCGACGAAGAATTCATTGGTCGTGATGCTATAGCGCGTAGTATTGCGCACGACCAGATTATCGCTGAATGCATGTGAAATTTTGAATGTACCGATATCGGCTGAAGTATCCTGAAAATCCCGGCCCTTAACACCATACCAGGCGCTTCTGGAACCCACCGGCTTCCCTTCCGGAATGCCGCCATTTGCAGTATTCTGAATGAACGGAATTCCCCAGTCCGACTTATCATCCGTTTCAAAATGATACCAGCTGAAGGTAGCACTGGTCGCGGTATTCAGTCCCAGAGTAATGGAAGGCATCAACCCCCAGCGTTCAACATCGACGCCATCACGTCCCGGGGTATCCGCTTTGTGTGCCATTCCTACCAGACGGACAGCAACATTTTCCCCAATCGTATAATTACCATCGATTGTCCCGCGCTTGAATTTTTCGGTACCGAGCCCGGCAGAACCCTTGAAAAAGTTGCCTGCCCGCGCCTGCTTGGTGACGATATTGATACTACCCCCTGCAGAACCTCTACCGTCAAAACTACCGCTCGGGCCTTTCAGTACTTCCATCTGCTCGACTGCGAAGATTTCACGTGTCTGAGTACCGAGATCGCGTAAACCATCCACATAAATCGATGAAAAAACGTCGAATCCACGAATGAACGGGCGATCACCTGACGCAATACCCCCTTCACCACTACCGAAAGTAATCCCCGGTGTGGTCCGCAGCGCATCCTGGAACGTCAGCGAACCGCTATCCTTGATGACTTCATCGGTAATGACAGTGATCGATTTGGGTGTATCAATGAGCGGAGCGGTAAATTTCTGACTGGCAGATTTATCTACCTTGTATTCATTGCTTCTTTCACTGGTTTTCCCTGATTTGACCTTGATTTCAGGTAGCGGCACAGGCTCACTTGCATTTGCACCTGCCATCCCACCAAAAGCCAGTGTCAATGCAGATACAACCGGCCTGATCGGGAATATCCCCCATGAACGAGAAGACACCTTTGCCATTTTCAATCTCCCTTAAGTTAAATAATTGGTTGAAAACCAAATTTTTGTTATAAAAATAGTAAATACAAAGAAAATATGAGTATCAATCAGGTGACAATCATTGTTTTTTCATCTGAATACTCCTGTTTTTGAATCGTGCCCATCCGCTGGATCGGGTGTGATGCCCCTCCCTGCTGCCGGGAATACCGGAAAAATGTATAGCACATACGCCCCTTCATTTTGGCTGTTCATTTCACTCGCACTCAATTGGCCAGGTCACATCAGATGCCTTATTCTTTCGACGCCTGGCAGGGAGTAATGGCATGGAATGTTGAAGTGTCGGAGAAGTATTCTTTTCATGAAGAGCCTTTTTGTCTGACGCCCCTGCACAACGACCACAGGTCATATGAATCGTCACGGGCTGTTCCGTCAGGACAAAACCATGCCTGGAAGCGAGTTGTCTCAGGTGTTCATGCAGTAATACAGAATCGTCCATAGGCACACTGGCTCCACACTGACGACATACGATGGCTCCTTTACGATCTTGCAAATCATGCGAGCTCAACCTGTAGACAGCCTTTCCACCACTGGCCCCGACGCGCCATTCACGTAACAGCACCCCGCGATGATCGAGATCCTTGAGCGCACGATATACAGTTGCCAGGCTGATGGTCGTCCCGCGTGCAATCAGTTCCCTGAAGATCGCCTCACCTTCAATCCATCTTTGCGAATCAGCCTCCAGGACTTTCAGTATGCTCAATCGTGTGGATGTGGAGCGCAAACCCGCTGCCTGCAACTTCAAAGAACAAGGATGACCCGCTCTGGAACCCATTATTTATCCCCTCCACACTCGCACAGTACAATCAGCCCACGGCACTCTCTACCGTATGGCACTATGAATATAAACAGAAATCGTTCGTGTTTTTGCTATGATACAAACCGAAATGTCGTCGTTTTGTCAGCAACGTCTGAAATAAACCATGAATCCTTCTTTTCAAGCCCGTATTCTCATCCTCGAGGATAATGCCAGCCTCGTTGCCAACCTTTTTGCCTACCTGGAACCGCGGGGATACCTGCTGGATGCAGCCCAGGATGGTCTTGCAGGTCTTACGCTTGCACAGCAGGGGAATTACCATGCGCTGATCATCGATTGGGGGCTGCCAACGAAGGAAGGAGTAGATGTCATCCGCGCTCTGCGTGCACGGGACTGCCATATACCCATCCTCATGCTGACCGCTCGTGACGATCTCGATGACAAAATTTCCGGATTCAGAGCAGGTGCGGATGACTACCTGATTAAACCATTCGCGTTCGCAGAGCTTGAGGTGCGCATCGAAGCGCTGCTTGCCCGAAGTCGTGGCAGAAGGCGCAAGCTCACTGTGGGCGACCTTTCATTCGATCTGGATACTCAGCATATATGGCGCGGATCACGGCAGATACAACTGTCCGCAAGTGAGCGACGGCTTCTGGAAGTACTGATGCGCGCAAGCCCGTCAGTCGTTTCTCGTCCTGAACTCGAAGAAACGCTTTGGGGTGACGAGCCACCGGAAGGCAATGTGCTCCGCTCACATATGTATGAACTCCGGCGGGCTGTGGACGGAGAGCAGGAAGAAAAACTGCTGCACACACTTCGATGTGTCGGCTATCGCCTTGCTGTGCAGGAGCAAAACTGATGGCGACCAAAAGCCTGCGACGACAGATCATGCTCGGAATGCTGGCGTACACACTGCTGCTTTCACTCGGGATAGCAACCTATGGCGTAACCGTGATCAAAAATGTGGAACACCTTATCTGGGAGTCACTGCTGCGGAGTGAGTTCGAATACTTCCTGGAATGCCAGCGCACCGAAGCCGGTTACCGATGGGATGACACGGAGCTGCTGCGGCTCTTTGGAAAAGGCAGCGATACACCCATTCCTGCAGAATTCGATCTGCCAGCAGGAGTTCATGACGGAATATCTGTCGAAAAGAAACAATTCGTCGTGCTGGCAAGTGGTATCGGCCCGGATCGCAGTGTGATGACACTGGACATTACGAACATAGAAAGAGTGGAACGGCAGCTCATCTGGATGATTCTCGGATCCGCTGCTGTACTGGTATGTATCCTCGTTCTGGTTACGATTTTCGGTGCCAGACGACTGGTACGACCGCTGAGCAGCCTTGCACGAGCAATTGCAGAATTGTCACCCGATCAGAACGGACAGCGTGTACAAATTGAACCACATGCCCCGAAAGAAGCCCAGGTCATCGCTGAAAGGCTCAATTCCTATCTCGTGCAGATCGACGATTTCGTGGAGCGCGAGCGCAAATTCATCCGCATGGCCAGTCACGAATTGCGCACCCCGCTTGCCGTGGTCGTCAGTACCGCCGAGGTGGCACTCGACCCCCTGGTATCACCGCATTCAACCGAAGCACACCTGCGCCGCATCCTGGCAACGGCTCACGAAATGCAGAATCTGGTCACACTTCTCCTCGCTCTTGCCAGAGACCCTGCACGCCTGCAGTCGATGATGGAGCTGGTCGACCTGGCTGAGCTGGTACCCTCCATCGTCCAGGATCATCGGCTGCTGGCCGGATCAAAGGAACTGGCTTTCGACATCATCACAACGCCCCCTTGTTCAATCCACGCTCCTCGCCAGATTGTGAGTGCCACCATCGGCAATCTTGTCCGCAATGCGATTGAAAACAGCGAGCACGGTACGATTCGTGTGATCACCACCGGTTCCGGTGTCACCGTTCAGGATTCCGGGCATGGTGTTTCAGAAAGCGAACGCAGTCGTATTTATACACAGCTTGCACGTGCTGGCTCCGCTGCAGCCGGTGGCATTGGGCTCGAACTGATCGCCCGGGCATGCGCTCATCTGGGCTGGCGCCTGGATATCGACAGTCTGGAATCCGGTGGCACCAAAGCCACACTCACCTTCCGTTGATCTTCCCGGTATCCGGTCGACAGTGGTTCATACCAGTTTCCAGCGAGCGTGTTCCCCTGCTCTGAGGGGGATCAATTTTTCTTCACCCAATTCAACCTGCTCCGGAATCTGCCAGCTTTCCCTGATCAGGGAAATCCGATCACTGTTGTGCGGCAAGCCATAAAAATCAGGGCCGTGAAAGCTGGCAAAAGCCTCCAGCCGATCGAGCCGGCCAGCCTGTTCGAATACCTCGGCATAAAATTCGATGGCTGCATGAGCACTGTAAATACCCGCACAACCACAGGCCGATTCTTTGTCTCTGACCGGATGCGGTGCGCTGTCCGTACCGAGGAAGAATCTGGAATGACCACTGGTCGCCGCTTCCAGCAGTGCCTGACGATGTATTTCCCGTTTCAGTACCGGCAGACAGTAATGATGCGGCTGCAACCCGCCGGTAAACAAAGCATTCCGGTTCAGCATCAGGTGGTGTGCGGTAATCGTGGCAGCAATCCGGTTTGGAGCCGTCTGTACAAACTCGACTGCCTCTCTGGTAGTGATATGTTCGAATACCACTCGCAGCCCGGGAAAGCGTTGCAGTAGCGGCGTCAGTACCCGGTCAATGAAAATTTTTTCCCGGTCGAAAACATCCACTGCAGGATCGACCACTTCTCCATGCACGAGTAAAGGCATGTCGAGCTCTTCCATCCTCTCCAGCGTAGCTTCGCAGCGTGCAATATCCGTGACACCCGCATCGGAATGTGTGGTCGCTCCAGCAGGGTAGAGCTTGATACCTTGCACGATACCACTTGCCTGAGCCCGGGTAATTTCTTCGGGTGATGTCGTATCCGTCAGGTATAGCGTCATCAGCGGCTCGAACCGCCCGGCCAGCTCAGCCGGTAAAGCAGACAGAATACGGGCACGATAGGCAGCTGCCTGTTCAGTCGTCACGATGGGCGGCTTGAGATTCGGCATGATGATAGCGCGTGCAAAACGCCTGACAGTGTCAGGCAGCACTGATCGCATGGCATTGCCATCACGCAAATGCAGATGCCAGTCATCCGGACGGGTAAAAATCAGCTTGTCTGCTGTGTCGTTCAATTTGTTGCCTCGCTGATTCAAAGTAAGAATCAGCCACTATATGTCATCCGGGTGGCATACGTCATGGAATCCGGAACATCACGCAAACTTTGCTCCTCAGATTGGTCTGCTGCGGTACCGTGTCATCGATCCAATCAGAATCAGGCCAGTCAGCATGATAGCCAGCATGTACGGTTCCGATACCTGGGCGATATCCACCGCCACTTGCGCAAGCGATATAAACGGTTGATTTGTAAGATCAAACTCGAAATGATTTACCGTGTTGGCAAAATACCACAGCCCAAGATACTGGTTCAAATCATGATCGGTCACGGAAGTGCCCGTGAAAGTCCTGGTCCAGCTGGATGCAGCAAGACCATTGAGCAGAGGCGCAGCAGGCTCATCTCCCCACATCTCGACCTGCAATGCAACGACGAGCGGGCCGCTGAACAAAGATACGGGCGATATACGAATGAAGAATTCTTGCACTACACTAGGGGTAATGAGATTACCCGTGCTGGTGACAAAAACACCCGGGTTCCAACTAAGATAAGCATCAGCCACGTTATGGGTACCTATATCAGGCGCAGCTGTCCGATCACCACTACCACCATAACTGGCATCGGAAATGGTATCCCACTCGGCATAAAGCGTACTTGCACCACCTCGCATCCAGCCACCCCAGCCGGCTGTTCAGTCTGTTTTTCTTTGAACCAGCGGACTTGCACCACCTCGCATCCAGCCACCCCAGCCGGCCTCATCCGGTGTATCGAAACCATACCCGGCATCATAAGGATTCGGGCTGTTGGAAATATCGGCAGCAGCCTGACCACTCAAGCCGACCAGCAAGAGACTGATGATGATTCTGCATAAAGACAACATACGATTACGCTCCTGAAATTAAACTGACAGCACGACATGTACTGACGGATTTTTAAGGAACCTCTGCACGAATCCCACATGGACGGCTCATGAAGGATTCGTGCAGAGGTTCCCACTCAGAGCTGGCGGACCGAAAACAGGGTCTGGCTGGCAACCAAATACTGACTCCTGGCAATACGAAACACGAGGCTGGCAAAAGCTGGCAGAAATGTTGGCCGGGTAGAAAACCAGAAGATGCTTTCCTGGCCAGAGAAAAGAAATTTATCTAAAACTTAAAACTTCAGCCAATCAGCCGACTGAAGTAAAAACATTTATATGCAAATCCAATTTTTCCGGAAAATAGCAGATAATGAGAATCATTGTCAACTATCCATCCCGGACTGAACGAACTTCTCCGGTAATCAATCGGAATAAATCTGGTTCCGCCTGACTTTGTTCGTATTTTCATGTAATACGCTACTATCAGAGGGTCATCATCCTGTTTCAGCCTCATTCAGCTGCACTGCTTTAGAAACAGGATGATCCATAAACAAGCTTCTTTCGTTTCCGGATACGAGATTATTTATGATAAGGTTGAAAGGTAACTTCGCCCTACATCTTTGGCCAGTGCGAGATAGGTATTGTGCGAATCAAACGCCGATCATGCGGGATAGGATGATCATCCTTCCCGGAAAATCCGGAAACTTGCCCCGATCGAATATGAATAAAATGAATTCCTCTGAAAAGGAATACTTTCTTTTTTCTATGTGAGAACGACGATGACGACAACGAATGATGCAGATAATGAAACTTACGATCAGTCTCTTGAGAATGACATGAGCAGATTATTACCCGATCAGTCAGTGCTGGGAGAGCCCGAGCCCTGGGAAAGCTGGGAAACCAGCCTGTGCCTGTGGAGTATAGGAATCGGTATCGCGGCACTGGTCATTCTGGGTATTCTGGTGGACTGGTTCCTCCTTCCGGGACAAAAATGAAAGCTGATCTGGAAGTTCGGTTGATACATGATGGAATCAAATGGATCGCATACCATCAGGATTTCGAAGCTTGCGGACAAACCCTGGCAGAACTGGATCAGGCTCTGATCAGGTATCTGCTGGACAGGCAATTATTTCCGGAAAATAGCTGCGTGACAGTATTCATGATTTTCGATCATAGCTGCATTCCCGCCTGGATACGCCAATACGCCTACCATTACTTCAACCGTTACATCCGTCTGGACTTGAAATCACCCGTATCAGCGGTGCAATAAAAACAAGGAAACAAGCAAGAAATGAATGCAATGAATGACAAATGGTATTCAGGTATGGCAAGAACGGAAGACTGGTGGGCAGTCTGGCTGGGATTGATCATGTTCATGGCAAGTGTCAGCTCGCTCTGGGGGCTGGAGCTGACCGGCTGGATGGCCAAACCCGAAACCTGGGTATGGGAAAAATTTTCCATCGAAGGCGTACTGAAATCCAGTGGCAAGCCGGAATGGCATCCAGCATTATCGTTACTGGTGACTTATCTGGTATTTACCGCCCTGACCTGTCTGGCAGCATGGTCGATGAAATTTGACCTGAAACAGTTTTTTATCGGTTGGACCATTCTTTTCATCATGACCTGGGTCATCTGGATCATCGGCAATGAAGCTCATTTCAAGGCCTCTGTCTATGAAATGGACAAATATGGCCTGTCCTGGGGATTGTCTCTCGGCAGCGGTTTTTCTTACCTGCTGGCGTTGCTGGTCGGGCTCGTCATCGGCAATTTCTTCAAAAATACCGCCAGGTTTCTCAACGAAGCAGCAAAACCGGAATGGTTCATCAAAACGGCAATCGTATTCCTGGGTATCAAAATCGGCGTCATGTCCATCGAAGCAGCCGGTTTCATTACAGAACTGGTCATGACCGGGGTTGCGGCTACTTTTGTCGCCTACATGCTGTTCTGGCCGATCGTCTATGCGCTTGGCCGCAGAGTATTCCATTTATCACGTGATGCCGCAGCGGTCCTTTCTTCCGGCATTTCCATCTGCGGCATATCGGCTGCCATCGCCACCGCCGGTGCCATTCGTGCCCGCCCGGCACTTCCGGCATTCGTCTCGATTCTGGTCGTAATCTTCGCCATGTTCGAACTCATCATCCTGCCGGGGTTTTATACGGCAATAGCACCGGAGCAGCCTATCGTCAACGGCTCCGCTCTGGGGCTGACAGTCAAGACGGATGGTGCCGATGCAGCTGCCGGAGCCATGCTGGATGAATTGATGCGTGCCAATGCCGAGGCCAACCTGGGCATCGTATGGAAAGAAGGCTGGATTTTGATGGCATCACTGACCACGAAAATCTGGATCGATATGTTTATCGGTGTCTGGGCCTTCGTTCTGGCGCTGGTGTGGGTATATAAAGTAGAACGCAAACCCGGCCAGTCCAAAATCGGACTGATGGAAATCTGGCACCGGTTCCCGAAATTTGTACTGGGTTATCTCCTGGTCTGGTTTTCGTACATCATGCTCGCCTCCAGCGGATCAGAAGCCGCTGAAACCCTGCATAAAGCTGCTGCCGCAGTCGAGGGGCCAATGCGTAACATGATGTTCATGCTCACCTTTATCAGCATCGGCATCATAACTGACTTCAGCAAGCTCAAAGGAATGGGCAAGTTGGCATTGCTCTATGCAATTGCGCTGTTCGGCATCATTGCCCCGATTGCTTACGGGGTTGCATGGATATTTCATCGCGGCATGATGCCGCCCGTTCTCTGAAGAATTGCGCAAAAACTAATGACGAGCGGTGACAACAGATCGCTTGCTAAAAAAGCACATATTATCGTCGCCAATCGTCAGAAACCGATGCGCAGCACTGCAGTAGCGGCATGATCATGCCCGTTATGTGCGAAGCGGCCGGTATAGCTGGCACCAATCGCTGCACGCCTGCCCAGTGACAATTCGAACCTGCCCTCGATCAGCAGATTGTTGCGTGCGAGTGGCGTACCGGCGATGGTAAAGGGATCACCCATGGAAAAGCGATGGGTCGAACGCGGAATCACATCACCCCAAACATGCTGCCAACCGATCATGCCAACGGTTCTGATGCCTGTCCCGCGGAAAACATGTGCAGCTTCGATGCGTTGGCCCAGCGTCATGACAGTCGCAGACATCGTGCTGCGTCGGCCGGCCAGAGCCATACTGCCCCCGGTTTCGGTAAACCTGTTCGAACGTGTGTGAATATGGGCGAGGTTAGCAAATGGCTCATAGCGCACAATGCCAAAATGGAGGGTATGAGCCAGCTCTCCGAAAGCCTGGGTCGTACTCGCACCATGAGTACTGCGCAAAGTTCCGGAAAGACCGGGGACGGCAACCGTGCGCCGGGTGTCGATGTCATGCTCGCCATGCAACAAACCAAGACGCAGGCCCAGATCGCCCCATTGGGTGCCTCCATAGAGACCGGCATACCACGTTCCGGCCTCGGCGGTCGAGGCCCGGTCAGCAACCGTCACACCAGTCCAGCTACGGCCGGTCATGACGCCTGTCCGCCAGTTGCCAAGCTGACCATCGAGACCCAGGAGCAATCCGCCAGTATCGCGCTTGAGGGAGGCAGCGTTGCCATCACTCTGCCAACCGGCCCAGGCCCCATAGCCATGTGCCCAGAATGCGGTGTCGGTATTTGTGCCAAACGCGGATCGAAGCCGGTCATTGACTGCTCTGCGCGGAAAGCGGCTTTCTTCGAGCAGCACGCCGGATGCAGTGGCATGGATTTCTCCCGAAAGAAAGTCGAAGCTCCGGCGCACGGCGACCTCATCGCTCATGAGCGCAATCGTGTTCCATATCGGGTGGCCATAGGGCAGCATGTCGATTCCCCTGCCCGTCGCGATCTGGTTCGGAGTGAGCGCGACCGATGCAAAGGCAACGTCATTGCGCACGAAATCGAGCGTGATGTCGTTGCCATCGCCACCGGCATAATTCACGTATGGATCGAGGAACAACAGATTGTTGTTGACCGCGCCGAAGCTGCCAGCCACTGCGCTGGCACTCTGCTTGTCGATGATAGTGAACGGCCCATTGATGATATTCCAACCCGACGTCACAGGAGGAGAAAGCTGGAGATCGAGGGTGGCACCGGTAATATCGACGCCACCCTGCACAATGAGCATGTCCATCCCCGCCGGTGTACCGTCGATTCGCAGTGTGCCGTAATTGACGTAGTTGCCGGCAATGGTCTGAACGCCAACGCTGTTACCCGGCGCGTGCACACCGCCGCCAAGGATGGTGACGTCGGCCCCGGCGCTACCGACCGTGCCCGAACCGCCAAGTGTTGCGCCATCCAGCACATTGACCATACCGCCGAGCGTCCCGGCGCCGCCCATGCCAACGATCAGACGGCCATTCGTAACCGTCGTCGTACCGTTAAAAGCAGCGCTGTTGCCGGTGAGCATCGTCGTACCGGTGCCCAATTGATCGAAGACGCCAGTCCCGGAAAGGATACCTGCATAGGTCCAGTCATTTGAACGATCAATGCGCAGTGTTCCTGTGCTGTCGATCTGGATGTCGCTGGTGACCGAGCCGCTCGTGCCGCCATTGCCGAGCTGGAGCACACCGCCCGCAATCATCGTAGAACCGCTATAGGTGTTGTCGCCGGTCAGGATGGTCGTGCCGGAATAGTGATTGAGCGCCCCATTTCCGGTGATGACGGGTGAGAAGAGATAGGCGCTATCGGTATGATTGAAATTAAGCCTGCCGGTGCCGTCGCCAAAACGAACTTCGGCGGTGCCCAGCGTGCCGGCCCCGACCGGCGCACTACCCGCCGCAGCCCCGATATTCACCACGCCATTTGCTGTCGCGGCTTCAGCGACATGAACAATGCCGTTGCCGCCGCCGACACTAACATGGCCACCGTCTGCGACGGTCAGGGTGGCGCTGCCGTTGGTACCGACGGTTAAATCACCGCTGTTGATCCAGCGTGCGCCAGCGCCGGAAACCAGGGCCGCGCCCTGGCGGCCTGTACCGACGCCAATACCTGCGGTTGCATTCGAAACCATGCCGCCGTCTGAGACGGTGAGCGTGCCGTTGCCCAGTGCTCCTACAATGAGGGCGCCGCTGTTGGTCCAGGTGGAGTCCGCACCTGAGACGATTGCTTCGCCGAGACCCGAAGTGTTGGACCCGATAGTGGTCAGAGTGCTGGTGACCGAGCCGCCGTCTTCGATCGTCAGCGTGCCATGGCCGCTTGCGCCGATGGTCAGGATGCTGCCTGCGATCCAGCGTGAATCGGCGCCGCGAACCGCGACCGATCCGGTGCTGCCTGACGAGACCCCGACCGAGAGGTTGTTCGATTGGCCCACGCCGCCATTCTCGACGATCAGCGTACCCTTGCCCGCGCCGCCGACCTGCGTGGAACTGGTGTTGATGAGGCTCGATCCCGCGCCGCTTAAGGTCACGAGACCTTCGGCGCCCGCCTGGCGGCCAATCACGAAGCTGGCCACGATATTCGCCTTGCCGCCATCGGCAACAGTCAGCGTACCTTTGCCGAGATCGCCGATGTAGAGCGTACCCATGTTGCTCCAGGTGGAACCCGCATCCTTGATCGTCACGGTACCGATAGCGCCAGCCTCCCGCCCGATCCGGCCATCCGTGTTGCTGAGTGCGCCACCGTCTTCGACCATCAACTCGCCCATGCCGAAACTGCCGATCTCAAGGGCTGCGCTGTTCGACCAGGAAGAACCCGCGCCTGAGACCATCACCTCACCGGTCGATCCGGTCTCGCGGCCGACAAAGCCTTCGACATTGCTTACAGCGCCACCATCTACGATCAGCAATCTGCCAGAGCCGCCGAAACCCACGGACATCGAGTTGTTCGTTGTCCAGCTTGAACCGGAACCCTGAACGATAGCCGTACCTATACCTGTCGAGCTCCAGCCGATCCGGGTCACGTTCGTGCTGTTCACCGTTGCGCCATCTTCGATGATCAAAGCGCCGGTGCCTTCGCTACCGACCTGCATCATGTTGCCGTTGGTCAGCCTCGATCCCGCGCCGCTCACAGTCACGAGGCCATCGGAACCAATGAAACGGCCGATATAAAGGAATGTACCGATATTGGCGGTGCCCCTGTCCTCAATCTTGAGAGTGCCCGTGCCACTACTACCCACGTGCATTTGCAATACGGTGGAGAACAGGGAATCATTACCACTGACCATCACCGTGCCAGAACTACCAACGGCAGCGCCGAGGAGCGCCTGACCCGGACCGGCAACCATACCACCATCAGTAATGGAAAGCGTGCCCGCTGCATTCACGCCCACACGTAAATTGGCAGGTTGCCATAGCGCAAGAGGCGGCGCCGGGATACCGGGAAGAATATTACCGCTGGCGATGATACTTTGCGCAAGTGCGGCAGGATATACGAAGGTGGTGCCACTCAGGAAGGTAAGGATTGTGGAAAATTTCATACGGACACATCTTTTTCATAACGAAACGGGATACTATTTTCGGTTGTCACCGAATTCTTAATCGTTATGAGGTCCGGGATTATTAAGTGCTTCGCCGGGATTCTTTAATTTTCATCCCCTTATACTTCATAATTTGAGACATTGAAGCCCAATCAAGGGGCTACCTGCGATTCCGTTGCAAGTTTTATCCGCTATATTTCTTCCCTTCACGATCGTTCGCGCCCATCAGGTAGAGGCGCAGCCCAAAAAAGAAGGAGAAGATTTCTGGCAGACAAAAGAATGATTGGGCGGCGAGAGCCCTACATCCGTGCGAATTGCCTGTTTGGATTCGATGATCTCGTCCATTCATCCGGTGGTGATCTCCATACCCTGGCCGACCAGGCAGGGCTGCCAAGGGAAGCGTTCAGCAATCCCGACATACTCATCTCCTGGCCCCGCCAGGGCATATTCTGCGAACTAGCGGCGCAGGAACTAGGACGTCCGAACTTCGGCCTGGATCATGCTTTTTCGCTGCCGAATACTTATCCCACCGCAGGAGCAGCAATCTTTCTTTCACAGATCACGCACACCTTTGAAGAATGGCTTGACGCATGCGAGCGCTATGCACGCTACTACACGAATGCCTGGGTTCCGTTACTGATCAGGGACGGCGGCCCGTTCGCATACGTGCGGCTGTTGAAGGACCCCCTGGCAAAATCCCCGCGCCAGCAGACAGAAGGACTGGTCGCTACATTCTACCGAATGGCCAGAACCGTGATCGATGCTACAGATGAAAAAGCCCATCTCATCCGGTTCCGCCATGCCCGTCCTTGTGACACGCAACCGCATGAAGCACTTTTCGACTGCCCGGTCGAGTTCGAAGCTGCGCACAACGAGCTCGTATTCCCGCATGAATATCTCAATCGACCGACCAATGGCCGCCTGGCCGGACTCGAGCCATTGCTCGATCTCTATCTGCGTTACCGGATTGCCAAGATGCCGCTCTATGATCAGTCGGTCGCGGCAACCGTCGCCGCTGGCATCCCGATCGTGCTCAATACCAGCCTGTGCAATCTCGAGTACTTCGCGGTATCGCTGGGACTCAGTCCAAAGAAGCTGCAGCGCCTGCTGCAGCAGGAAAACACCAGCTTTTCGGCGATCCTGGATAAAGTGAGGGAATCACTTGCATGCGAGATGCTGGAAACGACCGATGTTCCCATCAGCAACATCTGTGGCCTGCTGGGATATACGGCACTCCCGGCGTTCAATCTCGCCTTCAAACGCTGGGTCGGCGTGGCGCCGAGCATTTATCGCGAGTTTAATCGCAGGAAAGAAAAAGATTGTGACTCATGATCATTGCGAGTGGATAATTGTCTATGTTTCCGTTTTTCGTTCCAGCAGCGCCCGGGCATAGAGCTTTTTTCTGCCTTCACCGGTAATTTCTGCAGCCAGTTGCACCGCCTGTTTCAAAGGCAGTTCTCTTTGCAGGATGGCAAGCGCATGTACAGCTTGCGGGCTGATGTCCTCCTGCCCAGGTTCTTCTGCCGGCGCCAGCAACAGAACGAACTCGCCTCTCAGCCGGTTTTCATCGGCCTGCAGCCAGTCCAGCGCTTCTCCCAGCGCACAGGTATGAATCGTCTCGAATAGCTTGGTCAGTTCACGGGCAAACGTGATTTCACGGGTAGCACCCAATACAGCAGCCATATCCGCAACACATTCAAGCACACGATGCGGAGCTTCATAAAAAACCAGGATACAGGCGTATAGCGTTTTCAAACCGGCCAGCTTGCGCTGACGCTCCCCGCTTTTTGCCGGTAAAAATCCATAAAAGAAAAAATGCGGTGCAATCAGACCGGATGCGGACAAAGCACACAACGCCGCATTGGCGCCAGGAATGGGCACGACCGGGAGGCTTCGCGCCAGTACCTGCTGCACCAGCAAAGCGCCCGGATCGGAAATCGCCGGCGTACCGGCATCGGAAATCAGGGCAACCGATTTGCCGCTCTCCAGCAGTTCGATGATTTTCTCCACCGCACTACCTTCGTTATGCTGATGTAATGGCATGATACGGGTAGACGTGGTATGCAAAGCATGCCCTGCCAGCAGCTTTTGCGCATGCTGAATGTGTTCAGCCGCAATACAGTCGACCGCAGACAATATTTCCAATGCGCGCAGGGTAATGTCGCGCAAATTCCCGATGGGGGTACCAACCACATATAATGTCCCTTTGGATACTCCTGCTGCAGCTGGCATATTCGTGGCCCTGACTGAAAATGGCTGATCCCGGTGTTTTCGGCGGGTGTGGGCGCACTATACGGCAGTTGCCCGCTTTTTCCAATGTGCCGGATGCTGCCGGTAAAACAGATAAGGCTGTTCCATACCGCTTCCGATCTTTCGGATTTGCTCAATCCCAATTCAAACCAACCACCGTTCTTATGTCCAATCATTCATCCGCTCCGCTGATTCGCCTGCTGCGCTACGGCCATGCTTTTCGCGGCCGTATCTGGCTGGCTACATTATTTTCGATTCTCAATAAGCTGTTCGATCTGGCGCCGCCGGTATTGATAGGGATGGCAGTAGACATCGTCGTCAATCAGCAATCTTCGGTATTTGCCCGGCTGGGATTTCCGGAGGTCTCGACCCAGCTCTGGATACTGGCTACGATCACCCTCATCGTCTGGGGATTCGAATCCATCTGGGAATATCTGCTCAAGCTCTGCTGGCGCAACCTGGCGCAGAGTATTCAGCATACGTTGCGCCTGGATGCCTATGATCATGTTCAGAAACTGGAGCTGGCCTACTTCGAGGCACGCAGCACCGGCGGGATGATGGCGATCCTGAACGATGACATCAATCAGCTGGAGCGGTTTCTGGATGTCGGGGCGAATGATCTCATCCAGCTTCTGACCACCGTCATCACAGTGGGTGGCATGTTCATCTACCTGACACCTGGCGTGGCATGGATGGCGTTATTACCCATGCCATTCGTCGTTGCGGGTTCCTACCTGTTTCAGAAACGCATTGCTCCGCGCTATATGGCCGTCCGCGAGCAGGTCAGCATTCTGAACAGTTATCTGTCCAATAATCTCGGTGGCATTGCCACCATCAAAAGTTATACGACTGAACCGTATGAATTACGCCAGATCGAGCGCGAAAGCCAGATCTATCAGGAAAAGAATCAGCACGCGATTGCCCTCAGTGCTGCCTTTGTACCGATCATCCGTATGGTAATCGCACTTGGTTTCAGCGCCATCATGGTTGCAGCGGGGTTAATGGCCGCCGACGGTGAGTTGAATGTCGGCGCGTACAGTATTCTGGTATTCATGACCCAGCGCCTGCTGTGGCCGCTCACCCGCCTGGGGGAAACACTTGATCTGTACCAGCGCGCGATGGCCTCCACTCATCGTGTGCTGGATTTGCTGCAGGCTCAACCGACCATTACAGACGGGCCGCAAACACTACCCGCGGCACAGGTCAGCGGCGAAATCATTTTTGACGATATCAGCTTCAGCTATGAACGGCGGGCACTGACACTAAACCATCTCTCTCTGACCGTTCACGCCGGCCAGACGATTGCCCTGGTCGGAGCGACCGGCAGTGGTAAAAGTACGGTAGTCAAACTGCTGCTCCGTTTCTATGAGCCGCAACAAGGACGTATTCTGCTGGATGGTCACGATATCCGTGACTTGCGTCTGCATGATCTGCGCAAATCGATCGGCCTGGTCAGCCAGGATGTTTATTTATTCCACGGCACGGTGTATGAAAATATCGCATATGGTTCGTCGAGTGCCAGTATGGAAGATGTCATCGCCGCAGCCAGAACGGCTGAGGCACACGATTTCATCATGGAGCTGCCGGATGATTATCAAACCATCGTGGGAGAACGCGGGCAGAAACTCTCCGGCGGTCAGCGACAACGCATCTCGATTGCCCGTGCTGTTCTCAAGAATCCGCCGGTGCTGGTACTCGATGAAGCCACTTCAGCAGTAGACAATGAAACGGAAGCCGCCATCCAACGTTCCCTGGAACGCATTACCGTTGGCCGCACCACCATTGTGATCGCACACCGCCTGTCCACCATCCGTAACGCCCATTGCATTTATGTACTGGACAAGGGTGAAGTAGTGGAAACCGGCACACACGAGGCACTCCTGTCGCGTAACGGTCTGTACGCCAACCTGTGGCAAGTGCAAACCGGGGAAAAGATGAAAACACACGGATAAAAATGGATTCTTCCAGATGTAGTGCGTAACCGTAAAAAACTGTCTTTGCCCGCCTGTCTGCGGCACGGGTAGGAGAATCCTGAAAGGATGAAACAATCCAGAATCCTTTGCCAATAGTTACAGACGTTCCCATGTCATCCACAGAAAACAAAGGCAGTGATGCCGAGCAGCGAGCAGCAATCTTTCTCCAGCAGCAGAAACTGACGTTGCTGGAAAAAAATTACCGCTGCCGCTTCGGTGAAATCGATCTGATCATGCGGGAAGGCGATACGGTGATATTCATCGAGGTCAGGATGCGCTCCAGTGATCGGTTTGGTGGCGCAGCCGCCAGCATTACCGCTGCCAAACAACTCAAGTTAACACGCGCCGCTCGTCATTATCTGGCGGAACATGAAGGTGACTTTCCCTGCCGCTTCGATGCAGTCCTGATCAGTGGCAACCGGGAAAATGAAATCGAATGGATCAGAAACGCGTTTGATGAAAGCTGATGGCAGGATATCAGTCACCCTCATTCTCACCGCAATAAACAGATAATTCTTCCTTTACTCATTGATTAAGATCAACTGCAAACGCAGCAGAATGCCTGAAACCTCATTTTTGATATTTCAAAGCAGCTGTTTTTCTCTTGGTCAGGGTAGCAGGCTGCCGCGAGGTTGATTGAATGAATAATGAGTTTTGTTATACACCCACTTACAAAGAAGTATGCACCGCTTACGGTGCATACTGAACGTTAGCCGTCAACAACAGAAGAATCAAACATGGCGATACCTGATTACCAGTCAATCATGCTTCCCCTGCTCCGTTTCGCTGAGGATGGGAATGAACATTCTCTCCGGGAAGCAATCGAAGGTTTGTCCGAAAAGTTCGGGCTTACGGACACAGAAAGGAATGAGCTGTTGCCGAGCGGGCAGCAACCAAGATTCGACAACCGTGTTGCGTGGTCGCGATCTTATATGAGTAAGGCAGCTTTGTTAGAGTCCACGCGGCGTGGGTATTTCCGTATAACCCAACGCGGTCGGGAAGTTCTCTCCAAGAATCCGCCCGAAATCAATGTGAAGTTCCTGGATCAATTTCCCGAATTCGTAGAGTTCAGAGCAAAGCACCGAGAACGGGAAGAAACCACAGAAACTACAGAAACAGAAACCCTTCAAACACCCGGCGAGCTTCTGGAAACCGCGTACCAGAAACTGCGCGAAGATCTCACGGCTGAACTTCTGAAATTCGTAAAGGAATGTTCCCCGTCTTTCTTTGAGCGCCTCGTCATCGACATTCTCGTAAAAATGGGCTATGGCGGTTCCCGGAAGGAAGCCGGTAAAGCCATCGGCCGCAGCGGCGATGGAGGCATTGACGGAATCATTAACGAAGATCGTCTTGGCCTCGATGTCATTTATATTCAAGCTAAGCGGTGGCAGGCTACGATCGGGCGCCCTGAAATCCAGAAATTTGCAGGAGCGCTACAAGGACATCGTGCGAAGAAAGGAGTGTTCATTACTACTTCCGACTTCAGCCGTGAAGCCGGAGACTATGTAGCAAAAATCGATTCAAAGATCGTGCTCATAGACGGCGAGCAGTTAGCCCAACTCATGATTGACCATAATGTTGGGGTTACTCCTGTCACATCGTATGAAACGAAGAAAATTGACAGTGACTACTTCATTGAAGGTTAAGACGGCGAACAACGCCATCAACTCGGACAGTAAGCGGCGCGCCTTTGTCGCCCCGCTTTTTACTGCCGGTTATAGCGAGCGTTGGGCATATCTATGACGCTATCTCTAACCGCTCTTACCGTGGCGATTTACGTTCTGCCTGTGATTTTCTCTTTGCTGGCAGGCTGGGTTGTCTATCGAAAATTTTCCTTCAAGAAAGATGGAAGACGCCGATCGAAGGTCTTGCTTGTTCTAGGTCTTCTATTCTGCGGTTACATCGGCGCTTCTTTGCTTACTGCAACGACAATTGGTCTTATTTGCACCGAGAGTTCTGGAGCCGGTTGCGCATTCGGAATTTCGTTCGTGGCGCTTCCGCTCTACTGGGCTCTAAGCATTACCGCATTCCTCTTCGCGTGGGCTGCCTCTGGCCAGCAGGCCGAAAACGTCAACACAAGTGCTCGCTAAACCAGTTATGCCCAACCCTACATTCCCGAAACGGCTACCACAAACGCGACGAACGCTATCATGGGCAAGCGGCACACAAGGCCAAGCCCAATCCGCTCTGGGATAAGCGTGGACAGCCCGAAACGGTTCGATCCAGGTGATTTCCAGCTCGCAGGGAATGGCTCACACTGTCTCTGCCCGGCTGGCAAACGACTCTATTCGAATGGTTCGAACTGCATCTTCAACGGCTATGCAGCGATGAAGTTTCGGGGTGCCGAGCGGGATTGCCAGCCTTGCACTCTCCGAGCTCAGTGTTTGCGCACACCGGAGAAAACCAAGACCCGGCAGGTTGCATTTTTCCGAGGCAAACGCGACGGCTATGAAACCCATACTGACCGGATGAAGCGGAAGATCGATTCTGATCAGGACCGACAGATGATCACCCGCCGCTTTGCGACGGTCGAACCAGTATTCGGTAACCTCCGCAATAACAAACGCCTTGATCGATTTACCCTGCGGGGTCGGAGCAAAGTAGACGGACAATGGAAACTATACTGTCTGGTTCACAACATTGAGAAACTTGCCCATTATGGGGTAAGCCAATGAAAATAGGGGATCAAAGACAAAATACGCTGTTCATGTACCTGTGCGCATCAGGCCAGGTATAAACAATACGTTGGCACTATGAATATAGTTCTGAAAAAACCAATTTCCCGCTTGTCAAAGTATTTCAAAAATTTAAAGCTTGGATAACGCCTGAAAAACGAGTTTTTCTACATCCTCGTTAGGTTCGGTCAGTAGTGGTATCTCAGTTGAGCAATAAACAACGAGTCATCCGCAATTTTATAGACGATCCGGTGCTCGTCATTGATACGGCGTGACCAATAACCTGACAGCGCATGTTTCAGTGGCTCGGGTTTGCCGATACCCTCGTGTGGCGTTCTTGTAATCTCTTTCACCAGTGTATTGATTCGCTGTACGGTTTTTCGGTCTGTCTTTTGCCAGTGCAAATAGTCCTCCCAGGCCTGCTCAGAGAAAACCAGCTTCACTCTGTCAGGCTTCTCGTTTCGCCTCTGCCTGATTCAAGAGCTGCGATGCTCTCCAGCAGCCGCTTCGCGTTCTTTGGGCTACGGAGCAGGTAAGAGGTTTCCTCCAGCGCCTTGAAGTCGTCGAGCGACATCATTACAACGGATTGTTCTCCGTTGCGTGTGATTATGATAGGTTCATGGTTATCGCAAACGCGGTTCATGGTGTCGGCAAGTTTGGCTCTGGCAGTGCTGTAAGTGATAGTGTCCATAAGGTTCTCCAGTTGTACATTTATTTGTACATTACATTCTGCCAAAAGTCAATGTCGGCACCTGACTGCGCGTTCAAGCGGACAGTATGAAACAACGTGAACCACATGCCCAGTTTGAACAATGCTCGCAGCGTATTAGCGGTTCGAGACCTGTACGAACAAAAGGACATTCATTTTGTTTTTTTGGCAAGTGGAGATCAATCAACCGGGCACCCAAACTTGCTGCGCAGTCTCAGACTCCCCTTCACTGTGCTCCGATACCGGTTACTTTCAACATTAGATCTGGCAAAATGGCTACAGGTGAACAACCAAGGAGCACATTATGCTTTTAACTGTGGTTTTACTGCCGACCACCGAGGATGGCTTCACGGCTCTGAATCCTGAAACAGGGACAACCTCGCAGGGGGAAACGGTAGAGGAGACTTTGGCGAACCTTCGAGAAGCCACCGAACTGTATGTGGAAGAATTCCCCCTCACAATTGCCGGTCACCCGTTAATCACGACTTTCGAGCTTCCCGCACATGCCTAAGCTGCCTCATATCTCTGGTGCGCAAGCGATCCTCGCACTGGAGCATCTGGATTTTTCTGTTGTGCGGCAACGCGGAAGCCATGCCGTACTTCGCCGAGACGCAGCTGGCTGCGTTGTACCGAATCACAAGACAAACAAAAGCGAACAAAATGGATGTCCTTTCTTTTGGAACGTTAGGCATCAATGCCATGCGCATCACTCTGATCTGGTTGGTGGCACTCTTCCTGATGTTTTACCCACTGATTGCGCCGTGGAAAAGACCTTTCATCGCTGGATGGCTAGTGATCTGGTTTTCATTGTGGGCTCTATTTTTCGCGCGCGTAGACTATGAGTTGACCCATACCATTAAAGGTGTCGTTTCAAGCTCTGCATTGATTAGTGCCACCATTTTCATCTTTGCAGTTTCTAGTTTGCTAAGGACAGTTGGCTGGGGAATACTCCAATGGTGGAGAAGAAAGCAATGATTACTTGGAAAATAGATAATCCAGAAAGGGAATACTACCGCCCGGCACTGTAGTCAAGCAGCCCGCCTGCACAAACAAACAAAAGGATATCCATTTTGTTTTTCTGGACAAGGGTGAAGTAGTGGAAACCGGCACACACGCGGCTCTCCTGTCGCGTAACGGTCTGTATGCCAATCTGTGGCAAGTGCAGACCGGGGAGAAGATGAGAGCGCATGGATAAAAATGGATTCTTCCAGATGTGGTGCGTAACCGTAAAAACTGTCTTTGCGAATCCTGAAAGGATGAAGCAATCCAGCATCCTTTGCCAATAACGACAAATAACACCCCATGTCATCCACAGGAAACAAAGGCAGTGATGCCGAACAGCGAGCAGCAATCTTTCTCCAGCAGCAGAAACTGACGTTGCTGGAAAGAAATTACCGCTGCCGCTTCGGTGAAATCGACCTGATCATGCGGGAGGGCGATACAGTAGTGTTCATCGAAGTCAAAATGCGTTCCAGTGACCGTTTTGGTGGCGCAGTCGCCAGCATCACTGCTGCCAAACGGCTCAAGTTAACACGCGCTGCCCGGCACTATCTGGCGGAACATGAAGGTGATTTACCCTGCCGCTTTGATGCGATCCTGATCTCCGGTGAATGGAAAAATGAAATCGAATGGATCAGAAATGCATTTGATGAAATGCTGATGACAGGATATCAGTCACCCTCGTTCTCATCGAACTAAACAACTACCAGCTATGGCCGGTGAGCTGAAGAAAATGGCTTAACTGGGTTGTCACAAAATGCTTGACCACTCCAATGATCGTTACCCGGAGATAGGATTATTTGACCAATTACAGGCTGGATACCGCCATTTGAGATGAAGCCACCAACATAAAATCTTTTTAAAGCTTGTAAGGTGCATCGAGCATCTTGAATTTTAAAACCAAAATTAACTTTTGTTATAATGTGTAGCCACATTGGTTATAACATTAGGATACGAGATGATTGAGTTGAAAGTCAGAAAGTTTGGCAATTCTCTTGGCATTGTTTTGCCAAAAGAAGTAGTTAACCATTTACGCACTGGAGATGGGCAACGGCTGTTTTTAACCGAAGCATCTGATGGAAGGTATCTTATTACACCATACGATCCTTCATTCGGCGAAAAAATGGCAAAGGTAGAAGATATATGTAATCGGTACCGTAACACGCTCCATGTACTGGCCAAGTGACAACGCCTGTCTGGATAAACGAACAAGATGTCCTTGCCATTCATGAGCGTTTAATTTTTCTGCATGGCGGTGCATCAGGTATTCGTGACAGGAATCTTCTGAAATCAGCACTTGCAAGACCACTCAATTTTTTTGTCTACGATCAGCAGCCTGATATTTTCCTTTTGGCTGCTACTTACACAAGCGGAATTCTGCAAAACCACCCTTTTGTGGATGGGAACAAACGGACAGGATTTGTAATTGGCGTACTATTTCTTGAACTCAATGGCTACAAGTTTATCGCTAACGAAGAAGATTCAGCACAAGCCATAATTTCGCTTGCTGAAGGCTCTCTTGACGAGCCTGGATTCAGATTGTTCATTGAACATAACTCAATTGCAACGTAACGAACATCGATCCATCCGCACCACAATGCGGGACTAAACAGTTAGAGCACACATGCTCATCCGTTCTGCCAAGCCTGAAGACGCAGAGCTCATCGGTTCAATCCGAGTAGCGGCTTGGCAGGCCGCCTATCGCGGCTTCATGCCCGATACTTATCTCGCCTCCCTAGATCCGGGAGCGAACCTCGACGAACTTCGAGCAGCGTTGCGCGCAGAGAATCCGCCATTCACTCTTCGCATTGCAGAGACTGAGGGACAGCCAATAGCTTTCTCGATCCTGGGCAAGCCGCGGTATAATGCTGATCAATCCATTGCCGAGTTATGGGCATTGAATGTTCATCCTACACACTGGCGAAAAGGCGCAGGTCAACAGCTTGTCAGGCAGGTACTGCTGGACGCCAAAGAACAGAAATTCGTCTCTGTGGAACTCTGGTGCATTCAAGGTAATCTGGCCGCCCAGCGTCTGTATGAAATTTGTGGTTTCGTGCCCAACAGCCAGGTTCGTACCACAAGCTCGCTCACGGGCTACCCGCTACACGAGTTGGCGTATACGTATGCGCTCTAACAATGCAGTCAATCGGACACCAAACTACTTGCTCCGGTGCCGGTTACTTTCAACGTTATGCATCATGAGTATCGTTAGCCAGATGATAAAAAAATACGACTCAACTGTTTATTTTGTAGAAGATATACATAGCGCCTCTAAATGGTATTCCGATATCGTTGGAGTCGAGGTGAAATATGAAAACGAGATGTATGCCTATATTGAGAAAGACGATCTTAAAATTGGCTTTCATCCTGAAGACAGAAAGTCTTCTCATGGTGTGACCGGACAAACTACGTATTGGCGCGTTGGTTCACTCAGAACTTCGATCGAGTTTCTTGGCAGTAAAGGAGCTACGCTTTATCGGGGGCCAATTTGCACGTCACTAAACGAGTATGCATGCATTTTAATTGACCCGTTTGGTAATGCTTTGGGCTTAATCAGTGAAAATACATAACCCGGCACTCAAGCCAACATCCGAGGACGCCGCTTAGTTTTCTCAATCTTCGGCGCGAGCGCCGGCTTGGTTCTACGTAACAAACAAAAGAACATCCATTTTGTTTCTGGCAAGTGCAAACACCATGAAGGCCGCAGATTCTGCGGCTTTTTTATAACGCTCTCGCCCGGTTCAGCGCCGCCGCCCGCCACCAAAAATGGAACCCAGCACGCCACGGATCACCTGGCGCCCAAGCTGCGAGCCAATGGTGCGCGCCGTGCTTCTGGCTATCGTCTCCACGATACCCTCGCGTCGCCCGCCGCGCGGTCCGGTGCTGCCGCCCAGCAATTCGCCCCAGTTAAAGCCGCGATCGGCTTCAGCCGGCGCTTGTTCCGGTGATGTTGCGGCACGCGCCTTGAGGATTTCATAAGCTGATTCCCGATCCACCAACTGTTCATAATGCCCGTACAGCAGGGAACCGCGAATGGCCTGCTGACGCTCGGCCTCGGTAGCCGGCCCCACTCGGCTGCCCGGCGGTACGATCAGGCCACGCTCCACGGGGTGAGGACGTCCCTTTTCATCCAGTAGGGAAATCAGCGCCTCGCCTACGCCCATCTCGGTAATGGCCGCCTCCACGTCGATTTGCGGATTGGGGCGAAAGGTTTCGGCTGCCGCCCGCACCGCCTTCTGGTCACGTGGCGTAAAGGCGCGCAGGGCATGCTGGACACGGTTGCCCAGTTGTCCCAACACTGCATCCGGAATATCCAGCGGATTCTGGCTGACAAAATACACGCCAACACCCTTGGAACGGATCAGCCGCACCACCTGCTCGATTCTGGACAGCAGCGCGGCGGGTGCATCGTTGAACAGCAGATGCGCTTCATCAAAAAAGAATACCAGTCGGGGCTTTTCCACATCCCCCACTTCGGGAAGGTTCTCGAACAGCTCGGAAAGCAGCCACAAAAGCAGCGTGGCATAAGCGCGCGGTGAGTTGTAAAGCGTTTCTGCCGCCAGGATATTGACTACGCCGCGTCCGTCTTCTGCAATCTGCATCAGATCGTCAAAATTGAGCGCAGGCTCGCCAAACAGCTGGTCACCGCCCTCATGCTCCAGTTGCAACAATCTGCGCTGGATAGCACCAACGCTGGCGGTAGAAATATTGCCGTATTTCGCACTGTAGCTGCTGGCGTTTTCCGCCGCGTGCTGCAACATCGCACGCAGATCCTTCAGGTCCAGCAACAGCCAGCCATTGTCATCGGCAATATGGAATATCGCCGTCAGCACCCCGCTCTGGGTATCATTCAGATTCAACATGCGTGCCAGCAGCAACGGCCCCATGTCAGATACTGTTGCCCGCACCGGGTGCCCCTTCTGGCCAAACACATCCCAGAACACCACCGGGCAGGCCGCATGACTAAAGCCCTTCAATCCCAGCTCTGCCACACGCGCTTCCACCCTGGTATTACCCCCGCCCGGCTGGGACATACCGGAAAGATCACCCTTCACATCAGCCATGAACACCGGCACCCCGGCACGCGAAAACTGCTCTGCCAGACTTTGTAACGTGATGGTCTTACCCGTGCCAGTCGCCCCGGCAATCAGCCCGTGGCGGTTGGCCATGCTCGGCAGGATGGCCAGTTCGGTGTTGCCGGATTTAGCGATGAGGAGAGGCTCGGTCATAAGAGAGTTCCTGAGGTCGTGGATCAAAGTTCAGTCAAGGGGTTCGCCACACCACGCCCGTCTCTATTCAATACGTGAGTGTAGATCCATGGTATCGCCACATTCTCGTGCCCCGGCAACTCCTGTATGAGCGCCGCCTTGCAGCAAATACGTGACCAATGAAGGATGCAACGTATGGAGCGTGGCCGGTTTTATCATACCGGCATGGCGGTAACAAGACAAACCTACACATACTGCCCGGCCACGTAACCCGAGGACCAGGCCCACTGGAAATTGAAGCCGCCCAGGCGCCCGGTAACATCCACTACTTCACCGATAAAGAACAAGCCTGGTTGCTTGTTTGCCTCCATTGTCTGCGATGACAATTCACGGGTATCTACTCCACCCCGTGTCACTTCAGCCGTCCGGTAACCTTCGGTGCCCACCGGTTTGACATGCCAGGCGTTGACAGCCCCGGCCAGCGCCGCGAGTCGGGTATCGGATAAATTGGCCAATGGCCCGCTGTCGTTCCGTTCATCACAAATACTTTGAGCAAGCCGCCTGGGCAGGATTTCCGCCAGTGCGTTGTTGATATACAGCCTGGGCTGGCTTTGTTTTTGTTCTTTCAGAAATGCCAGCACATCCATACTGGGTGCCAGATTGATCACAATCGGCTCTCCTTCCTCCCAATACGACGAGATTTGCAAAATGGAAGGGCCGCTCAATCCCCGGTGAGTAAAAAGTAATCCTTCAGCAAAAACCTGTTTCCCGAAGCACACATCCGCTTCGACTGAAAGCCCGCTCAATGCCTGACAGCGAGCCAGCAACGTGCCATCGAACACCAGCGGCACCAGTGCCGCGCGCGGCTGAATTACGCGCAGCCCGAATTGTTTGGCAACCTCATAGCCAAAACGGGTTGCGCCGATCTTGGGAATCGAAAGACCGCCCGTCGCGATCACCAGCGAAGCACAAATCTGCTCGCCCCGGCTGGTTCTGAGCCGATAACCACCCGCAACGGTTTCGATGGTATGCACCTGCACCGGGTTTTCCAGTTTCACACCCGCTTCGCGCGCTTCCGCCAACAACATGGCGATGATCTGTTTGGCGGAATCATCACAAAACAATTGCCCCAGCTTCTTTTCATGGAAAGCGATGCCATGCTTGCGTACCAGCGCAATGAAATCCTGCGGTGTATAGCGCCTGAGTGCCGATTTACAGAAATGCGGATTCTGAGAGAGGTAACACTGGGGTTGGGTATGCAGATTGGTAAAATTGCAGCGCCCGCCACCGGAAATGCGGATCTTCTCGGCGATTTTAGTGCTATGGTCGATCAGCCACACCCTGCGCCCACGCTTGCCCGCCTCGATCGCACACATCAATCCGGCTGCACCCGCACCAATGATGATTACATCAAAGGAATGAATCATATGTAAAAATAGTTAAGACCGATTCCATGTCGATTCAAAGAAAATTGAACAATGAATAAATGCTTTCGCACCCTCACGCTCTACTTCACACATTTAATACCGGGTGTATTTCTGTTAATTGCCTTTACCAGTCCGGCTTATGCACAAGCCAATGCAGTTGAAGCATTGATCGAATTCAGAAATCCGGATGGACTCGTCAAATCTCTGAAGCCAACAGAACTGAATACCCTCGCCCGGCAGAAAACATTGAAAATTTTTGAAGTACACGAAGGCAGGGAGCGGCAATACAAAGTTTATCCAGCGCAAGCCATTTTTGACCTGATGTTTGGTTCAAGCTGGCGAACAGCGGATGAAATCATCTTCACCTGCCAGGATGGCTACCAGCCCAGTATTCCGGTTGCGAAATTCCTCATTTACGATGCTTATCTCGCTGTTGCCAGCGCGGACAACAAACCCTTCACACTCAGTAATGCACTCCAGAATCATGAAGTTGTCGCGCTGGAACCAGCTTACCTGATATGGGATAACCTGAAATCTCCCGCCTTGCTCGATGAAGGCGCATCCGACATGCCTTATCAGATCGTCCGTATTGAGCTGGCTTCTTTTGCAGCGCGTTTTCCGGAAATGCTTCCACCAGCCGGTGCATCTACGGAAACCAAGCGGGGGTTTCTACATTTTCGCAAATACTGCATGGCGTGCCATACGATCAATGGTCATGGAGGTGGCAAAGCACCCGAACTGAATTACCCGGTCAGCGTGACCGAATACCTCAAACCCGGATACCTGGAGCAATGGATCGATAACCCGGCCAGCCTACGCTACAACACCACCATGCCAGCTCTGGCTGCAGAAATACCGGAACGGGAAAAGGTCATAGAAGAAATCATTGCCTATCTGACAGCCATGCGTGATGTGAAGCACATGCAACCTAAACCATAATCACAACTGCCTGAAGAAAGCCATAAACAACACTGGAAATCCTTGCCGCCTGCCCGATAAACTTGATCCGGCCATTTCTTCCGTAACCGGAAGCGCATCCGGAAATCACTCTTTCAACCGGATATCAACTTTGCCATCCGTCACCTGGATGTGTTCAACGCCCTCGGAAAAAGATTTCCAGAAACCGGGATCCATACCAAATTCGCTGACCAGATCGATATTTTTCAATCCACCCAGCCAGGCATTAGGAACGGGAACGCCCATGATGCTGACACCCTTGAGGATGATGATAGGCTTATCGTTGCGATAAGCCATACCGAGACCAGCGTTCAGACGCAACGTTTTCCCGCCCAGTACCGGAAAATCCTCATCGAGCGGAAGGAGCAGACGTGCGCTCACCAGATCATCGGCAAAATCGATCGCCAGTTTTTGTGCAAGATCGGTATTTTTGGCCAGCAATGCGTTTACTTCCCGCTCGGTAAAGTTGACTTCACGTTTTGCTCCCTGCTCGGAATACGCTCGAGGTTTCAGAAAACCTTCCTCATCGATCTCACCTTTGAGATCATCATTCCGCTTTGCTATCGGTGACGAAAATGAAAAATCGTAACCGATCGTCCGAAGCTTTTGCTCCAGCGTTTTTTCTTCCTTTTTGCTCAAAATAACCGGTTCAAAGGATGAAACAAAAACATAGGTTGTGAGCACCCAGTAAGTACCGGCCACAGTCAGCACGATCGTAGCCAGAACGATCAGCAGCACATGCGACCAGTGCAAATGAGCGTTATTACTCGTATTTCCGGTTGAATTCATCTTTGTCCGTCCAAGTTATTCAGCCGAAATTATAGCTGCTGCTCTATAAACCTGTACGCTACTATGCAAATAATGCCAACCGGTAGAATCACTACGGTAACCGGTCTTGGTAAGGCATACGAATACAGGCTTTCAAACCGGGAAATATTATCGGCAGATCAGCCATTTATTCCTATAGCACTCCGATTTTTTGCACATCTGATGTTTCATTCTGAATGCTGCCGAAAGTACGTCATACTGGACCTTAACTTCTAAATTTTTTAATACTGTTGCCGGATCTGGAGGAAAATCATAAAGAAGATTTACTTATTTCAGTTCCGGTACCAGCAAATGCGTATAATTCTTGTTTGCATATAATCAGAAGAAACAGGTGAATTCACGGCGTAGAATCAGGGTTATTTCTCATCAAATGATAACGAACCCTGTAATTGATCCTTACGACAATTGATATTTTTAATCCACACAACTAAAGGAGGAAAACTGAAATGAATCTTCCATTCCAGAATGATGCACTGGGTAAATTAACCTTGCGACTCACTGTAGGTATACTCATACTCCTTCATGGCATACATAAAATATTTAACCCGGGTTCTCTTGACTACATCAGCACACTACTGGCAAATGTAAATCTGCCTCAGGTACTGGCTTACGGGGTTTATCTGGGGGAAGTCATTGCACCGCTGATGATCATACTGGGAATATTTTCCCGAATTGGCGGCTTGCTCGTTTTTGGTAATACGGTATTTGCGATAGGGTTGGCACATCGCAGTGAACTATTCGCATTCACTGACCATGGCGGATATGCGTTGGAGTTGCAGGCTTTCTTTTTACTGACAGGGCTCGCGGTATTCTTTCTCGGAAGTGGCAGATTCGCCATTAAACCTGATTAAATATCTGAAAATTTACCAGTAGTCGTCTGTACAAGAGTATTCAGTCAACATGCACAAACGACTGCCTGTCGAATGCCGGTTTGTGCTACGTAATAACTGGAACCATCGTCGGCAACGGTGTTGCCGACGAGCCATACATTCATAGTTGTTTCAGTGGCTTGCAGGAACCGACACTGGCTTTGGCGCTGGAACGACAGTCGATACCGGTTCAGGAGAAGCCACAGATTCATTCTCCACTCCTTCCTTTGCCGCAGGCTGAGGAGGCTTGTCAGCCTCGGTTTTCTGATCGTCAGCAGCTCCCTCTGCAGAGGATGCAGCAGGAATCTCTTGTGCGGTATTTGCTTCTTCTGTGCCAATTTCTGCTTTATCCGACAAGAAATGCTTTTTCAACGTGTCGACAGTACCCTGATTGAAGTAGCCACTGTGAAAAAGATAAGCAATGCTTCCCAGCAGGAGCAGAACGAAAAGATAGAATTTCCACGGGCGTTTTTTCTCTGCATAAGGATCGGTCAGGGAGCGCTGCGCGCCGGCAGGCAATGTCGCCATTTGAGTCAATGAGATGCCAAACGGAATATTGATGATTGCCCGTGTATTGATTGCCCAACCATTCCCGTCAAGTAACGGTGCCAGATTACGTTTTCTGAGCTTGAGAAAAGCAATCAGTACGGAAGGACCGGATATTACGAGAATCAGGCCAAGAACCGTGAGTGGCATTTGCCACCAGGCCAGACCCAGGAAGCCGGTTACGACCGATGCAATCGCAGTACCGATTGCACCGATTGCAAGACCGATCGCAGCAAAAATCCCTGCAAACTTACCTACATCGAAGGGCGCTGCCGCGGGTGGTTTACCTGCTTCCGCTTTTTGTGAAATATCCGCAATCCCTGCTGCCGCCTGATCCTGTACCGATTTTTCACGCGCACTGGCCACTTTCTCGATCTGTTCACCGATCATTTTGCCGATGCGCTTGTACGGATACCAGAAGGCCTGACGTACGCTGATGGGATGCTCGACGATCTTGACGATGGTGGCATCCCAATCCTGCCCTCTTCGATCATAGAAAATACCGTTCCGGCCAACCATCAAATTGTCTGCATCACCATTCGTAAACGCAGCCGCGATATTCATTTTCTCGCTGCCACCCCTGCGCTGACATTCGCAATAGGCCAGATAGATGCCACTCAGACCGGCCATGCTGCTGTGCTTTTCGATATCGTCGACACGCAGGCAAAAATCACAGTTACGGCCATCCAGATACAGTGAACCTGCCTGAAAAACCGCCTTGTTCTGTGCAGTATAAAAATCACGAAACGAAACGAAATTGTTCAACAGCTGAAAAAGATTTCGCTGATAGCGAATCAGCTTTTCAACTGAATCGATCGCATCGGATGCGCTGGCAAGCGACTGGTCTTTCTGCAGTAATGCACTGATCTCATCCTGATACTTTCCTGCCAGAATGGAACGAATACGATTGATTCCAAGAGATTCTACCGTTGCCCCTCGTTTGGTATCCAGCCAGGCCTGATGGGCAGTAAATCTGTCACAAAGCGCCTGCCATTCATCCGCACTCAACTGTTCTTTATCGGCCAGCAGAGGTTGAACGACTTGTCGTTTCAGTGCATCGATCGCACCGACCCAGGCCGGATTGATGCCTTCATTGAGTGGCAGCGGTTTTTTTGCCTCGATTTTTGCAAGCGGTAATGTGGCAAGTTGCTCAGTCGTTCGGGAGAGATCGGTATTGGCGAGTGCTTCATAATCCGATAACGCCGGGTTCAGCGGATCACCCGCCTTCTGGTCAAATTCAGCCAGCTTACAGCGGGTAAAGTAGTCATCTATTTTTGCTTTGACTGCATCAAAGGCCGCCTTTGCGGCTTCAGTATTTTCTCCCAGCGGTAATATGCTGGTAGCATCCCGTTCCGCATCCTGCCACCATTCCGAGTACGCTTTCGCTTCAGTAAAAAATTGTTCGATCAGTTCTGCTGAAACCCCCGGCAGACCGGATCGGTCCTGAACCGATCCGACACACTTCATCATATCTTCAATGACGGCCCGGGTTTCGGCATCGCTGGCAGCAGTGGCCGGAATGATGCCGTCACCATTGAAGCGGGTACTGGCAAAAATTCTGTTGAGATCAGCCGTATCTTCGACTGTAATCACCTCTTCATCTTTTTTACCGATGTTGAGCAAAATCTGTCTGGCTGACGCGAGCAGCGCCGCACCTTCCGGAGTACTGTCATCGATCGCACTCAGTTGCAGCGCTTCTGATCCGGAAGTGAGATCCCCGGGATTTTTCAGAACGGAAGACACCCATTCGACTGCAGCAATGATTTCCGGGACACGGATATGGCCATCATGATCAGTATCAATGAACTCGAGTGTTTTATCATCGAATTCCAGATTGCTCGTCGGGCAACTGAGCGCAGCCCACAGCTTGGGATCGAGCGTTCCGAGCGATTCGACATCCGCTCCGGTTTCCAGACGCACCTGATCAAAACCACCTGATCTGAAAAAGCGCCATTTATGAGCTGTATTCATTATTTTTCCTCTTGTGTGAATCAGACTGTCGGGGTGTTACTGTATGGAATAAGCCGTCCCTTTCATACGATGAAACGGCTGCGAACTGCTACTGATCGGCGTCATCGGACTGGCAACAGTTTGCCCATCCTGTTTTTTTTCACATCATGATGTGTTTCACCGGCTGCATTTCTCCTGTCCGGAAGCTCTATTGTTTCACACCAACGATACGAAACATGAATCGATTCTACCGCTCCTCCCTGTTTTCCCGGCATAAATCTTGACAAAATCATCAAATGGCGCAGGATAAAAATGCGCCACTAGAAAGTGGCAGTGTCTGCCACTTTTGAGTGCCTGTCGGTATTATTCGTTGCAAAATCAGTCAATTGCATGAAAGGAGATGTCATTATGAGTACTCCAGACATTCAACCCGGTTTTCAGCAAGTCACAAGGCACCATACCATTTTTCAGGAACGTGTCGACGATGCCTATAAAATCAAAGGAAAGCGGAACCGACCATATGCCCGCAATGCAGTGCGTATTCCAGAAAGGACGCTGACCAGCCTTCACCGTCCATTGTGCGTGCAATCGACATGAATCGGCAGATTTATTCCCGACTTTCCGGCTGTTCCCTTGAATTTCCATCAAAGCGCTCAATATTAGCGTCAGTGAATAATTCCTGAGAATGAGTGCCATGGAACAATCCCCCTCTAACCTGCCTGAACTGCCTGCCGATGTCATCGCCCTGGTGCCGATGCGTAATGTCGTGCTGTTCCCGCACGTGATCATGCCCGTTGCCGTCGGCCGCACCCGGTCGATTGCAGCGATTCAGCATACCTTGCAGTCGAAAGTACCTGTCGGCATCGTACTGCAGAAAAACTCTTCCGTCGATGAACCTGGACTGGATGCACTTTGCCAGATTGGGACCATTGCCAATGTCGTGCGCCATATCGCTTCCGAAGATGGCACACATCACGCTGTCTGCCTGGGAGTCGAGCGCTTCCGCATCGAAGCACTGGTTGAAGGCTATCCCTTCCTTGCCGCACGGATCCGGCGTATTCCGGAAGCCATTCCGGATACCACACAAGTGGAAGCACTGACATTGCAATTACGCGAACGCGCAATGGAAATTGTATCGCTGCTGCCTGGTGTACCGGCTGAACTGGCACATGCACTGCAGGCGACGCGTGCACCCTCCGATCTGGCAGACATTACTGCCAGCCTGCTCGATACTGAAGTGGCCGAGAAGCAGAAACTGCTGGAAACCATCGATATCGAGGAACGGCTGCACAGCGTGCTGCAAATTCTGGCGCGACGCATCGAAGTCCTGCGACTTTCTCAGGAAATCGGCGAACGTACCAAAGAACAAATGGAGGATCGTGAACGCAAGTTTCTGCTGCGCGAACAACTGAGGACCATCCAGAAAGAACTTGGTGAAGATGGTGAAAATGAGCAGGAAGTCGTCAGGCTGGAGGAAGCCATCACTGCTGCTGGCATGCCGACAGATATCGAACAGCAAACACACAAGGAGTTGCAGCGCTTACAACGGATGCCCGCCGCATCGAGCGAATTTTCCATGCTGCACACCTACCTTGAATGGATGACAGAACTGCCATGGCAACTGCCGGAAGAAAAACCGATCGACCTCGATGCTGCACGTACCATTCTCGAGGCTGATCATTTTGGACTGGAACGCATCAAGCAGCGCATCATTGAATTTCTCGCCGTACAAAAGCTGAAACCGCAAGGCCGTGCACCGATCCTCTGCTTCGCCGGCCCGCCGGGCGTGGGAAAAACATCACTCGGGCAAAGCATTGCACGCGCGCTACAGCGCCCGTTCGTCAGAGTATCGTTAGGCGGAGTCCATGATGAAGCGGAAATGCGTGGTCACCGCCGTACCTACGTGGGTGCCATGCCGGGCAATATCATCCAGGGGTTGCGCAAGGCGGGTGCACGCAACTGTGTGATGATGCTCGACGAAATCGACAAAATGACCGCCAGCGTGCATGGTGATCCAGCAGCTGCATTACTGGAAATTCTCGATCCGGAACAGAACTCGACATTCCGTGATAACTATCTGGGTGTCCCATTCGATCTGAGTCGCGTGATATTCATCGCCACGGCCAATGTCATCGATCAGATCCCGCCACCGGTACGGGATCGCATGGAAATCATCGATCTGCCGGGTTACACCCAGGAAGAAAAACTGCAGATTGCGCTGCGTTATCTGGTGCAACGACAAAGCGAAGCCAACGGTCTGCAGGCGAATCAATGCATGCTGACACCTGCAGCTTTGCAAAGCATCATTGCCAACTACACCCGTGAAGCCGGGGTGCGCCAGTTCGAACGTGAAATCGGCCGGATCATGCGTCACGCCGCCCTGCAAATTGCACAAGGCACACAGCAGCAGGTACAGATCGACGCTCAAAATCTGGAAGACATTCTGGGGCCAGAGAAATATGAACATGAACTGGCACTTCACACCGACCTGCCAGGTGTTGCAACCGGTCTGGCCTGGACACCGGTGGGAGGCGACATCCTGTTCATCGAGGCGACGCGTATCAATGGCAGTGGCCGCCTGATCCTGACCGGTCAACTTGGCGATGTGATGAAAGAAAGTGCACAAGCAGCGCTCACCCTGGTAAAAGCACGCGCCGAGGACTTGCACATTCCAGCCTCAGTGTTCGAGGGAATCGATGTGCATTTACATGTGCCTGCCGGCGCCATCCCCAAAGACGGGCCAAGCGCAGGTGTAGCAATGTTCATTGCACTGGCTTCGCTGTTTGCCAACCGGCCGGTACGGCACGATGTGGCCATGACCGGTGAAATCAGCCTGCGTGGGCTGGTTTTACCGGTTGGCGGCATCAAGGAAAAAATACTGGCGGCGCAGCGTGCCGGTATTCGAACTGTACTGCTGCCAGCGCGCAACCGGAAAGATCTGCATGATGTTCCGGAAGCAACACGCACTGCCATACAGTTCGTTTTTCTGGAAACTGCCGACAATGCTGTTCAGGCAGCTCTAGGTAAATCCGACAATCTGGAATCCGTTTGAGGACTGTAGCCGCCTGCCAGCCAGTTGCGCGGCAGCGGCAATTTGTCGCATGGCTATTTGGTGAAATCCGGGTTACAGTGTGAATCACCAGGCAGATACTTTTCTTATCTGTCATATATTTGTCTGGTGCAGTTGTTATCCTTGCATTTTGAATCAATGAAAGGAGAAAGCTTTATGCGAAATGAAACACAGACTACGCATTCCCACAGCAAGCATGAGCAACACTGCCAGCATGTGTACGAAACTGGACAGTTACGGCGTGCAAAAATGCATGTCGCACGCCTGACCGGTAATTTTGACAGCAGGAAAATTCTCTCGCCGTCATTACTTCAACTGCTTGAAACCAGCATTATTTTGGAGACAACCGACTCGAAAGTGCTTGCCTCCCGGTTAAAACGTAAACCAGCCGCAATCCGGGCTGACCTGCAGAAAATCTGCCATCTCCTTGCAGAAGAACCAAGGTTATAACAATATCAACCCGGGATCATTACCCGTACTCAAGAAGTTGCAATCGAACTGCCGAAGCCAGATCATTATTTCCAGCCCGGCAAAACCCATGTACCATTCTTTCATGAAGGCTGCACCACGGTCTTAAAAAGACTCCATTTCATGAAAGAACAGGAAAAATGAAATATCTTACAATAGTAGTTTTATCATTGTTGATGATCCCTGCCTCAATCACGGCTGGCGACTTGTCTAATCTGCAGCAGCAAACCAACCAAGCCTACGAACAGATGAAGCAGGCTGAAAGTCAGCTCAGCAGCGCCAGGAAGGATGTGCAGGTCAAGCAGGATAATTTGCGCTACCACCAGGAAAAGGCAGCTGAAACCGAGAAGGAGCTCCAAGCCGCACAGCAGGTTTTACAAAGCGCTGAAGAAAATCTGTCGGCAGCCAGAAAAAAATGGAATGAGAATTCCGAAGAGCTTTATCAGAAGTGGCACCGGAAAAAATGAAGTAATGCAGCCAAAACTGCCAGACATCACTGTACCTGCGCGAGTACCGTATTTATCCGAAAGGATGGTGAAAAACGATCGTTTCTGTTCGATCAGGACCGGTTGAAATCATGGATATGGGTGTCTGGCAGACTTCTTCCATACGTTTGAGATAGTTTTGTGCTGCCTGGGGCAGTTGATCGAAATTCCGGATACCTGCCGTACGTTCCTGCCAGCCTGGCAGCTCTTCATAAACTGGTTCCGCAGCAGCCAGATCATCCGCTCCAAAAGGCAGGGCGTCATACATCTCGCCTGACTGCTTTGATTTATAACCTACACCGATACGCAGTGTTTCCAATCCATCGAGCACATCGAGTTTAGTGATACACAATCCCGAAACTCCATTGATCTGAATAGAACGCCTGGCAGCCACTGCATCAAACCAGCCACAACGGCGCGGGCGCCCGGTAGTGGAACCGAACTCGTTACCGCGCTGTGCCAGGTGTTCTCCGGTTGCATCCGACAACTCGGTAGGAAAAGGGCCTGACCCCACGCGAGTGGTATAGGCTTTGGTGATTCCCAGCACGTAATTCAGCATCTGCGGCCCGACGCCACTACCCACCGAAGCCGCACCAGCGATACAGTTACTGGAGGTGACAAAGGGATAAGTGCCATGATCGATATCGAGCAAAGCACCTTGCGCCCCCTCGAACAGCAGGTTGTTGTCAGCCTGACTGGCTTCAAACAGCAGTTTTGGAACATCCGCCACCATCGGCCGGATTCTTTCGGCTTTTATCTGACAATCATCCAGGACCTGGTGATAGTCAACCGTTGCAGCGTGGTAGTAATTTTTCAGCAGGAAATTATGATAATCGAGTACTTCTTTCAGTTTGCAGGCAAGCCTTTCAGGACGAAACAGATCCTGCAGGCGTATTGCACGCCGCGCAACCTTGTCTTCGTACGCCGGGCCGATTCCCCTGCCGGTCGTACCGATTTTTTCCATCCCCTTCGCCAGTTCACGAGCACCGTCCACAGCAATGTGATAAGGCAGAATCAGGGGGCAGGTTTCGCTGATACGCAGCCTGCTGGATACATCCACTCCGGCCTGCTCCAGCATATCCACTTCTTCCAGTAAGGCACCGGGGGACAGAACCACACCGTTACCAATGTAGCAGGTCACATTCTCACGCAGAATTCCTGAAGGAATCAGATGCAATACAGTTTTCTCACCACCTACCACCAGCGTATGACCCGCATTGTGTCCGCCCTGGAAACGGACGACTCCTGTAGCCCGATCAGTCAGCCAGTCGACGATCTTGCCCTTACCCTCATCTCCCCACTGCGTTCCAATGACTACGACATTCCTGGCCATACACTATTGATCTCTCGAAATTATTCCAAAATAAAGCACCGCACTGTGAACAGCACGGTGCATGAGTATCCTTTTTCAGCGACTGATTACCAGCCTGCTTCTTTTAAAACAGGCAGTTGACTGAATCCGATAAACTTACACTTCCCCTGGTTGACGGGTATCAAGACTCCCGCTTCCCTACCTCAGTACAGCCGCCCCATCTGCAGGCAAAACCGTTCTCCTCCAGCGTCGTTTATCCTGTAACCGGATCGATTTCCCAGTTACCATTACGGAAAACGAGTTTCCTGTCGCAACCTGTTACTTCCTGATTTTCTTCTCCCGGCAGCTCAGTCACCACAATATGCCCTTCAGCACGTAATTGCCGAACCATTGCTGCCAGTTTCTCATCTTCCGGCTTCCATGGCGCCAGTATTCCCGAAGGATAACCATTCATATCCGTCAGCTGCGACAACTGTTTCAAGTCGAGACTGAATCCGGTTGCCGGCCTCGCTCTGCCAAACGATTTGCCGATTTCATCATAGCGTCCTCCCAGGGCGATGGGCGCAGGACATCCCGGTGTATAAACGGCGAAAACCATACCCGTATGATAGTGATAGCCCCGCAAATCAGCCAGATCAAACGTTATCCGGTCGACATAAGGTTGCAGTATTCTGGCAACATGTTCCAGTTGATCCAGTGCCTCACCGATTTCCGGGAAATCCGGCAAATGCTGACGCGCACTCAGAAGCACGGTACCGTCCCCATACAGTTCCGGTAACAACAGCAAAGCATTTCGCACCGACCTGGTCAGACGTTTATTCAAGCCTGTATGTACCAGTTCCTTCAGAGAGCTAATATCCTTGGCCCACAATGCAGCATAAAGCTCCATTTCGAACTCGGGCTTGATGCCTGAATCACGAATTAGGCTGCGAAAAACCCTGATATGCCCAAGATCGAGATGGATCGAATGAATGCCTGAAACTGATAGACACTCCAGTAACAAACACTGGATTTCAAGATCACTCTCGATACCGGAATGTCCGTACAATTCGGCACCCACCTGGAATGGCTCACGTGTGCGGGTAATTTCATCCGGTACCGTATGGACCACGCTGCTGGCATAACAAAGCCGCGTCACGCCACTGGTATTCAGTAAATGAGCATCGATCCGGGCTGCCTGCGGAGTCATATCCGCGCGTAATCCCATCATTCTGCCGCTGAGCTGATCGACGACCTTGAACATACGCAGATTCATACCGCTTCCGCTCCCGGCCAGCAAGGATTCCACATATTCCAGCAGAGGCGGCATGACAAACTGATACCCGTGGGCAAACAGCATGTCCATGATAAGACGGCGGATCTTCTCTATACGATAAGCATCACGCGGCAATACATCTTCGATATATTCAGGAAGCAGCCAGTTGCGCATTTTTCAACATTGACCGGAATGAGTCATATCCGGATCGATAGCAGGAACAATCAAAATTATCAGAGGAAAGATCGATCAGTTGACCAGAAAGAGGATAACCAGGCCGACCAGCATGGTACTGAGGCCCACGAACCTTATCTGGCTGTCTTCCAGTTGCATGAGTTTGAGAAAGGTTTCACGCCAGGCACCAGGAAATGAAAAAGGAAAGATACCTTCCAGTATCAGCATCAGTGCAATTGCTTGCAGAAAGGTATCCCACATATCAGTCTTGAACACCGATTAATGAAACGTTCCCTGATACGCTGCCACTTAAACCTGCCAACCAATATTCTCCAGAACGCCGGTTTTCAGTTTCGCAATCCAGTTTAAGAGGCCGCATATCAGGTTCAAATCTCTATTTTTTACGATCTAACGGGGTTTTCATATATTTGAAAAACTCCGAATTAGGTTCCAGGACGAGAATATCCTCCTTACTTTTGAAGGATTTTCGATACGCCTCCAGGCTCCGGTAAAATTCATAGAATTTCGCATCCTTCTGGAAAGCATCGGCATAAATTGCCGTTGCCTGGGCATCACCATCCCCCATGATTTTCTGAGCTTCGCTATAGGCTTCCGCCAGAATCACTTCATGCTGGCGATCAGCATCAGCACGGATTTTTTCCGCTTCGGCAGCACCGGTCGAACGCAGCTCGTTTGCCACCCGTTTACGTTCCGCTTCCATTCTGCGATAAACGGATTCACTGACTTCCTGGGGCAAATCTACGCGCTTGAGCCGCACATCCACGACTTCCACACCAATCTTTCTGGCATCCGCATTAGCTTTCTGACGCATGATCTCCATGATCTTGTCACGTTCTCCAGAAACCACGTCGTGCACGGTCCGGTTACCGAATTCATCACGCATGCTGGAATTGATGGTCTGTGCAAGGCGGGTCTGTGCCAGTGTCTCATCTCCGCGAACACTGACATAGTATTGTTTGACATCCACGATGCGCCATTTAACGAACAAATCCACCAGAACGTTTTTCTTTTCCGATGTGATGAAGCGTTCGGGTTCCTCTGAATCCATCGTCAGAATACGAGAATCGAAAAAACGAACATTCTGGGCGACAGGTATCTTGAAATAGACACCCGGAGAAGTTTTGACTCCCACGACCTCCCCTAGCTGGAACAGTAATGCCTGCTCACGTTCGTCAACAATATAGACAGCAGAACTGCCCAATACCGCCAGCACCAGCAGAAGCCCGCCAAATACAGATGAAACTGCTTTCATTATCTCATCTCCCGTTCACGACTACGAAAAGACTCACGCGAACGTGAGCCGACATCTGAGGAAAATTCCTGGGATTCATTTTGTGATCTGGCCGCTGCAACTGAAGATCTCGTCGCACTGGAATCAGCCTGAATCAGCTTGTCCAGTGGCAGATAAAGCAGATTGCTCCCGCCTTTTTCCTGATCGATCAGGATTTTGCTGGTACTGGATAAAACTTGCTGGATCGTATCGAAATACATACGTTCCCGGGTAACTTCGGGTGCTTTGGCATATTCTGTCTGTACCTGCGTAAAGCGGCTGGCATCCCCCTCTGCAGCGGCAACCACCCTTTGCTTGTACCCCTGAGCTTCCTCCAGCAAACGTGCGGCTCCCCCTCTTGCTCTCGGTATCACATCATTTGCATAAGCCTGGCCTTCGTTTCTTTGCCGTTCACGATCCTGACCTGCCTTGACGGCATCATCAAAAGCGGCCTGTACCTGCTCAGGCGGCTGCGCATTCTGCATCGTTACCCGGTTGATGGAAATACCGATCTGATAACGGTCGAGAATTTCCTGCATCAGCTCGGTCGTTTTGGCTGTTACCTCTTCACGCCCTTCGTACAGGACAAAGTCCATTTTACTGGTACCAATAACTTGCCGGATGGCTGTTTCTGCCACCTGCAAGACGGTACTTTCCGGATCACGGTTATTGAAGAGGAAATTCTCGGGACTGTTCAGAATGTACTGCACGGCAAACTGGATATCGACGATATTTTCATCATCCGTAAGTATCAGCGATTCCTTGAGTACCTTGCTGCGAACATTATTACGATAGCCGATTTCCACCGTGCGTACCTGACCAATATTGACAGACTCGACAGCTTCGACAGGCGAAGGAATATGCCAGCGCAATCCCGGCATGGTCGTTTCCACATGTTTACCGAAACGCAGTACCACACCGCGCTGACCTTCATCGACAATGTAAAAACCACTTCCTATCCATGCCAGAGCAAGCAAAGCGACGATTGCTACAAACCCTCTGCCGCTGGGAAGATTAGGGCTTCCCCCGCCAGAGTCTTCATCATCGTTACCCCCTCCCTTTTTGCCGAAAATTTCACTTATTTTCTGGTTAAAGTTACGCATAATGTCTTCAAGGTCAGGAGGCCCTGAGTTGCCTCTTCTTTTTCCCCACTGCGGATCATTCAAGCCCATGTGATTTAGTCCTTCTCATTATTTATAAAAGTGGCACGGACATTGTCGTTCATGCTTTCAGGTGTTGCTGAATGTTGCTCTAACCTCTTCAAATTCTGGTCAAACACCTCTGCCAGTGCGTCGTACAGATAACTAAAACCCGCTCCTGTCCTCGCGCTGAGATGAATGCTTTTGATTCTACCATACTCATCACGCGTGTAATTCCCGGACGGATACTGTTCGAGAAGATCGATTTTATTCAGAATCAGAATCTGCGGTATCGTATCGGCACCAATTTCTCGCAATAATTTATTGACTTCGCTGATCTGCGCATCCCGGTTGGAACTGGAGGCATCGACTACATGCAGAAGCAAATCAGCTTGTATGGTTTCTTCCAGTGTGGCACGGAATGCCGCAACGAGCGTATGGGGTAATTCGCGGATAAATCCAACTGTATCGGAAATTACTATCGTCCCGCGTCCGGGAAGTGTCAGCCTCCGGGTAGTCGTGTCCAGCGTAGCGAACAACTTGTCGGCAGCATATGTATCCGTTCGTACCAGCCGATTGAACAAGGTCGATTTACCGGCATTGGTATACCCTACTATGGAAACGGACAGGATTTCTGCACGCTTTCTCGCACGCCGCCGTACCTCACGCTGCCGTTTGAGCTTGGTCAGCTTCTCTTTCAAAAGTTTTACGCGCTTCGCCAGCAAACGACGATCCGTCTCCAGCTGCGTTTCACCCGGCCCGCGCAGACCGATACCACCCTTCTGACGTTCGAGGTGAGTCCATCCTCTCACCAGCCGTGTTGAAAGGTATTCCAGCTGGGCCAGTTCGACCTGCAGTTTACCTTCATGACTTTTGGCACGTTGCGCGAAAATATCCAGAATCAGACTGGTACGATCTATGATGCGGCAAGCCAGCACCATGGAAAGATTTCGTTGCTGTACCGGAGACAGCTCATGGTTGAATATCACCATTGCAGCGTGTGTCTGCGCCAGAATCTGGCTGATTTCCTCTGCCTTGCCCTTGCCGATAAAGGTGGCAGGGTCAGGTTGCTTCCGCGTCCCTTCAACTACAGCGACCACCGAGAGCCGATCGCTGCGAGCAAGCTCCCGCAGCTCTTCCAGGCTTTCTTTATCTCCTTCACCAAAATCGATGTCTACTAATATCGCGGTGTTATCGGACACCGTTCCAGTAGCAACATCATGGCTCATCTTGCTCGGTCTGGGTGTCGGCAGGTATCGGGATTGAAATAGCTTTGGCCGGAACTATGGTGGAGATGGCATGTTTATAAACCATCTGCGTGACAGAGTTTTTCAACAGAACGACATACTGATCAAAGGAATCAATTTGACCTTGTAACTTGATGCCGTTGACCAGATAAATGGAAACCGGAATATGCTCCTTGCGCAAGATATTCAGAAAAGGATCCTGCAGTAACTGCCCTTTGACGCCCATTGTTCATCCTCCCTGGTGAATTTTTTTAGTTATCTGATAAGAATAAATACCCTTCTGGGTTGGTCGGCCGTTTCCGGCAGTATTTTTGTCATGATCCGAGAATCTGACTGCATCATCAGATCGACAGAAAAAAATCAAAAATTCATAAAAACTCATCCCGGGTATTTTGATGTTACTAAAGTATAAGTCGCGCAAAACCATAAGTCTAACACGGTGTATCTCGCCGTCTACGCGATACAGTATTTTTGATTTACCTGAAAAAGGAAATCGCAGAAAAAACCAGAACGGTAGCCGACAGCATGAAATATCATCCTGCTTTACTGATACAAAGCTCTCAGGCAGCAGAATTTTGTTTCGTATGTTCTGGAGAAGAGCTGATCACTGGCGCGGTTTCGGCCGGTAGCACACGATTACTCGGAAACCATATCCTGAAAATGCTTCCCGCTCCAGGCTGGCTGGTAATTTCCATACTCGCCTGATGACGATTCAGAACATGCTTGACTATGGCAAGACCGAGACCGGTTCCGCCGGTTTCACGGGAACGGCTGCGATCCACCCGATAAAAACGTTCCGTCAACCGGGGAATATGATTTGGCTCGATGCCGATCCCGCTGTCCTGGACGTAAAACAACCCTTTTCCATTTTCCACTACCCAATTCAGGGAAATTATCCCGCTCTCCGGGGTATATCGCACAGCATTACTGATCAGATTCTCAAATGCGCTACGCAGTTCATCTTCACTGCCGAGCAACATGGCATGACTGGCAAGATTGAGAGAAATGACATGACGCCCTGCACTCAGTGACTGGGCTTCCTGGTAAAGTCCCTGCAACAGTTTGACGACATCCACCTGTTCTTCTGTCAGGTTGTTTCCGGCGTTCTCCAGCCGGGACAACGTCAGCAAATCCTCTACCAGGCGACGCATGCGGATGGCCTGGTCGGACATCAGCCGCAGTGCATTTTTCTCCATTTCGCCGGATATTTTATTTTCTTCCAGCAGTGTTTCAAGGAACCCGCCAATCACTGTCAGGGGTGTACGCAATTCATGCGAGACATTGGCAACGAAATCCCGCCGCATGATTTCAATTTTCTCAAAACGCGTCACATCCTGGCTGATCAGCAGTTTTTCCCTGTCACCATAAGGCACGATCTGGATGGAGAGCAGGACATCACGCAAGCGTGACTGATTGAGTAAAAAGGGTTTACTGAAATCTCCCATGTCGAGATAGGCCACGAACCTCACCTGGCGCACCATACGGGTAATGTGCTGGCCGGCATCCATTTCGAGATTGAGGCCCAGATGCCGCTCTGCAGCTGAATTGCACCACTCGATCTGATCCTTGTCACCCAGAATGACAATACCTTCCGGCAGTGCAGATGTCGCGCGCTGCAATCGTTCCAGGGAAGTATTCAATCCCAGGCGCTCCTTGTCATGACGCCGCACGAAGCGTGCCAGCCTGGCGAATACCACACCCCATAAGCCTGATCTGTCAGGTACCGTCGCGTAGGAAAGATCCGAATGATGCAGCCATTGTTCCAGACAATACAACGTATGAATATGGTAAATGACGATCCCTAACAGAATGATGCTGTACAGGCCGAATACGATTGCAGCATTGAACAGTATCCCCACCGGGATGGCAATGATAGTCAGCCATAAAACAGGAGCAAGGCTCAACCAGAAGGAGTTCATATGGTTATGGAGCAGTAGTGGAATCGATTTCCCTGACCATTCTGCTCAGCCATGGGGGTATCTGTTTTTTCGGGCTCATTCTTCATCCCGGAATAGCATCCAGGCCACATAACGATGAAAAAAATTCTATGATACGTTGTGGCAGCCAATCCAGTTTTCCCGGAAAAGTACCTTGTATGAAACCAACATGTCCTCCCTGCTGTGGAAATTCCAGTGAAACGAAGGAAGAAACCTCGGATTTTTGCGGCAGCACGCTCTCGGGCAGGAAAGGGTCGTTACGCGCATTGATCAGTAATGTCGGTACCTGAACCGATCCAAGCCATGGTTTGCTGCTGGACTGGCGCCAGTAATCGTCCGTATCCCGAAAACCATGCAGCGGTGCCGTCACCAGATTATCAAATTCATACAATGAGCGACAGGCTGCAACAGCTCTGGCATTCAGCAAGCCGGGAAATTGTCTGTTTTTCTCCAGTGCCTTGCGTTTGAGGGTAGTCAGAAAATGATGAGTGTAAACCCGGTTGAAACCGGAATCGAGTACCTTGCCTGCAGCTGCCAGATCGAGCGGAACCGAAACTGCAACGACCCCTGCAATCTGCCTGGCTGCTTGTGCGCCCTGCTCACCTAGCCATTTCAGCAGTGCATTGCCTCCGAGGGAAACACCCACAGCATAACAGGGGGTGTTCCATTCATGTGAATCGTTCCGATGCGCTATGTGCCGCAGCATACGATCGATTTCCATCGAATCACCGGCATGGTAAGCACGCGGAAGGCGATTGGAATATCCGGAACAGCCACGAAAATGAACGACGGCACCGCGCCAGCGCAACATCTGCAGGAGATTCATCAGGCTCAGTGCGTAATGACTTTGCGAACTACCTTCCAGACCATGTAGCATGATGACCAGCGGTTTATCCGATTCACCCTCCAGCCAGTCGATATCGATGAAATCTCCATCATCCATTTCCCAGCGCTCTCGCCGGTAGCTGATAATCGGACTCAGATTGATAAAGTAAGGAAAAATGGTTTGCGCGTTACCGCCCGGCAGCCATTTAGGGGCACGATAAGATTCGAGCAATCCGGAATCGGACAGAAAAAAAGGGTCAGTCATTGCAGATAATATAAAACCTTTTCAGGTGAATCCAGCCGGCCAGATCGTTACAGAATAACCAGGTTATCTCTGTGAATAAGTTCATATTCATCCACATAACCCAGCACAGCTTCAATCTGGCTGGTAGGACGACGCATGATCTTGCGTGATTCACGAGCATCGTAATTGATCAGGCCACGAGCGATTTCACGGCCGCTGGCATCGAGGCAGGATATGGCTTCTCCACGTTCAAATTCACCCTTTACCTCCACCACCCCGATGGGCAGCAGACTTTTACCTCCAGACAGCAATGCTCTGCTGGCCCCATCGTCCAGCACTACACTCCCCCGTACCTGGAGATGATCGGCCAGCCACAACTTGCGCGCCACCTTCACTGGCATATCCGCCAGCAGAATGGTTCCGATAGTCTCTCCACCTGCCAGACGAACCAGCACATCCTTCGCCCTGCCTGAAGCAATCACCGTATGCGCACCGCTGCGAGCAGCGCGCCTGGCAGCCATTACCTTGCTTTGCATACCACCGCGTCCGATGCTGCTGCCCGCCCCACCGGCCATGACTTCGATATCCGGATCGCTGACGCTGACTTCCGGGATCAGTCTGGCATCGGTATTTTTGCGCGGATCGCCGGTAAAAAGACCTTCCTGGTCAGTCAGGATCACCAGCACTTCGGCTTCGATCAGATTGGCAACCAGTGCAGCCAGATTATCGTTGTCACCAAACCGGATTTCATCGGAAACCACAGTATCGTTCTCATTGATGACCGGAATGATACCCAGATTCAGCAGCGTAAGAATGGTCGAACGGGCATTCAGATAGCGTTTACGACTCGACAGATCATCATGCGTCAGCAGAATCTGAGCCGTCTGTAATTCGTATTCACTGAAACAATCGGCATAGGCCTGGGCAAGCCCCATCTGCCCCACTGCCGCGGCAGCCTGCAGTTCATAAAGCGCCGCAGGACGCATTTTCCAGCCCAGACGCTGCATACCCTCGGCAACGGCGCCGGATGAAACCAGCACGACTTCCTTGCCCATCTGTCTGAGCCGGGAAATCTGTCCGGCCCAGCCTCCCAGTGCACAGCGATCAAGACCGTGTCCTTCATTCGTCACCAGGCTGCTGCCAACTTTTACGACTATCCGGCGGGCGGATTGCAGAATCGATTGCGTCATAAAAATCAGGTTTCTTCGCTATCAGACTGTAACTGTTGCAGATGCCCCATGATGGCATAAATCAGTGCCTGGCACCCCTTCCCGGTCAGTGCAGAAATAGCAAACCAGCGCTCCTGCCAGTTCATTGCCTGCAGCAACCGTGTGCAAACAGCCTGCTGCTCATCTTCGGGGAGCATATCCACCTTGTTGAATACCAGCCAGCGGGGTTTACGATAAAGTGTTTCATCAAATTTGCGCAGCTCATCCACCAGCGCTCTGGCCGAATGAACGATATCGACGTTCTCGTCAAAAGGAGCCACATCGATCACATGCAGCAGCAGGCGGGTACGGCCGAGGTGCTTGAGAAACCGGTGACCGAGACCGGCTCCTTCTGCCGCACCTTCGATCAGGCCTGGAATATCCGCCATCACGAAACTGTGCCCGGCATCGACCCGCACTACCCCCAGATTGGGATAAAGCGTGGTGAAGGGATAGTCGGCTACTTTTGGACGTGCCGCAGAAACAGCGCGAATCAGGGTGGATTTACCGGCATTGGGTAACCCCAGCAGCCCGACGTCTGCCAACACCCGGAGCTCTAGCCTGAGCTCGAACTGCTCTCCTGCTTCACCATGGGTAAATTGCCGGGGAGCACGGTTGGTACTGGACTTGAAATGGAGATTACCCAGTCCGCCTCTTCCGCCTTTGGCCAGCAGCACTTTCTGCTGGTCGTGTTCAAGATCGGCAACGAGTTCACCCGTCAGATCGTTGGTAATGATCGTACCTACCGGCATACGCAGCACGATATCTTCCGCTCCTTTACCATAGCAATCGGAGCCGCGCCCGTTTTCTCCCCGTTTTGCCCGGAAAACCGGTGTAAAACGATAGTCGATCAACGTATTGAGATTGTGATCAGCCAGTGCGTAAATACTGCCGCCGTGACCACCATCTCCCCCGTCCGGTCCACCTCTGGGAATAAATTTTTCACGACGAAAGCTGGCAACACCATTGCCGCCATCTCCCGCAGAGATCTGTATTTTTACCTCATCAATGAATTTCATGAGTGCCCCGAAGCAATTATTTTAATTGCGGGCGGAGAAATTTATTCCAGTAAAAAACTATAATCAAAGTAAAAAGCCCCATTCAGAAAATGGGGCTTTTCTCCAGCTTGCACGGTCGGGCTGATCGGACGATCAGGAGGGAATGACTGCAACTGTTCTCCGGTTCATCCGCCCTTTGACAGCAAAGACAATCTTACCATCCACTTTTGCAAACAGGGTATGGTCACGCCCGATCCCGACATTATCACCGGGATGGAACTGCGTGCCACGCTGACGTACGATGATTCCACCCGCCCGGATGATTTCACCACCATAGCGCTTCACACCCAACCGTTTGGAATGAGAGTCACGCCCGTTTCTGGAGCTGCCGCCCGCTTTCTTATGTGCCATGAATCATCTCCTTATGCAGAAATACCGGTAATCTGAATTTCAGTATAATTCTGTCGGTGTCCCTGTTGTTTCCGATAATGCTTACGGCGACGCATTTTGAATATGCGTATCTTGTCATGCCGCCCGTGACTGACCACAGTCGCGCTGACTTTTGCCTGATCGAGTAATGGCGCGCCAGCAGAAATCGCTTCACCATCCGCAATCATCAGAACCTGATCCAGTTGAATATCACTTCCCACTTCTGCGGGCAGCGTTTCCACCTTCAGCTTATTCCCGACCTCAACCCGGTACTGTTTACCACCTGTCTTGATTACTGCGTACATATACGTCTCCCGTCCTAGAACCGCGCATTATAATGATATCCGCGGATTTTGTGTAATAAATTCAAGTAACACGGCATACTCGTCAAACATTCGCTCCGGCTTTGATCGAGTCTGCCCTGCCGCAGACAGAATCTGCTGGCCCTGGTCAATGCTATAATCAGCCGGTTTATTTCCAAGTTACGGATATCTCATGCCGGTACCCCACCTCACCCATGCACTGAACGCACCCACCCTGGATCTGGAAAAACGCATCCTGGCTGCCAAACCGACGATCGAGCACTGGTTCCGCAAACAATGGCAGCATCACACCGTGCCGTTCTACTGCTCGGTAGATTTGCGCAACAGCGGTTTCAAACTGGCACCGGTCGATACCAATCTGTTTCCCGGCGGATTCAACAATCTCAACCCGGCTTTCATTCCGCTGTGCATTCAGGCAATGATGATCGCTGTCGAAAAAATCTGTCCGAATGCACACAATGTTCTCCTGATTCCGGAGAACCACACCCGCAATGTCTTTTATCTGCAGAACATCGCCATGCTGCAATCCATCATGCAGCAGGCAGGAATGAACATTCGTATCGGCTCGTTGCTGCCCGATCTTGACCAACCCCTGCCTGTCCTGCTACCCAATGGTGATTCCCTGTTGCTGGAACCGGTACAGCGTGAAGGAAACAGACTGTTTACCCGGGATTTCGACCCCTGTGCCATCCTTCTGAATAATGACCTGTCTGGCGGCATACCTGAAATTCTGCAAAATCTGGAACAGATCATCATTCCACCCCTTCATGCAGGCTGGGCCACTCGCCGCAAATCCTGGCATTTCAGTGCCTATGACAATGTGGCACAGGATTTCGCCGATCTGATAGGCATCGATCCCTGGCTCATCAACCCTTATTTCATTTCTTGCGGAAAAGTCGATTTTCATGAAAAAGAGGGTCTGGATTGTGTCGCGGCCGGCGTAAACGAAATACTGCATCTGATCAGAGAAAAGTATGCCCAGTACGGGATCAGTGAAAAACCGTTCGTCATCTGCAAGGCAGACTCGGGCACTTACGGCATGGGTATCATGAGTATCAAGGACGGCGCCGAGCTCTATAAACTCAACCGCAAGCAGCGCAACAAAATGGCAACCATCAAGGAAGGACTCGTTGTCAAGAACGTGCTGGTACAAGAAGGGGTACACACGTTCGAAAGTATCCATCAGGCTGTAGCCGAACCCGTTATCTACATGATCGATCGCCATGTAGTAGGTGGATTCTACCGGGTACATACCGGCCGGGGGATCGATGAAAACCTGAATGCACCGGGCATGCACTTCGTACCACTGGCCTTTGACACCACCTGTATGCAGACAGACCCCACTGCCCGGCCGGATGCCGCCCCCAATCGTTTCTATACTTATGGTGTCATCGCCAGACTGGCACTGCTTGCCTCAGCCATCGAGCTGGAACGGTATCTGCAAACACCCCTGCCTGTATTGGCGGAAGTCTGATGAAACTGGCTTTCATCCTGGATCCGCTCGACAGTATCAAAATCGGCAAGGATTCGAGCTATGCCATGATGTGTGAGGCCGCAGCCCGTCACCATCAGCTGTATACCCTGCAACAGAATGATCTGGCGTGGAAAGATCATCAGGTCATCGGCTTCGCACGACCGCTGACACTCCTCGATCCGCCGGAAGGTGATCACTACTGGTATGAAGAAGGTGCCATCGAAGAAATTCCGCTGTCCGGGTTTGATGCTGTGCTCATGCGAAAGGACCCTCCTTTCGATACCGAATATATCTACAGCACCTACTTGCTCGAACTGGCTGAACGCCAGGGTGCCTATGTCGTGAACAGCCCGCGAGGAATTCGTGACCACAACGAAAAACTGGCGATTACCGAATTTCCCCGATTCACCCCCCCCTCACTGGTAACCAGTCAGGAGCAGCTGATTCTCGAGTTTCTGGCCGAACATGAGGACATCATCCTGAAACCCCTGGATGGTATGGGAGGCGCCGGTATTTTCCGTATCCAGAATACCGACCATAACATTGGTGTCATTATCGAAACACTGACACGCTACGGTACGCGCACCATCATGGCACAGCGCTTTCTGCCGGAAATCCGGGAAGGCGACAAACGCATATTGCTGATTGCGGGAAGACCAGTCGATTATGCGCTCGCACGCATCCCCAAACCGGGAGAAACACGCGGCAACCTGGCAGCCGGCGGGACGGGTGTGACACGACCGCTATCAGCCCGTGACAGGGAAATTGCCGAAGAACTGGGACAGATACTCTATGCGCGTGGCCTGATGCTGGTAGGGCTGGATGTCATCGGCAACCATCTGACGGAAATAAACGTCACCAGCCCGACCGGCATGCGAGAAATCTCCGATCAGACCGGAACGAACGTTGCGGGACTAATGATCGATGCGCTGGAACAGAACATTGCCAGGAAAAACCGGTAAAAATATCGCACGGCACTAAACAGCTAATCTCCAACCGGGCCGCGCGCCAGATCAACCATTTTTCTCAATCTCTCGACATCGAGCACGCGCAATTCATGGCCCGTCCGCTGAATCAGCCGGTTCCTGGCAAGTTCACTCAATTCACGGGTAACGGCTTCGCGGTGGGTGCTGACAAAACACGCCAGCTCGGCATGTGTCGGGGCAGGCTTGATAATGGCCGTATTCGGAGAATCCATGTGCTGCCTTGCAAGTCTCAGCAGTTCTGCATGGATGCGATTACGCACCGCCAGCGTACTGAAATCGAAGACCCGTTCAGTCAGACGGCGCACCTGGCCTGCCAGACGCTGCATGATCGCCATGCAGAATACCGGGCTCTCATGCACCAGCCGTATGAACGCCTGGTTTGACATGACCGCCAGCAAAGAATCAGATCGGGCAACGACCGTAGCAGATCTCGGCTGACCATCGATTGCCGTCAGCTCACCGAAAAACTCCCCTTGCGATAAATCGCACAGAATCACTTCATCACCGGAATAACCGAAGTAATGAATCCGCACACCACCTTCAAGCACAAAAAACACATTGTCACTATGATCGAGGTAACGAACGATCTCTTCTCCAGCAAGAAAATGCTGCATTTGCAGAAGCTGCGCCACCATCTCCAGATCCGAAGCGGAAAAATCCCTGAATTCTCTGATGACTGTCAGTTGAGTACCGGTTACCTCTCTGGATTGATTGTAAAAATCATTGGCATAAGTACTCATACTCACCACTCCCTATGAGGCCTGTTGCGCGAATAGCTTCGATCATACGATCCTGCCGCAAATTACCAGGGGATACAGTAAACTTGTCCGCGGAATACCAATACTGACCTGCAGTTATCATCTCCAGCATAGGCATTTGTGCTGCCGCTCCCTAATTGCAGCATCAGTTCTTTTATACTTGAACCCGCTCCGGCTGTCATCCCTGCAAGCCCTTTACCATAAAAAACCAGATCAGCTTGTTCACCATCTTTCTTTTTGATGACAAGCACCCCCTCTGTTCTTTCAGAATCCAATTCGTTCCTGGTTAGCGTTTCCAGGTTCTTAACTGTCAGATCCTGTTTTTCATAGGATACGACCTTTACCGGAATACCCGTCTGGCTTAATTTAAACAGGTAAGCCAGGATTATTACCAACAGTATGATATTAACAAGAAAACTGATTCTGTATCTGGTCAGTAATCCTTCCCGATCATGAGTTCCCATCGTATCTCCCAAGTTAAAAGTTCAAGGTTATTCTGGCAAACAACGTCCGTTCAGGTATATATCTGGGCAAAGCCGGCTCCGACAGATAAAGATACTGATTCCGGTAGTAGAAATGTTTATTCAGTAGATTTCTGACTTCAAAACTCAGCAATCCTTTGCGTTTGGGCAATCTGTACCCTGCAACCATATCCAGCAGAAAAAAATTGGAATCCTTCTTCTCAATCCAGCCAAGCCATGTATCTTCGTCAAATCGCGCCCATTTTACATCCTGCATGACATAAGTGCCGGTCAGCTTCGCCCAGAATCCATTCTGGTCAAAATAGCTCACACTGATCGGCGCTCTCAATGTATGAATATTCGTAGGCAAATCTGCATATCTTTCCTTTCTATCGAATTTCTCGTATTCAGGTTCGATCGCAACAACCCAGTTCGGGCGAAACGTGCCATAAACATAGCCCCGGAGTAATTGTTCTTTCTGCTTATCCCAATAATAATCCCTGTCCGACACACCGAGCTCAGGAATCACCGGCACATCCAGATTACGCTCGGATACCTCCACTCCGCCATAAACGGCATTGGCAAAATGAATATCCAGCCCGACTGCCTTATGTCGTGATTTCGTTCCGGTCATTTCATCATAGAATTGATTAAATCCGGCGATCTGGGTCGGCTCGATTGTCGCCTGACCGATCAGATCCCGCTTCAGCGCTTCAAACCAGGCCATACGCAAACGAACATTTTTGTGGAAATCTACCTGCAGTCCAATTTTGGGATCAAATTCACTGACTTTTCGATTGATTCCTCCAGCATCATTGGAATAGGCTTGATAACTGAAACCCAGCGTGGCCATCGCATTTTTGAGTATATTCAGATTCGAATACAGATACGCAACATTCTGTTCCCTATCCGCTTTGGACTTCTCACATCCCATCATCATACAAATCAGCGGTTCGGTATTTTTTCTGAAATCATTCGTCAGATTGGTCCGGTAAATACCACCACCAGTAATCACATTCACCCGATCCTTGCGAAGAATATGTTGTGCTTCAACCTGGTAACCATGGCTGCGCTGATCCCCATAAAACGGGAAATCACTACCCAGATCTTCTATTACATCAGCATCCTGGTGCGTATAAATCGTCGAGAATAGAAAATTCTGCCGAGGTGAAATCCGGTACATCGCCCCTATACGCGCCGTATCTTCTTCGAGATTCAAGCGCGCTACCTCGGAAAATTTCTTTGGATCAAAATCCATCAGCAAATCCCCGTGCTTCTTTTCCCGCCGGCGTAACTCTGCCTGAACATTCAAATCCGGTGTAACCGCATACTGCACGAAAGCATTATAGATATTATGCGTCTGGTCATTGTTGGGCCGGAATCCATCGGTCTGATAATGAAACTGCCCCACACTGACCGAAGCCCGGTCATACACGCCGGACACAACGACTTCATCCCCCAGCACACCATGATTGCCAACTACACCGGAGGCCACCAGTTGCGCCTTATTGCGCTCCATCAGTGGTGCGAATTCGTTGAACCCCGGTGCTGAGGGGCCTGTGCCGGTAATGAGATTGAGGTCAGCTACCGCCATTCTGGGCTGTACCGGATTGACGTTGACTGGCTGCAGCAGTTGAGCCTGCAGCAGTTCGCTCACCCGCGCGATTTCGTGGCGCGGAACATTGGCATAAGCATCGGACAGAAACCGGTGCGCGGAATGACTGGCCGGATCAAAGCTCAGCGACTTGGCCGTTTCCATCAGAGCACGTTTTTCAAACCCGAGATTGTCATAAATCCGTGCCAGGCTGGAACCGCGCGCTGCCTGATCCTGATCCAGCAGCAGTTGCGAACGGTACACCGCACGATTATCGTTCAGCTCAATTGATTTCTGGACATCGCGCAACGCTTCCACTGGCCGGTTCTGGGTCTGTTTCTGGATCGCATCGTACAACCAGGGAGTGGGATCGTTCGGGTCGCGTGCTTTGGCCAGATCAAACTGGGTGCCGGCCAGCGGATAGCGCTTTTCTTCGAAATAGGCTTTCCCGAGATAACTGCGGATCAGCGAATTCGCCGGATCCAGGCTGGCTGCCGTTTCGATATCGATACGTCCGGCTTCGAGTTTATTCTCACGTATCCGGGCAATCCCGATCCCCAACCGGGGTATAGGATCAGCCTGATCGAGCACGGTCGCCCGGGCAAAAGCTACCTGCGCCCGGTGAGTATCAATCTGCAGAAGATGGGCAAAACCCAAAACGGTTTGTGTCCTGCTCAGATCAGGGTCGAGGCTGACAGCTCGTTCGGCTGACTGCAACGCATGGTCGGATTTCCCGGCAGACATCTGCAATTCTGCCAGGCGTGCCCAAGCCAGGGCATTTTGCGAATCGAGCCGGACAGCCTCCTCCGCACTGGCCAAGGCTGTTTCGATCTGAAAATTCGCTTGCTGCGCATAAGAAAGTGCCAGCTTTGCTGCAGATGAAGCCGGATTATTTCTGACAGCCTGTCCAGCCAGTGCCAGTGCTTCCTGCTTACGATTCTGTACCACGAATATCATTGCATGCAATGCCAGTGCATCACTGTTACCGGGTTCAAGCTGCTCTGTTCGTTGCAGATCCGATAAGGCTTCCTTTACCAGACCAGTGGTCAGCAACAGCTCGGAGCGAAGAATCAGAGCATCTACCGTCAATTCTTCAGCCAGCAGATGATCCAGTTCAGCCAGTGCTTCTGCCAGCTTGCCCTGCCGATACTGTTCGATTACATGATGCACCGCAGGTGATTGCTGATTTTCATGACCTGATCGGGAGTACAAATCGATCAGCATTGGATAGTGCAACGCCCACTGCACTGCATCGAGCGGGTGCACCATGACGGTCTTTCGGGCAGGCTGATTTTCCTGAAAAACCGCAGCCTCCTGATTTGCCAGAATCAGATTATCCTGATCACTACCAGCCTTAACCCGGCCTTCATAAACCGCGATCGTTACGCTGGGAGACGAGTCATCCTCGCCGCCTGCATCCACCAGAAATTCGGTTCCATCGACACTGGCATTGACCACAGGTGTTCTGATTTTGAAGGGTTTAGGCGTGCGGGTGATGATGTGCATCACGCCATTCATTAAATCCAGCAGAGTATTCTGCTCGACATCAGGGCCTGAGATAGTAATTGCCGTTCGCTGATTCAGCCGAAGCATGCTTTCGTTACTGAGCCGGAGCGCTGCACGACTGTTGGCGCGCACCCTCACTCTGTCACCGGCACAGAATGTGCTGTCGGAAGCAGCCATGTGCCAGCCCGAATCTCCCGGCCGGTGATATTCCACCACACCCTGCAATGAAACCATCCGTGCTACCGGTGCGTTGCATACCTCCTCCGCAAAGGCAATCGAAACAGCACCAGTCGTCATGAAAAAGCACAATCCCGGCAGAGCTCTGTAAAGTAATTTCAGTGTTGCAGGAATCCACCCGGTACATTGCGCATTTTTCATAAACTTATCATTTCGCCGTTGATAACAGACAATCATAACAAATTGTCGGAATATGATTTCAATACATCAGCATAACATCGCTACAGATTAACCGGTAAGGCGCTGTATCGACGTGATTTTTGACACAGTTGCCAACAGGAAATCTGCGGGCCGGATGTGCTGTCTGTATCCGGACATCATTTCGATTGTATGGATATGATCAGCTCACCCGCTTCCCGGACTGGAAACAATCGGGGTTCACGGCAATAGGTGAGCATGAATCGGGTGGGGCCATCTTCGGGGAAACGTTCATGGATCATTTCGAATCGATGCAATGCATCCACCCGGTTGCCGGTTTGACAAACGTGCAGTGCCTGCTCATACGCGGCACACAGCTGTCTCTGAGCTGCATTGCTGCCACTCTGACGAGCAACCAGTTCAAACAGGTTGACCGGTTGTGACTTTCCCGGCAGCAGAAACCGCCCGAGCGGACGCAGCAGCAGATCATTCAGCCCATTTACCACTTCTTCCGATACCAGCAACCGGGTACCCAGATGCTTATTGACTCCCTGGATACGGTTGGCTGTATTGACGATATCGCCCACCGCACGGTACTCATAATGCTGTCGTGCACCAATATTGCCCAGTACCATTTCACCAAAATGTAACCCTAGCCGGGTTGGAAGGGGCGGACGGCCGTATCCGCCCTGGTGATTGAAGCGCTCTATCGCGCTGATGATATCCAGGCAAGCCAGGCACGCCCGTTCGCGCACAAGCGGATCAGCAGAACCAGCCGCCCAGATGGCCAGCATGGCATCGCCGATCACATCGGATACTTTGCCCTGATAACGCTCAACCGGTTCAAACAAGCACTCATAATATGCATGCATGAGTACGGCAAGCTGGCGGGGATCCATAGTTTCAGCAAGCGCAGTATATTTTTCCGCATCTGTCGCCAGGCAGGCTCCATAGACCAGTTGCCCTTCCGTATGGATCGGACCTGCACCACGAACCATATCCCGCACCACCGGCTCTGGCCGATGTCCACCAAACAGCGCCTCGATCCGCCTGCGTTCCCGGTCAACTTCAAAATACAGCAGGGTGACGATCCCGATCACGCCTACCGGTAACTGCACCATCAGCGGAATCGCCAAAGGAATCCACAATTGCCATTGTCCGAACAGCCATACACTCGCACTGCCATAAGCACAAAACGACAGGATTCCTGCCAGTGCCATTCCCAGCGTATGCACCATGGTATTCCTTGCGGGAATGACAAAGCAGAGTAGACAAACACCCGTTCCCAGCAGCAACAGAATGAGGGCACCATTTACCGGTGCTGCCGGATGGATCGATTCGCCCTCCAGCAAATTGGCAAAGGCAGTCGCGGCAATTTCCACCCCGCTGAGCGTCAACCCGTCCGGCAAAGAGAAAACGGTCTGGTAATCATCTCTGACTTTGTCCTGCCCCGAAACGGTTTCTGCTGAAAAGCCGACAAAGATCGTTTTTCCTGCCAGACCCAGCTCACCGGCCGTTTCCGGTTGACCACCGCCTTCATCCAGCAGCAGATGATAAGGAATAGTCCTGATCGTGCGCGGTGGGCCGTAGAAATTCAAGTAACGCACTTCACTGCCGCCATAAAGATCAATCAGTGCTCGGAGAATACGCTGCTGCGCGGTATCGAGGTTTTCCCCTTCAGCCGATTTCTGCAACAGCTTTTCTGCCAGCACTGGTTTTTGCATGAATAGATTGCGCAAATCGAGAACCAGATTCTCGACATCGGCTTCATTCACACTTGCAGGAAGCTGTCGGATCAAAGCAGGATCGATACCGGCAAGCAAAGTGAGAAAATGCTCGTATACTTCAGCAGATGACAGCTGCAGCAAAAGTGATGGCAACGTAGGCATATCACTGCCACCGGGTCTGAACGTCCAGTAATAACTCACCCAGGAGGATTTTTGCAGCGGAAAAGGCGCATGGGCACGTGCGGCATCCGCAATGATCGGCAGAATCTTTCCGGTATATTCCCGCAGAATATGAGTGTATGACCCATCCGCAGCCATTCCCGGGAACCGGGTTTCCTCGAAATCCAGCCTTTCCACCAGCACCACATTACCCGCATGCTTAAGCGCCGCAGCAAACTGCTTATCATGGCGAGCATCGCTGCCGGGCCTGTCGAATACCAGATCGAACACCACTACTCTTGCCCCCGTCTCCACCAATCTGTCGATCAGACGGGCATGCAGTGCGCGCGACCAGAGGGAAGGTTTGAGCGGCAGCTCCAGATGAGTGGCAGAAGCCTGGTCAACAGCAATGACAACGACATCAGCGGGAGCGGTTCTTTCCCCGCGCAGATGAAACAGCCAGTAAAGGCCGAATTGTTCCTCGATGGCTGTACCCTGCGGTGACAGATATACAGCAGCCCCCAGCAGGCCAATAAACACGGCGAGAGCAAACCGCCAGCGCCACAATTTCATTTAACCCGGATTATCCATTGACTCGCGAGGCAGGAATATAACAGGTATCCAACAGGTAACCGGACTGGTGATGGTGGCAGTGGAATGTGTAACCGTGATACAAAACAGCCCTCTTTGCAAGGTGAAACGCCGAAGCAATCAGCCAACGTTGAAACTGTTTTCTACTACTCAGAAATCTACCGCGATCTCCTGCCAAACAGCCGATAGGAATACTGAGATCTCCTCTCCGCAATACAGTATTGCGTGGTTGAAGAGTGATTCTTCAAAAACTGCAGTCCAAAAAGAAAAGGCCTGTTCAACAGGCCTTTTCAATGGAAAAGGAAAAACCGGGATTAATAACCACCCTGCCAGGCGTCACCCGATTGTTCTCTTGCCTTCTGAACAAGCGCAACGATATCGCCACATTTTACTCTGACGATTTTCCCGTTCTCGACTTCAGTATGGCTTTTTACGACATCGGTCGGTTTTTTATCTTTGCAGGCCAGATAATCCAGCATATCTTTGGCACTGATCGGCGCCAAAGAAGACTCCAGATTTCCACTGGCAAACGTTGCTGTGGAACCCAGTACAAAAGCAGAAACAAAAGCTGCGACGATCACCTTGTTCATTTGCACTCCTCTTCAAATTTCCCAAAACAAATCCACTACCTGACAATCTTTCAGGCTCCCTCTAACCTGTCCCCTGATCGGCTTCCCGGCCTCTCATCTCAAAAACCGGCTCTGATCACAGATACAGATTACCGGCCGGCACCTTAACCCTCCCGCCGACCTTGGTTAATACAAACCGGCTACATTCTATCAAGTAATTCATTACCTTTGCATCTAAAAACAAGCGATTTTCCGTTTTTACCCCTGCCTTCCGTTTCAAATATTTTTCCATATCCGGTATGCTGCCTCGTCACAGAAAATTTATGGAACATCATGGATTACAACCTGCACCGCCCACGCACCTTGATTCTTCCGCCTGCCCCCTATGCTGCGGCTCTGTTTGCCGGCTGGTGGATCGACCGCAACCTCCAGTCACTCTCTTGGGATTGGGGTACAGTGACACAGTCACTCGGCTGGCTGGGAGTAATCACAGGACTGGCACTGCTGGCATGGACAGCCATTACGCTTTGGCGCCACCGAACCACCGTCAACCCCTACAAAGCGGCCTCCAGTCTGTGCACTACCGGACCGTTCCGCTACAGCCGCAATCCGATCTATCTCGGTGACTGGCTGATTTTCATCGGGATCTCGATGCTGCTGTCGACCTGGTGGCCACTATTCTTCGCACCGCTGATCTGGGCAATGCTGCGCTATGGCGTCATCCGTTATGAAGAAGCCCACCTCGAAGCCAGATTCGGGGAATCCTACCGGGACTACCAAACCAGAGTAAGACGCTGGCTCTGAAACCATACACCCGCTGTATCAAAGCCTTGCCGTGACAAACCCGCACAACTCTTCATCATTCCTGCCATTCACTCGGCACGCAACTATGCTCTCGTTCCATCTTCGCAAAGCTGCAGGCCGGTAGCCCATTGTTTTTTTGTTGAAATCTTGATCAATCTCCGAACACAGCTTCAATCGTCTGAGCAGTCAGGATTCGTTTTCCCCAAACCAGCAATGTTTGCGTATCCGCCGATCCAATCCGCGCGCGTACAGCATCGCTCACCGGGCCAAAACGCTGTTCCAGTAAATACAACAGAAATTCGGATTCTCCTTCCAATCGTCCTTCCTGCCGTCCTTCCTGCCGTCCTTCCAATCGTCCTTCCAATCGTCCTTCCAATCGTCCTTCCTGGATTCCTATTTGCTTGCCTTCCTCGATGCCTATCTGTTTGCCTTCTTCGATTCCCTGCTGTCTCCAGTCTTTAGTCCATTCCTTGACACGTTCTGAGAGCATGCTTTGTACCTCCTGTAAATCATGAATTTCACTGAAGCTGGTCCCCGGCATTCTGCCCGGCAGGAACACCCGTTTCAACCAGACGGTAAATGATCGCCGCAGTCCGCTTTGTTCGGGAGATTGCAGCCAGGCAATCAGGGCTTGCAGTACCTGTTCGACATCCTGCGGGGTGCGGCTGTTTTCCAGCCGAAACAATGCCGCCGTCAGGTTACGCAAGGTGGCCAGTTCGTGATCACTGTAGCTGCCTTCATCCAGCAGCAGGTAGTTGAGTTGCGGCCGGTAGCGATCCAGCCCGCCGGGTGCCGGGAAGATCAGTCCTTCCATGTTCACCGGTGCCTGCCAGCGGGTATCCCCATTGTACAGAACCACCGGTAGCACCGGCGGCAACCGTTCACCCGTTCTGATGGATTCGCTGCGGATGAGATCCTGATACAGCAAACCAACATAGGTCATGATCCGTACTGCCATGAACCAGTCCACAGTAGACTGGAATTCGAGCAGCAGATAGACATACAACCATTCACCCGTTTCGCCTTTCCCCCGGCGCAGGCGCCAGATGATGTCATCCTGCCGTTCTCTCAAATCATCGCTGATGTAGCTGCCGTTGATTTTCTCCAGCGTGGAAAAATCCAGCTCGTACACCCACTCTTCCCTGACGAAACCACGCAGCAAGTCAGCCACCATTTCAGCGTGGGAAAACAGTAGTTTGTAGCCATGATCATGCTCCATCGGACAAGTGTAACACCATAGCGTTTTCATGAGTCAAACCACACTCACCCTGACTTGCGAGGAAGCCGCAAGCTGATGCGGCAAACCAGTATTTTTATCAACACTGCCCTGACTTGCTTCGGCGTACACTGTTCGAGTCATGAGTGAGGCGGTATGGTTGAGCTGCTTGCTTCGCCAAGACGCCCCGGTAATACAATCACGAAAAGGGAGATCAATCATGTGGCAGACAATTTGTCGAGGTGCAATCGCGGGTGGGGTATTGTTGCTTACGGTTCAGCCGGTATCGGCGGCTGAACCGGACCCGGCGCAAGTGGAAAAAACGGTGCAGGCTTATATCGGCAAGGCCAATCAGGAGGCTGCTCAAAACCGTGAATCGGTGGAAGAAAGCCAAGTCGTCACTGCTGATTTGAATGGTGATGGCCGCGCGGAAATCATTTTGTGGTCAACCCGCTATGGCGGCACCTATTCTTTCAATGATGTAACGATATTTACCGATAGCGGCCGGGGTTATCAGGTAGCTGCCGGAACAGAGGATGCGCTGGGCATGGTGGAATCGATCGAAGTCAAAAACGGCCTGATTCATATCCATGCCCTGTGGCCCGGCCCGAACGACCCACGCTGCTGCCCGACAGTCAAGAAAATCGCCGTTTATCAATGGCAGGGCAAAGCACTGGCCGATGTAACCAGCCGGGTTTCCGGCAAGAAGTGAGCTTTGGCGATAACACCGACATGCCGGCGCCGGAATCGGCATGTCGCGCCTGCTTTTGAAATATCAGATTTGTTCGCGATTTATATGGCGAACCACCACTTTTGCACAGCCGCGCTGCTCAGCCTGCCATAAATCATACGCAAGCTGACCTTTCAGCCAGCTTTCCGCGCTCGGCCCATCAAGCCATGCTTCCAGGCGTAGAGCGAGATCGACGCTGATACCGGCCTTGCCGTTCAACACGCGCGAGAGGGTAACACGGTTGATTCCCAGCTCTTTTGCCGCTTGGGTTACGGTTAACCCAAGCGCAGGCAGTACATCCTCGCGCAGGGTTTCACCGGGATAAGGGGGGTTGTGCATTCTGGCCATATTGACTCCTGTTCAGTGGTAATCCCGGTAATCAACCAGGATCACATCTTCTCCATCAAATACAAAAATCATCCGCCAGTTACCATTGACCATTACCGACCAATATCCTGACAGATCGCCAGAAAGTGGGTGCAACTTCCAGCCGGGTATATTCATTTCACGCGGATTGACTGCATCATTCAGCTGCCGCAGCTGACGTGCAAGACGTGAGGCATGATCCGGCCGGATACCTGATTTATCTCCTGTTTCAAAGAATAATTGCAACCCTTTATGCTTGAAATGGCGGATCATTTAGAGATTGTAGCGTTATACGCTACAAGAAGCAATTATAAAAAAATACTGGATTGCTTCACTCTTGCAAATCCGCAATGACGGGTAATGAGCTGTTCTTCAAACAATCAGAAAAACGGTAGATCAATCATTTCGCTATTCCAAGGAACACAGCCAGGCAACGCTCAATCTCTACCATAGTATCCGGGTCGATACATCCGAGAACCGGCCCTACCTTGTCACGTTTCACCGTTATGATCTTATCCACCATTACCTGGGAAGGTTTTTGCAAGCCGTTCTCGGCACCAGGCTGTACAGTAATACGTAGCAATGGCGCAGCAACCAGCATGCTGGTGACAGGTAATACCGTTACGCTGGTGTGTTCACTGAACAGGTTGGCCTGAATCACCAAAGCGGGTCTGGGTTTACCAAAATCGCCCTGTACAGCGATGGTCACGAGATCGCCGTATCATTCCATCCAGCCATCACTATCGGCCAGAGCTTCATCCATGAGCTGTTGCATGGATATATCAGCTTTGTCCGCCTGAGCTATGAGAAGGCACTGGCGGCGGCATTCTTCTGCAAAATCCGGACGGCGGGTGTCCGGTACCCAGATTTGTACCGGACGTAATCCGGCCATGCGTAGTGTGTCACGGTGCTTTTTAACACGAGCATTAACGTGTGTGGTTTCCATGTGGAGTTCTCCTGGTGCGCCTGTTGCTCAACATATTTGATCGGCACAAATCGCATATTCAGTCAGCTCACCGCTTCACAGATTGCTTCTGCATCTGCTATGTCATGCTTGTTGGTCTTCACGTATGGTTTGACAAATTGGGGGGATATAAGCTTGACGGTATGCCCAAATTCACCAAGCTTTCTCGCCCAGTGGTGTGCACTACCGCAGGCTTCCATACCAATCAAGCAAGGCTCTAAATTGGCAAGAAACTTTGCCAACCCATTCCGGCGCAATTGCTTGCGCAGTACAATCTTGCCGTGATTATTGATACCGTGAATCTGAAACACTTTTTTTGCCAAATCAATACCAACTGTTGTAGCCTTCATCATAGAATCACTATCTTGGCACTCTGATGCCATTTAGAAAAGTGAACGTCTATTCCATTACGTCAATGATAGTGCGTCTGAGCCGCGCTGAATGCAGGTTGATCCAGTTTTAAATGTAGGTTGTTACAATTAGGCATCTGCTTCACTTACGGATAAAAGCCAAGCCGGCTTTTCATGAATTCCAAGTGCGGATCATTTTGAGGAGCCGTAATCTCCGCCACAGATCGCTCACACAATTGTTCTATGCAATTTACCATCTGCAGGATTAGCACAACCAAATTTGGAATACCCATGCACTGCAACGATTGATTCTTAACGATTCCTTTGTACTCGAACGGGCCAATAACTAGGTCATTCATAGTCTTATTGGCGAAACCATTGTTATGCAGAGAGTTTCTGATCAAGGTCAAATACTCAAATGATTTCTGGAACGGCACCATACTGTCACTCTGTTCGACAAGTGCACTACGACTCGTCCCCATGCTTGTGGGCAGATGCAACCGAATTTCCGACACGATCTCCTGCTTTGTTGACCCTGCAGTTTCCATGGAGAAATGACGGAGCAATGACAAGAAGTTGCTAGCTTTGTTCTGCCTAGAAAGTGCGACACCATGAATTTTTATCATTTGCGAAATGAAGTAATCAATCGCGAAATAGACGGAATCCAGATAGCCAGAGCGGTTCATCACTTCTCGCCATATCGCCGAGTGATCAATCGCAAACTCTTCGCTAAAGCTGTGGTTAACGATATCCTGTGCGTATTGATCGTGAAGCTTTAAGCTTGCAAGAATGTTCTGTTCGTACCAAATGGTCGCGTTTACGATACGGGACAGAGTCATTGGCCTTAAGTCAGTTCCCTCGAATGTCCCGGCTTTAATCCATTTGTCCTTGTACTTGAGACTAGCGAACCTCGAAAAAAGTATCGATAGCCACTGTTCTGCCCCATAGCTCTTTCCTGCCAATTCATATGAGTTCGCAAAGTTAACTAACTTTTTGAATTCGTTCATACCACATGCTTTACACAATATATAAGACATTTTATCCAATAATTCTGTGTGTAAGATAAACAGATGAGACGGCGTTCATACTCAATGACTTGAGTACGTCAATTGCATTTATTCCTGGTTCGTACAGTTCAAATGCAGGTCGTTACGCCTAATGCTGCCATGCTCACACTCTCGCTTTGGTGCAGCTGGCTTCTGATATCGGGCTATCAAGAGTCATCTGCACAACAGCCGTTACACCGAATCAACTGGTGCAATCGTCTTCTGAAAATGACAGCAAGGTTCGCCATCCATAATTTCATGGAATTAGTAGTGCGGTAATGATCCACGGCCAGGATACAATCGATGCAATTGTTGTGTGGTCTTGCTCGTAGGCTCTGAGTGCTTTGCTCAAATGATCTTCAAGAGCGTTCAGGCTCTTGAAGATCCGATTGTGGAAGAACTTTTCACGCAGATCATCCCAGATATGCCGGAATCAGAATGGCATGTCGCGCCTGCTTTTGAAATATCAGATTTGTTCGCGATTTATATGGCGAACAACCACTTTTGCACCGCCGCGTTGCCCAGTCTGCCATAAATCATACGCAAGTTGACCCTTCAGCCAGCTTTCCGCGCTCGACTCGGGATGCAAAGCAGGTTATTGGAGATTCTGTCTCCCTGATCTATCTCCTGTTATAAGCTGATATAACAATTGCCCGATACGATCGTTGCTTGCCATCCAGTCATAGGTCCGGCCGTTGGCCAGAAAAACTACTTTTGTTCCATCTTCGAAAACTGCGGCGAAGGCTGTAACGCCGGGCAGGCTGCCATCGCGCCAGTACATCGCTTTCTGGCCTACTGGTTTGTATTTATAAAAACCATAGCCATGGCAGGTACGCCATTTATTGAAGTCGCATTCAGGTGCTACTTTGAAAATCAATGTTTGTGACTGATCCGAGAGTAAAGCATGTTCATTCCGAGCGAAGAGGCTGATCAACAAACTCATAAAATCGCTTGCTGTACCACTCCAGGCCCCGGTGGCCAGAGATGCTGCATAGTCGATCGCCAGAAGATCATTCTGCGATTCATGCGCGTCATCAAAGAATGCTTGTGGTTCATCCTGAAAAATCTCGCCGTGTCGCAGGGCGCGGATTGATTGTAACGAGAGCGGATTCAGCAATCGGTCGTGAAATACCTGATCCAAAGACTTGTCCTCAATGCCGCTGATTACAGCACCAAGCAGGCAGTAACCGATATTCGCGTAGGCAAAATGGCTGCCTGGGTCGTGATCGAGCCGTATCGATTTAAGCGCTGCCAAATTCCCGGGACACCAGGGATGAGGCTGCATCATCGGATCTGGAGTCAGTGCCCGATCGAACCCTGCCTTATGCCTGAGTAAATCATCAATACGGATACTGGCCATACGTTCATCAACGAATGGCCCGGTCATTTTCAACAACTCGACCAGATGTAATTCAGGATTAAGCAAACCTTCATCGATTAACTGTATCGCTACGGATGAGGTCAGGATTTTCGACAGACTGGCATAACGCATGCGGTGGTTCAAATTCAGTGGGGCAGTTCCAGGTATGGGGCTTGACCAGCCTGCTGCACAATCCATCCGTTGCCCGTTCACATCTGCGACCGACAATTGAAATCCCGGATAGCCCAGGACTTTGATCTCCTCCACCAAAGTATCGAGCCATGCAGGTGATCCCCCCTCGCACTTGGTAAACCATGGTAGCGCGGCACTCGGCAGAGATGAAAGATAAAGTGTTGCGGCAGCGAACAACAGCGCAAGCAACAGAACAGGGCGAAAGCGGGTTTTCACACCATGATTCGCCGCAAGCGGCGATTGAAGCGGGCAAATAATCCTTCCTGCTCGATTCTGGCAGCATAGGCCGCATACTCCTCAAAGGCCAGCAAATGGCGCTCTTCGGTACGTGCACGCATGTAATACACCAGACTGACAAAACTCAATCCCAGAACATTGCGCAACATATCCTCGGTGTTTTCTACACCAACGAAAGGAACGGTATACAGCCACCAGTAGATATTCTTGGATAAATAGGCAGGATGTTTTGTATACCGATACAAGCCGGTATCGACCAGACCGCGCCAGCTCAAATTAGAAAAGCGCAGCCCGAAACTGACAGTGGAAAGCCAGTAAGCCAACCAGCTTGCCGTAATCAGGGCGGCCCACAACCAGTACAAAGGTTCGTGCGAATGCAGCCAGTCAGACCAGATCAAATCATCGGTTTGCTGCTTGATTGCATGCAGCATGGCCATCAGCGGTGGATAGCAGATCACGCAGGAAAGCCAGCCCAGCAAGGTGGCATCGGTGCTGAGAACATCGTTACCCAGCAGACGGCTGGCAAAAAAATAGCCACTGGCACCGAGCAGCAGATCGATGCATAACCCGAAGCTGAACAAACCACTGACCAGCACGCCAGGATGCAACCGCCAGTCAAACACAAGCAGCATCTCCACAGCCCCGACCAGCCAGGAATACATCAGCGGAATAAAAAACAACTTTACTGCCCAGGCCAGGAGTAAGGCTTTATGCTCCTGCATACGCCACGGCCTTTGCCGTAATATCGCCTGGCCAAAATAAAAATAGCCATCATTGGCGCGAGGCATGCGTCCTTCTGCCCAGCGCACATAATAAGGCGTTGCCAGCAACAGGATCGGCAGCACGACCAGAAATTCGAAATTGAATACCGCCGTCGGCCATTCCGGAAAAAGACGGGCCATCAATGTCGGATAGAGCAATAAAGCCAGAAGCCCGATACGAATTGCCAGCGATTTTGTGCGGACCTGATCTTCCTCCGGGCAGGTGTGGGAAAAAGCCAAGGCGTACCGTCGTGAATGCAGCGTATAGCCCAGACCAACCAGAAAGCAGGCCAGAATCAGCAGCCGGGCGCCTGTGAAGACGGCACTCGGCGAATCGATACCGATGATATGAAAAACACTCAAGCCGGCAACAAAAGTAAACAGCATTCGCCAGGCAGCAGGCATGATTTTGCTCCAGGTTTGTAAAAGAAAAAGCACCCGCAGGTGCTTTTTCAGGAAAAATAAACCGTAAGCGGCTTACAAATTAACCGCCGGTGGCAGGAGCTGCAGCAACATTTCTGCTTACATAAGCTTTGTCAACGCATCCGCCGGAATATTCCCATATGAGCCTCTCACCAGTAGGAGTTGGTGTCAGTACACAAGTTTCGGTTGCTAAAATACCTTTATAAGCATTGGGTGTCGCTGTAATTACTCCATTAGCTACGGTGAGTGAATTGAATGCGCCTGCTGTACTTGCAGTAGGCGCGGCCGGAATGCCATTGAGACCAGCATTACAATTAGCTAAAGCACCTGCCGAATTAAAGCATTCTACAACAGCCATTTTATACGGGGCCATTGCGCCAGTTACTTCAGTATAAGCAGCTTTCTTGATGTAGTTCTGATAAGCCGGAATCGCCACCGCCGCCAGAATACCGATGATCGCGACCACGATCATCAATTCGATCAAAGTAAAACCTTTTTGGGTATGTTGCATGGTTCAGTTCTCCATCGGGTTGAAAAAGAAAACAGGATTCTCAGAGTATTGCCTGCTTCATGAATACTGCTGGGGAGTATAACGACTGCTGCCATTCCGGCTTTAGGAAAATTTTGTGCATCCCTCGTTTTTAAGGAACCTCTACCCATCCATGCCGATACGGACTGATCAAGTCGCTACTGGCGTGTATTCGGGCACAGCGTGATCATTCCCGCGCTCACACTGGATTTGCACTGACAGGCTGTAGAAACGTTACAAACCCTCATCATTGCCGTCATCAAAGGTAAACAAAGCGGCTCGGCTGATTATTCTCTGCAAAATGCTCTGGATGAGCTGGAAAAGAAGATTAGATGGGATTGTCCACCCTTATATGGAAGGCCAGGGACGAATTACTTGCCATTGGATGTTATACAGGTAAAAAACGAGGGAAACTTAACAAGTACACTACCGACTCAAAATGTAGTAGTTGAGATCTGATCTGACAGTTACCCGATTTGACGAGTGCCTGTTAGATCAGATTCAGTTATTCAATTCGGTAATTTTATCGTCCCATATCTCCTTTGCGTCAATTAAAGTTTGCATCGGGGTGCGTCCACAGCACATTTTTCCCTGGTGAGTCCGCACACTGTTGTAGTACGCCATCCAATCATCCAGATCGTGTTGTAACTCTTCAATGGACTGGTAAATCTTGCGCCGGAATGTCACCTGGTAGAACTCCTGCAAGATGGTTTTGTGAAAGCGTTCGCAAATACCGTTGGTCTGCGGATGATTGGCTTTCGTTTTGGAATGTTCGATGTCATTGAGTGCCAGATAAAGCTGGTAATCATGATTTTCCGGCTTGCCGCAATATTCGGTACCGCGGTCGGTCAGAATGCGAATAATGCCCATACTCTGTTCAGCAAAGAACGGCAGTACCCGGTCATTGAGCATATCAGCTGATGTAATTGGTGTTTTGTTGGTATACAGCTTCGCTGCTGCCCACTTGGAATAAGTGTCGACGAAGGTTTGCTGGTAAATTCGTCCCACACCTTTGAGGGTACCGACGTAAAAGGTATCCTGACTACCGAGATACCCGGGGTGAGCCGTCTCAATTTCGCCTTGAGCAACATCATCTTCCTGCTTCTTCTCCAATGCTTGCACCTGTGCTTCGGTCAGCACTGCCCCAGTCTCAGCAATATGTTTCTCCAAGGCTGACAGACGCTTCTTGAACGATTCCAGATTCTGGCGCAGCCATACCGAACGGACACCAGACGGAGAAACAAAAATTCCATGCTTACGCAGTTCGTTGGAAACACGAACCTGACCAAAAGCCGGTTGCTCCAGAGCAAAGGCCAGGATCGCTGCTTCCGTCGCTTCTTCTACACGGTTCTTGATATTGGGCTTACGTCGGTTTGCATCTATCAGAGCTTCAACACCTCCTGTTTCCACAGCTGCCTGATAGCGATAGAAAGTATCGCGAGAAAAACACATCACCTTACAGGCACGGGATACATTGCCAAGCTCAGCTGCCAGATTAAGCAAGCCAATCTTGTGTTTAATGATTTTATGATGAACACTGCTCATGGGATTACTCCTTTACGCTTTCGCGTTTGGTTGATAAAGATTCGCACCTCTATCAAACCGGGTAATCCCACCTCTTGGCAAGACCTGCTGTCAGATCAAATCTGAACTACTACAACTCAAATAACTATATTTCCCCGTTTTTGACCATTCTTCCGACAACAAAAGCCACAACAAGTGATACAACAGTCGTTCCTCCCAGTATTCCTGCCAAAACAGAGTACCGCTATAAACGCGGAGAATACGGATGCACTGATTGCGGAGAGCCCTCTATTAAAAAACCAGGAATTTGACCTCGTGCTGCCTGTTTTTTTGATGCCTCAAGCAGTGCTTTATCATACTGCTGCTGATGTTTCATACTCGACTCTGCCATGATTAATATCCTTTCAGCAGCACCAGGTACTATTTTTTCATACCCTTCCAAGATAGCCGGGGCGGTATCGGACCTAAAAACGTAGCTGACTGAATTTCGGCAGAAACTCTAGTAGAGACATTATTTTCGTTTCTATTATTGCTGGAGTGAGCAGATGTACTTCTATTATTTTTGGATGGATGAGACTTGGGCATCATTCTCGAATTTGTTGCAGGCATCCTTCAATGCCATTCCCACGCGAACGAAATGTGAAGCAACGTCATTTGCTGCATGCTGACGTGCGGCTGATTTTCGGAACGTATCTGATGGCATGATATCCACCAGACTCCCGACCCCGTATAAGATATTTCTTGTCACTCTTTTCATGTTTCAGCTCTAACATATCAACAACGGTTAGGGAACCTCTGAAAACCGTCAGCGAGGTAGTCAGTTCAAGGCAAAAATCGGTGACGCGAGCAAAGCGTAGCGAACAGCCGTAAGGCTGGCCCGTAGGGCGAGGCGCTGGCGCCGAGTAAAAAGCGGAGTTTATACATAATAAATGAGCATTTTGATGCCGACTTTTAACGCAGAAATAGCAACGCAGGTAGTTTTTCAGAGGTTCCTTAGGCTAATAACTCTATCCAGAGTTCTGATCCGAGAAGGTAAGAACATCGTTATTATTCAGGTTTTAAACCAATTTTGTGCCTAAGCTCTCGTGGCCGGTTGCTATAAGACAGTCTCATCCTCCATGTCAGCAGCGGGCGCACTGAGCCTTCGTACTGTCAGGGCACAGCGTTGCTCGATCAAGATCACAATTTGCTCAACCACGGCATGGCCAGCAAAGCCATGCTCATGGCTGGATTGAAGCTCACGTGCCATCGGCAGCATTGACTTTGCCAAGGCCAAAATCCGCTTTCTGGCCTGCGCCTTGCCAAGGCCAACAGCTTCAGAAAACTGGTCCCAGTGCCGTGCCTGTACTTCGCTGAACTTGTACTTGCTGCCGATTTTCATCGCCATCTTGGGCGTCAGAGTCGGATAGATCGCCGTCGACAGCACGTCGTAGAACGGCGCCAAGATGGCAGACTTACCCGCATACAGCAGTGAGAAATTCTTGGCGTGCGCGTCATGATTGCCGATCAGCGCGTTGAAGATCACGTAGTCGAACAAGCGCAGGATCTGTGGTGCGCTGGGCCGCGTGATGCGCCGAACCAGATCGAAACATTGCGCCAAATCCGGGCCACCTTCGTTCTGGTACTTCATTTCCGGCACCACGCCCAGCGCCTGGCAAAAGTCCTCTTGGTGCAGGCGCTGCCGCTGGCCTTGTGCATCGACCACCCGATCGTAACGCTCGATCAGCAGGAACTGTCGCCCCAACACGGAATGCACCTGTGACTTCGCTGGCTTGAGCTGCATGGCTTCGGCCAACGCCAGACAGAAGCCTTCGTTGGTGATCGTGTCCATCAGGGTACGGATGGCGGGCTTCAAGATATGTGAGCTGGGCGATCCATTTCTCGGCAGACCGATCCGGGCGCCATCGGACACCACCGGCAGTTTGTCTTGAGTGCCCGCTAGTGAGAGCCGCACGCCATTCTTGCCGGCCAACATCGGCCGATGTGGCAGTTCATCGAGAATGGCAACAACCTCTTCCTCGTTCAGCCACTGAACGTCGTCGCTTTGCTCAGGACTGGACAACGACTGCCCTGGCTCCAGCAAGGTAACAGCCCCGGCACACTCCCCACCGATGTGATCGAGCAACGCAAAATCATTCTGGCTCGACACCTGAAATTGCTGTGCAATGAGGCGCCGGAGTTGCCCCTCTGGCAAAAGTCCCGCAAAGAAGGGCCGCGTGTGGTGATCGTCGAATGATTCTGCTTGCAGATGCAGTGAGCTGGAGAGGGTCACTGCATCTGGGCGTGAGAGCCAATCCGGGCTGTAACGGAAATTCAACCTACCCTCGATCAGGGCCAGGGTTCCAATCTGCTCGGCGAACAGCCAGACTTCCAGCTCACGCGCCATGCTAGTTGCCCTCAGGGTGATTTTCGGAGTCTGAGGATGGCAAGCCAGTGATTTGGAGCACTCCACCCAACGCGTCGATCACGCGCAGCACGTTTTCCAAACGCAGAGTGGGCTTGCCTGCTTCAAGGTCGACGATGAAGCGCACACCAACCCCTGCCGCCAAAGCCAACTGGGGCTGTGTTAAGCCCAACTGTTTGCGTGCAGCACGCAGTGCGTCACCGAGTTGTTCTGTGGTTCGTATGGAACTCATCACTGGCCTTGTTTCCCGTTCGGGAAATTATCGATCAGTTTGAAAAAGGAGGCAAGTAATATTTCCCGATCGGGAATTTTCAAGCAATCGTGTGCTTAGAAACCAAAAACTTCCCGATCGGGAAGTTCCAGTGACTGCGAGGAGCAATGAGGACAAATGCGGAAGGATGCATACAGGTTGGAACTATTGCGGAAATATTTTTTCGATGAGTTTTGAAAAAGAAAACCCCTGCCACCAGGGGGACAGCAGGGGCCAATAACTACTAATTCCATTTCTAAATCAAAACTAACTTTGTCGGCTTCGCCTAGCCGTATTATTTACTGTCTGCGGCTCGCCTTCGTGTCATTTTTGATTTGGGAATAGAATAACTAAAGAGAGATCGTGAGTCGCCTCACACGAATATATTACCCACTATCAAGAATTGTTATCATTAACAATGAAGGGTTTTTACCACCTTTATCTACGTTATGAAATACATACTTTTATGGCAGAGGAAATCATAACGGCCGTTTGGGAAACTTTGATAAATCTTGAGAAGCTACTGGTTACGGGGTGGATTGAAGTAGAGGAAACCCTGAGTTGCATCTACCCAAGACAGGAATGGGAAGGTTGGTAATGCAGGTGAACAGCAAAAAAGCCCAGCTTTTTAAGGGCTGGGCTTTTATCAAATCAAGCCTTAATCAAGGAGCTTGAATATTGGATGCTTGTTTGCCCTTTTGACCTTGTGTTACATCAAAAGAAACTTTCTGACCTTCTCTAAGCGTCTTAAACCCATTCATATTGATTGCAGAAAAATGCGCGAATAGATCTTCACTCCCATCGTCAGGGGTAATAAACCCAAAACCTTTTGCATCATTAAACCATTTAACTGTACCTGTCGTCATGTGAATACTCCTGTGTCAATAAAACGGAAAAGCTTCCGTAGAGCTATTTGAATCTAAGATTGCACATGGAATACCAACAGGAACGCCAATGACTGCAAAAACTTTGAAACAAATTCGTTGTGATGATTACTTATACTCTGAATAGAACTGGAAGTCGAGGAAGTAAAAATCTTGGTTATCTCAAATCACCATTCACAACCATCCGGTAATTTCGGATAATTGCCTGCCCCCCTGATCTGCTCGTTCACCTTGTCCAGGCCACCGCCTAATCGGATAATTTCTGCCGCAGCACCTGATTTGTATGAGGCTCTCCATGAAATCATTAGCCCACTCGCCCAAAATGATGAAGAGGGATTGATCGAGCATACGGAAACGATGGTAAAAGCAAGAGAAGCACTTGCGAAAGCGACTGGAAGAATAATGAAATCAGAGTTTGCGGAAAAACCACTTACCCGATTTATCGAATAAGTGGCTGATTTAAATGGTGGTGGATTTTAGCAGCAAATGGAACCGACTATCTTCACTCATGCCGATACGTCCCCATAGAAGTGGGCATCAGCAGACTGGGTCGGGGACATATGCGTGAACCGCTGATGTTCGCATTGCGCTGAAACGGCATGGAAGGCCCGCCGAGGCCTTGGCTTCATCGCCAACGTCACGCCTGAATGCGTTGCCTTCAACCACTGACGGAGTCAACCATGCAGAAGATGATGATGAACGAAAACGAGCTGGCCACGCGCTGTACCCCATCGACGAAGTCTTCGACTTCGAGTCCAAAGCCCTCCGGGCATCGACGTGGGAGCAAGCATCCGACGTCGTCCTTCCGAGCGGCTCGAAGATGATGGAACCGCGCGAGATCGCGTATGTGACGGGACTGCCGCTCTACATCTTCACGCAGAAGCAGATGCGGGAAGCGTTGGGCATCCCGCATCGCCGGGTTCAGAAACTCATCCGCTTCGACCGCGACGAGGTCATGGCATGGGCCAAGCGGTGGGTGCAGGACGCCCAAGATCAGGGCATCGACGCGAAGGCCGACCCCGCCAGCCAACGCAGATCGTTGCAGCAGGCCTTGGCATCGCTGCCCGCCTGATCACTGTATTCACGTCACCGGCCTACGAGCCTGCCAGCTCGTAGCCGGTGCTGCGCCCGCCGCCCGGCGACTTCTTCAGCACGCCCAACTCCAGCAACTGCGTGATGTCGCGCAGCGCGGTGTCGGGCGAGCACTTGGCAATGGCCGCCCATTTGCTGCTGGTGAGCTTTCCCTCGAAGCCGTCGAGCAGGCGGTTCAGTAATTTCACCTGCCGTTCGTTCAGCGGCGTGCCTGCCCAGCGTTGCCAGAAGCGCGCCTTGACCAGCACGGCGTCCAGCGTGGTCTGTGCGCTGGCGATGGCGCGAGCCAGCGTGCCGAGGAACCACGACAGCCAGTCGGTCACGTCGAGCGTGCCTTTCTGCGTGCGCTCCAGCACATCGTAGTAGTCCTTGCGATCCCGCTGGATTTGCGCCGACAGGCTGTAGAAGCGTTGCGGACTGCCATCGGCGCGGGCGAGGAACAGGTCGCCTACGGCGCGCGCGATGCGCCCGTTGCCGTCGTCGAACGGGTGCAGCGTGACGAACCACAGGTGCGCAAGCCCCGCCTTGATGAGCATCGGCTCGTCGGATTCTTCGTTCGCCCATGCGAGGAACTTCGCCGTCTCGGCAGGCAGCGCGTCGGCGGGTGGTGCTTGGTAGTGAATCTTGCGCCGTCCCACCGGGCCGGACACCACCTGCATCGGCCCGTCGCTGTCGTCGCGCCATTGGCCGATGGCGATCTTGTTCATGCCCGAATACCCGGTCGGAAACAACGCCGCATGCCAGCCGAACAGGCGTTCGGCGGTCAGCGGAGAAGATGCGCGCGAGGTGGCATCCAACACCATCTCCACGACACCTTCGACGTGCCGATCCACTGGTGCGACTGCGCCAATGTCCACGCCCAGACGCCGGGCGATGGACGAGCGCACCGATTCGACGTTGAGCACTTCGCCTTCGATTTCGCTGGTCTTGACCACATCCTCGGTCAGTGCGGCGAGGCTGGCCTGATCGCGCAACGCCAACCCCACATCGGCCAGACGGCCCAGCAGCAGGCCTTGGGCACGGTTGACCTCGGTCAAGGGCCACGTCAGCGCGGACAGGTCGTAGCGCCAGTTCGGCCAGTCGTCGGCCTGCCAGATGTAGCGGTTTTCTCCGTAGTTCATGCGGCGATTAAACACCCAATTCGCCGCATGTGCAAGCCATTCACCGCATCTAGCGCGGTGAATAATGCCGCCAATCTCCGCATCGGGTGGCCCAAAGAACGGCGGCGGTCTTAGCCTGAAACGCAGAGGGCATAGAAGCCGGTCGACCTGTGCAACCACCGGTTGCACAGGTCGAAAGGAGGCAATTCTCCAACCACCGGCTGGAGATTCGCCACTCGCCGACTGACCGGTGGAAATTGTGTCGGCGCTGGCGACACAATTTCGAAGCAGTCGGGTCAGCGGCGACTTGATGTTCCGTTTTGTCTCCTAGATAGTGTAGTCATGAGATAAGAAATATGAGATCCTTTTAAGAAATTAAAGGGACTCGCATGACACATTCACATCGCAGGCATGATATTTCAGATAGGATATAGTCGCTACTTGAGGGGCATTTACCAGGCCGAGAAGGGGCATGGGGAGGGACTTGCCGCCGGACTACGGGGGTTGGAGCAATACTCATCGCCGTTTCATTCGCTGGCGTGACAAAGGTATCTGGGAAAAATTGATGGAAATCCTGATTGATGATCCAGATTATGAATGGCTGATAATGGATGCCAGTCACTGTAAAGTTCATCCACACGCCAGTGGAGCCAGAGGAGGTAATCAGGATATGAATCGGACAAAAGGGGGCTCAACACCAAGATACATCTGGCCGTGGATGCGCATGGTATGCCGGTCAGAATCCTTGTTACACAAGGTACCACTGCTGATTGCACGCAGGCTGGCCGCCTGATCGAAGGGATTGATGCAGATCATCTGCTGGCAGATCGTGGCTATGACAGTAATGCCATTGTTGAACAGGCGGAAAAACAGGGAATGGAAGCTGTTATCCCGCCAAAAAAGAATCGAAAAATACAAAGACCTTACGATAAAGAACTGTATAAGCTGAGGCATCTCGTCGAAAATGCTTTTCTTCATCTCAAAAGATGGCGTGGCATCGCTACAAGATACGCCAAAAACACCTCTTCTTTCCTTGCTGCCGTGCAAATTAGATGTATCGCCCTCTGGGCTGATATCTTGTGACTACACTATATAGCGCCGATTTCGAGAGAAGAGAGGGCGGAACGGAAGGCAACCGGGGATGTTCCTGCCAGGCCATAGGACCCCGGTCGCACACGCAGAATGTGCGGGAACCCCACGTGTCATGCGGGAAGCACAAATGAAAACGCCCAACTGAGAACAGTTGGGCGCTGAATTTTGGTGGCCAAGGGCGGAATCGAACCACCGACACAAGGATTTTCAGTCCTCTGCTCTACCGACTGAGCTACTTGGCCTTTAAGTAAACAATGACTTATCAGATTGATATCGTTTTGAAATACAAAACAATATCCGTTCTTCTGGCGCGCCCGGCAGGATTCGAACCCACGACCCCTTGGTTCGTAGCCAAGTACTCTATCCAACTGAGCTACGGGCGCATCTCATCTTCTTCATACGGGAGATCATCCATCTCCCGGTTTATTATTTCATTCCACAACCATTCCAGGAAATGGCGCCCGGTGTATCCGGGGAGCTGTGCATGATGTTACATTCAGGTGTTTTTGTCAAGAATCCGGCGGTTTCTCCGGGATCAGCGGCCTTCTGCAGGGTACTTATATGGCTGCATTGAACAACAGAACACCCGAAATCAGTTACAACTGTGCCGGCTTCTTCGAAAGTTTGCGCTGCAACGTTCTGCGGTGCATATTCAACACCTTGGCCGTAACAGAGACATTATTGTCGTTTTCCATGAGGATACGGTGAATGTATTCCCATTCCAGTCGTTCCACTGAAAGCGGATGAGGGCTGATAGGGGTTTCGGTATCTCCACTCGTGCGCTCGAATGCCGCCATGATGTCATCCGCATCCACCGGTTTTGCCAGGTAGTGGGTGGCCCCCAGCTTGATGGCTTCAACTGCCGTTGCAATGCTGGCATAACCGGTCAGCACGATGATACGGGTTCCGGGATCCAGTTCCCTTATTTTCTCGACCAGTAATAAACCGGATTCATTTCCCAGCTTGAGGTCGATGATGGCGTATTCGGGCATCAGTACTTCCGCCTGCTCGAGCGCAGTTTTGATGTCATGCATGCAGGTGGTGTCAAACCCGCGCTTTACCATCGCTCTTGCCAGCACTTCACAGAAAGTTTCATCATCATCTACAATCAGCAGACTGGGGCGATCCATGGAATTATTCACAGGCATTCTCCTTTATAGTGAAGTACTGGTCGTTCCGTGCAAAACCGGCAGGGTGACATGAGTGCATGCCCCGCCTTCCGGACGATTGAATAAGCGCACACTTCCGCCGAAACGCTCGATATTAGTGTTGGCAAGAAATAATCCGATACCAAAGCCCTGCCCCGGCCCTTTGCTGGTAAAAAATGGCTCTCCCGCGTGTTCAGCGGCTTCCGCATCCAGTCCCGGTCCGTCGTCGAGTATTTCGAGATGCAATTGTTTTTCATCCCAGCGGCTGATGACGGTCACTTGCCGGGTCGAGGCATCAGCTGCGTTATTCAGCAGATTCAGGATGGATTGGCTCAGCAAACGGGTATTCATGATGATTGGCACCGGCTGCACTCCTTCACTCTGACTGGTAAATCTGATCGAGGGGCGGATCAGTTGCCATTTGTCGATCACCTGCTGCAGAAAAATATCGACAGGCTGACTGTTTCCCTCTTCTACTCTGGCCTGCCCGGCATCGGCCAGCAGATGGGTCAGCGTCTGTTTGCACAGGGAAATCTGGTTACGCAAAATGCGGATATTGTTCTGAAATTCAGTATTCCCGGGCAGTTCCTGCTGCAGCTCACCGGTGATGATGGCCATGGTCGATAACGGCGTACCCAGTTCATGCGCCGCACCAGCAGCCAACGTTCCCAAGGCAATGATCTGTTCGTTCTGCAATGCCTGCTCACGCGATCTGGACAGTTCCTTGTCACGATCCCGGATCGAGGCATTCATTTTGACGACGAACGAGGTGATGAGTAAGGTACTCAGCACAAATGTCAGCCACATTCCCGAGATATGCAGGTTAAATTCGAACATATGGCGGCTGTGGTCATCGAGATGATCATGCGGAAGCGGAATGAACTTGAACAACAGAAGGGTGTAACAGGAAATGGTAATGGCCGCCATGGTCCAGGTGTAATGCCAAGGCAGCACAGTCGCTGCAATGGTAAGCGGAAGCAGATAAAGCGAGATGAAAGGATTGGTTGAACCGCCGCTGAAATACAGTAATGCGGTCAATCCGGCGACATCGATCAGCAACTGGGTAAAAAATTCAGGATTGGTCACCGGCCAGGAATAGCGCAGACGAATCCAGGTAAGAAAGTTCAGAACCGCGAGCAGGGAAATCGTCACGATAATCGCTGTCCAAGGCAGTTCGAGTTCGATGATGCTGTAAACTGTCCAGAAAATGATGATCTGGGAAATGATAGCGATGATTCTGAGCAGGAACAAGCGCTGCAGATTCTTAGCGGAAGGAGACTGGTTCAGGATATTGAGAATGCCCATCGATCCGTTCTTTTACTCCATTCGTCTGTTTTGTCTCCGTGTCACGAAGATCAGATACGGCCCGGAATACGAAGTTACCTGTTTCAGCCATGCCGGCCTCTGTAAACCTCTGGTACGCCGTCTTTACATCATGCAGGCATCCGGCCGCTCCTCCATGATGGAGCGCGGCCGGACATTTCAGGAAAACCTGCCAGAAACAGGAATTCTCCTGGCAACATCACTCATACGGCTGAGAACGTGGTGTATCGTTATTGGAAGGTGGCAGAATCGGCAACTTGAAGTCAGGCTGATCGCCGGTCAGGGTTTTCAGGAAAGCAACGATTTTGGAAACTTCATCCTTGTTGAACTCACGGTTCAGTTGGATTCTTCCCATGGTCTCCACTGCCTGTTCCAGCGTTGCGGCCCCTCCATCATGAAAATAGGGGTAGGTCAGCTCGATGTTTCTCAAAGTTGGCACTTTGAATACATTACGATCAGCTTCATTGCCGGTCACATCCATCCGCCCCACAGCCGGGTTTTTGGTCTCATAGGGTTTAAAAACACCCATTTTCTGATAAGAACTTCCACCCACAGCTGGTCCATTATGACATTGCACGCAGCCGCTGCCCTTGAACAGGTTGTAGCCTTCCAGCTCATCCTGATTCAGTGCGTTTTTATCGCCTTCCAGCCATTTGTCGAATTTTGAACCCGGTGTCACCAGCGTTTCTTCAAATTGGGCAATTGCGGTGGTGATGCGATCGATCGTCACTTCATCGGAACCAAAGACTTTCTTGAATCGCTCACGATATTGAGGCATGGAAGCGACCACTTTTTCTGCTATCTCATGGGTAGAGGCCATTTCCTTCGGGTTGGCAATCGGGCCGGCAGCCTGTTCTTTCAGGTCTTTGGCTCTGCCATCCCAGAATTGCGCCAGATTCATGCTGGAATTCAGTACAGTCGGAGCATTGATCGGGCCTTGCTGCCATTTGTGCCCGATCGAGGTGGTAATATTATCGGTTCCGCCCATGCTCAGGTTATGACAGGAATTGCAGGAAATGAACCCCGATTTGGAAAGTCTGGGGTCAAAAAACAGCATTTTCCCCAGTTCTGCCATATCGGCATTCTCCGGAGTCACCGCCTTAATCGGTTGTATCGGTTCATTGGCAGCCATTACACCGGCAGACGCAAACATCGCCCCCAGACTTAATGACAGCAGCGAAACAGTCAGTGTACGCTTGATCATTGCACTCTCCTTGTGATTTGAATAATTGTAACGGCTGACATGGCGCAGCCGCTTACGCCTTGAATTCCTCCATCTGACTCAAAACTTCGGGCAAAAACCAGAATCAGCTCTGCCTGGTATCAGAAGATTTCTTTCTGTTTTTTTCAACCGGCTCCAGTGGTTCCCGATAAGCCCGGTCATTACCCAGGCCGGCTTCATGATCCAGCAATCGCGAAAGCTCTGTCAGCGCCTGGCGATAAACCTGCCGCTTGAACTCAACTACGGATTCCAGCTCGACCCAGTACTGATTCCAGCGCCAGGCATCGAATTCGGGATGTGCGCAGGTTTCGAGTGATACATCACTGTCTCTCCCCAACAGACGCAGCAAAAACCAGATCTGTTTCTGTCCCCGGTAGTTTTTGCGCCAGTCCCGGCGAGTCCAGCAGGCGGGTACGTCGTAACGCAGCCACTCCCTCGTCCGCCCCAGAATTTCCACGTGTACGGGTTGCAGACCTGTTTCTTCCGCCAACTCCCGATACATGGCCTCAGTGGGTGTTTCTCCCGACTTTATCCCACCCTGCGGAAACTGCCATGAATCTTGCCGGGCACGCTTTCCCCAGAAAACCTGGTTTTGTGAATTCAGGAGAATAATACCGACATTTGCTCTATATCCATTACGGTCTATCATCCGATTCGCCCATCAATTTAACTTAATCTGCTTGAACTGCCGGTAATTCTTCCATATTTCGATAACGATTTATAGTGCAGAACCTGGCGGCACCACAAATCACCGCAATTTTCACGATTACCCTGCTTTGACTCCCGGAACAGCGGCCAATTCCTGTCGAAATACGCTGAAGCACGCCGGATTACGACGATTTCAAGGTAAAATTCCTGATTACCTACAATGATAATGGAATCCCATCATGCGTGTTTCTCAATTCTTCCTTGCGACACTCAAAGAAGCTCCTGCTGAAGCCGAGCTGATCAGTCACCGGCTGATGCTGCGAGCCGGGCTGATCAAGCGTCTGGGCAGCGGATTGTATACCTGGATGCCGCTGGGTCTGAGAATTCTACACAAGATCGAGCATATCATCCGCGAGGAAATGAATAACAGTGGCGCACTGGAGCTTCTGATGCCTGCCGTTCATCCGGCTGAGCTCTGGCAGGAAACAGGTCGGTGGGATGTATTCGGCCCGCAAATGCTGAAAATTCAGGATCGACACAAACACGACTTCTGCTTTGGCCCGACGCATGAAGAAGTCATCGTCGATATCGCACGCCGTGAAATCAAAAGCTACCGGCAGCTGCCCATCAATTTCTACCAGATTCAGACTAAGTTTCGTGATGAAATCCGTCCGCGATTTGGCGTGATGCGCGCGCGGGAATTCATCATGAAGGATGCTTATTCCTTTCATGCCGATGTGGATAGTCTGGAGCAGACCTATCGTCTCATGCAGGAAACGTACAGCAGAATTTTTACCCGGATCGGCCTGAAGTTCCGTGCAGTCGCTGCTGATACCGGCGCAATAGGCGGCAGCGGATCGCATGAATTTCACGTTCTGGCCGATTCCGGTGAAGATGCCATCGCCTTCTGCCCTGTTTCCGATTATGCCGCCAATATCGAACTTGCCGAAGCCGTGCCTCATGGTATTCCACGCAAGGAGCCGGCAGGAATCATGGCGAAAATCGCCACCCCCGATCGCAAATCCTGCCAGGATGTGGCTGACTTTCTGGGTATTCCGGTTGAACAGACACTCAAAGCGCTGGCTGTAACCGCAGGAGGCAAATTTTACTTACTATTGCTGCGGGGCGATCATCAGCTCAACGAAACCAAAGTCAGAAAAATCCCGTTTCTGGGTGATTTCGAGTTTGCTGAAGAAAGCAGGATCATTGCCGAGATGGATTGTCCGCCGGGGTACCTCGGACCGGTGGGTGTAAAAGCAGAAATCATCGCTGACCGGGCCGTTCTGGAAATGAGCGATTTCACCTGTGGTGCAAACGAGGAAGGCTTTCATCTGAGTCATGTCAATTTCGGGCGTGATCTGCCGTTGCCGGACCAGGTATTCGATATTCGCAACATAGTGGCAGGCGATCCTTCACCCGATGGCAAGGGCGTACTTGAAATCTGCCGGGGTATCGAAGTCGGCCATGTTTTTCAGTTGCGCACCAAATATTCGGAAAAAATGAAGGCTACCTATCTGGATGAGTCCGGACAAACCCGAATTATGGAAATGGGCTGCTATGGCATTGGTGTTTCACGTATCGTCGCTGCAGCCATTGAGCAAAACTATGATGAACGAGGCATTATATTTCCACAAACGATCGCCCCGTTCCAGTTGTCGATCATTCCGGTCGGTTATCATAAAAGTCAGCAAGTCCGGACTGAAGCCGAAAAACTTTATCAGGCCTGTCGTTCAGCAGGTATCGAGGTATTGCTGGACGACCGCGAGGAGAGACCCGGCGTCATGTTTGCAGATCAGGAACTAATTGGAATCCCGCATCGTATCGTGATCGGTGAACGGAATCTGCAGGAGGGTATGGTGGAATATCAGGGGCGACTGGACAAAACACCTCAAATGCTCTCACTGTCGGAGGCAGCTTCCATCATCAGTAAAATATGTGGCGATTGATATATTCTCTGTTATTTCTGATACCCGGTGCAGCGATGGCCGGAGCACAGGTATATGAGCCCTTATCGGCCAGTACCCGTACCGTATTGCATCGCACCATCAGCGACCAGGCAGTGCCCATGCTCGTCACCCTCCCCGGGCCTGAAGCAAAAGACTGGTTAGACAGCATGACGAAACGCCTGGAAAAACGGATATCTGACATCGAGGAACGCAGGGCATTTCTGATCACCGTTCACTATGAAGCTACTCGCGCCGGGCTCGATCCCGAACTGGTGCTCAGCATCATCCAAGTCGAAAGTAATTTCAGAAAATACGCGGTCTCTTCTGCCGGAGCACGCGGGTATATGCAGGTCATGCCGTTCTGGGTAGATACGATCGGCAATCCGGAACACAATCTGTTTCATCTGCGCGTCAACCTGCGTTACGGTTGCACCATCCTTCGCCACTATCTCGATCTGGAACAGGGGGATTATTTCAGGGCACTGGGAAGATATAACGGCAGCCTGGGCAAGGCTGGCTACCCCAATCTGGTATTCAACGCCTGGCACCGCCACTGGACTTACTCCACGGCTTCACAATAGCCAGATTCATATATCGTCTAGTGAGTGTTGATGAAAGCTTCGATTTCAGCGCGGGTAATCAGCCCGATTTTACGTGCTGCAGGCTTTCCGTCTGGATCAAACAGATAGGTACTCGGTAACATCGAAAGCTCATCTCCAAGTTGTGCTGCTGCAGTTCTGTCACCCAGCACGATCGCATAGGGAATCGTCATCTTCTCCACAAATTTCATGACATCTCGAGCATCGTCATACTCCATCGCAATCCCGATGATGACGATGTCGTTTCTTTCCCGGGACAACTCGGACAAATCAGGAATTTCTCTCAGGCAGGGTGGACACCACGTTGCCCAGAAATTGACCAATACCCATTTCCCCTTATAGCCCGACAAAGTATGCGTTTTACCTGAACTGTCCTCGAAGCGGAAACCATAGGCTCCCGCCTCGAAAACAGGCAGATACCCGACCAGCACAAGCAGGAAAATTGTAAACCACCGTTTCATCGACTATTCCGACAGCATTGACCAGAGCAGTTCATCCCGCAAGACCGGTTGTAATCTTTTCCGGAAAACCGCGCTACAAGAACCATATCTGTACCGCAATCATGATCTGCTCTGGTTATTTTCATGCAATCAATTCTGGCAGTCAGTAATTTTCAGTGGCTCCTATCCTCAACTAAATCTGGGGATGGGTTCGTTCCAGACTGGAGTGCAATTTATTGCAGGCACTCAGATAGGCTTTGGCGGAAGCCGCAATAATATCGGTATCTGCTCCATGACCATTGACGATCCGCCCGGCTTTCTGCAGGCGAACAGTTACTTCACCCTGCGCATCCGTCCCGCTGGTGATATTGTTCACGGAAAACAATTGCAGCTCTACTTTACTGTCCAGTATTTTCTCGATCGCGCGAAATGTTGCATCTACCGGGCCACTCCCTTCGGATACTGCCTGTTTTTCACTGCCTCCCACGGCAATGACGACCTGGGCCGAGGGTATTTCTCCGGTTTCACTGACTGCATGCAGTGAAAGCAGGCGATAGTGCTCCTCGGGAATCTGTGCCTCATCCGAGACCAGCGCATGCAGATCCTCATCGAAGATTTCATGCTTCTTGTCTGCAAGATCCTTGAAGCGCAAGAATATGGCATTCAGTTTCTCTTCTGATTCCAAACCGATTCCCAGTTCTTTCAAACGACTGCGAAACGCATTCCGGCCAGAATGTTTACCCAACAGCAATTTGTTTGCTCCCCAGCCCACATCTTCTGCACGCATGATTTCATAGGTTTCACGGTGCTTGAGTACTCCATCCTGATGAATACCTGATTCATGGGCAAAGGCATTGGCACCGACAATTGCCTTGTTGGGCTGCACCGGAAACCCGGTAATCCCTGAAACCAGCTTGCTGGCGGGTACGATCTGCGTTGTATCGATACGTGTATCGCATGGAAAATAATCCTGCCGTGTACGCACGGCCATCACGATTTCTTCAAGTGCAGCATTACCGGCCCGCTCCCCCAGACCATTGATGGTACATTCCACCTGGCGTGCACCATTCATGACCGCGGACAGTGAGTTAGCCACTGCCAAACCGAGATCGTTATGGCAGTGAACCGAGAATATAGCCTTGTCAGAATTCGGAATGCGCTCTCGCAGCGTACGGATCAGACCACCAAACTGATCCGGCATGGTATATCCCACCGTATCCGGAATATTCAGTGTCCGTGCACCTGCATTGATCACTGCTTCCAGCACTCGGCACAGAAAATCGATCTCGGATCGCCCGGCATCTTCAGGGGAAAATTCGACGTTATCAGTGTACTGACGTGCCCACTTTACTGCCTTGATCGCCTGATCGATGACCTGATCGGGCGACATGCGCAGCTTGTTCTTCATATGGATCGGAGATGTCGCGATGAAGGTATGAATGCGCACATTCTGATTGACCTGCAAGGCTTCCCCGGTGCGATCGATGTCAGCCTCCATCGCACGGGCAAGACCACACACCGTACTGTTGCTTACTGCCTCTGCCACTGCCCGGACCGCTTCAAAATCACCTCTCGAAGCAGCCGGGAAACCCGCTTCTATAACATCCACACCCATACGCTCCAACTGCCTGGCGATGCGTACCTTTTCTTCCATGGTCATGGATGCGCCGGGACTCTGTTCCCCGTCACGCAAAGTCGTATCAAAAATAACCAAATGCTCTTTCATTGTTCCACTCCACTATTATTCTGGCTAAAACGGACAACCGGCTGGCGGTGTACCAGCCCACATACTTCAAAACAGATTAAGAAATGATTGAAATAATTAGCGCGCAAGGCGCAGCAGTCGGCCAGTCAGATACAGCCAGACTGTCAGGCGGAAAGGATGAAAGGCGAGAGTAATTTCAGTAAATTGCATCATGCCGGCAAATATAAAACGTTTACCTTCATTTCGCAACAGCAGATGTTCAAGTTTCTTTACGGATTTCGTTACGTTTTCTGTTCTTGTACAGCCGCCAGATCTTCATGCCATATCCGGATAACGCATAAGTCAGAAATACCCCGAACAACACCAGCGGCGGATGACTCGGAATCAGAACGAAAAAGAACAGAAGCAGCAGCAAAACCACAAAAAACGAAACTTTCTTGTGCAAATTGAATTCTTTACCGCTGTAGTAAGGGATATTGGTCACCATGGTCAAGCCGGCAAACAGTGTCATGGCCCACGCCAGCCATGTGATATCGGCAACATCTACCTGGAAACCCAGTACTACCCAGATCATTCCAGCGATCAGAGCAGCCGCAGCCGGACTGGGCAAGCCTTGAAAATATTTCTTGTCGACGACTTCGACCGTTACATTGAAACGGGCAAGGCGCAACGCCGCACAAGCACAATAGATGAATGCAGCGATCCAGCCCAGTTTCCCCAGATCTCTCAACGCCCATTCGTACACGATCAATGCAGGAGCCACACCAAACGAAACCATATCAGACAGGCTATCGTACTCTGCACCGAATTCACTTTGCGTATGCGTCAGGCGTGCCACCCGGCCATCCAGGCCATCAAATACCATGGCCACAAAAATGGCAATGGCAGAATGCTCATAATGACCATTCATCGCCTGGACAATCGCATAGAAACCGGCAAACAGCGCCGCAGTCGTGAAGAGATTGGGCAGCAGATAGATACCCCGTCTCCTCCACCGCGGGCTTGTGACGGGCAATTGCTCTGGATCAGATTCCTGCATAAACAGACATGGGCATAGATCGGAGATAATCAGTGAAATTCAGCCAATACCGTTTGAGTGGCATAAACCTTGTCACCAATTGCGACATTGACTTTCGTTCCCAGCGGAAGATAGACATCGACACGTGAACCGAAACGAATGAAACCGAAACGCTGTCCGCGGGCAAGATGTTCCCCCGGATGAACATGGCAGACGATCCGCTTTGCGATGAGGCCGGCTATCTGCACACATGTCACATCCTGCCCTCCGTCGGTTCTGATCCACAAAGCATTGCGTTCATTCTCCAGCGAAGCTTTGGGCAGGCTTGCGTTCAGAAAATTTCCGGGAAAGTACCATCGATTGCGTATTTCACCATCCACCGGACTGCGGTTCGAGTGCACGTTGAAAACATTCATGAAAACACTGACTTTCAGCGCTTCACGCGGCAGATAAGGATCCTGCACCTTATCCACAGCAACGATACGCCCATCTGCCGGGGCAAGTACAGCCCCGGCAAGAGCCGGCACCACCCGTGGAGGATCGCGAAAGAACTGCAGAACGAACAGCGCAATCAGCCAGAATGGCAGTGCCCATAACCAGCCTGCCATAAACTGCACCAGTAACGCCACAGCAAATGCACCGGCGATGAAGGGCCATCCTTCACGTGCAATGATCGGATGAGGGTAGTAAGAAGTCGACATACGCTCAGTTCTTCGCCTGATCGACCAGTTTGTTTTTGCTGATCCACGGCATCATGTCACGCAGTTTGGCGCCTACTGTTTCAATCGGATGCTCCGAAGCGAGGCGGCGGCTCGATTTGAGCACGGGTGCGCCGGCACGGTTTTCCAGGATAAACTCGCGTGCATATTCGCCCGTTTGAATCTCGCGCAGGATTTTACGCATTTCATTACGGGTCGCATCGGTGATGATACGGGGTCCTCTCGATACATCACCATATTCCGCATTGTTGGATACGGAATAGCGCATGTTGGCGATACCTCCCTCGTAGATCAGATCCACGATCAGCTTGACCTCATGCAGACATTCAAAATAGGCCATTTCCGGTGCATAGCCTGCTTCCACCAGCGTTTCGAACCCGGCCTGGATCAGTGACGTCAAACCGCCGCACAACACGACCTGTTCACCGAACAGATCGGTTTCCGTTTCTTCCTTGAATGTGGTTTCAATCACACCACCACGTGTACCGCCATTCGCAGCCGCGTAGGAAAGTGCCAGATCACGCGCCTTACCGGATTTGTCCTGATGAACGGCAATCAGAGATGGAACACCTCCTCCCTGAGTATAAGTGGAACGTACCAGATGGCCCGGCCCCTTGGGAGCGACCATGATCACATCCAGATCTTCACGCGGAATGATCTGCCCGTAATGAACATTGAAACCGTGTGCAAAAGCCAGCGTGGCATTCTTCTTCAGAACCGGTTCGACTTCGGTCTGGTAAACCGATGCCATCTGTTCATCCGGCAGCAGCAGCATGATTACATCGGCATCCTTGACAGCAGCGCCTACTTCTTTCACGGTCAGACCGGCTTTTTTTGCTTTATCCCAGGATGCACCACCCTTACGCAGACCGATGGTAACCTTGACCCCCGAATCATTCAGATTATTGGCATGCGCATGACCTTGCGAGCCGTAGCCGATGATGGCTACTTTCTTTTTCTTGATGAGGGACAAATCCGCATCTTTATCGTAATAGACTTTCATTATTTTCCTTCCAGAGTATTGAATGGGGTGCAGCCACATCGGCAGATGAGGCCTATCGATGAAATCAGAATCCGCTGTCAGATTCCGCTAAAAAAATTACAGCTTTAAAACCCGTTCTCCACGGCTGAGACCCGAAACACCTGTTCTGGCTATTTCCAGAATCAGATTGCAATCTACTGCCTGCAAAAAACCATCCAGTTTCGACCGGGTTCCCGTAAGCTCGATTGTGTAGAGCTCGTTGGTAACGTCGATGATATTGCCTCGAAATATATCAGCAAGCCGCTTCATCTCCTCACGATCCTTACCCACCGCCCTTACTTTTACCAGCATGAGCTCCCGCTCGACATAACCTTCACTGCTCAAATCAATCAGTTTGACGACTTCAATCAGTTTGTTGAGCTGTTTGGTGATCTGTTCGACGATTTCATCCGGCCCATTGGTGACCAGCGTCATACGGGACAATGTCGGATCTTCAGTAGGCGCGACAGACAGAGATTCAATATTGTAACCACGAGCAGAAAACAGGCCTGCCACCCGCGACAGGGCACCGGCCTCGTTTTCCATTAACAAAGAAATAATATGTCGCATACTGTTATACCAGAATCATTTCGGACAAACCTTTGCCACCAGGTACCATAGGAAAAACATTCTCGGTCTGATCCGTAATGAAATCCATGAATACCAGTTGTTCTTCCAGTTTGAAGGCTTCTCTCAATGCACCATCGATATCTTCCGGTTTATCGATCCGCATGCCGACATGCCCGTAACTTTCTGCCAGTTTGACAAAATCGGGTAATGCATCCATATAGGATTCAGCGTAACGGTTGCCATGGAAAAACTCCTGCCATTGACGCACCATCCCCATGTAGCGGTTGTTCAAATTGATGATCTTGATGGGCAGGCGATACTGTTTACAGGTGGATAACTCCTGAATGCACATCTGGATACTTGCCTCTCCGGTAATACAGGCCACCGTACTGCCCGGGTTGGCCATCTGTACCCCCATCGCAGAAGGCAGACCGAATCCCATCGTACCCAGGCCACCGGAATTAACCCAGCGGCGCGGTTTATCAAATTTGTAAAACTGGGCTGCCCACATCTGATGCTGCCCGACGTCAGAAGTAATGAAGGCGTCTCCGCCGGTTATTTCATACAGTTTTTCCACCACCAGCTGCGGCTTGATAACGCTGGCCGACCGGTCATATTTCAGGCAATCACGTGCCCGCCACAACTCGACCTGCTCCCACCATTTGTTCAAAGCATGGACATCAGTCGTCTCCCTGCCGGCTCTCAGCAGCATGATCAACTCTTTCAGTACCGCAGATACACTGCCGACGATAGGAACATCCACCTTGACCCGCTTGGAAATCGATGATGGATCGATGTCGATATGGATGATTTTCCGTTCTTCGCTGTAGAAATGCTTGGGATTTCCGATGACGCGATCATCAAAACGAGCACCGACTGCGATCAGCACATCGCAGTATTGCATGGCCATATTGGCTTCGTAGGTACCATGCATGCCCAGCATCCCGACAAATTGCCGGTCAGTCGCCGGATATCCTCCCAGCCCCATGAGGGTACTGGTACAGGGAAAATTCAGCATCTGCACGAGTTCTGTCAATTCTGCCGCAGCATCATCCAGAATCACCCCGCCACCGGTATAGACCATGGGACGCTTGGCTTCCAGAATCATCTGGACGGCTTTCCTGAGCTGCTGGGCATCCCCGTTGATTACCGGTGAATAGGAACGCAATGAGATACTGGCAGGATAATGAAATTCCGCCTTCTGCTGGGTGACGTCCTTGGGAATATCCACCAATACCGGTCCTGGACGACCGGTTGAAGCAATATAAAAAGCTTTTTTGATTGTGACCGCCAGCTCCGATACATCCTTCACCAGGAAGTTGTGTTTGACACAGGGCCGTGTAATTCCCACGGTATCCACTTCCTGGAAGGCATCCTGACCAATGGCAGCCGTGGGAACCTGCCCACTGATAATCACCATTGGAATGGAATCCATGTAAGCGGTAGCAATACCCGTTACGGCATTGGTCACCCCCGGGCCAGATGTCACCAGTGCTACACCGACCTTGTTACTGGAACGCGCATAACCATCCGCTGCATGGAGGGCAGCCTGTTCATGGCGAACCAGAATATGCTTGACTTTATCCTGCTTGAACAATTCATCATACAGGAACAATACGGCACCGCCGGGATAGCCAAAAATATGACTTACCCCCTCCTCCTGCAGACAACGTATCGTAATCTCGGCACCTGTCAGTTCAGTACTCATACCAGGGAATCCCCAGACTCAAAATAATTTTTCTTCATCTCATCATTAAAACCAATATTTGCTTTGTATCGATTCCGATTACAAAACCATAAAAACGCTTTGGAGCACCTTGCATTCGGTGCGCACAAATAAAAAATGCGAGACCCCTGTCCAAACGATCGGAGGACAGTGTATCTCCCGGATTTTTCCTGACCGACAGCAAAGGGAGCAAGATACGAAACAGATAACCTTTGTCTCTATTACCAGGATTATATATTGACTTCCGGCAAATATCTCGGTAATACCACAACTATATTAATGGTTTCAGCATGCGGAACTATCCGTTCGTCCCCCCGACCGTCAACCCGTCTATCCGCAAAGTCGGTTGTCCGACACCTACCGGCACACTTTGTCCTTCCTTGCCGCAGGTACCAACCCCCGGGTCCAGCGCCAGATCATTTCCAATCATGGAAACGCGGGTAAGTACATCCGGGCCATTACCAATCAAAGTAGCCCCTTTCACCGGATAGGTAATTTTACCATTTTCAATCATATAGGCTTCCGCAGCCGAGAATACGAATTTACCACTGGTGATATCAACCTGCCCTCCACCGAAATTGGCGGCATACAAACCCTGCTTGACAGAAGCGATGATCTCTTCCGGTTCTTTATTACCATTCAACATACAGGTATTGGTCATGCGCGGCATGGGGATATGGGCAAATGATTCACGCCGGCCATTACCGGTAACACGCTGATTCATCAGCCGGGCATTCAGATTATCCTGCAGATACCCCTTGAGGATGCCATCCTCGATCAACGTAGTACATTGTGTCGGATTGCCCTCATCATCGATGTTCAACGACCCGCGACGATCGCGTATCGTACCATCATCGACCACTGTCACCCCCGGTGCCGCCACCCGTTCACCAATCCTGCCAGAAAAGGCCGAGCTCCCTTTCCGGTTGAAATCTGCCTCAAGACCATGACCGATTGCTTCGTGCAACAAAATACCCGGCCACCCGCTACCCAGCACGACAGTCATGCTTCCTGCCGGAGCCGGTTGCGACGCAAGATTCGTCAATGCCTGATGGACTGCCTTACGGGCATAATCCTGCAATATTGCATCGGTAAAATAAGCATAATCAAAACGTCCGCCTCCTCCAGCAACGCCTTGCTCCCGCCGGCCGTTTTCTTCGACGATGACTTGTAACGACACGCGCACCAATGGCCGCACATCGGCAGCAAGTAATCCATCGCTGCGCGCAACCATGACCACCTCATATTCTCCAGCCAGCGATGCCATGACCTGGATGACCCGCTTATCCAGCGTGCGCGCAAATCCTTCCAGCCGTTCGAGCGTACCGATCTTGTCAGCATCTTTACAAAGCGCGATAGGGTCCAGAGAAGAGTAATACAGTGCCTGCCGGGCATCGTTTCCTGATAATCCCGTAATAGAGGCATGTGTTCCACCGCCCTGGGCAGCAATTGCGCGCGTTGCCCGGGCAGCAGAAATCAGTGCCTGGCTGCTGATATCATCCGAATAGGCAAAAGCGGTCTTTTCACCGCTGATCGCCCGTACCCCGACTCCCTGATCGATATTGAAGCTGCCTGATTTGACGATACCCTCTTCCAGCACCCAGCCTTCCGACCGGCTGTACTGAAAATAAATATCCGCATAATCAATCTGATGGGTAAGGATGTGCCCGAATACATCCTGCAGCCTGCCTGTGTTCAACTCATAAGGGGCCAGCAGGTATTGATCGGCAATCGTAAATGAATCCATCATTCCAGAAATAAGTTCATAAAAAATCACAACGGACGAGCTGCTGTTCCTCGCAGCAGCTCGTCCGCAAAAAATAGAAATAACGTAAAAGCCGAATCAGGTTTTCTCAACAGGCAAGCAGGCAACGGTGCTCCAGTGCGGGCAGACTCGCCCGCACACTTGACTGATATGCTCGATCGATTTCCGCCACCACCACCCCCGGTCCACGCGGAAGACGGTCGATAATCACACCCCATGGATCGACGATCATGCTGTCACCATTGGTTTCACGCCCGTTCACATGGAATCCCCCTTGCGCCGGAGCGATCAGATAAGCCTGATTCTCGATCGCACGCGCACGAATCAGCGTCTCCCAGTGGGCCTTGCCGGTAATGGCAGTGAACGCCGCCGGTGCCAGAATGACATCCACCTTGCCCATCATACGGTAAAGTTCGGGGAAACGCAGATCATAGCAGATGGACAACCCCATCCGCCCAAACGGGGAATCGAGCGCAACCACCCGATTACCCGCGTCGATCGTTCTCTCTTCAGCGAAATTCTCGTTACCCAGCGACAACCCGAACAGGTGAATCTTATCGTAACGCGCCACCTGCTGGCCATGTTCATCGTATACCAGGCAACTGTTGTATACCTTGTCCGATACCGGTGAAATCAGTGGTACCGACCCTCCCGCCAGCCAGATGCCAAACCGCTTTGCGGTTTCGCTCAGAAAATTCTGAATTTCCCCTTCACCAGGATTTTCACGTACTGCCAGCTTATCCGTATCCTTCATTCCCATGATACAGAAATATTCCGGCAACACTACCAGCTTGGCCTGTTTTGCGGCGGCCTCTTCAATCAGGCGGAAAGCCTCTTCAAGATTAGCAGTTACACTGGGACCGGAAGCCATCTGAACGGCTGCCACCCTTACTCTGGTATTATCACTCGCTTTAGAGCGGGCAGCCTGATCGATACCAACGTCAGTAGACATGATTCCCGCCCTCCCTGTATCCGATTCCTGCCTGCGACAATATCAAGCAGTTCATACTCAGCCCCCCTTCCTCTTGATTGATTTTAACGCAGGGTACCACCTCGATTCCCCCGTTATCGTTATTATATGTGGCCCCTGTTTCGGGCCGGTACCTCTGTTGAAATACAAACTTACTGCGCAGCGGATCGTTGCAGCTCATGGAGGGCCTGATCAGAGGTTCCCTAAGGTTGCTCAACCTTGTCTCGCTCTTCATCCAGCCTGACGACAACCGGGTCACTCCAACTCCCAGTTATAGCATATTCATTGAGCAGCACGCGATCAAAAGGATCCTGCAAAGCCCTCTTGGCAATCATGGCCGCAATTCCAGCGATGGGAGTTGCCAGTCCGAACGAGGGAAACACTTTCAGATTCAAGGTCTGTGTCTCGTTTACCAAATCCCATTCCCCTTTCAGGATAAGCTCTGCCGCACTGCCCGCTATATACAGATCATCGACCGAAGCAACACCACTCTTAATACTGATGTGGCCGTTCAGTTCATCAAATCCGAATCCTTTACCGAATACATCATAAAAGTTCAATGTCAGCCTGCGAGGCAAGGATTTCAGGTCAAAAACCCCCAGTAATCTACCAATCCCAGGTTTCAGTTCTGTGAATTGCCCATGCTGCGCATCAAGCTGCAGACTGCCGTACAACGTTGCAAAATCCACTGAAAACGGTTTGCCCGCCCAATCCAGATTTCCTTCCAGCACCCCTTTACCGCGAGCAATACGTCCCGGATAACCATGGCGCTTGAACAGTTTTCCGATATTACTCGATTGCAGTCGGATGTGACTGTACATCCGGTAAGGCGGTTTATGATTTTCCCATAATCCATTGGCCTGCAGCCTGCTGTTCGGGTGTCTGATATCCAGATTCTCGACCAGCCAACCATCCTGCCTTTGCACGGCACTGAGTTTCATCTGGCCCAGCAGCCCGCCTTTTACGAACAGCTCATCGGCTTCGATATCTACAGCCGGCCAATCTCCAGGAGGATCATGTTTATGGGGTGTCAGAATATTCTCTGGCGCATCCTCCGGTATTTTCAACCGGCTCAGACGTGCCACAACTTTCTGTGGAGATGCTGCCTGCCAGTCTATCCTGCCGTCGACCTCCTGGCTGGAAACATCCACCCGCCAGCTTTCACCCTGCCTGTCGATGGAAAAATGAGTGTCATTGAAATAGCTGGACAGAAACTCAAACTGACCGATATGCAAATCGAACTGTACCGACCGGGTCAGAATATTATCCAACCCGCGCGCAGTATGGTCGAGCGAAGCATCCATCCCGGCATGCCTCTTGAACAACTCACGTAACTGATCCCATTCCAGCCTGGACACCGAACCTTCCACCCGGGTCACCCGATCCTGCGGCAATGTACCATGCCCGCCAAAACTGATTATCCCGCGTACCGGATGATAATAATGTGCCTTTTCGCGTATACGCTGAAATTCCGCTGTCAGGATATCGCCATAATGAAAATGCACATGATCATCACGCGGCAGGGTAAAAACTTTTTCCAGGCGCACGGGAATCACTTCCGCAGCAGTCTTGGAAAAAGGTGCCGGGAACATCAGCTCCACGCCTTCCAGCGAGGATTCGACCACGATACCGACTTTGCCCGATTCAACCTCCACTGCAGCCTGCCAGGCTGAACCGCCGCGTATGAATTGTGTCCACAACTGCGATAAATCAACTCGTTTGACGAGATTCGCATCCGGCCGAAAGTGGTCGAAATCAGCCCGACCTCGAGCAGTGATACGTACCCCTCCCTCAGGCAGGGAAGCAGAGGAAAACTCGACTGCCCCCCCCATTACCTGAGCACGAATCCCTTCCAGTACCACACCGGACTCAGTAAAGACCAGTGAGCCGTTGACCTGGTGAAAATCGGGAATATAGCGATCAAGATCGATCCGGTTATCGACGAACTGGTAACGCCCCTGCATTCTGGTAACGGAAAATTTTTCCTGAGCAACCGACAACACCACCTCTGCCTGCAGTCTCCCCTTCCCGGAAAATTCAGCCTGACCCAATAATTCTCCGACATTCGGACCCACATCTACCCTGCGTAACAGAGTGGCCATCTCTCCGCTCTCTCCTTCCGCCATGCCTTTTATCCTGATTTCAGGGCGGTCTGCATACACGTCATCCGACTGCAGCATGAACTTTTGCAATCGGATGCCCGCAACACTGGCGGAAGAAAGAGACAGATCGAGCGCACCGTCCTGTATCGAAACACGCCCCGTCATATCGGAAACCTCCGGCCAGTCATCGGAAATCTTAATACCGGCATTACTGATGGCAGTTTCTGCATGAATGGAGAATGCGTCCTTTTTATCAACAGACCGGCCGTTCAATAACCCCATGAACTGGAACTTTGCATCGCTCAATTTCCCTGAGAGGGTTGCCTTATCAAGTTTATCCTTCCAGGTTTCATCCGCCATCCAGGTGGCATATTCGCCGAGAAGATGCATGTCGGCGTGTGATAAACCGCCTGTCAGATCGATCCGTGCAGGCATCTCTCTGTCAAAGGCACAGTTCCCCTGCAGAGTGCCACTTCCTGCATCGCTCTCGAAAGCGATATCGCTGAATTTGATCCGGGTTACGGCATGATCAGCAGCGGTTTTCCAATCCACCCGTCCGATCAGCGAGTCGAAGCGGAATTTCTCGCCAGGCGACTGCGACTTGCTGATTTCCACATTTTTTGAAGACAGGAACAGGGAACCTCCCGCCTCAGTAGCGTCAACGATTCCACTGATACCGCTGAATGCGGGATAGTCGTCGAACGACTGCACGGCGAGATCACTGAAACCGGCATTTATCCGGAAAGGTGGTTTTTTTGTCCAATCACCTCGCCATTCGAGATTGACATGCTTTACCATCCCACGCGCAGACAACCTGGACAAAGACTCATGTAAAGCTTCTTCTACCGGCAGACTGGCAGCAAGTCTCATCAGCACATCCATCCTCAGCCCGCCGGCCTGCAGACTGTGTACGGGTAATCCACCATCTTTCGGGTTCAGCACGCGCCAGGATGCATCGATCGGCCCGGTCAGCGGCAAACCGTTGAGCTCGATGCTCATACCACGAGCAAACCATTGTCGATTTACCCCCTTTGCATCTTCTGTCTCGTGCCACCCCCAGCGACCGTGCAACCGATCGATCTCCAGTACAGGCAACTGCCGGGCAACATGAACCGCTGTACCTCGCAGGCTGATATCCGACACCCACCTTGCCAAGCTGCCGGCACGGATATCCGCCCAGGCACGCATGCTGCCTTTTCCTTTTTTGAGTACCAGATCAGCCGGCAATGTCATCCATTCCTGCCAGCTTCCCAGATCAACATCCTGTAACTGGACGAACAGACGTCCCTGCCATGCTGACAACGTCCGGACAGAATCACCGGTAACATCTCCACGAAGATCCACCCGGGAAAACAATGGGTCGGATGAATGTGCCTGCAATCCGAATTGATGACGTCTGCCTCCCCGTTTGTTCTGCAGATGCAAATTGACCGATTCAAAATAATGTACCGGGCGGCGGTGTAATTCATCCTGCCAGTAAATGACGGCCTGCCTGATGATCAAACGCCGCTGACGCAGCAGCCAGTCAAGAAATCCACTTTCCTGCTGATTCTCACCCAGTGTCACGCCAGCAATATGCAAAACGCCTTTCACATCCCGGCGTGTCACCAATGCAGGCCGGTCAATGATGATTTCATGAAAGTTGAGTTCACCGCGCAATAGTGATCGCCACGAAACCGTCCCTTCTATTTCCGGAAACACCAGCACCGGCTCATCCTGCCGATCTGACACACTGACCCCCTGCATCGACAAATGCGGGCGCAAACCATCCCAGTTGGCCCGGATGGAATCGATCCGTACCGGTTGCCCGGCAACACGCGTCATGGCTGCGGCAATATCAGAGCGGTATTTTCCGATATCAGGCAGAATCCAGTAGCGCAACGCAAGCAATAGCAGACAGGCAAGTATCGCCACCAGCAGAAAACCTCGGCCCGCCCAACCCAGGCAGACCGTACAATGACGTAACAAAGAATGCGGCATAAGCTCAATACAAAACCATCACCCGGTATTCCATCCGTTTCTGAAGTTTGCCTTCCATTTGAGAAATGGCAGTCTTTACGCTCTCCGGCAAGATATTATTGCCGCAATGATCGTTCATCACCGTAAAAATGGTACGAATCTGTGTTTCACCCATGTGTTCCACCATTTCATGACATAACCAGACACAAAACCGTTCATTCCGTATGTCCACACCCATTGATTCATCCCGGGCTGCATCCATAGTTGCCAGTATTCTGCCTTACAGCCGGTACCTGAAACGGACGCTGGCAAGCGAACCCGGCCTGCAGCAGGAACTGCTGGATCAATTACCGAATCCCTTTTTATGGGAGGAAATGCTCGACTTCCTGCAGCATCCTGCAATCTCTCTCGAAGATGAGGCAGATCTGCACCGGTTATTGCGCCAGTTGCGCAAATGCGTCATCCTGCGGCTGGCCGCGCGTGATCTGGCCGGACTGGCTGATCTGAACGAGGTCATGACGACCATGACCGCACTGGCGGATACGACGATCCGGTTTGCACTGGAATTTCTCCACACAGCCATGACGCACCCCGGCCATTTTGGCAAACCGACCGGAGAAAAAACCGGCACGGAACAGCAGTTACTGATCGTGGCCATGGGAAAACTGGGGGGTGGCGAACTCAACGTATCCTCTGACGTGGATCTGATTTTTATCTATCCCGAAGATGGTGAAACAGATGGCAGAAAATCCATCACCAATCATGAATTTTTTGTCAGGCTGGGGCGCAAGCTGATTGCCAGCCTGAGCGATTATACCGTGGACGGCTATGTATTTCGTGTCGACATGCGGTTGCGCCCGCACGGTGAAAACAGTCCGCTTGCCATCAGCCTGCCCATGCTCGAAGACTATTTCGTCACGCAGGGCCGTGAATGGGAACGGCATGCCTGGATCAAAAGCCGTGTCATCACCGGCTCATCGGTGGCCGAAGCCACGCTGATGGAGTTGATCGTACGTCCTTTCGTGTTCCGCAAATATCTGGATTTCGAAGCCTATGAAGCAATGCGCAGTCTGCATGCGCAGTTACGCAAGGAAGTCGATCGGCGCGAGCTGCACGACAATATAAAACTGGGCCCTGGCGGTATCCGGGAGATTGAATTCATCACTCAGGTATTCCAGTTGATCCGGGGCGGACGTGATGCCGATCTGTGCATTCGCCCCACACTGGGTGTCCTGCGACGGCTGCGGCAGAAACAACCCCTTCCCGGACAGACGATCGAAGAACTGACCGAAGCTTACTGTTTCCTGCGCAAACTCGAGCATCGCCTGCAATATCTCGATGACCAGCAAACCCAGAATCTGCCGCAACATCCGGATGAGCAAACATTGATTGCAAGAAGTATGGGATTTACCGGCTATGGCGATTTCCTCGATCATCTCGATCTGCACCGCCAGAACGTTACCCGTCATTTCGAACAGATTTTTGCGGCCCGCCGCAAATCTCCCCGACACGATACATTTGCCCGGATCAGACCGGAACAGTCCGGCGATCATGAAACGGTCGAAGCCTTCAGCAAACAACTGCAAACACTGGGATACCTCGATCCCGGCAAAATTACCGCGCGCGTCCGGCAGTTTTACGACAGCACATTTTTCCGGCAACTGACCCACTCCAGCCAGGAACGCATATTCGAACTGATGCCCACACTGATGGAGGTGATCGCCCGCTTCCCGCCTGTCGACATCACACTGGAACGCATACTGCGGTTACTCGAAAAAATCGGGCAATATCCAGCCTATCTTGCTCTGCTGCAGGAACATCCGCAAACACTGCCGCGTGTCGCCAAACTGGCCAGCGTCAGTCAATGGGCGAGTGATTATCTTGGCAGACACCCGATCCTGCTGGACGAACTGCTTACGTCATCCGGTCTGCACATCCTGCCCGACTGGCCCGCACTCAAAACCGAGCTCACTCACCAGCTGCATCACGTCAACATCCCTAAAGTGCAAATGGTCGAATGGCAAATGGATGTATTGCGCCACTTCCAGCATGCACAGGTATTTCGCCTGCTCGTCACCGATCTCGAAGGGGATCTGTTACTGGAAAAACTCAGCGATCATCTGACCGAGCTGGCCGATCTCATCCTGGACAATGTGCTGCAACTCGCCTGGCAGGGATTGAAAAAGAAACATCGGGAATTGCCCGCTTTTGCCATCATCGGCTACGGCAAGCTGGGAGGAAAAGAGCTGGGCTACGCCTCCGATCTGGATATCGTGTTTCTCTACCGGGACGATCATCCCGATGCTGCATCAATCTATACCAAACTGGCGCAGAACATCAATCTGTGGCTCACTAGCCATACCTCCGCCGGCATACTGTACGAGACCGATCTGCGATTGCGCCCGAACGGGACCAGCGGACTGCTGGTCAATTCTATCGAGGCTTTTACCCAGTATCAGTACGAACAAGCCTGGGTATGGGAACATCAGGCATTGACGCGAGCACGCTTCGTCGTCGGCGACCGTGAAGCAGGTGAAATGTTCGAGCAGATGCGCAAAAACATGCTGTGCCAGCCACGCGATCTGGTGAAACTGAAACGGGAGATTCTGATGATGCGCAGCAAAATGCTGGAAGCACATCCCAATCCTACTCCGCTGTTCGATATCAAACACGACCGCGGCGGCATCATCGATGTCGAATTCATCGTTCAATACCTGGTGCTGGGATATGCGCACCGTTACCCGCAACTGACCGGCAATATCGGCAACATTGCCTTGCTGAAGCTTGCCGGAGAACTTGGATTGACCTCCGCCGGGAAAGCAACCGCAGCACTCACCGCCTACCGTGAGCTCAGGCGAACACAACATCAGCTCAGACTGAGTGGCACGCCCGAACCTGCCGGCACAGCTCTGTCCAGAGATGTATCTCAGAAATTTGCACGGGTAGCAAACAACCATTTAAGCGATGCCAGACAGGCAGTGTTTCAACTATGGGAAGATATTTTCGGAACATGAAGACGACGGTTACAAACAGTGGTCAACACCGCCGATATCACCCCACCTCTCTGAGTTTCCGGCTTTCGGTAATACAGGCAATGAGATAGAATCCTCCCGGCCTGTTTCACCCCGGAGTTTATCAGTGCGTGCATGTTATCCATTCCTGTGTTTGCTGAGCCTCATTTTTATGCTGTCTGCATGTCAGGACAGCAAGCCTCTATTATTCGACAACAACCCTACTCCGACTCCTGCTGATTTGCCGGCACCTGCCAGGCATCAGGTCTCTTTTGCAAAAGAAGTCCAGCCGATCATCGAAACCAAGTGCCTTTCCTGCCACAGCTGTTTTGATGCACCCTGTCAGCTCAAACTGGAAAGTGCCGAGAGTCTGCTGCGTGGCGCTTCTCAGGAACCGGTATACAGCAGTGCACGCACCACGGAGATGAAACCTACCCGCCTGGGCATCGACGAACTCACCGTCGCTGGCTGGCGCAAGCGGGGTTTTTATTCTGTGCTGCAATCAGACAGGGAACACGCTCAATCTCTGCTGAAAAATATGATCACTCTGGGGAAACAGTACCCGTTTCCGCCGAACAGCAAGCTGCCTGACTCGATCAAAACAGGTTTCGCACGCAAAAACCAGTGTGTCTCAGAAGAAGAGTTTCCCGACTATGCGCATGATCATCCATTTGAAGGTATGCCGTTTGGCACCAGCGGACTGACCGATCGGGAATACTCACTCCTGGCCGGATGGCTGAATCAGGGAGCAGCAGTGACAGATGAACCCGTTACGCTGACACGGGATGAGGAACAAACGATCCGGACATGGGAAACGCTGTTCAACCGGGATGACAAGCGTGGCCGATTGGTAGCACGCTGGCTGTACGAACACCTGTTTCTGGCTTACCTGTATTTTCCGGAAGCAGGCGATGAGCCCCGTTTCTTTGAACTGCTGCGTTCATCCACCCCATCCGGCGAAGCCATCATCCCTGTTGCCACAGTCAGCCCGAATAGTGATCCGGGCGGGCCATTCTTTTACCGCCTGCGTCCGATCTCGGGCACGATCGTGCACAAACGGCGTATCAGCTATCCACTCGATCAGACGAAACTGAGGCGCATCAGTGAACTGTTTTTCAGTGAAGACTGGCCCGTGGGAGATCTGCCAGGGTATGACTATACGGAACGTTCCAATCCCTTTGTCACTTTTGCCGCCATACCGGCGCGTGCACGTTACCAGTTCATGCTGGACGAAGCAGAGTATTTTGTGCGCACCTTCATTCACGGCCCGGTCTGCCGCGGCCAGATTGCAACCGATGTCATACGCGATCATTTCTGGACATTATTTCAGTCCCCGGAGTCCGATCTCTTCATTACAGAGGACACCTATCGAAGCCAGGCCATCCCTTTGCTGGGAATCCCCGGGCAGGATGATGATCTGCTCGATGCCGGCGAGAACTGGTTGCGCTATCTCAAACGCCACAATGATTATCTGGCATTGCGCCAGCAACGTTATGTTACGCAACAACCACAGGGCGCGTCACTGGCCCATATCTGGAATGGTGATGGTCACAACGAAAATGCGCTGCTGACCATTTTCCGCCATCACAATAGTGCTTCTGTCGTAAGAGGATTGGCCGGTGCTGTTCCGCAGACCATCTGGCTGATGGATTATCCATTACTGGAGCAGACCTACTATCAGCTGGTCGTCAATTTCAATGTATTCGGCAACGTTGCACATCAAGTCCTGACCCGGCTTTACTTCGATCTGATCCGTAACGGTTCGGAACAGAATTTTGTGCGTCTGCTTCCAGCCGGGCAGCGTAAAACCGTATTGAACGACTGGTACCAGGATCTGGGCAAACTGAAGTTCGGCATCGTTTACGAGGATATTGACGATCGATCTCCCTCAGCAGAGCGCTTCGTCACAGAAAACCCGAAACTGGAACTGGCATCACACATGCTTGAACGTTTCCAGTCCATTAACACCATGTCACATGATCCATTGAATCGCTGCGAACAAGGAAACTGCAGTCGTATTGACCAGCCGCACTGGATACAGCAGGCTGATCGTGCATTATCAGGCATTGCGGCACAGCCTGCTGCCAGTCTGCCGGGAATCGGCCAGCTTCCGGAAGTGACATTCGTACGCATCCGGCATGGACAGAATGAACGCACCGTTTATACCCTGCTGAGAGATCGCGCTCACAGTAATGTCGCCTTCATGCTGGGTGAAGAACTGCGCTATCAGCCTGAAAAAGACCGCATTACCGTTTATCCCGGCATTACCGGCAGCTATCCCAATTTCATATTTGATGTTCCTGCTGCACAAGTTGGGGAGTTCGTAGCGAAATTGAGCAAAGCAGGAAAAACGAAGAACTTTGAACAGATCGTGGAAACCTGGGGAATACGGCGCACGCATCCGCAATTCTGGGAAATTCTGCACGACATCACCGCTTGGCAAAAACAGCAGCAACCTTTACAGGCGGGAATCTTCGATATCAACCGGTATGAGAATTTTTAGGGAAACCGTCAATCACCCATGACCACGCCCTCACGGCGCGGATCAGCCCCGCCAAAGTACCCGCCAGGAATTCGTTGGATGGCTTGCAGACCGCTGGTCATATCCATTTCCTGAACATCGTGCCCCCTGGCTTCGAGTGCTTCGACGGCTGCAGCAGGAAAGCCTTTTTCCTCCAGTAATATGAGATTATTTGCTGAACCGAAGTTGGGAAGATCAATGGCCTGCTGCATATTCAGGCCCCAATGCAAGGTTCCCCACAATATCTTTGCGATGTAGTGGATGATGAAAGCACCGCCAGGGCTGCCGCCGACCATGACGAGCTGGCCGGTGGCTTTGTCGAACACTAGAGTGGGCGACATGGATGAACGGGGACGCTTGCCCGGTTGCACACGATTGGCGACAAGGTTCCCCTGCGCATCGCGTGGCGTGAAGCTGAAATCGGTCAGTTCGTTGTTGAGCAGGAAACCCCTGACCATCTGCCGCGAGCCGAAAGCATTTTCAATGGTGGTGGTCAGCGCCACCGCATGCCCCTGAGCATCGACGATACTGATATGACTGGTACCGTATTCCGGCTGATCAGGCATAGGGGCAAGATTGATTCGCATCCCTTCCGGTTGCCCGGGTCGGGCTACCTTCATCGGCCGATCACCGATCAGTCGCGCCCGCCCGGCCAGATAGCCCGGAGATAACAGGCTCGTCCAGGCGCCTGCGGGCGGTGCCACGAAGTCGGGATCACCCACATATTTCGCGCGGTCGGCAAATGCCAGGCGTGCAGCCTCGGTGTAGAAATGCAACCAGTCAGCCGTCGGCAGGCCGTCGCTACCCAAAGGCAGCGCAGCACCGGGCGTATTTTGCAGGATGCCGAATATCTGGCCAATGGCGATGGCACCAGAGCCGGGTGGCGGAAAACCACACAGCCGGTACACCTTCGGCGGTACGGCATGATCGTGACAGAGTGGCTCGCGCTTGCGTGGCTGATACCCGGCCAGATCAGCCAGGGTGATCTCCCCCGGATTAGTAACATGCGAACGCACCTTATCGACGATGGACTGAGCCACCGGGCCTTCCAGCAATGCCATGGAGCCATGCATCGCAATACCTCTCAGCACCCGAGCCAGCTCAGGATTCCTGAGAACATGCCCGACCGGCCACGGCTGCCCGTTACTGTCGTAGAAGTAAGCTGCAGCCTCCGGATCTTGCCTGAGGTATCGATCCGCAGCCAGCATCGTGTTAAGACGGGCACTGACCTTGAATCCCTGCTCGGCCAGGCGGATGGCAGGCTCGAACAGAGTAGCCCAGGGCAGTTTCCCGTGCTGCTGGTGTACCTGCTCCAGCATGCGAACAACACCAGGTACGCCGACCGAGCGCCCACCCACAGCACCTTCCATGAACGACATGGGCTTGGCATCAGGCTTGAGAAACAGATCTTCGTTGGCTGCAGCAGGAGCAGTCTCGCGGCCATCGTATGCCTCGACCGATTCGCCATCAAAGTACATCAGGAACGCACCACCACCAATGCCACTGGATTGCGGTTCAACCAGCGTAAGTACCATCTGCACAGCGACGGCGGCATCCAGGGCACTGCCTCCAGCCTTGAGGATCTGATAACCCGCATCAGTCGCCAGCGGATTGGCGGCCGCCACGGCAAACGTAGCAGTCTGCCAGCCTGGTTTTTCGGTATAACCGGACGAACCTTCCGGTTGAACCGGAACGGTGTAGTTCAGGCGGGCGGGCTGAGTGTTACATGCAGCCAGTAGTACCGTTAAGAGTAAGGTGGCCAGTTTGATGCGAAAAATCCACATAGAAATTCTCTCCTATGGAGTTAGCGCGCGATAATGATGATCATGGCCTTCATCCGCGGAACTGTTACCGGAAAATATCTGAATCTCACATGCTGATACTGGAATAATCCCAACATTTCGCGTACCAGACGTTGGATACTTGATGGAGAGATGCCTCAGAACCCGTTCAAAATAGTCTGACGGAGAACAGAATGATATGGAAATGATCAGTCCGGAACGATTGATCTAATTCCAAGAATAGTGGGGTGGCTGATGGGACTCGAACCCACGACAACCGGAATCACAATCCGGGACTCTACCAACTGAGCTACAGCCACCATGGATCTGAAAGACTAACTTGATCTGATCAGGACAGATCTGATCAGTTTTGGCGTGCCCGACAGGAATCGAACCTGTAACCCCCAGCTTAGAAGGCTGGTGCTCTATCCGGTTGAGCTACGGGCACTGCTACTCAAACCGGGCTTTGGCCCGTATCAATGACACGAAAACTGGTCGGGGTGGAGAGATTTGAACTCCCGACATCCTGGTCCCAAACCAGGCGCGCTACCAGGCTACGCTACACCCCGGAAAAGTCGGCACTATACCGATTAACAGGCCCAGCGTCAATCAAACTCCACATCCATACAACAGTAAAATTGATTTACTCCTGACTCTCTGTCGTTAAGAAATGATTTTTTACTGAAAGAGTGATTTCAAATTGCTTATGAGGCCAAGTTCTCTAGAGCGTTTTTCTTCTAGTTGGAATCGAAGAGATTCCCCTGTGAGTTAAAATAAGAAAGGATAGGGATGGAGGTGAGAGATGCCGAAAGCTTATTCTGAGGATTTGCGCCGCCGAGTTGTAGCGGACACGGACAAGGGTCTGAGTATCAGGGCTGTTGCTGATAAATATTCAGTCAGCCCGTCATTTGTATCGAAGATAACCTGCCTTGTGGAGACGGGAAGGGAGCGTTTCCCCGCGCAAGATTGGGGGCTACCGGCGTCATGCGTTGAGAGCCCATGCTGCAGAGGTCAAGGGCAAGCTTCTGGAGGATAAGGACATAACGCTTGCGCAGCTGCGCGATTGGATTGAAGAGACTTTAGGGATTCGTGTCCACGTTTCCTCGGTTGACCGGTTTATCCGCTCGCTGGGATACAGTTATAAAAAAAACACTGTGGGCCAGCGAACAAGAGCGTGCTGACGTGGCGGCAGCAAGGCTCATTTGGCAAGACTGGCAAAAGACCTGCAATCCCGCTCGTCTGATCTTTCTCGATGAAACGGGAGCAAGCACGGACATGACGAGGCGGCATGGCCGCTGCCCTGTGGGAGAGCGATGCTATGACCATGCTCCCGGCAGTCACTGGAAAACCATGACTTTCGTTGCCGGACTGCATCTTGACGGTTTGCTTGCGCCGTGGTGTCTGGATGCACCCATGAATGGCGCAGCTTTCCTCGCTTATGTGGAAACCCAGCTCTGCCCTGCACTCAAGCCAGGTGATATCGTCATCTGCGACAACCTGAGCAGCCACAAGGTTGCCGGCGTGCGGGACATGATCAAGGACAAAGGTGCAGAAATCCTTTATCTGCCACCTTATTCTCCCGACCTCAACCCCATTGAGCAGGTCTTCTCCAAAATCAGAATCCTCCTGCGTAAAGCCGCCGAACGATCTTTTGATGCTCTCTGGGCCGCCATCGGACGCATCGTTGAGACCATCCAGCCCCAGGAATGCCGCAACTACTTCACCAACTCCGGCTATGTGTCTAACTAAACGAGAAATGCTCTAAGAACCTGTTTACGATCTTTTAAGTAGTAATGCCAGGAAAGCCAGATGAATGAACTGTAAGCTGGTGTTGAGCTTACGCTCGCAGTTTTTCCATAATCTTCTGCTCTTCTCCAGCCAGGCGAAACTACGCTCGACGATCCAGCGTTTGGGCATAACTTTGAAGGTATTCGCACTCAAATTGGCATCGCAGAATGCTGCTTTACCCTGATTGCTCCAGCATACGTACTCTACTTCTCCACCAGGTTTGCCAAAAATCTCATACACAGCCGACATAATCGGTACATGGTCTCCAAACCAGCACAAACTTGCAGGCTACCTGCATTCCGCCAATGTTTGACGCAATCGGGCAACCATTTGATCAGCATTACGTAAGTGACGAAGATAAATCGTCAAATCATCACAGCCCGCGGGCGGCGGTTCGGTATACAACGACTCGATGTCTGAATGAGCCACCTGCTCAAGATGTAACGGCCCGTGGTTCTCCATGGTGATGACAAAGATAAAGAGCGGGCCCGCAGCATCTCGTAAAATAGCACCCACTTTATCAGCGACAGCAGCATCACCGATATAAGGGCCAGACCGCATCGTATCGTCAAATGTACGGATATCGAGAAATTCATCAAAACCGAGGCAGGGGTATACCCGGTCGCGTCGATAAAAACTTGCCGGATAAGGATGAATACAAACCGTACGATAACCCAGATTCTTTAGAAATGATGCCAGTGATGGGATGTTCCAGCCGGCCGCTATAGCACGATAGGGATTGAAACGATGGACACCCAGCCCATCCTCACCAATCCCGGAAAGAAAAGCGAATTCGGTACGTACCGTATTGGCTCCCCAGGCAGGTACCTTTAATCTGCCATGAAATAAAGCCTCTTTCTTAAGGCGATCAAATTCAGCCAGTACATCCGGTCGGATCCCTGGAAACAACGGCCGGGGATCGAAGAAAGATTCACTTTGGATAGCCACCAGATGAGGCAAATCATTCATCTGACGTTCTGATACAGAAAAATCAAATGGGGAAGGTATTTTCAAGGGAGTTCTTTCCTCCCGTCCATAACGCCAGAAGCTGGCCAGCAAACCCAGTGCAACGACATCCTGCCGCGGATTAAAACTTACCGGGAGTGATTCATGGTTACCCGCCAGCAGAAACAGTATCCCCAATAGAGACAAGACCAGGATTCCACCCAACTGACCGGACAATATAAATTGTTGTTCAGGAACAGATTCTCCCCATAATCCAATGGATACAGCCAGAATAAACCCGGCTGCCGCACCGAGAAACTTCCACCAGCCTAAAAACGGAATATAAAGACGCGGATGCCGGATTGCATCAGTGAAGTATTCATAATCCTGAAAAACAAAAGGTTCATGCAGCGACTTCACCTTGGCGTTATTCACCAACACCAGCATCAGCATAAAAGCTGAAACAATCGCAACAGAAAACCATGGACGACCTGAAACCAGGGTTATCAGAGAATAAGACAGAAACCATAATCCGCCATGTAATGCCCAGGCCGCCCAGGGTCTCGCAAGTACCGGACGTGGAACCATCAGGCGTTCAATGATTACCGACAGTACCAGACCCGCCAGTGAAGCGGTCAATACTGAAATAAAGCTTTCCTCAGCCACCATAACCCAGTAAACGAACGATAAGAATGGAAACAGAAGCTGGCAGTACTGCCAGCCACCAGGCACCCCAATTCAACGGAAAGGGAAAACTGATACGCGCCCGATCTCGTTCCAGGCCACGTTTTATGACTTTTGCCGCACGATCGGGCGGCCACAGAAAAGGCTTTGAACCCGGCATATCGTCACACATGGGTGACTTGACATACCCCGGCATGATGACATTGATCCCCTCTCTTGCCAGCCAGCCACGCAGCGCCTCACCATACGCCTTGAGGCCTGCCTTACTGGCACAATACGCCGGTGTGACGGGCAAACCGAAATACGCAGCCAGAGAACTGACAAAAGCAATCTGTCCGCTGCCACGCATTCGCATGGATGGAAGCACAGCATGCACAATAACCATTGCAGCCTTCAGATTGACATCCAGTAAGGCCTCCACCTCATCCAGCGGCTCAGATTCCCCTGCAGAACCAACATGTGTATTCATACCCGCATTGACGATCACCAGATCGAGTGGCTCCAGCACTTTCAGCCCGTCTTGCAGAGCAACGGAATCGCGCAAATCCAGACATTGCATCAGGACATGCGCCCCTTTCAAACGGCAGCGTTCCGCCACTTCAGCCAGCTTTACCGCATTACGACCCTGCAAATGAAGTGTTACGCCATGTTGCGCATATATTTCTGCCAGTGCAGCACCAATCGCCCCTGTTGCACCAGTAATCAGGATACTTCGTCCACTTTTATCAGGTAGCCTGCTCATTTCCACGTATTCCCCGCCAGGACCAGAAAAGAACCATGCCAAAACCTACACACACAGTGAAATTCAGCGGTATCAGGAAATAATTTCCTTTCTGAACAGCCGCCAGAATCGCCAGCATTTGATGATATATTCGTAAGGTATGAGTCCTCGTAAGGTTTTGAGTCATCTGGCGAAGTTGTAGGCATTCAGGAAGTTGTAGAGATGCTCTCGCAACTGTTGATGATTTTCGTAATGATATCGTTTGACAGTTGCTTCCTTGAGGGTACGGTTCATGTGCTCGATCTGGTCATTGGCATAGCTGATTTCCAGTACAGAAATCCAGACCTTGGCGATGTTATGAGTGATATCGCAATCGACGGCAGGCAATGGACAGGTTGAGTATCTGCCGGGCACAGCCGGCACATAAGCGCACAAAACGCTGAATGCTATCCAAACTCTGTATGTTATTGAGTTGTGTGTGGAATCATGCAAATTGCAATTACAATTTGCATGATTAATTAAAACTACTTCACAAGTACTGTGATTAGAATTCGCATATAGTCATCAGCAAACCCAACCTTGCTTCAAACAGGCTTATTAATTACATCAACAGTTCTTCAAGATTCCCACCTGCTTCAAGGTGCTCTTTTATCCACCCGGGCTGACGCCCGCGCCCCGACCAGGTCCGATTACCTTTTTTATACAAAGGAGGAAAAATCATTTTTTTCTGCTTCTCACCAAAGCCTAAATCTTTCTCAGTGATGCCATATAGCTGAATCTTGACTTTGATATCCGCAATAATATCGGCTATCTCTTTCGCACGAATTTCATTTGCCTGCTTTTGCAATTTCCTGATTTCTTCCTGAATCTCGATATAAGTTAAGTTTTTCATTTTCGATAATTAAATTATTTTCTAATTTTTTCCTTGCAAGATTCTGTGACGTAATGACGAATAATGGAAGAGTATTCTGCCACGGAATACCCCGTTAGCAATGGGGCTTGCAGTTCTATACATTATTAACCTGTACACGGCAACTTCTTTAGTTTTGGAGCATTTCTATCCGCCACCCTATATAAATCTTCCGCAGAAGTAATGTCATACCATTCAATCTTTGCTTTGATATCGCTGGTAATAACAGATAGCTCTTCTTCGCGAACCATTCCGATCCGTTCTCAAAACTCTCCGATTTATCCCTGAATCATTACTCACTCCATTTGCAGCAATCTGTTCCAGTTCTCCTCATCCAGCAGACCGGCCGCCGCAGGCACAACAACAGCATCCCGATAACGCCACGCCAGATAATCGCGCTTTCTTTCCTGATAAGGCAACCCCTTGCCTTCGAGCTCCGGCAGATATTCCACCATCCAACGCAGACGCGAAAACCAGGCAAGCATTACGTAACGAATCACGCTCCATACCGAGAGCCCAGATTAACAGAGCTCTGGCATCAGGGGCAGAAGAACTGTGCTTGATGGTTGGCAGCCACGCTCTCCGTACCACCCGTGGTGGTACCAGGTGAATGAATACTAAAATTGTCTTAACCGATGCTGCAGACGACTCCCAAAATCCTTCAGTGGCTTATCTGCCAGCAAACTATAACGCGCCAGAAAAAATCGATCCAACCGATTCCCCCAGACACCAAACTCTCTTCGCAAAATACGTGTGGCCTCGACGACATCCATCATCTCTTCATCACAGGAAGCAAAGCAAGAATCTCCTCTGCTGCCAAAGCAGCGCCATTCATCTGTATCTCTGGCTTCTCAGCAGGGGTATCAGCCAGCATTTTCAGCAAATTTGCGACAGCCTCGCTGCGCTGTGTATCCGTCTCGCAAGGCGACACCACCGCTGGAATCAGCTCAGCCACCATCTGCGCGCGGCGCACCTGATCATCCGCCAACTTATCATTAGGCACCAGCAGCGCCGGAATACCCGACTGCACCAGCTCACAGCAACTGTTATAGCCAGCCGCCCCGACGAAAACATCAAAAGCACGGAGATACCGCGCAAGAGGATACACAGAAACAGATTTCACCCCGGATGGCAATTCAACATCGCGCACAGAAATCGGTGCCCGCGCCCATATCACCTGAAAGCCTGCTGCTGTAAACAACCGGATCAAACCATGGCCGATCCCGCTGACATCCTTGAGATTGCCCGGCCCAAGTGAAAAAAGGGCAAAACGCCCCTCTTCCGGCAAATTCAGTGCTTTGCGGGCCTGCTTTCTATCCAGTAACGCTTCAGACTCCAGCAAACATACCGGCGGCACCGTTACCCGTTTACCACCACCCTCAAGCGGTAACTCAGACTTCACTGCGCCAAGCTCACCCGGTTGAATAATCAGATCAAACAGATTTTCATCCGCCGGCGCGTGCATTACATCTTCTTTAAGCAAGCCACGATTAGACCAAACCAGGGCTGATGTACCATGCACTTTGCACGCGGCCAGAAATCCCTGGAACGGCCAGGTACCATCAAACACAATTACCTTTGGCTGTACCCGCTCCAGCATCAACCCAAAACGGAAAGTCAGCTCACTATTCCAGTGAAACGAAGCATTGGCCGACCAGAAATGAGAAACAAAATAATCCGCCTCAAACCCCATTTCCTCAATCATTTCAATAGCAGATGCCAGAGAAAAGAAAACAGGGCGTACCCGGGCCTTTCAACTGTTGCGCATACACCAGACAACGGTTCAGATGCCCCATACCGGAGCCATTAACGTTGAAAAACAGAATACTTGGTAACTTCGGAGATTTAAAACCCTGCACTGATCTTGTCACAAATCATTACCAAACAAATCCCGCGTATAAACCTTATCTTTCACATCATCGAGCTGTGCTGAACAGCGGTTGGCCACAATCACATCGCTCATCGCCTTGAATGCGGCCAAATCCCTGATCACACGGGATTTATAAAAATCCGGCGCATCCAGAACCGGCTCGTATACCACCACCTCGATTCCCTTGGCCTTAAGCCGCTTCATCACACCCTGCACACTGGAAGCACGGAAGTTATCACTACCAGCTTTCATCACCAGCCGATAGATTCCCACTACTTTGGGATTACGCCGCACAATGTCATCCGCCACAAAATCCTTGCGTGTGCGGTTAGCCTCCACAATGGCCTGCACCAGGTTTTGCGGTACCTGGGCATAATTGGCCAACAGCTGCTTGGCATCCTTGGGCAGGCAATAACCACCATAGCCAAAGCTGGGGTTGTTGTAATGGCCACCTATCCGCGGATCCAGCCCTACGCCTTCGATAATCTGGCGTGTATCCAATCCGTGCACAGCAGCATAAGTATCCAGCTCGTTAAAAAACGCCACACGCATTGCCAGATAAGTATTGGCAAACAACTTGATCGCCTCAGCCTCGGTGCTGTCAGTCAGCAACACGGGTACATCTTTTTTGATAGCGCCTTCACGCAGCAAATCAGCAAATACCTGAGCACGATCTGAGCACTCACCCACCACAATGCGGCTGGGGTGCAGGTTATCGTACAGCGCCTTACCTTCACGTAAAAACTCGGGCGAGAAGAAGATGTTGCCGCTACCCGTTTCTTCTCGCAAACGCCGGGTAAAACCCACTGGTACGGTGGACTTGATCACCATCACCGCCCGTGGGTTGATAGCTAACACATCACGCACCACAGACTCCACTGAGCGGGTATTGAAATAATTGGTCTGCGGATCGTAATCCGTGGGTGTGGCAATGATCACCCAATCCGCCTCGGCATAAGCCTGCTGCTTATCCTGCGTAGCACAAAAATTCAATGGCTTGTGCGCGAGAAAATTCTGAATCTCTGCATCTTCAATAGGAGACTGCCTGTTATTCAACAACTCCACCTTATGTGCATCAATATCCAATGCAGTCACTGCATGGTGCTGTGCCAACAGCATGGCATTGGAAAGACCGACGTAACCAGTTCCAGCGATAGTTATTTTTTTCATTTCAGTAAGTAGTAAATTGGTGAGTAGTGCGTGGCAACTTAATCAAATACCTCAGCTTCAATAAAAGACTTCCCTTTAGGGAACCTCAGAAAAACGTCGACGAGGCAGTCAGTTCAAGGCAAAAATCGGTGACGCAAGCAAAGCGTAGCGAACAGCCGTAAGGCTGGCCCGTAGGGCGAGGCGCTGGCGCCGAGTAAAAAGCGGAGTTTATACATAATAAATGAGCATTTTAAGCCGATTTTTAACGCAGAAATAGCAACGCAGGTAGTTTTTCAGAGGTTCCTTAGCACCTTTGGCAGACATCAACGGTACTGTTTGCAGCTGCGGCCAGGTGATATTCAGAGTGGCATCGTTCCGGCAGATACAGCGTTCATACCCGGAAGCGTGAAAGTCGGCAGCCTTATAGAGGAAGTCTGCGCTCTCGCTGCGGCTTCTCAACCATCACGCTCCCTGTTTCCCACTTCCTGCTTTACAACACCCACTCTCCCGAATAATCATTGTAGATACTTTAGATCGGGAACCTATATAGTGTAGTCACATCTATTCAACCACTTCTCAAAACCTGCGTAGTAATTTTATCCTGCTGTGCTTCGATAATTTCTTCACCGTTATTTTTGGTAAATAGTAAACGGAGGGCAGACCACGATCTTCTGATAGGCTTGCAACTTTATTCTGACGAGAGCAGTTGTGCCGCGCCGCCCGCGATTGATCCTGCCGAATGTTTAATCTGCCCCCGTTTTTGTGATGTGGCGATCCAACGCCTCTGCAATCGACTGACTGGATTGCTTCACGCCGCTGGCGTTCGCAAAGATGGTTAATGGTTTGGCTCGAATTGCTTCGACGACTGCGCTGTCTTGCTTTTTCATTTTTTTCTTTTTTGATACTAAACCTGATTCACGCCATCCACTGGCGATCTTATACTTCTCACAAAAACAAATGACACCAAATAATAATTTGGTATTTTGCATAAATTTGACATAATACATATTTATTATTACATTAACAGGAAAATACAATGCTGGTCGAGTTCCGCATCAAGAACTTCCACAGTCTGCGTGATGAGCAGGTGTTCAGTCTGGTTGCATCCAAAGACAAGACTTTGCAGGACACCAATACGCTGACAACCGGCATTAGTGCTGCTCCTCTCCTGTTGCGCAGTGCTGCAGTCTACGGTGCCAATGCCAGTGGTAAGTCCAACCTCATCAAAGCGCTGCAATACATGCGCGGCGTGGTGGCCGAGTCGGCGACTGTGATCCAGCCCGGCCAGAGCTTTGCCGTGCAACCTTTCCGTCTCGATGCCCAATCGGCCAACCAACCCAGCGAGTTCGAAATCACTTTCCTGCTCGATGGTGTGCGCTACCAGTACGGCTTTGCCATGACGGCGCAACGTATCGTCAGTGAGCATCTGCTGGTCTACAAGGCTTTCAAACCGCAGCGCTGGTTTACGCGCCAGTTTGATGCCGATATCAGCAAAGATGTATATGACTTCGGCCCGGGCCTGAAGGGGCCAAAGAATGTATGGGAGGGTGCGACTCGCCCGAATTCGCTGTTTCTGTCGATGGCCGTGCAGCTCAATAGTGAGGCTTTGCGTCCGGTGTTTGACTGGTTCATCAACCATCTGATCATCTTTAACGAGCAGGCGCAGCTCAATCCGCAAATTTCCATCCAGAAGCTCAAGCAGGACGAGGGGCGCAAAGAAATCTGTAATTTCCTGTCTGCTGCTGACATCAGCATTGCCAACATCGATGTGGAAACCCGCAAAGTGCCCGGCCAGGCGGTGCATTTCGATCTGGTGGCTGGTAAAACCGAAGTGCGTACGGAAGAGGTGGAGGAGCACAGGTTGCGCTTTCACCACGTCACCGAACAAGAGCGAGCCATATTTGATTTGTCGGACGAATCCAATGGCACACGCAATCTGCTGTTTCTGGCCGGGCCTGTGCTGGATATCCTCAGCAAGGGGCTGACGCTGGTGATCGACGAGCTCGACACCAGCCTGCACACTTTGCTGGTGCGCAAGCTGGTGCGGCTGTTTCACTGTCCAGATATCAACACCGGTGGCGCGCAGTTAATTTTCACGACCCACGACACCTCGCTGCTGGATGCACCCGATCTGCTGCGACGCGATCAGATCTGGTTCGTCGAGAAAAATCGTGATCAGGCATCCAGTCTGGTAGCTTTGTCAGAATTCAGCCCGCGCAAAAATGAAGCATTGGAACGTGGCTATCTCATGGGACGTTACGGCGGCGTACCTTTCCTCAGCCCTACCCTTGGGAAAAAACACTGATGGCCCTCGACAACGCTCCTTCGGTGCGCCAGAAAAAGCAATTGGAGCGTAAGCAAGGACGACGTGCGAGCTATGATCGCATCCTGATTGTTTCCGAAGGCAGCAAGACAGAACCGAACTACTTCCGGGAAATCCGTGCTGCCTATCGTCTTCACACGGCCAACGTGGAAGTCCAGCCCAGCGAGTTGGGTGCCGCGCCGATTCAGGTGGTGCAGTACGCCCAGGAATTATTCGAAAACGGCGATCGCCACAAAAGCATCCAGCGGTGCGCCTTCGAGCAGATCTACGCGGTCTTTGACCGGGACGACCACGGCAGCTATGACGATGCCTTAGCGCTGGCCGATCAGCTCAACGGCAAGCTCAGGAACGATGCCCGGCAGTCGGTCACATTTCAGACTATTACCTCGGTGCCCAATTTCGAGCTGTGGCTGCTGCTGCACTTTGAAGATATTCAAGCTCCGTTGCGCCGCGATGAAGTGATGCGCCGTCTGAAACGGCACATTCCTGACTATGTAAAAGGCAGCGACAACACGTTCACCATCACACGCGAGCACTTGGCCGTAGCCACTCAACGTGCCAAACAACTGGCTCAGCGATTTTCAGCACATACTGATCCTGAGCCGTTCACCGCCGTCGTGGATCTGGTCAAACTACTGACGACGTTGCGTGGCTGAATATCACGGGAACTGGTCAGTATTGGAATTAAAAAGCAAGGATTCCTTACATTGACGAGATGTTTGATACGCTTGCAAAAATGACAGCAGAAAATCAGCTGACCCTGCCAGAGCGTAACAGCAGCTGTTGGTGTCGATGAGTATTCCAGAATTAATTCAAGTGGTTGATTCTGATTTCTTTCCGGGGAGCGCCTACGCCTATGGCAACCTGTCGCGATGCATCATTCATGATATTTATTGATTTAATCAACGCTTTTCTAAAGACCGGCTCATGCAAGACAAGCCATGCTAATAACGTCTTTTTCCTATGGCCTGTAATTTCTTTAGCGTGCTCACCCAGATACTGTAGTAAAAAATGAGGGAAAAGATGAGATATAACTTTTTTCTCCACGTCGCAGCCGATCCAGGCACTACTTCATCAACGACGGTTGAAGTTACCAGATAAAGAAGTAAAACATTGCTGATACGTTCAATGATCTCGTTAGTGAACAGCAGAAACATCATTCATCCTTTAACGATTTTGTACAAACGGGTAATTTCGCATAACTTCTCATATCAGTTATTGTTGAAATAGCAATATATTCTCCCGCTATTTACGGCTTTCATTTTTTATCAGGCCACTCTGTGAGATCCCGTCGGACAAAAAAATCGCTGGGAAAGGCGAAAACCAAAAGGATAAAACTCTGCCATGGCACCTGAAAAATCATCTGTATTGCCATTCCTGCGCTGGAAGTTGCGCTCAAAATGCTCATTTATCACGTCGTATAAACTCCACTTTCTCGCTGACTCTCGCTTTGGGCTGACTACTTCACTGACTTTCTTCAGAGTTTCCCTGATGCTGAAACGACTGTAACAGCTGTTCAAACTGCGCCCCCACTTCAGGGTGCTTACGCGCCATAGCCAAGGTGGCTTCCAAATAGCCTATCTTGCTGCCACAGTCGTAACGCTGGCCTTTGTAACGATAGGCCAGCACCTGCTCTTCCTGCATCAACGCAGCAATACCGTCGGTTAACTGTATCTCGCTCCCGGTGCCTTTGCCCAACCGTATCAGGTGATGGAAAATGCGCGGGGTGAGTACATAACGTCCAACCACTGCCATGGTGGAAGGAGCCTCTTCCGGATCAGGTTTTTCCACAATGAACTGTACTGCTTCCAGATCATCACGAATCGGCTGGCTGGCCACTATGCCATAGCTGCGCGTATCTTCACGCGGCACCTGCTGCACACCCAGCACCGAGCACTTGTAGTACTCGTACACATCCACCATCTGGCGTATCACGACAGGGTCACCTTCAAGTAAATCGTCAGCCAGTAACACAGCAAAAGGTTCATCACCCACCGCCGGCTGGGCGCATAGCACCGCGTGGCCCAGACCCAGTGCTTCAGACTGGCGGATATACACACACTTCATATCGTCGGGCAACAGGTTGCGCACGTACTGCAGCATCTCGGTTTTTCCCCGGCGCTCCAGCTCGGATTCCAGCTCATACGCTTTATCAAAATGATCTTCAATGCTGCGCTTGCTGCGACCCGTGACGAATATCATTTCGGTAATACCAGCAGCCCAGGCTTCTTCCACAGCATATTGTATGAGTGGCTTATCCACCACCGGCAGCATCTCCTTGGGGCTGGCCTTGGTGGCTGGTAAAAAACGAGTACCCAGCCCCGCCACCGGAAAAACCGCTTTACGAATTTTCATGCATCCCCCTTTTCCAGAAAACCAGTTGTAAAAACAACTTACATATCCTCCAAACAAATCTCACATATAAACCTGTCTACTATATCGCGTCTCGCGGAGGGGCTGATCAGAGATTCCCTGAGGAACCTCGGAAAAACTACCTGTGTTGCCATTTCTGCGTTAAAAATCAGCTCAAAATGCTCATTTATTACGTATAAACTCCGCTTTTTACTCGGCGCCAGCGCCTCGCCCTACGGGCCAGCCTTACGGCTGTTCGCTACGCTTTGCTTGCGTCACCGATTTTTGCCTTGAACTGACTGCCTCGCCGACGTTTTTCAGATGCTCCCTGATTGAGCTTGTCACGCAACCCGTCAATCTACATGGTCGAGTATGATGCCTTCCAGCAGCTTCAGGATTCCAGCCAGCATCAGCGCAAACAGCAGTGTAACCAGGGTGTTATAGATACGCTTGGGCTCCATCGGATATTCAGGAAGGGTGGGTGCCTGCAGTACGGAAACTTTATCCAGCATGCGTGTGGCATCGATCCTGCCTTTTTCCAGTGCAGTGAGCGCCGCTTTATAAAGTTCTTGCGCAAAGGTAACTTCCATTTCCAGCCGCTGGAATTCTTCCATCGTGATATTCAGGGTTTTTCCTGTGGGATTGGCAAGTTTTGCTTTTTCATCGGTAATCTGCCGATCGATGGCCGCCAGGGATTGCCTGAGCATTACCAAATTGGGGTGGTTACGATCCAGCGTCCTGGGTAAAGATGCCAGCTGCGTTTTGAGCTGAGCACGCTGCTCCTCCAGTTTGGCAATGAGGGTATTGAGGCTCTCCGCAGTTGCCTGGGGTGAAAGCAGCCCTTTCTTGTTCTGATAGGCCAGTAATTTCTGTCTTGCCTGCTAGATAGTGTAGTCATGAGATAAGAAATATGAGATCCTTTTAAGAAATTAAAGGGACTCGCATGACACATTCACATCGCAGGCATGATATTTCAGATAGGATATGGTCGCTACTTGAGGGGCATTTACCAGGCCGAGAAGGGGCATGGGGAGGGGCATGGGGAGGGGTAGCCACAGATAATCGTCAGTTTATCAATGCTGTTTTCTGGATTATACGGACAGGAGCCCCATGGAGGGATTTACCGCCGGACTACGGGGGTTGGAGCAATACTCATCGCCGTTTCATTCGCTGGCGTGACAAAGGTATCTGGGAAAAATTGATGGAAATCCTGATTGATGATCCAGATTATGAATGGCTGATAATGGATGCCAGTCACTGTAAAGTTCATCCACACGCCAGTGGAGCCAGAGGAGGTAATCAGGATATGAATCGGACAAAGGGGCTCAACACCAAGATACATCTGGCCGTGGATGCGCATGGTATGCCGGTCAGAATCCTTGTTACACAAGGTACCACTGCTGATTGCACGCAGGCTGGCCGCCTGATCGAAGGGATTGATGCAGATCATCTGCTGGCAGATCGTGGCTATGACAGTAATGCCATTGTTGAACAGGCGGAAAAACAGGGAATGGAAGCTGTTATCCCGCCAAAAAAGAATCGAAAAATACAAAGACCTTACGATAAATAACTGTATAAGCTGAGGCATCTCGTCGAAAATGCTTTTCTTCATCTCAAAAGATGGCGTGGCATCGCTACAAGATACGCCAAAAACACCTCTTCTTTCCTTGCTGTCGTGCAAATTAGATGTATCGCCCTCTGGGCTGATATCTTGTGACTACGCTATATAATCATTCCCTAATCACCTCATGAAAATTCTTCACACCTCTGACTGGCATATCGGCAAGACCTTATATGGCCGCAAACGGTATGATGAATTTGAAGCCTTTTTCAGCTGGCTGGTGGAAACGATCGAGCAGGAGCAAGTCGATGTATTGCTGATTGCGGGTGATATTTTTGATACCAGTACCCCGGGCAACCGGTCACAGCAGCTTTATTACCGTTTTCTGCACCGCGTTGCTGCCTCCACCTGCCGGCATGTCGTCATCATCGCGGGGAATCATGATTCTCCTTCCTTTCTCAGCGCTCCCCGGGAATTACTCAGAGCACTGGATGTGCACGTCACAGGCAGCCTGTCCGGCAACCCGGCAGATGAAATACTGGTTCTCCATGATCCGGAGGGTAATGCGGAACTGATCGCCTGCGCCGTTCCACATTTGCGGGATCGGGATATCCGCACGGCAGAGGCGGGAGAAAGTATAGAAGACAAATCGCGCAAACTGGTCGAGGGAATACGTGACCATTATGCCGAGGTAATCAACCTGGCCAGGCTGCAGCGCACTGCACTTTCATCGTCCATCCCGATTATCGCGATGGGGCATTTGTTTGTTGCCGGCGGACAGACTGTTGAAGGCGATGGCGTACGGGAATTGTATGTCGGATCACTGGCGCATGTTCCGGCCGGAATTTTTCCACCTGATATCGATTATCTGGCGCTTGGCCACCTGCATGTTCCACAACGTGTCAATGGCTCCTCCGTCATGCGCTACAGTGGCTCTCCTCTGCCGATAGGCTTCGGTGAGGCCGATCAGGAAAAGAGCGTTTGTTTGATTGAATTCAACCGGCAGATTTCTGCAACCCGCCCTGCTGTCAGCCTGATCAATATCCCGGTTTTCCAGCCGCTTGAACGTATCAGAGGAAACTGGCAGGTAATCTCAGACAGGATCTCCATGCTTTCTGCAGCGAACTCCTGCGCCTGGCTGGAAATCAATTATGAAGGCGACGAAATGATCACCGATCTGCAGGAACGTCTGCAATCAGCCATCGAGGGGTCACAACTGGAAATTTTGCGCATCAGAAATAACCGGATCATGAACCAGATACTCGATCAGATCGATGATGGCGGAACACTGGAAGAGCTCAGTGTCAACGAGGTATTCGAGCATTGTCTGTCAGCCGCGGCCATCCCGGTGGAACAGCGAACAGAACTGTGGCGCACCTATCAGGAAACCCTCGTTTCTCTCGATGAAGAGGATATCAGGGCTGAATAGCCATCAAAATGCAACTCACTCGGGAAATCCAATTTCAGGGTTTGGCAGCCATGATGAATCAGTCCTCTTCCACTTGATCACACAAATATTCCGCTAACCAGTCGGCTGCCAGGCTGGCAGCCTGTTCCAGCGCACCCGGCTCTTCAAACAAATGAGTGGCACCCGGCACCAGGCTCAATCGTTTTCTGCATCTCAGCATGGCGTAAGCCTGCTCATTCAATTCGATCACACCGTAATCCGCACCACCAACGATCAATAAGGTTGGCGCAACTACCCGGCTCAAAGCGGTTTCTCCTGCCAGGTCAGGGCGTCCACCACGTGATACCACAGCGGCAACAGCAGTTCTCATTTCGGCCGCCGCCTGCAGTGCCGCAGCAGCACCGGTACTGGCACCGAAATAACCGATCTTCAACGCCTTTGTTTCGGAATACTCTTGCAACCAAGCCGTCGCTGCGAGCAAACGCTGTGTCAACAGGCCGATATCAAAGCGCAGGACATGATTCTGATCTTCCGCATGTGTCAGCAAATCAAACAGCAAAGTGCCCATGCCTTGCTGTTGCAACACTTTTGCAACATAGGTGTTACGCGGGCTGAAACGACTGCTGCCGCTGCCATGCGCAAACAGCACGATACCTGTTGCAGCCGGCGGTACTACCAGTTCGCCGCTAAGTTCAATTGCATCGACTGTACCCGCCGGAATTTTTACTGCGGTCATAGCATTCCTCCAATTCTGACTGGAACACGCTGTCGAATTGATCGGCAAACGACCTAAAATGGCCCGTAATCCGAATATGGTAAATTAGATGGTTGGTTCGACTTCATACCGGCCACGCATCACACTACAGGTATTTGCAAAGATGATTCGTCAGTATCTGTAATATCTCTTTTACCGTGGCGGGTCTTATAGTGCTGAGCCACGGAAAACAGGTATGAATATTAAGCGCCCAATAAAAAACCGCCCGTGAAGGGCGGTTATATTTGTATTGTCATATTTTATTTCTCACTATTTTGTTCTGCTTTATCTACATTGTCAGGCATGGAATCACGTTCCATTGACATGCTTGGAGGATATTGACCTGGTTTGGGATCCATACAGGCAGTCAATGTAGTAGCTGCGAACAACAGTGTTGAGATGACGAGTACGAGTTTCATTTTCAGTCTCCTATAAGAAAAAGTACATTCACAATATAGTTCTTCCAACAGTTCTGACTTACTGTCCCCTTTTTAGAAAGACATCTATTTGATACCAGATACGATATGCCCTGTCAAGAATTTTTTAGACGTATGCTTGACAGCATCTGATTACCATAAGACAACTATATTTTTATAAAACAGCAGCTTGTTTTGATCATCATCAACGGAAATCAGGAACGAAAATAACACATGCAGATATTGCAGGTACGCCTCAAGAATCTGAATTCACTGGTCGGCGAATGGGAAATCGATTTCACCGATCCCGCTTTTGTATCGGATGGTATTTTTTCGATTACCGGCCCGACCGGGGCAGGTAAAACGACGGTGCTCGATGCAATTTGTCTGGCGCTATATGGACGTACCCCTCGCCTCGGAAAAGTCAGCAAAAGTGAAAATGAAATCATGTCGCGGCAGACAGGTGAATGCTTTGCCGAAGTAACTTTTGCTGCTCAGTCCGGCTGCTTCCGGTGCCACTGGAGCCAGCACCGGGCCCACAAAAAACCGGATGGAGAATTACAGAATCCCCGGCATGAGCTGGCTGAAGCTGATTCCGGAAAGATACTGGAAACCCGGCTTACAGAAGTCGGCAGACAGATTGAGAAAATCACCGGAATGGATTTTGCCCGCTTCACTCGCTCCATGTTGCTGGCGCAGGGAGAATTTGCTGCATTCCTGCAGGCGGCGCCGGATGAACGTGCTCCGATTCTGGAACAGATCACCGGCACTGAAATATACAGCCGCATTTCCATCCGTGTGCATGAAACCCGGGTATCCGCACGCCGGGAGCTGGATCGGCTATCCGCCGGTCTCAATGGTATACAACCGCTGACCAGGGCCGATGAACAACAGTTTCACACTGATCTTGCACAAAAAATTCAGCAGGATGCCGGATTGAATGAGCAGATTGCGCACGAGCGACAAATCCTTGTCTGGCTGGAGAACATCGCCCGCCTCGAATCGGAATTGCATCTGATCGCCGGACAACAGCAAGCATGGTTAAGCCGGAAAGAAGCGCTGACTCCTGACATCAGCAAGCTCGACAGCGCCAGCCGTGCGCTCGAGCTGCTTGGTGAATACAGCAGACTCACTTCGATCCGGAATGAACAGGAAACTGACCGGAATAATCTGGCTATCTGCGCTGCCTCCCTGGCCGGGCTTGAACAGGCCGTCAAACAGGCCGAACAATCCCTGAAATCCCTCAATGAACAATGTGATCGCCAGCGGGCAAAACAGCGGGAAACCATCCCGCTGCTCCGCAAAGTACGGGAACTGGATATTCAGATCCGGGAAAAAGAATCTCCCATCAGCACGGCAAGCAAAGGAATTACAGCACAGAAAAAAACACTCGCTGCTCTGCGAAACCAGTATCAGCAAAATGAAATCCAGCTTGCCGGACTGCAAACGACACTGGCCGGTTTATTACAACAGCTCCACGTCATTCAGCCGGATGGAGCACAAATGGATTTTGCACATAACCAAAACCTGTTGAACCGGAAACAGGCTGAATACAGGCAACTGCTCGAAAACCGAAGCCTGGCAGACTGGCGACAGGAAATCGCGGTACTGTCCGGGCAAAAAACGCTTGCAACCCGGGCGATTGAAGCCATGCAATCACTGGCTGCATCGAAGCAGATTTCTGCCGAACTGGAAAAACACACCTGTTCGCTGCTGGCCGGAAAAACACAGCTTGCGAAGCAACTCGGAGCCGAGGAAGAAATGCTGGGCGCACTTGAGCGGGAAATCAGCCTGCTCGAAACACAGGCGCTGCTGCTCAAAAAAATCAGCCACCTTGAAGAGGCCAGACAACAGCTGAAAGATGATGAGCCCTGCCCGTTGTGTGGCGCGCTGCAACATCCTTATGCAGCAGGAAATACCCCCCGGCCGGATGACAATATCACGGCGCTGAATCAGGCAAGAACGATGCTGAAAACCCGGATCGACACTATCTCGACATTAAAAATCAGACAAGCGGAAACAAACAGGGACATCGAACAGACCGCCTGCAGACAGCAGGAAATCCACAGACAGATTCAGGCGGATGAAACACTGCTGCAGCAATGCGCCGTATCATTGTTCCCCGGCCTGCCATCTGCCGCCATGTTTCCGGAACTGCCTCGGTTGCTGCAGGAAACAGATGACAAACTGGCCCGAATGACCCGTATTCTGCAAACAGCAGAGATACTGGAAAACGAAATCAGTGTGCAGCGTGAATCTCTGGATAAAACCAGAGAACTTGAGCAAAAAATCGGGATACTGAGGGTGCAGCACCAGCATCAGTCCACACAGATCCGGCAACACGAAGCAGAACTGCAATTGCGACAGGAACAACTCGATCAGCTCCAGCAGGAACTTGGCAATCTGCGCACAACACGCCTTCAGTTGTTTGCTGACAAACAGCCCGATCAGGAAGAACAGTCATTAACCACCGCAATAGAGGCAGCACAAAAATCAGCAGATAACGCTCGTCAGCAGTTGGAAACAGAAATACAACAGTACAACCGATTGAAAAACCGGGCAGAAGATCTGGTAAAAACCATCACCACCCGCGCCGTACAGTTAGAAAAGCTGCAGGAAACCTTTGCTGCACGGCTCACTCAATCCGGATTTGCTGATGAAGCGGGCTTTACCGCTGCCTGTCTGCCGGAAGAAGAACGCAGACGCCTTGCACAGCGCGCTCAACAGCTTGCGGATGAGAAAACCATGCTGGATACCCGGCAAAAAGATAAAACGATTGCGTTACAAGCTGAACAACTGAAGTCCATGACAGACCAGCCCCGGGATTTTCACGACCAGGTACTGGCACAACTGATCACCCGTCAGCAGGTACTACAACAGGAAATCGGCGGACTACGGCAAAAGCTTGCAGATAACGAAAACAGCAAACAAAAACAGCAGGAACAGCTGCAGGTAATCGAGGCACAGAAACGGGAGTGTGCCCGCTGGGATCTGCTGCATGGCCTCATCGGCTCAGCAGATGGCAAAAAATACCGCAACTTTGCCCAGGGACTGACTTTCGAAGTCATGATCCGCCACGCCAACCGGCAGCTGCAAAAACTGTCCGACCGTTATCTGCTGATCCGCGATCCGGTCCGGCCGCTGGAGCTCAACGTCATCGACAACTACCAGGCTGGCGAAATCCGGTCCACCAAGAATCTTTCGGGAGGAGAAAGCTTCCTCATCAGCCTGTCGCTGGCGCTTGGCCTTTCCCGCATGGTGAGCCGCAACATCCGGGTCGATTCCCTGTTTCTGGATGAAGGTTTCGGAACACTGGACGAGGAAGCGCTCGATACTGCGCTGGAGACACTCGCCCACTTGCAGCAGGAAGGCAAACTGATCGGGATCATTTCCCATGTTACCGTCCTGCAGGAACGCATCAGCACCCGCATTCAGGTCATCCCCCGATCAGGCGGAAGAAGTGTATTAGCCGGGCCGGGTTGCAGGCACTGCCAATAACGATCTCTGGAACATCCCGCTCCCTGATGTTAAAAAACATTGCGAGCAGGTACAGCCGGTGAAACGATGTAAAAGCTCATACCCGGAAAAAATCAGAATTTGTAAGTGATTTGCACTGCGACTGAGTTCTCATGCAGCCGGTTGGTTATCCGCGTTCCGGGAATCGGCTGGTTGATCGGGACAGCACCTGTACCATTACTGATGAAAGCGCCGGACTGTTCCGCCGCAAAAGCGTGATAGTAGGAGAAATTCAGTCCCAGCCGGCGGGTCAGCTCGTAGCCGGCACCCGCAGTGAGGTGATGGCGGACGATGGCCGGAGCAAATACGTTGAAAAACTGCTGTCCGGCAGAAATGGGATTTCCACCATAGTTATACCCCGCACGCACGGCAAAAGCAGGCGTAACCTTATACTGTGCACCGAGTGATACCGTCCAGATATCTCGCCATCCGAACCCCTGAACAAACGGCCCCGAAGCGGTCATTGCCCAGTTCTTCTGTTCAAATCCCCTGGTACCGCTGTAATTGATCCACTTGACATCGAGCGCCAGCAATAATGGCGCAACGGGCCGATAACTCACGCCACCACCGACGATCATGGGATAGTCCAGTCGAAAACGGAAATTCGTTGGCGTCCCATCAGGATGCTAAGAATTCCAGGAAAAATTGCCGAACCACTGCGGGCTCTTGAATACCAGACCCAACATCAGGTGATCGAACAGCTTGTAGGTTGCACCGAGGGTGAACCCCCATCCCCACGCAGATGCATCCCGTGTGCCTGTCGGAAAACCAGATGCATTGGGAACAGCCGCCGGCCAGGGATCGGTTACCAGTGAGGCCCAATCGATATTCACTCCTACACCGAGCGATAAATCCGGCGTCACCTGATACGCTGCCGAAGGCGTCATCTGCAATACCCGGTAATCCGAGTAAACCGCGCCAAACCCGCCCAATGACTGCGGCAGGGCCAGAGGATTGAAATTTCCGCCGGGATCCGGATTATTGGCCGGGTAATCCACACCAAATCCCGCAATACCCAGTGCCGAGAATCCGAATGTCCAGGGACTCTGTGTCCGGTATACCACGCCAAAAGCAGGCAGAAGCGCCGCACGGATCTCGCTGTCCACCGTACCGGCAGGGCCGCCACTGATGACTCCGGTATGGCTCCGGTCGGGCGCAAAGAGTTCTACGGATAATTCGAGCGCGTTTCCGGTGAGAAACGAGATGGATGACACATTATTATAGTTTGCACCGATCACATCGATCGATGTCGCAATCCCGGCCCCGCCCATGGACTGGTTGATGGCGCCAACCCCGTGAAGAACATGACCATTGGTTGCCAGTACCGGCATGGCGTGCAAGGCGATCACAGCCGGAATCAGTTTCCACCCGCTTCTTTGTTTCTGCATGATATTTTCCCGTTACAAAAATAGTCTGCCAATGTTAATTCCCTGATCTGGCAGGCAAACCGGATAAAAAAGCAAATATTCCTGCCTTTATCTATACGGAACCGTTCCCTCCATTTCAGGCAGCAGGTTTTATCGCGTGGCTGAATGATCGGCAGAAAAGACGCCTGAATCCCCTTCTGTTCGTTCTCAAGCCATCGTCATCCCGGCCGAAAAACAGGTTGTTAAACAGCACTGCGATCACAACGCGACACAACCCGAGGAAAGCATGTCATCATCACTACCGTTTACCAGAACCCGAACCCCGGCAGAGCACGATCTGCAATATCAGAACGATATTTACAAGGCAATCACCCGCAGTCTGGCGGGTGCGGAATATGATCTGCACGGCAATATCCTGAATGCCAATGCCAATTTTCTTTCCCTGTTCGGCTACACCCTGGAGCATCTGGCCGGCAAGCACCACAGTCTGCTGTGCTTACCAGGGACTGCAGAAAATGAGGAGTACGCTGCCTTCTGGGAAAAACTGCACGCTGGCGATTGTGTGAATGGAGAATTTCGCCGTATGACCGCAGAAGGCGGTTGTATCTATATTCAGGCGAGTTATATCCCGGTGCTCGATACGGAAAACAAACCGGTTAAAATCATCCAGATCGCCAGTGATATCACCAGTGAAAAACTGGCGACGATGGAAATGGCCGCCCGCATGGAGGCTGTCTCCAGAAGCAGTTGCCTGATGGAGCTGTCGGCCGAAGGTCGCGTCCTCAGCGCCAACGAACGCATGCTGCAAGCCCTCGGCTGTAACTCTGCCGATCTCATCGGCAAAAGCGAGCGACATCTCCTGTTTGAAGAAGATGTGCAGGCACAGGAATATATCGACTTATGGATCGCGCTGAATGAGTTCCAGCCGGTCAACCTTGAACGGTGCTACAAAGGAACAGACGAAAAAGAACGCTGGTTTCTGGCCAATTTCAGCCCGCTCAAAGGGCGTGATGGAAAACTGGCCAAAGTCATCGTGCAGGCGGATGACATCACCACTGCCAAATTCGAGCGCATCGACCGTATCGGTAAAATGCAGGCGATCAACCGGTCGCAGGCAGTCATCGAATTCGATCTGAACGGCAAAGTACTTCACGCCAATGAAAACTTCCTCAAACTCACGAGCTATCATCTGGAAGACATCATCGGTCGGCACCATCGCATGTTCGTCGATCCCGCAGAAGCCGCAAGTGCCGACTATGAAATCTTCTGGGAACGACTGGGGCGCGGAGAATACACCACGGGCGAGTTCAAACGGATCGGCAGTAATAACCATGAAATCTGGATTCAGGCCACCTACAACCCGGTCTTCGACCACAAAGGCAAACAGGTCAAGGTAGTGAAATTTGCCACCGATATTACCGCCAGCAAATTATACCAATCCGAATTTGAGGCCAAAGTTGCAGCCATGGGCCGTGGTCAGGCCGTGATCGAGTTTGATCTGGATGGTCATGTGATCGATGCCAATTACAATTTCCTGGCGGCAATAGGTTACACGCTGCGCGAAATCAAGGGACAGCACCACAGCATGTTCTGTCCGATCGATTACGCCCGGAGTAAGGAGTACCGCGATTTCTGGCTCAAACTGGGTAACGGCGAATTCATCAGCGGTCGCTTCCACCGTATCGGCAAATATGATCGCGATGTCTGGATTCAGGCCACGTACAACCCGATTTTCGACCTCAATGGTAAGGTAATGAAAATCGTCAAGTTTGCGCACGACGTCACCAGTGAAGTGCAGCTCGAACAGCTGATCGCAGCTGGAACGACCGAAATGAACCTGCATGTGCGCAAGCTGGCTGAAAGTGTGGATGCCATCGCTGCCAACTCCAATGTCGCAGCAGAACTGGCACGTGATTCTTCCAGCGCGGCACAAAACGGGTTTGATGCGCTGCAAAAATCTATCGCTGCGATTACTGCCATTCAAACCAGCGCATCGCAGGTATCTGAAATCGTCGGGGTGATCGATGAAATCGCCAATCAAACCAATCTGCTGGCGTTCAATGCCGCAATCGAAGCGGCACGTGCCGGTGAACACGGCATCGGTTTCTCGGTAGTGGCCGATGAAGTACGCAAGCTGGCTGAACGCAGTTCGGTCGCAGCACGCGAGATCACCAAGCTGATTGCGGAATCTGCCAAACACGTGGATAAAGGTGCGGAGGTCACCCGCGAAGCTTCGCGCAGCTTCGAAGGCATCATGTCGGGTGTGGCCAGAACCAGCAAGAGCGTAGCGGAAATTGCCGAATCGGCAGAAAACCAGAGCACGGTTGCCAAAGAAGTCAGCGCACTGATCGAACATATCGCCAACGCAAAAAACCAGGTGGACTGATGGAGCCAATAGCGGCAAAGCCGGGATTCGGCGGATTCCGCATTGGCGGCATGGAACTCGCTTTGCCGATGCAGGTTTTGCGTGAAGTCGTCCCCTGCGGCGGGCTGGCCAGATTACCTTGTGCATCACCCTGCGTGATCGGCGGGATCGATCTGCGCGGGATCATGGTGCCGGTAGTCGATTTGCGCATCGTATTCGACATGCCCACCCCCAGAGTACCGTTCCAGAATGTCATGATCATGGCGCATGAAAACCGGTTGCTGGGCCTGCTCACGGAAGCTGTCACCGGGGTGTTCACCGGAGAAAGCGAAGAGATCAACCCAATCAGTTTCGCGGCAGCGGATCAGCCCGTTTTCCATGGCAGCATCCGTCGCAGCGATAACGGTACACTCGTCAATCTGCTGTCACCCTCTGTACTGGCTACACTCCGGGATGTGCCGCTGGCAGATCACCGGGAAATGAAAAAGAAGGCTGCAACCCGGACAGATGCTGCCAGCGGGCAGGACAAGGTCATGCCCGTGCTGTTACTGCGCTGCAACCGGATCGCCTTTGCCATCGATGCCATGGAGGTTTATACGACATTATCCGATCCGGAAATCAGAAATTCTCCACTGGCCATGGGCAGCTGCCGTGGCGTGATCGAACACGCCGGCAGCAGAATCCCGGTCCTGGATTTGCTGGAAATATGCGGACTGGGCAAAATCGAGCCGGACACACCGCTGCAGGCGTTTCTCATTCAACTACCCAAAGGCATGGCTGCATTTCTGGTCAGCAAGGTGATCGATGTCGTGCGTATCCGCGCCGGCGAAATCATCGATGTGCCCACCTATGCTCTGCCGCAACCGGAATTGTTCAGTGGTGCGATTCCCAAATCATCCCTGCCGGCATCCCGCTCGCAACAGGAAGCCATCCTCGCTTCCCAGTTTCTGGTATTGAGAGGTGCAGGACTGAAATCCAATCATGAAATCATGGCACTGGCCGATGTCAGCTCCCCGCAACAGCCCTTCATCCATCAGGATCACTCACAAACATCTGTTGCAGGCAAAAAAAATACCAGCCGTAAACGCGATATGGTGACCTACCTGCTCCGGAGTGAAACGGCAACGCCGTTTGAACAAATCCGGGAAATCCTGCCCTTCAACCACAGCATTCCTGTTTTTGAACAAACCGGCCCGCTGCTGGGCATGATCGTGATACGCGGGCGCAGCATTCCGGTGGTTTGCCTGCACCGGCTGATGACCGGACAATTCACGCCGGCCTCCTCTTCCGCCTATATTCTGGTGGTGGAAATCGACAATGAAGTGATGGGGTTTGCCATTCCCGCCCTGAAATCGATCGAAACGGCTGAATGGGAACCGGAATTACCGCAGTTCGGCGGATCGGCGGACGATGATCTGAAACGTGCGATCCATTCCAACAAACTGGCCCAGATTGGCAACGGTAATGCCATACGCATGCTTCCTGTGCTGGATCTCGAAAAAATAGGACGTGCATTCCGGGCACGACAACTGTCGGCAGCCTGAACCGCGGACAGGGAATCGCTTACGATGAATGAGCCGCCTGTAAATTGCGCATGGTGTCGCGGGCAAAACACAGGTCTTCCCATGCTTTGGCTTTGTCACCCAGCGAACGCAGCAAATAGGCAGGATGATAGGTGACGATCAGAGGAATCCCTGAAAATTCATGCAACCTGCCGCGTAGGCTGGCAATGCTGGCATCGGTAGCCAGCAGATTCTGGGCAGCTACCTTACCCAGTGCCACGATCAGCCTGGGCTGAATCAGTGCAATCTGGCGCAGCAGATAGGGACGACACTGTTCCGCTTCTGCATCCAGCGGATTACGATTTCCCGGCGGGCGACATTTCACGATATTGGCAATATAGACATCCTGACCGCGACGGAGGCTGACCGCCTGCAGCATATTATCGAGCAGTTTGCCGGCCTGGCCGACGAACGGTTCACCCAGCTCATCCTCGCGGGCACCCGGCCCTTCCCCGATGAACAACCAGTCAGCCTGCTCATCACCGACACCGAACACCGTCTGCTTGCGTGTTTGGCTAAGCGGACAGGCAGTGCAACCACTGACCATCTGCCGCAACTGCTCCCAATCCGCATACGCTATGGAAGTTGAACGATCTTCGGATTCTTCAAACGGGCGGCTTTCCGCAGCAGTTTCTATCTGATCGGACATATTCTTCCCCGAGTCAGGCGATTGACCGGCTATGGCACCCGGCCTGACGCGCCACACCGGTAACAATCCGAGTTCCTTGAGCCGATTGGGATCCATGGTTGTACCTTTCTTAATCAGACAAAACAGAAAATTTGGAAATATCCTGAATTAATCAATTATTTCGTAGCCCGATTGCAACATTCCGGAACGCTGACAACGCTGCTTCCAGATGCTCGATGATCTCCTGCTGCAACACATCTGGCGGCGGAAGGTCATCGAGGTTATCCAGGCTGTTGTCCTTGAGCCAGAAGATATCGAGACTGGCCTTTTCACGAGCCATCAGTTCCTCGTAACTGAAGAGTTTGAAGCGCTCAGTGGCGACGCGCTGATGACGGTTTTCCGGGTTGTAGCAGGTGATGAAATCCTGCAGATCAGCCAGCTTCAGCGTATGCGTCTTCAGCGTAAAATGCTTGTTCGTGCGCAGATCATAAAACCAAATACCCTTTGTATGCACGCGGCCATCCTTGGGTGCGTTATCGAAGAACACCACATTAGCCTTCACACCCTGCGCGTAGAAGATGCCCGTCGGCAGGCGCAGGATGGTGTGCACATCGCAGTTCTCCAGCAGCTTGCGGCGAATCTTTTCCCCCGCACCGCCTTCGAACAGCACATTGTCCGGCAGCACCACGGCGGCCTTGCCCGTCACCTTCAGCATGCTGACGATATGCTGCAGGAAGTTGAGCTGCTTGTTCGAAGTCGTTTCCCAGAAATCCTGGCGTTCGTAGGTCAACGCATCGCGATCTTCCTCACCCTCCTCATTGGTGATAGTCATGCTGCTCTTCTTGCCGAAGGGTGGGTTAGCCAGCACGTAATCCACTTTGATCTTGGGTTCGGCGATCAAGGCATCGGAGCGTTCCACCGAGGGCTCACCATCCAGTTCACCAATGTTGTGCAGGAACAGGTTCATCAAGCACAGACGCCGCGTGTTCGGCACAATTTCATTACCGAGAAAGGCCTCGTCGCGCAAAAATTCCTTCTGGCGCTTATCCAGCCTGGCACCCGGGCGAGTCAACCAGTTGTAAGCACCGAGAAAGAAACCACCGGTGCCGCAAGCGGGATCGGCAATCGTCTTCATCGGCTCCGGACGCACGCAGGCCACCATCGCTTCGATCAGAGCGCGCGGCGTGAAGTATTGACCCGCGCCACTCTTGGTATCTTCCGCATTCTTTTGCAGCAGCCCTTCGTACAAATCGCCCTTGGTGTCGGTATCGAGGCTGATCCAGTTTTCCGCGTCGATCATCTGCACCAGACGCGAGAGCTTGGCCGGGTCCTGAATCTTGTTCTGCGCTTTGAAGAAAATAGCGCCGAGCATGCCCGGCTCCTGCCCCAGCCTGTGCAGCGTGGCCAGATAATGCGCCTCCAGCGGCTCACCGGTCTTGCTACGCAAACCGGCCCAGTCATACTCCCTGGGGATGCGGATATCGCGGTTGTACGGTTCCTGCGCATATTCGTGCGCCAGCTTCAAAAATAACAGGTAGGTGAGCTGTTCCAGGTAGTCGCCGTAACCCACGCCATCGTCGCGCAGAGTGTGGCAGAAATTCCAGATTTTCTGGACGAGGGCGGAGGTGTTCATGGGCAGGCTCGGGCTTGATTGGATAACAACGCCACATGCAACGCGTTGAAATAAAATGTTTCTTGTTGGTTTTTGAGTTTGTTTTCCAGGATGCTGGAAAACAACGACTTGGCTTTCATGGCCTATTACCTTCTTTGGCCGTCCCAGTGGTATACGCCTGCCGTGGATCCTTCATGGCTGGATACGCAGTCTGCAGTTGGCCGTTCTTGACCATTCCGGAAAGGGTGCGTTTGCGCAGATCATCCGGATCACGTTTCAGAACCTGGGCAAGTACCCGCAACCCCAGATAGCGGCCTTCGCAAAGCACCAACAAGGTTTCCTGCAACACCGCCGGCGTCACTCTGCCCATGCTGGAGACGGGCAGCCCCAACTCACCGAGCTCCCGCTGGAGTGCCTCGGGGATGCTGCCCCAATCCAGATAAACGCTCCTGCTGACAGCACCAGAATCACCTAGCTCCGGTGGTTTGGTCGCTAGCTCCGGTGGTTTGGTCGCTAGCTCCGGTGGTTTGGATACCATGGGAGTGGCTGTCGCCTCGTTTTTCGTTAGATCAAAACCAGCTGCAAAGCGGGATTGCCAAGGCAGGAAGTAAACCGTCCCCCGCCCACTGCCATCAGGCATCAGCAGACCATCACGCACCAGTATTCCCAACATTTTGGTCAGATCGGCAGGATGATCGGTACAGATCTGCTTAAGCCGATCATGGCTAACCATGCCCTCCACATGGGCCGTGATCAGTGCCAGCCGTGCGTTGTCAGGCAAGTAAGTAAAGCGCGAGCCCATGCTCTGGGTCAGTGCTGACACGGCCTCATCAGGCACCAAGCTGCTCATGCGTAGCTCCATCAACGTCTGCTCAGGCTCCGACAACTCGTACAGCACAGGTCTGCGCCAATGCTGCCCAGCCCAGTTGGCATAGATCTTGGGCAACCCCGACCCCGCATGGTCGCCATAGCCGACAAGTTGGAACATGGTCTGCAAACGCCGGTTGCGACAATCGCTGTTGCCGCCGTGAATGGCTAGTTCTGGCGGGATGCGCATCCTGCCGGGATTACGGAATCCAAACATGTCCGGGCGTTTAACCACCATCACCGATACCCGTCCCGAATAATCGGCATGGATCAACGTGTTGGCCAGCGCCTCGCGCAGCGCCTCGTGAACAGGCGTGTCCTCCACCCGCTGACCTTCCTTGAGCTGAAATGGCACCTTCAGATCGGCCGTCAACTTCTGATAGACGCGCCGGAAAAAATCGTACAAATTTCCTGACCAAGTCCCATCCGGAATCAACCGATCCACCCAGCGGTTTTCTGTTTTCGCTTCCGGCCTTTCCTGATAATCCACCATGTAATGCGGCAATACATCCCGGATCACTTCTGCACGACCAAACATCAACAGGCCGGCAATGCGCAGCCCTTCATAGTCTTCCTCGCGGTTTCTGCCAAATACGCCAATACGCTCCAGAAAAGCAGGCACCGGCAAATCAGACCACACATGGCCCGGCTTCGCCGCTGCAAAGCGATTGCGGTAGGCGGCCACCGTGTCCACGTCCAGATCATTAAAGCTGAAATGGCGCAGCACCCGTTCATCGCGCGAGTCCTCCACCCGCTCCGCCAACAGGCGGCGCACGATTTCATCGTCTGCCTGGTAATCGCCTTCATAGCGACGCAGAAACGTGCCGCCAAACGGGTTGTTGCCGATATGCACCGGCTTGTGCTGGCGGGCCGCGCGCGGCACCTGGATGCGTAGCACGGTTCTGCCGTCAATCTCGACGGGCACCACATCCTGTTCGCCCAGCAGATTGACGCTCACCTGCTTACGGTTGTGCAGGTTGTCCCACAGCGCCTTGCGCACCTGCTCTACGTTCGCCAGACCCAGTGCGTGGAACGTGCCTCGCGGCTTTTCCTGCACGCCCAACAGGATGATCCCGCCATCGGCATTGGCCATGGCGCTGTAGCTTTTCCAGAAATCCTCGGGCAGTTCGCCCTTCCCATCACGACCCTGTGCCGCCTTGCACTCCAGATCGCAGGATTCCGCAAGGCTGGCGAGATCAAAGCCGTTCCATTGCTCGTTCATGCCGTCTCCTTCGCCTTGCGCCCGCGCGGCTTTCTCACTGCCTCATGCTCAGCGCGTTCAGCGCGGATGCGTTCCAGCAGCACGCTGGCCGGTTCGTCGTTCGGATCTTGCGGCACCAACTGGCCGGAGAAGGCGGCTTTGAGGATGTTTTTGCGTTGGGCGGCGGATTGTTTGAGGGCAAGCTCTACTGCTCTCTGCTGTTGCCTGATCTGATCAAATTGCCCGTCCAGCAATTGCATGATTTCACACTGCTCGACATTTGGCGGAAGAGGCAAAGTAATTGATTTAACAATTTGAAGGTTCAGGTTTGGCTGAACTCCGCCTGATGCTTGAGCCCGCATTCTCTCGTAACTGTCTAGCAGGAAAGCCTTGAGGTATGCCTTGGACGGTTGAGCCTCGGGTTCCAAAACGATCGCTGCGATTGCTTGGTTGATCGTAGCCGGGATCAGCAATTCAGAGCATTTTCCACGAGTTTTTCCTTCACCGTACATCGCCACCAAAAGCGAGCCAGGTGAATATATTTCAAGGCGACACTCCTTCAATGCCGTTTCCGTTACGAATTCTGTCGCGGATATCACGATCTCATTGTTAAGTGCACCGCTGGTCACCCAGGGAACTGTGCCCTCATTAAAATATGCGATTTTTGATCGAAGGGGCGTTACTCCAGTCCCGACTTGTGCCAACTGATCAATCGTCGCCCACACCCACCCCTCCGGCAATTCCGGCAAACCGCTGGTATCGGGCTGCACTGGTTCGGGGTATTTCTTCTGCCAGTCTTTGGGCGGGGTCTTGCCTTGTTCGGCGAACTTGGCAAGCTGCTTTGCTTCCCAGCGGGCGCGGCGTTCGGTGAGGATGCGTTCCAGCAGTTGCGCGCCTGTTTCCCGTGGCGAGTTGTGCTTGCGCTGTGCCTCGCGCCAATCGGCGGTGAGCGCGCCTTCCACAGCGGCTTTCAGCAGCGATTGCCGGTACTGCCCCAGCTTTTTCTGCGCGGCCTTGAGTTCGGCCACCCCGGCATCAAGGTCGGAGAGCAGTTCTTCGAGTTTTTCGACGATGCGGGTTTGTTCGGCTGCAGGAGGTAAGGCCAGCTCAAACTTTCCTAACTGATCGAACTTCACGCGAGGCCGATCACCCTCATATTGGCTGCATGCAAAGTCAACGAAGTCACCGGCTGATAGTCGCCTGTGTATGAATTTATTGTTGATACCCATGAGAGTTGGGAAAACGATGAACTCAGCCGAGGCCAATCCATCGAACTGCGGCTGCACCACCTTGTTCAAGTAAGGGCGCATCCGTCCATACAGAACGTCACCTGCAAAGAATCGAGCTGCACTGCTAGACATCGTGGCGGCGGGCACCGTTGTCAGTAACCTACTCGTTTGTGCCTCAACATGTTCAAGCCCGATGTACGGAGCATCAGGCATATCACGAGGTGACACACGCGTACTGCGCGGCTCGAACAATTGATCCAGTTTGATGCTTAGCCAGCCATCCGGCAGTTTTTTACTCACACCACCAACTCCCGATTCATCTCATCCATCAGCCCATCGAGCTGGTTGCCAAACACCGCCCACACCTTCTGCAAACCGCCCCTGCCCGCCAGTTCAGCGTAATCGAAATCATCGCGGCTGATGCTGCAACTGCTGGCGATATGGTCCTTCATCAACCGCAGCCATTCGGTTTGCTCCGGCGTGAAGGCGGTAGCGCGCTGGGCGTTGTGGCGGAATATCCATTCCTGAAAGCGCTTGTCCACCTGCTCGCTGAAGGGTTTGAGTTCGGTTTCCAACCCCAGTGCAAAGCGCACCAGTGACACCAGATCGGTGAGCTGGCGTTTGCTGTCCGCGCCTTTCACCTGGCTGGCTTGCACGCGGGCATAGGCGCTCCACAGGCGCTCGGTGGTCAGCATCAGCGGCGGGCGGCTGAGGGCTTCATGCAGTTCCTCGATCATGTCGAAGGTGAGTGCGCGGCGCTGGTACGGCTGCTGGTAGAAAAAGCTGAGCGCGGCGATTTCGTCTTTGTGCTGCGCGATGTACGTTGCGAAACTGTCGATGACCGCTTTGGCCTGCGTTTCGGCTTGCGCGCTGAAGCCCGAGAAAGTGATTTGATCGAGGTTGATATGGTCGATGAGCTGCTCGCGTTCGCGGCGGGCAGCTTCGATCTCGTCGCGCAGGGCCGGTTGATCGAAGGGCGCGCAGGCGGCAGCGACACGCTCGGCGCGGGCGGCTTCGATTTCTTCGGGCAGCAGGGTGTCTTCGCTGCGGGTGATGCCCTTTGCCTGGGCGGTGGCCAGTGCGGTGGCGACGATGGCGTCGGGGTCCAGCGCGGCAATCAGGCCCTTGCCCAGTTCCGCCACCGACATGCCGCCCGAGGCTTTTGCGATGCGGGCCTGGGCTTTGGCGTCCAGTTGCTTGCCCAGCCGTATCAGGCGGTTGGCGAGCGAGAGCACGGTATCGTCGTCACGGTGGCCGATGGCGACGCCTTGCAGCAGGTCCTTGAGCGCTACGCCGGGCTTTTTCTCCAGCGGGCGGCTTTCTGTTTTCAGCGATTTTTCCACGCCCACGGCGTCGATCAGCACGAAGCGGCTCTTGGCGCCGTCGGCACTGTTGCTGACGCGCTTGAGGCTGTCGCCGTCGAGCGAACGCACGCCACGGCCTTTCATCTGCTCGTAGTAGCCGCGCGAACGCACGTCGCGCATGAACAGCAGCACTTCCAGCGGCTTCACGTCGGTGCCGGTGGCGATCATGTCGACGGTGACGGCGATGCGCGGGTTGTAGTCGTTGCGAAAGCTGGACAGGATGCTGTCGGCGTCTTCTTCGGCGCGGTAGGTTACCTTTTTGCAGAAGGCGTTCCCCTGGCCGTAGACCTCGCGCAGGATGTTGATGATGTCGTCGGCGTGGCTGTCGGTTTTGGCGAAGATGAGCGTCTTCGGGGTTTCTTCGCGCGCCGGGAAGATCTGCGTCTCCACGGCGGTTTTCATGGCCTGGATCACCTGGCGGATCTGGCTGACGTTGACCACGGAACGGTCCAGCTCCTTACCGGTGTAGGGGGTGTCCTCTTCGGTTTCGCTCCAGCGCTTTTTGCGGGTTTGGCGGTCGCGGTGGTCCACCCATTCCCTAGCTTTCAGCTCGGCGCCTTTCTGGGTGATTTCAGTGACGATCTCGTACACGTCGTAGCCGACGTTGACGCCATCGGCCACGGATTGCTCGTAGGTGTATTCGGCGACGATGTTCTCGTTGAAGAAGCCGAAGGTACGCTTGTCGGGCGTGGCGGTGAGGCCGATCAGGCTGGCATCGAAGTAGTCGAGCACCTGCTTCCACAGGTTGTAGATGCTGCGGTGGCATTCGTCGATGATGATGAAGTCGAAGGTTTCCACCGGCACTGCCGGGTTGTAGCGCACCAACTTTTCCTGCCTGGTGGTCTGCTGGAGTTCGTTGAGCGACAGGTCTTCGGCGGACTCGTCGATAGGCTCGCCGGAGAGGATCGAGTACATGCGCTGGATGGTGCTGATGCACACCTGCGAATGCGGGTCGATGCTGGGCGATGCCAGCCGCTGCACGTTGTACAACTCGGTGAACTTGCGGCCATCATCGGGCGGCGTGTAGGCCATGAATTCTTGATGCGCCTGCTTGCCGAGGTTGCGCGTATCGACCAGAAACAGAATGCGCTTGGCGCCGCCGAATTTGAGCAGACGGTACACCGAGGTGATGGCGGTAAAGGTCTTGCCCGCGCCGGTGGCCATATGCACCAGGGCGCGGGGCTTGTTCAGCACCAGCGATTTTTCCAGCCCGGTGACGGCGCTGATCTGGCAGTCACGTAGATTTTTGGTGGGCAGGGCTGGCATCTGCTCGGCCAGTCGACGGCGCAGAGTGTTGGGTTGAGCAAGCCATGCGGCAAGCTGCTCCGGCTTGTAGAAATGAAAGATTTCGCGGGAGCGTGGCGCTGGATCAGCGTTATCCGTAAAGCGGATGATCTGGCCCGTTGCCTCGAAGAGGAAGCGAAGCGGAGTATTGTCTTTGCGCCATTTCAGGCTGGCGTTGGCGTAACGCTCGGTCTGGCTTTCGGTGACGGTAATGTTTTCACCGGCGCTGTCCTTCTTGGCTTCGATCACGCCGCAAGCGGTGCGATTGACGAAGAGCACGTAGTCAGCCGGGCCGGTGTCGGTGGGGTATTCGCGCACCGCAACGCCTGTTGCAGCACCGAGGTTGAGCTGCTTCATGTCCTGCACGACCCAGCCTGCCTGGATGAGCTTGTCGTCGATCTGCTGGCGCGCTTTGATTTCAGGTGTCATGCGTAAATAAAACAGGAAACCTGGGTAGTTGGAGCTTCGGTTTCATAACTCCAGCTTCATGACCAGTGCATCCTCACGTCCGCACATCGCCGGGTAGTAGCCCTTGCGTATAGCAATCTGCTGGAATCCAAGCCTCTGGTATAAATTTATCGCACCGGTATTCGATTCACGCACGTCCAACAGGACAAATTCCGCCTGATGCTTTCTGGAAAGCTCGGTCAAATGGCGCAGCATCTTCCCGCCCAGCCCCTGGCTCTGCCAGGCTGCCCCGACACCAAGTGTCAGCACATGGGCTTCGCCCGGCCCGGTCATCAGGATGCCGTAGCCCATCACCAGATCTCTGTTCGGCTGTACCAGCACGCGACAGTGGTAACCCGCCTTGATCGAATCACTGAAATTGACGATCGACCATGGAAAAAGAAAAATCTCATGCTCGATGCGGATGACCTGTTCCAGATCGTCCGGATGCATTTCACGAATTTCGGCCTGAAAGAAAGATGTTCCGGTCGTTGCCATCGTTATCGTTCACTTTCCTTAAGTGCCACCTTGTTGCGGATGTACACCGGGAGTGCTTCTTCCGCCACCCTGCCCTCACCGCTGGCGAACTTTATTGCCGACATCTCTGCCATTTCACGTGCGCGCGGATAGCAGCCTGGAACGATCCGCTGCAGGTTACTGCTGTACTTTTCCGATAAGACTGGCTGATACAGATCGAAACCACTGCCGCACCCTGTCCACCCGTCCCCGGATACTTCCGGAACTGTTTCCGGCCGGCATAGCAGCGGCTCATGCACACACAACCAGCCGGTTGCCGTTTTTTCATACGCTGCAAAGTACAGTTCTCCCATGCGCGCATCCAGTGCAGCCAGTACCCGCGGGGCATCGACCTGCTGCGCCAGCGCTTCCAGCGTGCTGATCCCGATCACCGGTATATCCTGGGCAAACGCCAGCCCCTGGGTAATACCACAGGCAATTCGCAACCCGGTAAAGGAACCCGGACCCGCTCCAAAAGCGATGCCATCGATCTGATTCAGAGCGATGCCGGCTTCAGTCAGCAGGGTTTGCAGCATCGGCAACAACAGCTCGGAATGGCGCTGGCCAGCCAGCACTTCCCTGCTGACGAGGTTGCCGTTCAGCCATAAAGCCAGGGAACAGTACTCGGTCGAAGTATCAAGCGCGATGATGTTCATCAAAATCCTGTGATGCGAGCGCCCAATCCGCAAGCGATTGATAGGCCGATCCGTATGGAGCTGGCCGGGATTGCACCAGTGACCATCGATCTGCCGCCCAGGCGACGGGCGGAATCGTTTCCGGAAAATGTTTCTGCTCGGGTTCCCGTTTGGCATTTCGCACCAGCGTGACATGCGGTACGAATTTCACTGTGTCATAGCGAACGCCAGCAGCAGAAAGCTGATTGCGCAAATCCTGTACCAGTACTGTCAGTTCGCCGCAAGGCTGTGAAACTCCAGCAGCGATGATGCTGCCTTTTCCCCAACAGTGCAGTTTATCCAATAACAGATCGAACGATGTACGGTGGATGGCTGAGCCTGCCTGGCGCAATATCGGGACCACGCTGCTATCCACTTCACCAATGAATGCCAGTGTCAGATGCAGGTTCTCCGGCCGCACACACCGGCCAGCACACTGATCTGCAATCCTTCTGGCCAGCCGGGCCAGTTGTTTACGCACCGCCTCCTGCGGCCACAACGCGAAAAACAGTCTGACGGAGGGAGCCACACTGGACATGATGGTTACACCTCATCTCCATCCGCGATCAGGCAGACCACTTCCGCCACGATCCCTTCGCCACGCCCGACAACCCCCAGCTTCTCTGCGGTTTTCGCTTTGATATTGATGTCTCCTGCCGGAAGAGCGAGATCCTGCGCAATGTTCGTAACCATCCCTGGAATATGGGGTGCCATTTTGGGTGCCTGGGCAATGATGGTTGCATCGATATTCACCACACGATAGCCTGCTTCAGTCAACAACCGGTGAACTTCACGCACCAGTTTGCGGCTGTCGATCCCCTGATAGCGCGCATCGGTATCGGAGAAATGCCGGCCGATATCTCCCAGGGCAGCTGCACCCAGCAGTGCATCACACAAAGCATGCAGCAGCACATCCGCATCCGAATGACCAAGCAGCCCTTTCTCATACGGAATGGTCACTCCCCCGATGATGAGATCACGCCCAACCACCAGCGCATGAATATCAAACCCTTGTCCGATTCTGATTTTTTTCATAGTAATTGAATGATTCTGAAACTGGCAGGTTGCCCGGGCCTGGGGTAAACAGCAGAAATTACCTGATGCTGCCGACCCGCTCTCCTGCATATGGACGAAACACGCGATTATCGCACGACCGGTCCGACTGCGAAAATCCGCAACTGATGCCGGCCAGCCACCAGCCTCTCTGTAAAAAATGCATATCCTTGTCAGTTTCGTTCCAGCAGATAATCCCGTAACACCACGGCCTGGTTGCATTCGGCATCACGTGCACCGTAAAGCAGTGTCAACCGTCCTTTGGCAGCTCTGTCCAGCAACTCTTTCATAGCAGGATTGGCTGACAGCTCGTCACGATAGCGACGCTGGAATTCTGCCCACTTTGCATGGTCATGATTAAACCACTTACGCAAATCAGCAGTGGGAGCAACCTCTTTCAGCCACAGATCACATGCCACCTGCTGTTTGGTCAGTCCGCGCGGCCAGAGCCGATCCACCAGGATACGGCAGCCATCTGCGGGATCGGCCGGTTCGTAAGCTCTTTTGATTTGGATGTCCATATCGGTAAAAACCTCGTATGCTCTGATCATGTCATCAACTATACAATACCCGGTATGAGCCTTACACCCGTTCTGGAATTGAGCAATGTCAGCAAAACCTATTCGAGCCGGCAGGTGCTGTCCGGTTTGTCGTACAGCTTTGCAGCCGGGGAATATGTCGCAATCATGGGAGATTCCGGAGTAGGCAAATCGACCCTGCTGAACCTGATCGCCGGACTGGACAGCCCCGACAGCGGCGAGATCAGAATTGACGGCAAAATCCTGCCGGTGGAAGACGAAGCAGCAACGAACCTGCGACGCAGGCACTTGGGATTCATCTTTCAGGCATTTCATATCCTGCCGCACCTGACACTGCTGCAAAATGTCTCGCTGCCGCTGTTGCTCAATCGTCTGCCCCTCGATCGTGCACCCGTCATGCTGACGGCAGTGGGTTTACAGGGAAGGGAACAGGATTTTCCCCATCAGCTGTCCGGAGGAGAACTGCAGCGGGTAGCCATTGCCCGTGCGCTGGTACACCGCCCTCGTCTGATTCTGGCTGATGAACCTACCGGCAATCTCGATCAGGATACCGCCCGTGAGGTACTGCAACTGATCCGTACCGAAATCAAAGCCAATCAGGCTTCCGCGATTATCGTCACGCACTCGCGCCTGGCCGCCGAGACAGCCGATAAAATTCTGGTGCTGAGCAAACACGGTCTCACACCCGCACAATCGGAAAATCAGACATGAATCCAGTATCGCTCACTCGCTGGCTGTTACTGGGTGAATGGCGCTCGCACCGCTTGCAGTCTGTTGTGGCTGTTCTGGCCATCATGCTCGGGGTAGCATTGGGATTTACCATTCATCTGATCAATACCGCAGCGGTCAGTGAATTTTCTGCAGCCACCCGCAGCCTCTCCGGTACATCCGATCTGACAGTACGTGCAGTGCAATCCACGTTCGATGAATCCCTCTACCCGACTCTCATGCAACATGAAGGCGTGGCACAGGCCAGCCCGGTACTGGAAATCACCGCAGGCGTGCCCGCCAAAGCAAAAAGCATGCATAACCCTGTTTTCAAGATACTGGGTCTGGATGTTTTTCGCGCAATCGCCGTCACACCTGATCTGCTAGGCGTTCCCGCAGAGGATAGACAAATGGACATACTGGCCAGCGATGCCGTTTTTCTGTCCCCTGCCGCAATGGAATGGTTGTCAGTCAAACAGGGAGATTCGATCGAAGTCAGTGCAGGCGCCAAACGCATCACGTTGCGGGTGGCCGGTGGACTGACGCGAGCACACGCCGGCCAGCGCATTGCCGTCATGGATATCGGCGCGGCACAGTGGCATTTCGATCAGCTCGGGCAACTCTCCCGCATCGAGCTGAAGCTGCGACAGGGTGTCGATCGCAACGCTTTCCGCGCAACGCTGGGCAAAGAGCTGGGCACATCCTACCTGCTGACGGAGAGCGAGGATGACGATGAGCGCGCACACAACATGTCCCGCGCCTATCGCGTCAATCTGAACATTCTGGCACTGGTGGCACTGTTTACCGGCGCGTTTCTGATTTTTTCCAGCCAGGTTCTGTCCACTATCCGACGACGATCACAGCTTGCCCTGTTACGTGTTCTGGGCATGACCCGCCAGCAGATACTGCGCCAGCTTCTGCTCGAAAACGGGATGCTGGGTGTACTGGGATCGTTACTGGGACTGGCGCTGGGGTATCTGCTGGCCGCCACGGCGCTGTATTTCTTTGGTGCAGATCTAGGGGCCGGCTTTTTCCCGGGGCTGGAACCCCGGCTGCATCCCGATCCTATGGCAGCACTGTTTTATTTTCTGCTGGGCACGGGTGTCACCCTGTCAGGCAGCCTGCTACCTGCATGGGAAGCTGCCCACGCCCATCCGGCACCCGCGCTCAAATCCGGCAGTGAATACACCGTGCTGGCGGCACTGCGCGCTCCCCGGCTGGCGGCTGCCTGTCTGCTGACAGGTGTCATCTTTGCCGGCTTGCCGCCGGTCGATGATCTGCCCGTGTTCGGTTATCTCGCCATCGTCCTGTTGCTGATCGGCAGCATGGCTGCGCTGCCGTACCTGTGCGAACTGTTTTTTTCCACGCTGTCACGCGCACTCAATCCAAACAGATCAAGTGTTTTGTACACGCTGGCCATCACCCGGCTTTCAAATGCCTCCGGTCTGGCAGCCATTGCGCTGGGCGGTGTACTGGTCAGTTTCAGCCTGATGGTCGCCATGGCGATCATGGTGGCCAGTTTCCGTATATCGGTGGATGACTGGCTTGCACGAGTGCTGCCGGCCGATCTCTACCTGCACCCCACCATTCATCAGGATATGCGCGGATTCATACCGGATGAGCAGCAGATCATTGCCAGCCAGCCAGGAATCGAACGCATCGACTTCATCCGCTCGATCCCGCTCACCTTCGACCCTGCCAGACCGAACATCACCCTGCTGGCGCGCCCGATCGACCGGAATGACCCCGGGCTGACGTTGCCTTTGACGGAAGATAGACTGCCGCCCGGCGATATTCCACCTGATGCGATACCGATCTGGGTATCGGAAGCCATGGTCGATCTGTATGGTTTCAAAACCGGTAAACGGGTCACACTCCCCTTTGCTGATCCGGAACAAACATTTATTGTCGCTGGAATCTGGCGTGATTACGGCCGCATATTCGGTGCAATCCAGATGCAATTGTCCGATTACCGCAGACTGACTGGCGACGACCATGCCAGTGATGCAGCGCTATGGGTAAAAGAGGGGGCTGCAATTGATACGGTAATATCCGCACTGCAGGCACTGCCGTTTGGCGATACGCTGGAAATCATGGAAACCGGCCGGGTCCGGGCAGTTGCCCTGAAGCAATTCGACCGCAGCTTCGTCATCACCTACCTGCTGGAACTGGTTGCGATTGGCGTCGGATTGATGGGCGTGGCCGCCAGCTTTTCCGCACAAACGCTGACCCGGATCAGGGAATTCGGCATGTTGCGCCATATCGGCCTCAGCAGACGGCAAATCCATCATATGCTGACGCTGGAAGGCGGATTGCTGGCCGGATTCGGCATTACTGCCGGATTCCTGGCAGGAACAGGTATCAGCCTGATTCTGATTTTTGTCGTCAACCCGCAATCTTTTCACTGGACCATGCAGCTGCACATGCCCTGGACATGGCTGCTGCTGATGGCGCTGGCAGTACTGGGTGCTGCTGCACTGACGGCATTTGCTGCCAGCCGGCACGCAGCTTCCGGTAATGTCATCCGCGCTGTCAGGGAGGACTGGTAATGCGTTACTTATGGATACTGTTGGGCTGGCTTGCCGTCCAGAATATGCTGTTTTCCGCTCCGCCGGTGCTGGCGCCGGTCGTTCCCGGCAAAGCACTCGAATTCCCGCAGGATTTCGGTGCTCACAATGATTTCAGGATCGAATGGTGGTACGTGACCGGCTGGCTGGAAACCCCGGCAGGAAAACCGCTCGGTTTCCAGATCACATTTTTTCGTACAGCGACTGAAATCGACAGGGATAACCCCAGCCATTTCGCTCCCGATCAACTGATCATCGCGCATGTAGCGCTGTCTGACCCGGCAATCGGCAAATTGCAACATGACCAGAAAATCGCTCGCGCAGGATTCGATCTGGCGTATGCCCGCACCGGTAATACGGATGTCAAACTGGATGACTGGATTTTTGTACGTGAAACCGATGGCCGCTACCGTACCCGTATCGAGGCAGAAGATTTCACCCTGGCGTTCATCCTGACACCTTCACAACCGCTGATGCTGCAGGGCGAGAATGGGTTTTCACGTAAAGGCCCGGGAGCGCCGCAAGCCAGCTACTACTACAGCGAGCCGCATTTACAGGTAAGTGGCATAATTAATCGCCAGGGAGAGGATATACCTGTAACCGGGACAGCCTGGCTCGATCGTGAATGGTCAAGCGAGTATCTCGACCCGAATGCTGCGGGCTGGGACTGGATCAGTGCAAACCTCGATGATGGCTCAGCGTTGATGGCATTTCAGATACGCGGAAAAGACGACAGCAAAATCTGGGCGTATGCCGCATTGCGCGACGCTTCCGGCCATACCCGGCTGTTTACACCTGATCAGGTCAGTTTTCACCCGATCCGCACCTGGCGCTCTGCCCGCACGCAGGCTGTATATCCGGTTGCCACCCGCGTCCTGACAGGCGAAACCGAGTGGCAGATTACACCTCTGATGGACGATCAGGAACTGGATTCACGTGCCTCTGCCGGAGCAGTTTACTGGGAAGGTGCAGTAACATTCACACGCGATGGCCAACCAGCCGGGCGTGGCTATATGGAACTAACCGGCTACGTACGTCCGTTATCGATGTGAAACTGATTTGACAGACTGTCAGCAGATATTACAAACAGATAGAATCCACCCATTTGCTGATCAGGTAATTCGAGGTAATAACAGTATGAATCCGAATAATGAATTTTTTGACAGGGAACTGGATGTGCGCGGGCTTATTTGTCCACTGCCCATCCTGCGAACGAAAAAATCCCTGTCTGAAATGACACGGGGACAGGTGCTCAAAATCATGGCAACCGACCCGGGTGCAGTGATCGATTTTCAGGTATTCGCCGACCAGACCGGACATGAACTGCTGTCCTCATCCGAAACTACCGGTGAATTCCTGTTTTATCTGAAGAAAAGGTAAATTCCGGAAATACTGAAGGTGGTAAAGCAGCCATTTTTACCTTCATCATGACAACAAACCAGCAGAATTTTTCCTTGTTTCATGGCGCTCCACTATCATAGTAATCTTACCCCCAACATCATTTGCTTTTCTCAAAGCGCAAAGTCACACTCAGACCACCGTCAGGATTGTTGCTGATCAACAGCTCACCTCCATAGACCTGCATGATGTCACGTACGATGGCCAGACCGATACCGTGGCCAGGGATGGATTGATCGGCCCGTACACCACGTTCCAGGATGCGGGCGATTTCGTGGGGCGAAATACCTGGGCCATCGTCCCTGACTTGAATCACCACTTGATCCTCCTGATAATCGGCAGATAAATGAATGCTGTGGTGACACCATTTGAATGCATTGTCGATCAGGTTGCCAAGCAGCTCCATCAAATCACCTTCATCGATGCGCAAATTCATACTGTCATCGATCTTCACCGTAATATGCGGCCGTTTGTCACGGTAGACTCTGGTGATGGTATTGATGATCCTGTCCGCCATCGAACGTAACGGGATCAACCTCATACCCGGTGAACTGCCGGCAGTTGCAGCACGGCGCAATTGATACTGGATGGTGTTATCCATACGGTCGATCTGCTCTTGAATCGTTTTGAGCCGGACAGCTTCGTCGTTTCCGCCATGAATCGCGCCCTGCAATACGGCAAGCGGCGTTTTCAGGCTGTGCGCCAGATCAGCCAGACCGTTACGATAGCGTTTCTGCTGTTTATGTTCGTGGGTAATCAGGGAATTGATACTGTCGGTCAGCAGCTTGAGCTCTTTGGGATAGCGGTCTTTCAGACTTTCCTGCCGGCCGGATTCGATCGCGGCAAGCTCCGTTGAAACCGTGCGTAATGGCAGCAACCCCCAGCGCAATACCAGCATTTGCGTAGCCAGCAGGAAAACGGCCATCAGACCCAGCCAGCCCCACAAATCTTCGCGATAACGTTCGATCTGCGCTTCCAGCAGCGCGGTATCGGTCATCACGTTGAAAATCAGTGGATAGTTGCCGGATGATGTTTCCCAGGCAACGCTGTAGCGGTAGATGAAGTAGGGCTCTTCATCGAGCGTGATTTGCTCGAATTCCTGTTTACCCTTTTCCAGCAGCGTGATACCGGGAATCGGTTTATTCAGCGACGAAGTGGAGCGCCAGACGATGGTATTGGCAGGGCCGGTCACGAAAGCATAGATATCCGAGTTGACATGACCGAATTCTGCATCCAGCAGGTTGGTGGGAATTTCCAGTTCACCGGATTCATCCACTTCGGTATCACCCAGCAGCATCAGCAGCCTTGCAAACAGCCGATCCTTCACACCGATACGCGCACTGTCATAGAAGGCACGATCCAATGTCAGGGTAATTCCGGCGATGAAAACCAGTAATACCAGAGCGGCACTGAGCAAGACGCGCTTGTTGAGCGACATCATGGCGATTTGCTGTTACATTCCAGCGTAAAACGATAGCCGCGCCCGCGCATGGTTTCGATCGGCTTCAATGTACCCTCCGGGTCGAGTTTGCGCCGCAACCTGCCGATCATGACTTCGAGCACGTTGCTGTCACGATCTTCATTGTGCGGATACAAGGCATCAGCGAGTGATTCCTTGGAAAGTATCTCGCCACGGTGGCACACCAGTTCTTCCAGCAGGCGATATTCAAACGATGTCAGTTCGATGTTCGCACCATCGACACTGACCGATTGTGCTGTGACATCCACCGCGATGGGACCACACTTCAGCAAGGTTTGCGGTATGCCGACAGCACGGCGCAATAATGCCCTGACTCTGGCTTGCAGCTCTTCCATCTGAAACGGCTTGGTCAGGTAATCATCCGCGCCCATTTCCAGTCCCTGCACCTTGTCCTGCCAGCTGCTGCGCGCAGTCAGAATCAGGATGGGCAGCAGGCTGCCGCGTTCCCGCAGCGCCTTGATGATTTCCAGGCCGGATTTACCGGGCAGGCCAATATCGATGATGGCAGCATCGGGCCGGTATTCCGTGGCGAGAAACAACCCTTCATCGCCACTGCTGCTGGTATCGACCATATAACCCGCTGCCTCCAACTGCCGGCGGATCTGATTTTGCAGACGAAATTCATCTTCGATGACCAGGATGCGCATTTAACTTTCCTGCAGCATACGGTAATGACTGAGGAACCTCTGCAAAACTATCTGCATTGCCATTTCTGCGTTAAAAGTCGGCTCAGAATACTCATTTATTACGTAAACGTACCGGATTGAATCATGAAATTTATTTTTGAGATCAACGGGCTGATACGACGGCACCATTCAGTGCGTCGATCAGAATCGTGTGGACGGTACCTTGATCACTGAGAATCTTGATGCGGTAGACGCGATCGGTCTGACTGATTGCCAGTACGCGCCCCGAGAAATGCTGTTGCGCGATTGCGATCGCACGCTGTTCCGAAATACCACCAGCCGGCTTGCCTGCTCTGTCATGTCCACTGGCCGCATCATGCCGGCGGGCTAAAGTGTCCGGCATCGCAGCAACCATGATCGACATAATCAGTAAAGCTTGCTGCCATCTGCTCATCACACCACATCCTTACACACTGAAAATTGAAATCAAGCGGGAAAGGGATGAATTTCCGGTTCATCCCCATACCCGCTTGTGACATCAGAACCGTAACATAAAATCCACCCTTCCGGTATTGATCCCCATCATCATTTGCGGGGGAACGACGTACACCGGGGCTGGGACCGGAGGATAGTAGCCGTACTGCTGCGGCTGCGGGTAGTTCTGCCGGTAATAGGCAGGTGCCTGGTTGTAGATATGCACATGCCCGCCGGAATGACGCTGGTGGTCATGACGATCATGGTGATGGTGGCGGTGATGATCATGGTGACGATGATGGCGATGACCTCTGTCTGCATGCGCTATAGAGGACATGGTGAGGCTGGCTGTTAATAAGCCGGTTAATATCAGGCCGGTCAAATTTCTTGTTCTTGTTTGAGTGGTCATGTCATTTCTCCTCGGTGTTGTGCTCATCAGGCCCATTCCTGATGGCGTCAATTTACGCCACTCTGTCTGAACGAAAACTGAATGAGGAAAACCTGATACAGCCGGCCGGATTTCATGATCGCAATACCTTTGCTGTGGAAGCGATGACCCATTATTTTGTTACACACTTTTGCCAGTACGTACCGACACTACTACAGAAGCAGTTCTGAGCCAGGAATACGCCCTTGCTTTTCAGTGTAATTGACTTGGGATAGGCCATCCACTTCGACATTGAACTTTATCGGATTTAAGGACTCAGATAAGTGCCTGTAAAAAAACAGGTTTTTTATTCATCCAAACAGAGGAGATATCCGCCATGAAAGCGTCTGAATCCGGCAGTTGCATGAGACTGATTCGATTAACCGCAATTTTCTCAGCAACCCGGAATTGTCCTAAATCGGATTTCACTTTGAAGCCCGACTGGTAACTTACTTTTTTCTAATTCAGGAATTTCTCCGGAAATTCCGATTGCTGCAAGAAGGAGCGTTATTTATGGCTACAAGCATATTGAAGGATAAGACTGCACAGCAAGTCGCTGATAAACCGGCTTACGACAAATCAGAATGGTTTGACGCCAAGTACTACAAATACGGCCTGCTGCCCATTCTGGGCATAGCGGTATTCTGGGTATGGTATCAGCGTACGTTTGCCTATTCCCATGGCATGGATTCGATGGAGCCGGATTTTGACCGGATCTGGATGGGTCTGTGGCGTGTTCAGATGGTCGTTATCGCCTTGGCAGCATTCTCCATCTGGGGATGGCTGTTGAAAACCCGGAATACGGCAGAACAGCTTGCCAGCCTGACTCCCAAACAGGAAATAAAGCGGTATTTTTATTTCATGATGTGGCTTGGAGTCTATATATTTGCCGTTTACTGGGGATCAAGCTTCTTTACCGAGCAAGACGCCTCATGGCACCAGGTGATTATCCGGGATACCAGTTTTACACCCAGCCATATTCCTCTGTTCTATGGCTCATTCCCGGTATACATCATCATGGGTATAGCGATGATCATTTACGCCAAAACCCGGTTACCGCTGTATAACAAGGGGTGGTCGTTCCCGCTGATTATGGTAGTGGCCGGCCCGCTGATGAGTCTGCCCAACGTTGGTCTGAACGAGTGGGGGCATGCCTTCTGGTTCATGGAAGAACTCTTCAGCGCGCCACTGCACTGGGGCTTCGTTATCCTGGCCTGGGCTGCCCTGTTCCAGGGTGGTCTTGCCATACAGCTCATAACACGTTATTCCAATCTGGTTGACGTGGAATGGAACAAGCAGGACAGAGCCATTCTGGACGATGTCGTAACAACTCCGTAACCGGGCATATTTCCAACCCTCTGGTAAATTCAGGGGGTTGGAACAGTCTGAATACCATCCCTCCCTGATTATCGAAACCTGATACTGTTATTGTGTTTTCCGATTCAGGTTGTCAGGATCCGGAAATGACAGATATCGATACCGTACGGTATTGGCCAGGTAATCAGAATTTTCTGCGAAGCAGGCTGCGAACAGCGTGGAGCAACTCAACTGCTGTTCGCAGTCACCATCACTAGCACACCATTTAAGCAGCGTCAGGATACCCTGGTATGGGACTGGCTACGGGAAATTTCAGAGTTGTTTAGCTTGCTTTTTGTCTAATCCAATGAATCACAGTAGCTCAGCAAAATCAACGAACAGCAGACGGTTGCACTACAAATGTTCTGCTTAGGAACCTCTGAAAAACTACCTGCGTTGCCATTTCTGCGTTAAAAGTCGGCATCAAAATGCTCATTTATTATGTATGAACTCCGCTTTTTCGCCGATTTCTGCCTTGAACTGACTGCCTCGCTGACGTTTTTCAGAGGTTCCCTTATGAGATCAGTTCTGCGTTGCGGTACGCTCTTGCAGGATCAGTTCAGCCAGTTTCAAATCCTGCGGATACGTCACTTTGAAGTTATAAGCATCGCCCGTTACCAGTTTGGGAGAGAATCCCAGCGCTTCCACGGCACTGGCATCATCGGTAATCCCTGCCGGGGCTTTTTCCAGTGCTTCAAGTAATAACTTCGTACGAAACATCTGTGGTGTTTGTGCCTGCCACAGACGTTCTCTCGGCTCAGTGCACATCACCCGGCCAGTATCATCTGCACGCTTTAATGTATCTGCCAGCGGCACTGCCAGCAGGCCACCGATTTCATCCTGCGCAAGCTGATCGAGCAATCGTTCAACCAGCGCCCGGCTCAACCCTGGACGAGCTGCATCGTGTACCAGTATCCAATCCTGATCCTGTACATGATTCTCAGCACGCAATGCTTTCAGCCCGTTGGTGACGCTTTCGGCACGGGTTGCCCCGCCGCAGCCAAACACCCGGATCTTGCCGGCAAATTCACTCCAGTCATGCCGTGCCCATTCTGTATCGTCAGGTGCCAGTACAACACAGACCATGCCAATACGCTCTGCGCTACACAAGGTGCGCAACGCATGATAAATCATCGGTTTACTGGCCAGTGGCCGGTACTGCTTGGGAATATCTTCTCCCATACGCGAGCCGGAACCGGCAGCCGGGATCAGTGCTATGAATTCAGCCATGCAACCACCCTGTGAGCAGATATGAATCCATAACCATCAGGAAATGGCACTTTCGTGGTCGATTTGTGCAAAATGCCGGGCGACTGACCAGCGCGCCCCAATCCACCCCAATGTGCCGGAGAATAAGATCAGAATCAGGCTGTCCTGCCAGGAAAGAGGATCGAGTGTGAACGTGGTGGCATATAACCGGGCCAGTTCAGACAAAGTCTCATTCAATTTGATGATTGTAAAATAAAGCAGCAGCCAGGCCAGCGCAGCACCTGCCAGCCCCTGTATCGCGCCAAAATAAAGAAATGGACGGCGGATATAACTATCCGTAGCACCAATCAGCTTGGACAGCTCGATTTCATCGCGCCGCGTCAGTATCTGCAAGCGGATGGTGTTGAACATGACGATGACGAGTGTCGTGCCAAATACTGATGTCAGCATGATGACGACCAGCCTGCCAACATCGAGCATGGCATCCAGCTTTCTGGCCCAGTCGGTATCCACCAGTACATGAGCGATCTTGGGCCAGGCTTGCATCATGGCCTGCATTTTTTCAATTTCACCGGCGGACAGGCTGCCAAGGTTGATCACGAATGCATCCGGCAGCGGATTCTGTTCGAGATTACGCATTACCTCAGCCATCCCGCTTTCTTGTTGCAATTCCTGCAGGGCGACTTCCCGGGAAATGAACTGAAACCCCTCGATTGCAGCTATTTTCTCCAGTCGGGTATTGATCAGTTCTACATCAGCCGAACCCGCCGCAGTATCCAGGATGAGGGTCATCTGCTGCGAATCCGTTGCGTGCCCGGATAGTGCGCGCAAATTTTCCAGCAGGATGAAGATACCGGCCGGCAGACTCAGGACGATGCTGAAAACGATGATGCTCAGCAAGCTGGTCATCGGCGTTCCGGCAAGCTGCCTGAGTGCACGTATCAGCGCATAGCCATGTTGGGATAACCAGTTGCTCATGCGACCAGCTTTCCCTGTTTCAATTCGATGATACGATGCCGGGTCGAATCAAGCAGCATTCTGTCGTGTGTCGAAATGAGAACGGTGACACCCACCTGGTTGAATGACTCGAATACCGCCATGATGTCCCGTGCATAATTGCTATCGAGATTGGCGGTAGGTTCATCGGCGATCAGGAGAGATGGACGATGGACAACTGCACGGGCAATACACAACCGCTGTTTTTCACCACCTGACAAGGTAATCGGATCTGCCTTTTCCTTATGCAACAGACCGACTTTATCCAGCGCGGCACGCACTCGTGATGCACTGGTTCTGGTATCGAAGCCAGTCACCTGCAGCGGCAGCATGACGTTGGCAAAAACGTTGCGATCGTACAGAATTTTCTGTTCCTGAAAAATCATTCCGATATTCCGGCGTAAGTAAGGAATGGCACTGCGCCTGAGCATACTGATATTCTGCTGTCCGACGACGATACTTCCGGAAGTCGGGCGTTCTATGACTGCAATCAACTTCAGCAATGTGCTCTTACCGGCACCGGAATGTCCGGAAAACAAAATCAGCTCTCCCTGATCGATCGACAGGGTAATGCCTTTGAGCGCCTCAAATCCTCCCGGATAACACTTACTGACATCGTTGAAGCTGATCATTGCCACCATACCGGACACTCAAACAAGGCAAAAGACGTCAGTCGAACAGTGCTTCAGCAAATTCACGGGCATTGAAGGGCCTTAAATCATCCAGCCCCTCCCCCACCCCGATGAAGCGCAGTGCTGGTGGTGTATCGGTAAATTGTGCAGCGATGGCAGCAATCACTCCGCCCCTGGCAGTTCCATCCAGTTTGGTCATGACCAGCCCGGTAACGCCCAGCGCATCATTGAAAGCCTTTAACTGGCTGACGGCGTTCTGACCAGTATTTGCATCCAACACCAGTAATACCTCGTGTGGCGCATCCGGGATAGCTTTAGCGATGACTCGCTTGATTTTCCTGATTTCTTCCATCAGATGAAGCTGGGTCGTCAGGCGACCGGCGGTATCAGCCAGGACGATATCGATTTTTCTGGCAATGGCAGCATTGATTGCATCGAAAATCACGGCTGCCGGATCACTTTTTTTACCCGGGTCACTTTCCTGTGAAATGACCGTGATCTGGTTACGTTCACCCCATACCTTGAGCTGTTCCTGTGCTGCTGCGCGAAAAGTGTCGCCCGCCGCCAGCAATACGGAGTGTCCCTGTGACTGGAAATAATGGGCCAGCTTGCCGATGGTCGTAGTTTTACCAACACCATTCACACCCGCGATCATGATCACGAAAGGTGTATGCCCGGTTGTGACCAGTGGCCGTTCCAGCGGCTGCAGCAGTTCGGTCAGCACATCCTGCAAGACTGTTTTGAGTTGTTCCGAATCATCCAGTGCATCACGCCTGACACGAGTGCGCAATGACTCCAGCAACCGGTTTGTCGCCTCGATTCCGGTATCTGCCGTCAATAAAGCAGTTTCGAGCTCTTCGTACAAATCCTCATCGATTTTCCTGCCACCGAACAATCCGGATAACTGCTTTCCAAGCTGCTGTCGTGTACGTGTCAGCCCTTGCCTGATCTTATCGGTAAAACTGACCGGCCCGGTTTCAACCTGAGCCGGATTTTTTTCATCAGGATTCTTTTTGGATTTAAAAATACTAAACATTCTGGTAGGCTGTTTCTGTTTCAGGAAGGTAAATATCATACCATCAACCGGTTACCGGGGTGGTGCCGGTCACCCGACCCAAGTCTGTTCAATTTCCAGTACGACATGAAAATCAGTTTCCATTTCAGCTACTTCGCCACTTTACTTTGCATTACATTGGCATGGCCGCTGCCGGCTACAGCCAATTCACATGAATATCTGCTCGACAACGGTCTCAAACTGGTCGTCAAAGAAGATCACCGTTCCCCCGTCGTTATTCAACAGGTCTGGTATAAAGCCGGCAGTATGGACGAAGTCAATGGCACAACCGGTGTTGCACACGCGCTGGAACATATGATGTTCAAGGGAACGGACAGTGTGCCCGCCGGTGAATTTTCCAGAAGGATTGCTGCCATCGGTGGCAAGGAGAATGCATTCACCAGCCGTGACTACACTGCTTATTATCAGCAGCTGCACCAGCGCCACTTACCGATGGCGATGGAGCTCGAATCCGATCGCATGCACAACTTGCAATTGACGGAGGAAGCATTCGCCAAGGAAATACAAGTTGTCATGGAAGAAAGAAGATTGCGTACCGATGACCAGGCACATTCACTATTGTATGAAAAGATGATGGCAACGGCTTTTCAGACACACCCTTACCGGCGTCCGGTCATCGGCTGGATGAACGATCTGGAGAATATGCAGGTAAATGACGCCAGGGACTGGTACCAGCGCTGGTATGCTCCCAATAATGCGGTGCTGGTGGTGGTGGGTGACGTTGATCCGGAAAATGTGTTCGTACTGGCAAAGAAATATTACGGAAGATTCAGTGCCGCCAGGGTCTCTGCTCTGTCTGAACGCAAGCCGCAAATCGAACCACCTCAAACAGGAATCAAGCGCCTGGTGGTGAAAGCCTCTGCACAACTTCCCTATCTGATCATGGGATACAAAGTCCCCGTTCTGAAAGATCCGAAAAATGAATGGGAGCCCTATGCACTGACCATTCTGGCAGAGGTGCTGGATGGCAATGCTTCTGCAAGACTCAACAAAACGCTGGTACGCGAAACACGTGTCGCGATCTCGGCCGACGCCAGCTATAATGCCATTGAACGCGGCCCGGGTACTTTTTTCATCGATGGAGCGCCCAGCGAGGACAAGACGGTGGATGATCTGGAGCAGTCGATCCGTACTGAAATCGGCAAAATCATCCAGTCCGGAGTCACACAGGAAGAGCTTGCGCGTGTCAAGGCACAGGTAGTGGCAAACCATATTTATCAGCTCGATTCCACATTTGCTCAGGCAATGCAGATTGGCAGACTGGAAAGCGTCGGGCTGTCCCACCGTGACGCAGATATCATTCTGGAGGGGTTGCAGGCGATTACCGCAGAACAGATCAGGAAAGTGGCCGAGAAATATCTGATCGATGATTCACTGACGATTGCCGTGCTGGATCCGCAACCTCTACCAGAAACCGCACACCCCCGGAACAGTAACATCGAGCTGAAACATTGACTCGGTTTGTTTCCTGGAGACGATCTGAAAATTGATCGTGACGCCAGTTATTTATTGTTTGCTTCGTGGCCATCCCAGCCGCGAGCTGCTGACTCTTTTTCAGCTCGGTTGATCCCCTATAAATGTCCCGGCCGATCCGCGCCTTCATAAATTGTGCTGCTTTACGGCACAACCTCGCCGTCGTTCGCAGACACGTTCACCAGGCTCGTATCATGGCCATCGTCAAGGCTGATGCCTATGGTCACGGTTTACTTCGTGTCGCCCGGGCACTTGATGCTGTCGACGGATTTGCGGTGCTTGAACTGGAAGCGGCGATTCAGTTGAGAGAAGCCGGATTCAGCCAGCCCATTCTGCTCCTGGAAGGTTTCTTTTCGATAGAGGAAATTGAAGCGATCAATCACTACAGGCTGAGCACGGTAATTCACTGTCATGAACAGCTATCGATGCTGCTGGCCCATAAAAAAACAGGAAAACCGGATATCTTCCTCAAAATCAATACCGGGATGAACCGTCTTGGTTTCAGGCCTGAAGAAGGAAATTCTGTCTTGAACAGGCTCAGACAATGGCATACAGATATCAGTATCACGCTGATGACACATTTTGCCTGCGCCGATGATTTACTGGAAGCAGATCATGTTGATCAGCAACTGGGCAATTTTGCACGACTCGAGGAAAAACGGGAAGGCTGTATACCCCGAACATTGGCCAATTCTGCTGCAATCCTGCGTTATCCCGGAACACATGCAGACTGGGTACGTCCCGGCATAATACTCTATGGCGCCTCCCCTTTACCGGACAAAACAGGTATCGAACTCGGATTACAACCAGTCATGACTCTGACCAGCCGGATCATCGCTGTACAGCATCTTGATTTTTCGGATCGACTGGGATATGGAGGACAGTTCGTTGCCGATCAGCCGATGCGTGTCGGAGTCGTTGCAGCAGGTTACGCGGACGGGTACCCGCGCCATGCTCCTACCGGAACTCCGGTACTGGTCAACGGCCGACGCACACGCTTGATCGGACGTGTTTCAATGGATATGTTGACTGTTGATCTAAGCGGGATCAATGAAGCTGGTGCAGGGAGCCTGGTAACCCTTTGGGGTGAAGGGTTACCGGTAGAAGAAGTTGCCAGATCAGCACAAACTATCAGTTACGAGCTCCTGGCTGCACTTTCTCCGAGAGTGCAAACCGTGAGCTCTATCCCCTGACTACTGATTGAATTCTGATTATTCAACTTTGGCGTTTTTACGCAGTGATTCGACCACCGCTGCAAACTTGCGCTGCAATACCCGCTGCTGCATATTTTGTTTTACTTCCTCGAAGGAAGGCGGAACAGCGGTCCGGACATCATCCAGACGAATGACGTGCCAGCCAAAAGGGCTCTGTACCGGTTGACTGGTGGTTTCGCCTTTTTTCAGTCTGGTCAGCGCATCAGCAAATGGTTTGACGTACACAGCCGCTGAACTCCAGCCCAGTTCGCCACCATTACTCTTGCTGCCAGTGTCAATGGAACGTTCGCCCGCCAGTTTATCGAACGCACTGCCTTTTTTGAGAGCCGCAACCAGATCCTTGGCTTCCTGCTCGGTTTCCACAAGAATATGACGTGCTTTGTATTCCTTGTCGCCCATCTGTGCTTTTACTGATTCATACTCCTTGCGCAATTCGCTGTCGCTGACCGGATTGTTCCGCATGAAATCAGCCTGATATGCTCTGATCAGTATGCCCTGGCGCGCGAGATCGATCTGTGTTACCACCTCCGGGCTACGGTCAAGCCCTTTCTTGATTGCTTCCTGCGCCAGTATCTCTTCCGTGATGAGATTCTCACGTAATGCGTTCCTTACTTCAGCCGAATCGGGCTGGCCCTGCGCTGTTGCGGCCTTGACTACCAGGTCGAGACGTGATTGCGGAATCGCTACGCCGTTGACCTTGGCAACTGTCCCCCCGCTCTGGGCATTCAGAGGAGCAACACAGACCAGCCCCAGAACAGTCAGTGGCACACAGAGAAACTTGGATAAGCGCATAAAATTTCCTTTATTGAATAGTATTAAGTGGTTGACAAATTTTATCTGAGAAGCATACATCTTAACAAAATACAGATGAATCCTTTTCAGAAACAGATAAATTTTTCACAAACTTCCTGAAGGATGTATCCGTAATCCCTGTCACTGCCGCCTGTCTATTCAGGCAGAACCTTCCTGAATGGCTTGACGGTTACTTTTTCATACACGCCAGACAGCAGATACGGGTCTGCGTCTGCCCATTCCAGGGCAGCATCCAGTGATGCAAACTCAGCCACTATCAGACTTCCGGTAAACCCGGCCGGCCCCGGGTCAATGCTATCTATCGCCGGACATGGGCCAGCCAGTAACAGCCTTCCCTGCTCCTGTAATTCACGGATTCTGGCCAGATGTGCAGGGCGGCTGGCAGCCCGCTGTGCCAAGCTATCGGGAACATCCTCACCATATATCAAATAAAGCATGTCTGTTTTCTCTCAATCCATATGAATTTTCTGCGATTTCCGGAAAAATCATCTAAGCTCGATTTCATTTCTCCAGAAAAGGTAAAACCGGGTTTACCGTAAGCAACCATTGTTCATGCCAATACAGGCGGCAAACGGGAAGCCAGTGTATTACGCTCAACCGTTGCTGTCCCGAGCAAGGCAAAGCCGTGCAGATTACCGGCTTCATCGTGATAAAGCGCTTTCATGCCATTCTCGATCGCTACGACTTCCCATTCACCTTGTACAGCAGGGTCAGGAGGTGAGACGACGGTCGGACATGCAGGCGTCTTGACCATTACCGGCATCGCCGGGTAGTGCAGCAGCGTTGGATTGCCAGCAATCGTCGCCGCCAGAGCCCTGCCCGCATGCGCAATCGGCAAAATGAAAGGTAAAACCTTTCCTTCCACTTCTGCACAATCTCCCAAAGCATAAATATTCTGAATACTGGTCTGCAAATAACGATTCACGGCAATGCCGCGATTCACCTGAATTCCAGCAACCGCAGCCAGGCGGGTACGTGGTCTCAGACCCACAGCGGACAGGATCATGTCTGCCTGAACGACTTTGCCACCCTCGTAGAACAACTGATAGCACCCGTTTTCCTTACTGACTCTTTCGACCGTTGTACCGAGTAAAAAATTGACCCCTGCTGCAGTCAGTTTATCGCGAAAGAACCTGCCAGCCTCGGGAGGAAGCAATCGCCCTAACGGTTGTGGGCTCAGGTCGAATACACTTACCTGATAACCTTTTGCTGCAAGATCATTGGCAAACTCGCAACCTATCAGTCCGGCACCCAATATGGCGATATGGCGCTTACTTTCCAGGGCTTCACGAAATTTGCGGTAATCATCCAGATTATTGACGGATAATATTTCATCCACACCTTCTCCCGGTATCGGCAGGCGAATCGGGTCAGCTCCCAGCGCCAGAACGAGTCGATCGTAAGTCAGTTGTCCGCCTTCTTCGAAAGAAACACTGCCTGCAGCAACATCGATAGCGTTGACACTGGTATAAGGCCGCACCGTAATATCCAGTTGCCCGGACATTTGCATGGTACCGGCACTCAAAATCGAATCAGGCGTTTTACCCGTTGCCAATGCATTGGATAACATCGGTTTTGAATAAAAACTGCCGTGATCGGCAGACAGGAGAGTAATCGGTACCGCGGTATCCAGTTTCCGCAATTCACGTACCACCGTATAACCAGCCAATCCGCTTCCCACCACTACCACAGACGGCTGATTCATCTTGATACACCCCATCTGACTCCAGTCAATTTACTTCTCCCTTTTTCTTAAATGGTGAAGCCGGTAATTTTTTGTACATCTCTGCCTGTAATTTCAGATTTTGTACAGCAACCAGCGTATTTTCCAGGTTTTTATTGTACCTCAAGCAAAGAGGATTCCAGTGACATACCAGGGGGAGTTACGTGAAATCACACATCCCTTGATATTGTGAAATATGTCACCATATAGGCGCTTGGCTTGAACGATTATTTTTTATTACTCTCAAAGTCAGATAGGCGTACCAATCAACTTGAAGGAAGAGGATGATGAAACGGATTTTTCTTTTTATAGTAACGAACCTGGCCATACTGTTAATGCTGAGCATCACCCTGCGTCTGCTTGGCGTTGACCGCATACTGGATGCCGAAGGCAGTGAATTAAATTTTAATGCGCTGCTGGTTTTCTCGGCCGTACTGGGATTTGGCGGCTCGCTCATTTCTCTTGCCATGTCCAAGTGGAGTGCAAAACACATGACCGGCGCCATGGTCATTGATGTGCCTTCCAACTCAACCGAGGGCTGGCTGGTGGAAACGGTACGTCGTCAGGCAAAAGCGGCAGGAATAGGCATGCCCGAAGTAGCGATCTACGATTCACCCGATATCAACGCATTTGCTACCGGAATGAACCGGAACAATGCGCTGGTGGCAGTCAGTACGGGATTGTTGCAAAAAATGAACCGGGACGAGGCTGAGGCCGTGCTGGCTCACGAAGTCAGCCATGTTGCCAATGGTGACATGGTAACGCTTGCATTGATCCAGGGGGTCGTGAATACCTTCGTGATTTTTCTCTCCCGGATCATCGGCCATATCGTCGATCGCGCCGTTTTCAAATCGGAAGAAGGGCACGGGCCAGCTTATTTTGTGACCAGCCTGATCGCTCAAATGGTGCTGGGTATCCTTGCCACGATTATCGTGATGTGGTTCAGCCGTCAGCGTGAATTCCGCGCAGATGCCGGCAGTGCGCAGATTTCCGGAAGGAACAAGATGGTTGCTGCGCTGCGGCGGTTGCAGCAGGAGTATGAACCTTCTCATTTGCCAGACAAGATTGCTGCTTTTGGCATCTCCGGACAAAAAAGCCAGATCGGGCGTCTGTTCATGTCGCACCCGCCTCTGGAAGAGAGAATCCAGGCACTGCAATCTGCCTGATGAAACAAAACCGGGGCTGGTAATTTACCCAGCCCCGGCAGAAATACCGTCAATAACTGCCCTAACCGAATCAATCGTCGATTATTATCTCTTCTTCATCAAAATTCACGGGCTCCTCCTCGGAAGCAGCACCGTTATTTTTTATCAGACTCCCTCGTCTTTGCAGGTAGGCGTCACGGACAAACTCATATTTATCCAGAGAGGCTTCCTCCAGCGTTTTGTCCAGATCCAGTAATTGTTCACGCCGATCGATAAATTCGACAGTCGTAACAGGCAAACGTACGGTCAGCAGATCGAAACTGGTGTAAATGGCTCTCGCCGGGTGAAAAATGGTACTGTCCACACCAATCCCTATTGCATCCCTTACCGTGCTGGGCCCCAGTATCGGCAATACGATGTAAGGGCCGCTGCCAATTCCGTAGAAGCCTAATGTCTGGCCGAAATCTTCATTACGCTTACTGATATCGATATCGCTCACCTGACTGATATCACTGGCCAGATCGATGGCACCCAACATTCCAAAAGTCGTATTGATCACGATACGTGTCGTACTTGCCATTGCATCCATGAATTTCAATTGCAGCAACGAATTGGCAGCGATAACGACATCATCGAGATTGGAAAAGAAATTGCCGACGACCATTCTGACCGGCGATGGCACGAACTGCTGATATCCCCTGGCAACAGGCTCCAGTACGACTTCATCCAATTTCTCGTTGAACGAGAACACCGCGCGGTTCATCGATTCCAAAGGATCATGCCGGTTATCCACAGTGGCACAAGCCGACAGTACGCTACCCAGTGACAGGAGTATCAGTAGTTTCCGAAAACAAGAAGAGCAAGTAAACATAACCCGTTAATTATTCTTTATATGAATTGGACATATTGCTACAGTCAGAAAATCACAGTAAACCAGCTGGCAAAATATAAACGGCAATCAACTGCACGGATTGAACCTTTCGTTCATTTCTACAGAATTGCTTCTCTGTTTTTCACATACCCTGACCAAATATCCGATCAGCCGCTGCCAATGTTTTATCGATTTCTTCATCACTGTGCGCAGCAGAAACGAAACCTGCCTCGAATGCGGAAGGAGCAAAATATACGCCCTCTTTCAGCATGGCATGAAAAAAGCGGTTGAATGCCTCGCGATCGCTCTCCATTACTTCAGCAAAACTTTCCGGTGGAGATTTTCTGAAATAAAGGCCGAACATTCCACCCATCGCCTGTGCACAGAACACCACACCATGTTTTGCAGCAACGGCAGTCAACCCTTCAGTCAGCTTATGAGTCATGGTCGACAACTTGTCGAAAAAGCCAGGTACCTGGATCTGGCGCAATGTTTCCAATCCGGCAGCAACGGCAACTGGATTACCGGAAAGTGTACCTGCCTGATACACCGGCCCCAGCGGCGCAAGACATTCCATCACGTCGCGCCGACCACCAAAGGCTGCCATGGGTAATCCCCCCCCGATTACCTTGCCTAGAATGGTCAGATCCGGTTTGATACCATATAACCCTTGCGCACATTCCAAACCCACACGAAAACCGGTCATCACCTCATCCAGGATCAGCAGACTGCCATGTTTCGTACATAATGTGCGTAATGTCTCCAGAAACTGAGGAGTCGCTTTGATCAGATTCATGTTGCCAGCCACCGGTTCGACAATCACGGCTGCAATTTCAGTACCCACTCTGCTGAAAGTTTCTTCCACCCCTGCCACATCGTTATAGTTCAATACTAGGGTATGGCCTGCCGTCTCGGCAGGAACTCCTGCTGAACTGGGATGACCAAAAGTCAGCGCGCCGGAACCGGCTTTGACCAGCAGCGCATCATCATGTCCGTGATAGCAGCCTTCAAACTTGATGATCCGGTTTCTGCCGGTATAACCACGTGCCAGCCGAATGGCACTCATTCCCGCTTCGGTACCGGAACTCACCAGCCGTACCATCTCCAGAGAAGGCAGCAGACGGCACAGTAACTCGGCTATTTCCAGTTCTGCAACCGTTGGCGCACCAAAAGAGGTGCCATGGCCTGCCGCAGTCTGGACTGCCCTGACGACATCCGGATGTGCATGCCCAAGAATGAGTGGTCCCCATGATCCGACATAATCGATATAGGATTTTCCTTCCACATCCCAGAAATAGGCACCCTGCCCACGCTGGAAGAAAACAGGTGTGCCTCCTACGGATTTAAAAGCCCGTACAGGTGAATTGACCCCCCCCGGAATATATTGTCTGGAGCGCTCGAACAGTTGCTGGTTAGTGATCGTCATTGGAATGTTTATAAAGATTATTGAGAAATTCTTGATTCAACCAAATAATTCTGAGAAATGCCACGCGGCAGACTGGATATCCCGTGCACCGAACAAAGCCTGACTGACAGCCACAGCATCACACCCACGGACAATCAGCACCTCGGCATTATCCAGATCGATACCGCCAATTGCCACGACGGGAATACCCAGTTTCTTTTTTGCAGCAGTCAGCAAATCAATCGGCGCCTGATGTGCACCCGTTTTGGTCATGGATGGATAAAAAGCGCCAAACGCAACATAATCTGCTCCTGCTTCTTCCGCTTCGATCGCGCGGTCGAGCTGATTGTAACAGGAGACCCCGATAATTTTATCCTGGCCCAAATGACATCTGGCTACCGCCGGAGAAATGTCATCCCCACCCACATGCAAGCCCTCTGCACTAATCTCCATGGCCAGATCCAGGTGATCGTTGACGATCAGGGGAACCTGAAACTGCCTGCAGAGCAGATGAATCTCCGCAGCTTGTACAAGTCGCAATCGGCTGTCGGCCGTTTTGTTCCGGTATTGGAGCCAGCTCACTCCACCAGCTAACGCCTGGCGAACTGCATCACACAACCGACCGGTATCTGCCATATCGGGGGTAATTGCATAAAGACCACTTACTCCAACCGGTTTCATAGGTTCAGCTGCTGGTACCACCGCCAGTCTCTTCCTCCGGATTTTCGCTCTCTGTCCAGAAAAACCTATCCGGAATATACTGCCCCATCCCAGGACGGAAACCTGCCTTGAGTGTATGCCAGGTAAAATCCTGCGCCTCATACACACTATCCATAATCGACATACCATGAGCGAGTGAGGCCGCTATTGCAGAAGACAAAGTACACCCCGAACCATGAAACGATCCGGGTAAACGCTGCCACGCATCGGAGCGGACCACGCCATTGGCATCGTAAAGTATGTTGACTACCTCTGGCGTGTTTTCGTGAGCGCCTTTGATGAGCACATAACCACATCCCCATTGCAGCAGCCGGTCTGCACTCTGTTTCAGATCCAGTATTTCCGGATCATCCTCGTCATCGAGCGCAATACGCCTAGCTTCCATACTATTGGGTGTAACAATGGTTGCCTGAGGAAACAGCATTTCACGCATGGCCGCAATGACTTCTTCATTGGCAAACGTGTCACCGCGGCCGGAAGCCAGGACGGGATCCAGCACCAGCGGTATATCCGGATAATCCGATATGATTTCAGCAATGGCCGAGATGATTTCAACACTGCCCAGCATGCCGATCTTGAATGCCTGTACCGGCATATCCTGCAGAACGGTCCGTGCCTGATCAGTAACCCATTCGGCGTCCATCACGAATATATCCTCAACACCGGTCGTATCCTGCACAGTCACGGCAGTAAGCACAGTAAGCGGATGGCAGCCCATTCCGGCAAGTGTCAGTATGTCCGCCTGGATACCAGCCCCCCCGCTCGGGTCGCTGGCAGCAAAGGATAATACGATTGGTGGTGGTAGAGACATGCACTAATACCGTAAAATGTCATTTTAACTTAAGCAAATCTACTTATCTATTATGACTACAGAGGACAACCAGGTTTACAATCGTTATATGTGCATGATTTGTGGTTTCATCTATGACGAAGCAGAAGGGTGGCCACAGGATGGTATTCCTGCCGGAACCCGCTGGGAAGACGTTCCTATGAACTGGACATGTCCTGAATGTGGTGCACGGAAAGAAGATTTTGAAATGGTCAAGGTGTAATGCGTATTCTTCATACCATGTTGCGGGTAGGCAATCTGGAACGTTCGATCCGGTTTTATACCGATGTTCTGGGAATGCAGATCCTGCGCCGCAAGGATTACCCGGAGGGAAAATTCACCCTTGCTTTTGTCGGTTATCAAAGTGAAACAGAAGGTACGGTACTGGAACTGACTCATAACTGGGAAACCGATCACTACGATCTCGGAACAGGTTTTGGACATATTGCCATTGAAGTCGACAATGCCTATGAAGCCTGTGAGAAAGTCCGGAATCTTGGTGGTCGCGTTACGCGCGAAGCAGGTCCGATGAAGCATGGGGCTACCGTTATCGCCTTCATAGAGGATCCGGATGGTTACAAAATAGAGTTCATTCAGAAGAAAACAGTATAGCCGTTTATATGCCTGAATATTCTGTATACAATACGGTTTGGCAGTTCCTCAAACCATATTTATGATGGTATGTTACTTTACTGCAGGTTACCGGTACCGGCAAAACCATCATGTCACGGATTCCTGAAAAGTGCTTGCGTTTACAGGCATGTCAGGCATTCATGAGATATTCAGAAAAATTTCTACTGCACATCTCGTGTTAATGGCATAAACAATCCTGACTGTTCAACTATTGGAATAACCAATCACATAGACAGGTGAACAAAATGGGTACAACGATCCATGAAGAAACAAGTGCAGCTCAACCTCCATTGAATTTTACCGATGGTGCTGCCAGCAAAGTAAAAGAACTGATTGAAGAAGAGGATAATCAGGCGCTCAAATTAAGGGTTTTCGTCAGTGGTGGCGGCTGCTCCGGGTTCCAATACGGCTTTACCTTCGATGAGATCGTCAACGAAGATGATTTCGTGATGGAAAAGCAGGGAGTGAAACTATTGGTCGATTCGATGAGCTTTCAGTACCTGGTAGGCGCAGAAATCGACTATCAGGAAAGTGCCCAAGGCGCACAGTTCGTTATCAAAAATCCATCCGCAGCCAGCACATGCGGATGCGGCTCTTCCTTCTCGGTCTGAAGTCTCAGGCCGGGTAAATCGCACCCAGCGTCCGGCTGCCAGTTGCGCCGGTTACAGCAGGAAGATTGCCAGGAGCGCGTTCAATCGATTGTCGCGCCAGCCAGGCGAATGCGCACGCCTCCACCCAGTCAGCCTCGATACCCAGTGCATCAGTCAGGTTGATTCTCCGACCCGGTAATTGCTGCTGCAACCGGGTAACCAGGGTGCCGTTATGCGCCCCTCCCCCGCATAAATAGAGCTCACGGACAGCAGGATAGTAAGTCTCGACTGAATCGGTGATCGTTCGCACAGTCAACTGCAGCAACGTGGACTGAACATCCTGTGTAGCTTCATCACCCCTCAAACAAGGTTGCAACCAGTCAAGACTGAACATTTCTCTGCCGGTACTTTTTGGTGGTGGCAAAGAAAAATAGGGAAAATTCAGCAGATTTTCCAGTAGTGGATTGATCACCCTTCCTGATTCCGCCCATGATCCATTGTGGTCATAAGTCATACCTGTATGCTTCAGACACCAAGCATCCATCAACATATTCCCTGGTCCACAGTCAAAGCCATTCACACCGCCACTGACGGGTAAACTGGTTATATTGGTGATCCCACCGATATTGATGATCAGGCGGTGAATATCCTGGTGTGCAAACATTTCATGATGAAATGCAGGAACCAGTGGTGCTCCCTGCCCTCCGGCAGCAATATCACGACTCCTGAAATCAGTCACGACAGTCATACCTGTCAATTCCGCCAGCAGGGCACCATTTACCAGTTGGATACTGTAGCCGTTTTCCGGTTGCGGGCAATGCCTGATCGTCTGGCCATGGCAGCCAACTGCTATGATCTCCCCGGGATCAATCCCGGATTTCTCAAGCAACCGTCCCACTGCTTGCGCATACCACCCTGACAACTGGTTACTCAGTATGGCTGCACGGTGCAGTTCATTTTCACCGGCCTGATTCAGGCCCAACAGCGCAGCCCGGAGAGGCGGATCATAGGGAATATAACAGGTATGCAGCAGCGAAAACGACGGCCCGGAGAAATCTACCAGTACTGCATCGATACCATCCAGACTGGTACCCGACATGATGCCGATGTAATACATTTCATCCGATATGTGTACTGCCCGGAACTGAATCAGTTCAATGCAGCAAAGCTGGAATTACGCAGCAGATCAAGCTGGGAAAGCAACTCGCTGGTTTGTCTACGGAAAGTTGAATAATGTTTCTTACTAATGGGCTGAGCAGCCGGCATGACGATTCTGGAAGGATCACGCTGAACACCGTTTACCCGTAACTCATAGTGGAGATGCGGACCGGTTGCCATTCCGGTTGACCCAACAAAACCGATAACATCCCCCTGCCTGACACGCTTTCCTTTCTGCAATCTCTTGTCGAAACCCGAAAGATGACCATACGCAGAGCTGTACTGTGCATTATGTTTGAGTACCACCAAATTTCCGTAGCCATTCTGCCAGCCCTTGTATTCAACGATACCATCCGCTGTCGCCATCACAGGCACTCCTCTCGGAGCAGCATAGTCGACTCCCCTGTGGGCGCGCCATCGCTTCAATATGGGATGATAGCGCGCATTGGAGAATCCGGAGCTGATCCGGGAAAATTTCAGAGGTGCCATCAGGAAAGGTCGACGCAGGCTTTCTCCTTCAGGTGTGTAGTATTCACCCTTACCATCTGATGGTTGAAAATAAACGGCTCTCCGGGATTTACCCTTATTGAAAAACTCTACTGCAAGCACTCGGCCCACCTGAATTTTTCCACCTTCATCCTGCCTGGATTCATAAACGACTGTAAAATGGTCACCTTTCTGGATATCCCGATGGAAGTCGATACTGCTGGAGAAAATATCGATCATCTGAGAAGCAATCGTACTCGGCAAATCGGCCTTATCAACGGCTGCAAACAATGAAGTGCTGATTACCCCTGAACCGATCTGGATATGAGTATCACTTTTACCGGATTGCTCACTCAGTTCAAACGCACCGTCCACTTTTTCAACCTGGAACTGCTCACCATTTCCATAGAAATAACGTAATGTCAGCAATTCTCCATCTGGACGAGTTTCCGCATGAACGACTTCGCCCGGCTTAAGCTGGCTCATTGCCTTGCTGCCACGAGTCGCATCCAGAAAATTGTTTTTATCTTCCTGGCTGATTTCAAGGCGGGCAAGAATCGCTACAATGGTATCCCCCCGGCGTATGCTTTCCTGATGCCAGAATGTCATCTCGGGGTCAGAAGATGCAAATTTTTCCGGAAGCTGTAAAGGACGAACGATTTTTTTACCAGGTATTTCATGCGGGGGAGCATCAGGAACGATCCCGAAGGCAGTAACCATTCCGAATAACGGCAAACTGGACAAAATGGTTATCCAGCGTACTTTTTTTTGTGCGAGAACAGCGAGCTTTTGCGCTAGAATGCTTCTTCTTTTGCGAGGTGACTGGTAGTAAATCAAATGCCATCACTCCTATTTCGTCTGTTGGAAACTTTTAAAGTCTAACATGGAAATGCATAAATATGATGACGACTGATTTTTTGTTGAGTAGCCGTGTCTGAATCAATCTCTCATCAACTGCAGCTAATCAAGCGCGGCTGTCAGGAGCTGCTGATCGAAGAAGAATTCGTACAGAAGCTCGCCCAGGGCAGGCCTCTCAGAGTTAAAGCCGGCTTTGACCCAACCGCACCGGATCTGCATCTGGGACATACCGTCCTGCTGAACAAGCTGCGCCAGCTTCAGGATCTCGGCCATCATATTCTGTTTCTGATTGGTGATTTTACCGGGATGATTGGTGATCCCAGCGGCAAAAGCGCCACACGTCCGCCCCTGACACGCGAGCAGATTACGCAAAATGCAGACACTTATGCATCTCAGGTATTCAAAATACTTAAACCTGAGCAGACAGAGGTGGTTTTCAATTCATCGTGGATGGATAAATTCAGCGCGGCGGATGTCATCAGGCTAGCGGCCACTTATACTGTCGCACGCATGCTGGAGCGGGACGATTTCAGCAAACGCTATCACGAGAACCGGCCAATCGCCATTCATGAGTTTCTTTATCCACTCGTTCAGGGCTACGATTCAGTGGCATTAAAAGCTGATCTCGAACTGGGCGGCACCGATCAGAAATTCAATTTACTGGTAGGACGTGAATTACAGAAGCATCATGGTCAGCCACCCCAATGCATCCTGACCATGCCTCTTCTGGAAGGACTCGATGGTATCCAGAAAATGTCCAAGTCACTCAACAACTATGTCGGCATCAATGAATCATCTGCTGAGATATTCGGCAAACTGATGTCGGTAAGCGATACTCTGATGTGGCGTTATATCGAATTACTGTCTTTTGAATCACTGGAAACCGTACGCCAGTGGCAAAATGAAGTGGAATCAGGCTGTAATCCGCGTGAAATCAAAATGCGATTCGCTCGGGAAATCGTGGCACGTTTCCATAGTCAGACTGATGCCGTTCGAGCGGCAGAAGAATTCGAAGCCCGTTTCAGCAAAGGTGTCATCCCTGACGATATTCCGGAGAAGAAGCTGTATATTCAGGATGCCGGACTGGCTCTTCCACAACTGCTCAAGCTGGCCGGGTTGACTGCCAGTACCAGTGAAGCTCTGCGCATGATCGAGCAGGGTGGGGTAAAGCTGGATGGAGATAAGGTAAGCGACAAAACCCGGATCATCCCATCCAATGTCACCGTCATTGCCCAGATTGGCAAGAGAAAGTTTGCAAAAGTTACCCTCGTAACCGAACAGAGCGGCAAACAGGCAAACTGACGGAATTGCCCGGCAATCTCTTTTTGTACGACCACAATCTCCTCGACTCAGGCCGATTGCTTGATTCAATGCGGTGAAAATGATACTGAAAAGCAAGTAGCCGTTTTAATTCTTGTCAGGAGGATGGGCCGTCACCGTTCTGCGGAGACGACTGAACTTCCCTGATGACTTCCTGAAAATCTCCTACATCCTCAAAACTTCTGTATACCGAAGCAAAGCGTATGTAAGCCACTTTATCCAGGCTGTAAAGCTCCTGCATGACCCACTCACCGATCGTGCGCGATGAAATTTCCTGCACCCCGCTTCCCAGCAGTTTTTGCAGTATGCGCTCGATTGCAGCATCCACCTGCCCGGTTGGAACCGGGCGTTTGTGCAACGCCCGGGCAAAGCTGGTGTAGAGTTTTTCCCGGTTGAATTCCACACGATTACCATCTTGTTTGATGACCTGCGGGAAACGTAATTCAACCGTCTCATAGGTTGTAAAGCGCTTCTCGCATTCCACGCAACGCCGTCTGCGCCTGATCCGTGCACCTTCCTCACTGATTCGCGAATCAACTACACCGGTATCCTCAGCACCGCAGAACGGACATCTCACCGCCACACCTCCAAATTGAAACGAACGTCAGTTTCCATACACCGGAAACTTCGTACACAATGCCTGCGCTTTCCGGGCGACCTGATCCAGCACTGCTGTGTTGGCCGGAGCATCCAGCACGTCAGCCACCAGATTGGCAAGTTCCTCGGACTCAGGTTCCTTGAAGCCGCGTGTAGTAATGGCCGGAGTACCGATCCGTATTCCACTGGTAACGAAAGGTTTTTGCGGATCATTCGGAATCGCATTCTTGTTGACGGTAATATGCGCCGCCTCCAGCGCGGATTCTGCCTCCCTTCCTGTCAGATTTTTGGCACGCAGATCGACCAGGAACATATGGCAATCCGTACGGCCAGATACGATACGCAGGCCGCGCTGTTGCAGCACCCTTGCCATGACACGTGCATTCTCGATGACCTGCTTCTGGTAATCCTTGAACGCCTGGCTGGAGGCTTCCTTGAAAGCCACTGCTTTGGCCGCGATGACATGCATCAGCGGGCCGCCTTGTGTCTGCGGAAATACTGCCGAATTGAGTGCCTTTTCATGTTCCGGCTTGGCCATGATTACTCCGCCACGCGGACCACGCAGTGTTTTATGTGTGGTACTGGTGACAAAATCAGCGATTCCCACAGGATTGGGATAGTAACCGGCAGCAATCAATCCGGCATAGTGCGCCATATCAACAAACAGATAGGCACCCACGTTGTCAGCAATCTGACGAAAAGCTTTCCAGTCTATGACTCGTGCATAGGAGGATGCTCCAGCCACGATCATGCGCGGTTTATGTTCATGTGCAAGCCGCTCCAGCTCTGCGTAATCGATCTCTTCGGTTTCCGGATTCAGGCCGTAAGAGATTGAATTGAATATCTTGCCACTCATATTGACTGCTGATCCGTGAGTCAAATGTCCACCATGAGCCAGCGACATACCCAGGAGCGTATTTCCGGGCTTCAGAGCCGACAGATAGACCGCGGCATTTGCCTGAGAACCGGAGTGCGGCTGCACGTTGACATATTCTGCATTGAACAGATTCCGGAGACGGTCGATAGCAAGCTGCTCGACGATATCCACATACCTGCACCCCCCGTAATACCGCTTGCCCGGATACCCTTCAGCATACTTGTTTGTCAGTACGGTACCCTGTGCCTGTAAAACAGCCGGACTGGCATAATTTTCCGAGGCAATCAGCTCGATATGATCTTCCTGCCGCTGTACTTCACCTTTGATGGCCTGCCATAAATCCGGATCGACCTGCTCAATCGTCAAGCTCTGTGAAAACATAATATTTCTCTCTGATTTTTATTGAAAAACGGCCATTCTATCATCGCGCCATATTGCAAGCTGTAATTGTGACATGACTTTCCGCCCATGAAACAGATACGGTTCCCGGGCATGAAATCCTTGTATCAATTTGACTTCATTTACCGAATTGGCGATGATAAAAAAAGCAGCATATTATTTCATTTCACTCTGAACAGGAGCTTTTCATGGCTACAAACACATTCAAGCAACAGGTCGATTCCATCATTCAAAGCAGACACCTGCTGCAGCATCCGTTCTACATTGCCTGGACCGAAGGCAAACTGACTCGTGAACAACTACGCCACTATGCTGAGCAGTATTTCTACAATGTGCTGGCAGAGCCTACCTACCTCAGCGCAGTTCACTTCAATACCCCGCATTTCCATAATGTGGAAAATAGTGGTGATATCAGCATTCGTCAGGAAGTTCTGAAAAACCTGATCGATGAAGAACACGGAGAGAAAAATCATCCTGCTCTGTGGAAAGCATTTGCATTTGCGCTGGGAGCCGACGATGCCAGCCTGACACAAGCCGATGCGCTGCCGGAAACAGAAAACCTGGTGGCAACTTTCCGTGATATCTGCATCAACGAACCATTCTATGCAGGATTGGCCGCATTACATGCGTTCGAATCTCAGGTGCCTGATATTGCTGCCGTCAAAATCGACGGTCTGGCCAAGTTTTACGGTATGAAAGATCCGGACAGCTACGAATTCTTCTCGGTTCATCAGACAGCCGATATCTTCCATTCACAAGCCGAATGGGCAATCATCGAGAAATTTGCCGATACACCGGAAAAACAGGCTGAAGTACTGGCCGCTACACGCCGGGCTTGCGATGCACTGTGGAAATTCCTGGATGGTATCCACGAAAATTACTGTGCCAATCTCATTTGCGAGGAAAAAACCGCAGTCACCCTGCACTGATCCTGCAAGTCTGATAAGCAAACAACCCATACCGGGCAGTCGCCTTCCTTAAACCGGAGATGACTGCCCGATCGTCTTTCTGGCCTCCCGTTTTTTCTCTTTCCTTTTCCCGCTCAGTGGCCTGATTCCATCCAGCCTGGCAAAGCAGATCTGACCAATAGTCTCCAGAAAATCCTGCAGATAACGCAATGAAGCATCCTCTTCCCGCACCGAAAGGTACAGATCGCTCCACAATCCACGGGTGCCGATACGTTTGGCAATCACATACTCGTAATCCAGGTAGTTTTTGATGCCCCAACCGGGCAACGCGGCAATTCCCCGCCGGCTCGCCACCAGTTGCAGAATGGCCACGGTCAGCTCGGTCGTTCGCCGCTGCCAGCTGACGCCAGCGGGAATCAACACCTGCCGGATCAGATCGATCCGTTCCTCGGGGACCGGATAGGTAATCAATACATCCTGTGCAAAATCAACCGCCTCCAGTACCCGTTTGTTACCGAGTACATGACCTGGCGCCAGCACTGCCAGAATCTCAAAGCGGAACAGCGGAAAATGAACGATTCCCTGCTGCGGCCTGTTTTCGGAGCCGATCACCACATCGGCAATATCCTGTCTGAGCAGCGCTACCGGATCACTGTGAAAACCGGAAACCAGATCAAGTTCCACTTCCGGCCAGTGCTGCCGAAAATCATCCATGATGGGCATCAGCCAGTCGAAACAGGTATGACATTCCAGCACAATCCGCAAACTTCCTGCCGCCTGCCGGGCTATTTTTGCCAGATCCCGCTCTGCTGACTGAACTTCTCCCAGTATTTTCTCCGCCAGTTTTACCAGACGTTTACCTGCCTCCGTCAACTGCACGGCATGACCGCTGCGTTGAATGAGGGGCAACTGATAATACTCCTGCAATGCCTTGATCTGATGAGATAGTGCGGACTGAGTCAAATGCACACGCTGCGCCGCCAGCGAAATGCTGCCGGTCTCGTGTAATGCATTCAACGTACGGAGATGCCGCAATTCGATCATATATGAAAATTATTCATATTTTATTACAAAAAGTTTCATTTGATTCATTATAGAGCATTCTACAGAATGGTGATTTTTCCGATCATGTAGAGAGAATTGAATGAGAACACTGACACATAACCTCGGATTTCCGAGAATCGGCGCACAACGCGAATTAAAAAAAGCACTCGAAACTTACTGGAAAGGACAAAGCGATGTCGATCAACTGCTGGCCACAGCGCGTGCAATCCGTACCGGTAACTGGCTGTTACAGCAAAAGGCAGGAATTGACCTGATCCCGGTAGGCGATTTTTCACTGTACGACCACATACTCGATATGACCACGTTGCTCGGAGCGATTCCTCACCGTTTCGGTAATACCAGTGACAAAATTTCTCCTGCTCTGTACTTTGCCATGGCACGCGGTACCGCCGATCAGCCGGCAATGGAAATGACTAAATGGTTCAATACCAATTACCATTACATCGTTCCGGAATTTGATGACACCACCCAATTCCGCCTGGCATCCGACCGGCTGTTCCAGGAAATCGAAGAAGCTAAAGCACTGGGAATAACTGCAAAAGCTGTCCTGATCGGTCCGCTGACCTATCTGTACCTTGGCAAGGAAGTCACACCCGGTTTTCAGCGACTGGATCTGCTCCCCCGCCTGCTGCCGGTTTACCGGGAAATCCTGCAAAAAATCGCTTCGCTGGGTGTGGAATGGGTACAAATCGATGAGCCCATCCTTTCTCTCGATCTCGAACAACCCTGGCGGGATAGTTTTGCAGAAGCCTATCACACACTGCATGACAGCAGCTGCCGCCTGCTGCTCACCACTTACTTCGGTACGGTTGATCACCATCTTACCCTGCTCAAGAATCTGCCGGTGGATGGGCTGCATATCGACGTAAGCAGCGCCCCGGAACAGCTCGAATCATTTCTCACCGAAGATTTCTCCGGTAAAACACTGTCGCTGGGTTGCATCGATGGACGCAATATATGGCGCACCGATCTGTCGCAAAAACTGGAAACACTGTCGCAGGCTGCATCCCGATTTGCGGGTGAACTCTGGATTGCTCCGAGCTGCTCCCTGCTGCATTGCCCGGTGGATCTGGCACTGGAAACGAAACTGGAGCCGGAAATCAAAAATTGGCTGGCATTTTCCGCTCAAAAGCTGGAAGAAATGACTACACTCGGGCGTGGATTGAATCAAGGTAGAGAATCAGTCGAAGCGATTCTGACTGCCTCGGATGAAGCCAGGCGATCGAGGATGGAATCCAGCCGCATCCATAATCCGATCGTTCACCAGAGAGTCGATAATCTGACCGAGCGTGACAGTCAGCGTAACCACCCCTTTGCAACCCGAAAACATCTGCAACAGCAACGCTTCAATCTGCCCCTGCTGCCTACCACTACGATAGGTTCTTTTCCACAAACTGGCACTATCCGCCAGGCACGTGCTGCGTTCAGGAAAAATGAGCTCAGTCATCTCGAATATCTGTCAGCCATGCGTGCCGAAATTCGGGAAATGATTCGCAAACAGGAAGAAATCGGACTGGATGTGCTGGTTCATGGTGAGCCCGAGCGCAATGACATGGTGGAATATTTCGGTGAACAATTATGGGGCTATATCTTCACGGAAAACGGCTGGGTACAAAGCTACGGTTCCCGCTGCGTCAAGCCTCCCATTTTATATGGTGATGTCTACCGTCCTGAAGCCATGACTGTTGAATGGATAAAGTATGCCCAGAGCCAGACCGGTAAACCGGTCAAAGGTATGCTGACCGGGCCGGTCACCATGCTGATGTGGTCGTTTGTGCGCGATGATCAGCCGCGATCGACCACTGCACTGCAACTGGCGCTGGCAATTCGTGATGAAGTCGCAGATCTGGAAAATGCCGGCATCGGTATGATTCAGATCGATGAACCGGCATTTCGTGAAGGGCTCCCGCTCAGAAAACAGGACTGGAAATCTTATCTGGACTGGGCGGTAAAAGCATTCCGTGTCGCCAGTTCCGGCGTGAAAGACGAAACTCAGATTCACACTCATATGTGCTATTCCGAGTTTCACGATATCCTGCCGGCCATCGCCGAACTGGATGCCGATGTAATCACGATCGAAACTTCACGCTCCCGCATGGAACTGCTGGATGCCTTCGTGAAATTTTCCTATCCGAATGAAATCGGCCCCGGTGTGTATGACATTCATTCCCCCCGGGTACCTGATGCATCGGAAATGCTTGAACTGCTGAAAAAGGCTTCCCGGTATATCGATCCCACGCTGTTGTGGGTCAACCCGGATTGCGGCCTGAAAACACGCAACTGGCCGGAAACGCAGACAGCCTTGCAAAAAATGGTGGATTGCGCAAAAACCCTGCGCAGCGCGCTGCAAGCCTGACCACCAGCCATCACATCTTCCCTGTGGTTACCGGGTACGATTCCAAGCCAACCTTTCCCTGGCTGCCTGCCCGTGTAACCGTCATCACCCCAAATACCAGCCTCACTCACTATTTGGATTTCGAGTGACATAACTTCGGATCAAAGAAAAATGGAGACAGTCAGAAAAACGATTAACTCAGCACCTTTTGCAAATCTGACAGCAAGGCAAAGTTGTTGGTGTTACCTCCGCCAGCAGAGATATCGACCATATAGTCTCATGGCCAATACCCATGCTGACGGCGATGGCGAAATGGGCAGGTTTTTCTGCGAATTCAGCACCTGCGGAGAGCTTTTGCAATCCGCATTCTCAGCGCATTGAGCTTGATGAAACCTGCTGCATCAGCCTGATGATAAGCCCCACCATCTTCTTCAAATGTCGCAATGTCGGGGTCAAATAACGAGTCGGTCCGGGAATCACGCCCGACAACCATCACATTACCCTTATACAATTTGACTCTGACCCGGCCATTCACATTCACCTGGGATTCATCGATGAGCACCTGCAACAGTTTTCTTTCCGGACTCCACCAGTAACCGTTATAAATCAGCGCTGCATAACGCGGCATCAGATCATCTTTCAAATGCGCGACTTCGCGGTCAAGCGTAATGGATTCGATTGCACGATGGGCACGCAACATGATCGTGCCACCAGGCGTTTCATAACAGCCGCGTGATTTCATCCCGACATAACGGTTTTCCACCAGATCGAGACGGCCGATACCATGTTTTCCACCCAACTGGTTAAGCCTGGTCAGAATGGCTGCGGGAGACAACCTTTCACCGTTCAATGCAACAATATCACCGCGTTCATATTCCAGATCCAGATATTCAGGCTCACCTGGAGCAGTTTCAGGAGAGACCGTCCAGCGCCACATACTCTCCTCCGGCTCCGCAGCCGGATCTTCCAGCGCACGCCCCTCATAAGAAATATGCAACAGATTGGCGTCCATGCTGTAGGGCGATCCTGCCTTCTGCTTCATTTCGATCGGGATACCCTGCTTCTCGGCATAAGCCAGCAGTTTTTCACGCGAAGTCAGATCCCACTCGCGCCAGGGAGCAATTACCCGAATATCCGGCTGCAACGCATAGTAACCAAGCTCAAAACGTACCTGGTCATTTCCCTTCCCGGTGGCACCGTGAGAAACCGCATCCGCGCCGGTCTGCTGCGCAATTTCAACCTGACGTTTGGCAATCAGCGGCCGGGCAATACTGGTCCCAAGCAGATATTCCCCTTCATAAATCGTATTGGCACGGAACATGGGAAAAACATAGTCACGTACGAACTCTTCGCGCAGATCCTCAATGAAGATTTCCCTGATGCCAAACTGTACGGCTTTGGCACGCGCCGGCTCAATCTCCTCGCCCTGGCCGATATCCGCCGTAAAAGTAACCACCTCACACTGATAGGTATCCTGCAGCCATTTCAAAATGACTGAGGTATCCAGCCCCCCTGAAAATGCCAGTACTGCTTTCTTGACTTTATCCATGTCTCTTCACAATTAAAAAATTCCCGAATAATCGAAAACTACCTGACACCAATTCTGCCCAGCAGTAAATATTCCATCAGTGCTTTTTGTGTATGCAGCCGATTCTCGGCTTCATCCCATACCACCGACTGAGGGCCATCAATGACCTCCGCATCCACTTCTTCACCGCGGTGTGCCGGCAGACAATGCATGAACAGGGCTTCTTCTTTGGCACAGGCCATCATCTCAGCATCCACCCGGAAATCTGCAAAATCATTTTTGCGCGTATCCGCCTCATCCTCGAAACCCATGCTGGTCCACACATCAGTCGTGACCAGATCGGCGTCTTTTACTGCATCATGCGGGGAGACAAATTGTTCGTAGTGATCCGTGCCATACAGACCCGCCCGTTCCGGCTCCACTTCATAACCCGGTGGCGTGGAAACATGCACGTTGAAGTCAAACACCTCAGCAGCCTGCAGCCAGGTATTGCATACATTATTGGAATCACCGATCCAGGCCACAGTCTTACCCGCAATACTTCCTCGATGTTCCATGAAAGTGAAAATATCTGCCAGAATCTGGCAGGGATGGTATTCATCTGTCAAACCATTGATCACCGGTACCCGTGAATTTTCAGCAAAGCGTTCAATGACCCCATGCTCGTGAGTACGTAAGGTGATGATATCGACCATTCTTGAGATAACCCTGGCAGCGTCCTCCACCGGCTCACCACGACCCAGCTGAGTATCGCGTGTCGAAAGGTAAATAGCACTACCACCCAATTGGTGCATCCCTGCCTCGAATGAAAGACGTGTACGGGTCGAATGTTTCTCGAAAATCATGGCGAGCGTACGGTCGGTCAGTGGCCAGTAGCGACGGTATTGCTTGAATTCATTTTTGATCCAGCGCGTCCGGTCGAACAGGTATTCATATTCCTGCCGGTCAAAATCCTTGAATTGTAAAAAATGCCTGATCTGCATAAGTGATTTTTACTAATGAAAAATTTTCGAGAACACTCGTGTCCCGTCTCGATCATCAGATCAACGGGGCTGAAATCCGGTCGCGTCTGGAAAAATACAGCAAGCAGGGAATCTGCCGGGGGATAGATCTCTCAGGCAGTCGTCGTACGACGGCTGCCTGATGGCTATTTCACCCGGCTCTCAAGAAACCAGGTAATAAGTGCAGAAACCTCGGTCACCACCTGTTCTGCTTCTGCTTTCTGCATATTTAATGCCGGCAGCAACCGCACCACTTTCTCGGAGGTGACATTGATCAATACACGACGTTTCAGTGCTTCAGGCACAAGCTCGCTGCAGGGTCCCGGCAACTCGATCCCGATCATCATCCCCTGCCCGCGAATTTTCAGAACATCCTGCCAAGCCTGTAAACGACGCCCGAATTCCTCCCGCATGAAATTACCGATGGTTACCGCATTATCCATCAGCCCTTCCTGTTCGATGATATCGAGGGTAGTCAATGCTGCCCTGCATGCCAGCGGATTGCCACCAAAGGTGGAGGCATGGTTACCGGGTTTGAATACTTCCGCTGCTTTCCCACCCGCCAGACACGCACCAATCGGCACGCCAGAACCCAAACCTTTTGCCAGTGTCATGACATCCGGCATGACCTCACTGTGCTGAAAAGCAAACCACTTGCCCGTACGCCCCAGACCGCACTGTACTTCATCGAGCATCAACAACCAGCCATTCTGATCACAAATCCTGCGCAGCCCCTGCAGATAATTGGCCTGTGGAAAATTGACTCCCCCTTCACCCTGATAGGTTTCCAGCAGGATAGCCACGATTTCTCTGTTGTTAGCTGCTACTTTGTTGACTGCTTCCAGATCATCGTAAGGCACCCGCACGAACCCGGTCAGCAACGGTTCAAAACCTGCCTGGGTTTTGCGGTTACCCGTGGCAGTCAGTGTTGCCATCGTCCGGCCATGAAATGAACGTTCCATCACAATGATCGTCGGCAGGTTGATTCCCTGGTTATGGCCGTAAAGTCGCGCCAGCTTGATGGCAGCCTCATTTGCTTCCGCTCCGGAATTACAGAAGAAGGCTTTCTCCAGGCCCGACAGGCTGGTCAATCTGTCAGCCAGTCGTTCCTGATGCTGGATATGGTAGACATTGGAAGTATGGATCAACGTCGATACCTGCTCGCACAGTGCCTTTACCAGCACTGGATGGCAATGCCCGACTCCGCAAACCGCGATACCCGATAACGCATCGAGGTAACGGTTACCCTGATCATCCCACAGCCAGACTCCCTCGCCCTTGACAAAGGTAACAGGAAGCCGTGCATAAGTATTCATTACATGAGACACGAAAGCACACCTGATATTTTTCTGATCCTGAAACAATATGGCGGCTTGCGCCGCCACTCCAGGGGATTAATCCCCTCACATCCAAATTTAATAATGTTCACTTATTTATCATTCTATTTCAAGCAGTTTTTCTGATAGTGCCTGGAATGACAGCTCATCAGCACTGCCATTCCAGGCTATTTTCTCTGCCAGGAACCATTTTCCTGCTGATACCACCAGCCTGATCTGGCCGATGCAATCCATCGCTGGGCGAATGTCGAACGGATATTGCCTTCCCACTCGGGATGATTATTGGCCAATGCAATTTCACGATAGAGTGCGTTACGATCCTGATTCTCGGCAGCCACAAGGGAATTGACTGATTGCCGTCCGGATAATGGTACGGCATTAGCGTCACGCAGAACGATCAGACCATCACGAGTCAGACCTACCGCACCGCTGTCATAAAATGGCACCAGTTGACCATGACGCTGTCGCATGTTTTGCTTCAACCGGGTAACCGCCGGGGTATTGGCTTCAAAATCCACTGCAGTCGCAGTACCGGCATACAAAAGGCAGCCCAGTGATACCAGCATCATGAATCGGACTAACTGTTTATACATGGATATTTCCTCTCAAGAACAGGGTTCCCACGGCCATGCAAAATCTTATGGTTTGGTTTTGCCGGTTTCACTGTCAGTTTTATCGCTGACATCATTACCCGGTTTATTCCCTGATCGATCATTTTTGCCGCTGTTCCCATCGGTCTGCCATACTTCTTCGATGATTTTATCAGCCACTTTTTCGGCCGCTGCCGCCGGAAAGTAGATGTTGATGGTTACACAGCCAGTCAGTACAAAACCGGCAGCTACCAGCAGAATCGGGGTGTAATAACTTTTTGTCATCGTCATCAGTGAATAATCGGGTTGCCGCTCTCAATGGCATGTCTCAGGCGCTCGAGCAGCTCAGGCCAGTCCACTTTCCGATTATAGCCGGTAATGGTAATTGCCGGTATGCCACTGCCCTTGATCAGCATATAGCCTCCATCATGAGTTGCCGGTCCTATTCCTCCCATATTGCAGACACTGCCGCGTAACTTGCAGCTCCAGCCGATTTCCGCATAGCCAAATTGCTCGAACAAACCAAGAAAACTTTTCTGAATAGCTGTCACCGCCAATCCACCTCCCAGTGCAATAAGATTTTTGATTGCCGCCTGACTGATCCTGCGTTTGTAATCTCCCGCGCTGCTGGCCAGTTTTGCGTCAAACTTCACCGGCTCCCAGTTAATCAACTCAAGGTCATCGATTTCCACATCGACTCGCCCCTGCATATTTCCAAACGAGTAGGCACGCGTCAACAGATCAAGGTCGATATGATACATGGCCATATCCATGGTCAAGTGCGGTGTCAGGCTGAGGGGGCCGGACAATGCCAGATTTCTGGCTACCGCAACCCCGTCGAATATTCCAAAAACGAGTTCGCCGTCCATCGTCATAATTGAATTGGCGTAGCTCATTCTCGGTATGGTGCCGGACAATGTCCCGAACATCGGTTGAATATGCAGGGATTCGGTCAGTTTCTCCATGGAGATCGGGGCAAGTAATCCATCGAATTGCCATTGCCAGCCGGACGCCTGCATGGACGCCATGAAATTTTCTATCAGCATTTTTCCGTCCAGTACCGGTATTTCTGCACAAGGGATACTGAACCGCATCCCGTCAGTCCCGATCGGGATATATGTCTCCCCTAGAGGGATTCCCACCATCTGGGCGTTGCTGAACCGGATCGACCCATCCCGTTTTTCGTTGCTATTCCATGGTATATGGGCATTCAGCCTTTCAACCGCAAACCGTCCGTGCGCGTCGGTCAACGATACATCCTGCAAACCGACGATTAATTCCTGGTTATCGTTACCCTGATAGCGCCAGTCAATGTTCACCTGCCCGGCAGCCTCTGTCTCAGCCAGCGCAGTATCCACAGCCAGCGGCCGGATGATGCTGCCAAACAAAGCAGATAATTCCAGATCTCTGGCCGATAACCACGCCTGCTGCAATGACTGGTCCGCAATACCGGCCACTGCAGAAAAATCAGCCTTACCTGTACCCGCCAGATTGAATTCACCCTGCGTTATATTGATACGCTCATCTTTTACCGTTCCTCTGACAGTTAACTGATGCCCTTCTCCGGAGAAATAAAACGGTTGCCAGAAAATTTCACCCTCTGGCCAAGTGATTTTGCCCCGCCACTGCCAGTCATTCCGTTTTTGTTGTGCATCTGCGTCAAGCTGCAGATCGATCCCTTCGCCCGCGTGTAAACCACTCGCATCACTGAAGGATAATTTACTGATACCCAACCATGCTGACAGTGCTGAAACTGAAGCGTTGTTCCCGCTCAGACGGATGTTTCCATTGAGTATTGCCTGATGCACCTGTATCCGGTCATCTCCCTGAGGCAGCAGATCAGCCAGAAATTTTCCCTCCCCGTTTACTACTTGCAGGACACCTTGCCACTTGCTTGCCTGCCAGTTGACCTCCAATCGCCATTTCTCCTTTGATTTATTTGAGGCTGGCCGGATTTCAAGCACAAACTGTTTATGTTGCAAGGAAAGCCGGAAAATCATTGTCATAAATCGCTCACCGATCTGCAACGTTCCCGTATTGCAATTCATCGATTCGCGATCGATATGAACCGGATTACATCTCAAGCGTAAGCCATGCCATGTTTGCTTTCCGATCGCCACTTCACCCAAATTGATTTCGAGGCTGGGTGACGGAGCACCGATCAGCTTGATACCGGCAGAACGAATACTGAAAACAGGGTGCCGGATGTTCTCCAGCGTAAAATCAAAGCGGGGAGTGGCGGCAATGGCCGGGAAACATAAGACAAGAATCAGAAAAAACAACCAGAACCGTGTAAACAGTCGGTACACACAATCCAGAAAACCGCCACGATGAAACCAGAGTCGATCCGGTTTCATGCCTTTCAGTAAGGAAAAACCCCGGTCGATAAGTAGCGATCCCCGCGATCGCATACGATAAAAACAATTACTGCGTTCTGCACCTGCGCGGAAACCTTCAGAGCGGCTGCCAGAGCCCCTCCAGAAGAAATACCGGTGAACAATCCTTCCTCACGCGCCAGACGGCGAGCCATTTCCTCGGCTTCCTGCTGGGATACCAGCAAAATACGGTCAACCAGCTCCGGCTGGTATATTTTGGGCAGATAAGCTTCCGGCCATTTACGGATTCCGGGAATCTGTGCATTCTCCTGTGGTTGCACACCGATAATTTCCACCTTCTGCTCCTGTTCGCGGAAATAGCGGGCACAGCCCATGATCGTGCCGGTCGTTCCCATACTGCTTACGAAATGTGTGACCGTTCCCGCCGTATCCTGCCAGATCTCGGGGGCTGTAGTTTCATAATGCGCCAGCGGATTATCGGGATTGGAAAATTGATCGAGAATGATGCCCTTGCCGGCATTGCACAGTTGCTCAGCAGTATCTCTGGCCAGCTCCATGCTTCCCTCTTTGGGAGTCAGAACAATCTCGGCACCATACGCAGACATTACCTGACGGCGCTCCAGGCTCAGATTCTCCGGCATGACCAGAATCATGCGATAACCCAGAATCGCCGCTGCCATGGCCAGTGCAATACCGGTATTGCCACTGGTTGCTTCGATCAGCGTATCTCCCGGCCGGATGTCGCCGCGTTGCTGTGCACGCATGATCATGGAATAGGCTGGCCGATCCTTGACTGAACCAGCCGGGTTATTGCCTTCCAGCTTTGCCAGAATGGTATTACTGGTTTCACTCGGAATACGCTTGAGCCGAACCAGGGGAGTATGGCCGATGAAATTTTCGATGGTGTTATGCATGCCGGGATATGCGCTGTCACAAACAAAATCAGATTATCTCATACATACAAAAACCCCCTTGTGAATTCCTGCCACACAAGGGGGTTGCTTAGGGCTCGATCGAGATTCGGCCTGAAGAGCCGACAATGAAAAAACTATCCGGATATGTCATCCATGTTGCCCGGATTCACCGGTTTACTGCATCCTCAGTATCGATCGCTTCGAAAATAATTTACCGGTGCTGTTTTGTCACAGGCTTTCAAGCAGCTTTTTCGCATCATCTCTCTGAGGGAACGGTTTATCGCCATCCAGTAGTTTCTCAAGCTCCTGACGTGCTTCAGCCTTGTTGCCGGATTTGAATAATCCGACCGCGTAGTGATAACGGATTTCTGCAGCTTCCGGAACGGCCGTGACTGCTTTCTGCAGGAGTGAAGTTCCTCGTTCAGCATCTCCCTTCTCGATCAAAATCCAGCCGAGTGTGTCCAGGATAGCTGGGCTGTCGGGCGCCTGTTTGTATGCCTTCTCCGCATATTCAAGAGCAACAGGATCCTTCTTCTGCTGATATACCCACGCCAGGTTGTTCAATGTGGCAGCATGATCGGGATGCTGCTTCAAGATAGTCTGATACTCTTTGATAGCAGGATCATATTTCTTGCTGGCCAGATAAACACCTGCGAGATAGGTACGTGTAACCGCGTCGGTCGGATTTTCTTTCAGCCATTGATTGAGTCGCTGATCAGCCTGCTTTTCTTTTCCACTCTGGCTCAGGGCCGTATGCAGTTTGATCAGCAACTGGCTGTTCTTTTGCCTGTTCAGTGCCTTTTCATAGGCTGTAGCAGCGACAGCGGCATTTTTCTGCCTCATCTGCAAATCACCCTCCAGCTCGAATCCAACCGGCAGTTTCTCGTGCTGCTTCTGTAAATCACGCGAAATATTGAATGCATCTTCCACACGATCGGCTGCGACTGCCAGCTGGGCCTGCATCAGTTTGGCTTCCCAGAGATCCGGTTTGATGGTCAGCGCCTTTTTTAGTGAACCAGCAGCGGCCTTGTTGTTCTGCATGGAGCTGTAGATTTGCGCCAGTTGTAACTGGGCAGGAGCAGAATCCGGTAATCTGGCAGCCAGTTTCTGGAAATTTTCCAGTGCAGCATCTTTATCACCAGTGGCCAGGTAAGAACGTGCGAGCAGTTCCACGATACTCAGATTATCGGGATGAATACCTTGCAGCTTCTTAGCCAGCGCAAGTGATTTCCCGGGATCATTCACTGCCAGATAATGCGCTCCCAACTGTAAAGCAGGTTGCAGTTCATCCGGATTTTCCCGACTGGCTTTTTCCAGCCATCCGGTGGCCTCTTCTTTATTTCCGCGTGCAAGTGCAATGCCCGCCAGTGCATTCATTGCCTGTACATTTTTTTTATCCCGCTTCAGAACGTCTTCAAAACGCTGCTGAGCTGCTTCAGGATGGTTTTCCTGCATATCGATTCTGGCCAGATTGGAAATGGCCGGGAAATAATCAGACTGGATGGAAAGTGCCTGATTGAAGCTTGAACGTGCTTTGGCTAAATCTTTTTTACCCAGATAAATGCCACCTTTCAGGTTATGTAGCAACGGATTATCCGGTTGTTCCGCAAGCTGTGATTCAACTGCTTTCAATGCTTTGTCAAACTCGCGCAGCTGCAAATGAGTCAGAACAAGCATAACGCCCGCCCGGCCGGATTGATCATCCAGCTGGGCAGCCTGTTCCAGATCAGCAATTGCACTTTTGCTATCCCCCTGCCCCATCTTGCTCATGGCCAGCGCGGTATATAATGATGCGTTGTCTGGCGCCAGTTCGCCAGCTTTCTCAAAATATTCAGAAGCTTTCGTAAAATCTTTCGATCGCATGTAGGCTTCTCCAGCAAGCGCAAATAATTGCGGATCCTGCTGCACTGACTTCAATGCCGGAGTAAGGGTGGTAATTGCCTGTTTGACCTGATTATTTTTCAGCTGAATCGATGCCATCAGCTTAATGGCATAAAGATTGTTAGGAATTGCTTTCAGATATTGTTCCACATATTGCCCCGCCTGAGGAAACGAACCCAGAGCAAATTGGGTAGCACCTGCAAGCAGTACACTCGGTAAATGACCCGGGGCCGAACTCAATATCCGTTGCAAAGTCTCAAGGGCCACCGCATGTTTACCCTGACTGAAGTCAAGTAACGCCTGAGTGTAAGCGGCAAGCAGACTGCCTGGAGCAATTTTGCGAACAGCATCCAGATCTGCCTGAGCAGCTTCGAATTTCTTGGTACTGATCGATATGGTTGCCCGGTTGATATACGCAGCTTCTGATTCAGGGTTCAATTTTATGGCTTTATCATAATCGGCCAGTGCTTCGTCGATTTTGTTCTGCGCCCGCAGCAAATCGCCTCTGAACAATACCGCATCACTGTTTTCCGGGTTGAGCTTCACCGCTTCTTCAGAAAAATTCATGGCCGATTCAATATCGTTACGAGCAAGTGAATATCTGGCCAGCCCTGTCAACGCATCTGAAAATCCCGGTTTGTCTTGCAACGCCTGTTCAAACAATACCTTGGCTTCTTCAAATTTGCCGAGCGCCAGCGAAGCATTACCACGCAGAGCAAGCAGTTCGGCAAAATTTCCTTTGTCGGATAATTTTCCGGTTTCATCCAGCACCTGCTGAAATTTTCCCATTCCCAGCCAGGCTCGACTCAGGCCGGGCAACACTTTGACCGGATCCATACCGAGATCGAGTGCTTTATTCAATTCCTTTTCTGCCGACTGAATATCTCCTTCCCTGTTATAGAGCGTTCCAAGCAAGTAGCGGATTTCAGGATCATTCGGGCTTTGCTGCAGCGCATTCTTCAACTGGATAATGGCCGCCTTGTCATTACCCTGCTGCTGATACTGCTTTGCCTCGGCCACCAGCGCTTGTGCATCCATGGGTTTACCGCAGGCTGAAAGTATCAGGATAACGGCTATCACAGGAGCAAGAATTGCCGTCGATTTCATTTGGGTGATCGTTTTACCTGAACCGCTCATATCTACCTCTTTTGGTAATTAAGTACATAAATTTGCAAGATGCCCCTCGAAACAAACCTGAAGTTACGGTTTTTATCCGAATACATTCAATCGAGTAGTTATAGCACAACCAGCAGGTTGGCAAATTTATGAAATCAACAGGGATTATATGTTTTAACACCGAAACAACCTGATATCTAAACGGAATACCGGATAAAACCATTTCCGTCGCGATCAGCATACATTAAAAAGCTATTTACCCATATATAAAAGGATAAATACCACACCTGAAGAACAGTAGACAGACGATGAAGGCGGTAGTGTTGAAAGGGGATTACGTGCAGCGATCACAAAAGCATGGTACAGCTCTGAACGGAGTTTATCTCTCTGATCAGGAAAGGCAGTGAGTCAATCAGAATCCAGGCTCCACGAAGAATATACGTAGCACCAGTTATGCCATGTTCATGGCATAACTGTATTGGCAACTGATCTCCACTTCTCGTAAAAACCAGTCATTCTGAAGAATTTTTGTACAGATCGTAAGTATGGTGTCAGGCAGATACTACCCGGATATCCGGCTCAATCGTCCTCAGAAGCTGTTCAATTCCTCTCAACGTTCCGGAAATCGAGCTGGGACAGGTACCACATGCCCCCTGATAGTGAATACGCAGAATATTACCTTCCAGTGCCAGTACATGAAGATCACCACCATCATGCTGCAAAAAGGGACGAACTTCTTCATCCAGCAGGATATTGATTCGCTCCAGCCGCTGCTGATCCTCTTCACTGAGATCAGCCAGTGTTCTACTGGCTGCAGCAACGACGGCAGCCGACTGATCCGTTGCAGCCGGCGCTGCACGAATCGGATCTGCCACCTCACGTGCCAGATCCTGCCAGTCTGCCCCTCCATCCTGTGTAATCGTGATCCAGCGATCTACATAAAAGACATTGGTAACGTGATCGATATCGAACAAAGCAGCAGCAAGCGGATCATCAACTGCCTGCTCGGCATGATCATAAGATTTAGCAACTCCCCAAGTCAGTGGCTCCTTCAGGACAAATTTCAATGCATTGGGATTGGGGGTTCCTTCGATTTCGGCAATCTTCGGCATAGCTGTCAGTGATTGTTTGCTACCAGTTTGCTTGCATGATCATCTGCTTCTGTCGTGGCACTATCCGTTGAATTCATGGCAGCATGCAAGGTATGCCACGGCAGAATCGCGCACTTGACCCGAGTCGGTAAATCACGCACCCCCGCAAGTACCTTCAGCCTGCCGAGGTGATCGAAGCTCTTATCCTCTCCACTTACCAGCATTTCTCTGAATTCCTGAATCAGAGCCTCAGCTTCCTGATGTGATTTCCCTTTGACAGCATTCGTCATCATCGAAGAAGATGCCTTACAGATCGCACAGGATTCACCCTGGAATGCGATTTCTTCAATATGCCCGTCGAGCATATTGATATCCAGCTCTATGCGATCACCACACAAAGGATTATGTCCCGTCGCATGATGAGTAGGCGAACGAAGTGCACCATAGTTACGCGGCTTACGATTATGATCAAGAATGACTTCCTGATAGATCGATTTCAGACTCATTGTGCGAAAACCTTTTGTACGGATCGAATACCCGCCACCAGGACCTCGATCTCTTCTTTAGTGTTATAAAACGAAAATGAAGCACGTGATGTCGCCGCTACATTGAAACGCTGCATGATCGGCTGCGCACAATGGTGGCCCGTGCGTACGGCGATTCCATCCTGATTCAGTAACGTGCCAACATCATGCGGATGAATACCATCCACGACAAACGATATTACTGCCACTTTATCCGGACAGTCACCCACGATTCTCACACCTGGAATCATCCTGATCTGTTCTGATGCATAAACCAGCAGCTCATGTTCATAAGCGGCAATGGCATCCAGGCCGATCTGTTCCAGATAATCAATGGCAGCACCAAAGCCTATTACTGCAGCAATGGGAGGAGTACCCGCCTCAAACTTGTACGGAATATCGTTGTAGGTCGTTTTTTCAAAGGAGACTGAGGCAATCATATCCCCCCCCCCTTTGAATGGCTGCATGGATTCAAGCAGATGTGCTTTACCGTATAGAATACCGACCCCGGTAGGGCCACACATTTTATGTGCTGAAAATGCATAAAAATCACAGTCAAGATCCTGCACATCGATTTTCATGTGGGGCGCTGCCTGGGCACCATCGATCAGAACGGGCACACCGTGCTGATGTGCCGTGGTAATCATGCGTTTGATCGGGTTGATACTACCAAGTGCATTGGAAACATGTGACAAACCCACAAACCGGGTTCTGGAATTGAAAAGTTTTTCATATTCTTCCACCAGAAGCTCACCCGCATCATTGATCGGGACTACCCGGATACGCACACCTTTTTCTTCGGCCAACATTTGCCATGGCACGATATTGGAATGGTGCTCAAGCGCTGTCAGGATGATTTCATCCCCATTCTGAATAAATTTACGTCCATATCCATGCATGACCAGATTGATACTGTCAGTCGTACCACTGGTGAAAATCACCTCTCTCTCTTCACGGGCACCGATGAAATGCTGCAGCTTGCGCCGAGCGGCCTCATACTCCTGGGTGGCGAGATCGGATAAATGATGTACCGCGCGATGAATATTGGCATGCTGGGTTTTCTGGTAATGCACCAGGCGATCGATTACGGCTTGCGGCATCTGACTGGAAGCAGCGTTGTCGAGATAAACCAGTGGTTTGTCACCCACCTTGATATCAAGAATCGGGAAATCTGCACGCAACCGCTCCATTCCGGATGCTATCGTCTGTCGTACAGAAGGTGTCAATAATGCATCGACCATTTTCATGATTTAACCAATTCGTGTTCTTGCGAGAATATATTCTTCAAGCCGCTGTTTGAGCGAGGGCACGATGACACGATTGATGACTTCTCCACCAAATGCATAAGTCAGCAAATTGCGTGCCGCCACTTCAGTGAGCCCTCTACTCTGCAAATAAAAAAGCGACTCGTTGTCCAATTGCCCCACCGTAGCCCCATGGGCACATTTAACGTCATCGGCAAAAATCTCGAGCTGGGGTTTGGTATCCATACGAGCTTTGTCCGACAACAACAGGTTACGGTTCAACTGTCTGGCATCCGTCTGTTGCGCATGCGGGCGCACCATGATTTTTCCACTGAAAACACCGTGAGCACTTTCATCCACGATACATTTGTGGAGCTGCCTGCTTCGGCAATACGGATTGGCATGATCGATAAAAGTATGTGTATCCGCGAGCTGACGACCGGCTATCAGTGCCAGTCCATCCACCTCGCACTCAGCATTCCCGCCTGCCAGTATGATCTTCTGGTCAAAACGCGAAATGCGTGCACCCAGTGCAAGACTGACTGAATCATAATGAGCCGACTGTGCAACAAGCACAGAACCATTGGCGATATGGAAAGCCTGCGAACTCTCACGTTGCACACGGATATGATTCACACAAGCTGAATCTCTGATATACATTTCCGTTACTGCGTTTGTCAGAGATGCTCCCTCATGCAACGTCACATATTCTTCGACAACGGTCAAGTTAGCCCCCGGTTCCGCAATCAAGAGGCAACGTGGATAGACAGCCACATCCTTCCGCGAGGTGACATACAGAATATGAACTGGTACTTTCACGGAAACACCGGCCGGTATGACGATACAAACACCGTCATGCATCAACGCAGTATTCAGTGCTACGAATACGTTTTCCTGGAAATCAGCAAGCTGGCCAAAATATCGTTCGGCAATGGAAGCACGTGTACCGATCAACTCGGACAAACTGCAAACAGTGATAGAACCGTCATCTGCCAGACTGGACAAGTCAGACATGTACTGACCATCAACAAACACCAGTCTGCAAGCGGTCTCATCGAGAAAAGTACCTGCCTGTTTATCCAGCCCCGGTAAAGGCGCGGCAGAAGCCCTCGGAAACGGCATGCTCCTGAGTGAGGAAATATCCGTGAAACGCCACTCCTCATCACGGATCGTGGGTAGTCTGAGTGATTCGATACGATCCAGCGCATCCTCCCGGAGCTGATCCAGATACGATACGGAATGAACAGGAGAGGCTTCCTTTTTCCAGGATTCGATCAGCTTCTCAAGGTAATCATCCCGGATGGCCGTACTCATGGCTGTGCTCCGGTTGCCTGATCATTTGCATGAATCCAGTCATAGCCGTGTGTTTCCAATGCCAACGCCAACTCTTTACCGCTTGTCCTGATGATGCGCCCTGCCTCCATCACGTGAACGTAGTCAGGGACGATATAATCCAGCAATCGTTGATAGTGCGTCACCAGAATCATGGCATTATCCTTGCTGGATAACTGATTGACCCCGTTTGCTACTATCCTGAGTGCATCGATATCCAGTCCTGAGTCCGTTTCATCCAGCAGAGCGAGGCGAGGCTCAAGCAACGCCATCTGCAATATCTCGTTACGTTTCTTCTCCCCTCCTGAAAATCCTTCATTGACGCTGCGATCGAGAAAATCCGGATTCATCTTGAGCAATTTCATTTTTTCCCGCACGAAATCATCGAATTCGAGAGGATCCAACTCTTCCTTGCCACGGTGTCCCTGGACGGTGTTATACGCCAGCCTCAGGAACTGGTCATTGGCAACACCCGGTATTTCCACTGGATATTGGAACGCGAGAAATAGACCGGCTTGCGCACGTTCCTCTGGTGCCAGTACTGACAAATCCTGGCCATCGAAAAGTACCGTACCTTGGGTTACTTCATAACTCGGATGACCAGCCAGCACCTTGGCGAAGGTACTCTTGCCTGAACCATTCAATCCCATGATGGCATGAATCTCACCACTCCTGACAGTGAGATTCACCCCCTTGAGAATCTCGGCTCCACCCACCGTCGCGTGCAAATCACGCACTTCGAGCAGAACCTTGCTATTTGCATTTATCATCCGACACTTCCTTCCAGCTTGAAGCTGAGCAATTTGGTGGCTTCCACCGCGAATTCCAAAGGCAGCTGCTGAAAAACCTCCTTGCAAAAACCATTGATAATCATCGACACTGCCTCTTCTGCACCAATACCGCGCTGGGCAAAATAGAACAACTGATCTTCCCCAATTTTAGATGTTGAAGCCTCATGCTCAACTTGTGCACTATCATTTTGCACCTGGATATACGGGAAAGTGTGCGCTCCGCACTGACTACCAATCAACATCGAATCACACTGTGAATAATTGCGAGCGTTCCGGGCAGTCGGAGCAATCCTTACCAGGCCACGATAACTACTGTTGGACTGGCCTGCTGAAATTCCCTTGCTCACGATGGTACTGCGGGTGTTCGCACCAATGTGAATCATCTTGGTGCCGGTATCAGCTTGTTGATGATGATTGGTCACCGCAACGGAATAAAACTCACCCACCGAATTCTCTCCGCGCAAAATGCACGAAGGGTATTTCCAGGTAATGGCTGAACCTGTTTCCACCTGTGTCCAGGAAATACGGGAATTTCTACCCTTGGCTAATCCACGCTTGGTAACGAAATTGTAAATACCCCCCACCCCGTTCTCATCTCCGGCATACCAGTTCTGTACAGTTGAATACTTGATATCCGCATCATCCAGCGCAACCAGTTCGACTACAGCCGCATGAAGCTGGTTGGTGTCAAACCGGGGAGCGGTACATCCCTCCAGATAGGAAACAGACGCACCTTCCTCCGCAATGATCAATGTACGCTCAAACTGCCCGGATTCTTCTGTGTTGATACGGAAATAAGTAGATAGATCCATTGGGCATTTGACGCCCTTAGGGATAAAGCAAAAAGAACCATCAGTAAATACGGCAGAATTCAGTGCCGCATAGTAATTATCCCCTGGTGGCACGACCGTACCCAGGTACTGCCTGATCAACTCGGGATATTTCTGCACAGCCTCTGAAATCGAGCAAAAAATGATACCGACTTCAGCCAGTTTCTCCTTATAGGTAGTTGCAACCGATACACTATCAAAAATGACATCGACGGCAACTCCCGCCAAAGCTGCCCGCTCATGCATGGGGACACCCAGCTTTTCAAAGGTGCGCAACAATTCGGGATCGACTTCATCCATACTGGCAAGCTTTTTCTTCGGTTTGGGTGCCGAGTAATAACTGATGTCCTGAAAGTCGATTTTGGGATATTTGACGTTCTGCCAGGCAGGCTCGACCATATCGAGCCACTTCCGGTAAGCCTCCAGCCTGAATGCAAGTAACCATTCAGGTTCATTCTTTTTAGAAGAAATCAGCCGGATAATATCTTCATTGAGCCCTTTAGGCGCAATATCAGCTTCTATATCTGTGACGAAACCGTGCTTATATGGCTGATTCACCAAATGTTGTAATACAGCACTCATTTTTTATAATTCCTGGATTTACTAGGTTTTAAGGCTGAAACTCTCTCCGCAGCCACAAGTATTATCTATGTTCGGATTACGAAATTTAAACGAGCTGTTCAGACCCTCCTGGATGAAATCGATCTCGGAACCATCAATGAAAGACAGCTGGTCACGTTGAACAACGACTTGGGCATCATGTGACTCAAACAGCTGATCGTCTTCCTGCACTTCGTCAGCATAGTCAAAACTGTACGCAAACCCCGAACAGCCTGATTTTTTGACACCCAGTCGCAATGCAACCCCTTTCCCCCGCCTCTCCAGTTGTTGCCGGATCTGCCTGGCTGCACGCTCAGTTAATGTAATTGCCATAAAAAATCTCTCGCGAGCAAATAATCAGAACGCAGCTTCCCGCATGTCATACAACTTGACGACTGCCTGCTCACGCTGCAATTCGCGTTGCAGCTCACGCTGACTCTGCTCCTCCACCAACCGCTTCAAAGTAACGTGACCGAGATAATCGAATATGATCTCGTTTAGTTTCGCCCACAGGTCATGCGTCATACATTTGCTGTCACCAAGACAGTTTTCTTTGCCACCACATTGCGTGCTGTCAATGGGTTCATCCACAGCCAGAATGATGTCGGCCACCGATACTTCGTCAAGCCCCTTGGCCAGACAATAGCCTCCACCCGGACCGCGCACACTATCAACCAGTTTGCGCTGGCGCAATTTGGCGAACAGTTGTTCCAGGTAAGACAGTGAAATCCTTTGCCGCTCACTGATATCGGCCAGCGCAACCGGCCCGTTACCATGCCGTATCGCGATATCCAGAAGAGCAGTTACCGCAAACCGTCCCTTTGTCGTCAATCTCATTGCTACCCCCTAGCGTATTGTTTAAAGCGATTTAGAAACGTTTACCATGAATATTTGCCCGGCCATAACTGTATAATACCCGACAATATTAGTCAACTATAGCGTATAAGGATCGAGTACAAAAACAGTGCAAATCAACCGTGGGCAGTATCTACCCGGATGAAAAGATTTAAGCGCGAAACAAGCCGGGACAGGGTATGAGAAGCAGCGAAATGATTGAAATCAGCTCAACGAAAACTAGAGCCTGTTTATTGCCATTGCATCATTCAAAGAGCGGGTATTGAATTATTTTATTTTCTGAGTACCTGTAAAGGTGGCTGAGACAGTGTCGTACGTGTCCCGATCAGGCCAATTACTGTCACACCGATCACGCTTACCAGCACACCCACCGCACCAATCCACAGGCTGGGCGAATAAGTGATATGCAGCACATATTTACCGATCAGGTAACCGAGAGCACTTGCCCCTGCTGCCGCAAAAAAACCTGCCAATGTCCCGAGCACTGCAAACTCCACTGCCCATGCACGCGCAAGCTGCTGCTTTCTGGCCCCGAGTGTCCGAAAAATTGCAGCTTCGTAAATTCTTTCATCTTGAGTCGAAGCAATCGCGGCGTACATTACGGCAAATCCCGCCAACAGTGTAAACAGGAATACAAATTCGATCGCATGCGTTACTTGCTCGATCATATTTTGTACACGTTCAATCACACTCGCCACATCGATTACCAGAAAATTCGGAAATATACGGATCAGCTCCTGCAGGATAGGTGTCTTGTCGGGTGGCAGGTAAAAACTGGTGATATAACTTACAGGATAATTATCGAGCAACCCGGGACGAACCACGGCAAAAAAATTTACGTGGAATGTATCCCAATCCACCTTGCGCAAACTCGTAATCGTCGCTGAGAAGTCTCCTCCTCCTGTATAAAAAGTCAGACGATCACCCATTTTGAGACCCAGTGTTTCGGCAAACTCCACCTCCATCGACAGCTCATGTTCGGATGATATGACCTCCTCGCGCCACCAGCGTCCTACCACGATTTCATTATCCGATTGCAGGGTATCCGTCCAGGACAGGTTGAATTCACGATTAACCAGCTGCTTGGCTCGCGGATCAGGGTAATCATTAAGATTTACCGGCCGATCGTTGATTTTCATCAGCCGGCCACGCACCATCGGAAAAATTTCCGGTCGTGGAATAGCATGCTCATCGAAAAACCCCATCAACTTCTTCTGTTGATCCGATTGAACATTTACCAGAAACCGGTTAGGTGCATTCTCCGGCAGGCGGGCATGCCAATCCTCGAGCAAATCATTACGAACCAAAGTCAGCGTCAGCAGCGCCATCAATCCCAATCCCAATGCAGTAGCCTGCACCAGACTGGGAATAGTTCGTCTTCGTATATTGGCCAATCCGTAACTCCACGGACCCGAACCTTGCGGACGAGTCAGCAGGAACAACCGGATCAGCAACAAGCCGAACAGGCCAAACAGGATGACTGCCAGCAGAAAACCAAACATGATCATGATACCCAGCTTGAATGATTCAGCCTTCCAGATAAACAGCACAGACAGTATGGCAAATCCGAATCCATAACCCGCCAGACTGTGCAAATTTGCCAGTTCAAGATCACGCCGGATGACACGCAACGCAGGCACCTGCCGCAGATTCAGCAAGGGGGGAAGAGCAAAACCCAACAACAACACCATACCGGTCAGTATCCCTTGTATAAAGGGCAATACGCTTGGCAACGGCAACGCAATCCCGAGCAGTTCTGACAGCCAGTATGACAAAAACTCCTGTGTCAGCACGGCCAGCACACACCCCAGTAGACTTGCAGCCGAGCCCAGCATTACAAAATAGTATGAATACAGGCGCAGCAGGTCGGATTCAGTTGCACCCAGGCAGCGCATGACAGCACAACCATCCAAATGGCGCTGGATGAAGCGCCGTATGGCCAGTGCCACTGCTGCTGCTGCCACGACAACACTGGCCAGAGCAGCCAGACTCAGAAATTTACCAGCTCGATCAAGTGCTGACCGGATCTCCGGTCGTGCATCCTGAATACCCTCGACACGCTCGCCCGGAGACAGCCGCTCACTGATCCAGCGTCTGAACCCGGCTACACGCCCTTCATCTCCTGCCACCAGAAGCTGATAACTGATTCGACTGCCTGGCTGGATCAACCGGGTAGCAGCCAGATCCTCCTCATTCATCAGCAATCTGGGATTCATACTGACGAACCCGACGGAATGATCCGGCTCACTCTCCACCATCGACATGACTGTCAATTCTGCAGCACCCACCTCGATCTTGTCGCCCAGCGTCACTTTTAATGCCACCATTACCTTTTCATCCACCCAGACGGTTTCACGTTCAGGTATTCCTTGAGCAACCCGGATATGTTGGGCAGCAACCCCTTCCGCTGGCGGGTCAGCCAGTTTCAACTCCCCTCGCAACGGATAGCCAGGTGCTACCGCCTTGACGCTCGTCAGAAGGCTGTTGTCACCAAAACTGATCATGCTGGGAAATCTGGTCAGGTGGGTAGTCTTTAATCCGAGCTGCCGGGCATATTCAGCATAACCGGGTGGCAACGGCGTGTCGGAAATTACCAGTAAATCTCCCCCCAGTAACCGGTTACTTTCCAGCACCAGTGCTCTCTGTACCCGATCTGAAAAAAAGCTGACGGTAGCCACACTGCTCACAGCGATGATGAGTGCCAGTGTAAGAATATGCAGTTCTCCTGCTCGCCAGTCTCGCAGCAGCATACGCAAAGAAAGCCTGATCATGTTCATTTCAGGATACCCTCGGACAATTGGCTGGAAATACGAAAAAGCGGAAAATCAAACCCGAATCAGTCAACCGCCCGGCCGGCAACTAGCTTGATGACACGGGAACAACGGGCAGAAAGGTTTTCATCGTGTGTTACCAGAATGAGTGTCGTTCCCTGCTCCCGATTGATAGCAAACATTAGGTCAATGATCTGAGCTCCGGTTGCTGCATCCAGGTTACCGGTCGGCTCATCGGCGAACAACATTTTCGGACGGGTGACAAAAGCCCGCGCGATAGCCACACGCTGTTGCTCTCCCCCGGAAAGCTGCCTGGGATAATGCCTGATCCTTTTCTCCAACCCTACCCGTTCAAGCCAGGAATGTGCAACTTCACGGGCATTACCAGCACCTGACAGCTCCAGCGGCAACATGACATTTTCAAGCGCGGTCAGTGAGGGCAGCAACTGGAACGACTGAAACATGAACCCCAGCAATCTGCCACGCAAACCGGCACGTTCGTCTTCATCCAGCTTGAAAATATCTTCCCCATCGAGAAAAACCGTTCCACGGGTCGGTACATCCAGCCCTGCCAGCAAGCCGAGCAGGGTTGATTTCCCAGAACCGGAAGCGCCGACAACGGCAATCGATTCTCCAGCACAGATCTCCAGATTGATATCCTGCAGAATGGTCAGTCGGATTTCACCCGTGTCAACCTCTCTGGTTAAACCGCTGGCCTGTATGATAGGCTGATTGTTCACAGAAACCGATTGTTCAGCTGGGAGTTGATTTACCATGAAAAAACTGCTGTTCGTCATATTATGTTTGTTTAGTATCTTCTCACTCAGTTCAGCCTGGCCTGGAACAGGCACCAGTATCATAGTGCTGGGCGACAGCCTGTCCGCAGGATATGGCCTGCCACCGGGAACCGGATGGGTGAATCTGCTTGAGCGGCGATTACAAAACCAGTCTCCCGATTACAGAGTAATAAACGTCAGCATCAGCGGGGAAATTACCTTGGGCGGGCGCAACCGGATTGAACAGGCACTCAACGACCATGTGCCGGATATCGTTATCGTTGCACTGGGGGCAAATGACGGTCTGCAAGGTCGATCGATCACCTCCATTTATGAAAATCTGGAAGCAATCATTCTGGCCTGCAAACGGTACAATGCCACTCCATTACTGGTCGGCATGCAACTGCCGCCCAATTATGGCATAAGTTATACGCAAAAGTTTCGTGATATCTATCCACGCTTGGCACGGGATCAACAATTACAGCTGGCTCCATTCCTGATGGAAGGTTTTGGCGATCAGCCCGAATCCTTCCAGGCCGATGGAATCCATCCCACTATCCAGGCTCAGGAAAAAATGCTGGATAATGTCTGGCCGGCATTGACTGCTGTGCTGAAATCAGTCCGAGCACCCGTCGCCAGCGAAGAATCAGCCGATAAAACCAGTACAGAAGCAATCCTGCCATGATAAAAATTTTCTGAACACACAGAGTTTCGGCTTCACAGAAGGCGTATCAGGGCAAATGGACATTCAAATCCAGATTTCTCAAAAATACGCGTAGCTCATCCGGCAATGGTGCTTCCAGACGTAAAAGATCGCCTGTCACCGGGTGTGTACAGGTGAATGCCGAAGCATGCAGAAACATGCGCCTCAATACTTGCCCCCTCCCATCATCCTTCTGTAACTGTTTATTCAATCCAAAATCACCATATTTATCATCCCCTGCTATGGGAAAGCCAAGATAGGCCAGATGCACACGAATCTGGTGAGTACGGCCGGTTTTGAGTTCGGCATCAAGCAAGCTGAAATCTTCCCATGCCTTTTGCAAAGTAAACAACGTATGCGCTTGCTGTGCCTTATCCTGATCATTTCTGCCAGCAGCAACGGCAACACGTCTTTCTCCCTCTGCAGTCAAATATTTATTCAATGGTAAACGGACATTCTGTACCGAATTTTTCCATTTTCCGCGAACCAGTGTCAGATAATGCTTCTCCACCGTTCCTTCACGAATCTGCCGGTGCAACTCCAACAGAGATTGACGTTTGCGGGCCAGCAGCAAAATACCCGAGGTTTCACGGTCAAGGCGATGCACCAGCTCCAGAAATTTCCAGTCCGGATGTTGTCCGCGCAACTGCTCGATCACACCATGGCTGATGCCACTGCCTCCATGAACCGCGATCCCGGCCGGTTTATCGATCACCAGCAGATGGTCGTCCTGATACAGGATATTGAAGCGATCTGTCCGATACACTCCCTGACTGGATACCGGCTTCACCGACCTGATAACGGGTGGAATACGGACTTTGTCACCAAGCTGCAGACGATAGCTGGCATCGATACGTTTACTGTTGACACGCACCTGCCCACTGCGAAGTAGTTGATAAATATGACGTCTGGGTATTCCCTTCAGCGATCTGATGAGAAAATTGTCGATACGCTGGCTTTCAGCAGTTTCATCAATCTGTTTAACAACCGCATGTTCCGATATAATACCCGGCATAATTTTCTCTTTACCGGGCACCCTGCTTTTACCTATACTTTTCACACCCGAATTCCTGTAAATCTGTTTTTTCACCATGAAGCGATTGCGTGGTCAGTCAAGTAGTCATGTACCCGGATTTTCGTTTTCATACGCTGGATAAAGCCAGTTTCCGGCTGGTTAATGTCGCTCACCATATAACAAGCAGCGATGATATTTAATTTGCGCGCTCGACGTACACATATTCAAGTTCCTGATTCCATACCCGGATACACAGGGTATGTTCTCTGCAGGCTCTGTATCTCGCCCGTTTCTGATCCGGTCGGTTGTGGAATCGAAACACCGGCTGTCAGTTATTGACTGGTCAACTTCAAAGGATACCAAAATCATCATCCGCATCATGATCCAACCAACCGGGTTACAGACACACCCAAGCAAAAAACCATCAGATGCCACATTGGCAGTGAACGAGAAATTCGCCCGTAAATTGAGCGCGGGAGACACTAAATGAAACGTATGTTATTCAATGCGACCCAGCCTGAAGAGCTGCGCGTCGCCATCGTAGATGGGCAGAAACTCATCGATATCGATATCGAAACCCTGGGCAAGGAACAACGCAAAAGTAATATTTATAAAGCAGCTGTCACCCGCCTCGAACCCAGTCTTGAAGCTGCCTTCGTCGATTACGGCGCCGGCCGTCATGGTTTCTTGCCTTATAAGGAAATTGCTCCAACCTGCTTCGACAGGAATACCGACTGGTCCGGTCATCGTGTGGCCGACCTGTTACGTGAAGGTCAGGAGCTGATTGTACAGGTTGACAAGGATGAGCGTGGCAACAAAGGTGCTGCCCTCACTACTTACATCTCTCTGGCCGGGCGTTATCTCGTCCTGATGCCCAACAACCCGCAGGGTGGCGGTATTTCACGCCGGGTAAGCGCGGAAGAGCGGGCAGAATTACGTGAAGTCATCAACAACCTTCAGGTACCTGAAGGCATGAGCATCATTGCACGCACCGCAGGTATCGGACGCAATGAAGAAGAACTGCAATGGGATTTGAACTATCTGGTACAGCTCTGGCGTGCCATTGAAGAGGCCGCCAGTAACGAGAAAGGTGTCTTCCTGATTTATCAGGAAAGCAGCCTTGTGATCCGTGCCATTCGTGATTATTTCCACGCGGAAATCGGTGAAATCCTGATCGATAACCCTGAAATATATGAGCAGGCATATCAGTTCATGGCAAATGTCATGCCGGCGAACGTGGATCGGTTAAAACTCTATCAGGATGATATTCCACTGTTTTCCCGTTTCCAGATCGAACACCAGATCGAGACAGCCTACTCCCGTCAGGTTACTCTGCCTTCAGGTGGCTCGATTGTCATTGACCATACCGAGGCACTGGTTTCCATCGACGTCAATTCAGCACGTGCCATACGTGGTTCAGACATCGAAACCACTGCGCTCAACACCAATCTCGAGGCAGCCGATGAAATCGCCCGGCAATTGCGCCTGCGTGATCTGGGCGGACTGGTAGTGGTCGATTTTATCGATATGGAAGTCACCCGCAATCAACGGGAAGTGGAATCCAGTCTGCTCAAGGCATTGCGCCTGGATCGTGCACGCGTCCAGATCGGTAAAATCTCCCGCTTTGGATTACTCGAATTATCGCGGCAACGACTGCGACCCTCTCTCGGGGAAGGAAACTATATCCCTTGTCCTCGCTGCCATGGTACCGGTCATATTCGGGGAACGGATTCATCCGCTCTGCATATTCTCAGAATCATCCAGGAAGAAGCGATGAAAGAGCAGACCAGTATGCTGCAGGTACAGCTGCCAGTGGATGTTGCCACATTTCTGCTGAACGAGAAACGATCGGAGATATATCGGCTCGAAGCACGTCTGAAAGTCGGGATTATCCTGATCCCCAACATCTATATGGAGACGCCCAACTACACGATTACCCGGTTGCGCCATGAAGACATCAAATCAACCGAATTACCGCCAAGTTACGAAATGGTGGAAAAGACCTCCGAAGAAGTCACACTCCCCTCTATTTCCCAGGAAACCCGGGCAACCCGGCCCAAAGCAGCGGTAACCGGTATCAAGCCCGAGCAACCCGCCCCCGTTCCTGAAGAAAAACCTCGAGAACAGCTTTCATTCCTGGACAAATTCTTCAGTCTGTTCAGGCCGGCAGGCAGCAACCGGACAGAAACCGATCAAGCTGCGGAAGAATCTCAGACAAAACCTTCTCGCGGTGAACGTAGTCGCAACCGGCGCGATCGCGGCCGCAGCAAACGTACGAAAACCAGTACCCAGGTAACGGCAAACGGATCATTGCAGGAAGCAGGCCATTCGTCACTGCTCGATCGCCCTGTAGTAGAGCATCCTGTTGCCGATCGTGCTACCGGCAATGATCGGCAACATCGCAAAAATGGCCGCCAGAATCCGCCGCAGAAGCTCGAAGTGGCAAGTGATCAGCTCGATGTATCGACAACACCGGCAGATACAGCTGCTACAGCAGACTCTACCAGTGAAAGAAAAACAGAAAAACGAGGCCGTTCACGCCGCCGTCGTGGAAGTTTGCATCGTGACCGGGAAGATCAGATAAATCTGAACACGGCCACCGGGCAGGATGAAGTGATACCAATCGGAGAAAATGAAACGGTCGAACCCGTTGTATCTTCTGATGATGACAGCAAAGATACCGAGAATATACTCCTGCTCCCGGTGGAACCAGTCGGGGACACCAGCTCGACTCCGACAAACGATATCATTGAGAATCAGGTAACAACGTCCGCCGAGATCATTGAAACTGAAACAATCCATACCCGCGGCGAACCGGATAGCGAGTATCAGGTAACGGTTGAACCGCATCCTCATCAAACGATCGAGTTACCGGATCTCGCCCAGAGCGGATTGATCATGATAGAAACAGCTCCGGATAAGATATCCGAGACAGAAGAAGTTCCTCCAGCGCCTTCCAGAAGGCCGCGCAGCCGGCCCCGTCGTTCGGCAGAACCGACTGCTGACAATGCAGAACCTCTGGTGCAAGTGGAAACCAGAGACTGATACAATCGTCAGGCGAAAATCTCTATGGCGTGCCTGTTGGGCAAACTCACTGCGCGATCAGGTATGCCATAGAAACTCTCCACAAATCGATTCAAATCTGATCGCCGTGTAAAGCTCATCATCGAAGGCTCACAAGTTACAGCGTCCCCCTTGGATGATGCCGGGCATGCAATTGCTTCAGCCGCTCGCGTGCAACATGAGTATAAATTTGCGTAGTTGAAATATCACTATGGCCAAGCAGCAGTTGCACCACTCGCAAATCAGCACCATGATTGAGTAAATGAGTAGCAAAGGCATGGCGAAGTGTATGGGGAGACAACAGCTTTACGATTCCTGCCTGTCGTGCATGGCGCTTGATCAGATACCAGAATGCCTGGCGGGTCATGGCATCACCACGTGTGGTCACGAATGACATATTGCTATGTTTGCCCGCCAGCAGTACCGGGCGCGCTTCCTGAAGATACAAGCTCAGCCAGTGCAATGCTTCCTCACCCAGAGGAATCAGACGCTCCTTACTGCCCTTACCTAAGATACGCACCACTCCCATATCCTGGCGAATTTGGGAAATGCTTAATCCAACCAGCTCTGAAACACGCAACCCTGCAGCATAAAGTATTTCCAGCATGGCACGGTCACGTAAACCAAGTGGCTGCCGGGTGTCCGGTGCTGCCAGCAGTGCTTCCACCTCCGTCTCAGTCAGGCTTACAGGTAAATGGCGGGAGATTTTCGGACTATCTATATTCGTGGCAGGATCCGCCAGGATTTTCCCCTGGCGTAACAGATACCGGTAAAACCGTTTGATACAGGTGAGCGCCCTGCAAGTAGTACTTGCTTTCACCCCCTGCCCGATCCTGTCGGACAGAAAAGACAGCAAATCAGCTTGTGTTACGTCACTCAATGATCCGTTTGTCCTTGGCTGCCGGCCGAGCCATTCAACCAGTTGCATCAGATCTGCCCGATAGCTGGCCAATGTATTACGGGACAGACCATCCTCCAACCATAAGGCATCCGTAAACTCATCCAGCATCCGGATATTGGTGTCGGTTATGTTCATGCGGAGCATATCTCTGAAAAAATCAGGGCTCTGGCGCACATCACCCTGTCAATCTGTGATTCCGGTCAATAGTGGCAAAAGAAACTTTCAGCTATTCTCAAGAAGAACTGCTGCTGATCAGCACAATGACTTCCGGAATCCTGATTACCGGTTGAGAATGATTTCCAGCACGAATTTGCTGCCGATGTAGGACAGAACAAGTGCAACAAATCCAGCCAGCATCCAGCGAATGGCAGTGCGGCCGCGCCACCCGTACAGATGCCTTCCCGCCAGTAAAGCGGCAAATATTCCCCAGGAAATGAAACCGAATAATGATTTATGTGTGAATGGGACAGACTGGCCGAATAATTCCTCCGAGAAAACAATGCCACTGAGCAGAGTGAGGCTGAGCAGGATAAATCCAACCCATACAAGACGGAATAGCATTTTTTCCATCACCAGGAGCGGTGGCAGTTGTGAGAATATCGGGGAGACCTCTGAATGATGCAAGCGACGTTCGAGCAGCGTCATCAACACTGCGTGCAAGGCCGCAATCGTGAAAAGACTGTAAGCAAGCATGGCTGCCAGCAAATGGGCCTTGAAGGCTGTCATCCCGGCATGAGCAAGCGGATGGATGGAAGGCAGCAGTAATGGTATCAGAACGGCGATCGCTGCTATGGCTGAAAGTGGAGCGATGAGATTCTGTAATCCCCGCAATGATGAAAAGAATCCGGATACCCAGTAAATCACCGCAGTCAGCCAAACAATGGCCGAAATGGCATTCCCGACACCGAAGCTCAGCACATTATCCATAAACACGGCGTGATAAAGCACCAGACCGTGTACTAACAGTGGAAGCAGCATTACATACTGCTGCAGCCTCACATTCGGCACTGCTCCTGCAGCAGATGTGTCGGTACGCATGGCTCGCCAGAAATACCATCCGGCAATCCCGTAAAGCAATGAAGCACTGAGATAAGTTAGAATGCTGGGCATTGGCAATCGGTCTGAACAATTGGCGAAGAAGCAGCCAGTCTACTCTTCGTCCGAATAAAGCAGAAGTACTGTCTGGCAGCAAAGTTTAACACAGGGCGTCACTCTCGCCAGCGAATACCGTTTCTACAGGAGCTTACATGTTTGACAATTTAACCGAACGACTTTCCGGTGTCATCAAAACGTTGCGTGGTGAGGCACGCCTGACTGAAAGCAATATTCAGGATGCGCTGCGCGAGGTACGCATGGCCCTGATCGAGGCAGATGTAGCCTTGCCGGTCATCAAAATATTCATCGAGCAAGTCAGGCAACGCGCAATCGGTCACGAAGTACTGGACAAACTCTCTCCTGGCCAGGCACTCATCGGTGTTGTTCATGAGGAGCTGGTCGCCATCATGGGCGGCGACAAGGCGGAACTCAATCTGAATGTTGCTCCGCCTGCTGTCATTCTCATGGCAGGGTTGCAAGGTGCCGGTAAAACCACCAGCAGCGGCAAACTGGCGAAATGGTTGATGGATCAGAAGAAAAAGGTCCTGCTGGTGTCCTGCGACGTTTATCGCCCCGCGGCAATCGATCAACTGGCGCTGCTGGCTGAACAAACCGGAGCCGATTTCTTCCCGGTACAAACCGGCCGGCAACCTGCTGAAATCTGTACTGCAGCCCTGGATTTCGCACGTAAGCATCATCATGACGTGGTAATCGTCGATACTGCCGGACGACTGGGTATCGACGAAGCCATGATGCGGGAAATCAGTCAGCTGGAACAATTGCTGAAGCCGGCTGAAACATTGTTTGTCGTCGATGCCATGCAGGGACAGGATGCGGTCAATACCGCCAAAGCCTTTGCAGAAGTACTGCCACTGACTGGTGTAATTCTCACCAAGCTCGATGGTGATGCACGTGGAGGAGCGGCACTTTCTGTCCGGCACATTACCGGCAAACCGATCAAATTTGCCGGTGTCGCTGAAAAGCTGAACGGGCTGGAACCGTTTTATCCCGACCGCATGGCTTCGCGCATCCTGGGTATGGGGGACGTGCTCGGACTGATCGAGGAAGCACAGCGAACATCAGATCAGAAAGAAGCAGAACGCCTGATGAAGAAAATGAAATCAGGCAAGAGTTTCGATCTCAACGATTTCCAGCAACAGTTTCAGCAGATGAAAAAAATGGGCGGCATGAGCGCCATGCTGGAAAAACTGCCTCACCAGTTGAGTCAGGCCGCACAAAACATGAATGTCGATGAAAAAATCATCAACCGTACCGAAGGCATCATCAACTCCATGACACCTCAGGAACGGATCAAGCCGGAGATTATCAAAGCTTCCCGAAAACGTCGAATTGCTGCAGGCTCCGGTGTTTCCGTACAGGAAGTCAATCGCCTACTCTCACAATTCGAGCAAGCACGCAAGATGATGAAAATGATGAATAAAGGTGGTATGGCAAAAATGATGAGAGCAGTCAAAGGAATGCTCCCAAACATGCGGTAGATAAACGCCGGTGTAACAGTCCGACGGACATTGGTATGCTACCTCCCGGTGTCCAGGAGTTGCATAACCTGGTCACCCACTTCGATCTTTCGTGCTGCAAACCAGCCCGTATTCATTTCCAGCGCATAACGTGCAGCACGAACAGAGCAGTGTGGAATCAGCGTTTCCGGAGTCATTTCGGCAATATTAATGATTTCTTTTGCCTCATCCAGAAAAGCAACACTCAAAGGAAGAGTCGTATCTTTCATCCACATACAGTGAATGCCGGCAACCGGAAAAACAAAGAGCATACCGCTGTCTTCAGGAAGATACGTACGATACATGAGCCCTGTCGTACGAGCAGCAGTCGTATCTGCCAACTCGACGGTGATCACATGATCCAGAATACTGAGTTTCACGACTGGCAGCGATTGATCCTCAGCTTCACCCGTATTCGACAAACTGCTGACCATCAGCAATACAGCAAGGCAGGATCTCAACATTTACCGGTACTTCCAAACCCCTGTTCTCCGCGCTGACTCGGCTGAAAATTTTCCACGACATTAAAACCGACCTGTACCACGGGTACGATAACCAGTTGTGCGATCCGCTCCATCGGATCGAGCGTGAATCCTGCCTGACCTCGATTCCAGCAGGAAACCAGGATTTGCCCCTGATAATCTGAATCGATCAGCCCCACGAGATTGCCCAGCACGATTCCATGCTTATGTCCCAGGCCGGAACGAGGCAGAACCATTGCGGCAAAACCGGGATCAGCCAGATGAATGGCAATACCCGACGGGATCAACAGCGTTTCCCCCGGATGGATTTCCATTCTTTCATCGATGCAGGCACGCAAATCGAGGCCGGCCGAGCCCGGTGTGGCATAGCCGGGAAAAACATCTTTCAGACGCGGATCGAGCAGCTTGATATCAACTTGTTTCATTATGATGGGTATATCCCTTACGTTTATCATAGAGATGGGCGATATGCGCCATGACCAACCGGGCTTGTATATTTTTGTTGGCCTTTGGCAGATAGTACGTCCCTTCGTCATCCAGCAGAATCAGGGAGCTTTCGTTTGAACCGATAGTTTCAACAGCATTATTGGCAACGATCAGCGGCAATTTCTTCCTTTTCCTTTTCTCTGCGGCATATTGTTCGATTGCCTCCGTTTCCGCTGCAAACCCCACACAAAACGGAGGGTTAGGCAGATTGGCGACATACTGCAGAATATCCGGGTTGGGTATCAGGGTCAGCGTAATATCTGCTACCGTTTTTTTGAGTTTGGAAGGGTGGCATTCAGCCGGACGATAATCCGCAACAGCTGCAACGCTGATAAAAATATCATGACCCTCCACTTCTGCTTTTACGGCAGAGAACATTTCACTGGCACTGACAATGTGGGTCAGCTTATCGACTGCCGGAAAGGGAGGACAAACCGGACCGCATACCAGAGTCACCTGTGCACCGGCCTCAAGTGCTGCCTGTGCAATTGCTATACCGGTTTTCCCGGAACTCAGGTTGGTAAGCCCCCTGACTGCATCCAATGCTTCGAAAGTCGGGCCCGCTGTAACCAGTACCCGCTTACCTGAAAGATATTTAGGCTGAAAAAAGCAGCGAACCTTATCCAGTAAATCTTCCGGTTCGAGCATGCGCCCCTCTCCGATTTCTCCACAGGCCTGGTAGCCACTGCCAGGTCCGAGCACCGTAACGCCATCCTGCCGTAAAGTAGCGAGATTGCGCCGGGTGGCAGCATTTTCCCACATCTGTACATTCATGGCAGGTGCTATCAGCAATGGACAATCTCGTGCCAGACAAAGCGCAGATAGCAAGTCATCTGCCAGACCATGCGCGATCTTGGCAATAAAGTCGGCACTTGCCGGTGCAATCAGAAGCGCATCCACCTCCCGGGAAAGATTGATATGCGCCATACCGTTCAACATACCGATATCCCAAAGTTCAGTAAATACCTGTCTGCCCGTAAGTCCCTGCAACGTAGCCGTACCGACGAACCGGCAGGCAGATTCAGTCATCACAACCTGTACTTCAACCCCTTCCTGCATCAGGAGCCGGACCAGCTCCGCTGCTTTGTAGGCAGCAATACCGCCCGTTATACCCAGCAACAGACGTTTTCCTGCAAGCGCATCAACCAGAATCATATTAAGCAATAGATATATTTATATTCAGATAGTTACATTATTTTTTCAGTAAAAGAATAAAACAGCCATTCATTTTTGGCTGGAATGACCGTTCCACTCACATCACCGGAGTCAAGCGTATTCACTTTTACAGGATTCATTCAAACATGGCAATTTCTGACTGGCCGGAGGCTGAGCGCCCGCGGGAGAAACTGATCGAGAAAGGTGCCGCCGCCCTTTCAGATGCGGAATTACTGGCTATTTTTCTGCGTACCGGCATTACCGGGGTCAGCGCTGTCGAGCTGGCTCGCAAGCTGCTGACTCATTTCGGCAGTCTGACAAAATTATGTGCTGCAAGCCTGCACGAATTCAGCGAGCTGCCTGGAATGGGACCGGCAAAATTTGCACAACTACAAGCAGTTATGGAAATGGCAAAACGCGCATTAGCGGAAGAGCTCAAGAATGGTGACATCATGGATTCTCCGCAATCCGTACGCAACTATCTTTGTCTGAGCCTGAAAGGAAAACCATACGAAGTTTTTGTCGGTATTTTTCTGGATGCCAGACATCGAACGATCGTTACCGAAGAATTATTCAACGGTACATTGACACAAGCCAGTGTTTATCCGCGTGAAGTTGTCAAACGTGCCCTCTATCACAACGCAGCAGCTATGATTTTTGCACACAATCATCCTTCTGGAATCGCTGAACCCAGTACAGCAGATGAGATATTGACCCAATCCCTCAAACAGGCACTGGCACTGGTGGATGTGAAGGTACTCGATCATTTTGTCATCGGCAGCAGTGAAGTCGTGTCATTTGCGGAACGTGGCCTAATTTAAATTGAAAAACATATCCATACAAGCTATTATGTTGGGCTTCGGTATTTTAATCACAGGAGTTATGTAACATGGCGCGTGTATGTCAAGTCACGGGGAAGCGCCCCATGAGTGGTCATAATGTCTCTCATGCCAACAATAAAACCAAACGCCGCTTTCTGCCAAACCTTCAATCACGCCGCTTCTGGCTGGAAAGCGAAAATCGCTGGATACGTCTGCGCCTTACCAATGCTGCGTTACGTACCGTTGATAAAAACGGTATTGATTCAGTAGTTGCCGACATGCGCGCACGCGGAGAGCGTGTCTGATTAGCGCTCTGCAAAACAAACAGAGAAAGGTATATCTATGCGCGAGAAAATAAAATTGGAATCCTCAGCAGGAACAGGTCATTTTTATACTACGACCAAAAACAAACGTGCCAACCCGGAAAAACTGGAAATCAAAAAATTTGATCCGGTAGCTAGGAAGCATGTAACCTACAAAGAGACAAAACTTAAATAAAGTATTTCTTGTAAGTTAGTCCTAATAACAAAAAAACCCGCGTATGCGGGTTTTTTTGTTTGTTTATTACCTGACGTCTAAGCCATGGCATAGCATCGTAATCTGCGGGAGAATTTCTCCAGTAATTCAATACCACTTTCTTCCGCACGACGACACCAATCCTCCAGTTGCTTAAGCAACTCATCCTTGGTTGCTGCAGAACGTTCCCATATCGAAGACAGTTCTTCTCTCATGCGATAAAGCTTATCCAGCTTCTGAGCATGGCTTAATACCGTCTCCAGCTTAGTACGTTCCTCCTCTTTCAAGGTCTTGGCGTCAGCCAGCACCCAGTTTCTCAAAGTCAAACCATCCACACCATTTTCAATTGCAGCCTGCTGCAAATGCACCAGCTCATTCTTGAGTGCGATCTTCAATGATTTGGTGTATTTCGCCAGAATCTCATACCGGTGGGAAATAACCGCCTGTAATGTTTCCAGATCACATTCGGTTTTGGCTTTATTCAACTGCAACTTGGGAGCTATTTTCTTCACTCGTGCCAGCCCCATCATTTCCAGTATTCGGATATACATCCAGCCAATATCGAATTCATACCACTTGTTGGATAATCTGGCAGAAGTCGGATAGGCATGATGGTTGTTATGCAACTCTTCCCCACCGATCAGGATTCCCCACGGAACGATATTACGACTGGCATCCTCCGAGCGGAAATTGCGATAGCCCCAGTAGTGTCCGATACCATTTATGACACCCGCAGCCATCACTGGCGTCCACATCATTTGCACAGCCCAGATCGTCAACCCAAGCGGGCCAAATAAAATCACATTGATAATCAGCATAGACGCAATACCAGCCACACTATGTTTGGTATATACATTGCGCTCTATCCAGTCATCAGGAGTACCATGTCCATAACGGTCGAGTGTCTCTTGATTCTTGGTCTCAACTTTGTACAGCTCTGCACCCTCACCCAATACCTTTTTTATACCAAAGACCTGTGGGCTGTGAGGATCATCCACGGTTTCACATTTTGCATGATGTTTCCGGTGAACTGCTGCCCATTCCTTGGTTACCATGCCGGTTGTCAGCCACAGCCAGAAACGAAAGAAATGACTGGGTATAGGGTGTAACTCAAGTGACCGATGTGCCTGATAACGATGCAGAAAAATGGTGATACTGGCAATCGTTATGTGGGTAAATACCAGCGCCACAACAATATAGCCCCACCAGGGCAGATCAATGAGTCCATTCATCAATATTGATGCGATGTCGTCCATATTTGTAACTATCCTCCTCGCTATTTACAATTTTATACCACTTCAATCTAAAGAGATGTCTCTCATAAGTCAAGAAAATTAACAATATTTTCAAGTATAACCGGATAAAAATTTGTATTTCCCAATACGGATCAGAAACACAATCAATGCGCCTGATCCCAGTTTTTTCCGATACCTGTCTGAACTTTCAGCGGCACATCCAGTTTGAGAACATTTTCCATCAGTCGAGGCAGATTTTCCTTGATTACTGGTAATTCATCCACAAGCACCTCCAACACCAGCTCGTCATGAACCTGCATGATCAGTTTACTCTGGAGTTGTGCTTCGGCCAGCCATCGATGTACGGAGATCATGGCCAGTTTGATGATATCTGCGGCAGTCCCCTGCATCGGCGCATTGATTGCCGCCCGTTCAGCTCCCATCTGGCGATTACGCTGATTACTGCGGATATCGGATAATTGCAATCTTCTCCCCAGGACGGTTTCGACATACCCGTGCTGCTTTGCAAGTTCTCTCGTACGCTGCATGTAATCCGCCACGCCCGGGTAACGCGCAAAATAGCGGTCGATAAAAGTACGGGCAGCCGTACGCTCTATACCCAGTTGAGTGGCAAGCCCGAATTCAGACATGCCATAAATCAGACCAAAGTTGATAACTTTGGCGTAACGGCGCTGCTCTGGATTTACCTGCTCAACAGGAACACCAAACACCTCGGCAGCCGTGGCACGATGGATATCCTGTCCTTCAGAAAAAGCGTGTATCAGCCCTGCATCCCCGGAAATATGCGCCATGATGCGCAGCTCGATCTGCGAATAATCTGCTGACATGATAAGCCAGCCATCCGGCGCGATGAATGCCTCACGGATACGCCTACCTTCCGGTGTACGCACCGGAATATTCTGCAAATTCGGATCGTTACTTGCCAGACGGCCGGTAACGGCAACCGCCTGCGCATAATGGGTATGTACACGGCCGGTTTGCTTGTTCACCATCTGCGGCAATTTATCGATATAAGTCGATTTGAGCTTGGCAAGGCCCCGATAATCCAGCAAAACCTTAGGCAGCGGGTAATCCGACGCCAGCCTTTGCAGCACTTCTTCATCAGTGGATGGCACCCCTTTGGGTGTTTTCTTGATGACCGGCAATTTGTGCTGACCGAACAATATTTCTTGTATCTGCTTAGTTGAATTCAGATTGAAAGCATGACCAGCGAGGGAATGCGCCTGCTGTTCAAGTGCAACCAACTGCTGCGTCAGCTCACCACTCTGCACCCGTAGTAAATCGGTATCGAGCAGTACGCCATTACGTTCGATCCGGAACAGGACTTCCAGTAACGGTATTTCGATCTGCTGATAAATATACTCAAGATGGGCATCCTGACTGATTACCGGGTATAAAACCCGATGCAGGCGCAAAGGGATATCCGCATCTTCAGCTGCATAGATCCCCGCCCGATGAATTTCCACCTGCTCGAACCCGATACGTTTCGCTCCCTTACCGGTTACTTCATCATAGCTGATGGTTTGTATGCCTAGATGCCGGCTGGCCAGACTGTCCAGATCATGCGACAAATGGGATTCCAGTACATACGATTGCAGCAGGGTATCGTGTACGATCCCGTTCAGCATTACTCCATGATTGGCAAACACATGCCTGTCGTATTTCAGATTTTGTCCGATCTTGAGTTTCTCGTCACTCTCCAGCCAGGGCTTCAGCCGTTGCAACACCTGTTCACGATTCAGTTGCGAAGGTACACCCGGGTAATGATGGGCAAGCGGTATATAAGCTGCTTGCCTCGGCTCCATACAAAACGAGAGCCCTACCAGCTTTGCTTCCATCGGATTCAGACTGGTCGTTTCGGTATCGATCGAAACCAGCTCGGCAGATTCACATTGCGCCAGCCAGTCACCCAGTTGCGCATCAGTCAGAATAATCTGATAGTCACGCCCATCATCATTTTCTCCCTCTGGTACCGATGGATCATCCACTATCGCAGCCATAACACTTGACTCGGCTTTCTCATTTTTCTCCGGACCAGGCTGTTTGAGTTCGCGCAACCAGCTCCGGAATTCGAGATGCTCGTAGAGTTCTGTCAGCCTGGCTGTATCGGGCGGAACGGCAACCAGATCCTGCCAGTCCATTGCAAGGGGGACATCACATTTGATCGTCAGCAGTTTTCTTGAAACCTTCAGCCAATCCAGCGCCTTGCGCAGATTTTCACCCACCACACCCTTTATCTCATCCGCGTGCGCAATCAGATCATCCAGCGTGCCATATTGATCGAGCCACTTCACCGCAGTTTTAGGGCCTACTTTCTCCACCCCGGGAATATTGTCCACGCTATCCCCCACCAGCGCCAGAAAGTCGATGATCTGTGCAGGTGCCACACCAAATTTCTGCAAAATACCTGATTCATCCAGTGATTCGTTATTCATGGTGTTCACCAGCCAGATGCCTGGCCTGACCAGTTGTGCAATATCCTTATCGCCCGTTGCGATCACACATTGCGCCTGCCTGGCGATTGCACGTTCCACCAGCGTTCCAATAACATCATCGGCCTCAACACCCTCCTCTATCAGCAGCGGCCAGCCCATCGCCCGGATACAGGCATACAAGGGACCGATCTGGCAGACCAGATCTTCCGGCATCGGCGGGCGGTGTGCTTTATATTGCGGGTAAATATCGTCCCGGAATGTTTTACCTTTTGCGTCAAACACACACGCGCTATAATCTGGCCGGTATTCCTTATGCAAGCGACGCAGCATATTCAGCACGCCATAGATTGCACCAGTAGGTTCATTAAGGCGGTTACGCAAATCGGGCAGGGCATGAAAAGCACGATACAGGTAGGAAGAACCGTCGACTAGCAGAAGTGTTTTCATCAAACAAGGACCTCTATGAGCTTGCAAGCAAAATTATCGGATGCCCTCACCTTGGAGAAACCCTGGTCAGCCCGGGAATCATGGCGGGTTTTCGGAATTGTGGCGGAATTTGTCGAAGGCACGGAACGACTCGAATGTATCCAGCCCGCCATCAGTATTTTTGGCAGCGCCAGAACCCCTCCTGACCATCCGCATTATAAATTAACCGAAGCGATCGCAAGGCAATTGTCGGATGCCGGATTTTCGGTCATCTCCGGTGGTGGGCCGGGTATTATGGAAGCAGCCAACAAAGGTGCTTTTTATGGCAAATCTCCCAGTGTGGGGTTGAACATTCAGCTTCCACACGAGCAGCACCGTAATGTTTATCAGGATATCAGCCAGACTTTCCGCCACTTCTTTGCCCGCAAGTATATGTTCATCAAGTTTGCAACCGCCTATGTCGTGATGCCGGGCGGATTCGGAACGCTGGATGAGCTGATGGAAGCATTGACACTCGTCCAGACCGGCAAAACCCGCAAGATGCCGATCATTCTGGTTTGTTCAGATTTCTGGACAGGAGTGATCGACTGGTTTCGACAGGTACTTGTCCAACATGACTTCATTTCATCAGAAGACATGGATCTCATTCAAATTGTGGATGAACCGTCCCAGGTCGTAGATGCAATCTTCCGTTATTATGAAACTTCAGGATTTGAGCCCTCTGCTGCTGAACGCAACATACAGCTCAATCTTTAGCACTAGCAGATTCATATCACTAGAGAACATCAGAATATTCCAACTTTCCGGTAATCAGCATGAGGTCAACAACGCTTTTATTTTTCTGCAGCAACCTGGTCTGGATATCGCCCCTGACGTGGGCGCAAACCAGCCAGCAACCGGATAATCTGATTCCATTGCCGGAAATTCCCGAATCTCCTTCTGCCGGGGAAGAAAACGGCCTTCCTCCCGAACTGGGACTGGATCCATCTCTGGAACCGGAAATAACGATTCACGAAGGAAAAGACAAAACGATGATTGAAGAGTATCGCGTCAATGGCGAGCTGTATGTCATCAAAATCACCCCCCGGATCGGCAAACCTTATTATCTGCTGAATCGGCGCAGTGCTGCCGGGATGCCTCACCGGGGAGATATGGAATCGGGTGTAAGTGTTCCGATGTGGCAGATTTACCGCTTCTGAGCAAGAGTCAGGGCCCAAGCATCTTTCATCAAACCTGCCTGTTTGTTGACCGCCTTCTCAAACCAACTTTCAACGCTTCATTCATGTCTGTTTTCACCCCGGTTACCAAAGAACAGCTTGCTGTCTGGCTGAAAAATTACTCACTTGGATCACTGATCGACTTGCAGGGTATTTCATCCGGTATTGAAAATACCAATTATTTGGTCACCACTACACAAGACAAATTCATTCTCACTCTGTTCGAGAAGCTGACCAGTACCGAGCTGCCCTTCTATCTCAACCTGATGGCACATCTCTCCGAGCAAAGCATTCCCTGCCCCAGGCCCGTTGAATCACAAAACCACCGCCTGCTGGGGCAGTTGAACGGCAAACCAGCCTGTATCGTAACCTTCCTTCCCGGACGATCCATGGTACAAGTCGCAGAAAAACAATGTGCACAAGTCGGTAAAATGCTTGCCAGAATGCATCTGGCTGGCCGAAACTACTCCGGCTGGAATCAAAACCCGCGCGGATTGAATTGGTGGCAGACTACGGCCGAAACAGTCATGCCTTTCCTTTCCTCTTCCGAGCAGAATCTGCTCGATGAAGAATTGCAATTCCAGGCGGCACAGATGACTGCCAACCTCCCGCAGAGTGTCATACATGCTGATCTTTTCCGGGATAACGTCCTGTTCACATCCGACGGCATTGGCGGTGTCATCGATTTTTATTTTGCCTGTAACGACACGCTGCTCTACGATCTGGCGATTACAGCCAATGACTGGTGCACGCTTACAGATGGCATAATGGACAAAACACGGATGCACGCCCTCGTAACGGCCTATCATGCTGTACGGCCATTGACGGCTGATGAACATTCCGCCTGGCCAGCCATGCTGCGCGCAGGTGCACTGCGCTTCTGGCTATCGCGTCTGTATGACTACTATCTTCCCCGCCCCGGGGAACTGACACATAAAAAAGATCCGGGTCACTTCAAAAGAATTCTGGAACATCACCTGAGCAATCCGGGTGTATTACCCTCTTTTCAGGCCTGAGGCGGATAGATCAGAATTATCATTCAGTACACCCGGTCAGGTGACGACTGCCTTTCTCACCTGTATCCTGTAAACAATCAGGTTTTTGACAGACTTACTTCAAATTACTGGAGAACGACGGATGGAAGCGCGATACGTACGCGGCAGACAGGGCTTACAGTGGATTCTGAGTGGCTTTTACTTTTTTCGTATGGCGCCACTCAACTGGATACTCTTATGCTTCACCTATTTACTCATTGGTATCACACTGGGACTCATCCCGTTGCTGGGCAGTTTCATCGGTATATTGACCGTGCCCGTCTTCGTAGCCGGGATCATGGTCGGGTGTAGGAAACTGGATCTGAGCGGCAAGCTCGAACTGGAATACCTGTTTTACGGATTCAAAAAATACACGGTACCTCTCATCACAATCGGTGGAGTTTATCTGATCGGCGATATTCTGATTACCGGTATTTTCATGCTGCTTGGGGGAGATGCAGTCGTTGATATGTGGCTGCACGGCAAACGATTCAGCGAAAATGAATTACCCGGCGTCATGGATGATCTGCTGTTTGCCTCATTGCTTTGCCTGTTGCTCGCCATTCCGCTGATGATGTCGATCTGGTTTGCACCCATGCTGGTAGTCTTTGAGAACATGCCTCCGCTCATCGCCATACGCAAAAGTTTCTTTGCGTGCCTGAAAAATCTCTTTGCTTTCCAGATTTATATGGCCATCTTGTTTGTTCTTGGAATGTTGGCAGCGATGCTTTACGGGTTGGGTTTCATCATCTGGTTCCCGGTCGCATTTGCTTCCGTTTACGTCAGTTACAAAGACATCTTTCACTACGAACAGGATGAAGATACTCAGCCCAAATCAGATGAGCCAAGTACTGAAGAAAACAAAGAAGATTCCAGCCAAACCAATGAACACTGAGCCGAGCCCAGGATCCGGTTTACAAGGAAGATCCATCAGAAAAACTGGCAGCAGCCTGTTTTCAGATCGGTAGCTATACAACTGCCGTTACAGGGGCTCCAGTTTTGCATAAGCAAGCGAGAGCCATTTTGTACCTGCCTGGTGAAAATTCACCTGGATCCGCATATCCGTCCCGCTACCCTCATAATTCAGGATAATACCCGTGCCAAATTTGGCATGCGATACTTGCTGGCCGACGTGAAAACCTGCGCTATTCAGCCCTGATGATGTCATTCCGACTGCTGCCATCGTACTCCTGCCTTTCTGACTGCTATTTATAGTGCTGGCAACGGTTTGTCCTGTTCCCGACACCCCCTGACGAAAACTTCTTCCGGAAAAATCGGAGCGCAGCCTCTTCAAAAGATCTTGTGGGATTTCATCAACAAAGCGGGAAGGTATGTTCACACGCACCTGACCATGCAACATGCGGCTCTCGGCGTAACTCAAATACAGGCGCTGCCGGGCACGTGTCATTGCCACATACATCAGACGCCTTTCTTCTTCCAGACCATCAGGCTCATTCCGGCTGTTTTCATGGGGAAACAGACCTTCCTCCAGACCGCTGATGAATACCGAATGAAATTCCAGTCCTTTTGCAGCATGTACTGTCATCAGCTGAACCGCATCCTGATAACCTTCCGCCTGATGCTCACCCCCTTCGAGCGAAGCATGTGCCAAAAAAGCAGTAAGACTGTCATCTTCGGACTCATGCACAAAACTGGTCGCGGCATTGATCAGCTCCTTGAGATTCTCCAGGCGCTCGCCACCTTCACGTTCAGCCTGATAATGTGCTGCCAGCCCGCTCTGATCGATCACACGCCGGATAATTTCCGGTAACGGCAAACCCTCGCCATCCTGCTGCATGGATAAAACCAGGCTGACAAAACCTGCTATTCCTCTCCCGGGCTGGCTGTTCCTGGTGGCAACCGCTTTCCCTCCCTCATATACCTTGAATGCTGCCTGCCACAGACTGGTGCCGAGCATCGCAGCCTGATCCTGTAACTGTTCCAATGTACGTGCACCAATTCCTCTGGGAGGAAAATTAATGATCCGCAACAGGGCATTGTCATCATCCGGTAAAGCGATCAGTCGTAAATAGGCCAAAGCATGTTTTACTTCCTGACGATCGAAGAAACGCATACCGCCATAAACACGATAGGAAACAGATGCATTGAACAAACCATGCTCCAGCACCCGTGATTGCGCATTGGAACGATAGAGCAGGGCAATATCAGAAAGAGCCAGGCCATCGGCATGCAGTGCCTTGATTTCATCAATGATGAAACTGGTTTCATCCATATCTGTGGCGGCATGATATACCCGCACCGGTTCACCCTTCCCCGCCGCAGTCCACAAATTCTTACCCAAACGCCCCTTGTTATGTTCGATCAGCGCATTGGCAGCATCCAAAATATTGCCGTGCGAACGATAATTCTGCTCCAGCCTGATGATCTTCGGTACGCTGAAATCCTTTTCGAGATCCCGCATATTCCCGACATGCGCTCCCCGGAACGCGTAGATGCTCTGGTCATCATCCCCGACGGCAAAAATGGCTGCATGCTGCTGCGAACCCGGGCCCGCCAGCAATTTGATCCATTTATACTGCAGGCGATTGGTATCCTGAAATTCATCCACTAATATATGTTCGAAACGACTGCGATAATGATCACGCAGAATTTCATTGCGGCTCAATAATTCATAGCAGCGCAGCAGTAATTCGGCGAAATCGACCGTACCTTCCCGCATACTGACAATTTCGTATGCCTGGTAGCATTCGGCCAGAGTCTGATTGAAACCGCCATGCACATCGACCTGCGAGGCTCGTAATCCCTCTTCTTTGGCATTATTGATAAACCATTGCAGTTGTCTGGGCGGCAACATCTTTTCATCCAGTGATCGTTCCTTCAGCACACGCTTGATGACAGCCAGCTGATCAGCCATATCCAGTATCTGAAATGCCTGTGGCAACCCCGCATCTTCATGATGAGCACGCAGCACGCGGTGACACAAACCATGAAATGTGCCCACCCACATAGCACGAGTGTTGACAGGCAGCATTGCACCGATACGCGCGACCATCTCGCGTGCTGCCTTGTTGGTGAAGGTAACTGCCAGGATATTCTGTGGCCGGGTGCGGCCCGATTGCAACAGATAAGCAATTCGTGTAGTCAGCACCCGGGTTTTACCACTTCCGGCACCTGCCAGCACCAGTGCTGACTGGTGTGACCAGGTGACGGCTTCCAGCTGTTCCGGGTTGAGATCAGTAAGTAATGCAGTCATATAGAAGGGAACAGCCGAATTCCCCCGCCGGCTGTCAGAGTCGACGGGGTCTCAGAAAAACTATTTTTTGCTTTTTGCCACCAGATCCAGAATCAGCGGCGTCAGGATCAGCTCAATCGCCATACCCATTTTACCACCTGGAACAACGATGGTATTGGGACGAGACATGAACGACCCGCTTATCATATTGAGCAGATAAGGGAAATCTGCTCCACGGTGATCACGGAAGCGGATAACCACCATACTTTCGTCCAATGTGGGAATATCCCGTGCAATGAACGGGTTGGATGTATCAACCGTCGGCACACGCTGGAAATTGACATGTGTGCGTGAAAACTGAGGAGTAATGTAATGAACGTAATCATGCATACGGCGCAAAATGGTATGTGTCACCGCCTCGGCCGAATATCCTCTGGCAGCAGTATCACGGTAGATCTTTTGTATCCACTCCAGATTGACGATTGGAACCACACCCACCAGCAGATCGACATACTGACTGACATCAGCCGTATCACTCTTCACTCCGCCATGCAGACCTTCGTAAAACAACAGGTCAGTGCCCGGCTGAATGGACTTCCAGGGTGTGAAGGTACCGGGCTTCTGATTGTAAGGTTGAGCCTCCTGTTCATTATGCAGATAAAGACGAATCTCTCCGGATCCACTTTGGCCATACGACCGGAACAATTCTTCCAGTTTCTCGAATTCATTGGCTTCCGGGCCGAAATGGCTGATAGGACGCCCTCCCCCTTTTTCCGACTCTTCAACTGCCTGTTTCATGGATTCACGGTCATAACGGTGGAAGCTGTCTCCTTCCACCACAGCCACATTCAGCCGCTCGCGCTGAAAAATATGCTCAAAACTTGTCTTGACTGTAGAAGTTCCAGCTCCGGATGATCCGGTTACTGCAATGACAGGGTGCTTCTGCGACATTTGTTTTTATCTCCTCAAATATAAAAAAAATAATTTCCCTAAAACCAGCAAACCGCCGTTCCGCAATTGTATTGCGAACACCTCATTCATTGCTCGTACAGCCGTCACCCAATGAGTCTATTTGGTACAGCGGGGATTCTTTCCTGCAGCATTTGCCTGCTGCTGTAATCGTTGCGCCCTTGGCAAATCTGCCTGCAGATTTTGTATACGGGAAGTATGCGAAGGATGTGTGGACAAAAATTCTACCGGTTCTGCTCCCTGGCTGGCCTGTGCCATTTTTTGCCACAATCTTATGCTTTCTGCCGGATTGAACCCGGCCTTGGCCATTAAATCCAGGCCGATCGTATCTGCCTCTGATTCATGCAATCTGCTAAACGGCATGATAACCCCGTATTGCGCACCAATCCCCAGCAGACCGACTGCTGTCTGCCCCAATGCAGATTGGGGTGCGGCAATCGCCTGGATGAGTGAAATTCCCAGATTGGTGCCCGCCTGCTGAGATAAGCGCTCATTACTGTGGCGCGCCATTACATGTCCGACTTCGTGGCCAATGACTACTGCCAGCTGATCCTGGTTATCCACCAGATTGAGCAGGCCGGTGTGCACACCAATTTTTCCGCCGGGCAACGCAAACGCATTCAGTGATTCATCTTCAAACACGACGACTTCCCATTCTCCTCCCACTTCCCGTGTAATCGCACTGGCTACACAACTGACGAAACGGTTATTTGCCGCATCATGACTGATTTTGTTTTCTCGCTTCAATGTATCGAATGCCTGGAGGCCCATGCTGTTCACCTCAGCATCCGGCATGAAAGCAACCTGTGTCCGGCCAGTGGGAGAAGTCGCACAAGCGGCGAGAATACAAACAAGCAGGCAGGAAAACAATAACTTTATCTTTGAAATACTCATCACTATCCCTCCCTTAAATCTGGACATACCCCGGGTATCTGACGTCTGCCAGGGGCAAAAACGCTGCACCGGTCATTGGTGAAATCACACATGAACACATCATTCCCTTGCACCCAGAGCAAGCGCCCGTTTGCGGGATCGTTCCGCAGCTTCTTCGGATAATCGCCGATCAGCCCAACCGGTCAAATGGGTTTGAATGATATTCCCGATCGCCTCGATCCAGAGTGGATGCTCATTGAGGCTTGGTATGTAATGAAATTCACCCCCGCCCGCCTCGGTAAAAATCGCTTTTCCTTCCAGTGCAATTTCTTCGAGTGTTTCCAGGCAATCCGAGACGAAGCCAGGACAAACGACATCGACTCGCCCGGTTTTCTGTTTACCCAACTCTGCCAGAATTTCCGCAGTATAAGGTCCCAACCATTGCGCAAAACCAAAACGAGACTGAAAACATATCTGATAGCGATCATCCGCCAGTTCCAGTGCTTCAGCCAGCAATCGCCCGGTTTTCTGACACTCGCAATGATAGGGATCACCCATCTCCAATGTTTTACGCGGCACGCCATGAAAACTGATGATCAGTTTGTCAGGCTGGCCGTGTTTTTCCCAATAATCACGAACATTCTGTGCCAGTGCTGCAATATAACCCGGATCATCGTGGTAATGCCTGACAGTGCGAATATCAGGAATATTACGCATTTTCCTCAATTCGGAAAAAACACCGTCCAGCACACAACCGGTACTGCTGGCAGCGTATTGGGGAAATAGCGGTAATACCAGAATACGGTCACAGCCTTGTACTTTCATCTGCTGCAATTTTTCCGCAATGGACGGATTGCCAATAATCATCGCATATTCAACCACCAGCGAAGAATCAGCCTGCTGCTCCAGTAAAGCGGCTACCAGTGCCGTCTGGCGCGCAGTATGCACTCTCAGGGGAGAACCTTCGGATGTCCATATCTGCTCATACTTTTTGGCAGACTTGGCCGGCCGGACATTGAGAATGATGCCATTCAGAATGAACCACCACAACCAGCGTGGAAATTCGACGATACGCGGCTCGCTCAGAAACTGCTTCAGATAAGCTCTCAGTGCTTTGGCAGTCGGTGCATCCGGCGTACCCAGATTGATCATCAGAACACCGGTCTTGCCGACCGAACCATGGCGATAAGCGGGTTCCGGTAACATTCGAGTCATAAGTGGAATGAAGTAAACAGGCTATTACGACAGATTGCTCGAAAGCAGCTTGGCGGTAATATCCACGATAGGAATGATACGTTCATAAGCCATGCGCCGCGGGCCGATCACACCAATCGTGCCGACGATTTTTCCTTCCATTTCATAAGGTGCAGTAACGACACTGACCTCTTCCAGCATCGTTTCATCCGACTCTCCCCCGATGAAGATCTTCACCCCGTGTGCCTGACGGCTCAGCTCCATCAGTTGTAACAGTTTAGATTTTCGCTCAAACATTTCGAACAGACTTTTCAAGCTGGAAAGATTATCTGATAAATCGCGCACGTCAAACAGCCTGTGTTCTCCAGCAATTACCACTGCTTCGCTGCTTTCCTGCAAGGCATCATTGCCTATTTCAATTGCTGCATTCATGAGACCAGTCATATCCCGACGCAATTGTGTCAACTCGCGCTGGAGCCCTGAGCGAATTTCTTCCAGCGTACAACCGGCATAGTGCTGATTGAGAAAATTTCCGGCCTCGATCAGATCAGACTGACTGTAAGCGGTTTCCGTAAGAATGATACGATTCTGGACATCACCTTCCGGTGTCACCAGAATCAGAAGAATCCGTTTTTCAGTCAGTGCCACAAATTCTATATGGCGAAAAACTGCGCCTCCCATCCGTTTAGGTGTGACCACCACGCCTACAAATCGGGTCAGCTCTGAAAGCAGACGAGAGGTAACATTCATCAAATGGGTGGGGTTGTTCGGATGCAGCTGGTTCTCCAGCAAAGTAATCTGCTCATTATCCAGCGACTTGACCACCAGCAGGGTATCGACGAAAAAGCGATAACCCAGCGTGGTAGGCATGCGCCCGGCCGATGTATGCGGACTGGAAACATACCCCATTTCTTCGAGATCAGTCATCACATTGCGGATCGTGGCCGGACTCAGGTCCAATCCGGAAAACTTGGCGAGTGAGCGTGAACCGACTGGCTGACCTTCATGAATATAACGTTCAACCAGGGTTTTTAGCAGAATTTTCTCGCGTTCGTTAAGCATTTATCTATTCTACACGAATCAGCCCTGCTACAAGTGGGGTTGGCCTGAAGCTGAAATCCCTTGGTTTCATGGATAGCGTAATACTACTTCTCGGCTGATTTCTACCTTTTTTGGCATGGGCTGCGGTAATATCCGATCCTTACGGTCACTTGGAATCAGCCGGATCGCCTGAAACAGAAATCCAGGTATTTTTAACCGCTCCGACCTCTTATCACTAATGGACAGCGCCTTATTCAAAACGATTGCTCTGATCGGGAAACACAAAAATCCCGATATCGTGATTCCCCTGCTGAGTCTGGCAGAGTATCTGACCGACCGAGGTATCAGTGTGGTACTGGACTCTCTGACCGCCGCCCATATCAGTAACAGCAGGTACCCTATACTGACACTGGAAGAAATCGGTAAACAGGCAGATCTTGCAATCGTGCTGGGAGGTGACGGAACGATGCTCAACATTGCCCGTGCACTCGTTCCGTTCAGTGTTCCACTGATCGGCATCAACCAGGGAAGATTGGGGTTCTTGACTGATCTTACAGCCGATACCATGCACGAAACCCTGAATGACATGCTGGCAGGCCAGTTCGTCGTGGAAAACCGCATGCTGCTGACCGTCGAGGTTACACGCAATGGAGAAAGTGTCTTCAAAGAACTGGCTTTCAATGATGTGGTACTTCACCGAGGTATCAGCAGCGGTATGATCGAACTTGAAGTCCACATCAACGGTGAGTATGTTTATTCTTTACGATCGGACGGCCTGATCATTGCGACACCCACCGGATCGACAGCTTACGCGCTTTCCTCCGGTGGGCCGATCCTGCATCCCGGTCTCAACCTGATGACACTGGTGCCGATCTGCCCACATACCCTCAGCAACCGCCCCATCGTAATCGGCGCAGATGCAACCATCGAAATCAAAGTTCATTTCACGACCGAGATAAAAATCTACACAGACAGCCATTCCTGGTTCGATCTGAGTGAACATGACAGAGTATTCATTCAACGCTGTCCGGAAACCATCAAACTCCTGCACCCCGTCCACCACAGTTACTACCGTATGTTGCGAGAAAAACTCGGCTGGAGCGGTATTCTTCAAAAAAACAGCCGGTAGTCTCCATGCTGCAAAATCTGTCTATTCGCAATTTCATCATCGTTGACCATATTGATCTGCATTTCAAATCAGGTTTTACAGTTCTGACTGGCGAAACCGGCGCAGGAAAATCCATTCTGATCGATGCGCTGGAACTCGTACTGGGAAGACGAGCTGATACGAGTCAAATCAGATATGGCTGTAAACGTGCTGAAATTACTGCACAATTCTCCGTAAACACCATCCCTGCTTTACAGGAATGGTTAGTGGAAAATGCGCTGGAAGATGAAACCGGTATATGTCTGTTGCGCAAAATCATGGAATCGGGTGGACGTTCACGCAACTTCATCAACGGACACCCTGCCACCCTCCAGCAATTACGCACGGTTGGTGAATGGCTGGTCGATATTCACGGCCAGCATGCCCATCAGTTGCTGATGCATGGCCACAAGCAATGTGAATTGCTCGATGCCTGGGCAGGTGAATCGGATCTTGCCCGGGAAGTAGCCTCCGCTTACCGGCACTGGCAGGATCTGTGCCAGCAAAGACTCGCATGGGAACAGCACAGCGAACAAAATTTGCAGGAGCACGAAACCCTGACGTGGCAACTCCAGGAACTGACCGCCCTGAATTTCTCACTGGAAGAATGGGAAAATCTGCAAATCGAACATAATCGGCTGACACATACCGCAAGCCTGCTGGAAACCGCACAATTCAGCCTGGAATCATTATCGGAAAATGAAACGGCGGTACTGACGCAACTCAGCACGGTACTCACCCGCCTGAACAGCCTGATCGATATCGACAACACACTCGAACCCCTCTGCAACCAGTTGCAATCAGCTCAGATACAACTGCAGGAAATCGTATATGAATTGAAACGTTATCAGCAGCACCTTGATATCGACCCCCGCAGACTGCAGGAAACAGAAACACGCATTGCAGCCATTCATGGAACAGCCAGAAAATACCGTATCATGCCGGAAATACTACCGGATTTACTGGAAACAACCAGACAACGCCTGGAATCATTGGGAAATGCAGCAAGCGGCGAAGCACTGATGAAAGCAGAGAAATCTGCCAGGAGTAATTTTGAAAATCTCGCCGCCGGGTTGAGTCAGGCAAGGCAGCATGCCGCAGATCAATTGTCTGGCTTGGTCACGGAAACCATGCAAACTCTGGCAATGGCAGGAGGCCGCTTCAATGTGGCATTGATCCCGATACCCTCGGGTAATCTGCACGGCATGGAACAGATCGAGTTTCAGGTGTCGGCCCACCGGGATCTGCCCTTACGCCCGCTGAATAAAGTAGCCTCCGGCGGTGAACTCTCACGTATCAGCCTGGCAATCCAGGTCATTACCAGCAAAGCCGGCACTGTCCCCACCCTGATTTTCGATGAAGTCGATACCGGAATAGGCGGGCGCATTGCCGCAATAGTAGGCAAATTGCTCCAGCAACTGGGAAAAACACGACAGGTAATGAGCATCACACATCTCCCACAAGTTGCAGCCAGAGGAGATCATCACTGGCGCGTATCCAAAACCTCCGGGACAGAAGATGAGCAACTGCCGGCAAGCCATATTTCAGAACTGGATGCAGCAGAAAGAACCGAAGAAATTGCCCGGATGCTGGGCGGTGAAAATCTGACTGCCGCCACGCGTCAGCACGCAGCAGAAATGCTGGGATACGATAAACAGAATCAATCGACTTGAGCAGGCGGAATCCGGCTCTGAAAATAAAACTACTCCGTACTCTCCTGTTGCCCTTTGGATTCCTCGGCGGAAGCAACGTATGTGATCAGCTCCGGTTGAGAAGTCTCGGTACGGACCATTTTCCCCTCAATAACCGCTCCCTGATGAATTTTGATGGTTTTATAGAAAATATCCCCGCTAATTTTCGCTGCGGGCTGCAGTTCGAGGCTTTCATCGCAATGAATCGGCCCTCTCACTGTGCCATTGATGACGATATACGGCACTTTGATTTTTCCTTCGACCATCCCCTGCTCACTGAGCACCAGCAAGGAATGTTGTTTACCATTTGCTGACACGATGCTGCCACAAATACGACCATCCACACGCAGCCCGCCAGAAAAATGAATATCGCCAGTAATTACGGTACCTTCCCCAATCAATGTATTGATATCACTGACTATTTTATGTTTTCTTCCGAACATGCTCCGATTCCTTTAAAGGTAACTGGATCGTCTTCGTTAATACTGCCTTACTCGAGCCGTTCTCATAAATAAAAACCTGCAGACTCTTCACTACCGTATCTGCCGGTATCTGGAAACTTTTCTCCAACCTGTGATAAAAGCGAAAATTGATAGGAAACTCTTTGGAAGCATTCTCATCCACGAGTGAGATGAACTTCTCCTCGCCATTTTGAAGCAACCCAACCACAAATTCGAGCTTGCCACTGAATTCTTTTAAACGCTGGCCTCCCTGAGCAAGCAACAATGTATACAGATACTCACCTGGGAGTTGGCCCGCTTCCAATGAAAAACGGTGAATGATAAGTTCCACATTGGAGGATTCCTCATTTCCGGAAATCATCTGCTGGAACAAGGTTAAATCCTCCCTCAGCCGCTCATTTTCCTCATCCAGAGATTTGACCTGCTTTACCAGGTCCGCACGAGTAGCATTACCGATCTGCAACTGTCTGACAAGCTCCGCAAGCTGCGAACAAAGCGCGGTATCGTATTTTTCCAGGCAGCTGTTCGATTCAAGGATTTGCTCGAGCACGGGATCAGCCGTAACCGTAATGTTACCGGCCGGCTGAGCTGTACTTTGCCCGATGACATACATTCCATAGGCCAACAGGGCTATCAGCAACAACCCGACAAATGACATCAGCAAACGCCGGTACCAGGGAACATGAGGGCGCACAACCAGCTTAGGTGCGCTGATGCTTTGTCTGTTATGCAGCAATTTTCTCCCCTGGCTCCTGGAAATTTCTGAAAGGCTTACGCTTGCACTATTCGCAACACGATATTTCTTCAGCTACTTCACTTATCAGTACACTGACTAAGGCAGCAGCGGAACATGCCGGATACCGGTCGTTTCCGGTAATCCATACATAATATTCATGTTCTGAACGGCCTGGCCGGCAGCACCTTTAACCAAATTATCGGTAACCGAGAGTATCACTGCGGTATCACCATTCCCCGGACGATGAACTGCAATCCGGCAAAAATTTGAACCACGTACCGAGCGGGTTTCCGGATGGCTGCCGGCAGGAAGCACATCGACAAAGGGCTCATTGGCATAACGGTTTTCATACAGGGTTTGCAAATCGACATCTCTGGTCAGCCTTGCGTAGAGTGTGGCATGAATCCCCCGGATCATCGGAGTCAGGTGAGGCACGAAGGTCAATCCGATCGGCCCATTCGATCTCTCGGACAGTCCCTGCCTGATTTCAGGCAAATGGCGATGTCCTGGCACAGCATAAGATTTGAAGTTATCTGACGCTTCCGCATATAAGGTATGTATTTCGGCTTTGCGACCTGCCCCGGAAACACCTGATTTGGTATCTGCAATCAGATGATCCGCATCTACCGCCCCCGCTTCGATCAGCGGAATAAAACCCAACTGCACTGCGGTTGGATAGCAACCGGGGTTGGCAATCAATCGTGCATCCCGGATTTTTTCCCGATTGACTTCAGGCAAACCGTAAACAGCTTCGGCTACCAGCTCAGGAGCGGCATGCGTCATGCCATACCATTTTTCCCACTCAGCGACATCCTTGATACGAAAATCAGCGGCCAGGTCAATCACTTTTATTCCTGAATCGAGTAAAGCTTTTGCCTGCTGCATGGCAATCCCATTGGGAGTTGCAAAAAAAACGACATCACACTTGCTGAAATCCACTTTCGCCGGATCACTGAACTTGAGCGCAATCTGCCCGCGTAAACTGGAAAAAAGTTCATCCACTCCCGTACCTGCTTCCTGTCGGGATGTAATGACTTTAAGTTTGACTTTCGGATGCTGTACGAGAATACGTAACAGCTCGACGCCTGTATAACCTGTTCCACCTACAATGCCAGCATTGATCATCTCTGAGAAATAACGACCAGAAAGTTAATTATCCACCAAGGAATAGCAGATACCCGTTACTGCGTGCCACATACAAAATCCGATACAAAAAAGCCGCCCATGAAATGGCGGCTTTCCAGCATATTCTGAAAATAATGGCGATCAACGTTTGGAAAACTGCTTGCGACGCCTCGCTTTACGTAAACCAACCTTTTTCCGCTCTACTTCACGCGCATCTCTTGTCACAAAACCAGCTTTGCTCAGAATCGGTTTCAGTGTCTCATCATAACCGATCAGCGCACGAGTGATACCATGTCTGACTGCTCCGGCCTGCCCTGACTCACCCCCCCCGTGAATATTGACCATGATATCCAGATTAGAGGTATTTCCAGTCAGTTCCAGAGGCTGGCGGATAATCATCCGCCCTGTTTCACGGGAAAAATATTCATCAGCAGGTTTATGATTTACTGTGATGACACCTGTGCCCGGTTTGATAAAAACCCGTGCAACTGCACTTTTTCTGCGACCGGTTCCGTAATTATATTGAATAGCCATGATTTATCAGATTAAGCGTTAATTTCCAGTGGTTGCGGTTGCTGAGCCGCATGAGGATGAGTATCTCCAGCATAGATTTTCAGTTTTTTTATCATGGCATAACCAAGCGGACCCTTGGGCAACATACCTTTTACAGCTTTTTCAAGCGGCCTGGTGGGAAAACGCTCATGCATTTTCTTGAAAGTGGTCTCGTAAATACCCCCAGGGTAGCCACTGTGGCGATAATATTTCTTATCTTCAGCCTTGTTACCGGTCACTCTGAGCTTGTCGGCGTTAATGACCACGATATAATCGCCCGTGTCGACATGCGGTGTATAAATAGGCTTATGTTTACCTCGCAAGCGATGGGCAATTGCTGCAGCCAGTCTGCCCAGAACTTTGTCGGTTGCATCAACCACAAACCACTCATGCCTTACTTCATGTGGTTTGGCAGAAAAGGTCTTCACTGATTTTCCTTTGTTTTTGGGTACAAGATAACCTCGAATTATGAGTCACCCTGTAGATAAAGTCAAATTCAGGATAGAAGGGACCGGGAGACAACAACCGCTATGTTTTGCAGTATTACAGCAACTCGACTCACCTTCTTTACACTGCCACCGGTAAACACAGGATAATACTGTTCGATTCAAGAAATCCATGACGCGAGTTATAATTAAACTTTTGCAGATTCTCATGAAACAGTTCATTCTCTCTCTGTTTTTATTGGCGACAATTTCTTCGGCATGGTCACAGCAACCGGAACTGGCAGTTGCAGCCAAATCTTTCATTCTGATCGATTTTCATAGCAGCCAGACACTCGCCAGTTCCAACCCGCATGAACGATTGGATCCGGCTTCACTCACTAAGCTGATGACGGCTTATGTCGTCTTCTCCGCTTTGCAACAGGAACGGATCAAGATAGACCAGGTCGTTCCTGTTTCCAACCGATCGTGGCGCATGGTGGGTTCACGCATGTTTATCGAGCCCAATAAACAGGTCACTGTCGATGAATTGATCCATGGCGTTATCGTGCAGTCGGGAAATGATGCCTGCGTTGCACTGGCAGAACTAATTGCCGGTTCAGAAGATCTGTTTGTGCACATGATGAACGAGGAAGCAAAACGCCTGGGCATGCACAACACCCATTTCACGAACTCAACCGGTCTGACTCATTCTGATCATTACAGCACTGCACATGATCTGGCTCTACTGGCTGCAGCCATTATCAGAGATTTTCCAGAACGCTATCCGCTCTATTCCTTGCGTGAATATACTTACAATGGCATTACCCAGCAAAACCGCAATCGTCTCCTGTGGACGGATCCCAATGTCGATGGCATGAAAACGGGGTGGACGGAAGCTGCCGGGTACTGCCTGGTAACTTCAGCAAAACGTGATCAGCGGCGTCTCATCTCTGTGGTAATGGGCACCGCTTCTCCCAATGCCCGCAGTATCGAAAGCCAGCGCCTGCTGAATTACGGATTCCAGTTTTTCGATACCGCTCACCCCTATAAGAAAGATCAGCCCGTGGCCAATGTTCAAATCTGGAAAGGCGCACAGAATAAACTCAAAGTCGGATTTGACCGGGATATCTATTTCTCGCTCCCCAAAGGCAAAGTCGAGGGATTGAAGGCCCGGATGGAATACCGTCAGCCGCTCATTGCCCCGATCGATCGTGGCCGGGAAGTGGGAATGGTAAAGTTCATCCTGGATGGACAGGAAATAGCCACCTACCCACTGGTTGCACTGGAGACCGTCGATACTGCCAGTTTCCTCGGGCGTTCCTGGGATAACCTTAAAATGCTGTTCAACTAACCACGCAGACGATAAAAACAGACATGATTTACCTCAATGGCAAATTTCTGCCGATGGAACAGGCTACCGTTCCAGTGCTGGATAGAGGCTTCATCTTCGGTGATGGTGTCTATGAAGTCATACCGGTTTATTCACGTAAACCGTTCCGGCTGGGCGAACATCTTTCCCGGCTGCAGCACAGTCTGGATGGCATACGTCTCCAGAATCCTCACACTGAAGAACAATGGGCTGGTCTGATCGAACGCATCATCGAGCTGAATGAAGGTGATGATCAGTACCTTTATCTGCACATTACACGCGGGGTGGCAAAACGTGACCATGCCTTTCCTCGCGAAGTAACGCCCACTGTCTTCATCATGAGCAACCCGCTTCCGGCTCCACCTGCAAAATTGCTCGTTTCCGGAGTTTCAGCGATTACCGCCAGGGATAATCGCTGGGGGCGCTGTGATATCAAAGCCATTTCACTGTTGCCAAATATCTTATTGCGCCAGCTTGCCGTGGACGCACAAGCCATGGAAACGATCCTGTTACGCGATGGTCTGTTGACCGAAGGGGCCGCCAGCAATATTTTCATCGTAAAAGACGACCTGCTGCTGACCCCCCCCAAAGATCACCGTATATTGCCTGGCATTACTTATGATGTAGTACTGGAACTGGCTGAAACACATGGTGTTCCACATGCGACAAGAGAAATATCAGAGCTTGAGTTACGTACTGCACGGGAAATCATGCTGACTTCTTCCACCAAAGAAATTCTCCCGATCACACAGCTGGATGGACAACCGATCGGTAATGGCACCCCAGGGCCAGTATTTCAGCAACTGGATCGGCTCTATCAGGCATATAAGCTGGAAGTCATGCGCGGGCATGCTCCACGCCAGTAATACAATTCCATGACAGAAGAATCACTCATTGAATATCCTTGCGATTTTCCGATAAAAATCATGGGAAAGTCACAACAGGGATTCACTCAGTCTGTTCTGAGTATCGTCAAAACCTATGCACCTGATTTTGATGACACCACCCTTGAAGTTCGTTCCAGCAGAAATGGTGCCTATCTGAGCCTGACCTGCACAATTCAGGCAACTTCACGCACACAACTGGATTCTCTCTATCAGGCACTGCATGATCATCCAATGGTAACCATGCTGCTCTAAGGAACCTCTGAAAAACGTCGACGAGGTAGTCAGTTCAAGGCAAAATCGGCGAAAAAGCGGAGTTTATGCGTATAAATGAGCATTTTAAGCCGATTTTTAACGCAGAAATGGCAACGCAGGCAGTTTTTCAGAGGTTCCTAAGCAATTCAATACCGATAATCTTCATGCTCATTGCTGCAATGAAATTGATCTGCAAGAAGATAAACGCTCAGCTCTGAATGATTTACTCACGGGCTGAATCATAAACCGGGCAACAGGCAATATGTTCACCGTTACCGTAAAAAATATGGGGACCACTGAGTACCTCACTGCCTGGCAGGCCATGAAAAATTTTACGGCCCAGCGCACCTGTGAAACCCCGGATGAGATCTGGCTGCTGGAACATCCGCCCGTTTACACCCAGGGAATTGCCGGAAAACCTGAACACCTGCTTTTCCCGAATCAGATCCCGGTCATCAAAACCGACCGGGGCGGACAAATCACTTATCACGGCCCGGGACAGATCATTCTCTACCTGTTACTGGACTTGCATCGCTGGCGACTGAACATCAGACAACTGGTCAGAAAAATGGAAGGTGCCGTGATAGACTTGCTGAGTGAATATGATGTCGTTGCACAAGGCGATGAAAATGCGCCGGGTGTTTACGTCGACGGTGCCAAAATTGCTTCTTTGGGGCTGAAAATCAGACGCGGAGCCTGCTATCACGGCATAGCCTTCAATGCCGATATGGATCTTACACCCTTCACCGCGATCAACCCCTGCGGCTATCGTGGTTTGCGTGTTACGCAGGCAAAAGACCTTGGCATAGCAGATTGCAAAGAGATGCTCGCCACCAAACTGGCACAGAGTTTCATTAATCAACTAACCGATGCTTAACAAAGGATAACCATTACTCATGGCCGCTGACACCCATCAACGAGGTGCCGCCAAAACGGCACGCAACCCGGTCAAAATCGATCTGGAACAATCCGGACAGTTATTGCGCAAGCCTTCCTGGATTCGTGTACGTTCATCCAACAGTCAGAAATATCTGGAAGTAAAACGTCTGCTGCGTGAAAACAGATTACATACCGTTTGTGAGGAAGCCTCCTGCCCGAATATCGGGGAATGCTTCGGTCGTGGCACAGCAACATTCATGATACTCGGTGATCTGTGCACCAGACGCTGCCCGTTTTGTGATGTGGCACACGGCCGGCCTCATGCGCCCGATCCTGATGAGCCGATGCACCTGGCCAATTCCATTGCGGTACTGAAGCTCAATTATGTCGTCATTACCAGCGTGGACCGTGATGACCTCAGAGATGGCGGTGCGCAACACTTTGCAGACTGTATCCGCGCAATTCGTACCCAGTCTCCACAAACACGGATCGAGATTCTCGTCCCCGATTTTCGCGGCAGACTGGAAGTGGCACTGGAAAAACTGTCTGCCTGCCCGCCTGACGTGATGAACCATAATCTGGAGACCGTACCACGCCTGTATAAGCAATGCCGGCCGGGTGCAGATTACATGCATTCATTGCAGCTGCTCAAGGATTTCAAGGCGGCTTTCCCTCATATCCCGACCAAGTCCGGCCTGATGCTTGGACTGGGAGAAACCGATGAAGAAATCATCGAGGTCATGCACGATTTACGCGCACACCAGGTTGATATGCTGACCGTTGGCCAATATCTGCAGCCCAGCAAAGGACACCACCCCGTCATGCGTTACGTTTCACCCGAAGATTTCAAAACCTTCGAGCGCATCGCTACAAATCTGGGATTCAGCCATGCTGCTTGCGGTCCGATGGTACGTTCGAGTTACCATGCTGATCAGCAGGCGCACGAAGCTGGCATTGAATAAAAAATAATGTCGATCAGGAGCGATCGATAATTCTTATATCACCCCGCTTTGGACAGCCCCGCCATCATGCTCATTCTCCGGTTCGAATGTGGAATCATCGTCATGATCCATATCGACCGGAATAACGGAAAGGGGCTCTTCATCAAACGCTTTATCACCTTCTTCAATCGCAATACCGTGAGGTTTGAGTCCGACAAAATCATACCGGCTGGTATCCGCCAAATGTGAAAGTTGAATATTCTGTAAAGCAGTAAACATCGTTTCAAGCCGGCCGGGATATTTTTTATCCCATTGCTGCATCATTTCCTTGATCACCTGTCGCTGCAAGTTCGGCTGCGAACCACACAAATTACAGGGAATGATAGGAAATTGTGCATGCCAGGCATAAGCCGCCAAATCCTTTTCCTTACAATACGCCAGCGGCCGGATCACCACATGACATCCATCATCGCTCACCAATTTGGGAGGCATTGCTTTCAGCTTACCCCCGTAAAACATGTTCAGAAAAAAGGTCTCCAGAATATCGTCCCGATGGTGCCCCAGCGCAATCTTGGTGGCACCCAGCTCGGTCGCCACCCGGTAAAGCACACCTCTGCGCAGACGAGAACACAAGCTACAGGTTGTTTTCCCTTCCGCAATCACCCGCTTTACAACGCTGTAAGTATCCTGTTCCACGATACGAAAGGGCATATTTATTTCTGACAGATAGCCCGGCAATACATGCTCAGGAAAACCTGGTTGCTTCTGATCCAGATTGACAGCAATCAACTCAAAATCCAATGGTGCATGTGCCTGTAGATTGCGCAGAATATCCAGCAATGCGTAGCTGTCCTTACCACCGGACAGGCACACCATGACCCGATCACCTTTCTCGATCATGTTGAAATCGGCAATAGCAGTTCCAACGAGGCGCCGCAACCGCTTACGCAACTTGTTGGCGTTATAATCAGCCTTTCTGGAAAGTGTTTCTGTAACCATATGGATTCCGGGTATACCTAGCGGAGAATGCAAATGAAAAATAAATGGAAATGAACGGGATCAGAATGCAGAGAAATGTTCGTGTAGTATTAATGGTCAAATAAAACAACAACCAGTAATTCCGATCTTCTGCTCACAATGGAGGAACATATGAAAAAAACTTTGATCGTATTCCTCATGCTTTCTTGTCTGGGATCTGTTGGCGCTTATGCTACAGCAAACCACAGCCATGCAGCAATCGGTGAACCAGGTGTTCAGGAAAACGTCACACGTACAATCAGACTTGAAGCATACGAATACCGCTTCTCACCTTCTGAAATCAATATCAAACAAGGCGAAACCATCCGATTCATCGTCAAAAATACGGGAAAAAAGAAACATGAAATGATGATAGATACCATGCAACATCTTAGAGAGCATGAAAAAATGATGCGCCAGCACGACCATGGCGCACACACTGAACCTAATCAAATAATACTCGAGCCTGGCGAAGAAAAAGAGTTGATATGGCATTTCACTCAAGCAGGGACTATTGACTTCGCTTGTCCGGTCCCTGGTCATTTCAAAGGAATGCGAGGCAAAATTATTGTGGAGAGCAAATGAAAATACAATTTAACAGATTCCTTACCCGTTCCTTACTGACGGCTGCATTAACAGGAGCTGCCAGCATGGCAGCTGCAGCAACCATGGAAGTGTACAAAAGTCCGACTTGCGGCTGTTGCGCCAAATGGGTCGATCACATGCGCGACAACGGGTTTACCGTCAACATCCACGACATTGGTAACGATGAAGCCAGGGCAGAAGCCGGCATTCTCCCCGAGCTCGGGTCATGCCATACCGCTTTGGTCAATGGCTACGCCATAGAAGGACATGTCCCTGCGGATGACATCAAGCAACTTCTGAAAGAACGCCCCCGTGCAGTCGGATTATCAGCGCCCGGCATGCCACATGGTTCTCCCGGTATGGAAACCGGACGTGTCGATTCCTATAACGTATTGCTGATCAGGAAACCTGGAGATAAGCGCAGTGCAACCGAAATTTATAACCGATATGGCCCGGGAAAATCCGGGGCAGCAGAGAAAACATCCGAAAACAGCACAACTGACTCAGTGTTAAGGCTCAAATAACGTGATGCCTGCAAGAGTTCTACTGCTCGTATCCCTGTTTCTCATTGTCGCCTGCTCGGAACAACGCGATACCGGGCAGACTGGTAATACACTGACACTCGATCAGATTCTGGGCAGAGACTTATCTCCGGAACAGGTCACGCGCAATTTTGACCCCGAACAGGTTGCACGTGGACAGGCTCTTTTCCGGAAAAATTGTGCAGCGTGCCACGGGCAAAATGCAGAAGGAACTCCCGATTGGCGCAAGCCTCTGGAGAATGGCAGATACCCGCCCCCGCCGCTGGATGGAACGGCACATGCCTGGCACCATTCCACGGAAGAGCTGAAAAATTTCATTCTAAATGGCGGCCCTCCGGGGGAAGGACGTATGCCCGGCTGGGCAGGGATACTGGCAGATCAGGAAATCGATGATATTCTGGTCTGGATCAAATCCCTGTGGCCAGATGAAGTCTATCAGGGCTGGTATACCAGAATCGAGAACAGGCCGAAATAATTTGCTGGAACCATTCTCCTTGGGTTCTGCAGCCAGATCTTCAAGATTGTGTAGTGTTGCTATGCTGGCATACTCGTTCCATTGAAAGTCAAAATCCTTCACGGAAAACCATCCGCCGGCAAATTATCTGGCAGATAATTTGCCGGCATTCTCTTCTTTGCTACTGTAGAAAATTCAAATCATGAGCTCTCCCTCGGTACCTCCTCAGCATGGAGGATACCGGCATTTACGCCAATGATATTGATTTCAATTGGCAGCATCAAAAAAGCATCGAAAAATGAACCAGTTTGTATCGTCCACTCGTCATATATCTGTCACACACATATCATAATGTGACGTCATGGCGCGTCACAGGATCGGATGATTGAGTCCCAGCCATGGTGGAGATCAGGATGATCATGATCATGGAAGAAACAAGCATGCAGAAAATCATTGAAATACTCATCGAACACGAGTTGGATCGTTCAAATAAACTAAAGAAATGAGTTCAAAGTCCGCGAATTACTATATGTCGGTCGAGCAACTGAGTAATCTGGCAGGTAGCGACATTCAGGGATTGGTGCCGATACTGGACTGGGACGAGAACGAATACAGTTTTGCGATCCTCGATTGCTTTGAGCAAAGCCTGCAAAAATCGCAAAGGCTGTTATTCGTGATTGATGAGCAGGTGGAGCTGTTGACAACGGAAGGGATAATTCTGAGCCAGCACGCCAGACCGGATACCCGATTTGTCACGGAATTTCAGGAAGGGCCGGTAAAGGAAGCGCTGACGGGCCTGTCACCACTCCGGGCGCTGCTCACCGTAGCGTCGGGCACAATGAGAAATGGAAAACTCTCGCTGATCGACAATGAGGGCAAAACCCACACACGAGCCGGGCTGCGGGAACTCATGCCAATCAGCGGCAAAGCAGTCGTACTGATTACGCCACAGGGGCTACGCGGCTACGATCAAGCGCTGGACGATCTGACAGCGCACATACGCACCAGTGGCGGGACACCATTGACTGCGGGCAATCTTTATCGGATGATCGACCACGCTTGTGTCGATTACGTCGCCAAGCCGACAATCGAGATCCATCAAGAGGAAACTGCCTTCGATACGGCGACCAATCTGATCGACAGCTATCTCTCTATCGTCCGGATGAATGAATACGGCATCATCCATGATCTCGATACTGAGTTCCTGCATGACTACCGTATCGCCCTGCGCAAGATCCGCTCGATACTGAGCCTGTTCAAGGGCGTCTATGACATTGACCAGGCTCACCAACTCAAAATACGCTTTTCCGCACTAATGACTCCTACGGGGCCGCTTCGTGATCTTGATGTCTATCTGCTGGAGCAGGAATCTTTCTACTCTCTCGTGCCCCACACGATGCATAGCGGGCTGGATGCAATGTTTTCGCTAATGCGCAGCAGGCGTACGGACGAACAGGCCCGCCTGGCGATCCATCTCAAGATCGGTCGCTACAAAAAAGAGATAAAGGCGCTCACGAAACTGTTCTCGAAGAAGCGTAAACTGAAACCGGGACCTAATTCCAGTCGCACCTCCTACGATTTCGCCTGTGAACTGATCTGGAAACGCTATCGCAAGATCTGCCGCCTCGCCGCAACTATAAATGTCGCTACTCCAGACCAGGAAATCCATCAGTTGCGCATCGAATGCAAGAAACTACGCTATCTGATGGAATTCTTCAGTGCTGTTTTCCCACAAGAACCATTTGACAGCTTGCTGAAATCATTGAAACGACTTCAGGATTCACTGGGCCTGTTCAACGACTGCGTGGTTCAACAGATCAACCTTCAGGCATTTGTCGATGACCTCAATGACGAACAGCACAAGCTCGAAATCACTCAGAGCATTGGTTCGCTGATTACCATTCTGTACCAACGTCAATCCGCCGAGCGTGAAAAAATCACGGATGCCTTTGGGCGTTTCAGCAGTAGCCGCATGCAGCGGTCTTTCCGCACATTGTTCCGCAGTAGAGAGGAGTTCTGATGCAGATCGTTGCCTGTTATTCCAACAAAGGCGGAGTCGGAAAAACTGCCACCGCTGTCAATCTTGCCTATGCCTTCGCAACATCTGGCCGGAGGACGCTGCTATGCGATCTTGATCCACAAGGTGCGTCAGGGTTTTACTTTCGCGTAAAACCATCGAAAAAATTGACAGAAGCACGTTTTTTCGAGGATGTCGAACATTTTACCAAGTCGATACGCGGCAGCGATTACGACAATCTCGATATTCTGCCCGCGAATATAAGCTTTCGCGACTTCGATGTTTTTCTGTCGAAGATGAAAGATGCACGTTCACGTCTGAAAAAGGCTCTGAAGGCGGTAAAAGGTGATTACGATATCGTGCTGCTCGACTGTCCTCCCAACATCTCTATTCTATCGGAAAATATCTTCCGCGCGGCAGATGCGGTCGTGACACCAGTGATTCCCACGACACTTTCGCAACGTACTTTCGAACAGTTACTGGAATTCTTCCGCGAACACGATCTGCCGATGGAAAAGATTCATGCCTTTTTCTCGATGATCCAGGGAACCAAAACCTTGCATGGGGAGATGATCGTTGAACTGACACATAATTATCCCAAACGAATCATGGCCGCAAAGATCCCCTTCGCCTCCGAAATCGAGCGGATGGGAGTGGTACGGGCCCCTGTTCTCGCGACCGCACCGGACAGTCCGGCAGGTAAGGCGTATCAGGCACTGTTCGATGAACTTCTTGAGCGGATAGTACCGTGACCGAGATCGAACGCAAATTTCTCGTGGCAACTTTCCCTGACGGCGAATTGCACGCTGTTCCGCTCCGTCAGGGCTATCTGACCACCCCCACAGATTCAATCGAGCTGCGCTTGCGTCAGCAAGGCACAGAATATTTCATGACGCTGAAATCCGAGGGTGGATTATCCCGACAGGAGTATGAAATTCAGATCGATGTGACTCAGTTCGAAATGCTGTGGCCTGCCACAGAGGGGCGGCGTGTAGAGAAAACCCGGTACAGTGGAAAGCTGCCCGATGGACAGCTCTTCGAACTCGATGTCTTTGCCGGACATCTGTCACCCCTGATGCTGGTTGAGGTGGAGTTCCTTTCAGAAGATGCCGCACAGGCATTCATACCACCGCCGTGGTTCGGGGAAGAAGTAACCGAAGACAAGCGCTACAAGAATAAGGCACTCGCTCTTTCTATCCCTTGAACGGCGGGCAGAAAGGTTCAGGATATCTCATACTCGGATGCGGGTAAGGTTATGGGAGTCAGTTGCTTTTCTGTCCATTGAGGTGCACACCTCGACTGCCCTCAAACAGTTCAAGTGGCGCGCCCAACACGATTCGAACGTGTGACCCCTGCCTTCGGAGGGCAGTACTCTATCCACTGAGCTATGGGCGCCTGGGAGAACCTGCTGATGCTCTGTTTCTCGTTCCATCAAAGAAGTTCAAGAAACGGCAGGGTAAATATGTAAGACTCTGGATGTCTTGTTACTGATCTGAAACATTACCGTCAGATACAGTGAACCGGAGTGAGCGATCTCAAACCATCAGATAAAATCATGCTCCGGCCCGATAAACAACAACGGACACTGTAATACCTGTAAGAAAACAGGCCGCCGCAATTATACTACCTTCCAACCGCCATTTGAACGTACTGCCGCGGAAAAACACAGGAAGCAGGCAACTATTTTTCTGTTTCTTGTTCTTGATCTGGCCACGAAAAATATACGTAGCTTCTCTGTGGCACTTCGGCTTCCTCGAAGCATTTCAAAGCTTCACGATCCACATCTTTATCCCACCAGATTGCACGCGCTTCTTTTTGTTTTTCGATAAGTTCGGGTCGTTTTGCAAACAATTCCCGCATAAATTTGGTGTGTTCCGATTCGTAGAAATAATCCATCCTGATTTGCCCCTGAAATCACTAATATATACAATCTGCTCCTTTCACCCTCTGGCAGCGGCTTTTTATCTCCACGCCCGCCTATCCTGAGCTTTTCAATCATTATAAATCAGTATCAGCAACAAAATCACCAGGGAGGAAAATATCTGATCGATGGACAGGTATGAAAAATTCGCAGCACCTGCAGGCAAATTCATTTTGATAGGTTTTGGAAGTGTCGGACAAGGTTTCCTCCCGTTATTACTCAGGCATTTTGACCTCCCGCGCGAACGCATTCTAATCATTACCGGTGACGATACAGGAAGAGCACAAGCGGAAAAGGAGCAGATTTCTTTCAAAGTCTGCCCGCTTACTCCCGGTAATTACAGAGAAATCCTGAACTCGATAGTAGAACGTGGTGATTTTCTGCTCAATCTGTCCGTCAATGTCTCAAGCCTTGCGCTGATCGAATACTGCCATGAACGGGAAATACTCTATCTCGATGCCTGTATAGAGCCATGGCCGGGCGGTTATACCAATATTCATATTTCTCCTTCAGAACGCTCGAATTATGGTTTCCGGGAACAGGCACTGGCACTCCGCCAGAAACTCGGTGGCGGTACGACAGCAGTACTTTGCCATGGCGCCAACCCTGGTCTGATTTCTCATTGGGTCAAGCGGGCTTTGCTGAATATTGCGCACGACATTGAAGGCATTACCACCGTTCCCCGAACACAAGACGAGTGGGGTCAGCTTGCACAAAAACTGGATATAAAAATCATGCAATGCGCCGAAAGAGATACCCAGATCGCCAGACCGTTCAAGCACATCAACGAGTTTGTGAATACCTGGTCAATCGACGGTTTCATCGGAGAAGGACAGCAACCGGCCGAGCTGGGTTGGGGAAGCCACGAAAAATATGAACCGGCAGACGCCCGGCACCACCGTTTCGGCTGTGATGCCGCCATTTATCTGCAACGCCCCGGTATGCGCACACAGGTTCTTGGCTGGACACCATTGACCGGCACTTATCAGGGCTTTCTGATCACTCACTCGGAATCCATTTCGATCGCGAATTACTTTACCCTTAAAAATGGGAACGATGCTCGCTATCGCCCTACCGTTTACTACGCCTACCACCCCACCGATGCCACCATGCTGTCGATCAATGAATTCAGCGGAAGCAATTTCAGGCTGCAGAATAATGTACGCCTGCTGATGCATGACATCGAACAGGGCACTGATGCACTCGGGGTAGCATTGATGGGACACGCCCGGGGAATCTACTGGTATGGTTCGATGCTATCGATCGAGCAAGCTCGTGATCTTGCCCCTTACAACAATGCCACCAGCCTGCAGGTAGCAGCAGGAATACTGGGTGGAACGGTTTGGGCAATCGAGAACCCGGCATCAGGGATTGTCGAACCGGATGAAATGTCATTTGAACGGGTACTGCAGGTTGCCACACCTTATCTGGGAGAAGTGACCGGTCGATATAGTGACTGGACACCTCTTCAGGGCAGGCAGGCGTTATTCGAGGAAGATCTGGATACTTCTGATCCCTGGCAATTCAAAAATTTCCGGATAAGCTGAAATCAGGCTGAAAAGACCTGATTGAATCCATGGCAGCAGCCCGGGGATTCACGAACACGCAACGATTGTAGTATGTCAGTTACTGCCAGCCCGATGTCAGAACAAAAGAGGATTTTTTGTCAGGGCAACCGATACGATATAGGCAAATACAATCTGTGCCAATATCCAGGCCATCACTTTTGCCCGGCGTGTCTTACCCAGTCTGAAAGCAACGAGGCCAAGCATGATATAGAGCAGCAGACCGATGATTTTAGCGGCCAGCCAGGTTTCGACGAGCGGGTTTCTATGAGTCAAAACCGCCAGTGCAACAGCGCTTAGCAACAAAACCGTGTCATTGATATGCGGAGCAATCTTTACCCAGCGTTGCCGTAAACGGGGGGAAGCATTCAGCATCCATATTCCGCGCAGTACGAATAACGTGTAGCTGATGGCTACGCACGTCACATGCAGATGTTTCAGTATCAGATAGTCGATCATCATTCTCAGAAAAATGACCAGCCGTGACTTCCCGCAACGGCACCAGCAGCGGTAATCAGGCTGAGACTCAGCAGCAGCCAGTGCATTCTCTGCATTCTGGCTAGCGTAGCTTCAGGATCCTGTTGCGCATTTTCGCTGACTTTTTTATGCATCACACGCGGTTCTAGCACGAACAAAAACAGAGTGAATATGCCCCACACCAGCACCATGGCGTGCATCCACCAGAAGCGAATCTCAGTAAAGCGATGCCAGGCATCGAGAACATGGATCATATAAAAGCCGGTCAACCCGACCAGCAGCGTGGTAAACCGTGCCTGACGTGCAAAACGTTTCTCAATACGGTGAAAAATATCCATCCGGTCAAAAACCGGCGGCATTCTTGCGATTACCGGCAACAGCGTACTTGTCACCATCGCGACACCGCCTATCCACAGCACGACTCCCAGTACATGCAGCACCCTTGCCAGCACAAAATCATCCATATCAACCACTCTCCACCTATCTAACCGAATACTACATCTCTATCCGATTAGATCCTGGCCCAGCCATATGCCTCATCATAATCAGAAAACACGACGACATCCGCATCGGTAAACAAATTGGAAACCCATGCACTCCACACCTGCCACTGGCTGTCAGTCACCACTGCCACTCGATTGATTTTACTGCCATGCTCACGCATGAACCTGATTTCCTTCCATGCGACATCCACCGAATAGGACACCATGTCACGCAAATCCAGCAGTAAATTGGCTTCCCCGTTGAAGTGAAACTGGTAGAGCACCTGATCTTCAAATTGTCTGAAATCATCCAGGGTAAATTCCCCGATAACAGCGACCACAATAAGATTGCCGGTTTCTTCAATATTGATCATCGATCATAAGCTCCAAGTGATGAATGTTAATCATAGACAAACAACAGTGCTGGCGTCACCCGATATTCCGGCACCCCCTTTCACAGAATATCAGTCATCCAGCGTAACGATGCTCGAATTGCGCACCGGTATTCCCCGGATACTCAGCAATCCCCCCAGTATGATCAGTCCCATTCCCACCCAGGCAGAAACAGGCAGGCGTGCATCCCAGAAGAACAGATCCATCAATCCTGCGAACAGCACTGAACTATAGGAAAGTACTCCGACAATGAGAATATTGCTCCCCCGGTGCGCACGAGAAATAGCCAGCTGCGCCAGAGTTGCCGTGACTCCGATACCCAGCGCCAGTGCCAGACTTTGCGGACTGACCGCGCTGAACGCGGTAAATGTCAGCCATAAACCGGTGGCAACCGTACATACCAGTGTAAAGTAAAACACGGTGAGCCAGTCAGATTCACCCAGCTCACTCAACTGCCTGACATGAAAGTGCGCAATGCCTGCAAACAGGCCGGAACCAATACCGATCAGCGCCAGATACCATTGACCTTCCGCCAGAGTGGGTCTGAGCAGGAAGATGACTCCAATGAAACCCACTACCAACGCCCCCGCCAGCAACCAACTGAATTCCTCTTTCAGTAATATCATGGCCAGAAATGCCAGAAAAAGGGGCCAGGTGTTATTCAACGAAATCGCAGTCGCCAGTGGCAACTGCAAAATACAGTAAAAAAACAGCAACACTCCACCCAATCCGGATAATCCACGCCAGCAATGGTTCTTCCAGTGTTCCGTCACGAGGGGCATGCCATAAGCACGCATGACCAGAAAAGTTGTAATCACCCCCACCAGCGAACGGTAAAATACCAGTTCGGTATTGGAAAAGAATGCTGCAGCAAGTTTGACCAGCACTCCCATACAGGCGAACATAAAGCCTGCCACCAGCATCCATAATGAGGCCATTCTGGTTGCAAAACTCCGGCTCAGTACAGATGAGGCTCGATTTCACGGCGGAGGAAGCGGTGGAAATGCTCCATTCCTGCTTCCATCGGTTGCTGATATGGACCTGTTTCATTCACCCTCTGCTCATACAGCGCACGCCGGCCTGCCGTAATTCGCCTGCAGATTTCATCATCTTCTCTGGCTGTCTCCCGGTAGGCAGCTTGCTCTCTTTCCACAAACTCGCGTTCAAACAGGGCGATTTCTTCCGGATAATAAAATTCGACGATATTCATGCACTGCTCTATTCCGGTTGGCAGCAGCGTGCTGACAACGAGTGTATTCGGATACCATTCAAGCATGACATTCGGATAATAAAGCAGCCAGATCGCACCATGACGGGGAATCTGCTGATTATTCTGTTGCAACACCTGTGCGTGCCATTTCTGGTAAACCTCGGAACCGGCGTGACTGAAATCAGGATTCACACCAACGGTCTGCACGCTGTACCAATCACCGAATTCCCATTCAAGCTGTCTGGTATTCACAAAATGGCCCAACCCCGGATGAAAGGGATCGACATGGTAATCTTCCAGATAAACCTCGATGAAGGTTTTCCAGTTGCACTGATAGTGGTCGATCTGAGCACGATCCAGTACATACCCTGAGAAATCCAGCTCGTTACGTGAGCCCATCCCTGCAAGATCCCGGTTAATGTCACGCTTGCCGGCAAAAATCATCCCGTTCCAATGCTGCAAAATCGTTTTACCCAGATTCAGGCAAGGATTCTTACTGAAATGTGGTGCTCCCAGCAATTTGCCATCCATTGCATAAGTCCAGCGATGAATCGGGCACACTATATTTCTGGAACTGCCCCGTCCCTCCAGAATGGTTGCCTGACGATGGCGACAAATATTCGACAGCAGTTCGATACCATTCTCGTTACGAACCAGGATTCTGGCATTGTTTTGTGTGGCCGGCACATAGTAATCACCCATCTCCGGCACCATCAATTCGTGCCCGACATACCCGGGCCCCTGGTCAAACAACAGCTGTTTTTCCAGCTCGAAGATCCGCGGATCTAAGTACCAGTCAACAGAAAGTTGCGGTTGTGCAACAGCAGTATCAGGAGTTTGTACAAAGCTGGACATATATTTTCAGTACCACCTCTCAGTCAGGAATAAATATCAGAACCAACCGGGAAAGAATTAAATTTTGTCGCGACAGAATACCTTAGCAGTGAATATGATCTTTTTCCACAAAATCAAACCGCAATGGCAAAAGAACATCCCTCGCCCGTAGATGCCCCTGCCGCGGGTATGATGATGCCAAACGGACTGCGAACCTGCCACTTCAAGATTTAAACCACACTACTTTACTCATCGACTATAATCAGGCGCTGATATCAGGTTCACAATCTGCAAAAACCGTTAAAGTGGCGCATTATCCTCTTCTATTACAGGATTACAATTGTAATATGCCACCAACGAGCGGATTGTCATGTCACAAATGATCTAACTCGCACCACTTCAATGAAATGAAAACAGATAACAAGCAAACAACCATTCAACTGCTCATCACAAGCCTGTTCGCATTAACTCTGACAGCTTGTGACAGCCAGCAGGAAGCCACATCGAATAAAAAACCGGTTGCACAGGCACAAGGGCCCGCTACCGGGATACTGGCCGATTCGGCAGTAGAGGGGGTGTCCTACTCTGCCTCATCAGGTGCATCAGGTATGACTGATGTAACCGGACTTTACAAGTTCAATCATGGTGACAGTATCGAATTTCATATCGGCAAACTGAATCTCGGCAAGATTCCCGGAACAGGGCTCACCACGCCGATCGAACTGGCTGCGGGTGACCGGAATAAACTGCTCAATCTGCTGGTTCTGTTCCAGTCACTCGATGCTGACAACAACCTCGCAAACGGTATTTCCATACCCAAAACTGCGGCTGATGCCCTGGATGCTTCACTTGATCTGAAAGCAGATCCCGGCACCTTTCCCTCTTCTCCTGCACTCGCTACTGCACGGGAAGCCGCTGGCATAGCTGGCAGCATTAAAACAGCGGATGAGGCCAATGCACATTTTCTGTCGCAGGCAGTCAACCTGCTGGGCGGCCATCTCTGGGTGAACCAGGACGACACCAGTTTAAACTTTTTCCGCTTTTCAACCGATGGCAGCGGAGAATATCTGCATGGGATTGCCACACCGGACGATTCATGTGACGCAAACCGTGCATGCGGCAGCAAACTGGTATTTACCGCCGGTGTCGAGTACGGAACAGCCAAAGCAACTGAATACGATGAACGAGGCTTCAAACTCGTCAGCACACCCGAAGTCGATACCGATCTTCAGTCAGGACTGTCTCATCCTCGCCCCAACTGGCGTGTTTATACCAACGGAAATGAGCTGATCATCTCCGATATCGTCATTGTGCAACGCGAAAGAGAACAGGCAAGTCTGTTCGGTGAATTGTTCCATATCTCGAAACCGATTGAGCTCAGTTCTGATGATGAAGTAGCCGAAACTACGGTGCAGGAAATTCGTTACCATAAAATGGATAACTCCCAGAGTATCGTTGGTGCCTGGACAATGGACAAGGATTCGATCAAATCGCCTGTCTTCCTGTTCTTCCCCGATAACCGCTACATGCTGGTTGACCCGGTCGGCAGTGCTACACAATCCACGCCGGCTGCGTGCGCAAAACCCGGAGTCGAGCTGGCCACTTATGCATTTGATGCAGCCAGCGGCACACTCAAATTATCCAGCTTTACCTACAATACGGCCGGCTGCGCGGGCTTGTCGGAGTACAGTGGAAAACCGATCACCTTCAAAATTGATACTGGCGCACAAAACGCAACACTCTCTGGAGAAAGATTGGCGCCCATCACATTACAACGCCTCTCCAACTGACAGTATTTCTGAGAAACATCAATTTACCGGAAGAATATTCTGATCACGATGTTCTTCCGGTAAATTAAGCCCGGACATCTCCGGTATGATAATCATCCGTGTTGCGCTCGATGTTCCGATTGACCGGCTGTTCGATTATCTCGCCCCGGATGCAGACACAGCAGATATCGGCCGGTGCGTACGTGTTCCTTTCAGTAGCCGGCAAATTTCCGGGATTATCATCTCTGTCTGCGAGACCTCGTCCGTCCCGGAAAGCAAACTGAAATACGCCGGTCAGATCGACCGTCAAACCCCTCCCCTGCCTCAACCATTGCTCGGGTTATTCGAGTTCTGCAGTCGTTATTACCATCACCCGATCGGACAGGTCGTCATGAATGGCTTACCCGTATTACTGCGGAAGTTCAAACATACCGGGAAAGAGCAGCCCCCGAGCTGGAGATTGACCGATACGGGCAAATCCATCACCCTTGCCGATCTCCCGATTCGGGCAAAGGCAAAACGCCAGTTGATCTCCTTACTGTCCGAACGTGGAATCATTACTGCTGAAATCTGCAAGGCCATGTCATCGCATTCCCGCAAGCTGTTGCATGAATTCAAGGATCTGGGCTGGGTAGAACAATTCACTGCCTTGCCGGAAAAAGCTGTATTCAGTACGGCATCTTCCCCTGCTCCAACCGCTGAACAAGCGCAGGCCATATCCGAAATCCTTGACAGAACCGGAACGTTTACACCCTGGTTACTCAACGGCATTACTGGTAGTGGCAAAACGGAAGTCTACCTGCAGGTGACTGCTTCATTACTGGCACAACAAAAGCAGGTTCTGATTCTGGTTCCCGAAATCAATCTCACCCCGCAACTGGAAGCAGTTTTCAGGAAACGCTTCCCGGGAACAACACTGGTCAGCCTGCATAGTGGATTGAATAACAGTGAACGCTTGCAAGGCTGGCTGCAGGCACAACGGGGAAAAGCCGGAATCGTTCTGGGCACACGCCTGGCAATCTTTACCCCGATGCCTGAATTGAGCCTGATTATCGTCGATGAAGAACAGGATCATTCTTTCAAACAGCAGGATGGATTGCGTTACTCTGCACGTGATCTGGCAATTTACCGGGCCAGGCAGGCCAATATACCCGTCATTCTTGGCTCAGCCACTCCTTCTCTGGAAAGCTATCACCAGGCTCGCACCGGCCGCTACAGGTTGCTGCAACTGCACTCACGGGCAATCAGCCAGGCTGCACTGCCAACCATTCGCTGCATCGATTTGCGTGTCATTCCAGCTCAGGAAGGATTGTCGGAACCAGTACTCGATGCACTGCGCCACTGCCTTGCCAGAAAACAGCAAAGCCTGGTGTTCATCAACCGGCGTGGCTATTCTCCGGTATTGCTCTGTAAATCCTGCCGCTGGATTGCAACCTGCAAACGCTGCTCCAGCCGTCTGGTCGTCCATTTGCGTGACCGGCAACTGCGCTGCCACTATTGCGGTGACCAGCAACCCGTCTCACCGGCATGCCCGCAATGTGGAGATCCTGATGTCCTGCCGTTTGGTCACGGAACACAACGGGTCGAGGCAGCCCTAATCAGACATTTCCCGGAAGCACGCATCTTGCGTGTCGATCGCGACAGTATTCGCCACAAAGGCGCCTGGCAGCAGATGCTCGATCGCATTCACCGGGGAGAAGCGGATATTCTGGTCGGCACCCAGTTACTCGCAAAAGGACATGATTTTCCAAATCTCGCGCTGGTATGCGCGCTCAATGCCGATGCATCACTTTACAGCACCGACTTTCGTGCCGAAGAACACCTTTTTGCACAGTTGATACAGGTAGCAGGGCGTGCCGGCCGGGCAAATGTGCCCGGCAGCGTTCTGATTCAGACTGAATTTCCACAACATCCGCTCTATCAAGCATTAATACGGCAAGATTACGCAGCGTACGCACAGGCTCATCTGAAAGAACGTAGATCCGCCGGTTTCCCCCCGTTTGTTTACCTGGCGGTATTGCGCGCAGAAGCACCAGTATTAACAGATGCCCTGGAATTTTTACGACAGGTAGCTGCACTCGCAGCCGTTACGGAGAATTACCCTCATATCCAGCTTTTCGACCCGGTTCCCGCTCACATGACACGGCTCAAGGGGCTGGAACGTGCTCAACTGCTGATTCAGGCCCGCTCACGCAGGCATTTGCAAACATTTCTAGGTGACTGGCATCAGCGTATCACTGCATTACCAGCCCACAGCAGAATACGCTGGCACCTGGATGTCGATCCACTGACACTCTGAGATCGAGTCAGGATAATCTGCGAAAATTTTCCTCAATCCCTGGCGCCGCGAATCAATAACACGGGAATCGATGCCATCCGTACCACTCCCTCAGCCACACTACCAAGCAGCAACCGGCTGAAGCCCGAATGGCCGTGTGTACCGATTACAATCAGTTCTGCCTGCCAGCGTTCCGCTTCTTTCACCAGAAGACTGGCGATCCGCTCATTGTTCGATTGAACCAATCTGGTTTCGACTGGAATACCGGATGCGCTGACCACTGCGGCAGCTTCGGCAAGTATTTTCTCGCTGCTGCTGTGGATCGTTTTTTGCAGTTCCTCGTAATTGAAGTAGTTCTCATCGACCAGATAGATTGCATCCTCGTAAACATATACGAGTTCAAGACAAGCACCTAACCGCTTCGCCAGTTTGACTGCCTCCTGCAAAGCAGAATTGGAAGTAATGCTGCCATCAACCGGAACCAGAATTTTCTGATACATCAACACCTCCTGCAAGAAATGCCTGAATCAATAATTGGTACCCATCTATCATTCATCTCAGGCACTGCGCAAACGGGTGTACCTGATCATTATCACAACCAGCATGGGCAGTACGAAGCCTAAAACCGACACGGTAATCAGCAAAGTACCCAACTCACTGTAATCAGCAGAAACCAGTATTTCACCGGTTTTCGTATCTTTGACCTCACGAGTGACCGTAAACACCTGATTGATATATTTGGTTGTCAACTGTGAAGCAGATAAAGCCAGATTGGTAAAAGATGCCATGACGGCAAAAAAAGTCGCCTTGAGTTTTTCAGGTGCAGAATTGGCAATCCAGGCCAGCATCGGAATCATCGATATCTGCCCCAGTGGCGATTCGAGAGCAGTATCGATCACCGCGATAAAGCGGGCATCGACGACTCCACCCGTATGCGCCGAAGTCCATTCGTGTAAACCGAAATACATGGAAATAACCGGCAGTGACAAAACGGTACCGGCAATAGTCAGTGTACCAATGACATAAGCCATCGATCGTTCAGCCATGAAACGCCTGAAGATAAACATACCTGCAAGCGTCAATACTGAACCGATCAAGGAAAGTGTCGCCATAAACTGCTGATCGAAACCCAGCTCATCGATCATCCACCAGGTCGAACCTGCACCTGATGCGGGCATGGCACGGAACACAAATACCAGCAAAGCAGTTCCTACCAGAACGTTACGCGCATCGTTTTCCAGCTCGGCAGTCAGCTGCCGGATCAGAAACAGCACAATCGCCATCGACAGGCAGAATATGATTTCCTCGGCATAGGAAACCTGCACGAGCCCGACTCCCAGGGAAACAACGGTAAAAGCCAGCCCACCACCGAGTATCCACCAGTTGACAGGAGGCGCATCGTTATGCACCCCCAGCAGAATATCGATTTCATTGCGATCCAGCCCCCGGGCAGCATGCCGTTTCAGCTCACGCCATTTCAGCCACCCTGCCAGCCAGATTCCACAGACGGATACAAATGGAATCACGAGCGCAAGCTGATAAACAGTCAGATAGGCTGCAGTCTTGTCCGCATCCGAGAAGGAAGCAACGTCTTTCATGAGAACGACATTTGCGACTGCAACCAAGACGCCGCCACCAATAATGGCAACACGACCCAGCGTCTGCATCGTGATATGCATCTGCTTACGTTCTTCCAGACCGATCAGCCGACCATCCGGCTCAACTCGTGGTACGGCTTCCACGGTCATGGCGTCGGCCACCACATCCTGCAGCACATAACCGAGAGGTGCCAGCAGGGACGCCAGTACATACCATTGCGCCAGCGGCGCAAATTCACGCATGGCCTCATCATGCCCGAGTAACCCGATCATGATGAGCAGACTGGTCGCGATCAATCCTGCTCCCAGATAGACCAGCAGACTCTTCCAGCGCCACATCAGATCCACCAGATGACCCAGCGGCATTTTCAGCGCCCAGGGCAATGCCATCCAGAAACCGAGTGCTGCCAGAAATTCTGCTGACAACCCCAGCCTTTCCTTGACGTAAAAAGTACCAACGATCCCGGTCAGGCTGGAAATACCGGCTGCCAGATAAACCATCAGGGGTGGCAGATAAGAGAACCGCATCTCCCTGCCCAAAGCTAGCAAATTGACATCAATCCACCGCACCACCGTGACAGGCAGCCTTGTCACGGCAAACCAGATATCCATCTATAAATCAGCTGGGACGTTTACCGATACGTACCTGGATATCCTGCTGGCCTCCATGGCGCAGGATGGTGAGGGTAGCTGATTTGCCAGGCGCAAGTGATGCCACCATATTCAGCATTTCAGACGAGTTAAAGATGGGTTTGCCATTTACCGCCACCAGAACATCCCCGGGTTTGATCCCGGCATCATCGGCCGGCCCGTTTTTGAGCACACCGGCAATCAGTGCACCTCCTGCTTTCTTCAAGCCGAACGATTCAGCCAGCTCCGGAGTAAGATCCTGCATGCTCACCCCCAGCCAGCCGCGTACCACACCCCCCGTTTCGATGATCTGCTGCATGATCTGTTTGGCAGCATCTACCGGAATGGCGAATCCGATCCCGAGCGAACCGCCGGAACGTGAATAAATCGCTGTATTGATCCCGATCAGATTGCCGGAAGTATCAGTCAGCGCTCCTCCCGAATTACCGGGATTGATTGCCGCATCGGTCTGAATAAAGTTCTCGAATGTATTGATGCCCACCTGAGAGCGCCCCAGCGCACCGATAATCCCCATGGTCATCGTTTGCCCCACTCCGAATGGATTACCGATTGCCAGTACGATATCTCCCACTCTGGCCTTTTCGGATTCACCGAAAGTAATACTGGGCAGTTCACCCAAATCAATTTTCAGCACAGCCAGATCGCTTTCAGGATCTGATCCGATGATGCGCGCCTCAGCGTTTCTTCCATCCATCAGTGCGACCTGAATCTCGCTGGCCGCTTCCACCACATGATGGTTCGTGAGAATATAGCCTTCAGGACTGACGATAACTCCTGATCCGAGGCTGCGCTCGGTTCTCGGGCCAAAACGGTCACCAAAGAACCGTTGGAAGAAAGGGTCATCCATGAATGGATGGGAAGGCGCTCTGACTTCCTTGCTGGTAAAAATATTCACCACGGAAGGCATTGCCACTTCCGCCGCTGTATGGAATCCGCCAGCACTCAGCGCTTGTTCGACATTTGCCCTGGTTGCTTCACGGATAGTCGCGAGCTTCCCGCGTGGAGTCCACGGCAGCAACTCGGGACGCAAAGTCGAAACAACGAAAAAAACGGCAAGGAGGACAGTTACAGTTTGTGTAAAAATCAGCCAGAGTCTTTGCATGGAAAATCCTGCATCCCAAATAAACAGAAAAGGTATTATGCATCAAAATATGCTGGAGAATTATCTGAATGACTTGCTCGGCATTCAGCAGTTTCGTGACTATTGTCCCAATGGTTTGCAGTTGGAAGGGCGTGCTTCGATACAAACGCTCGTCAGTGGCGTAACCGCCTCACAAGCCTTGATACAGGCGGCAGTGGGTTTGCGTGCAGATGCAATCATCGTGCACCACGGTTACTTCTGGCGAGGGGAAGATGCCTGTCTGCGCGGCATGAAGCGTCATCGTATCGCCACATTGATCAAACATGACATCAACCTTTATGCCTACCATTTGCCGCTGGATGCGCATACTGAACTGGGCAACAATACACAGCTTGGAAAAAAACTTGGAATAGTGGAGGCAGGTCGCTTCGGCGAACAGAATATCGCCGCTTACGGGCATTTTCCGGAATCAGTCAGCCTCGATGAGCTAAGCAACCTGCTAAACTCGGTGCTCGGCCGTAAACCGCTGATCATTGGCGATCCACTCAAACCCGTCCGGCGTGTCGCCTGGTGTACCGGAGCAGCACAAAGCTATTTCGAGGAAGCGATCAGACTGGGCGTGGATATATTCATCACTGGTGAGATTTCCGAGCAGAATGTACATACCGCCAGAGAATCCGGCACGGCCTTTATTTCAGCAGGACATCACGCCACCGAGCGTTACGGGATACAGGCGCTGGGTGAGCATCTCTCGCAGAAATTCAGTATTGCACATCATTTCATCGAAGTGGAGAATCCGGTATGACTGTATACCGGCATGTATCAGACACAGAAATCATGAACAAAAATGGCCTACCGTTCTCAAACGATACAGAAAGTACGACCTACCGGTTTTCATCCTTATCATCCAACTTCTTGCTTTTTTTACGGGGAAGCGTCCACCAGATGAGAAAAATAAACAATCCCAGCGCCAATGCTCCTTCGAGTGCCAAAACCCACATATTCTTTCCGGATAAAATGTTTTTACAAAGCAGCTACTTTAACCGATATCTGCTGAAAACCCAATTTACCGCCCTGCTGGTCTCGATTTCATTCGGCCTGACAAGCTGCAAAACTGAAACGAGCATTACCACTCGGCCTGCTACCCCCCCGGCAAAGGTAGCTGCCATTCCCACTGATCCACAACCGGCACAACCTGCTCGGGATATGGGAAACAAAGTAGAAAAGAAGTCACTCAAGGCTGCCAGCTGGTCGATGCTGCCGGGTTGGCAGCACGAAAACCTGATTCCGGCATGGAATACTTTCATACAAAGCTGCAAATCGCTCGAACGGCGCCCATCCTGGCAGGAAGTATGCGCACAAGCCACTACCCTCCGGCCTACCAGTGAACGAGCCATCAGGAACTTTGTTGAAAACCACTTTGCCCCCTATCAGGTGACCAACCCGGACGGCACTACTACCGGGTTAGCAACAGGCTATTACGAGCCACTGCTCAAAGGCAGCCGCAAATACTCCAACCGTTTCCGTTACCCGATTTATTCCGCCCCGGACGATCTGCTGACGATCGAACTGAAAGACACACAATCCGGAGCGGGTCAGACCTCGTTACGCGGTCGCCTGCAGGGACGAAAAATCATCCCCTACTACACCCGTGCCGAAATCGAGAACAACCGCAACCTGCTGAAAGGAAAGGAGCTGTTATGGGCTGAAGATGAAGTGGAACTGTTCTTTCTCCAGATACAGGGGTCCGGCCGTGTCGTGCTGGAAGATGGCAAAACTGTAAAAATCGGCTTTGCTGATCATAATGGATACCCCTACCGCTCCATCGGAAAAATATTGATCGATCGGGGCGAGCTGCCTGCCTGGAAGGTATCCATGCAAGCCATCAAGCAATGGGGTCGGCAAAATCCTGCCAAACTGAAACCTTTGCTCCAGCAGAATGCACGTTACATTTTCTTTCGTGAACTGCCGCCTGATCTCACTGGGCCGGTTGGCGCGCTGGGAGTACCTTTGACTGCCGGCAGAAGCCTGGCCATCGATCCGGAAAGCGTCCCGCTGGGCGCACCGGTTTACCTTTCCACCACCTGGCCCAATACAGCACAGCCGCTCAATCGGCTGATGATCGCCCAGGACACCGGTAGCGCCATCAAAGGCGGAGTACGTGCCGATTTTTTCTGGGGGCACAGCCCGGAAGCCCAGGTTCAGGCCGGGAAGATGAAACAGCAGGCTCAGATGTGGGTTTTGCTCCCCAAACAATACCGGGAATAACGGCAGAAAACAGTAAGCGGGTCGGATACCAGGTTATTTACTTGCCGCCTGATCCAGCTGTTTTTCGATTTCCTGCTGCGGAATAAACCCGGGTACCACCGAACCATCAGCAAAAATCAGGGTAGGTGTTCCTGTAACCCTGTTTTCTCGACCTGATTCCAGCAATTTTTGCAAGGGTGTTTGACAGCCCTTGCCGGCCGGAGCAACTGATCGCAGCATGAAATCATCCCATGCCTTGACCCGATCTTCAGAACACCAGATTGCTTCAGCCGTTGTCATGGAACCGTTGAGAATGGGATAAAGCAGGGTATGGATGGTGACATCCGTCACATTGACCAGCTCTTTTTCCAGCCTTTTACAGTAAGGGCAGTTCGGATCGGAATATACGATCAGCATGCGTTTTCCGTTTCCCTTGACTGTTTTCATCGCATGCTCCAGCGGCAGGGTATCGATTGCGATCCGCCGCGCATCGCGGATCTGCTGCATACGCTCGCTGGTCAGACTAACCCGTCGTTTGGCATCGACCACATGCCCCATAAAGAAATAATCTGCCTTCTTATCTGTATAAAACACTTCTCCGTCGATCACAACCTCATACAACCCCAGATAAGGGGTCTGGGTCACGCTCTCAATTTTGCTTTCCGGAAAATGGGCCTGAATGGTCTCTTTCAGATCAGCACTATCTGCCAGGACGATTCCGGCAAAAAACAGGCCCGGCAGAATCAATGAACGTAAAAACAAATGCATACCATTTCTCCAGTATAAAATCCAATATCCATAAAAAGATTCATCAGCTCAGCGCGTGGCGCATCAACCTGTTTTTCAGAAGTGGCAGACGGTTGGTAATCCCGAGCCCCACATTCCTGATGCGCATGATTGCTGCATCCTCACTGCCAAATAGTTTCTGCAGTCCGTCCGTCACCCATCCCATGGCGAGAATATCCTCCTTGCGATTGCGCTCATAACAACGCAGCAAAGAAAATTCACCACAGTCCCCTATTCCGCCAAACTGCCGCTGCAGGCGAGCCAGTTCACGAACATCGCGCAATCCGAGATTCACTCCCTGGCCGGCAAGCGGATGAATGCCATGCGCCGCATCACCGATCAAAGCCAGTCTTGGTTTAATGAGTGATCTGGCATGTACGAAGTTCAACGGAAACCCGAGTGGCGCGGTAACGAGCCGCATGCTCCCCAGCTCATACTCCGCTGCCCGGGCAACCCGGTCGCATAACGCCTCGGCGGACAGATTGAGCAGTTCATCTGCAAGTGCCGTATTCGCCGACCAGACCATGGAAACCCGTTTCCCCGACAATGGCAGAAGTGCGAGAATGCCATCACGGCGAAACCACTGATACGCAATGTGATGATGCGCCCGCTCCGTCTCGAAATTGGCAACGACACCCGTCTGATAATAACTGTGACGGTCAACCCCGATTCCTGCCTGCTCACGCACCCGGGAATTGATACCATCTGCACCGATCAGCAAAGCTGTCTGCAAAACCGTGCCATCTGCCAAAGTCAGTTCGACATGAGAATCTTGCCAGGCAAGTGAGTCACACTGTGCGGGACAAAAAATCTGTACATTTTCCGCACTAGCCAATTCTTCCCAAACTGCATGCTGCAACTGCCGATTCTCGATGATACAGGCCAGTTCCGGCACACCACTTTCATAAGCGCTGAAATCGATTCTGGCCGCATTATCGTCTCCATGCACCCGCATTTCATGGACGGGCGTAATACGCGCTGCATTCATTCGTTGCCAGATACCAGAGGATTGCAAGAACTCCACACTGCCCGGGCTGATCGCATACACCCGTGCATCCCAGCTATCATCATCGGGCAATGGCGCAGGCGGCCGTGATTCGATCAGCGCCAGTCTGAGCCCGCTACCTTTGAGAGCAGCCAGCAGACTGGCTCCTGCCAGCCCACCTCCAATCACTACAATATCGAATTTCATCACCGGATCATCCTGAAAACCGTGTTGAGTATACTGCCCGGCTCGCTGCGCACTCGCCAAATATGTACATGAAAAACAATGAGATAATGATTTATTTTCAGCAGGTTACGAATCCTGCCTGACAGATGGCCGGGACTCTCAGGATTATACTAAGGAACTTCTGCCCAAATCACTGTTTTGAACAGCATTCAGAAAATAAGCTCAGCCGGCAGATTACAGATTGGCAGCTTTATTTGCCATAGCTCAATCATCCCCGTTTTCTTCCATCAGAAGAGCTATCCTGCCATTTCCAGCGCAGCCAGACACGCAGTCGTCTGAAGCTGTTTGCATCGATGCTGTCCGGCAGGATAACCACCGTATAATAGTGCTTTGTTCGTTCCTTCCGCAGGCAGAGTACGGTCATATAAGGGGCAACAAAAGTACTGGTATCGACAACGGTATCAATGTATTCATCTGCATGAGCTTTCATTCTGCAGCTGTTTCTGCCCGTCAAATGCAGTGCGACGATGGATCGTGGTGATGTGAGCCATGCATAGCGCCGCAAGTAATAATAGAGGCTGCCTGCCAACAACAGGGTAATGATAAGCTTCACTACCACAGGCAGTGCCAATGGCCAGAATACGCCGGCTGCCGTACAATGCGCGAGACTCAACAGCACGGCCAGTCGGCTGGAAGGTTGCAACTGGATTGAAAGTTCATTCATCGACTGGTTACCGGATCACCCAATGTAATGCTTTTTCCGCTTATCCATGAATCCCGACTGGTTTACATTTCTGACTCACCGTAATGCCCATATCGAACAAAATCGGGTGCTGCACTTTGGACAACCTGCTGCCGAACTGGCACAAGCAGCATCAGGCCCGGTATTGATCGATCTCTCTCACCTTGGCCTGATCCGTCTTTCTGGTGAGGATGTACAAAATTTTCTGCAGGGGCAGTTGAGTTGTGATGTCCGCTCGGTTGATTCCACACAAGCCAGTCACGGCGGCTATTGCACGCCCAAAGGCCGTTTGCTGGGCAGTTTCCTGTTATGGCAGGATTCCGATAACAGTTATCTGATGCAGCTCCCGGCAGAGCGAGTGGAAACGATTACCAAGCGCCTGAAAATGTTTGTGTTACGGGCAAAAGTATCGATTCAGGACAACACCGATGATCTCATTCGTATTGGTATTGCTGGTAAGAATGCGCTGCTATCGTTGCAAAACATGCTGCCAGATACGACCATTTCACCTGCGCCATTGGCTGTAACCTCCATTCCGGACGGGCAGATCATTTGTCACAGTGAAAACCGGTTTGAAATCATGACAACTTCGATCCAGGCACCTTCATTGTGGGAACAGCTGAACAAACAGGCACATTGTGCAGGTGCGGCAATCTGGGACTGGCTGGAAATCCGTGAAGGAATCCCCACCATCTTCAATGCCACTCAGGAGCAGTTCATCCCGCAAATGGTCAATCTGGATATCATTGGCGGAGTCAGTTTCAAGAAAGGATGCTACCCGGGCCAGGAGATCGTCGCTCGCACCGAATATCTCGGCAAAGTAAAGCGCCGTATGTACCTGGCTCACCTGGATGCAGATTCATGCCAGGATATCGCAGCAGGCGATAGCTTGTTTGGTACAGATACCGGCGATCAGGCATGCGGAATGATTGCCAACGCTGCACCTGCACCTGCCGGGGGAGTTAATGTTCTGGCTGTGATCCAGATCAGCAGCGTGGAAGCTGGCTCCATCCACTGGAAAACACCGGATGGCCCGCAATTGGCGATACTATCTCTCCCCTATGCGATCACCTGATACTCCCGCCGGAACAGTGCTGCGATACTGATTTGCGACCACAAGCCACCCGACCTCAGTAAACGTTCAATCCGCTGTACCGTTACGCGTCAGCAACTGTACGATGCTGGTATGGCCCTGTTTCCTGGCCCAGCCCAAGGCTGTACCATCAGCTTCATTTCGGACCAGCGCATTCGCACCCTGTTTCAGCAACAGCTCGACGGTATCGTAATGATTGCCACGAACAGCCATCATCAGTGCCGTCGTACCGTTATCAGTCGCAGCATCGATCCTCACTCCGTAATTCAGCAGAAACTCAACGATTTCCTTATAACCTTTACTGGCGGCGTAGATCAGCGGATTCCATCCATCATGGTCGATTTTGGCACCTTTTGCGTATAGCCGCTTGACCAGATCCAACTGCCCGTAATAGCACGCCAGCATGGTAGCCGTCTCACCATATTTGTTGCGAAGATCCGGATTTGCACCAGCCTCCAGCAGCAATCCACCCATTTCCGGATTTTTATTTCTGGCCGCCAGCATCAGGGCCGTTTCACTTTGCAGATCGCGCGCATCCGGGCTGGCTCCTTTCGTCAGCAAATCCCTGACACGGTGAGTCTTATTGTCTTCGACCGCTCGAACCAAGTCCTCATCAACCCCGGCATGGGCAGGTGAATAGAGACAAAAGGCACAAAACAGAACGATGACTGATGCAATACTCCATTGTGTCCACAGGGATCTGTTCATCTCAAACCACCTTGAATAAGTTGAAGAAGTTGTTTGTCGTTACCGCAGCAATTTCGACAAGCGTCGTTTCACGCAAATGGGCAATTTCCTCGGCAACATGCCGGACGAACGCCGGCTGATTGGTTTCACCCCGGTGAGGAACAGGGGCAAGATAGGGTGAATCCGTTTCGATCAGCATCCTGTCAGCGGGTACTTTTTTCGCCACCTCTTTGATGATTGCCGCATTCTTGAACGTCACGATCCCGGAAAACGAAATGTAAAAATTCAAATCAAGCGCACGTCTGGCGATTTCCCAGGACTCGGTAAAGCAATGCATGACGCCCCCGACGCTGGCTGCTCCCTCTTCTTCCATGATGCGCAGTGTATCTTCTGCAGCAGCACGGGTATGAATGATCAGGGGTTTACCGCACTGCCTGGCAGCACGGATATGTCGCCGGAATCGCTCACGCTGCCATTCGAGATCGCCCTTCAGCCGGAAATAATCCAGACCGGTTTCCCCCAGCGCAACGACCTTTGCATGATCCGCCAGCTTCAGCAGCTGCTCCACCTCTGGCTCTGCTGTATCTTCATAATCGGGATGCACACCCACCGAAGCAAAGAGATTCGAGTGTGATTCAGCCAGAGCGAGCACACGCGGAAAATTTTCCAGATTGACGCCAACGCATAACGCATGAGTGACCTGGCTGGTTTGCATGTTCACCAGCAACTCATCCAGGCTGCTGGCGAGATCAGGAAAATCAAGGTGACAATGAGAATCGACAAACATAGGATTTAAAAACTAACGCTATCTGGTTTTATAATTAAAAATAGTATCAGGAAAATATAAACGCTTCTGTCTATGATTCCGCGATCCTGCCGACTGTTGCAGATTTGAAAACAGCTTTATCCACATCCGCCCAGCAGTTGGGGGTTTCGAACAGACGCACATGTTCCAGCTCCAGCCTGCCAGCGTATCTGTTCCGGAATGTGTGGTGCAATATATCGAAAGCAATCAGGGCGAGATTCTCCGCCGTGGGCTGCACTTCCAAAACAACCGTTTTATGATTTTCCAGCGATTGCAGAAATTCCAGCACGCGAGTATCACCAGCATAAACCAGAAAGGCATGATCCCACCGATCCACCAAAGCTTCTCTGATAACGCGTTTGACATCGGAGAAATCCATGACCATGCCTTGCTCCGGCACCCCGGCATCAGCGATAATACCCCCTGCAATCGTAACTTCCAGTACATAACGGTGCCCGTGCAGATTGCGGCATTGGCTCAGATGCGTGGATATACGATGACCCGCATCGAATTCGAATTTTCGTGTAATCAACATCCCGGAAATTATAGCATTGTCACCTTCTGCCGGACGATTGAGCCAGGATGATCACAGCCGTGACAGCGCCGGACTGACCTACGTTTATCCGGTCGTTTCCCGCCGTGCAGGTGGCGTATCCATCGGCATCAATCTCAACCCCAACAACGCATGCAACTGGCGCTGCATTTACTGCCAGGTACCCGATCTCAAACGCGGCACTGCGCCAGTCATCGATCTGGTCAGACTGGAGCAGGAGCTGCGTGATTTTCTGCACGAACTGGTTTATGGAAACTTCATGCAGGAGAAAGTCCCACCTGAAACCAGAGTCATCAAAGACATCGCCTTATCTGGAAATGGTGAACCGACCAGCGCACGGGAATTTGAGCAGATCATCGAAATCATCGGCAGAGTAAAAGCTGATTTCCCTCTACCGGAAGAACTCAAACTGGTGCTCATCACCAATGGAAGTCTGATCAACCGCATGTATGTACAAAAGGGGTTGCATCTGATGGCAGGGCTCAATGGTGAAGTCTGGTTCAAGCTGGACAGCGTTACGCAAACCGGCCGCCTGCGCATCAACAACACCCGGGCAAGTCTGCAACGTATGCGCGACAATCTGCAAACAGCTGCATCACTTTGCCCGACATGGCTGCAGACCTGCGTATTCAAACTGAAAGGTGTACACCCGGATACCCATGAAACCGATGCCTATATCGGCTTTATTCGCACTCTTTTGCAGGAAGGAACCCAAATTCGGGGAGTGTTACTGTACACCCTGGCACGCCCGGCTTTACAACCCGAAGCACCCGACCTATCGAAAGCCGATCCGGACTGGATAAAAACCTTCGCCGACAAAATCCGGGCACTTGGGATACCTGTAAGAACTGCCTTTTAACAACAGCAGTTGTTTGAAAATATCAGATTCATTTCAATTGTTTGGCTGATTTCTTGAGATTTTTATACAAATCGGGATACTGAGCCTTCAGCATTGCCGCAACGATCAGATCATCCCGTTTTATTTTAGTCAGATCGATATGTTCGATATGGACCAGCCTCAATAACTCTCTCACTGCTTTCGGCATTTCCCGTCCGCTTTCATAGCGCGAACCACCACTCTGGGTGACACCAACCTTGCTCCAGAACTCATGCTGATTCAATCCCAGTTTCTGACGAATTTCTTTCGGGTTAGGTATGCTCTTAAAAAGTTTCATTTTTTATTGAATATCAAAAATATAAGATGGTTATTCAGTGCAACATCATATTTTTGTTATCGTCATAAAATGGTTTAGCTTAAGCTCATCTATTCATTCATCAAGGATATTTTTACCCGCTTCTTTATCCTTTTAGCATGATCCTTGATCAGAACAATTATTCCCCAGGAATATTGCCGGCAGTAAGTCAACGCCTTCCAATCAAACAGCCTGAGAACGATACAGGATTCAACAACGCAATATCGATTGATAAACAGGTTGCAAAAGAACTTGATTCAGATAACAGACTGACACAAACACCATTTACTATGAGATTGGAATATCGGAGAGAAGTTCGCCAAGTGCAATAACCCGATAAAATCTGCTCAGGTGATAAAGCCCTTTCTACCTTGCGTAGAAAGATCCTTTCTCATTCAGCCATTTAAGGATAGAAAAAAACAACATATTTTGCGATGATTCTTCTGTAGGCGAAACCGATAGCACTGGCAGAGGACTACACTATGAGTAAAGCTGCTAAAAATCCCGATACTCTCTTTCCCGTTTCATCGCCCGCCAAAGTGTGGCCCTCCCGACATTCAGCCGGGCAGCGATTTCAGCAGTACTCAATGTACCGGTTGCAGATAATTGTTGTGCCAGCCTGATCTGCGCCTCCTTGATCGCGAGCGGACGACCAAGACGTTTACCACGCCGCCGGGCTGCCTGAAGACCGGCTTTGGTCCGTTCAGAAATCTGAACACATTCATATTCCGCAATCGCACCAATCACATGAAATAGTAACCGTCCGGTCGCCGTTTCCGTATCTATGCCATCGGTAATCGACCTAAAACCGATCTTGCGCGTTTCCAGTACCTGAAGAATATTGATCAAATCCTTGAGGGATCGCCCCAAGCGATCCAGCTTCCAGACCACCAGCATATCCCCCGGCCTGAGAAGTTTCAGCACCTTATCCAGAGCGGGCCTGGCATTGTTTCTTCCTGTCAGCTTTTCTGTGAGGATCTCGCTGCATCCATCTTTAGTCAGATGGTCGATTTGCAAATCAAGGTTCTGGTCTTCAGTAGACACACGAGCATAGCCAATTTTCATTAAATGCACCTACTACAATCGTAAAAAAGGATCAAAAACAGAAGAACAACAAGGCAGGAAGATCCAAAAAGGATCGTATCTGACAAACCAACGCAGAAGTGCCGGTGCTGATTCCAGTAAAGTTGAAACCGGTTGATTGACCATATCGGGCAGATCTGGGTGATGATAGATCCGGTAGATAGCCGAGGTGAGTCCACCCCCCTAGCCCAGTTACATAATAGCCTTAGGGAATCTATGAAAAGCTACCTGCATTGCCATTTCTGCGTTAAAAGTCGGCATCAAAATGCTCATTTATTATGTATAAACTCCGCTTTTTCGCCGATTTTTGCCTTGAACTGACTGCCTCGCTAACGTTTTTCAGAGGTTCCTTAGCATCGATTTCATGTTTTACAGCAGATTATCGCTATGGAGATATGATAATCCATGATTATAATATGATATTTTCATACATTTTGCCTAAGAACCTGTTTACGATCTTTTTGTTATCCCTGATAATGCATGGATGAAAAGAATCGAGTATGCCAGCGATATCAGTAGAGAGAAGTTTGCCGAGATAGAGCTGCTATTGCGCAGCGTACGACGCAGGACCAAGCCCACGAAGGTGGATCTGTACGAGGTGTTCTGCGCGGTGCTGTACCTGCTGCGCACTGGTTGCCAATGGAGATTCCTACCCGGAGAGTTTCCCAAGTGGCAGAGTGTATATGCTTATTGGAGCAAGTGGAGTGAGCCCGACCAGTACGGCGTGAGCGTATTGGAGCGGGCACTCAAAAAATCAGGTTGGCGCGGTCCGAGAGAAACAGGGGCGCAACGTTTGCAGCGCGCTCTTGATCATGGACGCGCAGAGCGTGAAAAACACAGACACGGCCGACCAGAAAGGTTATGACGCTGGCAAGAAGGTATCGGGTATCAAGCGCCATATCGCTGTCGATACCCAGGGTTTGCCGCATGCTATTGCGGTGACGACGGCGGAAGTGACTGACCGTAAAGGTGCATTGCAAGCTCTGGAGCGCTGCAGGCTGGGCTTGGGGCAAGTACAAAGTTTGCTGTGCGATAGTGGCTATACTGGAGAACCATTCGCTGAAGGCGTGCGAGAAATTCTGGGCGAAGCTGTCACGGTGCAGATTGCCAGGCGCAGTGAACTGCATACCTTCAAAGTTATGCCCAAACGCTGGATCGTCGAGCGTAGTTTCGCCTGGCTGGAGAAGAGCAGAAGATTATGGAAAAACTGCGAGCGTAAGCTCAACACCAGCTTACAGTTCATTCATCTGGCCTTCCTGGCATTACTGCTCAAAAGATCGTAAACAGGTTCTAATTGTTTAGTCCCACTTTGTGATGGTATGGATTGATGATAAAACGTTCAGGTTCGTTTTGCCAGCATTTGATGATGTATTCGTAAGGTGTGAGTCCTCGTAAGGTTTTGAGTCGCCTGGCGAAGTTGTAGGCATTCAGGAAGCTGTAAAGATGCTCTCGCAACTGTTGATGATTTTCATAATGATAGCGTTTGACGGTTGCTTCCTTGAGGGTGCGGTTCATGCGTTCGACTTGACCATTGGTCCAGGGGTGATTTGGCTGGGTCAGGCGATGTTCCGTACCATTTTCCAGGCAGACACGGTCGAAGATATGCAAGAAAGCATGCCTGTCTGTTTTGCGGTGGGTGAACTGGATGCCGTTGTCTGTGAGGATAGTATGGATTTTATAGGGTACGGCGGCGATGAGATTGCGCAGGAACTGCGCTGCTTCCATCTTGCCGTACTTGGGCAGTAATTCAGCATAAGCGAACTTGCTGGTTCGGTCGATGGCGACGAATAGATACAGTTTGCCTTCTTCTGTCCGTACTTCGGCAATGTCGATATGGAAATAGCCGATGGGATATTGGGCGAACTTTTTTCTGGCAGGTTTCTCGCCTTCCACCTCCGGTAAGCGGCTGATGTTGTGGCGCTGGAACAGGCGATGCAGTGATGATCGGGTCAGGGTGGGAATGCTGCTTTGCAAGGCGTAAAGGCAGTCATCCAACGGCAGCAGCGTATGTTTGCGGAAGGCTACGCAAGCGGCTTCCTGCTCTGGTGTCAGAACCGTGGAACGCGGCTCTTTCGGACCCATCCTGGCATCGTGCGTAAAGTTGCGCTTCTTCCATTTCGCCACCGTCTTGGGATTGATGGCGTAGCGCCTGGCCAGCACATTCAGGCTCTCTTCACTATGTTGTATCGCTCGACGCACCGCCGCTGTCGTGCGGGCGCTCCCGTGTAATATCTGTCCCATAATTCCTCCTGTGTCGGTAGCAAATCATACAATACACCATCACAATGCGGGACCAAACATCTAAGGAGTTATGATCATGGCGACCGTGCGTAAGACCATCTCACTAACCAACCAGCAAGATGCCTGGATTACCGCACAAGTCGAAGCTGGGCGATTCACGAATGATAGCGAGTTAATTCGTGACCTCATCCGGCGCGAGCAGGAACGAATGGCCGAAATTGATAATATCCGGGCCGCACTCATTGATGGCGAGCAAAGTAGGGAGCCGCAGCCGTTCGATTTTGATCAGTTCAAAAGACATAAGCTGGCGCAGCACAAACCAGGTTAATGCATGGCTGAATATCATCTCAGCCCGGCAGCGCAGCGTGATCTTGATGGAATTTTTAACTACACCTTTCAACAATGGGGCGCAGATCAGGCCGTACGCTATATCGATATATTGGAAGCCGCCTGTACCGAGTTAGTCGAGACATCATCCCAGGGACAGGACTGCAGCTATATTCGACCAGGCTATCGCTATCGCCACGTTGAACGCCATATTACTACCGAATAGAGCCTTTCGGTGTGGCCATCATCCGTATTCTGCACTATCGGCAGGACGTTCTCAGGCATCTGTAACATACGGCTTTGCCGGTACGTGTTAATTCCCCTCAGACGCTCTCGGGCTGAAGGCAAGATTATCATTGGAGAAACGAAGGTAAGCTATTCACTGTAATCAATAGCCAAATCACAACATGAAATCGTTTCTCAACCCACTCATCTTTTTCACACTTTTCACTACTATCGTATCCTGCACCCCATTATCCACTCTCAACCCCACAGTTTCAGTCATCAGTTCGGTCGTTTTCGTTTCAGATTCCGGGCAGGTAGTACAGGCGATTTACCGGGATGATGACACGGTTACGCTTACCTTCCCGAACAACAGAATAGAGATGCTCAATCTTGCGGTTTCTGCATCAGGTGCACGTTATGTTGCAGGAATGAATGAATGGTGGGAGCATCAGGGAGAAGCCACCTATTCTGTCAATGATGAGCGGGTGTTCACGGGCAGACTGCAGCGCCAGCCTGCTAATTGAAGGAGTAACCGGGCGAATACCCGGTTTTAAGAAAGTATATTACAGTGCTTCAAACACACCGGCAGCTCCCATCCCGCCTCCGATGCACATGGTAACCATGCCATATTTGAGTTTGTGACGTCGTAAACCACTAAGCAGAGTGGCCACCCGAATGGCACCGGTTGCGCCCAGCGGATGCCCCAGTGCGATCGCCCCTCCCAGCGGATTGACTTTCGCCCGATCCAATCCGAGATCGTTGATTACTGCGAGACTTTGGGCAGCAAACGCCTCGTTCAATTCGATCCAGTCGAGTGCATCCTGTTGGATCCCGGTCTGTTCCAGCACTTTGGGAATCGCCTTGACAGGACCTACTCCCATGATTTCCGGCGGCACACCCGCCACTGTATAACCAATGAATCGCCCGATCGGCGTCAGATTGAAGCGCTGCAATGCTGCCTCGCTCACCACCATCACTGCACCAGCTCCATCCGACATCTGTGAGCTGTTACCGGCGGTTACAGATCCCCGGGCGGCAAATACCGGGCGTAATCGGGCAAGTGCTTCCGCGCTGGTATCTGCCCGGGGGCCTTCGTCGATATCCCGGACAATAGCTGTATTTTGGATTTCATGCGTATTCAGATCCGGCCGGTTTTCCTGAACGGGATAAGGTGAAATCTCGTCTCTGAATTCACCTTGCTCGATGGCGCGAATCGCGCGGTGATGGCTTTCCAGGGCAAATGCATCCTGTTCCTCCCGGCTGACTTTCCACTGTTCCGCCACTTTCTCCGCAGTAATGCCCATGCCGTAGGCAATGGCTACCTGCTCACTGCCTGGTTTGAACAGCGCCGGATTCATCGCGACCTTGTTACCCATCATCGGCACCATACTCATGCTTTCGGTCCCGCCAGCAATAATGACATCCGCTTCTCCCAGCCGGATCCGGTCGGCCGCCATCGCAACTGCCTGCAGACCAGAAGCACAAAACCGGTTGATCGTCACACCCGGCACACTGACCGGCAGACCAGCCAGCAGCAACGCCACGCGAGCAACATTGATCCCCTGCTCCGCTTCCGGCATGGCACAACCGACGATCACATCCTCGATTGCCGCGGGATCGAGTCCCTCACACTGTTTCAACACTGCCTGCAGCACATGCACCAGCAAATCATCCGGCCGCACATCCTTGAACATACCTCGTGGCGCTTTGCCTACTGGTGAACGTGTAGCGGCTACGATATAAGCATCCTGCACCTGTCTGGTCATGAGCTTCTCCTTCCATCCTTAAATTTTTGTTTCATTGCGCCCATCTTCTGCAATTTGAAATCACTCTACTCAGTTTCGCAGCGGTTTGCCGGTTTTCAGGGTATGCGCAATACGATCCTGGGTTTTCTCAGTTGCCAGTAATTCAATGAAGGCGGTCCGCTCCAGTTTCAGCAACCATTCCTCATCCACCTGGCTGCCGGCGACGATATCGCCACCACACATGACATGCGCAATCTTGCTGCCGATCAGATAATCATGTTCGGAAATAAACCCGCCTTCCAGCATATTGACCAGGATACTCTTGATTGTCGCGATTCCCGTAGCGCCTGCCACCACGATTTCACGCGGACGCAACGGGGGACGGTAACCTGCCTCGGCCAGTGCAAGCGCCTGTGCCTTGGCAACATACAGCAATTCGAGACGATTCATAATGATCACGTCGGCAGGTTTCAGATAGTGCATTTCCTTTGCCTGTTCCGCACTCTTCGCCAGTTGCGCCATTGCCACCGTCTGGAAATAATGTTTCAGATAAGGAAAAGGATCACCATCGACCGCATTACGCGCAGCACGCAAAGCAAACTCCTTGCATCCTCCCCCGGCCGGCAGCAATCCCACTCCTGCCTCGACCAGGCCAATATAGCTTTCCATCGTCGTCACCGCACGATCACTGTGCATGACAAACTCACACCCGCCCCCCAGCGCCAATCCATCGACGGCTGCAACGGTCGGTATCAGACTGTAACGGAGATGCTGTGAAACCTGCTGGAAATGCGCAATCATCACCTCCACTTCAGCCAGCTTCCCGGCCATCAGCATATCAGCCACATCCAGACTGCGAGCTGCCTGCAAGATAGCCGACTGGGTAGCGCCCCTGATCTGTTTGATGAATTTCTCGAATGCTGAAGGAGGAGCAGGTGGTGCGGGTGGTGCTTCAGTTTTGGGCCGCTCGGTTGCCTTTTTCAGGTTGGCACCCAGTGAAAACGGCGGTTCGGTCTGCCAGATCACCAGTGCACGAAAATGATGTTCAGCCTCGGTAATGGCCTGCTGCATTCCTTGCAGTACCAGATTGTCAATCGTATGTTTTTTGGTCTTGAAACTGACGATGGCAACCTGATCTCCGGTATGCCACATACGCAACGCATCCGTTTCAAAAACCGTTTCACCATAAACGATTTCCTCGCCCACCAGCCTGTCGGGAAAAAGCTGACGCCGGTACACTGGCAACTGCGAACGTGGTTGCCAGCTTTCCGTTATCGGAGCATAAGAACCTTCCTGCGTATGTACTCCCTGGACAGCACTCTGCCCGACTGTCTGCACCCAGGCCGGCAAGGGTATTTCAGCCATGGCCTTGCCGGCAGCAATATCCGCCTCTATCCAGCCGGCAACCGTACTCCACCCTGCTGCTTGCCATATCTCGAAAGGACCTCGTTCCCAGCCGAATCCCCAGCGTATCGCCAGGTCGAGATCACGCGCATTATCGGCGATCTCTGCGAGATGTATCGCACAGTAGTGGAACAGATCCCGGTGAATCGCCCATAAAAATTGGGCCTGTGGGTGCGGATGATCATGCAGCGCAGTAAATCGGGCTACAGGATCTTTCTGCTTCAGCAGCGCCTCGATTTCGTCGTCCACTTCGTTCTGTGCCGGCTCATACGTATCTGTGGCCGGATTCAATACATGGATGTCCTTACCCTGTTTCTGATACACCCCTTTGCCACTCTTCTGCCCGAGCGCACCATGATCGACCAGTTTCTGCAACCAGTCGGGAATAGTGTAGTAAATATGCCAGGGATCCTCCGCAAGGCCGTTCTGCATGGTTTGCACGACATGCACCAACACATCCAGCCCGACCAGATCAGCAGTACGGAATGTGGCACTTTTCGGCCGGCCGATCAGCACACCGGTAAGTTTATCTACCAGATCGAACGCCAGGCCAAACTGCCGGGCATGATGCATGGTCGCCAACATGGAAAAAACCCCGATCCGGTTGGCAATGAAGTTGGGAGTATCCTTGGCACGAATGATCCCTTTACCCAGACTGGTCACCAGAAAGCTCTCCAGCGCATCGAGTACCGCTGCATCGCTTTGCGCGCTCGGGATCAACTCCACCAGATACATGTAACGGGGTGGATTGAAAAAATGGATACCGCAGAAACGTGGTTGCAAGGCCTCAGGAATAACCGTGGCCAGCTGATTGATGGAAAGGCCGGAAGTATTGCTGGCTAAAACAGCCTGGTCATGCAGATAAGTAGCAATTTTCTCGTATAGTTCCGATTTCAGCTCCAGCCGTTCGGCAATCGCTTCGATCACAAGATCACAGTCCCTCAATTTTTCCAGATGCTGATCGTAAGTGGCCGGTTCGATACAGTTTGCCCGGTCGATCACCGACAAAGGTGCAGGTTCCTGTTTCTTCAGTTTCTCGATCGCTTTCAGTACATTGGCATCGGGATTTCCAGATTCGGCCGGCAGTTCGAACAGTAAAGTCTCTATGCCGGCATTGACCAGATGTGCGGCAATTTGCGCACCCATGACCCCCGCTCCCAGTACTGCAGCCTTTCTTACGATGAATGGATTGCTCAAGATACCTCCTGCGTGATCAGATTTCAGGGCAAATACTACCTGCTCACAACAAGAGCAGGATCAATCCTGTTAAAAAGATTACAAGCATGAACCCCAAAGAGCAAGCTGTTACTACCGGAGCTGATCATGCGGCTCGACCATGCCTCACGGGTTGCTCACATGTTCCTGTGCAGTAGCAAACAGATACGATTTGCCTGGTGAAAAAAGATAAATCAGCCGGAGATACTCTTTATCCACCGGCTGAGTGAAGGCAGATCAGTCTGAACGAGTGTTCGATCTGCCTGAAAAAGTGTGGAAACGCATTATCTTCAGAGGAAACCTGGAGGGTCACTTGCTTGCGGACGAAGCATCCATACCGACACGCGCCAGCCAACTCTTGACATATTCCTGGCCGACCAGCCCGGTCTTGGCTTCACGCTGATGGCTCTGATCATAAAAATAGGTGCGCGGCACCTCGCCATACCAGCGCCGGTCGATCTCAAAACGCAGGCGTTCCGGCATATCCTCGGCAAACACCCACCGCTCGACCTTGTTCAACCCGTAATCAGCAAGATGAGAAACGATCTCCGGCTCATCATCCGGCGTATCCGCCGCAATCAGCACCAGATTCAGATCAGGATGCTGTTGCTTGAATTCACCGAGCATTTTCAGTTCAGTTGGACAGTAAGTACATGTCAGCGACCAGAGAAACAGTACGAAAGGTTTGCCTGCATGCTCTTCCTGAATCTGCGTCATACTTCCGAGTACAAACGGACGTACACCCTCGGTCGCCGATGCAACCCCGGCTATCGTCAACAGCCAGATAAACAGTAAACGACGCATCATAAATCCCCCTCTGCATTAAAGAAGCGCACTCCATCTCTGGCACTGTTCCACACGACGAGTGGTTTCTGTGCACCGACTACAAATACTGGCAGGTCGGCTGCACCACCGGTCGTTGCCACAGCACGAGCTGCTGACCAGGTATCGCCACGATCAGCCGAAACGGAGGCCATCAATTGATAATTATTGCCATCAAATTCGCGCCAGACCAGATAAACCTTCTTTCCATACGCAAATACAGCTGGGTAACCCGGCTGAAAATCAAGGTCACCAAATGCGTGCGGTGCGGTCATATTCTCACCGTCAGCACGCCGGTAAAACAATCCGGGATTCTGCGGATTCCCGGTAAACCACGCCAGATGGCGGCTACCGGCTTCATCCACTGCGATGTCGCCACCATGATGAGGACAGGCATTGATTTCCCAGTTATCCTCACTTGCCCGCAACACTTTTGGTTGCGAATCCAGTCGTGCCAGTGCGAAATCACGAATGCTGCCCTCGAACACATGCCGCCAGAACACAACCGGTACCCCATCGGAATCGAGCGTCATGCCGATTCTGCAGCATTCACAGGCATGATCGGCCAGTTTACGATTCGCAGAAAAATTCGCCCCGCCATCTTCCGACACTGCATAGTAAACCGTGGTGCCAACATACTTCTGCCCGGTCTTGCCAGCCGCATCACGCTCACGTCCGTCGAACCAGGCCAGCGTCACACGGCCATCGTCACCCAGTGTCAAGGCGCTGAACCCATGGCTGATTTCGCCGTGGTCATCGTTCACGGTCACGGGCTCTGAAAAAGTACGGCCACCATCGACAGAACGGGCAAAACGGATATTCCCGGCAAACACCTTCGGCAGCGCCTGTACCCAGGTTACTGCGATCACTCCGTTACGCACCGCGATCTTCGGCCGGTTCTGGTTTTCCGCAAGAATCGCTTCAGGTTGCGGATTTACCGTTACACCTTCAGAAAAATGCTTGCCGCCATCTTCCGAGTGGCTCACCCGGATATGACCATCCTGCATGCGTGCCAGCCACAACCCTCCCTTTTCATCAGATGCCACGGAAACAGCCATGCCAACCGATCGTGTGCGCATTTCCGCCCACATTTTGTTCATATCGTGACCGGATTTTGCTGATTTGGACTGGGTGTCATGCACATGTTCAGCCACTACAGTCAAAGGAATCACTGCAGAAATCACAGCGAGCGCAACAACCGTAATGAAATGTTTTACTGACATCATCGATCCCTTGAAGTTAATCATCCATCAAACCTGAATATGGAAACGACGATTATTTATATATAGCGGCAAAGAACTGCACAGCAAATCATATAAATAAATCGACCTGGCCGATTGTATCCTTACATCCGATATTCCAGACCCGCAAAGAAGGAACGGCCATCTCCCGGCAGGAATTGCGCCTGGTCGATTCCCCTGGCGTTGTCGATGACACCCGTGGTAGCAGCATACTTGCGATCGGTCAGATTGCGCGCCTCGGCAAACCAGGAAAAGCCGGTTTTGTTGCGCTTGCCGATCTTGAAACCCAACAGCGCGTAGGAGTCTGCATACACCGTATTGGCGTGATCCACGTAATACTTTTCGGGCGACCATTCCACGTTCGGACCAAGATAATAGCCTTCCGGATGACGGTAGGTCAGCTCAGCCTTATAGAAATGACGCGGAATACCGGCAAGCTGATTATTGCCGAAAGTAGGATCACCATCAAACTTGAAATCATTGAACAGGTACATCTGGCGCAGATAAAACATTTTTGCCAGCTCTACATCCAGCCCCAGCTCAACTCCCTGATGTACCGTTTTACCCGCATTGACCGTACCCAGCGGAGAACTGGTCACAGGATCGACCAAGGCGAGCAGCTCATTGCGCACATGAGCACGATACAGTGCAATGTCCCATTCGGCCATATCAAACAATCGGCCCCGGCTACCGACCTCAAACGTGATTGCGCGTTGTGCCTTGGCAAAAACGGGGGCGATAACCGGCCCGGCAGTCAGCTCGGAAAAACTGGGTGGCTCGAAACTGGTACTGACGTTGCCAAAAAATTGTATCTCCGGATTCAGCTCATAAATCAATCCTGCTTTGGGCGTAAAGCGTTGATAGTTCTTGCTTCGATCCAGAGCGCCTGCAGTGAACAAATCCTTCTGCTTGCGTGTGGTGTAGGTGTACTGCGCACCGGCGATCAGCGAAAGTTCCGGCAGCAGATAAAATTGATTCTCCCCATAAACCACATAGCTGCTGACATCCTGGTCAAACTTGGCGGTACGCGCGCCTGCTCTGCCACCAACGTTGACGAACCGGTTATCCATCACGGTGCCCCAGGTCGGTTCGAAACCAGCCACAAAGCGGTTGCGCCAGCCGGCGATCGGCATTTCATTGATATAGCGCAACCCCAGACCATAATCATGCGAGGGTTGATCCAGCACCTGAAAAATCGGATGCCACAACTGCTTGTGTGAATAAAAGGCAGAGAACTCCAGTTGCTGGCTATTCCCCAGTTTGAACACAGTGCGATTGGCCACCCGGATCAGATCGAAATCACGCTTTTGCCGACCCATCAGACTGTTGGCATTTGCCTGGGTAGGGTCCGACCTGAGCTGTGCCTTGGTCAGATTACCCGGCAATTGCGAATCGGTTTTGGTATAAGTCAGATAAAAACGGGTTTCCAGATCAGGCGTGATGCGATAACCGACATTACTGAACATGCGCCAGTTTTCCTGCTCCGACCAGTCACGGAAACCATCCTGGCTGTAGCGGGAAACACTGGCAAAATAATCCAGCGAGCCATGCACACCGCCGGAAGAGAGCATCAGACGGTTATAACCAAAACTGCCTGCCTCACCACGCGCACGGAAACGTTCGGCATCATAACCGGTAGGGGTAACGAAATTGATCGCGCCACCCAGTGTGGTCGATCCAAACTGCAGCGCATTACCTCCCCGGTATACCTCGATGTAGCGTGCTGCCAGCGGCTCGATTGCCTGAAAATCCCCTCCGCCATCGGCCAGATTCAGCCGGGAGCCATCCTGCAACAGTTTGATACCGCGCATATGGAAAGTGCGCTGGATACCGGAACCGCGTATCGACAGACGTGCTTCCTCAGCACCAAAACGAGGCTGAACGAACACCCCCGGCGAGTAGCCCAGCGCATCCTGCAGCGTCGAGGCACGGCCGGTAGCGTAAGATTCGCTGTCAATGACATTCGCACCTCCCGGAACCTGACGCATGGTAGCTTTCACTTCCGGCAAACTCGGTACAGTCAGCGATGCCTGCCCCGGTGCAACTACTTTGATCGTTTCCAGCTGTACCGGATCATCCGTGTTCTGCGCCTGCGCCCATGTAGATGCCATGGCTGCCAGCACCCCGGTTACCGCAATCGCCAGCGGTTTTCGGGCCATAATATTTCCGGCTATTTGAGCAGACAGTCGTACCCGACCAACCCCTTTTCCCTTCATTTCTTCTCCTTCCTCTGGAATTATTAGTATGGTGTTCACGTAAACCACTAATGTTAAGCCCAGTAGAAAGGCATCTCAATGCGACAAATTGTCGCACCTTGAAGAAAAAACAAACGGATTAACGGGTTAATTCGAAATTCGGATCAGCAAAAAAAGCTAGGGAATACCATTTTATTCGGTTTCCCGGCATACCTCATTACCGAGGTATGCCGCTTTGATCTATTTTATGTCTACATCCGATACTCCAGACCAGCAAAGAAGGAGCGGCCATCTCCCGGGAAGAACAAGGCCGAGTTTGCGCCACCAAAGGCACCAACCCCCGCGATGTCGGTTACGGAAACCGTCGCCGCATATTTCTGGTTAGTCAGGTTACGCCCCTCGACAAACCAGGAAAAGCCGGTTTTGTTACGCTTGCCCAGCTTGAACCCGAGCAGCGCATAGGTATCGACAGACAACGTATTGGCATGATCCACATAATACTTCTCGGGTGACCATTCCACATTCGGACCGGCATAATAGCCGGCAGGATGGCGATAGAGCAGCTCCGCCTTGTAGAAATGACGCGGAATACCGGCCAGCTGGTTGTTTCCGAAAAGCGGGTCGCCATCAAACTTGAAATCGCTGAATGTATACATCTGGCGCAGGTAAAGCATTTTTGCCAGTTCCATATCCAGACCCAATTCCACTCCCTGATGCACGGTTTTATCCGCATTGACCATTCCTATCGGGAAACGGGACACTGGATCCACGCGGGCAAGCAATTCATTGCGCACATGTGAGCGATAGAATGCAACATCCCATTCGGCGATACCAAAACGGCCCCGGCTTCCCACTTCGAAGGTCAGTGCGCGCTGGGCACTGGCCAGTACCGGTGTCGCCTGCCAACTGGCCAGCTCGGAAAAACTGGGTGGCTCGAAACTGGTACTGACGTTGGTGAAGAATTGAATTTCCGGATTCAGGTCATAGATGAGTCCTGCCTTGGGGGTGAAGCGTTCGTAGTTTTTCTTCTGCCGCGGATCACCCGTATGCAGATCTTTCTGTTTGAGTGTCATGTTGGTGTACTGGGCACCCACCACCAGTGCAAGTTCCGGCAGCAGGTAAAACTGATTCTCTCCATACACCGTATAACTGCTGACATCCTGATCATATTTGTGAATTCGCGGGCCAGCCTCACCATTGATATTAACGAACTGGTTATCCATCACCTTGCCCCAGCTTGGCTCGAAACCGGCCACAAACCGGTTACGCCAACCAGCAACCGGCATTTCGTTGATATAGCGCAACCCAAGGCCGTAATCATGCGAAGGCTGCTCCATCACCACATAAATCGGGTGCCATACTTTTTTATGCGCATAGAATGCGGAAAATTCCAGTTGCTGGGCCTCACCCAATTTCATCACAGTACGATTGGCCACGCGGATCAAATCAAAATCCCGCTTGTACCGCGCTATATTGCTGTTAAAGAAATTTGCCTGCTTCGGGTTGTCTTTCAGTTCTGCTTTGGTCAGCTCGCCTGGCAATTGTGAATTGGTTTTGGTATAGGTCAGGTAAAAACGGGTTTCCAGATCGGGCGTGATTCGATACCCGGCATTGCTGAACATGCGCCAGTTTTCCTGCTCCGACCAGTCACGGAAACCATCCTGGCTGTAGCGGGAAACACTGGCAAAATAATCCAGAGAACCATGCACACCACCGGAAGAAAGCATCAGACGGTTATAACCAAAGCTGCCTGCCTCACCACGTGCGCGGAAACGTTCAGCATCGTAGCCGGTGGGCGTAACGAAATTGATCGCACCACCCAGCGTGGTCGATCCATACTGCAATGCATTGGCACCCCGATAAACTTCGATATAACGTGCTGCCAGCGGCTCGATCACCTGAAAATCCGCGCCACCATCAGCCAGATTCACCCGTGAACCATCCTGCAAAATCTTGATGCCACGCAAATGAAAGAAACGCTGGATGCCGGAACCGCGAATTGACAGACGCGCTTCCTCGGCACCGAAACGGGATTGAACAAACACCCCCGGCGAATACCCCAGCGCATCCTGCAACGTCGAACCCCGGCCATTGGCATAAGATTCGCTGTCAATGATATTTGCTCCGCCCGGGATTTTGCGCATTTCATGCTGCGCCTCAACCAGCGTTGGAACCGTAAGCGACCCCTGCCCGGATGCCACGACCTCGATTGTTTCCAGTTGCACCGGTTCCTTTTTACTTTCCGCCTGCGCCCACGCCGATGTCATGCCCGCCAGCACACCCGCCACCGCAACCGCCAGCGGTTTTCTGATCATGGCATCCCCAGCCTTGAGCAGATGTTGTCGCGATTGCTCAAATCTTTTTGTTCCCTTCATGTTTTTATCCCTGTTATGAAACCCTCAAAGTGATTGCAGTTACTGCAGAGCACCCATCATAAAGCGGGAGAAAGGGCATAACAATGTGACAAATTGTCGCATCACCGGCTAACAGCGGATAAAACGCATTTTGAAGTGGTGGCGAAAGCAACCCGCTTCCCGCTATCGGGATTTAGGAAGCCCTTGATTTATTCTGCCACCTGGATTGCTTCCTGCTTCATTACCTTCGCTGTCGCAACGACATTTATTGATTTAATCAGAGGTTTCAGGGAACCTCTGAAAAACGTCGGCGAGGTAGTCAGTTCAAGGCAAAAATCGGCGAAAAAGCGGAGTTTATATATAATAAATGAGCATTTTGATGCCGATTTTTAACGCAGAAATGGCAACGCAGGTAGTTTTTCAGAAGTTTCTCAGCTACTGAAAAACTGCTTCAGTGCCTTGATGATGTACTCATGGTCCTGAACACCGGCGCTTTCCCGGATACTGTGCATCGCCCACATCGGGCAGCCGATATCGATACTGCGTATGCCGAGCTTTGCCGAAGCAATCGGCCCGATGGTACTCCCACAGGGTAGATCGGAGCGGTGTGAATAACGCTGGTAAGGTACACCGGCTGCTTCACACCAGCGCATGAAATGCGCAGCAGAAATACTTTCGGAGCTATAGCGACGGTTGGCGTTGAATTTGATGACCGGACCCCGGTTCACGAAGACTTTATGATCCGCATCGTAGGATGAAGGGAAGTTGGGATGATAGGCATGCGCCATATCTGCACTGATCAGAAAACTGCGGGCAAACGCACGCGCACCATCCTCCGGATCTCGTGAGGCCGACAGATTGATGCGTTGCAATACATCGGACAGGAAACTGCCTCCGGCACCAATATGACTTTCACTACCGATTTCTTCATGATCGAAAAATGCGCATACCAGTGTGCTTTCGGCGTGATCCAGAATGGTATCGTCCAGCACTGCCTGCAGTCCGGCATGGCAACTGGCCAGATTATCGATCTGGCTGTTGGCATAAAATTCCTGATTTACTCCCCAGAGTGTCCCTTTCTGGGTGTCATAAACCACGAGATCCCAGGACAGAATTTGTGTGGCGGGGATACCAGCCTTCTGTTCCAGCAACGCCAGAAAATAAGGCTGTGGCAACTGATCGTCGGTCAGTTGTGCAAACAACAGCGGCAATTCATTCTGTTTATGCAGCTTCAGCCCATCCTCATTGACTCCCCGATTCATATGAATCGCCAGATTCGGCAAACGCAGCAGAGGCTGATCAAAACAAATCCGTTTGTGCGCAACCTGTCCACCGTCATCGGTATAACTGATGCGCCCGGCCAGGCTCAGATCCCGGTCAGTAAACGTCGCCAGAATCGGCCCGCCATAAATTTCGACCTTGAGCCGGGCCAATCCATCGCTGGCGCTTACCCCGTTCGGCCTGATCCGCAACCCGGGTGAATCGGTATGCGCCCCGACAATCCTGAAACCCGATTCGGCAGGTGCCTTGCTCCCCAGGATAAACAAAACAATGGAGGAATCATCCCGTACTACATAGTACCGTCCACCCGCCTGCAATGACCACTTGTCTGTTTCTTCCAGCCGGATGAACCGAAATTCCCTGAGCGTTGCCTCGATTGTAGCCACCGCATGCCACGGACTGGGACTCTGGTCGATGAAATTCAGCAAATCTCGTACATACCGCTGAGCTGTCATGATTGATATCTTTGAATGTTATTTACGTCAGAAACCGGCGCTTGCCTGAAACCGGACGAATCAGGATACAGTTTCAGGAGGTTGTTAATACCTATTTTAACAGGCTGCCTTACTGAAACTCAGCCTCCACTTCAAAGTACAAAAACGGGAGATCTATTTCGATTTGTTGATTTTATGGTGGAGAGGATTATCTGATTGACTCCAGCATGGCAGTCAATTGCAGCAAGAGTTTGGGAATCTCATCCTGAATGATGCTCCAGATCGTATCGTTATCGATACCGAGATAACCGTGTATCAGCCGATTGCGCGTAGCAATAATCATACGCCAAGGAATATCGGGATGTACCGACCGGATATCATCCGGAATATGGGTCGCTGCCTCGCCGATCAATTCGAGATTGTGCAGCGTAGCGTCGTAATTCAGGCCACTGGCTTCAAAGCGTATCTGGTCGAGTATACCTGCACCTTCTCGACGAAACTGATCATGTCAGTCAGGTAAAAACGCCACTCGCGGGTCAACTCAAACATAAACCGCTTCTTTTTCGATGAAAGGACGCAGCTCCGGCCGCAGCGCCTTCTCGGATACCAGATCTACCGAGCAACCCAATGCATCTTCCAGGTGGAACTGAACGCCAAAATAACGCGCTGCACTTGCCACACCATCGAATACCATCAGCACATCAACATCACTGTCATCACGTGCTGTATCTCGTGCTATGGAGCCGAACAAAGCCAAACGACGAACACCGTACCGAACTGGCCAATATAGGTTTACTATGGCGCAATACTGCCAAAACCTGATCGCGATTCATGTGTTTCCTCCTGAAACCAGCAGACCCGACGCCACCTCGGGGGTTTTCTTCGGCATCGGGTCGGCTCATCATAGCATCACGAACACAATACTTTAACCTCATCCTACCGAACCCACATTAACAGCTCGGTAGCTTCAATTACGTAAGCACACTCTGCAGATATTTTTACTGATGTCTCAGATCACATAATCGGGCAGAAAAACACCTGTACTTCAATAACTGAACGCAGCTTCGAGCAGATAGGTACGCTGCGGATAGGGATGAAATACCCAGGCCTTGTCGTTGTTGAGGTTGCTGATACCGAATGAGAATCGGCTTTTCAGCCCGTTGTTGAACCGATACCGGTAGCTGGTCTTGAAATCCATGAAGAAGAAATCGCTCTGGGCACCGAATACGTTGTTCTTATAGTCCCTGTTATCAGGATCATTATAGGAATCGCTGGTATAGCGGCCGGACAGGGAAACATCCCAGGCATCCGTCACATGGTAAGTACCGAAAACATTGACTCGCCAGTGTGGCAGGCGAATGACCTGTTTCCCGGTCAGGCTGTAGTTGGCAGGCACGCCGGTTGATTCGGTGAATCTCACGACCGGCCCGTCTTCCACTTTTGAGTTCATCCAGGTACCGTTGAACATAAAATCGAACCGTGAGCCCAGAATATTTCGCTGTTCGAAGATCAGCTCCACACCGGTTGTACCAACTTCACCGATATTCTGGAAAGCGCTGGTTGTAAGTGCTCCCGAGGCGGAAGTGATCTGGCGGATGGCATCCTTGATGTCATCCCGAAATACGTTGACACGAACATAACCCTTCGGTAACCCGTACTCCATCATAAAATTATGATGCACGCCATTTTCAGGTTTGAGCGTCGCATTCGCAATCAGAATACTGGTAGGTGTACCAAGTGACTGAAAAAGCTCTGCAATCACCGGGAAACGGTGCGCACGCCCGAAGGAATAGCGGAATTTCCACTGTCCAGGCTCATATCCCAGTGAAACCTTCGGAGAAGTGGCTGTTTCGGTGCGATCGGGCACGGCCACATTGGAGGCGACTCCCTTGCTTGCTTCCCACCATTCCTGACGCACACCGGCGGTAATATCCCAGTCCGGCATGAAGCGGAACATGGATTGGGCAAAGATCGCGTGGGTCGATGTACGGCCATCATTATTGCGGTTGGCCTGCAATGCACCCCGAGTCAGATCTTCATAACTGGTCAGGCTATATTGCCGGAAACTGAGGTTGTACTGGTCAAAATGGTATCCGGCCAGAAACGACAGTTTGTCGTAACCCAGCAGCATGGGCGTACTCAGCTTGAGATCGTAATTCCACCAGTTGAATTTGCGGAAATCCTGCAATTGCCCGGCACCGGTATTGCCCGGATCGGCATGATTGAAAAACGCCGTCGCACGAATATCCTTCAACACATCGAAATAGCTGAATGTGGTATCGACATCCCAGTCGGGCGTCAGCGCACCGCGCAGCGACAAACCCAGATTCAGCGTCTCACGCTTGTCACGACTCTCACCGAAACCACTGCGCACCACATCGAAGCGTGTGCCATCCAGAGAAGCATTACCCGGAGTCGAACAGGTGGCAACCGAATTACAGGTAGGCGCATTCCCTCCCCAGAAATAATCCCCGTTCGCCGTATACAGGTAGTTGCTCGGATGGTTCTGGTTGCGGGTACGCTCTTCATACGCCACGGTAAACAACGCCTGCAGATCGGAAGTGATGTCGTACCCAAATTTACCCTTGAACAGGTGAGTATTCACTTTTTCGGGACCGGTATCACCATAAATGATACTGGGTGTACCGCGCGTATCCGGTGTCCTGATACCCCCCGTCACCGATGTTCCTCCAGGCACGCTGGATAACCCGGTATTATCAATAAAATAAGACATTGGCTGACCCTGAGCTTCCAGCCGGTTGTAAGCCAGGAACACCGTAAACTTGTCCTGAATCCTGTTGCCGTAGGAAAAATACTGCCGGTCACCAATGAATGTTCCTTTATCCTCCCCGTAATTCTTGTAGGGCTGAATGAACAGGCTGCCTTCAAAGTAAAATTCCTGCTTGTGCGGCATGCGCGTTCTGATATTGGCAACGCCCCCTATCGAGTTGCCGCTGTACTCGGCCGAGAAAGGGCCATAAACGACATCAACCGAGTCGATTTCATTAGGGCCGACCAGCGACCAGCGCGGCGCACCATTGAAAGAAGCCTGCAGAAAGTTGTGCAACGGCAGACCATCGGCATAAACCATGCTGCGCGCAGTTGAAAACATATCGGCTCCGCGAATCCCCAGCACACCATTCGGATCGCCCACGTAGCGCTGACGTATTTGCAGGCTGGGCATGTATTTGAGCACTTCTTCGGTAGTTTGCGCATTCTGCTGTTCGACCTGTGCCCGGGTTACGCGCATCGAAGGCGAAGTAAAGTGCGAATCCCGCTCTATTTCACCTGTAATCACCATTTCCCTGAAAACAGTTTCATTCTGGCCAGCCGGCTCACCACTATCCTTCTCTTTCTGTTCATTCAGGTTGTCACTATTGCTCGATTTACCGGTTTGCACCTGTTCGTCCGCCGCTTGCGCCAACTGCTCCCCTGCGTGCTCCCCGTTTGCGCCTGATACCCGGATTCCGTCTGAACTGTTGTCTGCCTGTGTTGAAAGATTTTTGCGGGAAAACTGTTTCTGTTGTTCGACATCTTGAGCTGCCCAGGCTGATGAGGCGCAAAGCAGGCCAATCAGTGCCAGAGGGAACTGCTTCATGGTCTGATCCTTTCGATTTTTATTGGTAATTAGTATTTGCAGCAGCGCCTGATGCCATTGCGATCCATGTCATAAGCCGCCTGCTGCTTATTATTGTTTTAAAGATTCTCAGCCGTCGGATCGGTTGATGACTCTTTCAACGGGCAAAACCCGCAAACCCTCGTTTTCGGTATTCCATACAACCAGAGCTTTACTGTCACTGATGAGCGGTACCGGGTAATCGTTTGCGCCGGCAGACAACATCAGGCGCCATGGCTCACTCCAGGTTTCGCCACCGTCATTCGAAAACATCATCTTTGCGGAATACACGTTTCCGTCAAATTCACGCCAGGTGAGGATGACGGTTTCACCATGTGCCACCACTGCAGCATGGTTGGGCTGCGCATCCATATCACCCAGTGCCATGGGTTCCGATTCCTGGTTGCCGCTGATCCGTTTATAGAACTGCCCCTGTGCAGCAGTGCCGCTGGTGAACCAGGTCAGATGCAATTGCCCTCTGCCATCTGTCGCAAGACTGCCACCGTTGTGCGGGCAGGCATCGATCTGCCACTCATCGCGGGTAACTCTTCTGACGCCTTCTTCCACTTTATCCAGGCTGGCCACGGCAAAATCACGGGTATTGGTGCCGAAAATATTCCGCAGCAGCACGACCGGCCCCTCACTGGTCCAGGTAAGCGCAGTCCGGCAGCATTCGCAGGTATGCTGGTGAATTTGCCGGTTTGGCTCAAAGTGCGCGCCATTGTCGAACGACTGACTGCTGTAGAGTGAGACCCCCTTGAACTCCTCCCCTTTTTCCCTCGCTGCATCACGATCTCTGGCATCCAGCCAGGCCACCACCACCCTTCCTTTTCCGTCGATTGCCAGGGAATCGAAGCGGTGACTGGTCACACGGCCATCATCGTTCAGAACGATTGGCTCTGAGAACGTCCGACCTGAATCGGTCGAACGCGAGAACTTTATATTTCCGGCATATTTTTCCGCCAGCAGCTCCGTCCAGGTGACCAGCACGGTGCCATCACGTGCCACCTGGATCTTGGGACGATTTTCGCCATCATTGCCTATGTTTTCCGGCACAGGAGTAACCGTCACCGATTCGGAAAAATGCTTGCCATCGTCTTCTGATCTGGAAACCAGCAAGCGCTGATCAATCACTTTTGCCAGCCACAACTGCCCTTCCTGATCCAGTGTTACTCCCACTGCAAGTGCGGTCTTTGGGGGCTTTGAGGCTTGCATGACAGACGGTTGCTGAGTTGGGTCGCCGGTACCTGGCCCGGCTGCGATTGCAACCACAGAAGCGAGTGTGAGAAAGAATCCGGCCAGCGTGGGGAAAGAATAGGTCGACTTCTTCATGGTTCACGCAAAAATTCGGAGAATAACCGATTCCAAAAAGGATGGAAATGCGACAAATTGTCGCACCTCGCCGTACAAATGAAGCTCCGCATGATTCATGCAGAATCGGCTGCAATACAAAACACAATTGATTACGTTAATGATAATTGTTATTATTAGTATTAAATACAATCCATTCTGTCTGATCCAGACTGATATTTTCACCACGAGGAGATACCGTATGCATGCACCTGCCATTCTGCGACAGTCGGGAATCGATGCTTTATTAGCAGGAGATGGATCGTCCGAGATCATGGTAACCGATTCCCCTTCTCCCCCGGTGAAGCGTTCAAAAATCTGGGAACTGAGCAGAACCTATCACTGTCCTGTCATCGGCCTTTGTCTGCCCGCCTCGGATCTCGAGCGTTTTGCCAAACGCTTTCATTTCAAAGCTTCGATAAACAATGCGCACGATCTGCACGTTGAAGCAGTCTGCCGCGTAACCTCCAGAAACGCCGTATCGGAAACGATTCATAAATATCTGGACAGACTGTACGAAAACCACATTAAACAGTTCGACGCCGCCAAAACCGACAGCGAGGTGCTGGCGCTTTGGGAAACCTGTTTTACCAACGGAAGAATAGCCGGTCCATTATGGGCAGCACTCACCCACAAACGGATCAGCTCCGAAGGCAGAGAGCAGATCCATGACAGGGTTCACATGCACATGCATGAGGCGGTTGCCGAGCTGTCAGCCACGCAGCACCGGCTCAACCAGGCGGAACAAATGCTGAAGGAACTGGCCGGGCAACTGGAACAGATCAGAGAAAAGCACGTACAGACCGAATCGCGCCTGCGCCAGCAACTGCAACAGGCTGCGTCTGAAATCAAGCAGTTGCAGCAATCCCGGCGAGAAAGCGAGACCACCCGCCAACGGCTGGAAACACTGGAATCAGGCCAGGCCATACTGCAAATGGGTCAGCGCCTGATGCAACTAACGGTGGAAAACGAGCAGCTGCAGATCAAAGCGGCACAGGCCGACGATCTCAAGCAATCACTCAAAAATGCCTGCCACAACCTGACCGAACTCTATCACGAGCGCGATACGCTTCGTGCCGAGCGGGATACATTGGAAAACCTGCTGCTGACCCTCAATTCCGATAGTACCGCGGATACGGAAACAGAGAATACCGCCGAAACAAAAGCTGCTTCTTACGAGTGCATTCTGTGCGTAGGTGGCCGATCCACGCTGCTGCCGCAATATCGCACACTTGCCAGACAGCTTGGCCTCAAATTATCACACCATGATGGCGGCCAGGAAGATGCACTTTCGCGCTTGCCGGAAATGATCTATGGCGCTGCAGCAGTCATCTGCCCGACTGATTACGTCAGTCACGCCGCTTACTATCAGGTCAAAAGACTTTGCCGACTGGGGCACAAACCCTGCCTGCTGTTCAAGGGCACAGGCGTTTCCAGCTTTGCAGCAGCACTGACAAAAATCACATCAGGCCAGGCCAGTATCAATAGTTCTCCCGTCGATACAGTTGAAACCACGACATAACACTACGGCGCAGTCGGCCTGCATGACAGTCGTACCCTCATCCATAAACACATTTTACGATTCACAACCCGGAGGAAATATGCTTTTCTGGATTAAAACAATCCAAACCGCTGCATGGTTTTATTTATTGACGTTCGCTCTGCTTGCAGGATCGGTGCACGCAGCCGAACCGAAACCGGCCGATCAGACCGGTTTCCTGATAGTTGCAGCTGACCGGGGATTTGTCGGTAATGAAGAAATCCGTGATGCTTTTGCATCGTTCTCAGCCAATCACCCGGCTGCACTGGTCTTTGTTACTGACGAGCGCACCCGGCAAACGCTGCAATCCGGTCTCGCCAGCCTGCACCAGCAGAATATAGGCCGTATCGTCGTACTGCCACTATTCATTTCTGCTGCAGAATCGCGCTATCAGCTCATCCGCACACTGGTCACGGAAGAAAACCAGACGATCCCTGTAACTTTTACGAAACCTTACGGAGAAAGCTATTTCGCTGTCGAGGCACTCGCCACCCGCTTGCGCGGCATGCAGCATACCGCTCAGCAACATCTGCTGGTAGTGGGTTACGGGGCACAGAACGATACTCACCGGCGGGCGATGTATGACGACTGGATGCGCATTGTCAAACAGGCATCACAGGGAGTCAGTTTTCGTTCGATCAACTCTCTGATTCTTCTGGAAGCACAAAAAGACGAAGAACCGGAAAGTTATGGCAATAAGACAAAACAGCAGCTTGCCACTGCATTGTCATCTTTGGGCACGGCTACCAAAAACAATAAAAATCAGGTAATTGCATTCGCCCTCGGCCCCAAATACGACAGCATGATGTCACTCGAATCACGGCTGGAACGGCTGTTACCTGAAAATGCAGCACTCAATCACTTCGAGATCGAACCACAACATCTGGCCATGTGGATGGAGCGCGAAGCCAGCCGCAATCTGCCTCTGGCCGAAGAAGATACCGGTGTCATCCTGTTTGCTCATGGCTCCGACTTTCACTGGAATGAAAATCTGCGCGTAGCGGTAGAGCCATTGATGAAACGCTACAAAATCGAATTTGCCTTTTCCATGGCGGATCCATACACGATCGAACGTGCCCTGCACAAACTGGAACAGCGCGGCGCAAAAGCAGCCATTGTTGTCAGCGCCTTTGCCAGCCGCAGCTCCTATCGCAATGAAATCGGTTATCTGGCCGGTCTGGATATCGAAAATCAGGACGACCACATACATGACAACAACAGTGGACACGGCAGCCATGGGGGACATGGGGGACATGGGGGACATGGGGGACATGGGGGACATGCAAAATCCAGCACACCGGTTCCCAGAATCCTGACGTCTCTGCCGGTTATCTGGACAGGCGGTTACGAAGACAATCCCCTGTTTGCCAGTGCATTGTTCGATCGCGTACTGGCACTCTCCAAAGATCCAGCCAGAGAAACAGTGATTCTGACCGCACACGGCACTCAGGATGATCGGAAAAATGATAAGTGGCTGGAGAAACTCAACAGCATTGCCAGCCAGATGCATGATCAGGGAGGCCAGAAATTCAAGGCATTCAAAGTTGCCACCTGGCGTGAGGATTGGCCGGACAAACGGGCACCCTGGGTCAAAAAAGTAAGAGCCATGGTCACCGAAGCCAGCAAGCAAGGTGACAGGGTGATCGTCATCCCTGCCCGTACCACTTCCGTCGGGCCGGAAAAGCGGTTTCTTGCCGGACTGGAATTCGAACTGGGTGAGGGTTTCGCACCCCACCCCTTATTTACTCAATGGGTAGATGAACAAATTCGACAGGGACTCAAACTGCACGAAGATGCACTTGCCCGTTAAGTACCCGTAATGGCTGCTTGTTGCCATTACCTGAATCCAATAAGAATCCAGGTTGATTGAAGACCTGTTCTAACCAGCCAGCCAGCATTGAGCCAGCCAGCCGGGAATAATTTATTTTCTGGGGGAATGCTATGTTTTCAAGGTTCAAATGTTGTCCGGCTGGCTGGAAGGTTTATCTTGCCACCACCATTACTTTTTCGCTGTTTATCCATCCTGCTCGTGCAGAAACTGCATCGGCCGACACTGAGCCTGTCGGTAAACTCATTGCCGCTACCAATCTGCAGGAAGTCACCGTTACCGCTACCCGTACCAGCCGGAAGGTCAGCGAAATACCGGAATCAGTCAGTGTAGTCGATACCGAACAGATACGAACCCGACAGGCGGCTGATATCGGTGATGTGCTGCGTTATCTGCCCAATATCGATCTGGGCGGAGGACCACGCAATCTGGGCATCAGCCCGACGATACGCGGCATGGCCGATGACCGCATCCTGTTCCTGCTGGATGGAGCCAGACAGGATTTCAACCGGGGGCATAATGCCCGTATTTTCACTGACCCGAGCCTGCTCAAGCGAGTAGATGTCATGCGCGGCCCGGCTTCTGCAATCTGGGGAAGTGGTGCCCTCGGTGGTGTCATTTCCTTCACCACGCTGGATGCAACCGATCTTCTGCGCCCGGGTGAACGCTCCGGGATCAAGGTCAGGGGAGGATTCCAGAGTATGAATGAGCAATATATCCCCGGAACCAGCATTTACGGTCTGGTTGGAGAAGAGTTTGACTATCTGCTGGATTTCTCTTACCGCAATGCGGCCGATGATATCCGCCATGGTGACGGTTCCAAACTGCAAAACTCTCAGTTTCAATCCTATGCCGGTCTGGCCAAATTCAACTGGACACCGGGCGATCATCGCTTCACATTTTCCACACAAACCTTTGATCAGGCCGGGAAAGTCCCTGCCAATTCGCAAACGGCTTCCACCCCGGATACCCTGGTAGATCGGGACACCGAACAACGCAATTACACATTGCGCTATCGCTACGAGAATCCTGACAATACCTGGTTGAACCCGGAAGTGCTGGTTTATCACAACACGACTCACAGCCTTGAGAAACGGCTGCTTGACCGGAGACGTGACGAGACCGATTTTTCCACCACGGGTATCAATGCGCGTAACAGCTCACGTCTCGATCTGAGCAGCTTCGCCACCCAATTGATTACCTACGGGGTCGATTATTTTCACAATGAAGCCAAAGGAAAACGTAACGGTGCCATACGACCGGAATTCCCCCGCGGTAACGCAGATGTGGTAGGTGTGTTCCTGCAGGATGAAATTACGTTGTGGGATCGGTTGTCGCTGATTCCCGGTGTACGCTGGGATTATTTCCGCAGTGAAGCCGAAGGCATAGCTACCAGCGCCAATAAAAATGACCGCGTCAACTTCAAAATCGGCGGATTGTTCAAGGTTACTGAATGGTTTTCACTCATCGGCAATTACAGTGAAGCATTCCGCGCTCCGACACTGGGTGAATTGTTTACCACCGGGACCCATTTCACCTGCGGCCCGGGCTGTGCCAATCTGTTCGTACCCAACCCCAATCTCAAACCGGAAACAGCATTCAACAAAGAGGTGGGAGCACGCATACAGAAATCTGATCTGCTGTATGAGGATGATCGCCTGGCTATCCGGGGAGCCTATTTTCATAACAAGGTCAAAGATTTCGTCGACCTGATGGTCGACTTCGTGTTCTTCCCGGTCCCCGGTAACCCTGGCAGAGGAGGCGTCACGACCAGTGACAATGTGCGTGATGCCGTACTGGAAGGATTCGAAATAGAGGCAAACTACGCAGCCAAATACGGCTATACCGGCTTCTCCTATTCCCAGACGCGCGGCTACAACCGGACGGATGGAGGAGTATTGTCCAATGTCCAGCCGGATAGATGGATTGTAATGGCCGGTCTGAACTGGCCGACTTACGACCTTTCCCTCGGCTGGCGCAGCAGCATCGTCGAAGCACAGAATCGTGTACCGACAGGTGGAACCCCTACTCCTGGTTATACGCTGCATGACGTTACACTGAGCTGGCTGCCGCAGAATGGCTCATTAAAAGGGGTACGGCTGGATTTCGGCATCGACAATCTGACCGATAAGGATTACCGGCGCCACCTTAACGTGCTAAGAGATCCGGGACGCAACTACAAACTGGCCGTATCTTATCAATTTTGAATCTGCAACTGGATCACTATCCACCACAGCTAACTTCGATACTTTGCTCGCGATTTGCGGCTCAAATCTTACTGGAGGTATCTCTAAAAATCTGATTATGTGGGATGAAGCAATCCAGAATGTTCACCAACTGTTCCGGGTTGCTTTGTCTTTGCAGGCTCATTACGGATTCGTGTTGTGAGACTGCAAAGGTATTCAACTTTTACTCAACGTAACCACATCGATTACGCCACCTGGATATATCAGACCAGATCTACCGGCGACGTAGCCACAGCATAGCCAGGCCACCCAATACAATTAACAGCGAGCTGGCAGGTTCGGGAACACTATTACTCTCAGGGCCGTTAATCGGGATAGTAATAGGAGGGGGAGTAACCCGAATTGTACAACTGTAGTAAAAGTTCGGCCCAGGAGAAGAGCAGAAATCGTTGGAGTCAGCATTGGCAACTCCAAAGAAAGAAAACAGTGTTACTGCAAATATAATTTTTTTCATAAAAAGTTCCTGATTAAATTTGTTTGAAACCTTCCTGATGGGCAGAACCCATAAAATTTTTAAGATACCCGACCAACGAGCCAAATTCCGGATACCAAATATTCACAAGCATTTATCATGCCACCATCAATAAACTTTATATTACAACAACTTAATAAAGAATAATTATGACATGTAAATATTTTCGACAATTATGGCTGCTTCGCAAGCAGTTTTACGAATAAAAACCACCTCTCTATCCACATAAAATAATTTTAACTACCTGTAAAAACAATAAAACCAATACACAAAAGTGTAAAAATTTCCGACAGAATTGTGATTCTTCTGCAAGTGATAATTAATAAACCACCCCACCGCAAGCTGCAGAGTAGTTTATTTTTTTCAACAAAAATACTTGCACAAATTATTTTAATCATTATAATGATAATCGTTCTCATTCAATATTCAGCCAGAGCATAATATGAACTCAGTCGATGTCAAATACCACGCAGATCCCGGGCTAAACAATGAGCTGGTTTCGCCATTTGCACAGTTCCCCATCAAACTGATCAGCAGTGAAAACCTGTTTGGAACAGGCAAGGAAGTACTCATTCAGCATCGAGGAGAACAGTATCATTTACGTCTGACGCGTAATGACAAACTGATACTGACGAAGTAATCCGTAAACCTGCATGATGTACTCTCACGCTGACAAACATCAACTTTCCTGGTAATCACTGGCAGTTCTCTCTCCTCTTCCAGTGATTTGTGACGGCAAGCCAGCCCCCTCCTCCCGGGCAAGCCAGCCTTTTTTCTGATACGGAATCGATCATGAAATTCTTCCAAAGAACAGTACTGGAGCCGGCATATCAGGGAGCGCAACTCCATCCCGGTAAACTGTCCGGAATCTATCAGAATGAAATCCTCTGCAATTCGCTTTTCCATCACTACAAACAACGCACACTGAAACTGGGGCGAGAACTGGAATCGCGACTGAAGCACCTTTATCACCTGGTCCGTATGGCCTTGCCTGGTACTGTTTCCGCGAATACAACCCGGCGTTCACCTGCAAACTCTATTCACACTGAAGTTCAGATCGACAGCCGTACTGACACACATCTCCCCCGAGTATCTGATGACGAGGATTTACGCTGGATCAGAACAGGCCTGCCGCATCAATATCATGCTTATCTGGCCATCGATCGTCTGAAAAGCAGTCATCATCTGGCGGGCCAGTCTGTCCTGTGTATCGGTGGGCGTGCTGCACTCTATCCGAATTACCATCAGTTGATTGAAGCTGCCGGGGGACATTTCATGGTGTTTCGTGGCGGTGCACAGGACAACAGTGAATGCTTGCTTGCCCTGCTCGCTCGTGTAGACAGCATCATTTGCCCGGTTGACTGTATCAATCATGAGGATTTTTTCACCGTCAGACGCTATTGTCAGCGTACCGGCAAAAACTGCGTCATGCTGGAGCGTTCTGATCTGGTCACTTTCGGCAAGGCAGTAGAAACCCTTGCCCGGGGTGATTGCCACAACTCCGGAACTGACTTTCTCAATCAGTCTGCGGCCTGATCACCGCAGACTGCTTCCACCTTCAGCAGATTCTTTAATCATGATTGAATTGTTAGTATTTCGATTATGGTTATCAAAAATTTGTTTTAAAGAACCTATCCATGCACACCAGAAGAAACAATAACCCGTTTTTGTATTCCTGCCTGACCCTGTTTATCCTGATTTTCCTGTCTCTGTCATCCTCTCTGGCGCAAGCCGGGAAAGTACGGGAATACTGGATTGCAGCGGAAAAAACAGACTGGAATTACGCACCGACCGGTGCAAACCAGATCGATCCCGCAAGTGATCTGGGAGTCTGGGGTAAAACCCTGACTTACACCAAATATCGTTATATCGGTTATACCGACAGCGGTTATTCCCACCCCCTGCCCCAGCCGGAGTGGATGGGGATTCTGGGACCCACGATCCGTGCTGCGGTAGGTGATACCATCAAAGTCCATTTTCTGAACAAGACCGATATGCCACTTTCCATGCACCCTCACGGCGTGATGTACGATAAAGACAACGAGGGTGCAGATGGCAGCAAAGGTGGCAGTATTCCACCGAGTGAGCGCTACACTTATACTTGGATCGTCGACCAGGATGCCGGCCCCGGCCCGGGTGATCCTTCATCCATCGTCTGGCTGTATCACTCGCACGTGATGGCAGAGGAAGAAGTCAATCTGGGACTGATCGGAACCCTCATCATCACAGCTGCCGACAAGGCGCATTCAGACAAGAATCCGGCTCCGCGCGATGTCGATCAGGAATTCATCGCGCTGTACATGATCTTCAACGAGGAAAACGATGAGGAAAGCGGCCTGAAACATGCGATCAACGGCCGGATTTTCGGCAATCTGTCCGGTTTTGAAACCAGGCGCGGACAGCGTGTCCGCTGGCATCTGGTCGCACTGGGCAATGAAGTGGACAACCATACCGTACACTGGCACGGGCAAACCGTGCTCGATCATGGCCGCAGAACCGATGTCGTCGAAATCATGCCGGCCAGCATGACTTCCGTCGACATGGTTCCCCGCTCACCGGGCAACTGGCTGTTTCATTGCCATGTCAACGATCACATGATCGCAGGTATGGCGACCCGCTGGCTGGTGAAGTAGCAAAAATCCTTATTGATTCAGACACGCATCCCAGTAAGGCATCCCTTCAAACCGCTGGCTTAGAAAATCGACAAATGCCCGAACCCGCTGCGAGAGGTGGCGGGTTTGCGGGTAAATGGCATAAGCAGCCAGCTGGGCGTAGTGGTATCCGGTCAATATCGGGATCAATGCACCGCGCTGGATTTCCCGGTAAACGATAAAAGTTGGCAGCAATACGATACCCAGACCATCGACGGCAGCATCACGGAGAAATTCTCCGTTACTGGCCTTGAAATAGGGAATGATCCGGGTTTTGATCAACTCTCCCGTGGTGCCATAAACATTCCAGTTATCGCTGTGACTGACCAGGTTATAAACCAGGCAGCGATGCCGGATGAGTTCTTCCGGCGCTTGCGGCGTGCCCATGCGCTCAAGGTATGCCGGGCTGGCACACATGACAGCCTGAATAGGTGCAAGGCGACGTGCGATCAGGCTGGAATCGGGCAGGTTTGCGATGCGGATGGCAAGATCAAAACCTTCCGCCAGCAAATCGACCTGCCGGTCATTGAAATCCAGATCAAATTCGATATCCGGATGAGTTTGCAGAAAGGTGGAGATGGCGGCCCCCAGATGCATCAAGCCAAAACTGAGCGGAACCGCCACTTTCAAATGACCTTTCAGCCTGCCGTGAGATTGTGACGTGGCGTGCTCGGCTTCGAGAACATCAGCGAGGATGCGCACGGATTGCTGATAAAAGGCGCGCCCGCTATCGGTGAGATTCATTTGCCGCGTGGTGCGGTGAAACAATTCCACCCCCAGATGTTCCTCAAGCTCCTTCAAACGCCGGCTGACAACGGATTTGGCTACATCCATGCGATCGGCAGCCGCACTGATGCTACCTGTTTCTACAACACGCACAAACGCATTCATATTTTCGAATCGATCCATAACGCCTCCCCATTGTTGCCAATACAGGAACAATCATTTCCAAAAAACGATATTTATTCCTGTTAAAGCAACGATGATAATGCTTCCAGTAAGCAGAATCTGTCAATGCATCACAGAAAAGGAGAAAACGATGAATACATCGATGAATGCTGTACGAATCATTCCCGCAATGGCGGTACCCGAAGGTGCCGGCGTGATCGTACATCGTACGATTGGCACACCGGTGCTGCGCAATTACGACCCTTTCCTGTTGCTGGATCACATCGGCAGCGATAATCCGGATGATTACATCGCTGGTTTTCCGCCACATCCGCACCGCGGGTTCATCACTTTCACTTATATGCTGGATGGTCATATGCAGCATCAGGACAGCATGGGCAATACCGGTGATCTCGGGCCGGGATCAGCGCAATGGATGAAAGCAGCCAGCGGCGTGATTCATTCGGAAATGCCGAAACAGGAAAATGGTTTACTGCGTGGATTTCAATTATGGATCAACCTGCCGGCAATCAACAAAATGGATCACCCGGAATATCAGGAATTTCCCGCAGCCGCTTTCCCGGTGGTCGAAACTGCGGATTACCGGCTGAAAGTATTGATCGGCCGTTTCGGCGATACCGTTGCACCGATTCGGGATGATCTGACGCAAGTGACTTATTTCGATGTGCAGTTACAGCCCGGGCGGCATTTTCAACACCGGCTGCCAGCGCAAAACACAAGTTTCATCTATCTATTCGAAGGAAACGGACAGTTTAACGGCCAGGATATCGGGCTTCATTCCCTGATTGCAGCTGGCACTGACAGCGGCACTTTCGACTTTGTCGCAGGAAAAAAAGGCGCACGTTTTATCGTAGTCAGCGGTAAACCACTGCATGAACCGGTCGTGCAACATGGCCCTTTTGTCATGAATACCCGCGAACAGATCGATCAGGCACTGAAAGATTTTCAATCCAATCAATTTGTGCGTGACCGGGCGTGGGTTAAACGGAATCAATAAAAACGATCATTCATTTCAAGGAGACAAAAATGGAAAAAATCAGTCAATTCGTGGCACGGCTCTTTCTGGGGCAAATATTCCTGCTCGCAGGCATTTCCAAAATCAGCAGCTACGCTGGCACGCAGGGCTATATGGACGCGATGGGCGTACCGGGCACGCTATTGCCACTGGTGATAGCACTTGAGATCGGCGGCGGTCTGGCGATCATCGCTGGCTGGCAAACCCGGCTGACATCCATCGCGCTGGCAGTATTTACGCTGGCAGCTGCGGCCATTTTTCACAACAATCTTGCCGATCAGACACAAACGATCATGTTCATGAAAAATATTGCCATTGCGGGCGGTTTCATGCTGCTGGCCGTGCATGGCGCGGGCGGCTACAGCCTGGATAGCCGCCGCGCCCGGCCTTGATGAAATCCGGATTATTCGTGGCGATCATTAACCCGGTTGCATGCAACCGGGTTTTTCACGAATGGATGATTGCTTGTCATTCAGGATGTAAACAAAGCAAAGCTTGACAGTTGTTCATTCTCCGGTAGTGTAACGACAAAGGAATCTCTGATTAAGTCCTCCATGAACCGCATTGCAGGCAAAATCGTGATGATCGCAAGAAGCACGACGAAAGTCGTAGCCATAGCTACGATGCCGAGGAGTGCGACACAGTGAGCGCATGATTTTGCCACAACCCTGCAGGGTGCTGGTTTTGCAGACGGACTGCAGCATTGAGCTCGTTGTGAAGGCCAACCATTCACTGCCTCACTCACCTTGCGTTCCATCCGCAAAATACAGTGTGCAGCCATGTGGGATCTGATCAGAAGTTCCTGAAAACCACTCAAAAACTCGGGGAGGAATCATGCTTGAATTTCTTGTTGTACTTATCCTGTTGATCGTGGCGAGTGTGGCACTGTTCGCAGTGCCGTTCCTGCGTATCAATATTGTTTCCAGCCTTGTTTTAAGAATCTTTCGCAAGCTGTTGCCTCAAATCTCGCAAACCGAGCAGGAAGCACTCGATGCCGGCACGGTATGGTGGGAAGGGGCGCTGTTCAGCGGCAAACCCGACTGGAATCAGCTGCTTGCCTACCCCAAACCGGAGCTGACCCCGGAAGAAAAAGCCTTTCTCAACGGACCGGTTGAACAGTTATGCGCCATGCTCGATGAATGGCACATCACCCATGAACGCCACGATCTGCCCCCTCACGTCTGGCAGTTCATCCGGGAAAACCGCTTTTTCTCGCTGATCATCCCCAAGGAATACGGCGGACTTGGTTTTTCTGCACTGGCGCATTCGGAAGTAGTCATGAAAATCAGTTCGCGCAGCAATACGGCGGCAGTGACTGTGATGGTGCCCAATTCACTCGGCCCGGCTGAACTGCTATTGCATTACGGAACGGAAGAACAAAAAGATCACTATCTGCCACGGCTGGCGAATGGCAGCGAGATTCCCTGTTTTGCGCTGACCGGGCCGGACGCCGGTTCAGATGCAGGGTCGATTCCTGACACCGGTATCGTGTGCCGGGGGGTATTCGATGGCCAGCCCGATGTACTGGGTATTCGCATCAACTGGGAGAAACGCTACATCACGCTGGGACCAGTTGCCACACTACTGGGGCTTGCTTTCAGACTGTACGACCCGGATGGATTACTCGGAAACGAAAAAGAAATCGGCATCACGCTCGCGCTGATCCCAACCAGTACATTGGGTATCCAGATCGGCCGCAGGCATTATCCCCTGAACGGAGTTTTCCAGAACGGGCCCAATTCCGGCAAGGATGTCTTCATTCCCATGGACTGGGTCATCGGCGGACAGGACAAAGTAGGGCAAGGCTGGCGCATGCTGATGAACAGCCTCTCCGTCGGCCGGTCGATTTCGCTGCCGGCCACCAGTGTCGGTGCAGCCAAGCTGTCGGCCTGGAGCAGCGGGGCCTATGGCCGGGTACGTGTACAGTTCAAATTACCGATCGGCTATTTCGAAGGTGTAGAAGAAGCGCTTGCGCGTATCGCCGGCAACACCTACATGATGGATGCAGCACGTGTCATGACTGCCGGCGCGGTCGATCTGGGCGAGAAACCTTCCGTCATTTCCGCAATCGTCAAATATCATCTGACCGAACGCAGCCGGCAGATCATCAATGACGCCATGGATATTCACGGTGGCAAGGGCATCTGCCTGGGCCCCTCCAATTATCTGGCGAGAACCTATCAGCAGACACCCGTAGGCATCACGGTGGAAGGCGCGAACATCCTGACACGCAATATGATCATCTTCGGGCAAGGCGCCATCCGTGCCCATCCTTTCACACTGCGAGAAATCGATGCTGCCTGGGATCAGGACAAAAAACGTGGATTACGGGCATTTGACGAGGCGCTGACCGGGCATATCGTCTTCACCTTCAGAAATGCGTTCCACAGTCTGATCTACGGATTCAGCACGCGGCTGGTCAAAGACATACCGCAAAACGTAACGCACGAAACAGTGAATTACTACCGGCAACTGACACGCTTCTCCGCAGCATTCGCACTGTTGACCGATATCGCCATGCTGAAGCTGGGTGGCGCACTCAAACGGCGTGAACGTCTTTCTGCGCGCCTGGGTGACATTCTCAGCATGATGTATCTGTGCTCGGCCACCCTCAAGCGTTTTGAGGATGATGGCCGCCCTGCGGCAGATCTGCCTCTGTTACACTGGTCGGTACAGGATGCGCTTTATCGTACCCAGCAGGCATTCCATGAGTTTCTGCTCAATTTCCCCGTGAGCAGAATCACGCGAGGATTGCTGCGGTTCATCATTTTTCCGCGGGGTATGCGTTGCCTGCCCCCTGCCGACTCACTCTCTCATGAAGTCGCACGGCTCATTCTGACCCCCGGGGAAGTACGTGATCGCCTGACGGCAGGCATCTACCTGCCCGAGCAGGATAATGAACCACTGGCCCTGCTCAAAAAAGCCCTGGCCTGTACCATCGACTGCGAACCCATCGAGGCCAGATTGCGGCAAGCCGTCAAAGATAAAGCGATCACCGCCCACGAACATGAGCAAATCAACCAGGCGCTGGCACAAGGGATCATTACCAGTAAAGAAGCCGCCTCGCTTGAACAGATGAAAACCCTGCGGCGCCGGGTCATCATGGTGGATGATTTTCCTGCTGATCTCCGCCAGACAGGCAATTCACACGGAGAAGCCCCGCTATGAACCCGACGACCCACACCCTGCCCACTCACAACCTGGACATGATTCCGGTCGAAACGGCCCGAACACTCGACGGCCTGTTCAGAGAACGTGTCAGACGTTCTCCCCATGCTACAGCCTACCGCGACTACGATGTCAGCGAGGAAATCTGGCGGGATTACACGTGGGACGACATGGCGAATGCCGTCAAACGCTGGCAGATGGCACTTTCACAGGAAAATCTCTCTCCTGGTGACCGGGTAGCAGTCATGGCACGCAACTGCCCGCAGTGGGTGATGTTTGAACAGGCTGCACTGGGATTGGGGCTGGTGGTCGTCCCGCTTTATACCGAAGATCGGGCAGAAAATGCGGCCTGGTGTCTGGATAATGCAGGCACCGCGCTACTGCTGCTGGAAAACATGACGCGATGGGAAGCCATGAACGAGGCCATGCCCGGACTTCAGCAACTGAAGCGTATCGTCATTCTGGATGCTTCCCCCGAAGATGTTCACCAGACGGGCGACAAGCGCGCCATCGCACTGCAGGACTGGCTGCCGGAAACACCGGGCGATATCCCTTCCGTGCAAAACGACCCTCATGCACTGGCCACCATCATTTACACGTCAGGGACGACCGGCCGCCCGAAAGGGGTCATGCTGAGCCACAACAATATTCTGTCCAACGCATACAGCAGTGCACAGGTTGTCACTGTCAGACCGGATGATGTACTGCTGTCTTTCCTGCCGCTATCACATACGTTCGAACGCACGGCGGGCTATTACGTACCCATGCTGTGCGGTGCCACGGTAGCGTATGCCCGGTCCATCCGCCAATTGCAGGATGATCTGCTGATCATCCGGCCGACCATCCTGATTTCGGTTCCCAGAATTTATGAAAGAATCTATGCAGGAATACAGGCCAAACTGGCGGAAGGGCCTGCAATTTCCAGACTGCTGTTCAAACTGGCAGTCGATATAGGATACAGCCGGTTTGAACGACAACAGAAACGAGCCGGCTGGCAGGTTTCACACTTGCTGTGGCCGCTGCTCGATAAACTGGTTGCGCGCAAGGTCATGGAAAAACTGGGAGGCCGTTTGTGGCAGGTCATGAGTGGCGGTGCGGCATTATCACCGGAGATCTCACGTGTCTTCATCGGCCTGGGATTACCTATCCTGCAAGGATACGGCCTGACTGAAACGAGCCCGGTTGTCTGTGCCAATCGGTTGGACGATAATCTCCCGTCAAGCGTCGGCCGCCCTGCTCCCGGTGTGGAAGTCAAGCTGGGAGAACAGAATGCCCTGCTGATTCGCGGACCCAATGTCATGCTCGGCTACTGGAACAATCCGGAAGCCACTCATGCCATTCTATCCGCAGACGGATGGCTCAATTCCGGAGATACCGCCAGTATCGATGCACAAGGCAGAGTCACCATCACCGGCCGGCTGAAAGACATCATCGTTACTTCTACTGGTGAAAAAATCCCGCCAGCTGATATGGAGGCAGCCATTCTGCGTGATCCGATCTTCGAACAGATCATGATCGTCGGTGAAGGCCGCTCCTATCTGAGCGCACTGACAGTACTGAGCAAGCGCGGATGGGAAGTTGTCGCCACCCACTGCAATGCAAAAAATGATCCCCATGCACTGGCGTGCGACGAGTATGCGGAAGAAATCATTCTGGAGAAAATCGCACGCCAGATCAGCGGATTCCCTGGCTATGCCAAGGTTCACCGTGCATTACTGATTTCCGACCCCTGGACAGTAGAGAATGAAATGCTCACTCCGACCCTCAAGCTGAAGCGGAAAAAGATTTATGAGCACTACCAAGGTGAAATCGACCAGCTTTATGCCAGCCGTTAGGGAAGCCGTACAACTTCTGGAAGAATGATACCGGTCAGCTGCTCTTTCGATCGATACAAATATCGTATCTTCCAGTAAGAATTAGAATATTCCAGAAATTTATTTATTAACAATCATATTGTTAGCACTATTTAAAGGAGATTATGCGACAAATGAGCCAGATTATCGGACATCCAGTGTCGTATATATTACGTTAGCTGTCATGGACGCATCCGTCATTGCGCCAATCGTCGCCGCACTTGCTGCTCTAGGTGGCGTCGCCCTCACTGCATTTGTTCAGGCTCGCAACCAAGTGAGGAATCAAGCTTTCCTGGCAGCTATGGAGGTAGAGAGGCACCTTCGCAAGCAGCAGGCCCTAGACCAAGCGGAGATGCTAAAGAGGCTGGTCGTCATGCACAAAATTGTCAGTAAGATTGAGCGCGAGTTCTCAATCACGAACTTAGTCATTCTGTTGCAAGCGAACACGACCAAGGCCGGGTACGATGCGCGATATCTGGAGATATGCGGCGAAGCAGATGAGCTGACGGCACTCGCGCATCTTTACGAACCTGCAATTTATGACGAAGTCGAGCGCATGAACGGGCAGATGAACATGTTCTGGGGAAACTTCAAGCAGGTGTTGTATCAACGTGCCAACGGAGAGGTAACCGGTCATCAGAGTCCTGCCTTGACTGGCGCACATGCAGCGGCGAGGGAGGTGGCAACGTTGGGGCGGGCGGTTAAGTACCATCTATCACAGCGTATGCGGAGAGTCCGAAATGACTGCTAACTCGACGTTAGTAGCAAAAGAAGGAGGCACATGAAAGCACGGCTAGATACCATGATGAGAAACTTCAAGATGAAGCCACTTGAGGAGGTCATCTCATATTTGGAGCACCTCGGTGTTGCTGTTGCATTCATGGCAGGGTCCGTTGCCATCATGAAGTTTCGAGCATTGTTGGTTCCAGAGTACCCCTTCGTCGCTGGTTTCATTGGCTTTGGCTTGTTCATCAGCTCCTTCGTAGTGCTCGTCTGGGTCGCAATGTCAGGCTGGCACAAGATACTGGAGCATCGAGGCTACACCCGGAGCAACCATGTGCTTGGGTTCATACTCGTCTTTGTATCCAGTCTTTTTGTGGTTGCTGGTATCTATGCGACACTCAGCTCCTAACGATTAAGGTTATGTATAAATGGCTGGAAACATAACAATTCAATCAGCCGATGCCTTCGGTGCGGATAATTTCAAACGTTAACCAGAAGAGAAAAATGAAAGGGAATTGTCTATGTGGAAGTGTAGAGTTCGAAATCGATGGAAACGAATTCAATATATATCAATGTCATTGTTCTCTGTGCAAAAAGCAGAGCGGAAGTACCTCAAACTCGTCCACAATTGTCGCTAAAGAAAATCTTCGATTCATCAAAGGTAAAGATTTCATAAGTTCATGGGTCAAGGATACTGGTTTTCGGTCAGATTTCTGCTCAAGGTGCGGCTCACCTGTTCCGAATCCGTTAAGAAATCTCGATTTATACTGGGTTCCCGTCGGTTTGCTTCCAGTTTCGGTAAAAGCTACTGTAATTGCACATTTGTGTATCAGCACCATTTCCAGTTGGCACCTATTAGAACCTGGCGTGGCTAAATTTCAAGACGTTCCGGATCTTGGGTTATTAAAAGAATTGCTAACAGGTAGCTCGCATGGCAACTAACAACCGATTGCAGAAAAACATCAGGCACCGCAACGATGCATTGCCGTAGTTTTCCTCCGATTGCAAGCCCAGGCTCATGGGTATTGATTCTTGGCACGATGCCCGGGAAAGTTTCACTTCGTGAGCAGCAGTATTATGCTCACCCGCAAAACCTCTTCTGGAGAATCACTGCGGAGATTCTCGGTTTCGATGCCACAAGCGCATATCCTCTACGCGTATCTTCGCTAAAGGATCATGGCGTTGCGCTCTGGGATGTGCTGCAGTCATGTACGCGCGAAAGCAGTCTGGATGCTGATATCGTAGCGCATACGATCGTGCCAAACGACTTCGGTCACTTTTTCACGGCCTGTCCTGACATCCGACGGGTGTGTTTTAACGGTGCGAAGGCAGCAACACTGTATGCCCGACATGTCAAACCGTTCTTACAAGACGCTCCCACAGTCGAGTATGTGCAGCTTCCCTCCACAAGTCCGGCGAATGCTGCTATTCCGCGAGCCGATAAGCTCCGCGCGTGGAGTGTCATTAAGCATAGCGCCTAATCCGCGACTGGAGTCGGCGTGCTCCAGCAAATTTCAGCAGGACACTTCACCATAAAGCAGCGCCTTTTCAACTTTTTACGATAAACCGGAGAAAAGATATGCGCCTCTTGATCGTTTTTTTACTGTTGTTGCCACTGCCTTCGCTGGCATTGCCACAGTGCGGATCAGAAGCGATTTTGCAGGCCCAAAAGCTCCTTTCCTTTCATGTCGATGGTGATGACCGTGCACACGTCGATCCGAAAGCAATTGCTCTGCCATCTATCCGCAACCCGGCCAACAGGAAACAGAAGTTCCTGGTGTTTGAAGTTGGCGGTACAGTTTACAAAGGTAAATACCGTATGCGGCTGATCTACTACCCGCTCAGTAGCGAATGCGTGCTCATGGGCCAGGAAATCCTGGAGCTCGCATCCCCGTAATGAAGCTGCGGCCTGACAATTCGTCCAGGCTGATGCCGCCTTGCAAAGTGACTTAATTCGAGTGTTATCTGGTATCTGGTTACCGCACACACAGTCTTGCATACTCTAAATAAGATGCTAATATAAGCGCTTTATTTGGATCTCACTGGAGTATTTATGCACCAAATACTGGCTTCATTTAGCGCAAGCATCTCTGAATTAAAGAAAAATCCAACAGCTTTGTTAAGAAAAGCCGAAGGGGAGACTATCGCTATTCTCAACCATAACCTGCCAACCGCTTACCTTGTTCCAGCCGAGGTATACGAGTTGTTGATGGAGAAATTGGAAGATTATGAATTAGGCGAAATTGTTAAGGCCAGGCAAGCGGAAAAACATTTGGCAATTGAAGTATCGCTTGATGACTTATAAATTAAAATTTTTGCCAAGTGCAAAAAAAGAGTGGGATAAACTGGACAGCAGCATCAAAACCCAATTTAAAAACAAATTAAAAAAATGCCTGGAAAATCCTCATATTCAGCCTAATAAACTACGTGGTTTTGATAACGCTTATAAAATCAAACTCCGCTCTGCAGGCTATCGACTTGTTTATGAAATCAATAATCAGGAAGTCGTTGTTTTCGTTATTGCTGTAGGCAAAAGGGAAAACAATAAGATTTACGATAAAGCAATCAACAGAACCAAAACTTAACGCTTACCCCGCTCACTATCCGGCTCCTGTCAGCCGGATTTCCAATATCAATACGTATGGACTCTACAAAGGCCAGTCTATTGCGCAAAAGAACTTTTCTTTCCTGGAGTAGTGGCAAAGACAGTGCATGGGCGCTTCATGTCCTGCGGCAAGATCCGCATGTCGATGTGATCGGGTTATTTTGCACAGTCAACAAAGTGTTTGATCGTGTTGTCATGCATGGCGTAAGGGTGGCACTGCTACAGCAACAAGCAGAAAGTGCCGGTCTGCCGCTACACATCATCGAGATTCCCTATCCTTGCAGCAATGACGAATATGCATCCGCCATGTCTGCGTTTGTTGATTCCGCCAGAAAGGAAAACATTGAGTGCTTTGCATTTGGCGATCTCCTGCTCGAAGATGTGCGGCAGTATCGGGAAGATCGTCTGAATGGAACCGGGATAACACCCATTTTTCCGCTTTGGGGCATTCCAACAAAAACCCTCTCCCGGGAGATGGTGGCCGGTGGATTAAAGGCTGTGATCACCTGCATTGATCCGAAACGTATTCCGGAGAGTTTCGCGGGCAGGGAGTACAACGAATCTTTTTTAGATGATATTCCGGGTAGCGTTGATCCTTGCGGTGAATATGGTGAGTTCCATACCTTCTCATTCGATGGGCCCATGTTTCAGAATCCGATAGACGTAGTGTTGGGAGAAACTGTCCATCGAGATGGTTTTGTATTCACCGATCTGCTGTCACTCACATCCAGCACCGAGCCGACCCATTAGTTTTCGCTCGCCCTCCTCTATTACCACAAATGAATTTCTCAATGTTTTCGATACCTTTTCAAGATTCAGGATACTCTCCGATCATCGCCTGAGAATTGGCAATACCGTCATAAGCTGGCAAAATCTGCAATTTTCCGGATCTGGCTTCATTGTATGCTTACGCCATATCAGGTCTGGCTAAGGCATGATCCCATTTCCAGCCTCTATTTACTTGTCAAATAATCCGGTGGTAATCCCGCCTGCCAGGCAGGAAACTGAACTACTCTGCACTGGCAGCCACAATCATTCTCACTATGAAAGCTTTATTTTTTCTGCGCCATTACAACGATATCGATCACATCACGCCGGTAATTTCAAAATGGTCAGAATCTGGTCATGAAAGTCTCGTAGTTCTGCTGGGCCGTCCCAAATTTCTCAAGGATTACCGCATCAAGTTCCTGAGCACGCTCGACCGCGTTCGAGTCGCCCCTATCCGGCGTTTGCTATCCCCGCTGAAGTTTATGCAATGGCGCCTGCAGACACTTCTCCTGAACAGAAGCGTGAAGCGCCTTTTTCTGATTGGCAAACTTATCGAGAAGTTGGCCCGAAAATATGATGCTCAAAAACGTACAGCAGTCTGGCAAAGCACTGCCGGACGGTTGCTGGAGCATAGCTTCAGCGATGGGAATGAAGGTGGAGTAGTTGTGTTCGACTGGATCACCAGCGATTCGCCTGTCCCGATCGAATGGGTTGAGATCGTTGTAACGATGGCAAAAGCCCGGGGTCTCGGTGCGGTATCTCTACCGCATGGTGACAGCCCGCATGCCAGTCAGCTGATACGCCATCATGAATGGGTTCTGAAGCCGGATGCCTTGTACTCGGCTGCAAGAATATTCGACAAACTCGTAGTTCCCAACGAATTGTGTGCAACCCGTTTCCGGCCATTTCTGAGCAACGAGGCGATTGCCGTTCTGGGTTCACCACGCTACTGCGACGAATGGCTGGATAAACTTGCCACACTGTCACCAGTCCCCCGGTTAAAAACCAACCAGGACACCCGCCTCAGAATCGTCATGTTCCTGAGAAAAAGCGAATTCACCACATTCTGGGAAGAAGTCGGTGAAATCATTGGCATGATCGCCACATTTCCGGGAGTGGAACTGGTGATCAAGCCCCATACACGGGGAGGCTGGAGACAACCGCTGACTGGCAGCGCCTCTCTGCGCCAGCTTGCAAACGTACGTGTGGCAGAAGACAGCGAGCATTCGATTTCTCTGATGAATTGGGCCGATATCATCATCGATCTGGCTACTTCGGTGGTGTTTGAGGCTGTCAAGGCAAAAAAACCGGTGATGGCAGCCGATTATCTCCACGCCGGCCGGTCTGCTCTGGCTCACTTCATGCCGGAAACAGAACTGAAATGCCGGGATGATGTGTACACAATGATCGACAGATTTTTAACCGCGGGATACGATTCCTATTATGTGGAGGCGCATCGTCAGCGCTTCATCGAAGAAATGCTGCATGTCGGCGGCGCTGATGTCCTCCCGCGTTATGTCGCTCTCCTGGAAGAGCAGACAATGCGCAAGAAACCGGATCAGGCCAATAACACGAATACTCCTGAATAATATGGCCTCCGACAAAGCAAATGCCTGTCTGATTTGCACCGGCCGGCAACCGATCCACCCCATTACGCGCTTGTACCGTTATGCAGGTTTCATTGAATGGGATACCGGTTTTTCACAAATGAGGACGATTCCATCCCCGGAAGTTCATTTTGGCAGCCCCGGTCAGACACCCGGCCACCTGCGCGATATCCTGGCAGAACAGATCACAGCTGTACCTGCTGGAGGTACTATCAACTGGGTAACCTATTATTTCCGTGACCTTCGTCTTGCCAAAGCACTCATTCAGGCGCACAAACGGGGCGTCCGCGTTACGCTGACCCTCGAAGGCAGACCGCGTATTCCATACGCCAATGATGCAGTGATCGCCCTGCTCTCGGGGCCTGACGGGCTGGGTGAAGCATTGCGCATCGTTACCCTCCCCGGTGTACCGTCACCCGCAACGAAATCATGGAAACCCCAGCTGCACGAGAAACTCTACTGTTTCTCGCACCCAGAGCCCGTTGCCTTCATCGGCTCCTTCAATCCATCAGGCAACGGCCCGGGAGATGATCCCGATATCATCCGGGAGATCGGTGATCAGGATTGTGGTTACAACGCTTTGATCGGTCTCAAGGATCCGGTTCTGGTCGAGAAACTGACAGAACATGCAAGACGGCTGCACCAGTCACCGCCCGGGCTTTTCTACCGGTTCACCGCTGATACGAGCAGTGATATCCATGGTACAGATACCGATATTTATTTCTGGCCCCGGACCGGTGCACATCCTGTCGTGCAATTTTTATGCAAAATCGGCAGCGGCGCACGTGTCCGCATCGCAGCCTCGCATATCCGGATGGAAAGCGCGGTCGATATCATGGCCGGGCTTGCAAGGCAGGGCGTTGCACTGGAAATACTGGCCGAATCCACCCTCAGGCGTGTCACACCCAGGGTGGAACAGCGTCTGGCCAACGCCGGAATCCGGTTCAGACGCATCCAGCCTTCCGGCTCTCTGCCCATGCATCTCAAATTTGTACTGATTGAAGAGGGTGATCGTGTCTGGTCGATCTTCGGAAGCTTCAACTGGACCAAACCTTCATTCTGGCTGAATCACGAAATCGCCGCGATTTCCAGTAACCCTGTCATTTTCGAATCCCTTGCACGCTGTTGGGATATGCTGAAGAACGAAAGCAACTGATCAAGGAAACAGCAGCTTTCCATCGGTGCTATTCAGACAAGAAAATAAAATCTTCCTTTTGACTGAAATGGATACGCAGAAAAATACCTATAACGCTGTCCATCCCCCATCGATGACCAGATTTGCACCCGTCATATAACTGGATGCATCCGAAAGCAGAAAGAGGATGGCTCCACGATACTCCTCTTTTTCCGACATACGCCCCAGAATGGTTCGCGAAGAATAGTGACCGGTAAACTCGGAATCGTGTTTATTCCAGACACCGCTGGGCGTGAGCAGATTGATGCGAATGGACGTATTCATGTAATAGGCAGCCAGAAATTTGGTGAGCCCCAGCAACCCTGCCTTACACACCGAATACACCGCTGGTTTATAGGTCTGCGCTTCCTGCCCGGCTTTTTTGTAGATACGTTGATCCGGCCCCACGAGACCGTAATTGGATCCGAGAAAAACGACGGATCCCCTGCCGGATTTCTCCATTATTCTGCAGGTGGCCTGTGCGAGCTGGAATGCACCCGTCAGATTGACATCCAGAGAAATCTGCCAAAGCGCCAGGGGAAATTCAGTAAATTTTGAAAAGCGGGAAGTATCAGAGCCTTGCTCAAATTTCGGATCGATCGCGGCACTATGAACGACCCCATCGATCCGGCCAAACCGATCTTCACATAATTGTGCGATGGATTGGCATGAATCCGCACGGGTCACATCCAGCACCTGAATCAGGACGTGTACATCCGGATGGGAAGCAATTATTTCATTTTTCAATAGCTCCAGCCGGTTACCATCCAGATCACCCAGTATCAGGTCCGCACCGGCTGAAGCAGCTGCAAGAGCGAATTCCGTACCGAGAAGGCCCGTCGCACCGCTGATGAGAACGGCCCGCCCGCTGAGATCAAAGGGCGTTCCTTTATAGAGTTGGTTCATAATCTGACCTGCCGTCCGGTTTGAAGAGATTGTCTGGCTGCAAGCGCTGTATTCAGCACATCGATACCCTCCTGCAAAGTGACTCGCGGAATCGATCCGCCGGGAATACCTTCGATGAACTCCTTCATCATGGACAGAAAAAGTTCATTCCGATCCCAGGAAGGTGCCAGGATGACTTCCTCCAGGAGATGCCCATTCTGCTGCAGTGTAGTGAGGCGCGCAGGATAATCCCAATCGACGATAGCCTTTTCAGCAACGATATTCATATGCCGAACCGGGGGTTTGCGCCAATAATCCATACGGAGCTGAACACAGATCCCCTGCTCCGTTTCGAATGAAATGAGCGCTGTATCTTCTGCCGTGACTTCCAATGAGGTTCGATGCCCCCCGATGGCAAAGACACTCCTAGGTTTGCCGAAAAGCCAGTGCAGATAATCCAGCTCATGGATCAGTGTGAGTATGACACCGCCTCCCTGATCAGCCCGTGCCGCATAACTCTGCCGATAATCCTCCCACGGATGCCAGTCAGGCAGATACTCGCCCAGATCGACCTGTACGGAATAGATTTTTCCCAGTCTGCCCTGCTGCATCCACTCTTCGATTTTCCGTAATCCCGGATGCATTCTGAGCTGACAACCAACCAGCACGCGAGGCCCGCGCGGATCAACACAGCGCATCAACTCGGACAAATGCCGTTTTTCATGTGCGACAGGTTTTTCCACATAGACGTGACATCCAGCTTTAAGCGCCCTGACAAGGGTTTTCAGGTGTAACGAAGTCGGATTGGCCACCACCACCAGATCAAAGTTTTGCTTGAGTGCCTGATCGAGGCTCTGAAACAGCTGCACATTTTTCGGGATGATCTGTGCGGGAGGCGGTAAATTTCGGGTACGCACTGCGCCCAATTCCCGAACCCCGAGTGTATACAAATTATTGAGATGCCTGACTCCGATGGAACCCAGTCCGACTACCACAGCCTTCAAAGCTGAAATCTTCAAAGGGTGACTCCCCGTTTTTCCATCAGAAACTCAGCCAGTTGAAACGAAAATTCATCATCGATATCGATCGAATCTCTGCCTTCAATCTTCAATGGCAGTATGCGGGTGCCCGTGAGGGATTTTTTTTCCAGAATCGTCCGGGTACGTATCAGATCCAGATAACCGACCTGCCAGTAGACCGCAGGCAAACGTTGCCTGGGCTCGTTAAAAGGTTCCGGAACACCGGGAATATTCAGCAGAGCCCGCAGGAAACCATTGTCATCGATGGTCCACATCTTGTAAGGGTTCTGCGCCGGCTCGGTCACTCCACGCACAGAATCGGCCTCCGGATGTTTTTTCAGGAGTTCGACCGCTTCCTCTATTTTTTCAACCCTGCGCGCAGGAGAGGTAGGACGGAACTGAAAAATGGCATCGGGAAGAGGCACATGGTTTTGTTCCAGCCAGCCCAGAAAATGCAGGAACACCGGCAGATCGCGCGTATCGTCCTGTGCCAGATCGGCCGGCCTCAGAAAAGGCACTTCTGCACCGGCATTTCTCGCTACCTCTGCAATTTTCTCCGAATCGGTGCTGACAAACGTTTTCTGAATGGAAGGCGATTTGAGCGAAATTTCAATTGAATGGGTAATCAGCGGCTTGCCACATAACAACCGGATATTTTTATGCGGCACGCCTTTTGACCCTCCCCGCGCGGGGATGAGAGAATAAATCAACATTGGCTAGAATTTATCTAATCAGATTCCGAATAAACAATATGCGAGTAAAGTCAAATTCTGGCGATTCTGCAAATCAGCATTTTGCAAACCGGTCACCAGCTCTTCCGGCCGGCACATGGTAAAAATGACAGACAATTCTACTGTTTAAGCACGCCGGATGCACATAAACCCTGCAAACTGTTTAAGCACGCCGGATGCACATAAACCCTGCAAACTGTTTACAGTTCAGCACGCTTATTCAAACCAGGATTACCGCAATCAGGACATGAGCAAAACATCCGCCGAGGCAACGAAACAATGGTATAAGGCATGGGCACATTCATAAGCGATAAGCGCGCCACACCGACCCTAGACAACATTGACACATTCCAGGGTATGAATTTTTATATTCCTGTCATACACACCCGGCAATAATTACCTCCATCAAACAGGATTGCAGCATGCGCATTGAAAAAAAGATCAAGGATCATCTGGTTTTTTCCGGAGACAGTATCCTCGATGCTCTGAAACGCATCAATGACAACCAGTCCCGCATCGTTTTCGTCGTACAGGATAACGGGGTATTGATCGGGGCGGTCAGCGATGGTGATGTACGACGCTGGATGACTCAGGCAACCGAATTCAATCTGAATCTGCCGGTCGATCACGTGATGAACCGTAATTTCATTGCTCGGCCGGTTACCGAATCTCAACATCAAATTGCCGATTATTTTGATCACAAACGCGACATCATTCCGCTGATCGACGAACAGGGACGTTTTGTCGCCCTGGCGCGAAAATCAGCCACAGGACTTCAGATCGGGGACTTCCTGATTGCCGACCAGAATCCCGCATTCATCATCGCCGAAGTCGGTAACAACCACAACGGCGATATCGGCCTTGCGAAAGAACTGGTGAATCTGGCAGTGGAAGCTGGAGCGGATTGTGTCAAATTCCAGATGCGGGATCTTTCCTCCCTGTACTCGAATCAAGGCAGGAATGCGGAAGCGGGTTATGACCTCGGATCACAATACACGCTGGATCTGCTCAATAAATTCCAGCTGAGCCATGACGAGCTTTGTCAGGTATTCGATTACTGCAGGCAGCAGGATATTTTGCCCCTGTGCACACCCTGGGATCTGGTAAGTGCCCATGTACTGGATGAATACGGACTGGAAGCCTTTAAAGTGGCTTCGGCTGATTTCACCAACTACGAAATGCTGGAGACTCTGGCGAAAACGGGCAAACCATTGCTCTGCTCCACCGGAATGAGTTCAGAAGCAGAAATCAAAGGTTCAATAGATTTATTGCGCCGACTGGGAGCTCCCTTTGCCTTGCTGCACTGTAACTCGACCTACCCTGCTCCCTTCAAGGATGTAAACCTCAATTACCTGCCGCACTTGAAACAATTGGCAGGCACGGTAGTGGGTTATTCCGGTCACGAACGCGGGTTTGCGGTACCGCTGGCCGCCGTTGCCCTTGGAGCCCGCATCGTGGAAAAACATTTCACTGTCGATCGCAGTATGGAAGGCAACGACCACAAAGTCAGCCTGCTGCCAGAAGAATTTGCAGAAATGGTGCGGCAGATTCGTAACATCGAGGAAGCCCTGGGACAAGGCGGTGAGCGCTCACTCACACAAGGGGAAATGATCAATCGTGAAAATCTGGCCAAAAGCCTGGTAATCAATTGCGATCTTTCGCAAGGGCAGCTTATCAGGCGCAGTATGATCACAGTGAAAAGCCCCGGGCAGGGTCTGCAACCCAATCGTATCGATGAGCTGGCAGGTAAGGTGGCACAGCGCGATTTCAAGGCCGGAGATTTGTTCTTTGAAACGGATATCACCCCGAAATCAGTCAAAAAACAGCACTATGTCTTTTCACGCCCTTACGGGATCCCGGCACGCTATCACGATTACCGCACGCTGATCGAGGGAATGAAAATCGACTTTGTCGAGTTTCATCTGAGCTACCACGATCTGGACGTAAAGCTGTCTGACTATTTCTCTGATCCGCTGTCGATCGGTTATGCCGTGCACAGCCCGGAGCTGTTCGCTGGTGACCATATTCTCGATCTGGCAAGCCATGATGCGGATTATCAGGCGCATTCCATTGCCGAATTGAAACGCACGGTGGCTGTAGCTGCCGAGTTGCGCCAGTATTTCCCGGCGACACCGAAACCGGTACTGGTACTCAATGCCGGAGGCTGGACGCCACAGAATTTCCTGCCGGTTGAAGCACGTACGAAACTTTATGACAAAGTAGCCAAAGCACTGGATGAAATCGACTTGAGTACTGTTCAACTGGCTATTCAGACCATGCCCCCTTTTCCCTGGCACTTTGGGGGGCAGAGCCACCATAACCTGTTTGTCGACCCGGATGAAATCGCGGCATTCTGCGAAAAAACCGGCCATCGTATCTGCCTCGATGTTTCACATTCCATGATGGCCTGCAACTATTACCAGTGGGATTTCAATACGTTTCTCAAGAAGGTGCTGCCGCATACCATCCATCTGCATATAGTCGATGCCAAGGGAGTGGATGGTGAAGGAGTTCAGATCGGCCATGGTGACGTGGATTTCACCTTGCTGCGTGATCAGTTGAACCAATTTTCCCCCGGAGTACAGTTCATACCTGAAATCTGGCAGGGTCACAAAAATAAGGGAGAAGGATTCTGGTCGGCATTGGCATTTCTGGAGAAAACGAGCCTCTAGGGAACCTCTGAAAAACGTCGACGAGGCAGCCAGTTCAATTCAACGCGGGTTCAGGACTGGCAATAATTGTTCCCTTTGACTCTCGAATATTTAATAATGACGCAATTCCCCGAGTAAATCGCCTGCTGGTTTCCCGCGCTTCTTACTGCCAACCTATTCCGATCTGACCGAACATGGCTGCTACTTCTGCTTCAACCCTGATCATTCCCGTCGAAAACCAGGTACGCGAACTGGATGCAAAGCTCCTGCTGGCTTGCGTAGCGGCTGAGCGCGGGTTTCCGGTGATCATCGGCTCACGTGCCTTCGTTCATTTTGAAATCGCATCACTGCCACGCGGCATCTATCTGGCAAAGAGTATGCGCAGCCTGAGTAATTCCATGTTCAGGATCATTCGGATGCTCGGGCACGAAATCGTTGCCTGGGAAGAGGAAGCGCTGGTTCACCCGCCAGCCGACACTTATTACACATTGCGACTCTCTCCCACTACGATCAGGAATGTTTCCCATATTTTTGCCTGGGGTCAGGAAAACGTCGATCTGCTTCAACACTATCCGCAGTTTCCGGAAAATCTGCCTGTTCACCTGACCGGAAATCCACGTGGAGATATCCTGCGGCCGGAAATGCGCGCCTATTTTGCGGCAGAAGTAGAACGTCTACGCAATCTTTACGGTGATTTCATTCTGATCAATACCAATTTCACCGACGTCAATCCTTTCATCCCCAATATCGGCCTGTTCATTCCGGCAAAGGATGGAGATAAAAAATCCCGGCGCGGACAAGCCGGGATCGGTATGAGCGAAGAATTTGCCGAAGGCCTGTGGCACCACAAGAAAGCCATACTGGAAGATTTCAGGCAGCTCATCCCGGCGCTGGAGCAGGCATTCCCGGATGTCACGATCGTGGTACGGCCTCATCCAAGTGAAAATTTTCAGGTTTATCACGATATCGCTGCTCGATGCCAGCGCGTAAAGGTCACGAATGAAGGCAACGTCATCCCCTGGCTTCTGGCTTCGAAAACCATGGTGCACAACGGCTGCACGACTGGCCTGGAAGCCTATGCTCTGGGAGTTCCGGCCATTTCCTATCTTGCAACCTTCAATGAATATTACGACTACGATTTCCAGGGCCTGCCTACCCGGCTGAGTTATCAGTCATTCAATTTCAGCGAGCTCCAGGATACCCTGTCCCGAATTCTGAACGGCGATCTGGGCGCTCCGGGAGGCGAAGAACGCAAGACACTCATCGATTACTATCTGGCGGCACAGAACGATCGTCTCGCATGTGAACGTATCGTCGATGTTCTGGAAGAAAGTGGCTACAGTCAGTCCCAACCACCGGCAAGCACTGCTCCGGTGTATCTGGCAGGATGGGCACTTGCAAACCTCAAAGCCACGCTGACCCAGCTAAATATGCGCCGCCCCGGACCGAACCGACTTTCTTACCACGATCACCGTTTTCCCGAAATTCCGGTTGAACAGATCGAACAGAAAATTGCACGATTTGGCAACCTGCTGAATCGCTTCGATTCCATCAAAGTAAAACAGCATTCACGCCATCTGTTCAGAATAAACAGTTCACTCTGAATAACCCGTGGCAAAGCAGTTGAGTGCAGGGTTTCTGGATCGCCGCGTCACTGCGTGACTCGCGATGATGAAGTGAGCATGGCGCAACTGCGCAATAATCGAAACGAAAGCATAGCTCGCACCGGCTTCTGGCTCAAAATTTTCTCGATTGCTTCTGTCCGTGCAGCAGAAAGACGGTCGGCTTTTTTTGCAGATCAGGCCAGTTGCCTGCACGCCACTCGCCAATCGATTTTGTTGATACGTATTCATCTGCCTGGGTCAGATTGCAGGCTACACATAAATCTGTTTCCGTATGGCATTGCTGCACCAGCGCTTCCAGCAGTTTCTGGTTGCGGTAGGGGGTTTCGATGAAGATCTGGGTTTCATCTGCTGTGATGGATGTTTGTTCCAATCGGGCAATCTCTTTATTTCGTATGTCCGATGCAACCGGCAGATAGCCATGGAAATGGAAACGCTGACCATTCAGCCCGGAAGCCATCAATGCCAGCAAAATCGAAGAAGGGCCGACGAATGGCACCACCCGGACTTTCTTTTGATGTGCCATCCGGACGAGTGCGCCTCCGGGGTCGGCAATTGCCGGACAACCCGCTTCGGAAAGCAAGCCGACATCCTCTCCGGCGAGCAGTGGCGCCAACAGTGCCTCAACTTCACCTGCAGGGGTATGTTCATCCAGCACTTCCAACTTGAGAGTTTGTATCGCCCGCAGCGGATTTATCTGCTTGAGGAAATGGCGAGCTGTTTTGGGATGTTCGACGATAAAACGCTCCAGCAGGCTGACTTGCTGCCGGACTTCAGCCGGCAGTATCCAGGCGAGATCGCCTTCACCCAGGGGAGTCGGGATCAGGTACAGGGTGCCGTGGAGCGTGGCATCTGGAGGCATGTTCTGCAGATCAGTGCAGCACGCGCGGCACGCTCAGGATGAATTCAGGAATTTCCACCGAAAAATGAAAACCGTCTTCAGCCACCATCTGATAGGAGCCCTTCATCGAACCGGCAATCGATGAAATCGCAGTTCCGCTGGTATATTCAAAGGTTTCACCGGGTTTGAGCAAGGGTTGCTCGCCGACTACGCCCAGCCCGCGCACTTCACGCGTAACGCCATCCCCGCTGGTGATGATCCAGTGGCGGCTCACCAGTTGTGAAGCCACACTGCCGGTATTGTTGATCGTAATGGTATAAGCAAACACGTACCGCTCCGCCTCGGGATCAGACTGATCTGGTAAATAAATTGTGCGTACTTCCACCTTGATGCTATATTTTCGTTCGTTTTCCATATGCCATATTCCACACTATTTTAAGAGTGACAGCAAGCAGCCGTCATATCAGAGCTGCGCTGTATCAGCCAAAGGGGAAACCTGTACCAGAATTTTCTGAGATCTCGAATCACGTGAGTTACTCGAAACCAGTGCCGTAAAGATTCAGAACAATCCTGCCGTATCCATACCAGCATCATGTTGTAACCGACAAAGGCTAACCTGTCGTAAGGCGGGGGCGCAAAGTTTCCGGTCCTGATCCATGATCAGGAAAGCGGGACTGCCGAAGTTCGCATCCGATTTTCCATTCGGGCATGCGTGCTGATGAGTCGGCTTTCTATAACCCATCTTCTCAAGGAGCCGTGCATGGCAAATGCAAAACCAGTTTGCTCACTCTTTCACTCTACTTTTCATGATGGTATTGCCAGTGTTTTTCACCGTTCTTTCAGCTTTCCATTTCTCCTGATTCTGCTGATCGCCTTTTCCGGCAGCGGCTACGCCAATTCGAGCAAAGAAACCCGGGCAGCTGCCAGATCGGAATCTGCTGGTAAAACTGTTTCATCCCGCTGGGCGAAAGGCCGCTTGCTGGTCATTCCCCGTGCCGGTTTGACTACGATGGAATTCGATAAAGCCACCAAACCATATGGCGTGAAATCCAGACGCAGGCTCAACGGACTGAATGCTCACGTCTACGAACTGCCCGATGGCGTGGATGAAGTCAAAGTATTGGACAAACTCAAGAAAGACCGGCGCTTCAAGGCGGTAGAGCTGGACAGGCTGGTTGAACCTGCTCAAGTCGTCACTGACCCCGCTTTTGGCAACAGTTGGGCACTGCCTAAAATTCAGGCGCCTGCCGCCTGGGATATTGCGACCGGTGACGGTATCACCATCGCGATTCTGGATACCGGTGTGGATGGCACTCACCCTGATCTGGCCGCCAACATGCTTCCCGGCTGGAATGCGTATGACAATAATACCGATACCAGTGATATCTACGGCCACGGTACCAAAGTGGCCGGCACGGCAGCCGCAGTCGCCAATAACGGTGCCGGCAGTTCCGGATTGGCCTGGAATGCACGCATTCTGCCGGTGCGTATTTCCATGCCGGATGGCCGTGCATACTTGAGCGACATGGCCAAAGGTATCCGCTGGGCGGCAGACAACGGCGCCAGAATAGCCAATATCAGCTACGGCGGTGCAGAAAGCCTGACTGTCCAGTCAGCTGCCAATTACATGCGCAGCAAGGGTGGAGTGGTAGTCATGTCCGCGGGTAATTCCGGTGGATTGAACAATTTTCCCGCCAGTAACGCCATCATCGTTGCTTCAGCTACGGACAGCAAAGATGCCCGTGCCAGCTGGTCCAGCTACGGGCCTTATGTCGATGTGGCAGCCCCCGGTGTGAGCATCTATACCACGATACGCGGTGGTGGTTACGGCTATGTCTCCGGCACATCCTTCTCCAGCCCGATCGTAGCGGCAGCTGCTGCATTGCTGTTTTCCATCAACCCGGATCTTGCTCCGACGGATATCGACCAGATGCTGACCGCTACTGCGCAAGACCTTGGCAACGCCGGATATGACCAATATTACGGCCATGGCCGTATCAATGCCGCCAGTGCGGTCAATGCTGCCCACGCACGCATCAGCGTAGACAGAACGGCACCGCTGATCAGCATTGCTTCCCCCACTGGTGGAACAGTCTCTGGCAGCGTTCCGGTAGATGTCAATTATTCCGACAACAAGGGCGTGGTGCGGGTGGATCTGTACGTCAACGGCCGCAAAACAATCGAAGATACTCAACCACCTTTCGCCTTCGCCTGGGATACCACGACACTGGCTAACGGCAGCTATACGCTGGTCGCATATGCCTTCGATGCCGCCGGCAACCAGGGCACTTCTTCCACTGTGAATGTCACGGTAAAAAATACTGTGGCCGATACCACCCCGCCGACGATCAGCATTACCTCCCCTGCCGGTGGAGCCGTCGTCTTAGGCAGTGTGCCAGTCAATGTCAATTCTTCCGACAACATTGGAGTGGTACGCACGGAGCTACACGTCAATGGTAAAAAAGTGATGGAAGGTACCGGCTCCAGTTTTGTCTGGGATACCAAATCACTGGCAGATGGCAACTATACGCTGGTAGCGTATGCCTTTGATGCTGCCGGCAACCAAGGTGCTTCCTCTCCGGTAGCTGTCAGTGTAAAAAATACCGGCACTACTACAAATACCGAACCACTGCCGCAAATCAACTCATTCAACCTCAGGGATGGGCAGAACGTCAGCCGTAACCAGAATATCAGGGTAACTGCCGACAGGAACACCCGCAAAATCAACCTGAAAATCAATGGCGGCATTATCGCCGCTGCTAACGGTAACTCGTTGAGTTATCGCTGGAATACCAGTGCGATCCCCAAAAATAGTAATATCACCGTCACGGCAGAAGCATTCAATGCCAAAGGGGATGCCACCAGCAGAACAGTCACGGTAAGAAATTAGTAAACTTCTTCATCTCCATTCTCAAACGCCCTGTTTCCACAGGGCGTTTTTTTGTCGGGAAAATTGACAGTGTTATATTGAAGCCAGGCTTATAGCGTATAAGGATGTTTATAAACAACAACATAATATATTGGCATGTTTTGTGCTTATATATGCTCACACATTTACATTACGTAATAGCACCAATAAATAAAGACAATCTGGAGAAAAATGAAATTGGCACACTGGACTACGAGTATTGCAGGCACGATGCTGGCGTTTGCTGTTACCACGGCAAATGCAACCCCGTCAGTTAATGATGTAAAGTTTGGTCCAGACATGAACCATCTTCAATCAGCAGACGCTTATTATGGCCCCGTAGAAAATCAGAAAGGCAACAATAATGATCCCAATAAAATTTCTGACCAAAGCCCGGGCTCTATCGAAAGTTTTGTTAATAGTCACACTTCAGGTTGGATAACCGAGAGTGGAACAACGATGAGCATAGGAAATGGCTGGAATTTTCTGGTAAGAGATAACAACGGTACTGGTACTGGTGCTGCTAGTTATGGTGGTTTCAGCTTCACACTTGCGGCCGCTAACGATCAGAATGGCCAGCCCAATCCTGCTGCATGGACGTTGACAGTTGCTGATCTTACTCCAGATTCAGGGCTGTCTCTCCCGTTCATGATGGATTTCGTGGTTCACATGCATGGTGGAAGTAATAACAGCTTTTATTTTTTCGATGACAGAACAGTTGAGACTTCTAATGCGGGTACTTTCCAGATAACATTTACAAATAATGGAGGAAACCCCCCCGGCCTTTCCAATTTTGATCTGCTGGTTCGGGATCTGCGTGATATCCCTACGCAGCCCCCAACAGAAGTCGATATTCCTGAACCGGCCAGCATGTTGCTGTTTGGGGCCGGGTTACTGGGACTGGGGTTGAGCCGCCGCCGTAAACTGGTCTGATCAGAAACAGATAACAAAATAACCATAAGTGAAACAAAGACTCAGGCGCCGGGAAACCGGCGCTTTTCTTTTATACTTTTAGTTTTATTCAGGTTTCAGTTGGTAAAACAAGCGGTCGCTCGCTGCGCCAAATACGGATCACTTTTATGGCGCTTTTTTCCCTCAGATAAATCATCCTGAAAGGAGCAAAGATAATTTCCCGGATATGGGAGAGTTGGAACTCAGGCACTATTCTGCCCATATCCGGATGGTCGGCCAAAATCTGAATATGCTCGATTATTTCTTGGGCAAATTTGAAACCAACATCAGGAACACCTTCTGCAGTGTAATAACTGATCATGGTTTCCAGGTCATTAAAAGCAGAATTGGAAATGCTGACTTTCATTCGATGCCTAAACGCTTTTTCGCCTCAGACAATGACATGGTATTGCCCTCTTTGATGTCCATAAGACCTTGGGCAACCGCTTTGACAAAAGCCAGCTCTTCCTGGCTCTTTTCATATTCATCGAGGTCTTGCACTACAGCCACACCTCGGCCACGACTGGTTAAAAGAACAGGTCTGCGAGTTTCTTTAACTCGGCTTACAACGCGACCAGGATTGACTTTTAAATCTGCAAGGGGAATTACATCTTCAGAGAATTTGATTGTCATGACTGCCTCCAAAATGATTTAGACCAGTTTATAGCACCTATTAACATAACTTGTAAAAAGACATAATTGAGGGTATGCAGCCCGCGTCATCGGTTCGGAATGATGTGGTTCAATAGATCTGTACACTGCAGTCAGGAGATGATCACAAGGAAGCAGTATTCAAAAGAGTTCAAACTGGACGCTGTTAGTCTGGCACTGGATCAAGGAGTATCGGGAAGATAGCAACGGACAGGCATTCAGGGGTAACGGCAAGCTGACCCCGGAGCAGGAGGAAATCAGAAATCAAAGGATCAGGTCCAGAATCAATAACACTTGTTATCTTATTTTCTTCATTCTCGGCCTGTCCCCTATTATTTCTAGCTGCCGATAATTTCATTTAAACCTTCAACAATCTGCGCAAGCTCTTCAGGAGCAATCGCCCCGATCTTCTTACCAATGCGTTCAGTGGAAAGTGTACGGATTTGACTTATCTTTACCCAGGAGCGTTTAGGCAAGCTGGATTTCAGAATTTCGTATGTCAACGGAAATCCGGCGCGCTGTTCCTGACTGGTGAGCGCCATAGCAATGACTGTTCCGGACCGCTCATTGAATATATCCTGACTCAGGACAAGAATCGGCCGCTCACCTGATTGCTCTCGACCAACAGTTGGATTGAGATTAGCCCACCGGATCTCGCCCCTCAATATTTTGGCCACGCAACCAGCTCCTCAGACAAACCTTCGTCTGCCATTGCCTTTTCAAAGGCAGGATCAAGTTTTGCGCATTCCTCGGCCAGACGGCTACGATCCATGCGCTCCAGCTTTTCCTGCACAGCCTCCTGGATCGCACGGCTGCGGTTAGCAAATACACGCTGCCTCACCAGCGCATCCACTCTGGCAAGCACCTCTTCTTCGATTGTGATAGCTACTTTGGTCTGACTCATAACGACACCTTACTTTGGTATGACGATTTATCATACCTTCTAAATTTTGTCAGTACAACCTGAAGTAGCTAACAATTTAGCCCTCTATCACAACCTTGCGAAAAACAGCGGTGATTAGCGCTCAGGTAGAGATAAATTCCACGAAACCCGGAATCAATAACACTTGTCAACTTAAAAACAGCTTGATCAGGTATAAAAAAGGGTATTTATGCTTCGGTTTCCCAGGGATTAATTACATTCAAACCTGCAATGTCCTCAAAATCAGCGGTATTACGCGTAGATAAGAGCATTCGATATGCCAGCGCAATCGCAGCGATCTGAGCATCCTCCACGCTGATGGGCCGACCCATTCGGGTCCGTGTAGAAACGATACGCCCATAGTAACTGGCCGCGATTTCATCAAATGGCAGGCAGCGCCCGGCAAAATCCTCATCGAACATTGTCCGGGCGGCCTGGCTTAAACTTTTCTGTCGCTTACTCTCCGGCATCAGTGCCAAGCCTAATTCGATTTCGGCACGGCTAACAGCGTTTGTCCAGATCTCATTGGGCGCCTGCCTGTCCAGCCAAACAACCACTTGAGTAGCGGGTTGCAGACGCATAAATTCAGAAAGCACATTGGTATCGAGCAAAATCATATTGGCTCATCCCAACTCGGCGGAGTGCGCGGCACCTGACGTGCGGGCAAAGCAAACTCTTCGCTTGTTGACTCAGCAAAGCGACTCAGCAAATGCTGGCCAAATGGGAATTGACTACTACCAGCACGAGAAAGCTCCTGCCGAAGGATTCGCCGCACCTCCTCTTCCATTGACACCCCATGCTGCGCCGCACGAATACGCAGCAACCGTTTGGTTACATCGTCCACATTGCGAATGGTCAACGTTGCCATAAGAAATCTCCCAGATTGACATCAATGCTATCATTATCAGCATTGATATCTTAGCTGTCAAACAAGAAAAATGACGGGGAAAACGGAGACAAACCATGGTTATCATTAACGCTAGGCTTATTTTCTTGATTCGCAACCTGACCCTCATCACGCTTTGGTGATCAGAACGGCAACGGCCGGATCAGCTTCCATTACCGCGACAACCGCCCGCCACTACCAGGCCGACGTTCCTATGCCCACACTGCGGCGAACCGATGCAGATGATTTGACAGCGTATTTCACCAACAGCAATCAGACAACAAATGACGAAACTGGCAACAGAAATGACTGTGCACACCTGTCCACTGACAAAAGACGCGCTGACCAGCGCCACGGCCACATTCGGCCGAAAAATGGGAAGAACGTGGGGTAAACCACAGAAATTACCCAGTTATTCAGGTCTGAGTACCGACACCAGCACTCTCCGGTGAAAACGCCAGACCTTCAACCCAACTTCAGGGCGACCACGACATAACCTTAATTGTTATGGCTTTATGAGACCATTTTAAAGTACCATAATTAGTCTTTACTATTCCTGTTCTTTGGATCAAAGCCATGCCAAATAAAATACTTACTGAAATTGCAGCCAGCATATCCGAGCTCAAAGCCAACCCGATGAAGGTAGTAGCCAGCGGTAAAGGCATGCCAATCGCCGTGCTAAACCACAACGAACCCGCCTTTTATTGCGTACCCGCCGCCGCCTATGAAGCAATGATGGAATTGCTCGATGATATCGAGCTGCTAAAAATCGTGAAAGAACGAATGGACGAACCCAGCGTCAAGGTCTCGCTCGATGACCTATAAACTGGAATTCAAAAAATCTGCACTCAAAGAATGGGAAAAACTCGGCCATACCATCAAAGAGCAATTCAAGAAAAAACTCAAAGAACGACTGGAAAATCCTCATGTACATTCAGCAGCTTTGCCTGGGGCCAAAAACATATACAAAATCAAATTGCGCCAACCTGGATACCGCCTCGTATACTCCGTTGAAGATCAAACTATTACGGTAACTGTCATCGCTATCGGCAAACGCGACCGCAATGAAATTTACGATATAGCTTTATCACGATTGCATGACAAATCCTAAGCTATAACGCTGGAATCAAGCCATACAGCGAAGTGAGGTGTGATGCAATAGCGGTTATTTATCAACTATCAACCGCTGTTCATTGCGAAATCCTGCAAGGATGAAGCAATCCAGTGCCTTCGCTACTCTTGTTGCCGATCTGTTTAGACTATTTTCTTGATTCGCGACCTGACCCTGATCACGTTGAAAATATTGGCATGATAATTAATCATACTTTTCAAATTTCACCGGTCAACCTGAAGCAGCCAACGCTGTGCTCTGCGGAAATTTGGGAGCGGCAGCGAGTAAATTTTCCGTAGCAGCGCCTTGCTAGCTGCTGACACTTTCCTATCTGTCCGGTCCCTAATAATTCTTAAGATAGCAAAGAACGTGATAACAAAAACAGAAATTAAAATTCTTATTTATTTATTTAACCTATTGGTCAGAGCACCATAAAAAACTAAATGTGTGTATATGAAGATCGTTTTATTAAAGATTCAGCAGGGATACCCAGCTCATAGTGAAGTCTCTGAATCATTCTGAGTGTCAGGGAACGTTTGCGGTTTAGAACTTCGTATACGCGATTACTTTTTCCAATCATGGGTTCCAGGTCTTTTACAGTCAGGCCTTTCTGTTCCATTTCAAATTTGATGGCTTCAACAGGATCAGGCAGATCAAGTGGGAAATGTTTTTGTTCATAGGCTTCGATCAGTGTTACCAGAATATCCAGTTTGTCACCTTCGGATGTGTTGGGTTCTGCAGTCATAAGCATTTCGACTTCCTTTAGTGCTGTGCGGTAGTCGGTGTCTGTTCTGATTGGTTTGATATCCATGGTCTTCTCCATTGAATCAGATAGTTTGCGCATCGATCCGATCATATTGGGCATGGGTGCCTATAAATCGGATATACACAATTTTATAAGGGTAATTAATCCATACCACCAGCCGATATTTGTTTCCGGCAATATTGAATACCGCCCTGCCATCTTTAAGGATACTGGCATTCTTGAAGTCTGCTTTGACCTCCGCAGGTGATGACCAGTCAGCCTTCAGTGCATGTCTGTGCCATGCAAGCGTTGGTTGAATTGCATCTGCACGAGACGAGTCGTTTTCCCAAAACACCTTCAACGTAGACAGAGCAATTACTCTCATAAAGGAATATTAGTCCCATTATGGGATTTTGACTATTAATTCGATAAAGGAATCCCACACTCATAGATTTCTCTGATCTGCCTCCAATCTTTATGTCTCATCTACTGAGTAATCCAAAGGGAGCGCTGACTTTTCAGGCTTATGTCTTCGCTCGCCGCCCGTTACTCCAGAATCATTTGATGACGACAACCCGAATTATCAGCAAATCAACAAGTCAAAAATCCAGAATCAATAACGCTTGTTATACTTATTTTCTTGATTCGCGACCTGACCTCGATCATGCAGGCAGCGCGGCATAACTGTTCTCATCAGAATGAAGCGGTAAGCCAGTCAGGAAACCGTGGTCTCTCTCCTATTGTTTCCCGCTTTCCTTACGAATGCTTGAGATCGCGATAGAAATTTTCGTGCGGTCCGATTGCTTCGAGATACACCAGATACACAGCCTCATCGATACTGTAGCTGAGCAGATATAATTGATTCTGGCTGTGGAATTTATAGACCAGGAGCTCCGCCAGATCTCCTTTTTTGCGCTCACCTATTGCCGGCCTGGCTGCCACAACCTTAATCGCAGCATTGACATCCCGCGCTACATTATCGTGTCATTTTTGATTTGGGAATGGAATTACTACAAATGTAGAAAGATTGAATCCAGGGGTTAGATTGCTTTGTGCTTTTGGCATATCATGATGACAAAATGGCTGTCCTTGTGAGGAGGCTGCAGACCAACGCAGCAACCCAGTCTCTCATTGCCATTACGAAACGGCGAAGCCGGTGAAGCAATCCAATGCCTTCGTTGTCATCGCCGCTCGCTTAATTCTGATGGGTTGATCCCAAGAGGTGTCTGGCGCGATTCGTCGCAGCCATGATTTGAAGAAACGGATGTATCGGCTACTGCAAACGGAGAGCATGTTCCAAAACCAGCGGCTCGCACCGCCATGGATTCCTTTACTCGCCTGACTCCAGCCGGCTAACGGGTGCCCCCTATTATTACTCAATCTCTTTCTCGTCCCTCACGAACCGCAGAAACGATCTCACGCCGACTCAGATCAAGCGGTACAGCTTCTACCGCCAACGGCGAAGGGCTATCCCCCACCGACTGGATAATAAAGATTCCCATCACGACGCATGATCCGAACCGCACCCTCCTTCTGAGCATTGTCGAGCACTGCAGCAAAATTTTGCCGGGCCTCAGAGAATGAATAGACTTTCATGACCTCAACCTCCAGCGTTTCGATACCCAGTGCCTCGGCATGGACCTTGAGCACCTCATCCAACGTTCTTCCAGGGCGACAGGCGGAGTCATCGCCGCTTGCTTGATCTTGACGGATATCCCCCATTATTTTCAACGATATCGAGGTGATAAACCGGTTTTTTAGCTGCTACATTGACTCGCAGAGAGTGCAAATGCGATATCTGGAAACGTCCTTAGCAATTTACCATCCATCGTTACCAGCTTCGCACCCAGCTTTATTGCCAGTGCAACAAATTCGCAGTCATAAGCTGAGCATTCGCTGTCACGCACCAACTCCAGAATACTGAATGAATTCACTTCATACTCAGCGCCAGCGAGTAAATCCTCTGCCTCACACTGGAGATTATATGCCTGCAAGAATGTCAGGCTCCCGCGCCTGAAATACCCGGCCAGAATGTTTCGAAACTCACTTCGCCACAAAACCGGTGCTACCCAATCAGGATCATGTTCAAACAAGGCTTCTGCAGCGGCGGTGTATTCGCCGGGCAGATAAAAATAAGCCAGTACATTTGAATCCACGACGATCATGGGCGCCCCTGTCTTTTCATAACGTCAATATCGCATGCCTGAAATTTTTCGGAGTTCAGCCCAGCCCGTAACTGACGGGCGCGCTCCAGTCGTTCGCCGGGGGAGATTCTGGTTGGCATGAGCACGGTCTCAAGGCACACAATGATTTCACTGTTGAGGCTGCGGCGGTGCACTTCTGCAGCAACTTTGAGCCGTTCGTACACATCATCCGGAATATTTTTCAGTGTTAAGGTTGTAGGCATGGCGTTTCTAAGTTTTCTAATTGAAATGGAACCATAATGGTTCCATTGTATAGTCAGCCTCCTGCCCGGGCAAGTTATAGGCTAAACCGATGAAATCGGGTAGTAGTGGAAAAGCGGTTGCCCAATGATCTGGCGAAGATTCTGGCGATACTCATACCGTACAAGTATGGATCAAGCGCAATGCGGTCAAATGACTGCTCGATTTCATCCAGAAACCGCGCGCCTAATCGGGATAGGAAGGCACCTTGGATTTTCTCCTCCCACACCACCGGGCATACGGATCACGTACCACGGCGCTTCACATAGTTGGGGTCATACATAAAATCCCCGTCTAGGTGCATCGTATTCCGGCTAAAACACCAAACAGGATGGGCTTTGTGGTTCAATCCGATGATTTGGCGCTTCAGAAAATTGCATGGAGTTGTGATCACTTCGCTCAAATCAAGCAAATCAAGGGGGCAGATCCAGAATCAATAACGCTTGCTGTACTTATTTTCTTGATACCAGACCTGATCCCAACTATGTGCATTCAACAACCGGCTCATAGCGTGGTTTGCTTTGCAGTCATGACATAGCCTTAACGTTATGTTCGACTTTTCCACCGATGCGGATTTCGGCTGCCATGCATTACCGCAACCACGATGATTGTTGCTTTCTTTACTTGAAAATAGATACCAAAAGGAAACCGTCTGATAACTGCGCGTCTTGTACCGCGATGAACATTCGGGTATGCCAGCGGGGTTTCTGCAATATTCGATAACGTTGTCGTCACTTCATCGAGAAATTTGTGACCCAGTCCTTGCCGCTGCTCTTCATACCAAGCCGCCGCATCTGCCAGATCCTGCTCTGCTTCCGGCCGGAGTCGAACTTCACAGGTCACAAATTACGCCGAATTTCTGCGATAGCCTCCAACGCTGATCGGCCTGGGTTTTTATCGACCTCATAGGCGTTTAGACGTCTATCGAGTTCAGCCTTTTGTTCAGTGGTAAGTCGCAGCATCTTTTGATCAGACGCGATGCTATCCCATAAATCCTCAACAAGCTGTATGCGCTCGTCAATTGGCAATTCGGTGAGCTTTCTATTCATCATGATTGCTTTATCCGACTGTAATACTTTCATAAAGAAATGCAGAATAGCGCATAACGTAAATTTATACGATAGTAGTCAGACAACGAAGATGGGACTGGCAACGAAGATATAATCGTGTAAACTCAATCCACTGACAAAGCAGCACGTCCACCGGCGTCAGCATTTCCCGGTAAAGACACCGGACTTTCCGCCCGATTCAGGGAAAATCACAAAAAGCTGTTTCCAGAGAACCCGGAGCCGGGCTTGTTCACCGACCGGTTCATGGCGCAGTTTACTTCGCGCTGCGCGTTCGCAATAACAGTTTTTATCCAAACGCTCAAACAACCGCCAATTTCCCTTTCAGTTCCCGCCTTCATTGTTTAAAAAAGAAAACCTGTTTTTCCTGCTTATTTTGCTAAACCTTTCCCCGGGTTGTCCGTTTACTGCTCTCAACGGCGGTTGAAAATTCTGCAAACACTGAAAGCAGATCAGAGCCGGAAAACGTCGGTGGCACAGGCGCCACAACACTTTAAAAAGTAGTACCACTCTGAAGGAGAAACTGAAATGCCACAAGTTATCAATACCAACATTGCGTCACTCAATGCACAACGTAACCTGAATGTATCCCAGAACTCATTGAGCACCGCCTTGCAGCGTTTATCCAGCGGCTTGCGCATCAACAGCGCCAAGGATGATGCTGCCGGGCTCGCGATTTCCGAGCGTATGACCTCACAAATCCGGGGTATGAACCAGGCTGCGCGTAATGCCAATGATGGTATTTCACTGGCACAAACGGCCGAAGGTGCACTGGTCGAAATTGGCAATAACTTACAGCGTATTCGCGAGCTGGCAGTGCAATCGGCTAATGCCACCAATTCAGAAGATGATCGTGAAGCGCTACAAAAAGAAGTCACCCAGTTGATTGATGAAATTCAACGCGTGGGTGAGCAGACCAGTTTTAACGGTACCAAGCTGCTGGATGGCTCCTTCGCAAGTCAGATATTCCAGGTAGGAGCCAATGAAGGTGAAACTATCGATTTTACCGATATAGCTGATGTTACAGCGAGCGGATTAAGTGTCGATAGCGTTGATATTACTGGTACTGATGGTACTGCTGCTGCGACTGTAATTACAACCATAGATGACGCCCTCAAAATCGTCAATAGCACTCGTGCAGATTTGGGTGCTATCCAGAATCGTTTTAGTTCTGCAATAGCCAATCTGCAAACTTCAGCTGAAAATCTGTCTGCTTCCCGCAGCCGGATTCAGGACGCAGACTTCGCTGCTGAAACCGCCGCACTGACCCGTGCGCAGATTCTGCAGCAAGCGGGTGTGGCGATGCTGTCACAAGCCAATGCATTGCCGAACAATGTGTTGTCGCTGTTGAGATAAGCACTGCGTTCGTCATCGCGAGGAGTAACATGACGTGGCGATCCAGCTTCGGGTAACTGACTGGATTGCCACGGCGGCTTACAACCGCCTTGCAAAGGCGGTACCCCTCGTCATCGCGATGACAAGTCAGCCAGGCAAAAACTGATCAGGTAGATTAAAAGGAGATTGACATGAATATCAACGCAGTAACTGCTGAACTATTTCAGGCTACAGCACCCGTTCAGCCGGCAACGCCTGCTGCCCGGACAGGAGAGCGCGAGATGGTGCCTGTTGCCCAGCCTCCGGCTGAAACCAGCGACATCAAACCGGAACAGGTGAAAGAAGCGGTAAATCAGATTCAGCAGTTCACACAAGCGTTAACACAGAATCTGAAGTTTTCCATTGATGAGGACACTGGCAAAACCGTGGTCAAGATTGTTGATGCGCAAACACAGGAAGTCATTCGGCAGATGCCTTCGGAAGAAGCAATCAAGATTGCCAGCGCGCTGGGAAAGATACAGGGATTGTTGTTCAACGGCCAGGCCTGAGAAAGTGCTGCAAAATTGTTGCAACTCGCGCCGCTCTCCAGAGCTTTTCCGGTTATTTGATTATTTTCACACTATTTCTCAAAGTTCACCGCTGTCCAGCCGTAAACAGAAACAACAGGTAATAAATAATTTCACCCACAGACAGGGAAGAGGAAACACATCATGATTTCAGCACCGGGAATCGGCTCAGGACTGGATGTCAGCGGAATCATCAGTAAACTGATGGAGATCGAGCAGCAGCCACTGACGCAGCTCAACACCAAGGAAGCAAAACAGCAGGCGCAGCTCTCTGCCTTTGGCAGCCTGAAAAGCGTGCTCTCAACGTTTCAGGACAGTGTGAAGGCGCTGGCCAAACCTGCACTGTTCAATGGCTACAAAGCCACGCTGGCAGATACGACTGCAGCCACGGTAAGCACTTCTTCGAGTGCTGCGGCCGGCACGCACGACATCGAAGTGCAATCGCTGGCGCAAGCGCAGAAAATCAAGTCAGAAGCATTTGCTACCACCGATACCGTAATCGGCAGCGGCACACTTACGATCGAATTCGGCACGTATAACGAAGATGGCACGTTTACCGCCAATGCGGAGAAAGCAGCCAAAACCATCACGATCGACCCGGCCAAATCAACCCTGGCAGATATTCGCAGTGCCATCAATGAAGCGAATGCGGGAGTGACGGCCAGTATCGTCAACGATGGCAGCGGCAACCGGCTGGTGATTTCTTCCAAAGATAGCGGGTTGGCCAATGCGCTGAAGATCAGCGTGGACGATACCGATGGCAATCACACCGATAACGCCGGGTTATCGAAGCTGGCGTTTGATGCTTCGACTGGCGGCGTCAGCAACATGACCGAAACCGTAGCAGCCAGAAATGCAGTCATGGTGATCGACGGCATTACAGTGACGAAGTCATCCAATACCATCAACGATGCGCTGGAAGGGGTGACGTTCAACCTGCTCAAGGCCAACCCTGGCACAACGACCACGCTGACAGTGGAGAAGGACAAAAGCAGCGTTGAGGCAGCAGTCAATGCGTTTGTAAAAGCGTACAACGATCTGGAAAAAACGATCGGCAATCTTTCCCGTTACGATGCGGCCAACAAGCAGGCATCGGTGCTGACCGGAGATTCCACCGTGCGCATGATACAAAACCGGATGCGCGCCATGCTGAACGGCAATCAATCCGCTGCCGGCGGAATCAACTCGCTGTCCGAACTGGGTATCAGCTTTCAGAAGGATGGCACACTGGCGTTGGATAACAACAAACTGAGCGCCGTGCTGAATAATCCGGACAAAAATATTGCAGCATTTTTTGGTGACATACCCGGAGCCACCACTACTTCGTCCACCACCAGTCAAGCAGTCAATGTCAGCGACAGCCTGATCTCGATTATCAACCAGCCGCCCACCTTCACACCGGGCAGCCTGGCAGTGAATATCAGCCAGCTTGCCACACAAGGCAGTGCGACTGGAAGCAAGGTAGCCGAGCTGAGCATTAATTCAATCCTATTTCCCAATAATGTGCTAAATCTAATAATCGATGGCGTCAGCGCCAATATCACATTAGCCAGTGGGAACTATACAGCTGTAACACTCGCCGCAGAAATCCAGTCGAAGATCAACAATAACACTACCTTCTCCAATGCCGGTGTTTCGGTTGCGGTAACACAGAATGCAGGCAAGCTGAGTATTACTTCCAGTCGTTACGGATCAGCTTCCAGTGTTCAGATCACCGGTGGAAATGGCAAGGACAATATTTTTGGAACACCCGCGCAGACAGCAGGCCAGAATGTGGCTGGCACGATCGGCGGCCAGGCTGCCACGGGTTCCGGCAAGGAGCTGAGCAGTAACGGCCTGACACTGAAAATAGATGGCGGCAGCACGGGTAACCGGGGAACCGTGGATTTCGTGGAAACCACTACCACCACTTCGTCCACTGCACCATCGACCCCTGGGTTCATCACCCAGCTGGATCAGTTGATCACAGGGATGACTCGCAGCGATGGCCTGATCAGCAGCCGCATGGATGGCATCAACAGTACGATCAAAGGAATCGGCAAACAGCGTGAAGCGTTGGAATTCCGGCTGGAAAGTGTGGAAAAACGCCTGCGCGCGCAGTTCACCGCGCTGGATACGATGATTGCCAGCATGAACCAGACCAGTAACTATTTGCAGCAACAACTGGCGAATCTGCCAAAGATCGGTGAATAAATAGCCGATAGCGTAACTGCACACTCATTTCTGAAAAGGAGAACTCATGTTTACTGAATCCCCCAGCCGCGCGATCAGCAGTTATCAGCGAGTGGGCGTCGAATCCGGCGTGGTATCCGCCGATCCGCACAAACTGATTCTGATGCTGTTCGAAGGCGCGCGCCAGGCATTGGACTGCAGCCTGCTGTATATACAGCAGAACAGGATTGCCGCCAAAGGGGAAATGATTTCCAAAGCGATCATGATCATCGACCATGGCCTCAAAGCCAGTCTCGACAAAACAGCCGGCGGAGAACTGGCCAACCGGCTGGAACAGCTGTATGACTACATGACCGCCCGGCTGCTTACGGCCAATCTGCAGAACGATGCCGTGATCATCGAGGAAATCAACTGCCTGCTGGGCGAGCTGCATGAAGCGTGGGCATCGATTGGGAATCAGCCTGCCGGAAAAACAGATGTACAGACAGCAGTCAAAAATACGATCGAGGATACGGCCGGTACAGGTGCAATGGCATGAAGCCCGACACCTCATCCGGATATTCACCCGAAGACAATAAAAACGGTATGCAGATCATCGCCACGTATGAAGCCATACTGGCAATCACTGACCAGATGCTGCAAGCGGCAAAAAACAGCGACTGGGACAAGCTGGTAGCATTGGAACAGGATTGTAAACGCCTGACCACCTGGCTGATGGAACAGCACACTTACGAGCAACTGAGCGAAGAACAGAAGAAAAAAAAGATCAGCCTCATCCACGGCATACTGGAACGTGATGCCGAAATCCGTGCCATTACCGAACCCTGGATGGCACAACTGCAAAACAAACTGACCAGCTACGGCCACAAACGAAAACTGGGACAGACTTATCAAACTGATTCGTAAAACCGGATCACCACGTTTCGCAACACAGCGCTTATCACTGTCACTCTATGCTTGAACACTCATCTGAATAAACATATTTTAGTCGAGGAAGAGAAGGGATAGAGGCCGGTTCCATCTTTGACTATTGAGGCTGTTCGCAATGTGGATCACCCTTCCCTGCGATTACATGTATCAAGCGGCAAACTTCAGGGGATATATGCAATTTCAATTAATCTTTCTTATCGGATTACACTGGAATTCCTGATCGAGGATAAGCAAATTATCCCGATCAATATTGGAAACCACGATATTGTTTATTAACTTGCGAATGAGATGGCCCGGTAATTTCCGAGAGACCTGAATCATTCTTTTGTTAATGGTTTGAACAAATAGATAAGCGGTTAGAATCGTTAGCCCTTTGTATCGATCGCTTTATGGTCTGCTCATTTGCCGCCACGCTGATGGTAAGGGGACTGGTTGTGGCCGCTATCCGGTTTTTACCCTGATTCTGAAACGCCTGGCGACGTTCACAAAAACGGCAGTAGCGGTGCGGTTGGTTGTATCAGCAATCGAGCGGCTAAGAAACCTCTGCAAAACATTGCCATCACTGCGTTTTTCAGAAGTTCCCTAACTGCTGCCTATTTCATGAACCGCCTGACAGTATCCAGCAGCAGTTCATTTTCAGGATGTTCTTCCAGCGCTGACTGCCAGATTTTTTCGGCATCTTCCTTTGCACCGTTCATCCAGAGCAATTCGCCGTAGTGTGCTGCAATTTCAGGATCGGAGCGAGCGTCGAAGGCAAGTTTCAGGTAATTGACTCCTTTTTTCAGATCACCCATACGGTAATAAACCCAACCAAGGCTGTCCATGATGTAGGGATCATCGGGAGAAAGTTCGATGGCTTTCTGGATCAGTGCCAATGCTTCCGGCAGTTGCAGACCACGCTCAGCCAGGCTGTAGCCCAACGCATTATAGGCATGGGCGTTATCCGGTCTCAACTCGATCAGTTTGCGCAAATCCCGTTCCAGTACATCCAGCTTGCCGATCTTGTCAGCCATCAGTGCCCGGTCGTACAACAGTTCGACCTGATCCGGATACTTTCTGAGATAAGCATCCAGCAGATCATACGCGCCACGAAACTCGCCACTATCCCGCAGCAGCTGTGCTTCAGACATCAGCAACTGTGTACGCTGCTGTTCATTTTCAACCTGAACGGTTTTCAGATATCTTCTGGCAGCGGCTATTCCATCCCGCTTTGCCAGCAAGAAAGCATAGCGCACCCGGGCAGCGATATAACGTTCCCCACCCGTCACCCTGAGGTAGGCATCCATTGCTTCAGCATTGTGCTGTGCAATTTCATGGATACGCCCCAGATTGAAATGAATCGTGTTGGTGTCCTCAAACCCGAGTTGCAGGGCACGTTTGAAATACTTTTCTGCACTCCCCAGGTCATCCAGCTCGGCAGATAAAAGGCCGATCGCCAGCGCAATATCAGGGTTGGAGGGGTTTACCTGCTCCAGTTTCTGGAACTGCTCACGCCCCCGGTCAAATTCTCTCTCCTCCATGAGCATGCGGATATAGGCAATCCGTATATCATTGGCTCTGGGAAATCGGTCGAGATACTGATCGTAAAAAGACAATGCCTTGTCTTTATCAATTTTCTGCAGAATCTGCCCCTGATGCACGGCGGCCATTTCCCATTCCGGCCGTAATTCGAGCGCCTGATTCATGGCTTTTGCCGCAAGTTTGAATTCATTGGCAGACCATGCAGCCTGGGATACAGCAAAATGGGCTTCCGGCAAATCAGGGTAGGATGCCGCAAGCTGCTGCACCAGTTTCAGCACGGCTTCTCTGTCTGGATGATGAGACAGGAGTTTGTTGATCTGCATGAACGCTTTATCGACAGTTTCCGGCTCCAGCTTCAACAACTGTTCAACGTGGGGACGGACATTATCGAGCTGACCGTTCGCAACGAACAGCGCTACTGCCGCCTGGCGCGCATGCATGGAATCAGGCTCCAGTGCTACCCATAAATCGATGGCTTCTTTTGCCTCCCCGAAATGACGCGTCCGCAGTGCGATATCAGTCGCATGTTCAGCGATCCTCGGGTTGCGTGTTTCTCTTGCCAGCCGGATGAAACTTTCCACTGCAACGTCTGGCATATTTCGCTGCAGGGCCGTTTCTCCCATCAGAAAATCAAAGAGGGAATCAGCAGTCAGTTCCGTGGCGGGTGCTGCACCGGCGGAAGCTGCGGAACCATGAGCAATGGCATCCCCCGTTCTGGGGAGTTGGGTACATCCCGCCATGCTCAGCAATAATGCTAACTGTATCGTCAAAATAACTTTCATTTCGTATGGCCTTCGGCAACCTTTTATCTGTACTGAGACTTCCAAACAACAAATCCGGTTCTTATGTTAGTTACTAATTACGGCATATCCACTGATTTCAAGATATTTCACTCGAGTAAGTCCGGAAAAACCTCTGCACTCATTCGCTATTCTTTCCTCTTTCCAGATTTTCTTTAAAACGCATCATTGCCGGTTGGCGGAGATAGATTCGGAGCAGGCTGGTTTTGTGGAGGCGGATTAAATCCAGTACCCGGCAATCCCGGCATCGGCGTATCGCCCTGCATGTTTCCCCGACCTTCCGCCTGCTGTTTTTCCTGCCCTCCTGCAGTACTGGCAGCATGGACAAATTTCCAACCCTGATAATTCCCGGCCTTTTCAAAAGCAATGTAATCTGCCGGAAAATTGGCACGCTTGATCGGCACGCCAGTCGAAAGACTGTAGACACCGGTAATCCCGCCGTCCTGCTGCCTGACCAGCCCCCAGTTGTAGCTGTTCGTCATCGGATCGGGGTAAATTCTTCTGAGATGCCGTTTCACTACCAGAGAACGCTCATCCTTGAGCAACTGTTCAAGAGATGCCGGGTAGCGGCTGGCACCCGCCTCCCCCGCTCTCCCCGACACTTGAGAATCGTTATAGTAGGACTCGATCGCCCGCCGGAACTGGTCACCGGCGAACAGCAGTTCCAGCTCCTTTTCCCGTTTGACTTCTGTCTGCCAGATCAACCCGGCGGCAGCCAGCATCACGCCCGCAAGCATAACAGCAAACAGCATCCAGATATAAATATATCCCCGTTCTTGCCGGCATGACATTGTCACCATTTCTCATAAAACGTCCCGTCCAGCGCCTGCCGGTCGGAAGTCGTATGCACATCGAACACGCCTTCCATTTCAGGATCGGGCGGCGGAATTTCCACCCAGACGTTTTCCTCGGTAATCGGATCGACAGGTATCGCGCGAATATAACGATCCTCGACCAGTTGATGCAGATCGGTCGGATATTTGCCGGTATCGGCAAAATATTTGTCGATCGCGTCGCGCAGAATACTGAGATTCTGCTTGAGTACCGTTTCCTTCGCCCGGTCGACAGAATTGAAGTAACGCGGCGTCACAATCGTGAGGAGGATAGCAATAACGACCATCACCACCAGTAATTCGATCAGCGTGAACCCCCGTTCACGCCAATGGCCACCGGGCCGCTTCAATCGGTTTGATACCGATTGGATCACAGTCTGATCAGCGAGCTTTACCATTGATTGTAGGGAATCCCGTTCAATCCCGCTTTTTCGGAAAGGGAATAAACATCGTAAATGTCATCTCCCTCCTCCGGACTGTCGGGCGGGCTGGCATAACTGCGTTTTCCCCAGGTTTCGGCAGCAGGTACCTCAGTATCCGGAAACATCGGATCGCGCGGCAAACGGCGCATGAAAAAGATTTTCTTGCTGTCAGGGTCTTTTACGTCGTCCATGCCCGTATCCAGATCTTCCAGCCGATGAGGATAGCCGGTTTCATCAGCCTTTTTTTCGACTAATCCCTCATCCGCCGCCTGCTTATAGGCATCGATCGCCGTGCGGATCTGGCGCAGCGCTATACGCAATTCTCGCTCCTTTTCACGTTTGACGACCATTTCACCTAATGGCATCGCCGCGGAAGCCAGGATTCCCATGACTGCCACTACGATCATCAGCTCGATCAGGGTAAATCCGCGGCAAGATGCTGTCTGCAACATATCCGCTCAGAAAAGACGAAGAAATGTCATCACTGAATCCTGATACTCGCTGCCGGTGGCAGATTCACTTCAACCGGCTGCCCTGTCTCATCCCGCACCTGCAGATTCTGTAAAGCAATTTCAGTTGAAGTTGCATTTGTGCTGATCACCTTGAAACGCAGCACCGCTGTCATTCCGGTGGATTGATCCCGGCCGAGCTTCAGGCTGCGCATTCCGGATTTTTCCCCGCCATCCACCAGTTCCAAAGTATCCGGGTCATAGGTCAGGTTCAACTCGCCGGATAGCATGGGATCCTGGGTCACCAGCCTGACAGTAGCGGTAAATTCCCGGCCTCCCGCCACACTTTCCGGCACACGCAACGTCAATGAGGGAGAAGCCTCTCTTGCCTGCGTAACCGCTTCCTCAAACAGATCGGGTGCCGCTCCGAATAACCCGGCAGATCGTGCCCGTCCTAATGACATATATCCTCCGTCTGACGCACTGTTCGAGGATTCCATCGCCAGTGAACGCGGTGCCGTTTTCCGTATGATTACAGGCAGTTTCCCGGCGGCGCTGGCCGTACCGGAATAAAACTCGCTTTCAAAGTGGTTGGGCTGAATGACATTGCGGACGATATGCGGTGTGATCAGCAGAATTATTTCGGTTTTGTTATGTTTTCTGACCTGCTTGGAGAAAATATCACCCAGTACCGGTATATCGGTCAACCCGGCGATACCCGATCTTACTCTGCTCAGATCATCCTGAATCAGTCCGGCCAGCACCTGTGTCTCTCCGTCCCGCAGCTCCAGAACCGTTTCCGCCGTACGTGTGCCGATGACGATGGCCGTGGCTGCATTTTCTCCGCTCCCGGATCTTTTTTCACCGAGATTACTGCTGACTTCCAGCAGCGCTTTCAAGGTGACCTCATTATTGGTTCTGACCACCGGTTCGACTTCGAATTTCAGCCCGACATCGATATAAGTTGCTGAAGCAGCCGATCCGACATTGGCTGTATTCGTGACCGTGAACACCGGCTCCTTGTTACCGATATGGATTTTTGCCTTCTCCCGGCTTTTGACACGAATGCGGGGGTTGGCCAGCACATCCGCGTTGGTCAGGGTCCTGCCGAAATCGATTCTGGCCTGATTGCTGATAGTGAAACTCCGCAACCCTTCGAAGCCGGTATTCTTGATCATGCTCATTTTAACCACGGAATCCGCCGCTGCCTGAGCGGGTGTACCTATACCGGGAACGGCACTGAATGTCACCGAAGTAGGCATATTTGGCCCCAGATCGAGCGTGCTGTCACGTTTCACTTCCAGTACTACCACATCCAGCATCACTTCCGGATCGGGAAAATCGTTGATGGCAACCAGACGTTCCACCAATCGGATCATCTCCAGCGTATCCCGTATCACGAACAGGTTGAGTTTCTCATTGACGTAAATGTCACGTGCCTTGACCAGTCCACGAATCATGGCCACCATCTGTTTGACATCCGTATTGGCAACGTGAAAGCTGCGCACGACCAGCTCCTGATAATCCTTCTGCTTGGCGGGTGTATCCGGATAGATCAGCAGCGTGTTGCTGTTGAGTACCTTGTACGCGAGCTGATTGGTCAGGAGCATCAGTTTCAGCACATCTTCAATCGAATTATCACGGACGAAGATTGAAGCCGTTGCTTCCTGCTGAACATTACGATCGAATACGAAATTGATGCCGGCCGTGCGCGAGATCAACTCAAACATGGTTTTCAGCGATGTATCGCGGAACTCCATGGTAATGGGCTTGCTGAATTCGGTTATCAGAGACAATTCAGACATCTCGGCCCGTGCAATCTGTTCACTGAGCGCCTTGATCAGTTGTCTCGCTTCAGATTGCATCGGATTATCGGCCAGTACCCCCCTTACGATTTTTTCTGCTCCGTCTACATCACCATGCGCAAGTGCCTCTTTTGCCTGATTGACCAGAACGATATGGCGGCGCTCCAGATCAACCGCATCCAATCCTTCCCGGGCACGTTCACTACTGGCCCTGATATTCAGTACACGCTGATAATTCTGCTCGGCCTGATCCAGATTGCCAGCAAACCGGGCGTTATCTGCCTCGAACAGAATCTGGCCGATGATGGTGTCACGTTCTCTGGCCAGCGTCGCGCCGACTTCCCTGTCACCCGGTTCCTCACGAGCGGCCTGTTCCAGCTTGCCCAGACCCTCTTCCAGCCGCCCTTCTGCAATCAACCGTTTTCCTTCCAGAAAAGATGGATTTCGCGTCGTATGCATCGCACAACCGGTGATCAATGCGAGCAGCAGCAATATCAAGATTCTTTTTGTTGTATTCATCCCCACTTTTCCAGATATTTAAGGAACCTCTGATCAAGTCCCAATAGCTACAACCTTTGTCGCGCTTCTTGCGATCATCACGATTTTGCCTGTAATGCGGTTCATGGAGGACTTAATCAAAGGTTCCCTGATCGATAGTCAATGTCTGTCTGATACCCAGCGGAAGATAAGTCAGTTCGATCGTATCTTCCCGGATCCGGTCGATCCGGTATTCAGTGCCGATCCGCTCCCCCGCACCGGCAACATAATTCTGATCTGCCTGGGCGAGAAAGACCCGGATCTTCCCTTCGGAAACGACCCGGCCCAGATATTCGAACTGCAATGGTGGCGCGGATGGCCGCCTTACCACCTCCTCCTTCCGAGGCTGGAAGATCTGCGGGTTAAAATCAGTAGATGCAGTACGTTTGGGCTCCCAGGACGTCACAGCGAATATATCGTCCGCCTTGGCGCTGAATTTCCGTTTTCCCAGCTGATCGACCGGTAATGTTTCGTGTGTTTGCCGTATTTGTCGGGTTTGTCCGGCAGTACGCCTGTCAGCGGAAATATCCACTGCCGGCTGCACCACATCCTCCACGGATAACTCAGTCCCCTCATCGACCAGCAACGCAGCCAGTACGGTAGCCGCCAGAGCACCCCAGAGAATCAGTTTCCGGTAAAGTGTGCCGGCCATGTCAGATTCCACTGAAAACCCGGCAATGAAGCAGGTTGGAGAACACGGCCGCCAGGACTGCCAGAAGTGATTTGGATAACGAAGATAAATGCTTAGTAGTCATTCAGATAAAGGTGCATGTTCAGGCGCGCATCCACTCTGCCGGCCTGTATGGTTTCGCGCCTGATGATGATATCAGCCAGCGCGAGTGCCGGCACGGCCTGCAATGCGCTTGCAATGAATGCGCGAATCTGGGGATAGGTCCCACGCAACGGCAATTGAATCTCATAGCGTACCAGTTTCGATTCTTTTTCCACCTTCAGCCGGTAATCACTGCTATTCAGCTCCACACCACTGTCTTTGGCGATCCTGTCGAGTTCACTGATCCAGTAAGGGGAAGAATCACTGCGCGGAAGGAAATCATAAAAAACCTGCAATGCCTGATTATTGTTCAGCTTCGCCTGACCGGCAGAATCAGGCTGTGCCTGCTGCATTGCCTGTACTTTGCTTTTCAGCCCTTTCAGGTGCTCCTTCTGGGGCATGACTGCCGCTATAAAAAATACCAGCGTCAACACGAGCAATCCCGCCCCTGCCCGGCCGACGGTCCCCAGACGGGTAACCTGCCAACGTGCCCTGACCAGCCAGTTTTCTAAAGCGATTCGTGCCACGTTGCAATGATTGAAAAAACAATGGGACGGCGTGGATGATCCTGCCGGGCTTTATAGCTGGCCAAATGCGCATTTTTCAGTACCGGCTCCAGTTCGAGTGCCTGGACATACTCCACCAGAGCGGCAAGATCTCGCGCTTCACCCGTAATACGGATGGTCTGACCGGTAACACTGGGCTGCAGCGACAGCAGTGCAATCTGCTCGCTGGCAGCCAGTTCCAGCGCATCGAACAACGCTTCCCAGGGTAGATTGAGCTGGCGCAGAATATCATCCGCCTGTTTAAGCTCCTGCTGTGTGGCTTTATTGATGCGCGCCATCGGCGTTCGGGGCTGCCTGGTGTGTTTCTGCTGCTGAACGATGCGCGCCTCGCGTGCTTCCCAGTACGTGATTTTCGACATGGTCTGCTTGAGCGTATACATCACTGCAAGCAGCAGCACCATTCCCAGAAACAGCAGCAGATAATCCACCAGTGGAATCTGCTGCCTGCGGTAGGGGAAATTCAGTTTCAGACTACGCATGATTCTGGCTGTCATCCATTCCTGTTACCCCGGGAAAATACGAAGGTGCGGGATGTTTTTCATCTGGCAGGCGTACGAACTGCCAGCGGAGATCATGCACCGGTAACTGTCCGGTCAATTCGGGAGCGAACACATACACCCGCTCTACCGACCGATCCGGGCTGAGAATGATCGATTCCTGTTTCAGTGCTGCCAACAGTTCTTCCTGCAGATTCTCCACGACTCTCTGGTTGCGTGCACAACGCCAGGCGCCCTCGGACAGCACAACCAGGCAGAACCGCCCTGTTTCCACCAGAACAAACCACACCTGCTTTTCAACCAGCCGCTTCGACCAGTGATCCAGCGCCGCAGCAAGATAAGGTTCTATGCACGCAAACCGGGTATCGTATTGCCGGGCGAACATTATCAGCTCTGACTGCAAATCGCGTGCGATGGCCGCACACAATGCGCCGCCATAAGGGTCCCAGGTACTCAGGCTGAGTTCCCAGTCATCGATACGTTCACCGTAAATTTCGCGCATCTGGAAACCGGCATAAGCCATCAATTCATCCGGATTCGCCAGGGAAGGCTGCGGTGCGATGACACCATAGCGAACGAAGTGATTGGATAGCGTGATATGCAACTCGCTACCCCGCCTGAAACGATCATCCATCTGTCCGATCATCTGTTCCAGCAATCGCAGAGGCGCTTTCCACTGCTGTCTTGAATCATTTTCCTGAACACACACGCCTGATTGCCTGAACTGCTGCACAGGCCTGATACCGCGTGCAATCCCCGTCAGATCGACCCGATCCGGAGCCAGAAAAATCTGAATCCGATTACGCCACGACAGTGACACGATTGGCCTCCTGTAAGCTGGTCTGTCCGGTTTTAACCATATCCAGCGCCGCTTCACGCAAGAAACGGGTGCCGTTGAGCCGGGCTGCCTCCTTGATGCGACGAATTGGTGCCTGCGCAATGATCAGCTCACGGATTTCATCATTCAGCAGCAAAATCTCGGCAATTGCGCTGCGCCCGCGATAACCGCTACCCCGGCAATGGCCGCACCCTTTGGCAGAGCGAAAATCGAACTGCTCTGCCTGTTCCGGGGTAATCCCCGAATCTGCGATCATCTGCTGACCCGGCTGTTCTGCAACCATGCAATTCGGGCACAGCAGGCGCACCAGCCGCTGCGCCACGATGCCGTTCAGTGCCGAAACAAAACTGTAAGGGTCAACACCCATGTGTGCAAACCGGCCAATCACGTCAAACACGTTGTTGGCATGAACCGTGGTAAAGACCAGATGCCCCGTGAGTGCAGCCTGAATTGCAATCTGTGCCGTTTCGGCATCGCGAATTTCACCCACCATGATTTTGTCAGGATCGTGCCGCAGAATCGAACGCAATCCGCGGGCGAAAGTCAGCCCCTTTTTCTCGTTGACCGGTATCTGCAATACACCAGGCAACTGATATTCGATTGGATCCTCGATCGTAATGATTTTGTCATGGCCGTGATTGACTTCCGAAATGGCGGCATACAGCGAAGTCGTCTTGCCGCTGCCGGTCGGCCCGGTCACCAGCAGCATGCCATACGGCTCCGCGCTGAGCCGGCGTACGCTGGCAATGGAAGTTGCGTTGAATCCCAATTGGTTCAGTGTCAATCCTTCGACATGATCGGTCAGCGCCTGACGATCCAGGATCCGCAACACGGCATCTTCCCCAAAAATGCTCGGCATGACCGATACGCGGAAATCGATTTCCCGCCCCTGGATGGAAACCTTGAAACGGCCATCCTGCGGAATGCGGCGCTCGGCAATATCCAGATCCGACATGACCTTGATCCGGGAAATCACCTGCTCGGCCAGATTCGCCTCCTGCATGGTGCCTATACTGGTCAGCACACCGTCGATCCGGTATTTGATGGACAATGCGCCCGGCGTGGTCTCCAGATGAATGTCGCTTGCCTGCGATTTATGCGCATCGTACAGGGTCGAATGAACCAGACGCACCACCTGACTGGTCCCTTCGTGAATCGTTTTGAGTGATAACTCCTCGATACCACTCTGGATCAGATTTTCCTGAACAGAAGACAGCACATTGTCCATCGCACGCATGGTCTGTTCCTGCTGCACGAAAAAGGCCGCCAGATCTGCCGGATGCACCAGATGCCACAATGCATCCACCGGTACATATTCCTCCACCCAGTCGCGCAGACCCGTCCGGAAAGGATCACTCACCGCCAGCAGATACGATTGATCCTGTTTCTGCAGCAACATGCATTCACGTTTGGCAGCCAGTGCAAAAGACAGTCTGTCAAAAGCCGGATGCAATGCATGCAGATCATTCATGGTCAGTACCGGCATGCGCAGCACTTCCCCCAGTACAGTCACCAGTTCATCTGGCGTGCCCTGATAAGTTTCTTCCAGTACTCTGATCAGTGAGGTGCTGCGAGCGATGGCCTGTTCACGCGCCTGGCTGAGCATAGCCGGATCGATCGCCGGTTTATCCGGCAGGGCGACGTTGGTCTGCATCAGTTGATACTCCCCGCCAGTTCGAAAATCGGCAGATACATGAGAATGATGATGCCGCCGATGACGGTTCCGATCACTGCCATCAACAATGGCTCGATCAGCTTGGTCATCCATTCGACCCAGCGTCCGATTTCCTCATCGTGAAAATTACCGATGCGTTCCATCATGTCACCCATCATCCCGGTGCGCTCCCCCACACGCAGCATACGGCTTCCCACTGCAGTGGTCAGCTCTGCGCTCTGCATTGCACTGGAAATAGCCTTGCCTTCACGGATGAGTGCAGCAGCTGTTTTCACCCGTGGACGAAAGTGCGGCTGCAACAGGTCGCTGACCATTTCCAGCGCCTGGGTCACGGGAATCCCGCCGCGCAGCAGCATCCCCAGCGTTTTGTAGAAACGGGCAAGCTGATAGACCCGCATCCTCTCGCCGATTGTTGGAATGCGCCATACCGCGCGCAACAGATGAGCCCGGATCTGCGGCCGGGAAAAGGTATAAAACGCTGCTGTCAGAAAGAGCGCTGCCATTCCTGCCAGCATCCAGCCATTCTTCTGCACCAGGTGCCCCCACTCGATCAGCAGCATGGACATCCAGGGCAGATCCGTACCCATATCTTCATAAATGGCGCTGAATTTAGGAACGACGAACACCAGCAGGAAGATGGCTACCAAGCCCCCGAGCACCAGCAGCAGAACCGGATAGATGGACGCCCCCACCAGCTTTTTGCGCACCAGATCCATCTGCGACTGATAGACGAGATAACGTGATAGTGCTTCGCCCAGATCCCCCGTCTGTTCGCTGGCACGAATGGTGGCGACATACAGTGACGGAAATACCTGCGGATAGAATTCCAGCGCACGCGAAAACGTTACTCCTTCACGCAAGCGCGCCAGTATCTGCTGGAGTAACTCGCGTGTCACACTGTCCTCTTCTTTCTCGACCAGTGTTTCGATACCCTCTACCAGACTCAAGCCGGCTGTCAGCAAGGCAAGCAGTTCCTGGGAAAAATCAGACAGCGGAAAACGGGAACCCGATCTGGGCAGAAAACCGGAAAAATTCCGCCGTATACTCAGGATCACCCCCCCTTGAGCACTGATCCGGTTGCGTACCTCGGCTTCACTGGCCGCATCGAGTTCGAGCAGCACAGCGCCTTTTCCGGCCAGCAAGGCTCTTACCGTGTAACGCATCAGCGGTATCGAATACGGTTACCAGTTGGTGATATCCGCATCCTCACCACTCCCTCCGGGCTGGCCATCCTTGCCGAATGAGAACAAATCGAAATCGTTCTGCGCACCCGGATATTTGTATTGATAGGGCCTGCCCCACGGATCGGCCGGCAGACGCTTGCTCAAATAAGGTCCCTGCCATCTCGGCTCATTGGCAGGGGCGGTGAGCAATGCATTCAGCCCCTGCTCGGTCGTGGGATAAGTTCCAACATCCAACCGGTACTGATGCAGTGCCTTTTCCAGGGAATCTATCTGAGCCTGCGCCATTTTGACTTCGGATTTACCCACTTGTGAAAAATACTTGGGCCCGACATAAGCCGCCAGCAAACCGATGATGACCATGACGACCAGCAATTCGAGCAAAGTGAACCCGCGTTCATAAACCATACACGGCCGGATGTTTGACGCATACTTCATATTTAGGTGATCCTTGAATTTAGATTTTTCCGGAAAGCTCCCGGGAAGAGTGCAGATGAGCAAAAGGAATATGATCTGGAAACCGGGGATATGGCCAGTTCGGCAGGTTTGTTGACATGCAGGCAGAAGATCGTCTGTTACAGAGCGATGACATACGCATCATACATTGCCTTTGCAACTCGTTCCCATCCCCATATCATCGGTGGCCCGAAATGGAAGGAGAACTACTCCCCACCACGGCCAAGTTTTGACATATTTCAACCCCGGTATAGTAGAGTTGCGTTCCATCCCGGTCAAGCGGGAAAATATGACATCTATTTCCGGGATCGGGCCCTGTTCACCGCCCGGTAACTTGGAACAAGTATGCACATCCTGATCAACCTGAAAGATTCTGCAGATGAAGTTGAAGTTTACGAAAATGCATGGATTGGGTAACGATTTCATCGTGATCGATGCGATCAATCAGTCCGTTTCTCTCGATCCTGCCACGATCCGCCGGTGGGCAGATCGTCATTTCGGTATCGGATTCGATCAATTGCTGGTGGTGGAAAAACCCGGAGAAAGTGGGGATTTCCGTTATCGCATCTTCAATGCCGATGGTGGAGAAGTGGAACAATGCGGTAACGGTGCCCGCTGCTTCGCCCGCTTCGTACGTGATCACGATCTGACCCGTAAAAACACTATCCGCGTCGAAACCGCATGCGGCATCATCATGCCAACTGTAGAGGAGAATGGTGAAGTCTCGGTCGATATGGGCATTCCCCGATTCGATCCGGCCCGGATTCCTTTCATCACGCAGGAACGTGCCCTCACCTACCCGCTGAATGTCAATGACCGGGAAATCGAGATTTCTGCCGTCTCGATGGGTAACCCGCATGCCGTACAAATTGTGCCGGACATCGATCTGGCACCCGTCACGAGCGAAGGACCTGCAATCGAATCACACCCGTTTTTCCCTGAGAAAGTAAATGCCGGTTACATGCAGATCGTGGATCGCACCCATATCCGGTTACGTGTTTTCGAACGCGGAACCGGTGAAACACTGGCTTGCGGAACCGGCGCCTGCGCCGCGGTCGTTAGCGGTATTGCCCGCGGGCTGCTGGATTCCGAAGTACAGGTAACCATGCGTGGCGGCAATCTTCGTATCCGCTGGGAGGGAGAAGATCAGCCGGTCTGGATGACCGGGCCGGCCGTTTCGGTGTTTGAGGGTACGATTGATCTGTAAACACCATACAAACATGACAGGTAGCCAGGAGGATTATCACGGCCGGAAGCTGCCTGTCCGATTGATTTTGCGTCACTGCCAACCCGCCCGCATTTTTCCAGCCCGGATCAACTCACCTGCCCCATCATGCGCACACTGATCACCTATATCATGGTTTTTCCGAAGCGCAGTGCATTCGTACTGGTTGCGCTGCTGCTGGCCGGCATTGCCGAAGCACTCAGCCTGACTGCACTGCTTCCCCTGTTATCCATCGCAGTAGGTGAATCGATCGATTCCAGCATGGGCAAACTGGTAGTCGATACGCTGCATCAGGTCGGGCTGTCACCCACACTGGAAATCATTCTGCTGGTCATCGTCGGCGGCATGTTTCTCAAAGGTGCGATTCTGTTGCTGACCAACCAGCAGGTGGGCCATACGGTTGCGCATGTCGCCACTGCGCTGCGGCTGGACCTGATCAAGGCGCTGCTTGCCAGCCGGTGGCAATACTATCTGCGCCAGCCTGCCGGTGCGCTGGCAAATTCAATTGCCACCGAGGCTTATCGTGCCGCCATGGGTTTTGAACATAGTGTCAATGTGCTGGCACTGGCAATCGAAGCACTGGTATACAGCATCGTAGCCCTGTTCATTTCGTGGGAGGCCACGCTGGCGTCACTGTTGATCGGCACTATCCTGTTTGTGGTACTCAATCGCCTGGTCAGAGCAGCCAAACGCGCCGGTAACAAACAAACCCATTTACTGCGTCATCTGCTGACGTACCTGTCCGATGTACTCGGCTCGGTCAAATCCCTGAAAGCCATGGCACGCGATAACGTGGCCGATGCCATACTGCACGAACAGACCCGGATGCTGGAAAAAGCGACACGCAAGGAAGTCACCAACCGGGCAGCCCTGCTTGCCCTGCAGGAGCCTATCCTGGCAGCCCTGACAGCAAGCGGCCTGTATCTGGCACTGGTGGTCTGGAAATTGTCATTGCCGGAAGTCATGGTCATGGTCTTTCTACTGACCCGGATTCTGGGATTGCTGAATAAAACGCAGCGCCGTTATCAGCAGCTCGTGGCCCAGGAAAGTGCCTACTGGGCCTTGCGCAATGCCGCTGAAGAAGCACGTATGGAAGCAGAAAGATCGACCGGTACGCTGGTACCGACTCTGGAACAGGGGTTGAACCTGCGCCACATCGTTTTCGGTTATGAACGAAAAACGATTTTCAGCGATTTGAATCTTGAAATTCCGGTTCACTCGTTCACCGCGCTCATTGGTTCCTCAGGTGCCGGCAAAAGTACCCTGCTCGATTTACTCTGCGGGCTGGCTGAACCGAAATCCGGTGAAATCCTGATCGACGGGGTATCCTTGCATCATATCGACCTGCGCCGCTGGCGGCACATGATTGGCTACGTTTCTCAGGATACCGTGCTGCTGCACGATACCATCCTGAACAATATCCTCGTGGGTGAGCCTGCGATCAGCGTCGAAGATGCGGAACGCGCACTCAGACAAGCCGGCGCATGGGATTTTGTCAGTTCATTCCCCGACGGAATCCATACTGTCGTTGGCGAGCGGGGCGGCATGCTTTCAGGAGGACAACGGCAACGCATCGCCATTGCCAGGGCATTGGCTCACCAGCCGAAGCTGTTACTGCTGGATGAACCTACCAGTGCGCTGGATCCGGAAAGTGAACGCATCATCTGTGCAACGCTGCAGAATCTGGCAAAGGAATTCACGATCATCGCCGTTTCCCATCAACCTGCCGTCATCAACGCGGCAAGCCAGGTATTCATCGTTTCCAATGGCAAAGCAGAGTTACTGTCCGATGCTGCTGCCCACCTGCCTGATATTACAGGTGCGAAAGAAGGGAACTGATCCGCTCGACTCGTGCAGCGTATACCTGGCGATTGATTCGCATAGGCAGATCGGCTTTACCGGCGTGTGACTGGTTGAGCTGCATGGCAATGGCACCTGCATCCACGCCAACCGCAACCTGTAATGCTTTGCTCAAATGTTCCTTCTGGGGATAGGGTTTGTCTGCGAAACCCGGTCGCCCGTGAAAATCGCTGGCACACGCCTGCAGAAAGGCCTGGAAACGAGCTTTCTTGCGATAGGCATCCGTTGCCTGCAACATGTCGGCAATGGTTGCGGGGCGTAATTCCAGCGCCCGGTGAACATCGCCGTGAAAACGCGCTACCAGCAGCGCCAGATCCCTGGATTCTCCGGGAACCCGAATACGTTCGCACAACCCCATGACCAGTTCCACACTGCGCGCTTCATGGCCAATATGGCGTGGCCATTCATCAGGAGAGGTCGTTCCTTTTCCCAGATCATGAGTCAACCCGGCAAAACGCACTTCGAGAGGATATTGTTTTGAAGCAGCATGGTCGATGACCATCATGACGTGAATACCGGTATCGATTTCGGGGTGAGCGTGCGCAGGCTGCGGCACACCGAACAAAGCATCCACTTCGGGCAGAATGCGGGCAAGCGCACCACACTCCCGCAAAACGTAAAACATGCGTGAAGGATGAGATTCCATCAACCCGTGAGCTATTTCCTGCCAGACCCGCTCCGGCACCAGTGCCTCTGTCTCACCGGTATGAACGATCTCTTTCATCAGTTCGAGCGTTTCCGGTGCAATCTGAAAACCGAAGCGTGCCGCAAATCGTGCAACCCGTAACACTCTCACGGGATCTTCGACAAACGCCGGACCGATATGGCGCAGAATGCCCGCCTGCAGATCCGCAATTCCTCCGAACGGATCGACGATATCGCCTGCCTCATCCCTGGCCATGGCATTGATCGTCAGGTCGCGACGCGCCAGATCCTCCTGCAGAGTCACACCGGGAGCCGCATAAACTTCAAACCCCTTGTAACCTCTGGCAATTTTCCGCTCGGTCCGCGCCAATGCGTACTGTTCATGTGTTTCAGGATGCAGAAATACCGGGAAATCCTTGCCCACCGGGCGGTAGCCCAGCCGCACCATCTCCTCCGGAGTGGCTCCCACCACGACGTAATCCTGATCCTTGACGGGCAACCCCAGCAGTTCATCACGTACGGAGCCCCCTACCCGGTAAATCTTCATATCCAGGATCAGCGCTTCGGGGCAACCGTCCCGAGCCGCTGTTTCAGAGTCGGCTTGTTTGGATGACCGAAATTATTGGCGTAATACATCGAATTACTCAGCACCACTTTGACGTAGTCACGTGTTTCGTTGAACGGAATGGTCTCGGCATAGATCGCCCCTTCCAGCGGCCGGATATCTCTCCATTGCCGTGCCCGCCCGGGCCCGGCGTTATAGGCAGCCGCTGCCAGTAATGGCTGATCGTCCAACTGACCCAATACATGCTTCAGATAGTAGGCGCCCAGCTGAAGATTGGTATTGATATCGGTCACCAGGCTGGTATGAAAATCCTGTAAACCCAGTTTGCCGGCAACCCACTTGGCTGTCGCCGGCATCAACTGCATCAGGCCGGTTGCTCCGGCACTGGACTTGATATCCGAGATAAAGCGGCTTTCCTGTCGTATCAGTCCGTATACGAACGCTTCATCCAGCTGATGCTGCTGCAGGACTGTATGCACCTGCTCACGATAAGGCGCCAGATAACGCAGACTGAAGTCATGACGCGCAACGGTTTTGATGGCCGTATTGATCGCCCGGTCATAAATGCCATGACGCTGAGCCACTCTGGCTGCTGCCAGCAGTTGTTCATCGCTGAAATGCTGTATCGTCCAGATCCATTCACGATTTGCCTCTATCCGCTGATCGAGCCGATACAGCGCCAGCGCCCGGCGAATCCCCGGGTTCTGTTCCATGAGATGGATTTCTTCCGGCCTGACCTGATACTCGTCAGCCGGAACACTGAGCATCTCACCCAGTTCTTCCCGGGCCATCTGTCCGTAAAAACTGTGTTCACGGCTCAGGGAAACGAGCAATGTATTGGCTTCAGAATTCTTTCTGCTGACTTTCAATGCGCGTGCACGCCAGTAACGCCAGACATCCTCCTGCTGCATTGCGGCAGGCATCTGGCCAAGCGTGTCCAGCAACATTTTCCAGTTGCCTTCACGCAATGCTATCCGTGCTTTCCATGCCTGTTTGGTTTCAGATAACGGATAGACATGTCTGCCCGTCGTGGCATCCATGAACCAGTTCATGGCGCGCGAATCCTGTCTGATCGCTGCCCAGTAGGCGAGATTCCCGGTGAAATAAGATCGATCCGCTTCAGGAAATTGCCCGCGGATTTTATGCCAGCGGGCCAGTGCCTGATTGGTCTCACTGCGCAACAGGCGCAACAGCGCAAACAATACGATTTCACGATCGGCACGCGACTGGACGGATACCGGCCGATCGAGGAAACGCCGGGCATCTTTGATCACGGCATTCAGTTTTTGTAAATCGAGAGCCTGATGGCGCGGGAGATATTTGTTTATGTTTCTGGCCACACCTGTATTGCCGGCTTCGAAGGCCAGCCTGATTCGGGTCCAGACATCCTCTACCGAGATGGCACCGATCCTGACCAGTGAATCGAATACGGTCACACAACTGGCCGGCATATCACGCCCGGTGAACCAGAGTGAACGAACCTCCCCGTTTGCAGTTTTATCTCCCGTGGCCAGCCGGTGTTGCAATGCATAACACTGCAGGCTCTCTTCCCGATTGACCAGCTTCGGATATTCTTCGGCAAACGTCGCCCACTGCTGGCGTTTGCCGAGAATCTGCAACCAGTCCGCCCGCAGTCTGTCTGCTACGAAACTGCCGTCGTGACGTGCCAGAAATGCCCTGACTGCCCCGGTCTCTGCGGTTACCAACGACAGGCGCAACCGAAAGTATTCGGCATAAGGCGACAGCACATGGTACTTCATACGTTCGGCGTATTCGGCAACACGTGCTGCATTACCCGCCCGGAATGCTTCCCGTATTTCCAGGTAATCTTCATCCCCCCCGGCAACGAGCAGCTGTGACCAGAACGCCAGTAACACCCCGATAAATATCTTACTCATGACTACCCGTCTATTCATACCATGATCAAAATCAAATCCGGCCGTGCGGCTGACCGGTTGCAACCAACCCAGCCTACAGGGGAAACAACATACTCATGTCATAATAAAAGGGCATATCGTTCATCTATTACCGTCAGAGCCAATCGTTTTTTGTTATGGATTTTCTGAGAAATGCTGCAAGAAACTACAAACTCTTATCAGATCACCCCTTGCGCCAGCATTGCCTCGGCCACTTTCACAAATCCGGCAACATTGGCACCATCCACATAGTTGACCGTACCGTCAGGCTTCTTGCCGTATTCGGTGCAGGAATGATGAATGGCACGCATGATTTCCTGTAACCGCATATCGACTTCTCCGCTCGTCCAGGAAAGTCGCATGGCCTGCTGGCTCATTTCCAGACCCGAGGTAGCCACTCCGCCCGCGTTGCTCGCCTTGCCAGGTGCAAACAGTACTTTCGCATGATGGAATCGTTCCACGGCACCTGCAGTGCATGGCATATTGGCACCCTCGGCCACACAATTCGCACCATTCCTGATCAGTATTGCGGCGTCGTTTTCGTTCAGTTCATTCTGGGTCGCACAGGGCAAAGCGACATCCACCGGCACATGCCACGGTTTTTCACCCGGAAGGAACTGTGCTTCCACCCGTTCAGCAAATTCATTGACACGCCCGTAGAGACGATTCTTGACTTCGGCCAGAATTGCCAGTTTTTCTGGTGTAAAACCGGCTTCATCCACCACTGTACCACTCGAATCTGAAACCGTGACTACTTTGGCACCCAGCGACATGGCCTTGTCAATGGCAAACTGTGCCACGTTCCCGGAACCGGATACGGATACCCGCATGCCTTTCAATGAACAACCGGAGTGATTCAGCATCTCTTCGGCAAAATAGACCAGACCGTACCCGGTAGCTTCCGGCCGCAGCAGCGATCCCCCGAAGGTCAGGCCTTTGCCGGTAAATACACAGTCCGAACGGTTGGTCAGCTTCTTGACCATACCGGCCATGTAGCCGACTTCCCGTCCGCCCACACCGATGTCTCCGGCAGGTACATCCGTATCCGCACCGACATGCCGGAACAGTTCGGCCGCATACGCCTGGCAGAAGCGCATGATTTCACCGGGACTTTTACCCTTGGGATCAAAATCTGATCCACCCTTGCCTCCTCCCATCGGCAATGTTGTCAGTGCATTCTTGAAAGTCTGCTCAAATGCAAGGAATTTGAGAATGGAAAGGTTGACTGACGGATGGAAGCGCGTACCCCCCTTGTATGGGCCGATCGCCGAATTATATTGAATGCGGTACCCCCGATTGACCTTGACTTCACCCCGATCATCCACCCACGCCACCCGGAATATGATCATGCGCTCCGGCTCGATCAGCCGATCCAGCAACCCCTGCTCAGCGTAACGAGAATGATCGACGATAAAAGGCCACAAGCTTTCAATGACTTCTGAAACGGCCTGCAGGAATTCGGGTTGCCCTGGATTCCTTTCGGAAACATAATTCTTGAATTCCTCGATACTGCTGTATTTCATTTTTCATCCCCCCCGGTAAATAACGTAAAAATAAATGCACAAAAAATCGGCCACCAACCCACCGCCGATAATAATCGCAAAATTTCACTGGCTCCGGGGAAGATTGTAAGCTATTTCTGAAAAAACCCTGATGCTATACAGACTATTTGCCACAAGAAAGAAACAGGCTGCCATTATCTCATCGAAACCCGGTTGCATAGTCCGTACTGCATCTTATAAAATGTGAATAGTTCTCATTAACTTATTGAATTAACATATGCACTCGCGTGATTACCAGGAGGATGTCGCACCAGCCGCCAACCCTGCAATGCAGCAGGTTCACTTTCTCTACAGCGATCATCATTGGCTGTACGGCTGGTTGCGCTTTCGCCTGGGCGATGCGACCGATGCAGCCGACCTGGCGCACGATACCTTCGTGCGCCTGATTGCCCGCCCCCGGCGCTTCGACAGCAGCCAGGAAGCCCGCGCCTACCTGCGAACCATCGCCAACGGCCTGTGCATCGACCTGTGGCGCCACCGCGAAATCGAACGTGCCTGGCTGGAGACCCTGGCTACACAACCCGAGGCGTACGCGCCCTCGGCCGAGGAACAGACAGCGGTACTGCAGGCGCTGCACGAAATCGATGGCATGCTGCGCCATCTGCCGCTCAAAGCCGCTCGGGCTTTCGTCCTGGCGATGGCCTGCGGCATGACGCACCAGGAAGTCGCACGCGAGCTGGGCGTGTCCTCGCGCATGGTCGGACACTACATCACCCGGGCCATGCTCCATTGTATGCAACTCGAAGCACGCAATCTGGGCCAGGCCGGCGCCATCGCTCCATGAGCACTTCACCCACAGGCCAGAGCCCGGCCATGCCCTCGCATGAAGCCATGGAGCAGGCCGCCGCGTGGTTTTCGCTGCTGCAATCCGGAACGGCTACCGATACCGACCGCGCGCACTGGCAAGACTGGCTGGCCCGCACCGAGGATAATCGCGCCGCCTGGGCGTTCATCGATCGAGTCAGTCAGCGCTTCCAACCCCTGCAGACCGATACCTCGCCGCGCCTGGCCGCAGACGCACTGCAGGTAGCCAGGCGCCGGCTTGCCCGGCGCCGGATCGTACTAGGCGTGGCCGTCATGGCCGGTGCGAGCGGCGTGCTCAGCTGGGCTGTCTGGCAACGGCCTAGGACCTGTTAACACTAATTAAATAATCTACAATCAGAGCGAAATGGATGAAGAATCGGAAAACTGAATCCAACTTGTCAAAGCGAGAGAAGATTCTTCTGAATCTCTTCAGGCGACGAAACAGCCGCTCCACCTCATTACGCTTTTTGTACATTTCAACATCGTACTCCCATGGCGATACACGATTTGCTTTTGGTGGCACCACTGGAATCATCCCCAGATCAAGCACTAACTGCCGGGTTTCATCCCCTTCGTACGCTTTATCCATGATCACGTGAGTGTCAGAGAATCCCTTATTCTCCAGGGTTTTCAGCAACTTTCGTCCTTCTGGCGCATCACCGGCCTGGCCGGGGGATAACGAAAACACTACCGCGGTTCTGGCATCTGCCGCGACCAGATGAATTTTGGTAGTCCAGCCCCCTCGTGATTGACCGATAGCTTGAACACCGTTTTTTTTAGTGCACCAGTACCATCAGGATGGACTTTGACTATCGTACTATCCAGCGACATGTGATCCACTTCCAGCTGTATCAGCTTGTTTTGCTGGAGTGCGAGGAAAACCCGATCCAGGACGCCATTCCTAGCCCAACGGTTGGCGCGCGTGTAAATGCTGTGCCAATTGCCGAATTTCACAGGCAGACCACGCCACTTACAGCCGTGCTCTGCAACATACAAAATCGCGTTGAGCACTTCCAAATTCGAGAGTGTGACGTTACCCCGTTGTATCGGCAGTAGATTTTCAATAAGCTTGAATTGCAATGCAGATATTTCCATTCGGTAATTTTAATACAAATAGTGTTAACAGGCCCTAGGAAAAATGCTCAACCAAGTACAGTACTGCAATGACAGCATCGTCATCAGCAAGAACGGCAAGCCAGTCGCACTCGTCAATGCTGAAATGTTTGCCTGCATCCTGCGCATACGTGAGCGCTTCGACACGCCGAGTAAGCGCATTGCCGAAAGTTATGCCGATATACCGGTCGAAGAAGGTCTGACCGAGATCGATGCCGTCGTGGCTGCTGAGCGCAAGCAGCACCGCTGATGCCGGGTCTGCGCATCGTGCCCGACACCAGTACACTGGTGTCGGGGTTAGCATACCCGGCCAATATCCCGGGACGCATCATTAATGCCTGGCGGCAAGGCGGATTGAATGTAGTACTGTCGCATTACATCCTGGATGAAATGATCAGAGTATTGCCGCGCTTGAGCAGGATTCAGATGACCCCGGCAGAAATCCGCGTTTAGCAAACAGTTTCATGTTTCTGGCCGACGTCGTCGAGCCGCAAGGGTCACAGGACTCAAATCTGCGCGATTCTGGCGATCAACCTGTACTGCTGACATTGATAACCGCTCAAACTGACTATCTGGTGACTGACGACAAGGATCTGCTGGCACTGGCGCGCGATTACCCCATCGTCACGCCTGCCGAGTTCTGGTCACGTCACGGAGAATGATATAGCGAAGCTCAGATAGATTGATTATAATTTACAGATGACTTATCCCATTTCATTTCGCCGCAAAGTTTTATCAGTTCGAGAGAAGGAAGGACTCACCATTGTGCAAACGGCAGCCCGTTTTTGTGTAGGAATTGCCAGCGTGACACGCTGGATAAAAAATCCTGTTCCTCAGGAGACCCGTAACAAACCGGCAACGAAGATCGACATGGCTGCGCTGGCTCGTGATGTACGGGAATTTCCAGACGCCTATCAGGCCGAACGGGCTCGTCGACTGGGTGTGAGCGAAAAAGGTATCGGCCACGCACTAAGGCGTATGAACATCAGCTATAAAAAAAACACTGCAGCATCCCAAAGCGGACGAAGACGAACGGCGCATCTTCCAGAGACGATTAAAGCGTATCAAGCTCAAAACCGTGTCATCGTCTATATTGATGAAAGTGGTTTTGCTCACGATATGCCACGAACACACGGGTACGCGCCCATTGGCAAGCGATGTCATGGAGTGTGTGATTGGCACGCAAGAGGCCGTGTCAATGTCATCGGCGCATTAATCGATAAATGTCTGCTGACGGTGGGATTGTTCGAAAGCAATATCGATGCAGATACTTTTTTCGGCTGGACGATACACGATCTGTTGCCAAAACTCCCGCCAGCGTCAGTCGTGGTCATGGATAACGCGACCTTTCACAAGAGGCTGGATATTCAAAATGCAATCACACAAGCCGGACATACGCTTGAATATCTGCCAGTGTATTCACCTGACCTTAATCCTATTGAGCACAAATGGGCTCAAACCAAAGCAATCAGAAAACAACAAAACAAAACCGTCGAGCAACTCTTTAAAATCGAATCATTTTATGTGACGTAGGCTATAATATGCCGGCAGCCAGTGAAAACATCACCATTCATTGCCTGTCTGAGGGGTACACCTGATCTCCGGCCCTGAAGCGGTTAAGGAACCTCTGAGAAACTACCTGTGTTGCCATTTCTACGTTAAAAATCGGCTTAAAATGCTCATTTATTACGTATAAACTCCGCTTTCTCACCGATTTTTGCCTTGAACTGACTGCCTCGTCGACGTTTTTCAGAGGTTCCTTAACGCTCATACGCCAGGACAGGCGCAAGCCACCTTTCTGCTTCTTCCAGCGTCCACCCTTTGCGTCTTGCATAATCCTCGACCTGATCTTTTCCGATTTTTCCGACGGCAAAATAACTGGATTCGGGGTAAGAGAGGTAGAAGCCGGATACTGCTGCAGTCGGCACCATGGCAAAAGATTCCGTTATGACGATTCCGCTGCGTTTTTCCGCTTCCAGCAGAGCGAACAGCGGCCCCTTCTCGGTATGATCAGGGCAGGCAGGATAGCCTGGTGCCGGACGGATTCCCAGGTATTGCTCGTCGATCAACTGTTCATTGTCCAGACTCTCATCTTTCACATAGCCCCAGAATTCTCGCCGCACCCGTGCATGCATGTGTTCTGCAAACGCTTCAGCCAGACGGTCAGCCAGTGCTTTCAGGATGATGGCACTGTAATCATCGTTTTCAGCTTCAAAAGCGCGTATGCGTTCATCGATACCGAAACCGGCGCTGACGGCAAACAAACCGATGGTATCGTCCAGCCCGGTTTCACGCGGCGCAATGAAATCGGCCAGTGCCAGATTGGGACGCCCTGCCGGTTTGGCCGTCTGCTGCCGCAAGGTGTGCCAGGTCATGATCACCTGACTGCGACTACGGTCAGCATAAATCTCGATATCATCTCCATTGACGGTATTGGCCGGGAACAGGCCGATAACGGCGTTGGCGGTGAGCCATTTTTGCTCGACGATTTTTCTGAGCATATTCTGGGCATCGCGAAACAGATTGCTGGCTGCTTCCCCGACGAGTTCATCCTGCAGGATGGCAGGATAGCGCCCGTGCAGTTCCCATGCCTGGAAGAAAGGTGTCCAGTCGATGTGCGGCACTAGTGTTTCCAGCGGATAGTTGTTGAGGGTGCGCAACCCCAGGAAATCCGGCGCTGGCGGAGTATAACGGGCCCAGTCGGTTTTGAGCGCATTGGCCCGAGCTTCCTCGAAAGTGAGCAGCTTGGACGGCCCTTTCTTGTTGCGGTGCTGCACTCGGCTCTTCTCCTGCTCGGCCTTGACCTGCCGGACATAGTCATCACGCAGATCCTGCGACATCAGATTGCTGCACACCCCAACTGCCCGGCTGGCATCCGGCACCCATACAGTCACCCCGCCGTAATGGGGCGCGATTTTGACTGCCGTATGCATCCGCGAAGTAGTAGCGCCGCCGATTAACAGTGGAACGGTGAATTGTTCACGCTCCATTTCCCGGGCAACATGCGCCATCTCTTCCAGCGAAGGGGTGATCAGGCCGGACAGACCGATCATATCGACCTGTTCACGACGAGCTGTTTCCAGAATCTGTGCACTGGGAACCATCACCCCCATGTTGATGACTTCAAAGTTATTGCATTGCAACACGACGGAAACGATATTTTTGCCAATGTCGTGCACGTCCCCTTTGACAGTGGCGATCACCACCTTGCCCTTGGGTTTGCTGTCGCCGGAAATTTTTTTCTCTGCCTCGATGTACGGCAACAGATAGGCAACCGCCTGCTTCATCACCCGTGCCGACTTGACCACCTGTGGCAGAAACATCTTGCCTGCGCCAAACAGATCCCCCACTACATTCATGCCATCCATGAGCGGGCCTTCGATCACCTCGATCGGTTTGCCTCCCTGGCTGTCGATCTCCTGCCGGACGAGCTCGGTATCCTCGACGATGTAGGTGCTGATACCCCTGACCAGTGCATGAATCAGGCGCTGCCGCACCGGTTCATCACGCCAGGCAAGGTCTTCGACCTGTTCCTTTTTCTGGCCTTTGAAATTTTCCGCAAACTCTACCAGACGTTCGGTCGCATCAGGCCGCCGGTTCAGCAGTACATCCTCGACATGTTCCAGCAGATCAGGCGGAATGTCGGAATAAACCCCAAGCTGACCTGCGTTGACGATACCCATGGTCATGCCTGCCTTGACCGCGTGATACAGGAATGCGGTATGAATGGCTTCGCGGATCGGTTCGTTACCCCGGAACGAGAAGGAAACATTGGAAACACCCCCGCTGACTTTGGCATAAGGCAGCGTTTGCCGGATGACGTGTGTCGCCTCGATAAAATCCACTGCATAGTTACTGTGTTCTTCGATACCCGTAGCAATGGCAAAAATATTGGGGTCGAAAATGATATCCTCGGGTGGGAAATCAGCCTGTTCAATCAGTGTATGGTAACAACGCGTGCAGATTTCCACCTTGCGCTGCAAGGTATCGGCCTGCCCGGTTTCGTCGAAAGCCATGACAATCACCGCGGCCCCGTAACGGCGTGCCAGCCTGGCATGATGTAAAAACTCCGCTTCACCTTCCTTGAGGCTGATGGAATTGATGACCGCCTTACCCTGGACACATTTCAGCCCGGCTTCGATCACCGACCATTTGCTGGAATCGAGCATGATCGGCAACCGGCTGATATCCGGTTCGGCAGCGAGCAGATTCAGAAAGGTCACCATCGCCTTCTGTGAATCCAGCATCGCTTCATCCATGTTGATATCGATGATCTGTGCGCCGTTCTCCACCTGGCTGCGCGCGATCACCAGCCCTTCAGCATAACCGCCATTGAGAATCAGCCGGGCAAATGCCTTGGAGCCGGTGACATTGGTACGTTCACCCACGTTTACGAACAGGGAATGTTCATCGATATTGAGCGGCTCGAGGCCGGAAAGCCTCAGTTTTTTAGGAATATCGGGCAGTGGGCGCGGAGGGATGTCCCGTACCGCTTCTGCAATGGCGGCGATGTGTTTCGGCGTAGTCCCACAACATCCCCCGACGATGTTGACGAACCCTGATTGCGCAAAATCTTTGATCAGACGGGCAGTATATTCCGGCGTTTCGTCATAACCGGTTTCCGCCAGCGGATTGGGCAGACCGGCATTGGGATGGGCGCTGGTGAAAACCTCAGCCACATTGGATAATTCTTCCACGTAGGGGCGCATCAACTCCGCACCCAACGCGCAGTTGATTCCCACCGAAAGCGGACGCGCATGCCGTACCGAATTCCAGAAAGCTTCCGGTGTCTGCCCGGAAAGATTACGTCCCGAAGCATCGGTAATCGTGACCGATATCATCACTGGCAAGCGTAATCCATGCGTTTCGAAATACTGATCGATGGCAAACAATGCGGCTTTGGCATTCAAGGTGTCAAAAATGGTTTCGACCAGCAGAATATCCGCGCCTCCGTCGATCAGCCCGCGCACCGACTCGGTATAGCTTTCCACCAGATCATCGAAGGTAATGGCCCGGAATCCGGGATCATTGACATCCGGTGAGAGTGAAGCCGTTTTGGTGGTAGGCCCGATCACACCGGCAACGAAACGGGGCCGGTCAGGTTGCTGCGTTTCCATTGCCCGCGCTTCCTCACACGCCAGGCGCGCACCCGCCACATTCAGTTCATACACCAGATCCTGCATGTGGTAATCCGCCATCGACGGCGCATTCGAGTTGAACGTGTTGGTCTCGATGATATCCGACCCGGCTTCGAGATAAGCGCGATGAATGGAACGGATGACTTCCGGTCTGGTCAGGCAGAGCAGATCATTGTTGCCTTTGAGATCATGCGGAAAATCAGCAAAACGTTCCCCCCGATAATCCGATTCGGTCAGTTTGTAGCTCTGGATCATCGTACCCATGGCACCGTCGAGCATCAGGATACGTTCGGCAAGCAGCTGTTTCAGCAAATCAGCACGTTCATGCATTGTCATGACAAGTTCAGGAATAAAATTATTCAGTCAGTAAAAAAGCAGCCTTATCCTCGTAAAGGATGGCCATCCGGTATTCTATGTATTCCATTGTGTACTCAGCCAGGCAACCAGAGATCAGGAATGTCATCCAGGAAAAATTTCCATCCGGCTACGCAAACGATGCAACGTTTCTTCTCTTCCAAGCAACTCCAGCACTGCATCGATTGCCGGGGTTTGCGCTTCTCCTGTGACCATGACACGTAACGGCATCGCCAGGCTGGGAAATTTCAGATTGTGTGAAGAAACCGTTTGTTTGATTTCGTGATGAATGGTCTCCCGCTTCCATTCGATCTGTGCGAGGCGATCGACCAGGTATTCCAGCACCGGACGTATTTCGGCAGTGAAATACTGCGTCCTGAGTGCTTCAGGAGGCTCGATCGTCCGGAAAAAATAAGCGGATGCATCGGCCAGTTCTTCGATAGTGCTGGCACGATCTTTCAGCAGATTGACGATCTTGAGCAAGTTCTCTGTCGCTGGCAGAGGGTAGTTTCTCTCCCGCAGAAAGGGCATGACCAGCTCCACCAGCCGCGCATCATCAGCCGTTTTCAGGTAATGCTGATTCAACCAGGTCAGTTTCTCGGGATTGAACTTCGCCGGTGAACGACTGATCGCAGCCAGATCAAACCATTCGACCAACTGCTCCCGGCTGAAAATTTCCTCATCCCCGTGTGACCACCCGAGTCGCGCCAGATAATTGATCAAAGCTTCCGGCAGATAGCCCTGATCGCGGTAATGCATCACCGATACCGCACCGTGCCGTTTGGAAAGCCGTTCACCATCCGCACCCAGGATCATCGGCACATGCGCATACTGCGGGATGGCTGCACCCAGCGCCTTGAGAATGTTGATCTGACGGGGAGTATTGTTGACATGATCGTCACCGCGGATGACATGCGTGATTCCCATGTCGAGATCATCGAGCACCACACCGAAATTATAGGTGGGCGTACCATCACTCCTCAGCAATACCAGATCATCCAGCTCATGGTTGGCGACACTGATTTTACCTTTCACCAGATCATCGAACACCACATACCCTTGTTGGGGTGTTTTCAACCGCACGACCGGCTTGACACCCGCCGGAGGAGTTTGTCTGCTGTCGCGCCAGCGACCGTCGTAACGCGGTTTCAACCCGGCCAGGCGCTGCTGCTCACGCAATGCATCCAGCTCTTCTCTGCTGGCATAGCACTGATAGGCAAGGCCCTGGGTAAGCAATTGCTCTGCCACTTCCTGATAACGATTCAACCGCTGCATCTGGTAATACGGCCCTTCATCATAATCGAGTCCCAGCCAGGCCATTCCATCGAGAATCGCCTGTACGGATTGCTGCGTCGAACGTTCAAGGTCAGTATCTTCGATTCTCAGAACGAATTTCCCTCCCTGTTTTCGGGCAAACGCCCAGGAAAAAAGGGCAGTACGCGCACCACCGATATGAAGATAGCCGGTAGGACTGGGGGCAAAGCGTGTTTTTACCATCTGATTACACTAAAGTTGGAAGTTGTGATACGCGGTCGTATCTGTCTCCGGGAATCCCGGTGGATACGTGCAGGCAAAAAACTCCCCGGCTGAGCCGGCATGAAGCAGGTTGATACCACTATCCCTACAACCCTTGTTTTTTGCTGACGGTGCATTATGTTACCATGAACGGCGTATTTTCCTGTCGCCCCCGGGTGGTACGATATTTAGCCCCACTGAAGGTATATTGGTATGGTGCGCTACCAACGCAGGAAAAGTTATGAAATGGATATTACACAGCACAGGCGTGCCGGAAAACTCGACCGGCATCTTGTACGTGAGCAACAGCCAGCTTTGAGCCTTCTCCATTTGAACAAATTTAATAAAATTACCGTAACATAATTTACATTGTGTTTTACTATTGTCCCGTTGAGTGGTTCACATTGAAATGATCTCGACCGCTATTTAGGACTTGTGTATAGTGAAGATAAGGAGATGGTGTTCCTCCTTTTGAAGAAACCGCAGCCGTTTAGCGCTGCTGATGACGCCTACAGGACCTGACCTTCGTTAGGGCTGTAGGCGTTCGTGTTTACATCCTTTAGCATTGTCAGCCCGATTGTTTCGAGCGAATGACCAATAATGTCCGATGCAGATAGACACCAACCAAGACGGAGACTCCAATGACGACGTCTAGTACTCAAACCCTCCATACGCGTGAAATCCTAGACTCGCACGGCAATCCCACTATTGAGGTTGACGTTCAACTGGAAGGTGACGCAACAAGGCATACCACGGTGCTATACGGTCTGGAAAACATTTTTTCACACGCTTTTCTGGGTTAAGCCGAGGGTTGATTTGGTAAACGTTTTTTACGAGGAAGCAGGTGCGCTCAAGGTCGGCAGCATTCTGACCGACAATACGACCTCTCTGCAGATCGAATCTGCACATGGAAAGCGCTCCAAGATCAAGGCCACATTGGTTCTGTTGCGCTTCGAAAACCCGCCCATGCATGGATTCATGCAGCAGGCACAGGAAAAAGCGGCCGACATCGACATGAATTTTCTATGGGAGTGCTGCGAAGAGAACCGGGAATTCACCGGACAGGAGCTGGCTGGTGATTATTTCGGCCACACACCTGACCCTCTCGAAACTGCCGCCATCCTGATTCTGCTCAGCCAGAATCCGATTTATTTTCATAAGAAAGGAGTGGGGCGTTTCAAGGCGGCCCCGCCGGAAATTCTGCAGGCTGCGCTTGCCAGCCGTGAAAAAAAACGACTGGCCGAGGAAAAACAGGCCGGTTACGTGCAGCAATTGATGGCATTCGAACTGCCCGATACCTTCCGGCCGCTGCTCGATGACCTGTTGTACAAACCGGACAAAAACACGATCGAATGGAAAGCACTGGAAACCGCGTGCGACGCTACCCGGTTGAGCGTGCCCAGGCTGCTGGAACGATGCGGTGCCATTCCCTCAACGCATGATTACCACTATAACCAGTTTTTGTACGAACACTTCCCGGAAGGTATCGACACAGACGCATACCCTGCCGACTTTCACCTCATGGACCCGGAAGATTTGCCAGTGGCCGGCGTCAAGGCATTCAGCATCGACGATGCCACCACGACTGAAATCGATGATGCCTTTTCAGTCACCCCGCTGAACTTCGGCAGTTTCCGGATCGGAATACACATTGCCACCCCTGCTTTGGGAGTGGCACCGCACTCCCTGCTCGATAAATTTGCGGCAAAACGCCTGTCCACTGTCTATCTGCCCGGCCGCAAAATCACCATGCTGCCGGAAAGCGTGATACAGCACTTTACACTGGGAGAAGCACACCACCGGCCGGTACTCTCGCTCTATCTGGAAGTTGCGGATGATTTCACCGTTACTCGTACCTTCAGCCGGATCGAAACCATCGAGGTTTCCACCAATCTGCGCCTCGATTCGCTCGAACGGCAATTCAACGAAATCACGCTGCGCGAGAATCAGACGGATTATCCCTTTGCCCATGAGCTGAGATTGCTCTGGAATTTCTCCTGCAAAATGGAAAAATTGCGCGGCAAGGATCAGGACATCAACAGCGAAAAGATCGACTACAGTTTTATCATCGATCAGGATCGTGTTTCGGTTTACGAACGCCGCCGGGGAGCGCCCATCGATAAAGTGGTATCGGAACTGATGATTTTTGCCAACGCCGAATGGGGCAAACAACTGGCAGATGCCGGTTACGCCGGGATTTATCGCAGTCAGGGAAACGGCAAGGTGAAAATGAGCCTTTCCCCCGCACCGCATCAGGGGTTGGGCGTATCCCAATACGCCTGGAGCAGTTCACCCATGCGACGGTATGTCGATCTCATCAACCAGCGCCAGTTGATCGCGCTGGTATCGGGCAATCCACCTCCCTATACCCGCGAGGATGATACGCTGCTGATCGCCATGCGCGATTTTGAAATGGCGTATGCAACCTATGCGGAATTCCAGCGCGGCATGGAACGCTACTGGTGCCTGCGCTGGCTGCTGCAGGAAAACATCAGCACATCCGGTGCCATCGTCATCAAGGAAAACATGATCAAACTGGACCGCCTGCCACTGATCGTACGTATACCTTCGTTACCCGAACTGGCACCCGGCACATTGGTGGCCGTCGGTGTCTCACAGATCGACCTGATCGATCGATCACTCAATGCCAGCTTTCTTGGCAAAAGTGAAGGCTGATGATCGATGCAAATCACCGCGGTTTTCAACTCCCCCATGCAGCCCGACTACAGGATTTTTCCGGCACTGCTGATCTCGCTGCTGTTGCATACAGCCATCATTGCGGGCGTATCACTCAGCCTGCCTGAACAGAAAACGACCAAGGTCACCAAGTCCATGGATGTGATTCTGGTCAACAGCAAATCTCAAACCAGACCCGTGGATGCCAAAGTGCTGGCGCAGGCCAATCTCGATGGCGGCGGGAATGTAGCAGAAGATCGGCGAGCGAAAACCCCCCTGCCGGTTCTGCCAGGTGTGAAGCCGGTGACAAGCCTGTCCGAAGTTACCCGGAAAACCAGACAGCTGGAAAAAGAAGTCAAAAAACTGCTGACTGCAGCTGAAAGCAAAGCCAAGGTCGTACAACCCCTGCCCCACACAAAACCGGGGCAGGATAAGCCCGTACAGAATCAGCCTGCCGCCCTCAATCCGGACAACCATGACAATCTGTTGCAGCGCAGCCTCGAAATCGCCCGTCTGGAAGCACAAATCGCGAAAGACCATGAAGCCTACCAGAAACGGCCAAAACGAAAATTCATTGGCGCACGCACTCGCGATTACCGCTTTGCCCGCTATCTGGAAGACTGGCGGCTCAAGGTCGAACGCATTGGCAACCTGAATTACCCGGACGTCGCCAGAAAACAAAAGCTGTACGGCAGCCTGCAACTGACGGTCGGCATCCGCTCTGATGGCAGTCTGGAATCGATCGGGATCGACCGCTCCTCGGGAGTACAGGTACTGGATGATGCAGCCATTCACATAGTGCGGCTGGCCGCACGTAACGGGTTTTCACCTTTCCCGCCCGATATCCGCCGCGATACCGACATCCTGCATATCACCCGCACCTGGGTATTTTCCCGTGCGGATAAACTGCTGAGTGAATAACGCAATTTTTCCGGATACCTGAGGTAAAGCAGAATGGATACCTACGCAGTCATCGGCAACCCGGTTGCGCACAGCAAATCGCCCTTCATTCATGCCCGGTTTGCACAACAGACCGGCCGGATCATCCATTACACCGCCCTGCTCGCACCACTGGACAGGTTCGAGCAGACTGTTCTGGATTTCCGGAAAACCGGCGGCAAAGGCATGAATATCACTGTTCCCTTCAAATTCGAAGCCTTTACACTCGCCAGCCGGCTGACCGATCGCGCCAGTGCTGCACGTGCAGTCAACACTTTCCGGTTTGAAGAAACAGGAGAAATACTCGGCGACAACACCGATGGTGTCGGATTGATACGTGATATCGAGGTTAATCTGAATTTCCCGCTGGCAGGCAAGCGCATTCTGCTGATGGGTGCAGGTGGTGCCGCAAGTGGCGTCATCCTGCCACTGTTGCAGCAGCAGCCTGACCTGCTGGCCATCGCCAACCGCACGCCAGATAAAGCAGTGTCATTACAACGCCAATTCGCCAGTTACAGCAATATCACAACCGGGCATTACCATGATTTTGCCGGGCAGCATTTCGATCTCATCATCAATGCCACTTCAGCCAGCCTGCACAACGAACTCCCCCCCGTACCGGCAGATCTGTTCCGTAACGCTTTTGCCTACGACATGCTGTACAGCAGCAGGCTGACACCGTTTCTGGAGCTTGCCAGGGTGCAGGGAGCTGGATATCTGGCAGATGGTGCCGGCATGCTGGTAGAACAGGCTGCAGAATCCTTTCTGCTGTGGCACGGGATCCGCCCGGAAACGCAGACCGTCATCAGACAGCTCAGGGATAATCTGCGCCACCCTACCTCGTGAAATTGGCACAAGCACGCCGACCTGCCACCTCTAAACCGAGGCTGATCAGTACCTGGCTGTTACGGCCGCTGTTGCTGCTCCTGACAGCCGCCCTGCTCTACCAGTCCTGGTTCCTGCTGCATATTGTCTACTGGCGTTCATATTCCCCGACCACCAGCGCGTTCATGCAGGATCGCCTGAAGATCATGCGCCAGCAAAACCCTGCTGCAAGCTTACAGCACCAATGGGTCGATTATGAACAGATTTCCAGCCATCTCAAGCGAGCAGTCATTGCTGCCGAGGATGCCCGCTTCCTGCAGCACCAGGGGTTTGATTACAAGGCGATTGAAACTGCCTGGAAAAAAAATCTGAAGCAACGCAAATGGGCAGCTGGCGGATCAACCATCAGCCAGCAACTCGCCAAGAACCTGTTTTTATCCACTGAAAAAACTGTGTGGCGCAAATCCCAGGAAACCCTCATCACGCTCATGCTGGAAGAATTTCTGACCAAGCGTCGTATTCTGGAAATCTATCTGAACATCATCGAATGGGGTGATGGTATCTTCGGAATCGAGGCAGCCGCCCGTCATTACTTCGGCATATCCGCTGCATCACTCACACCCGCACAGGCGGCCTGGCTGGCATCGATCATCCCAAACCCGCGTTTTTACGACACCCGCCGTACATTACCGAAATTGCTCAACAAATCCAGGATCATTCTGTCACGCCTGCCGGCAGCAAAAATTCCATGACAAAACAGAAAATGGATACGAACCGGCTTCTGCCGCGAATGGATCCGCCTTATTCGCCTGCTTACCCCGCCCTCACCTCACTTATCCTGATCGATGTATTTCATAATAATGTCACCCGATCTGCGAGAAAATTCGAGCGGCTGGAATCATAAGGACGTAACAAAGATATCAGAATGAAAAACACACAACCCTATTCATGGTGGCTGCTTCCCTGCCTGCTGACCACGCTTCCGGGCTGCCTGTCACCGATCACACTGCATCACGCGGTAAGCGCCTACGATGATGCCATCACCAGTACGATTTCCAGACAACTGCTGACGAATATTGCCCGTGCCCGCCATCACCAGCCGATCCATTTCACCGGGGTCTCGAATGTGGCGGCCACTTTCGATTTTCGTTTCAGTGCAGGCGCCACTCCCGCACTGGGTGGGCTGGCCGGAACAACACTGATGCCGCTATTTGGTGGCAGTGTGGCGGAAAATCCCACAATCAGCATCGTCCCGATCGAGGGTGAAGAATTCACCAGACGGCTGCTGACACCTTTCCAACAAAACAAATTCATGCTGTTACTGCGCCAGCGTTTCGACATCGACCTGCTGCTGAGACTGATGGCGCAGGAGGTACGCATTCAGGAATCGACATCACAAACGACTTATCGTAATACCCCGTCCGATATGACAGGCTACGAAACATTTCGCAAGGTGGTACTGCATCTGTCGGCAATCCAGGATCGGGATCAGCTCTATGCTGAACCGCTGAATCTGGAATACGACTGGACCCTGCCTGCGGCAGCGGTATCCGCCGAAGGCTTCCATACGCTGGCAAAGGAATTCGTCGTCCACCACGATCGGCAGAATGATCTGTTCATTCTTCACCAGAAAAAACAGGGGCCGATCCTCATCACCAACTACGATCCTGGCATCCTGTCCGAAAAGGAACGTGCACAGTTGAGCAAAGAGGCGGAAGGATGGGAGCCGAATGATGTGGCGTTCGACATCCGTCCTGGTGGAATGGGGGGAGAATGGCCCATGAAGGGTATTTTCCGGTTAAGAAGTTTTCACGCAATCATCAGCGCTCTCGGCCGTTCACTGAGCGATGAGCCGGAATACCACGTAGAAAAAGATCTACGCACACTACCTGTCTCCCGTGATGAAAATCCTGTTGCCACGATGGCGCTTCTCGTGACGGATACCCCCTCGCCGAATACCGATCTGTCAATCCGTTCACATGACAGGCATTACGCAGTGGATACCCAAGGGCAGCAGGCCCGCTGGAATCGCGATGCATTTCAGATGCTGTACCTGCTGTTTCAGATGACGGTGACCGACTTGCCGCGCACAGGTGCCCCCGGTATCACCATCGCCAAATGAACGGTATCGTACCGGATACTTTATCCACCAGTGACGAGGCATCAGGAACAGCCCACCATCGTACCCAAGCCGGGTGCAACTGCACTACCACCTTCACCCACAATAGGATGAATTTGGTCGCATTGTCTACCTCCCGCTTGAAGGTACTAAGATTTTCCCGAGTGTCCGCATCGAAATGCAGTGAAGGTTCTTTCTCGATATGACGGATCGTCTCCGAGGCAAGATACATACCGTTACACACGTTGGCCATCACAGTCGCTGGCAGGCAGGCGAATGAACCATGTTCCCTGACCTGCTGACCGATGCTGCCGGCCACAGCAGCCAGTGAAAGCAGCAATTCCGGTGTAACGACCCGGGCACGCACGTATCCAGACAATACAGCACGTGAATCAACCGGTGCAGGTACGATATTCACAATCGAATCCCGGGTTACTTGCGCAATGGCGGTAACTGTGTCACCTCGTACATATCCCCTTTTTCCTGACTCTTTCGTGATGTGGTGACCTGGTTGATAGCCCTATACTTCGCAGCTGCAAAAACGAAAATACCACGCCTCCGCAAGCATCCATGTCGTCGCCCTGTCTTTTTTCTGTAAAAAATTCCATGCTAAAATGAAAAACGGATACAGGCTGAATGTGCTGGTCCGATTCCGACTGATCCGGATTTCCCTGTCTTTTATATACCGTTTACAGCCAGTAGATGCATTTTTTACTGCTGCAACGATGATTGGATCCGTGAAAAAACGCTATACCCCCGATCGGTATTCCGATCATTCGGAAAAATTTCACGGAATCATCTTTTTCTTTTCATCTTCTAAACGGTATTTCTGACATCAGACAACCACGTGGCAGGTGTGTGCCTCGCCAGTTCGATTGTATAACCACCCTCGACCGACAACTTCGATTACAGATCAGTCATGACTGAAGAAAATCACGAAAACCTGGAAGACAAGCTGCAGAAAGTCACCTATCTGCTGCAAAAATACAAACTGGTCGAAGGTTTCGTCCGTCTGCAGGATACGCCCGAGCCGGAACTGATCGAATCGATCATACAAAAACAGAATCTCTCCAATCTGCGACAGGCACTGGACAAGCTTCACCCGGCGGATATCGCCCATATCCTTGAAGCTTTGCCTCTCGAAGATCGGCTGATCATCTGGGGGCTGGTCAAGGCCGAGCAGGATGGTGAGGTACTGCTCGAAGTCTCCGATGCCGTTCGCCAAACGCTGATCGAGGACATGGACAGCGAGGAGCTGGTTGCTGCGGCAGAACAACTGGACGCGGATGAAATTGCCGATCTGGCCCCTGATTTACCCAGCGATGTCATGGAAGACGTCTTCCAGGCATTGCCTATGGAAGAACGTGAGCAGCTGCGTGCCGCCATGTCCTACTCCGAGGATGCGGTAGGCGCACTGATGGATTTCGATGTCATTACCGTACGTGGAGATGTGCGCATTGAAGTCGTGCTGCGTTACTTACGCCGGCTTGGCGAATTGCCGGATCATACTGATCAGCTGTTCGTGGTCGACCGTACTGAACAACTGCAGGGAGTCTTGCTGTTGAACCAGTTGCTGGTAAGTGACCCTGAAGCCACTGTGATGGAAGTCATGGCGCGCGACACGGTCAAATTTCTTCCAGACGATAAGGCTGAACAAGCCACTCATGCATTTGAACGGTACGATCTGGTAACCGCCCCCGTCATTTCTTCAGAAGGGAAGCTGCTGGGCCGAGTAACGGTCAACGCAGTCATTGACTTCATGCGTGAGAAGGCAGATCTCGAAGCACGCAGCCAAGCCGGTCTGAGCGAAGAAGAAGATCTGTTTGCTCCCATCTGGAAAAGTGTACGCAACCGCTGGGCCTGGCTAGCGATCAACCTGGTCACGGCATTCATTGCTTCTCGCGTGATCGGATTATTCGAGAACTCGATCGAGAAACTGGTTGCACTTGCTGCGCTGATGCCCATTGTAGCGGGGGTAGGTGGAAATTCCGGTAATCAGACCATCACCATGATCGTTCGGGCCATTGCGCTGGGACAGGTGAATCAGGACAGCACCTTGAAACTGATCAGCAAGGAAATCGGTGTCGGTATCGTCAATGGCATCGTATGGGGAAGTGTAGTAGGGCTATTCACCTACGCCATCTACCGTAACATGCAACTGGGTCTAGTCATGGCACTCGCCATGCTGCTGAATCTGCTGCTGGCTGCATTCGTCGGCGTACTTATCCCGCTGACACGCAAGAAGTTCGGGCGTGATCCTGCCCTCGGCTCCAGTGTCCTGATCACTGCCGTCACTGATAGTGGCGGTTTCTTTATTTTCCTGGGCCTGGCTACGTTATTCCTACTTTGATGTTTCAGCCCTGGCCGGAAACACGGACAGATAAAACTTATAGGCCAGGTGCGGTACCAGACGGTAAAGCGGCATGCGCAGCCAGTGGCTGCGCCAGTAAAGCCACATACGCGCGTATCCCGCCATCCTGGAAGGGTGATCAGGATGCTGCGGCAGTAATGCCAGCGGTACGCAATGATGCATGACACGCCGCGCCAGCCAACCGGGTTGCCGATCGAGCTGTTTTTCCAGATCATCCGGAATCGCTGATCGCAGCAATAAGCGACTGAAATACAAACTGTAAAACAGCGGATTTCCTAATCCGAGCTGATTAGCGCGCTCGATCAGCTTTTGTTGAAAAAACGGCTGCTGACTGCTGAAAAACAGCATCATCTCGTGAAAATCGAGCAGATGCCGCAGATCGTCGGCCAGCTCGTTGTTCTGAAACAGGTTGACTGCACAATGCAGCACCATATCTTCCGGGCTCAACACATAAATACCTGCATCTTTCACTTTGACCGCTGCTTCCCGGAATGGCAGTGGATCGATCTTCAGCTTGCCCAGCGGTGAAGAAAGTGTATGGTGAACATCCACTTCAACACTGCGTTCAGGATGCACCAATGCGGGAATTTCATGACTCCACTCACGATAGTAACGCTCATCGTAGTCGGTCAGTGCATGATGCCGCCAGCCTTTCTTCAGCAGGCTGGATTCGATCTGACCCAGATTTTCTTTCGACACCAGCAAATCCAGGTCAGCAAACATGCGCCCCGGAGCATTCGGCAGATCCTGCAACAGATATGCCATTCCCTTGAGGACGATAACCGGGATATCCTGGCCATCCAGCGCCCAAATCACCCGGTTCAGCTCCCAGTTGACCGATTGCTGCTGTTTTCTTGCCTGAATTAAGCTAGAGCGCAACAGATTGGAAGCACGCCGCGGAATTTTGTCCAACAGCTCATCTTTTTCCAGTTTGGCTGCAAGGTAGCCGGATAGCTGCGCCCGTCTCGCCAACCGCAACAATAATTCCCATTGCCGATTGTCGTATCTGGTCAGGGAAGCAGGCTGAACGATCGCTTCCAGCAGCAACCGGTGATGATCTGGCCTGGTATCAACCTTAGCCATCGGTCAGTTCATCCAGCGCGGCCAAAGCGCTATCGAAATCGGAATAAACCAGTTTGCGGCACTCACAGTTACGAACCAGACTGGTTACCGCATCAAATGCGGTTTCTCCCAGCACTTCGTAATTGAATGCATTGGTTGCCAGCAACAGAAACGCCTCGGATTGCGGCAAAGATTCCAACCGCAAAGCAGCACCCGCTGACCATTTCGGAAAAACGATCCAGCGTGGTTTCGCAGTTTCATCCGCCCGTTCGATACTTTCCTGCGGCGGGCGCACATGGGCAACCGTTCCTTTCAATGTACCCGGTATTTCCGGCCCCAGCACTGCTTCCGGCAGATAATCACGAATCACCCCGATCGATTGATTTTTGAGCGGCATCAACCGGGGTAGCGGAAAAAATTCACCCGACTGCGGATCCATCAACCCAAATTCATCGGAAAACAGCCGATAGCCACGGTGAATCAGTGCCGTGCACAAGGTTGTCTTGCCGCTGCCTGGCCAGGCTGGCAGCAACAGTACATGGCCATTGCGCTCCACGGCAGCAGAATGAAACAGTAACAGGTGATTGACACGCATGGCGATGACGAGATTGATACCCCATTCCAGTGTTGCCAGTGCTTGCTCTACAGGAACAGGTGGGAATGGAGCGCGGCCATCGACTTGAAACTGAATCAGCCGGACAAATGGCCGCCTGATCGAATGTTTAGGAATTATTCGAACATGAAATTCAGCAATTTCTGTTTCATCCACCAGCGAGTAGTGGGAGTACATCCGATAGAGTTGATCGGTAAGTGAGGGTAAGCAGGTCTGAATAGACAGATTGAACGGCCCTGCTTTTACACGCAGACCTGATCCGGCAAGTAATGTGCGTAACTGATCCAGCGAAAATTGCTCAACCTTCACGCGTGTTCTTTCACTCTGGTGATCAGGCCAAGTGTTTCAAAACGATGTAGCGTTTTAGCGATTTGTCCCGGAAAATCTTTGTCAGGTTGCAACGAAAAATACTCTGATAACGCTTTGCAAACTGTTTCCAGCGTGGCAGGAGATTGATCAAGTATCGTGAGGATTTTCAGCCCCATCTCATTCAGAAAATGGGTTTTACCGGATTCCGGCTGGAATACAGTAAATTCACCTTCCCAATTCTCTATGCGTAATGATAAGAAACAAGATAAATACCAGTCATTCATTCGACCTACACTATCACTACTAACCGCTCGGTGGAATCCAAAAAGAGCCAAATGCTCCTTGAGAAAGCAAAATCCCACCTACTGGTGGATTTTCACACTCTTCTGGACTATTTGCCAAAAATACATTCGGAGAATCACCCAGATCGTAGGGTGGAGCAGCTGACTGGTCTTCATTTGGATCTGGAATAGCACACGCATATTTCCCATCAACTTGATGTACATCCTCCGGAGCAGCCGGACCTACCAAATTGCTTGATCGCGCTAGTACCGCACCACTATGCAGCGTCATGATAACCGGAATGGCGACCGTGCTCTTGAGCAATCGCCTGCGCGCCGGCTGAGGAGCAGCAGCTGTTTGTCCCTGAATTTTTTCTTCTGTCACGTTAATCACCTTTCATGTAAAAAACATACAAAACTTAGGGAAATAAAATATCGCCAGTATAACAACAGGAAGCCAATAAAGTCTGCTGTTGTACTTTTAACATGCATATTTCGTACCATACCGTAAAGAATAATTTAATACCATAAAAAACATGAAGATAAAAACCACTCCCGGCCATGGCTGATCAGTAATCCACAAAAATGTAAAATTATTCGACATTCATTGTCTCATAGCATCTGCCCGCTCGCCGGTAAAAGAACGCTCTGTACCACTACAATTCCCGATTATCCCTGACTCAGCTCATTCGGCCATTGCACAACGGCAGAAAGTGGAAAAAATTCCGACGCGGCCGAAATCCTCATGGAATGTTCGCATCCGGCAGCATCTCCGTTTTTTTCTGATAACTCTTTCCATCCTCTTCCTGGCGTTTGTAAAACACGTAATACAACACGGGCAATACCAGCAATGTCAGAATCGTTGAGGAAAGGATACCACCAATCACGACCGTGGCTAGCGGACGCTGTACCTCAGCGCCAAGACCAGTTGCCAGTGCCATGGGAATGAATCCAACGGCATCGGTGAGCGCTGTCATCAGCACCGGGCGCAATCTTGTGAGCGCACCAATTTGTACAGCATCCACCAGGGCGCGGCCTTCCTGGCGTAATTCGCGGATGAAAGTCAGCATGACCAGCCCGTTGAGCACTGCGATTCCTGACAGCGCAATGAACCCAACCCCGGCTGAAATGGACAGCGGAATGTCACGCAGCCATAGCGCCAACACCCCTCCCGTCAGCGCGAACGGCACACCGGTGAATACCAGCAACCCATCCCGGAAATTGCCGAATACGGTATAAAGCATCATAAAAATCAATGCCAGCGCAACCGGTATCACGATCTGCAAACGTTCCGCCGCTGAAATCATTTGTTCGAACTGACCGCCCCACACCAGCCAGTAACCCGGTGGAATCCGAATTTTTTCATTGACCAGCATTTGTACTTCCCTGACGAAGGAGCCCAGATCACGCCCTCGCACGTTGGCTGTTACTACCACCCGACGCTTGCCATTCTCGCGGCTGATCTGGTTCGGCCCCTGCATGATTCTGAAATCAGCCACCTCACCCAGCGTCACAAAAGCGGTTGAGCCAGCCAGCGGCAATTGTCCGGCCAGCAATCCTCCCTGTGTGCCAGGTTGAACCGGCAAACCAAGGGGTAAATAACGCAACGCTTCAATATCGGCCCGCAACGATTCAGGCAGACGCACCTGCAATTCAAAACGACGATCCCCTTCGAAAATCAACCCGGCACTTTTACCCCCCACTGCGATAGCCACTGCATCCTGCACATCGGCAACATTCAGCCCATAACGCGAAACATTGGCGCGATCGGCCTGGATGGATAACACTGGTAATCCGGTCACCTGCTCCACTTTCACATCCGCAGCCCCTGGCACGGTTGCAACCAGTGCTTCGATATCCTCCCCCAGGGCAAGCAGCTTATCCAGATCATCACCGAATACCTTGATGGCGACATCGGCACGTACTCCTGAAATCAGCTCATTGAAGCGCATTTCGATCGGCTGAGTAAATTCATAGTTGTTACCCGGCACTTGCAACACCGCTTTCTCCATTGCAGCAATCAGTTCATCTTTGGTCCGGTACTGTTCAGACCACTCCGATTGCGGCCTGAGCATGACAAAGATATCCGCTACGCTGGGTGGCATTGGGTCGGTCGCAACCTCGGCCGTTCCAATTTTGCTGAATACCTGCTCCACTTCCGGAAACGACTGAATCACCTTTTCCAGTTCCCCCTGCATGGCAATGGCAGTGGAAAGGCTGGTACCGGGAATACGAATTGCGTGCAGTGCAATATCACCCTCATTCAGGCTGGGTACAAATTCACTGCCCAGACGTGTAGCGAGCAACACTGATAACCCCATTACCACTGCGGCAACGGTGATAGTCAAGCCCTGATTACGCATCACTACCACCAGCATCGGCTGGTAGAAACGTTTACACCATACGACGATCCGGCTTTCTTCATCTGCCACTTCGCCGGTCAGAAACAGGGCAACAGCTGCCGGCACGAAAGTGACTGACAGAATCAGCGCACCCAGCAATGCTGCCACCACGGTAAATGCCATGGGATGAAACATTTTGCCTTCCACGCCAGACAGCGTAAAAATCGGCAAGTAGACAATCATGATGATCATCTGTCCGTAAATCAGCGCGCGCCGTACCTGTTGCGTGGCTGTAAACACCAGCTTCAGCCGTTCTTCCCGGCTCAATGCCCGCCCCAGCCTTGCCTGTTCCTGCGCAAAACAGCGGATGCTGTTCTCGATGATGACGATGACACCATCGACGATGATGCCAAAATCCAGCGCCCCCAGACTCATCAGGTTGGCACTGACATGATTGACGACCATGCCGCTGAATGTAAACAGCATCGACAGTGGGATGACGAGTGCCGCGATCACCGCTGCACGGAAATTACCGAGAAACAGGAACAGTACGACGATGACGAGCGCGGCGCCTTCGATCAGATTGCTGGAAACGGTATGAATCGTGCCATCGATCAGTGTGGTTCGATCATAAACAGGAACGACCACCACCCCAGCCGGCAGTGAGCGGCCAATTTCCGTCAGTTTCCCGGCAACCGCATGGGCCACGGTACGACTGTTTTCCCCGATCAGCATAAGGGCGGTTCCCAATACCGTCTCTTCACCATTACGGGTGGCAGCACCTGTACGTAATTCCTTGCCAATCAGTATATCGGCCACATCCTTGATGCGTAACGGAGTTCCCTGCCTGCTGCCCAGCGTAATCTCACCGATTTCATCCAGATTGCTGACCTGGCCGGGCAAACGTACCAGATACTGCTCGCCCCGTTTTTCGATGTAACCTGCCCCCAGATTAAGATTGTTACGCTCGAGCGCCGCCACGATTTCCTGCAGCGTCAATCCGTAAGCGACGAGTTTTTCCGGGTAGGGAGTAACGTGGTACTGTTTGACGAACCCGCCGATGGTGTTGACTTCGGTCACGCCTTCCACCATGCGTAATTGCGGCCGAATGATCCAGTCCTGGATTTCGCGCAGATCAGTAGACGTGTAGGCAGTTCCATCTGGTTTGCGTGCGTCCGGAATACTTTCGACTATCCACATGAATATCTCACCCAGTCCGGTGGAAATCGGCCCCATTTCAGGTTCGATACCGGCAGGCAATTGCCCCCTCGCTTCCTGAATACGCTGACTAACCAGTTGTCGGGCAAAATAAATATCTGTTCCTTCCCGGAATACTACCGTCACCTGGGATAATCCATACCGCGATAATGAGCGCGTGTAATCCAGCCCGGGCAACCCTGCCATGATGGTTTCAACCGGGAAAGTGATGCGCTGCTCGACTTCCATGGGTGAATAACCTGGCGCTGCGGTGTTGATCTGCACCTGCACATTGGTAATATCGGGCACGGCATCGATCGGCAGTTTCTGGTAGCTGTACAAACCCAGTGCCGCCATCGCCAGCACTGCCAGCATGACCAGTCCACGATGCCGGATCACTGCTGCAAGCATACGTTCAAACATGAGTGACCTCCCCGACCAGATCACGGTAGCAGCCAGCAGAACAAAAAGAAATCAGACTGGTAAACACAATAATCGGGCAGCACGGAAGATCAACCGGTATTTCCTCAGTGATCATGCGCGGCTCCTGCTTTACCCAGCTCTGACTTGATGATGAAACTGTTACTTACGGCATAGCGCTCGCCTGCGAACAAACCTTCGATCACCTCGGCCATCCGGTTATCACTGCGCCCCAGTTTGAGCGGACGCATTTCGAAATAATCGCCATAACGGCCAAATACGACTGACTGGTCACCGATTGTCTGAATCGCTTCCAGCGATACTGCCACCGGAACTTCGGCTGCTTCGGTCTGCAAATCAGCTTTGACGAACATGCCAGGCCGCCATCGTTCATCCTGATTATCGAGCTGCACCCGTGCAACCGCTGTACGAGTCTGTTCGTCGAGCAGCGTCGTCACATAGGTGACTTCTCCTTCCCGCGTCAGATCATAGGCATTTGCCCGGATGACGGCACGCTGGCCTACATGAACCTGGTGCAGATTGCCGGGAAAAACCCTGACAGCCGCCCAGATCGTGGAAATGTCGGCGATGATAAATGCAGTTTTATCCTCCTTAACGACTTCTCCGGTAACGATCGCTTCATCGATAACAATTCCGGAAATGGGAGAGCGGATTTCATAACGGGCAAGATTTTTCCCGGATAAATCGGATTTCGGCTGCACACCCAGTGCCAGCAAGCGTTCAGCCGCCAGCTGGGTGGTAATACTGGCTTCTTCCCGCTGCTGCCTGGCAGTAAGGTAATCCTGTCTGGCGGTAATCTTCTCCCGCCATAACTGTTCTTCCCGATCATAAATCGTTTGCGCCAATGTTTGTCGCCTGCGGGCAAGCAGATACTGGCTGTGCAGATCAGCCAGCATGGCGCTTTCCATGACAGCAAGCACCTCACCTTTTTTCACCCGCTGCCCGTGGTGGCGTTTGATAGACACCACCATACCGGGCAGACGAGGAACTACATGCACAATATTATGTTCATTGAAGATGATTTCACCCGGCAGGGTAATCTCCGAGCGGATAACAGCAGGACCGGCCGTGGCCAGCTCGATATCGCTGCTTTGCATCATCGTATCGGACATTTCCACTCGTGCCTCGACCTGGCTGTGATTCCAGCGATAGGCCTTGCCCTGATACTCAGCAGCGACGACCAGTTCGAAAGAATGCGGCTCTTCCACTTCCTGGTCACTGATCAGATAGTCGCTTTCCGGCCGGAAATGAAACAGTTGCGCCGGCCTGCCGAGGCGTGACAATGCCACCGTTACCTTCACCTCTGCCGGTGACAAGGATTGCTTCTGCCAGTATGGATAGATTCTGAAGTGTGGAAACACACCCTCTTCATGGATGATCAGTTCCAGGCTCAAATCGTCTTTCGTAAATAATTCCCCGCCCCTGGATCCGGTTGCTGATCCGGATTCAGTTTCCGGCTCCGCAGAAGAAAATCGCTCTACGATATCCGGGGATCCGCCGATCAGCAGCCATGTTCCCAGCAGGATACCGGCCAGAATAACCGCTACGATGGGTAACCGTCCGGTAACGTTCATTGATTGTGCTCCTTCCCTTGATTGTTGAGTCTCGTTGAATCCGTAGCTGAATCAGCAAGCGGTGCTGCAATCAACTGCTCGATCGTGTTGACCAGGCGCTGATAATTGGCCAGCGCCCGCACATAAAGAATGCGATTCTGAAAAAAAGTACGCTGAGCATCCAGCATTTCCAGAAAACTGAATTTGCCCAGTTGATACCCCCGGTTGGTGATCTCGAAGGCATTCTGTGCACCCGGCAGCACTGCATCATGTAACACCCTGATTTCATTCCGGGCTGCCAGCAGACTCTCGTAGTTACGTACAAACTCAGTCCTGAGCTGCAATTCGACCGACATCCGTTCATCCATTGCCTTGTTCAGGCGCTGGCGAGCTTCCAGCTCATTCCCCTGATTACGGTTAAAAATCGGAATGGGAATCGACATCCCCACCACGGCAGTAGTGTCGTCCGTTCCCAGATAACGCCGAATACCCGCATCGACCGTTATATCAGGAATTTTCCTGGCTTTTTCCAGCTCGACCATCGCCTCGCGTTGTGCAACATTCTTGAGACTTTGCCGCACGACCGGGTTTTCTTCGAGGCGCTTTACCAGCTGATCAAACTCCGGTATCTCGACGAATGATTCCAGTTCTCCCAGCACCCGGTCGAATCGAGGTTCTGCTTCACCCCAAAGTAAGGCAAGCTTCGTTCTGGCGGCTGACAGGCTGCGCCGGGCCTGTTCCAGCTCGATGCTTGCAGTGGATAGCGCAACTTTCGAACGAATTGCCTCCATGGGCGGTGCTTTCCCGGCTTCGACCCGTTTAACCACCGTCTCCATCGCAACCTGGACCAGATGCAAGGTATCGTCCATTACACTCACCTGCGCCTGATTTTCCAGCACATCGACAAAGGCACTGGCGGTACGTGCAATGATTTCCAACCGTTTGGCGGCATGAGCCTGATCGGCCAGTTCCTGCCCAAGCGTTGCTACATTCACCCGGGCCGGCCGCTTACCGCCAAGTTCAATCAACTGACTGATACGGAAAGTCGCAAATTTCTGAATGGCACTATTGGAAGAGTTGATGTCTTCCGCTTCGATACTGAACTCCGGATTATTGAACAGACCGGCCTGTAATTTCGTACCTTCATGAGCGGCTATTTCTCTGGAAAAAGCGGATAACTCAGGGTTATTCTGCAAAACCAGTTGCAGCACCTGTTGCAAGGTAAGATCCCCTTTTTCACTGATACCACCTGCCTGTACATCCGCGGTCAGCGCTGCAGCATTTGCGAGCGCCACGCCATAATTCTGGACAGGCATCATTCCTGTCAGTACGAACGCCAGGAAAAATATCGCCCCCCCCTGGTGAAATGACCCGGGTCTTCTTTCTACCTGATATTCCATCATGATGATTGATAACGAAGTCATGCTGTGAAAACACGTCGAACGTGACACAGCGAATAAACCGGATTGCCGAACGGCCAACCCGGCGGCTACCCGGCTCTGCTGCAGTTTCAGCCAGCCAAGACTGGATCAGGAAAGTAATCGGGGAGGGTGGTAAAGACGGTCGGGAATCGTTTCCGGAAAAGAGCTGTCAGCAATTTCCGGTGTCATCTCCCTCACGTCAGCAGTATTTATCTGCAATGATGCGGGCAGGTAAAACGGTTGAAACTGGCCGGCAGCGTGCAGACACAAGTGAGTAGCGGCATCCAGATCAACACTGTCATCAAGCGCGTGGTGCAGCTCAAGATGCGCATCGGGATACATCAGAAACAACTCCCTGTAATGATGATGCGCCAGTTCATGCGTGAACACCTTACCGTTGAATGACCATCCGAACGTATTTGTCAGCATGCTGACAAGAAATGCCAGAATGATCAGCCTGGCAGAGGAAGGTTTATTCATTATCACCAACGGAAAGTTTATTCATCTGGAAAACAGCGACAGGTATCTACATTGGGCTGCTGCAATGTAACATGAAAATACGGATTCCGGCCATTCCACAGCCAGATGGAAAAATAGGGAAAATGGTTCAGCATTTGGGCAGAGGATTGGCAACGCTAAAACAGTTCCACCCCCTCCTCCATCAACATCTCCACCAGTGCTATCAGCGGCAGTCCGATCAGCGCGTTAGGATCTTCCCCGGTAATGCGTTCAATCAGAGCAATCCCCAGACCTTCCGCTTTTGCACTGCCGGCACAATGGTAAGGTTGTTCCTTTGCAAGATAGTGCTCGATCTGACTGTCGCTCAACTCGCGATACTTTACCGAACACGGTATGACACGCGCCTGCAGACGGGTTGTACGACTGTTGAACAGGCATAGCGCCGAATGAAAGATGACTTCCCTGCCACGCATCAAACGGAGTTGTTGGACAGCATTTTCATGACTCAATGGTTTGCCCAGTTGTATTTCCCCCAGGGCTGCAACCTGATCTGCTGTGATGATAAGTGCATCAGGAAACAGCTTTGCTACCGCATGTGCCTTTTCTTTTGCCAAACGCAACGCAGTTGTCCCAGGCGCTTCCCCGGGCAAAGCAAACTCGTCGACGGCCGGACTTGCGGTTTCAAAAGGTATCTGCAGACGCTGCAGCAGTTCACACCGGTAAACCGAGCTGGAACCCAGTATAAGCGGAGGGTAATTCGTGCGATTTTTCAAAATATTATAGTAATATGCCGATTTGTGATTTTGACACTTTGTTATAAAAAATATAACATGCGCGCCTTATGTTCGACCAACTTGTCATAGATGCACTGGATTTTGTCCGCAGTGGCAAATCACTTCAGGGAAATGTCCCCCTGCTCAATCTTGAGCGTCTAAGAGATTATCTGACAAACTCAGCGGGAGAATTGGCTTATCTGGTCACCGGATTACTGGATGAACGTGACAGGCCGCTGCTGAAAATGTCAGTCAACGGAATCATCGACTTGAGTTGCCAGCGCTGTCTGGAAAAGATCGAATACACACTCGATGTGAAGACAGCACTGCTTCTGGCCCGAAACGAGGATGAGTTGTCACGTTATGACGAAGATATGTTTGTGGATGCGATTTATGCTTCGAATGAACTCGATATTCTGGCTTTGATAGAGGATGAAGTGATCCTGAGCCTGCCGGTTTCCCCTCGTCATGAAGATACCGCCGGGTGTCACCCGTCAACTGGAACCGGAATACATGAAGCCGCCGTAAAAGAACATCCTTTTACCGTGTTGGCGTCACTGAAGCAATCACATTGAACCGGTACTTTTATAAGTCGTTTTTACTCTGGAGTTAAACATGGCTGTACAACAAAACAAAAAATCCCCCTCCAAGCGCGGGATGCATCGCTCTCACGATGCGCTGACCAATCCTCCGCTTGCGATCGAACCCACTACCGGGGAAACCCATTTACGGCATCACATCAGCCCGAACGGGTATTATCGCGGCAAAAAAGTAATCAAAACCAAAAACGACGATTGATGGTATCTGCCCATACTGCATTAGCCCTGCTGTCAGATCCTTCTTGACAAGTGAATATAACGGTAGCAATTGATTGCATGGGTGGCGATCACGGTCCGCATGTCACAGTTCCATCAGCTGTTGAATACTTGCATCACGACTGCGAAACCAACATTATTCTGGTTGGTAAACCCGAGGTCATTTCCAGAGAATTGGATGCGCTTAAGGTATCGCCCGGCTCGCGGCTCAGATTACACCCGGCGAACGAAGTCGTCGGCATGGATGAACACCCGGCTGTTGCCTTGCGCAACAAGAAAGATTCTTCGATGCGTGTAGCACTCAACCTGATTAAAAGTGGTGAAGCACAGGCATGCATCAGTGCAGGAAATACAGGCGCATTACTGGCCACTTCCCGATTTGTGCTCAAAACCATCCCGGGAATAGACCGACCCGCACTGGCAGTTATCCTTCCAACCATTTCAGGGCATACCTACGTGCTGGATCTGGGAGCAAACGTAAACTGTACAGCTGAACATTTGCTTCAGTTTGGCATAATGGGAGCAACACTGGTTTCGTCAGTCGAGAACAAACCCAATCCAAGTATCGGCCTGCTGAACGTTGGTGAGGAAGACATCAAAGGTAATGATGTAGTCAAGCGGGCAGCCGAGTTGTTTCGTTCCAGCGGTTTGAACTTTTATGGCAACATCGAGGGGGATGACATTTACCGCGGGACGACCAATGTAGTAGTATGCGACGGCTTTGTCGGCAATGTCGCACTCAAAACTTCGGAAGGACTGGCTCAAATGCTGGCAAGTTATCTGCGTGAAGAGTTCAGGCGTTCCTTATTCAGCAGGCTGGCAGGACTGGTGGCCTTACCGGTGATCAATGCCTTCAGGCGGCGGGTTGATCACCGCCAGTATAATGGAGCGAGTCTGCTGGGGTTACGGGGTGTTGTCATCAAAAGTCACGGATCAGCCGACAGCTACGCTTTCCGCTGTGCCATCAGGCGTGCGGTGGAAGAAGTACGTGGTGGCACGTTACGGAACATCGTCGAGCATATTGAGACATTGCGAAACAATATTGAACAAAACATCGCACAACCGGTATCGATAGAGTAAACATGACCATGTATTCACGGATCATTGGCACCGGCAGTTACCTGCCGGAGAAAATCCTGACCAATCAGGACCTCGAATCGATGGTTGATACCAGCGATGAATGGATACGGACGCGTACCGGTATCGAACGACGGCATATTGCTGCAGAAGGCCAGATGGCAAGTGATCTTGCGCTGGAAGCAAGCCGGAATGCCATTGAGGCTGCAGATATCCAGGCAAAGGACATTGATCTGATCATCGTCGCAACGACGACACCGGACATGATCTTTCCAAGCACAGCCTGTATTCTGCAGAACAAGCTTGGTATATCCAACGGGCCGGCCTTTGATGTGCAGGCTGTCTGCAGCGGATTCATTTATGCGCTGGCCACGGCAGACATGTTTGTCAGCTCCGGGAAAGCGCGTAATGCGCTGGTTGTTGGTGCTGAAGTCTACTCTCGTATCATGGACTGGAACGACCGCAGTACCTGTGTCCTGTTTGGTGACGGTGCAGGAGCAGTGATTCTCACTCGTGATCAGAAACCGGGGATCCTTTCATCCCATCTGCATGCAGATGGGAGTTACAGCCAGGTTCTCACAGCACCTGCGTCGATCCATTCCGGTAAAATACAAGGGACTCCTTTCATTACCATGGAAGGCGGTACAGTCTTCAAATTCGCGGTCAAAGTCCTGGAAGAAGCCGCACTGGAAGCACTGCAAGCGAATCAGCTGCAACCTTCCGATATCGACTGGCTGATTCCACATCAGGCCAATATTCGCATCATTACCTCGACGGCAAAGAAACTGGGTATCCCTGAAGAAAAAGTGGTAGCAACGGTTTCACAACACGGCAACACCTCGGCTGCTTCCGTTCCACTGGCACTCGACCAGGCAGTACGTGACGGTCGTATCCAACCGGGCCAGCATATCGTGCTGGAAGGTGTAGGAGGAGGATTCACCTGGGGATCAGTTCTGGTACGCTGGTAAAATATGAAAGCCGCTTTCGTTTTTCCCGGACAGGGATCTCAGTCAGTTGGTATGATGAATAGCTATTCCGAGCTGCCATCGGTACGTGGAACTTTCAATGAGGCATCGGATATCCTGCAACAGGACCTATGGTCGCTGGTCAGTAACGGACCTGAAGACAGTCTGAATCTCACTACCAATACCCAGCCTGTCATGCTGGCTGCAGATGTATCCATTTACCGGGCGTGGCAACAGGCAGGGGGAATTGAGCCGCATTATCTGGCCGGCCACAGTCTTGGTGAATACGCTGCGCTGGTTGCAGCTGAAGTACTCACTTTTACTGATGCCCTGAAACTGGTTCGTTATCGTGCAAAAGTCATGCAGGAAACCGTTCCCGAAGGAACCGGAGGCATGGCAGCTATTGTCGGACTAGATGATGATATCGTCTCTTCAGTATGCACCGAAGTAATAAATGCGATGCCAGATACATCGCTTGAACCGGCAAATTTCAATGCGCCCGGCCAGGTGGTGATTGCCGGCCATTCCCAGGCAGTTGCCCGAGCAGTAGTGCTCGCAAAATCAAAAGGAGCAAAGCTGGCGGTCATACTGCCAATGAGTATTCCTTCACACTGCTCGCTCATGCAATCGGCAGCAGAAAAGTTTGCTCTTCTACTGGAAGAAATTGCGCTGCAACCTCCCCGCATTCCTATTTTGCATAATGCTGACGTCCAGCAACATTCTGAAACCGCTTCCATTCGTGAGATACTTGTGCGCCAGCTCTATCGTCCGGTTCGCTGGACAGAGACCATTCAGGCCATCGCGGCACAGAATGTAAAATATGTCGTGGAATGCGGTCCGGGTAAGGTGCTGTCCGGACTGAACCGGCGCATCGATAAGAATCTGGAAAATATCGCGCTGACCGATTCCGGCTCACTTCTCAAAACGGTAGAAACGTTGAAATAATACGTCGGCAATATACCATCAGAAATAGTCATTCCAATTACTCACAAATTCTCGGATGCTACTGGAACATAAAATCGCACTGGTAACGGGCGCAAGCCGTGGAATCGGCAAAGCTATCGCACTTGAGCTGGGAAAGCATGGCGCTACCGTCATCGGAACCGCCACTTCCGAAACTGGAGCCGGCCATATCAGTCAGTATCTCAGCGAAGCTCGCATTTCGGGGATGGGGCTGATCATGGATGTCAGCAACATCGAGCATATCAAGAGTGGTATTGAGACCATACAACAATCACTGGGAGATGTTGCAATACTGATCAACAACGCCGGTATCACACGAGACAACCTGCTGGCCCGCATGAAGGATGATGAATGGGATAACGTTATCCAGACCGATTTGAAATCCGTGTTCTGTCTCAGTCGTGCCGTACTGCGCACCATGATGAAAGCACGCAGCGGTCGGATCATCAATATCTCATCAGTAGTGGGCGCAACCGGAAATCCTGGACAAACCAACTATGCAGCGGCCAAGGCCGGGATGATCGGTTTCAGCAAGTCACTCGCAAAAGAAATTGGCAGCAGAAACATCACTGTGAACTGTGTAGCTCCAGGCTTTATCGATACCGATATGACCCGTTCTCTTTCGCCAGATCAACAACAATCACTGATTCAGCATATCCCTCTCGGAAGATTCGGGCGCCCTGAAGATGTCGCTGCGGCTGTCGTTTTTCTGGCTTCTCCGGCAGCAGACTATATTACTGGAGCCACACTTCACGTCAATGGCGGAATGTATATGGAGTGAGCGGGTTATGGACATTTTTATCCAGGCCCTCTCAAAACCGGGAAAGGTTCAATATTTTTTGCAGCAACAAAAAGTGCTTTACTTGCAGAACTGGGCAGGTATTGCCGGTAGTTTGAAATTTGTTAAACTTGTGAGAGTTTCTTTACCTGAAAAGGATGGGTGTATCAATGGAAATTACTGAAATAGAGCAGCGCATCAAAAAAATCGTAGCCGAGCAATTGGGCGTCAACGAATCAGATGTCAAAAATGAATCTTCCTTTGTCAGCGATCTGGGTGCAGATTCACTGGATACTGTTGAGCTGGTCATGGCGCTCGAAGAAGAGTTCGAATGCGAAATTCCTGATGAGCAAGCTGAAAAAATCAATACGGTTCAGGAAGCGATCGATTTCGTAGCAGCCAACGCAGCTCAGTAAAAACAGTTTTTTCAATGATTCATTGGAGTCGTTTTGTCCAAACGTAAAGTAGCCATTACCGGGTTAGGCATAATTTCACCCGTCGGCAATACGGTTTCTGAAGCATGGGAAAACGTCATTGCCGGAAAATCCGGTATTACACGAATCACGCGCTTCGATGCATCAGACTTTTCCTCGAAAATTGCAGGAGAAGTCAACGGATTCGACATAACAGAGTACCTCTCCGCCAAAGAAGCGCGCCGTATGGATATATTTATCCAGTACGGAATGGCGGCTGCCATCCAGGCTATCAGAGATGCCGGCATCAGTGATGTAAGCGGGTTCAACGCAGATCGTATTGGTGTGAACATCGGCTCCGGGATCGGCGGCCTGCCCATGATTGAAAATACCGATGCTGCCTATCATGCTGGCGGCCCCCGGAAAATCTCCCCCTTCTTCATCCCCAGTACCATCATCAACATGGTAGCCGGTAATCTGTCTATCATGTTCGGGTACAAAGGGCCCAATCTTGCCATCGTTACTGCTTGTACAACTGCCACGCACTGTATAGGTAGCTCTGCCAGAATGATCGAATATGGCGATGCTGATATCATGGTCTGTGGGGGTACGGAATCATGTGTTACACCACTTGCTGTCGGTGGATTTGCTTCAGCACGTGCCTTGTCATCGAACAATGATGACCCGGCGGCAGCAAGTCGACCATGGGATCTCAAAAGAGATGGATTCGTTCTGGGAGAAGGAGCAGGTATTCTCGTTCTGGAAGAGATGGAGCATGCCAGAAAACGTGGTGCAAAGATTTATGCGGAACTGGCCGGATTCGGTATGAGTGCAGATGCTCATCACATGACTGCACCCTGTGAAGATGGAGAAGGCGCAGCCCGTTGCATGACAAATGCATTATCTGATGCGCAAATTCACGCTGATGAGCTCCATTACATCAATGCACACGGAACATCGACTCCATTAGGAGATATTGCAGAAACGATTGCAGTCAAGCGCTGCTTTGGTGAACATGCAAAAAATCTGGCAGTCAGCTCCACCAAATCGATGACCGGGCATTTATTGGGTGCTGCAGGAGGTGTAGAAGCAATTTTTTCTGCTTTGGCTGTTTATCACCAGATTGCCCCTCCCACTATCAATCTCGATGACCCGGATCCTGCATGCGATCTGGATTATGTGCCCAACAATGCCAGAGAAATGAAAATTGATGCAGCTCTGTCGAACTCGTTCGGGTTTGGCGGAACTAATGGCACACTAGTCTTCAGAAAAATCTGAATATCATTTCCGGAATTTTCGGAATATGTTATTTGGAAATAATCGAATTCCAGATTGGGATGACTGGTTATGCTTTCTCCGGGGTGTAAAGGCATAACCAGTTGAGCGAACATCCGAGTGTGCTGACATGCCTAAATCAACACGTTTTCTGAAACTCACCAGTTTCGTTCTTATTGTCATTCTGGTTGGCAGTACGCTGTTTTCAGTATGGTTCTATCGACTGGCTACAACTCCGTTGAATCTCCCTGCAGTACCCAGTGAATTTTCAATTGAGCCCGGAAGTGGATTACGCCGTATTGCCGAACAATTGGCCGAAGCAGGTATCCTTTCCAATGAATGGTCTTTCATATTGCTTGCCCATATCACCGGATACAACGCATCACTCAAGGCTGGGGATTATCAGCTTACCGAGAAGCTGTCACCGTTAGACCTGCTGAAATATCTCACCCGTGGAAAGGTCAGGCAATATGCGATCACCTTTCTTGAAGGATGGACCTTTTCTCAATTCAGAAAAGCTCTGGACGAACATCCTGCTCTCCGGCATGACTCCGACAAACTCAACGACTCAGAATTACTGCGCGCAATCGGAGCAAAAGAATCTCATGCTGAAGGTCTTTTCTTCCCGGATACTTACTTCTTTACCCGAAACAGCAGTGATCTGACCATTCTGAAACGTGCCTACCAGGCCATGCAGCAGCACCTCGAAACAGTGTGGCTTGCACGACAGGAATTTCTCCCGTTAAAAGATCAGTATGATGGCCTGATTCTGGCTTCGATCATAGAAAAAGAAACCGGAGCAGATAATGAGCGCACCCAGATTGCTGGTGTATTCATCAACCGTCTGCGTCACAATATGAAACTCCAGACTGACCCGACTGTAATCTACGGGATGGGTAACAAATTTGATGGAAACCTGCGCAAGATCGATCTTCAAACCGACCATGAATATAATACTTATACTCGCTTCGGCCTGCCGCCCACTCCCATTGCCATGCCAGGCCTGGCTTCCATCCGGGCAGCCTTTAATCCTGCAATTACTGATGAACTTTATTTTGTTGCCAGAGGTGACGGAACTTCCCACTTCTCATCCACACTTGAAGAGCATAATCGTGCCGTCCTGAAATATCAGAAATCATCCATAAAGCATTCTGTCCATTAACAGCGAACCTCCTGCCAATGCACTGTTCATCCTGGAGAAAACGCCCCAGTTCCTGATCACCAGGGCTGCGGGGAGCAACCTGAGCTTAACATGTCATTTTCACTCATTATTCCCACCCTGAACGAAGCTGAAAATATCGATCCGCTGTTATCAGGCATTTTTTCTCTTGATACTCTGGGAAGCCAGTTCGAAGTCATTATCGTGGACGATGGTTCTACTGACGGCACGCCTGACAAAGTCAGACAATGGCAAAACACGCATAACGTGCGTCTGATCGAGAGACACACACAACCTGATCTGACCGCTTCCATTCTCGATGGAACAGCGGTCGCCAGGCATGAAATCATTGCCGTCATGGATGCTGATCTGAGCCACCCGCCGGACAAACTGGCCGCACTGATCCAGCCGATACTGGATGGTACCCATGACATCACCATCGGCAGTCGGTATATCGCTGGCGGCAATACTGTTGGCTGGCCCTTTTACCGGCTCTGGCTGTCACGAGCCGGTGGCTGGCTCGCACGCATCATTTGCGATGTAAATGATGCAACTTCCGGTTTTTTTGCTTTCCGGCGGGAATTGATCGGAAACATCACAAAAAATGCTCGCGGCTACAAGATCCTGCTGGAATTGCTGATGACCGGACAAGGCCGGTTGCGTGTAAAGGAAATACCCATCAGTTTCCGCGATCGGCTGCATGGCAATTCCAAACTTTCCCTCACCCACCATCTTGTTTATTTACTGCAACTCATCACCCTGGCGGGAGGAACCGTCTCATTCCACACAGCCAGCCGCTTTGCCATTGTCGGATTTCTGGGAGTCTTCGTCGACGTCCTGATTTTTCAGTGGATGACCGGGCACGGAGCCAGCCTGGCTTCGGCACATATTTCCAGTTTCATTGCTGCCGCCAGCTTCAACTACACCATAAATTCAAAATGGTCGTTCCGGCTGCATCACGCGGGTCATCTGCATTGGCAGCAATTCATCCGTTTCCTGACAGTTGGTGTATTTGCACTGCTTCTGAGAGGCGCTATCCTGGCCTGGCTGGTCTATACTTGGGGTATATCTGCTGAATGGGCAATTTTCCCTGCCATCCTGACAACAGCAATGGTGAACTACCTCGGCTCTGCTTTTTATGTATTCCCTCGGACAGAGCCCCCTGTTTCCACTGACACACGGTGGCGCGTTGCCTCTGTGGGGATTGTCTGTTTTGTCATCCTGTTACGCCTGGCCTACATGGATGTAGCGCAACTGATACCTGATGAAGCCTATTACTGGCAGTATGCACAACACATAGATCTGAGCTTTTTCGATCACCCCCCGATGGTTGCCTGGTTGATCTGGCTGGGAACCACGCTGGCTGGCCATAATGAGTTCGGAGTCAGAATCGGTGCTTTCCTGTGCGGATTGATTGCAATGGCTTATGTATTCGCACTTGCGCGCAACCTTTACGACAAACCCACTGCCATGCGTTCGGTACTGCTGTTTGCCATCGTACCATTCGGTTTTGCAACAGGGCTGGCAATGACACCGGATGCTCCACTGATTGCAGCCTGGGCTGCCACACTCTATTACATGGAACGCGCCTTGCTTGCCAATCAGAGCCAGGCATGGCTTGGAGTCGGCATTGCTTTCGGGCTGGGGATTTTATCCAAATATACGCTTGGTCTGCTTGGCATCGCCGCATTGATTTATGCTGTCCTGGATCCTGTTGCGCGCCGTTGGTTGCTCCGTCCTCACCCTTATCTCGCTATATTGATTGCACTGATCCTGTTCAGTCCGGTAATTATCTGGAACATGGAAAATGACTGGGCTTCCTTCCTGTTCCAGACTGGCAGAGTCGGGAATACACAACATACGTTTGCCACACATCTATTGATACTCCAGATTGCAACCGTACTTACCCCGGTTGGACTGATTGCTGCTGTATTTGCGTTACGATCCATTTCCCTGAGTTACCGTCAGGCTCCCCGAAAATATCTCTTCATCAGCGTATTCACCGGGACTCCCTTGCTGGTTTTCCTGGCAATCAGCACTTTCGATCCTCTGCGTTTTCACTGGACCAGCCCCCTCTGGCTGGCACTGATACCTACCATGGCCTGGATGATCGGCCAGAATGATGTGCCCATGGGCCTCTCTGCGCGACTTCGTGCTGCCTGGCAACCGATGATCGTCCTGTCATTACTGACTTATGCCTTCATCCTGCATTACGTCACACTGGGAATACCAGGATTACCTTACCAGTTCCTGAGCGAGCATTATTTCTGGAAAGAAGCTACAGCAGAAGTCGAGAAAATTGCTGATGAAATCAGGCAAACAACGGGAGAAATGCCAATCGTGATCGGAATGAGCAAGTGGTCGACCGCCAGTGCACTTGCATTTTATAAGGACACGCCTGCCCTGGATATCCGGTCACGCAACCTGTTTGGTCAACACGCCGCCATGTACAGCTTCTGGAATCGTGTCGAACCTCCTTCTGATCAACCGATACTACTGATCGGGATGAAACAGCAGGCATTGGAATCCAGTAATGCAACGGGAAATTTTGAGAACAGGTTAATCAATCTGGGAAAGATACATTCTCGCTCCATCTATCGACACGATGGCGTTTTATTGCGGACACTTTATTACAGGGTGGCTGCAGGATATCGTGGCAACTTCAACCCACAACCAACGCCAGCCGATGCAAGAACCAGGCAATATTCACCTGAGATTGTCAGGTTCAATGGTTATGACCAAAGAGCAACCCTATCAGCCATATCGTACTGATTCCCAAGATGATGAGTGTGACCTGCTGAATGGTCGCTCTGATTTCCGGCCGTTTATGCAGACTGGGGATCAGATCGGACATCGCTACGTATATCATGCTTGCCGCAGCAATAGCGAGTATGGGCGCTATCATGTGATCCAGCTGGTATAGCATGAAATAACCCAGCAACCCGCCAAACAGTGTCGCCGCACCTGATAACAGATTGAGCCAGAGGGCACGCGCCCGGGTAAAACCCGAATTGAGCAAAATGATGAAATCTCCTGCCTCCTGCGGAATTTCGTGTGCAGTAATGGCAATGGCCGTAACGATTCCGAGTTGAATATCCGCCATAAAAGCCGTTGCAATCAGGATACCATCTACAAAATTATGAAAGGTGTCACCCAACACGATCATCATGCCACTGCGACCATGATCGTGGACATCTGATGACTTTATCTGTATAGCGGGTTCATGCGCCTCACATTCCGATAAATGACAATGGCGCCATAACAAAAGCTTTTCCAGAATAAAGAAAATAAGAATACCAAGCAGCAGGATCAACGTCAGTTGCTTGGGAGACTCTGTGAGCTCAAGTGCCTCAGGCAATGCATTCAGAAATGCTGCACCAAGAAGTGCGCCGATCGCGTAGGAAATTAATACAGAAATCCACTTATTACTGTGGACATTCAGGGCAAATAGTGCTGCCAGTCCAATACTCAGTAAACCACTGGCTAGGCTGGCAAAAATGATCCAGGCTAATACTGGCATAAGTTACGTACCCAGGATAATCAGAAACAGACAGAAACTACACACATGATTACTTACGGATCGCAGTACAGACAGGAAAGGATAAGATAAGAGGCTAATAACGATTTCCAGCTGAACTGAATTACATCAAGGAAGGCAATGGGGAAGGGAGTATTATTTATCGTACTCAGCCGGCAAACATTAACGGCGCAGTCACTGCATACCCGCAGGCTGCGTCATCCATAATAAACCGGCCATTCTTCCTGTTTTTCCATCACGGCGATAGGAATAAAATTGTTCAGGATTGCTGAACGTACATAAATCACCACCATAAACCTGATTTACCCCGGCATGAGATAGCCTCTGACGCGCCAGATCAAAGAGATTTGCATACCATTTTCCAGCCTTCTTGCCAGGCAAGAACGCACATGCTGCCCGGTGATCGTACTGAGTAAATACCTCTCGCACTTCGTCTCCGACTTCAAAGTGCCGTGAGCTGATTGCCGGGCCCAGCCATGCAATTATCCGATCGCTACTACTGAACCTGCGTAACTCTCTGACCGTATTTTCGATAACACCTCCGGCCAGTCCGCGCCAGCCCGCGTGGGCAACACCCACGACACTGCCAGCCATATCACACAATAAAACCGGCAAACAATCTGCCACCAGAACCGCACACACCACACCAGGGCGACGGCTCATCGCGGCATCGGCTTCAAGTTCAAGTGTTTCATTACTGGAATCCACCCAGACTGGCTGTGAACCATGGACCTGTGTCAGCCAGCGAGGATGATCAGGCAGATATTGACGCAGTTGGTTACGGTTTTGTTGAACAATCAGCGGATCATCATCGACATGGCTTGCCAAATTCAGACCGGCATAAATTCCCTTGTTCTCAGCAGCCCCAATATTCCGGGTAGTAAACATGGCGTCAACATTCGCAGGAGCAGGCCAATCTGGCACAATCCAGTCAATCACAGGTAAGAACCTTTATCATCCAGCGACTCTTATGAGCGTAAGCCTAGTGGTAACCACATCTGCTCACTTACGCTACGATAGGATGCAGTTTAGAAAAAACATCACACACCTGATCAATCTGTTCAGTCGTATGGGCTGCATTGATGCTACAACGCACCAGTGACTTTCCTTCCGGTGCAGCAGGGGGCAATACCAGATTCACATAAATATCGTGCTCCATCAGTCCATTCCACAGTGTAAGTGCCTGCTTGGGATTATCAAGCAAGATGGCCACGATGGGGCCGGGTTGCGGACCGAGACGATATCCGCTCTTTTCAAGGCTGGAATAAAGCCGATGAGCATTCTGCCACAGACGTTCACGTAATAAACGCCCCTCTTGCAACAGTTTCAAAGCAGCACGTGTGGAAGCAATAGTTGCCGGTGAAGGAGAAGCAGTGAATATATAGGGATGGCTTACATACCGGAGCTGGTCAAGCTGAGGGTGATTGCTGACACAAAAACCACCGATACCACATAAACTCTTACTGAAAGTTCCAGTTATGAAGTCGATCTCATCATTCATCCCGGTTTTCTCCACTAACCCCTGACCGGTTTCTCCCAGAACACCGAGTGAATGAGCTTCATCGAGCAGTAAAGTGCTCTGATAGGTATTTTTTATTTGCACAATCTCAGCCAAAGGAGCCTGATCTCCTAGCATGCTGTAAATACCCTCGATAATGATCAGTGTATTTCGACTGCGATCACCCAACCGACGAAGCCGTTTTTCAAGATCAGCCGGATCGTTATGCCGGAAGCGAATGATATCCGCCCCACTCAAAATACAGCCATCATAAATACTGGCATGGGCATCCCCGTCGATCAGCACGACATCACCCGCCCCTACCAATCCAGAAATCGTTCCTAAATTAGCCTGATAACCTGTTGTAAAAACAATACATTCACGATATTTATAAAATTCTGCAAACTCACGCTCCAGTGCTCGATGACCATAGTAATTGCCATTGGCCATGCGCGAACCGGTGGTACCGGTACCTTCCTGATCAATGGCCTGATGAGCGGCTTCTCTGCATTCTGGTGCGAAACTGAGCCCGAGGTAATTGTTGGTTCCCAGCATCAATACACGACGTTTGCCGATTCTTGCTTCGGTTGCCGAGTAGGATTCTTCTATAGGAATGCCAAAAGCCCCAATACCTTCGGGTAATTGTGCTTTCCTTGCCGCTGCGGCTGCATCAAGTTTTTCCAGCAGACTCATTGTGATAATGATTTTATTTTGTAGATCAGATTGGCGAGGTCCTGTACCGTCAGAACATCTACGAGTGTGTTCAGTGGAACGGATATATCAAACTGATCCTCGATTTCCATCACTAGATTCAACAGTTTGACCGAATCAATCGCTAAATGCGTGATGAGGTTCGTTTCCGGAGATACTTCCGCTTCAATCTCCGTAAAATTTGCCAGGCGCTGGCAAAGCAGTGCTGTAATTTGCTCTTGAGTTACTTCAGACATGAGATCAATCCCTGAACAGTTCATATCGACAAATCATTCCCGGATCAGGGAATATGAAAATACCCGGTATCAAAACAGAAGTGATACCCGCGAAAGCAATATATTGTCGACGAACATTTGGAATGCTTCAAGAATAAATATCCGTTACATTCTGACAAGCAGGGGCAACACCGTTTCCAGTTTAGTTACCGGAGACCAGCCAGCCAGTTCTCTCTTCAGAGAAGAAATATCGCACGTCCAGTCTGGATGCTGAAATTCCATCACTTTGCCCGGTGTCAGTATCGGAGCATAATTCAGGAGGTGCGCCAGCCATAAATTAAAACGGGCCAGCATACGTATACCGCCCAAAGGTATCTGGAGACAATGCACCGGCCTGCTCAAAGCTTGTTCAGCAAGCGCAGCGATGGACGTATAGTCATATCCTCCTGATGTTCCATCATCTATTTCATAAGTACCCTTCACAGGCTGCCCGGCCTCAAGCCAGTTATGAATGGCAGCAACCATATCGTCCACATGTATCAGGCCGAAACGGTTACCAGGATCTCCCGGCACCGGGAGAATACCATAGCGCATCGCCTGAAAAAATGGCTGCATCGCTTTGTCACCCAGACCGTAAACCGCTGCCGGCCTGAATACAGTCGATGCCAGTCCGGAGAATCCCGGGATCAGCTGCTCAGCCTCGAATTTACTCCGTGCATACCAGGAGAGATGGGGTTCACGCGCGGCCAGCGAAGAAATAAATAGGAATCTTGAACAGGAAGGTGCTCCGGAAGCAGCTCTTAATATATTTCTTGTTCCAGTCACGTTGGTTCGGGAAAAATCATCCCAGGATTTTCCTCTGATTGCTCCTGCACAGTGTATAACCGCTTCGGTACCAGAAACGAGGTCACACAATACACTGTCACAATTCATATCTCCACAAATCCATTCTACGAGTGGAAGATCCTGTCTGAAAGGTACTCGCCTGGCCAACGCACGAACCTTCCATCCGGACGCTGCCAGCTTGGCGATAAGAACTCGGCCGATAAACCCTGTGGCGCCCGTTAATGCGACAGTTCTAAACATGAAGCGTACTGAACATGAGAAGGAACTTCCATCTCCTTCTCGTGCGAAGATCTGGCCTTACCGATGGAAACTATGTTATCAGCCAGCGGTATGAATAGTCGTTGCTGCAGTGGGCTGTTCCAGATTTGCGCGCCGCAGGAATCCCTGACGTGCTGCAAAGCGTGACAACTTTCCTGAAGATGTCCGGGGCAATGTATGCGGCGGTACTAACTCAACCAGACAGCTTACCCCGAATGCCATGTATACCATCTGCTGAAGTCTATTGATAAGCGATTGCCGGTCTACTGCCGATGCGAGTCTGCATTCAACAACCAGCACAACCGATGTCGAACCATCCTCATTACTGATTCCAAATGCAGAAGCTTCACGTGCCCTTACTTCCGGCTGTTGTTCAGCCAGCTCTTCCACATCCTGAGCTCGTATATTTCTACCATTGACGATAATGACATCCGTTCGCCGGCCTGTAATATACAAATCATCCTCGAACAGAAAGCCAATATCACCCGTATCCAACCAACCATCCGGTCTGATCGCTCTCGCGGTCTCTTCTGCGTTGTTGAAATACCCGTTCATTACACTCCCCCCCCTGACTAGAATACTTCCCACCGTCATGTGAGGGACCTCATGATCCGTGTCATCGACTATTCTGACTTCATGGCCTGGTAATGGGCGACCACAATTCACGAATTCATTATATTTTCTACCCTCTGCCTGGACTCTCACCGCAATCTTTTTCTCGATCAGGGTTCTGGCATCCACACGCAAACTCCTTGCTCCCCGGCTGATATCAGGGAAAGAGACGGCAAGGGTCGATTCAGCCAACCCGTAGCATGGTAGAAAAGCACGCTCATCGAAACCCGCAGCAGCAAATTTAGCTGCAAAGCTTTTCAATGTATCCATTCGGATCATCTCAGCACCGACACCGGCCGCTCGCCAGCAGCTCAAATCCAGATCAGCCAAATCTGATTCACGGGCACGCAGCGTACATAACTTGAGACCAAATGGTTGGCTGAAAGCAATAGTGCAGCGATTACGACTGATTAACTTAAGCCACTGCAGGGGGCGGACTGCAAAATCCCGGGTTGCCAGATAATCTACAGATAATTGGGCCGCCAAAGGGGCCAATACCAGACCAACCAAGCCCATATCATGATAAAAAGGAAGCCATGAAGCGCATCGGTCACCCAGCCGAACATCAAGACCATTGCAAACGATACCGCGCAAGTTGGTCATCAAAGCTCGCTCGGTAATGACCACCCCTCTTGGCAAACGAGTGCTGCCGGAAGTAAATTGCAGATAGGCGGTTTCATCTGGTGTATTGGGGGAAAACACTACGTCAGCTTCCGGCAGCAAATCAAGCTGTTCAGGTGTACCGCTCCATTTAAGTTCGCTACTTACCAGACTGCCAACCGCCTCATTGAGAAATTCAACGAAATCAAGATTGGCGACTGCAACGCTTGCCTTACTGCTCTCAAGCATACCTCTCAGTTGCTGTACATAGATTGCACGACTGCCAAGATTTACAGGTACCGGCATCGCAAATGGAACAAGGCCTGCAAACCGGCATGCAAAAAACAGCTCGATGAACTCCGGAGTAGTATCGGCAATCAGAGCAACCCGACTGTTACGCGCCAATCCAAGACCGGATAACCGTCTTGCGATTATTTTCGAGTTGGCACACAAGTCTTTGTATGCAAGTACAGATTTTAGATTACCTCTCGAATCGTAGAAATTGTACCCAGTTTCCCCTTGTGCAGCATACTCGAGCGACTCCACCAAAGTTGTAAAATCCGCTCTTTTCTGAGGCGATGAATTAACTGTAGGCGTTGGCACAACGACATCTATTCTGGAAGACAGGGAATTACTTTTTTGTACTGGCGGAACGCCCAACTTGGCTATTGTCGAACTCAAAATCTTCCCCTAGAAATGTTTTCTGGCCAATTTACTGAATGGACTGAACGGATACTGTGATCACTCAACCTGTTTATATAAGCAGCAACCAATCAACCAATAATTCACAGTCTGAGAACCTTACGCTTCCGACAAATGCGTAGTCTCTATTCCATGGTATATATGGGCTGCGAGCTTATAGGAGGGCCCCTTAACTGTCAAGAAAACATTACTTTCTGTTGTTTTATAGCAACAATCACAAAAAAACACCAAACACAATTAGCCTTCGATAATGATTCTTGCTCGCAACAATACTGCTACTTCGTCTGTAAAAAGCTAAAATCATTAGCTTTTGAATTTCATGCCGGATAAAATCATCGGCATTATAAATTGTTCACAACACGATATGAAATGAGGCATAAAGATAAGCAAAAGCCTGGAATCAGTTTATTACTGCTGTTTACGACATTACCAGCAGTGGTCCATGTTTATGCCGGGAGTTGGGTACGTCCGCCCGATGACATTGATATCTTCGGCCAGATGCAAACAGTAACCGCCAGCCGCGAAGAAACGCTACTTGATGTGGCACGCCACTATGGTATCGGCCAGGATGAAATGGTGCTGGCCAACCCCAATACAAACCGCTGGCTGCCTGAAGATGGAGCCGAGGTTGTATTGCCACTGCGTTTTATAATCCCGCAGGCTGAACGAATCGGCCTTGTCATCAATCTGCCGGAAATGCGGCTCTATTATTTTCCCAAACCAGCAAAGGGACAAAAGCCGGAGATCATTACTCATCCTGTCAGTATCGGCAGAATGGATTGGAATACACCACTAGGCAGAACTACCATTGTCAGAAAACAAAAAGACCCGACGTGGACACCGCCCCAATCTCTCAAAGCTGAGGCAATAGCAGAGGGTAAACCTCCATTGTCGGATGTCGTTCCGCCTGGCCCGGATAACCCTCTTGGACGATATGCGCTGTATCTCGGTCTGCCTGGCTATCTCATCCACAGTACCAATAAGCCATTTGGTGTAGGCATGCGTGTCACGCACGGCTGCATGCGTCTGTACCCTGAAGATATCGAAGAACTGTTCAATCTTGTACCTACAGGTACACCAGTACAAATCGTCAACCAGCCTGTCAAGCTGGGGTGGCAGGAAAACCTTTTATTCATCGAACTTCACCCGCCACTGGAAGAAGATGACACCACACCCTATGACTATGAGCAAAAAGTTCATAGTGCAATTGCAGAATTCCTTGAAAAAACAGCCAAAGATCCTGATGGAAGAATGACAAGGAATACCAGAATCAGCCCTGAAGCGCTGGAATCGGCAATTCGGGCCAGAAATGGCATTCCGACCCTGATTTCGGAGAATCTGGAAAATTAGCTCTCAGATATATTTAACATCCAGAATTTCGTATTCTCGAACACCACCAGGTGCCTGAACTTCAGCTATATCCCCCGCATATTTGCCAATCAATGCCCGGGCAATGGGTGAACTGATAGAAATTTTACCCTGTTTGATGTCGGCTTCATCATCCCCTACGATCTGATAAGTCACGGTTGTATTATTGCCCAGATCCATCAGATCGATAGTGGCACCGAATACGCACGCACCATCTGCATTCAGCGTTGCGGGATTGATTATCTGTGCGTTGGACAGTTTACTCTCCAATTCTGCAATACGTCCCTCTATGAACCCTTGCCTTTCTTTTGCAGCATCATATTCGGCATTCTCAGACAGGTCACCGTGGGAACGTGCTTCCGCAATGGCGGCAATGACAGCAGGGCGATGGACCGTTTTCATCTCATGCAACTCTGCGCGCAATTTCTCTGCACCAGCTTGGGTAATGGGAATGGCATTCATAACTTGATTTCTCTTTCCATGGAAAAACAATAAAGCAATATTCATCAAACAACAGACACTCAACGCATCATTCGAATGATGCACGATAGTTGACTGTCTGGCTAAAAAGAGCTCGTAAACAAATACCAATCTCTCCAGATTGGAAGTTCATCAAGCTTGGGAGGGAAGATTATTGTTGCCTAGATGGCAAGATTTTGCAAACGGTAAACCTGCAATTCCTGGCGACTGGCCATACCGGCACAGGCAGCACGCGCACCGGCAATGGTTGTGTAATAAGTAATCCTGGCCTGCAAAGCCACACGCCGGATCGAATAAGAATCACGCACAGCACTACGTTTATTGGCAACTGTATTGATGATCAAGACAATTTCTCCATTCTTGATCATATCCACGATATGCGGCCGGCCTTCAGCCACCTTATTCACAGCAATAACCGGCAATCCAGCCTGCTGCAGAGTTCGAGCCGTACCACGCGTAGCATAAAGTGAAAACCCCAGTTCAACCAGCTTGATAGCGATTGAAACGGCTTCCAGTTTATCACTGTCTCTCACACTGATCAGTACATTACCCGATACCGGCAATTGAACGCCTGCTGCAAGCTGTGATTTGACAAATGCTTCGGCGAAATTTTTACCCACTCCCATCACCTCACCGGTTGATTTCATCTCCGGCCCAAGGATGGTATCCACACCGGAGAACTTAGCAAACGGGAAAACAGCCTCTTTTACCGAAAAATGAGAAGGATAAACTTCTTTGGTGACACCTTGATCAGCCAGTGTCCGGCCTACCATGCAGCGGGCTGCGATTTTAGCCAGTTGCAAACCGGTTGCTTTGGAAACGAAAGGGGCAGTACGCGACGCTCTGGGATTAACCTCCAGTACATAGACAGTGTCATCCTGAATGGCGAACTGAATATTCATCAAACCGTTAACATTCAGCGCATACGCCATGGCCCCGGTCTGCCGACGCAATTCCTCCTGCAAGGAAGCGGAAAGACTAAAAGGAGGCAATGAACAAGCGGAATCACCGGAGTGAACCCCGGCCTGCTCGATATGCTCCATGATTCCGCCGATCAGTACGGCTTTCCCGTCAGAAATGGCATCAACGTCCACTTCGATTGCATTATTCAGGTAATGATCCAGCAGCACGGGAGAATCATTGGACACCTTCACGGCTTCCTGGATATAGCGCTCCAGATCACGCGCCTCATGTACAATTTCCATGGCACGGCCACCCAGCACATAACTTGGTCTGACGACAAGCGGGTAACCGATTTTATCGGCTGCAGCCAACGCTGCTTCTGCAGTACGTGCCGTAAAATTGGGAGGTTGTTTAAGGCCCAACCCCTGCAGCATAGCCTGAAAACGCTCACGATCCTCGGCACAATCGATCATATCCGGACTGGTGCCAATGATGGGCACACCATTGGTCTCCAGCGCACGCGCCAGCTTTAGCGGAGTCTGCCCGCCGTATTGTACGATAACACCGGCCGGTTTCTCTACGGCCGCAATTTCCAGAACATCTTCGAGCGTAAGGGGTTCAAAGTACAATCGATCAGAAACATCGTAATCAGTCGAGACTGTTTCAGGATTACAGTTGACCATGATCGTCTCATACCCGTCTTCACGCAGCGCCAGAGCAGCATGTACACAACAGTAATCGAATTCGATCCCCTGGCCGATGCGATTAGGCCCGCCTCCCAGCACCATGATCTTCTTGTTATCAGTCGGACGCGACTCGCATTCTTCCTCATAAGTCGAGTACATATACGCCGTATGCGTATCAAATTCAGCTGCACAGGTATCCACCCGCTTATAAACCGGGCGCACCCCCTGCTCATGCCGTCTGGCGCGCACCTTATCCTGACTGGTACCAAGCAGTGCAGCCAAACGCTGATCTGAAAAACCACAACGTTTCAAATGGTATAACTCACGCCGATCCAGTATTTCCAGCCGTCTCTCTGAAAGAGCTTGCTCCTGCCTGATCAGATCTTCAATCTGAACCAGAAACCATGAATCAATCCGAGTAAGCGCGTGAATTTCATCAAAAGGGATATTGCAACGGAATGCATCAGCGATATACCACAAACGCTCAGGCCCGGGATGACCCAGCTCGGCCTTGATGATTTCGATATCCGTGGTCTTTTCGTCCAGACCATCCACGCCGCTTTCCAGCCCGCGCAATGCCTTTTGCAGCGATTCCTGGAAGGTGCGTCCAATCGCCATGACCTCGCCTACTGATTTCATCTGTGTAGTCAAACGATCGTTTGCCTGAGGGAATTTCTCGAATGCGAAGCGAGGTACTTTGGTTACGACGTAGTCGATAGTCGGCTCAAACGAAGCCGGGATGATATCACCCGCAATATCGTTGCCCAGTTCATTGAGCGTATAACCGATTGCCAGTTTGGCAGCAACCTTGGCAATCGGGAAGCCTGTTGCTTTCGAAGCCAGTGCAGAAGAACGTGACACCCGTGGATTCATTTCGATCACGAGCATGTTCCCGTTCTCGGGATTAATAGCAAACTGTACGTTGGAGCCGCCTGTTTCCACCCCGATTTCCCGCAGTACCGCGATCGACGCATCACGCATACGCTGGTACTCCTTGTCCGTCAGCGTCTGGGCAGGCGCAACCGTAATCGAATCTCCCGTATGAACTCCCATGGGGTCGACGTTTTCGATGGCACAGACAATGATGCAATTATCCTGTTTGTCGCGGATAACCTCCATCTCATACTCTTTCCAGCCAATGACCGATTCCTCGATCAACAACTCCCGGGTAGGTGAGGCTTCCAGGCCTCGCTCACAGATCTCGATGAACTCTTCCCGGTTATAGGCAATCCCGCCTCCGCTGCCTCCGAGCGTGAAAGAAGGCCGGATAATGGCCGGGTAGCCGATCATTGCCTGAGCCTGCATTGCTTCTTCCATACTGTGTGCCATGGCGGAACGCGCTGATTGCAGGCCGATACGTGTCATTGCCTGCTTGAACTTCTCGCGGTCCTCAGCCTTGTCGATAGCCTCACGGGAAGCGCCGATCAGCACTACACCGTATTTCTCCAGTACGCCATGCCGAACCAGATCCAGGGCACAATTGAGTGCAGTTTGTCCACCCATGGTCGGCAGCAATGCATCCGGCCGTTCGATCTCGATTATTTTTTCAACTGCCTGCCAGGTAATCGGTTCTATATAGGTGGCATCCGTCAGCTCCGGGTCGGTCATGATCGTCGCCGGATTGGAATTGATCAGAATGACGCGATAACCTTCCTCCCGCAGTGCCCGGCAAGCCTGCACACCAGAATAATCGAATTCACATGCCTGGCCGATGACAATCGGCCCGGCGCCAATGATGAGGATAGATTTCAGGTCGGTACGCTTTGGCATGATGACGAAGGTTGTTCTGATGACTCAGGCTGACTGCTTGTTTTTCACTATCCGACTGATGAAACGACTGAATAAATAATTAACGTCTTGCGGGCCCGGGCTGGCTTCAGGATGTCCTTGAAAACATAGAACAGGATGATCCGTCAATTCAAATCCCTGAAGACTTCCATCAAACAATGAATGATGGGTGACGCGCACATTGGCAGGCAGTGTATCGACATCCACTGCAAATCCATGATTCTGGCTGGTGATCATCACCCGGCCACTATCGACATCCAATACCGGATGATTGGCACCATGGTGCCCGAATTTCATCTTGATCGTCCTGGCACCAATCGCCAGTGCAATTATCTGATGACCCAGGCAGATACCGAACACAGGGATTTTGCTTGCCAGTAATGCACGTGCCATATCGATTGCATAATCACAGGCTTCCGGATCTCCAGGACCATTGGAAAGCAGCACACCATCAGGCCGGGCGGCAAGAATTTCATCAATCCGTGTCTGCGCGGGATAAACGGTAACATGACAACCATGCTCGACCAACTTGCGCAGAATCGCACGCTTGACACCAAAATCCAGCACAGCAACCCGGCAGCGGCTCTCGCCCGCAGCTTGATAGCCTGTTTCTGGTGACCATGCGCCTTCACTGAATTCCCATGGCTGACTGCAACTGACCACTCGCGCCAGATCCATTCCCGTCAGACCGGGAAATGCCTGCGCCTGTCGCAATGCTTCGGTTTCATCGATATGACCGGTCATGATACAGCCTGCCTGTGCGCCCTTCGTTCTCAGAATACGCGTAAGTTTGCGTGTATCGACCCCGGCAATCGCCGGCACACCATGCTGTTTGAGAAAATCCGGTAACGTATGACGACTGCGCCAGCTGCTGGTGACGAGTGACAGATCACGAACCACCAGCCCTGCCGCATGAATGATCCTGGAAGCCGTAGTTGATTCAATGTCCTCGTCATTCACACCGGTATTACCGATATGCGGATAAGTCAGCGTAACGATCTGGCGGCAATAAGAAGGGTCAGTGAGAATTTCCTGGTAACCGGTCATGGCCGTATTGAAAGCCACTTCACCGATAGTAATACCTTCTGCACCAATCGAATCTCCGTGAAAAACAGTACCATCAGCCAGAACAAGTACAGCACGCGGACGGTTAGACACAGAACTCCCCAATAATTTTTAATACGATGCAGACGGACAGAAAAAAGCGGCTCAAGATTGACCCTGCACCGCTAAAATCAATTATACGCGAGATACAAAAGCTTTTCCAGAAACGGTTCCGGCTTCTGCGCCCGGTAAAGGTAAAATACTCCTCTGAACCGCCTCATTACCACTCGCTGTTCGTGTGGAGAAAGTGCCATTTTCCATCATCAGGACAGAATATTTTTTCATCGCCTGTAAACAATCCTCTATCCCGCAGACTAACGATCTTCAACAGATGATGACAAGAAATACATTGCTCAGGCTGCCATACCATGATGCCGCAGCAACGCATCAATTTTTGGCTCGCGTCCGCGAAATGCAATGAATGATTCAAGTGCCGGGCGGCTACCACCTACGGCAAGAATTTCATGCCAGAAACGCTCTCCAGTTTTTGCACTGACCACCTGGCCGGCACCATTCTCTTCGAACAGGCTGTAAGCATCGGCAGACAATACTTCCGCCCATTTATAACTGTAATAACCGGCAGCATAACCTCCAGCAAATATATGTCCGAAGCTGTCCGGAAACCGGTTGAACGCGGGTGGAATGATGACGGCAACCCGCTGGCGGATTTTATCCAGACGCTGTAACACGGTTTCACTGCCCTGCGGGTCAAAATCCGTGTGCAAATGCATATCAAACAAGGCAAACTCAATCTGACGCAAAGTCTGAAGGCCGCTCTGGAAGTTCTTGGCTGCGAGCATCTTATCGAATAACGCGCGCGGTAGCGGATTGCCGGTTTCCACATGCGCAGTCATACCACGCAATACTTCCCACTCCCAGCAGAAGTTTTCCATGAACTGGCTGGGCAGTTCAACCGCATCCCACTCGACCCCGTTGATACCGGAAACACCCAGCTCATCCATCCGGGTCAGCAAATGATGCAATCCATGACCAAATTCATGAAACAGCGTAATTACCTCATCATGCGTGAACAATGCCGGGCGCAACTGGCCGTCGATCGTCACGGGTGCCGAAAAATTGCAAGTAAGGTAGGCAACTGGCGCCTGGATTTCGGAACGGCCGATTTCAGGTACCTCAATCTTCCGCCGGGTGATCGCGTCATCCATCCAAGCCCCGCCACGCTTACCGGGGCGGGCATAAAGATCCAGATAGAACTGCCCCAGCAAATTACCATTCGCGTCAGCAATATCGAAAAATTTCACATCCGGATGCCAGCACTGAATGTTACGTGCCGGCTCTGCTTCGCTGATACGTATGCCGTACAGAGTCTCCACCAGTCGGAACATGCCAGGCAATACCTTGTTCTCCGGGAAATATTGCTTGACCTCCTGCTCAGAAAAAGCATAACGCTCGATACGCAGCTTCTCGCTGGCGTAGGCAATATCCCACATTTCGAGTCGATCCAGTTTCAGCTTATCAGCGGCAAACTGCTGCAGCTCTGCCAGATCTCTTTCTGCGTAAGGTCTCGCTTTGGCTGCCAGCTCATTCAGAAAATCCAGCACCTGCTGCGGCGTTTCCGCCATCTTGGGAGTCAGTGACACCTGTGCGTAACAATCGTAACTCAGCAGCCTTGCTTCCTCCTGGCGCAAACGTAGCATCTGTTCGATCAAAGGCATGTTGTCACGATTCACAGTCTGCTCCGGAACAGCTTCAAGCTCACTCGCCCGTGTCACATATGCCCGATACATCCGTTCACGTAAACCGCGGTTATCCGCATACTGCATGACTGGCAGGTAGGAAGGCGCATGCAGAGTAAATTTCCAGCCCGGCACAGTAATCGAAGTATCTTTGGTTGCCGCTTCACGCGCCACCTGCAATACATCCTCCGGAATTCCGGCAAGTTCATCCCGGTTTTCTATAAACAAAGAAAACGCGTTGGTTGCATCCAACAGATTATCGTTGAATTTTGAGCTCAACGCCGACAGTTCTTCCTGAATCTGCATGAATCGGGCTTTATCTTCCAGCGGCAGTTCGGCACCTCCCAAGTGAAAATCACGTAACTGATTGTCCACAATTTTCCTGCGTGCCTGACTTAAATCATTGAATGCCGGATCTGCCCGCAACTGCCGGAATTTCTCAAACAATACTGGATCCTGCGACAACTCGGCATAGTACTGCGTAATACGCGGCAGATTGGCGTTATAGATTTCGCGCAGCTCCGGGTTATTCATGACCGCATTCAAATGCGCTATCTGCCCCCACGCACGCGACAAACGCTCATTCGCATCCACCACCGGCTGCACAAAATCCTGCCAGTCAGGAGATTCTGTCGCATTTTTAACTCTATTCACTACCGCACGGCAGTCGCGCAACAACTCGTCCATGGCAGGCGTGATGTGTTCGTTCCGAATTTCCTCATAGCGAGGAAGCGTGGAAAAATCTAACAGCGGGTTTTTCATATCAGTAATAATTCAGAAAAAGTTTTTGTTATCGATGAATATTCAGAATACCCGGTCTGCCGAATAACCCGGGATTTTAATATGATCTTGACGAAACCAGTGTTTCCCGGGAATTGTTATCAACCATACACGATACGCCCACCAATCAGGGTGAATCGGGTACGCCCGTATAATTCCATTCCGAGAAATGGCGTATTTTTACCTTGGCTTCTCAGTTCGGTGTGACTGACGACCCAGTTTGCATCAGGATCAAAGATACACAAATCAGCCACAGCACCTGCTACCAGCTGCCCGGTCTCGATTCCCAGAATCCGTGCAGGATGGAATGTAATTCTCGTCAGCGCTTCAGGTAATGACAACCTATTTTCCACCGCCCATTTCAGCGTGAGAGGCAACAGCAGCTCCAGCCCGGTGGCACCGCTTTCAGCCTGAGCAAATGGCAACGACTTGGCATCTTCATCTACAGGCGCATGATCCGAACAGATTGCGTCGATCGTTCCGTCCATCAATCCGGCACACAACGCATCCCGGTCTGCCAGGCTTCTGAGTGGCGGCATGAGATGGCAATTTGCATCAAAGAAACCAATATCCATATCGGTCAGATGCACATGGTTGATGGAAACATCACAGGTCAGCGGCAGTCCCTGTCGTTTGGCTGCCCGCACCAGCGCAGTTCCCTCTGCACTGGAAATACGGCAGAGATGTACGCTGGCACCCGTTTCCTTCATCAGTGACAGAATACTGGCCAGTGCAATCGTCTCTGCACACACCGGGATTGCCGGTAAGCCAAGACGGGTGGCAATCTCACCTTCATGGGCCACACCGTGATTGGCCAGATGTATATCCTGAGGACGCAGCCAAACCTTGAAACCAAACGTGGCGGCGTACTGCATGGCTCGCATCAGCACATGCAGATTGGCAATGGGCGCATCGACCTGACTAAATGCGACACAACCGGCATCGTGCAGTTCGACCATTTCAGTCAAACGCGCCCCCTTGAGTCCCTGGGTTAGCGCGCCCACCGGATACACTCGCGCCTGATCGAGATTACGGGCACGATGCTTCAACATCTCCACCAGGCCCGGCTCATCCAATGGCGGATCTGTATCAGGAGGACATGCCAGACTGGTCACCCCTCCTGCTACCGCAGCTTCCAGCTCTGATTCCAGCGTAGCCATATATTCAAGTCCCGGCTCACGCAAGCGTGCTGACAAATCAACCAGACCGGGACATACGATCATTCCACCGGCCTCGATCTCACGATCATCATGAAAACCATCCGGCCGGGAACCGATCGACACGATTTTGCCTTCAGCCAGATACAGATCATCAGTACGATCCATTCCACTGCCGGGATCGATCAGACGACCATTTCGGATATGAATGTGCATATCAATTTCCGGCAAGGATCGACATCACCGCCATGCGGACGGCAATACCAAAGTTTACCTGGGGAAGAATGACGGATTGGGTACCATCCGCCACCTCTGAATCGATTTCCACCCCCCGATTCATCGGGCCGGGATGCATCACGATTGCATCGGACCGGGCAAGCGCCAGCTTCTCCGGTGTCAGTCCATAATATTTGAAATACTCTTCGGTGCTGGGCAAATGTGCTGACTCCATACGCTCATGCTGCAATCGCAACATCATCAGTACATCCACATCTTGCAGACCCTGTACCATATTATGGTAGACATGCACGCCAAGTCGCTCGACTTTGGCCGGCAACAGTGTCTTGGGAGCAATGACACGAATCTCAGGTACACCCAACGTCGTCAGTGCGTGAATCTGCGAACGCGCAACGCGGGAATGCAGAATATCCCCGATAATCGCTACACGCAACGCATGGAAATCCTGCTTATAGCGGCGAATGGTAAACATATCCAGCAATGCTTGTGTGGGGTGTGCATGCCATCCGTCACCCGCATTGATGACATGAATTTCCGGCCTGACATGACGGGCAATCAGATGCGCTGCCCCACTTTGGTTATGACGCACGATAAACATATCCGCATGCATGGCAGACAAATTATCCACCGTATCCAGCAACGTTTCTCCCTTGGTCTGAGATGAAACTGCCATATTGAGATTGATCACATCCGCCGAAAGGCGTTTTGCTGCAATTTCGAAAGTTGTGCGGGTGCGGGTACTCGGCTCAAAAAACAGATTGAATACCGATTTACCCCGGAGCAGGGGAATTTTCTTGACATCACGCTCTGTTACACCGGTGAATGATTCTGCAGTATCGAGAATATGGCGCAAAATCACAGCAGGCAGCCCTTCCGTCGTCAACAGATGCTGCAGCTCACCATTTTTGTTCAGCTGGGGGTGTACGCCCATTACGCAGAGATCCCGCAGGAATTACGACAACACATAGGCTTTAAATATCAGTGAAGAGAACCCATACATAACAACCAAAGCCGGCTGGATAACACCAGCCAAACAGGAAGGCAGCAATCAAATTCCGGATAGCCATCAACCTGTCGTCAGGCTGCGTAAATCCAGACTCAATTTACCGTCATCCGACTGTCTCAGTTCCAGCATGCTGTTTTCCGGCAATGTGAGCACCTCCCCCGTATACCGGGCGGCAATCGGCAATTCCCGTCCTCCGCGATCCACCAGCACAGCCAGATCGATACTGGCCGGACGACCATAGTCGAACAGTTCGTTCACTGCTGCACGGACTGTTCTGCCGGTATAAAGCACATCATCCACCAGAATGATGTGACTGTTCTCGGCATCGAAAGGAAGCTGAGAAGGTCTGACTTGTGGATGCAGGCCGATTTTACTGTAGTCATCACGATAAAAGGAAATATCCAGCACCCCCACCGGCAACGCAATCTCCAATGCCTGGTGAATACGCCTGGCCAACCAGGCACCTCCGGTATGAATGCCCACGATAGCGGTATTTCCGGCTATATCCGGCCGTATTTTTTCAATGAGTTGTGTCAGTAATTGCTCGGCGTCAGGAAGCTGCATGAGATAAATCAAAATAAGTCTGAAGAATATGTTGTGCTGCGATCTGATCGAGCATCGGCCGCTGTTTTTTGCCAGTCACACCTGCTTCTTCCAGCACTGAACGGGCAATCACAGTCGTGTAGCGCTCATCCGCCAGTGCCACTGGAATCCTGAATCGCCCTTCCAGCCGCCTGGCAAAACGACGACACAACCGGGTTATTTCATGCTCAGTACCATCAGCATGAACTGACAGCCCCACCACCAGCAGAACCGGCTGCCATGCCTCGATCAGCTCCGCAATCTTTTCAAAACGGGGCCTCGTCATCGACTGATCGATCGTCGTCAGAGGATGAGCCATTCGCAATTCATGTTCACCAATCGCCACACCGATGCGCTGTTTACCGAAATCAAAAGCCAGTACCGTGCCAGACGAAGCACTGGTCATATCAGGCATGACCGACTTCACTGGACAAATTACAAAAATCGATTCCCAGCAACTTCATGGCGGCAGGCAGCCGTTCTTCAGAAGACAACTCAAACAGTATCTGCGATTCGGCGGGTACCGTCAGCCAGGCATTTTGTGCCAGCTCCTGCTCGAGCTGCCCTGCTGCCCATCCTGAATAACCCAGCGCTATCAGCATTCTCTTCGGGCCCTCGCAATCGGCAACTGCCTGCAGAATGTCGGCGGATGAAGTCAAACCGATCGACTCATTGGAAGACAGCGTAAATTTCCACGATCCGACCGGTTCGTGCAATACGAATCCACTATCGATCTGCACCGGACCACCCAGCAATACCGGCAGATTGGAAGAAGCTGTACTTTTGGGAAACATCCCCAGTTGCAACAACAAGTTTTCCACGGATAAATCCGTCGGGCGATTGACCACGAGACCCAGTGCACCACGTTCGCTATGCTCACAGATATAGGTCAGTGTCCTTGCGAAGAAAGAATCTTCCAGCCCCGGCATGGCAATCAGAAAATGATCGGTAAGGTTGATGCTTTGCATAACGATTACACCATCCTGGAACAGATAAGAATTTGCTTCCGGTTTCACACCCAATAGGCGGTGCGCGTCATGATCCTGGAGCTGAACTTCATGGCAACTTTGACTGGAGCAGGCAACTGCCCTCCCCCATGTGAAACCGCCATGGTAGCGTGACACGCTTCATCCACTTTCATTTGTGTCACGATGGCTCTGCTGCGAACATCCTGATGAGGCAATCGCTGCAGATGATCTGCCAGATGTGCCTCGACCTGGCGCTCGGTTTCGGCCAGAAAACCAAGATTCCATTTATCGCCGAGCACACCGGCCACCAGCCCCAGAGTAAACGATCCGCCATACCACAGCGGATTCAGAAAACTTTTACGCCCGCCCAGCTCCGCAATGCGGCGCTCTGTCCACGCAAGATGCTCGGTTTCTTCACGTGCCGCCTGATCCAGCGCCTGTCGCACCCGGTCATTACGCGCTGTCAGTGCCTGCCCCTGATAAAGTGCCTGAGCACAAACTTCACCAACATGATTGATGCGCATCAGTGCTGCAGATTCACGTTTCTCGATCTCGCTCAGCTCATTTTCAGGCAGATCCTTCCCCGGTACCGGGCGCAGGGTATTGGCAGGAGCCAGTAATGTCCGTAAGGCGCTATCAAAACCTATGATCAATTTATCGATATTCAACATAAAACTCTCCATTGCCTGCTTTGGTTGATTTTGTGTTTTACGCCAAACCAACCCAAGCTTTCATTTTATACGCATTTGCCGCGCGAGCAATGTTACCGGATGCAAAACCTCTATATTTGTTCCTTTCTTCGCCAATCCGTTGGCAATATGCAAGGCACAACCAATATTCCCCGTCACCAGACAATCCGCACCAGTGCTCTCAAAGGCCTGTAATTTCGCATCGAGCAAGGATTTTGCAAATTCGGGTTGATCGAGAAAATAAGTGCCGGCCGCACCACAACACTGTTCGTTACCGGGAAGCTCCACCACTTCAATTCCCGGAATACGCCGGAGCAAAGGGTACATGTGCTTTGAAGTACGTAAAGTGTTACGCAGCGTACACGGCTCATGCACGGCAACTCTACGTGACAAAGGTGCAAAACCGACCTCGTCCCACTCCTGTTCATCGAGAAACTGGCTGATATCCATTACTGGCACAGAAAATCCGGTATCCAATCGCGATGAGTATTCCGTCAGTTGAACACCACAGCCGGAAGCGGTATTGATGATGGCCTGAATATTCAAGCCTTCAAAAGCATGGAGATTTTGTTGTGCCAGCGATCTGGCCGCATCAATCCGGCCGCTGTGCTGATGCAGTGCTCCGCAACAGGTTTGCGTATCTGGCACACGCACCGTATAGCCCAGCCGGTTCAGCACAAATATGGATGAAAGCAGTGTTTCAGTATCGATCAACCTTGCCACACATCCCAAAAACAACCCCACTTCACCGCGCAGCACCCCCCTGGCCGGATATGAACGACGCCACAGCTGGCCTGGCAAATTGCGAGTTGCCAGAAATAGTAGAGACTGGATCAAATCGCTTCTTCTCAAGACCTCCAGTCGCAACAGTAACGACAGCAAACCACTACCGGCCAGCAAACGCAACACTGGCCGTAACCTGTCGAATCGACCAGGCTTGGCAATGAATTCCCGCTCCAGAAAATCTCTTAACCGGCCCTTTTCATACTGACTTTCTTTCTGCACGGATGAATACTCATGAATCATGACACGTGCACCATCGATCAACTGCCCATAAGCAACATTATTCGGACAAACCTGTTCGCAGGCACGGCAAGTCAGACACCGATCCATGTGCTGAATAAATCTCTCATTCAAAGGAATACGCCCGCTGGCGACTCCACTCATCAGCGCAATCCGCCCGCGTGGTGAGTCTGCTTCAGAATGCGTCAGATGATAAGTCGGGCAATGGGGCAGACACAGTCCGCACGCCACGCAGCGATTGGCTTCAGTCAACAGCTTTTCGACTGACGAATCATTTCGATCAGTATTTTTCATAGTCTTCAAGCCAGCTGTTCCAGCAAAATCGAATCATTGTATGATTTGGATATATTCCGGGTCGAATAATTACGGTCGATCATTCTGATTCTGCCACGATCTTTTTTGAATACATAGTCAATCCCCATTTAATTTACTGCTTGCCATGCGGGCAGAAACTGCCATAAAATTGGCGGTTTTAGTTAACAAACAACCACTTTTACAAGGGGCAACATGGTAGTAGTGAGACTGGCACGCGGTGGTGCCAAGAAGCGTCCTTTTTACAGCATGGTAGTGGCTGATTCCCGTAACCGGCGGGATGGCAAGTTCATAGAACGTGTCGGGTTTTATAATCCGCGTGCTACTGGCGGCGAAGAAAGTTTGCGTATCCAGATGGATCGCCTGACCTACTGGCAATCCAAGGGAGCCCAGCTGTCCGATACCGTTTCACGACTCGTCAAGCAGTTTGGCAGACAGCAAAAGGCTGCACAACCACAGGAGTGAAACAGGGCTCCCTCTACCAGAGGAGCCTATGGTTGTGCTGGGTCGGATCGCCGGGCCACACGGCATTCGAGGTCAGATTAAAGTCATTCCCTTCACCGAGTATGTTGATGGGTTGATGGAGTACCCTGTGTGGTGTCTCAGCAGAGATGAGAAAAACTGGCAAATCGTGCGTCCAGCTACCTTTTTCATTCACGATAATCTGCTGATCGTCACTCTCACCGAGTATATCGACCGGACGAGTGCATCTGAACTGAAGGGATTGCTGGTTGCAGTGCCGCGCAGTCAGTTGCCCCCGCTGTCAAAAGATGGAGAGGACGGTTACTACTGGACGGATTTGATCGGGATCAGTGTTGTCAATATGCAGGGCGAACCACTCGGCACAGTAACCGGCTTGTTTGAAACCGGGGCAAATGATGTATTACGAGTCCGGCTGTCCGGAAGCAGTAAAGAGGAATTGATTCCTTTTGTCGATCAGGTTATCAGACAGGTGGATCTGGAATCACGACAAATCACAGTAGACTGGGAACTGGGTTATTGAATTTCATATCATGCCGTTCGAGTTTGACGTCATCACACTGTTGCCTGATATGTTTGATGCCATCACGCAACACGGTGTAACAGGCAGAGCGCACAAAAGTAATTTATATCGTCTGCATACCTGGAACCCTCGTAATTATGCTATGAACCATTACCGGACGGTAGATGATTCGCCCTATGGCGGGGGTCCGGGTATGGTCATGATGGCCGAACCACTGGATAAGGCGATTACGGATGCAAAAGCCAGACAGGGTGAAGACGGAGTCAGCAAAACCCGTGTCATTTACCTTTCACCACAAGGTAAGCGACTGGACCATAAAAAAGTTTTGCAGATTTCTCAGTTGGATGGGGTTGTGCTGCTCTGTGGTCGCTATGAAGGAATTGACGAAAGGCTGATAGAGGATCAGGTAGACGAAGAAATTTCAATCGGAGATTATGTCATTTCCGGTGGGGAACTGGCAGCAATGGTTTTAATCGATGCGGTGGTAAGGCAATTACCGGGAGCGTTGGGCGATACACGATCAGCCGGACAGGACTCTCACACGGATCATTTGCTGGAGTATCCACACTATACCCGGCCCGAAGTGTATAAGGAAAAACCGGTCCCCCGGATACTGCTATCCGGTGATCACGCAAAAATAGAACGCTGGCGCCTGCAACAATCCATTGGCAGAACCTGGTTGAAAAGGCCGGATTTGTTAGCAGAAAAATACCCGGAAGGGCTCCCTGACAGGGAAAAGGAATTACTGGAAGAATTCAAGCAATTACGATATAGAGTGGTTGCCAACCAATTGATGGATAACACTAAAGAACAGGAGCAATGAAATGAACTTGATCGAACAACTAGAACGGGAAGAAATTGAAAGACTGGGAAAAACCATCCCTGATTTTTCACCAGGCGATACACTCGTGGTTAACGTCAATGTAGTAGAAGGTGACCGTAAACGTGTCCAGGCTTTTGAAGGAGTCGTTATTGCCAAACGCAATCGCGGACTCAATTCTTCATTTATCGTAAGAAAAATATCCAGCGGCGAGGCAGTCGAGCGTACGTTCCAGACTTATTCACCCCTCATCGCAAGTATGGAAGTCAAACGGCGCGGTGCAGTACGCAGAGCAAAACTTTATTATCTGAGAGACAGATCCGGTAAGGCTGCAAGAATTCGAGAGAAACTCCCTGCACGCAGTGTCCAACAGGAAAATGTGGCAGAAGCATTACAACCTTAATCAGGATCACCCTACCGCCCGCAATATCCTTCATCAGGAGGAGAGTATTTTCAGTGCAATCTTCTGTGTACCTGAAGCAATAAGTATTTCTACAATGTCTCTGCATTGCAGAAAGAAAACTCTCCTCTCATAAAGCCGGTTCCCAAGCTATGCTGGACGAAACAGCACGATCTTGCTCAAAACGTATTGACGTCATAATACCGGTTTACAATGCACCTGTTCTAACCAGGCGTTGTATCGATTCTGTGGTTACCCACCTCGGAGAGTCCATCCACAGGGTACTCATTCAGGATGATGCATCTGACAACGAAACTCGTGTCATGCTGGATCATCTCCCCTACTCATGCGTGGAAGTTTTTCACGCAGAAAAGAACCAGGGTTTCGGCATGGCAGTCAATACGGCTGTCAGCCGGTCTGATGCATTCTATGTATTCGTTCTCAACTCTGATACTGAAGTCAAAAGCAATATCCTGCCACTCCTCTGCTTCGCTTTTGACGCAGATCCAGAGCTGGCGGCCATTGTTCCCGCAGGAAACAGTTACGATAATTTCGACCTTGGCCGTTATATGCTGTATTCTGGCAACTATATCCGTAACTACTATTTACGCGGACATGCTTTCCTGATACGTCGCGATATTTTCCTCGCAATCGGTGGATTTGACCCGATCTTCGGTCGCGGGTACTACGAAGATATCGATCTTGGTCGTCGTCTTGATCTCAATGGCTGGCGTTTCGGAGTCCACCCCGAAGCTCATATTTACCACAAAAAGGGGGGGTCATTTGGTGATAATCGTCGCCCGTTATCCCGGCATAACCGCGCTGTTTACCTGTCACGTTACCCGAAAGCACAGCAAAATATCTTGCTACTTACGGTCAGTTGCACATTGATTGATTTTGATGAAGAGCTTATTGGTATCATGGACCAGATTTTTCATGATGGAGGTTACGTTCACTGGTTTACACCAGCGCGACCGAGTCAGTTAACCTGCCTGCAAATGTACAACCATGCCCTGAATGCATACTCGGTAGTCAGAATCCTGCTGCGAGGCTGGAAACGTGCAGACAGACAGGTTACAGAAATCTGGATCGCACCGGAAACCCCCTTCTTTCTTCGCACACTGCTGACTGCCTGGGGAAAATGGCAGAACCTTAAAGTTTTGTTACTCAAACAAGCCACAAAATAAGGCTTTGTTATCGGACCTGATTGTGAAGCTGATTGCCGAACCAGCTCCGGTTCAGTTATCCAGCAGCTTTTTTATTCTTTCTGGCGGTCGCCCCAGTACTGCGCTGTCACCCCGAACGACGATCGGCCGTTGAATCAGATCAGGATTTTCCGCCATCAGCCGTAACAGCTCATCATCATCCACTGATTCCGTACCTCTGGCAAGCGGTTCATCTGCACGCAACAGATCTCTCACCGAAATACCCAATTTACACACGAGCTCACGTAACACTTCGACCGTCAGCCGGTCGTCATAATAATTGATACTGTCAAACTCTCTGCCACTTTCCTTGAGAATGGACAAAGCGTCACGGCACTTGCTGCAGGTTGGTTTCTGATAAATGGTTATTTTATCGCCCATGTATCCATCTCACTTGATCCCACATTCTTTGGAAATAGCAGTGTAGGCTGCAGTTGATCCTTTCAGACCAAAAGTATCGGTTGTGGCCGTTCCCTGCGAGGAAGTTCCACTCACTACCATCTGACTGCCTCCGCGTATCGCTGCTACCAGTTTGTTATCGATTGCCGAATCAGGCGCCCATGCAGTCTCATTCTGGGTAAACAGTTTGAAACGCTGATTACCAATGCTGACCGTCACTTCACTGCTCTGCTTATAAGGATAGCCCGCAACGAAGCTGAACACATTTTTACTTTTCTCGGCAGGACGGTGCGTGACCAGTGCATAAACTGCTCCACGCTTAGTATAGTTGCCTTCCTCTTTCTTAGGCTTGCCAACCATATAACAAACCTTGCTGCTGTCTTCCGTGTAAACATAGGCAATCCAGTCATCGAACTCCCCGATTACCTCAGGATCGGCAGCCTGTACCAGATTACTTGTCATAAAAGAAACGGCTGACAGCATCAGTACTTTTGCGAATATCCGTCTCATTGCATCAGACTCCATAATTATCGGCATAGTCTGGCCCGACATCCGGGTGCGGGCCGTTTACCCGTGGTTTATCAGTTACATCCTTCCATTTTATAAATGAAGTAGCCATTCTGTTTAATTGCTTCAATAACCTCATCAGGTGCTTTCTGGCTGTGGCAGAAGCGACATTCCTCACTGGTTACGGTTGCCCCTTCTTCTCCGATCGAAGAAAGCCATTGTTTTGCAAATTCAATAGCCTTTTTGTCATCCCTGATATCAGTGAATACATCAAAATGCATGACATGCCCGTCTTTGGCTTTGACATAGGTATCGTATACATGAATTTGCATGAAAAACTCTCCTTGACAAGAAATGGTAAAAAAACAGAAACGGCCGAATACTGGCCTATTATGCCATTTTTCTACGTGCCACGATAACGCCATCACGGGTTGGGTTGATAAAGGCATCAAACTCCGGATCTGTCGAAATCAACCGGTTATGCTCTCTGATTGCTTTTGTCCAGTCCGGTTTGGCATCTGCAGAATCTTCCACAGCGACCCGGCCATGCCACAATACGTTGTCGGCAATATACAAACCACCAGAGCGGATTCGTTCTCGGGCCATCAGCCAGATATCGGGATACCCCCCTTTATCGGCATCGTTGTAGCAGATATCGAAATTCCCATCTGTCTGGCCAAATATGTCCTGAGCATAGCCTGTACAGAACCTCACCCTCTCCCACAACCCGGCAGCAGCGAGGTATTGTTCCGCCTGTTCCCGATTGAGCGGATTACTATCCGTACAGACAACCTGCCCACCAGGCCCGACTGCTCTGCCAAACCAGTAGGCAGAATACCCATACCCGCTGCCAAACTCGAAAACCCTGCGCGCTCCAATCATTTTTGCGTAAATCTCCAGCGAGATGCCGACAAGCCTGCCGACGATCGGGAAACTTTTTTCCAGCGCAAACGCCTCCATCTCATCGAGAACCGGGTGATCAGACTGTCTCGCCAGTGTGTGCATGTAATGTTCGATGATCGGGTCAACAATCATCAATACTATCCGGTTCATCAGCAGTGAAAATCCGGGAAATCTGCACGGTCAGGCACTCATCAAAAACATTTGCGGATTCTGATTTCCATTCCTCTCACCGCTCGTATATTTCTGCCAGATTCTGTCAGGGTCTTCCCTGTATTTCCGCCAGCAAACGGCTATGGCAGTCACTGTGAGTAAAAATGGTGGAATACGACTAGTTATAAGAAAAGTATCAGTTAGCCCGGACAGAAAAATAAAACACACGATTGCGCTGCCCAACAAAGTCATCTGATGTTCTTTGAATGTTCTGAACCAAGACCATAGTAAAAATGCAAAAGCTAATATACCCAGCAATCCCAAATGTATACCAATTTCAACCAACTCATTATGGAAATGCCTTGCTTCATGAAATTCGGCTAAATCTCTGTAAACTCCCTGCTTATAAGTTATATAACTATCTTTAAGATACTGCTTTGCCATACCGGAACCATGCCCTAGCAGCGGACGCTCAACAATACCATGCAAACCAATATCCCATATTGCCAACCGGTAACCCACACTGGTCTGGTAATCCCCTTCCTGAAAGGACCGCAGATCTGCACTAGTTTGTTGTACCCTCTCATGGAAAACATCACTATTGACAGCAAATAGTACGGCTATAGCCACAATTGAAATAAAACCACCCGCAAGCATTTTTCTCTCTGACCAATACCGCTGGATGATCATCAGCAACAGCGCTAATAATGTTGCGAATAAAAATCCCCTAGAACTCTGATTAAACTGAAGAAACAACAACAATAAAGCCAGCAGCCATAACAAAACTGCCAGAAACCTGCTCCCCCTGGATAATACAACCCAACCTCCAAAAACAGCCAGAATGACACCGATTCCCAAGGCTGCCGAGTAGTGCAAATAGAGCATGCCAAATAAAGGAACTCCCTGCATGTCCTGTATTAGCCAATTATAGCCACCCAGCACCACCATAACCGAATAACTACTAGCCAATCCACCAATCACCCAAGGAAGCCGCTCTTTATTCAAAAGTGAATATAAAGGGAGAAATGTCAATAAAAGAAAATATTTCCTCCATCTATCTTGGAAAGCCACGGCAGGATCACTCCACAACAAGCCGATTACCCATACACCGCAAAACAACAGGACGCCCAGAACTAAAGGCTCTTTAATCAGATCGGAAAGTCTGGATATCCCCCCATCTGCCAGCCAGGCAAGAACCAGCACACCCATTCCCCAGTAAATCACCCCCTTTGGCCACAGTGTGAAACAAAAAAATACCAGTGCAAACCGCACCAGTAACTCACACCAACTTTGCATAAGCCAATCTTTCAAAATAAATCCTCTCAGATTTTTTATGGAACCAGCGAATAAGATATCTATTTATTTCGTGCCAGAACCCATTGCTTCCAGCAGCATCACATATCGCGACAATACATCCTGCCCACCGGCATCCAGCATTTCGCTGATGAACCGTTGCCGATGTGCTTCCACATAAAACCCATCACGACCTTTAGCGAGAACGTCACTGATTTTCTGGTATACATCATCCCGACAACGTAATTCTGTTTCCGGCATATAAACAGCAGCGGCAGAGCGCCCGGCGTGCAGATAATCTGCTGCCAGCACAGGCTTGCCACAGCGTATCGCTTCGAATACCACCGAAGTTGCCAGGTCGATACATATATCTGCCCAGTTCATGAGATAGGTGGAATGCACGGAATCATCCGCCACTTTTACGTTCGCCAGTTTTTTCAGTGATTTGCTGCGTGTCAGAGACTGTTTCCAGCCACTGCGGGTATGTGGCTTGATGATGATTTCCACATCACGAAAAGCGGCGATCAGATGAATGACCTCACTTACTTCCTCCCAGAAAGTAGTGAAGTTTGCTTTTCTCAGAAATATCACGATCCTGAGCCGATCCTCTGGTGGAGTCAACGGCGAAGGTGGCATCAATTCAGTCAGCCTGTCCAGCCATTTTTTACTGAAACGGGGGGAACCAAGCACGGCGATTGCATTCTCCGGCAGAAACGGACGGAAACGTTGTGCACACAATTCGTTTGGAACCACTACCCGATCGAAAATGCGCGCAGTTGAAAAGGTCATATCCGGTCCCAACCGCCACTCACCCCGCCGAATCAACTGATTGGCATGCGGGCTGTCGCCGTGCGGCAATGATACCGTGCCTATTCCCCGGTCACGCGCCATGGAAACGATCGTCTCCACCCACTCTGTCGCAATGACCGAATTACGTTCAATCCAGTCGAACGCCAACACGCCCTGTTCCCCATCCTTGAAGCTGCGGGCCAGCAGTATCCTGGTAACTTTTTGCCACAATGGTTTACGCCGCTCAGCACTATGGATCTCCGCCAGACGGCTTACGAGCGGGCCAATGAATGATCGGCGCAAATTTCCTGTCAGCAACAGCATCTGCAACCGCCAGGTGCCGTAAAGCCACCCTCCCAGCAACTCCCGAATATGCGCTACCCTGACACCTTCCAGACTTGCCAGGTAGCTGACACGGAAATCATGACGAAACTTGCCGGCCCCGATCAGTACTACATCACATGTATGGCCAGCTTCGACCCATGCAGTGATAACCGGTGTTATATGATCGATATCGTTATAGTGGCGCAGAAAAAATAAGGCTTTCATAGCTGTGTTATCATGCCACGCATTGGCGGGGGAAATATGATACCTGCAAAAATGCATCATTATAAAAGTACACAACGTTCCTACCCGGCACTTTACAGCAGTGTTCATTCATCTTGCTGACAGGACCTATTCCACTTGCTTCATTACATTCTGTAAATTCAGTTACCCACCCGAATTCACAATCATGAAAACAGTCGCCATCATTCCGGCACGCATGGGCTCATCACGCTTTCCCGGCAAACCGCTGGCCCAACTGCTGGGGTACACCATGCTGGAGCATGTTTACCAGCGTGTTGCTATGAGCAAGTCGCTCAGTGCGACTTATATCGCCACCTGCGATGAAACGATCCGGCAGGCCGCAACCGCCTTTGGAGCGCCCGTCATCATGACCTCCGACAGTCACGAACGGGCCAGCGACCGCATCGCGGAAGCCGTCGCACACACCGATGCCGATCTGATCGTCATGGTGCAGGGAGATGAACCAATGGTTCACCCTGCCATGATCGATACCGCCGTAGCACCTTTCCACACTGATCCGGAACTGGAATGCGTCAATCTGACACGACGTATCGACGATGAAACCGATTTTCGCAATCCCAATACCATCAAGGTCGTCATGGATCAGCAGGGAAATGCACTGTACATGACCCGCCAGCCGATTCCGACACTGGCTCCCGGCGGCTTTGGCGCAACTGCTGTCTACAAGCAGGTGTGTATCATTCCGTTTACGCGCACCTGCCTGATTGAATACAGTCAGCTGCCACCCACGCCGCTGGAACAACTTGAATCGATCGATATGCTACGCCTGCTGGAACATGGCCATCATGTCAGAATGGTGGAAACCAGTCATGACACGCAGGCAGTCGATACCGAAGCTGATCTGATACGTGTCGCAGGGTTGATGGCCACTGATCCGCTGCTGGCTGAATACCGAAAATACTGACATACTGACCGGAATTCCCATGTCATTAAAAACCCGACTCGCCCGCCACGAACTGACCATCGGTTCATGGATCACCCTGGGTCATCCCTCGGTTGCCGAAATCATGGCCAAAGCCGGTTTCGACTGGCTCGTGCTCGATACTGAACACAGTGTGCTGGAACTCAGTGAAGTACAGGCCATCATTCAGGTACTGGATGGACAGCAATGTCCGGCCATCGTGCGGCTGACTTCCAATCACCCCGATCAGATCAAACGTGTCATGGACGCCGGTGCAAGCGGGATCATGGTACCCATGATCAAATCCGCGGAAGATGCCCGTGCTGCAGTCAATGCCGTTTATTACCCGCCTGAAGGCACCCGCGGTGTGGGGCTGGCACGCGCTCAGGGCTACGGTTCAGCTTTTCAGGCATATCGGCAATGGTTGCGTGACAACGCCGTCGTCATCGCGATGATCGAACATATCCAGGCCATCGAAGATATCGATGCGATTCTGTCCACCCCCGGTATCGATGCCTATATCATTGGCCCCTATGATTTGTCAGGGTCGATGGGACGACCGGGTGAGCTGGAGCATCCTGATGTCCAGGCGGCCATCCGGCAGATACTCCAGGCCGGAATCCGTCATCACAAGGCAGGTGGAGTTCATGTCATCGAACCCGATCCGGCCATGCTGCAACAGCGTATCGAACAGGGTTTCACCTTTCTGGGATACAGTCTGGATATCCGCATGCTCGATTCTCTCTGCCGTAACCATCTGAACATCATCAAAGCGCCTGTATGAGTAAAATCGTCGTTTCCACTTCATCTTTCGGCTTCGATCATAATCCGGCCATACAGCAGCTGCGCGCACAAGGTTTCACCATCACCGGCAATCCTTACCAGCGCAAACTCACCGAAGATGAAATCATCACCCTGCTGGGCAATGACACCGTTGCCCTGCTGGCAGGAGTCGAACCGCTTACGGAACATGTGCTGACAAGCGCCAGTGCTTTGCGCGTCATCGCGCGCTGCGGCACTGGCATGGATAATGTCGATCTGGAAGCTGCCCGGCGGCTGAACATCCAGGTTTCCAACACACCTGAAGCCCCGGCGCAGGCTGTTGCAGAACTGACACTGGGGCTGATGCTCGACTGCCTGCGCCAGATCAACCGTATCGACCGCTCTGTACGCCAGGGGGAATGGCCTCGTTCACAAGGAAGGCTGCTGGCCGCACGCACAGTCGGCATCGTCGGGCTCGGCCATATCGGACGGCGAGTTGCAAAATTATGTCAGGCATTCGGCGCACAGGTCATCGCGCATGATCCCCATTTACAACTGGCGCCTGACGGAGTAGAACTCGTTGCACTGACTACCCTGCTCGAACAGGCTGATCTCGTTACCCTTCATTTGCCTTATTCCCCGGCAGTTCACTATTTGATCGATGCCGAAGCCATTGATCGTATGAAACCGGGAACGATCCTCATCAACGCCGCCCGTGGCGGGCTGGTCGATGAAACTGCCTTGTGTGCAGCACTGAATACCGGCCATCTCGAAGCTGCTGCTCTGGACAGTTTTGAGCAGGAACCCTATCACGGGCCTTTATGCGAATGTAAACAGGCGATACTGACTTCCCATATCGGCTCACTGGCGCGAGAAACCCGGCAGCGTATGGAGATCGAAGCTGCAGAAAATCTGAAGCAGGGATTGATCGAAGCAGGTCTGATCGATGAGTGAAACGATACAACCCGGACAAACGGCTGTCGTACTTGGCGCAGGCGGCTTTCTGGGCAGCCATGTCGCTGATGCCCTGTCCAATGCGGGCTACAAGGTACGCCTGTTCGACCGTAACCCCTCCCCGTTCCGGCGATCCGATCAGGAAATGATCATCGGCGATCTGATGGATATCAGTCAGGTATCCAATGCTGTTCAGGGCGCTGCTGCCGTCTACAATTTTGCGGCCATCGCCGATATCGATGAAGCCCATGACAACCCGCTCGGTACAGCCAGCATCAATGTACTCGGCAACATGCATGCGCTCGAGGCGTCCCGGCTTGCAGGAGTGCGCCGCTTCATCTTTGCCAGCAGCGTATATGTCTATTCGGAAACCGGTTCTTTTTATCGTGCCAGCAAACAGGCAGCTGAACGCTTCACCGAAACCTATCACGAACGTTATGGACTGGAATATACCATCCTGCGCTACGGATCATTGTACGGCCGGCGTTCGGACAGGCGGAACGGTATCTACCGTATGCTGCACGAAGCCATACAGCAGCGTGCCATCACTTATCGTGGCAGTGGAGAATCGATCAGGGAATACATCCACGTCGAGGATGCTGCACGGATGAGCGTGCAGATTCTCGCCCCGGAATTTGCCAACCGGCACCTGATCCTGACCGGGCAGGAAAAGCTGCGCATACGCGATGTCATGACCATGATTTCAGAAATGTTACCCTGGAATGTCGATCTGCATTACGATCAGGCCAAACCGGGGCACCATTATCAGATCACCCCTTATGCATTTCAACCACGTGTCGGCCGCAAACTCGTGCTCAATGAACATGTCGATCTGGGCCAGGGATTGCTCGACTGCATCCAGGAAATTTACCAGCAGATCAGTCATGGCAACGAAGAAGGCGGTACGACTCCCTCTTCCACTGATAATCAGGCATGAATATAGCAACCCGCCCTGCTGACTACTGGCAGGCCATCATTTTTGATTTCGATGGTGTCATCGTGGAATCCGGTGACATCAAGGCGCAGGCCTTCGCTGAACTGTACCGCCACCATGGCGAAACGATCGCACAGGCTGCAGTCACCTACCATCGCGCCAATGGCGGTATGTCGCGCTACCTCAAATTTCACTACTTCCAGCAAAACCTGCTGAACTATCCTCCGCTTACCAAAGAAGAGGAACAGGAACTGGATCGGCGATTCTCCGAACTGGTCATGAACGCCGTCATTTCCTGCCAGCCGGTCGCAGGTGCGGAAGCATTACTGCACAGAATGGTGGATCAGATTCCGCTGTTCGTCGCTTCCGGTACACCGGAGAGCGAATTACGCATAATTGTCGAACAGCGCGACTTGTCCCGCTATTTTACCGAAGTGCGCGGTTCCCCCAGGCTGAAAGAAACACTGGTGGCCGATATTCTGTCCGCCTATCCGCTTGTACCCGAACGTGTATTGATGATCGGTGACGCGCTGGTTGATTACGAAAGTGCCCATCAGAACGGGATTGCATTTCTTGGCCGGGTCCGTCCAGGCGATGACAACCCCTTTCCGGAATCAGTCGAAATCGTGCCTGATTTATGTCCAGTAGCCATTTAGCCGAGCGTCACGCTTTCAGCGACTTATCCCTACTGTCCGAAGCATTGGCACAATCGGTTACCGTAACGCTGCGCAATGCAATCGAACGATACGGCAAAGCCAGCCTGGTCGTTCCTGGCGGACACACACCTGTGGTTTATCTTCCCCGGCTGGCGCAAATGGATCTTCCCTGGCAGCAAGTTTTCATTACGCTGAGTGATGAACGCTGGGTCGAACCGACCAGCGAGCAGTCCAATGAGCGACTGGTACGCGAACATTTCCTGCAACATATGCAGCAACAGCCTCATTTCATCGCTCTCAAAACCGGGCATATCCATCCCGATCAGGCAATTACCGACATCGATGCACGCCTGGCAGAATTACCGCAGCCATTCAGCCTGGTCATCCTCGGGCTGGGAGAAGATGGCCATATTGCCTCGCTGTTTCCCGGTATGGCCCTCAATCCCGATACCACCAGCCTGTGTCAGACTGCTACCCCCCCGGCAGCGCCCTCTTTACGTATCAGCCTGAGTCTGCACGCACTCATCAACAGCGACCGCATCATTCTGGTGATTACAGGAAAAGAAAAAAGGCAATTAATTGATCGGCTCATCGAATCGCCCGATCAGAACATACCGTTTGTCCGGCTCATGCAATTCAAACCGGTAGAATTGTTCGAAACGGATTAACGAAACAGGGCATCGGATTTCACCATGCGCGAGATTGGACTTACCATCGGGTTGCTGTCCATCAGCAATGTATTCATGACATTCGCCTGGTATGCACACCTGAAGGATCTGAGTACCAAGCCATGGCTGGTAGCAGCGCTGATCAGCTGGGGAATCGCATTCTTCGAATATATGCTGCAGGTACCGGCAAACCGTATCGGGTTCAATGTTTTATCCCTCGGGCAGCTCAAAATCCTGCAGGAAGTCATCACCCTGTCGATATTCGTTCCTTTCAGCCTGTTCTACATGAAGGAACCACTCAAACTCGACTACCTCTGGGCGGGATTATGCATCCTTGGCGCCGTATACTTCATCTTTCGCGGTAATATGGCAGATGCAGGAAGTTGACCATCTCAACGGCCTGCCAGGATTGAAAACAGATACCCGCCAGACGGTTACTTTTCTTCCTGCCCGACGCTATCACCGGTAGAAACCGGTGGAGAAGTAATCCTCAGGAATCGTGCCATTTTCATCAGCAATCCCCTGATCAGCGTCCACAGTTTTGGCAGCAGCCAGATCGCCAGGCCGATGAATCCAATAAACAGGATGATGAACAGGATCGGGTGATTCAGCGCCGTCCACAGCCCGGCAATCACCATCAAATCCTCGCTGATCGAGGCAGTCCAGTTGGTTACCGGCTCGGGTGAAGTATTGATCATCAGGCGTGTACCGGTTTTAGTGGCATGACTGGTTGCCGCGGTACCACCACCGAGGATACCCGCGGCAATCTCCAGCGCGGGGGAAACGTCTCCTACTGCACCGGCTGCCAGCATAGCACCGGCTGGAATACGTACGAAGGTATGTGCCGCATCCCAGATGCTATCCACGCCCGGGATCTTGTCGGCAAAAAACTGGATCAAGTACATAACTGCCGCCGCCCCGATCACGAAAGGATTCTCCAGTACCGCCAGCTCATTTGGCAAAGCGATGTTGCCGGTGGCACCTCCCAGGCCGAGTATCAGTAATGCGGCATACAGATTGATCCCGCTCGCCCAGGAACTCCCCATGGTCAAGGCCAGTGTCGCAATCAGGGTTTCATAACCGTTCATTCAGCTATCCTTCGGCTACTCTGCCATCTTTGCAGATGCTATTCTTCATTGTTGCCTTCATTACTGCCGGGATGATACAGTCTGATGCTGCAGCATGCGCTGCGCAAGCAGTCCGGCACCCAGCAGACCGGCCTTCGGATTCATTACCACATACACAGGAATATCACGCACCAGCGCACTGTATCGTCCCTTGTTGCAAAACGCCTCGATGAAACCGGATTGCTGCAAAATCCGGATGATACGTGGTGCGATCCCTCCCGCAATATAGACACCACCGCGGCACAACCCCGCCAGCGCCAGGTTGCCCGCATAAGTACCGTAAATTTCCACGAACAGATCCAGCGCCTGCAAGGCAATCGGGTAGTGATGTTCGAATGCCAGACGAGTCACGGTGGCTCCATCGTCGACGTTCAGTTCGATACTTTTGAGATGAGTCCCTTCAGTGGCGCGGGTTTGCAGAAAATTGAAAATGTGGGTCAACCCCTGGCCGGAAAGCAGCCGCTCGATCGAAACACGGTGATACCTGACCATCAGATACCGGAGCAGTTCGATCTGAATGGCACTGGTCGGTGCAAAATCGATATGTCCCGCCTCAGTCGCAAGGGGCTCATAGTACTGGCCGCGCCAGGCCAGCCAGGCAACGCCCATACCGGTCCCTGCTCCCAGCACGACACGCATTGCCGAAGAAGAAGGTTTACCGGCCTGCAATGTAATCAGATCATCCTGCGGCAATATTTCTATGGAAGCTGCTGTTCCCTCGAAATCATTGATAATTTTCACGGCGGGAATCGAAAATTTTTCTGCAATGCCGGCTGCACTGATCGTCCAGGGCAGATTGGTCAGATGAACCTGTTGTTCAACGATCGGCCCGGCTACTGCCAGGCAAGTAGCAACCGGCTGGCAACCGGATCGCTCCAGAAAATCTGTCAGAATGGCGTCAAAATCATCGTACTGGTGACTGTCATAGAGATGCTCATGATGGAATTCAACCTCTTCACCTCTTACCACGGCAGAACGTAACAGAGTCTTGGTTCCACCGATGTCGCCAGACAACAGGTACTGATCCATCAATTATTTTCCTCTTCTTCGGTTAAGGAATCTCTGATTAAGTCCCACATGGCTGCACACTGGCGCAACACACAATCGATCATTCCAAGCGTCAGTCAACAATCTCAAGGTAACAAAAGTAACGCGGGCGGGTACAATAGGCCGCCTGTTTTTCCAATTCCGCAGCCATCGGGCCGGGCTGATTCCCGGCATGGCCGGCAGGTTCTCCGGGCAACATTTTCCCGGGTATTGTTTGATCATGATAAAAAACAGGGGGTATTGTGACAGATATCAGTGTTGCAGGCGATTTGCTGCTGAAGAGCACGCATTTGCAGATCAACGAAGTCGTGGCTGAATTGCGTAATGTACGCACTACCGCACTTCTCGACCGGCAGGGGCACCTCAAGCCGCCCCGGCTGCCTTCCCGCAAAATTCTGGCCGGGGTCATCGAAGGCCTGCGCACGGCCTTGTTCCCCAATCGACTGGGACCTTCTGATCTGGCAGTGGAAGGAGTCGACCATTATGTCGGCCATATCCTGAATTCAACGTTACGCGCCCTGCTGGTCCAGATTCAGCACGAGCTGCACTTCAACTCGGGAACCGAAGAGCTCGATCAGGAAACTTATGCGCAAGCGGCTGAAATCACCCAGGCATTTGCTAAACGGCTGCCTGCAGTCCGCCGCCTGCTCGATGGTGATGTTCTGGCCGCCTATGAAGGTGATCCGGCAGCACGGGGAATCGATGAGGTACTGGTATGTTATCCAGGTGTTGCTGCCATTACCTGGCACCGGCTGGCACACGAACTGTATCAACTGAATATGCCGCTGATCGCCCGTATGATTTCGGAGATCGCTCATTCGCAAACCGGTATCGAAATCCATCCGGGTGCACAGATCGGCGAACGTTTTTTCATCGACCACGGTACTGGTGTCGTCATCGGTGAAACTTCCATCATCGGCAGGAACGTACGCCTGTATCAAGCTGTCACTCTGGGTGCAAAACATTTCCCGGTAGATGAAAACGGCACACTGGTAAAAGGAATCGCCCGCCACCCCATCGTCGAAGATGATGTCGTCATCTATGCCGGGGCAACCATCCTGGGACGTATTACCATCGGGCACAGTTCCACCATCGGTGGTAATGTCTGGCTGACACGCAGCGTACCCCCCGGCAGCCTGATTACCCAGGCGCAAACGCACAACGACTAGAACACCGCAGATCCACCGCTGCTGCACGGCACAGGGAGTCACTCCGGCGTGCTCCTTTCCTGGAAACCGTTTACAGCAGCATGACAATGAAAATGAATACGGCACAATCAGGCAACGGATCTTCCCGGTATCTTCCGGGAGAAACCAGGGCGTACGCCCACCGCTGGTTTTTTACGGCAGCGTGCATTTATGCAGCACTCATCATCCCGCTGACCCTGCTGGCAAGGCACGGTTTCGGCCCTGCTGTACTGTCTGTGCCAACCGGGCACGCTTTTGAAATGCTGTTTGGTCTTGCTCCGGCGCTGATTGCAGGCTACCTGCTGGGGCCCATGCCCGCCCGGCGACTGGTATGGTTTCTGTGTTTCTGGCTGCTGGCAAGAATAGCGGGCCTGATTGCTCCTTTTGCCTGGCCTGCGCTGGTATTCAATGCGTTGTTCGTCATACTGTTTGCCCGGCAATTGCTCCCCCGCCTGTGGGTTGCCAAAAAATGGCGTAACCGCTCACTCGTCCCGTTACTCGGTCTGATCTGTGCGATCACGATTGCTGTCATTCTGGCCGGCCGACTCGATGAATACCTGCTGCACCGTTATCTGATCGATGAAAGCGTGCAACTATTTGCGTTGCTGATGCTGTTCATCGGTGGCCGTATGCTGGCACCCGCTGCTGCTGGAGAATTTTATCGCCAGGGTATGGAGCTGGAGGCCAGAGTACAGCCCAATATCGAAGCAAGTTTGATCATCACTATTGCAGCCGCTTACCTGTTGGCGCCTGTAGCTGTCCCGTTTTCCGGCATGCTGTTGATTCTCTGTGGCGTACTGGCAGGTATACGCCTGTTCCGTTGGCAATTATGGCATTGCCTGGCACGCCCTGATCTGATCTGTCTCGGGCTGGGTTATGGCTGGCTGGCGCTGGGACTGATATTGCTGGGATGGGCAAAACTGGATGGCGGCAGTCATTTCAGCACTGCAGTACATGCCATTACCGTCGGGGCACTGGGTACCCTGGCGACCAACGTCATCGTGCGGGTAACGCTGCTGCACGTAAAACAATACCCTTCACGCATACCGCAAATCGTCATCATGACGGGATTCATGTCGATCGCCGCCGTAACGCGCATGGCGGCAGATTTCAGTAATTACCGGGAGACACTGCTGATAATAGCCGCCTCAGGCTGGAGCATCGCCTTCCTGTTCGCGTTACATGTTTTATTGACAAGCCGTACTGCACCACGGGTAAAACCCACCCAAAACCCGTCGACAAATTCCTAATCCTGGAAAGCCTGCTCTACATCGGCAATCAGATCGTCAATATGCTCGATGCCGACACATAAACGCACCAGATCAGCACTGACACCGGCTTTTGCCAGTTCTTCATCATTGAGCTGACGGTGGGTGGTCGTAGCCGGGTGGCAGGCCAGCGTTTTGGCATCCCCGATGTTGACCAGCCGTTTGATCAGCATCAGTCTGTCCATAAAGCGAGCACAAGCCTCGCGCCCGCCCTTGATGCCAAAACTCAGAATCGATGAGGGAATACCGCCATCCATGTATTTCTGCACCAGTGCGTAATCACGGTTATCTTCAAGGCCGGCAAAATTGACCCAGCTGACTTTGGGATGCCTTTGCAGATAACGTGCAATCGCCAGCGCATTGGTGCAATGCCGTTCCATCCTCAACGGCAGGGTTTCGATACCTTGCAGAATCAGAAAAGAATTGAAAGGTGAAATTGCCGCTCCCATGTTGCGCAACGGTACCACACGCGCACGGCCGATAAACGCAGCCGGACCAAATGCATCCACATAAACCACACCGTGATAGCTGGGATCAGGTTGGTTGAATTGTGGAAAACGCGGGTTGCCTTCCCAGGAGAACTTGCCGGAATCCACGATGATTCCGCCGATGCTGGTGCCGTGACCACCCATGTATTTGGTCAGCGCATGGACGACGATATCGGCACCATGTTCGAAAGGACGACAAAGCACCGGGGTTGGTACGGTATTGTCCACTACCAGCGGCACGCCCGCTGCATGTGCCACTTCAGCCAGTGCGGCGATATCCACCACATTACCGGACGGGTTTCCGATCGACTCGCAATAAATCATTCTGGTATTGTCATCGATGGCATCGGCAAAAGCGGCCGGATTACGACCATCCACCATGCGAACTTCAATACCCAGATTGGGCAACGTATGGCAAAAGAAATTATAGGTGCCACCGTAAACCTGGCTGGTGGAGATAATGTTGTCGCCCGCCCTGGCCAGAGTCTGCACACAGGCTGTAATGGCGGCCATGCCGGAAGCCATGGCCAGCGCTCCCACTCCTCCTTCCAGTAACGCCACTCTTTCTTCCAGGACAGCAGTAGTCGGGTTCATGATGCGTGTGTAGATGTTACCCTGCACCTTCAGATCAAACAAATCAGCCCCGTGCTGAGTATCATCAAAATAGTAGCTGGTGGTCTGGTAAATGGGGACCGCGACTGCATGAGTCTGCGGATCGCCGGCAAAACCGCCATGAATGGCAAGCGTTTCCCGTTTCATCGTATTTCCTCTGTCAATAATCTGTTTACGTCGTCTGCACCCGTTCTGAAGCAGATCCTCCACTTCATCGAGGCCAAATAAATACCCGGATTTCAAAAAGGTGCACTCTTCCGGATGTTTCCCGAAGTTTATAACCCGGTACCAGGTATTACTATGACTATGGAATCCAGCAGTGAAAAGTGTTATGACTGCAGGTACCAATATAAACAATAAGCTTACAAAAAGGATAAAAAATGCTGAAATTCAATCTGGCTGTGTTGATTTCAATGTTACTGATCTCTTTTTTCCCGCAAGCGTATGCAGCAGGATGGAAAAAGATCGAAATACCCGATAACGTGTCGACCATTCTGGATGATGACGGACGCTATAAAGATATCAAAACCGGTTGTGCGTTCAGTCATTTACCGGATGAAGCCGGTTTACCCAATAAACCGTTTCATTTTTATTACCGGAAAGGCACCAAAGCAAAAACACTCATCTATTTCAACGGAGGAGGCGCCTGCTGGAATGGTGCAACATGCCTGACTTCGCTGACCGTACCGGTTACACAGACGACTCGGCCTGCCTATAATCCTTCGATTGAAAACGAAAACGATCCTGAAGAACTAGGTGGAATACTGGATTTCACTCGTGCAGATAACCCGCTTAAAGACTGGAATATGGTTTTCGTCCCCTATTGCACGGGAGATGCACATCTTGGCTCGAAAAATGAAGTCTATGTCGATCCTTCAGGAATCATCAATCATGGTGATGCCGTTCTCGTGCAGCATCGCGGTTTTGACAACTTTATGGCGGTGCGAGAATGGCTGAAACACCGAGCTGATCGACCAGGTACCGAACAAGTACTGGTAGCCGGATCCAGTGCAGGTGCTTATGGCGCTTTAATGAATTTTCCCCGGTTACACAGCATTTACCCGGATAAAACGAAAATTTCATTACTGTCTGACGCAGGGACAGGCGTCTTCACCAGCAATTTTCTGAATACGGTTTTTGAACCCGATGGCCCATGGGGAACTGAGCATACCCTCGCAACCTGGATACCGGGAATCAACCGGATCGGCAATTATAACGCACTCAACTTTTTCACCAGTCTGGCAACCGGGATCGAACGTCATTTCGTCAACAGCAAGTTTGCTTATGTAACGACCGCCTGGGATGACGTGCAGATGTTATTTCTCAACATCATGAGAAAGACAGGACAGGGCGTCAACGATCCCAACCAGTGGTTCAATCTGACACCGGTAACGGCTGTGGAATGGAGCTTGAGGATGTTGACCACATTGCATGCAAATGCCCTGATCAACCATAATTCGAAATACTATATCAGCGCCGGGACATATCACGTCGGGCTGGTCGATGTATTTGCACCGGGTGTTTTTTATACCGAAAAAAGTGCGGGGGGTATCTACCTGAAAGACTGGGTCAACCGGCTGGTTACTGATGACAGAAAATATCCACTGATCAATCTGATGTGTAGCGGTACTTGCGGAGCACCTTTTCCTCCCTGAGTTGAACAGGCTCTGAGGAAAAACAGATCACCTCTCCAGTATTCTTCGGTTATTTCTGTTTTTAAAAGGATGAATGATCAGAAAACGAACAAAGTGACTGTAAATTTTGTTCTTCGTGGCTGCAGAAATAGTTCTGCAGCCATTTTCATTACTGTCGGTTGTCTGTGCAGCCTTATCGAGGGGCTGAGTGTTCACGCAGCCATGCCTCCAGCTCGATTGCCGGTACCGGCCGGTGAAACAGGAATCCCTGATAATAATCACAACCTTGCTGACGCAGGAAATCCAGTTGCTGTTCCGATTCGATACCTTCTGCCAGCACACCCAATTTCAGCCCGCGCGCCATGGCAATGATCGTTGCGGCAATCTCACGGTCGTTGGGATCATGCGCCAGACCGCGTACAAAACTTTGATCGATCTTCAATTTGTCGATGGGAAATCGTTTCAGATAAGTCAATGACGAGTAACCCGTACCAAAATCATCGATCGCCAACTGAATGCCAAGTGCCTTCAGCCTGTTCAGCGTTTCAATCGATCGCTCCGCATGTTCCATGAACATACTCTCGGTCAGTTCAAGCTCCAGACAAACCGCCGGGAGCCGCGTTTCCTCCAGGATCCGCTGCACCAGCTCAACCAGATTCTCCGATTGAAACTGCCGCACCGACAGATTGACGGCCATCACGAGTGGTGGCAATCCGGTATCGATCCAGGCGCGACCCTGCTCACAGGCGGTGCGCAACACCCATTCCCCCAACGGCACGATGAGACCCGTTTCTTCTGCTATAGGAATGAATTTTCCCGGTGGCACGATGGTATTATCAGGCGGCTGCCAGCGTGCCAGTGCTTCCACCCCGATCACGTGGCCGGCACGCGCATCGATCAAAGGCTGATAATGCAAAATGAATTCTCCGGCAGCCAGTGCATGGCGCAAACGGTTTTCCATTATCAGCCGTTCATTTGCCGCGATGCTCAAAGCTTCCGTATGGTAGCGATAGGTATTGCGGCCTTCTTTTTTCGCCTGATACATTGCCATGTCGGCGTGCTGAATCAATTCGGTCGCATTGCTTGCGTCATCCGGGAAAAGGCTGATCCCGATACTGGCATTGATGAAAATCTCGTGACCACTGGGCAGCACAAACGGGGTGGCAAGTAAATCGATCAGGGTTTGCGCGACAATTGCGGATTCACTTGGATCTTTGACATCTTCCATCACCAGTAAAAATTCATCCCCACCCAGGCGGGCCAGTGCATCTTCCTCACGCAATCGGTTCTTAAGCCGCTCGGTCAGCTTGATCAACAGCTCATCCCCGATCGGGTGCCCGAGACTGTCATTGACATTCTTGAAACGATCCAGATCGATATAAAGTGTCACTACCCGCAGGTTGTACCGCTGCGCCCGCTCCACGGCATGATGCAGGCGCGATTGCACCAGCAGCCGGTTAGGTAATCCGGTCAGTGGATCGTAATGCGCCAGATGTGCCAGCTGCGCTTCGGATTGTTTTATTTGTGAAATATCGGTAAATACGCCGACATAATTGCAGAGTTCCTTCCTGCCGTTACTCGCTGAATTGATACTTACTGCACTGATAGTCAGCCATTGCGGATAAATCTCACCATTCTTGCGGCGATTCCAGATTTCTCCACTCCAGTAGCCTTCTTCCTGCAGGCTGGACCACATCGCCTGATAAAACGACTTGTCATGGCGCCCGGATCGGATGATCTTGGGATTTTTGCCCACTACTTGAGCAGCACTGTAACCGGTAATCTCCATGTACGCGCGGTTGACAGCAACGATACGCGGTTCCAGATCCGTAACCACAATACCTTCGCGAATAGATTCGAATACCGTGGCTGCCAGTCTCAAGGCTTCTGCCGCATAGACTTTTTGCACGGCCAGCGCCGTAAAGGAGGCAAATTCTTCAACCAGTACCAGATCGGCAGAGGTAGGTTCACGCACTGTACGATGATAGATGGCAAACGTACCCAGAACGCTCTCGTTTTCATCTTTGAAAGGAACAGACCAGCACGCATGAAGATCAGCTTTCTGTGTAAATTCCAGATAAGGCTGCCAGTACGGATGATGATCGATATCGGAGACGATCACCGCTTCACCCCGCCAGGCGGCCGTACCACAGGAACCAACACCCTCACCAATCACCAGTTGATCGGCTGTTGCATTGAAATCATCCGGCAAACTGGGTGCTGCACCCAGCTTAAGACATTTTGCCTGCTTATCCAGCAGCAAAATGGAAACCAGCATATCGGGATTGATCGTTTCGAGGTGCTTTGCAATATCGCTCAGAATAACCGGCAGCGGCTGACTGGCAACGATCAGATTCAATGCCGACTGATGTGCCTGCCTGATCAATTCGGCCTGTTTATGTTCACTGATATCCAACCAGGTACCGACCACCTCATGCGGCTGACCATCAGCATTCCGGATGAGCCGCAGTTCGTCGAGAATCCAGATGATTCGACCATCGCGGTGGTAAAAACGGTAGTCATGCGTCAACTGACCATCTTTCAGCAGTATCGGCTGACGCTCTAGCACCTGCTCACGATCATCCGGATATAAGTGAGAAAGCCACCAGCCGGGAGCAAGTGCTTCCCCCGGGGTATAGCCGATCAAACGCTCGATATTCTCGCTGACCCAGACAGGTTGCAGTACATTTCCGGTGAAACGCAGGTTGTACAGAACCATCGGACTGGCAGCCAGCAAATGGGAAAGACGCAGATTGGTCTGTTTCAGATTGATTCGTTCTCGCGTCAGCTCGGCCAGCCAGCGCGCTTTTTCCAGCGTAGCGGGAACTTCGAACAGATAGCCTTCATGCCTCGACAGATAATCTTCCACGCCCAGATGCAGTGCACGCGCCGCAATCATTTCACTTCCCTGCCGGGTAATCAGCACGATAGGAATATCCAGCTTGCGCTCCTCGCGCAACAGCCTGATAAACTCCAGACCATCCATACCTCCGGACAGACAGTAATCCACCAGCACTATATCGAAATCTGCGATCTGATCCGGATTGACAGGCAGCAGCGCCAATGCGTCCTGTGCACTCGTCACCGCCGTCAGATGCAAATGAGGTGCATGTTGAGCCAAATGATGGCGCATCAGATCGATATCGGAACGGCTATGTCCGACATACAGTACTCGTGACAAAGGCGAATTACGCTCTGTGCCATTCGTGCGGAAACGTACCAGTGCACTGCGCAATGTCCGCGGCAACCGCTCCAGATAATCCCCTTCCCTGACCAGATAACCGTCAGCACCCGCCTTGAAGGCTGCACCCCCCCTGTCATGCTCACCCGGTCCGGTCATGATCACCACCGCCAGTGGCAGCCGCCATTCCCTGATATAACGCAGCACTTCCAGACCCGAACCATCGGGCAGATCAAGATCGGTCAGCAGCACATCATAATGAACGGATTTCTCCAGGCACGCCAGGCACTCAGCAAGCGATGCAACCGTGGTCAAATCAATTTCAGGAGTTGTTCGCGCCAGCGTGCGCCGCACAATATCGGCATCACTAAAATTGTCATCGATATAAAGGACCCGCATTACGATTACCCGTCTGATCCATCAGGCATGCAACCGTAAATCCCTGTCTGCTGCACCATATCCATAAAACTATCAAAATCAACCGGCCTGACTAACTGTATAAAGTCGACCCCAAGAGACTGAAAAAGCCCGCTGATTATACTGCATGTCAAAATCAATGCCATTGTCACAAATCCGCGGGATAATCCATTTATTTGCCGGAATTCCAGACCGGGCCAGAACCGGAAATGCGCTGGATTGTCAGAAAATCATATTTACTTTTTATATCTGTAAAAAATGAAAATCATTATTGCTGCTTTGACTGGTTTAATAATGGTTGTAACTGTCTTTGTAATGGAGAAAACCGTGACACCCAATTCTGTAAATGTGAAACAGACCATCGACTCAAAAACGGATTACATCGTTCTGGGAATGGGGTGCTTCTGGGGGGCCGAGAAGCGCATGGGAGAACTTCCCGGAATAGTTGATGTGGAAAGCGGCTACGCAGGGGGCGACCACGTCGATGCCGGTTATCAGGACATCCTGAATTTTGAACATGCCTTGCGTGCCGGCAAGACTGCCGGACGAAATCATGCCGAAGTGGTGAAAGTAACATTCGATCCCGCACAAGTGACACTGGAACACGTACTGGCCAGATTCTGGGAAAGTCATAACCCGACTCAGGGCGACCGCCAGGGCAATGATATCGGCAGCAATTACCGCAGTGCTGTTTATTACCATGACGAAAACCAGAAAACACTTGCACTGACTACCCGAGAAATCTATCAGCAGGCACTGGCAACAGCCGGCTATGGCCAGATCACGACCGAAATCCTGCCCCTGAAAAATTACATTACCGCAGAAGAGTACCATCAGAATTATCTGCAGAAAAATCCCGATGGTTACTGCGGTCTGGGAGGAACAGGTGTGAAATATCCAGCTCCCGATCAGCATATTATCCGGGGCGACACCTCGTCTGTTCCAGCAAGCCCTTCCCCGCAATCACTGGATGGCAAAAATCTGAATTTTGACCAGCAACTGGTGATTTTCGAATCAGAAAATTGTGAATTCTGCGCTCAGTTCGACCGGGATATTCTCGCCCACTGGCAGGCGGATATTCCAATGGTAGCGACGAAAAATACCAATCCTCCCGCGGGCTGGACACTGGATAAACCCTTGTTTGCCGCACCCACGATCGTACTGTTCAGAGAAGGGAAAGAAGTGGCCCGCTACACCGGCTACACTGGAGAAAAAGAGAACTTCTGGCAATGGCTGGGCTTTCAGATGCTGACACCGGAACAGCAGAAAATCGCCTTTCAGCAGGGGACTGAGCGACCTTTCACCGCCTCCAATCTGGATGAGAAACGTCCGGGCAGATTTGTCGATCCGATCACCGGCGCTACACTGTTTTTCAGCAAAACCAAGTTTAATAGCGGAACCGGCTGGCCCAGCTTTTTCGAACCCGTTGAAGGATCAGTGACCTACCATGAGGATCATTCCGGCTATATGCAACGGATCGAGGTTCGCAGCGCCAGCTCCGGTATTCACCTCGGCCATGTTTTCGATGATGGCCCTCCCCCCAGCTATAAGCGCTATTGCATCAACGGTAATGTGCTGAAATTCATTCCGGATTGATCGTCACGGTATCCTGCAGGAAAAAGAGAAAGTGCGAAGGCAGAGGTACAGCCTTCGCACGTGGATCAGATTTTACTAAGTCTTATTAAGCCAGACTGATTCTCGGACTGCGACGCCGCAGCATCAGCATCGCCAAACCACCCAGCCCGATCAGTAAGCCGCTGGCAGGTTCCGGAACGGTATTATCCCCAGGTTCACCAGGATTACCCGTATCACCGATACCCGCAACAGTCAGCCGGAGAGTCTGGCCATAACCTGAAATACCGCTGTCCACAATACTATAGGCCAGCAAACCAGAATTGAAGCCGGTAAAGGTGTTGAGGAACTGGATATCATCAAAATTACCCCATGTACCGGTAATATTGCCGCCGACGTGGATAAGATCATAGAAAGTATCCGCTACAGGCTGGAGGAATGAACTGAAATCCAGCGTCAGCAAGCCATCAATGGTGAAATCACCACCAATGAAAAGTTGGTCATATACTGTCGGGCCAAAAATATCGAAGGCCAGAGTACCGTCGCTTGAAAGATCGCCGGTAATCGCGAGTATCCCTGCTCCGGACGAGCTGCCCAGGCTGATCAACCCATGATTGATGACATCACTGTCGAGCGTACCACCATTGCCCGAGAGGCTGCCGATGGACCCGATCGTTACGCCATTGGTTGCCGAAACGACGCCGCCATTCTCGATGTTGAGCGTACCTTGACCGAAGGAGCTACCAACAGTAAGGGCTCCTGAGTTTTGCCAGAGCGAATTTGCACCAGTAACAGTGGCAATACCCGTAGCATTAGTACCAGTGCCAATGTAACCAACGGTATTGGTAACTTTCCCGCCATCCTGTACGTTGAGTGTGCCACTAACATGAAGAGTGGTTGAGTTTTGCCAGAGTGAATTCTGCCCAGTTACAGTAACAATGCCAGAAGTAGCAGAAGAACCAGTAAAGCCACTGATAGAACCACCGGTATTAGTCACTTTCCCACCATTCTCGATGTTAAGTGTGCCCCGATCAACACTGAGACCGGCAGAACTTTCCCAGAGCGAGCCCGTGCCGGTAACGGTAACGTTACCGGTGGAACCGGCATAATAGCCAATGGAATTCCCGGCACTACTAACCTTCCCGCCATCCGCAATGTTAAGCATACCCTGGCCATATTCACCGACACGGAAAGAACTCGAACTTTGCCAGAGTGAGCCTGCGCCGGTAACGGTAGCGATACCGGTAGAGCCGACATTGCTGCCAAGATTACCCCCGACATTAGTCACTTTCCCGCCATCCGCAATGTTAAGTGTGCCCTGGCCATTGAAACCAACGGAGAGACCACTCAGGTTTTGCCAAAGCGAGTTGGCGCCGGCAACGGTAGCAACACCGGCAGAACCGGCATTGAGCCCAATGTAACCGTTACTACGCAAGAGATTCACTCCTCCTATACTACCGAAGAAACCACTACCACTATTCATCAGCGTCGCACCGTTATTGACGGTAAGGCTACCGTCACCACCAGTAGGGCCAACACCAGCGTTGCCGATAACGACGCCCTCAACAGCGGTATCAGTACTAATGGTCTGATTGCCGCCAAGAATCAGTGGAGCTGCCTGTACCACTTGCCCAAAAGCCAGCGTGGCAGCAAGCAGCGCGCCGGTATAAACCAATTGATTATTATTTTTCAAATCAGGATCCTCATGGAAACACTGCCGGGGACAGCCATTGAAATGGCTGAGACTGCTTGCCAGACTGTGCTGCCCCGGACTGGAATTTATTGAAAAACCTGCCAACCCTGGCAGGCATGAAAAGCAGAGACGCTGAATACCGGCTGCCCTCTGTCAGCCGGCATCCAATATCACTAGAGCAATTTTCATGCCAAAAATACAAGATATTGAATAAAAACAATAAAACACGGAATAATGGCAATGTTATGTTATGTTATGTTATGTAAAAATTGCCGACACACTTTTGGGTGCTCTGCAAACTTTTTTTGAATTTTTTACGGGATTTTCAACGAATTTTTCCGTTCTTTTCCACAAGAGCGAGAAAAATGATGTGGAATTTCAAAGATGAATGAACGAAGAAGAGGAAGTGTAAAAAATCCCGACAGATTGCCCGCATCGATCAGACCCTGTCTGCCAACAGCCTGGGGAATCTTTGATCAAATCCCACATGACCGCACATTACGTGTTGCGGATGGAATGCAGCTCATGGAAAACTCGATCTGAGATGTCTTATTCTATTTCCAAATCAAAAATGACGAGAAGGCGAGCCGCAGACAGTATGAACAATACGGCAAGGGGAAGCCGACAAAGTAAGTTTTGATTTAGAATTGAAATTAATCCATGATTCCGAATTCAGCAGCTACCTTGACATAAAAAAGACGTACACCCTCGGTACGCAATCGTGCAAAGAGCTGATCGGCCTCTTCTTCACTGACCACCATCACCACCTCCAGCGGCTGGTCCGACAACTCGAAAAAATGCACCGAATGAAAACGCTTGTCATGCCCCATGCCTTCACTGCCCGGAATCAGCGTCGCTCCGCGCAAGCCCATCTCTGCAGCCAGATGCATGAGCCAGTCAGCCAAAGGTTTACCGGCGTGCTGTCGATCCTGCTGGGTGAAAAACGTAATCTGGTAACCATTCATGACAATCTCCTCATGAGGATTTAAACCACGTCACCGTGGCGATACCTGCCAACGTCATAATCAGTGATCCCGCGACATGAACAGCAATCGCGCTCATGGCCCATGCATACAGACCACGCTGCAACAGGCTGACGATTTCGGCCGAGAAGGTAGAGAAGGTAGAAAGCCCGCCGCAGAAGCCGGTGATGACCAGCAAACGCCACTCTGGTGACAAATTCGGCATGTGGGCAAAAAAGGCTATTGCAACACCGACGACATAGCCGGCTATCAGATTGGCCACCAATGTACCGGGCGGCACGTCAGGAAACAGGTTGTTGAGCTTGAGTCCCAAGCCCCATCGCAGAAGTCCGCCAATCGTTGAACCCAGGGCAATGGCGAGAATAGGTTTCCACACGGTATCGTCCTCTCTTGAAATTGTTTTTGAGGACAGGCCAATACCTACGCGCAGCCTGTCCGGCCAGTCGTAGGCATCATCAGCCACTGATTGTGGCGGTTAATGGAGGAATGCCATCTCCAATCATTATTATATCGGAACCGGTAAGAACAAGTCATCGGGCAGTTTCAGCCTGGCACAAACAGTACAAGCCTCACTGCGCGGGTGAGGAAAAAATGTAAGCAAACGAGGGTTAGCAACACGGCGAGTATAATGGCAACCAAGATAGGATTCCCGGTACGGAGATACGCAGCAAATCGATTCATACCGTCTTCATATACAAGGCAGAAACGCAATCGAGCCCATTCAAAGTACCAACGCGAGAAGATCCAGCCACTCCACCTTGTCAGATTTGCCTCCAGAAAATAACGGTATAAAAACAAATTATCGTTCTATATGAATAAAGCAGAACAATCTTCACACACCCCCATGATGCAGCAATATCTGCGGATCAAAGCGCAGCATACCGATAAGCTGCTGTTTTACCGCATGGGGGACTTTTATGAACTGTTTTACGAGGATGCCGAGAAAGCAGCAAAATTGCTGGATATCACCCTCACCCAGCGTGGATCCTCTGCCGGGGAACCGATCAAGATGGCAGGTGTACCGTTTCATGCAGCCGATCAATACCTGGCCAGACTGGTCAGGCTGGGTGAATCCATCGCCATCTGTGAACAAACCGGAGATCCCGCCACCAGCAAGGGACCGGTAGAACGGCAGGTTATTCGCATTCTTACCCCCGGCACTCTGACTGACGCCGGATTGCTGGAAGAACGCAGCAACAGTATCGTACTGGCACTGGCACTGCATCGTGGCTCGATCGGGCTGGCCTGGCTCAACCTGGCGGCGGGCGATATGCGTGTACTGGAAACCTCTTCGGATAACCTGACAAGCGAGCTGGAACGCCTGCATCCGGCAGAAATTCTATTGCCGGAATCGCTCGATCTGCCAGCAACGTTGAATAATTTTGCTGGACCCAAACGTTTACCGGACTGGCAGTTCGACTATGAACATGCCATGCAGCAGCTTACCCGGCAATTTGGCACTCGCGACCTGAATGCCTTTGGCTGCGAGGATTTGCACGCAGCCATCATGGCAGCTGGCGCATTGTTCGAATACGTCAGACTGACACAACAAACCGCAACAGATGGATCATCCGGGCAGTTGCCCGGCCATCTGCATACATTACAGGTAGAGCGACAGGATGCCTACTTGCGCATGGATGCCGCCACACGCCGCAATCTGGAAATTACACTGACACTGCGCGGCGAGGATGCACCCACACTGTCGTCTCTGCTGGATACTTGTTCGACCGGGATGGGCAGCCGGTTGTTGCGACACTGGCTGCATCATCCGTTACGCAACCGGATCACGCTGCAGCAACGGCTCGATACCGTATCCGACCTGATCGGGGCACAACCGGAAACCCTCTATGCGGGTATCCGGCAGCAGTTCAAACATATTGCCGATATCGAGCGCATTACCAGCCGGATTGCACTGAGAACGGCCAGACCCCGCGATCTGTCCGGCCTGCGTGACAGCCTGATGCGACTCCCCGGAATCATCGAACTGATCGCAACCTCGGCAGCAGCTGCCGTTCATCGTTTCATCCCGCCCATGCAACCAGATCCCTTACTCACGCAATTGCTCGTTCGCGCACTGCAACCGGTACCCGGCGCAGTCATCCGCGAAGGCGGCGTGATTGCTGACGGCTTCGATGCCGAGCTGGATGAGCTGCGAGGCTTGCAGGGAAATTGCGATGAATTCCTGCTACAGCTGGAAGCGCGCGAACGTGAGCGTACCGGAATCCCGAATCTCAAAGTGGAATATAACCGGGTGCATGGTTTTTATATCGAAGTGACCCGCGCTCAAGGAGAAAAAATCCCCCCGGACTACCGCCGCAGACAAACCTTGAAAAATGCGGAACGCTACATCATTCCCGAGTTACAGGCATTCGAGCACAAGACATTGTCCGCGCGCGAACAGGCGCTGGCCCGGGAAAAAATGTTGTACGAACGACTGCTGGAACAGCTGGCTGATTTCATCATTCCCTTGCAGGAAATCGCCCGCTCGGTTGCAGAACTGGATGTCTTGTGTGCCTTTGCCGAACGCGCCGATCTGTCCGGTTATACCAAACCGGTATTCACCGATGATCCCGTTCTGATCATCGAAGCCGGCCGGCATCCCGTGGTAGAAAATCAGGTGGAGCACTATATCGCCAATGATGTACAACTTGGAGCAATCACACGGGAAAACCGGCAAATGCTGGTCATCACCGGGCCGAACATGGGCGGCAAATCCACTTACATGAGACAGACGGCACTGACCGTCCTGCTGGCACATTGTGGCAGCTTTGTTCCAGCCCAAATTGCCCGCATCGGGCCAATCGACCAGATTTTTACCCGGATTGGTGCTGCCGACGATCTCGCGGGCGGGCGTTCTACTTTTATGGTGGAAATGACGGAAGCAGCCGGTATTTTACGCAATGCAACTGCCCAAAGTCTGGTACTGGTCGATGAAATCGGCCGGGGTACCTCAACTTTCGACGGGCTTGCACTGGCTTTTGCCATCGCCCGCCACCTGCTGACCCAGAACCAGAGTTATACCCTATTTGCCACCCACTACTTCGAACTGACCCGGCTGGCAGAAGAGTTCCCGCAAGCTGTCAATATCCATGTCACAGCGGTAGAGCACAAAAGGCGTATCGTTTTTCTGCACCGGATAGAGGAAGGGCCTGCCAGCCGGAGTTACGGGCTGCATGTCGCCGCACTGGCAGGTGTACCTGATAGAGTCATCAGGAATGCTGCAAAAATTCTGGCGAGACTGGAGCAGGAAACGCTCAGCAGAAGCCCTCAGCAAACATTATTTGAAACAGTCGAGGAAAATGCGAAAGCCGTGCCTGCTTCCGTGCACCCGGTGCTTGATTACCTCGAGCGGATCCACCCCGATGAACTGACCCCCCGGGGTGCACTGGAACAGCTTTACCTGATCAAATCGATGCTCAATCAAACGGATTGATCAATGCTCATGGCCGTGCGGTCCGTGCACATGGCCGTGAGATAGCTCTTCCGCCGTTGCCGGACGTACTTCCGTCACCGTGCACTCGAATTGGAACGTCATACCGGCGTAAGGATGATTACCGTCTACCACTACGACATCATCGGTAATCTCTCTCACCGTATAGATGCAGAAATCATCGGAATCTTCCTCACCGCCTTCGAATTGCATTCCGACTGCGACTTCTTCCGGGAATGCATTGCGTGGCTCGACCCGCATGAGCTCTTCATCGTACTCACCAAAAGCATCTTCCGGTTCCATTTGCAAGGATAAGGCTGCTCCAGTCTCTTTTTCATGCAAAGCTTCTTCTACTGCTGGAAATATCCCGTCATAGCCGCCATGCAGATAGCTGACGGGCTCTTCGGTTTCTTCCATTACATTGCCTTCCTGATCGATCATTTTGTAGTGGAGTGACACTACCGTATTTTTTACTATGCGCATGTTTTCCGCCTGAATCAGGCTTCCTTTTGGTTGATAAAACTCGTTGTTCGAGCTCCCGATACTGATTGCCCGACACATGGCGCGAAACTCCTGCGATGAATGTCGGTTATTCCATGTAAACGAATCGCTTCCAGGTGAGCCTTGGTGGGATAACCTTTATGCCGATCGAAACCGTAGACCGGGTAAGCTTCGTGCAATCGCAACATTTCAATATCCCGTGCAGTTTTGGCAAGAATCGAGGCTGCTGAAATCTCGGCCACCAGACTATCCCCCCTGATTACTGTCTGCACTTCACAATCCAGTCGTGGCGCATGGTTGCCATCCACCAGAACCAGCGCATTGGGAATCGGCCGCAGGCTGACTACTGCTCTTTGCATTGCAAGCAGGCTGGCTTGCAGAATGTTCAGCCGGTCAATCTCTTCAACCGAAGCAGAAGCAATTGCCCATGCACGAGCACGCTGTTTGATCTGGTCAGCCAGGCTGATTCGCTTTTTTTCGCTCAACTGCTTGGAATCAGCCAGTCCCTCGATGACATCAGCAGGATCGAGCACCACACAGGCAGCGTAAACGGGCCCGGCCAGTGGCCCCCTGCCTGCTTCATCCACACCGTAGATGACCTTCCCGTCCTGGGCATATTCATGCTTCAACGGGATCCGTCTTTCCGCCACGTGTCCGCTGCGAACCGAATCAGATTGCCCGGGCAGTACACATCAGTTGCGCTTCGGTGACCACCTGGCCATCCACTTCAGCACAGGCAGCATATTTCCAGATACCTTTGAGCTGGCGGGTGATTTCAACTTTCAATACCAGTTGATCCCCTGCGATGACCGGTTTCTTGAACCGTACCGCGTCGATACCCACAAAATAGTACACCTGCCCATTATCCTTTTCCATGTTCTCCGACCGAATGGTCAGTAAGGCGGCTGCCTGGGCCAGTGCCTCAACGATCAGTACGCCCGGCATGACGGGATGATGGGGGAAATGTCCGGAAAAATAGGGTTCATTGATGGAAACATTCTTGTATGCATGAATCCGTTTACCTGATTCCAGGGAAACCACCCGGTCAACCAGAATCAATGGATAACGATGCGGCAGGTATTTCAGTATTTCATGAATATCCATCACGGTTTGTCTATCTCCCTGTTTCATAGCAGTAATCGTATATTTCTATTGCTTCCTGGCAGCAGATTCCCTGGCGTTCAATACTTTGATGACCTGGTCAGTGATATCGATGCGAGCGCTCCGATAAACCGAATCCTGCAACTGCAGGATCAGATCATAGGACTGCTTCTCTGCAAGCTCCCTGATCACCTGATTGATACGCTCCAGAATCAGACCATATTCCTCATTCTGGCGCAAACTCAGATCTTCCCGCATCTGCTGCTGTGCACGCTGATACTGTCGACTGAGACCGGCGAGTTCACGTTCCTTCAGACGCCGTTCTTCTTCATCCACAGTGCCCGTATTTTTTTCCAGCTCCTGCTGCAATGCTGTAATCTGCGCAGAAAGTTCCCTGATGCGTGCATCGCGTGCCTGAAATTCCCGTTCTATCTTTTTCTGTGCCTCGATAGCAGGCATCGATTCCCGTAAAACTTTCTCGGTATTGACCACTCCGATCTTGATTTCTCCGGCAGACGAATGTACCGGGAGAACGAACATCATCGTAACAACGAATACCTTCACGAACCGGAAAAACATTCCCTGCCAGTATTGATCCAACGGGTATCTCATTGCTTTCAGATAATCTCTTCTCTGATTCAGAAAGTTTGTCCGAACTGAAACTGAAAACGCTGCAACTTATCACCCGACTGATTATTGAGGGGTTGTGCAACACTGAATTTGAGCGGCCCCATGGGTGAGATCCAGGTTGCAGCCAGTCCGGCGGAATAGCGGAAATCATCAAAACCCAGACCGGAGAATGAATTGACAATCGTTCCTCCATCTGCAAACGCACTCAGACGAACCGACTTGTCTTCCTTCATAAATGGCACCGGAAACAATACTTCGATATTCCCTACGATACGCTTGCTGCCACCCAGTACCCGGTCATCGCTGTCACGCGGCCCCAATGTATTGATGTTGTATCCCCGGACAGAGTTGAAACCGCCTGCAAAGAAATTCTTGAAAAAGGGGAGTGGCTTGTCGGAATAGCCGTCCCCAACGCCCACTTCGCCATTCAGCATCAAAGTGAACATTTTGGTGACAGGAAAGAACCATCGCTGCTCATAACTGACTTTGTAATAATTCAGGTCACCAAACGGCAAACCGAATTCGCCGAACAGCCGCTGTGTCAGCCCGGATGTCGTCCAGATAGCACTGTTACGGCGATCACGTGCCCAGCTCAAGGTAATCGGAAGATTATTGGAAGTCTTGCCGAATTGATCGACGAAATCTTTGAATCGTTGCGGACTATCATCACGCAAATCAATTTTAGTGTGTTCATATCCCAAACCTAATGAAACGATATCATTCTCTGCAACGGGAATACCAAACCGTATATTGGCACCAGTCGTATCAGTATTGAACATCCCCACGCTACTCAAGGAACGGGTATTGATATCACGTTTGAATGCTTCCAGACCGAGACTTACCCCGTTGATCGTATAGTAGGGATTGTTGAATGAAGCAGAGATGACCTTGTTAACGCTACCAGTATTTACCTGCAGACTTAAAAAGTTACCCGTTCCCAGAATATTGTTCTGGGCAATCGATCCGTTCAGAATGATCCCTTCGCGATCAGAATAACCGGCACCAAACATGATTGCTCCGGTCGGTTTTTCAACCACATTGACGTTGATATCCACCTGATCCGGAACATCTGCCACCGGGGGGGTTTCAATATTCACGCCAGTAAAGAAATCCAGCCTGTCCACTCGCTGCCTCGAACGGTTGATCTGCTCGGTCGAATGCCATCCCCCTTCCATCTGCCGGAATTCACGACGGATCACCTCATCACGGGTACGTTCGTTACCACTGATATTGATACGTCTGACATAAACCCGGCGCCCCGGATCGATGAAAAAAGTAAATGCAGTCTTCCGGGTTTCCTTATCCAGTTCAGGTGAGGCATTGACATTGGCAAATGCATAACCGTCATTCCCCAGCCGGTCACTGATCAGCTTGATTGATTCGGTCAGTTTCTCGCGTACGAATATTCCACCGGGTTCAAGTTTGATCAGTTTACGTAATTCTTCCTCCGGCACGAGTAACTCACCGGCAAGTTTGATATCGGATACCGTATATTGAGGGCCTTCGGTCACATTGACCGTAATGTAGATGTCCTTCATATCCGGTGTAATCGAAACCTGCGTGGATTCGATATTGAACTCCAGATATCCCCGATCGAGATAGTAGGAGCGCAACGTTTCGAGATCCGCCGATAATTTCTGCTTTGAATACTGATCATCCTTGGTAAACCAGGTCATAAAACCCGGTGTTTTGAGACTGAACAGATCGACCAGATCATCCTCGGGGAAAACATGATTGCCAACGATATTGATTTGTTTGATACGGGCAGTCTTACCTTCCTTGATATCGAAGTTGATGCCGATACGGTTGCGCTCCAGCGGGGTGGTGGTCGTGGTGATTTTGACCGCGTACTTACCGCGACTGATGTACTGGCGTTTCAGTTCCTGTTCAGCTTTTTCCAGCAGCGAGCGGCTGAAAATGCGAGATTCCGACAAACCAGCCTGTTTCAAACCTTCTTTGAGCTTGTCTTTATCGAACTCTTTTGCACCATTGATGCTGATTTGAGCAATTGCAGGACGCTCCTGAACCTGCACAATCAGCAACCCGCCTTCAGATTTCAGTTTGACATCACTGAAAAAACCCGTGGCATACAATGCCTTGATGGCTGCACTGGCCTTTTTACTGTCGAGTACATCTCCAACCTTCACAGGCAAATAGCTGAATACCGTTCCGGCCTCGGTACGCTGGATTCCCTCCACCCGTATATCCCGGACTACGAGCGAATCATTCGCCATACAACCCAACGAATAAAGCGAAAAAAACAATATCAGGAACCTGAGTTTCATGGCTATTCAGAAACTAGACGAAGTAGATCATTATGTATTGCGAATATCATCAGGGTAACCAGCAGAACCACGCCGATCTGATGACCGATATACATGATTCTCTCGGGTAACGGTGCTCCCCGTACCATTTCGATCAAATAGTACATCAGATGTCCGCCATCCAGAACCGGGATCGGCAGGAGATTCAGCACCCCCAGGCTGATACTGATCAACGCCAGAAAACCCAGATAAGCAGCCAGTCCCATTTGGGCCGACTGGCCGGCATAGTTCGCGATGGTGATCGGCCCACTGATATTTTTCAGCGAAACATCGCCCGTAACCATTTTTCCGAGCATACGCAAAGTAAAGTAAGACATCTCCCAGGTTTTAGTCACTGCTTTAGCCAGAGCCATCGCTGGCGGGTAGCTGGTTTTCACCAGCAGCCCTTCCAGAAGTGCATGCTCGATTTTGGGCGTAATACCTGCCTTGCCGATTTCGGTACTTCCCTCGGAGACTGCTTCCGGCTGCAATGACAAATCGAGCTCCTGTCCGTCCCGGATCGCTTCAATCAGAAGTATGCGACCGGGACTTGAGCGTATCACCGTAACGACCTCTTCCCAGGTTGTAATCCCCTTTCCATTTATCGCTACGATCCTGTCACCTGTCTCGAGGCCAGCATGCTCTGCCGCACCGCCAGCCATCACCTGGTCGATCACCGGAGCGATGATCGGCTGATAGGCACTCAAACCCAATTTTCCCAGAAAATCTTTTTCGATATCTTCTGCACCAAGACTGCTCAAATCAAATCTGAGCTGGCGTGAAATTCCACTTTCACCCGTCACCGTTATCCTGACATCAGCATTTTTATCCACCGCATTGTCCAGCAGCAGCAGTCGTGCTTCCTGCCAAGTGGTAATTGCCTGATCGCCGATTCCGGTAATGGTATCTCCACTCCTGAAACCGGCCACAGCGGCAGGCGTTGCGGGTTCGATTTCCCCCAGTATCGGCTTCACGCCACTGACTCCAAGTATGAAAAGCAGCCAGTACAGCAGGATGGCCAGCAGAAAATTGGCAACAGGTCCTGCTACCACGATAGCAAAACGTCTGGAGACGGGTTGGTGATTAAATGCACGATGGCGTTCGCCGGCTGGAACCTGCCCCTCATGCTCATCCAACATCTTGACATATCCCCCCAGCGGAATCGCTGCAACCACCCATTCTGTCTGGTCATTGCCCAAACGTTTTTTGAAAAGGGGCTGACCAAAACCGAGCGAGAAGCGCAAAACCTTGACACCACACCAGCGGGCGGCCAGATAATGACCGAGTTCGTGAAAAGTGATCAGCAGGCCAAGTGCGATTACGAATGCAAAAATCGTTGCGAGCACTGTCATGTCAGAATGTATGAGGATTATCCGTTTTACTGCCCGGCACTGAGTGAGGATGCTGGCTTTCCTGGTTGCCCTGTACTTTGCCGGATGTTACAAGCCAGCCATTCACGAGCTGTTGCGCGCGCCTGCAAATCAGCCAGGAGCACACCTTCCAGATCAGGGACATCCCGTCTTTCCGTTGATTTCATCACGTCCTCGATCATCACGGGAATTGCAGTAAAGGGTATTCTACCAGCCAGAAAAACTTCGACAGCCACTTCGTTGGCAGCATTCAGCACTGCCGGCATATTACCTCCCGCTGCAAGCGCTTCGTACGCCAGCCTGAGACAGGGAAACCGCTTGAAATCTGGGGATTCGAAATCCAGCCGCGCAACCTTGAACATATCCAGGGATTGCACACCACTTTCCATTCTTTCAGGATAACTCAACGCGTGTGCTATCGGTGTACGCATGTCCGGATTGCCAAGTTGGGCGAGTACCGAGCCGTCGATATATTCAACCATTGAGTGAATAACGCTTTGCGGATGGATAACCACCTGAATCTTCTCTGGCTCGGCGTTAAACAGCCAGTGAGCTTCGATGACCTCCAGCCCTTTGTTCATCATGGTAGCTGAATCAACCGATATCTTTCTGCCCATTACCCAGTTGGGATGCGCGCAGGCCTGTTCTGGTGTCACAGTTTCCAGCATTTTCAAATCCACTGTGCGGAAAGGCCCGCCCGAAGCGGTCAGCAATATCCGACGCACCCCCGATCCCGCCAGATCTCCATTGAAATGTTGTGGCAAGGATTGAAAAATCGCATTGTGTTCACTGTCTATCGGCAGCAGTGTCGCATGGTGCTGTCTGAGCGTATCCATAAAGACACGCCCCGCCATCACCAGTGTTTCCTTATTGGCCAGAAGAATATGTTTTCCCGTCCGTGCAGCAGCAAGCGTAGGCCGAATACCAGCTGCCCCGACAATCGCAGCCATAACCGTATCGATCTCCGGCAGGGATGCCACTTTCTCCAGTGATTCGATGCCTGAAAGCACCCTGGTATCCAAACCCGCTGCATGCAATCTATCCTCCAGCTGTTCGGCACTCTGTGCATCGAGCATCACAGCGTATGGCGGATGAAACTGTATGCACTGCTCAAACATTTTTTCAACATTCCTGTCAGCAGTCAGCGCAACTACCTGATACAGGCCAGGATGCCTGGCCACTACATCCAGCGTACTTTCACCGATGCTACCGGTCGAACCCAATATGGTCAGATGACGGGTTTTGGTCATGATTCAGTCGAATAAAATAAAATGGCCGCAAGAGCGGCAACGGGAAGAACGGGCAGTAATGCATCAATACGATCCAATACCCCGCCATGACCGGGAAGTATGGTGCCACTATCCTTGACACCGGCCTGCCGTTTCAACAGTGATTCATACAAATCACCCACTATTCCCAGCACCGCAAGCAGGAGTAACAGAGGAATCAACCAGCCAACCAATGCCTGATCTTTATGTACCGAATAAAACCAGACCAGTGCATAAACCAGTACCCCGATCAATGCGGCAGCTACTCCTTCCCAGGTTTTGCCCGGGCTGATCCGGGGTGCAAGCTTGTGTTTGCCATAGGCACGCCCAATGAAATAAGCAACACTGTCTGATACCCACACCACCCCCATAAACCCAAGCAGCAACAGCGGATCCATTGCACGAAGCTGATAGAGCGACAAGCATGCCGGCAGTAAAACCAGCCAGCCAATGGACATGAGCACCCATATATTACGGATCGGCCGGTTCATCGCCAACTGGAAAGGTACTGCCAGCAGCCAGAAAACGGCAGATGCGGCATAAAACCAGACCATCGATGAATCTGCCGGATTTTTGGATAACACCACACTGACCAGAAACAGCAGTTCCCCCCCCAGCAAGGTAGTCAGGATCATGTACAGAACAGTCTGGCCAACTGAAAACTGCCCCAGGCGGCACCACTCCCGTGCCGCAGTAACAGTCAGTCCCAAAAGCAATACAGCCCAGAAAATATCCGGCAGATAAAATAATGCCGCCAGGAAGGCGGTCAATAGTATGAATGCGGTAAGGAGTCGGGTGCTAAGCATGAAAACGGGTAAATCCCGTTGGTTGGATAATGACGGTTAAACCCGGTCTTCGTTCGAGACCGTATTTTTATTTTCCTGCTGGCCGGCAATCTGTTCACTTGTCCGCCCGAACCGGCGCTCACGTTTCCGGTAGGATGCAATTGCCTCATCAAGGGCCGATGCATCAAAATCCGGCCATAACGTATCGGTAAAATACAACTCGGTATAGGCAAGCTGCCAAAGCAGAAAATTACTGATCCGACATTCACCTCCCGTCCGGATGAACAAATCCGGCTCGGGAGCATCGGCCAGCGCCAAGTGCCTGGCAATATCAGGTTCATCGAAATTCGCAGCCGAATCCGGGTTCTCGGCAATCATTTTGCGTACAGCCTGCATGATATCCCAGCGCCCTCCATAATTTGCTGCCACCGTAAAATTCAATCGGCTATTCCCGGCTGTAAGCGCCTCGCCCTGTTGAACAAAATCGACTATTTTAGGATCGAATTTTGAAATATCACCAATTACCCTGAACCGGACTCCATTTTCATGCAGTCCAGTCACTTCCCGTTCAAGGGCAACCAAAAACAACTGCATCAGCAACTTGACTTCTTCTGCGGGCCTGCGCCAATTTTCACTGCTGAACGCAAAAATTGTCAGATGTGAAACACCTCTCTCGATACAGGCTTTGATTGTACCTCGTACCGCTTCAACACCCTGCGTATGCCCCGCTATCCTTGGCAGGAAACGCTTCCTGGCCCATCGCCCATTACCATCCATGATAATGGCGATATGCTTGGGTATCGCACCGGTTTCCGGAATTCCACGTGTCGAACTTGGGGTTAGGGGCATGAATCAGACAGCCATCAGTTCTGCTTCTTTGGTCTGAAGTAACTTATCCACCTCAGCAATATAACGATCTGTCAATTTCTGGATTTCATCTTGTGCACGCCGATCCTCATCTTCGGCAATCAACTTATCCTTCAGTAATTCTTTCAGATGGGCATTGGCATCACGCCGAATATTCCTCATCGCAACACGTGCAGCTTCAGCCTCCGTTTTGACTATTTTGGTCAGATCCTTGCGCCTTTCTTCTGTCAAAGGAGGCATGGGAACTCGTACCATATCACTTACCGTCATAGGATTCAGGCCTAGATCGGAATCACGTATCGCTTTCTCAATCGCTGAGAATATTTTTTTATCCCACGGGATGATACCAATGGTTCGTGCATCAGCCAAGGTCACGTTGGCCAATTGTTTGATCGGAGTCGGGGTACCGTAATAATCAACCATGATGTGATCCAGCAAGCCCGTGTGGGGACGTCCGCTTCTTACCTTACTGAAATCGACTTTGAGTGCATCCAGGCTTTTCTGCATTTTCTGCTCTGCAGATTTTTTTACATCAGCAATCATATTTAAGTGGGTTTATTGATATTGAAGTGTATCGACAGCAACCGGCACAGACCCCGCCGTTATTGTGCTAATAACATAAAACCATTCCCGCAGACATCGCAGAATTCAAACGAATACCGATGTCCCTTCGTCCTCGCCCATGATAACCCGTTTGAGTGCCCCGGTCTTGAAAATACTGAATACGTTGATGGGAAGTTTCTGATCCCGGCATAAAGTCAGTGCAGTAGCATCCATCACTTGCAGGTTTTTACTGATCGCCTCATCGAAAGTCAGGCTCTGGAAACGCTGCGCATCCTTGTTCTTCAGCGGATCACTAGTATAGATCCCATCCACCTTGGTCGCTTTCAGGACGATATTGGCATTCATCTCCATGCCACGCAAAGCAGCCGCCGTATCCGTAGTAAAAAAGGGATTGCCCGTCCCCGCAGCGAACACGACCACTTTACGTTCATCCAGATAACGCAAAGCCTTACCACGAACATAAGGCTCGACAACCTGATCTATCCGTAAAGCTGACTGCACACGTGAAACAACCCCGTTTCGTCTCATCGCATCGTGCAAGGCCAAGGCATTCATGGTGGTAGCGAGCATCCCCATATAATCAGCCGTTACACGATCCATTCCATCTCCCGCAGATTTCATACCACGAAAAATATTGCCTCCGCCTACCACGATCGCAACTTCAACACCGAGCTGCAATACTCCAGCAACCTCGACTACGATATGTTCAACTACCGCGCGATCGATGCCATAGTGGCCATCGCCCATCAGAGCTTCGCCCGACAATTTCAATAAAATACGTTTATAGACGACTGGCATACATGCCTATGAACAGGAGATTTATCGTAAAGTTCTTCTGGAGATCAAGCACGTCGTAGCTTTCAACGCTAAAAAAGCCAACCTGCTCATGACGATCAGTCATTATTTTCTTGAATTCAACTAAAACCAAGCCAATCCCCAGAAGAAAACCTTCTTATTTGGACTGGGTTACCTGCGCCATGACCTCGGCCGCAAAATCATCGGATTTCTTCTCGATCCCTTCACCAACGATATACAGCGTAAACCCACTGACTTTGGCAGATTTTGTCTTTAACAATTTCTCGACAGTCTGATCCGGATCTTTGACGAAAGGCTGGCCAAGTAAAGTCACCTCTGCCAGATACTTGGCAATTCGTCCTTCTACCATTTTCTCGATGATATTGGCAGGTTTGCCGCTTTCTGCCGCCTGGGCGGTAAATATCTGGCGCTCACGCTCAAGTGCGTCGGCAGGTACCTGATCGCTGGATACACACACCGGCTTGCTGGCCGCTATATGCATGGCCAGATCCTTACCCAGCGCCTCATCGCCCCCTGCATAGTCAATCATCACACCAATTCTGCTTCCATGCAGATACATTGCGAGATGATCTTTAGTCTGGTAGCTGATTCCGCGGCGGATACTGATATTCTCGCCCAGCTTCATGACCAGAGCCTTGCGGACAGACTCAATCGTTTCTCCCTCAGCTATAGACATATCCTCCAGCAACGCTGTATCCGATATATTTTTGTCTGCCATCAGCCTTGCCAGATTGCCGGCAAAATTAATGAAATCTTCATTCTTGGCAACAAAGTCGGTTTCACAGTTGACTTCCACCAGGGCTCCCTGTTTGCCATCTGCCGTAACAAACCCGCTGATGACTCCTTCTGCAGCAATACGGCCAGCCGCTTTACTCGCCTTGGCTCCGCTTCTGATTCGTAACAAATCCTCGGCTGCTTTCATGTCTCCGTCAGCTTCGACCAGCGCCTTCTTGCACTCCATCATGCCAAGGCCGGTAAGCTCACGCAGTTCTTTAACCATGCTTGCGGTAATTTCCGCCATACTGACTCCAAATCAAGTTAATACGAAAAATTTCGAATGCTCTTATTCAGAAAGTGCACTGACAGCGTGTTTACTCACGCACCCGCAGATTGATCTCTACCCGACATGATTTCATCGTCAGACTTACTCATTTCGATAATTTCCTGAACGGACTGGTTACGTCCTTCCAGAATGGCATCCGCCATCGCACGCGCATAAAGCCGTATAGCCTGACTGGAATCATCGTTACCCGGCACCACATACCGGACACCTGCCGGACTGTGATTGGTATCCACCACGCCCACAACCGGAATCCCCAGCTTGTCCGCTTCCACGATTGCACCTTTCTGATAACCGACATCGATCACAAACATGGCATCCGGCAAACCTTTCATTTCCTTGATACCACCAAGACTGTTATTCAGCTTTTCCAATTCACGCTGAAAATCAAGAGCTTCTTTCTTCGTAAGTTTGTTCAGCGTTCCGTCCTGTACCATTTTCTCCATATCCTGCAGGCGTTTGATCGACTGCCTGATCGTTTTGAAATTGGTCAACATCCCGCCCAGCCAGCGCTGATTGACGTAAGGAGCACCACATCGTATTGCTTCTTCCATGACGATGTCACGGGCCTGACGTTTGGTTCCCACGAAAAGAATCGTCCCCTTGTTTGCTGTCAATCGGCGGGCATAGTCCAGCGCCTCTCTGAGCATTACGAGCGTATGCTCAAGATTAACGATATGGATCTTATTACGCTGGCCGAAAATATAGGGGGCCATTTTCGGATTCCAGAAACGGGTCTGATGACCAAAGTGAACGCCCGCTTCCAACATTTGCCGCATAGTAACTGACATGAACTCTCCTTAGGGTTAACCGCAACTTATCGACATACTTCCTTACGAAGACACCCTATCCTGATAAGTGTGCGTTGTAGATTGTGTATTAAAAAGGTTAATAAAAAAATTTCCCGCTCCGGGAAATTGCTACCTATATAAACAGACCAGGAGCGCGCGCGATTATAACATGGCACACTCTGCACTCAAGAAAAGTCATCCTGCAACACCACTGAGAACCTCTGATCAATCCATCGAATTGCCGATCATACGATTCAGTTTGCCGAGATCATGCAAGGTGACATGCTTGTTGTTAACCGTGATAAGACCTTCTTCCTGCAGTTTGGAAAACGACCGGCTGACCGTTTCCAGCTTGAGTCCCAGATAACTGCCGATATCTTCTCTGGTCGCTCGCAAAATAAAATCGGTCGACGAGTACCCTCGCCTGGCCAGACGAGTGGACAGATTGAGCAAAAATGCAGCCAGTCTCTCTTCCGCCCGCATACTGCCCAGAAGCATCATCACTCCTCTATCCTGCACAATTTCACGACTCATGATCTTGTGGAACTGGCTCATCAGCGAAGGAATACTTCGTCCGATCTCTTCAAGTTTTATGAAAGGTACTTCACAAACTTCACTGTCGACGAGCGCAACTGTGTCGCAGGTATGCTTCTCCGGACTGATCGCATCCAGGCCCAGCAACTCGCCGGTCATGTAGAAACCGGTCACCTGCTGGCGTCCATCCACTCTCAAGGTATAGGTCTTGAAAGAGCCATTTTTTACGGCATAGAGAGATCTGAAATCAGCCCCGGCATGCAACAGATATTCCCCCCGCCGTACTCTGAGCTTATGGTTGGTCAGATTGCCAACATACTCTATTTCTTCATCAGTCAACCCCACCGGCAGACACAATTCACGAAGGCTGCATGTCGTACAGCTGGATCTTTGTTGTGGTGCCGTGGGGTGGCCGGGTATTGCGCAGTTATGCAAAGCTGACTCCTACCTTCGTCAGGAAATTTTAGTACGATTGTCTCAGGAAAATCCGATTCGATCCTGATTATCGGGTGACACTGTTCTCCAGCACATACTCCGCCAGATTCTGCACTGAATCTCCCGTCAAATTTGGAAAAGCAGGCATACCGAATCCCTTTCCGTTCGTTACTCTTTCAATAATGGCCTCCTTATTGGCCATCTCGGATCTCAGTATCATTACCTTGCCATTCACTGGTGTATGACACTGCACGCAGGCTCCCTTGAAGATTTTTTCACCTGTCGCCCCTGCCGGGGGCATATAGTCGTTTTTTCTGGCACAGCCAGCCAATATAAACAGCAGGCAACCAGAAAGTATCATGATGGATAAAATGAGTTTCATTTTTACGACATCTCTCAGGGATCGCACTTCCAAAGAAAACAGCCAGATATGCAAATAATTATTTAAGTTTAGCACATTTGCCGTTTTACCAAACTGTAAACGAATAAAGTCTATAAAATTTAATAAGTTATTAAACCATTGTCCGGCATGATAAGTGCATAACATCCCAGATAAAAGATCCGCAACCAATCAGCCCTAAAAATTCACGCGCACTCCCACCAGCCCGGAACGTCCAGGCAACGGTGCCCGATCTTTCAAAAAAGAAGTGTGGCGTCTCGCCTCTTCATTCAGCAAATTGGCACCTCGTATGAACAGGTTGTAATTCATCTTTCCCCAGTCAAACCGGTAATCCAGTTGAACATTCAGCATAGTGTAACCGGCGGTGTCTGTTTCGAGCAGAGCGATATCCGCCTGTTTATGCACCCGCATTACGTCAATCCGACCTCGCCATGGACCGTAAGCATAATCAAGTGCCCCTCCAAAACGAAATGGTGTCATGCGCGGTAAATATCCTCCTGATGACAGCCGCCCGCGGACATAATCAGTCCACAAGCGCAGATCCAATTTACCGCGACGATCACTCAGCAGATGAGCAATCGTCTCAAATTCCATCCCCAGAAAATTTGCATTATTTTGACGGTACTTCAATAACAAATACCCATCTTCATCTGGCCTGCCTTCCATATTGACCCGATCTGGCAGGCCGTCACCCGTCAGATCCAATTCTTGCTGAAAAATGAAATCATCGACCAGCTTGGCAAACAGATTCAGAGTCCAGTCCAGGCTGCCACCCTTTTTACGCAGAAATAAATCAAAATTGCTGGATTTCTCTCGAGTGAGAGAGGTGTCACCTCTTTCAAACGTACCAGTAGCCAGGTGTGCTCCGTTGGAAAATAATTCTTCCAGTGCCGGCGCGCGTTCTGTACGAGAAATATCACCACCTACAGAATAACCATCGCCGAATTTTCGGATCACTCCGCCGGAAATACTGAATGCATCGTGACTGGTCTCGAAGCCATCATCTTTGCGTTTTGTCCGCTGGTGCTCGAAACGCCCGCTCATCTCAAAATGCCAGCGCCCGACATCCCGTCTTTCCAGCAAGAACACTCCCAGCGAATCCATTCGAGAACTGGGAACAAATGCTTCTTCTCCGAGGGTGGCAAGATCCCGGTTCTGATACTGAAATCCCAGCACACCCTTCCAGCCGGCTAACGGCTGATGCAGCATTTCAACACGGCCATCCCATTCACGATTCATCAACAACGTCCCGACCTCATCACCTTCCGATTCCTTGTGCACATGGTTGTTATACCCCCAGCGTGTTTTTATTTTCTGCACTCCAGGCAGAGGATGATTTACTGCCCCTTTGATATCGAAACGTGTCTGTTTTTGTCTGATCCGTGCTCCCTTTCCTTGCTCGTGGTTATGGCTATCGTGGTCGTGGTCGTGGTCGTGGTCGTGGTCGTGGTCGTGGTCGTGGTCGTGGTCGTGGTCGTGTCCGGGAACACCATAATTATTAACAAAACGGCTGACTGCAACTCCTAGAAATCCCCGTTCACCGACATAAGACAAGCCACTGGAAAAATTCGTTGTCCGGACATCGCTATTCTCAAGCACACCTTTTTTTGCGTCGGATCCCGGTTTAAGTTCTGCATATCCTGGAATCGAATAATCCCCGGTATGCCGTTTCATCCCGTCCAGGTGCCAGGCAAAACGCCCTGCTCCTGCATTCAACCGGAATGCCCCGGTAAAATCATCCGCAACCGAGTTGTAATGGGTATACAGATCGCCCCCTGCTTCATCAGGCAGCCGCTCAGGTATCCGGTGGTTAACGATATTCACCACCCCACCGCTGGCACCGGAGCCATAAAGCAGAGCCGAAGATCCGCGAAAAATCTCAACCTGATCGGCAAACAGCACTTCTGCCGCCACGGCATGATCCGCGCTGATCGTGGAAACATCCATCGTACCGATACCATCCTCCAGCACCCGTACTCGCGCTCCGCTCAGACCACGGATTACCGGACGACCGACCGCCGGACCAAAATCACTGGAAGAAACCCCCAGTTCCTGAGAAACCGCTTCACCAATATTGCGCAAATCGCGTGTTTGCATACGTTCCCGCTGCAAAACCGACACAGGCTGAGCGATATCCGCCTGGTCTCCACTTAAAGGATCAGCCGTTACAACCACCGGTTTAAGTGATGTTTTGATCGATGTGCGATCCGTTACTTCAGATTCACGAACCGGACTGTTTGTTACTTCCTGAGCACAGACACAAAACGATAATCCTGTAAAAGTTATCAGGCCGATTAAGGCTTCCAGTTTTTTCACTTATTTATGTTTCCCGGTTTTTATTTATCGTTTTTTACATGTCAACACCCAATTGCCTGTTGATACCAGCAACAGATGACAAAAACAGACACGGAGGAAGAAATGCTGCATAAATACCCCTATCCGGGGCAGATGTATGATTCGGTTGGTGCGTACCTGCAGAAACCCCATAGCCGCAACATTGTTGCAATTATAGACACAACAATAGCCAAAACGCAACTATGTTGCAATTAATATCACGACATCACTGGCTCATCATGGCGCGACCGCAATCAGCGCAGATACCCTTGATATTGAGTTCGATGGAATCGATAGAGAAGTTAGAGGGCAGCTCTTTTGGCAAAACCGGCTGAACCTCCGGAAGGCAAAAAACTTTATGACAATGGTGACATTGAAAGTGGGCGTGACGATGCATGGATTCACTGCGTGTAACCTGAAAACGCCAGGCTCTGCCGGCCCCAGCTACTTTATGCACCAAACCCTGGGTAACCAGCCAATCCAATGCACGGTATACAGTAACCCGGTCAAATGCACCAAGTTGCTGCAGATGTTCTAATACTTCGCTATGGGAAAGCACATCCTCGGCATTTAGCAACACGCCCAAAACCGCACTGCGAACCGGAGTCGAACGCTTCCCGGCGTTTTGTATCAATTGCTCGGCAATATCCATACTGACTAAGCTACCGGTAATAGCAGGCCATCGTCAAACGATCTCGCTATAGTAAGAGTACAGGCCAGCGCCTCAACCGAGAGCATGAGTCTTCCTGGTATATGGAAAGCAGTAGAAAATGAATATGTCAAAGCTGAAAATACCGTAAAAACTGCCTGCACCAGATTAAAACCGTCACCGGGAATACTCTGCCAGTACCGTTTTCCGTAAGCCACACTGTTGTATAAACCGGGCGCTTATACTATCATCCAAAGCTTCTCAGCAAACTAACTTGAGGAAAAAACCATGAAATATGTATATTTATTGATCGCATGCACGACTATTGCATTAAGTGCCTGCGGGGAGAAAAAAAGCCTTGATGGACACTCAATGGAAAAACCACCTCCCTCTGCTTTTATAGAACGTGATTCTGCCCCTGATCTCGACAAGACTGAGGAAGCGACAGAAGACACATCTTCACCAGAAGAAAAGAATTAATTTTAAATTCTATTCAGGGCGCATGTAGCAGCATCACCACCCATAGATTCAGGTGATGTGACATGAGGCCATGCATAGCCTTTTCCTCGAAAAATTGCCACACCGATGGATAAAGGCTATGCAGTGAAAACAAACCGGCAGTACCTTCTTTTTTCGTAGAAATACAAATTCAACCGGCTTTGCCATCCACGCGAGCCCGCCAATAAATTGGCGCATACTTGATCACCCACAGCAGAAAACAGCTCAGCCACACACCGCTTGCAATCAGATAAAACTGGGGCGCCAAGGGTGCAACACCTGGAAAAATATCCGGAATCACTCTAAGCAGAACAACTACCTGAAAAGCAATAAACAGCAGCCATGTGAGATTGTCCAGCACCAGCGGAAAACCTCCGTGGCCCAATGTGACACGTGACGCCATCCCCAAAACCATGCTCGCAAAATAACCCACAGCCAGCATGTGCAGCGGCGCCAGTCCAAACCAGTAACGATCGCCGTCACTCAACCAAAACAGCATACCTTGCAATCCGAAAAACAGCATTGCAATCCCCAGCCAGGCAAATGAAATATGCAGCACCGCCAGTAGTCGCACACGAAAACTGCGGAAAAACCGCCAGATATAACTGAGATAAAATGCACAGCCGGCAAGCAGCATATCTGCCCACCAGACATATTCCTGCAGGCCGGCCAGTTGAAGTGCGCCGTGTACCACCGTACAACCAACCATCAGCCACAACAGCCCGAATGGTCGAACCACGACATAATTCTCCAGCACGCGGCTCGAAAAAAACGGGATCATCCGGTGCGATACCGTCATCAGAATCGGCAGCATAAAGAACCAGATACCGGCCTGGCGCGAGAAATCCAGCATTTCCCTGCCGTCCGTCAACACCCATAACGCATAGGCACACAATCCCAGCCATCCGGCAATAAATGCCATACCGGCCACCCAGGCATGGCGCTTATCCCCGGCCGGTGCTGTAAACAGCACATGAAACAGGATAATAATGGCATACGCCCACCCGGACAGCATCAGCAGCAATCCGGCAGATAGCAGAAATTTACCGGCAATCAGTCCGGCATAGAACAGGACGACACCGGCTGCCATCAGCAGGCAGACCGTCATATACTGATTGGCCTTGATTTTCTCGCCATTCATCCAGTTAGGAAACGTAGTAAACAAAAATCCCAGAATGAAAAAGGGGAAAAATGTGTACACCATCAAAAATCCATGCACCCAGATCGGCATGATGCTCGAAAAACTTACGCTTTCCATCAATCCGGCACGCCCGGCCAGTTCTATCACCCACCACAGGATGGTCAACACCGCCTGAAAAGCTCCCATAAGAAACAGGCTGCGATGAGGTGCTGCCGAAAGATACTTCCAGATTGTTCCCGATTTATTCATAAGATTTTCCTGTAAAACCCAATAAGAAATTGATGCTCACGCATGTCCGCGCCTGTCGGGCTATTTTTATCATGGCCGTAATTTGCTATGATGAGAAGCCACGTAATTACACACTTTTCGATGCCCAACATTGATCTGCACAGCCATTCGACTATCTCTGACGGTATGCTGCCACCTTCTCGCTTGCTAGCGCACGCTGCTGTGCGCGGTGTGAATGTACTGGCGCTGACCGACCATGACGACATTGCCGGACTGAGTGAGGCCAGTCGCAGCGCTCAGCAGGAAAATATCACATTGATCCGTGGTGTTGAAATCTCTGTTACCTGGCATGGCCGGACTTTGCATATTTTAGGACTTGGAATCAACCCTGAACATCCACCACTGGCCGAAGGACTGAAGAAGATCCGGGATGGCCGCATGGATCGGGCACGGGCAATCGCCGCACAACTGGACAAATTCGGCATTCATGGCAGTTTTGAAGGTGCCAGCGCCCAGGCGGGTACCAGCAGGCTGATCGGCCGCACTCACTTTGCCCGATTTCTGGTAAGTCAGGGATATGCTAAAAACGTAAAGTCTGTTTTCAAGAAGTACCTCGTAAAAGGTAAACCCGGTCATGTCTCTCATGTATGGGTCAGCCTGGATGAAGCCATCGGCTGGATTCGTGGCAGCGGAGGTCAGGCAGTCATTGCTCATCCAGCTCGCTATAAATTGAGCAATGACCTGCTCGAGCAGTTACTCTGCGAATTCCGTGAACTGGGAGGAGCAGGAATCGAAGTGGTCTCATCCAGCCATACTCCCGAGCAAACGCGGCAATTTGCGGCACTGGCCACCCGCATGAATCTGTATGCATCGTGTGGATCTGATTATCATGGCCCGGGAGAAAGCTACTTTGATCTGGGCAGACTACCTGCACTGCCTCCAGAATGCACTCCGATATGGAACGAATGGGAAATTCCTGATTACGCCGAAACCGGCGCAACAACCCCGAATGAACGATCAGAACAAACCGGGTTACAGTCCCCCGGCAAATCAGTCTGATAACAGCCAGTTCTAAACACCCGACGTTTTCCACCCATAACAGCTTACCAAACAGCCATGGCCCAATTTTTTTCCATACACCCGCAAACGCCTCATACAAGACTGATCCGCCAGGCAGTCGATATCGTACGCAAAGGCGGAGTCATCGCTTATCCAACCGATTCCTGCTACGCACTGGGTTGCCAGATCGGTAACAAAGAGGCGATGGATCGTATCCGTACCATCCGCAAAGTGGATCAGAATCACAATTTCACACTGGTATGCCGGGATCTGGCGGAGATTGCAACGTATGCGAAAGTGGATAATGCACAATACCGTCTGCTCAAGGCAGCCACTCCCGGCAGCTATACCTTCATTCTGGCAGCAACCCGCGAAGTCCCGCGCCGTCTGCAGCATCCCAAACGCCACACGATCGGGTTGCGTATTCCTGATCACCCTGTCGCACAGGCTCTACTGGCCGAACTGGACGAACCTTTGCTGAGTTCGACGCTCATTCTTCCCGGAGATGAACTGCCATTGAATGATGCTGGAGAAATCCGCCAGCGTCTGGAGCACCAGATCGAACTGGTCATGGATGCCGGTTCCTGCGGCACCGACATGACCACGGTCATCGACCTGACCGAAACCACCCCGAAAGTTGCCCGTTCTGGAAAAGGCGATCTGTCACCCTTTGGAATCATTAATGGATAATATCATTCAGGGCATCGCCATCTACGCGCTACCCGTCATTTTTGCCATTACCCTGCATGAAGCTGCACATGGATATGTTGCCAAATATTTTGGTGATCTGACTGCAGAAATGGCCGGACGTATCACCCTGAACCCGCTCAGGCACATCGATCCTGTTGGTACTATTCTGCTTCCTCTGATGATGTTTGTAACCAGTAAACTGTTGATGGGAAGTGGCCTGCTTTTCGGCTGGGCCAAGCCGGTACCGGTCAACTTCGGGCGGTTACGTCAGCCCAAAAAAGATATGTTGTGGGTGGCTGCTGCCGGGCCCGGTGCCAATCTGCTGATGGCTTTCTTCTGGGCTGCCATCATCAAACTGGGAATGAACATGCCTGACAGCATTTATCTCAAACCCATGGTCCTGATGGGAATTGCCGGCATCGAAATCAATGTGGTTCTGATGGTGCTGAACCTGCTGCCGCTGCCACCACTCGATGGCGGGCGTATTGCTGTCAGCCTGCTACCCAGCAGGCTGGCCTGGAAGTTTGCCCAAATCGAGCCCTATGGCTTTATCATTTTGCTGGTACTGTTCATCAGTGGGGTACTGAGCGTAGTGTTATGGCCTCTGATCATATTCACCAAGCAGATGATCGTCACGCTCTTCGGCCTCTATATATAAATCGAACTACCTTTACATTTCACCAACCGACCTTGTATTTTTTTGATTCTATGATATCCGGAGCTTTGTAGAATGTTCGTCGACCGTGTTCTCTCAGGCATGCGCCCCACTGGAAACCTGCATCTGGGGCACTATCACGGTGTTTTGAAAAACTGGCTGACCCTGCAACAGAAGTATGAATGCCTCTTTTTCGTTGCCGACTGGCATGCACTGACGACCCACTATGACTCCCCTGAGATCATCGGACAAAACAGCTGGGATATGGTGATCGACTGGCTGGCTGCGGGAGTGGACCCTGCCCGGGCAACTCTGTTCATTCAATCGAAAGTTCCGGCGCACGCTGAACTGTATCTGCTGCTGTCGATGATCACCCCGCTTGGCTGGCTGGAACGTGTTCCCACTTATAAGGATCAGCAGGAAAAACTTGCTGGAAAAGATCTCAGCACCTATGGCTTTCTTGGGTATCCGCTCCTGCAGAGTGCAGACATCCTGATCTACCGGGCCAATCTCGTTCCTGTAGGTGAGGATCAGGCTCCTCACCTGGAGTTTACGCGCGAAATTTCCCGGCGGTTCAATCATATCTTTGGCAAAGAACCGGATTTTGAGAACAAAGTAGCGCAAGCCATCAAAAAAATGGGCTCCAGGAAAGGAAAGCTTTACAGTGAGCTACGCAATCGCTACCAGGAACAAGGTGATGAAAGTGCGCTGATCGCAGCCAGATCACTACTGGAGGAACAACAAAACCTGAGTACTGATGACCACGAGCGGCTGTCCGGTCATCTGGAAGGAAAAAGCAAGATCATTCTGCCTGAACCACAGACGCTATTGACCCAGGCATCCAGAATGCCCGGTCTGGACGGTCAGAAAATGTCCAAATCGTATGGCAATACGATTGGTCTGCGGGAAGATGCCGACAGTATCACCAGAAAAGTGCGTACCATGCCGACCGACCCGGCACGCATCCGACGCAGTGACCCAGGCAATCCGGAAAAATGCCCGGTATGGCAGTTTCATCAACTTTATTCATCAGCAGAAACCCGCAACTGGGTACAACAAGGCTGCACATCAGCAGGAATCGGCTGTCTGGAATGTAAACAACCTGTCATTCAGGCGATACTAGACGAGCAGGCACCTATTCTGGAACGTGCCAGAATGTACGAGAAGGACCCCGCCCAGGTAAGAAAGATCATCGCTGACGGATGTGAAAAAGCCCACTGGCTGGCCGAGGAAACCATGCGAGATGTCAGAGCGGCACTGGGGTTGGGATATCTCTGATTTGACAACCTGCTTGAATATGGATACAGACAAAATACATTGGACAATCCCACGCTGATCGACCCGGTTGCAAAAGTGCAAGGTGTTCCGCTGCTGGAAGTCCCGCAGGATTTGTACATTCCTCCCGAAGCACTCCAGATTTTTCTGGAAACTTTCGAAGGCCCGCTTGATCTGCTGCTTTATCTGATCCGTAAGCATAATCTGGATATTCTGGACATTCCCATGGCCGAACTCACCCGGCAATATATCGCTTATGTCGAAACCATGCGCGCCGATCAGTTTGAACTGGCTGCTGAGTATCTGCTCATGACCGCACTACTGATCGACATCAAATCCCGCATGCTGTTACCCCGCCCGGTAACCGCCCGGGAAGATGACGCCGACCCCCGTGCAGAACTGGTACGGCGGCTTCTGGAATATGAACGGATCAAGCAGGCTGCCATCCATATACACAGCCTGCCGGTTGCCGGCAGGGACTTCATGCCAGCCTGTATCTGGGTGGATTTCGTTACCGAAAAACAGCTTCCCGGTATCAACCCGCAGGATTTATACGACACTTGGCTTGCCCTGCTGGAACGCCTCAGGCTCAATCGCAACCATACCATTCGTTACGAAACGATTTCTGTGCGAGTGTGTATGAGTGAAATCCTGAGAAACCTTCAATCCCGGGGAAACGTCCCGTTTACCGAACTGTTCAGCGATATCACCAACGTTCATAAACTCGTGGCCAGTTTCCTGGCCTTGCTGGAGCTGGCCCGCGAGGCGCTGGTCGATATCGTTCAGCCAGATCGCTTTGGAATGATCTATGTCCACGCAATCCATACTGACCAAGCCGACTGAAGCAACGGCCTTTCAGCCAGATCAGGTTGTCAGGATTCTTGAGACTGTACTGCTGACGACACCCGAACCCTTGTCCATCAGTGATCTCAAGAAATTATTCGAAGGGAATATCGACAAAAAAACATTGCATGAATCCCTGACCATCCTGAGTGAAAAATGGCATGACAGCGGAATAAATCTGGTCTCGGTCGCGGGAGGCTGGCGTTTTCAAAGCAAACCCGAAATGCAGGTTTTTCTGGATCGGCTCAATCCGCAAAGGCCACCGCGCTATTCACGCGCCGTGATGGAAACATTGGCCATCATTGCTTACCAGCAGCCCGTCACCCGGGGAGACATCGAAGAAATCCGGGGAGTAGCAGTTTCTACCCAAATCATCAAAACCCTGGAATCACGCGGCTGGATTGAAACCATCGGGCAGCGCGATATACCGGGCAAGCCCTATCTTTATGCAACCACCCGGCATTTTCTCGATGATCTGAATCTGCAATCGCTGGAACAGCTACCCTCTCTGGACAGTTTCAATTCGCTCGACCTGTCTGCTGACGAGGCTGAATCGGTCGATACGGATACGACCACCATTCAGGAATCCGGCGAACCCGCCTCACACGAACCGACACAACTTCTTTAATTTGGAGACGCTATGTATCAGCATATCAAAGTACCAACCACTGGCAGCAAAATTCGGGTAAAGGATGATTCTTCCCTGGTTGTGCCCGACAACCCGATCATTCCTTTTATCGAAGGCGATGGTATCGGTGTGGATATCACACCTGTCATGATCAGCGTTGTCGATGGTGCAGTAAAAAAAGCATACGGCGACTCCCGGAAAATTTCCTGGATGGAAATATATGCCGGTGAGAAATCTACCCGGGTCTATGGTCAGGATATCTGGCTGCCAGATGAGACTTTGCAGGCAGCCAAAGAATTCGTGGTATCCATCAAAGGGCCGCTGACCACACCGGTAAGTGGAGGTATCCGCTCGATCAACGTGGCATTGCGCCAGTTACTGGATCTGTATGTGTGCCTGCGCCCGGTACGCTATTTCCAAGGGGTACCCAGTCCGGTCAAACAACCGGAGAAAGTAGACATGGTCATATTTCGTGAAAACTCGGAAGATATCTATGCGGGAATCGAATGGGAAGCCGGAACGGAAGCTGTTGAAAAAGTGATCAATTTCCTGACGGCAGAAATGGGAATTACCAAAATCCGATTCCCTCGTTCCTCTGCGATCGGGATCAAACCGGTTTCAAAAGAAGGCAGTGAGCGTCTGATCAGAAAAGCCATCCAGTATGCAATCGACCATAAACGTCGCTCTGTCACACTGGTGCACAAAGGTAATATCATGAAGTTCACTGAAGGTGCCTTCAAGAAATGGGGTTATGAACTGGCAGCGAAGGAATTCGGTGCGGAGCTACTGGATGGCGGGCCATGGATGAAACTGCGGCATGACGGTAATGAAATCATCATCAAAGATGTCATCGCCGACGCCTTTCTCCAGCAAATCCTGCTGCGCCCGGATGAATATGATGTCATCGCCACCCTTAATTTGAACGGTGACTACATTTCCGATGCTCTGGCCGCACAGGTAGGCGGCATTGGAATCGCGCCCGGTGCAAATATGAGTGACAGCATCGCAATATTCGAAGCGACACACGGCACTGCACCCAAATATGCTGGTAAGGATCAGGTCAACCCGGGGTCGATCATTCTGTCAGCAGAAATGATGCTCAGACATATCGGCTGGCATGAAGCAGCCAATATTGTCATCAGCTCAATGGAAAAAACGATTCAGGATCGAATCATGACCTACGATCTGGCAAGACTTACGCCGAACGCCAAACAGGCCACTTCTTCAGAATTTGGGAATGCCATGGTAGCGAGGATGTAACCTCATCTGATTGAGGTTTCCGAAATTGTATCGATCCTCAGAAAACAAGCCCCGACCTGATATTTTATTAATATCAGATCGGAGAGGCTGATCCGACAGGATCAGCCTCTATACATCAGGTCAAGCAGACTGGATATTTGAAGCCTGTTTGCCTTTTGGTCCTTGCGTAACTTCAAAACTTACTTTCTGGCCTTCTTTCAGGGTCTTGAAACCTGTCATATTGATCGCGGAAAAGTGTGCGAACAAATCTTCGCTGCCGTCGTCCGGTGTAATAAAACCAAATCCTTTTGAATCATTGAACCACTTTACTGTACCTGTTGCCATTTCTACTTCCTATAAAAAACTGGGCCGGATACCCTGATACTATTTGAATTTCAAGACCGCAAACGGCTCTAACCAGTGCTGCAGAAAACTTGAAGCCAAACGCCGGTTGCAGTTTTACGCAAAATATGTCTCAAGTCAAGCGATGGATGTGATCTGTCAAATCCTTGCTGATGGAAAATACGGCAGCTAACTGTCCAACCAACTGCTCAATGTCCAACCAACTGCTCAAGAAAAACCAGGGCCTTGTCGTAATCGACCCTTATGGCTTCGGGAGATAAACCAGCCGTAAATGCCGAGTGAGCTGGATTAGCGGTTAGAATTAATGGAAGTAAGTACTAATAAATATTTTTCTTATAAAATAAGACATATGAAACATCGGAAAATGTAAGCCATGGCAGCAGATTACCGGAATCCTGAAAGTATCATCGAAAAGGGCAGAGCCAGGTTGAATCCGCCCCCTCTATACAAGGTGATACTGATCAATGATGATTTCACGCCTATGGATTTCGTGGTAAAGGTATTGCGCCATTTCTTTCTCATGAATGAAGAAATGGCAACCAAGGTCATGTTGAAAATTCATATCGAAGGTGCGGGAATCTGTGGAATCTACCCCAGTGACATCGCAGTGACAAAAGTACAGCAGGTCAATGATTTTTCAAGACAAAATCAGCATCCGCTCATGTGTGTGATGGAGAAGGAATAATATGATTGCGCAAGAACTGGAAGTAAGTTTGCATATGGCTTTCGTCGAATCACGGCAGAAACGCCACGAATTCATCACGGTTGAGCATCTGTTACTGGCATTACTGGATAATCCCAGTGCTGCGAAAGTGCTGGTCGCCTGTACAGTCGATATCGAAGATTTGCGCAAATCCCTGCAGGATCATATCGCCCGTCACACTCCGGTTGTCGAAGGTTCTGAAGATGTTGACACCCAGCCCACCCTGGGTTTTCAGCGAGTGATTCAGAGAGCCATTCTTCATGTCCAGTCTTCCGGCAAGAAAGAAGTAACCGGTGCCAATGTTCTGGTTGCGATTTTTGGTGAGAAAGATTCACATGCGGTTTATTTTCTGCAGCAAAGGGGGGTAACACGGCTGGATGTGGTGAATTATATTTCCCACAAGATAGGCAAGGCTGCGCAAAGCAGTGAATCCGAAAAAAATGAGGAAAATGCTGATGGTGAACAGCAGGATTCAGGCAGTACACTGGAAAATTACACTGTCAACCTGAACAGCCAGGCAATCGCCAACCGGATAGACCCCCTGATTGGACGTGAAAAGGAAGTCGAGCGCGTCATCCAGACACTATGCCGCCGTCGCAAAAACAACCCCCTGCTGGTGGGTGAGGCAGGGGTAGGGAAAACCGCCATTGCTGAAGGACTGGCCAGAAGGATTACTGAAAACCGAGTGCCGGATGTGCTTGCCAATCACCAGGTTTATGCCTTGGATATGGGTGCATTGCTGGCCGGAACAAAATACCGCGGTGATTTTGAACAGCGGCTGAAAGTCGTATTGAAACAGCTTACCGATAACCCCAAAGCCATTTTGTTCATCGATGAAATTCATACCCTGATCGGTGCCGGTGCCGCATCGGGTGGAACGCTGGATGCATCCAACCTGCTCAAACCCGCACTCAGCTCGGGCCGGTTGAAATGTATCGGTGCCACCACCTACAACGAATACCGCGGAGTTTTTGAGAAAGATCACGCTTTATCCCGGCGCTTTCAGAAAATCGATGTCTCCGAGCCTGATATCGGTGAAACCGTGGAAATTCTGCGCGGCTTGAAATCCCGTTACGAAAAACATCACAACGTCAAATACACCGAGGTTGCACTGACAGCCGCAGCTGAATTATCAGCGCGTTTCATCAACGACCGCCATTTGCCGGACAAAGCAATCGATGTCATCGATGAAGCTGGCGCAGCACAGCGCATACTGCCCAAATCCAGACAGCGCAAAATTATCGGCCGCCAGGAAATCGAACAGGTCATCGCCGGAATTGCGCGGATACCGCCACAAAACGTATCCAGCGACGACCGCAACAAACTCAAGACACTGGATCGCGACCTCAAAGCCATCGTTTTCGGGCAGGATGCAGCCATTGATGCGCTCACATCTGCCATCAAAATGGCGCGCAGCGGTCTGGGAAATGCCTGCAAACCTATCGGTTCCTTCCTGTTTTCCGGACCCACCGGCGTGGGAAAAACTGAAGTTGCGCGTCAGCTCGCCTATACACTGGGAATCCCGCTGCATCGCTTTGATATGTCCGAATACATGGAACGCCATGCCGTTTCAAGATTGATCGGTGCGCCACCAGGATATGTCGGATTCGATCAGGGTGGTCTGCTGACCGAGACCATCATCAAGCAACCGCACGCTGTACTGCTGTTCGATGAAATTGAAAAAGCACATCCCGATATTTTCAACGTCATGCTCCAGATCATGGATTATGGAACGTTGACGGACAACAGCGGACGCAAAGCCGATTTCCGTAACGTCATCATCATCATGACCACGAATGCGGGTGCCGATGTGCTCACCAGAACATCGATCGGGTTTACCGAACATACCAAATCCGGAGATGAAATGGTCGAAATAAAACGACTGTTCACCCCCGAATTCCGCAACCGTCTGGATGCAATCATCTCGTTCACGTCACTGACTGAAGATATCATATTGCGCGTCGTCGACAAGTTCCTGATCGAACTCGAAACACAGTTACAAGAAAAGAAAGTGGATGTCACATTTACCGATAATTTGCGTAAATACCTCGCTCGCCACGGATTTGATCCGCTGATGGGCGCCCGTCCCATGGCAAGACTTATTCAGGATATCATCCGCCGGGCACTCGCTGATGAACTGCTGTTCGGCCATCTGGCCAATGGCGGTAAAGTAACCGTGGATATTGACGAAGATGGCAAAGCCCGTCTCACATTCGAGGACAAGGAAAACATTGCGTCGCCCGCCATTTCCTGAAATATATAATCTATACCCATGTCAGATTTCCAGTGGCGATTCATTGATTTTGCCCTCCAGTATGACGTACTGCGCTTCGGCAATTTCAGAACCAAAGCAGGCCGGCCCTCGCCCTACTTCTTCAATGCCGGCCTGTTCAATGATGGCTTTGCACTGAAGCAACTTGGCCAGTTCTACGCACAGGCCATCCTTGCTTCCGGAATTCGTTTCGATGCTCTGTTCGGGCCGGCCTATAAAGGCATTCCGTTAGTCAGTACCATTGCCATCGCACTTGCCGAGGTCGGACATAATCATCCCTTCAGCTTCAATCGCAAGGAAATCAAAGATCATGGAGAAGGAGGCAACATCGTGGGTGCTCCACTGGCCGGACGTATCCTGATCGTTGACGATGTCGTATCAGCGGGTTTGTCTGTCGGGGAGTCCATCACACTCATTCACGCAGCCGGTGCCACCCCGTGCGGCATCATGGTCGCACTCGATCGCATGGAAAAGGGTAAAAGCGAATGCTCCACGCTGCAGGAAATTAAAAATAAATATGATATACCGGTCATCTCCCTGATCACGCTGGACGACATCGTCGCTTATTTGCACACCCGGCAAGACCTTGTCCACCATATCCCGGCGATAGAAACCTATCGTACCTTCTACGGCGCAAAGGTACCGGATACCGTTAACCGATAACCACACAGGCAGAAGTACCTCTGTCTGATGACAGACCCCTATCCACCACATTTTTGCAATCCGCACAGCTCCATTTTTCTTCACAAGCTGCGCCACCCGAAATTTCATCTTCACGAACGACACCGAGCCCCCCCGATTGCGAGGAAGCTGCAGCGGATCTTCAATCGCGAATCGCGAACAAGGTGTGACGGGTAACGGCTCGGTACCTTTGTCACCAACCGCTGCTGCCGGATTGCTTCATGCTGCTGGCTTTTCAGGTAATTCCGATTACAATATCCGTTTCTGAGAATGATCAGTCTACTTTTATGGAGAATCCCCAGTCATGATCAAAAACATCATTGGCCATCTGACTAAAAGGAATACTACTGCTCCGGCAGTCGCACGAACGGACAATACGCTGTTCATCCCGGCAAGACGCCGGTTTCTGTGCACCTGCGGATGCGGAATGTTCTACGTTACTGCTGCCGGAGCAGGACTGCTGGCCACGGCCACACGTGCAGAAGCCGCTGCGGGCGGTATCGCCATTCGTGTCGGTCATTTACCGGCAGGCTGTGTTTCTCATCTGTTACTGGCAAAAGTAAGAGGCATGTTTGGCAAGGCAGGGCTGAATGTCGTGCTGACACAATTCAACAGCCCTGCCGATTCCATGCAGGCACTGGTCTCCAACAATCTCGAACTGATCCATAGCCCGTGGACCATGACCGCAGCCGCTTACACTGCCGGCACCACCGATTTGCGCATCATCGGTGGCTCAGGCCAGGCCGGGATCGAGCTGGTCGCACGCAATGGCTCGGTCAAATCAGTAGAAGAATTCATCGATGCCGCCGGCAAAGGACTGCGTGTGGGAACCTTGCGGCTGGATACGCTGGAATTGGTCGGATACGGCACGATGTCGCAGCATGGCAAATCCTATGACGACTACCGCATGACCTTCTTCCCAAGTATGGTTGGAATGGGAGAAGCCATCGCCAACAAGGCGCTGGATGTCTGCACACTGGCACAGCCTTACGCCGAACATGTCGTCGCTGAACAGGGAGCGGTTTATCTGACGGATTCAAACTCGGTCTGGGGACCTGAAGCGGCAGATTGTGTTGTCAGTACCAAACTCCACACCATCGATCGGCAGCGTGACGTACTGAAAACTTACCTCAAGGTACTGCAGGAATCCGCCCGTGCCTTTAGCGAAGATTACGAGGCGGTACTGAATGATTTACAACCTATCTATGGCGTACCGCGGCCGATTTTAGCGGTTGCACTCAAACGCCAGTTCCCCAACCCGGTCATCAGCCAGGCGGGAATTGGCGGACTGCGCCAGGGCGCAAAATATCTGGCCGAACTGGGTTATCTCAAACCGAATGTCATCGACACTGTTCTGGATCTGAAATACCAGCCAGCCTGACACGATGCAGCCCCATTCCACAGACAGGCCCGACCGGCAGATCACACTGATCAGCCGATTCGTCCTTCTGATTCTCCGGTCAAACTTACTCTGGTTCTGCCTGGCCTGGCTGCTGATCATCCTGCTCTGGGAGCTGGGTTCTTATATGGAGTGGCTGAATCCGCAAATCCTGCCTCCTCCCAGCGAAACCATTCCCTATGCCTTCTCCGGCAATATCAGCATCGGTTTCGGTCAGCAGAGAACCGGGCTGTTCGAAGCCACTGCCATCACCCTTGCACGTGTCGGCATCGGTATGCTGGCCGGGCTTCTGGTCTCATCCTGTCTGGCCGTCATGGTCATCGAACTGCCTCTCCTGCGGCGGCTAGTTCTGCCGATTGTCCAGTCACTCGCCCCTATCGCTCCGGTTGCCTGGATTCCCTTCACCATCGCCGTTATCGGTATCGGCGGTCAGGCTGCGGTATTCATCGTATTCATGGCGGTACTCGGAACGATGTCCCTATCGCTGATCGCTGCGCTGGATGGTATTCCGGCTGAATACCTGAAAATTGCCCGCAACCTCGGTACTTCACGCATGAGAATGTGGTGGCACGTGCGACTGCCCGCCATTACCCCCGGTGCCATGACTGCCATTCGCATGTCCTTCTTCGGCGCATGGATGGCTGTTCTGGCGGGAGAAATGGCCGGTATCAACTCCGGCCTCGGTTACATGATCATCATGGCACAACAGATGTATAACATGAAACTGGTGATGATCGGTATTCTCGCCATCGGTTTCATCGGCTTTGCCATCGACCGCCTGTTACTGCTGGCAAACGCCAGACTGCTGCAATGGGTACAGTAAACTCCATGAATGATATAGCCACTCATTCAGTCGGCGCCCGGCTGGAATTCAGCAACATCCGTAAATCCTTCGGCAACACCGTTTCAGTCGAAGCAGACAGCCTGACCATAGAACCAGGCAGTCTGACTGTACTGCTCGGTCGTAGTGGATGCGGAAAAACCACTCTGCTCAACCTGGCTGCAGGGCTGGATTTACCGGATCAGGGCAGCATCAGCTACGACAATCAGATACTGCAGGGCCCGGCTCCCGCAACTGCGCTGATTTTTCAGACCCACAACCTGTTCCCGTGGATGACGGCAGAAGAAAACGTCGCCTTTCCCTTGCGCAATCAGGGAATGGCAAAAGCCGATGCTCAGGAACACGCACGACAGTATCTCAAACAGGTCGGACTGGAATCCTTTTCCGGCCACAAGCCTTCACAACTTTCCGGCGGCATGCGCCAGCGTATCGCCCTGGCGAGAACCATCGCTACAAAGCCGCGGCTGCTGCTGCTGGATGAACCCTTCTCCGCACTGGACATGCAAACCCGCCGGATGATGCAGCGTTACCTGCTGCGTGTCTGGAACGATTCTACTGCCACCATACTGATGATCACCCATGACCTGCACGAAGCACTCATGCTGGCAGACCGCATTGCCCTCATGGCCTCTTCTCCCCGGGGGCACATTGCCGAAATCATGGATATTGAACTCACTCGCCCCCGCAACCCGGAAGATCCGGCTTTCCGCGCTATCCAGCAGCAACTCGATCGATTCCTGGAACACGAAACCCTCTTGGCAGAACACGACCCCACCCTCGAATCAACTGATCAACAAAAATAACCGGCACAAAAACTGAATGCCATGCCACCGCGTGACTTGTAAAAACAGTGGTTTTTGTCCTGGTGCAAGTACTGAATCACACTGCCCACCACTCACTACACTTTGTTCGCAGCTCACGGCTGAAGGTCTGCTACGTGACTCACAAAAACGCTACGGTGTTACACTTGCCCGGTGGACCATGATCACTGTTACAAATTACTTGTTCCCACATCGGAGAAAATTAATAAGGGGACGGTTAAGGTGAGGAATGGTTACCGGTCAGGTGGCGGGTAAGGGGCTAGAGATATGGTTGGGGCACTTGCAATTCTGATGGTCGGATATTCGGCAGCGGAAGCCGGGGGGCTGCGTGATTTATTGGAGCAAGGGGGATTGTCAGCCAAAGTGGATTGTGTAGCGATGGCAGATATGCTGCCGGGGAGGTTGCAACAGCAGGAATGGGATCTGGTGCTGACAGATGACCGGCCGGATCTGAGCGCGGCACAGGTGCTGGGTTTACTGGCGAGGCTGGGGCTGGATGTGCCGGTAATTGCGCTGGTTTCCCGGCAGGATGAGCAGGCCGCGGCACATTTGATTGCTGCGGGGGTACAGGATGTACTGCTGAAGTCTGATCCGGTACAACTGATGGCGACAATCCGGGGATGTCAGCGGTATATCGGGCATTTACGGGACTTGCGTGAAGCGCAGTTGGCACTGGAAAGAAGTGAGGCTCGTTTCCGTGCCATTGCTTCCAATCTGCCTGGACTGGTGTTTCAGTTTGTACTGGAATCGGATGGCAGCGTTTTTTTTCCTTATGTCAGCGAGGGTTCCAGGTCATTGCTCGGGCTTTCTCCCGATTATCTGCAGAAAAAACCGAACTCATTTGCCAGGTTGATCGTGGCGACAGATGTCGCAAGTTACGATCAATCGTTGCAGGATTCGTGTGAACATCTCTCAGCATGGAACTGGGAAGGACGTATCCAGGCAAAAGGGGATATGGATGTCAAGTGGATCAGCCTGCGAGCTACGCCACGCCGAACACCACGTGGAGCGGTGCTGTGGGATGGGATTATGCTGAATATCACGCGCAATAAGCAGATCGAACTGGAAATCGCCCGTTCGCGCGCGCAACTGGAGGAGCTCTCGGCTTATTCACAAAAGGCGAAGGAGCAGGAACGGACACGAATTGCCCGCGAGATTCACGATGATATCGGCGGAACCTTGACAGCAATCAAGTGTGAGCTGGTACCTTGTCTGGATAATTCCAGTCGTACGCCCGAGTTTTATCGCAACAAGGCCGAGGCGGTAGAGTCGCTGGTCGATATGGTAATCGACAGCACACGCCGGATTGCGCTCGATCTGCGACCGGGAGTGCTCGATTGCGGAATTGTGGCTGCAGTGCAATGGCAGGCACGGGAGTTCAATCAGCGTACCGGCGTTTCCTGTACTGTAGCGTGTGATTATGAAGATATCTCGCTGGATGGTGATCTGGCCGTGGCGATTTTCCGGATTTTCCAGGAAGCACTGACCAATATCGCCAAGCACGCAAATGCATCGGAAGTACGGGTAAAACTGGCTGAAACAGGCAGTCAGGTCTATCTGGAAGTAACAGACAATGGCTGCGGCATTACGAGTCCGGACATGGAAAAGGTAAACTCGTTCGGTATACGCAGTATGCGCGAGCGCTGTCAGCAGCTTGGCGGGCAGTTTCATATCCAGGGCGGACCTTTGGCGGGAACCGAGGTGCTGATCCGGATTCCGGTCAATGGTCAGTCGACAGTCGGCCGGGAATCGAGGTTGAACTGAGGCGCATGGGAGTGAGGTTATGATAAAAGTGATGATCACTGATGATCATGCAATTGTGCGCCAGGGGCTCAAGCAGATTTTGAGTGAGACCGGTGATATCAGCGTGACCGGGGAGGCGGAAAATGGCATTCAGGCCATCAGGATCATACGTCAGCAGGCGTTTGATGTGATGCTGCTGGATATCTCACTGCCAGACCGGAACGGGATCGAAGTGCTCAAACAAGCCAGGAAGGAGTGTCCGGACTTGGCAGTGCTGATGTTGAGCATGCACAATGAAAACGAGTTTGCAATCCGGGCACTCAAAGCGGGTGCAGCCGGTTATCTGAATAAGCAAAGCGCACCGGCACAACTGGTCGTCGCGATCCGCCAGGTAGCATCCGGCCAGAAATACATTACACCCGCGCTGGCAATGGAACTGGCGAATGCGATTGCTACCGATACGGATCAGCCACTGCATACTTCCTTATCCGACCGGGAATACCAGACGTTATGTCTGATTGCCGCCGGCAAGGGATTGACCGAGATTTCAGAGGAAATGTGCCTGAGCCCGAAAACCGTCAGCGTCTATCGTGCCCGGCTGCTGGAAAAACTCAAGCTTACCAACAACAGTGAACTAATCCGCTACGCCATCATGCACCATCTGGTCGATTGACCGTTTTTCTGTATCCCGCAGTTGATTATTTTTTGAATGAAGCGGTTATTCCTTTGCCATCTGTATCAACCCGGAACCTTATCCTCACAAGCTACACAACCCAAAATCTATCTCCGCAATGCACCACACCTACTCTGGGCAATCGGGATTAGGATCTGATTTCATCTGGCAGGCAGCTATTTCCCGCGCATGAACATTTTGTCCAGTTCAGCCAGGCTGATTTCAAACCACGTCGGCCGACCGTGGTTGCACTGATCTGAACGTTCGGTTACTTCCATTTTGCGCAGCAGTTCATTCATTTCGATCAGCGTCAGTGGACGATTGGCACGAACGGCGCCATGGCAAGCCATGGTTGCCAGTAATTCGTTGCGGCGGGCAGCAAGTAGCTGGTCAGGATCTCCGTTTCTGATTTCATCCAGCAGGTCGCACACCAGCTTTTCCGCATCGGCACCCTGCAGAATGGCCGGTAGCGCACGCACGGCCAGTGTAGTGGCCGTCAATACGGTCACTTCGAAACCCAGTTGCTGCAACAGCGACTGATTCTCCTCGGCCGTGGCAATATCGAGGCTATCCGCGTGAAATGTCACCGGAATCAGCAACCGTTGTGCGGACAGCGTCTGCTCATCCATCTGCAACTTCAATTGTTCGTAGACGATGCGTTCATGTGCCGCGTGCATATCCACGATCACCAGCCCTTTCCGGTTCTGCGCCAGAATATAAACACCATGAAGCTGTCCCAGGGCAAAACCCAGCGGAGGCAGTGCCGGATGCTCATTGCTCTCCCCTGCTCCGGTTTGACGAAATGGGTTCTGCATGGCAGTGGAATCAGATTCGCTACCGGATAAAACCTGATAAAAATTGAAAGGCTGCGCAATCATTTCTGATGAAAACCCTGTTTGTCTGGGGTAGTTCAACATCGGCGCGTCAGGTATCCGCTTTTCAGCAGGCGGCACAATGTCATCTGCCATGAGCTGTGATGACGACTGCAATGATTCCGTACCGGAACGGGGTGAGGACAGTGCCTTGCTGACACCATGGTAAATAAACTGGTGTATTGCCCGCGCTTCACGAAAACGGATTTCGGTTTTGGTCGGGTGTACGTTGACATCCACCTGTTCAGGATCGATGTCCAGATACAGCACGAAAGCAGCGTGACGATCCAGGTGCAGCACATCACGGTAGGCTTCGCGCAAGGCATGGGTAATCAGCTTGTCGCGCACGAAACGCCCATTGACAAAGAAATACTGCATGTCACGTGCAGCGCGTGAATACGCTGGCAACGCCAGCATACCCTGCAGCCCGATACCGGCTGATCGTTCATCGATCCATGCCGCCGATCGGGTGAATTCCTCACCAAGCACTGCTTTTATGCGACCAGCAGCCTCTGCCGATTGCCAGTGGCCGCGCAGATTTCCGTTGTGCCGCAACGTGAAGGCAATACCGGCATGGGACAGCGCCATCCTGCGGATGATTTCCTCACAGTGGGCAAATTCCGTGGTTTCAGTTTTGAGAAATTTGCGCCGGGCGGGAAGATTGAAAAACAGATCCCGGACTTCAACTGTAGTACCCACCGCGTGTGATGAGGGTTCCGGTTGCATGACCCGTATGCCTTCGCTGCGTATCTGCCAGGCATGCTTGCCACCCGGCTGGTGGCTGATGAGCAATAAATTCGAAACCGATGCAATACTGGCCAGCCCTTCTCCCCGGAATCCCAGGCTGGTGATTCTGTACAAATCCTCCTGACTGGCAATTTTGCTGGTTGCATGGCGTGTCAGGGCAAGAGGCAGCTCTTCTCCTGATATACCTTCACCGTTATCGGTCACACGAATCAGTTTCAACCCACCCTGGGCGATGTTGACCGATATGTCAGTCGCACCCGCATCGATGGCGTTCTCCAGTAACTCTTTCAATACTGAAGCCGGACGTTCGATGACTTCTCCTGCGGCTATCTGGCTGATCAATCCATCGGGAAGTAATCTGATTGGTCTCATTTGGGAATCGGGAGCGGGGTAATGGAAACCTGCAAAGGACTCAGGAACCTCTGATCAAGTTCTCCATGAGCCGCATTGCAAGCAAAATCGTGATGATCGCAAGGAGCACAACGAAGGTCGTAGCTATTCTACGATGCCGAGGAGTGCGACATAGCGAGCGCATGATTTTGCCGCAACCCTTTGGGGCACTGGTTTTGCAAACGGACTGCAGTGTTGAGCTCGTTGTGAAGGGGCCAACCATTCACTGCCTCACTCGCCTTGCATTCCATCCGCAAAACACAGTGTGCGGCCATGTGGGACTTAATCAGAGGTTCCCTCACTGAATCAGCATTATACCGGCTTCAAGTTATGGTACGCTTTAGGCTGAGCAGGTGGGGGAGAGTGTGGTATTTGACTGATACCGGCAGGTTATCGCAAAAATAGCACTATCCCGGAAATTTGGCTCGATTGCAGCAATAATGAATTTCAAGAACAAAATATTTAAGACCATCATGACACAAGACGAGCAGAAACGGGCAGTGGCACAAGCAGCCCTGCAGTATGTGCCGACAGGTGAAATCATCGGCATCGGAACAGGATCGACCGCCAATCTTTTTATCGATGAGCTGGCTAAGATCAAACACAGGATTGAAGGCGCCGTAGCAAGCTCCGAGGTTACTGCAAACCGTCTGAAGCAACACGGCATCGAGGTTCTGGATCTCAATTCCGTCGGCGAACTCCCGGTGTATATCGATGGTGCAGATGAAATCACCCGGAATATGCACATGATCAAAGGAGGCGGTGGTGCGCTGACACGTGAAAAAATCGTAGCGGCTGTTGCACGTAAATTCATCTGTATTGCTGACCAGAGCAAGCTGGTCAAGGTACTGGGAAAATTTCCACTGCCAGTAGAAGTCATCCCGATGGCACGCAGCTATGTCGCCCGGGAAATCACATTACTGGGTGGACAACCGGCCTGGCGTCAGGGATTTACTACCGACAACGGCAATATCATTCTCGATGTCCATAACCTGAATATCATGAATCCGGTTGAACTGGAAACTGCCCTCAACCAGATTGCAGGGGTAGTGACGAACGGTCTGTTTGCCAGACGAGCGGCCAACGTGCTGCTGATGGGTACCGACCAGGGAGTGGAGACCATTACAGTATAGATGCAAGGCTGATTGCTCTACCTCATTCTGGCAGGGTAATCAGCCCGTCAATCGCAGCATCCCCGGCACGGCGCTCTGCCTGTCATCAGATCATCATCATTGACGTATAAAATTACGCGACTATCTCTTTCCAGGATGCACAACATGGTCAATAAAGAACATTTCTCAAAAAAATTCGATGCTGATCTCGAAGAAATCCGTACCCGTGTCCTGCAAATGGGCGGGCTGGTCGAGGAACAGATCAAGAATGCGATCGAGGCACTGACTGAGGGCAATGAGCACATGATCGAACAGGTGATCGACAATGATCATCGCGTCAATGCCATGGAAGTGAAAATCGACGAACTCTGCTCCCAGATTATCGTGCGCAGGCAGCCGACCGCCATCGATCTGCGCATGATCATGACCGTCATCAACACTATTACTGATCTGGAAAGAATCGGTGATGAAGCAGCGAAAATCGCCCGTATGGCAAAACTGATTTACGCAGCGGATCGCATGTATACGCCGCGTTTCGTCGAAATACGGCATATTGCGGCCATTGCCATGGACATGTTGCGCAAGGCGCTGGATGCCTTCGCCCGGGTGGATCCGAACGCATCGGCAGAAATCGTTCGCCAGGATGAACAGGTGGATGAGGAATTCCGCTCGATCATACGGCATCTGGTCACGTTCATGATGGAAGATCCGCGCAAAATTTCAACCGCGATCGAGATACTGTTTGCAGCCAAGGCTGTCGAACGTATCGGCGATCATGCCAAAAACATGTCGGAGTATGTGGTCTACATGGTCAAGGGCAAAGATGTTCGCCATGTATCGGCAGATGAAATCGAGCGTGAAGTAGGCAAGTAAACAGTCTGGGGAAAACCGGAAATTATGCATGAATACTCTACGCTGGCAGCGGTCGATCTGGGCTCCAACAGCTTTCACCTGCAGGTTGCCAGAATAGCGGAAAAGCAGCTTTATCTGCTGGACAGTCTGAAGGAAATGGTACAGCTCGCAGCGGGACTGTCCGATGATCAGATTCTGGATGAAGCATCACAGAATCGTGCACTGGCCTGTCTGGAGCGATTCGGTCAGCGCTTGCGCGGATTCCCGCATCATGCAGTCAGAGTGGTGGGAACGAACTCGCTGCGTGTCGCCAGGAATGCTGCGGATTTTCTCCGCAAAGCTGAAAGTGCCCTGGGCTTTCCGATCGAGATCATTGCCGGACATGAAGAAGCACGGCTGATTTATCTCGGCGTCGTGCACAGTCTGCCGATCTCTGATAACCACCTGCTCGTAGTCGATATCGGTGGGGGATCGACCGAGCTGATCATTGGTAACCGACTGAAATCCAACAAACTGGAAAGCCTTCCCGTAGGCTGTATCAACCACAGCCTGCACTTTTTTCCTGACGGAAAAATTACCAAAGGATCACTGAAACAGGCCGAGCTGGCAGCACGCACTGAAATACAGGCCATTGCAGCCGAATTTTCCTCATCCCACTGGCAAAAAGCTTACGGCTCTTCCGGAACTGCGCGTGCACTGGCCCATATCCTCACATTGAACGGCTATAACAATGGCAACAACGAGGAAGTCATCACGCTTGCAGGATTGGAAAAATTGCGTGAATTCCTGCTCAAAACCGGTGATATCAAAAAGCTGGAAATCACGGGATTGAATCCTGCCCGTAAAGCGATCATCGCGGGCGGATTTGCCATCATGTCAGCCGTTTTCACGGAACTGAATATCGACCACATGGCGATTGCCACCGGCGCACTACGCGAAGGCGTGCTCTACGATATGCTGGGGCGCTTCCACAAGGAAGACACACGTGAAATATCTGTACAGGAATTCATGCAGCGCTACCGGGTGGATCCGGTACAAGCGGCCCGTATCGAATCACTCGCGGTTACGCTCGGCAAACAGCTCCTCGCCGACCATCCTGATACGGAAAAAGTGGAAGATGCACTGAAACTGCTCTCCTGGGCGGCACGTTTACATGAAATCGGCATTTCAGTAGCTCATACCGGTTACCACAAGCACTCCGCTTATATTCTCGACAATGCCGATATCCCCGGTTTTTCCAAAATGGAGCAGTCCCAGTTGAGCCAGCTGGTACTTTCGCATCACGGTTCACTTGTCAAAACCCGGGACTTCCTCAGCCAGCCCGTCAACTTTGCCCGCTCGATCGCCTTGCGTATCGCCACTATTTTTTACCGCAGCCGCACGCATATCAATCTCCCGGACATGACACTCTCCATGGACGGGAAACGCTGCACGCTGCTTATCCCACAGGCGTGGCTCGAACGCAACCCGCTGACCGGCACACTGCTGAATAATGAAACCGAGACGTGGGCTAAAGTGGATATCGATTTTCGTATCGAGAACCGGGTGGATGGTCGTCGCACCAAATCCGGCGCGGCCTAAGGAATCTCTGGTCAAGCTCTCCATGAGCCGCATTGCAGGCAAAATCGTGATGATCGATCAGAGGTTCCCTAAGACCTATCGCTGCCAGCATTCGGCAACAACCCCATCTGAACCCCTGACACCCGTCTGGGTCAGCGTCAGTGTCCCGCAGGCATCCCCTGCCATGGAACCTTCCGGAACAGCTTCCAGCGTGTAGGTATTGCGGGTAAGTGTATCTGCAGAAAACTGGACAGTATATCTTGCAGTACCCGTTCTGGGTGACTGCGAAACTGGCAGCACAAAATTTTCGTAGCTGTTGGCTTCGGTATAATTTCGTTCGAGTAATTGCGCCATTTCCAGCAGGATACCCCTGGCCTCAGCTCGATTGGCACGGCGTACATGTTCCTGATAAGACGGATAGGCAATGGCCGCCAGAATCCCGACAATCGCCACGACCACCATCACTTCGATCAGCGTAAATCCACTGTTTCCTGTATATATCCGAGTCCTGCTCATTTAACTGAACCTCCTGCTCACTGTAGCTGTTTCCAGGACCGGCGCGGTGGCGGAGCACCGTTGCTGATCGTTACCTTCTCAACCGCTCCGGTCGTTGTGGCTGCAATCAGGTGCGTCAGACTGCCGGCACTGATAGCTACCGATTCACTGCGAATTCCGTCTGACCCCACTGCGGCAATCACCCGATCAGTACTGTTCAGCTTACCGTCACCATTGGTATCGAACTGTGGTTTGGGCATCATTCCGCCAGTTTCAGCGTCCAGCAGCATCAGCCAGTTGCGCCCGCCTGCTTCACATGGATCGATGGAAGGAATCAACGTGGTGAAAATAATGCGCCCGAAATTCAGCATGGGCATGATGACTGAACGCTCACCCTGCTGCGTCCCTTCCGGTGGCTGCAGCAGATCGATATACCAGCCGCGTTTGGTCGACCAGTCGACTGAATGATCGGATACAGTACGCTCAAAAGGCGGGATGACTGTTTCAGCCGTAATGGTTTGTTGCTGCAGCACACTGCGATTTGTTTCTGCAATCGAGCTGCCTTTGTCCCAGATCCCATACAGGCTTTGCACCTTCTTGTCGGTTTTATCACTTTCAGCGACAAACTGACCAGTACCAAAGAAAATCATATACCCCCCCTGTTTGTGGTAACCCACTTCCAGTGGCGAAGTAATCGGTTGCGCCTGATTGCTGGCATTTCTGGCAGTAAAGAGCGGCACACTGGCACTGCCAGATTTATATGCTACATCCCATTGGGTAGAATCGGATTGTGATAGATCAAACTTCCACACATTTCCCCGCAAATCACCCGCATAAACAATATCGATAATCTTGTCGCCATTGGTATCGACCAGCGCCGGAGTGGAAAGACCGTTATTTGTACTGGTACTAGTCGGAATTTTTTTGATCAGCGCTCCCGTCTGCAGGTCGACGATGAACAGCCAAGCCCGATCACTGTTACCGTTATAGCCATTACCGATGATCGCTGCCCAGGAGCCATCATTCAACCGTGCAATTTTTGCCTGGCCATGCACATAACCCAAATCAGCATCGGTAAATTCCCACAGAACATCCGATTCGGAAAAATTGACCGGATCAGTAATATCCAGCGCAAATACACTCTTACCACCCCCCCCCAGCGTTCCCAGCAACACTGTTTTCCAGGCAGGTGTCGCACCCATGTAGGCGTCGCCGACATAAGCATTGCCATCAACAAAATAACGGTGGGTATAGCTGGAAGCAGTCAGACGGTTCAGCCCGGAGTAAACGGCTGCCGGAACGTAAGCAAACAACTCCACACCCATCTCAGCATTAAACGCATGCAGCATGCCATCATTTGCCCCGGTATAAACCACCGGGGTACGACTGTTGTTCGATTGTCTGTAACTATGATAGGACGCCTGCCCCGGCGTTGCAGCCGGCAGGGAATCGTAGCTGAAATCCAGCGATTTGATATACAGCAGATCCGAGTTGACAATATCGCCCAGCACCCCGTTATTACGGTTGCGGAAACTCCCTCCCTGACTGATTTCACCACTTTTATCGCCCCGCAGCCATCCGATACGAGCCATCCCCTGCCCGTCATCGACGCCTGATATATTCTTATCCAGCGCCGCCTGCTGTGCTGTGGAAAGTGAGGAAAAATTAGCGACAGCGAATGCCAGACCACTCGTCCCGTTATGCGTAAAAATCGACCGGTCGGTATGCTCCGGCAGCTGTGAAGAAGCTTCCCACTGCAATTCCCCCAGCGATCCGTCGGATTCCAGATTGAACGCCAGCAGTTGTCCGCTCCAGTCCGCACTGTTGAATTTCGCCTGATAGATCTGTGCACCGGTGTTGAGCCGGCTGGTATTGGTTGTTACCGCAGCGGCAGAGCTGATTCTGGCAGTCATATTATTGAGCGCACTGCTCAGCCCGCTGGCAAAGGTAACCGGGTCCTGCGCACTGAAAAACTCACCCCGGCTGTTGACAGCAGCATGCCAGAGATCATCGATCTTCGCAGCTTCACTTTTTGTAGGATCAGGCCAGCCTGTCGGTCCGCCAGAGCTGCCTGGCAAACTGGACAACGTACCTTCAACTCCCAGCCCAACTGTAAAACTTACCATGTGCTGCCAGAAAGCCGGATCCCTGGCATTGGTCGGCACCTTATTGGCCAGATTAGAACGCAGATCAGTTTTCCAGTAATGCATCGCTACATCAGCGAGGGTATCACTGTATTTATCTGAGTAGGGTAATACCGGTTTGTACTGATAAGTCGCAGGGGTGGCATTGGGAAAATGGTTGATATGTTTTTCACCATTGGCATTATCTGAATTGCCCGATCCGGAAAATGATGAATCGCTCCAGTAACCATCCGTCATCAGAATATGATAATTCTGTCGGCATATGGGTTGAACACCGCCACTCTGCCCCGGCGTATCACTCCATGGCCCTTCGTCATCTTCGCGCATCAGGTATTTGCCGACACCATCCGTCGCCGCAAGTAGTGGCGTACCATTATTAGAAACAGTGTGCTGATACAATTTATCGAAAAAATTGGTTCGATCAGATCCGGAAAACTGCCTGACACCGGTGATGAGCGTACTGGTGGATTTACCATCTATGGTAGTACTTCCCTTATTGATCGCGCCGAACGCAACACGCATGTTGCTACCCTGTGCTGCAAACGCACGGCCGACCCCCGCTCGCGCCAACAACACACGGGAACGGTAATAGGTGTACCAGTTGGCGAAATTCTGAATTTCCTCGTCGTAGGTACACGTCGATGCGGCTGCACAATCGGTACGGCCAGGCCCCCCGGTATAGGTCTTGCCGGATTTGATTTCAACCTGTGTATAGCTGCTGGCTGAATCAATGCTACCGCTTCCCTTATATTGGAAATAAACCGCCGGATAAAATGTTCGAGACTCGGTTGTTACTTTACCCTTATCTTTTCCTGAGGCTATAGTCGTCAACGTACCATCATTATTGAGCCAAGTCGCACTTTGTGTATTGTTCGTGGTTAAGTTACGACAGTGTGTGGTAGGATCATTTTTACTAGAGATGAGCCATGGATTATGCGGTGCACACGTAACACTGGCATTATCCATCAAGGATCCATCCGCTTTGCTCCATGGCAGGTAGCGCACCTCCGGGTTGTAGTAAATTTTATTGACATGACTAGAACGTAATTTAGCCGTATAGCCATTATTTGCATCAAAACCAACCACATAGTTACTGTAGGTATTTCCCCCATAAGTGCCCGTTCTAACGGGATAAACAAAGCGTACATCTTTTGTAATCAATCCTTCTGGCATGATTTCGAACTGCATCGATCCGGAATCATCCAGCGTGAAAATGATGTTGGGATCGACCGCGGTCGTCAGAAACAGTGGCACATCAGACAACGATAAAGCCGCCTGAACAGGTAATGGCATCAGAACGAGCAGCAATACCGCCCTCCGGATAGCCGATATGATATAGCCGGTTTTCATTTCAGACTCCTTTTCTCATCTCCGATAGGTACTCTGCAACACCACCATCGTTGCATCATTTCCTCCCACTCCGCGGGCAATGATGCGAAACATGCTCGCGTTCAGTGATGAACCGGATTGCTGGGCACTACCACTGTCCCCCATCAATGGAACATTGGGAAGTTGCTCGACCACGTAGCGAGGCTGGATGGCTACGCCATCCATGGTGACATCGATCGTTTTGCCACTGGTTTCCCAGTCCTGCCAGTTGACGGGATCGGGTACCGGGAAATCTGCGTGGTGGTACAACCCATCCGAGCCGTTGAATTCCGGAAGAGTGACTTGCTCAAGGAAACGCTCACCCGATCGCAGGGCGGCTTCTGCCGCCTGGAAAGCAAGCGTCTCATCGCGCAGATTGCCAGCCATTCTTTCTTCCAGCAGCGTCCCCTGCATGGCGGTTGTACCCATCAGCGTGAAGATGATCAGAAAGATCAGCCCGGTCACTAGCACGGCACCCCGCTGCCGGGAGACAATGCTTCCCCCATCATTGCGAACACTGGAAGGATGTCGTTTAGTGTCGCCAGAGTCTGATGGAAGAATCGAATCCATATTGTTCCTCTCAGGAAGCACGGTTGCGCAACGAAATCACGGTAGAAAATACCTGGCGCAGCCGCCGGTCAGCAGGCACTACTGCTGCACCATTGAATGTATAGGCCTGCGGCTGGCTGGCAATACCATCTTCCACGGATTGCACCAGCAGATCGATGCGCACACTGACCACAGCTTCCCAGTCGGCTACCTGATCCGCTGTGCGGTAAATATCGGCTGCCCGATCTCCATCAGTATCCTCACCGTACTGGATCTGCATATTCTCTATGCCCTCGACCAGTTCTTCGATATTTCCTCCGCTTCTCCAGTAAAGCGCAGGAATTCCACGAGGATTCAGCCGAATGTAATAAATCCTTGTGCCAATACGCGCTATTTCTCCACCGGTAAAAGTCCGCCCCAGTGCGGCCGTGGAATTGGGCTTACCGGCTCCACCATCGTGTTCTATGGTGTCCTGACCGCCTGAGGTACTGATACCGGTAACCTGGAAAATGGCGGCCCCCTGGCAGTTACTTACCAGAACAGCATCATCGGCCTGCAATCCGCTACCGGACGGGATATTCAAACCGGCAGAATCTGACGGGTGTGAAAGTACATTGGCGCCAATCCCCTCCACCCCTCTCACTACAATGACATCCCGGCTCCCCTGCGGAGAGGTCACTTCAGATGGCAGGGCGGGTGCCCAGCCATTTGCACCGGCTTCAAATCCTTCCAGAGACTGGTCGAGCCTCCACAGGAATCCTGTAGCGTCTTCCAGAACATTGGTTACCGCAACACCATCACCTGCGCATCCCCGGTACCCTGCCATACGAATGTCGCGGGACAAGAGTTGAAAGGCGTAACGGGCATTTTCCTGCAGCCTTGCCATCGCTTCATTGACACGGTAAGTATTCTGGCTGGAAGACAGTACGGTTATTATTCCGCCCAGCAGCACCAGTCCGATAGTCATGGCGACCATCATTTCCACCAGCGTCAAGCCCTGCTGATTCCGGCTGAATGTGTGATTTCCCCGCATGCTTTCCATGACCATCACAGCCGGGTAGTCATGGCAAACTGCTGGGGTGCCACGGCACCACGACTATCGTCCCACTGGATCAGAACGGTTACCTTATTGTCTGCATCTACATCGATACTTCCCAAACCTTCCGGCAGCCGCAAGGCAAGTTCATTGAGCCAGTTGCTTACATCCTGCCCGGAAATAGTCTCTCCGGCTGGCACTGCATCTTCCAGTAAATGGTTATAACTGCCTGCGCCCGCTTCGATCCGGTTGGCGCGCATACTGTCCAAAATGCCGTACGCCATCACAGAGGCAGTCGAACGAAAGCTGGCGCTCTGGTTGTGCATCAACCCGGCTGTCTGCAACCCTGCCAGTCCAAGCAGCCCGACCGACAGAATGATGATTGCCACCAGTACCTCGATCATGCTGACGCCTGCTTGGGTATAGGTAAACGCAGAACGGCGATAAGTACTCAGCATGGCGATATCCTCTCCACTCTTGGACGACCGGCATTATTCACAACGACATTACGTCCGCTGGCCTGGTTACACAGGCTGAAAATTCCATTGGCAAGATTGCTGCTCCCCTGACTGCGCCCGTTGGGCAGATAAGAAACCCAGTTGGTGAAATTCCCTCCTCCACCCAATGTACTGCCATTCAATCCCGGAAAAACCCGCAACACTTCGTCTCCTCCATCAACCGTGCCTGCCGTACCCGCATCGCTGAAAATCAGCCAGCCATCCTGCCAGCTACTTCCATTGGTACAGGATGCACCATCCGAACTTTTACAGATCGTTACCCTCATCCCCCGTTTCACCGCTTCGGAGCGAGCATAATGCAGCGAAGTCATCAGCTCGTTCGCCTGCGTGGTCAGGCGCGATTCCCTCATCAGTGACTGATAGCTCGGCACAGCCATGGCAAGCAAAATGGAAGCAATACTGATGGTGAGCATCAGTTCGATCATGGTGAAACCTTTGCTGACAGCTTCAGTCATCCCCGTTTCCATAAATAAAGCCGGTTCTTGAAAGGTAATGGCAGAAACTAGCCTGGCACCTCTATTTTTCCCGGATGTACTACGGGCCAACGGCTGTAATCCACGAGAACTTTAGTTTTTATGAATGACCGGCCGGTCAGGAGCAAAACAGAAAACGAAGGCAGAAGATGGACATGGCCGGTTGAAGAACCCCCAAAAAACAGGAACTTTCAACCGGCCATCAAGAGAAGAAAATTACAGTCAGAATACAAAATTACTGCCGGCAGTACATTTTTACAGCTACCGGCGTCGGGTCAGATCAGTTTCCAGGTTTAGTGATCATGATCCGATTTCACTGCTTTCAATTTACCGATCTGTTCGGGAGTCAATATGCTGCGAACGGCTTTGCGCTCATCGATATGGTACTTGATCATTTCATTGAAGCTGTCGATATGCGCCTGCCCCAGTTTATGCAACGTTTCATCGTCGGTAGCTGGTTCGCCAACAGCTTTGCGGAATGCTTTCATGCTTTCCATCATTTTTTGTTTGATACGCTCATGCGCCTGCTTGTCCTCTTTCAGATGAAAACGCACGATTTTTCCGAGCTGCTCATCGGAAAGACCCAATGCTTCAGCCTGCATGGCAACACTGTGGGCGTAGCTGGGTGGATGCCCATGATGCTCCATATCTCCCTTTCCGTGTCCGCCATGACCCGAGTGACCACCCCCTCCCTCGTGCCTGCCTTTTCCTTCTCCCTGACCTCCCTGTCCGTGCCCGGCATGGCCTGAGCCACCCGAATGTCCCTGGCCTGCACTGCCACCCTGATGCCCCTGATGCTGATGCGCATCAGCCAGGATAAGGTAACTGGCTGTTCCTTGCCGGATCGGTGTATCAGTGACTGGGGAAACGGCTGTTGCCGTGGTAGCGGGAATGGCAAACAAGGCACCGATGAGGATGGATAGGCCGGTCGATCTGATATTCATGTCATTTCTCCTGTTGTAGAAATCCTGCAAAACACGCTGGACAACCTGTTTTTATACAAAGTTATGAAACCGGGAAAATTTCTCGGCATAATCCGTTTTCCATTATCCTGTGACTGGCATTGTTCTGTTCTGCCCCTATCTGCGGGATAATTCTGACATGATATCCGAAAACACAATCGAAGAACGCCTGCAAGCATTGCGTGCAGCCATTGCGTTACATGACTTCCATTACTATGTTCAGGATGCACCGGTCATTCCGGATGCAGAATACGATGCACTCTTCCGCACCCTACAACAACTGGAACAGCAGTATCCGCACCTGGTCACGCCGGATTCCCCGACACAGCGGGTAGGCGCTCCACCGTTAAAGGTATTTGCACAGCTCACCCATCAGACCCCCATGCTGTCGCTGGCCAATGCCTTCTCTGAAGAAGAAGTGACTGCATTTGATCGACGTATCCGCGAAGCGCTGAACATAGACAGAGTCGATTATGCTGTCGAGCCCAAATTCGATGGGCTGGCTATCAGCCTGATTTACGCGAACGGTATCCTGACAAAAGGTGCCACCCGGGGAGATGGTTATACCGGAGAAGATATCACGCTGAATTTACGCACGATTCCATCGATCCCTCTGCGACTGCAAGTGCCATTCCCGACCGGCCAGTTCGAGGTACGCGGCGAAGTAGTCATGCTGAAAACGGATTTTGAGCGCCTCAATGAACAACAGCGAAAGAACGGTGAAAAAACTTTCGTCAATCCGCGTAATGCTGCTGCCGGTTCGCTGCGCCAGCTAGATTCCCGCATCACCGCCGCGCGCAGACTGACTTTTTTTGCCTACGGCATTGGTGCTTACCATGAAGATCAGCCGATTTTTTCGACACACAGCGAAATTCTGGCTTATCTTGCTGCGCAGCAATTTCTGGTAGCACGACAAAGCAGCACAGTGATGGGTGCAGACGGGCTATTGGCCTATTACCGTGAAATAAATGCTATACGTTTATCTCTGTCTTATGAAATCGATGGTGTGGTGTACAAAGTCAACGATCTGGCACAACAGGAAAAGCTGGGATATGTCTCGCGCGCCCCTCGCTTTGCCGTTGCACATAAATTTCCAGCACAGGAAGTCAGCACTGAACTGCTGGCGATCGAAATCCAGGTGGGGAGAACCGGTGCCCTGACTCCGGTAGCACGCCTCGCCCCGGTATTCGTGGGAGGTGTAACGGTCACCAATGCCACTCTGCATAACGAGGACGAAGTGCAGCGCAAGCAGATCATGATCGGTGATACCGTCATCGTACGGCGGGCGGGCGATGTCATTCCGGAAGTGGTTGCCGTGATAGTGGAACGGCGGCCCACCCACGCTCAAGCATTCGTCATGCCGGACCATTGTCCGGTATGCGGATCAAAAGCCGTTCGTCTGCCAGATGAGGCAGTTACTCGTTGCACCGGGGGGTTATATTGTCCGGCGCAGCGCAAGCAGGCAATTCTGCATTTTGCTTCCCGCCGCGCCATCGATATCGACGGGTTGGGAGAAAAACTGGTTGATCAGTTGATCGATCGCGAGCTGGTTCATACACCTGCCGATCTGTACAGACTGGATATCGATACGCTGGCCGGCCTGGAACGCATGGCCGGGAAATCTGCCCGTAATCTGGTTACAGCCATTGAGGACAGTAAAAAAACCACGCTGCCACGCTTCATCTATGCACTGGGTATCCGCCATGTCGGAGAAGCAACCGCGAAAGCACTTGCCAGCCACACAGGCGATCTCGATCGTCTGATGGATATGAATGCCGAACAGTTGCAACAGATTCCGGACATCGGCCCGATCGTTGCGCAAAGCATCGCAGACTTTTTCTCCGAGACCCATAACCGGGAAGTAATCGAACAACTGCTGAGTTGCGGGCTGCAATGGGAGAAACCCAGCCATATTGCTCAACCATCATCGCGGACGAACCTGGCTGTTCCCGGCAAAACTTTCGTTCTGACCGGAACTTTACCGACCATGACGCGCGATCAGGCCAAAAACAGAATCGAACAACAGGGCGGCAAGGTAACCGGCAGTGTTTCATCCGCCACCAGTTACGTCGTCGCCGGATCAGACCCCGGCAGCAAATATGCCAAAGCCATCGAACTGGGTATCCCGGTTCTGGATGAAGATCAGCTGCTGTCGCTGCTGCGGGATACTTCTTCCAGTGAATGATGGCAGGGCGAGTGACCGGTGCCTGTAGCTGCTGAATTCCTCTGTACGCTGATTACGTGCATATTATCCCGTTCTATATAATGAAGCGGTGCAGAGGTACTGGATCTAACGGCATTCTGCAGTAAACGAATAATTTCTAATATAAAAATCAATATGCTTGCAATCATCGGTGGCAGAAGTATGAATAAACTTGCCGGTCTGGAAGTTACACATCGCCAGGTCATGAGAACACCTTACGGCGAACCTTCCGGTGCATTGATTTTTGGCACGATCGGTACACGGGAAATCGTTTTCCTGTCCAGACATGGCCACGGTCTTACCATTCCCCCTCACGCAGTTAACTATCGAGCCAATATCTGGGTCTTGAGCACACTGAAAATCAAAACGATCATTGCTGTCGCTTCAGTTGGCGGTATTCGCAAAGACATGGGACCCGGGAAAATTGTCGTTCCTGATCAGATCATCGATTACACCCACAGCCGGGAAGCCACCTTCCATGGCCGTTCCAATGGCACGATCATCCATACTGATTTCACGCAGCCCTACTGTTCGCAGACGCGGACAAGCCTGCTGCAGGCAGCCCGGGATGCGGGTGAATCAGTCATCGATGGCGGTGTCTACGCTGCCACCCAAGGCCCCCGATTCGAGACTGCTGCCGAAATCAATCGCCTGGAGCGAGATGGTGCAGATTTAGTAGGGATGACAGGTATGCCGGAAGCTATCCTTGCCAGAGAGCTGGGCATTTCCTATGCGACCATTGCTGCTGTTGCCAATCATGCAGCCGGGCGCGGAGAAAGCATACAAGCCATTCCGCTGCAGGCTGCCCATCTCGCGCTGGAGAATGCGATGGGAAGCGTCAGGAATATACTGGAACACCTGGTAAGGAATCACGATGATTAAACCTGTACTGAAAATGGGCGACCCGTGCCTGCTGCAACCCGCACACCGTGTCGATCAGCTAGGCACACCGGAGCTTGAAGAATTGTTGCAGGACATGCAAGATACGATGGTCGCACTCAACGGTGCCGGACTGGCCGCCCCGCAGATCGGAGTCAGCCTGCAAGTAGTCATATTCGGGGTTGAGCACTCTCCGCGCTATCCGGATGCTGAAAATGTACCGTTTACCGTGCTGATCAACCCCGTACTCACACCGCTGACCGAACGGATGGAAGAAGACTGGGAAGGTTGTTTGAGTATCCCGGGAATGCGCGGGCTGGTCCCTCGCTACACCCACCTGCGTTATCAGGGCGTGGACGCAGCCGGTGCTTCCATCGACAGAACCGTCACAGGATTTCATGCGCGTGTGGTACAACACGAGTGCGATCATCTGAACGGAATACTCTATCCCATGCGGATCAATGATTTACGCAAATTCGGCTATACCGACACACTGTTCCCGGGCCAGACAATCGCGGATGACTGAGTCATCACACATGCCTGCGCGATTAATACGGTTTGACCACAACCAGTATGATGATTGCAAACAGTGCCAGCACCGGCAATTCGTTGAACCAGCGGTAGTACACATGGCCGTGCCGGTTGCGGTCGTTTCTGAAGTCGATCAACAACTTCCCGCAATAGAGGTGGTAGGCAACCAGTAACACGACCAGGGCCAGCTTGGTATGCAGCCACCCCCCGGAAAAACCGTAGCCCAGCCACAACCATGTACCAAAAATGATTGTCAGCAATCCGCCGGGAGTCATAATGCCGTAATAGAGCTTACGCTCCATCACCTTGAACCGGTCTATGCCTGCCTGGTCCGTACACATGGCATGATAGACAAACAGCCGGGGCAAATAAAACAACCCGGCAAACCAGGTCACCATGGAAATGATATGTAATGATTTTATCCAGAGCATAAGAAAAATTACGGTAAAAATTCAGTCAGGCTGATAAGCAACTGCTGTAGCACATTCTTGCGCACCAGCCTTACGCGTCAAAAAGCCCAACACAGGAATTTCAACGAGCCATGATCACCCGCTTCAGTCATTATAGTCTTCAGCAGGGATTTTTAAGCTGTTCCAGTGCCGGGATTTCAATTGTGCTGACCGTATCCGTTGTTTCTGCCGGAAACATTTATACAGAAAATCCAGATACGTATCTAGCCAAATTAAAAATACTGCAACCCGGTGATCACATGCTGCTTCTGCCGGGTGAATACAAAAGTGGCCTGCCCGTCCATTTCCTACGGGGTAAGGCAGAAGCCCGAATCGTTATTTCCGGGCCGGAAAATGGCCTACACGCCATATTTGTCGCCCGACCGGGATACAATACGATCAGCATCAACAATTCAAATTTTATTACTATCCGCAATCTGGAGATTGACGGACGCAATCAACCAGTGGATGGCGTCAAATGTGAAGGCCATGCAGACTGGGCGCACCATATCACACTTGAGAATCTGCTGATCCATGGACATGACCGGAATCAGCAGATCGTTGGTATCTCCACTAAATGTCCGGCCTGGAACTGGATCATTCGTAAAAATACAATCAGTGGAGCGGGAACCGGAATATATCTTGGCAATTCGGATGGACGGGCACCCTTTATTGCAGGACTAATTGAATACAATCTGGTAACCGCTACAACTGGCTACAATCTCCAGATTAAACATCAGCTGCCGCGCCCACCTCTATTGGGTATGCCTCGCACTCCTTCCGTTACCGTCATTCGGCATAACGTATTCAGCAAGGCAGAGGACAATAGCACAATCGGAGCTGCCCGCCCTAATGTACTCGTCGGGCACTGGCCTCTGTCCGGAACCGGACAGCATGATCAATACTTGATTTACGGAAATTTTTTTTACCAGAATTCGCACGAAGCGCTACTGCAGGGGGAAGGCAATCTCGCAGTTTATAACAACCTGTTTATCAATCGTTCCGGCGACGCAATACGCATTCAGCCGCATCGTGATATTCCACGAAAAGTAGATATATTTTTCAACACTATTCTTGCAGCAGATACAGGCATATATCATGCCGGATTTCACAAACCACAGCTGCCGGCACCCTGGATTTCCGGTAACGCTATTTTTGCAAAACATCCTTTGATTACACCTGCTAACAATAACGAAAATATACTAAACACTTACCAAGCAGCAGGGGATTATTTACAAGCCCCTTTTCAGACACTGGGGACGATCAATCTAGCACCTCGACCACAAAAACTGTTACCACCGAGAGTCAGCATAGTCCGCATGCAACACTATCCGGCATGGAATCTGGACTTTTCCGGTTACTCAAATATTCACCGCACTGGAGCTTATGCATGCAGTACCCAGCCGGAATGGCTGCCGAATCTAGAAATAAAACCTGAAAATCACCCAAACTTCTGCAATCCACAGAGTAAACAGCCATGATCATCAGAAATTTATCCTCCAATACAAAGATTCTGATTGTCCTTGTTCTGTTGATCACGTATGGGTCGCTCTATCCCGGTAATTTTTCGCACGTTGACCCGGATGCATTTGAACAGTTTTTTACCAATATGCTCTGGGTAACATCGACCGGTGATCTGCTGGGAAATATCGCACTATTTTTGCCACTGGGAATAAACGGTGGATGGGTCATTCATACTCGGTACAGAACGACTCATCTACTGTTATGGCTAGCCGCCGGTTTTGTCTTTGCACTGACTTTGCAAATCCTGCAAATATGGTTGCCTACCCGGTCTGCAGCCCTAGCTGACGTACTCTGGAATATGGTTGGACTGTTATCCGGAATAGGGACAGGTTTTCTGGTCAGGCAATCCCTTTCTTCCCGTTCCCTTGATAAATTGTCGCTTCTCCGAACTGGAACCATTATTCCTTTCGTGATACTGCTTTTATGGACAGGCAGCGAATTGTTACCGCTGGTTCCTTCTCTGGACTGGCAGAAATTCAAGGATGCGCTAAAGCCGCTGCAGGAAACCGATTTCAGTTTTTCCTATTTTGGGTTTCATGCAGCAGGTTTTATGGCTGCCGGCAGTATTCTTTCGCTGCAAATCCACAAGCCGACAGTCTGGCTGACTGGCACCCTGCTATTCGTACTTGCTGGAAAAATTGTCGTTATAGACCAGTTTCTCGATTTATCAACCTTAACAGGATTACTGGCAGGTTATCTGGCAACTATTTTGCTTCTGCAGACTAACCATCGTATCAGGGCAGCAGCTGCTTTCTGGCCATTACTGTTCGCCTGGTCCCTCTATGCCCTGACACCCTTTTCTTTTACGTCCGGGGGTACATTCAATCTCATTCCTTTTACCACCATGCTGGAAGGGTCAATGCTGGACAATACGACAGGGCTAGTACGATCGCTTTATATCTATTCAGCTCTATTGTGGCTTGGATCGCAAATTGGTGGAAATTTTCGCGGCATAGTTTTGGCACTGATCTTCTGGTCGATAGTCATCGAACTAATTCAAACGGGGTTATTAGGACGCAATGCTGACATTACCGAACCGCTCCTGATCGGGCTGATTGCATGGGGGTTATCCGAATCCAGGCAACTTGAATGCCATACTGCGATATCCCACCCTATCACCAGCCCCGTACCAGACAAGCCTACTCCATCCATATCTCATTCTTATCGGATTGGTTTCTCCGAAAATCAGCCTCTGTTCAGGGAGTGGATTCCCGTCATTCTTTTGTCGATGGGAACTGCAGCCCTGCTTTGGCTGATTCTGCGCTTACCCGGAATACCTTATAACCTCAAAGAGCTATTTCTGTTTGATGGCAACATATTATTCATATTCATTTTTGTTCTGGCATTACTATGGATCGGGGCAGGAGCCGCATGGATCAGTTCCAGGATACTTTCCAGCGCCAGGCCATTGATAAGCCTGCCAGGATGGGTATTTGCAGCCAGTCTTATCAGCTTGGGACTGCTCTCAATCAGCGTAACCCAGGAAAGTATTGCTGATATCGCCGGATCAAACAATCTTTACTGGTTTGTTGTTAACAAAGATATCTGGGGGGAAAGCTGGCGACATATTTTTGAATGGCTTGGACCGACATTGATTTCCATGCTGGAAAGACCGGTTCGCTATACAGCACTATATGCACCCCTTGTTATCTCTCTGGCGCTGATCATCAGTTTCTTTAGCCTGCGCAAACAACATGAACAAGTCTCAGGAAAAATGCTTACTCTGATTATCAGCGCACTACCTTGGCTCTGGTTGGCCAAAGCCATTGCTTTTAGCTGGTCCTCAACTGACAATCTGAATGAATTGATTGCTCGCAATGGTGCCTTGGGTATGGGAGGCGGCTTCTATCTTTACCTCCTGCTCTTTGCTCTCTGCGTGAATGCCATCATACTTACCAATATGTCCGCTCACATTACGGAATGGATCTTGGGGATAGCACTATCCCTCACAATGCTGCCACTAGGATGGTTGCTACTCTCCCTAGGGCTGGAGCCTGAAGTTCATAAATATGGACACACTTTTTCTGGAGCCCAGTTTCTACTTGGCCCTGATCGCAAACAAATTCTGCCTGAAACAGAATTATTCGCCCGCTGGTGCCTGGTACAAGCCGGCTTCATCACAATCATCAGCTCAGGCATACGCAGTTTTAGCAGAGTAACCCGGCAATACTTATAACCACTTTCTCCTAATAGCGATAAAGTGTTCCCCAACGAGAGATGTGTTGGTATAATTGCCGCCTTCGGGTCGTTAGCTCAGCCGGTAGAGCAGCGGACTTTTAATCCGTTGGTCGCGCGTTCGAATCGCGCACGGCCTACCAGATACAGGCACTTGATCAGTCTATGACCAAGTGCCTTTTTTATTGCTTAGATTTTTAAGGCGTTTGGATCAGATCCGGACCATACTTCACACTGGTTGTGACACGATCGAACCCGTCAGCAGAGAGAACCACTTTTCCTCCACTCATGTTTCTTGTTGATTTCATTATTCATATTGATAGCCATCTGCAGGAACTCGTCTCGGAATACGGTGTATGGGTGAATGGCATTCTTTTTCTGATCGTATTCTGCGAAACCGGGCTGGTCGTATTTCCTTTTCTGCCTGGAGATTCCTTGCTGTTTGCTGCAGGCTCACTGGCATCCTTGCAGGGATCGCAGCTCGACCCTCATTTCCTGTTCGTCGGACTGACGCTGGCAGGTATTCTGGGAGACAGCGTCAATTACTGGGTGGGTAAGAAATTCGGAATAACCATTTTTACTTCAGGAAAATTCCGTTTCCTGAAACAGGAACATCTGGATAAGACTCACGCTTTTTACCTCAAATATGGTGGCAAGACCATCATCATCGCTCGCTTCATCCCCATCATCCGTACTTTTGCCCCGTTTGTCGCAGGTATTGGGACGATGCCTTATCGCAAATTCATTGCCTATAATGTCATCGGCGCTGTTCTGTGGGTCGGCATATTCGTTTATGCCGGATTTTATTTCGGGCAACTGCCGCTGATACAAAAAAATTTCAAACTCGTCATTCTTGCAATCATCATTTTATCGATCACTCCTCCGCTCATCGAATATCTCAGACACCGTTTCGGGAAAAACAGGCCAGGCGTGAGTTGATCTGCTTTATTCGGACATATCAGATTGACAGAAATCTTACGCCACTACCCGCTGCCGATTAGGATTTCTCAGCAGGGAGGGCAAAATGATGAGTGTACAGATCAGGGTAAACGCCAGTCCGACCGTAAGCAGCGCCCCCATGCTGGCAGTACCTTTGTGCGATGAGAACATGAGGCTGGCAAAATCAACCAGAGCGGTCAGGGCACTGTAGAAAATAGCCCGTGCCGTGCTGGTATGGATCAGGATTTCATTCTCGACCCTGTTATCCATACTGCGGTGGACCATGTGCAAACTGCTGTCGATACCCAGGCCCAGCAAAAGCGGTAGCGCAATGATATTGGCAAAATTGAACGGTATATCCAGCAGAACAGTGAAAACCCCGGTGAATATGCTGGATAACAACAGCGGGATCAATACCAATACAGTATATTTTATGCTGCGCAGCATGATCAGCAGCGCAACCACCACCCCCACCAGCGCCAGTGAAAATGCCTGAACAAAAGCATCGATTACGGCATCGCCTGCTTCCAGGCTGATCACCGGCATTCCCGTCGCCTGGGGAGCCACCTGCTGTACCGATCTGACGAAATGGCGCAGTAATCCGTTATCACCGATATCTTCCGACGGATACACGGCAATACGATACTCTCCCGTATGGCTGTGCCAGCGGCCGGCGATCGATTCCGGCAATTCCTGTTCGCTGAAAGGCACCGCCTCGATCAGATTGTATAAACGCTGAAGTGCGACCGATAGCGTGGAAAGCAGATCTTCCTCTAATGAACGCAACAATTTCTGCCTTTCACCCGCATCTGCTTTATCCAATCGGTCGAGTAATGATCTGACTGAATCTCTGAGCCCCCGTGCAGAAGCCGATACGGCCGAATCAGGGTGCTGGACCAGGTATCGATCCAACGCCGTATTCAGAGTAGTAAGCGCCTGTATCTGTTGGGGTATGGTATGTTCATGTGTCGCTGATCTGGTAACGGATAACCCGGGGCCCATGATCAGCGACATTTCTTCGATGACTGCCAGTTTCGCTTCCTGCTCTGATGGCACGAGATCCAGAATCGAAACCACCTTGCTTACCTCGGGCAGCTTGATCAGATTGTTCTGCAGCTGCTGAATCTCCTTGCGATCCTCAGTCAGCACAACTGCATACCACGGTGAATGATCGGGTGATGCCAGCAACTCACGAAAAGTTTGCACGGCCTCTCCTTTTGGATCCTGCATATTGAGCAGATTGTAATCAAACCTGATCTGTGGCCACAGTACGATGGCAAGCAACAGTAACAAACCAACCGAGATATGCGTCAGTTTCCGCCACTTGAGTGAAAATTCGAGCGCCTTGCCCAACGTTTTTCTACCGTTGGGTTCAACGGCTGATCTCCCTGACAAATACCGCAATAGTGCAGGCCCGATGATGAAGGTGACGATCAGGCTAATCAGCATGCCTGTGCCGGAAATGATGCCCAGTTCTGCCACTCCGCTGTAACTGGTTGGTATGAATGCGTAGAAACCAAGCGCATTTGCAACGGTGCAGGCAGTCAGGGCAACACCGGCCTCACCCCCAGCCTTGTATATCGCGTCGTTCGCGGATAGCCCATTCTCCAGCATTTCCCGGAAGCGAAGCAGGAAATGGATGGCAAAGTCCGCACCCAGGCCGATATATAACACCGCAAAAGCGATGGATATCACGTTCAGCTGGCCAATTGCAACCGTTGCAAAAGCGGCTGTCAGAATCAGGCCCACTCCCAGGCAGATCAGCACGGCAAGAGTCATGCCCACCGTATGCATGGCTGAGTAAAGTACCGCACCCACCATGATGAATGTGACTACCCCGGCGACTTCCATACCATCCAGCGAGCTCTTGAGCTCGTCATCCGCCAGTGCTACGTCTCCGGTAATACGCAGTTGGATCGGACCATCATCTGTCAAACCGATCTGTTCTGCTGCCGTACGCACTGCCAGTATGGGTTGCTTACCCGGAAGCAACTCCGAATAATCCGGCCTGGGTTTGACGATGATTATTTCCTGATAGCTGGTTTTTGCAGGCTCACCACGAAACAATGTTTGCCACGACAACGGTCGTGATTTCCCGGCGAGCCGTGCATCCATCGTTTCACTCACACCGTTGAAAACCGGCCCCAGTTCCAGGTACTGGCCTTTATTCAATTCATCAACCGCCTGCGTGAGCAGTCCAATAAAGGAATACAGTGTCGGATCACGGCTGATCTGTGCAATCAGTGGCTGTGCCTCAGCCAGATGATCTGCAATGTGATTGAGCTGTGGAATATCCTCGTAGAGCAGTCCGTTACGCCCAAAAAAATCATCCGTACCGGGCGCATAAACATCAGAAAAGTTTTTACTGTCTTTTTTTAGGGATACCGCCAGACGGCTTGCAGTGGAATAAGCCTGTTCAGGAGTCGGTGCACTCAGCACCAGCAGCAGAATGCCTGAATCCTGCGGAAATGCTTTGTCGTACTTTACGCTGTTGATACGAAACGGCAAATGTTCGGAAAGCATATCCGTAGTATCGGTATTCATGCCCAAATTGCGTGCGGTATAAACCGCACTTGCCACGGTAAAAAGCAATGCAATCAGCAGAACCCAGGGAGCATAGCGGTAACTGAAGCTGGTACAAAACGCGAAAAGATTGTAAGTACAGTTATGTGAAAATTTCATTGTTCCCTGCTCTGGCTCCAGATCGTATATTGCATTTCAGATTTCTCATTACGGACAGTATTTTAGAGCAGTTGGGGTGAAAATACCGTCAGATCTCTGATGACTGCTGCACAGAACAAGTGCAGGCAATACAGATAGAGAATAGTTGGCGCGAGAATACTCGGAAAATGCAGAATGAATCAGGTGTTCAATCTCGCTATGCACTGACAGTGGCATCAGTGCAGGGAATCCGGAAAAAATCCAGAATTCCCCGCATTTTTAAAGGCTGATCAGCTCCGGAAAACTAACCGTGAATCTATCTTTTTCAACTGCTTTTTAAACTCCGATTCAGCCTTTGTTGCTGTTGACAAGCAGGTTGGGTGGAGGACCGATCGGCTCGAATGTTTTCAACAGCGGAATATCCTCTTTGCTTATCCAGCGGATATCGGTATCAAATGTGTTTTGAGGTCCCCAGCTGCCGGTAAATTTCTTGCCATCAGGCGTGAAAGTCCAGCACATTTCTTCACCTGGAGTATTGATGATGTCACCGAGGTTGATCGGTTTCTGCCATTCTCCCTTGGCATCCTGATGTGAAATCCACATATCATGCCCACCGCGAGAATCCGGATCCATCCGTGTACTGGTGATGACCATACTTTTGCCATCTTTTGACACTCCGGTCCAATGCATGTGGTCGCGTTGCGGAGAGTTGATTTTCGCTCCCAGGCTCACCGGTTTCTGCCATACCCCATCTTTTTTCTCGACTTTCCAGATATCACTCTCCTGAGTGACGCCTGGCTGACTGTAATTGAAATAAATCAGACTGTCAGAAACAATGATCGGACAATGCTCTTCGCCGGTCGGGGTATTGATACTGGGAAGTTCCGGCACGTCATTCCAGTTTTTGGCCGATTGCCATACACCATTCACTTTCTGTACGACATAAAGATCACCCGACAGCAGGTTACCCGGTTCATATCGCGTGAAATAGATAACATTGCCATCATCCGAGAAACTGGGTTCCAGCTCCCAGGCTGTTGTATTGATATTGGGTCCTACGGCCGGATCGATATCAGCACCGAGATGGACGGGTTCCTGCCACACCCCATCTACATTGTGCGCCATCCATATATCAAAATTGTAAGGGGTACCAGGTGATTCGACACTGCCCGCGCGGGTTGACACAAAAATAGCCGTTTTGCCATCTGCACTATAGGTGATTTCTATTTCCGAACCTGACGAGTTGATGGGTGCTCCCATATCTTTCGATGCAGCTGGCGGCTCAGTCGCTCTGCTGCCTTCAGTTCCGTGCATACCCGGCATGGCATAAGACAGATGACTTGCCAGCATTAAAACCGGTATTGTGGAACACAATTTCATAACAGAGCTGTCTTTCATTCTGTTTCTCCTCTTCTTCAGATAAAAGTAAACCAATCGTTCTCTTTTTTTAAGATTGAGAAGGTATACGATGAATTACTGGAATGTCAAGCCGGAGAAATAGAGCCACCTTCATTCTATTTCTCCTCCTGAGGTTTATGAGTTGAACTTACCAGCGTTAATCTGAGGTTCCTTAAGTGGATTCACGGTAAGTGTGTGGGCTTCCCTGCTACTTCATTTTCCGCTCAAGATGTTTTGCAGTAGTAAATCATTCAGTCGTTTGACGAAACCGGCCGGATCCTCAAGCTGCCCCCCTTCGGCCAGTAAAGCCTGATCAAACAGAATATGACTCCAGTCGGCAAACTTGGCTTCTTCATATTTTAACCGCTGAATCATCGGGTGATGTGGATTGATTTCCAGGAAAGGTTTGCTGTCCGGGACTTTCTGTCCGGCAGATTTCAACAAGCGTCCAAGATTGCCACTCACATCATGAGTATCAGCGACCAGACAGGCTGGTGATTCTGTCAAGCGGTAGGTGATGCGCACATCTTTTACCTGTTCGCCCAACACTTCCTTCATTTTGTTTGTCAATTCCTGAAAATCTCCAGCCTCTTTTTCATGCTCTTTCTTTTCTTCTTCATCTTCCAGTTTGCCCAGATCCAGATTACCCTTGGCAATGGATTGTAAAGACTTGCCCGTATATTCATTCAGATTGGCCACCAGCCATTCATCGATACGGTCACACAACAGCAGCACTTCAATTCCCTTCTTACGGAATATCTCCAGGTGCGGGCTGCTTTGGGCTGCCTTCAGGCCGTCAGCAGTAATGTAATAGATTTTTTCCTGTTCCGGCTTCATCCGGGCAATGTAATCATCCAGCGAAACGGTCTGTTCTTCACGTTCATCATGTGTCGAAGTAAATCTCAACAGCTTGGCGATACGCTCGCGGTTGCTATAGTCTTCTGCAATCCCCTCCTTCAGCACCTGGCCGAATTCGCGCCAGAAGGTTTTGAATTTTTCCTGATCTTCACTCTTGTCACTCATGGCAAGATCTTCGATCAATCCCAGCACCTTCTTGACTGAGCCTGCACGAATACTGTCGATATCTTTCGATTCCTGCAGGATCTCACGCGAGACATTCAGGGGCAGATCACTTGAATCGATGATACCGCGGACAAAACGCAAATATCCTGGCAACAGTTTTTCCGCATCATCCATGATGAATACCCGCCTGACGTAAAGTTTGAGGCCATGGCGATGTTCACGGTCAAACAAATCAAACGGGGCATGAGCCGGGATATACAACAACTGGATATATTCCTGCTTACCTTCGACTCGGGCATGCACATGAGCAAGTGGCGGTTCGAAATCATGAGCAACGTGCTTATAGAATTCGTCGTACTGCTCCTGCGTAATTTCATTCTTTGGCCGAGCCCAGATCGCGCTGGCCTGATTGATGGTTTCATCCTCGTCGCTCAGCCGGTACGATTTGCTCTCGTCATCCCACACTTCCTTTTTCATGACAATGGGAAGCGTGATGTGGTCAGAGTACTTACGGATGATGGAACGCAGCTGAAAACTGCTCAGCAGTTCATCTTCTCCTTCCCGCAGATGCAGAACGATTTCAGTACCTCGATCCGGCTTTTCCACAGTTTCCAGCGTGTACTCACCCTCGCCAGCGGATTCCCAGCGCACACCGTGTTCGACTGTCAATCCAGCGCGACGCGTAGTCAGGGTTACTTTATCCGCAACAATGAATGCCGAATAAAAACCCACACCAAACTGTCCGATCAGGTTGGCATCCTTGGCCTGATCACCCGTCAGTGAATCAAAAAATTCACGCGTACCGGATTTGGCAATAGTCCCGATATTATTGATCACTTCCTGCCTAGACATACCGATACCGTTATCGATAATCGTGATGGTGCGAGCCTCTTTATCGTAAGCAATGCGGATTTTAAGATCAGGGTCGGATTCGTACAGCGCCGCATCGGACAACCCCTCAAACCGCAGCTTGTCTGCTGCATCCGATGCATTCGAAATCAATTCCCGCAGGAATATTTCTTTATTACTGTACAGGGAATGGATCATCAGCTTCAAAAGCTGGTTGGCTTCAGCCTGAAAGTTCAAATGTTCGATGTTTTCCGCAGTTTGCATGCTTTCCTCCTTTAAAAATACGCTAACATTGTGCGGTCAGGTTTCCTGATTTCAAGCTGTTTCAACTTCGAAACCCTTATTCCGCAATTTTTCACTTTGTTAGATTTGTATGAAATTTTTATCTTTTATTTTTCTGGTGTCACTGTGTGCTGTTACTTCTCAAATCAACGCCCAGGTACCAGAACTGCCACTCGACAAAATCAAGTTACCGCCAGGTTTTTCCATCAGTGTCTGGGCGAATGTGCCGGATGCACGCACAATGACACTGGGTGACAAAGGAACGATATTCGTCGGTTCGAAATCAGCCGGTAACGTTTATGCCATCACGGAAAATGCAGGAAAACGCCAAATCCGGATCATTGCCAGCAAGCTTAAAATGCCAAACGGAGTCGCATTTCATGACGGCGCATTATATGTCTCCTCCGTCAACAGGATCCTGCGTTTCGATAATATCGAGAATACCCTCGACCAGCCTTTACCGCCGCGCATTATAACGGCTGATTATCCTAAGGAAACCTACCACGGCTGGCGCTTCATCGCGTTTGGCCCGGATGGCTGGCTGTATGTCCCGGTCGGTTCATCCTGCAATGTCTGCGAAACAGATCTGGAACATTATGCTCTGATATCACGTATCCGGCCGGATGGATCAAATTATGAAGTATTTGCAAAAGGTGTTCGCAATACGGAAGGATTCGACTGGCACCCTGTCACTAAAGCGTTATGGTTTACCGATATCAGCCGGGAGTGGATGGGAGACAATTTACCACCCGATGAGCTGAATCACGCATCCAACCAGGGCTTGGATTTCGGTTTTCCGTATTGTCATGGCAAGGAAGTTTCTGACCCCAAACTCGGGGCAAAGCGTGATTGTAATAAATTCATTCCTCCTGCCGTTGAGCTCGACCCGCACGTTGCTCCCATGGGAATGCGGTTTTACACCGGCACTATGTTCCCCGCTGAATACCATAACGGAATCTTCATCGCAGAACATGGCTCATGGAACCGCAGCACGAAAATTGGCTATCGCCTCGAGTGGGTACAACTCGAGGCAAATGAGGTCGCCAGAAAAGAAATTTTTGCTGAAGGCTGGCTGCAGGAAAACGAAGCCTGGGGCAGGCCTGTCGATGTTCTGGTAATGCCGGATGGAGCGTTGCTGGTCTCGGACGATATGGCAGGTGTGGTTTACCGTATCAGCTACGATCAACCATAAAAGCCGTTTTCACCTGCCAGTTAAAACCTGGAATCGAATCACATGGAATGCTGAATGGCGGACAAACTCAGTCCCATAAGCATTTGAGGGAACATGCCCAGCAGTATTATGGCTAGGCCATTTATGCTAACGAGTACTTTGACATCCGGCTTGAACATAATCGGCTGGGTCTGTTCCGGCGCATCGAAATACATAAATTTAATGATGCGCAGGTAGTAAAACGCACCTATCAGGGAAAGCATGACTGCAACCACCACCAGCCAGATGTATCCCGCCTCCAGGACAGCCTGTAGCACGGAAAGTTTTGCATAAAATCCGATCATGGGCGGAATACCGGCCATCGAAAACATTACCAGCAGCATCATAAAAGCGAGCCATGGATTACGCTGGTTAAGTCCTTTGAGATCACTGATCTTATCCGCTTCAAATCCCTCTCGCGAAACCAGCATGATGATACCAAAAGCACCTAACGTCATCAGCACGTAAGCGATTACATAAAACATGGATGAGCTGTAGCCATTTTCTCCTGCCGCAATGAAACCGAGCAGAACGAAACCCATATGTGAAATAGTGGAATATGCCAGCATCCGTTTGATATTCTGCTGTGCGATCGCCGCGATATTCCCCACAGCCATGGAAGCAACTGCCAGTAATACCAACATTCCCTGCCAGTCAGTCACGAGATCACCCAGACCTCCCACCAGCAATCTCATGACAAAACCAAATGCTGCAAATTTGGGTGCTGATCCGATGAATAAAGTAACTGCTGTAGGCGCACCTTCATAGATATCCGGTGCCCACATGTGAAACGGTACCGCGCTCAGTTTGAAGCCGATACCTGCAACGACAAAAACCAGCCCGATGATAAAAATTTCATGATCTGCCTGACCGGAATGAATGACTTTTGCCAACTCCGGCAAATGCAACGTACCGGTCGCACCATATAACATGGACATGCCATACAGCAGAAAACCGGAGGCCAATGCACCCAGAACAAAGAATTTAATGGCAGCCTCGGTTGCAATGGCTGATTCACGCTGTAATGCCACCATGGCATACAGTGAAAGAGACAGAAGCTCAAGCCCCAGATAGAGTGTTATCAGGTGATTTGCCGAAACCATGACCATCATGCCCAGCGTTGCAAACAGTGCAAGACTGAAAAATTCGCCTTTTAACAATCCTCTGGTACTAATGTAGGATCGGGAATAGATCAGTACCGCTGCAACCGTCACATAAATTAACAGCTTCAGAATATCTGACATCGCATCGCCGACGAACATGCCGGTAAATGTGTATCGAACTTCTGTGGAATAGATACCACAGGTAACCAGTGCACATCCTGCAAGTGTCAGCAAAGATAAATAAAATGCCAGATAGCGATTTCTCTCACCGACAAATAAATCGGCAAGCATCACCACACAAACCATGAGCAGCAGGAAAATTTCAGGGTAGGCTGGTGTAAAGTCAGGTAACAGAAAATCCATGAAAAATCCTTAATTTCCGGTCAGGAAAAAAACCTTCATCATCCAAAAAATATTGTTTAAGTGCCTCAAAGCTTGGTACGTGCGACATGTTCAAGCAGATTATCAACCGTGACATGCATGACCTCAGTCAGCGGTAACGGATAGATACCAAGCCCCAGCACCATTACCGCCAAAATAGCCAGGATCAGAAACTCACGTGAGGAAATATCCTGCATTCCTCCTACGTTACTGTTGGTGACTTCACCAAATATGACCTTTTTGTACATCCACAAGGTATAGGATGCACCGAGTATTAAAGTGAGTGCCGCGAAGAAGCCATACCAGAAATTGACTTCGATGGATCCCATGATGACCATGAATTCACCAACGAAACCGCTGGTGCCCGGCAGCCCGGCATTGGCCATTGCAAACAACATGAACAATGCTGCAAACACCGGCATTCTGTTTACCACACCACCATAATCGGCAATCTGGCGAGAGTGCAGGCGGTCATACAGGACACCTACACACAGAAACATTGCACCTGAGATGAATCCGTGAGAAATCATCTGTACCATGGCTCCCTCGATTCCGTATGCATTGAACAGGAAGAAGCCCAACGTCACGAACCCCATGTGAGAAACCGATGAATAAGCAATCAGTTTTTTCATATCCTGTTGCATCAACGCAACGATACCGATATACACAACCGCAATCAGGGATAAAACAATCAGGATTCCCGACAGCTCATGACTTGCATCCGGAGCGACAGGCAAAGAAAACCTGAGGAATCCATATCCACCCAGTTTCAGCAGGATAGCGGCCAGTACGACAGATCCGCCGGTAGGCGCTTCAACGTGTGCATCAGGTAACCAGGTATGTACCGGCCACATCGGTACCTTGACTGCAAATGCGAGCATGAACGCGATGAATATCAGAATCTGTGCTGTCATCGGCAAAGGCAGATGATGGTAGTCCAGAATCGAGAAGCTGCCTCCTGAGGTCTGATACAGATAAATCAGGGCAACGAGCATCAACAGTGAGCCAAGCAAGGTATAAAGAAAAAACTTTATGGCGGCATAGATCCGGTTAGGTCCTCCCCATACACCAATGATAATGAACATCGGTATGAGTGAAGTTTCCCAGAAGGAATAAAACAACACGGCATCCAGAGAGGAAAATACACCATTGACGACACCGGACATGATCAGAAATGCTCCCATATACTGAGAAACACGCTCCCGAATCACTTCCCACCCGGCAATCACGACAATTGGGGTTATAAAGCAATTCAGAATGATCAATGGCATCGATATCCCGTCTACTCCCAAAGAGTAGAAGACGTTGAGCCGCTCAAACCAGATGAGATGTTCCGTAAACTGCATGGCACTGGTTGATGGATCAAATCCACTGTACAGAGGAAGAGCCACCAGAAACCCGGCCACAGCTCCAACAAGGGAAAACCAGCGTACAGCCCGTACGTTCCGGTCACCCATCACCAATACGATCAGACCAAAAATAATTGGCAGCCAGATAATCAGACTTAACAGCGGAAATCCAAACAACATGATCTTTTCGTCTCAAATTGCATATCAATGCGTGTTATTTATCCCAGAGAGTCAGCAATAGTAAAAACTACTTCTTCCCTGAATCCTAGAAATGAAACAGCCACAGACTCATCAACACAAAAACACCCACAATCATGCTGAATGCGTAATGGTAGATATATCCTGACTGGAATCGACGGATTACCGTAGAAAACCATGCAACAGCCTTTGCAGAACCATTCACCATCAAACCGTCAATAACTTTGATATCCCCGTATTTCCAGAGCACGTTACTCAGAGAGCGCAAGCCACCTGCAAATAACCATGAATAAAATTCATCGATGTAGTATTTGCGATCCAGAAGAGTATAAACAGGACCGGCAATTTTCCGAATTTTCCCCGGCAGCTCAACCTTGTACTGATACAGGAACCAGGCAGTAAAAATACCGGCCATTGCCAGCCAGAAAGGCAGTGTCATCAATGAATGAATCATCATTCCCACTATGCCTGTGTAGTGTTCTTTCATGAGCGCCACCACATCATGCTGTTCCTGTATTTCAATAACCCCGGCAAAATAATCTCCAAAAAGCAGCGTACCAATCAACCAGCCTGACGCGACGGTTGGAACGGCCAGCACAACCAATGGGACGGTTACTACCCAAGGCGATTCATGTAAATGCTCCCGCGTATGCTTATCCATTCGTGGCTCACCATAGAAAGTCATGAACATCAGCCTGAAGGTATACAGTGCGGTAATAAAAACTGTTGCCAATACACAGAAATAGGCAAAGCCTGACCCGGGAAGCTGGGAGAAATGCACCGCTTCAATAATCGCATCTTTGGAAAAGAAGCCCGAAAATCCAGGGACTCCGGCACTGGCCAAAGCAGCGATGAACATGGTTGCAAAAGTAATTGGCATATACCTTCTAAGCCCTCCCATCTTGCGCATATCCTGCTCATGGTGCATCGCAATGATGACCGAACCGGCTCCAAGGAAGAGTAAGGCCTTAAAAAAGGCATGCGTCATCAAATGAAAAATAGCTGCTGAGTAGGCCGATGCGCCTAGTGCAACCGTCATATAACCAAGCTGCGACAGAGTAGAAAAAGCGACAACCCGTTTGATATCATTCTGAACTACTGCAACCAGTGCCATAAACAGTGTCGTAATGCCCCCTATTACCAGAACAGTCGACAGTGCAGCTTCAGAATACTCAAACAGTGGCGACATACGGGCCACCATAAATATACCGGCTGTCACCATAGTGGCAGCATGAATCAAAGCAGATATCGGGGTGGGCCCTTCCATTGAATCCGGCAGCCAGACATGCAAGGGAAACTGGGCAGATTTACCCATCGCCCCAACAAATAACAGCAGGCAGATGACAGTCATCAGCATCCAGGATTGACCAGGCCATATTTCGACCGAACGGGATGCCATATGCTCTGCATGAGCAAACACAAGTTCGTAATCCAACGTACCGAAATACATCAATACCAGGCCAATACCAAGCAAAAAACCAAAATCTCCAACTCTATTGACAAGAAAAGCTTTCAGATTTGCATAGATTGCCGTTGGACGTGTGTACCAGAATCCGATCAAGAGATAAGAAACCAATCCAACGGCTTCCCAACCGAAAAACAACTGCAGGAAGTTATTGGACATCACCAGCATCAGCATCGAAAATGTGAACAGCGAAATGTAGCTGAAAAAGCGCTGATACCCGGGATCTCCGTGCATATACCCGATCGTGTATATATGCACCATGAGTGACACACTGGTTACCACAACCATCATCGTGGCAGACAATGTATCTATCAGAAAGCCGATTTCAAATATCGTTTCACCAGATGTCAACCAGGTGTAGACACTACCGTTATAAGTATTCCCCTGTAATACATCGACAAAAATGATGATGGAGGAAACGAGTGACAGCGCTACTAAAATGATTGTTGCGCGGTGACTCCATATCAAACCAACCCGTCGCCCGAAAAGGCCAGCAATAATGGCTCCCACCAAAGGGGCCATTGGAACCAGTAAATAAAGATTTTCCATTTAAGCCATCAATTACCAGAATTGGTTTAACAAATTGCTTTTGATCTCGAAGACACAGGGATACTCAGCCTTTCAATTCATCCAGATCATCCACGTTAATGGTGCGCAGATTTCTGAATAGCGCAACTAAAATTGCCAGTCCGATGGCTGCTTCAGCTGCAGCGACAGTCAGAATAAAAAACACGAAGATCTGCCCCGCCGTATCCTGTAGAAAATGTGAAAAAGCGACAAAATTCATATTGACGGCCAATAGCATCAATTCAATCGACATCAGCAGGATAATGACATTTTTCCGATTGAGAAAAATACCGACGACCCCAATGGCAAACAGGAGAGCACCCAGCACAAGATAATGTGATAGTGAGACCAAGATGATTACCTTTTAGATGAAGAAAATAGGAAACAGATGGAGTCCTGAGCAAAAATTATTCTTTTCTTTCTGCTGGTATGGATATAACTTTTAACCGCTTTTCACGACTAGCAGCTACTTGTTTTGAAACATTCGAAGATTTTTTATCGGTTCGGTAACGCAACGTTATAGCAATGGCAGCAACCATCGCTACCAGAAGAATGACGGCTGACAGTTCAAAAGCGTATACGTAGTCGGTATAAAGCAATTGTCCCAACTCTTTCGTATTACTGTAGTCCACTGATTTGGAAACTGGAATTTGTATATTTTCAGGTCCGAATTGTTTACTCATCAGTACCATACCTATCTCACCCGTCATAATCAGAGCCAGTATGGCGCCAAACGGGAACCACTTCCAGAATCCTTCCCGCATACGATCCAGGTTGATATCCAGCATCATTACCACGAACAGGAACAACACCATGACTGCACCGACATATACCAGAATCAGAACGATGGCCAGGAACTCTGCTTCAAGCAGCAACCATAATCCGGAAGATGTCACAAAAGCGAGTACCAGTAATAGCGCCGAGTGAACAGGATTGCGCAGTGTAATCACTCCCAGTGCAGCAATGACTACTACACTTGCCAGGCTATAAAAAACGAAATCCTGTAAATTCATAAATTTATATCTGTTTGTTAGCGATAAGGAGCGTCTGCTGCCCTGTCTCTGGCTATCTGTTCTTCATAGCGGTCACCCACTGCCAGCAGCATCTCTTTCGTATAGGTCAGATCCCCGCGAACTTCACCATGGTATTCCAGAACACGAGTCTCAACAATCGCATCAACCGGACAAGCTTCCTCACAGAAACCGCAAAAAATACATTTAATCATGTCGATATCGTAACGAGTGGTCCGGCGCGTACTATCGTCACGCTGTTCTGATTCGATAGTAATCGCCATGGCCGGACATACAGCCTCACACAGCTTGCATGCAATACAGCGCTCTTCCCCGTTAGGGTAACGGCGTAATGCATGCAACCCCCGGAAACGGGGTGATTGGGGCGTCTTCTCTTCCGGATAATGCACAGTGATTTTGGGCGCAAACAAATAACGTCCAGTCACTTTCATCCCTTTCAGCATTTCAACCAGCAGAAAGGATTTAAAAAACTGCTTGATACGTTCCATTTCGCTATTACTCTCAGTTAAACCAGAGATTCAACGGGAAACTTTGCCGAACAACCTCTGGTAATTGCATCACCATACCCAGCACCACAATCCAGACAAGTGTGAGCGGGATAAATACCTTCCAGCCCAGTCGCATAATCTGGTCATAACGATAACGCGGGAAGGTAGCACGGAACCAGAGGAAAAAGAACAGCATGAAGGCTATTTTCAGAAGCAGCCAGACCATGCCGGGAATCAGATTAAAAGGGGCGATATCCACAGGGGGCAGCCAGCCACCCAGGAACATGATGCTGGCCAGAGTCGCAACTAGAATCATGTTGGCATACTCGGCAAGGAAAAATACCGTAAAGGCCATTCCTGAATAGTCTACATGGAAACCTGCAACGATCTCCGATTCCCCCTCCGCCACGTCAAAAGGCGCTCTGTTCGTTTCAGCCACACCCGATATGAAATAGATCAAAAACATCGGGAATAACGGGATCAGGTACCAGTTCAGAAAACTGCCACCCTGCTGCCCTGCCACAATATCTCCCAGATTGAGACTTGAAGACATCATCAATACACAGACCAGCGCAAATCCCATCGCCAGCTCATATGAAACGACTTGTGCAGCAGAGCGCATGGCTCCCAGGAAAGCATATTTTGAATTTGATGCCCAGCCGGCAATAATGACACCGTAAACTCCCAGTGATGTCATGGCCAGAATATAAAGCAGGCCTGCATTGATATCCGCCAGCACCAGCTCCGGCGAAAAGGGAACAACGGCCCAAGCAGCCAATGCGGGCCCTATGGCAAGAACCGGTGCAAGCAGAAACAGGAATTTATTGGCGCCTGTCGGAATAATGATCTCTTTCATGATTGCCTTGACAGCATCAGCTATGGGTTGCCCCCAGCCACGCAACCAAGGTATATTAAAGAAGGTCACTCTGTTTGGCCCCACCCTGACTTGCATATAGGCGATAATTTTTCTTTCTGCAAAAGTAAGATAAGCAACTGCCAGAAGTAACGGAATGACAATCGCCAGGATCAGCAGCAGATTCTTTATCAGCAGAAAGAGAGGTCCCCCCCATTCACTGCCAAACAATTGCTCAAATAATGGTTGCAAGCTATCCATTGATTAAATCCCGATCCAGATTTTTATGATTTTTCCAGCTTGATTTCATCGAACATCCCGCCTAATCCGGATGTCTGCAAGTGAGCACATGCCAGTCGGACACAGTTATCAGGCAGGTTGGTATCAGCGAAAATTTCCAGCTGAATTGTCTCACCCTGCTGTTTTATCTTGACTGTCTCACCAGCCTGTATTCCAGATTTATCAAGTAGGTCAGGTGAAGCAAATGCAACAGGTGATACGGCATCATGTGTTTTCTGTAATGAGCTCGCACGCCTTACGATTGGATCAGCCTGATAAATTGGTACCTCACCAATCCTTTCAATGCCACTATTTTTTTGATGATTTTCTGAAATTGAAAACGCTTCCAAAGCGTTATTCAAGCCACGTACAAATTCTTCTTCTGCAGACACTATTTCTGCACGAACCTGTTCTGATGAATCGTAATCGAATCCTTCCAATTGCAACAGATTTCCCAATACCCGCAAAATTTTCCAGGCGGGACGTGCTTCACCGAGAGGAGGTACTACACCACTGAAACTTTGTATCCTTCCTTCAGTATTAACAAAAGTGCCGGATGTTTCAGTAAAAGGAGCAACAGGCAAAATAACATCGGCATAATCAGGAATGTTACCTTTGTAACTGCTCAATGAAACTACAAATTCAGCTTTATTCATTACCTGAAGCGCCCGCCCCGTATCATAACAATCCAGTTCCGGCTCCAGGTTCAACAGTACGTAAGCACTACAGGCTGGTTCACCATCAGGTGAACCTAACCCCAGCATTTGTCCCGCATTCAAACCAACCTTCTCTGATACAGTTTTATTTACAGAATGAGTCCCGGTGCTCCATGGTAACGCACCCGCAGAATAGGCTCCCACACTATTTGCAGCTTCACCCAGCAAACCAAACTGTGCTTCGGTTATTTTCGAAACAGCCAGTGCCGCACAGTGTAGATCAGCAAAATGAGGGTGATGCTGAGCAAAATTACCCAGAAAAACAGCAGCTGGAGCGTGGTTGATGAGACTATTCGCAATTCCCCGTGCAACTTCAGAAACTTCAACTGCATTTGCTACAGATTTAATATGCCCGGGCACGGGAATATTCTTGATTTCTGCTGCTGCTTTCAGTACCTGTAATACCATGTCAAGCATAGCTGAAGGAGCAACAATCGCGCGATAGGCAATCTTGGTCAACTGATCGTCACCTGATGGATTGATCAGACTTAACTGCCCCCCCTCTTTTACTGCCTGACGCATCCGCTGGGCAAGCAGCGGATGGTCTTTACGCAGTGTACTGCCAACGACCAGCACAGCTTTTAACTGTGAAACCTCGGCAATTTGCATTCCCAGCCATGGTGCTCCACGCAATACGGCATCGGTACGAAAATCAGATTGACGTACCCGATGATCGATATTGTGACTGCCCAGTCCACGCATCAGCTTTTGCAGTAAGTAGAGCTCCTCCAACGTGCTATGAGCAGATCCCAATGCACCTATACTCTGCGGCCCCTGATTTTTAACGACATTGCTGATGCCCTCAACAGCATAGGCCAAAGCCTCCTGCCAGCCACATACCTGCCACTGTCCGGATTTTCTGATCATTGGTACCGTCAAACGATCCTCCGAATTCAGTCCTTCATAAGAGAACCGGTCCTTATCTGACAACCAGCATTCATTGACGGCTTCATTCTCACGCGGTAATACGCGCATGACCCGATTTTTTTTCACTTGCACGACCAGATTACTACCCAGCCCGCAATGCGGACTGATCGATTTTCTGCGTGATAACTCCCAGGTTCTTGCTGAATAGCGGAAAGGTTTACTGACCAGAGCACCGACCGGACATAAATCGATTACATTACCAGAAAGTTCAGAATCAACCGCTCTGCCGACGAATGTCAGAATCTCGGAATGTTCTCCCCGGCCAGCCATTCCAAGCTCCATGATTCCGGCGATCTCCTGGCCAAAACGAACACACCTCGTGCAGTGGATACAGCGGGTCATATCCGTTGCTATGAGCGGACCAAGATTCTTGTTGGTCACAGCCCGTTTGGGTTCCTGATAACGGGAACCGCTTGAACCATAGCCGACAGCGAGATCCTGTAGCTGGCACTCCCCTCCCTGGTCACAAATCGGACAATCCAGTGGATGATTGATCAGCAGAAATTCCATCACTCCTTTTTGTGCAGTCACCGCCTGCTGAGAATGTGTCGATACTTTCATTCCTTCGGCTACCGGTGTCGCACACGCAGGTAACGGTTTGGGTGCCTTTTCGACCTCTACCAGGCACATCCGGCAATTAGCCGCTATTGACAGCTTTTTGTGATAACAAAAATGCGGAATATAGATCCCGATCTGCCTGGCAGCATCCATTACGGTACTACCCTGCGCAACCGTTACCTGTTTGCCATCAATTTCAATATTAATCATCAGCAATAAATCCCGGAATCAGTGGGAATCAGATAAATATGACATAAAAAACCGCAGCCTACCTAGACCATGCACTTTTTATGTTCGATATGGAAAACAAATTCATCCCGGAAATGCTGCAGCATTGCTCTTACCGGCATTGCGGCAGCATCACCCAGCGCACAGATCGTTCTACCCTGGATGTTATCCGCTAGATTATCAAGCAAATCCAGATCTTCAACCCGCCCCTTTCCGTGCTCGATCCGGTTGATGATCCGGTAAAGCCAGCCTGTTCCTTCCCGGCACGGAGTACACTGGCCGCAGGATTCCTCATAGTAAAAATAAGAAAGCCGCTCCAGCGCACGCACCATACAGGTCGTGTCATCCATGATGATCACCGCGCCCGAGCCCAGCATGGAGCCTGCTTTTGCTATTGAATCATAGTCCATGTCAGTTTCCATCATGATGTCACCAGGCAGAACCGGCATTGACGATCCACCCGGAATACATCCCTTCAGCTTTCTGCCACCACGCATCCCGCCAGCAAGTTCCAACAGCTTTGCAAAGGGTGTTCCCATGGGTACCTCATAGTTACCCGGCTTATTGACATGTCCGGAAACTGAAAATATTTTAGTACCACCGTTGTTTGGTTTACCGAGCTGCAGATAACGCTCCCCTCCGTTACGGATGATCCAGGGAACAGAAGCAAATGTTTCTGTATTGTTGATTGTCGTAGGTTTACCGTACAAACCAAAATTGGCAGGAAATGGCGGCTTAAAGCGTGGCTGACCCTTTTTTCCTTCTATGGATTCCAGGAGGGCGGTCTCTTCTCCACAAATATAGGCACCGTATCCATGATGGTTATAAAGTCGGAAACTAAAGCCGGAACCCAGGATGTTATCCCCCAGGAAACCTGCGACATTCGCCTCCTCGACAGCCTCCTCCATTCGCTCGTAAACATCCCATATTTCCCCGTGTACATAGTTGTAGCCGGTACGGATACCCATCGCATAGGCGGCAATCAACATACCCTCGATCAGGATATGGGGATTGTAACGCATGATATCACGGTCCTTGAATGTACCCGGCTCACCCTCATCAGAATTACAGACGAGATACTTCTCACCCGTATACTGTTTCGGCATGAAACTCCATTTCAGTCCCGTCGGGAAGCCCGCGCCACCGCGGCCGCGCAGTGCAGATTTCTTGACTTCATCAATTACTGCCTCGGGAGAAATTTTCTGTGAAAGAATTTTTTTCAACGCGGCATAACCGTCACGCTTAAGATAATTCTTTAGCCGCCAATTATCCGAATCCGCAGTATCCACACCTGCCATGATGACTTGAGTAGGCTGGGTCATCTGTTTAATTCCTCAAGCAGTTTATCTATCTGGTCTTCAGTCATGAAACTGCACATACGCTTGTTATTGACCAGAAGCACCGGCGCATCCCCGCAGGAACCCATACATTCACCTTCTTTGAGAGTGAATAACCCGTCTGTCGTGGTTTCATTGAAACCAATACCCAGTTTCTGTTTAAGATAATCTGCCGTCTGGTTTCCACCTGACAATGCACAAGGCAGATTGGTACAAACCGTAAGCTTGTACTTTCCGACCGGCTTCAGGTTATACATATTGTAGAAAGTCGCAACTTCATAGACAGCAATTGCAGGCATCTCAAGATAATCTGCAATAAAATCCATCGTTTCAGTTGCCAGCCAACCTTTTTCATCCTGTGCGATCGCCAGTGCAGACATCACGGCCGATTGTTTCCGGTCAGCAGGATATTTAGCGACTTCCCGATCAATTTTTCTCAGAGCTTCAGTGCTTAACATCGACGAACTCATCTGTCTATCTCACCGAATACAATATCCTGGGTACCAATGATTGCTACAAGATCAGCAATCATGTGTCCCTTGGTCATTTCATCCAGTGCTGCTAAATGTGCAAATCCAGGAGCACGAATTTTCAAGCGATAAGGCTTATTGGCACCATCTGAAACAATATAAATACCAAACTCGCCTTTAGGATGCTCCACAGCCGCATAAGCTTCACCCCGCGGAACATGCATACCTTCCGTGAACAACTTGAAGTGATGAATCATTTCTTCCATATTCTGCTTCATGGCCAATCTGGATGGTGGAGCAACCTTATGATTGTCAGTAATCACAGGACCAGGATTTTTTCTCAGCCATTCGACGCACTGTTTTATTATATGGTTTGACTGACGCATTTCCTCGATACGCACCAGGTAGCGATCATAACAATCACCATTGGCGCCGACGGGAATATCGAAATCCACCCGATCATAAACTTCGTATGGTTGTTTCTTGCGCAAATCCCATTCCACTCCGGATCCGCGCAACATTGGGCCGGTAAAACCCAGTGCTTTGGCACGATCAGGCGAAACCACACCAATATCGACCAAACGCTGCTTCCAAATCCGATTATCTGTCAGCAATGCCTCATAATCATCAATGTAGCCTGGGAATCGACGAGTGAAATCCTCAATGAAATCAAGCAGTGAGCCTTGCCGGTTTTCATTACGTGCACGCGTCGCCTTCTCATCGTGTATTGCTGATGGCTGGTACTGCGGCATATTGTCAGGCAGGTCACGATAAACCCCGCCTGGTCGGTAATAGGCAGCATGCAACCGAGCACCCGACACCGCTTCGTAACAATCCATCAAATCTTCCCGTTCGCGGAAAGCATATAGAAAAACCGTCATCGCCCCGACATCCAGCGCATGAGCGCCTAGCCACAGCAGATGATTGAGGATACGTGTTATTTCGTCAAACATTACACGAATATATTGCGCTCTGATGGGCACTTCTATCTGCAACAACTTTTCGATCGCCATCACGTACGCATGTTCGTTGACCATCATGGATACATAATCCAGACGATCCATGTAAGGTACAGACTGTACGTAAGTCTTGTTTTCTGCCAGTTTCTCCGTGGCCCGATGCAGTAATCCGATATGAGGATCAGCACGCCGGATAACTTCGCCATCCAGTTCCATCACCAGACGCAGAACACCATGAGCTGCAGGATGCTGCGGCCCAAAATTCATAGTGTAATTACGAATTTCAGCCATTTCCTAGGCACCCTCTCATTTGAAAATCCCACATGCCCCGGCAATCAGTCATAGAGTGCTTCATATTTCCTCTCTACCATATTGTTCTTCACGAATGACATACGGTGTAATTTCGCGAGGCTCGATTGTAACAGGCTGGTAGACAACCCGTTTCTGATCAGGGTCATAACGCATTTCCACATGTCCTGACAAAGGAAAGTCCTTGCGGAAGGGATTTCCAATAAATCCATAATCCGTCAGAATTCTTCTGAGGTCAGGATGATTATTGAAAATGATTCCAAACAGATCAAACGCCTCTCGCTCAAACCAGTTGGCTGAAGGCCATACAGGCATCACCGAATCAACCATGGGAAATTCATTGTCTTCCGCAAAGACACGCACGCGCAGCCTGTGATTATGCTTGACTGAAAGCAGGTGATACACGACAGCGAACCGTCTGTCCTCCCGTTTATATCCCGCATGTGTATCTGTCGAATATTCACTGAAATCCACACCACATAGATCAATCAGCGTATCAAACCCCAGATCCTGATGATCTCTCAATACCTCAGCGATATCCGGCAGATCCCGGGAATGCACCAGAAGCGTCAGCTCCCCAAGCGCACAACTGATATCAATTTGCCGATCACCCAATATTCTCTGTAAATCTGCCGCAAGTTTTTCAAGGCGACTGTTTGTCATTTCACCCCCTAGCTAGCGCGCGATTGTATTGGTACGCTTAATTTTATTCTGTAACTGAATGATTCCGTAAAGCAGCGCTTCAGCAGTTGGTGGGCAGCCTGGCACATATATATCGACAGGCACTATCCGATCACACCCACGTACAACTGAATAAGAATAATGATAATACCCACCGCCATTTGCACAGGATCCCATGGAAATTACCCAGCGAGGTTCAGCCATCTGATCATAAACTTTACGTAATGCAGGTGCCATCTTATTACACAGCGTTCCGGCAACAATCATGACATCTGACTGACGGGGACTGGGGCGAAAAACAATACCGAACCGATCCAGATCATAACGGGATGCACCCGTTTGCATCATCTCGACCGCGCAACACGCCAATCCGAAAGTCATAGGCCACATCGAGCCCGTACGCCCCCAATTGATCAAGGAATCAAGGCTGGTCGTAACAAATCCTTTGTCTAATACACCCTCAATACCCATTATTCAATCCCACTCCAAAGCACCTTTGACCCATTCGTAAATGAAACCTACTACGAGTAATCCAAGAAATACCAGCATCGCAACAAAACCAAACCACCCGATTTCTTTCAAGACAACAGCCCAGGGAAATAAGAATGCAATTTCCAAATCGAATAATATGAACAAAATTGCGATCAGGTAATAGCGCACATCGAACTTCATACGCGCATCTTCAAACGCACCAAAACCACATTCATAGGGTGACAATTTTTCGGCATCCGGTTTGTTTGGCGCCAGCAACCATCCTGCCAACATTGATAACACGCCGATTGCCAGCCCGACCAAAATAAATAATAGAATCGGGAAATAATTCCCGAGCATGGTGTTCAGCATCTTCAATATCCTTACTAAAATCACCAAACTCAGATCACACAATGATCTGACATTCAAATATGCTTGCCTGGTGCCGACGGCGAGAATCGAACTCGCACAGCTTTCGCCACCGCCCCCTCAAGACGGCGTGTCTACCAATTCCACCACGTCGGCCAAAAACCTCAACCGCTCGCTTTCAACGAGTAAAAACTATTCGGGAATTTCTCCAACTCTGGAAGCATCACCTTCTCCTTCCTTCTCTGAAGTTCCGAGTTTATCACCCCCTGCAGCAGGAGCAGCTACTTCACCTGATTTCATATCCAGTTTTTGCATAACACTCTCTTCACCAGAATGACTGGTGCCGGAAAAATATGTTAGCGTTAGACTGGTAATAAAAAAAACCGTAGTAGCCAACGCAGTCATTCTGCTCAAAAAATTAGCCGACCCACTGGCACCAAATAGACTTCCAGATGCACCACTACCGAAGGCTGCTCCCATATCAGCACCTTTTCCCTGTTGTAACAGGATCAGGATGATGATTATGACCGCAGCGATAATATGTACCGACCAAATAAGTGTTTCCACAATACATTATCCCCAATTAATTCTGTGCTGCCAGACAAATCGAAATAAACTCCACGGCAATCAGCGAAGCCCCTCCGATCAGCCCACCATCTATATCAGGCATTGTGAACAATTCACGTGCATTATCTGCTTTTACACTTCCACCATAAAGTATCTGGATATTCTCAGCAATCCCGCCGCTATGAACAGCTATCCGACTTCTTATAAATTTATGGACATCCTGCGCCTGTTGAGGAGTAGCAGTCTTGCCAGTACCGATTGCCCACACCGGCTCATAAGCTATGACTGATTGTCCGAGCGCTTCGATACCCGCCAGATCAATCACGGCATCGAGTTGCATAGCGATTACCTGTTCAGTCTCATCCGATTCACGCTGAGCCAGGGTCTCACCTACACAAAGTATTGGTGTTATCGAACACTCTTGTGCAGCACGAAATTTTTCAGCGACGACCTGATTCCCTTCGCCGAACAGTGTTCGTCGTTCTGAATGACCCACAATCACGTACTGGCACCCTAAATCGGCCAGCATATCTGCCGATACTTCCCCGGTATAAGCTCCGTGGTGGTACTGACTGACATTCTGCCCCCCCCATAGCACATGAGAGCCCTCAAGCACTGACTGTGTCTGTGCTATATAGGGGTAAGGCACACACACCACACAGGATACATTCTGTAACGAGCGAGTACCTGAAACAACCGCATCAAGCAACTCCTGATTCCGAACCAGGCTGCCATGCATTTTCCAGTTCCCGGCCACAAACCCTGCACGCCCCATCATCCCTCCTGTTTATCCAGCTTCAGACCCATAAAACCGGGGGATGCTACCCGCGAAACCGGGTTGCGTCAATGCCCGTATCACCCGATCTGACATATTCACAACCAAAATTACTCTGATTTGCTGCGTCCTGAAGCAAAATATAATAAAATACTGCACATGGTGTTTTGCATAAATTTGCCCCCGTTTAACCAAGGTTGACATGAAAAAACTCGTTCTCCTGCGACACGGAGAAAGTATCTGGAATCAGGAAAATCGCTTTACCGGCTGGACTGACGTCGATTTAACGCCCAAGGGACTAAAAGAAGCCGAAGAGGCAGGCAGATTGCTTCGCGAAAACGGTTTCTCCTTCGACATTGCTTATACATCTCTACTCAAACGGGCAATTCGTACACTCTGGATCGCACTGGACGAAATGGATCAGATGTGGACCCCGATCGAGCTCAACTGGCGACTCAATGAACGGCATTACGGGGCACTTCAGGGTTTGAACAAAGCAGAAACCGCCAAACAATATGGCGATGAACAAGTACTCGTCTGGAGACGCAGTTACGATATCCGCCCACCTTCCATCACAATCAACGACGAACGCTATCCCGGCTTTGATCTTCGCTATAGAAACATGTCATCCGGCGATATTCCGCTTGCTGAAAGTCTCAAGGATACGGTTGCAAGATTTCTGCCCTACTGGAATCAGTCAATCGCTCCGCAAATCAAGGCAGAAAAAAAGGTAATCATTGCTGCACATGGAAATTCGCTGCGCGCTCTGATCAAACACCTCGATAATATCTCGGACCAGGATATCCTGAATTGCAATATACCCACAGGGATTCCACTAGTTTATGAACTGGATGACGACTTGAAACCACTCAACAGTTACTATCTGGGAGATGCTGGCCAAATTGGGGAAGCCATTTCGGCGGTCGCCAATCAGGGTAAATCCGGAGCTTGATGTTTGCCGATTTAATTACAAGTTCAAAATCAACTCAACATTGCCTTTCCCGGAAAGCAAATAGATTGCTTAGAGCTACCTTTCTGTTGCTTTCAGTCAATGTGTTTTTACCTTCCGTGCTGTATGCAATTCCCCAGGCCAACCGGGATAGTCAAAAACAGTTACAGGAATTACGTACTCGTATTGATGCTCTGCAGAAAGATCTGGTTGATAAAAAATCTTCGAAAGCCAAGGTGGCTGATGCACTGCGTGAATCTGAGCGATCCATAAATGATCTGCACGCAAAACTTGCCAAACTCGCACAACAGCAGAAAAATGCACAAGAAAAGCTGAATCAACTGCAAAACAGCTCGGCACTGCTTCAAGACGATATCAATAACAGGCAAAAACAGCTTGGAAAGCTGATCTATCATCAGCATCTGGCAAAATATGGGAATTATTTGCCATTATTACTCAAGCAGCAAAACCCTGATAAAGCCACACGTAATTTTTATTATTACAGTTACATTGCACAGGCGCGCTCAAAAAATATCGATAATTTACGTAATCAACTGACTGCTTTGGACACACTGGCTCACGAAAGCCATATTCAGAACGAATCGCTTAAGCGGATCCACAATGAGCAAATCCATCACAAACGACAGCTCGAACTGGAAAAAAACCGGAAATCAGAAATTCTGGCAACACTCTCTCAAGAAGTTACCCGCCAGCAGAAAAAAATTGATGAACTTAAACAAGATGAGCAGCGCCTTTCTAATCTGATTGAAAAACTCAACAGACAGCTTGCCCGGAAAAAAAGCGCTCCGGCCAAAGCAGATGGAAAATCGGTATTACGCAACGACAAATTACCTGACAGCACTGAACACAGGGGTTCCTTTGCGGCACTGAAAGGAAAGTTGAGATTGCCCGTCAAAGGGGAACTTGCCAACCGTTTTGGCAGTCCACGCGAAAGCGGAAGCATCAAATGGCAAGGGTTGTTCATTCGTTCTGCCGGAGGTAACGAAGTCAAAGCAATTGCAGGTGGAGAAGTGATATTTGCTGACTGGCTGAGAGGATTTGGAAATTTGATGATTCTGGATCATGGCAACCACTACATGAGCCTGTACGGTAATAATGCAGCGATCCACAAACGGGTAGGCAGCAAGGTTAAAAGTGGTGATACGATAGCAACCGTTGGTAACAGCGGTGGAAACGCTGAGACAGGTTTATATTTTGAACTCAGATATCAAGGAAAGCCGTTTGACCCATTAAGCTGGGTAAAGCTGGAGTAATCGGGATTGAGCCGATACTTCTATCAAACAATGGCTTAAATTTTAATTGGCATTACAGAACTTCCGAAAACACAAAGTGCGGAGCAAACACACACCATGCATAATTTTATGAAGAAAATCAGTTTAGTTTTTGCCGGCGTCATTGCTGGAATCATGGTCAGCCTGAATTTCTCCGCCATCGCCGACAAAGAAATCAAAGAGGAATTGCAAACGCTCCCGATTGAGGAGCTGCGTACATTTTCCCAGGTTTTCGGTCGCATCAAAAGCGACTATGTCGAACCTGTAGAAGATAAAAAACTGATTACCGAAGCGATCAACGGGATGCTGGTCGGGCTGGATCCGCATTCGGCTTTTCTGGACAGTGAGGAATACAAAGAACTGCAGATCGGTACACAGGGAGAGTTTGGCGGACTGGGTATACAAGTAACAATGGAAGATGGCCTGGTCAAGGTTATTTCTCCGATCGAAGATACACCTGCTTTCCGTGCAGGCGTCAAAACCGGTGACCTGATCATAAAAATTGATGATACAGCCGTAAAAGGTATGACCCTCAACGATGCTATCAAGCGGATGCGAGGAAAACCGGATACCCCGATTACACTGACTGTCATTCGTGAAGGTGAAGCAGAGCCCCTTACCTTCACACTCGTTCGTGCCATTATCAAAATTGACAGTGTCAAGTCCAAGCTTATTGAGCCGGGTTATGCCTATGTCCGCATCACCCAGTTCCAGGAACGTACTGGTGAGAATCTTGCGGAAGCCATTACCAAGCTTTACAGCGGAAGCAAAGTCCCTATGAAAGGTCTGATACTGGATTTACGAAATGACCCGGGTGGATTGCTGAACAGTGCTGTCGCAGTCTCAGCTGCTTTTCTGCCGAGCAATGCGCTGGTGGTATACACTGAAGGACGTACGAACGATGCCAAGATGCAACTTCGCGCCAATCCTGAATATTATCTTCGTGGATCAGGACGTGATTTCCTGGCCAATCTCCCTCAAAGTATCAAAACCATACCCATGGTGACACTGGTCAACGGTGGTTCGGCTTCTGCCTCGGAAATCGTAGCGGGTGCTCTGCAAGACCATAAACGATCTATTGTCATGGGTTCGCAAACCTTTGGCAAAGGATCGGTACAAACTATCCTGCCGCTCAGCAATAACACAGCTATCAAACTGACGACAGCACGTTACTTCACGCCCAATGGTCAGTCGATACAAGCAAAAGGCATCACTCCGGATATACTGGATGAAGAAACTGACAATGACTCACGTCTGTTGAGAGAAGCCGATCTCAACCGCCATCTTAGCAATGGTCAGGAAGAAAAAACCGATAAGGCAGCAGCATCCGACAAAAAAGGTGCACAATCTTCCAAAAGATCAAAAAACAAGGCAGATAAGAAGCAGAAAAAGCATGAACCCATGGAATTCGGATCTAGTGATGACCTGCTGCTGGCCAAAGCAGTCAATCATTTGAAATCCATGGCTCAGAAATCCAAGCATAAAACAGCCAAATCAACTCAAAGCTGATTTTTTCCTGAATGAGGTGGCGGGAGTACTGTGGATGATCAGCAGCTTTTACGTTACAGCCGCCACCTTTTATTACCGGAAATCGATATTCCCGGCCAGGAAAAGTTAACACATTCCAGTGTTTTCATTCTGGGGGCAGGTGGTTTAGGCTCTCCTGCTGCGCTCTATCTAGCTGCCAGCGGAGTTGGAAAATTAACTATTTGCGACCATGATCAGGTCGATTTGACAAACTTGCAACGCCAGATTCTGCATGAAACCGCCTCGATTGGTAAGTTCAAGACAGATTCTGCCAGAAATACACTGCAACGCATCAATCCGGAAATAGAAATTATCTCCTTGCCGGAACAGGCTACTGCCCGCCTGCTCAACAGAGAAATCAAAAGCGTTGATGCTGTCATCGATGCCAGCGACAACTTCTCAACACGCCATCTGATCAACCAGGCCTGCCTTGCCCATCGCAAACCTTTGATATCAGCAGCGGCTGTCCGGTTTACCGGGCAGATAACCGTATTCGACCTGCGCCATCCTGATAGCCCCTGTTACCACTGTCTGTTCCCTGATTCAGGTGACAGTGATGACCCCGCATGCGCAATCATGGGTGTATTTTCTCCACTGACAGGTATTATCGGCTGTATCCAGGCAGCTGAGACCATCAAAGTATTGCTGGGAATCGGTGAAACACTCCATGGTCGGCTACTTCTCCTGGATGGACTAACCATGCACTGGCGTTCACTCAAGCTGAGTAAAGATCCACAGTGCCCGACATGTCACTCTGCTTCAGTGCAAAACCTGTCTGATTCTCAGTAAAACAAGTCAGCCGGGGATTTGAAACTGCGCTATCGCCAGACGCGCATACAGTTCACTGGATTCCATCAATTCCACGTGTGTACCCAGTGCTTCCAGACGGCCATGATGAATAAGAGCAATGCGATCAGAAGTCAGGATGGTACTCAGGCGATGGGCAATGACAATGGTTGTCCTGCCTGTACTCAATCTGGTAATTGCCTGTTGCACCCAGTGCTCACTCTGACTGTCCAGTGCACTGGTAGCTTCATCCAGTAATAAAACCGGAGCATCTGCCAGAATAGCCCGGGCAATTGCCAGCCGCTGTTTCTGGCCACCCGATAACCCCAGTCCGGTATCACCCAGGCTGGTCTGGTAACCTTGTGGTAGAGAAACAATGAAATCATGTATAAAAGCAGCTTTAGCCGCCATTTCGATTTCCGCATCCGAAGCATCCGGGCACGCATAACGCAGATTCTGCTCGATACTGCCATGAAACAGCACAGGATTCTGAGATACCAATGCAAAACTGCGCCTGAGATCAGACAAATCCAGATCGCGGATATTCACACCTTCCAGACTGATGCAGCCCGACCGCACATCATAGAAACGCAGCAGCAAATCAAATAAAGTTGATTTGCCTGCGCCCGAGAGACCAACCAGCGCCAACGTTTCACCCGGGCGCACCGCCAATGAAAAATCATTGATCACTTGTATTTCAGGCCGTGATGGATAAGCAAAACATACTCGCTGGAACACGATATTGCCTGTCACTGCCGGCAATTGACGAGGATCGGCAGGCGAACTGATCTGGCTGGGCTCCTCCAACAGCTCCATGGTTCGCTCCGCAGCCCCCGCAGCACGCTGCAATTCCCCCAGCACCTCTGATATCGACCCTACCGCCGAGCCAATGATGATGCTGTAAAAAACGAATGCCGCCAGTTCTCCCCCACTGATTTTACCTTCGATCACATCCATGCCACCGACCCAGAGCATCATACCGATCGCACCGAATACCAGAACAATTACCACCGCGATCAACCAGGCACGTTGTAATGTCCGCTGGCGGGCGATATGAAACGCATCCTCAACATACTGATCGAAATGCATTTTATCCATTGCCTGATGGTTATAGGCCTGCACTGTCTTGATCTGCCCAAGCATTTCTCCAACATAAGCGCCAACGGCCGCTACCCGATCCTGGCTTTGTCGCGACAGCACACGCACACGCCGACCAAACAGCAGAATGGGGACTATGATCAATGGAATGCTCAGCATAACGATCACCGTCAGCTTGACATTGGTAATAAACAACCAGACGATGCCACCGGCCAACATAATCAGGTTACGTAACGCTACCGAAATGGAAGAACCCACTACGGATTGCAGCAAAGTCATATCCGCAGTCAAGCGAGACTGGATTTCAAGGCTACGGTTGGCTTCGAAAAATCCAGGATGCAACTCGATCAGATGTGCGAAAACTTTGCGCCGTATATCTGCGATCACCCGCTCCCCCAGCCAGGTCACCCAGTAGTAACGTGTAAACGTACCTATCGCAAGCAGTACCACCAACAACAGAAAAACCAACACATACCGGGTCAGCAGATCAGGCGACTGTGTAGCGAATCCACGATCCACCATCAACCGTATCCCTTGCCCTAGCGATAAGGTAATTCCGGCAGTCAGGAATAACGCTGCCAGACTAAAACTTAACGATAGTTTATAAGGTTTGAGGAAAGCAGCTGTTTTCAAAACAGCCTGCCAGCGATTGCTCGTCATGAATAAATCCCGGGGCTCAGGCAGAGAAAGGAAACAGAGACGGAAATTCTGAATTTTGACGATCAACAGTATAATTACAGGGTTTTCGGTTCAATTATAACAGCAGGATAAATGAAACATTCAGAAGCAGAAAAAGTTGGTGTGCTATTCGTCTGTATGGGAAACATCTGCCGATCACCCACTGCAGATGCGGTTTTCAAACATCATGTCAAATCAGCCAGACTGGAACACCTCTTTCATATAGATTCTGCCGGAACTCACGCCTATCACATCGGCGAACCACCGGATCGACGCTCACAGCAGGCTGCACTCAGACGAGGCTACAACATGCAGAGTTTACGTGCCAGAAGAGTCGTACCGGAAGATTTTTCACGCTTCCAATATATTCTGGCCATGGATCGTCATAACCTGGAGGAATTGCAGCAAAACTGCCCGTCACGATATACCAGCCGGCTGGGAATGTTCCTGCAATACAGTAACCAATGGGATATTCGTCAGGAAATACCTGATCCATACTACGGCGGCAGCCACGGATTCGAAAGAGTGCTGGATTTGGTAGAAAATGCGAGTCAGGGACTACTAAAGCATATTCTTGGAAATATGAGTACCTGAATTTACCGTACAGACCAAAATTAGTAGGAAATGGCGGCTTAAAACGCAGCTGACCTTTCTTATCTTCTATGGATTCCGGGAGGGCGGTCTCTTCTCCACAAATCACCGTATCCATGATGATTATAAAGTCGCCCAAGATGTTATTGTAATCCCCCCAGAAAATAATCGAGGTTTTGAGTAGAGACTTTTACAATGATCGCATAAGGAGCGATAGATGAAGAAGTCTCGATTTACCGAAGGCCAGATACTGGCGATACTGAAGCAGCAGGAAGTTGGAGTTCCGGTCACTGAACTGTCTCGCGAACACAACGTCAGCACTGCACTGATCTATCAATGGCGCTCGAAGTATGGCGGCATGGCGGCATGGATGCATCGATGATGAAGCGTTTGAAGGAGCTGGAAGCCGAGAATGCCCGTCTGAAGAAGATGTATGCCGAGGAGCGGATCAAAGCTGAGCTGCGCCAGGAAGCGCTTGAGGGAAAGTTGTAAGGCCATCTCAGCGTCGGGAGATGGCCAGGAGAGGCGTAGCCAAACACGGTATCAGTATCCGATTGGCCTGCGTGGTGTACGGCATTAGCGAGACCTGCTATCGCTACCAGACCAAGCTTGATGGCGAGAACGCCCTGATCGCAGACTGGTTGCTAAAGCTGACGCAGACTCACAAACGCTGGGGCTTTGGCCTGTGTTTCATGTATCTGCGCAACGTGAAAGGCTACCCCTGGAACCCTAAACGTGTCTATCGCATCTACCGGGAATTGGAGCTGAATCTGCGTATCAAGCCCAAGCGACGAATCAAGCGTGACTACCCCGGGGAACTTGACGTTCCGACTGCACCTAATCAGGTCTGGTCGATGGACTTCATGAGTGATCAACTGGCCAGTGGCAAGACATTCCGGACATTCAACGTGATCGATGATTACAATCGCGAGGGGCTGGGCATTGAGGTGGATTTGTCACTACCTGCTCTGCGTGTCATTCGTGCGTTGGAGCAGATCATTGAATGGCGTGGCAAACCTGCGGCACTTCGCTGCGACAACGGGCCGGAGTATATTTCTCAGTCGCTCGTGGACTGGGCCAACAAAGAACAGATTACGCTGATCTATATTCAGCCAGGCAAACCAACGCAGAATGCCTACATCGAGCGTTTCAACCGGACTGCACGGCATGAGTGGCTTGACCTGCATGAGTTCAACAACATTGCCCACGCTCAGCTGTTAGCGACTCAGTGGTTATGGGAATACAATAACGAACGGCCAAACTCGGCTATCGGGGGAATCCCACCAACCCAGCTGCTACAAGCAGCATAACCCTCTACTCATACGGACAGTTAAAAATGGAGGGATTACAAGGGATTACAATCCCTCAGAAAGCCTGCGACATTGGCCTCCTCGACAGCCTCCTCCATCCGCTCGTAAACATCCCATAAAATATGAGTACCTGAAAAATCTCACCAAACAGGAATATAATTACCGGCTCTTGAGGTAATCATGTATATGTAAAGGCAAATTTTAACCAGTGGGCCAGAAAGGCTGAACAGATTAATACTTAATATAATTTAATTGCAGATGAGTAATTCCCTAAGACGCGTCGTAGCAATTTTTGCACATAACGAATCTCGCAGAATAATAGACTGCCTTGAAGCATTACGTCTTTCTCCTTTGTTACCAAACACGACTTGCTATGTTTTAGCAAATGGCTGTACAGATGATACTGTTACATGTGCAATCGAATATGCTCGGACGGCACCATGGGTTAAAGTCGTTGACCTCAAAATTGGTGATAAAGCGAATACTTGGAATTATTTTGTGCATGAGATAGCTGCCGAGGCTGAAATTTATTTTTTTACAGATGGAGATTGTCAGATTGAGGGTGGTGCACTTCAACACTTGGAAGAATGCCTGTTATCCGATCCGCATATTAATGCCGTTTCAGGCGTTCCGAGCTCTCGAAACCTGTCACTGGGAACTTTCAGGTCAACCATTACTTCAGAAGGGGGGGTTGCGGGTAATCTGTATGCACTTTCACAGGGTTTTATTACCAGGCTGCGTAAAAAGCACGTACGACTTCCTCATGGATTGATTGGGGATGACAGCCTGATAGGAGCCTTGGCATTATGGGATCTTGACCCGAGTACTCGGTGGAATCATGCGCTTATCCGGATAGTAGCTTCTGCAACCTTTAGATATGAATCTATTATCCAAGCGTCACTTCATGACCCAATGTTCTATATCCGCCGGTTAAAACGCTACAGTCTGAGACATTTTCAGAATCAATTAATTAAATCTCGTATAAAACAACTAGGACTCTCCGTATTGCCCTACCATATCAACACCCTTTATCTCGAAGCTGAAGATCAAGAACTTATACCAAGGCGTTCATTAAAACATTACTGTTTCGACTACTGGACAATCAGGCTGATTCGTGATATACGCAAACTTACCTCAAGTTCGGGAAGATAAAGTAGAAATTCAGTATTTTTCCCCTGACTCCAAATTCCGCCACCCTTCAGATGTTACCCATTTCTTTGCTAATACGACCAACACCATAATGTTATACGGAAAGTCAAAATAGCCCAGACTTAAAAAAGCCCCTCCAGTCGCATATCCTACAAGGCTGACTTGCGCCATAGCTCCCAACTGGGCTGCCCACAGAGTATGCGGATTACTTCGAGCATTTCTCATTAACCAGCCAGCTTCACGATAAGTGGTTATCCATAACAATAAAAAGAGAAATAACCCTATGAAACCATGATTCCCCAGAATCTGGAAATATATACTATGTGCAGCACGTACGATATGATCATATTTTGCATAAAGTAAAAAATAATCTAGGTATTGGTAGCTCATCCCACCACCAAACAAATTATGTGATGCTACTTCCCATGCCACACCCCAAGCATTTAATCGTCCCATGGCTGAACCATCTGTCTGATATTCTGAAATAGTATCCATTCGCTCCCACCATTGCTCTGGAAGCATAGGGATCATTGCCACAGCCACGATAAGAATAAATATTGCCACCTCTCCTTTCCTCGGACTGCGCCACCAGAACATGCCACCCATAGCAATAATAGCAAGCAAAGCACCCCTGGAATACGACCCGAAAGCAGAAACAGCACACAACAACATTACTATGCTGAGTATAGTACGCCAAGCTTTCTTTACCACCTGCAACTGCAAAAAATATATTAGAGGAATCGTCATGATAAGAGCTAGAGCGAATTCATTGTTATCTTCGATAAATGATCCAGGAGGACCCCATACCCGATAATTTCCTAAAGTTGTAAGCGTAAAGAAACCACCTTTTGCACCTAATACTGCTAATGAACCAATTAAAATCCAGGCAAAAGCCATAATATGTTCTTTAGTCTGGAGTAACGCTAAAGTAACAAAAATCATTAAATAAATTTTTATGCACTTATTCCATTGAAAATAATCTCCAGATACATCATGTCCCATTAACCAGGATAAAGTCATCCATATAACAAAGAGTGCAAAAATAATAACCGGTGTCCCAATAAATGGAGAACGTCGCTCTTTGGTAAACACTAGCCCCAATAACGCTATTCCACCAGCGAATGCCGCGACAGGAGCGGAGAAAAGAAAACCCCAAGTATAACGATGAGGGTTCATGGTACTTATCCAAGTCCAAAACAACACACCAACCCATGCACGGCGCAAAGCATACAATCCTGCAACAAGGATAATAATACTTAAGACAATATCACGTAAGGACAAAGCAGTAACCTTCAGTTATGCTCTACTTGCAACTGCAGTAAGATGTGTTGCCAAAAATGGAGTCCATATATTTAAACAGCGACTAGATTTGCATAGTATCGTTGTTTAAATTCTGCTGGCGATAGGTAGCCCAGTCTTTCTTGTTTTCTCTGCCGGTTATAAAAGATCTCCATATATTCAATAATCCCCTGTTTTGCTTGTAATCGTATTTTAAATTTTTGATGATGTACCAATTCGCTCTTTTGAGGATCCTCCAGAAACTTTCCATGGAAGTATTATCTAGTAATCATGTGTGAAATCTTGATCACCACGATCCAAGTAAAGAATCAAGCCTTTCTCCGGAAGTTTTCTATCAATTTCGTCTGTAGGAATATAAGTGATATTGCTAATCTACGCTTTATCAAGTGCGCTAACAGCAAATTCTCGTTTCAGTATATTGGATGCAAACGGCAAGTGATGTTTAGAGTCAGTCGTTACCTTGAATTTGCGTTTTTGCTTGCAATACAAATTTAGCTTTTGCGCAACACTCGAACACGAAATGAGGTGATTTGTATACCGTGATCCACCAAATCACAATACAAACGTCTCGTACTGTAAGTCTCTCGGGGGCGCTGGTATGCCGCCAACATTTCTATTTCCAGCCGCATATTTCCTTTTTACGCTCACAAGGTACACAAGTATTCCAGCCGCTCTCTGAAACATCTAGTACACGACACATAAGAACGGTAAGATGGTGCTGTCGCAACATATCAATCATACCGTATCTCACCGCGATTCCTTTGCGAAACAGGTCGCACACTTTTTTATGAAATTGTAGTCGCTCCATCTTTACTTCTGTCAGCTCGCATTTGATCCTGGATAGCTCTGGCTTCTGGCATTTAACTCCTAGAATAAGCTTGCCTTGTCTGCCTGCATAAATCCAGTTTTCTTTAATGCCTCCTTGAGTAAAGATAGTCGTTTCACTGCTTCAACCAGCGTTAATCCACTTTCTTTAAAAATTTGACTAATTGCTCACAAAATTCTTGGTATATTGAGCTCGCGGCAATTGTTCCACCTCTGTCCTCCATTCCATATCTACATTTTACGAAACCTTGGATTCCATAAAACTCAGCACATCTCAAGATTTATTTTACTGATCTATTCTTATAATTCAATTATGAATTATTACAATTGATCTCACTAAATTTCTTTATTTTTTTACCGATTAAATTAACACACAGATGCTCCACTCCTTGTGGCCGGCCAGACAATATCCATAAACCTATAACCGTAATAGTATAAATACCAGCTCCAAATACTGCATCACTTATCAGTCTGAGAATTGCCCAATCAATACTTTCCGGATGCAATAATTTAACGGACAAGTACATTACTAGCGCCCCTAAAATTGGGCGCCATGATACTTTAGCAATAGTTAAAATGGGTAAATTAACCACTTGTCTAATTTCATGATAAACAAGTGGCAAATAAATCAATGGTGCAACAACCGTTGCTTTCGCAAGGCCAAGTGAACCTTCAAGAGATAATCCTATCCATAAAATGGGTACCGTAATCAACAGCCTAATCCAAGCAAGTATTGCTGCTTGGCGCTCACGACCAGCTGCTACTAAGATTTGGTTATACATTATAAAAGTAATCGCATAGAGTATTCCACTAAGAGCTATATATTCAATCAAAGGAATAGCCATATCCCATTTTTTTCCCAATAATGACGCAACTAGATCAGCCGCAGTAACAGATACACCAACACCCATTGGGATAACTAGCAATATTATCACACCCAATATTTTTATATATAATTCGGTCAGCTGGTCACGATCATCCATAAGTCTTGCATAATTGGGATAAAGCCCTCTACCTATAGGACTAACAATTTCATGTGTAAATGAAGTAGCCAAATCACTCGAAACCGTAAAGTTACCCATAATATTTGCACTACCGATTCCCCCAACAATAAATTTCGGAGCCATTTCATGCAATTTATAAGCTATTTGCATTGGAATAATAGATAACGCAAAATGCAGATACTCTGAGCCTCGCACAAACGAAAAAGAAGGACGATAAGGATGGATAGCGTAACTAATTAGAACATTTATAATTGTCCCTATAAGATTACCAAATACCAATGCCCAGTAATTACCCAGCCATATCGCCAATCCTATCGTTGGAAAAAAAATTGAAAGTTTTATATAAATACTATAGCGGAAATCGAGATCAAATTTTAATTCCTTCCTTATTAAGGTAGGGCCAATACTTGAAACTCCTCCTATAAATACTGAGATTGCCAGGATATGCAATACCTCAATTATTCGTGGCTCATTAAAATACACAGCAGCTATTGGTGATAAAACGATAATTAACAATCCTATAAAAATATTTTGAAGTAATGAAATAGTCCATGCAGTATCACAATGAGCTTGATCAAACTCCTTAGCACGAATAAGAAGTGATGCCGCTCCAGATTCAGTAACAGCAAAAAGCAAACCGATCACCAGACTCCCCATCGCAGCAATTCCAAAATCTTCTGGACTAAGAAGTCGCGCTAAAACTAGTGTACTTATTACACCGATAAAACGAACAACCCATCTCATTAAAATTGACCACGAAACACCACGAAGAATCTCACGAGAAGGATTATAATTAGCTGAAGTGGTAGATTTATGTAATCTCATAGCTTACAGAAAGCTATCTCTGAGTCACTCTTTTTAGGAAATGGAAGCACAGTAGTCAGATGGAAAAAATTGAAAATTTTCGAGATGCGCAAGGTAATACTATGTTTTTGAATGTTATCCCCGGAGAGGAGAGATTACTAAATAAGTTGCTCATATTAGTTATCAAAGTTTCTTTATATGTGATGATAACAATAACTTTAACGTCATCTTAAGATTGGAACATTTTATTTAGGAATGCTCTTAATCCTCGGAGTATATAAGAGCTATAGGCCTTGCTTTTATCCTCGAACTGTTTACATCCTTCCCCACAGAAGCGCACAAACCCAATTTTCAATACACCCTCCAGCACACTTACACTTTGCTAATTCATTCAACGTAAAGCTATAAAACAAATGTGTTACTCATAATTTTTTCCAAATTTAAGGATATTTCATATTTTTTCCATGAAATAAAGCGACCACCAATCCATCGTAATAGTATGGGCTGTTTCTCTTCAAACCTTACCCAAAGTAATCGCCCATCAAACATTAAATCATCATAAATACATGCGCTACTAACATTTTTGTTTACGATCAGTAAGTCCTTACCGTTAATATTTTTGAGATGTAATACTACGAGATTCCCGTCATTTTCTATACTTACGTTGACTGATTCAGGAACTACTCTCGATTGGGTCGTAATTACAAACGCAGATGGATTGCCATGCTTAAGTTTGTAGCGAACCTGTGGAGCGGACAAAAGCGAGCCATAGCTTGGAGAAACCCACCCACCAAGTGGATTAAGGCTTCCCTCTATAATTGTAGGAAAATCCAAAAGACTAGTAGCCATAAAGAAATTTCTGCCATTATTTTCTATCCGGAGTGTTTTTAAAGCTGTGGTTGATAGTCGGGAACCAGGAGCGCATTGAAAACCATACCAACACAATTGATTATCAATTTTTAATAGAGAAGGATCATCATAAACAATCCAGTAATACCCTTTCACATGAATACAACCTCTAACGTAGCCTGAATAAATTCCCACGTTGGAAAGCGTACCTTCACTCCAGGCAAGAGATGGCCCAATAGAGTAGTGACACTGTACAGGAGATGCAATATCAAATTTTCTAAAATCTCCAGAAATTTTACCGAATGGATCATGTCCTTCAATACACAGTGTATTGTGTGCGGCTGGGCCGGCAAAATAGTTACGCCAATCTGGAGAATTTTTTGGCCATTTTCGAGATAAGCTTCGATAAGTATAAGTTCCTGCATCTCCAAGAACTATTTGCTCTCCCATAGACAAGTAAATACTTAAAAGATCAGCATGTGCGTGTCCGGCAGCAAGAGAAGAATTACAAAGAGGACCACTACGAAAAATTAATCGCCCATCTAATTTCATATCAGGATAGACATGAATCCCTCCTTTAGGAAAGGATTGACATACAGAATCATCCTCAATACCGCGACCAAACTCCCAGATATTTCCACCGAGTAACCAAAAAGCTCGTTCTATTGTGAGATCATCATCAGGAGCAGGTGCTACTCTAGCATCAAAGAGGGCTCGGTAAATCTCACGTAAAGCTCCGGAACACCATCCTCCTCCACTATCTAAAGGAAATAATGTGTCTTCAGTTGCATTACCAAGTGTAAGTGGATTTGTATTTGGTCCTGTCAACGCTGCTTGGAAGCGGAGCAATGCTTCAACTCGTTGACGAATTTTCTCATCAGAAGTCCTCCCCTGCTGACGACAAAGCAAAAGATAAGCGATACCCATTTCACACGCAAACTCATGATAGTGTGTAGAATGCTCGAAACTTCCACCATCATCATAAGTTTGTCGAAGTAATTCATCTCGAAATTTTTCTTCAACACCGCACTCAATCTGTTGAGAAAACTCTGGAATTATCGTCTGTATAAAATAAGCAACAAATCGATCAGCAAGTAAATGATTATTAGGTGCGGAAGAACCAATTCTTGGTACTAAAAATTGGATATCAGCCCACAATATTCTAAGCAAACGACTTTCTAGCCCTAAACCTTCTACATTCCATGCTACAGGTCTCGCTGCAAGAAAAAACCATGCCCAAGTAGTCGCAAGTATCCGTTGAATAACTACCAAATTGGAAGCATAAAAGAATGGATTTCTACCTGATTCTGCCCCTTTTATCCAACTTTCTACAATACTCAAAAGATGGCTAGCCGGAATTAACTGCTGATAAGTCGCTAAAGCTAAACGAGGGAGAAAAGCAAACCGATGTGGCCGGATTGAATATAAGCTATCTCCTCCCGGCCCTGCTGGAACTGACTGCCAAGGAAATTCTTCGGATAACTTTGATCCTCGTACCCCATAAATGCATACTCCATCATTTAATATCTCAGATACGAACTTAATTAGCTGATGGCTCCAAATAGAATAAGGTTGATATGCTTGCTGACAAAGCTTACCAACATTAGCTGGATGTAGAAAGAAGCGAGGCCCTATTCTTTCTCTAAATTCTAAGGCAATATGACTTGCATATTCAAAGTCAGAAAATTCATGAGCATCTCTTTTATTGATGGAAAGGATGTCCGGACATCTACCTGAGATATAGAAATTAAATGCTCGCTCTGATAAAGCTGGCCGATATATTTCAGATCTGGTGTCACCTATTAGATTGTCTAATAACTGACGAACTAATTGATACATATTTGAGTTATTGATTACGCTATATCTGCAGTAGCCAGGGAGTTTATTATCAATGGAAATTCTATTTTAGAAACCATATATTTTCCATAATTCTGATCAGATCAATGTTAATTATTAGTCATCCAGTTAATTATCTTAGTGATGCAATAAAAGGATTTTACTGAGATAAATATTTGCACCCTCCTTTCATCTCAGCAACAACATCATATATTAGCTCATTAATATTTTTTTCATTAAATCGCAAAGAAAAAGAAAGTAAATGTGATATGTTACTTAACCAGTTTAGATATACCAAACCTTTATGCAAGCAAGGATCGATCCCCCAATAATCATATTGTTTTGCTAAAAACCGCCTCTCCTCAGTATCTTTGAAACTATCGCCGATTAATATATCTATTGTATCGCTCATGGTTGCTTGTGTATTTAAATAACGATAGCAACTCCCCGCAAAATTAATTGAATCTAGTATTGGAATCCCATTTTCCATTCCTCCTTCCCAATCTATTAACTGATAAGAGTTATCTGAAGTCGCTATGATATTACTTATGCTCACATCCCCATGATAAATACCGGAGCTTATATACTTACCCCTTAAATTTTCTGAAAAATAATTACGTAAATAATTGTCTAGTTTTCTGTCTTTAAGCTCTTCAAATAAAGCTTCTAACGGATATTCAACAACTCGTTCATAAACCTCCCCCAAAAATTCAATTCTTCCTTCAAATATAGTAGACATTGGATTTAATTTATTTAGCAGCTTACCTACACTTTGATATAAATCTTTGAGAGGCATTCTTGATGGAATCAATGTAGAGATTGCACTCCCTTTAACTTCTTCTTCTACAAAGCCCTGTAACCCATTCACTTCTACTTGACAAATAAAATTAGGGGATATGGATAATCCAGATACCTTAGTCAGCAGATCTTTATTTCTTTCCTGTGCTAACAGAGATGCTCCGTTTAATGGTATTTTAACCACAACATCTTTAGTCACCACGTTGCATCTCATAACTAGTTTTTCCTTATCCGTTACAATATAATCTTTGACAGTAAAATTTGAAGGTATATTCCCATCCATCTTCTGGGAAATAGCACTAAAAATTTTGTCATGTAAACTAGTACTCTTTCTCTCGGAAGAAGATGCAATAATGCCATAGGCAGGAACAAAATATTTATTTGCGGATATCTTTTTCTTTAAAGATTTCACTTTACCTTGTTCCCAAACTTTCCCTGATTTTGAAAAAGGTAGCATTTGTCTAAGAAAACTATACCCATTGAACAAACCAACAAATTCTAAAGAATCGAAACCAGCATCTGCAAATAACTTCCTATACCCAGGTATTGAATATGTAAATGTTCTATATGGCCGATGCTTAACCAGAATAGAATATACGTTTGCAATAAATCGTGGCATTAAAGAACCATACTTCAAGTTTGAATGATGATCTGGCCTGCTTATAAAATATTCATAGTTAAGGCGATTCTCGATGCCTACAAATAACTGGCCATCTTCCTTTAACACCCTTTTTATTTCTTTCAAAAAAGCAATTTGTATATTGCGCGGATTGGTCGCTCCAAAATGGAGCGCTAGCATATTCCAAAGTTTTCGCAACTTACTACCCGAATTATGGGGATCTGAAGCTCCTTCTCCCACCCATTCCAAAACACCAGATAATGTCACACAATCCACTGAATGATCTGGAAATGGCAAATACCTTTGATCTCCCCCGGCAATAAAGCTAAAGTTAGTTGAGGCGTTAAAAATTGAAGATCTTTTCTGCGTAAACTGCAACCTTTTATAAGTAAGATCCATAGCATAGACTTTACCGACATGCGGAGCTAGATTAGATACCAAATTTCCCAGCCCACAACCGATGTCAAGCAAATTCTTGCCTTCATTTAAATCAAGGAAAATTTTCCAGGCATAACGGCCATCAACTACCAAATTATCAATCCAAGAATCAGGAGATTTTGGACCAACATATTTGATAAAGGATCGTACTGTTTCTGACCAATTATCCACTTTCATTTGATCAATTAGAGTATCCATATCGGTACTGGAAACAGGGTTAAAGTAATAATCTTGCCTTTTCCCGCGAAAATCAATAATTCCATTATCTATAATAAATTCACTCATACAATTACTACATTGGAATTTTTGCTCCTGACGGAGCAGATTTCCCTTGCATTTTGCACAAATAAAACCACTACTAATCTTATTTTTCATTTTCTCATTAATTTTTTGGAATAATATCTATTCTGATCGAATAAAACCGAATATCTTATTACGCTCTTTTCTCAAATACCTGGGAAATCATATCTCCCAGAGCTGAATACAGTCTGCATGAATGTACCCCAGCTGCAGCCTTTCCTTTCCCTTTTCGCTTTTTTCTATTGAAGACAATAGCTCAAGAGTATACGGTATCGTCTCTTTTCTAAATTGAAATAGGATAATATTTTACCTAGCATACTTCATTTGACTCGATACAAAAACAATAGTATTACTCATTTTTGACATGTGCCTGCCCCCCTCTGACTTGACTACCATGCCCGAACGTATTTTGCCGGTTTCACCAATTTCTCCATTCAACCCTCAGTAGTCAGGTATGCAACAGCGTACTGCTTTAAATTGTATGAAGCTCTGCAGACACTGAGAAACACGGATGTGTTATTAATGGAACCCACCACAGGTTTCAGTTATCTGGAATCACCCAAACTTGGAATTCTCGCATATGGGCACTGGTGCTAGCAGCCCTGCGGATACAGGAGAAAAACACACACACGGCCTGATTGCCCTGAGCATGCCTGAGTTGCATAAGCTGTTATCGCATCTACTGTGGCACACCAGCCAAACTATTGAGCATGTACTGCACTGGTCCGCGTGGCGTAGAAGACATCATCAAATGCTGGCAAAATGAACCAGAACGCTTTATCATCAATTCGTTCCACTACAAAGTAGGACTAAACAGTTATATAGGCCAGCCCTTTGCACAGGATGCGCGCGAAATCTTGGGGGCGCACGTGCAAGTACAGATTGCCAAACACAGCGAACTGCATACCTTCAAAGTTATACCCAAACGCTGGATCGTCGAGCGTAGTTTCGCCTAGCTGGAGAAGAGCAGAAGATTATGGAAAAACTGTGAGCGACCAGCTTGCAGTCCCTTCGTTTAGCCTTCCTAGCCCTTCACTCAAAAGACTTTGAAACAGGTTCTGAGAAAAGACTCAAACATTAACAACGTCCAGATAGGTGCACTGTAATCCCGTCTGCCGGATTGGTGCTGGTCAAGCATTTTTTTGATGAATCCCATATCAAAAATTCCGGTACCAGCCAGTGTATTGCCCAGTAACGCAGTGCGCACACGTTCACGTAATGGGCCGCGGAACCAGCTGGCCAATGGTACTGAAAAACCCATCTTGTTCCGGTAAAGCACTTCGTTCGGTAAATAGGGTTCCAGTGATCTTTTGAGAATATATTTTCCTTCCTGTTGACGTAACTTCATGGAGGCAGGCAACCCCGAAACCCATTCGACCAGTTCATGATCCAGCAGCGGGACCCGCACTTCCAGTGAATGCGCCATACTGGCACGATCCACCTTGGTCAGAATATCGCCCACCAGATAAGTTTTCATATCCAGATACTGAATCAGTGATAAAGCATCTTTTGTCGGGCTTTTATCCGCATAATCACGTAATACCTCTACCGCCCGATAGCCCTGCAGATCACGATAAAAATCCCGGGTAAATAACTGCATACGCAGCTTATTATCCAGAATGGATACGCTGTGGAAATAACCTTCCACGGAATCGCGCGCAAGTGATTCAAATGTAGTTTTGGCACGCAGGAATTTCGGTGCCCAGTCCGCCTTAGGATAAACACTGCCCAACAGACCAAATAAAGGTTTACGCAATCCCAATGGTAATTTTGAACGCAACCGTTCCTCTATCATGTGCCAGCGATAACGGCGATAACCGGCAAAATTCTCATCTCCTCCATCTCCGGAAAGCGCTACTGTCACCCGTTTCCTGGCTAACTCACAGACACGATAAGTCGGAATAGCAGAGCTATCAGCAAATGGTTCATCGTAGAGCGCAGCCAGTCGATCGATGAGATCAAAATCATCTTGCTGAACCTGTTCAGTAAAATGCCGGGTCTGGTAGCGTTCAGCAACCAGCCGGGCATAATCCGATTCATCAAAAGCGGGATCGGAAAAAGCGATTGAACAGGTATTGACCGGTTCTTTCATCAGCCCCCCCATCATCGCAACGACAGCACTGGAATCCACTCCACCGGAAAGAAATGCACCCAGCGGTACTTCACTCATGAGGTGACTATCCACCGCATTTCGCAATCGGAGAATCAATTCTTCTGCAGCTTCCTCTTCACTCAGAGAACCGTGCGGTGTAAACGGTATATCCCAGTATTCGCGGGATTGCACAGTCTGTTGCCCACGCTGCAATGACAACAGATGGCCAGGATTCAGTTTGAAGGCATTTTTAAAAATAGTTTTTGGCTCGGGAATATAGCCATAAGCAAAATAGTCTTCTATCGCCCGATGATCGAACGTTTTGTCAAAATCCGGATGAACCAGCAAGGCTTTGAGTTCCGAGGCAAACAGAAATAATCCGTTATCCAGCAGGGTATAGTAAAACGGTTTGATACCCAGCCGATCACGTGCCATGAACAATGTTTGCCGGTTACGATCCCACACACCAAAGGCAAACATACCACTGAAACGTTCGACACAACGTTCACCCCATTCTTCCCAGGCATGCACGATCACTTCCGTATCGCAATGGGTACGAAATTGGTGACCCAGCGCTGTCAACTCTCCGACCAGTTTCTGGAAATTATAGATTTCACCATTGAAGACAACGACCACGCTGCCATCTTCATTGAACAATGGCTGCTGACCGCTGGATACATCCATGATCGACAGGCGACGGTGCCCTAATCCCAGCCCTGATTCAACATATACCTCTCCTTCATCCGGACCGCGATGTATCAGCGTCTCATTCATGCGATGAAGCAGATTACGGTCGATCTCACTTGTACTGCGCGTATCAAATACACCTGTTATGCCACACATATTTTTATCCGGTCAGTTGATCGTTTCAGTTTTTGATTTATAACCCAGTACCCGATCATAAACCGCAAGATAACCATTTGTCATTGAACGCATACTGAACTGCTGCTCAATGATTGCTCGTGCATGCTGTCCGTGCTTGTATACCGCGGTATTATCCTGATGATATTGACTTATTGCACGGGCCAGCGCGACCGGGTCTCCCGAAGGCACCAGACGGCCGGTTTCCCCCTCCAGAACCAGTTCGGTATTGCCTCCCACTCGAGTTGCAATAACCGGCAGGCCACTCGCCATGGCTTCCAGAACAGTATTGGAAATTCCTTCCCCCAAAGAGGGCAGTACGAACACATCCATTGCCTGCATCAGCTGAGGAATGTCGTCACGTTCTCCCGGAAGCCAGGCAAATTGCTCAACTCCGGCTGAGCGCAGCATGGCCTCGCATTCTGCTCTCGCCACACCCTCTCCTGCAATGATGAGCCGTAATGGCCTGTCGATTTCAGATAATTCATTTCGCAACATCAGAAAAGCCTGTACCAGTGTCGGAAAATCCTTGACTGCCGCCATTCGGCCAACACTCCCCACAACGAATGGCCTGCCAGCGAAGAAATCCGGAGGAAATATCTCGACCGGAACAGTGCCACCTGGATGGAAACGCAGATGTTCCACGCCGTTATAAATCTGGTGTACTTTCACTGGAGATACCTTCACCGTATCAATCAACCAGTTTTCCAGATCTTTACTGACGGTAATGAAGTGGTGGATAAACGGGCGAATTGCCTTGCGCAACAGATTGTATTTCCAGTTTTTACCGTCGAGGTCAAAAATATCCCGGCCATGTTCCCCATGCACCCGTGCCTTCACACCTGCCACAGCAGCAACCACCTGCGCTTCCATAGCTGTGAGATTACGCGTGTGCACGATATCCGGCTTAAGTTGCCTGAACACTCTGTAAAGTTTGCCGTAGACACTGAAATCTTTTCCTTCGCGTTTGTTCAGCGCAATGATCTCGACATCATCCCGGTTAAGGCGTTTGTGAAATTCCGAGAATCCCTTGAGGCAAATGATGGCATGCCGGTAACGATCCGCAGGAATATGATTGATCAGATTCACCAGACCATTTTCGAGCCCGCCTACTCCCAGATGAAAAATTACGTGCGCAATCAGCGGAGGATGGGACATTACTCTGATTTCTGCTTTAGTCAGTCTGTGCGCTGTGAACAGCCTGAAGTTTCCCGGCAATCACTGGCTTCATATCAGCCATAAACTCGCGCAGTACTGCTGCAGCCTCTTCGGGATCATGCTCATAGCCCGCAGCAATGATGATCTCGGCGCCATCATCTCCATTGCCCCAAACTCGATTTAGCGCCTGAATCATTTTGGCAACGTAAGGGTCAGCCGTTTCATAGCCGATCAGCCAGAACCACCTCCAGATCAGCAAGCGCTCTTTCGAAGCATGTAACTGATTCTGGTGCACAGTGAACGGTGCATCACCCAGTGAAATATTCCGCTTGCTTCCATCCATATTTCGCCACCTGCTGTCCCGGTCGCTCACCAGAACATTGCTGGAACTGACCAGTTTGTTATCCTGATCCTGATTCCGGTAATATGTTATATAAAGACCAACATGTTTATTTTCGCGATAGAAATGACCAATGAACTGCCTGGGAGAACCAATATAACCAGGTATCCAGTCAGTAAGAGAAGCTGAGGCTGTACTCCATTTACCGGAAAGATCTGCCACACTGATTTCCGATACCGGGCGTACATCGGATTTATTATTCAAATAATTCAGATAAACTGGCCAGATCATGGCGACTGCCACCACCAGTCCAGCCATGCCCAACGTTGATTTAATCGGGACGGAAAAAGATTCCAGGTCAGCCGGAGAAGAATTCTCAACCGATACGATTCCATCAAGATGATCTTCCCGCCAGAATGAGCCGATCCAGAACAGCAGCAGCATGACCAGACCAAAAAAGATCCAGCCATAAATCAGATGATCGACACCGACCGCCAGTTGCATATCACTGAGATGACCGGTCATGACGATCAGATATGCGCGCACCCCGTTGGCAACGATCGGCACTACGATCGAAAATGCAATGAATATCAGTCTCCGGCTGATACTGTGGTAGGTCAGATAGGCGTAAAGTGTTCCCAACGTCACCGAAGCAATCAGATAACGCACTCCGCTACAGGCTTCCACAACCGACCAGTTACCGCTGGGAATACTGAAGAAACTCCCCTCACGATAAACCGGAATACCAGTTGCCTGTAACGCGCCAACGGTAAAATCAGCTGTAAAATCAATGAGAGGTGGAATAAATACTTCACCGAATGGTACAGCAAACAGCAGATATGCAAGCGGGAACAGAATGGCACTGAAAGCACGCAGACCAAGCAAAGCCCAGACGATCACTGGTATCATTGCGACCAGAGCGTACTGTTCCACCACCACAACACTTGCAGCAGAAGCCAGCAACCACCCCGCCCCCAGCCCGACCAGCACCGATAATGGCATATAGTCAGGACGGTATTGAATCGTCGATAGCATTGCACGCTTTTTCCAGATCATGTACACGCTGAACGGGAGGATCAGGTAACCATGAGCATAGGTATCAGACCGGTTCCAGATAGCTACCATCGATTCGACGGTTGTATGATAAATACCCAGGATGACGGCGATTACCAGCAAGGTGATCAATGCTGCCACACTTCGCCCGTTAATCATTCTGCTGCCGACAGCAGTACGTTGTGATTGAACTGTAATATTCATGGCAGAACCATCAGTCAAAATAACCTTCCGCTAATGTATCTGGATATGGCAGAAACGGCCCATTTTTACTGAACCTTAACCTAGGGTGCCGCAAGCAACGCATCGATTCGTGACAGATTAGCCGGCCAGGTGTAATCCTGCAGAACTCGTTCTCTCGCCAGTCGTCCCATGGTTACCTGTTCATCAGAGTCGAGAAGCAAGAGAATCTGCTCAGCAAAATCCCCGGCATCCCCAGCCACGATCAGTTCCTTCTCTGATACGGCATGAATTCCCTCCATTGCCTGTACGGAAACAACAACAGGTTTTTGCATGGCCATTGCCTCCAGCACTTTGTTCTGGATACCCCGCGCAATCCGCAAGGGAGCAACTGCCACTGCTGCATGTATAAGATACGGCCGAATATCCTCTACAGCGCCGGTCACATAGATCCCCGGCAAATCTGCCAGCATCTGTACCTGTCTGGCGGGTTTAGCACCCACAATATAAAAATCGACATCCGGCTGTTTCGTGCGTATCGCAGGAAATACTGAATTTGCAAACCAGCTTACTGCATCGATATTAGCCCAATAATCCATGGCACCTGTAAACACCAGCACTTTCTTTGCAGCCGGATAAGGATTGGGATAACTGCGCTGAGTGGAAAAAAAATCGGTATCGACACCATTATTGAAGAATGTCGTCTTACTTGCTGCATCCGGCGCAAGCTGCCGGAATAATTCTGCCTCTTTTTCCGAAACGAAAGTCGAATAGCTGAATTCTTCCGCCACTTTCCTTTCATAATTCAGCAAATATCGTGATTCCCTGTGATAAATCCGGTTGAACGGCCACTGCTTTGATAAAGCGTACTGCCGCCATTTATCCGAATCCACATCAACGAAATCGATGATGCGCCGACAACCAGATAAATGTTCAACATACTGCGCCATGGCAGAAGAGAAAACCACAATATCCTGTATGGATTCATTGCTGAACAGCGCTTTAATCCACTGCATCAGCCTCGCGTCGCGATAATAAGCCAGTGTCAGCGGATCATTCCCGAACAACGCAAACAGGCTTCTTATCCTGGCTGACAGCGGATTCAGCCTGACAATGCATACATCCTGACAATACTTTCTGACTTCATCTTCATACTGCCAGTCTTCTTCATCATCAATGAACGTTCCCAAGTACACACGATAACGCTTGCTGAGGTGCTGCAGAAGATGAAAAGAACGTATCTTGTCTCCCTTATTGGGTGGATAAGGAATTCTGTGTGTCAGATAAAGGAGTCCCCGCATCCTTTCTTAACCCAGATTTTTAACGATATGCGGGCCGAGCATATTGGCCAGAGCCAAAGGCATCTTCTGCCAAGCCTTGATAAAAAGCTGATACTTTGGATTAAGCGGATTATGTTCAGGAATCGTTTTTGCTTGATGGAGCTGGTATTCATAAAACAACGGCTGCGGCTCAAACCCCCAGTTCTTTTTAAAACTGTATGATCCGGTTCCTCGCTTGCTGCGTCCGAAATCGAAAACCCGGTAGCCCCGTTCACAGGCACGCCGCATCAGTTCCCAGTACATGAAATCATTACCCGCCAGATCTCGAGCCGCGTCCGTTCCACCGCCATAATAAGGCAGCACTTCATCCCGGAAATAGAAACTCATGACTGCGCTGACTACATTTTCATCTTTAGTGATAATGAGCAGCTCACAATCTTCTGCAAAAACACTTTTCAATAACCGGAAATATTTGCGGGAAAAAACTGGTGTACCCAGGCGATGTACACTGGCTGAATAGGCTCGAAAAAAATGGTCGGTATCCTGATCCAGATAGCTCTGCAACTCATATTTCATCCCTTTACGTACCATGGCACGCTGCTTGCGGGGAATTGCCAGCATGTTTTGCTCTACATCAGAATCCATGGTTTTGCGGAACGTAACGTATAAATCTTTAGTGGGCCAATCGTGGTGAAAAGGGTGAAGATGACGATATTCCAGATAATCAACCTTCAGATATGTTGCCAACATCTGGGCTGCCTGATCAAGGCGGATTCGTGCGTCATCTGATATTGCAGCAATACCACCATACACACAAAATGGCAAAGCACTCAGGCTGTGCCCGAATAACAAACTGTCAATCTCTGCCAGAGGCAATACACCTTGAATACACCCGCCCTCTTCTATATACAGGAACCAGGTTTTATGCCCGAAAGCTTGTTCTATCACCTGCTTCCATCCGGCACGGTGAAAAAAGGTCGCTTCAGGACAAGCCATGATGAACTCATCCCAAGCCTGGAATTTATCTGGGGATAACACAGAAATCCCGGGTAATGCGCCTGGAAACAAATAAGGCGTATTTTGCACAATAGAACCGCTGAAACTCACACCGACTGTCGCAGGAAAATCTGATCCATACGCCCCCAGTCGAAATGTCGGATCAGGGCATCGAGCCGTTTTTCCATACGACCCAGATTAAGGTAATGACGAAAACGCGTCTTGAAGCTAATTCCCACTTGCCGGGGCTGATCGGGATCGATCTCCCATGGGTGAAAATAAAAAATTGCAGGTTGACGATCAACTGAGTTGACTCTCTGCAAAAACCAGCGCGAAACCGCATAGGGCCAAAGACGGAAATAGCCGCCTCCACCTGCTGGAAAATTACGATCCAGCAAGCGTACAGTAGTTACCGGTAATTCAAGTATTTTCCGGGAGCCAGTCGGATTAAAGGCAAAACGCGGAGCGTCCGGCATACCGTAATGATCATGCTCTACCGGATAAATACTGGAACTATATCGATAGCCTGCTTCTTCCAGGTAATCCAGCGCCCAGAGATTATCTTTATTGATAGAAAAACTGGGGGCACGATACCCCCAGACAGACTGCCCACCAATATCTTCCAGCAGGAATTTACTGCGAGCAATATCATCATAAAACTGCCCGCGGCTCAGCTCAGTAACACGGTGATGGGCATAACCATGACTGGCCAGTTCATGACCATTCTCAACAATTCTTTTCACCATGGACGGATAACGCTCTGCTATCCAGCCCAATGTAAAAAAAGTGGCCTTGATTTTATGCTCGTCCAGCAACACGAGAATCCGGTCAATATTGCGCTCGACTCTGCATGGCAAACTATCCCAGGATGAACGCGGAATATACCGGGCAAAAGCCGATACCTGGAAATAATCTTCCACATCAATGGTCAACGCATTACGGATCATAAGATTCATTCAGGAGAAACCGCCAGATCAAACTCTTTTTGAATATCGAGCATTACTTCATTCGCTTCAGCTTTACCCAAAGTCTGTAATTCTTCCAAACACCCCATAATCAGCAATCTGTCACAAAACAGATTGATTTTACGAGGAATCCCGGCAGAAAAATTATGTATCACTTCAAAAATCTCATCCTGCAGTACAGGACTTCCATTCCAACCGGCTTTTTGAAGACGATGTTCGATATAGGCCCTGGTTTCCGCCTGATCCAGCGGACCCAGATGATAGGTGGCAATCACTCTCTGGCGCAGTTGCTGCATTTGACTGCCGAGCAACGTCCTCCTGAACTCTGGCTGGCCAAGTAAAAAGGTTTGTAACAAAGGCCTGTTATCTGACTGAAAGTTCGATAACATCCGCAATTCTTCAAGTGTCTGCGGAAGAAGATTTTGTGCCTCATCAACCACTAGTAAAACTCGTGTACTTTCCCGTTCACACTTACGCATAAATTGTTCAAGCTCGAGCAGCAATGCAGCCTTGGACAGACCTTCATAAGAAAGGCCAAAAGCAGCAGCTACCATTCTCAAGGCATCATCCGGGTCCAGCCGTGTACTCACCAATTGTGCAGCCGCCACCCGCTCTTGCCTCAACTTCTGGAACAGGTAGCGCATCAGGGTTGTTTTGCCAGCGCCTACATCACCCGTAATGATAATAAAACCATCTTCCTGCGAAAGGCCGTATTCAAGATAAGCCGCAGCACGTTTATGGCCTCGACTGGGAAAAAAGAAATTCGGGTCGGGTTTTAACTGAAACGGCTTCTCGGCAAAACCATAGTAGGCTAAATACATAATAAAGCTTCAACTTTCTAAAAATTCATATTCAAAGTCGCTGTCACCGCATTGGCATCATAGCTACTATTATTGCGATTGGATTCACGCTGCAGGTGATAGTACATGATCGAACCAGTGATATGAGAGGTAAATTGTTTATTCAAGCCCGCCCTCACTATCATGTTGTCATCTTTCAGATTAACTGCATCATAACTGGTTCTTATGTATCCCAGATTGATATTGGCACTTGTTCTAGGAGACAACCGATAATTCCACAATATATTACCCCCAGTCTGCGTAGTATCCCGGGTCAGTACTGCATTACCGATACCAATCAAATCAGCATCCTCCTCATCCGAACTGAATGATTTTCTGGAATAGTTAAATCCACGAAATACAAGTGAGTTTTTCTTACCATTTATAGTAAGCGAGGCCTGTAAACGTCTAAGTAAAAACAAACGATTAGTCAGAAAATTATTTGGATCAGCAAATGAGGATGGAAGCCCTTGGTTCAATAACGCTTCTCCTCCCTGCAAACCAGAAAATAACTGGCTCAACATAGAGGCATTCAGAATCGAGCCACCAGCCAGAGATTGCTGACCGAAAGTGGAGATATCTTCTATGTAACTCAGATTCCATACTGTATTGCGAGTACGGTGATCAACTGACGCCGCGTAAGTATTCCCGAAAAATCTTTTTCCTCCCGATGCATCAATTTTTGTCCTTTTGGTAGGCGTCCAGGAAAAACCAACTGTCCACAAAGGGCTGGATGTTCGCCCTCTTATCGAAATAAAACTGTTACGTTCATACCCCGCTGTACCGATCAGGTTAAATTGTGACGTTACAGCATATCTGAGCATACCAGTAGTTCGTTCCAGCTCAATCGTTTGCAACCTCCCAAGATTGGGCCTGGCATATTTTCTATCGATCTGTGTATGACTGTAATTGATTCCCCAGCCAAGCGTCTTGAACGCCGAACCGCTATTCAGAGAAAGAATTGCTGTATCAGAACTGCTATTGGAAAAATTGTTGACATTTGAACTAACCTCGCCGTGAACGTAGCGAACTTCACCTGAAGCAAGATTGCTGAAACGCTGGCGCACATAGGGGCTGATACTCCACCTGTAAATATTTCTCAGATTCCCTGTCAAGGTAGCATTATCCAGCGCCTGAGATCCAAATAAAAAAGCATTCTGCTGGGAAATTGCTGCTCGACCATCTATAAAAAAATGGTGCTTGATAATTTCAGCACTCGTATCAGCATTCAATAAATTCCGTATCCGGAATCGCTCATTTTTTGCATAAACGAGATTATTCAAAGTGTAACTAAGATTCGATTTAAAGCGACGTCCTTCGCCTGTTATATTCACTCCTGGACTGATCTGTGTAATAAACTCACTCCCGCTGCCAAGCCCGCCAAATCCCCCGAAACCGCTCCCTCCACCCAATCTTACATTATCAGTATATGTCTCACTAACCGTTAACCGTGGCTGAATATTCCACTCTGCTGCACTTACCTGAAACCCCCAGCTACTCAATCCAACAATACAACCAACCCTCAGACACATCCTCAAACGGGAGAGATTGTCATTACCGCACCCAAATGATTTCATCAATAATAGCCGTAGTATCCGGTGCTGCCATGTGCTCTGGCTTTGTTATAAATGAGGTTAACTACATCGCATGCCTCGATCTGCTGTAAAGCCTCTTTTACCGTCTGCTGAGTTGTCCTCTCCGCCTCGACTACCAGCACGATTTGTCCCATCTGGCTTGCCAGCACTCGCGCCTCACTGGTCAACAATAACGGGGGAGAATCAAAAATCACCACACGATCATGATAGCGTTGCGCAAGCTCTACCAGAATAGAATGCATACTCTGGCTGGCCAGCAATTCAGTTGCATGTGTATGGCGCCTCCCTGCCGGTATCAGCGTCAACTTCTTTATATTGGTTTTCATCATCACATCAGATATCGACAGCTGTGAATCACGAAGCATATCCAGCAATCCCGGTTCTTCCGGACTAAAGCCCAAGGTTGCAGGAATAGAGGGACGCGCGACATCAGCATCCACCAGCAAAACCCGATGGTCCATTTCCATTGCGATACTCATTGCCAAATTCAGTGAGCAAAAGCTTTTCCCTTCTCCGGATAAAGAGCTGGTAACCATGATCAGGTTACCGTTCTTTACTCCACTGTCCGGATTGAATGCGTTAGCAAGTAACGGACGCTTTATCAGCCGAAACTGTTCAGCTATTTCAGATTTAGTATGGTGAAGAGTGACAACACCCTTACGGTGCAGATTTTCCAGATCGACTTCGATTCTTTTAACTGTCTTTTTTGTGTCAGCAGCTTTATTAATCCGATCAGCTCCCGCCTCTTCTTTGATAATCCTGCCGTACCCAGTTTTTTTACCCGGCACTCCATCAGATGAAAATAACGAATCGGGGCCAATTCCTTCACGAGAATCATGCTGCGACACACCGCCTGGCATAAAGCCATTCATATCATTCTTTACAAGCTTGTCCGCAGCCCTTTCTATCAGGCTCATATCCACTCCATCATTATATTACAACCCTTACACCATCAATTCAGGCAGCTGTCATCCCATGTGGCTTTACATAAATCATCAAGACAACATAGCATGCCATCAGCATCAACAGAGAAATACCAAACGCATAAATCTTCCTCTTGTCTTTTAATTTTTGCTGTTCTGTCCATACCATTGGAATCGTCCCCAGAATCGGCAAACCTGTCAGCTCCCTCAAAGTACTCTGGCTATGGAATGTTGGCCGGATCTGGCTAATAATGAAAGCAAAACCAATTCCTCCCGCTAGGGCTCCAATCAAAACAAGTGTAAAAAATTTCTTGCGATCCGGTCCGGATGGAGCTTCTGGAACCGTAGGAGGATCAACGATCCTGAAAGACATCAAGCCTGAAGTAGAAGTCAGCTCACCAGAGATTTCAGCAGATGCTCTACGCTCCAGCAGCTTCTCATAATTGGCTTTATTCACATTGTAATCACGGTTGAGCTGCTGCATCTCCACCTCTACGGCAGGAACCGTATTACTCATCGATTTCAGACGTTCAAAGCGGGCTTCATACTCCGCCACCCGCGCCTTCATGGATGCCACTTGTGCTTCGGATTCAGCCAGTGCGATATTCAGTTGCTGCATCATCGGATCATAATTTCTACCACGATTATTGACTGTACCGGCAAGTTTGGCTTCTTCGACCTTACGCTCCTCCAATTGAGAAATCAGTCGTTTGGTGGCGACAACATCAGGATGTTGATCGGTAAAATTCAACATCAAATTATCCAGATTCGTATTCAATGCCTGAATACGGGAATCGATCTCCGGATTGACAATACTTTGCGGTGATACTTCACCCACTTCGAACAACAGCACCGGCTCATCACCCGTTATCTGTTTCTTGACTGCATCACGTGCCTGCTCAGCCTCAAGCAAGGTAAGCCTGGCCTTTTCCAACTCTTCTGCAGCCGATACCAGTTGACTGTAGTAATCCCCCCCCTGTCCGGGCAAAAAACCAATATTCTTCTGTTTGAAAGCCGTCAATGCTGCTTCGGCAGCAACCAGCTTTTCCTCATAGGCAGCAATTTGCTGGTCGATAAAACGCAATGCAGAAGCTGAATCCTGTTTTTTACCTTCCAACCCACCTTCAACAAAAATAGTCAATAGTGACTGGACAATGTCCTTGGCCAGCCTGGGATCTTTATTATCATATGAAATCATGAAAATATTATCGCTACCCGTCGTTGAAAGCTTAATATCCTTCATCAGGGTAGTGACCAGCTTTTCTCTGGCACTGTCATCTGTAATCTTGATATCCAGATCAACCATACGAATGATTCTCTCGACATTCGGTCGACTGATGAGTGTTCGGCTCATTATGGTAATCTGCTGGTCCGGGTTGGGGGATACCGTCATCCCGGCCATCAGCGGGCGCAGAATACTCTGGGTATCGACGTAAATCCGTGCAGAAGCCTGATAATTGTCCGGCATCTGATAAACGAAGAACCAGCCCGCAATCGCGACAATCCATGCGGTCGCAACTGAAGCCCATCTATATTTCCAGATACCCTTGATATAAACCAGCAGTTGAGCAATCAACTCACTCATATCGGGTCACCTCTTCATTTATCACGATCAAATCAATCAAAAAAAGCTTTCAGGAATAACCAGCACATCGCCCTGGTAAACCGGAACATTGGCGGAGATATCACCATCCCGAATCAGGTCTTCCAGTCTGACCCGGAATTGCTGCTGTTCACCATCGACATTCCGAATAATTCTTGCTCTGTTTCCTGCTGCAAAATCAGTCAACCCTCCCACCGCAATCATGACATCCATCAATGACATGTTTTCCCGGTAAGGTAATGCCTGTGGTTGCGCTGCCTCGCCGATCACCCGGATCTGCTCACTGAACGGTCCGACGAAACCAGTTATAACGACGGTGACTACCGGCTGCTGTAAATATTTAGAAAGAGTCTCTTCGATATTACGTGCCAGTTCGGTTGAAGTCTTTCCACTTGCCGGCAAATCCTCTACGAGTGGTGTAGTAATCTTCCCGTCCGGACGCACCGGCACACTCATGGATATTTCCGGATTGCGCCAAACGATGATATTTAATGTGTCACCCGGTCCGATCAGATAATCATGCGGCACCTGTTCACCTTGAGTAGAAAGTAATGGATAAGTCGTGCAACCACCGAGTGCAAGCAGATAAAAAATGACTGATAGACTGACTATCCAGGCTTTAATGGAAATATTCACTCGAAACCCTCAATAAAAAACAAATATGTCTCTAACCCCGGTTCTCACTACAATCACTACAGCTGCATATATTACTATTACTCGCCTGCAAACCGAGTGTTAACTTATGTTTATCTATCAGTTCAGCAGCGTTCCGTAAAAATAACCGGAGTCGTAACGAAAAATCTGCTTGTGACAACGGAACAACTTATTACACTTTTAAATAGCGGGATATGACTAATATCACTTTTTTTCACCCGGATATGGCACCAGATAAACATAACTCCGCTACCCATCAGAAATATTACGATTGAACCATATCGATAAATCAACCATCTAATATTTTTTAACACGACAGGCATTTTTGGAGTTATACAGTACACATTTACAACAGTGACCGACTGATCCAGGATTGCTGCTAGTGTTTCCCTTCTCCGGCATGACATCGATGAGGCCTTGAACCAAACGATGTAAATTCTACTCTGAGCACTTCTCCACCCACTTTCTTGGCCATTTCTTGAAATTCGGTAACGTGTATCTCGGCCGGAACAATAAAAACTTGAACTTCCCCCGACTTATAATGAACTGTAATTTTCATACCCCCCCCGATGATAAGTTCATATCCGCTCAGACAAACGACTCTACCCGCTTGATGGAATGCTTCACTTCTTCAGCGCCAGTATTTGCCTTTTACATTTTTGCCTTTTAATATAATTAAGATGTAAATCGTCTGCTCTGCCATACTGGCTGCCGGCTTTAAACTGTGGCTTTTTCTTATTAAATCCCGGCAGAAATTCCCCAGATTCTAGATTGTTCAGATCAATTCAAATTCAGGATTAATAAAGCATTTATGGCCCAATACGTTTTAATTATGAATCGCGTCGGCAAAATCGTTCCTCCCAAACGCGTCATTCTCAAAGACATCTCGCTGAGTTTCTTTCCAGGAGCAAAAATCGGCCTGCTCGGCCTGAATGGTTCTGGTAAATCTACCCTGTTAAAAATCATGGCCGGTGCGGATAAAGATTTTGAAGGGGAATGTACACCCATGCCAGATCTCAAGATTGGCTACCTGCCGCAGGAACCGCAACTGGATCCCAAACTTACCGTGCGCGAAACAGTTCAGGAAGGGCTAGGAGACGTGTTCAACGCACAACAACAACTGGAAGCGGTTTATGCAGCCTATGCCGAACCAGATGCCGATTTCGAAGTACTGGCAGCCGAACAGTCACGACTGGAAGCAATACTAACGACACAAAATGGGGATAATTTATCCCAACAGATGGAAATAGCCGCTGATGCACTGCGCCTCCCGGAATGGGATGCTCATATCCAGCATCTTTCAGGAGGAGAAAAACGTCGCGTTGCACTCTGCAGACTGCTTCTATCCAAGCCGGACATGCTGCTTTTGGATGAGCCTACCAACCATCTGGATGCAGAATCAGTCGAATGGCTCGAGCAGTTTCTTGCACGTTTCCCCGGCACAGTAGTAGCCGTTACACACGACCGGTATTTCCTGGATAACGCAGCAGAATGGATACTGGAGCTGGATCGCGGCCACGGTATCCCCTGGAAAGGAAACTATTCAAGCTGGCTGGAACAGAAAGAAACACGCCTGAAACAGGAAGAAAGTGCAGAATCCGCCCGCCAGAAATCACTCAAACAAGAGCTGGAATGGGTACGGCAAAATCCCAAAGGCAGGCAAGCGAAATCCAAGGCCCGCCTGGCCCGGTTTGAAGAACTCAGTTCCCAGGAATACCAGAAACGCAACGAAACACAAGAGATCTTCATTCCCGTCGCAGACAGACTGGGAAATGAAGTCATTGAATTTATCAATGTCTCCAAGGGATTTGGAGATCGCCTGCTGATTGACAATCTGAGTTTCAGAATACCGCCAGGTGCAATCGTTGGAATCATCGGCCCCAATGGTGCCGGAAAATCCACCCTATTCCGCATGATTACGGGAAAAGAACAGCCGGATACAGGTGAAATCAAAATAGGTGAAACAGTCAAAATCGCCCATGTGGATCAGTCACGTGATGCTCTGTCCGATAGTCAGACCGTATTCCAGGCCATCTCAGGCGGAAACGACATGCTCATCGTCGGCAAATATGAAGTACCTGCACGCGCCTACCTTGGCCGCTTCAATTTCAAAGGTCCTGACCAGCAGAAAATCACCGGGACACTTTCCGGTGGTGAACGAGGCCGGCTGCACCTTGCCAAAACACTGATAGCGGGAGGTAACGTATTGCTGCTGGACGAACCTTCCAATGACCTGGATGTAGAAACATTGAGAGCACTGGAAAATGCCTTGCTGGAATTTGCCGGTTGTGTGCTGGTGATTTCTCATGATCGCTGGTTCCTGGATCGCATTGCCACCCATATCCTGGCCTTTGAAGGCAATTCACAAGTCACGTTTTTTACAGGCAACTACCAGGAATACGAAGCCGACAAACGCCAACGCCTTGGAGAAGAAGCGGCCAAACCCAAACGAATTCGCTACAAACCGATTACACGTTGACCAGTCGCTTGCGCTCAGCAATTCCATAAAAACTCAACCTTTACTGTAATTTACTGTATACTTACCGCCCTGCCTCTATCAAGTCAAGGCAGGGTTTCAGGTTTCATCGTTTCTGACCTCTCCAGATTTTTTCTTCTCGAAATTGTGCAGTATCCCTGGTTAGCAGCGATGTTTTATAGATATGCGCCAGCGGTACCAGCATTGTTTGCTGCGGTATATTCCTGTTCGCGCATTAAATTTCTTCATTATCAGGAAAACCAAAGTGTCATTTGAAAATTTGAATCTGCATCCCGCAATCGTAAAAGCCGTACTGGCAGCGGGTTATACTGCCCCCACCCCCATTCAGCAGCAAGCCATTCCGGATCTGATCGCAGGCCATGATGTCATGGCAAGTGCACAGACCGGAACCGGCAAAACAGCCGCCTTCATGCTGCCGGCATTGCATCGTCTGGCCACACCCGCACAAATTCGCGGACGTGGCCCGCGCATACTGGTTCTGACACCAACACGTGAACTGGCTCTGCAGGTTTCCGATGCTGCCAGCAAATATGGAAAATTCCTGCCACGTATCAATGTCGTCAGTATTCTGGGCGGTATGCCCTACCCCCTGCAAAATAAACTCCTGTCACAAACCGTCGATGTACTGGTCGCCACACCCGGGCGTTTGATCGATCACATCGAACGCGGGCGGATAGATTTTTCGCGGCTGGAAATGCTGGTACTGGACGAAGCAGATCGCATGCTGGATATGGGATTCATCCAGGATGTCGAGCGCATCGCTCTCTCGACACCCGCAACCAGGCAAACACTGCTGTTCTCGGCAACGCTGGACGTTGCAATCGAGAAAATCGCCACACGTCTGCTGAAAGCACCGAAACGCATTCAGGTGGCTGCTCAGCATACCAAACTCGATCACATCGAACAGCGTATGCATTATGTAGATGACCTCACGCACAAAAACAGGCTACTGGACCATCTGCTGCGTGACACCACCATCAAACAGGCAATCGTATTTACTGCAACGAAACGTGATGCCGATTCCCTCGCAGATAACCTTTCTTCCCAGGGACATAAGGCTGCCGCCATGCACGGAGACATGACGCAGCGTGAACGTACACGCACTCTGACCGGCCTGCGTCAGGGCCGGCTCAAGATTCTGGTGGCTACGGATGTCGCCGCACGCGGAATCGATATTGCCGACATTACCCATGTCATCAATTTCGATTTGCCAAAGTTTGCAGAAGACTATGTGCATCGGATCGGGCGGACCGGCCGGGCTGGCGCTTCCGGTATCGCAGTTTCGTTCGCATCCGGGAAAGATGTTGCTCATCTGAAGAGAATCGAACGGTTTACCGGCAATCGCTTTGAATTTCATGTCATACCCGGTATAGAACCACGTACCAAACCAAGATTTGGTCGTAGTGACGACAAACCAGGAAGAAGACCATCTTCCTCTGCTGCTGCACACAAAACCAGACGTTCATGGTCGGACAATCCCAATACACGCACGGCTTCCCCAGGTCACCGAGGAGACAAAGATGCTGGGTTCGGGCAACCATTTGGTCGTGAAACCCGTAAACGTCCGTTCAGGGACAGCAAATTCAACAGCGCCGATCGTTTTGCCCGCACGGAGTAAAACTGGATCTCCCGGGTATTGATTGTCATGTCGATACCCGGGTCATTTAGCTCGCTGCGTAACTCACCACATGATTTATGTCGCTTTCTCCCGCCTGACAACCCACATACTGGCATTCATGCCGGAAAAATCTGCACATGATCTGTTCAGAACTCAGAAAAGTGCGCTGACAGCTTCTTCTACTCGCTCCACAGCGATGATTTCGATTCCTTTGACAGCTTGCCTGGATTGATTGGCCTTTGGAATCACCGCACAGGTAAAACCCAGTTTGGCAGCTTCTTTAATCCGCTCCTGTCCTCGCTGTACCGGCCGTACTTCACCTGCCAGTCCAATTTCTCCAAATATGACTGTTTTTTCAGGCAGAACCCGATTCTTCAATGACGAAACGATCGCCAGCATTACCGCCAGATCAGCTCCTGGCTCAGTAATTTTGACCCCCCCGACCGCATTGATGAAAATATCCTGATCGAAACAGGGGATACCGGCATGACGATGCAACACCGCCAACAACATTGCCAACCGGTTCTGTTCCAGTCCGACGCACAATCTTCTGGGACTGGGTGCATGCGCCTCATCCACCAATGCCTGGATTTCTACCAGCAGAGGACGTGTGCCCTCTTGCGTTACCATTACACAAGTACCCGCTACACGCACACCATGGTGAGAAAGAAACAGTGCTGAAGGATTTCCCACTTCCCGCAATCCTTTTTCAGTCATGGCGAAGACGCCCAGCTCGTTAACCGCCCCAAAACGGTTTTTGAAAGCACGAATCAAACGAAATGTTGAATGCGTATCTCCTTCAAAATAGAGCACCGTATCCACCATGTGCTCCAGAACACGCGGCCCGGCCAATGAACCATCCTTGGTTACATGCCCTACCAGTACGATACAGGTACCACTGGTTTTTGCGAATCGGGTCAATCGTGCTGCACATTCACGCACCTGAGCCACCGAACCGGGTGCAGACTGTAATGTTTCGGAATAAATTGTCTGAATCGAATCGATAATTGCGATACGCGGACGATGCTCAGCCAGAATCGATTGGATCGCCTCCAGCCGGATCTCAGTCAACAAATCAACCCTGGCCACATCCAGAGACAGCCGCCTTGCACGCAACGCTACCTGCTGCATGGATTCTTCACCGCTGACGTACAACACCCGATGATGAGCAGACATTCGAGACAACGCCTGTAACAACAACGTCGATTTACCTATACCCGGATCGCCACCTAATAACACAACCCCGCCTTGTACCAGCCCCCCTCCCAGCACCCTGTCAAACTCATCCATTCCCGTCAGGAAACGAGGCATATCCTCAGTCTCGACCTCGCTCAAACTCAACACCTGTTTCTGCATCGAATCTGGCGAAAAACGCAGTACATTCTTCTCTTGTACAGTCTCAGTCAGCGTATTCCATTCACGGCAATGCGGGCACTGACCCTGCCATTTCAAAGTCTGTCCGCCACAAGAATTGCAAACGTAAAGTGTCTTGAGCCTGGTCATGAACAGATCACATAACTGGAATTTTCGGATAGATGACAGTAAAGCCCGCTATTACGACCAGCGCGCTCTTGCCAGATAGAACAGTAATACAAGTGATAACCCTTTACGCAAAGCAGCTCGACGATAAACAGGCTGAAAAACTGATAAAATAGCACCCGTTGTTCGCCGCAAACCGGAGAGGTACCGAAGTGGCCATAACGGCGCTGACTCGAAATCAGATGGTCAGGATTTCCTGGCACGTGGGTTCGAATCCCACCCTCTCCGCCAAATGCCAAGTATATATCAAACATTTTCTACCCTCGCCAGATAGCCCTGAGTAACCACATCCTCCAGCAGCAAATCTGGCTGGTTATTGGCAACGACAGCAAAGCATAATAAAACTAGAATAGGTTTATACCCTTTTACTTCTTACCCTACTTCCCCGTAATAAAACTGACTGATCCACTCATTGCAACCAGAGAACCCGAAAGCTGTATCACAGCAGCTGTGCTCGGTCACATTTCAGCCGGCGCATCGCGTGATATCAAGGAATGGCTGAAATCGGATCGTTGCCGGTGCTATAATTTCGCAAATCCGACTGGTAATGCTGCCAAATTTTCAAAAATATCACTTCCGTGTTTCCGGTTTTACCCTTCAATTCCACACATCTGCTGGTCTTTATGAACGACCGGGACCCTCACCGGCAGTATTCATACATCCCAGTATCCACACATAACATCATATTTAATCCGTTGGAGGAATAATGAGTCATACCCTGTATGAAACCAAAACACCGCGTGTACAGCGCTGCGAACTGGCTGTTCCGGGTTCCCGTCCCGAAATGTTTGAAAAAGCGCTGAAAAGCGGAGTGGACTTCATATTTCTGGATCTGGAGGATGCAGTCGCACCAGATGACAAGATCCAGGCAAGAAAAAATATCATTCAGGCAATCAATGATCTGGACTGGAAAAGTCACGGTGTCACGCTTTCTGTACGCATCAATGGTCTCGATACCCAATATATGGTGCGTGATGTGGTCGATCTGGTAGAGCAGGCCGGGCACAAGATCGATACGTTGCTGATTCCCAAAGTAGGTGTTTATGCTGATGTTTACATGGTCGAAGCCATGCTCAGCCAGCTTGAAATGCAGCAGGGGCTGAAAAACCGGATCGGTGTGGAAGCACTGATCGAAACGGCACTGGGGATGGCCAATGTTGAAGATATCGCCCGCAGAGGAACGGCCGGACGTCTGGAAGCATTGCATTTCGGTGTAGCTGACTACGCTGCCAGCAATCGTGCACGTACCACCAATATCGGCGGGCTCAATCCGGATTATCCTGGAGATCAGTGGCACGCAGCCATCAGCAGAATGACCGTTGCCTGCCGCGCATTCGGCCTGCGACCAATCGATGGCCCATTTGGTGACATTCAGGATCCCGAAGGTTACAAACAGGCAGCCAGACGTGCTGCAGCACTGGGTTGTGAAGGTAAATGGGCAATTCATCCGACACAGATCGCGCTAGCCAATGAAGTCTTCACCCCACCTGCAGCAGAAGTCGACAAAGCCAAACGCATTCTGACAGCATTGAAGGAAGCTGCAGCTCAAGGTAAAGGTGCAGCCTCACTTGATGGCCGGTTAATTGATGCCGCCTCGGAAAGAATGGCAAACAACATCGTCAAAATGGCAGAAGCGATCGCTGCCAAAAGCAAATAAACAAATATCCAGGGAAACTCTGAAAAATTACTGCACACTTAGCCATCCCCTATTGGAATCAGGCATACAACACTCATTCATCTTCGTGAACCGTGCTTTTCCGCCTGATTTCATCCTGACTGGCTAATTGATCACACCTTTCCAGAATTTTTTCAAATCCAACAATTCCATCAAATTCAAGGGAGAAGATATTGGATATCCATGAATATCAGGCCAAGGAAATCCTGGCTGAATACGGTATCAAGCTGGCTGAAGGCGGACTGGCACACACTGTGGAAGAAGCGGTACAACGCAGCCGGGAAATCGATGGCAATGTGTGGGTCGTCAAGGCACAAATCCATTCCGGCGCCCGTGGTAAAGCAGGCGGTGTCAAAGTATGCCGGACACATGAAGAAATCGAAGTCGCAGCTGAATCACTGCTGGGAAAAAAACTGGTCACACACCAGACCGGCCCGGCGGGTAAACTCTGCTCCAGACTGTATATCGAAGCCGGTACCGAAATTGCCCGGGAAGTGTATCTCGCTTTCATGATCGATCGCAGTCATGAACGTATCGTCATGGTGGGTTCCGCACAGGGGGGAATGGATATCGAGACCCTGGCAGCCACGAATCCTGATGCCATCAAAAAAATTCACATCGAGCCTGCTGTCGGCCTGCAGGATTTCCAGGCAAGAACCATGGCTTTTGCACTGGGTCTGGAAGATGTTCTGCTCAATCACGCCGTCAAGACGATCAGAGGTTGCTACCGCGCCATGCGCGATCTGGATGCGAACATACTCGAAATCAACCCGCTGGTTGTCACGCGCAACAACGAGCTGATCGCACTGGATGCGAAGATGAGCTTTGATGAAAATGCACTGTTCCGGCGCCACCGGATTTCCGAATTGCGTGACAACTCACAAATCGATTCGCGCGAAATTGCTGCAGCGGAAGCAGGTCTCAGTTACGTCGGACTGGATGGTGACATCGGCTGCATGATCAATGGCGCCGGGCTGGCAATGGCGACCATGGATATGATCAAACTGGCCGGCGGCGAACCGGCCAATTTTCTGGATGTCGGCGGCGGCGCATCTGCCGAGCGAACTGAAAAAGCATTCCGGCTGGTACTGGCGGATAACAACGTAAAAGCCATGCTGGTCAATATCTTTGCCGGTATTAACCGCTGTGACTGGATCGCCGAAGGTGTGGTTCAGGCTGTACGGAATATCGGAATGACGGTCCCTCTGGTCGTGCGCCTGTCTGGCACCAACGTGGAAGAAGGCCGCCGTATCATCGCTGACAGCGGGTTGCCGATCATTACTGCAGAAACCCTGGCCGATGCAGCAGAGAAAGTAGTGCACGCTCGCAACCAAGCTGCAGTTTGAATAACACGAACAAAAAAGGGGAATAGAAAAGTGGCAATTCTCATCAATGAGCAGACGCGGATCATCGTACAGGGCTTTACCGGCCGGATCGGCACCTTCCATGCTCAGGAAATGATCGATTACGGATCTAATGTAGTGGGAGGCGTAACGCCCGGCAAAGGCGGGCAGAAACACCTGGGGCTGCCAGTATTCAATACCGTCCGGGAAGCAGTCGAGCAGGCAGGTGCGGAAGCCAGTATCGTATTCGTCCCGCCGGCATTTGCGGCTGATTCGATTATGGAAGCAGCCGATGCCGGTATCAAATATTGCGTATCCATCACCGATGGCATTCCAACCCAGGACATGATGACCGTCAAAAACTTCTTACGCCTCTTCCCTGGGAAAGACAGAATGATGCTGACCGGCCCCAACTGTTCAGGCACTATCAGCCCCGGACGGGCGATGCTGGGCATCATGCCGGGGCATATTTACAGCCGTGGGGTCGTTGGTGTCGTCGGCCGTTCCGGTACACTGGGTTATGAAGCTGCCGACCAGATGCGACGGCTGAATATCGGGATTTCGACTTCGGTAGGTATTGGCGGAGACCCGATCATCGGCAGTTCACATCGGGATGTACTGCAAAAGCTGGAAGAAGATCCGGAAACCAAAGTCACGCTGATGATTGGTGAAATTGGTGGCCCAATGGAAGTAGAAGCAGGACTGTTCGCCAGGGAAAACATGAGCAAACCGCTGGTTGCCTACATTGCCGGCCTGACTGCACCTCCCGGAAGACGGATGGGACACGCCGGAGCAATCATCTCTTCAGCCGGTGAAAGCGCAGCAGAAAAAGTGGAAAGACTGAAAGAACTGGGCGTCACCATCTGCCCGACTCCGTCTCTAATGGGTGAAACCGTCGCAAAAGTTCTGGCCGGACTTTAATCTGGACAAGGAACCCTACCCGGCCAGTACTCTGCCTGAAGAAGCAAATTATTAGGCAGCCAGTTTCGCCCGCTCACCGCATCCTGCGGGTTGGTATCCAAAAGGGCACCCAACTTGACTTGATTACAGCCAGGTTGGGTGCATAGCGAAGTAAAATCAACGCGTGTCAAAACGATCCAGGTCCATCACCTTTGCCCATGCCTGGGCAAAGTCATGTACGAATTTCTCTTTGGTATCGTCCGATGCATAAACTTCGGCAACCGCACGCAACTCGGAGTTGGAACCGAAGATCAGATCAACGGGCGTAGCTGTCCATTTGATCTGGCCGGTAGCACGGTCCCGCCCCTCGTAAAGACCTTCGGTTGCCGACCTTGCCCATTTAGTAGACATATCGAGCAGGTTCACAAAGAAGTCATTGGTCAAGGTACCGGGCCGGCTGGTGAATATCCCGTGTCGGGAATGACCAGCATTGGCATCCAGCGCCCGCATGCCGCCGACCAGCACCGTCATTTCAGGTACGCTCAAGGTCAGGAAGTTCGCACGCTCGACCAGCATTTCCGCAGGCGAATACGCATTACCCTTACCAAAATAATTGCGGAAGCCGTCGGCTTTAGGCTCCAACACCGCGAACGACTTGACGTCGGTTTGCGCTTGCGCGGCATCCATACGGCCCGGTTTGAAAGGTACCTGCACCTTGTAACCGGCTTTCCTGGCAGCTTCTTCCACGGCCGCGGAACCACCCAGCACGATCACGTCAGCAAACGACACTTTCTTGCCGCCTTTCAGCGTACGATTGAAGTCGTTCCGGATGGATTCCAGACGAGTCAGCACCTTGGCCAGTTCGGCTGGATCATTGACTTCCCAATCCTTTTGTGGCGCCAGGCGAATGCGCGCGCCGTTGGCACCGCCGCGCATATCGGTACCGCGGAAGGTAGCGGCAGAAGCCCATGCCGTCCGGGCCAGTTCAGGTATCGTCAAACCCGAGGCCAGGATCGCCGACTTCAGCCTGGCGATATCCTGGGCGTCGATCAGCTTGTGATCAACTTTGGGGATAGGATCCTGCCAGATAAAGTCTTCCGCAGGTACCTCGGCACCGACGTAGCGGGCCTTGGGTCCCATGTCGCGATGGGTCAGCTTGAACCACGCCTTGGCAAACGCAATTCCGAATTCCTTGGGATTATCGAGAAAACGCTTGGAGATTTTCTGGTACTCAGGGTCCACTTTCAAAGCGATATCGGTTGTAAACATGATCGGTGCATGGCGTTTAGTCGGATCGTGCGCGTCTGGAACGAAGTTGTCGCCTTTGCCGCCCTTCGGAATCCATTGCGTCGCACCGGCCGGGCTCTTGGTTGTTTCCCATTCGAAAGCGTACAGCCAAGTTAAATAGTCATGCGTCCAGCGCGCCGGATTGGTCGACCACGCCCCTTCCAGACCACTGGTGACTGTATCGACGCCATAGCCGCTGCCACATTTATTGGCCCAACCCAAACCTTGCTCCTCGATACCGGCCGCGGCCGGTTCTTTGCCAACGCATTCTTCCGGCTTGTGCGCCCCGTGCGCCTTGCCGAAGGTATGGCCACCGGCGATCAGAGCCACCGTCTCTTCGTCATTCATCGCCATACGGCCGAAGGATTCGCGGATATGCCTGGCAGCTGCCAACGGATCGGGGTTACCGCCCGGCCCTTCCGGGTTGACGTAGATCAGCCCCATCTGCACGGCAGCCAGAGGCTTCGCCAGTTCGCCTCTTTTATCATGGCGCTCATCGGCGAGAAATTCCTTTTCGGTTCCCCAGTTGACGATCTCGGCTTCCCAATCATCCGGTCGCCCACCCGCAAAACCTATGGTTTTGAATCCCATATCCTCCAACGCCACATTGCCGGCCAGCACCATCAGATCAGCCCAGGAAAGCTTGCTGCCGTATTTCTGTTTGATCGGCCATAGCAAGCGCCGCGCTTTGTCCAGATTGACGTTATCCGGCCAGCTGTTGAGCGGTTCGAAGCGTTGCTGTCCGCCGGAAGCGCCACCACGTCCGTCGAAAATGCGGTACACGCCGGCACTATGCCAGGCCATGCGAATGAACAATGGTCCGTAGTTGCCGTAGTCCGCCGGCCACCAGGGCTGGGAGGTATGCAGTACGTTCGCGATGTCCTCTTTCACCGCTTTGAGGTTGAGCGTTTTAAACTGTTCGGCATAGTTGAACGCTTTGCCCAACGGGTTAGACTCAGCCGAATTCTGGCGCAACGGTCTCAGATCCAGTTGATCCGGCCACCAAAAACTGTTCATCGTCGGTTGCGGTTGCGACTCGGCCTGGATCGGATTGACCGTCAACACGGTGGATATGGCAACTGCCATTGCAGAAACCAGAAATGTTTGTTTCATTTTCATAAGTACTCCTTTACTCTTTGTTGGGAGGGTAATGTGAAAAAACATACCGGAGAATTTCGAGTTTAGACTCCTCCGGCGAAAAGAACCAGCGACTTGTCAACACCTGGCCCATCGCCGCGAATAAAGGGATAATGAACGATCAGAATGGCGCTGCCTTTTCGTTTTTCATGGGAACTCTCCCGGATGAGTAACAGACCTATGGATCAGGTGCACCCATGCAGAGTACTAACGTGCCAAGCTCGGGAGCGCACCCTTGCGGTGTATCTCTTGGAGCAATAGGTTGGATGTCACTTCAGTAGATGGAAAGAAGAGTTGCATTACCTGCTCGTACCGTGTGCTCAAAGAAAGTTTGAAGTTCCTTGACCATACTCCATAGTTCTTCCAATTGCCGTTGCCGTTCAGTATGTTCGGAAGAAACTTTCCAATAGATCTCGGTCGCTTCAATCTCACTGGCGACATAAGCAGAGTCCAGCATCTTGAACGACTGAGTATCGAGAAATCCAGCGACAGCCCTGGAAAGCTCAGAGTCAAAGAGACGAATTGGCCCATAGCCTTGGTCAGGCCCGATCTCCTCGCCTCCTGATATGAGAAATCCGCCAGGCCATGGACTTTCTGCATTGGTGCCAGAAAACAGGAAATGCAGGATATGCCAAGCTTGATTGAGTTCAAATATGTCGCTTTCTGCGACAGGTTCGAACTGCTGCCCTGAAGAAGAAAGTTGTTTCGGGGGCTTCCCAAAGAGCTTTGAGAGGAAGCTGACCTTCGGAGGAGGCGCAGTAAAGCCAACCAACTCGCCGATCGCGTCGGGAAAATCTTTCAGCTTTGTGACCTGCTCAGGGGTGATTCGATACAAGCTGCACAACATGCTCATGATTTATGATCTCCGTGCAGTGTAAGTGAAGTGCTCCTGTTGAACGATCGGGCTCATTGTGGAGTAGGCTGCACCTTACCAACGAAAAAGCGCCCTGAGAACGGGTGGCTTTGAGTAAATATCCGCCGGAGCGCTAAACAGCTCTTCGTCACGATCAGGGCGCTTCCCAGTCATCATAGACACTATTTCGAAAACGATATCTTCACCGAGTGCATCTAGGGTAAATGTTTCGCCATCGTCGTCCACATAGACAATTTCTCCATCACCGTTAGAGATCTCTGCGTACTGACTTGTCACTTTCCGCTCGGCGGACAACACCTTGCCTGTGCTTGCAAAAACACCGTCGTCGCCCGAAGCAGCGAAACAACGCTTCAACTCTCCCTTTTCGTAAAGCGCAAACGCCGCAAGATTAACGACACTATGCAATACGCAACATAGTATTTGCCGATCGGCAAAGTTGGCCACAAGACGGTTAGCATCTTGACCTGCTGGATAGTCAATTATGCTCGTCGGCAGCTTTGGGTCAGCCACCAGAGTACAGCCGGAATACGCCCCGATTACCAAGGAGCGGGGTGGGAACATGTCGCCACAAGTGCCACGCTTGTGAATAGAGTAGCCCGGACGGCCAATCACCTCCAACAACTCTTCTCGGCTGGCAACGTCCCCCTCAATAAGGATTAAATCTGTCTTCCATCCCATTTATGATCCTTCTCTCCGTAGCGACCGGCCATGCAGTCTAACGCCAAAGCTCACCTGCGGGAGCCTTCACTGACGCTCCCATGTAATATCTGTCCCACAATTCCTCCTGTGTTAGTAGTGAGTCATATCACAATATGGGACTAAACACCTAGCGGGTCGAAAATTGTGCAACACTCCGAAACAATCAAGATACACGCAGTGTATTGAAGATTGTCGGACATAGCCGCGAGGCGATATTCGCTCGAATGAGGGGATAAGCAGCGCTATGCGCCATTCCCCAAATTCGATCAATTCGCAACCCGTTAGACGACATGGCTAAACGCCGAAGCCGGGATGCTTGAAGGACCGAGGCAAACGCTCTTGCCACGTATCTCCGACAAAGCGATCTAGCAGCATTGAGTTACCCACGGTGTAGTGAACCTCTGTACCGATCGGAGTATTCAGCTCAACGAGCTTCTGCCGGATAACACCTAATGCTCGGTCACGATCTGTGACGTCAATGTCGATCCCGCAGAACTTTACGCGAGGACAACCGTCAGGATATGGCTCGCCAAGCTGAGAGCCCCCACCAGAGATGCTACCGACGCCAACTACCTCCAACACCTCAGTCAATGGGTCCTCGAACTGTTCACCCCTCATGAGAGGTTGAATATCGCCAGGGATCATCACGTAAATGAACATCTCCGGATCCAATCCTGGATCAGTCTCGGCCGGAAACCTACCCGAACGACCGAGAAGCTTGCGCAGGAACTTAAACATGTCATCTAACGGGTCGCGAATTGTGCGACACCCCGAAATAATTGAGATACACGCAGTGTATCGAAGATTGTTGAGTGGACATAGCCGCAAAGCGATGTTCGGTCGAATGAAGGGATAGGCAGCGCTGTGCACCGTTCCCCGAATTCGATCAAGTCCGCGACCGTATCCGTATCAAACACTATAGCTTACGTACCGAAACCCAATATACACAATGGATAAAGCGTTTTATTCTGTTCCATGGCAAACGTCATCCACAAGCAATGGGCGCAGCAGAAATAGAGGCGTTTTTAACGCATTTGGCAGTAGCGGGTAAGGTATCAGCCTCAACTCAAAATCAGGCATTGTCGGCTTTACTGTTTTTGTATAAGGAGATACTGTCAATTGATTTACCTTGGCTGAATGAGATCGTCCGTGCCAAGCAACCTCAGCGGTTGCCCACTGTTCTGACACGTACCGAAGTACAGGCTATCTTGGTCAGGATGAGCGGAACCTATGGTCTGATGGCGAACCTTCTGTATGGCACAGGAATGCGTTTGATGGAATGTGTGCGCCTCAGGGTAAAGGATGTGGATTTCGAACGCAGGGAAATTCTGATTCGCGATGGTAAAGGGGCGAAAGATCGAATCACCATGTTACCGGAATCATTGGCAGATCCTTTACAAACACATTTGCTTCATCGCCGGATTTTGTTCGATGATGATAGCCGCTTAGGTAAGGCATCGGTATATTTACCAGATGCATTGGAACGCAAATACCCCAACGCAGCAATGGATTGGGCATGGCAATATATTTTCCCTTCCGGAAGTTTCTCGATCGACCCACGCAGTGGTACCGAGCGGCGGCATCATATCGACGAAAAGCTATTGCAACGAGCAATGAAAAAAGCAGTGCAGGCCAGCGGTATAACCAAGTTGGCCACTCCGCATACTTTACGCCACTCGTTTGCGACTCATTTACTCGATTCTGGTTACGATATCCGCACTATCCAGGAGCTGCTTGGCCATAAGGATGTCCATACCACGATGATTTACACCCATGTTCTCAATAAAGGCGGACAAGGCGTTAGAAGTCCACTGGATATGTAAAATCAGTACTGCCAGCTAGACCACATATCACCTGACGATTCATCCAGCTGATGCCCGCAAGCGGGCACAGCTTGATTCAGGCTAAGACCTGATCAGATTAATTTATTACATCTTCATCATGCAGTCAGGCTTTGTAGGAATTTTCGATTCAGGAGTTGGCGGACTGGCTGTCTACCGTGCCGCTCGTAAGCTGCTCCCGCACCAGGCATTTGTCTATGTTGCAGATTCTGGGTTTGCGCCATACGGTAGTCGTGAATCTGCCTACATCATCCGCCGCGTCACTGAAATCGCGGATGCTCTGGTCAATAATGGAGCGAAAGCACTCGTAGTCGCGTGCAATACCGCAACGGTGACTACCGTAACCGCACTCAGAGCCAAGTATTCCCTGCCTATCATCGGTATCGAGCCCGCTATCAAACCTGCCGCAGCAATCAGTCGGAATGGCCGGATCGTTGTCCTCACAACGCGAAGAACCGCGGAAAGCGAAGCTGTTGCACAACTTTGCGTTCGCTATGGGACCCATGTTCAAATCATGCTTCAGCCATGTCCCGGACTCGCAGATCAGGTCGAAGCAGGAAATATCGATGGGGAAGAAGTAAAGGAAATGCTCAGGCAGTATCTCGCTCCAGCGGTCTCACTGGCCAATGATGTTGTTGTGCTGGGCTGCACCCACTTCACCTTCCTGGCGGATCAGATTCAAAATCTGGCAGGTCCGCAAGTTACCATCATTGAACCTTCGGAGGCTGTGGCTCGACAACTTGCCTACCGCCTCTCATCCAGCGAAATGATTCCGGTGAATCAGACTCAAGCTGCCGAAGCGTTCTACACTACAGCCGCCTCACCGTCTGCTGTCGGTGACATCATGTCCAAATTACTCGGACGCCGTATCGAGGTGTTGGCGGCTAATGGTCTGGGCCTTGCAAGTATCGCCTGACCCGGTCCTAACAATAGTAGCTTTGGCAAGTTTATTGCCAACTGGCAGAGAGAAACCCGCCAGCCGTCGCATCAGTGTCAAAGTCACGAATAGCCACCATTCACCACTCACAAGGAAGGTGGTGGTTGGCATGCGCAGCCTGTCCGATAACCTTTACGATGGCCACACACTGGCTCAAGTCATTGAGCAGATCACCCACCTGACCAGCCAAAACCCCAGTACGTCACAAAATCCCACTCCCCATCACTTCTTGATAGGGGAAACAAACCGTTCCGGATGGATGAATTCTCAATATTCTTTATTAACCATATTGAATTCATGGCTATTAAGGTTCACACTGCCGGAGCGACTGAATAAATATCGTATAAGAGTTGTAAATGGAAGGTGAAATGTTAATTCCTGACCGCAGTGAAATAGATATGGAATTAGGCAGCCTCTGACAGAACAGCCAGACAATCATTTATTTATGAGCGCCCAAGCTTCGTCGGACCTGGTAAATAACAATAGAAATCAGAATCAGGTTTTCGCTTATTTATGCGGAAAATATTCCTGTTTAATGAACTGATCAAATGAGGTTGATCTTAGCACCATAGCTGTATCAACCAGAATCCGGCAGGCACATACGCGGGGTAACCCGGATAACTTCAATTTAAGATATAGGGAGTCAACAAATGAGTAAACACCTATGTTTCACTGCGTTCAGTTCAATCGCTCTGTTTCTGTTGTGTTTCAGCAGTTGGGCGAGCGCAGTTGCTCCTGCAGAGATCAACGAAGCGCGTCTGGTAGCGCAATATAATTACTCCATAAACATTCTGGCCATGCTGCTGGTCGGTTTCGGTTTTTTAATGGTTTTCGTACGAAGGTACGGGTTTAGCGCAACTACCGGTACCTATCTGGTCGTCGCCACTGGACTTCCACTCTATATTCTTTTACGCGCAAACGGGATTTTCGGGCACGCATTGACGCCCCACTCCGTTGATGCAGTAATCTATGCGGAATTTGCCGTGGCTACGGGGCTGATTGCCATGGGAGCAGTACTCGGGCGTTTACGGGTTTTTCAATACGCGTTACTGGCATTGTTTATCGTGCCGGTTTATCTGCTGAATGAGTGGCTGGTGCTGGATAATGCTTCAGGGTTGACTGAAGGATTCCAGGATTCTGCCGGATCGATCGCTATCCATGCTTTTGGTGCATATTTTGGTTTGGGAGTCTCCATCGCTCTGACTACAGCGGCGCAGCGGGCTCAGCCGATCGAATCGGATGCGACTTCGGATCGCTTTTCAATGCTGGGATCAATGGTACTGTGGCTTTTCTGGCCGAGCTTTGCGACTGCAATCGTACCATTCGAACAGATGCCCCAAACCATAGTCAACACACTGCTTGCTTTATGCGGCGCCACACTCGCCACCTATTTCCTGAGCGCATTGTTTCACAAAGGAAAAGCATCCATAGTAGACATGGCCAATGCAGCACTTGCTGGGGGGGTAGCGATCGGGTCAGTCTGTAACATCGTCGGACCAGTGGGTGCTTTTGTGATCGGTTTGCTGGGTGGTGCTATTTCTGTCGTGGGTTTCGTATTTATTCAGCCCATGCTGGAATCCAAAGCCAAGACGATAGATACCTGCGGGGTACACAATCTGCATGGATTACCAGGATTATTGGGCGGATTTAGTGCGATCCTGATAGTGCCAGGTATTGCCGTGGCTCAATTGACGGGTATCGGTATCACACTTGCGCTGGCTTTGATTGGCGGTGTGATTGCTGGAGCACTGATCAAACTAACCGGTACAACGAAACAAGCTTATGAGGACAGTCACGAGTTTATCCATCTTGCAGGACCTGAAGATGAGCATAAAGCTGAAAGGCTGGTATTAGAGGCAAAAACTGAAATACAAGGACTGAAAAATCGTATTGATGCTGCTGTATTGAGTGCCAAGTCAGAAGGATAGAGCTTGTTGTCCATGAGTTTTTGGCAGTCGGGGGCGGGCCACGAATCAAAAAGATTAATGTTCATGTCCGGCCCCCCCTTCTTTTAGAATTTCCAAATACGCTTTATCACCTGACATCACGTGGAAACCGCTGCAGTTGGGCTTATTCCACAAGATATTTGATGCTGAAACAAAATGAGACAAAGACAAGCATGATCCTTAACTACCGCTGGCTTTACGATACAGTACGCAAGCGTTTTGAATCGGATGAAGCGATGGAAGCTTTCCTGCCCAAAGCGCTCACCTCTGCAACGTTAAAACAGAAAGGTGATGACCGTTATCTTTCTGCCATGAGCCAGCGGGTATTTCAGGCCGGCATGCAACACTCAGTAGTCAATGCCAAGTGGCCTGCTTTTGAAGAAGCCTTCTGGGGCTTTGTACCTGAAACAATGGTAATGCTCAGCCCGGAACAGATCGAAGGCTATATGAAAAACAGCAGCATCATCCGTCATTACACCAAACTGCAAACCATCCCCAGAAATGCCCAGTTTATTCTGGATATTCGCCAGGAACAGGGTTGCAGTTTTGGCGAGTTTATTGCTGACTGGCCGAGTGCTGACATTATCGGCTTATGGCGTTTACTGGCCAAACGTGGTGCTCGTCTGGGCGGGTGCTCGTCTGCCGGATTTTTACGTTTGGTCGGAAAGGATACTTTTTTATTGACCAGCGACGTGACTGCACGCCTGATCGCTGCAGGCATTATTGACCATGAACCCACCGGTCAGCGCGATAGGCAAATCATCCAGGATGCTTTCAATGAATTGCAGCAAGATTCAGGAAGACCGTTGTGTCAGCTATCGGCCATGCTGTCGTTGAGTATTAATCCGCGGTTTTAGTGAGAAATTCAAGGCCTGACAGCCAGCTTCATTCAAGCTATGCCGCTTCGTGGCATAGCTTGATTCAGGCATTAAAGCGTCAATACGGGATACAGTGAATCCCAGCCGAAATGACACAATTCTTGATCTCAATGGAGGAATAACATGACAATACCAGCAAAAAATACGGTTTGCCTTTGGTACGACGACTGCGCCGAAGATGCAGCACGGTTTTACGCCGATACCTTTCCCGATTCATTCGTCGGTGCAGTACATCGCGCACCGGGAGATTTCCCATCAGGGAAGCAGGGGGATGTGCTGACCGTCGAATTTACTGTGATGGGCATCCCATGCATCGGGCTCAATGGCGGACCAGTGTTCATGCACAACGAGGCATTTTCGTTTCAGGTCGCAACCACTGACCAAGCCGAAACAGATCGCTATTGGAATGCGATCATCGGCAATGGCGGTCAGGAAAGTGAATGTGGCTGGTGTAAGGACAAGTGGGGGCTAAGCTGGCAGATAACGCCAATCGTCCTGATAAATGCAATCACCCATCCCGATCCCGCTGCTGCCAAACGTGCGTTCGATGCAATGATGCAGATGAGAAAAATCGATATCGCCACAATCGAAGCAGCACTTCGCGGTTGAAATACGGACAGTCTGCTCAGACGTGCACATCCGACAAACAGCTTAACGTTCCGGGCTGCTTCTCTGGAAGAGCGCTTCGGCAGTTAACGGATCATCAGCTTCTGACAACCCGTTTGATACAGACATATCATCAGCCAATCTGATGATTTTTATCAATCAGTGTGATAACGCACACTTTGCGCATGGACTGCTTCAATCAATGCCAGCGCATTCTCAGGCGGGGTGAACTGTGAAATGCCATGCCCGAGGTTAAATACGTGGCCATGGCCGTGACCGTAACTTGCCAGTATCTTCCCGGCTTCAGCAGCAATCACTTCCGGTGAGGAAAACAGTACGGCCGGATCCAGATTCCCCTGCAAAGCGACTTTATCCTGGGTACGACGGCGGGCTTCGCCAATATCGATCGTCCAATCCAGCCCGATTGCATCACAACCGCTGGCCATGATGGATTCCAACCATAATCCGCCACCCTTGGTAAACAGAATATTCGGAATACGATCACCATTATGTTCGCGCTTCAAGCCATCCAGAATCTGGTTCATGTAGCGTAAGGAAAACTCCTGATAAGCAGCGTGAGACAACGCTCCGCCCCAACTGTCGAAAATCATCACAGCCTGTGCACCCGCTTCGATCTGGGCATTCAGATAGGCAGTGACTGCTTGTGCCGTCACACCCAGAATATGGTGCAGCAGATCGGGGCGTGCGTACAACATGGTCTTGATTTGTCTGAACTCACTGCTGCCTGCTCCTTCCACCATATAGCACGCCAGTGTGAATGGACTGCCTGAGAATCCGATCAGTGGAACCCGATTATTCAGCGCTGTACGGATCTGCCTGACAGCATCCGTCACATAGCGCAAATGAGTATCGGGATCAGGTACGATCAACGAACGGATTTCCCGTTCTTCGCGTAACGGGCGCTCGAAACGCGGCCCTTCCCCATCTGCAAAATATAATCCCAATCCCATTGCATCCGGGATCGTCAGAATATCGGAGAACAGAATCGCAGCATCGAGTGAAAATCTGGCCAGGGGTTGTAATGTTACTTCCGTGGCAAAGCCAGGATTCTTGCAAAGTGACAGAAAACTGCCTGCCCGCGCACGGGTCTGGTTGTATTCCGGCAGATAACGGCCAGCCTGGCGCATCATCCAGACAGGGGTATAGTCCACAGGCTGTCGCAGCAGGGCACGGATAAAGGTATCGTTTTCTAATTTGGTCATAGTGCTATTTAAATTCCCGGAAATGATTAAGCAGTGGAACAGAAGTCATAGCGATCTCGCTACATGGGTAGCCTCAACCCAGTTTATGCAGTTGCTGATCGAGTTTCTCCAGAGTGGCACTGAACGTAGCCAGCCGTTCTTTTTCCTGCAGCACCACCTTTTCTGGCGCACGCTGAAGAAAATCGGGATTATCCAGTTTCGTTCTGGCTTTGCCAATTTCAAGCGTCAGTCGTTGCATTTCCTTATTGAGACGTTCACGCTCGGCAGCGACATCCACCTCGATTTTCAACATCAGCCTGAATTCACCTGTAATGGCAACCGGTGCATCGGTATCCGGCAATCTGTCCGGCAGGATAGTTACTTCAGACAATTTGGCCAGTGCCAGCAGATAAGGTGAAAAATCTGCCAGCCGGGAAGGATCACCTTCTATCAGCAGTGGCACTCGCTCTGCTGGTGATAGTTTCATTTCCCCGCGCAGCGTACGGCAGGCGTTGACGATTTCCTTGAGCAGTTGAACATTGGCTGCAGCATGCTCATCCATACGTGCCGGATCCGCTTGCGGATAAGGTTGGTGCATGATGCTGGTACCGGTTTTACCTGCAAGGGGTGCAACTGCCTGCCAGAGTTCCTCGGTAATGAATGGAATGATCGGATGTGCCAGCCGCAGTGCTGCTTCCAGTACACGCACCAGTGTACGACGGGTGGCACGTTGATGCGCTTCATCCGCGCTGCTCAACTGCACTTTCGCCAGTTCTACATACCAGTCACAGTATTCATCCCAGACGAACTCGTACATCTCGCGCGCGGCAAGGTCAAAACGGTATTCATCAAAAGCCTGCACCACACCCTGCTCAGCCTGCTGCAAACGGCCAACGATCCATTTATCCGCTTGTGAGAAATTCAGCGGCAAGGTTTCATCCAGACCGGTGTCTTTGCCCTCACAGTTCATCAGCACGAAGCGGGTAGCGTTCCACAGTTTGTTGCAGAAATTACGATATCCTTCACAACGCTGCAGATCAAACTTGATGTCACGCCCATGTGAAGCCAAGCTGGCAAATGTAAAGCGCAGCGCATCGGTCCCGAATGCGGGAATCCCTTGCGGAAACTGCTTGCAGGTAGTTTTTTCGATGGATTCTGCCTGTTTGGGATTCATCAGGCCGGTGGTACGTTTTCTGATCAGCTCTGTCAGCGAAACACCATCGATCAGATCGAGCGGATCGAGCACATTACCCTTGGATTTGCTCATTTTCTGGCCTTCCGCATCACGGATCAGGCCGGTAATGTATACCTCCCGGAAAGGTACCTCACCGGTGAAATGCAGGGACATCATCACCATACGCGCCACCCAGAAGAAGATGATGTCGAATCCTGTCACCAGCACTGATCCGGGTAGAAAAATCTTGAGCTCGGGTGTCTGCTCCGGCCAGCCCAATGTCGAAAAAGGCCATAGTGCTGAAGAGAACCAGGTATCGAGCACATCGTCATCCTGTCGGAGGATTTCTTTACCGGACAGTTTTCTGGCTTCTTCCAGGTCATACGCAACGGTTACGTTGCCATCTTCATCGTACCAGGCCGGTATCCTGTGCCCCCACCACAGCTGGCGCGAAATACACCAGTCCTGGATGTTTTCCAGCCACTGATTGTAGACATGCGTCCAGTTCTCCGGCACGAACCTGACCTTGCCGCTTGCAACCACCGCCAGGCCCTGCTTGGCCAGACCTTCCATCGCCAGATACCACTGGTCGGTCAACATCGGTTCAATAACAGTATTGGTGCGATCTCCACGCGGAACCATCAGTTTATGCGGACGGGTTTCAACCAGCAGTCCCTGTGCCTGAAGATCGGCAATCACTTTCTTTCTGGCATCGAAACGATCCAACCCCTGAAACTCTGCTGGAGCATTGTCATTGATCCTGCCATCCAGTGTAAAAACATTGAGCGGGATCAATTTGTGCCGCAATCCGACCTGATAGTCGTTGAAATCATGTGCCGGGGTAATTTTGACGCAACCGGTACCAAAAGCAGGATCAACATAACTGTCTGCAATGATCGGGATCGTGCGTTCGGACAGCGGCAAACGCAAATGACGTCCGATCAGGTGACGATAACGTTCATCTTCCGGATGAACTGCAACCGCCATATCCCCCAGCATGGTTTCCGGGCGTGTAGTGGCAACGACCAGCCCCTGATGCTCACTGCCTCCTTCCAGTTGTTCGAAAGGATAAAGGATATGCCAGAGTGAACCCTGTTCTTCAACCGAAACCACTTCCAGATCCGAGACTGCTGTCTGCAGTACCGGATCCCAGTTGACCAGCCGCTTGCCGCGATAGATCAGCCCTTCCCGGTAAAGGCGCACGAATACCTCGGTCACCGCGCGGGAGAGTGTTTCATCCATGGTGAAACGTTCGCGCGACCAGTCACAGGAAGCCCCCATACGGCGCATCTGACGGGTGATCGTGGAACCTGATTCCTCCTTCCATTGCCAGACTCGCTCAAGGAAAGCTTCACGCCCCATCTGACGGCGATCCTTGCCTTCCTGATCCAGTTGTCGTTCAACCACAATTTGTGTGGCAATTCCGGCATGATCCGTGCCCGGTTGCCATAATGTGTTGTCACCCAGCATGCGGTGATAACGAATGAGTGCATCCATCAGGGTATGCTGGAAGGCATGCCCCATATGCAGCGTACCGGTAACATTGGGTGGCGGCAGCATGATGCAGTAGGCATCCGCCCCCTCAAAACCGGCCGGGCTGAAATAGCCGGCTGTCTCCCAGGTCGAATACCAGCGGGTTTCTATATCTTTTGGATCAAAGCTTTTTGCAAGTTCCATGATGATCAGGTAATTGAGGAAATACTGAAAAAAGAGCGCCAGACAAGACGTAGAAGGCAGTTGTCTTTCAGAATTTCCCAAGGCGAACCAGTAGAATAAAACCGGTCATTATAACCAATGAAGGCGGAATGGATGGCTTAAAGATTCTTGGGCAGCCGTTTTCCCAATGCTTGTATCAGGGTAAGCCGCTCAGCAGGATCAAGATGGATGGAGGTTTCTCTCAATGCTGCATCAAAGGCAAAATACAGCAGCTCGGAGATTTCTGACTGGGAGGGCCATTCGTCCAGCACGAGCGTCACCTGCTCAGTCAGAACGGGAATCCCGTCGACCTCGGACGATACACCCTCATCATTCTGAGGTACTTCAACAGATCCGACTTCGGCAGGCAGCATTTCCCCAGGATCATCCAGCTTTGCAACAGTCTGTTCCGATGATTGCATGAGGGAAGACTGTTCGCGCCGATGCCGGTGCAACATCGAATCCACTTTACCCAGCAGAAGTGTATCTTCTTCCGGTTCTGCAGAAAGATCAGGCTGATCGTCAGTCACCAGATTGCTCCTCGACGGATAAAAAATGCAAAATCCGAGATATGAACCATTCTTATATCGCCAGAAAACCCATCAATTTCCATCGAGCCGGTGATGGCGAACATCGTGTCCCTGTTCCTGGTAGTGCCGGTAACGTTTGCGCGCCTGCAGTTTACCATCCTCTGCTTCATCAACAATTTCCACCACGCGTGGAAACTGTTCAAATCCTGGCGGAACACCCGCATCCAGATTGAGTAATACATCAAAACAGCCGGCTTCCATCAATACGGGCCGACTGTTCATTATTACGGGCGTCACATCTGCCAGCTTGTTATCCACCCGGCAATGCGGCACGAAGCCGGTGGGTGTAAACGTCCAGAGTAACTTATCAAACTGGCCTGCCAGACGCTCATCCGGAACATGGACGACGGTTTTCAACCCCTGCTGCACCGCTTTTGCACACAGGCGACAGGCTATCAGCAATCTGTCTGCTGCCCCGGTGTAAAAATCAATCTGTGTCACATCAGCTTTGAGAAGTTAATGTTCCTTAATGTTTGTTTGCACGGCTGATCAGGAACTGCGTCAGCAATGGAACCGGACGCCCGGTGGCCCCTTTTTCCTTGCCGGATTTCCAGGCTGTACCGGCAATATCCAGGTGTGCCCAGCGAAATTTCTTGGTAAACCGTGACAGGAAACACGCAGCGGTGATAGCACCTCCCCAGCGGCTGCCAATATTGGCGGTGTCGGCAAAATTACTCTTGAGCTGTTCCTGGTATTCATCGAACAGCGGCAGATGCCAGGCACGATCATAAGTTTGCTCACCTGCCTGAAGCAGCTCCTGTACGAGCGGCTCATCGTTACCCATCACTCCGGATACCACATGGCCCAGAGCAACCACACAAGCACCGGTAAGCGTTGCGATGTCCACCACGACTTCCGGATCGTAACGTTCCGTGTAAGCCAGAGCATCACACAAAATCAACCGTCCTTCCGCATCGGTATTGAGTATTTCGATTGTCTGACCGGAAAGGCTGGTAACGACATCACCCGGTTTGGTCGCATTACCTCCTGGCAGATTTTCAGTGGTCGGGATAACACCGATCACATTGATCGGCAACTTCAGCTCTGCAACGGCTGTCAGCGTACCGAATACACTTGCAGCGCCACCCATGTCGTATTTCATTTCATCCATTTCGGCAGCCGGTTTCAGTGAAATACCACCCGCATCGAACGTTACACCTTTGCCGACCAGGGCAACCGGTTTTTCCGAATCTTTTCCACCATGATATTCCAACACAATCAGCTTGGCCGGCTGGTGGCTACCACGTGCTACGGCCAGTAATGCACCCATGCCCAGTTCTTCCATGTCTTTTTCTTCCAGTACGGAGAATTTGAGATTGAACGTTCTGGCCATTTCTTCAGCCTGTCCGGCCAAATAGGAAGGTGTGCAGATATTGGGAGCAAGATTGCCCAGATCCTTGGTTACTTTCATGCCGTGTGCAATGGCCAGCCCCTGCTGCAATGCCGTTTCTACCGCTGCTGCTGTGGATGTGTCGGTGATGCCAATATCTACCTCGGCCAGGGAGGGCTGGCGCCCCTCGGGCTTGCTCTTGAGACGATCGAAGCGATATGCACTTTCTTCGGCCAGGATCACCGTCTGCAACACGTTCCAGGCAACATCTCTTCCTTTTACGGTAAGTTCGGTCAGATACAAGCCGACATCCTTCACGCCAGTCGGCTGCAGCGCTTTGAATGTTGTACGAACAACATCCAGAAATACTTTTTCCCCGAATTCCTCTTCTTTACCCAGCCCGATCAGTAATACACGCTTACTGTCGATGCCGGAAATACCGTGCAATAACAGTGTCGTGTTTGCCCTGCCATCCATATCCCCCTGATCCACGATCCTGCCAAGATGGCCTTTGCCAGCTTCATCCAGCACTCTGGCTGCTTCAGTCAGTTTACGAGATTCGAACACCCCGACGACAATACAGTCGCCACGGTATTTTTCCGGATTATCGGATCTGATTGCGAAGTCCACGGTTTTATTACTCCTGTTTTATTTGTTTATTTTTGATAATGGCTACCGATCGGACTATGGCCATACTTCTACTTCCAAATCAAAAACTGAACTTCCTGCCATATTCCGGAATCCTGCTTGCGACATTCGACACAAATAGGTTTAATTAATAGTTCACGACATTCAACACAAATGAGTTTGATTAATAGCCCTTCTCCAGTGTTTTCATGGAATTATATCGGGTAGAATGACTATTCTCGGAAATCCGGAATGAATAAGCACGCTATCTGTTCACCACCTGAGAAGGATGTATGAAAGAAAACTTACTCGAACAATTGCGGTTTTGTACAAACCTGCCCAGTTTGCCTTCTATTGTGCTGAAAATCATTGATCTGGCAGGTAATGCAGACACCAGTCTTACGCAGATAAACCATTATATCTCGCTTGATCCTGCACTTGCCGCCAAAATTATCAAAACCGCCAACTCTCCACTGTATAAATCCAGGTATCCAGTCAGCAACATCAGTCAGGCGACCGGTATTCTGGGAACATACGGTGTGACTACGATAGCATTGTCCTTCTCGCTGGCTGATTCTCTGGTAAAACAATCCGGAAAAAAACTGGGTATGGCCGGCAGCAACATCTTCTGGCGTCGTTCGATCACCTCGGCACTGGCCAGTCGCGCTCTGGGTGAACGCCTGGGAATGAGCAGGATGCTGGATGACCTGTTCCTCGCGGGATTACTGCAGGATATCGGGATTCTCGCTTTCCATGCACTTCTGCCCGAAGACTATCCTTCGGTTTTTTCACTTGCAGACAATCATAATGCCCTCCTTGCGGCTGAACGCGAAACATTCGGCGTAGGACATGACGAACTGGGTGCCGCATTGCTCGAATACTGGAAGTTTCCCGGTTATGTACCTGCTGCCTGCCGCTACAGCCATACCGCACCAGGAAAACCCAATGCCGGGATCAACGAATGTGTCGCCACCTCCGGATACGTTACGGATTATTTTCTTTCACAGGACAGAAAAGAGAAAATTGGTGAAGTAACCCGCATAGCAGAAGCTTATCTCGGCCTCGACGAACATGCATTGATAGAAGTTCTCGAGGCCATGCAGAATGAGTTGCAACATGTAGAGGATCTGTTCGAAATCACCATTCTGAACCCGGCTCATCTCAGCAGCATCGTTACCGAAGCCAGGGAATTACTGATAGTGCACGCCACCATCAAAGTTCGCGAACTTGGAGATAAAATCCGGCATGATGGTCTGACAGGCGCACACAACCGGGCTTTCTTCGACGAAACATTCCAGAATGAATTTCAGCTTTCGATTCAGCAGGGGTCACCGCTTTCTCTGGCAATGATCGATATCGACAATTACAAGACCTTCAACGATACTTACGGACATGTTGCAGGGGATGGCGTACTGGTTACGATTGCCAGAGCCATTACCGAGCAGATCCGCCAAACGGATATTCTTTGCCGGTATGGTGGCGATGAGTTTGCCCTGATTCTGCCAGGTACTACACTTTCGGCTGCGCGTCACACCCTGACCAGGATAATGGAAAGTATTGCAGCCATTGCCTACAAGCCAAACGAGGTGAGTACCATTCGCATCACGACTTCCATCGGCCTGGCCGTCAACATGGACAAGGAAAAATCGTTCTCGACTCACAGAGAAATGCTGGAAGCTGCAGATCGAGCGTTGTATGCCGCCAAACATGCCGGCCGCAACCGGATCGCCGAATGGAACCCATCGCTTACATCACTTTTGAAAAGCTGATCACACCTGTCCGCACAGCATTTATACGGCACAACATTCCATGTATAGTGCCTGCTCCGTCACTTACTTAAAATAAAATAATTCTCATGAACCTCATCATTCAAGGAAACGACGTTCAGAATAACGATTTACGTGCCATTGCCAAACTTGCGGAAGCCAGCCGGATCGATCGTATCACCGGAGAAGCCTTCCGACTGCTGGATGCTCAACCCCATCCGGATATAACGGAATACTGCGAAGAAGCCAGTCTGGATCATGCCTTCGTCCCATCAGGCAAGAAACTGACTGATTTCGGTCTGATCGCCATGGATATGGATTCGACATTGCTTGCCATCGAATCCATCGATGAAATTGCTGACATGCACAATGTCAAACCACAAGTTTCTGCCATTACTCAAAGCACCATGCGCGGGGAAATCAGCTTCGCTGAAAGCCTCACCCGCCGCACCGCTCTGCTCGAAGGGCTTCCACAAGAGGCGCTGCAGAAAGTTTATGATGAACGTGTCCGACTGAGCCGCGGTGCTGAAAAAATGCTCCAGCGTATGCAGTCTGCAGGTATCAAAACCATGGTGATTTCGGGCGGCTACACCTTTTTCACCGATCGGGTCAAAGACCGCCTCAATCTGGATTATGCATTTGCCAATACTTTCGAAGTGCAGGATGGCAAGCTGACCGGGCGCGTGCTGGGTAATATCATCGGCGCATCCGGCAAAGGAGAAATCCTGAAACGGATACGGGATGAACTCGGACTGAGTAAAGAGCAGGTCATCGCTGTCGGGGATGGTGCCAACGATCTGAAGATGCTGGAGGAATCAGGCGTCGGTATCGCCTTCCATGCAAAACCCATATTGAGGGAAAAAGCGACTTTTTCCCTCAATCATGTCGGACTCGACGGTATCGTCAATCTGTTCGAATAATCTGATCGTCCCCCTGTTTTGCGGCTGTGATCTGGGGCGGACGGTTTCAATAACCAGGCTCATACATCAGGGTGTACACATACATTTCCAGGTCATCAGGTAGATCCGCGCCGGCCAGTCCCTCCTGACGGGCCACCTGACAAACCTTGACGGCGATCTTTTGTGAAACATCGCGTACCCGGGCAATCTCCGGATAAATCGATCCACGTTCGATTTCTTCAGGTAACACACAATTCGCCAGTTCTTCGGCCGTGGCCAGAAACATATGCTCAACGACCAGACGTGCATGACTGGCCACCATCCCCAGCCCGATTCCAGGGTAGATATACACATTATTTCCCTGCGCCGGGTAACGGGTTCGTCCATCCAACGTTACCGGAGCAAATGGACTGCCACTTGCAAAAACAGCGCGTCCGTCACTCCACCGGTACGCCTGGTCAGCAGTACATTCCGTATGTGAGGTTGGATTGGAAAGTGCGATGATCACCGGATGTTCCTGACATCGTGCCATTTGACGGATCACAATCTCACTGAATGCGCCTGCAGTTCCTGTTGCACCGATCAGCACATCCGGCCGGATAGCGGTAATTGCACCCACGAAATCCATTGCGGCATGTTCACTGGCAAAGGATCGGACACGCGGCTTGATCTCTTCCCGTGCAGTCACCACCAGACCTTGCCTGTCCACGAAACTGATTCTGGAACGGGCTTCAGCTTCACTCAACCCAGCCATCATGAATGCTGACAACAGTAGTTCAGCAACACCGGTTGCGGCCGAACCCGTTCCCAGCAGCATGATTTTCAGATCAGCAAATGGTTTGTGCGTAATCCGGCAGGAAGCATAAATACCCGCCAGCGTAACCGCAGCCGTTCCCTGAATATCGTCATTGAAACATCGAACCGACCCGGCGTAACGATCCAGCAATCTGAATGCATTCTGACTGCTGAAATCCTCGAACTGGATCAATGCCTGCGGAAATTTATCCTGCACAGCTGCCACGAATTCATCCACCAGTGACAGATAATCCTGACCAGTCAGCCGCGGATGCGGGTAACCCAGATATAGTGGATCTTCCCGCAGTATCTGATTACTGGTACCCACATCCAGCATGACCGGCATACAGTACTCGGGACGAATGCCGGCGCAAGCCACATACAAAGCCATTTTCCCGATCGGTATTCCCATACCGTTTGCGCCCAGATCTCCAAGCCCGAGGATGCGCTCTCCATCGGTGACGACGATGATCCGCACATCATTCTCCGGCCAGTTCTCAAACAAAGGCAGGATTTTTCCCCGATCTTCCGGAGTAATGTAAAACCCCTGCGGTTTTCTGAAAATCTGTGTGAACTTCATGCAAGCTTCACCTACGGTGGGCGTATAGACCAGGGGCATGATTTCACCAATATAGTCGATCAGCGTGCGATAAAACAGCCGCTGGTTCCGTTCGAGCAGGTCGTTCAAATATCCGTACTTCTCGATATTGCTGTTCTTACTGCGCAGATTGGCCAGTACCCGCTGCTGCTGTTTCCCGATATCCGTCACACTATATGGCAGCAATCCCTGCAAACCATAGCGTTCGCGTTCCTCCCGGGTGAAAGCAGTGGATTTATTTTGTACAGGATCATTCAGTAATGCTTTACCTCGCAACGGCTTCATTTTGTATTCCCCCGCCAGGCTATTGATGTCAATATTGCTCTTCCGGTTACCTGCTTCTCTCCAGACTTCATCCGGCCACGATTTCAACCGGAGTACCGGCTGACACCTGTTCAAACAGATCGAGCAGATCATGGTTATGCATCCGTATGCAGCCGATCGATCCGGGTTTGCCCATCTCGGCACTATCGGGGCTGCCGTGAATATAGATATAACGCCGCATGGTATCGACCGGCCCCAGGCGATTGAACCCCGGTTCACATCCTGAAAGCCATAAGATACGTGTCAGAATCCAGTCACGATTCAGGTTGCGGGCGGCCAGTTCAGGTGTATAAATCTCTCCAGTGGGACGCCGCCGGACAAATACGGTATTGACCGGTGCGCCCTGCCCGATTTTGGCACGGACGATATGTTTACCCAACGGCGTACAGTAACTGCCACGCTCTTGCCCTGTACCATTTTTTGCGGAAGAAATCGAATAGCGCCTGACAATCTGTCCTGCAGCATCCAGCAGAGTCATTTGTTGCAGTAAAATATTGACGATGATTTTCATGATGTATTCCGCTCTTTGATGCCACGCTTTGCGATGAAAAACTGTTTCAGCAAAGTGCCTGCTTCATCGGCCAGTACTCCCTGGCTCACCATCAGATGATGATTGAGCCGGGTATCGGCAGGCAGATCGAGCAGGCTGCCACATACACCAGTCTTGGGGTCATTCGCAGCGTAAACCAGCCGCGTGATTCTGGCATGAAACATCGCTCCGATGCACATCACGCAGGGTTCGAGTGTGACATACAATGTACACCCCGGCAGGCGGTAATTCCCCACCCTGCTGGCAGCATCACGCAGCGCTCTGATTTCAGCATGCGCTGTCGGGTCTACTGTCGTAACCGGGCAGTTGTGCCCACAGCCTACGATTCGGCCCTCTCTGACCATTACCGCACCGACCGGCACTTCTCCCGCAGCACCTGCCACACGAGCAAGATCAAGCGCCTGGCGCATGAAATACTCATCTTCCGTTTGAACCGGGACCCGAACTCCCTGTATTTTCATCAGTTCTTTTATGCTAAATTGCCTGCAGATAACCTCGGATCGAACCATGAACCCTACCAGACAACCCAACGATACTCCTGGTGATACCCCCATCCGCCAGGCCGCAGAGGAATTGCGCACCTTGCGCGATCTGCTGCGATTCGCAGTAAGTTATTTCAACCGCTCCGATCTTTTCCTGGGACATGGTCTGCCGACCGCCTATGATGAAGCCGCTTATCTGATCCTGCATACACTGCATCTGAGTGCCGATCAACTGGAGCCGTTTATGGATGCTACGCTGACCCGCAACGAACGTGATCAGATTCTTCGCATCATTGAACGGCGCGTGAATGAAAAAATCCCAGTGGCCTATCTGGCGCATGAAGCCTGGCTGGGCGATTTCAATTTCTACGTCGACGAACGTGTCCTCATACCGCGTTCATTCATTGCCGAACTGCTGCAAGACCACCTCGCTCCCTGGGTGATGGATCCGTACGACATCGGCACCGCACTCGATCTGTGTACCGGCTCCGGCTGCCTCGCCATTTTATTGGCACATGCCTTCGAGCAAGCACAAATCGACGCAGTGGATATTTCCTCCGATGCGCTGGATGTTGCATCCATCAATGTCAGAAATTATGACCTGATGAACCGGATCGGCCTGATCCAGTCAGATCTTTTTGCAGAGCTGCAAGGCAAGCGATACGATCTGATCATCAGCAATCCCCCCTACGTCAATGCTGCATCCATGGCCATGCTACCTGAAGAGTACCATCACGAACCCTCTGTTGCGCTTGCTGGTGGATCGGACGGACTAGATATCATTCGCCGGATTTTCAAAGAAGCTGCTCGTCATTTAACCGAAGACGGGCTGCTGATCATGGAAATCGGCCATAATCAGGCCGAAGTCGAACGGGCATTTCCCCAACTACCTTGTACCTGGCTGGAAACCAGTTCCGGAGATCAGTTCGTTCTCATGGTCAGGCGCGGCGACCTGCCTGCATAGAAGGAGGTTTATCCGGAATTCCGGCACCCGGCTGACTGACCAGCTTCAATAACTGCTCCACTTCTATATCCATCAGCTCGATCCACATACCGCGCTTGAGTCGGGGTGGCAGATTGACAGGACCAAACCTGACACGAATCAGGCGGCTGACCGTCAATCCCAGTGCTTCGAACATCCGACGTACTTCACGGTTTCTGCCTTCTTTCAGCATGATGCGATACCAGTGATTCGTTCCCGTTCCGCCTTCATCGAGCAACTGATCGAATTTTGCCAGACCATCTTCCAGTTCAATACCGGTAGTGAGGCGAGTAATCTGTTCCGGGGTCAGTTCGCCAACGATACGTACTGCGTACTCCCGCTCCATCTGGTAACGCGGATGCATCAGGCGATTGGCCAGGGTACCATCCGTTGTAAAAATCAGCAGCCCGCTGGTATTGAAATCCAGCCTGCCTATCGCTATCCATTTGGAAGATCGTATGTGCGGCAGTTTGTCGAATACCGACGGCCGTCCCTGCGGGTCTCGCACACTGACGATCTCACCTTCCGGCTTATGGTAAATGATGACTCGCGGTAAAAGCGCGGCAAGCCTGAATCGGATAATTTTTCCGTCTATCCGTATCATGTCACCAGATCCGGCACGATCACCGGGTTTGGCCGTCACTCCATTGATACTCACGCGCCCGGCAGCGATCATGTCTTCGATTTCCCGACGTGAACCCAGTCCATTACGTGCCAGCAGCTTTTGCAATCTGCTGGTTTCAATAGCAGCAGGCGCAGCACCGGATTGTTTCGAGGCAGGAGATGCTTTGCGTATGCGCCGGGGTTTCTGGTTCTTCAGCCGATCAGCCGACATGACGATAAATCCTGTGTTTGAGCCGGCCCGTCAGGAATACGTGACCAGATTTAGTTCAGAAAGGGAATTTCATTCCCGCGGGTAATCCCAAACCGCCGGCCACACTCGCCATTTTTTCCTGTGTTACGGTTTCCACTCGGCGCACTGCATCATTCACGGCAGCGGCCACCAGATCCTCCAGCATTTCCTTGTCATCACCGATCAGGCTGCTGTCGATATTGACCCGTTTCACATCATAGCGACAGGTCATGGTCACTTTGACCATCCCTGCTCCCGCCTGACCTTCTACCTCTATCGCCGCCAGCTTTTCCTGCATGGCCTTCATATTTTCCTGCATTTGCTGGGCCTGCTTCATCAGATTACCCAAATTGGCTTTCATCAATTTAAAATCTCCGTTAGTCGATCGGTTTAATGGAAGAAACATTTAATCTGGCATCGAACTGTTCGATCAGCTCCTGCACGTAGGGATCTGATTCAATCGCTTCAACTGCCTTGGATTGCCTGGCAAGTTTGTCACGATCCTGCAGCGCAGCCGAAGTCACACCAGTAATACTACCCTGGGAAAAAATCACTTCGACTGGTTTGCCAAAGTAAATTTCGAGCTGAGATCTCAATCTGTCCTGGTAGGATTTTTCCAGCAGATGTTTATGCATTTCTGCAACATACAACTCGATTCTGCTTTCTGAGAAAGATTTTGCCTCACTGTATTGCGCCAGCATTCGCGTCATCCCGCTCAGTTTGAGCTGGTTCACCAGCGCAAGCCAGGCTTCATTTGGAGAATGATCTGACACTGGCTTCGCTTCCTGGAGGTAGGGCAGTGCTTCAACTTTCACTTCACGCGCGTGATCCGTACCGGTATCTGCATAGGCTCTGCCAGGTTGCCGGGAATCCGGCATAAAAGCCAGCATCCGCATCAGTGTCATGGTAAAGCCACTGTATTCGTCCGGAGCATGGGCAAGATCGGTGCGCCCGTGCAGTACAATCTGATAAAACAATTGGATATCCTCGGGACTGAACCGTTTTGTCAGTGCAAGCAGTCTGTCACCGTCCGGCTGTGTTTCATCGAGCATCTGTGGGATGACCTGTGCTGTTGCCAGACGATGAAGCAACGCTGCCAGACCCTGCAAAGCCTGGTCGAACGATACACTTGCTGCTTCCAGCCGATCTGCAATGGCAAATATCGCTGCGCCATTCTGCTCTGCCAGTGCTTCCAGCAATGCAAAAATATGATCCTGATCCAGCACTCCCAGCATCGCACGGGTATCTGATTCATTCACTACGCTATTACCGAATGCAATAGCCTGATCGAGCAAACTCAACGCATCACGCAGACTGCCTTTTGCAGCCTGTGCCAGCAATCTCAAGCCAGCAGCATCCGCCGGAATCCTTTCCATGGAAAGAATCTCGGTCAGGCGCTCCACAATCAGGGAAGGAGGTATCTGCTTCAGATTGAATTGCAGACAGCGTGACAACACGGTCACGGGAATCTTCTGGGGATCGGTAGTTGCAAGAATGAATTTGACGTGTTCCGGCGGCTCTTCCAGTGTTTTAAGCATTGCATTGAATGCCGATCTGGAAAGCATGTGGACCTCGTCGATCAGATAGACCTTATAGCGTGCGGCAACCGGTGCATATTGCGCATTATCCAGCAGTTCCCGCATGGCATCCACTTGAGTATTGGAGGCTGCATCCAGCTCGATCAGATCAATGAAATTTCCCTGGTCGATCGCCATACAGGCTGCACATTTCCCGCAAGGTGCAGCCGTAACCCCCTGCTCACAATTCAATGCCTTCGCCAGTATTCTGGCTACTGTTGTTTTGCCGACTCCGCGTGTACCCGTAAACAGATAGGCGTGATGCAGCCGGTTCTGTTCCATCGAGTTGATCAGCGCTCTGACAACATGTTCTTGTCCGACCAGCTCCGAAAAATCTTTGGGACGCCACTTGCGGGCAAGTACCTGAGAATCCGTCAAGGTTTTCTATCGAAAAGATGATTATTGCGATCAGGATGATGGCGAAACTGCCGGGAAACAAATCTGCAATTGTACTAATTCCATTCCCAAATCAAAAATGACACGAAGGCGAGCCGCAGACAGTATAAATAATACGGCTAGGCGAAGCCGACAAAGCTAGTTTTGATTTAGAAATGGAATAAGACGGGTGGCGAGCCGAACCCCCGGCACTTGCGAAAAATAGCTGTGGCTGCTTCCTTCCGGATCTGACCAGATTCACTACCTCACAATGCGGGGAGGCCCGCCAAGCGCTCATTCTACCTCAAGCGGCCGCTTGAATATAGCTTGTTTTACAGCTGCGAGAATTGGTATACCTTGACACCACAATAATGGAAGCAGCCATCACTTCTACATTCATCCAAGTCTTATGATCCGTGTACCAGCCACCCTGTCGTGCAGGAATTGCCGATTACGATCAAACAAAGCCCATAATAGCCCAAACCCCAGAAAACTGATGCCTATTACTGCCATCAGGTAACGAACCATGGCCTGCTGTGTAGTGACTTTTCCATTATTTGCAGAAACAAGGCGTAATTTCCAGGTCTGCATGGCCAGAGTCTGGCCACCGTGTGTCCAGAACCAGATAAAGTAAATACCACCGACAATTAACAGGTAAAACTGGAACAGCGGCCTGAAGTATTCGGCTGTGGGATCTCGAAAAAGGAGATGAAACAGGAAGGCAGCGATGAACCATACTCCTAGTAACAGTAAGGATTCATAAGCCAATGCCAGCATACGACGCCAGAAACCTGGTACTGATCCTTCCATCAGCACACCCCCTTATGCTGGTTATTTGTTTCACTCTGAAATTTCATATATTGGAATAGGCGTATCGCTACCAGGCTGACCAGAAAACAGACTGAGTCAGCTCAGCTTGCGACAGACCCATAATGCAGCGGTGAACAGCAATACGGCGCCTGCCTGATGTGCTGCAGCAAATGTCAGCGGAACCGACAGCAACAGTGTGGTGATCCCCAGTGCAACTTGAGTACATAGCATAATCAGCAGCAGATGACAGGCTAGCCGACCAGACCACGATAAAGATAATTGTCTTGCTTTGAACCAGAATAATGGAATAGTAAACATCAGCAGCCAGGCGATCATACGATGATCAAACTGTACCGTAGTAATATTATCGAAGAAGTTCCGGTACCAGGGCTCCAGTACGAATAAGGCAGGAGGAATAAAAAAACCATCCATCAGGGGAAATGTATTGTACGCTTTCCCGGCGTGAATCCCTGCTACCAGTCCGCCGGACAACACCATAAAAAATATCAGTCCGGTCAATATCCTGGCAAATCGTCCGAGCTTGCGCACAGATGCAGGATCTGCTGAATGCGTATTCACTGGAGAGAGTAGGCCGGTTGCCACCCAGAACATGGCTGCATAAATAATGAAGGCAAGACCAAGGTGTGCGGTCAACCGGTATTGACTGACATAGACATTATCCGCTAATCCACTCATGACCATGTACCAGCCCATTAAACCCTGCAGGCCACCCAGTACAAATATACCCAGCAGCTTGGTACCAAGCACACGATCAACGCGCTTGCGCACCATGAAATAGACAAACGGGACGAAATAAACCAAACCGATCAGACGACCAAGTAAACGGTGAAAATACTCCCACCAGAATATGCCCTTGAATTCATCCAGCGTCATGCCTTTGTTAATCTGCTCATACTGCGGAATCTGACGATATTTTTCCAGCAGAATCTCCCAGTCTCCCTGACTGATGGGCGGGATAGTTCCTACTATGGGTTTCCACTCAACGATAGACAACCCGGAACCTGTCAGACGTGTTACCCCCCCAACTACGACCATGGCAAATACCAGCGCACAGCAAATCAGCAGCCAAATCGCAATGGAAGTATGGTTTTGAGTATTCTTATCGGAAATTACAGAAGTTACGGAGTGATATGAACTTGTTTGCATAAATATCAATCAGAGGAACGTCGTATACGCAACAAACGCTGCTTGTCACGCTCCCATTCCTTACGTTTTTCAGTTTCGCGTTTGTCGTATTGTTTTTTGCCTCGCGCGAGGCCAATTTCCAGCTTGATTCTACCTGATTTATAATGCATATCTAGTGGAATCAGGGTATATCCGGCACGTTCCACCTTACCGATGAGCTCCCTGATTTGTGATGTATGCAACAACAGTTTGCGCGTTTTAACCGGATCAGGATTTACATGAGTTGACGCCGTTGCTAATGGACTTATATGGCTCCCGATAAGAAACAACTCACCTTTGCGGATCAGTATATAGGCTTCTTTCAACTGAGCTCGTCCAGCGCGGATTGCTTTAACCTCCCATCCTTCAAGCACAATGCCGGCCTCATACTTTTCCTCGATAAAATAATCGTGAAAAGCTTTTTTATTTTGCACAATGCTCATCGAGTACAACGGAAAGAAAATTTGCTTATGAAAAATTTTCGTTTAGTGTATCAGTTTTTAGTATCCTTACGCCCTGAATAAGGGAATATGGCGTTATGGCTGAAATAGAAAAAACAGTGCTGGTAGGTTATTCAGCGAGTCAGATGTTTCGTCTGGTGGATACGGTAGAAAACTATCCGGATTTTCTACCGTGGTGTTCAGGTGCTTCAATGAAGCTTATGGAAGATAATGAAACGGCACAGGCAACCGTTCATATTGATTATCATCACATCAAGCATAGCTTTACCACAAAGAACACACGCCATCCGCCCGAACTGATCAAAATGGAACTCGTGGAAGGACCCTTCGAAAAACTGAACGGCTATTGGCGATTTATCCCTTTGTCGGAGAATGCCTGTAAGATCGAGTTCCAATTACATTACACATTCTCACATAAATTGCTTGAGAAACTGGTTGGCCCGGTATTTTATGTCATTGCTAATAATTTTGTAGAAGCCTTTGTAGAACAAGCAGAAAAAATTTATGGTCCCAGCATCTAGGAAGGAATCAATCACCATAGAAGTCGCCTTTGCACTTCCTCAACGACAATTCCTCAGGCGACTTCAAGTTCCAATGGGTACTTCAATGTACCAGGCAATCAAACTTTCCGGCGTAGAGAATTTCTATCCTGGAAGTGATAGTACCGCACTCAAAACAGGGATCCATGGGAAAATCACCGACCCGGAAACAATCCTCCATCAGAATGACCGTATCGAAATATACAGGCCTCTCGTTATCGATCCAAAAGAAAAGCGCAGACTGAAATCAGATCGTCTTACAAAGGGGCAAAAATAGAGGTTACCAGAGAGAGTTACTGTAGCCCTGGTTAAAAGTATTGTAGTAATATCGATGCGGTATTTTGGTGCCGCAGAGAGGAGTCGAACCTCCGACTTGCTGATTACGAATCAGCTACTCTACCAACTGAGTTACTGCGGCTCGCGGGAAATATTTATATTAATTGCTGACTTCTAGCAAAAATATTTTATTACTGAATTTCAATTGTAGAAATTAAAAACACCCCAACTCATCATTTATCAAAAATTCTGAACTGGGGCGATTTATCCGGCAACTTAGTTAACTACGTATAAAGAAGCAGGTCCAAACAAATTCTAAATAAGAAGATAATTACTTAATCTGCTGAATCATTAGAAACAATGCCAGCTTCAGGTCTATCCAACAATTCTACGATAGCCATTGGGGCATTATCACCTCTCCTGAAACCACACTTTAGGATCCTTATATAGCCTCCATTCCGGTTTTGGTAGCGAGGCCCCAACTCAGAGAATATCTTAATTACATTATCTCTATTTCTCAGTCTGTCAAACGCCAAGCGCTTGCTTGCAAGCGAGGGATTCTTACCCAAAGTAATCACCGGTTCAACGACACGTCGAAGTTCTTTAGCTTTTGGAAGCGTAGTTTTAATAATTTCATGTTCAAGTAATGAATTTGTAAGATTCCTGAACATAGCCAACCGATGGCTTGAAGTACGGTTTAACTTCCGTAAACCATTACGATGACGCATGACCGGGTTCCTTTATATAGTTTTCCAAATTAGCTGGTGGCCAATTTTCTAATTTCATACCCAAGGATAAATCACGAGAAGCAAGAACTTCTTTAATTTCATTAAGTGACTTCCTTCCCAAATTAGGAGTACGAAGTAGCTCTGCCTCAGTTCGTTGAATCAAATCACCAATATAAAAAATATTCTCGACTTTCAAACAGTTTGCAGAACGTACTGTAAGTTCCAAATCATCAACTGGACGTAATAGTATAGGGTCGATGACAGGTGCTTTTGGCTGTTCTGTCGGCAGCGGTGTACTTTCAAGGTCTGCGAAGAAAGAAAACTGCTCAACCAAGACCTTGGCCGCATACCGTATCGCTTCTTCAGGATCTACCGAACCATTTGTCTCTATGTCGATAATCAGCTTATCTAGATCAGTTCTTTGTTCAACACGAGCACTTTCCACAGCGTAACTTACACGTCTGATCGGACTGAAAGAAGCATCTAACAGAATATCCCCAATCGAAGAAGAACTTTTATCCTCTTTACTGCGATTAGCAGAAGGCCAATAACCCCTCCCCTTTTCAACAGTAATTTGAGCCTCAATTTTTCCGCCACTGGTAATGTGAGCAATCACATGATCAGGGTTTACTATTTCTACATCATGAGTAGCTTCAATATCACCCGCTGTGACAATACCTTCCGAACTTTTCTTCAGGGTAAGAACTGACTGAGTCTTATTATTGTGAAGTTTAAGAACCACCCCTTTCAAGTTCAGTATCAGATCAACAACATCCTCTTGTAAACCATCTATTGTTGAATATTCATGAACTACTCCGCTAATGCTGACTTTGGTTGGTGCACAACCAGGAATGGAAGATAGCAATACTCTTCGCAACGCATTACCCAAAGTATAGCCAAAACCATGCTCAAAAGGCTCCATTACGACCTTCGCATGCAAAGGTGAAATATTATGTACCTCTACAATCCTAGGTGTCAGAAAACTATTCGATGACATAAATACGCCAATATATAAAAAAGTGCCAACTACTTGGAATAAAGTTCCACAACTAAAGATTCGTTAATTGTCGAAGATAAATCACTACGCTCAGGCTTACTCTTATAAAGGCCCTTGAGGTTATCAAAATCCACCTCCAGCCAAGATGGAATGCTACGACGTTTGGCTGCTTCGATAGAAGCTTTGATTCTCAAATAGCTCTTTGCATGTTCAGCAATTTCAATAAGATCACCAGGCTCAACTAAATGAGATGGGATATTCGCTCTTTTTCCGTTCAATAGAACGCAGTTATGCCTTACTATCTGTCTTGCTTCTGATCTGGAAGATCCAAATCCCATATTATAGGCGACGTTATCAAGACGGCTTTCCAGAAGCTGTAATAAATTGTCACCTGTAACACCTTTTTGTTTATCAGCTCGCTTATAAACATTACGGAACTGGTTCTCAAGCAGTCCATAAATTCTTCTTATTTTCTGCTTTTCCCTGAGCTGCACTGCGTAATCAGACAACCTTACCTTCTTTTGTCCATGTTGCCCAGGTGGATAATTCCTTCGTTCTATGGGGCACTTATCACTAAAGCACTTATCCCCCTTGAGAAACAGCTTTTCACCTTCACGACGACACTGACGACACTTTGGATTTATATTTCTGGCCACAAATTTTCTCCTTCTTAGATACGACGTTTCTTAGGCGGCCTACATCCATTGTGAGGTATGGGTGTCACATCGGTTATGCTGGTAATTTTAAAACCTGTAGCGTTGAGAGCTCGTACAGCAGAGTCACGACCCGGCCCGGGCCCTTTTACTCTTACCTCCAAATTTTTAACGCCATATTCCAGCGCTGCCCTGCCTGCATGTTCTGCAGCAACTTGTGCTGCAAATGGGGTGCTTTTACGCGAACCCTTAAATCCCACCCCGCCCGATGTTGCCCAAGAAAGAGCATTCCCTTGACGATCAGAAATAGTCACGATTGTGTTATTGAAGGAGGCGTGAATATGCGCCACCCCCTCAACAACATTTTTTTTAACTTTTTTACGAGTTTTTAATGAAGGCTTTACCATTAATTTCTTTGTTTAAGAAGTATATTAGAAACAATTTTTATTACTTTGCACCTATCGCTTTACGTGGCCCTTTTCTGGTTCGAGCATTGGTTTTAGTTCTCTGACCTCGTACCGGCAAACCACGACGATGTCTCAATCCCCGATAACTGCCAAGGTCTATCAATCTTTTGATATTCATCGAGATCTCTCTACGTAGATCCCCCTCAACAATCAATTTTGAAACCGATTCTCTTAATTCATCTAGCTTAATATCTTCCAAATCTTTAAGCTTAATAAAAGGTGGAATCTGCAAATCAGAACAAATTTTACGAGCTGTCGTGTTCCCTATTCCATAAATTGCTGTCAATGCTATATTGACATGCTTGTTACTAGGTAAATTAACACCTGCTATACGAGCCATTTTTCCTACCCTAACATAAAATACTAAATTCAGCCTTGACGTTGTTTATGCCTAGCATCAACACAAATAACACGCACAACACCATACCGCCTTATTATTTTGCAATTCCTACATATTTTTTTGATTGATGCACGAACTTTCATAAAGTACTCACTATATATTTATACTATCAAAAGTTGGATTAAGTTTTATTTAGTCCGAAAGGTTATCCGAGCTCTCGTTAAATCATAAGGTGTCAAATCAACCGTTACCTTATCTCCTGGTAGTATCCGGATATAATTCATCCTCATCTTACCCGAGATATGACCTAACACAATATGACCATTTTCTAACTTTATCCTGAAAGTAGCATTCGGGAGTGTTTCTATAACCTCACCCTGCATCTGTATAGTTTCTTCTTTAGCCATTAAAAACCTATCGCGAGAAACTACTGCCACCAGCCTTAAAATTGGCTTTCTTTAATAAACTTTCATATTGGCCAGACATCACATGAGACTGAACTTGAGCCATGAAATCCATCGTAACTACTACTATGATTAATAGCGATGTTCCACCAAAATAAAATGGAACATTCCACTTCAGAATCATAAACTCTGGTAGCAGACAAACCAATGTGACATATATTGAGCCAATCAATGTAAGTCTCAACATAATACGTTCTATGTACCTTGTGGTTTGATCTCCAGGCCTTATTCCAGGTATAAAGGCACCGCTCTTTTTCAGGTTATCAGCCGTTTCTTTTGGATTAAAAACAAGTGCAGTATAAAAAAAACAAAAGAAAATAATTAAAGCAGCGTATAGCGCAACATAGATAGGCTGCCCCGGTGTTAATGCACTACTAAAATCTTTCAACCAGTCCAATGATAGACTATCCGAGAACCAACCAGCCAAAGTAGCAGGGAATAGAATAATACTTGAAGCAAATATCGGTGGTATGACTCCAGACATATTCAGCTTTAATGGTAAATGAGAGGATTGACCACCCATAACCTGCTTACCAACCTGTCTTTTCGCGTAATTAACCAAAATTTTACGCTGGCCACGCTCAATAAATACAACAAAATACGTTATTGCTATTGCAGCGACAAAAATGAACAATGCCGTAAGAAAATGCATTGCGCCAGTATTCACTAATTCTAAAGTACCACCAATAGCACTTGGAAGCCCTGCTGCGATTCCTGCAAAAATTATCAGTGAAATGCCATTTCCGATGCCACGTTCAGTAATCTGTTCTCCTAGCCACATAAGAAACATGGTTCCAGTTACAAGAGTAATAACCGTTGTAACAATAAAATAAAAACCAGGCTGAATCACTAAACCAGGTTGTGATTGCAGTGCAATAGAGATTCCGTAACTTTGCAATGTGGAAAGGAATAAAGTACCATAACGAGTGTATTGTGTAATCTTTTTCCTTCCAGATTCACCTTCTTTTTTCAAAGACTCCAAATAGGGCACCGCTACAGTACCCAACTGCATAATGATCGATGCAGATATATACGGCATGATGCCAAGGGCAAATATAGAAAACCTTGACAGTGCACCCCCAGAGAACATGTTAAACATACCAAGAATCCCGCCTTCCTGGGAGTCAAACAGATCTTTCAAAACAATGGGATCAATCCCCGGAACAGGGGCATGAGCACCAATACGGTATACTATCAGAGCTAATACTAAGAACCAGAACCGTTTCTTTAGATCGTAGAATCTATCAGTCAAAGCAGCTTTAGATTTAGACACCATTTACATCTTTTACAGTTAGTTCAACCAAACCACCCATTTGCTCTACCGCTTCTTTTGCTCCACGCGAAATTATCAAGTCTTTTATCTTAATCGCACGTTTAATTAATTGATTACCAAGAATAATCTTAACTGGATCATTTATATTTTTTATCAAGCCATGATCATATAAAACACGCGGATTAAACTCACTTGAATCAATTAGCTGCAAGGTAGAGAGCTTAATCTCCCTCACCTGTTTTTTACCATAAACAGTAAAACCTCTCTTTGGCAATCGACGTTGCAATGGCATCTGCCCGCCCTCGAAACCAACTTTATGAAAGCCGCCAGCACGAGATTTCTGTCCTTTGTGCCCTCTTCCACATGTTTTACCAAGCCCAGAGCCTATTCCCCGACCCACACGCCTTTTAGGCTTAGTAGATCCAATACCAGGTTTTATTGTATTAAGCTTCACGTTATTCCTCTACTTTTAGTAGATAGGCCGTTTTGTTGATCATTCCTCTTATTGATGGATGATCACACAGAGAAACTGTATGGTTCAACCTTCTTAACCCCATACCTTTGATGACCAATCTATGACTATGCCTTGTACCAATCAAACTTTTTACTAAGGTTACCTTTATAGTTTTTCGCTTTTCCATTTACTTCAAGCCCCAGTAATCTCGTCAATGCTTTTTCCTCTTTTAGCAGCAATCATTGCAGGCGTTTGAACTTTGCTTAATCCATCCAAGGTAGCACGTACAATATTATAAGGATTTGTGGAGCCCAAGCACTTAGCTAAAATATTATGAACTCCCATCACTTCAAAAATCGCTCTCATTGGCCCTCCGGCGATAATACCTGTACCTTCTGAAGCTGGTTGCATATATACTCTGGCTGCACCATGTCGCCCAATTACAGAGTGGTGAAGCGTCCCATTTATCAGGTTAACTCTAACCATGCGCTGTCGAGCTTCATCCATTGCTTTTTGAACAGCAAGAGGCACCTCTCTCGATTTTCCTTTGCCCATACCAACACTACCTTTTCCATCACCAACTACTGTCAACGCTGCAAAACCAAGAATCCTTCCACCTTTTACCACTTTGGTGACACGATTGACAGAAACCATTTTTTCTTTCAATCCATCTGTTTTTACCTCATCTGGGGTTTTAGTATTAGCAGATTTAGTTGTTTTCGTCACCTTGATTACCTCTAGTTTAAAACTTCATACCGGCTGATCTGGCTGCATCAGCAAGAGCTTTTATTCGACCATGATACTTAAAACCTGATCTATCAAATGCTACTTCATAAATTTGAGATTCAATAGATTTTTTTGCTACTAAGTGTCCTACATACTTAGCTGCCTCAATTGTTCCGCCGCTTGGATACTGCTTCTTCACTTCAGCTTCAACCGTAGAAGCACTAACAATTACACGATTTGAAGAAGGGTCTAAAATCTGAGCATAAATATGATTATTGCTCTTATGAACAGATAATCTAAACTGCCTTGAGTTTCCTATTTTAATTCTAGTCGCTTTGGCTCGCCTTAAACGCATCTGCTTAGTATTTAACAACATTACAAGCCCCTACTTTATTTTTTCTTAGTCTCTTTAATCGTAACTTTCTCATCGAAATAACGTATCCCCTTACCTTTATAAGGTTCAGGACGTCGATACGATCTCACCTCTGCCGCAACCTGTCCTACCTTCTGTTTATCTATTCCCTTAATCAAAATTTCGGTCGTGCTCGGTGTTTCAACCTTAATACCTTCTGGAACCGTATAAGCAACTGGATGAGAGAAACCTAAATTTAAATTAAGAATATTACCAGCTGCCTGAGCTTTATATCCAACTCCAATAATAAGCAGTTTTTTTTCAAATCCGGCTGTTACACCTTTTATCATATTGGATATAAGAGCCTTAAGGGTACCAACTATCGACTTAGTTTGCTTTGTAGCATTTAAAGCCTCAATCGTTAACTGATCAGAACTCACAACAATTTTAGCATTGTGTGCATCAATAGCTTGAAATAAACTGCCCAATGGGCCTTTTATAAATACGCCAAACTCGGTCAACTGAACTTCTACAGATTTTGGTATCTCTATAGGTTTTGTCGTTACAAAAACTGATGACATTGATAATTACCTCAAGTAACCACACACAATAACTCACCACCAACGCCAGCCATCCTCGCTGTACGTTCTGTCATAACTCCCTTGGAAGTTGACACTATTGCTACCCCCAAACCATTCATTACCCTCGGCAAATCATTCTTTGATTTATAACTTCTCAATCCAGGTTTACTTACCCGGCTAATTGAGGTAATAACAGGCTCACCATTAAAATATTTAAGAATTACGCTAATGGATGGCTTCTTATGATTGGGATCTTCTTGAAAATTCTCAATATACCCCTCTTCTTTCAATATTTTCAAAATTGCTTTCTTTAATTTTGAAGAAGGCATTTTTATTTCTTTCTGCTCAGCCGATTGAGCATTTCTTATACGCGTAAGCATATCGGCTATAGGATCAGTCATGCACATATATACACCATTCTACTCTTCATTTCCGGGAAACCAACTAATTACGAGTTTAATCTCTTCGCAACTCAATTATTACCAACTTGCTTTTATAAGTCCTGGAATTTCACCACGCATGGCTATCTCACGCAGCTTGATTCGACCCAAACCAAATTTACTAAATACTCCTCTTGGTCTCCCAGTTAAAGTACAACGTTGCCGCAATCTAACCGGGCTGGCATTTCTGGGTAATTTCTGAAGAAGATCTCTGGCTGATGCTTTAGCCTCAATATCAGATCCTGCATCTCTCAATATAGAAACTATCTCTGCACGACGTGCAGCGTACTTATTAACAGTTTTTAATCTTTTCAAATTTCGGTTTACAATTGACTTTTTTGCCACGATACATTCCTTAATTTTTAAACGGAAATTTAAAAGCTGATAAAAGTGCTCTAGCTTCTTGGTCAGTCTTGGCAGTTGTAGTAACAGTAATATTTAAACCACGCACTTTATCAATCTTATCGTAATCAATCTCAGGAAAGATAATCTGCTCTTTGATTCCCATATTAAAATTTCCACGCCCATCAAATCCCTTGACCTGAATTCCCCTAAAATCACGAATACGCGGAATCGCAACGTTAACAAGACGATCTAAGAATTCGTACATTTTTACACCCCGTAAAGTTACTTTACAGCCAACGGGGTAACCTTGCCTTACCTTGAAAGTGGCAATTGACTTCCTGGCCTTAGTCACAACAGGCTTCTGCGCCGAAATTTTTTCCAAATCACTAACAGCATTTTCTATAATTTTCTTGTCTGCGGATGCCTCACCAACACCCATATTCAAGATAATTTTAGTGATTTTGGGAACCTCCATTACAGTCTTGTAATTAAACTTCTGTGTAAGTTCCTTAGTAACCGTATCTCTATAATATTCTAGCAATCGTGCCATTTCTCTATCCACTTTTATGAATCTATCAAAGTACCATCAGATTTAAAATACCGTACTTTATTACCTGATTCATTAAATCTAAAGCCCACTCTATCAGCTTTGTTTTTTTCGGGATTGAAGATTGCAATATTCGAAATATGCAGAGGTTTCTCAGTTTCTACAATCCCACCAGCAATATTTTTGTTAGGATTAGGTTTGATATGAGATTTAACTTTATTTACCTCTCTCACTATTACCCTTTCAGTACTTTGAAATCGGATGACTGTAGATTGCTTACCTTTATCCTTGCCTGCTATGACAATTACACTGTCACCTTTTCTAATTTTCTTCATGACTTATAAATTCCCCTTTATATAACTTCAGGAGCAAGTGAAACAATCTTCATGAATTTTGCCGTACGGAGCTCCCGTGTAACCGGACCAAAAATCCGAGTACCTATTGGCTCTAACTTATTATTCAGGATTACTGCTGCGTTAGTATCAAATTTGACTAAAGAGCCATCAGCTCTACGAATTCCCTTTGCAGTACGCACGATAACTGCATTATATACTTCGCCCCTTTTAATACGTCCCCGTGGAGCAGCATCTTTTACAGCGACCTTGATAACATCACCGATCCCGGCAAACCTTCTTTTTGAACCGCCCAAGACTTTAATACACATCACTGTACGTGCCCCAGTGTTATCAGCCACTTTCAGTAATGATTGCATCTGAATCATGTTTCAGTTTCCTATCTATAATTTGGCTAGTGTATCGACTAACAAACAGAAATTAACCAAGACTCTCAATAAAAATTTCTATCAGTTAACTTTAATTACTCTAACTACCTGCCAAGCCTTAGTTTTTGACTTTGGACGAGTTTCACTTATGGCTACAATATCACCCAGTTTATATTGATTGAGCTCATCATGTGCGTGATATTTACTTGAGCGCGTAACAATTTTTCCATACAGAGGATGTTTTACTTTTCTGTCGATCCTTACCGTTACAGTTTTATCCCTTTTATCACTCACGACCTGTCCAATCAGTGTCTTGCTTTGATTGTCTGAGCTCATAATTGTCCTGTTTTCTCACGAATAATTGTTTTGAGACGTGCAATATCTTTACGAACTTTATTAATCTGGGATACGTTAACAAGCTGTTGTGTTCTATGTTGCAGTCTTAGGCCAAATTGCGCTCTTCTGAGAGAAAGAAGCTCTTTCCCCAACTCCGACAGATTTTTTTCCCGTAGCTCTTGTACCTTCATTTAAAAATCAACTCCCCAAATGCCGAATTACAAAAGTGGTCTGCATTGGCAGTTTTGCTGCAGCCAACCTAAATGCTTCACGTGCGAGTGACTCATCCACTCCATCCATTTCATAGAGCATTTTACCTGGTTGAATTTCAGCAACATAATACTCAGGATTCCCCTTACCTTTACCCATCCTTACCTCAGCAGGTTTCTGTGAAACAGGTTTATCCGGGAATACTCTTATCCAGATCCGACCACCTCGTTTAATATGCCGCGTCATAGCCCGCCTTGCGGCCTCAATCTGTCTTGAAGTCAATCTACCACGACCAATGGCTTTTAACCCAAATTCTCCAAAACTGACTTTTGCCCCTCTTGTTGCTATGCCAGTATTACGACCTTTATGCTGTTTTCTAAATTTGGTTCTGGCGGGTTGTAACATTACATATTTCCTTTGCTATTCCGGGATGTACGATGTTAACTGCAATCTTAAATAGTAAGCGTCTATCAAGATAACTGCAGAGTTAAAAGTTAGTTTTGCCTTTCCTTAATACCAAGTTGCTCACCTTTAAAAACCCATACTTTAACACCAATGATTCCATATGTTGTTCTGGCTTCTGAGGTTCCGTAATCAACTTCTGCACGTAACGTATGAAGTGGCACCCTGCCTTCTCTATACCATTCAGTTCGAGCTATTTCTATACCATTTAATCTGCCGGAACTCATAATTTTTATCCCTTGAGCACCAAGGCGCATAGCATTCTGTATAGCTCTCTTCATCGCCCTTCTGAACATTATTCTTTTTTCGAGCTGCTGAGTAATACTTGCGGCAATAAGCTGCGCATCAATCTCAGGTTTTCGTATTTCCTCTATATTGATGTGCACCGGTACATTCATCAATTTTTCGACATTTCTACGAAGAATCTCTATATCTTCGCCTTTCTTACCTATAACTACACCAGGACGTGACGTATGTATCGTAATCTTCGCATTTTTTGAGGGTCGTTCAATTATGATACTTCCAACTGAAGCATGTGCCAGTTTCTTTTGAAGATATTGCCTAACACTAATGTCTTCATTTAAAAAATCCGAAAACTTCTTTGTATTTGTATACCAACGTGAAGACCAGTTTTTTAAAACTGACAACCTGAACCCAGTTGGATTAATTTTTTGACCCATAAACTATTCACCCTTCTCTTATAAACTTGACTCGTTTTATTTATTCGAAACAGTCAAGAAAATGTTGCACGTGGGCTTCGATATCCGGTTACCCCTCCCTTTCGCACGCGGACTTACACGTTTAAGGGTAGCTCCCTGACCTATAAAAATCTGGCTGATTTTCAATTCATCAATATCTGCACCCTCATTGTGTTCTGCATTTGCTACAGCCGACTCAAGAAGCTTTAAAATAATTGAAGCTCCCTTTTTAGGGCTAAAAGTCAGAAGCCTAATAGCTCGCTCTACCTGTAGTCCACGTATTTGATCTGCAACGAGACGCCCTTTTTGGGCAGATAACCTTACGCTACGTAAAACTGCGGATGTTTCCATATATTATCCTATCGTTTAGATCCGGCCGCCTTCTTATCTCCGGCATGACCTTTAAACGTTCTAGTATGTGAAAATTCACCAAGTTTATGGCCAACCATATTTTCAGTTACAAAAACGGGAACATGCTGCCTACCATTGTGAACTGAAATTGTTAAGCCAATGAAATCGGGAAGTATTGTCGACCTTCTCGACCAGGTTTTGATCGGTTTTTTATCATTATTCTGACGAGCAGATAAAACCTTATTAACAAGATGAAGATCGACAAACGGTCCTTTGGAAACAGATCGGCTCATTTTTTTTAACCTTTCTTAGAATATCTACTACGAACAATCATATTAGATGTCCGTTTATTTTTTCTTGTACGAGACCCTTTCGAAGGAGTTCCCCAAGGACTGACAGGATGTCGTCCTGCAGCTGTTTTACCTTCTCCACCACCGTGCGGATGATCTATAGGATTCATTGCCACGCCACGGACGGTTGGCCTGACCCCTCTCCATCGGATAGCACCTGCTTTACCAATTGACTGCAAATTATGTTCGGAATTGCTTACTTCACCTATCGTGGCTCTGCAGCTTATATGAATTTTTCTAATCTCACCCGACCTTAGTCTGATTTGAGAATAATCACCTTCTTTCGCCATTAGCTGAGCTGATGACCCGGCTGACCGTGCAAGCTGTGCACCTTTCCCTGGTCTCAATTCAATGCAATGTATTACGCTTCCAACAGGTATATTCCGTATAGGCATCGCGTTACCCATCTTAATGGGCGAGCTCGAACCACTTACTAAATACGAGCCGACCTCAATATCTTTTGCCGCAATGATGTACCGCCTTTCGCCATCGGCATAACAAAGCAAAGCTATATAAGCACTTCTATTAGGGTCGTATTCAATACGTTCAACTTTTGCAGGAATATCATCCTTATTTCTACAGAAATCAACTATACGATAATGTTGTTTATGTCCGCCACCAATATGGCGTACCGTTATTCTTCCTGAGTTGTTCCTACCCGCATTCTTTTTCTTTTTTTCCGTTAATGCAGCAAAAGGCTTACCTTTATAGATAAAACTATTTACGGACTTAATTACAGATCTTCTGCCTGGTGAGGTGGGCTTGGTTTTTCTTAGTGCCATCATTTATCCTCGAATAATTTAACATCAGTAAAGTCTATCTCACGATCCCCTTTAAGACTTACAAATGCTTTTTTCCAATCCGATTTTTGTCCAAGATAACGGCCAAATCTTTTCTTTTTTCCTTTCACATTCACCACTTGCACACTCTTAACCTGAATATTCTGTGATTTCCAAATCTGTTCAATTGCTGATTTAATTTCAGTTTTATTTGCGTCGCGCGAAACATAAAATATGATTTGCTTCGTTTTTTCTGCAATAAAAGTTGATTTTTCGGAAATCTGTGGAGCTTTTATTACTTCTAATGCTCTTTCACTACTTATCGTAATATTTCTCATTGCAGCACGTTTTCAATTTTATTGACCGTATCCCGAGTAATAACCACATTGTCATATGCCAGCAAACTAACGGGATCTATTAAATCAACTTCAACCACTTTTAGATTTGGAAGATTTCTGGAAGCCAGATACAGATTGCTATCTATCTCACTGGTAATAATCATCACATTTTCCAGCTGGTAGTTTTTTAATTTCTGCAGACAAACCTTTGTTTTTGGCATCTCTATCTGAAACTCATCAATAGCCACCAACTTGTTATTTCTTAATAATTCTGAAAATATTGTGCACATTCCAGCACGATACATTTTCCGATTTAACTTCTGCTTGAAATTTTCTGTAGGCTTATTTGGAAAAATTTTTCCACCTCCACGCCAGAGTGGGTTGGTCGCGGCACCTGTTCTTGCCCTGCCCGTTCCTTTCTGCCTCCACTGTTTCCGCGTTGAGCCAGTAACATCTGAACGCCCTTTCTGAGCACGTGTTCCCACTCTCGCGTTCGCCAGATAAGACTTAACTACCTGATGAACCAACGCCTCGTTATAAACCCTGCCAAAAACAGATTCTGATGCTTCTATATCTTCTATTTGTCCGTTTTCGTATATACAAGGAATTTTAACCATTTACTCACACTCATCTGTTGTTATTTACTCGGCTGTTTCACGCCAGGACGTATAAAAACACCATTACCCTTAGATCCTGGAACCGAGCCTTTTAAAAATAGTAAACCCCTGCCGGCATCAACACGCACAACCTCTATATTCTGAACAGTACACTGTGCATTCCCTAAATGCCCGGTCATCTTTTTTCCGGGAAATACTCTGCCAGGATCTTGCGCCATACCAATCGAACCAGGAACATTATGTGATCTTGAATTTCCGTGACTGGCTCTGCTTGAAGAAAAATTATGGCGCTTTATGGTACCAGCATATCCCTTTCCTATTGATATGCCACATACATCTACCTTCGATCCCACTTCAAAAAGTTCAACACTGATTTCAGATCCAATTTTTATATCACTACCGATATCATGATCAACTCTAAACTCCTTGATCACAGTTCCGGCTTCAACTCCAGCTTGCGAGAAATGTCCTGACAACGCTTTTGTTATCCGATTTTTACGACGATATCCCTGTGTTAGCTGTACCGCCGAATAACCATCTTTTTCTTCTGTTTTAACCTGGACCACACGATTTCCTGATACGTCAAGAACAGTAACGGGTATGCTGTTTCCTGATTCGGTAAATACTCTCGTCATACCTATTTTTTTACCGATTAAACCTAGTTTCATTATTTTCCTCTTTAATGAATCTTTACCTGTTACAGCCAACCATTAAGTTAAAGCTTAATTTCAACATCGACTCCTGCCGGCAAATCAAGCTTCATTAATGCATCAACTGTTTTATCTGTCGGGTCAATAATATCCATTAATCTTAAATGCGTTCTAATCTCAAACTGATCTCGAGAAGTTTTATTTACGTGTGGCGATCGCAAAACATCAAATCGTTCTATACGTGTTGGAAGTGGAACAGGACCCTTGACAACTGCACCTGTACGCTTGGCCGTTTCTACTATTTCAATAGCTGACTTATCTATCAGGCGATAATCAAATGCCTTTAAGCGTATTCGAATTTTTTGATTTTGCATAAAAAACAGATTATATATTTTTAAAAAGTACCCCTGATCGTTACCACAACCAATCCCAGATTTACTCGATCACTTTAGCGACCACGCCTGCGCCTACGGTACGTCCACCTTCACGGATTGCAAAACGCAGCCCTTCATCCATTGCAATCGGCGCAATCAGATTGACTGTGACCGAGATATTATCCCCGGGCATCACCATCTCAACACCTGCCGGTAACTCAATCGATCCTGTCACATCCGTTGTTCTGAAATAAAACTGTGGGCGATATCCCGCAAAAAATGGTGTATGACGACCACCCTCTTCTTTGCTCAACACATAGATCTCTGCAGTAAACTTGGTGTGTGGCAGTATGCTGCCGGGTTTGGCAAGTACCTGCCCACGCTCCACTTCTTCTCGCTTGGTACCTCTTAACAGGATACCCACGTTATCACCAGCCTGCCCCTGATCCAGCAATTTACGGAACATCTCCACACCGGTACATACTGTCTTGATCGTGGGTTTCAATCCAACGATTTCGATTTCATCACCTACTTTGACTATCCCACGCTCCACACGCCCCGTGACTACGGTCCCACGCCCAGAGATTGAGAAGACGTCTTCCACAGGCATGATGAAAGCCCCATCAATTGCCCTTTCTGGCTCCGGTATATACGAATCCAGTGCCTCTGCCAATTTCAGAATGGCGGCTTCACCAATATCACTCTTATCTCCTTCCAGCGCTTTCAATGCCGAACCAATGATAATAGGTGTGTCGTCACCCGGAAAATCATAGTTGGACAATAGTTCGCGTATCTCCATTTCGACAAGTTCAAGCAATTCAGCATCGTCTACCATGTCCGCTTTGTTCATGAAAACGATGATGTAGGGCACCCCCACTTGCCGAGCCAGCAGAATATGCTCACGCGTTTGCGGCATCGGACCATCAGCTGCTGATACCACCAGAATGGCACCATCCATTTGTGCCGCTCCGGTAATCATGTTCTTCACATAGTCAGCATGACCAGGACAATCTACGTGTGCGTAATGGCGCTTGTCTGTTTCGTATTCAACATGGGATGTATTGATAGTAATTCCGCGTGCACGCTCTTCCGGCGCCGAGTCAATCTGATCGTATGATTTGGCTTCTCCACCAAACTTCTTCGTCAGTATCGTCGTAATCGCCGCCGTCAACGTCGTCTTTCCATGATCCACATGACCAATCGTTCCCACATTCACATGCGGCTTCACCCGCTCAAATTTACTCTTCGCCATTACGTCAACCTCTTATTGATTTGAGTAGTATTATTTCTTATTAATGATTGCCTCTGCCACATTCTTTGGTGCTTCGGAATAATGCTTGAATTCCATTGAATACGTCGCTCTCCCCTGAGTAGCAGAGCGTAGTATCGTTGAATACCCAAACATTTCAGCTAACGGCACCTCTGCACGAATTACCTTGAATCCCGGAATATCATCCATTCCCTGAATTATTCCACGGCGAGAAGATAAATCGCCCACTACATTACCCATAAAATCGGATGGTGTCTCTACTTCGACTGCCATCATTGGCTCTAACAAAACAGGGTTAGCTTTTCTCATACCATCTTTAAATGCTATAGATGCAGCCATTTTAAAAGCATTCTCATTAGAATCGACATCATGATATGACCCATCAAACAGAGCAACTTTCACATCTACTACTGGATATCCGGCAAGAACACCATTTGCCAATGAATCCTGCAATCCTTTTTCAACGGCTGGAATATATTCTCGCGGAACAACACCACCTTTAATCTCATCAAGAAATACGAACCCCTTACCCGCCTCGTTAGGCTCCATCCGCAGCCACACATGACCATACTGGCCGCGACCACCACTTTGTTTAACGAACTTACCTTCAATTTCAACTTGCTTTCTTATTGCTTCACGATATGCAACCTGAGGAGCACCTACGTTCGCTTCCACTCCAAATTCTCGCTTCATCCGGTCAACAATGATTTCCAGATGAAGTTCACCCATCCCAGAAATAATCGTCTGCCCCGATTCCTCATCTGTTCTAACTCTAAAAGATGGGTCTTCCTGTGCCAAGCGATTCAGTGCAATCCCCATCTTTTCCTGATCAATCTTAGTTTTTGGCTCAACGGCCACATGAATGACCGGTTCCGGGAAATCCATCCGCTCCAGTGTAATTATGTGATCCAGATCACACAAAGTATCTCCTGTCGTGACCTCTTTCAAACCCACAGCAGCAGCAATATCCCCAGTTCCAACCTCCTTGATTTCTTCACGCTGATTGGCATGCATCTGGAGCAATCTACCAATTCTTTCTTTTTTCCCTTTAACCGGATTAAATACCGTGTCTCCCGATTTAATCGTTCCGGAATACACGCGAAAGAAAATTAACTGCCCTACATACGGATCGGTTGCAATCTTAAATGCCAACGCAGAAAATGGCTTATCCTCACTCGGCTCACGCTCATCCTCAACACCATTTTCATTTGTCCCTTTTATTGCCGGAATATCCAGTGGCGACGGTAGATAATCAAGTACCGCATCAAGCATCGCCTGAACACCTTTATTTTTGAACGCGGTCCCACAAAGCATTGGGACAATCTCATTATTTATTGTTCTTACGCGCAACCCTTGTTTAATATCCTCTATAGACAAATCACCCGTTTCCAGATATTTGTTCATCAACTCTTCACTTGCTTCGGCAGCCGACTCAACCATTTTTTCTCGCCAGATGGCCGCATCAGCCTGCATTGAAGCAGGAATTTCACGCTCCTCGAATTTCGTACCTTGACTCGCATCATCCCAATAAATAGCCTTCATTTTTACGAGATCAATGACTCCAGCAAATCCATCCTCAGCACCGATTGGCAACTGAATCGGAACCGGATTTGTCTTAAGCCTGCTAATCATTTGCTCACGAACACGCATAAAATTAGCGCCCGACCTATCCATCTTATTAACAAAGGCAAGTCTCGGGACCCCGTATTTATTAGCCTGACGCCAAACTGTTTCCGTTTGAGGCTGAACGCCACCAACTGCACAAAATACCGTACAAGCTCCGTCCAACACACGCAACGAGCGTTCCACTTCAATTGTAAAGTCTACGTGCCCCGGGGTATCAATTACATTGATTCTATGCTCAGGATAATTTCCCGCCATCCCCCTCCAAAAGCACGTTGTAGCAGCGGATGTAATCGTAATCCCCCGTTCCTGCTCCTGCTCCATCCAATCCATAGTAGCAGCACCGTCATGCACCTCTCCCAACTTATGAGAAACCCCCGTATAAAACAGTATACGCTCACTGGTTGTCGTTTTCCCTGCATCGATATGAGCCATGATACCTATATTACGATATCGCTCTAACGGTGTTTTCTTTGCCACTTTTATTCCTAGTTTATTTTACTGTCGAGATACTCATTTACACGCATATGCACTCATATGCGAAAATTTCCTCAAAATCTAAAGTGAGAGAATGCTTTATTAGACTCAGCCATTCTATGCACTTCTTCACGCTTCTTGATTGCCGCCCCCCTATTTTCCGAAGCTTCCAGCAATTCGCTCGCCAATCTTAAATCCATTGACTTCTCGCTCCGTTTACGAGCAGCATCTCGCAACCAACGCATCGCCAAAGCACTTCTCCTAATAGATCTAACTTCCACAGGCACTTGATAGTTTGCCCCACCCACACGCCGGCTTTTAACCTCAACAACTGGTCTGATGTTTGACAAAGCCTGTGTAAATACCTCGACAGGATCCTTTCCCGTTTTTTTCTCCAAATGATTTAAAGCACCATATATAATTTGCTCAGCGACAGACTTTTTTCCCCGTGTCATCAGCACATTCACAAACTTCGCCAACTCGACATTATGGTATTTGGGATCTGGCAGTATTTCTCTTTTCGGCACTTCTCTTCGTCTCGGCATTTTACTTATCTCTATATTTCTCTTTTAAACGATATAAAATGCGCAGCGCTAAGCTGCGCACATATACTGACCGTGTGCTATGCGCTCTTCGGCCGCTTTGACCCATATTTTGAGCGAGCCTGTTTTCTATCTTTTACACCAGCTGTATCCAAACTACCACGAACCGTATGATAGCGAACACCCGGCAAATCCTTGACCCTTCCACCCCGTATCAACACAACCGAGTGCTCTTGCAAATTATGCCCCTCGCCACCGATATAACTACTTACCTCATAGCCGTTTGTTAACCTGACCCTAGCCACTTTCCGGAGGGCAGAATTTGGTTTCTTAGGAGTCGTAGTATAAACACGCGTACATACCCCTCTTTTCTGCGGGCAACTCTCAAGAGCAGGCACCTTGCTTTTCGTTCTTTTTGCTTTACGCGGCTTACGTACTAATTGACTGATCGTCGGCATTTTGCTCCTAATATCCCATCTGTTTAATTATTTCCTTAAGCTAACCCTTGTTATTCGCCTCTACTATGGCACAAACCTCAGCGCAGTAATTTATCTACTACAATTGCTCTTGTACCTTAGTACAGCACTGCCTATTTGACAGATACGCAGCTAAAAAGACTGCAAATTTTATGGTGTTATGATTTACATGTCAAGGTATAAACCACCTGATGCTTAGTCAGCCTGCTCTGCTATTTAAGTTAATTCACCTCAATGAAGACTGGTTGTTTCTCATCCTTTCAGGTATTGCTCATCAACAGTTTCTTGACCCAACATATAAATCTTGATTAAGTTAGGCATGATATAAAAGACAATGTCCTAATGTAGTAAAATTTGTCATTACGAATCATCGTATTACAACTTTCGTGCCTATTTTTATCCATGAACTTAATTCATCAATTTGCGCATTTGTCAGAGCTACACATCCATTAGTCCAGTTGAAACGTGAATGAACTGTACGATCTCCTCGACCAATACCATGAATCCCTATATAGCCCCCAAGCGGCGTATCTTGGGGAGGCAACCTTGAAGATTCAATGGCTTTGGTTATACTCAACCAGGCTTGTCGTGAAATTCTTTTTTCAGCCAAAGCCCGATCTGCCGCTTCCTGATTGGGAAAATCAATCCCAAAAAACCGATAGTAGCGATGATGCTGCTTAATCCAGCTAATTTGAAATGAGCCGAGCGGAGTCTGGTTATCACCTTTCATTCTCGAGCTACTAGCACCGTATCGGCCAATCGCAATATTATTAAAAGTCAACTGCGCCTTGTCTCCACGCATGACACTAAGTCGTTGCTCCAAAGTATCTATCAGAATCCATATGTCTGAATTTGCGTAACTCCGAAACGAAAATATCAGGGCAAGAAATAAACTCGTATACAACCAGTATTTCATGTAATCGAACGCGCTAATGAGATACGTCTAAGACAACACTTTGATTGTTATATCATCTTTGACTATACAGGGTAGGCTCATTGCTACCGAAATTTCCTGGTGGAGGGGCAGAGATGGTGTATGGATACAATAAACGATTCGATTGGTTACCGCTGACTGTTGCTGTGAAAACTCTATAACCCAAGAATGTTACTGGTAAACGACTCACTCCGTAAACCCGGCTTACAGAACCGTTTACCTCAGGAATAATCCCGAAATTGTTCGAGATGGATGATTGAGCCAAAAATTCAATCAGGCTGATACCTGACTGTTCATCCCATCGTATAAAAAAGGATAGTCTAAAACATCTAAAACATCTAAACTATCCTTTCTACACCTATTTTCAGCCGTATACACGATTTACGTAAAATTGGCTTACAAGGAATCAGTACTAGTGATGATGCTCTTCATTTTCTTCACTTTCTGCGGCATCACTTTGATCAGTAGGTTGTTGTTCGTGTTCAACATCTCCGTGATGATGGTGCTCACCTTGATCAGCATCTCCATGGTGGTGCTCTTCTTCATCTTCAGCCTTAGCAGAAGCTTTCTTCAACGGAGTAAAACGAGCAGCTTGTGTCTCTGCCCCATCCAATACTACAAATACGGAAACTACGGTTTCCGGTGTAATTGTAAACTCTCCCGTCCCTTTCATGAAATTTGCAAAAACCGGTATCAATGTTACCGATACCTTTTTCCCATCTTTATCAAAAACATTTGCCTTACCTGATCCACCTTTAGTAAGAACCTCATGATCCATGTGATCCGTTACATATAAACGTAATTCACCATCCTTGGCAACCAGTTCCAAATGATACGGACCTGCCATTCTTAATTGTCCGCCATGTGGAGCAGCTACCCCATCCAATTGTTCATCTGAATGTGCCCAAGTCGACCCTGTAAATAAAGTTAGCAATCCAAAAAGAACCACACCCGTCAGATATTTTTTCATTACTGTTCTCCCTATCACTGGTTAAAAACTACTTAACAAGCTTCATAAATTTATTATAAAACTTCTTACTCTTAACGATTACTTTAGGCTGTCTTCTCAGTTTCTTTGGACAGAATTAATGTACATGATCTCGCGGTGGTGGCAATATCTCCTTTTCCTGATTAAGTTGCAAAAGTTGACTGGTAAGCAAGTTTAAATCACTCCAGCCAGACTGATCCAAGGATGGTATCCAGCGGGCACGCAAATATCCAAAACGATCGACTAAAAACTCCATATGATCTGGAATATTACCTGAACCCAAGATATCGGGATATTTGAGAGTACGCCTGTAAAGGATATAGCTGTTTTTTACTTCAAACCATCCATCTCTTACTACTTCAAGTGGGGTATCAGCAGCAAAGCCAGCTACCGCTGCCTCGCTATACCCATCCAAAGGAACGGCGAGTACAACTGTCTTTAGGCTTCTCAGCTTCTCATAGCTTTCGCTTAACTCCTTTAATCTATCCAATGAATTTGGCCAGCTAAAAAATACCAATAATACATTTGCTGTTTGTCGAAAATCTTTGAGTGTGCCAGTAGTACCATCATAAGCAGTGAACTGAAAAACCGGTGGACCCATAGAAGGTTTATCTGGTATAACTGCAGGGCCCAGTAGTCTCGCCTGGTAGCCACGTGACATTGCATGAATGTAGTTGACCGTATCCCATCGATCCTCTTCAGACAAACTATTTATAAAGCCAGGCATCCCTGTATTTTCAATACCATACCCTAGCCAGTGGAAAAAATCACCGGCAGTATGCCTCGCGGTATGCGGTTCTGTCAGCAAATCTGCAGGTGGCATTGACAAAGTTTTAGCTAATATACCGTTACCTTTCCCTTGAGGACCATGACAACTGGTGCAAAATTCTGAAAAATGCACCGAACCATTCGAAATTGAAATAGCATCAAATGGAACAGGTGTATTACGATACGTCTCAGGATAAGCAACAACTGCAAATTGTGGCAAAATCGCAGCGATACCACTAACTACTAATACGCTTGTAATCAAAGCACGTTTTCTAAAATTCCAATCCTTCTTTTTACCCAACCAAAATAGACCAAATGCGGCAACAAGTAAAACTACTCCTAACCCCAAGAAGAATTGAACTGTTGGATCATTCCATGCCCCCGCACCTATCGACCCATCAATAGTAAAACGGAATGGATAAGGCCAATTTTCCACCATTGCATGCTTAGCGGGCACTGAATTAGAAAGTATTGTCGCAAATAGTACAAGAAGTAACGCTAATACAAATTCAACTCGAACCCATTTGCGTAATCTAACTACTCCAGAATCTGAGGTACCCTCCACATAACCATAGTTCCCAATTTGAGTAGTTTTATGTACCCACTTCGAAAAGAAAGATTGGCTAATTTCTCCTTCTTTATTCAAATCCAAGCTGGAACGGTCTATAGAATCACATACACGTTCGAATGATGGCAGCCACTTTGAACGAGCCTGGTACGCTATAAACAATATTGCTATCAGCAAAGCGATTTTCATAACCAGAGCCCAACCATAAGTACTAGCTACCAATGCATGATAATCTTCTTCCACCATCCGATCCGTTAGAATCAGGCCAGTTAGTACTATTGCAACCATGATGGGCAACGCAATGACCGAAAATCTTTTCAGGCTGTCTACGTTCAATACGAGCTGTATGCCTTTAGCATCACAATTGTGTCGATCGAAAACGATTAATAAAAATGCCGGAAGTGCACCAAACCATGCTCCGGCCATCAGGATATGAATTGCATAAATAGGCACATACACCATGAAATTTTCATCTGCACCCGCATGGCTCACCATCGCCGAAGCTACCAAGGGCAAGGATGCTATACAAGCTCCCATAACGTAATGCCATCTGGCCCGTTCACGTTTCATGTATATGAATACTGAAACAGCCATCAAAAATAGGGCAGAAATAGCACGTAATGCCCACATATGTCCCATATTGGTATGCCTGACAATCTCAATCCATGCATCAAGCTTCCAAGTATTGGACTCAATTCCGGTTGCTTTACCTGTAGTCGTAGCCAGAACTCCAATAAGCCCAACTAAAACTATAGCAGTCAATACAGGGAATAATTTCTCCAAACGTATGACCCACGCATTATCGAATAACTCTCGCCTGGTACCTGCTATGGCTAGATAAAGACAACTTCCAAGTAATACTAGATTGGCAACAAGCTGTGACCATCTAGCTAATATCGCAACGATTTCCATTACTTATTTTTTATTTTGTTACTTATTTTTAACTGTAAATTTATATTCTGAATCTACTACATGGCCGTCTACAGACAAAACACGAAACTTGACCGTATATTGACCACCAATCAGCTCGGGCAACTCAAGGTAAATCGATTTAGCATCATCAGGATGAACTAAAGGTTTTTTTTCAGTGAGTGCCTTACCATTTGCATCATGCAGTGACAAAGATGCATAGTCGGCTTCAATTTCTTCGTTAAACCATAACCTAACTTGTTTTGGGGAAGCAGTAAGAACTGCTCGACGTGCCGGCTCAGCTTTTGTTAGAGCAGCATGTGCAAACACTACATTTGAACTTGACAATAAAACTAAAGAAATTAATCCTATTACAAAACTGCTTATCTTCACCTTTGTTACAATTTTTTCTATGAACAACTCAACAAAACTTTCTCTTTTCATCTTACTACCCTTCTAATATTTAAAAATAAATATACAAAAACATTGATACTTACTTAAATAGTGTTATGCATATTGTGTGAAATACTTTATCCTCAAGGATTTTGTTTCTTTTTGAAGAAGAAGATGCCGGCACCTGCTGCAAGGGCTAATGCTCCGAGGATATACAGCATATCAGGCTTACCTCCAGTGCCTACAGCAAATGGAAAACGGGAAATATGCTCGGTACCATTATCTCTGATCGTCACCAGTCCCACGAACTTCCCTTCCGCAGGAAAATCGTGTTCAAAAGTTACCGATCCATTCATATATACCTTCGGTGGTGAATGAAAAACAGTAAGCTCATCAAGATTTCCTTCTGAACCCGGTTCAGCTCCTGTATCACGAATAATCCGCACTTCTGTCGTCATCGTACGTAACGCTTCATCTATGTAGTCCAGCGCTACAATTGTCCGGCCAATATTCGGTATGTCTTCACAGAATTCTTTTTCCTGTGTGCTTTCAGGCTGATAACCCGTAAAGTGCATGGTATAAGGACCAATGGTCAGCTTACACATATCTTCCGCCAATGATAACCCACCATGTGCTTGCACCTGGATTGAACAGACCATTCCCAGCAGTACCCCTCCAAGCCACTTGATACTTGTCATTGTCCACCCTTTTACCATTTAACCATCCTCCCTCTCCTTGATTTTCTTGTTGTGAATCACATCGCTGACGCAGGATGATCCAGTTTAATCATCCTGAGATTTGAACCAGCTTCTCAATCGACCAGATTGCACCAGTTTATACATCAACCAGCCCAAAAACAGTATTGCGACTGCCGGACCTGCCCAGGTACGTACCAGCTTGCCATAATCAACCATTTCAACCCGAAGCTGGTAATAATAATTCAGTGGGGGAACACCTTCTGCGGTCACCATTACCGAATATAACCCCTTGTCCAGTTTACCTATTCCATTGATGACACCATCAGGGTGATAATCGGCTTTTACCTGAACAATTGCTTCCCCTCCCTTTTCTTCACCCCTGAATACTTTCATGCTCACTGGCATGTTGCGTAAGGCTGGATCAATCAGATCTACCACCAGGTAAGTATCTCCCGCCGCCGGAATCTCTGTACAATAATGCCCCGCCTGATCATATTGGGGCTGATAGGTATTCAAGTGCACCATATTCTCGCCTACCTGACGCACACAGTTATCTTCTTCCAAAGATACACGACCATGTCCCCAGGCTGTACTTGTGGAACACAGGATTACAAAAACAAATGCTGTAACAATCAAGCACAGGGATTGCTTCAACACGACACCCCCCCCAGTACTTTTTACAACACCTTCATGCTTTTTCAGCAAACTCTCTCTTCTCATTTTTACAATCCCTTTCAATTCAGTATCCGCAATACTAAATTCGACAGGCTAATTGATGCTTCGTTCAAAACCAAGACTGTGTAATAAAAACCGGTACACCTCTGCCTTACGACAGTGATGTACCGGTATCTTTCAACTGATACTCAGTACTCAGTACTGTTTATCAGAGTTTGGTGAAGACAGGAATCACCGGACCAGCAATACTGTTGATATGGCGATTACCTTCTGCATCCCAAGACATCAATAATCCACCAAAACGGCTTTCCGGGTCACCCAGCAACGCCATCAGACGTTGGATTTCCCACAATGCATCTTTGGCTTCCATTTTCAGTTCCTTGGTCTGACCAGGTTGAATTGCGCTTTCATCGTCGAAATTCAAACCGACAGCGATCAGTTCACGAGGATACTGAGGATCCAAGTATTTACGGCCGGTAGAGTTGATGAAACGTATGCCTGCCGTGGTGAACTCACCAAATGTGACAGGTATGTCGCCATTATTGGTTACTTCCATGGTGACACGCAGTGCACGTCCCGGTACGTCATAGTTAGCATCTGTAATGACAATCGATACTGGGTTGGGTGCTACTGGTAATGCTGCCACTTTGGATTGACCTGCCTGGATAGGTACCGTGTAGGGATGTTTATTTTCCGTATAACGGTATCCACCCCATACCAGCGCCAGCGTCAGAATGGCAAGTACCCAGGTGATTTTTTTGTCCATCGGATCCATCAACAGATCATCACCGTAGGCCAGCAATACACGACTACGTGGCAGGAACATCGGCCGTGCTGTAAAAACACCAATCCAGAAAATACCGATGGACATCCAGACAACGTGCCAGAATATACCGTTCGATAAGTTGAAGGTTTCTGAATCAATTGTCTCACCCGTCAATAATTTCAGTGGGTTGGTAAAATCATCCCAGCTTCCGGTAATGTTCATCCATGCACCTGGCCCAGCAATCGGACCTGCATCTTTGACGTTCAGCATGGCATGCATGTGATGACGTCCCGGAATACGTGCACGCAGATTGACTTCAAACTCATAGTCACGGCCAATTTGCAGAGGACCTGAAATGAACCATGGATGGCCATTGATCTTGGTACTCAAACGTACAAATACCGGGCTTGGGCTTCCTACGTTAAAGAAGGAAAAATCAGGGCTTGCAGCTGCACGTGGCCAATCCTCAGCCAAGTGGAACTTACCGGTGATTTTTGCGTTCTCATTAACTTTGGTTACCTCAGGACCCCACTTGATGTCATACCATTGAACTGTACGCATCCGAAGGAATGGCTCCTGGGATCGCTCCCCATGAGCTGCTACCGTCGAGACATCCAATGTTACTGTCATGGCTAATGCGGCTACTGCATAAGCAACACCGTAAAGCCCCATCACTCCCCGTTTATAAAGGTTTTTGATACCCATTTTATTTGATCCCCTCTGGAAAGCCTTCTTCACCGAATGCGGTAACATCATTGCGATGTACGATACGACCTCTTTTACCTTTAACGTAGAAAAAGGCTGTACAGTAAACTTTTCCAAGATACCACCATACGGTGAACATCAACATTGATACGAACGCAGAGAAGAATGCTGCAATAACTGTGGTATGACCACCAAAGGTACGCAGTGAACCTTGCTCAATATGACGAACATACTCGGGTGTACCTGTACGAACATACATATGGCCCATGTAGTCAGCCATCGACAACAGTGTTCCTTCTACAACGATTGGCAGATGCGTTGGACCAAAGATCGGCCAGTTACCCGGATAGAACAGCAGACCGAAGAATCCGCCTCCAACCAGAGCCGTCACCAGCCAGTTGCGTGTCAGATACAGCGTGAAGTCCAGCATCAGCGCACCCGGAAGCATAATGCCCGGTGTTACGAAGTTGATGGGGTAGTGTGACCACCAGTAGAATCCCCAGTAACGTGTCAGCCACTCACCAATCAGCAGACACACCACACACAACGTTGCACCAAACGGTTGGCGGTAGTTGACCCACAAGTAATACATGATTGCCGAACAGTAGGTGATCCCCACGATTGGCGTTACAACCGGCCACCATTGACGATCTTTCCAGTCCATCCAGAAATCCCAGTCACCTGCCAGCAGCATGAAGTGCATATGGTAGGTACCTACCAGCAAAACAATCAGAATTGGAAAATAAACCGCGTCAATCAGACGTGACATATGGACCGCTTCTGGCGGCATCTTAGCCGCTTTCAGAATTTCTTCCGTTCTAAATATACTCACCCTGCCCTCCCTTCTTATAATTTAAAAGTAACATACGATTCCTCTTTTCCTCTAAGGTACCGCACTCTGGTTCTGACTGACCAGGCGCTACTTTCAGCACCCGGCCAGACTTCCTCTTTTAATGTACCCCAAGCGCAACTTCTGCCTGGAGTACATACCAGATTAAGCTACAACCCGGTTGTTCAGGATTTCTTTGCTCTGGTTATTCCAAATCACGTCAGTCAGATTGGAGTAACGGGTAATGATCTGAGCTGCAACACCACCCTGGAACAGACCTGCCCAACCCAGCACTACAAATCCCCAGTGCAGCGGTGCGCTAAACAACTCTTCCATGAACCAGAAAGCATGACCCCATTCGTTCAGACCAACATTAGGCAGAATCATCAGCGGGCCTGCAATTGCCATTACCAGCGGGAAGGAAATTCCACGGCTGAACAGTGGCAGACGGGTCATTGCATACAGGTAGGTTGCAACACCACACACGATGTACATCGGGAATGATCCGTAGAACACTACTACGTGGCTTGGCGTGAAACTGGTGTCACGAATAATCACCTGGTGCCAGGAAGCATCTTGCTCCGTGAAGAAGCTACCGCCCCAGTAAACACCAAAAATGTATACACCCAGCCACATCATGTAGTAGAAGTAGCGTTTGACTTCCAGTTTTGGATCCAGGTTGTCCAGCTGCTCTTTCGTATCACGGGTTTTCATGATCCAACCCCAGGTAACCAGCGCAAACAGCGGCATAATCGCCATGTGTACACGCCACAGCCCCATCCACACACGATCAAACTCTGGCTCCATCGAGTCCATTCCGTGTGAATAAGCAAAGTAACGCTGATACCATACCCAGAAAATCGCCACCAGAAGCATGGTAATCATGCCAAATTTGTAAAATTTGGAGTCATACCACAGTGACATGTCATAGCCTCTCGACGAGACTGATGAGGCACTGCTCGTTCCTAACGTAGTTGCCATCTCTTTATCCTCCTATTCACCACATTTTGTTAAAACCAGTGATGAAAACTAAACTTTTCATCACTCACTATCGCAAAGAAACCACAATAACATCATGGTCTCCGCTTGATTTTCGACTCCGTATTTCTCGTTTTGTTCCGGCAAAGCTCCAATACCTCCGCCAGATACATCTGAAAGGCTAGTCACCTTGACCTTTTTAGTCAAGCCCTTTTTTATCCAAACAACCAGCAGCATCAGTAGAATATCAAAAAATCAATCAGTTAAAATAATCAACCCATCCCACAACCATCACAAAAATTACTCACACCACTCAAGAGAAATTAACCATCTCGTGATTATGGATATAGGTTATTATATTTATCTTTAATAATAATTTACTGTTTGGAAGTGGAACCGACAGCTGCCGAAAGAAATTGCAAGACACCATACAAACTAAAACGATGGCAGCGACAAAAAAGACCAGGATTGAAATCAGAATGAAAATAAGTGTGTTCTGAAAGAACACGAGAAAGGTGAAAGCAGGAGTAACGAGCCAGGTAGTAAATTACCCAAGGTCATGTCTACTACTCCAAGTAACTTTAAGCAAGTCCCTTTGATTATCGTACCGCTATAATTGCCATCGGGAGAGATGAATGTCATCCGGAACCGCTGGATTGCTTTACTAAACTGATTACTCTCCTACCTAAAGGAGTAATACTGACCAAAATCAAGGACTACAGACTTGGGATCCGAGCCAAGGCATTTCTCGTTTAGTTAGATACTTAGAGATACATACCCGGAGTTGGCGAAGTAGCTGCGGTATTCTAGAGGCATCAAAGGATCGTTCAACAGCTTTACGCAGGAGGATCTTGATTTTGGAAAAGGCCTGCTCAATGGGATTGAAGTCAGAAGAATAGGGCGGTAGATAAAGGATTTTTGCGCCTTTGTCCTTGATCGAACGCCGGCGACCTTGTAGCTGCCCAATTGTTGCAGACGACGATATCACCTGACTTGAGGGCAGGACAGAGCTGGGTTCCCACACAAGCCAGGAAAGCTGCGCCGTTCATGAGAGCATCCAGACACTACGGCGCGAGCAGGCCACCAAATCCATATTTTCCAAATTTTCGTCAGTTCTCCTTAAGAATCGCACAAACCACCGGAGTATGGAGACTGTTGATCTGTCTCACATAATCTGGGGCACATAACCGTACCGCATCTGTAGCAACAGGAATAATGAGATTAAAGACATGGAATTTGCAATCAAACCCACTTGCGTTGCCTTTTCTCAACTCAGACTCCGGGCTTGAAATCAAAAATGATTCAGCCCTCAACAAGCCTGACAGATTGCTAATATCAGTAAGTATGTCGCACCAATATCGGTTCTGGAGATCCGGCTGTAGTAATGATATTTGCTGTTCGATTAGCAGCCTCCAAGTCATGAAACGGCCCTACGAATATCTTATGCAGTCCATTTGCCTGATTGATATGAGTTTGCTGAGTAATCGAAGGAAACTCTGACTTTAGTTGCATCAGATAAGACTGCGCATTATGTGCCGATCCGAATGCAGCAAGCTGCAAATAAAATTTCCCATTATCCCTACTGGAAGCTACTTTTGGCTCCCTACTCGTCTGTTTCCGTGTCATAGCAGGAGGATCAGCACTGCCGAAACGGCCGGGAATGATACTTTCAACCTCTACCCGAGCACTACCGCTTGCCAGGACACCAAGTTTATAGGCCGCCACATAAGATAGATCAATGAGACGATTTTCCAGAAATGGACCTCTGTCATTGATACGAACGACCGCAGAGCTTCCATTCTGCAAATTTGTAACACGCACATAACTTGGTATAGGCAAGGTCGGGTGAGCCGCAGTCATGGAATACATATCATAAATTTCTCCAGAGGCTGTACGTTTACCATGATAGCGCTTACCGTACCATGAAGCGTGACCACGAGCCTTATAAGGCTTGAGCGCAGTCATGGGTGTGTAGGTTTTGCCCAACGCAACATAGGGACGCATCGTAGTAGTTTTCAGAGGTTCGATACGAGGAACTGCATCAGGAACAGAATCAAGGTTTGAAGGAGGATTCTGTTCCGGGCCATCATCAAGATAATACCCCCCTCCCGCTCTGGTATGTGAATGTGTGGATGATTGACCCAATCGCGGAGTGTTGCTGCAGGCAGAAACTATGAGCACCACCATGACAGCAAGAAGAACAAACAGCGTATTTTTATGCGTGATTGCAAAACAGAAATCAAAATTTATTTTCATATTTTTACGTTTTAACAAGTTTTGGATGGGTATGAATGCTCATGAGAATTCCAAATCCCAGCAATATAGTAACCATGGAAGTCCCGCCGTAACTGATGAGCGGCAGTGGTATTCCAACAACGGGCAAAATACCACTTACCATACCCATATTGACGAACACGTAAGTGAAAAAAGTTAAGGTAATCGATCCGGCAACCAGCCTTGTAAACCGTGTTGGCGCTCTTGCCGTAATCACCAGGCAACGTCCGATTACTATCAAGTAAAGCGACAGTAACAAACTGTTACCAATCAGCCCGAATTCTTCCGAAAATACCGAAAAGATGAAATCTGTACTGGGTTCGGGCAGAAAGTCAAGCTGGGATTGGGTGCCTTTCAGCCACCCTTTACCTGAGATTCCTCCTGACCCAATAGCAATGCTGGATTGTATCGTATGATAACCAGCACCCAAAGCATCTTGTGAAGGATCAAGCATAGTCATGACCCGTTTACGCTGATAATCGTGCATACCGAAGGTCCAGAGTAAAGGCAGACTCACCGCTACCGCAACTGCCAGACCGACTATAATCCGCCACGATAAGCCCGCCAGAAAAATCACATAAAAACCACTGATCAAGATAAGTAGGGCAGTGCCCAGATCAGGTTGGCGCGCAATCAATAAAACTGGCAACAGTAAAATCAGCACTGCTACAACATAATCACGCCAGCGCAATGTGATGTGAGCCTTGTCGAAATACCACGACATCATGAGTGGTGCTGCAATTTTGAGCAGTTCCGAGGGCTGAATATTAATAAACCCAAGATTCAACCAGCGACGCGCTCCATTCTGCACCTCGCCAAACAACGCTACGGCAACCAGCAGAATGATACCCATTACATAAATTGGAAAAGCGAGCCGCATAATCCTCTGGAGCGGAATATTGGCTACCGTCCACATCACCACAAATGCAACAATCATGTTAATCAGTTGGCTGATTACCCGGGTAAGATTCCCGCCGGTAGCACTATACAGCACGATTAATCCGGTCAGCATGAGCAGAAAAATTCCGGCAAGCAGAAAATTATCGATATAGCGAGTGAAGTAGTACCATATCTTTTTGATATCCAGAGTGATCATATTGTGACCAGAATCCTGAAATTCACAGCTAATCAGCAAAATTTACGGCAATCATGAAATTGCTTTCTCCATTGCCGAAATCGAATCGCTGTGAGAGTGGTATATATTCTTTATCCCGCCTTTTCTGCCGGTTCAGGCATTTTGCCCAGAAAAAAATAATCCAGTACCTTACGTGCAATGGGTGCTGCGGTTGATCCACCTGAACCACCGTTCTCAACCAACACCGTCAGAACGATTTTCGGATCTTCAGCAGGCGCGAAAGCTGTAAACAAGGCATGATCGCGATGCCGCTCATTGATTCTGCTGGCATTGTAACGCTCCCCTTGTTTGATATTGATTACCTGGGAAGTACCGGTTTTGCCAGCAAAAGTGTAGGCTGCATTGGCACCCGCCCGGGAAGCCGTACCACCAGGGCGTGTCACATCTGTTAACGCCTGTTTGACATAATCCAGGTACTCCTGCTTCAAATTGAGCCGGTACATTTCTTCTACAAAATTATCCTCAACAAGATGTTTGTTGTGATCTACCTGCTGTTTAACGAAATGAGGCTTGTAAGCCCTGCCATCATTGGCCAGCAGCATCATTGCAAAGGTCAGCTGAAATGGAGTGGATAAATTGAATCCCTGACCGATACCCACCGAAATCGTATCGCCCGGCAACCAGTTCTGTTTGAATCGCTTCTTCTTCCATTCCGGCGAAGGCAACAGTCCACGGACTTCTCCAGGAATATCGATGCCGATCTCCCTGCCAAAACCAAATTGTCCGATGAAATTATGAATATTGGTAATACCCAGATCATGGGCAAGCATGTAGTAATAAGTATCACATGAAATCACCAGGGATTTACGCAAATCAACCCAGCCATGCCCTCCGGGTTTCCAGTCACGAAAACGGTGCGAGCTACCGGGCAAACTGAAGAAGCCTGGATCATTGAATGCGTAACGAATAGAACGTTTACCCAGCTCCAGTCCGGCCAGTGCCATAAATGGCTTGAAAGTGGAACCGGGAGGATACACACCGCGCAATGCGCGGTTGTTCAACGGTCTGTCAATGGATTCATTGAGCAAACGCCAGTTGGCATGATCGATGCCATCAACGAACAGATTGGGATCAAAACCCGGTTTGCTGACAAAAGCAAGGATTTCCCCATTGGACGGATCCAGTGCAACCAGAGCACCGCGATAATCCCCAAAGGCCTGTACGGCTGCCTGCTGCAGGCCAATATCGAGAGAAAGTGTAAGATCGTTCCCGGCAACCGGCGCAACTCGGGATAAGGTACGTACAGGGCGGCCAACGGCATCCGTCTCAACCTGTTCAAAACCCGTCTGCCCATGTAAAGCATTTTCATAGCTCTTCTCAATACCAATACGCCCGGTGTGCGTAGAACCACGATAATTCTTGAGCCGTTTGTCAGCTTCAAACTGTTCCAGATCCTTATCATTAATACGGCCAATATAGCCAATCACATGAGAAACCAACTCTCCCCTCGGGTAATGTCTGAGTGGATGTGCCTTGATATCCATTCCGGGAAAACGATATTGATTTTCCGCAAACCGGGCCACTTCGATGTCTGTCAGGCGGGAACGTATGGGCAGACTCTTAAATCGCGTACTTTCCCGCTTCAGCTTGTTGAAGCGCCTGCGATCTTCGGGTGTGATTTCGACTACAGTTGCCAGCTCATCAATAGCTGACTCGAGATTTTTAACCTGATCGGGAACTATTTCCAGAGTGTAGGCCGTGTAATTCTGAGCCAGAATTTCTCCGTTGCGATCAAATATCAGCCCCCGGTTAGGCGTCAGTGGCTGAATAGTAATACGATTTGCTTCTGCAAGTGTCGTATAGTGTTCACCCTGTGATACTTGCAGATAGAAAAAACGGCTAAATAACAAACCGAACAAAATGACGACGATGACTGCACAGATAGCCAGTCTGATACGAAAAAGCCGAATCTCTCGTGTATGGTCACGCAGTTCTACGGTATTGTTCATATTTCATCAGGTTCGATTCGCTGTTTTCGAAAACTCCCCAACAAAAATACGAACAGGGGCCAGCATAGTGCTCCAGTTACACTGCCAAGAAAAAAATACCATTCGGGAATATAAGTACCCGCCAGAATTCCAGTCAGGAATATCATCGCCTGACCGAGTAACAGTATCCATAAAACGGCAGGAATCTGCCGGAAAGCACTGAACAGCCGCAAGCGCCGATGCAAAATCAGGGCAAAAAATGTCATTAGACAATAAGCAATTGCGTGCTGTCCCATAATACTGGTATCGACGACATCCATTACCAGCCCGCACAAGAAAGCAATACCCATACCTGCCTGCTGCGGCTGGTGAATATTCCAGTAAAGCAGTGTCAAAGCCACGAAATCCGGGCGCAAAACCAGTATCACCTTATCAAATGGCATCAGGTTGACTAACACTGCCATTATCAGATTCAGATAAACCAGCGATCTTCTTGCAGGAAGAGAAAATTCCTGGGCAACGTAATCATGTTCCGTGATTCTTGGTTTGCCGGTTTTTCTGGGGCGCATAGGATTCAGGGTTATCTGAAATTTCCGGAGTGGGCACAGAGCCGATCAGGACGAGCACCTGCCTGTGACGATCCACACCCGCTACGGGGACACATATGATACGCGCAAACTTATGTGAACGATCATATTCGATATGAGCCACCCGCCCCACAGGCAGACCAGGCGGGTAAACACCACCGATCCCCGAGGTGGCCAACAAATCACCTTCCCGGATATCTGTATTGATCGATAAAAAACGCAGCTCCAGTTCACTGTTTTTGCCAGCCCCGGAGATCACCGTTCTCAAACCATTACGATCGATCTGCACAGGAACCATGTGATTCTTATCTGTGATCAACGTCACTTCTGATGTCCAGGGAAAAACCCGTGTTACCTGGCCGATCACACCGAGATCGTCGATAACGACCTGCCCCGGTTTGACCCCATTCGAGCTTCCTTTACCCAATGTTATCTTACGACTGAAAGGATCACGCGGTGTATAAAGTATCTCCGCCAGAACTGTCTGAATTTCTGTTTGCCTGGCAGCCCCAAGCAGTGCGCGCAAATGCTCATTCTCACTCGCCAATGCCTGTAACCGGAAGAAATCATGCCGGCTGGTCAGGTATTCACGCCTGAGATGATCAATCTCCTCGATGAGCTTGAAGTCCGAAATATACTGATCCACCTTCTCCTGCAGGGAAAAAGGCAGATACGCCAGTTTCTGCAACGGAGAAATAGCGACCCCAATCACACGCCTTGCTTCAGCAATAAAATCTGATCGGGAATCAGCGATCATTATGAAGACAGATAACAATACAAAGAAAAACATCCGTGTCAGCGGGCTCGGACCTACCTTGAAGAACTGCGGGGGAGTGTGCATGTAGCCTCTCAGCATTTGTTCCTGTACCCAAATCGATAAACTGGGCCTGATGTCTGTAAACAGGATCGCCGACAACCAGGAAGCTTAAATAAATGGCATATAATACATCAGTATACCAAAGCTCCCGAGATACAACGCCACACGGTAACATTGCTGAAAAAGAACTGGAACTCGAAACGATCAACCTGTTTCACCAAACTCACCATTTCGGCAAATCGGTCATCAAGGTTTGCAAAGGAATGTTTTTCAATCTGATACGAGCAGATTGCAGTAGCGGCATCAGATTCGAAGTATCCAATAACTCACGCTATAAAAAACTTTTATCGTAAAAGAAGATAAGCATATCTGTAACCAGGCACGCTTACCTCGAAGAGGTATCAATAGTCTCTGGCAAAAATCCCAACTGAATGATCAATACTCTCCAGAGCGATTCCCGCACCCCGCACAACACAGGTAAGTGGGTCATCGGCAATAATGACGGACAATCCTGTCTCCTCCATCAGCAGACGATCGATATCGTGCAGCAATGCACCGCCCCCCGTCATCACCATCCCCATTTCCGCAATATCGGAACCAAGTTCAGGAGGCGTTTGCTCCAAAGCGGTTTTAACCGCACTGACAATACTGTTCAGCGGTTCAGCCAATGCCTCCAGAATTTCATTACTGGAAATCGTGAAACTGCGCGGAATACCCTCGGCCAGATTACGCCCTTTCACCTCTATTTCACGGACCTCCGAACCTGGATAAGCAGAACCGATTTCTGATTTGATGATTTCTGCCGTGACTTCACCGATCATAATTCCGTAATTACGGCGAATGTAATTGATGATTGCCTCATCGAATCTGTCCCCCCCCACTCGCACCGAATTGGAGTAGACAACCCCGCCCAGTGAAATCACGGCGACTTCGGTCGTACCCCCCCCAATATCGACTACCATACAGCCGGTTGGCGTTTCGACAGGTAAATCAGCCCCCAGCGCAGCAGCCATGGGTTCCTCGATCAATTCGACTTTGCGTGCGCCCGCTCCGTAAGCAGCCTCTCGGATAGCACGCCGCTCCACCTGCGTCGAACCACAGGGCACCGAAATGACAATTCGCGGATTTGCAGAAAACAAACGAGGAGGATGAGCTTTTCTGATGAATTGCTTGAGCATCTGTTCGGTCACGGTAAAGTCAGCAATGACACCGTCCTTCATCGGCCGGATTGCCGTAATGTTTCCCGGGGTCCGGCCCAGCATTTGTTTTGCTGCCAGCCCTACCTGCTGAATCATGCGTTTGCCGCCCGGGCCACCTTCATGACGTATAGCAACTACCGAAGGTTCATTCAGCACGATACCATGGCCACGAACGTAGATCAGTGTATTGGCTGTGCCAAGATCAACCGCCATGTCCGTCGAAAAATAGTTACCCAGAAAATTGTTGTTCAGGAAGTTAAGCATGACGATTCCAGTATGACAGGTCCGGTATGTTTATTGCTCAGCAGGAATTTTGTAAGTCTGGCCTTGGAACAAGCGCCACAGACACATAAAAATATACGTTTAACAGGTGTGCATGATACTCTATTAGCTGTCTTGGTATAAATAGAAAGCTTCAAAATATGACCTTGTCACTGAACGATATCAAACGTGTTGCAAAGCTTGCCCGCATTGAAATCAGCGAAACGGATGCTCAGCAGAATCTGATCCGGTTATCCGGAATATTTGATCTGATCGAACAAATGCGGGCAGTTGATACGCAGGGAATCAAGCCAATGAGCCATTCTCAGGATATGGTACAAAGGTTGCGTGAAGATATTGTCACTGAATCCGATCAGCGTACTCTGTTTCAATCAGTTGCTCCTCAGGTCGAGGATGGATACTACCTGGTTCCCAAAGTAATCGAATAACGCAGACTGTAAAATCCGCATTTTTGCCCGTCTATTTCCAATATATTCCACTGCACTGACACATGTTAAATGCCAGCCTCAGGCAGCTTTCCTTGTTGCTCTCAGAAAAGAAAATATCCAGCACCGAACTCACCAGTGAGTTTTTATCCCGCATCAAAGCGCTTAATCCTGATCTGAATGCCTTTATCACTATCGATGAGGAAAAAAGTCTGGATCAGGCCAACGTTGCCGACAAGATGATTGCTGCAGGACGATCGACTCCTCTCACCGGAATACCCATTGCACAAAAAGATATTTTCTGTGCCAGGGGATGGCTGACCACCTGCGGATCAAAAATGCTCTCAAATTTTGTTTCACCCTATGATGCCACCGTGGTGGAACGATTCGATCAGGCAGGCATGGTGAACCTGGGTAAAACCAATATGGATGAGTTCGCCATGGGATCAAGTAACGAGACATCCTATTATGGTCCGGTAAAAAATCCCTGGGACAGATTGGCCGTACCGGGTGGCAGCTCGGGCGGCTCAGCCTGCGCAGTAGCAGCCAGACTGGCGCCAGCAGCAACCGGTTCTGATACGGGGGGCTCCATTCGTCAACCGGCTGCATTATGCGGAATCAGTGGAATCAAACCCACTTATGGCCTGGTTTCCCGCTACGGCATGATCGCATTTGCCTCCAGCCTGGACCAGGGCGGACCCATGGCCAAATCTGCTGAAGACCTGGCCTTGTTGTTGAATACCATGATCGGATTTGATGAGCGTGATTCAACCAGTCTGCAACGAGCAGAAGAAAACTATACGCAAGATCTGGAAAAACCGGTGAACGGGCTGCGCATCGGTCTGCCGAAGGAATTTTTTGCGGAAGGCATGAGCAGCGATGTTTCCAACGTGATTGAAGCCGCTCTGGCAGAGTATCGCAAACTAGGTGCAACATTTGTCGAGGTTTCCCTGCCGAACAGCAAGCTTGCCGTTCCGGTTTACTATGTGCTCGCACCTGCTGAAGCATCCAGCAATCTGTCGCGTTTCGATGGCGTGCGATATGGCTATCGCACCGCACAATACAGCAGTCTGGAAGATTTATATACCAAAACCCGGGCAGAAGGATTCGGTGAAGAAGTGAAGCGCCGCATTCTCATTGGTACTTATGTATTATCCCACGGCTATTATGACGCCTACTACCTTCAGGCTCAGAAATTACGCCGCCTGATTGCCGAGGATTTCAGGAAAGCTTTTGAACAGTGCGACCTGATCATGGGGCCGACTACACCTACCGTGGCATTCAATATCGGTGAGAAATGCGATGATCCCATCCAGATGTATCTGTCCGACATCTATACCAGTACCGCCAGCCTGGCAGGATTACCGGGCATGTCGATACCAGCCGGATTCGGCAGTAAAAACAGGCCGGTAGGTTTACATATCATCGGAAACTATTTCAGGGAAGCACAAATGCTGAATGTCGCCCACCGCTACCAGCAGGTAACAAACTGGCACGAACTCACTCCACCGGAAACCAGTAACTGAGATACGCCCCTGTTTTCTAACAGCAAACGATTAAAAGCAAAAGGATTAGCTGATCATGCAATGGGAAACTGTCATCGGCCTTGAGATACACGTACAGTTATCAACCCGATCCAAAATTTTTTCCGGTGCATCGGTAGCATACGGCGCCGAGCCGAATTCACAAGCCTGTGCCGTGGATATCGCCCTTCCCGGAGTATTGCCGGTATTAAACCGGCAAGCAATCGAATATGCCATCCGGTTTGGCCTGGCAATCGATGCAACTATCAACTCACCCTCTGTTTTCGCACGGAAAAACTACTTTTATCCCGATTTACCCAAAGGCTACCAGATCAGTCAGCTGGAACACCCGATCGTTGAAGGCGGACATATCGCCATTCAGACAGGAGATCAGGAAAAAACCATACGCCTGACTCGCGCCCATCTGGAAGAAGATGCCGGAAAATCGACGCACGAAGAATTTCACGGGATGACAGGGATCGACCTGAACCGTGCCGGAACAGGGCTGCTGGAAATCGTCTCGGAACCGGATATGCGCAGTAGTGCCGAAGCCGTAGCATACGCAAAAGTGCTGCACTCACTGGTACGCTGGATCGGTATATGCGACGGCAATATGCAGGAAGGATCATTCCGCTGTGATGCCAATGTTTCAGTACGGCCTGCGGGCTCGGAAACACTCGGAACGCGCTGTGAAATAAAAAACCTCAATTCATTCCGTTTTCTCGAACGAGCCATCGATTACGAAGTGGCAAGACAAATCGACATTCTGGAAAGCGGTGGCAGCATCACCCAGGAAACCCGCCTGTATGACGCGGATCGGGATGAAACCCGCACCATGCGCAGTAAAGAAGATGCGCATGATTACCGCTATTTCCCGGATCCAGATTTACTGCCAGTAATCATTCCCCAGGAATGGATAGATCAGATCAGGGAAAAACTGCCGGAGTTGCCGAAGGACAAGCGTCATCGCTACATTCAGGACTTCGGCCTGCAGGCCTATGATGCAAATATACTGACTGCAGCACGTGAGCTCGCAGATTATTTTGAGCAAATGGTCAGCGTTCTTCCCGGGCAAAGCAAACTCTGCGCTAACTGGATCATGGGTGAAGTCAGCGCGAGGTTGAATAAGGAAGGACTCGAAATCGCCCGGAGCCCGATCAGCCCCGAACAACTGGCCGGATTGCTGCTACGCATTACTGACGGCACCATATCAGGAAAAATAGCCAAGGATGTGTTCGACAGCATGTGGCAAAGTAACGGTGACAGCGCAGACACGATCATCGATGCAAAAAACCTCAGACAGATCTCAGATGATAGTGAAATTGAGAAATGGGTTGATGATGTACTTGCCGCGAACCCACAACAGGTGGCCGATTACCGTGCCGGGAAAGAAAAAGCATTCAATTCCCTGGTTGGGCAGGTAATGAAAACCTCAAAAGGGAAGGCCAATCCCGCTCAGGTCAACTCAGTGCTCAAAAAGCGCCTGACGGAATAAGGCTTAGACAAACCTGGAAAAACATACGATTCAATTATAAAGAAACTCTGGAAAAGACTTTGGCTTGTACTTTTTAGCCCCTGCAATCCATTGCCAATCCAGACTTGACGATTCAGGCCTGATGGCACTACAGAAGAACCCTGTAAACCGAGCCTGAATCCTCAGCAAGAAGTGTATTACCTGTATTTATTTGGGTAAAGCATTGCACTTATCAATAAATGCCTGCCGTTCGGCTTCATTATTCTTGTAAAAATCCAATGCTCTTTCCATTCCTCTTCCTGCACAATTCTCTGCGCTTACTTCCGGAGGTCCGCTGCAACCGATCAAAGCGGTACTAAGACCCAGAATACAAACGATGTAGTATTTAAAGTTCATTAAAATTTCCTCTATAAAAATTCGCTAAAGCCAGACTGGTTTGTCTACCTTTTGCGATCCTGAATCAGGTACTGAAATCCCAGCCACCTGAAACTGCCAGGCATTCACGGCCAATGGCCACTGGTAAAGCTATTCTACCTGACTTCCTGTAACTTGAGATTGTTTCAGATCTGCTCACGCTGAATGGAGTAAACGCAACAGCCATCGTACAAACGGGGCCCGGAAGCCCCGTTTGTCATCCATTTTATTGTGCGGTGACACTGACTTTTTTGGGTTGAACTGCTTCCCGCTTGGGGATGGTGACAACCAGCACCCCATCTTTGGTAACAGCCGAGATCGCACCCAGGTCGGCAGTATCCGGCAGACTGAAGCGGCGGTAAAAAGAACCATGGGTTCGCTCAACCCGTTTATACCCTTCTTTCTCGGTTCTCGCTTCGGTCTGCTTTTCACCCTTGATCGTGAGCACTCCGTTTTCTGTCGTCACATCGATTGCTTCAGGTTTCACTCCGGGTAAGTCAGCATGCACAATAAACTTATCGCTTTCCTCCTTGATATCGACTGCCGGTGCCCATTCAGCAATTGCTGAAGCTCCCTCGGTCGCCATATCATCCCGAGCCCGCTCCAGTTCCCGTTGTAATTGTGTCAGTAATCCCCATGGTTCATATCGCGTAATTGCCATAATAGCCTCCACATAAATCACAAACATTTACAAAATGGGCTGTCACCCAACACAGTGTGACTCACCCGACCAAAACACTCTGTCTGAATATTTTCAATCATTAAAAAATACCCGCTTCGATGATTGTTCACATTCTATGAATGCTGGCAGTAATATAAGCATGTCTTCGGTATTTTCAAGTCGGATACCCGGTAAAAGATGAACAGTGCCGACCTCCCGGCCGATCCGCCCCTTCAGACCCGGATCGAATCCGGTCTTCCCATAAACTGCATCAGCTGGGTGGTCGATAGCGGGCGGCTGAAATAATAGCCCTGTTGCAGATAGCAGTGATGTTTGCGCAGAAATTCCATGTGTTTCTCGGTTTCCACACCTTCTGCAATCACTCCCAGCCCGAGATTATCACCCAGCGCGATGATCGCCCGGGCAATTGCAAAATCAAACTTCTCATCACCGGGGTGGTCCTGTTCGATGCCTTGGATGAAGGATTTATCGATTTTCAGAATATCCAGCGGCAACTCACGCAGCAGGCTCAGTGAAGAATAACCCGTACCAAAATCATCCAGAGCAATGGCAACTCCCAATGCCTTCAAGCGCACCAGTGCTTCTGCTGCACGCGGTAAATCACTGATAACGGCGCTCTCGGTAATTTCCAGCATCAGCCGCCCGGCCGGCAAACCGGTACGTTCCAGCACGCCAGCCACCTTCTGCAGAAAATCCGGATGCAGCAACTGCCGTGAAGCCACATTGACGGAAATATCGACTGCCTGCCCTACTTTTGCCAGATCAGCAGCGATCCTGCAGGAAATCCACAACACCAGATCTCCCAGTTGTCCGATCAATCCGACTCGTTCGGCAAGCGGAATGAAATCACCCGGAGACAACAATCCACGTGTGGGATGGGCCCAGCGTACCAATACTTCATTGTGGACAACTCGCTTTTGCTGAACATCGACAATGGGCTGGAACAGAACATGCAGAGCCTTATCCTGATTCTCGATCGCCAGCCGGAAATCCCTTTCGAATTCGAGCTGCTCACGCGTCCAGGCATTCATCTGCCCCGAAGCATAAAACTGGAAACCATTTCCTCCCTGCCGTTTGACACGCCGCATGGCAGAAACCGCTTCATCCAGAAAAATTTCACTCTTTTCATCCACCTGGTCAGGCTGGGAAGATATCCTGATACCAATGCTCGCCGAGATGAAAACCTCCTGTCCGTTGATCTCAAATCTACGATTGATGGTTTCCTGGACTTTCCTGGCAAACTGCAGTTCCTGGCCTTCCCGCACTGGCCTGTCCACCACCAGCATAAACTCATCCCCGCTCCAGCGGGCAATCAAATCTTCACTGCAAACCAGTTTAAGCAACCGGTCGGCGATCATTTTCAACAAAGCATCTCCGGAGTGATAACCGAAAGCATCGTTGATCTTACTGAAATTATCGACTGACACCAGACAGACAATCAGTGCCGCGCCATGCTGCCGAGCAGAAACAGCCAGTTCACCAAAACGGGAAAGCAGAAAATTCCGGCTGGGCAGCATCGTCAGTACATCGTAATTGGCCTGGCGGGCAATTTGCTGCTTCATCTCCAGCGTATCGGAAATATCCGAAATCGTTACCACGGCACCCGCCGGAATACGCCACCTGTCATACAGCGCCCGATGTGTCACGCGAATGGTACGCCTGTCCCCGGAAGGCAGCGTGAGGACACAATGCTGTATCCGGGAATCCGGACGTGTATCAGCAGATCCAGAGCCATTCACATCTCTATCCTGTTTATCAGGAATCAGACACACCCCGATCAGCTGCTCCAGCGGCTTCCCGATCAGCTGTTCCGATCTCGCACCCAGAATTCGTTCACTCTCCTGATTGAGATAGAGAATGTTGCCCTTTGCATCGACTGTAATCACGCCCTCCTGCACTGAATCGAACACAGCCTGCAGACAGGATCCGGTGATGAATTGCGATTGTATGAACTCATTGATACGTTGCCAACTCTGTAACGGATACACAGCCAGTGTCCCGATCAGGGCTACCCCCGGCGGCAGCCAGATATGAAATACACCGAGCAGCATCGTCACCAGTCCAATACCTGCTGCGAGTGACACCAGAAGCACGAGACTCCTGAATCGCCCCGGTACGATATTGACGACGAGCAATACCGCCAGCACCCATAATACCGTCACCGCGATAGCAACCATTTCGGGAACAGGATAAATCGAACGCCCGTTACGCAGCATGTCAACCACACTGGCGTGCCACTCGACACCGCTCATATAGTTATGCCGGGTAAGTGAAACGGGTGTCAGAAAACCCTGCTGCAAACCAGTGGCCGTCATACCAACGATGATGATTTTTCCCCGCAAGTCATCCAGCAGATCATCATTGAGTAATCTGGCATAAGAAATCCGGGGATAAGTACCCGGCGGCCCGGCGAAAGGCACCATGATTTCACGCGAACGCACCCAGCTATTCCCGGTATTCACGATTGTTTTATCTGCCTCGGGCATCCGGCTCAGCAGACGCATACGATTCGGCAGACTGCCTTTATCCGCCAGCGCCAGACCCAGCGCCGGAAATGCAGGAATATCGATACCGGCGTACAGAAAAGTCCTGCGTGCCACGCCGTCCCGATCCAGCTCGACATCCACGTGACCAAGCGTGGCACGACGTTGTAACGATGCAAGCGGCTGGATGAGAGAGAATCTGTCACCGGAAGCATTCTGCGCCGGTGCAACCGGCAACACGACATTACCATGCGTAAAAATTGCCGTCTTGAGACGCTTATCGGCTTCCGGATGATCAACATCGGGTTCAGACAACAACAAATCAAGTGCTACCACATTCGAGCCAATCTGACTCAGGCGATCGATCAACCCGGCATGCAGCTCGCGCGACCAGGGCCATTTACCAATGGTTCGCAGGCTTTCTTCGTCGATTGCCACAATGACGATATCGCTATCCGGCTGAAAAGACTGACGACTGATGATTTCATCATAAACCAGCCAATCGAGACGCTGCAGCCAGCCCGACATCGACAGCAGCCCGACGACTACCAGCAACATTGCGGCACGAAGTTTAGAGGTACCGGTAATACTGCGTATACCCCACCCCGCCATTACATAAACCCTAGAAACGGCAGAAAGAAAGGAAAACGATACGGAATCTCGAATGACTGGACTGGCCCGAATACCCCTTCTTCACCATCGGCTCTGATCGGTTTGATACGCAGGTAATAACGGCCACCACCAGAATTGGGGATGACGACTCTCGGTTCACTGACCAGGACATCACTGATGATGTTATCGAATCCGGAATCACGCGCCATCTGGAACTGGAACTGTTCACCCGTCTCTCCTGCAGGCCAGGCAAATCTGATTTCTTCACGCTCGATCTCGACCGAATCCAGTTCCGGACCCGGTACTGGCACTTTGAAAGATACCGAATCACTGTAAGGCCCCACCCCAATGATCTCGGATTCAGCAGCTATCCGCCACCAGTATTCGCCCGGTGTCAATGGTTCCGACAACATGAAATATCCTTCTGGAGAATCAGATTCATATTTTCTTGATTCTCTGAAATCAGCTGTACGATCTACTTCGATCAGATAACGTTTGATATCCGGCCGGGTAGCCCACTCAAAAACCGGTCGATTATCCCCGACTCTTGCACCCGATTGAGGTGCCATGATGAATGGCGGTTCCGGACGAGCATGTACCCTGATTTTCTTGACACCATCCTTGCCTTCCAGTCCCGACACATCCTGCCCGCGTACCCGCAGCCAGTAATCGCCATCGGCCAGTTCACGACCGCGCAGTGGCAGATTCATCGCGACCAGATCAGTCGAAATCTGCCTGAACTCAGGATCCAGGGCAATCTGCACCCGATACGAACGTGCACCTGCCAGAGGTTTCAGAGAAATGATCAGAGGTACCCTCTCGTACAAATCCGGTGTCGCGGAAAAATCCGGTCCGGGCAATAATTCAACCGGGCTGACGGGTGACTGGTCCGGCCGCGTAACCGTGCCATACCCCTCTCGTACCTGCACATTCCGTCCCTGTGCACTCACCTCCAGCAGCCCCTCCAGAACTTCGCTGCGGGTAGTGCCATCCTGTTTATCCGCCCCTACACGAAAACGGGTACCCCGCACTGAACTCACGGCAGCAGGCGTCCGTATCCTGAATCGGGTGGCAGGCTCCGATCCATGCGGAGCGATATTTACCGTGCGGCCGGACTCCAGCTCGACTTCTGTCATCACCACCCCATCCTGCCCCAGTACCTCGGCCTGTTTCAGGCGGATTTTACTTTCACTTTCCACTCGCAGCCGGGATCGATCCCTGAATTCGAGTGTAACCTGGGAATCCGGCCCGGTACTGATTTCATCCCCGATTGCCACACGCAATTTTTCCGTAATCGGTAAAATCTCAGCACTGGCAGTACGTCTGAGGGTTGCCGTCCCGTAACAATCAACGATCTCAGCATCCCCCGGCCGGCGGGTCGCCCATTCGACCGGAATCCGGATTACCTTGCCTGGCGGAATATGATGCGGATCCTGGATGCGGTTGAGCTGCTGCAGACGCGGCACATATTTCATGCTGACCAGATGACGTTCTGCCACGTTCCAGAGATTATCCCCTGAACGAATCGTGTATAGCCAATCCTCGGCTCTGACACCATCGGAACCTATCAGCAGGAAAAGCGCATACACCGGCAGCAACCAGTAAATCGTCTTATCACACACTTGGTAACTCGAACGGATTGATAGACCATCATATTGAAAAAACAGACAAATACCATAATACCTGATACTGGAAAAGAAAATCTGATTATTCAAAATGAATATATGTTTCCACTGGATTGGAAAAAATAAGCCCTTGCAGGGCCTGCAACAGTAATTTCGCAATGACAGAAAAATTGAGTGAAATCATACGCAACCAGATAAGGCCGGGTTATGATTGACACGGACTGTCCGTCGAGTCCGATATCGAAACCAGTTACATCAAGGTGATACCATGATTTCAAATCCGGTCAATTCTGCAGTTATTGTGTCTGCCACCCCAACTGATGCAATTTCACAAACTCGGCCGGTCAGTGCAGTTACCCCGGTACCGGATGCCACACAATCGGATACACCTGCCTTTATTCTGGGCCAGAAATATAGGGCACAGATCGGTGAACGGCTGACGAACGGCCATTCCCTCGTCAATGTCGCCGGCAGATGGCTGCAAATGCGCATGCCCGCTTCGGCAAACCCTGGAAATATTCTGGAATTAACGTTGATCGAGCAGTCTCCCCGGCTGAAATTCTTGCTGCACAGCGGTACTCAAGGTGGCAATAACCCGACAACACTCAGTCCGGCCGGCAGACTCATCGCACAGTTGCTGAGCCAGCCTGCCCCACCTGCCATGAAAACTGCGAACGAAGCAGCCCCGCTGTTGCCGATACCACCCGCTACCGGTAGAGAAAGAATTCAGTTGCCCGCTCAACTGCAGCAAGCACTGTCAGCCAGCGGGTTATTCTACGAAGCTCATCTGGTGCAATGGCTCAGCGGCAACCGTTCGCTGCAACAACTCCGGCAGGAACCGCAAGGCAAACTGCCCGCACCGGCAACCGTATCCACAACGATTACTGATTCAGCCACGGCTTCACCAGTCGCATCCCAGGCAGTGTCACTGATACAACAGCAACTGCATACCCTGGAAACCGGAACCATCCAGTGGCGGGGAGAAATCTGGCCAGGACAGACCATGGAATGGGATATCACCGAATATCCGGATGATCAGGGGAAAGAACAGGCCGACAATGAAAAAACCGGGAAATCAGGTCGCTGGCAGACCCGGATTCACCTGCAACTGCCAAATCTGGGAAAAATCACTGCCACTATCATGATCGAACCACAGGGTATGCGAATCCGGCTGGATGCCGATTCCGATGAAATTACACGACAGCTCAGGAAAGAACAGATTACGCTGGCAAGCGCCATGCAAACGACCGGGCTGACGATTCGTGCGATGGACATTCAGCAACATGAAGCGACCTGAGCCAACCGGGCAAGAGAATCAGGGCGAACCGACTGATTCACCCGCCCCACCAGAACATACTCCGATTCCCGGAGCAGTAGCACTCGCCTATCACAGCGGCATGACTGCTCCCCAGGTGGTTGCCAAGGGCCGGGGACTGATTGCTGAAGAAATCATTCGCCGCGCTCAGGAAGCCGGCGTGTATGTGCATGAATCGGCAGAACTGGTGGCACTGCTGATGCAGGTCGATCTGGATGATCACATTCCACCGGAACTGTATATCGCCGTAGCAGAGTTGCTGGCCTGGCTCTATCGGCTGGAAAACGATCTGGCGATGCCCGCCGACTCACCCGATCCTTCTCAGTGACAGTGTTACCGGATCACACACTGCCATGCAGCTCGCGGCTAATAGTGCATGTATGGCTTGTAATTCCATTCCCAAATCAAAAATGACACGAAGGGCAGGAGTAATGATGACATCAGATTTTTTAATGTGATCTGTAACGATGTCAGAAGTGTGATTTCGTATCGAATTTTCTGGCCTGTTGTTCGAGCCAGATAATGTAACGTTGTATCAGCGTCCCTGATTTCTCAGACAAATTTACAAATTCACAACCGATGCGCGAGCAGGTGTTGCCATTGGAAAGAATGGCCATACTGATGCTCACGATCCGGACGGTAGTTTCAATCGTGTCGAATTCCGGTAATTCAATCCGGCAGTGCTCCAGCGTCATACCAGCTTCCAGCGGCGCATCGGTATCCGGCCGATCGATCAGCGCCATGCCACCGCGGCTGATATCCAGCAGATTGAGCGTAAGAAAAACTTCCTCATGTTGCCTCAATGGTGGAATGACGCAAGTTGCAGGGTTTGCCACGGGCGTTGCGATCCGATAAAAATTGCGCCGCTGCAGACGTTTCAGCGATGTCGGGAGATCTGCACTGAATGCATTGCGACCCTCAAACCGGATGTGTTGCAGGTTGTTGCAATCGAATTCGATCCTGATGCGGTTATGGCTGGTGACACAACGCAACATCCCGCTCTTGAGTGCCATTTGATTGAGTGTTTCATTGATCCCGTAATCCAGTACCAGTAACTTCTTTTGCAAATCGACAGCCAGAATGGATGAGAGAATCGCAGAGTGGCTGTTGCGGGCGAGATGCAGTGAAATCAGTGATTTTTCCTGCATGATTCCATTGAGGAAAAAACATACTTCAGTCAGAGAATGCACGATGTAGTCGGACTCATTCGTATCCCGCGATACGGATGAAGGCGCTGCCAATTCTGGATTTTTCCGAAGTATGGCCATGATTTCCTCGCTATTTTTATCGGCCCGACGCTACACTTGCATGTTCATGATCTCCTGATACGCTGTTACCAATCGGTTGCGTACCTGAATCATGGACTGAAAGGAAACATTCGCCTTCTGCAGAGAAATCATGACATCGTGCAGTTCGACATCCTGATTGCCACCCACGAATTCCCGACTCAGCTGACTGGCAGTCTGCTGAACGGTATTGACCTGATCGACCGCAGACTTGAGCAGCTGGCCGAAATCTGCCTGTGAGACCGTGGAAACGGTTGCAGAAGATTTACTGCCACCCGCTGCCAAATCCGAAGTGGCCTTGAGCTGAGCCAGAATCTGATCCATGCCTGATGTAACGTTCATATTTCTTTCTCCAGTATCTGGTTACTTCGTAAAACCCACCGTGCGGCTGAATCACTGTGGCGCATCTTCACTCACCCCGCGCCTGTCATGTTGATATGCCTCGGAAAATTCAAACCGCCTGTAACGGTTTTTACCGAAATACTCATTTATAAAATCGATCAACACCGGGCAAGCCGGTATTGCTGCAGTTTGTAACGCAAGGTGCGCTCGGAGATACCGAGTTTCTGCACCGCCAGCTTACGTGAGCCATTCACCGCCGCCAGCGTTTGCAGAATATGATCCCGTTCGAGTGATTTGATATCGCGTAGCGGTGAATCACCTTCCCTCTGTGCTTCTCCCCGGAAGGTATCTCTGGCAGAGGATCTCGGCAGATTCAGGTGTACAGCCTCGATTGAGCCTACTGCCAGGATCATGGCACGCTGAATCACATTTTCCAGCTCCCGTATATTTCCCGGCCAGGTGTACTGTTCCAGACTATGCATGGCTGATTGCGTCAGCACACAGCGAGGCTGGGCAGATCGATCCAGAATGCGTTGTGCCAGCGGCACGATATCCTGCAAACGTTCACGCAGCGGCAAAATTTCCAGAGGAAAAACATTGAGGCGATAGTACAAATCTTCCCGAAAGCGGCCTTCCTGCACATACGCCGGCATATCCCGATTGGAAGTCGCAATCAGGCGTATATCCAGCTTGACGGGTTTACTCCCGCCTATCCGCTCCACCTCACGTTCCTGCAGGACACGCAGCAGTTTTGCCTGAAGACCGAGCGGCATTTCCGAAATTTCATCCAGCAGCAAAGTTCCCCCGTTGGCCTGCTCGAATTTTCCTGCCTGCGCCTGAGATGCCCCGGTAAACGATCCTTTTTCGTATCCGAACAGCGTCGATTCCAGCAGATTTTCAGGGATGGCAGCACAATTGATGGCAACAAACGGTCGAGATGCACGCGGTGAATGGCGATGAATGAATCGGGCCAGTACTTCCTTGCCACTACCGCTCTCGCCCGTCAGCATCACCGTGGCGCTGGTTGCAGCCACCTTCTTCGCAAGAGACAACAATGTCAGGGTGCGAGGGTCTTCAGCAACGATTTCCGATTCATCCTCATCACTGACAGTCAGCAGATAATGCCTGACATGCGCCAGCAGACTGTGCGGATCAAACGGCTTGAGCAGGTAATCACTGGCGCCGGAACGCATCGCAGCCACGGCCTTGTCCACTTCGCCATAAGCGGTCATCAATACGACCGGAATCCAGGGATGACTCCGCTTGATAGCCTGCAGCAATGTATAACCATCCATCGGGCGCATCTGCACATCACTGATGACCAGCCCTGCCGGATGAGTCCGCAGCAGATCGATCGCCTGCTCGCCACCGCTGGCTGCAAGGGCAGTGTATCCGTCCAGCTTGAGCGTTGCACACAATGCCTCAAGCAGATCCGGATCATCTTCCACTATCAATACAGGCAAATTCCGCATTTCTTATCTGTCCTCATTTTTCGGCTGTTTCAGCCTTATTCGCAAATCAGGTACATTCTCAAACTCTTTTGCCATTCTCGGCAGGCTGATCGTAAACCGGGTACCGGCACCTGGCGCCGAATCGATCCGGATTTCACCTTGCATCGACTGGATCAGGTTATGCACGATCGCCAGTCCTAAACCGGTTCCCTCCGTCCGTGTCGTGAAAAACGGCTCAAATACCCGTTCATGCAGGGTGGGATCGATTCCCGGACCCTCGTCACTGATGATCAGCCTGGCTTCATCTTCCGTCGTTTCACAAGTCAGTGTGACGAGGCTGCCGACAGGAGAAACCTGCACGGCGTTATCAAGCAAATTCGCCACGGCATTACTCAGCGCTGTACGATCCACATTCAGACTGACGCCCATGCTGTTATCCTGAACGGCAAACCGCAGATTACGCTGCTGCATCTGGGGTGCCATCACCCGCTGCATTTTGCGTAGCAGTACAGACAGTTTCACCCGCCCTGCCGGCACCGGTTCACCTTTCACGAACTGCAGCATGTTACGGATCAGATGCTCCAGATGATGGAGCCGCTCAATCGCTTTAACGGCAAATCTTTTCCTTTCCTGAGGATCGAGTGCTTCACCGCTCAAATGCCCGGCATACAGCAATGCGGTAGATAACGGCGTGCGCAGCTGGTGTGCCAGGCCGGCAGCCATTTCGCCCATTGCCGCAAGCCGCTGGTTACGGCGATTCTGTTCACGCAACGCATAGGCTTCTGTCATATCGTGAAGCAGCAGAATGCATTCCCCGGTCATTTCCGAAACACTGCTCTCGATATACAGCCTGCGCGAACAGAATAAAGCAGGATCTTCTTTGCCTGCATGCCATTCACCAGCCACACCTGTCGGCTGTAAACGCTCCTGTACGATCTGCTGCCACGTTATCCCCAGTAATGGCTCTCCCAGTAAACGAATCGCTGCCGGATTGACCCGGCTGATACTGTTCTGGTGATCCAGCACCACAACACCACCAGGCAGTGCCGTCAGCAATTGCCCAAGCTGCTGCGACAACGCTTCCTTGGCAGCCAGCTCGCGCTGCAGTTCTCCATTGGCCAGCGCCAGTTCTTCCGTCAGGCGGAAAACCTGCTGCTGCAATTCACGATAGATCCCGGAAAGCTGGCTGGATGCCTGGTTGAATACGGTAAAAGCCTGTCGGAGCTGTTCATGATCAACCACCGGTGTAACGCTCATCTCTGTTTTCATGGAGAAAATCTCCCGATTGCGACGCTGCACAGCTTAGATCACACGCTGCACCGATCATCGATGAAATAACACGAGCAAATGTTCTCTTTTCAGAGATTCGGGCCCGAGGAATATCCTGATAATGCCGGTATTCGTCAAACCGCAACACATATATTCAAATGACAAACCAGAGCGGTCTCGGATATCCATCAGGCTTCGTAAATCTCAGAGAACAAGGCAGGAGGTGATTGTTATGGCAACCGTCCAGGAAGAAATCCAGGAAGAAAAAAAGATGTTCAATCAACTGGATAAAATCAAACAACTGCCAACCCAGAAGAAACTGGGCCTGATGGTGGCAGCCGCCGCCGTCATTGCGCTGATCGCCGGTACATGGTTATGGAGTCAATCCCCGGATTACCGTGTTCTTTATGCCAGCTTATCGGATCAGGAAGGGGGAGCGATCATCGATGCGCTGCAGAAGATGAACGTTCCGTACCGGTTCAGCGAAAGCGGCGGCTCGATCCTGATTCCGGCCAGTCAAGTGCATGAAGTGCGCCTGCGTCTGGCGGGGCAAGGGTTGCCCAAAGGCAACCTGTCCGGTTTCGAGATTCTGGAAAACCAGAAATTCGGTTCCAGCCAGTTTCTGGAGCAAGTCAATTATCAGCGCGCACTGGAAGGCGAACTCTCCCGTTCGATTCAATCTCTGTCAGCAGTTCAGGGAGCACGCGTGCATCTGGCAATTGCCAAGCCGAGTGTATTCACCCGGGAACGTCCACAGCCAAGGGTTTCCGTACTGCTGAACTTGCATCCCGGACGGATGCTGAGCACCGAACAGGTCAGTGCAATCGTTCATCTGATTTCCAGCAGCATTCCCGATATGCCGGTCAAAAACGTTACTGTCGTCGATCAGCAGGGTAATCTGTTGAGTGGCCAGAAAGACAACCAGGCGGAAACCGGACTCGACCCCGGCCAGCTCAAGTATGTGCAGGATATGGAGCAGAATTTCGTCCAGCGCATCGAGGCCATTCTGACACCCATCACCGGTGAAGATAACGTACATGCACAAGTGACCGCAGATGTCGATTTTTCCCGCATCGAACGTGCCGAAGAAATCTACAAACCCAACAACAATCCGGCAGAAGCAGCTGCAGTTCGCAGCCAGCAACAATCCGAGTCGGTTTCCATTTCCCAGCCGGAAGGAGGAGTACCGGGTGCGCTGTCGAATCGTCCTCCTGCTCCGGCCGAGGCACCGATAGAAGCCAAACAAAGTTCGGAAGCAGCCGCCAAGACGACACCGACCGATACTCGTAAGGAATCAACCACCAACTATGAAGTGGATAAAACCATTTCACATACCCGCCAGGCAACGGGTCGCATCAACCGGCTTTCAGCAGCAGTAGTCATCAATTACCGGGCGAAACTGGATACTGAAGGCAATCCGGTCAATGAACCGCTGTCCGGTGAAGAGATCGAAAAAATCACCGCCCTGGTGAAGCAGACTATTGGTTTCAATGAAACACGTGGCGATACGCTGACAGTTACTAACAGCCAGTTCAACCTGAAAGGAGATTCGCTGGAAGAATTGCCGCTCTGGAAAGATCCGGATACCGTCCTGCTTGCCAAAGATATCGGCAAGCAACTGCTGATCGCAGCGATCGTACTATTCTTCCTGCAAAAGATCTTCCGGCCATTTCTCAGGAATTTACTGCCCCCTCCACCACCTCCACCCGTTCCGGCATTATCTGTCAAGGATGGATTGGAACAGAGCGAAGTCGAGGTAAGTACTGTCAAGGTGGTGACGCTGGAAGAAAATCTGGAAAGAGCAAGGTTACTGGCTGTCACTGAACCGGCTATCGTAGCTAACGTCGTGAAAGGATGGGTATCAGGCAATGAGCGATGAAGGGATTCATAAAAGTGCAATTTTGTTGATGTCGCTGGGGGAAGAAGAAGCTTCCCGGGTATTTCGCCATCTCGGCCCCAAGGAAGTTCAGAAACTGAGTGAGGCCATGGCCGCCCTAAACGATATCAAGCAGGAAACCATCGAAAGCGTACTGGAAGAGTTCTGCCTGCTTGCGAATGGCAAAACCTCACTGGGACAGGGAGCGCTCGACTATCTGCGCACAGTGCTGATCAAAGCGCTGGGAGAAGAAAAAGCAGCGGGACTGATGGATCGCATCAGCCAGGGAGACGATACCAGCGGTATCGAAAGCCTGAAATGGATGGATGCCGTTTCTGCTGCCGAACTGATCAAGAACGAGCATCCGCAGATCATCGCCACTATCCTGGTGCATCTGGAACGCGATCAGTCCAGCGCCATTCTGGCTCTGTTTACCGAACGCTTGAGAAATGATGTCCTGCTGCGCATCGCCACACTGGACAGCGTTCAGCCGATAGCCCTGCGCGAACTGAACGGGGTGCTGAGTAAATTGCTGTCAGGCACTGACAGTATCAAGAAGCCGCGTATGGGTGGAGTTCGCACCACGGCAGAAATCCTGAACTTCATGCCGACTGCACTGGAAAGCGACATCATCGAAAATTTCAACCAGTATGACGAGGAAATCGCACAGAAAATCATGGATGAGATGTTTGTCTTTGATGATCTGTTGAATGTCGATAACCAGGGCATCCAGCTTCTGCTGAGAGAAATCCAGTCCGATGCACTCATCACTGCACTCAAGGGAGCCAAAGAGGAATTACGCACCAAAATCTTCAAGAACATGTCACAGCGCGCTGCCGAAACACTGCGTGAGGATCTCGAAAGCAAAGGGCCCGTTCGTGTTTCCGAGGTAGAAACCGAACAGAAGAAAATCCTCAAGACTTTGCGACAGCTTGCCGATGATGGTCGTATCGCACTGGGTGGAAAAGGAGGAGACGGTTTCGTCTGATCGGCCTGCGTACAGCCGCTGTCCAATCTGGCCACCCGACCATATCATTCCATTCCCAAATCAAAAATGACACGAAGGCGAGCCGCAGACAGTATAAATAATACGGCCAGGCGAAGCCGACAAAGTTAGTTTTGATTTAGAAATGGAATCAAAGCCCGTAATCATCTTTCATCAGGCACCTCATCAATTCGAATAAGGAAATACGGATATGGAAGCAGCTTACGTCATTCCAAAAAAAGAACTCTCTTCCTGGCAGAAATGGGAATTTGGCTCGCTCGATCCGCTTAAATCCAGGCAGAAAACCGAATCTCCGGAAAAAACACCGCATAGGCCGGCAGATCAGCCTGAAAATCAGGTAGCAGTCGGAGTAGAAGCCACAGGACACGAAGCCATCGTTTTACCTACCGCCGAACAGATCGAACAGATCTATCAGCAAGCCCGTGAAGAAGGCAAAACTGCCGGTTATCAGGAAGGCATGCAGCAGGCAAGACATGCCGCTCTGGTAGAAGTCAAGCATTTACAATCGCTTATCGGCACTCTGGAACAGGAATTGAAACAGATCGATCAGACCATGGCACAGGATTTACTGACACTCGCCATCGATCTGGCCAGAAAAATCACCAGCCATGCGCTGGAAATCAAACCTGAACTGATTCTTCCGGTCGTCGAGGAGGCATTGCGTCAACTGCCCGCTGTCTCGCAGCCGATCCGGCTGACCCTGCATCCCGATGATGCCGCACGAATACGGGATCATCTGGAAAATCATCCGGCCCACCCCAAGTGGCATATATACGAAGATACACAGATCGAGCCCGGTGGCTGCCGGATCGAATCCGGTGGCTGTGAAGTGGATGCAACGCTGGCCACCCGCTGGCAACGCACTCTGGCTGTCCTCGGTCAGGAGCAGCACTGGCTGGTATGACGATACCAGACGAATACCACGTGAATACCAGCGGACCGGTCCACACCCCGCTCTGGCGTGATTTCCTCCAGAACTGCCAGCGACTGATCGAGCCTGCGAATTCCTTTCTCGTCAGCGGCACACTTACCCGTGTTGCCGGGCTGGTGATGGAAGCCGTCGGCCTCAAGCTGGCAGTAGGTACCAGCTGTATCGTTTTTCTCCCGAACGGGAACAGTGTCACGGCAGAAGTGGTTGGCTTTTCCGGAGAACGGCTTTTTCTGATGCCGTCTGGCGATATTTACGGACTGACGCCCGGTGCAAAAGTCGTCCCTACCGAATATACCGGCGCAGTACCCCGCATCGGAACCCTGCAGCATCCGCGACGCCGTGCGGCCGACCGGACAAAACATATCAGCGTCGGCCCGGAGCTGCTCGGGCGCGTTCTGAATGGAGCCGGCGATCCGCTCGACCGCTATGGCCCGCTCCATTGCGGAAATAGCGTGCCGCTTTACAGCCGTCCGTTCAATCCGCTGGAACGGGCACCCATTGAAAAAACGCTGGATGTCGGCGTGCGTGCGATCAATACATTGCTGAGTGTGGGGCGTGGCCAGCGTATGGGATTATTTGCCGGCAGCGGTGTAGGTAAAAGTGTCTTGCTCGGAATGATGGCACGTTACACCAGTGCAGATATCATCGTGGTGGCGCTGATCGGTGAACGGGGTCGCGAAGTTCAGGAATTCATCGAAACCATTCTGGGCGAGGAAGGTCTGGCACGCTCGGTTGTCGTTGCCGCCCCTGCCGATACTTCACCACTGATGCGTTTGCACGGCGCCGCCTATGCTACTGCCATTGCCGAATATTTCCGGGATGAAGGCAAGCATGTGCTGCTGATCATGGATTCCCTCACCCGCGTTGCCATGGCGCAGCGGGAGATTTCACTCGCCATTGGCGAACCGCCTGCCACCAAGGGCTACCCCCCCTCCGTATTCGCCCGCCTGCCCCAGCTGGTAGAGCGTGCGGGTAACGGCCGGCGGGGAAGCGGATCGATCACTGCCTTCTATACCGTGCTGACCGAGAATGATGATCCCAATGATCCGATTGCCGATAATGCACGCGCCATTCTCGATGGCCATATCGTACTGTCACGACGCCTGGCCGAGGCGGGTCACTATCCGGCAATCGACATTGAGGCCTCGATCAGCCGCGTGATGGCCAGCCTGGTAACACGTGAACAGCTTGGTCAGGCGCAGCGCTTCAAGGCCCTGTACTCCCGTTATCAGCGCAGCCATGACCTGATCAGCGTGGGGGCATACGCAAGCGGCAGTGATCCGCAACTGGATCGAGCCATCGAACTTTACCCGGTACTCGAATCATTTCTGCAGCAAGGCATGTTCGAGCAGGAAAGCTATGTCGAAAGTATGGAAAAGCTCTCGGCGTTACAACTGTAAAACAGTAAGCGCAAAAGATGGCTACCTCCCATTCACTCAAACTGCTGCTCGATCATGCCCGCAAACAAACGGATGATGCTGCCATCAATCTGGGCAAGCTGAATCTCAAGCAACAGGAAGCTGAGAAAACCCTACAACTGTTAGTCGAATATCGCGAAAATTACCAGTCGCAATTCATGGAATCCGCCGGGAGTGGCATCAGTCCGGTTGAATGGCGAAATTTCAAGGCATTCATCTGCAAGCTCGATACTGCCATTCAGTCACAGCAAAGACTCGTCACGATGACGCAACAGCATACGGAAGCAGGAAGCACGCAATATCACGCTCACCGTCAAAAGCTGAAATCCTATGACACCCTGTCGCAGCGCGCCGAGCTTCATCACCAGGCACGCTTACAGAAACAGGAACAGCGTCAGCTGGATGAACATACGGCGCACAACTTCAGCAAACAGCAAAAGAATGCAGATTAGTGGCATGATAATTGCTTGATATTTGCCATACAACAAATCTTCTTCGAGGACTACCATGCCGAATCTGCCCGCCCTTCCAGATATGGGTCTGCCTGTCGTAACCAGCGACCTCGCAGCAACGCTTTTACCGGGCGTTGCCAGCCCCATTGTTCCCGGGCAGCAACCAATCGAACAGGCATTTGGCAGCATCCTGATCAGTATGATGAAAAGCGATCAGGCCATTGAAGACGACACCGAAAATCCGGCACCGATATCAATCGATGCACTCATAGCCGGGATGATGGCTGCGCCGGCCAATCCACCCCAGCCTGCTCCATCTCAGCCCGCACCAGATGCACTGGATGCACTGGATGCACTGGATGCACCAGACACCCCGGCGGAAGAACTGTTATCCATGCTGGCGGCAACCGTGTTGCCGAATACCGGCCAGCCGGTGGCGGATGAGCCCGTTACCTTCCCCGCAGGCGGACCGGCATCTGCAACGCCGCCAAATCTGCCATCGGACCCCGGCCGACACACTGCCGATCCACTCCAGACAACTGGCCAGGCTCACGCTGCTCCTCTCCCCGCTGAATTCCCGGCCGGAAATATCAGTACAAGTACCCCGTTTCCCGCTCCTGTGAACAGCTTTAATCAGGCAATCGATGCGGCAAATTTTGCCGATAGCGGCAAATCCTTGCCGCCTTCGATGACATCTGTCCCGGTAACACCTGTAGCCGCACATACCAACAGCACGCCACTGACTGATACTGCTGCTGATACCACAGCGAATGATGCGCCAGCTATTGCCGCAGAATTTGGCCAGCCGGACTGGCCGGAAGAATTCGGCCGTAAAATCACCTGGCTGGCGACACAGCGGATGCAAGCGGCAGAACTGAAACTGCATCCGGCCCATCTCGGCCCGATAGAAATTTCACTGCAGTTATCCGATGATCAGCGACTTACGGCTCAATTCGTTTCACACCACCCCGCAGTCCGCGAAGCCATCGAAGCCAATCTGCCAAGATTGCGTGAGATCATGGCAGAAAACGGAATTACGCTGGCTGATACCTCAGTCAGTGCAGATACACCCGGGCAGCAGGCAGAAAACAGACAAGGCAGTCCCTTCCGCCGCCCGGCAGCCGGTGATCATTCCCCCTACGGCTCCACCAGTCCACAAACACCAGCCTTACAGGTAACCAGACGTTCCAGCCTCATCGATACGTTCGCCTGACAGGCTTACGCTTCTGCCTTCGCACTCATCCCCCCATGCACGGCATCGGCAAGGGCCATCTACTTCATTGGTAGGCCCGACAGGTAAAACCCAGATCTCTTACCAGAATCAGAAAGTCTTCTTCAGGATTCTCTAAATGTAACAAGACGCTATGCCGTAAAGAGAAATAACGCCATAAAGGCTAGTGTAATGCCCGTAATACCGAGCATATTTTAGATCTACCGCCCTCGATCGAATCAAAGGGCCAATCATGGAGAAAATAATCATGGCAAGCATTGGAGGAATACCTACCACAGCAGTTTCCAGCTGGACAACAAAGGAAATAAAGGGCATTAGCGCTCAAGATATAAAAACGCTCACCACTGAACAGGTAAAAGATCTAAGTGACGAGCAATTAAAAGTATTTTCTGCCAAGCAGCTCAATGCCATGACTTCTTCACAGATCAAAGCTATTGAGGTGGGCGATCTGGTTACCCTGAGCGGCAAACAGATCGGAGCATTTGATCCGAATGAATTTACCTATGGCATGTCCACCGAGCAAATCAAGGCACTTACCTCGGCGCAAACCAAGGGGCTCACTACTGCCCAGCTGAATAGCATGACCAACACCAATATCGCCGCAATGGATGCCGAAGATATTGCTGCGATGTCTGCCAAGCAGATTCAGGCACTTACCACTGCTCAGCTTAACGCGCTGAGTGAGGAAAAGATTCAGAGCTTTACCGCCAAACAAGTTGCTGCTTTTAGTGTCGACCAGATCAAAAACCTGAGCACGGCTAACGTCAAAGCACTTACATCTGACCAAGTTAAAGGATTAACTGCCAGCCAGCTACAGGCGATGAGTGGCGCCCAGATCGCGGCTATTGATGTCGAAGATGTTGCTGCCATGACTGCCAAGCAGATCAAGGGCATGAGCACCAGTAATATTGCCGATCTCACCACCAGTCAGATCAGTGCGCTGTCTGATAAACAGCTCAAGGCATTTTCTTCCGGCCAGATCGGAGCTATAGAAACTGCAGATCTGGCAAAACTCAGCTCCAGCCAGTTGCAAGCACTCAGTGCCAAACAGGTTCAGGCATTTTCTACCCTTCAGCTTGATAAGCTGAGTACCGATCAGCTCCAGGGTTTCACCGCCAAACAGGTTGCGGGTTTCAGTACAGCTCAGGTTGCCAGCCTGAGTACGGCCAACGTCAAGGCGCTCACAGCAGATCAGGTTAAAGGATTAACCGCTTACCAGCTGGTGGCGATGAGTAGCGCCCAGATCCAGGCCATTGATACCGAAGATGTTGCTGCCATGACTGCCAAGCAGATTAAAGGCATGAGCACTGATAATATTGTTGCGCTTACTACCGGCCAGGCCAGTGCACTCACGGACAAACAGCTCAAGGCATTTTCTTCCGGCCAGATCGGAGCTATAGAAACTGCAGATCTGGCAACATTCGGCTCCAGCCAGCTGCAGGCACTCAGCGCCAAACAGATTCAGGCATTTTCCACCGCACAGCTTAATGGGCTGAGCACCATTCAGATTCAAAGCTTCACCGCCAAGCAGGTTGCAGGCTTCAGCACAGCCCAGGTCGCTGGTTTGAGCACTGCCAATGTCCAGGCGCTCACCTCAACACAGGTGAAAGGACTCACTGCTGATCAGTTAAAAGCGATGACTAGCGGTCAAATTGCTGTTCTTGATACCGAGGATATCGCTGTTCTCACTGACAAGCAGATCAAAGGCATAAGCACTGATAATATTGTTGCGCTTACTACCGGCCAGGCCAGTGCACTCACGGACAAACAGCTCAAGGCATTTTCTGCTGATCAGATCAAAGCCATAGAAACTGAAGATCTGGCCCAACTCGGCACAAATGCCATCAAGGGCCTGAGCGCCACACAAATTGGGGCGCTAACCAGTGGTCAGGTTACCGCTTTCACAACAGCACAGGCGGCAGCATTTTCCTACGCCCAGGTCGCTGGCTTGACAACAGCCAACATCAAAGGACTGGAAGCTGCAGATCTTGAAAAAATCAGCACCGCTGCCATCAAAGGGCTACAAGCAACAGCTGTTGGGGGAATCTCCACTGGTGCTATCGCCAACTTGAGTTCAAGCCATATCAGCGCATTTAGCGATGCTCAGGTCAAGGCCTTCACGACAGCCCAGGCAGAAAAACTCACCTCTGCCCAGGTCGCTGGCTTGACTGCTACCAACATCAAAGGGCTGGAAATTGCTGATCTGGAGAAACTCAGCACTGACGCCATCGCTGGCTTGAGCGCTTCCAGCATCGGTGCTCTCAGCGCTGCTCAGGTTGCGGCCTTCACAACAGCTCAGGCAGAAAAACTCACCTCTGCCCAGGTCGCTGGCTTGACAGCAACCAACATCAAAGGACTGGAAACCGCTGATATGGTGAAAATCACTGATACAGCTATTAAGGGCCTGACGACTGCTGCAATTCAGGCACTTGATAACAAGGATAAAGTTACCACAAGCCAGATCACAGCACTGAAGACTGCTTACACAACAACACAACTCAGTGGCTGGGGTTTCACCACGGATCAGCTCGCTTGATTCTCACCAATTCGCGTGCATGACCTTTCCGGCATGACGCAGTAGCACAACCGCCCACGGTATTGAACAGATACCGTGGGTTTTTTATAAATGGCTTGAGGCGGATCTTCTTACAAATAGCCTGAAATTGTCGGACTAATCGGCACTTTTGCAGGATCACCTAACTGATAGATTGCAGGACATAACTGTTACTGCTTTTTATCAGGAGCCAAACGTGCCAACTCATTCCCTATCTGATTACACCAGCTGGATCGAACGCACCTGGCAGGGCCAGGTTTCCTTTACGGATCTCGTCACTTACGCTGAAACATTAAATTCACACCCCGCGCTGTGCGCTGCGCTCTACCGCACCTGGCTGCAGCGTAATGCAGGCGCTTTCAACAGCGTTGCCTGGTTCAATCTCGGCGTTATTCTTTTTGCTGAAAATAACCTGACTGATTCGATTGAAGCTTTCCAGAAGGCACTAGCACTTAGCCCGGCTTTTCCCCAGGCTCATATCAATCTTGGACTGGCGCTTGAACGCCAGGGCAATGCAGAAGCCGCCATTGAACAATGGCAGGCAGTTGTTGAAAACGTTATCACGCCGGAAGCTGATCAAAATACCGGACCAAACCAGGCAGATCAGATAAAAAACCTGACCATGGCGCTCAACAACATCGGGCGCCTGCAGGAAACCCGGCGGCAATATCAGGCAGCCACTCAGGCGCTGGAAAAAAGCCTGCAGCTTGACCCGGATCAACCGGATGCCATCCACCACCTGATTTTTCAGCGCCAGAAACAATGCCAATGGCCGGTTTACGCACCAGTAGGCAAGGTCACAGAAGCGGCATTGCATGAACACACCTCGGCGCTTGCCATGCTGAATATTTCGGATGACCCCGCTGCACAGCTTGAAGCAGCACTAAACTACAGCCGCCGCAAGATTCCAGCTGATCTGCCCCGGCTATCCCCTGCCAATGGTTACCGCCACGACAAGATTCGGGTTGCCTATTGCTCCAGTGATTTTTGTACTCACCCGGTTGCCATGCTCACGGTCGAGCTGTTTGAGCACCACGACAAAAACCGCTTTGAAACCCATGCTTTCTGTTGGTCACCGGACGATGGTTCAACCTTGCGCCAGCGCATTCTTTCTGCCGTGGATCATTACATTCCTGTGCACGGCAAAAGTGATGACGAAGTTGCTCAACTCATCCGCCAGCACGAGATTGATATTCTCATCGATCTGCAAGGCCAGACCAGCGGCGCTAAAACCCGCATGCTGGCATTGCGTCCGGCACCTGTGCAAATCACCTATCTGGGCCTACCGGCCACTACGGGTTTGCCGGGGATTGATTATGTCATCGCCGACCGCTACCTGATTCCCGAAGAATATGCCCGCTTCTACAGCGAGAAGCCGCTCTACATGCCGGATGTCTATCAGGTTAGCGACCGCAAGCGCGAACACAGCCCCGCCCCCAGCCGCAAGGATTGCGGCCTGCCCGCGCGCAAGTTTGTGTTCTGTTCCTTCAACAACAACCACAAATACACCCTGGAAGTGTTCACCACCTGGATGAACATTCTGCGCCGCGTTCCCAACAGCGTGCTGTGGCTACTGGCGGACAACCCCTGGGCCAGGGAAAACCTGCAAAAACAGGCCAAAGCACAGGGCATTGACCCGACACGACTGGTATTCGCCGAACGCACCACGCCAGCCGATTACCTGGCGCGCTATCTGGTGGCCGATCTGTTCCTCGACACCTTCCCCTTCAATGCCGGCACCACCGCTAATGATGCGTTATGGATGGGCCTGCCGGTGCTGACCATGAGCGGACGTTCCTTCGCTTCCCGCATGGCAGGTGCCTTACTCACTGCCGCTGATCTACCTGAACTCATCACCCACGATCTGCAAACTTATGAAGATAAAGCGGTAGCCCTGGCTACAGATACCAAAGTGCGCAAAACCATGCGCCAGAAACTGGCACTGGCCAAAGAAAGTGGCCCACTGTTCGATTCGCTGCGCTTTACCCGTAATCTGGAACAGCAATACACCGCCCTCGTCAGTGAACTGCAAAACCCGTCTCAGCACATTCATATCAGCGCACAACCTGAACCGACAAAATTGGGAGAACCGGCACAACCCAACCCAATCACCGCTACTGTTCAAGAAGCCGAAGCACTGCAAGCCAGGGGAGATACACAAGGCGCTATCCAGCTCTACCGCCAGTGGCTTGAGCACGCCCATTCAGGAGATGAATGGATAGCCCAGTTCAATCTGGGTGTACTGCTCAAGGACAGTGGCGATTTCACCGGAGCGAAGCAGGCTTTTCAGACTGTACTCAAGCAAAAACCGGATTTCGTACAGGCAAGAGCGGCGTTAGGGAAATTACCGGCGCCGGTGACAACCGAGAACCAGAAACACGGGGCAATCATTAGCCCACTACAAACCAACTCTTCAATTAGTACAAAGAGCAAGGAGCAAATAACGCAGATCTTTTCAGAAACGCCTAAGATCAAGTTGCTGGTCGAGGGATGGAGAGGAATAAACCATTCGTTTGCCTTGGTAAATCAATACCATCTGTACGAGTGGATGCGATCCAGTCAATTACATATTTATCATCGCGATATGCCCCTGCTCTTCGCGCATTGGGAAATGAACAAGAACAGGGGTAATACAGGGCTTCCGGAAACCTACAGCAAGCTACTAGCACAAGTTCAGCACTGGAGTGGTCAGACCTATGATGCATGTTTCCGCATCTATTCACCGGTCACATTGGCGCCGGATGACAAACATCCAGTTTCTACATTTCTCGTAACAGAACTCGGATTGGATGAAGCGCAAATTGCTCATTTCAGACCCAATCTCAAGGCCTATTTCAATATGGGAGGAAACATTGTCACTCCATCTCATTGGTCAAAAGAAAGAATTATTGAAGCTGGCATACCAGCTGAGCATATCCATCTTATTCCCCACGGTGTAGCCTCAAATATCTTCCATCCAATGCATTCAGATGAACGCGCCATTCATCGCCAACGCTTGGGATTTGATCGTGAGGCAGTTATTTTCCTCAATGTGGCTGCTCCGATATGGAACAAGGGACTAGATCTCTTGATTCAGGCTTTTGTCCAGTGTTTCCATCAGAATCCTCATACCAGGCTGCTCATCAAAGATCAGCAGGCTGTTTATGGTATCAGCACCAAGGATGCAGTTTTACGCGAGATAACACTGCTGGGCGAAAGCAAAAATGAATCCTTGCTGAATGCCATCCGAGTTATTCCGGATCTGAATCTGCTCCAACTCAGAGAGTTATATTGCATCGCCGACTACTATGTTTCGCCGTACCGTGCCGAAGGTTTCAATCTGCCTGTTATTGAAGCTCTTGTGTGCGGCACGCCAGTCATTGTTACAGAAGGCGGCGCCACACAAGATTTTTGCAGCGAAAAAAATGCCTTGTTCATTGAGGCTGTGCCTTACAGAAATGTCAAAATCAACGACAGGCACGTTAATGCTTATCAGGCCCCCATTCTGGACTCACTAATTACTCATCTAAATGTATGCGCACAGGATAAGCCTTTCTCCGAAAGCCAACGTCTGCAGAATGCGGCATCTATTGCCAAGAATTTTACCTGGGCAAAAGCGGCTGACACGATTTCCCGATTGTTCACGCAATCAAATGATTGCAATACCAGCACATCTCAAATAACTGGAGCCTTACATGAAGAACCCCAATACTGTAATTAGCTCTGACTACGGTCCAATCATTATTAACCTGAACGACAATGCAATTGGACGGCAAATCAGCCAATATGGATACTGGGCAACAGATGACATCAATATCATCAATACCTTAGTTAATGTTCAGTTAGATAAATTTGGCCAAATCATGTTCTACGATGTAGGTGCGAATATCGGCACGCATTCACTAGCAATTGCCAAAACTCATCCCGATACAGTTGCTATTCGGGCATTCGAAGCACAGCGGCAAGTATTCAATATGCTGTGCGGCACTATGGCAATCAACGGGCTTTCGAATGTCCATTGCCACCATAATGCCATTAGTGAAAAAATCGGAGATTTTATTGACATCCCCATACCAGACTATAACAGCGCCAACAACTTTGGAAGCTTAGAGCTAATCCCACCAAAAAACTCCGACAACCAAGGCATCATCCATAGCGGAAAAATGGAAAGTGTCAAAACATTATCAATTGATTCATTCAATGAAAAAGTTGATTTTATCAAAATGGATATTGAAGGGATGGAAGACAAGGCGCTCTTGGGAGCAATCAACACAATCGAACATCATCGGCCAATTCTCTTCCTCGAAATCCTGAAAACAGATGTTAATTTTGTTATGACCTTTCTGAGGGAAAGAGGTTATCTCGGATTTCAGAAATCATTTGATCTGATCGCCATACCGATTGAATATCAACTACAAGTCAATGGCACAAATCGGGTTTTCTGAAAATTATTTGTATCTGTTGCCACAGGCCATACTGAAAGTAAGAAATATAATTACAAAGTGGATTAATCAGTTGCAATGACGGGAAATTTATTCTCATTTGTGCCACAACCACCAGCATTTTTATGAGACCACAGACTGTAGAGCCAACAGTAACCCACTAAATACAACCCCTTTTCAAAGCTTAAATGGCAGCACTTACACCTTATTCTCCCTCGTATCTGTTTGATGATCGAGAGCTTGCATCCGAGTTGAATGACAAGCGCAGTTTTAAGCATCTAAACGATAAAAAGGGAGAAGGCTTTGTTTGACGTTAATTACGAAAAACAAGCTCAGGACTATTACAGCAAGGCCCCCATCATAATTTTAGGTAGTGGTGCCTCGGCTACGCATGGAATGCCTGGCATGCGGGGGCTTGCGCAACATCTGACCGACAAAACCGATGTTTCAGGACTGTCTGATGCTGAGATGGAGCCTTGGAGGAGCTTTTGCCGGACACTCACAGATGGTGTGGATTTGGAATCGGCACTCCGCCAGGTAGCCGTATCTGAAGAGCTGACTTGCAGGATCATAAATTCCACTTGGTCACTTATCAACTCTGAAGATGCTGCAATCTTCAAGAATAGCTTGCAAAACAGCTCGATGTTCCCGCTGAGCCGTCTGCTTGAACACATGTTCAAAACAAGCCTAAAAAAAATAAATATTGTCACTACAAATTATGATCGCTTGGCAGAGTATGCATGCGACCAAAGCAGAATTCATCACTACACTGGATTTACTCACGGATTTTTCCGCCAACTGGCCACGCCCGATGAATTAACCTGCTCACGCAGAGTGAATATTTGGAAAGTACATGGATCTCTCGACTGGTTTCAGTCGCCACTAGAAGACACCATCGCAATTTCAGGCGCACAAGAAATTCCTGAAAATTACAGCCCACAGATTGTGACACCTGGCACGCAAAAGTACCAAAAGACGCACCTTGAGCCATTTCGCTCCATCATAAATAACGCCGACATAGCTATTAATGAGGCGGGTTCATACTTGTGCATCGGGTATGGATTCAATGATGAGCATGTTCAGCCAAAACTTATGGCTAAATGCCAGCGACAGGGGGCGCCAGTCACCATTATCACATACGCACTTTCCGATTCGACTAAAAAACTTATTCTTGGCGGCAAAGCACAAAATTATTTAGCGATAGAGCGTGGGGCGACAGATGGCCAGTCTGTTGTCTACTCTTCTCTGAGCAGTTCTTCGTTCACAGTAGAGAAGAACATCTGGAGCCTTGAAGGCTACTTATCACTCATCATGTAGAGAGGGCATATGCCAATATTCAACTTTAGGGATGAAGAAGCGCTCGGGAAGGTTGCTTCCGTTGATACCACGAATGTAATTGTGGATGTGGAGAATGTCGCTCATCTAAAAAGGTTACAGGTTAATCATCTCGCCGTGCTTCAGAGCAGCAGGCCTGGGCAGCACCTCATTGGCCTTATTACGCAGGTGACTAGAAAGCGAGGCATCGAAAATATTTCCGATGATGGAATCGTCGACCAAAATTCAGAATTGAATCTGTGTCGCATTGCCTTAATTGGAACCATGCTAGATCGCGATGGCTCCAAGGAGAATGTTTTTCGTCGAACAATCGAAAGTGTTCCCGAAATAGATGCCAACTGCTTTTCGCTCGAAGGCGAGAACCTCACTGGATTTATGCGCACGCTCTCCAGCGTTTCAGCGGAAGGAAATGCCTTGACGCTAGGGAAGTACACGTTGGATGAGAATGCAGTAGCCTACCTTAATGGTAATAAATTTTTCCAGCGCCATGCCTTTATCGGAGGAAGTACAGGTTCTGGAAAGTCTTGGACAACTGCCAAAATTATTGAGCAAATGTCAGGGCTTTCTACAGCGAATGCCATTGTCTTTGACCTTCATGGCGAATACTCTCCATTGACAGGGCCAGGCATTCAGCACTTCAAGGTTGCAGGGCCGGCAGATGTTGAAGCCAAACGCACCATCTCTGATGATGTGCTTTATCTTCCTTATTGGCTGCTTTCTTATGAGGCGCTAGTTTCCATGTTTGTGGATCGTAGCGATCAGAATGCCCCTAACCAAGCTATGATAATAGCTCGCGAGATCAATCAAGCGAAAAGAAAGTACCTTGAGGACAATGGGCAGCAGGCGTTACTAAAGCACTTTACTGTTGATAGCCCAGTTCCATTCGATCTCGATTTCCTTATGGAGCGATTGAATTCGATTAACGTCGAGATGGTTCCCGGCGCTAAAGCTGGAACCGAAAAGCAAGGCGATTTCTTCGGAAAGCTCGCGCGCATGATTTCCAGGCTTGAGAACAAAATTTCCGATAGGCGTCTCGGATTTATGTTCAACGGTGGCGGAGACATTCTTGACTTCGCTTGGCTTGAGAAGTTTGCCAATGCTGCTCTCGGAAGCACGGGCGAGAACGGCAAGGCAGGTATCAAGATCATCAACTGTAGTAGTTCAGATTTGATCTGACAGCAGGTCTTGCCAAGAGGTGGGATTACCCGGTTTGATAGAGGTGCGAATCTTTATCAACCAAACGCGAAAGCGTAAAGGAGTAATCCCATGAGCAGTGTTCATCATAAAATCATTAAACACAAGATTGGCTTGCTTAATCTGGCAGCTGAGCTTGGCAATGTATCCCGTGCCTGTAAGGTGATGGGTTTTTCTCGCGATACTTTCTATCGCTATCAGGCAGCTGTGGAAACAGGAGGTGTTGAAGCTCTGATAGATGCAAACCGACGTAAGCCCAATATCAAGAACCGTGTAGAAGAAGCGACGGAAGCAGCGATCCTGGCCTTTGCTCTGGAGCAACCGGCTTTTGGTCAGGTTCGTGTTTCCAACGAACTGCGTAAGCATGGAATTTTGTTTCTCCGTCTGGTGTCCGTTCGGTATGGCTGCGCCAGAATCTGGAATCGTTCAAGAAGCGTCTGTCAGCCTTGGAGAAACATATTGCTGAGACTGGGGCAGTGCTGACCGAAGCACAGGTGCAAGCATTGGAGAAGAAGCAGGAAGATGATGTTGCTCAAGGCGAAATTGAGACGGCTCACCCGGGTATCTCGGTAGTCAGGATACCTTTACGTCGGTACCCTCAAAGGTGTGGGACGAATTTACCAGCAAACCTTCGTCGACACTTATTCCAAGTGGGCAGCAGCGAAGCTGTATACCAACAAAACACCAATTACATCAGCTGATATGCTCAATGACCGGGTACTGCCGTTCTTTGCTGAACAGAGTATGGGCATTATTCGCATTCTGACCGACCGCGGTACCGAATATTGCGGCAAGCCGGAAAATCATGATTACCAGCTTTATCTGGCACTCAATGACATCGAACATTCCAAAACGAAAGCCAATCATCCGCAGACCAACGGTATTTGCGAACGCTTTCACAAAACCATCTTGCAGGAGTTCTACCAGGTGACATTCCGGCGCAAGATTTACCAGTCCATTGAAGAGTTACAACACGATCTGGATGATTGGATGGCGTACTACAACAGTGTGCGGACTCACCAGGGAAAAATGTGCTGTGGACGCACCCCGATGCAAACTTTAATTGACGCAAAGGAGATATGGGACGATAAAATTACCGAATTGAATAACTGAATCTGATCTAACAGGCACTCGTCAAATCGGGTAACTGTCAGATCAGATCTCAACTACTACACATCAACTTCTCTGAGGTTCCCTCGGACGTTCTTCCCCTGATAGTCTCCCTTGTTGCACGAGTCACATTTTCGGTGCAGCAGTGGACTCCATCAGAGCTTCGCCATCCCATTGCGCTTCTCTGTGATGAAGCTCACCTCTATATGCCCCAGCGCAACATGGCAGATTCCGCAGACGATATTTCATTGGATATATTCGAGCGCATCGCGAAAGAAGGACGAAAATATGGCGTCAGCTTGGTTGTAATCAGTCAGCGTCCATCCGAAGTAAACAAAACGCTGCTTAGCCAGTGCAGCAATTTTGTATCTATGCGTCTGACTAATGCCGAAGATCAAGGCGTTATCAAACGCCTTCTCCCCGACAGCCTTGGCGGCTTCAGTGACATCCTTCCCACACTCGATACTGGTGAGGCTTTGGTTGTCGGCGATGCCAGCTTATTGCCAAGTCGCATCAGAATCGACGAGCCACAGAACAAGCCGAATAGCGGAACTGTGAACTTCTGGGATGAATGGCAGAAGCCAGTCAAAGACAATCGGCTATTGATTGCCGTCGATAACTGGCGCAAGCAAAACATCCAATAGCGATCTATTTAAATAACCAAAAAACTTTACCATTGTTTTCTGAGTTGGCACTACTTTGACCTGCCCCATCAGAAGTGAATTGCCCCGGGTTTTGAGGAGGCTCCAACTTTTGAGAGAATGGAGCCATGAATAAACAAAACAAGCGAAACAAGTTTTCCCCTGAAGTTCGTGAACGATCTGTTCGTCTGGTACAGGAGCATCGCGGCGAATATCCATCGCTATGGGCGGCGGTTGAATCAGTTGCACCCAAGATTGGCTGTGTGCCCTCCACGTTGCTGGAATGGGTTAAACGTAGCGAAATTAACAATGGCGCACGCGAAGGTCTGACAAGCAGTGAACGTGATCGCCTCAAGGCGTTGGAGCGTGAGAACAGGGAACTGCGCCGAGCCAATGAGATATTGAAAACAGCCAGTGCTTTTTTCGCCCAGGCGGAGCTCGACCGCGTTCTGAAGAAGTAAACGCTTACATTGACCAGTATCGGAGTATCTATGGGGTCGAGCCAGTCTGCAAGGTGTTGCAGGTTGCCCCTTCAGCGTACTGGCGCCATGCTGCCCGCCAGCGCTATCCACAATTACGCAGTGCGCGGGCTCGCAGAGATGAGTTGTTGATGGCTGATATCCGGCGTGTCTGGCAGGCCAATATGCAAGTCTATGGTGCACGCAAGATCTGGCATCAATTGCAACGTGAAGGCATGACTGTGGCGCGTTGTACGGTCGAACGTCTGATGCGCCAGCTGGGTTTACAAGGTGCCCGACGGGGCAAAATCATTCGCACCACTGTTGTCCGGCAGAACGCGACTTGCCCGCGCGATCTCGTCAACCGGATGTTTCATGCCAATCGGCCCAATCAGCTGTGGGTCTCGGACTTCACTTATGTATCAACCTGGCAGGGCTGGTTGTACGTGGCTTTTGTTATCGATGTATTTGCCCGCCGCATCGTTGGCTGGCGTGTCAGCAGCACCATGAGTACGGGTTTTGTGCTTGATGCGCTGGAGCAGGCTTTGTATGATCGCCATCCTGCTGATACCCTGATTCATCATTCCGACAGAGGATCGCAATACGTGTCGATCCGCTATACCGAACGCCTGGCACAAGCCGGTATTGAACCGTCTGTCGGCAGTCGCGGTGACAGTTACGATAATGCGCTGGCTGAAACGATCAATGGCCTGTACAAGGCTGAACTGATACACAGGAGAGCTCCCTGGAAAACCAGGGCTGCTGTGGAGCTGGCAACTTTGGAATGGGTCGCCTGGTATAACCATCAACGCCTGCTTGGATCTATCGGGTATATTCCTCCAGCTCAGGCTGAAGAAAACTACCGACAAACCCAGGATAATAAGGCCTTGATGAACACTTTACTTTAACCAAATAGCCTCCTCGATTGTCGGGACGGTTCATTTTGGCTCATCCACCACGACAAAGTCGATCTTGTGATCGTCACGACTCTGTGCGCAGCGATTGGCTTTCTCCGGTGCCACATTGAACGGAGCCCCAGCAATTTGTGTTTCCAGAAGGCAGATAGGAGAGCGCATGTTCTTAGCAGCTAACGCCTGAGTTAAGCCGCGCCGCGAAGCGGCGTCGGCTTGAATGAATTGTGTGCGCCCAGCATGGGCGCGAACTTATGGGGTGCAAGTCCCCTGTGGGAGTACCGACTTGGATTCATTGTGAACCGAGTATAACCACGAGCCTGAACCGTCCCGACAATCGAGGAGGCTATTTGGTTAAAGTAAAATATCCATCAATGTCTTATTATCCTGGGTTTGTCGGTAGTTTTCTTCAGCCTGAGCTGGAGGAATATACCCGATAGATCCAAGCAGGCGTTGATGGTTATACCAGGCAACCCATTCCAAAGTTGCCAGCTCCACAGCAGCCCTGGTTTTCCAGGGAGCTCTCCTGTGTATCAGTTCAGCCTTGTACAGGCCATTGATCGTTTCAGCCAGCGCATTATCGTAACTGTCACCGCGACTGCCGACAGACGGTTCAATACCGGCTTGTGCCAGACGTTCGGTATAACGGATCGACACGTATTGCGATCCTCTGTCGGAATGATGAATCAGGGTATCAGCAGGACGGCGATCATACAAAGCCTGCTCCAGCGCATCAAGCACAAAATCCGTACTCATGGTGCTGCTGACACGCCAGCCAACGATGCGGCGGGCAAATACATCGATAACAAAAGCCACGTACAACCAGCCCTGCCAGGTTGATACATAGGTGAAGTCCGAGACCCACAGCTGATTGGGCCGATTGGCATGAAATGTCCGGTTGACGAGATCGCGCGGGCAAGTCGCGTTCTGCCGGACAACAGTGGTGCGAATGATTTTGCCCCGTCGGGCACCTTGCAAACCCAGCTGGCGCATCAGACGTTCGACCGTACAACGCGCCACAGTCACGCCTTCACGTTGCAATTGATGCCAGATCTTGCGTGCACCATAGACTTGCATATTGGCCTGCCAGACACGCCGGATATCGGCCATCAACAACTCATCTCTGCGAGCCCGCGCACTGCGTAATTGTGGACAGCGCTGGCGGGCAGCATGGCGCCAGTACGCTGAAGGGGCAACCTGCAACACCTTGCAGACTGGCTCGACCCCATAGATACTCCGATACTGGTCAATGTAAGCGTTTACTTCTTCAGAACGCGGTCGAGCTCCGCCTGGGCGAAAAAAGCACTGGCTGTTTTCAATATCTCATTGGCTCGGCGCAGTTCCCTGTTCTCACGCTCCAACGCCTTGAGGCGATCACGTTCACTGCTTGTCAGACCTTCGCGTGCGCCATTGTTAATTTCGCTACGTTTAACCCATTCCAGCAACGTGGAGGGCACACAGCCAATCTTGGGTGCAACTGATTCAACCGCCGCCCATAGCGATGGATATTCGCCGCGATGCTCCTGTACCAGACGAACAGATCGTTCACGAACTTCAGGGGAAAACTTGTTTCGCTTGTTTTGTTTATTCATGGCTCCATTCTCTCAAAAGTTGGAGCCTCCTCAAAACCCGGGGCGATTCAAGCCGAAGGCAAGGGCAAGCCCGTGAGGGATTGTCTGGAGGAAGCCGGAGTGCAAGAGGTGCGAGGCGACGGACAGAAACCGCATAGAAGGCCGAGGCAGGCGAGGCGAGCTGGCACATGACAGCGAAGCCCAACGGTACGCCGGCCACGGTAAATGCGGCGCTTGTGCACCGACAGTTCGCGTTCTTACCTGGGGAGGTCTGTGCTGACGGCGGCCAGCCTGATCGTGACGATGACCCGGCCGGTCCCACCGGGCAACCAAGGACCAGGAGCCGTGGCGAGCTGCCCGCCACGAGCGAAGAAACCGGCAGCGACGCACGATCAGACGGGCAGCGCGTCCACTGGCAACAGTGGGCGTGACGGTGCAGAAGTCAGCAGAAGCCATAGTAGGCAGCCAGGTGTCGGGCTGCCGAAGGGCTGAACAACGAGATACTAAGGAGCAGACGTGACCGAACTCGACCAAACCGATGAAGCCCGCATGGGCCAGGCACGGCGGCGGTCGGCATGCACCGAGCCTTGAACCAAGACGACGACCATAACCAAGACGGCCAAGACCTGCTCGAGGCCGTGCTGGCCAGAGACAACCTGGCGCGGGCGTGGCGCAGGGTCAAATCCAATAGGGGGGCGCCGGGTATCGACGGCGTGACCACGGCGGAATGGCCCGAACACGCCCGCGCACACTGGCCAGCCACGCGCGAGCAGATCGAGGCCGGGCGATATCGGCCGCAACCGGTGCGACGGGTGGATATCCCCAAGCCCGATGGCGGCCAACGGCAACTGGGCATCCCGACCGTCACGGACCGGGTCATCCAGCAGGCCATCGCCCAGGTGCTCATACCGATCTTCGATCCGGGCTTTTCGGCATCGAGCTTCGGCTTCCGACCGGGCCGCAATGCACACCAGGCGATCCGCCAGGTGCAGGCGCACGTGAAGGCCGGCTACCGTTGGGCGGTAGATCTGGACTTGGCCAGGTTCTTCGACAACGTCAACCATGACCTGTTGATGAGCCTGCTGAGTCGAAGCATCGCCGACAAGCGACTGCTGGCCCTGATCGGGCGCTACCTGCGCGCCGGGGTGCTGGTCGGGGAGCACCCCCAACCCAGCGAGGTGGGCACGCCGCAAGGCGGGCCGCTCTCGCCGCTGTTGGCCAACGTCCTGCTGCACCAGTTCGATCTCGAACTGGAACGCCGCGGACACCGCTTCGCCCGCTACGCCGACGATGTGATCATCCTGGTCAAGTCCCGACGCGCGGCCGAGCGGGTGATGCAAAGCCTCACGTACTTCCTGCAATCCACCCTCAAGCTCACCGTGAACCTGGCCAAGAGCCAAGTCGCACCGATGAGTGAATGCAGCTTTCTAGGCTTCACTCTTGTGGGCAAGAAGATCCGCTGGACAGAGAAATCCCTGGCGAATTTCAAGCATCGGGTGCGGCAACTCACCGGCAGAAGTTGGGGCGTCAGCATGGAGTACCGGCTGGAAAAGCTCGGTCAGTATCTGCGGGGATGGTTCGGGTACTACGGGATCAGCCAGTACTACCGGCCGATCCCGGAACTGGACGAATGGATCCGACGTCGGGTGCGTATGTGCTACTGGAAACAGTGGCGCTGGGCGCGCACTAAGATCCGGCACCTGCTGGACTTGGGCATACCGCTGAAGGCTGCCATCCAACACGGCGTGAGCAGCCTGAGCTATTGGCGCATGGCCAGAACTCCGGTGACCCAACAGGCCATGTCCAACGACTGGCTCAGGGCACAGGGACTGCTCAGCATCAAAGACCTGTGGTGCAAAGCACAGAGCTACGGGCCGGACAAGGGTTGAAGGCGTCGTCGTCACACGAGCACGCTCGTTGAACCGCCTACTGCGGACCCGCACGGTGGGTGGTGTGGGGGCTGGGAGTTAAAAGCTCCCAGCTACCCGATTAGGCATCAATGCCAACAATATCCTTGCTAACTCCAAGCTTGCTAGCGACGTAGCTGATAAGTTCATCTTCCGAGCGGAACTCCGCGTTGTCGATAAGCTCTTGGTGGTCTTGCAGGTCGTTACCATCTTCGTCTTGAGATGTGACGGAGCCACAGCGAATTATCCCATCCATGTACTCAGGGACGTTATCGTCAAGTTGTACGGACACATAAGCTATTTCTTTTGACATAGTTTTCTCCTATAAGTTTGATGGTGGATGTCTCCACCATAGCTATTTATCACTGCACGTGAGAGATGCGAACGACTGATGCCTAACGTTGAAGGTAAGAGGCGCGTAGCCGGCTTGCCGGCGGAGCGTCCCTCTTGACCGAAGGGTTGGGCGTCACTTTGTTACGAGTTCGCTTTTCGGATTCGTATTGCTTCTGCCACTGCATTTTCGAGGTGCTGAGCAATCCATGCGTAACGATCCTGACTGGTAGCACCCGCAGGGTTATAGCACTTGACGAGAGAGGAAAGCGGCTTCTTACTTGGGCCATGAGTTATGTGATCGAAAGGGTTTTTCCCCATTGCTGACGTATTTCCGTTTCGATCCTTTAGGCCATGAATTCGAATTCCGACCACACCCAGCCCATCATTCCAGGACTTAACTATCTCGTGATTGATCCATTTGCGATTAGCGGTAGATGTGCCGACAAGAACAATCGTGCAAGTGCGGCCTTGCATTTGTTCTGCGATCCAGCGCTTGATTTTCTCGTCTTGATTGGCGCCGCTAGCAATCGACTCCCAATCATTGTCTTTGGCCGGTTGGTTACCTTCGATTGAACCGTCCCGACAATCGAGGAGGCTATTTGGTTAAAGTAAAATATCCATCAATGTCTTATTATCCTGGGTTTGTCGGTAGTTTTCTTCAGCCTGAGCTGGAGGAATATACCCGATAGATCCAAGCAGGCGTTGATGGTTATACCAGGCAACCCATTCCAAAGTTGCCAGCTCCACAGCAGCCCTGGTTTTCCAGGGAGCTCTCCTGTGTATCAGTTCAGCCTTGTACAGGCCATTGATCGTTTCAGCCAGCGCATTATCGTAACTGTCACCGCGACTGCCGACAGACGGTTCAATACCGGCTTGTGCCAGACGTTCGGTATAACGGATCGACACGTATTGCGATCCTCTGTCGGAATGATGAATCAGGGTATCAGCAGGACGGCGATCATACAAAGCCTGCTCCAGCGCATCAAGCACAAAATCCGTACTCATGGTGCTGCTGACACGCCAGCCAACGATGCGGCGGGCAAATACATCGATAACAAAAGCCACGTACAACCAGCCCTGCCAGGTTGATACATAGGTGAAGTCCGAGACCCACAGCTGATTGGGCCGATTGGCATGAAACATCCGGTTGACGAGATCGCGCGGGCAAGTCGCGTTCTGCCGGACAACAGTGGTGCGAATGATTTTGCCCCGTCGGGCACCTTGTAAACCCAGCTGGCGCATCAGACGTTCAACCGTACAACGCGCCACAGTCACACCTTCACGTTGCAATTGATACCAGATCTTGCGTGCACCATAGACTTGCATATTGGCCTGCCAGACACGCCGGATATCAGCCATCAACAACTCATCTCTGCGAGCCCGCGCACTGCGTAATTGTGGATAGCGCTGGCGGGCAGCATGGCGCCAGTACGCTGAAGGGGCAACCTGCAACACCTTGCAGACTGGCTCGACCCCATAGATACTCCGATACTGGTCAATGTAAGCGTTTACTTCTTCAGAACGCGGTCGAGCTCCGCCTGGGCGAAAAAAGCACTGGCTGTTTTCAATATCTCATTGGCTCGGCGCAGTTCCCTGTTCTCACGCTCCAACGCCTTGAGGCGATCACGTTCACTGCTTGTCAGACCTTCGCGTGCGCCATTGTTAATTTCGCTACGTTTAACCCATTCCAGCAACGTGGAGGGCACACAGCCAATCTTGGGTGCAACTGATTCAACCGCCGCCCATAGCGATGGATATTCGCCGCGATGCTCCTGTACCAGACGAACAGATCGTTCACGAACTTCAGGGGAAAACTTGTTTCGCTTGTTTTGTTTATTCATGGCTCCATTCTCTCAAAAGTTGGAGCCTCCTCAAAACCCGGGGCGATTCAGTCGTCTATTATGGCTGCTGCTTCATAGAGACTCGCATTGAGCTCCAAGTATTGGGCCTTCTTTAATAGTTCAATATCCTGACGGATGAACTCGATTCCCTTCTGTCTTTCCTCGCACTTGTTTTCATAATATTGAATTCTCTTATCTAGTTCATTTTTTCGCTGCTCAAGCTTACGCAATAGTTCTTCCGAAAAATTGATGGGAAAACCGTACTCGCCATCTCTGACGAACAGGCCCGTTAGCTTTCTTCTAGCTTCTTCTCTATTTGCGTATTCAAGAGCTGCCAGAACCGCTTCTCGCTTTACCTTTAGCGGTTCCACGGTGATAGATATGTTTTGAATTTTCCTCTCAAAGCTTGATATCTTATTTTCCGCTTCGACCAGCAGTCTAGAAATTTCTTGACACTCAAATGTCACGATAAAGTATTCCTTGGCGTTTTAAGTAATTGTCCCAACGAGGCAAAGCAATACATAACGTTTGAAATCAGCCGCGCCGCCCGTAGGGGGGGTGTCGGCTGGATTGAATAGTTAGACAATTATTTGCGCTTTAGTACGAGCCTATCTTGGCTGCGTAATACTTGTTTATACCCACGAAGAGTTGTTAATGCCCCAACTCCACCGGCAGCTATGGCAATGGCTATTGCAGAATAAGTAACAGCGCCACCTAAAACACCAACTGCTACAGGAGCAGCAATGAAGGCACTGGTTGCTGTTACCGGCGCACTTGTGCCACCTGTTCCTAGTGTTGCAGCCGTTCCGTAAGCGGCTATGGAGATTGCACCAATAGCGACAACCCAAGCAACTTTCCCAGTTGCTCTTATTTTGAATGTTTTATTGGCAAGATCCCCTTCTATTTCAATAGTCTCTTCTTTGTTTTTAAGGGCCTCACCGAGTTCGGCCTCTGTTCTTACCTTCGCCATGTATGTACTCCAAATGTCTAACAGCCCAGATAAGCCGCCCGCCGTAGGCAGGTCGGCTTGAGCGCAATGTTAGGCACTACGGTGGCCAAGAATTTTAGCCCTTGCTTGTAAGAATTCGTCACGCGAAATTTCTTTCGCACTCCGCTTAGCTTGCAATTCCTTCAACGCATCTTCTGTTTCCTGTTCTTCAATATAAACTGCCTCCCAAGGTGCATAACCACACCCAGCAGCATCAGCTATGTCTGCGGCGCTATAACCACGGTCGTGCATTTCATGAAGAAAATCCCAATCACTCATTCCATACTCCTTTTGCCTAACGTTTAGTATGCACCGTAAACGGTGCATACTTCTTTATAAACGGATGTATAACAAAACTCATTATTCAGTAAGGTTTTGAATTTAAAAAAACTGTATGAATGAAATATCGCAATCTTCTGTTCTGATCACACCTTGCTCATTCGATCAGCTTCGTAGCAGCCTGCTACCCTGATCAGGAGCAAATCAGCTCCTTTGAAATTTCAAAAATGAGGTTTCAGGCATTCTGCTGCGTTTGAAGTTGATCTCAATCAGCGAGAAAAGGAGGAATTATCTGTTTATTACAGTGAGAACGAGGGTGACTGATATATCAACATCCAGGATCCTGGATGATTCATTCATATTGAAGTTGTTGGTGCGTATGCTGGCCGTTCCGGGATTTCTGTCTGTCGATTGCTATTAAGACGGTGTGTGCAGGAAAATGGGGACCGACCACGTTGTGTGGGGATTACCGTACACAACACTCCCGATAAAAAGCTCTTCACCATCGTATCCCTTCCCTTCAATCCAGAATAGCTGCAAGTTTCGCCAGTACCTCCTCGACAATTATTGTCGCCAGGCTTTCTATCTTGCGACCCTTGCGTGACCTGACGATGGTTGGCTGGAGTATGAGTACAAGAATGAAAGTAAAACTGGTTTGTGATGCATTGCAAATGGCTGTCTGGCAACGTCAACCATAAGCAGGACTGATAGCACATTCGGATCTTGGATCGCAATACGCCAGCAAACAGTACCGCCAACTTTTAAAAATACATGGCTTTATCAGCAGTATGCATCGTGTGAAAATTTGTTGAAAAAACAAGCGTAGCGTAGTTTCGCAAGCTGACAAGCGAGAGGACAAGGTCCGGCATAATTCAGTGGCCGAGAGCTTTTTCGGTAGCCTTAAACAGGAGCAAATCCATTGGCAATGCTACCTGACTCGCTATGCAGCACAGCAAGATGCGCTGCAGTATATTTCCTGTTTTATAACAGCCATCGACTGCATTCATACTTGGGCTACAAAAGTCCAAACCAACATGAGGCAGAAATGGAAATGTTGAAAAATGTTGCTTAACTGAGGTGTACAGAAAGCTTTGACCACATCACCGGGTTATTCAGGTCTGAGTACTAACACTGGCATTTCCCGGTGAAAACACCGGACCTTCAGTCCAACTTCAGAACAGATCACAAAAAGCTGTTTCCAGAGAACCCGGAGCCGGGCTTGTTCAACAACCGGTTATGTCGTGGTTCGCTTCACGATCACGACATAACCTTAATCGTTAGACGGCAACGCGCTACTTCCACGAGAGATTCAGCCGCTTACCTGATGCTGCGCATTCCTTCAGATAGAGATTGATCAAGCTCTGATACGGAATGCCAGTTTCCTCGGACATCGACTTGAAGTAGGAAATCGATTCCTCGTCCAGCCGAATCGTCACCGACTTCTTGAGCTTCGCTGCGTAGGGATTCTTCCTCGATGAACTGAAGTCATACTGTTGTCTCATGGGCATACCTATGGGTAAAACCGCCTCTCCTCTCGTGTCGCCTTCCGGGCGGAAATAAGGCGAATCGTGCTTCCAGATCTCCGGTAACAATGAACCACGACAAGGACTCGAAGATTCGCGCTGAAACCCAGCAAGACGAACCGTTCCTCCTCAGCCGAATGGTCGGGATCGTCAATGAGGCGAGCTCGCTCGTCGGAGAACACTGACGCAGCCTCTTCGAACGAAACACCATGCTTGCGCAGGTTCTGGATCGCCTTTTCTGGATCCCACTCGAAGGATAGGCTCATACGTATATTGTACGTACGACGTATGCAATATGCAATCGCTTCAATTGCAGGCTAACGTTGGACATAAGGGGCGCGCTTTAGCGCGTCCCGCTTGATGAATGGGTTAGAGCAGCCTTTTCGAGGCGTTCGGCAAGCCACACCTTAATGATAGATTGCCTGGTCACACCAAGCTTTTCAGCTTCCCGGTCAAGAGACTCAATCATCCACGTTGGGAAATCGACATTGACACGTTTTTGCTCTTGTAATACGCGCTTTGCCTTTGACAAATCCAGCGAAGCAGTAATATCGACGCCTTCGTCAAACTGCTGTTCAAAATCTTTAGCTTTCATATAGTGTCACCTCCTCGGTACGTGAGCAACGAACGGAAATAAGCCTGATATTTGTACCCCTGTAAGTGATAACGGCAGACCAGTGTTTGCCGTTAATCAGCCCTATCATGAGGTATTGTGGTTCATCTTCTGTTTTTGCGGGAATCTCCAGTAATCTTGGATCATTCCATAATGCTTGAGCATCAATAAAGCTGATGCCATGTTTCAGAAGATTGGCCTGACTCTTTGCCTCGTCAAACTCAAAAGTTATCATGGTATAGAAAGTATACCTTTATTGAGTGGGAATCAAATATCTGGATGATATGCTCTAACGCCGCCATAAACGGCGCGAGCTTGCGAGCGTCCGGCGACCGCAGGGAGCGAACTTAATGGCCTTGTTAGGCATTTTCATGACCAAGCAACCCTGACAGGATGGCTGCACCAATAACCATATATTCGTTTGTGTATTCGTTGAATTCAATTACAGCACCACCAAATCGAACATTTCCACTCCGATCCATACCGTATAGCGCGCTCCCACTCATGCCTATCGGTGAGAACCCCTCAGGAAAAAGCGTTTTTACTTTAACCATGTGACAATGATCAAAAGTACTTTTCCTTGAAGAAACGATCCCATGGGTTACGTACGTATACTGATAATTCCAGGATTTTTGTCTGTCGATTGCTATCAAGATGGTGTGTGCAGAAAAATGGGGATCGACCACGGTTTTCATGCTGCTCTAAAGATTTCGTTCGGGAGAGTAAGCTCCCCCAGAACAAAAGAAGAGGAAATTGCACAAGCAGAAGAACCTCTTCTTCGTTCTGGTAATCATCGCGGCTTTTATGTGCATGTGACTCGGTAACCTTTCATTCACCACTATTTTGTAGAGGATTACCTACACAGCACATCGTAAAACTGACAAAAATGAAGAGGCTACGGGGATTGTCGTCGTCGAACCCACGGCTAGCCATTGCCCTGGCCATAGGAGAAAAGCACAGGCCAATAGATGCTACATTTCGATCACCATGCTACCGTATTCCTTGCGCCAGGTGTGTAGCGCCTGACAATCTCGGCCACTGTATCCTTGTCCGTTTCCGCAGGCCGGACGATCTGTTCATCACTGTATTGCATCTTCTTCATACGCCTTTCTCTCGTCAAGATGACATTGTCTCAAGTTCCCTTAAATCGAAAAAGGCTGGTCACAGGCCACTTTGAATAGAATCCTTATCTTTATCAATGATATGATCTTTTGAGTGTAAGTATTTAATCATTTGATGGTGTCAAATAATGAACATTGGGCGAAAACAAGCCAAACAAAAGGAAATATCATCCGGACATTCTTTCCTGGAATGGGGCATGACGATCCTGAAAATGCCTCCGGCTAAAAGGATTAAGATGGTGCGAGATGGAGTAAAAGTAACTCACTTAGTTGGTGCCGGGCGGTACTACGGTATATCTCAAGCAAAACTTTCAAAGTTACTGGGTATCTCTGATGCAACCATTACCAGAAAGATCAGATCAAGCGGAAAACTTGGTCCTTTGGAATCCGAAAGATTGGCACGAATTGCACTAATCGAGGCCGAAGCAGAAAAAGTTTTTGATTCTTCAGACCTGGCGAAGCGTTGGATGCTCGAATCTAATCTGGCTTTGGGCGAATCCCCTCTATCGTTACTTGATACTGATATGGGTGCTGATGAAGTAAGGAAAGTTTTGGCTTCCATTGCTTATGGAGGCGTTGCCTAGTGTTTGTCTGGAGAATTTCCAGAAAAGAATTTGCTCTGGACCGTACCGGATATGGAGCCAGCATAAAAGGTCAACATTGGAATAGTGCTGGCATACCAGCAATTTATGCTGGTCTCTCGCTGGAAATCGCTGCTATGGAGAAGCTGGTACATACAGGTTCGAATCTTCCACTGAATCTTGTGGTCGTCAAAATGACTTTGCCGGATGATAATAGCCTTTACAAAATTCCACCGCCTGATGCTTTACCAGATGGTTGGAGTGCCCTTCCCGGATCTCCAACTGCAGCTACCTATGGTGATTCTTTCTTACTCAATGGAAAATATCTCGGTTTAATTGTGCCATCAGCGGTAATTCCAGAGGCTCGAAACATAGTCATCAACCCAAATCATCCAATGATGAAAGAAGTTACGATTGAGATTATCCGTAATTTTACATTCGATTCCAGGCTTCGTTCATGACTGCTCTTTACTCTAAGATGTAACTCCATTGCGGCGACGAACTCTTCACCGAGACCGAAGCTTTGCAATTCATACCACTCTTGTGCTTCGCCAATTTCACGCAACGCTCACGAAGAGAATTTTAGGCGGAACGCCATGAGTCATCTTTAAGGCAGGATTTCACCTGCTCCCAAGAATAACCAGCTTCGGGGTTTGCCTCAAACTCTGCCATTCGTGCTTCGAGTTCAATTTTTAGTTCAGGCGAAATCTCCACGGCTTCAGGCACCGCTGCAATGCTGTCCCAGATAAGCTCAACAAGACGAATACGCTCTTGTATTGGAAGTTCAAGAATATCGGAAATAGAAATATTGTTCATGTCGGACATTGTACCCTTTTCAGAAAACACGCTAACGCAGGTGACCGCTAACGCTTGAATTAATCCGCGCCGCAAAGCGGTTTCGTTCAATTTCGGTATCAAGGGGTATATTTTGGTCTGGGGGCATTTCTTTACTTTCGATTCAATACATACCAGGTCGCTCTGGCCTTGCCATGACGTTGAATTCGTCCCATGGAAACCAGTTCTCTCAGGCGCACTTTAAGCGTATTCCGGTTTGCGCCTGTATGTTCCACCATCTCCGCGATAGAGAGCCGTTCGTGCTTTTTAAGCAATTCCAGGATCTGAATAGATAAAACGGACAAGGTTGTATCATCCGAAGCTTTCTCTTTTTCTATCTTGGCGGCAAGATTGGCTTTCTGTTTTTTCAGGCAGCGCAGGAAAAAACCAAGCCAAGGCTCCCAATCCGGGCTGTCTGTTTTTAGGGTGGTTTGTGTGCGCCGGAGTGCCTTGTAGTATAAATCCTTGTTATCCTCCACCACGCTTTCCAGAGAAGCATACGGCACATAGCTGTACCCGGCCCGAAGCAACATAAGCGTTGTCAGGATGCGTGACAGTCTGCCATTGCCATCCTGAAACGGGTGGATGGCCAGAAACACCACCACAAAGACCGCCACGATCAATAGCGGGTGAAAGCTGTTCTCCGTAATCGCTTTGTTGACCCATCGCACCAGTTCTTCCATTTTGCGCGGGGTATCGAAGGGCGTGGCCGTTTCAAAAACCACGCCAATTTCCTTGCCGTGCTCATCTATGGCAACAACGTGATTATCGATTTTCTTGTATTCCCCCCGGTGGCGTTCATCTTTATCGCTGTGCCGCAAGAGCGTTTGATGAAGTTGTCGGATATGGTTTTCGGTGATGGTCATATCCTCGTAAGCTTGGAAGACGATATCCATCGCCTCGGCATAGCCAACCACTTCCTGCTCGTCACGGGTCTTGAAGGACAGGGACGATAGATTGGACAACAGGGTTTCCACCTGCATATCTGTCAGCTTTGCTCCCTCGATCCGAGTAGACGAACCGATACTTTCAATGGTTGCCACCTTGCGAAGCTGGCGCAGCCGCTCCGGGGATAGATTTTTCAAAACTTCCCACTTGCCTTTAAATTCATCAATCTCGGCAATGAGCTTTAATAATTCTTGAGTAATGAGAATTCTGGGTTCTTGCATGAAAGTTTTCTATATCCGATTCTGTACCCGATCATACCCGATTACACCCGATTACACCCGATCTAACCGGTTAAAACATATTTATCAAACAGCTGAAAACTAAGGTTCCTCACCCTGATTAAGCTTGAATTTTGATACATAATGTCGTATGTTTGTAACAGGTATATGTCGTGTTTTTGTATATATAAATGGCTGACATAAAATGTCTAAATACGAAAGATTATCATATAAAGTATCTGCAAGAATAGCGAGGAAAAATAATGCTGTTTTTGTCCGTAAAGATTTTGAAGATTTAGGCGGATATGACCAGATTGGCCGTATACTGCGCCAGCTTGCGGCTGCCGGAAAACTCGTCAGAATTGGATATGGCCTCTATGCCAAGGCTAAACGTTCTGCCCTGACGGGAGAGGTTATACCCATTCTTCCTTTGCCAACCTTGGCTAAAGAAGCCTTGGAGCGTCTGGGTATTGAGATCGGTGTTTCGCAACTGGAAAAAAATTATAATGCGGGCATAACGACGCAGGTTCCTACCGGTCGTAAAATCGCTGTTAAAGGGCGAGTAAGCCGGAAGATCGGATATAACGGAGCCTATGTCAGTTATGAACGTGCGACCGGATAAAGACCTTCTCATCGAAGTGGCTGCCCTGAAAGGGATGAAAGAATCTTTCGTGGAGAAAGATTGGCTGGTCACACAGGTAATTCGCACTATCAGGGGGATCAATCAGGATGGATTTGAAGTCGTCTTTTCTGGTGGCACCGCCCTTTCAAAAGCCCATAACCTGCTTTTTCGATTTTCAGAAGATGTGGATTTCAGGCTTCTGGTGAATCCTGAGCTTCATACCCGCAAAAATCTTTCCAGCTTCAAATATACCGTTCTGGATGCCCTTCGTGCCGATGGCTTTGCCATAGAAGCCCATCATGTGAAAGCCAGAGATGAAAACCGCTTTTTTTCGATTGATCTGGAATATGAGACGGTCTTCCCGAGAGAGAACTCATTGCGTCCCCATATCCAGATTGAAATGACAGCACGGAATATCCAGCTCCCCCATATATCCCTGCCGGTCTCGTCATTTTTGAACGAATTGGCAAAGCACCCGCCGGAGGTGGTAGCCATAAGCTGCATTGATCCGGTCGAAAGTGCTGCTGACAAGCTGAGCGCCATTGCATGGCGCATTCCGGACAGAGTACGCGGGGGACAATATGACGATCCCTCCATTGTCCGGCATATTCATGATCTGGCTATTCTGAAAGACCGGGCGCTGGCCCATGCAGGGTTTGCAGGCTTGGTTGCAAAATCCATGCAGGAAGATAACAACCGCGCTAAAAACGACCTGTCTTTGGAAGGCATGGCTATGCCTCAGAAGCTGGACAAGATGCTGGATATTTTAATAACAGACAAAGCATATGCGGAAGAGTACAGGCGATTTGTCGAAGACGTTTCCTATGCGAAATCTAGTCAAACTCTCGATTTTGAGAATGCTATTCAGGCTGTCCAGGTACTTATAAAAGCTGTTTCTCAGTAAGAAAAGGCGGGAAGTTTCTTGGCCGCGCATCCCCCATCGCTCAACCCTACGTGGATTGGATGCGCGCCAAAGGGTATGTGCCATAGCCCCCTTGGCATCTATCAGGATGATAAAGGCAAGGAGCCTTTTACAGAGCAGCTCGATGGCTTGCGCGACCAAAGAGGCGTCGCTTCATTTTGAGATGCATCGGCAGACTGGAACAAGGGTTATATGGCGATTGTCGCCCGGTTGGTGAAGACGTGTCGGAACTGCGAATATTTTTCGGCCCCGGCTACCGGGTATATTTTGGTGAAGAGGCTGGTCATATGGTTATCCTGTTATGCGGTGGCGACAAGGACAGTCAAGACCGGGATATACAAGCTGCAAAAGAATATTGGAAGGAGTGCAGGGATCATGGCTAAACGAATATACCGACAATTCAGGGAAGTTGAGGAAGATTATTTCCGCAATCACCCGGAAGAAATCAATGCTTATCTTGACGAAATTTTCGATGAGTACGGAGAAGATCATGATTCAGCTTCCCTGCTGGCTTCGCTGCGCGTTATCGCCAAGGTAAAAGGCATAAGCCACATTGCTGAAAAGGCAGGGATGACGAGGCAGGGAATTCAACATGCCCTGTCCAGCAAAGGCAATCCCAGATTTGATAATGTCAATTCGATTATGAATGCGCTTGGCTATCGCTTGGTGCCAGAAAAACTCGATGATAATAACCAGCACACGTGAATCTGAATTCTCTGAAAAACTACCTGCGTTGCCATTTTTGCGTTAAAAGTCGGCTCATAATGCTCATTTATCATGTATAAACTCCGCTTTCTCGCCGATTTTTGCCTTGAACTGACTGCCTCGCTAACGTTTTTCAGAGGTTCCCTGGCTGCGAAGGCTATGCAGCGCCTGCAGAAAATGGTTAGCTCGCAGCGTACGTTACGGATTGACCCTATTCACCCGACAGGATAGACATAGTCATATGTCTAGTTATTTATACTTAATGGAGATTCCTGATGCATGTTTGGCCTGTTCAAGACGCCAAGGCTCGCTTTAGCGAGTTTCTGGATGCCTGCATAACCGAAGGACCCCAGATTGTTTCCCGCCGGGGCGCCGAAGAAGCGGTATTGGTGCCCATTGGAGAATGGCGGCGCTTGCAAGCGGCTGCACGCCCCTCGCTTAAGCAATTGTTGCTCTCTGACTCAGCCCGCACTGAGATGCTCGTTCCCGAGCGAGGTAAAGCCCGCCGGCGCCAAGTTGAACCCCTGCGGTGAACACAATGTATCTGCTGGATGCCAACGTTGTTTCAGAACTCCGCAAACCGCGCCCACATGGGGCTGTACTCGCCTGGATAAATTCCGTGGACGACGCCAGCCTACACCTGGCCACCGTAACGCTCGGTGAAATTCAGGCCGGCATTGAGTTAACTCGCGAACAAGATCCGGCCAAAGCAGCTGAAATTGAGTCTTGGCTGGACCTTGTGAGCGACTCTTACAACGTATTGGTCATGGACGGTCCAGCATTCCGCTGCTGGGCGAAGCTGACACATAAGAAGTCCAACACACTCATTGAAGATGCGATGATCGCGTCCATTGCCAAGATTCACGGTCTGACGGTGGTGACTCGTAATGTCTCTGACTTCTCGTCGTTCGGCGTCGGGATTTTCAATCCGTTCGAATTCAACGCGAATGCCTGAAATGCGGGCTAACGTCTGAGGCAACAGGTAGCCGAAGCGAAGGGCACCAACAAGCGCCAGTTTGCTGGCTGTCCTGTTGACTGAATTGTTAGATGCGATCACTCGAAATAGTCCTTTGCGTCACATCCTGTCACATTGTTTCTGGATCGCTTCCTGCTTCCCGCTTCATTTCATTCGCTGCCGCGATGACGAAGCGCACTGAAAAATATTCCGGATGATGTGTATGAACGGCTCAAAGTTGCCGCAGAAATGCACCGCCGCAGCCTCAACAGTGAAATCATTGTGTGCCTTGAGACTGTGCTTATGTCAACCAGAATCTCCCCCGGCGAGCGGCTGGAGCGTGCCCGTTAGCTATGGGCCGGGCTGAACCCTGAAAAATTTCAGGCATGCGATATCGACATCATGAAAAGGCAGGGGCGCCCATGATCGTCGTGGATTCAAATGTGCTGGCTCATTTTTATCTGCCTGTGGCCCCGAATACACCACCACTGCAGAAGCCTTGTTCGAACACGATCCTGATTGGGCAGTACCGGTTTTGTGGCGAAGTGAGTTTCAAAGCATTTTGGCTGGGTATCGCATTCGCACTTTCTGCGAGTTAAGTATAGTTCATCACATCCGGGTGCTTCGTTTTCAGCCATCTTCAGGTTCATGATCCGCAATATCTGGGGGGAGAAGATTTCCATTGCTTAAATTCTGTTCAATGTCCATGTTCTGATATGGGATACCGATAACCTCGATTACGCTTCCAGCCATGCGATAAAATATTACGTGGTTGCCCTCACTGAAACTGCGGTAGCCTTCCTTTATTTCATCTCTTGCTCGCCCAAGTATTGGATTGTCTGCCTGCGTTTTTCCCCATTGCTGGGTTGTGTATTGACGTATGTTGGTGATATCCGTTTTTGCTTCCGGTGAGAGGAGGTAGTGTTTCATTTCTCATTTAACAGTTCGGCAAAGAATGTTTCGCCTTCCACGCCTTCTCCCCTGTCCAGTTGCGCCTCACCTGCTGCCAGTTTTGCACGTAATCTTTCGAGTTTCATTTGCTGATATTCCTGCACTGACATGATCACGGCAACCGCCCGTCCATGTTTTTCGATGGTAAGCGGTTCCCGCTGCGCAGTGTCCAGCATTTCTCCAAATTTATTTTTTGCATCCTTAGCGGTAATGGCTTTCATTACGAGGCCCTCCTAAAAAGCCTATTATAGCCATAATAGCCACTCCTAGTGTTTTACTCCCATCAGTGAAAAATAGTTCGGCAAAAAATGCTTCGCTTTCCATACCTTTTCCTTTGTCTAATTGCTCTTCACCTACCCGCGGAAGTTATGATCCGGAGGGCTTTGATAGATACAAGTTGTCATAGTTGGCAAAGTATACAAAGGTGCCTAATCTATCCCCACTTTATTGGAGGGAGCTATCCATGACCAGGACGCTGGAATTCATTGCTGATCACTTGCCTAAGGAACCTCTGAAAAACGTCGACGAGGTAGTCAGTTCAAGGTAGAAATCGGCGAAAAAGCGGAGTTTATACGTAATAAATGAGCATTTTAAGCCGACTTTTAACGCAGAAATGGCAACGCAGGTAGTTTTTCAGAGGTTCCCTAAAGTAACATTGGAGGAAGTACGCCGTTTCTCCGATACTGTCGAGATTCGGGATGCTCAAGCCTTTGCAGCCGAACTGGAAGCGTTTGTGCAGGAACGTCTTGAATCAGTTGAACTCCCGCCATCCATGAAAATTCCACTTGAAATAGAGACGGTGGAACAAACCTTAGCCAGGAAAGCTGCAGCATTGCGTACTGATACCCGCCGGGTACCGGGTGAAACCAATATTCAGCGCGGTCGTGCTGTGCTGTTGGAGGCTTTCGGGGAATCGCACAACCTGCCACTACCTGATTTTGCCCGACTGGCAAACAAGTCACGTCAGCAGATCTATAAGGATATCAAGGCGCGCCGGTTGCGTTGGCCGAAGTCCGAAACCGGCTGGTGCGCGCAGTCGGTGTAATTGATAACCTGCAGCTGGCTGATCTCACAGCTGAAGGCATTATGGCAGGCTACTTTGGTTTGACCCTGGAGCAATTGGCCAACCGTGACTATACGCATACGCAGCGAGTATCCGCTCAGGTGTATGTGATGCTGGATGCCGATAACGTGCCGTTGTTCGAAAAGTTCGAATATCTGCCACCGCAAACAAATTTCAAATAGCGATAAGTAGTAGCTGATATGGCCACGAAGAAAACAACCAAATCCGCCACCAGCTGGGGTGTGGGTGACCGAGTTGGTCAAGCGCCTGCGACGGGTGAAGTGATGTGTCATGAGCGAATGAAAGCCATCTTTAATTGTTGTCAATTAAATTAAAGAATGCTTTAATCTTCAGGTGCACTACTAAAGGCCGCTTTCAATGACACGCACAACAGGGATCTACTCGATTTCCACGAATCCGGGCGAATCGGTGCGCGCATTCGTGCCCCATTCCCTGCCTCCGTCTGATCCAGATCTGTCACCCAAGATGTTCACCGACCTCAACCGGCAGGCCGAATTGGCGCTTGCGCGTTTGGCAGGCGTGTCCGGTTTGGCGCCATCAGTGGATTGGTTGTTGTACAGCGCCATCCGTAAGGAAGCCTTGCTCACGTCGCAGATTGAGGGCACGCAGGCCACACTGACCGACTTGTTCGATGAGGAAGCAGGCTTCAAAGTCAGTAATACCGATGGTGTGGAGGAGGTAACCAACTACCTTCGTGCTTTCCGCTGGACTCAGGAGCAGCTGCGCGATCCCAAAGGGCTGCCCATCAGTATGCGGCTACTATGCGAGGCGCACCGACGCCTGCTGGATGGTGTGCGCGGTGCTGGCAAGCAACCGGGCGAGTTGCGGCGGTCACAAAACTGGATCGGTGGCACACGGCCCGGCAACGCGGTTTTTGTACCGCCACCGCCGGAGCACGTTCCTGCGCTGCTGGCCGATATGGAGCGGTTCATCCACGGCACTGCGACCGATTTGCCACCCATGGTGAAGGTGGCACTCATCCACGCTCAATTTGAAACCATCCACCCCTTTCTCGATGGCAACGGGCGCATCGGACGGCTGCTGATCGCGGCCCTGTTCGAGCATTGGGAGTTGCTGACCGAGCCCCTGATGTATCTCAGTGGCTACCTCAAGCAACACCAGGCCGAGTACTACCGCCGCTTGTCGGCGATCCGCACTGACGGGGATTGGGAATCCTGGGTGACTTTCTTTCTGGAGGGGGTAGCAACCGCCGCTGGCGATGCGGAGAAAAATATCATTGAAGTCGCCAGCCTCATCGCTACAGACCGCAAACGCATGTTGCAATCCACCAAGGCCGGCCCTGCGAGCTACCGGCTTTTCGAAATGCTGCCGATGATGCCGCGCTTCACCATCGAACGCGTGCGCCGGCAACTCGATACCAGCTTCCCCACCGCAACTGCGGCCGTCAGGGTACTGGAAGATTTAGGCATCGTGACGGAGATGACCGGGCAGAAAAAGAACCGCAGCTACAGCTACCAGGCATACGTTGAACTGCTCTCCCGGTGACAAACACCCGCTCCTCATCTTCCTCACTGAGTTTCTCCGTCCAGCTTCTGTTTTTTATCTTTCCTGAACGCTTCCCACACGTTACCAGTGCAAAAAAGCAGCTATCGCTCACCGGCATCTGCCGGTGTAGGATATGGTCATCAATTGCTGCGAAGGAGGGAAAAATGTTCGAAGATCGTACCGCAGCCGCCATCCGGCTGGCAGAACAGCTCAAAATCTACCGGGGACAGAACCCGCTGGTACTGGCGATTCCACGCGGTGCGGTACCTATGTCCCGCATCATCGCAGACAAGCTGGGTGGTGAACTGGATGTCGTGCTGGTACGCAAGCTGCGCGCGCCCGGCAATCCGGAATTCGCGATTGGTGCCATCGATGAGAACGGGCAGGTTTATCTGGCCGGCCATGCTGCACAAAGCGGTGCCACTCCCGCATACATCGAAACCGAAAAGGCTGCCCAGCTCGAATTATTACGTGAACGGCGCCTGCGCTATACGCCCGTTCGCCCGCCTGCAGATCCGCATGACCGGATCGTGATCGTGGTGGACGATGGCCTGGCAACCGGTGCCACTATGATTGCGGCACTGCACACCGTGCGCAGCCGGCGGCCGCGCAAACTGATATGTGCTGTACCTGTTGCACCTGCCGGAACACTGGCTGACATCACGCCGCTTGCGGATGAGACCATCTGTCTGGAAACACCGGCAGTATTTTATTCAGTAGGCCAGTTTTATCATTCGTTTCCACAGATCGATGACGATCAGGTCATCGCGGCGCTGGGGACCGCTCCGTAAAAACGCATCGACAAATCGACTGCCTGGATGCCCCTGGTCAGGCTGCCGATCGAAACACGATCCACCCTCGTTTCGGCATACATTGTGCTCTGGAAGCAGTTCGTACTGGACACATCCCAACATTCCATGATCCGGTGGGGTGTGCTATCGTTCGTCAGCATGTGTGCAATCATCAGTCACGCCAGAAATGGCTATCTGTCACTTCTTTTTGCACCACGTCAGCACAAAAATCCTCATCGGAGCTGGAGTTTACCAAAGGTTCCAATCTTTTTACCTCACGATCTCGAGCGGTAATGACAAAAAAGCTACCTATTGGCATTCAGACCTTCCGCGAAATTCGCGAAGAATCGTATTACTACGTTGATAAAACTTCGTTTGCCCTGAAACTGGCAATGGAGGGAAAGTACTATTTTCTCTCCCGCCCGCGCCGGTTTGGTAAAAGCCTGTTTCTTGATACACTTGCCGAGCTTTTTGCCGGCAATGAAGCCTTATTCCACGGGCTTTACTGTCATGATCGGTGGGATTGGTCAGTCAGATATCCGATAATTCGTCTGAGCTTTGCCGAAGGGCGGCTGGAAAGCCGGGCGCAACTGGATAAGCGCATTTACTGGCTGCTGGAACAGAATCAGCAACGTCTGGGAGTGACTTGCAAACAAGAAAGTGATATCCCGGGCAGCTTTGCCGAGCTGCTGCAAAATGCTGAAGCAAAATATGGCCAGCGCTGTGTTGTTCTGGTCGATGAGTACGACAAACCGATTCTTGACAACATTACTGAACCGGAAATTGCGCGTGCCATGCGGGAGGGATTACGTAACCTGTATTCAGTCATCAAGGGACAGGATGCCCATATCAGATTCGCCTTTCTCACAGGGGTGTCAAAGTTCAGCAAGGTCAGTATTTTTTCAGGGCTGAACAATCTCAATGACATCACGATCGACGCTGATTATTCGGCCATTTGCGGCTACACCGATGAGGATGTGGATACCGTTTTCGCACCAGAATTGCCGGGGCTGGATCGTCAACAGATCCAGGACTGGTACAACGGTTATAACTGGACAGGTCAGCCGGTCTATAACCCGTTTGATCTGTTGCTGCTGTTTGATAAACGCGAGTTCCGTGCCTACTGGTTCGAAACGGGTACGCCGACTTTTCTGGTTGACTGGTTGATGCAACGAGGGTATTTCACGCCCAGCCTCAGCCGCCAGTATTCCAGTCTTGAGCTGCTTTCCGCTTTCGATGTTGACCATATTGAACCGGAAGCACTGTTGTTTCAAACCGGCTATACCACCCTTCAGGGTGTAGAGGAATATCTGCCGGGACAGCGCATTTACTGGCTGGGTTATCCCAATAAGGAAGTGCAAATCAGTCTGAACAATGCCCTGCTGCCAGCACTCGGGATTGAAGGCCAGAAGGTGCTGACCCATCGCATCAGGTTGCTTGAGTTATTGCGAGCCAATAATTTTGCCGGGTTGCAGCAGTTGTTTACCAGCTTCTTTGCCAGTATTCCGCACGACTGGTACCGCAACAACCCGATTGCGCAATACGAAGGCTATTACGCCAGCGTGTTTTACAGTCACTTTGCTGCGCTGGGGCTGGATATCGTGGTGGAGGATACGACCCATCATGGCCGCATTGATATGGCAGTTACATTTAACTCCAATGTTTATCTGTTCGAATTCAAGGTGGTGGAACTGGTGCCAGAAGGTCATGCCCTGGAACAACTCAAGACAAAAGGTTATGCAGAGAAATACAAAAGCCGTAATGAGCCGATTTACCTCATCGGTGCTGAATTCAGCAAGGACAGCCGCAGCGTGGTGGCTTTCGATGTAGAGCTGTTTGCGTGATTGAGCCCTTGCCCTTTTCACCAATCAATCTATAACGGACATATCCCATCATTTGATGAGATATGACAGCCAGCCGCTCATTTTTTATCACAATACCGCTTCATAAAAACGCATCGACAAATCGACTGCCCGGATATCCTTGGTCAGGCTGCCGATCGAAATACGATCCACTCCCGTTTCAGCTATCGCACGCACAGTATCGAGCGTGACGTTACCGGAAGCTTCAAGCACCGCCGGCCCACCCGGGAACTGCCGGTTAAAAGCAACCGCATCCCGCAAAGCGGGCAAATCGAAGTTATCCAGCAGAACCATGCGCGCTCCGGCAGACAGGGCCTGCATCAGCTCACCCTGTGTTTCCACTTCGATCTGGATGAACACTTCGGGAGGAGCGATTTCGATCGCCTTACGCAAGGCAGCCTCGATACTGCCGGCCGCAATGATATGGTTCTCCTTGATCAGGATACCGTCATAAAGACCCGTACGATGGTTGACCCCGCCTCCGCACCGCACGGCGTATTTCTGCGCGAGACGCAAGCCAGGCAGGGTTTTGCGGGTATCGACGATTTGCGTGCCAGTGCCTTCGATCGCCTCGACAAACTTGCGGGTACGTGTCGCCACTGCCGAAAGCATCTGCAGAAAATTCAGAGCAGTGCGTTCCCCAGTCAACAATGCCCGGGCATCTCCATCGAGTACGCATAACGTCTGGCCAGCGCTGGTTTGCTGCCCTTCGCTGACATGCCAGTCGATCCTGACAGAGGGCGACAGCTGGCGGAAGCTTTCATCGAACCACGGGATACCGCAGATGACGATGGCCTCCCGCACGATTACCTGCGCACTGAGGCATTTGCCGGGCGGGATGAGGGAAGCAGTCAGATCCCCTGTACCGATATCCTCACTCAATGCCAGGCGAACCTGGTTACTGATTGCTTCACTTTGCAACATGCTTCAAACTCGATCCTTTCAACAATCAAGAAAACGGGGAACCATGCCTGACAGCCTGATCGATCTGATCATTTACAGCGTCGGCACCATTCTTGGGCTGATCGTCGTCGGCGCCATCGTGACCTTTTTCATCCGCGACGTCACCCAGAAAGAACACGCCATACTGCGCAATTATCCCATTATTGGCCGGTTGCGCTATTTTTTCGAGATCCAGGGAAAATATTTCCGCCAGTATTTCTTTTCCGGTGATCGCGATGAAATGCCGTTCAACCGCGCCACCCGGAAATGGATATACAAAAATGCCAAGAACAGAGGCGGTATCATCGGCTTTGGTTCCACCTACGATCTGCGTGAACCGGGCGCATTCATTTTCGTCAATGCTGCTTTTCCCATACTGGAAGAAGATCAGTTACCCACCCCGGCCTTATCCATTGGCGAAGGATACTGCGACCAGCCTTTTCTGGCGCGATCCATCATCAATATCAGCGCCATGAGCTATGGCGCCATTTCCACACCCGCTGTGCGCGCACTATCACGCGGTGCAGCCAAAGCCGGATGCTGGCTGAATACAGGTGAAGGCGGGCTGGCTCCCTGCCATCTGGAAGGGGAATGCGATCGCATCATGCAGATTGGTACCGCCAAATACGGCATTCGGGATATACAGGGAAATTTTTCTGCTACCCGTGCAAAGGAAATCGCTCAGTCGGTCAAAGCATTCGAAATCAAGCTCTCCCAGGGAGCAAAACCGGGTAAAGGAGGTGTACTGCCCGCCTCCAAGGTCAACCCGGAAATTGCTGCTATCCGGGGAATTCCGCCTTATCAGGATTCCATCAGCCCCAATCGGCATCATGATATCGGCAATATCGATGAATTGCTGGATCAGGTAGCTTTCATCCGGGAACTGACCGGACGACCGGTGGGCGTCAAAACCGCCATTGGCGGCTGGCATTTCATCAACGAACTGTGTGATACCATCCTGCGCCGCGGTCTGGAATATGCACCTGATTTTCTGACGATCGATGGTGGAGAAGGCGGCAGTGGTGCGGCACCGCAGACGCTGCTCGATCATGCCGGCCTGCCGATCACGGAAGCACTGCCACGAGTGGTCGATGCCCTGATCGAATCCGGTCTGAAACAGCGCATACGCGTCGTGGCGGCAGGGAAACTGGTTACTTCTGCACAGGGTGCCTGGGCATTGTGCGTCGGCGCAGATTTCATCAACACCGCCCGCGGATTCATGTTTGCCCTGGGTTGCATCCAGGCCATGCGCTGTCATCTGAACACCTGTCCGACCGGCATCACTACCCACAATCCGCGCTTACAGCGCGGCCTGGTAGTAGAAGAAAAATACCTGCGAGTAGCCAATTACGCGCTCAACGTCAGTCATGAAATCAATATGATCGCCCATTCCTGCGGATTAAAGCACGCCCGCGAACTGCGCCGGGAGCACATACGTATCGTCGAAAAAGCCGGGATAAGTGTAGCGCTCAACATATTGCACCCATATCCGGAAACGAAATCGACTGTTCGTAATTGACCGACTGGTTCAGCCTGTTTTTTGGCGGAAGTAAAAACAAGGAAAATTCAATATACTGCCGGACTTGCTGTTCTCACCTTCCTCGCCTTCTCCCTACCCCACCAGCCTCTGAGCTCTTCTGATCCGGCGACACAAGCCCCTGTAAATCTCTCCCGCCCGTCATAAAGGAAATATTGATATTAATATTAACTATAACTATAATAATTCTCACTAAGATTTATTTTTTTATTAAAAAGTCCCGGTGAATTTGCTTTGCGGGCGAGTTTTCCGGTTTTTTAGTATGTGTCTTGGCTGTAATACTAATTATCAGCAGCGTCTCAACTGATGAGCAACAAATCGGGATTGATCTGAACAGCGATCTTTCTGAACCAGAAACCCTTAATAACAATTTTTTAATTACCAGCAGCAAACCAATCAACAATCTCATTAGAGGGAAATGAAATGTCGCAACAGCAAAAAACGCTGCTCCCCCTGGGCGCAGCACTGATGGCCGGCGGGCTGTCGATCAGCGCCTTTGCAGCGGAAGGGAGTGAATCATCCGAAGCTGCCGTTCTTCCTACCATCAAGGTGCAGACGAGCGCCGAAGAGCAGGATGGTTACCGTGCCACTGCGACTCGTGTCGGTAAAAAATTGCAGGATCCGCACGATATTCCGCAGGCAGTGACCACTATTACCAACCAGTTCATGGAAGACTACCAGGCAAGCTCACTGAGGGATGCGCTGCGCCACGTGGCCGGCTTGTCTTTCAACGCTGCAGAGGGCGGGCGTTCCGGTGACAATATGATGTTGCGCGGTTTCTACACCTTTGGTGATATGTATCTGGACGGTATCCGTGATACTGCACAGTACAACCGTGAAATCTTCTATATGGAGCAAGTGGATGTACTGCGCGGAGCGGGTGCCATGATGTTCGGACGTGGTCAGGCCGGTGGTGTCATCAACCAGGTCAGCAAGGCACCACATATTGGGGATAGAGGCAAAATCACCGGTAGCGTCGGGATGTACGGTTACTACGAAATGACCGGTGATTTCAACAAACAGATCACTGATACCATTGCCATCCGTTTCAATGGAATGAAACGTACCGAAGACAGCTGGCGCAAGAATCCGGCGGCAGATGACAGAGCCAGCCTGGATCGTGATGGATTTGCCATCAGTGCCGGGATAGGTCTCAACACTGCTAATGAATTCATCCTGAGCCATATCCGCACGACAACGAATGACAAACCGGATTTTGGTGTCAGCTTTGATGCGACGACGCGCAGACCACAAGAACGATTTCCAGCAAAATATTACTGGGGAACCAACAGTAATTTTGACAAAAGCACGGTAAATATCACCACGGCAAGCTTTACTCACCGTTTTTCGCCTGACAGTGAATGGCGTACCCAGTTACGCTACGGCGATTATGAACGCAGTTACTGGGCACGTACTCCCAGCCTCACTGTTGCTCCTAATATCGGAGGCACGATTTGTACACCTAACTGTAATGGCGGGCCGACGCGCGCAATGGACTACGAAACACTAGCCATTCAGACGGATTACAATAAAAAATTCCAGTTGTTTGGAATGAACCACGAATTCCTCGCCGGTGCAGAATATCTCAATGAAGACGGCTTCCGTCACTCCTTACAGAATTTCGGCGGGACGACAGCGGCCAATCCTCCTCTGTATCGCCCTTACGAGATTAATTCAGCAGGGAACCCAGTCGATTTCAAATCCCGCACCTATGCCGTTTATATGCAGGATACGATCGAGTTCATTCCTAAATGGAAACTCACACTGGGCGGGCGACGCGACGAGATGAAAGCGATATATTCGAATACGCTCTCTCCCAGACTGAGATATGGCGAGTGGAGTACACGCGGAGCCTTGTCCTACCATTTTTCAGATCAGTCACATTTTTATGTAGCCTATAGCGATTCGTTCAGTCCGACGGCTGATCTGTATCAGCTCAACGTTGCGCCTCTCCCGCCGGAACGCAGTCAGGTCAAGGAAGTCGGTGCGAAATGGCTGTTGTTTGAAGGCGATCTGGCACTGCGTGCAGCACTGTACCGTGCCGACAAGCAATGGGAACGCAATACCGATCTCGAATCAACCGCATCTGTCCTTACCCGAAAACGCCGCACCGATGGAATTGAACTGGAAATGGCAGGCCGCATCACCCCCAACTGGGAAGTATTCTCCGGTTTCACCGTGATGGATTCAGAAGTCCGGAAAGTGGCTGTCAACGTCAATCCGAATACCGGTGCCCTGACTTCGGGTAACCCGGCATACGAGGGTGAACGCTCACGCAACACTCCCCCTTATACATTCAACCTGTGGACGACCTATAAACTGCCCTATGGCTGGAGAGTAGGTGGAGGTGTCGAAGTAAAAGGCAAGCGTTACGCCTACAACCCAAGCGGTGCCGGCCCTATCCCCACCCTGCCGGGTGAAACCGAATTCCATCCCAACACTGCGCCTTCCTATATGCGCTGGGATGCGATGGTTGCCTATGAACAACCAAAATGGGCGGTACGGTTGAATGTTCAGAACGTATTCAACAAGCTGTATTATGATGCTGTTTACGACAATGGCGGGTTTGTCATCCCAGGCCAGCGTCGCAGAGCGATCATGACTGCTGAATATCGTTTTTAACCGGAAATCCAACTGAGTGCTTCTGACTATCGATGATGTTTTGACACAAGAGGAACTGGCCATCGCAAGAAGTATGCTGGCCAGATCTGCCTGGGTAAGCGGGCTGGTAACGGCCGGTACCCAGGCTGCCCAGGTGAAAAACAATCAGCAAGTGCAGGAAAACGATCCGCAAATAGTCAACCTGCGCCGCCTGGTATTGGGAGCACTCAACCGCAACGCCCTGTTTTTCACGGCGACTCTGCCTGAAAAAATCGTACCGCCGTTCTTCAATCGCTACAGCGGGGAAACCAATCATTACGGTTTTCATGTGGATAATGCCATGCGCCTGCTGCCGGATGGCAGTGGATATGTCCGCACCGATGTATCCGCCACATTGTTTCTGTCTGATCCGCAGGAATACGATGGCGGAGAACTGGTCATCAACGATACTTTCGGCCAGCATGGTGTGAAACTGCAGGCAGGCAGTATGGTGATCTATCCTTCTTCCTCGATCCATCAAGTCACACCGGTCACCCGCGGAGAACGGCTGGCCTGCTTCATATTCATCCAGAGCATGGTGCGTAACCCCGATCAACGACGCCTTCTGTATGAAATGGATATGGCATTGTTGCAGCTGCGCCAGAATATTGGTGAAACACCCGCCGTCGTCAGCCTGACCGGCACTTACCATAACCTGCTGCGACAGTGGGCTGACAGTTAGTGGGCGAGTTACTGCCTAAGCTTGCAACCATTCCGGAAGGAATACAAAGCGCAGCCGATTACCTGCCTTTAGCCAGAGAACGCCTGCTGCCGGCAGTCTGGCACTACCTGGAAGAAGGCAGCGGCAATCAGGTAACACTGCACACCAATAACTGCGTATTCGATTCGATCCGGCTTATACCCCGGCCTATGGCCGATGTGCGAGACGGTCATACCCGTATCACCCTGTTTGGCCAGACACTGGCACATCCTGTCATCCTGGCACCACTCGCCTACCAGCGCCTGTATCACCCGCATGGAGAATCGGCCAGCGCCATGGCGGCCAACGCACAGGGGGGACAACTGTGTGTAAGCAGCCTGGCAAGCCAGACACTGGAAGAAATCATCACTGCAGCCGGGCAGCCTTTATGGTTTCAGTTGTATTGGCAGGAAGATCGTCCGAGAACACTGAAACTATTGCGCCGGGCCGTTACCGCGGGCTATCAGGCGATCGTATTCACGGCGGATGCACCGATCAAACAGGCAACCATTCAACTGCCCGCCAGCATCAGCGCGGTCAATCTGGATACACCGGCGCCGTTTCCGGCACTTTTGCCGCATCAAAGCCAGGTATTCAATGGCTGGATGGCGCAAGCGCCCCGCTGGGAGGATCTTGCCTGGCTGAGAGCGCAAACCTCGCTGCCACTGCTGGTAAAGGGCATCCTGCATCCGGAGGATGCCAGGAAAGTGATGGATCTGGGATGCGATGGATTAGTAGTATCCAACCATGGCGGGCGCGTGCTGGATAGTGCTCCTGCGAGCCTGGCGTGTCTTCCGGAAATCGTCAGTGCTGTATCCGGCCGGGGAAAGGTGCTGTTCGACAGCGGTATCCGCAATGGGCGCGATATTTATAAAGCGCTGGCGCTCGGAGCCGATGCCGTACTGGTTGGCCGCCCCTACATCTGGGGGCTGGCAACGGCCGGTGCTCTGGGTGTGGCCCATGTCATCCGCCTGCTGAAGGATGAACTGGAAATGACCATGGCACTTACCGGCACAGCCAGTATTAGAGAAATTACCCGGGAGAAAATAATTTCTGATCGGAACTGAAAATGATCGAGTTTGAACAGGCACCTGACACGGCTCCTTCGCTCCCCCGATAACTTCCGGCTAAATCGATCCTCATAAATCGATCGCTGCCCTATCAAGCTGTCCGGTGGTCCATTTCAGTAATCTCAATGCTGGCTGTGATGAATCACATGTGGAATGGCTGCTCTCAGGTAGTAGATCATCGACCACAATGTCAGAATAGCTGCAATGTAAATCAGCCAGGTGCCAACCGTCTGTGAATCGAACGCATCATTGATCCTGTCATGATAGAGCAGCAGGGGAATTGCCACCATTTGCGCAGCCGTTTTGATCTTCCCCAGAAAAGACACTGCCACACTCTTGGATTTGCCAATTTGCGCCATCCATTCACGCAGTGCGGAAATTGTAATTTCACGACCAATGATGATCAAAGCAACCGGGGCATCCAGCCGGTCCAGATACACCAGCACGATCAGGGCGGCGGCTACCATCAGTTTGTCTGCTACCGGATCGAGAAAGGCACCAAATGCGGAAGTCTGGTTGAGCACCCGCGCCAGATAGCCATCCAGCCAGTCGGTCAACGCGGCGCCGGCAAATACGATGGTGGCAACCAGATTCTGCGTGGCCGGAGACATCCAGTCCGTCGGCAGATAAAAAATACCGACAAACAGGGGAATTGCCATGATACGCAGCCACGTCAGAAAATTGGGAAGATTCATCAGCATAACCAAACGCACTCCAGTCTGTTTTCATCCTGTCAGATTGATAATCCGCGATACCAGATTCACCACGGGTTTTCTCCGCTTTATTCTGCATGTTCCACACACTCGCTCCTACTGGCGGGAATCTGATGTGGCAGGTTCAGCAGCATTTCCGGAAGTATGTAACAGCGACTGAATCGCCGTTTTCCAGCCGGTATACAGTCGCTTTCTTTCAGCTTCCGTCATCGCAGGAGTGTAGATTATATCCCGTTGCCAATAATGTTCAGTTGCTTCCAGCCTGGCGAACAGCCCCACTGCCAATCCGGCCAGAATTGCCGCACCCAGTGCCGTTGCTTCCGTTACTTTCGGCACTTCCACCGGTCTGTTCAACATATCAGCGAGAAACTGACACATGAATCCGTTTGCCACCAGCCCTCCATCCACACGAATGACGTCGGCCTGATGGCCGCCATCTTCCTCTATTGCCGCCATCAGATCCAGGGTCTGATAGCCCTGCGCTTCCAGGGCGGCACGAACGATATGCGCCCGGGTCGTATCACGTGACAACCCGCTGATCATGCCACGCACATCCGGTCGCCAGTAGGGTGCGCCCAAGCCGGTAAAAGCAGGTACGAAATACACTTCATTACTGTCCGGCACACTGCGCGCCAGTGCCTCACTAGCTGCTGCATCCTGAAAGAATTCCAGCCCGTCCCGCAGCCACTGAATCGCTGCACCCGCAACGAAAATCGATCCTTCAACGGCATAAACCATCTTGCCATTCAGACGATACGCCGGCGTGGTCAGTAAACGATGTCGTGAAAGCCTGAAATCCGGACCGATATTCATGAGTGCAAAACAACCGGTACCATAGGTGGATTTGACCATGCCCGGCCGGAAGCACCTTTGTCCGATCAGCGCCGCATGCTGATCTCCTGCCATGCCGCCAACAGGAATTTCCCGACCGAACAAAGCCGGGTCGGTCACCCCGAATCCGGCAGCATTATCGCGGACTTCCGGCAGAATCGCTGCCGGAATATCGAACAATGCCAACAGGTCTGCATCCCACTGCTGTTCGACGATATTGAACAACAATGTCCGTGCAGCATTCGTTACATCAGTGGCATGTACTCGACCGCCTGTCAGATGCCAGAGCAGATAGCAATCGATCGTGCCAAACGCCAGTTCACCCCTTACTGCCCGGGCACGCACGCCTTCAACGTTATCCAATATCCAGGCAATCTTGGTTGCAGAAAAATAGGGATCGAACAGCAGGCCGGTTCGGGCTGTTACCATCGGCTCAAATCCTTGTGCTCTCAATCGCTCACAAACAGTACCAGTGCGGCGATCCTGCCAGACAATGGCAGGATAAACAGGTTTGCCTGTCTTACGATCCCATAAAATGGTCGTTTCGCGCTGATTGGTGATGCCAATGGCAGTAACCGCTTCCGCCCTGCCGGCAGTGCGTTCCAGGATCGCACGGCAGACTTCGAGCGTATCCTGCCAGATGGTTTCTGGATTCTGCTCGACCCAGCCCTTGCGCGGATAATGCAACTTCAGCTCTTTCTGTTGCACTGCAAGGATTTTCAGTTCCGCCGAAAACAGAATGGTACGAGTGCTGGTCGTCCCCTGATCGATGGCCAGAATCGTCGGCTGATCATTCATGGTCGGTTTCGTACGAAAGAAACAGGAAATATCATTTGCAAGTCACCCGGTCGGCCTGTCTTCAGTCAGCATGGAATCTCCCGGAAAAGAGCCCGTTTACCGGTAATATTCACCGGAACGCTCCGGCTGATAAGTCACTTCCATGATGCGCACACGCAATACGCCACCACCCGGTTTGGGCCACTCGATTTCATCTCCCTGTGCAAGTCCCAGCAGTGCACTTCCTACCGGCGCAAGGATCGAAATCTTTTCCCCGCTGGTATCGACATCCTTCGGGTAAACCAGCGTCAGGCAGAATTCTTCGGCAGAGGATTCGACTCTGAATCTGACAGTCGAATTCATCGTCACAACGGTGGGTGGAATCTCCTCCGGATCTACCACTTCTGCCCGGGCAAGCTCGGCTTCCAGATCATCCCTGCCCGGAAACGCATTTTGCGAGAGAGTTTCCAGCAATATTTCCAGGCGCTCTGCATCGAGCGAAGAAATCATGATTTTGGGTTTGATACTCATTTTAATTCCTCGTATTAGATCGTCCACATGAATTGTTGCAGAAAAAAGCCACGGCTTTCAGGTGAAAACACTCCTCCTGAAATGGCTCTGCAAATGGAAAAACTGATTGACGGACGCAACCGGTCTGTGTTGCATCCCGTTATAGAGAACTAAGTCACACTTGAAAAGATGAAAAGCCGGGAAATCTCTTGCACTTACCAACCACAGCTAAACTCGCCCGATCCCTGTCAGCGCAGTATAGCCTACCGCCCTGCCATTGACCAGTACAGGCCAGTCTTCAGAGTTCACTCTCACCGCGCGTGGAAAAACGATACCCCGCCCCTCTGACTGTCTGCACGAGATCGGCTTTTCCTGCTACATCCAGCGCCTTGCGCAACCGGCGTATATGCACATCAACCGTACGATCTTCGACAAAAACATGATCTCCCCACACCCGATCCAGTAGCTGGGCGCGGGTATGCACACGTTCAGCATGCGCCATCAGAAAATACAACAGACGGTATTCGGTAGGACTGAGCAGCAACTCTTTCTCATGCGTACCATCGCTCAGATCGGTAACGGTCACCCGGTGTGTCATCGGGTTGATCTGTACCCCCCCGATATCGAGAATTTCATCGGAAGCTTCAGGCAGGCTCCGGCGTAATACTGCTTTTATCCGGGCAATCAACTCACGCGGGGAAAACGGCTTGGTAACGTAATCATCCGCCCCCGTTTCCAATCCGATTACCTTATCTCTCTCATCCACTCGAGCAGTCAGCATGATGACGGGAATCGGTTTGGTACGCGGATCGCGTCGCAGCGATCGCGCCAGCTCAATACCGCTTTTTCCAGGAAGCATCCAGTCCAGCAATACCAGATCGGGCAACACCTCATTCACCATGGCTGCCGCCTGCTCGGCACTGTTTGTACATACAGCGGTATAGCCCGCATTGCGCAGGTTATAGGCGATCAGCTCCTGAATCGCCGATTCATCTTCCACTACCAGAACTGTTGCAGACATTTCTCACCTCACTGGAAAAAGGGATATAACCCACATCAGGAACATACAGAGCAATAATGACAGAATGATGACAGATCAGCCCTTTGGTGGATCACAGCCCTAGCGATAATAATCGCTATACTCACGCCACCGCACTACGATAAGCAAGCACCCAGCCACTGTACTCTCGATCTCACAATTTCCTTACAGCAGGCATGTCGCCACTGATGATTCAGATCGTGCCTAAAACCGGCCATGAAGTTGAGGCGCAATCGATTTTGCCAGCCGACTTGAGTCAGGTCCAGCAACGATATCCTTCTGTTGATAATGATAGCAAGCCGTGTTCAGCATGATGTTCGGGCGCAGAACATAGTCGATGGCCAGTGCGTGTTGCAGGCAGTTGCGTAGTGTCCATGGCTGAACGCCCACAGACAGGCGACTTACATGAACTGGAGAGCGAGAACACCATAAAAAGCCGCTTGATGGTGACCTTCGGCTTTCAATCGGGATATATTTCGATACTTTGATCGTAGTCAGGAATTCGTCGGGCAGGATACTGATCCTGCCAGAATTCCACTATTTGGTGGGTGGCGGAGAGAGAGGGATTCGAACCCTCGATAAGCTTTTTGAGCCTATACTCCCTTAGCAGGGGAGCGCCTTCGACCACTCGGCCATCTCTCCGTGGGTGATATTCTTATATCAGCTTACGCTGCAAAAGTCGGTAATACTAACACGTTTTTGTGCTGGTGTTATTCACCTGATCCAGATCAAAAGCTTTGTGCAGAACCCGGACCGCTAATTCCATATACTTCTCATCAACTACGACAGAAATTTTGATTTCTGAAGTTGCAATCATACGAATATTGATTCCCTCTTCTGCCAGAACACGAAACATTTTGCTGGCGATACCGGCATAGGAACGCATTCCCACCCCGATCACCGAGACCTTGGCGATTTTATCCCCGCCAATGACTTCACGCGCACCGATATGAGGCAATACCTGTTGTTTCAGTACATCCATCGTTCTGGCATATTCGTTCCGGTGAACCGTAAATGAAAAGTCAGTGGTATCATCATGTCCAACGTTCTGGATGATCATATCGACGTCTATATTGGCATCTGCCACCGGGCCCAGTATCTGATAGGCAATACCAGGGTGATCCGGCACACCTACCACCGTGATTTTCGATTCGTCACGATTAAATGCAATCCCCGAGATTATGGGCTGTTCCATCTTGTTATCTTCCTCAAACGTGATCAGCGTACCTTCGCCTTCCTCAAAGCTGGAAAGAACCCTGAGCTTGACCTTGTATTTACCGGCAAACTCCACCGAACGTATTTGCAGCACCTTGGAGCCCAGGCTGGCCATTTCAAGCATTTCTTCGAATGTAATGGTATCCAGTTTCCGGGCTTCCGGCACCACACGCGGATCAGTGGTATAAATACCGTTGACGTCCGTGTAGATTTGGCATTCGTCCGCCTTGAGCGCTGCAGCCAGTGCAACCGCCGTAGTATCTGAGCCACCCCGCCCCAACGTCGTAATATCACCCGTTTCATCAACGCCCTGGAATCCGGCCACAATAATCACGTAACCCGCTGCCAGATCGGCACGAATGGGGTCTTCATCGATCTTCAGGATACGCGCCTTGGTATGGGCACTGTCAGTCGTGATACTGACTTGAGGACCGGTATAGCTTTTTGCCTTGATCCCCAGCTCACGCAAAGCCATCGCCAGTAATCCGATCGTTACCTGTTCGCCGGTGGACAGAATGACATCCAGTTCACGGGGATCAGGATTGGGTTGAATCTCTTTTGCCAGCGAAATCAGACGATTGGTTTCTCCGCTCATGGCTGATACGACGACTACCAGCTCATGCCCCTGCGCCCGAAACTCAGCCACACGATGCGCAACCTGTTTAATGCGCTCGGTGCTGCCTACCGAAGTGCCACCATATTTTTGAACGAGGAACGCCACGAAATTTTTTCTCAGGAATAAATGATCAAACAGCCTGAACGGCGGTGAATTCTACACATTTCTCTGAAAGAATTCTATTTCCAGACCAGACGAAAGCCAAAAATATGAGTCTGCCGCTACCTGTAGAACCAGATCGTAAAGATCAGGGGACTGATTTCAGCAGACTCATGACATTTCCATAAAACCTGAGAACAATCAGAAATCGATCCCCAGTTCGCGCAGTGTTTCTTTGGTTATTTTGCCTTCAGCCAAACCATGTTGTTTCTGGAAATCGATCAATGCACCTCTGCTGCGTGGCCCCAGTTTACCGTCCGCCACTCCCGGATTCAAACCGGCATCCGTCAAAGCCTGCTGAACTTTGCGGATCAGATCCGGTGTGGCTTTGACGACTTCCTGACCATCATCAGCAGATCCTGCTACTGAATCTGTTGCAGGGGCTGCTGCTACAGACCCGGTTTCTTCAGCGCCACTCGCAGTCGTTTCTTCCGGTTCAGGTTCTACTTCACCATTTAAAGCACCACCAGTACGCTGGATAATTTCATCTGCTTTTGCCAGAATCGATTCCAGTGATTCTTCTTCCATGATTTCGCCAGACTCGGTCTCACCAGATTCAACGGGTACTGATCCAGTCACGATCTCATCACTCTGAACAGCTTCTTCGGTTACCCCGATCTGATTCTGCGCGGTGGTTTCTTCCGGTTCATCACCACAACCCGCTACAAACGCAACCAAAGATAGCATCAGAACACATTTTGCAAAACGATCAAGATTTATCACTTTCATTCCCGAACCTCCTCATGAAAAAATCAATGAATCTCCCGGATATCTAAAACCAGGCCTGAAAATTCCCGCTTCCTGAACCGACCAGGCCATGCCCGGCCAATCAGGCAGATATAACCCCGCAATATACACCCTTCATACGATCATTCCATCCTATGATGACATAAGAATCGTTTTTAATGATCTATCGGGTGAAAAGCAAAATCGCACAAATCGATAACAATACCCGGCAACTGTTTTTCAGGAGAATTACTATGAACAAAACCATTCTCGTCCTCAATGCCGGCTCATCCAGTCTCAAATTCGCACTCTATCAAACGACACATGAAAGCATATCGATGATCTGCCGGGGAAAAATCGAGATCGGCGGTAATGCTTCATCCCGGTTTCAAGTCAAGGATTCCCGGGGAGAGCTACTCTGGCAGAAGTCTCTTCACATTACCCATCATGAAAACGCGATAGAGGTACTTTTACAATGGCTGGAAACACGAACGGACAAACGACAGCCAATAGCAGCAGGTCACCGTGTCGTCCATGGCGGCATGCTATTCGACCGACCGGTCCTCATCGATGAACAGGTCATCACCCGACTGCTGCAACTGGTTCCACTGGCACCGCTGCATCAGTCCGACAGCCTGGCAGGAATCAGCGCATTACGACGACTCAGACCGGATTTACCACAGGTTGCCTGTTTTGATACCAGTTTTCATCGTACCATACCCGATGAGGAACAGATTTATGCGCTGCCCGGCCATCTGACAGACCAGGGAATCCGGCGTTATGGTTTTCATGGTCTGTCCTACGAGTATATTGCCCACATCCTGCCCGATCATCTGGGCGACCGGGCAGCAGGACGTATCGTAGTGGCGCATCTTGGCAACGGTGCCAGCCTGTGCGCTTTACGGCAGGGCAAAAGTATCGCCACGACCATGGGATTCACACCGCTGGAAGGTTTGCCGATGGGTACACGTTGCGGCAACCTCGATCCGGCGGTACTGCTTTACCTGATGCGGGAACAACAAATGAACCACGATACTCTGACGAATCTGTTACATCGGCAGGCTGGGTTACTGGGTGTTTCCGGTATCAGCGCCGATATGCGCACGTTACTGGCCAGCAATGATCCCGGCGCCAAACGGGCCGTTGACCTGTTCGTCTGGCAGGTATGCCGTCAGTTAGGGGCAATGGTAGCCTTACTGGAAGGGATCGATGGTCTGGTTTTCACTGCAGGTATCGGCGAGCATGCATCGCAGATCCGTACACGGATATGTGCCCGCCTCAAATGGCTGTCGATCGAGCTCGATGAATCTGCCAATCAGGCCAATGCCATCCGTATCAGCACTGCCGACAGCCATACACCGGTCCTCGTTCTGCCAACCGATGAAGAAACCATCATCGCCCGCCACACATTGCGACTCATCGCGGCATGAACCGGGACACCTCCCATGACTTAACCTTAATGAGGTAATTTGCCATGACTCAAATCCCGCACCCTCTCACTCCGGATGAACTGCAGAAAATCGACGCCTACTGGCGCGCTGCCAACTACCTTTCGGTCGGCCAGATTTATCTGCTTGATAACCCGCTGCTGCAGACCCCGTTGACATTGCAGCATATCAAACCCCGTTTGCTGGGGCACTGGGGAACGACACCCGGGCTCAATTTCATTTATGCCCATCTCAATCGCATCATCCGGCGTGATGATCTGAACATGATCTACATCGCTGGTCCCGGCCACGGCGGACCCGCACTGGTCGCCAATACCTACCTGGAAGGCACTTACTCCGAACACTACCCCGATATCTCGCAGGATATCCAGGGAATGAAACACCTGTTTCGCCAGTTCTCTTTTCCCGGCGGGATCGGCAGTCATGCCACACCGGAAATTCCCGGTTCCATCCACGAAGGAGGTGAACTCGGTTATGCACTCTCTCACGCCTTTGGGGCAGTGTTCGACAACCCGGATTTGATCGCAGCCTGTGTCGTAGGTGACGGAGAAGCCGAAACCGGGCCATTGGCAACTGCCTGGCATTCCAACAAGTTTCTCAACCCGGTTCATGATGGTACCGTGCTGCCGATCCTGCATCTGAATGGCTATAAAATTGCCAACCCCACCATTCTGGCGCGTATCAGCCGTGAAGAACTGGATCAGCTGTTCCAGGGCTATGGCTATCAGCCCTATATCGTCGAAGGAGAAGATCCTCTGACCATGCACCAGCTCATGGCCGGTACACTGGACCAGGTACTCGCTGAAATCAGATCGATCCAGACCAGAGCTCGCCTTGATGGTGTGACGCAATACCCTCGCTGGCCCATGATCATCCTGCGTACCCCGAAAGGATGGACCGGGCCCGCAACAGTCGATGGACTGAAAACGGAAGGCTCCTGGCGTTCCCATCAGGTACCGCTCTCGGAGCTGGCAAAAAAACCGGAACATATCCAGCAACTCGAAGCCTGGCTCAGAAGTTACCGCCCGGAGAAATTATTCGATACTCAAGGCCGGCTGATCGAACCCCTGCAGGCGCTGGCACCACTCGGCAATCGTCGAATGGGCGCCAACCCTCATGCCAATGGCGGATCACTGATAAAGCAATTGCGTATGCCGGATTTCCGGAAATATGCGGTCGAAATCGTGCAACCTGGTCAGATCGAAGCCGAATCGACCCGGATCATGGGCAGTTTCCTGCGGGATGTCATGTGCCTGAATCTGAAAACCTGTAATTTCCGGGTATTCGGACCGGATGAAACGGCTTCCAACCGGCTCGGGAGCTTGTATGACGCCACACCCAAAACCTGGCTTGCCGAAACGCTTCCCGAGGATGAGCACCTGGCACCGGATGGACGGGTAATGGAAATCCTGAGTGAACATACCTGCCAGGGCTGGCTGGAGGGTTACCTGCTGACCGGGCGACACGGCTTGTTTTCCTGCTATGAAGCCTTCATTCACATCGTCGATTCGATGTTCAACCAGCATGCCAAATGGCTGAAAGTCAGCAAGGAAATTCCATGGCGCAGACCCATCGCCTCACTCAATTACCTGCTGACTTCCCATGTCTGGCGTCAGGATCATAATGGTTTCTCTCACCAGGACCCCGGCTTTATCGATCATGTGATCAACAAAAAAGCCGATACCATCCGCATCTATCTGCCACCTGATGCGAATTGCCTGCTGTACATTACGGACAAATGTCTGCGCAGCCGCAATTTCGTCAACGTCATCGTCGCCGGCAAACAGCCACAACTGCAATGGCTGGATATGGATGCCGCGATCAAACACTGCACGGCCGGCATTGGTATCTGGGGATGGGCCAGCAATGATCAGGCTGGCGAACCGGATGTCGTCATTGCCTGCGCCGGAGATGTTCCCACCATCGAAGTCCTGGCCGCTGTCAGCATCCTGCGGGAACATCTGCCCGACCTGCGTATCCGTGTGATCAATGTCGTTGATCTGATGACGCTGCAGCATGACCGGGAACATCCACAAGGACTTTCCGACAGGGAATTCGATACCCTGTTCACTACAGACAAACCTATCATCTTTGCCTACCATGGCTATCCCTGGCTGATTCACCGCCTGACCTACCGCCGTACCAACCACGCTAATCTGCATGTGCGCGGCTATAAAGAAGAAGGAACCACTACTACACCGTTCGATATGACGGTACTCAACGACATGGATCGTTTCCATCTGGTCGATGATGTCATCGACCGTGTTCCCCATCTGGGATACAAAGCGGCCTATCTCAGACAAATCATGCGTGACAAACTGGTCGAGCACCGCGAATACATCAATCGTCACGGTGAAGATATGCCGGAAATCAGGGATTGGAAATGGACTGCACCCTGATGGTGATAACGAATGGCCACCCGGTATTTCTGCCGGTTCCCGACCATAATAGCGGACACCGTCAGCACATCTGATATCTTAAACAGGCTCTGAGGAGCCTCTGAAAAACGTCAGCAAGACAGAGTCAGTTCAAGGCAAAATCGGCGACGCAAGCAACGCGTAGCGGACAGCCATGAGGCTGGCCCGTAGGGCGAGACGCTAACGCCGAGTAAAAAGCGGAGTTCATAATGGCAAATGAGCCTTTTGAGCCGACTTTTAACGCAGAAATGGCAACGCAGGTAGTTTTTTCAGAGGTTCCTCAATCCGTTTTTCCCCTCTTCAGGGCAGTGCATTTCGAATCAATCACCGCCATCAATTCCTGCCAGGAAGTCACGAATCCTTTTGCTCCCTCCTGCTGGAGTCGAATTGCCAGCGCATCGATATCAACCCCTGCTCTGGCAAACTGTTCCAGAACCTGTTCACAATCTCCGCCATCATCAGGCATATAGTCGAGGCTCTGATCATCATAGTCCGCAAGTGCCTTCAAGGTAGCTTCAGGCATCGTATTGACCGTAAAGGGAGCGACGAGTGACATCACATACAGAACTGGCGAAGCAGCAGGATCTTTGGTCCCCGTGCTTGCCCATAACAGGCGCTGCGGCCGTGCACCGGCATTGTAGGCACGCAACCAGCGCGGTGAGTCAAAAAGATCACGAGCAGCTTTATAAGTACGTCCGGCAATCGCAATACCCAGCCTGTTGCGCAACGTTTCCGGAACCTTGCCGGCAACTGCAACATCCCACCGGCTGACGAACAAAGAAGCAACGGACATCACATCAGGGTTGAGACCGGCATCGATGCGCCGTTCGATACCGCGCAAAAACGCCTCGGCTGCATCCACATACTGTTCACGACTGAACAGCAACGTCACATTGATCGGTATCCCCGCAAAAATGGCTTCTTCAATGGCAGGCAGACCTTCCCGGGTTCCCGGAATCTTGATCAGCAGATTCGGCCGGGCCGCCCGGTTGCAGATTTCCTTTGCAGCCACTATGGTACTGGCGGTATCGTAGGCCAACAGGGGAGATACCTCCAGCGACACCCATCCGTCAACACCATTGGTACGATCGTAAACCGGCTTCAACAGATCGGCAACCCGGGTCAGATCTTCCAGCGCCAGATCAAGAAAAATCTCCTCACTCGATTTACTCTGTTCCAAACCTGAACGGATTCCCGCTTCGTAAGCACTGCTGTTTCTGATTGCCTGGTTGAATATGGTCGGGTTCGAAGTCAATCCCGTTACCGAAAGCTCGTCGACGTAACGCTTGAGTGTGCCGTTAGTCAATAAATCACGTGTAATGTTATCGAGCCAGAGACTCTGGCCGAGATTATGCAAAAGTTGTGTCGCTTTCATAATTTTGCTCCTTGGAAAATCGCCGGACCGATAACTGCATGCCGGCAATACCCAGTATACGTGCATCAGATAAAATCGCTATGGCTGGCGCCCTTGAATGATGTTGCCGCATCGGCAATCCGGCAGCAGCTCGTGTTCCACCGCCCCCTCTCTGCGACAATTTGTCACATTCTCATTTCCTTTCGTTGTCCGGATAATTTCACGCGCTGTCATTATTCCAACGAGGGATTATCGAGTTTATGTACAAAATACTGGTTGTCTTTTTATTGTTTTATACCGGTTTGAGCGTTGCAGGTGACAAAAAAGCGATGCGGTCTGAAGAAATAATGCTGGGAGAACTTATTTTCAAGGATAAAAATTTATCCTTGAACAGGAATCAGTCTTGCGAAACCTGCCACAGCCTGAGCCCGGTCACAAAGCCGGGTCTGCCGGCGGTGCCAGGCTTCGTCGATCCTGACAATGTCACCGCAGGCTCTCCCGTATCGAAAGGCTCCGACATCGATCCCGAAACCAACTTGCCTTTCAACGGCACACTGAATACACCCAGTGTCGGCTATGCGGCCTTCAGCCCGAAGTTCAAATGGGATAAAAGCCTGAACGCCTATAGCGGAGGATTCTTCTGGAACGGCCGCGCCGGAGATCTGACGGCACAAGCGAAGGAACCTTTCCTCAATCCGGTCGAAATGGCAATGCCCAACGCTGCCGACGTTGTCAATCGTCTGAGTGAGAATGCCACTTACCGCAAGCTGTTCAGAAAAATTTACGGTATTTCACTACCACTCAAAAAACAGTCGGACAAAATGGTAGAGAAGGTTTTTCAGAGCATGGCCCAAGCTGTTGCCGCCTTCGAACGAGACAGATCATTCAGTAAATTCAACTCCAAGTTTGACTATGTTCTCGCCGGAACAACGTCATTTACGCCTGTCGAACAACTGGGATTCGATCTTTTCAAAGATCCGCAGAAAGGCAATTGCGCAGTTTGTCATCCCGTGGAAAGTACATTCGATAAAAAAGGGAACATCGCTGTTCCGCCCTTGTTCACCAACTTTGGCTATGAAAACATCGGTGCACCCCGCAACATGAAAATCCCCGGATCGCCCGAGCCTGATCTGGGCCTTGGCGGACGGGCAGACATTCAGAAACGCGATAAATCAGGTTTACAAATCGGCAAACATAAAGTCATGTCCTTGCGCAACGTGGCGGTTACCGCCCCGTATGGCCATAATGGCGTTTTTGCATCTCTGGCAATGATCGTACATTTTTACAATACACGCGATGCATTGCCGCACGATTGCGATAACACTTCACCCCGGTTTCCATCTCAGTGCTGGCCATTGCCCGAAGTCGGGCGAAACGTCAGTAACGAGTTTGGCAATCTGAATCTGACAGCAGAAGAAAGAACAGCACTCATCGCATTCATGAATACCCTGACGGATGGCTATCCCGCCTGGGGCAATGATCCGCTGATCCCGCCCGGGACACCTTCTCCCTATCCGCATCTTCGGATACCGTCCAGATAAGCCGTCATCCTTCCAGCGATCAGTACGCAAGGTGCCCGGGATACCACTCGATTGTGTGCAGAATGAGCACTGCATCGATGATCCGGTTACCGGCACTTACCCGGGCATTCTTCCCTGCGACAATTTGTCGCATTCTCATTTCCTGCTTTTGTCCGGATAATTTGATCCGGACAAACAATAGTTACACACCTCTTTTCGCGACTGCATCATGTCTTCATCGGATTCCCCCGTATTTACAGCACTTTATAAACAATACCAGTCACAATTGATCAGTCGCATCACTCGTCTGGTCGGTTGCCGTGAAACCGCAGCTGATCTCGCCCAGGAAGCCTATATCCGGTTACTGGGCCACCGCGATTTATCGAATATATTGAGCCTGTCCGCTTATCTGTTCCGGATCGGCCATAATCTGGCCATGGATCACCAGCGTAATCCTGCAAATAAAATAGAATATCTGCTGCTCGATGAGACACTGCCCTGCCCGCTGCTCCAGCCGCATGAAATCGTGAACCTCCGGCAGCAGTGCAGACTATTGCTGGACACGATTGCCTCCATGCCGCAAGGTTGCCGCGATGTTTTTCTGCTGCGTAAAATCGATGGGCTCAGTTACAGTGAAATCTCCATCCGCCTCAATATTTCCGAAAAAACCGTGCAACGACGTCTGGTACAGGCCATGCTGCGTTGCCACCGCAGCATGAACCAGATAGTCATCCGGTGATACTGTATGCCCGCTTCCGGCCCTCCTGACGAACAGCTGCTCAAACAGGCACTGAAGTGGTTCTTTCTATTACAGTCTGAACACTGTACGGATAAGGACAGGCGAAAATTCAACCGCTGGTTCTGTAAAAATGAAGCTCATCAGACAGCCTATGCGCATGCTGAACGCTTATGGTCTGAAACAGACAGACTGAAAGAAACACCCGATATCCCCGGTTTGCGTGAAGCCAGACAGCGCCGCCCAAAACACCAGCCGGCCGGCATACTCGGCTGGGCACTGTTCTTCCTGATTTCATCTGCTTTGATGAGTATCGGCTGGCTGGAATACAGCGCTGAAACCATCACTTATTCCACCCGATTAGGAGAGCAGCGCCTCATCTCCCTGGCGGATGGCAGCCGTATCAACATGAATACGGCCACTCGTCTGCACGTCCGCATTTCTTACCTGCAGCGCAAAATCACGCTGGATACGGGAGAAGCCGTTTTCGACGTTGCGCACGAGACCTGGCGTCCTTTTGTCGTGCATACGGACAAATTGCAGATCCGTGATATCGGCACCCGGTTCAACATACACAAACAACAAGACGAGATCTCGATCACGGTACTGGAAGGTGCGGTGGAAATCGATGGTGTACGTCTGGATGAAGGGTATCAGCAACACTATTCCTCTCGCAGTGATCATGCGATCCTCCGCCCGGTCAATACCGAACAGATCGCAGCCTGGCAGCACGGGCGGCTGATATTCCGCCAGACTCCTCTGGCAGCAGTCACAGCCGAGCTGGAACGCTATCACCCGGTACACTTCATTTTTACTGACCCCGCCATTGCACACGAGACGCTGAGCGGAACATTCGGCACCCGTGATCTGCCACTTTTCCTCAGCAGCCTGGAAAAGGCTTTACCAGTCAGGGTAAAAAAACTGCCGGACGGGCAAACCCTGCTGATCGACCGGATAAATAAAAAAATGTGACCAGTTCATCGTGTTTTTCACGTCTTACCAGACAGGACATCAGAAACCTTTATACCTTCCTGACTGGAGAAAAATACTATGAAATCTATTGCCGGATTATTTCCGCTACTGCTTCTGCTATGGGTGAATACGGCCCATGCACAAAATGAAACCACCCATTATTCCTTCGATCTTCCCGCACAACCTCTTTCTTCCACACTGAATCACCTGGCCAATATCACCGGCATCAAGCTGATTTATGCGGATGAAATCACCCGGAATCATCTTTCTCCACCTCTACACGGCAACTTCACACTGGCAGAAGCATTGAACCAGGTACTGAATAAAAACCGGTTGAAGTACGAGATGGTCGATAACAGCATGGTCGTCATCAGCCAGGCTGCTGCCAATACGGTTTTACCCGAAATCACCATCACCACTGATTCATCCACGGCCGGTAACGAAGCCTCACTAACCGTTCCGAATACCGCACAGGCAACGGCCAATATCCAGTACACACCCGGTGCCGTCGAAGTCATATCCGATACCCGATTCAAAAGTACACCGGCACAAACCATCAAGGACATCGTCGGCTGGATACCCGGTGTCATCGCCCAACCCAAATCGAATATCGACAACAGGATATCGATCCGCGGCTCCGGACTGACGCGCAACTACGGCAACCGTGGCATCAATATGTATATGGACGGCATCCCGATCAACACTGCCGATGGCCTGTTCGATGTCTTCGAAATCGATCCAGGTGCTTACCGCTACGTCGAAGTGTTCAAGGGTGCCAATGCACTGCGTTACGGAGCCAACTCTCTCGGTGGCGCAATCAACTTCGTCACACCGACAGGTTATGATGCTTCCCGGTTCAGCGGGCGAGTGGATACAGGCAGTTTCGGCTATATGAAAGGGCAGGCAAGCACAGGTGGAGTCCACGGTCCGTATGATTATTTCATCACTGCATCGGCACAGCGCGAGGATGGCTATCGCGATCACAGCAACGGCCACATGGTACTGGGCAGCGCCAACTTCGGTTATCGATTCTCACCGGATGCCGAGACACGCTTTTACCTGAACGCAAATACATGGCGCCAGCGTTTACCAGGCGAGCTGACCAAGCGCATGGCGCTGGATTCACCACGCAGCGCCGATCCCGAGTTCATACGACAGGATCAGCAACGCAACATCGATTCAGTACGGCTCGCCAACAAGACTACGCTACGCTTCGGCTCCACCACGGTCGACTTTGGTCTCTTTGGCCACCATCGTCATGTGGATCATCCTATCTACCGGTACCTGGATTACTATGTCCATGACTACGGCGGCTTCGCCCGTGCAACCGATGACCGTCTGATCGCCGGCTTCCGCAACCGCTTCGTCGCGGGTGCAAACGTTCATAACGGTAAAATCAACTACAAAGAATACATCAACCCGGGAGATGCGGTGAAAGGGGCACTGGCCATGTCCACGGTGGATAAATCACAGAACTATTCAATCTATGCGGAAAACAGTTTCTACTTCCTGCAGAACGTCGCGCTTGTTGCCGGCGGGCAGTTCCTGCATGCGATTCGCGACCGGAATGACCGTTTCCTGACGGATGGCGACCAGTCGGGTCGCCGCGCTTACAGCATCTTCAGCCCCAGAGGAGGATTGTTGTGGGACATTGCTCCTGATGTACAGATCTTTGCCAATATCTCACGCAGTGCGGAAGTACCGACCTTCGACACGAATACATTCATGACACCTGCCAGCTCGGAACTCGATGCCCAGACTGCCACCACCTACGAAATCGGAACACGCGGGCGCAGAGCCGATTTCAAATGGGATATCGCCTTCTATCGCGCCCATCTCAGAAATGAGCTGCAATGCCTGAGAACGTCGCCGTTCAGCCCGTGTACGGTAGTCAATGCGGATCGTACCGTACATCAGGGAATCGAACTGGGATTTGGTGCCGCATTTCTCAAGGGAATCGCCACCCGGAAAGATCTTCTCTGGCTCGACGTAGCCTACACCTACAACGATTTCTTTTTTGACGATGACACCCGCTACGGCAACAACAAGCTGCCTGGCGTACCACCCCACTACCTGCGCGCAGAAGTGCTCTACAAGTACCCGAATGGATTCCACGCCGGCCCGAATGTCGAATGGATGCCACGAGCCTACTACGCTGATAACGCCAACAGTCTCACCATCGGCTCATACGCGCTCCTGAACTTCAGAATCGGCTATGACCCGGGTAAAGGATGGTCCGGCTACCTCGAAGGACGCAATCTGCTCGATACCCGCTACATCTCGACCACGATTACTTCCGGCTCTGCCGATGCCACCTCGGCACTCTTCAACTCCGGCTACGGCCGGGCAATTTATGGTGGTATACGATTCAACTGGTGAAAACAATCGAGAGGCATCTCCCAGTTATTTTCTGGAACCTGTCAGCGTAAGAACGATGATATGCTGGCGCCCATGGCATTTTCCCGACGAGAACAATCTTTAAGCCAATCCATCGGCGCCCTGATCGCCCAGCATTTATGGGCAAAAATTCTGTTGGGGATGGTACTAGGCACCCTCACAGGCCTTGTGCTATCTCCTGGCGGTCTGGCATTACTGGAAAACGATACTGTGCTCATGGCAGCGGAATGGATTGCGCTGCCCGGAGTCATTTTTCTGGAAATGCTCAAAATGGTAGTGATTCCGCTGATCATCTGCTCCATTGCACTCGGTATTCTGACCAGTGGCTCTCCGCACCAGTTGAAGCGCATGGGGGCATTCATCGTGCCGTACTTCATCATCACTTCTTTCGTTGCCGTAGGAATCGGCCTTGCCATCACGCTCATCATTCAGCCCGGGCATACGGTCGGCACCGGTATCGATACGCTGGCGGCTGCCATGACGGCTGATGGTGGTATAAAAACATTCGACGATCTGACTGTCCCGCAACGCATCGTTAACCTCATCCCTTCCAATTTCGTCGAAGCAGCCATGCAAACCGACATGCTCAAAGTCGTAATTGGTGCGATTTTTCTCGGTGTAGCGGCATTGACCATTCCTCGTGAAATCGCAAAGCCATTCGAGGATTTATGCCTGTTCGGACAAGTGGCCGCAATGAAGATCATCAGCTGGGCCATGGCACTGGCCCCTTATGCTGTATTCGGTCTGATGGTCGACGCCATGGTTCGGCTGGGCTTCGATATACTGACAGCAATTGGCTGGTATATGGGCTGTGTATTGCTGGGACTCGTGATCATTCTCGGCTTGTATCTGTTCGGAGCAGCCGTTTTCGGCCATCGTCCGCCATTCGAATTTCTGCGTGCCATACGTGATGTGCAACTGCTGGCTTTCTCCACCTCCAGTTCAGCTGCCGTCATGCCTTTATCCATTCGTGCAGCAGAAGAAAATCTTGGTGTCAGTGAAGATATCAGTCGTTTTGTCATTCCTGTCGGGACGACGATCAATATGGACGGTACCGGACTTTACCAGGCAGTAGCGGCTGTTTTCCTGTGCCAGATCTTCAAAGTGGATCTGAGTTTCACAGAAATGATCCTGCTGCTATGCACCACGGTTGGTGCTTCGATCGGCACACCGGCCACGCCGGGTGTCGGTATTGCCGTACTGGCCACCATTTTATCGGGCATCGGTGTGCCACCTGCCGGAATCGGCATCATTTTCGGCGTCGATCGCATTCTCGATATGTGTCGCACGACCATCAACGTTACCGGTGATCTGACTGCTGTCGTCATCATGGATAAATGGATGAAAAAGAACTTTGCTTAGGATGATAACGCAGAACAAGCTGGCAATTTTTTGTACCCGAGCCAGGATATACCAGCAAACAGCCGAATACATACCACAACATTGTATTTTGTTTGATTTGATCGAGGATTAGAAGTTGACTTAATAAATACGAATTATTACCATTGCTCGAAATAAATGTCTGACAGGGTCATTCGTATGAATCAGCAATCTGAAACAGATGCACAATTCGATCCGGATTTACCTACAGCGAATGCCGTCATGGCATCGTTGTGCTGCGTGGCAGCACAGTATGCAAGCAGGCCGTCGACGGAGTTGGCAAAGTTGGCTCTGGATCTTGCGTATAAGCTGACCGCACCGCAGTATGCGGAATCGGAGCTGATCACTGAAGTGGCACAGCAACTGGTCAGGCAGTGGAAACAGGTTTTATATCAACAGGTACAAGCAAGGGCTGCCGGTATGATCATACCGGGCAACCGATTCATCAATTAACGCTGGAGCAGTTATGTCACGGTTTACAGGACCAAGATTGAAAATCATGCGAGCACTGGGTGTCGATCTGCCTGGTTTATCGCGCAAAACCATCGCAAGCAGGCCGACTCCACCGGGTCAGCATGGCGCCAAGCTGGTACGCCGCAGAAAATCGGATTTCGGTATCAAACTGCAGGAAAAACAGAAATTGCGTTTCAATTACGGGCTGTCTGAACGCCAGTTGCGTCATCTGATGCTGAACGCGCGCAAAAGCACCGAACCGACAGGCGAAACTTTATTGCAGCTGTTGGAACGCCGGCTCGATAATGTAGTGTTTCGCGCCGGGTTCGCACCGACCGTCATAGCAGCACGGCAACTGGTATCACACCGCCATGTCCGTCTGAATGGCAAACCTGTCAATATTCCGTCCATCCGTCTGAATGTAGGTGATGAAATCACCATCAAACCGGAAAGCCTGAATCTGCCCATCGTACTGGGAACATTGCAGGACTTACCACTAAGCCGCCCTGAATGGCTGCTCTGGGATGAAAAAGATAAAACCGGCAAAATTACCCACCTGCCTACTGCCGAAGATGTTCCGTTTCCTATCGATGTACAGCAGGTCGTGGAATATTACGCCAACCGGATGTAGTTTCATGTATTTGACCAGCGCTCAGGAATGCTTACCATCCAATCGCCTGGCCTGGTCATCTCAACATACTCTCGGCTGGTAGCTCGATCTCTTTGTTACCTACCGGTAGAGATTAGCGGGACAACTGCCCAAAATGCCCGCTGTTAAAGTCTGCGATTGCCTGATCGATTTCTGTCTGACTGTTCATGACAAAAGGCCCGTATCCGACAACCGGTTCATCGATGGGCTCACCGCTGAGCAACAGTACTGTGGCATCTTCCCGAACATCGAGTGATACCGTATCACCTGCACGATCGAGCGATACCAGTTGTGCAGCCTGGACAAGCGGGCTGCCATTGACTGATATTTTGCCATGCAAAACGGCGAGTGCCGTATTCCATCCCTCCGGTAACGGTAACTCAGTGACTTTCCCTCGTTTCAGCCGCACATCCCAGACATTCATCGGTGTATAAGTACGGGCTGGTCCCGTATGATCCTGATAACAACCTGCAATTACCCGGATACTGCCAGCAGCATCCAGCAAAGCAACTACCGGAATATCCGCAGAAAGGATGGCCTGATAATGCGGAGCAATCATCTTATCCTTAGCAGGCAGATTGACCCATAACTGCACCATCTCAAGCTGACCACCCGAACGTGTAAAGGACTCCGAGTGGAATTCCTCGTGCAGAATGCCTGCACCTGCAGTCATCCACTGCACATCACCCGGGCCGACCACCCCTCCTTGACCAGTCGAATCCCGATGGGCCACTTCGCCATGGTAAACAATCGTTACCGTTTCAAATCCACGGTGCGGATGCTGTCCCACCCCACGCGGTCGCTCTGCTGGAGCAAAGTCAACCGGGCCAGCATAATCCAGCAGCAGAAATGGACTCAGCAGTTTTCCATGATTGCTATAAGAAAACAGCGAGCGCACCGGGAAACCATCACCCACCCAATGAATAGGCGGTGCATCATAAATCCCCAGAATCTGTTTCGTTGTTATCTCCTCACATTATTTACCCAACTCTCATAAGAACCTGTTTACGATCTTTTAAGTAGTAATGCCAGGAAAGCCAGATGAATGAACTGCAGACTGGTGTTGAGCTTACGCTCGCAGTTTTTCCATAATCTTCTGCTCTTCTCCAGCCAGGCGAAACTACGCTCGACAATCCAGCGTTTGGGCATAACTTTGAAGGTATGCAGTTCACTGCGCCTGGCAATCTGCACCGTGACAGCTTCGCCCAGAATTTCTCGCACGCCTTCAGCGAATGGTTCTCCAGTATAGCCACTATCGCACAGCAAACTTTGTACTTGCCCCAAGCCCAGCCTGCAGCGCTCCAGAGCTTGCAATGCACCTTTACGGTCAGTCACTTCCGCCGTCGTCACCGCAATAGCATGCGGCAAACCCTGGGTATCGACAGCGATATGGCGCTTGATACCCGATACCTTCTTGCCAGCGTCATAACCTTTCTGGTCGGCCGTGTCTGTGTTTTTCACGCTCTGCGCGTCCATGATCAAGAGCGCGCTGCAAACGTTGCGCCCCTGTTTCTCTCGGACCGCGCCAACCTGATTTTTTGAGTGCCCGCTCCAATACGCTCACGCCGTACTGGTCGGGCTCACTCCACTTGCTCCAATAAGCATATACACTCTGCCACTTGGGAAACTCTCCGGGTAGGAATCTCCATTGGCAACCAGTGCGCAGCAGGTACAGCACCGCGCAGAACACCTCGTACAGATCCACCTTCGTGGGCTTGGTCCTGCGTCGTACGCTGCGCAATAGCAGCTCTATCTCGGCAAACTTCTCTCTACTGATATCGCTGGCATACTCGATTCTTTTCATCCATGCATTATCAGGGATAACAAAAAGATCGTAAACAGGTTCTTAGAAAGATATCCCAATACATAATCCGCCGTTTCAGTGAATTCTTCGTAACGACGATCAGATAGTCAGTCGAATTCGGTCTAGCCTAATTGATCTTGATAACACTACGCGCAGTTTCATTGATCCGGTAGCAGACAAATGACAGATTTCAGGAAATCGGAATTCAACCAAAAGCAGGAAAGTCTTTCAATATTGAAAACGATTTGTATTTGCAATATCAGCGAGAATTAGGATAATCTCGGTTCAGGCTAATTAACCCGTTTGCATCATGTCTTCAACCTCCTCCCATTCTGCACTCATTGTCACATTAGCTTATCACTATAAGGACCTGGTAGACTACGTTCGGCATTATTTCGGGGATCGTCACTTCGCATACGAAGTAGTACATGATGTATGTTTGCAACTCATTGAACATCCACCGGAAAAGGTCATTCACACACCACTCGCCTTTTTACGACGGGCAATAAAGAACCGCGCAATTGACCTTTGCCGCAATGATGAAAGACAGCGCCGTTATATCAACTCCGTGGCAGAAATACCTGATATTCATGCGCATGATACAGATGGTGCGGCAATACTGGATTTCACCCAACGACTGGAAGCGCTCAAACGTATTATCGAGAACCTGCCACCCCGTCAGCAGCAAGTATTTCTGTTGCATCGCCTGCACGGCATGCCACAACTGGAAATCGCTCAGGAATTGGGTATTTCACGCAATATGGTGACCCAACATTTTTCACAAGCCATGGCAACCATACAACGCACGTGGCACTGGGAATAAATGCGCCCACCACCACAGCAAGAACCTCAATCCGCTAACAAGCAAGATATACCAGCGGATGACAAACTATCACCTTATGAAAATGCATTACGCGCACATTTTCCTTCGCGGGAAGAAATTCTGCAGGAAGCTAAAACACAGTGCAAACGCCGGCGACGTATCAAATCAGCTATCGGCACTGCGTTATCCATATTGCTGGTCAGCATCTGGCTGATCGACCCCGTGCTGCAAAGCCGTCAATTCACTACAACAATCGGCCAGCAATCGGCCTATACCCTGCTCGACGGCAGCGTCATCACCTTGAATACACAGACTACCGTACAGGCTGAAACCCGATTGCGCTCGCAACACCTCACGCTTATCCAGGGTGAGGCATCATTCCATGTTAACCATAGCTGGCGACCTTTCATGGTTTATGCCAACCATGCAACCATACGCGATATTGGCACCATCTTTAATGTACGTCATACCCGGGAAGGGGCCATGGTTACCGTGATAGAAGGAGCGGTGGAAGTCTGCACCCCAACAACCAAGCAGATACTGATACAAAATCAGACCACCACCGCACGCGGTCATTCGATTGCACCCATTCAATCCATTGCAGCCACCACTGCAGCTGCCTGGCTACAGGGTAAACTGATATTCGATGGCACGCCATTGCAGGAAGCCATTGCTGAAATACAGCGCTATCGCCAGGCTCCACTAATCATACAGGATGAAAAAGCTGCCCGTTTGCGTGTATCAGGTGAATACGACATTCAAGGTATCGAATCTCTGATCGACACTTTACCGATCAGTATCGCTGTCAGGATACGACGGACACCGGACAATACCGTTATCATAGAAAGCCGCTGATTCCTGGGACCCGAGCGAGAGTAAAAAAATTTCCAACACACCTCAACATTTGCTTCTTGATAAACGCCAACCCTGTGAAAGCCAAAAATTCACAGGGGAGCTATTCAGATGCAAAACAGAATTAAAAGTACGCTTAAAAACACGCTATACGGCATAAGGTTTCATGTATTCGAATCCATCCTACTGATATTGCTGTTGTTCAACAGTCATCCCACTGTACTCGCTGCGGATACCCAGATCGATATTCCAATCCAACCGCTGGATAAAGCACTCAATACACTGGCTCGCCAAACAGGTGCGCGCATTATATTTTCGACCGATCTGACCGAAACCAGAATGGCGCCGGCAGTCAAAGGAGCATTAACACCCCAACAGGCACTGGAACGGCTACTGGCAGATTCTGGCCTGGTATGGCAAGCTACCAGTGATCACGGTTTTACAGTCATATCCGCACAACCAGCCACTAATCAGACCAGCACCCTACCGACGGTAACCGTATCAGCAAGCGTGGGTACTGAAAATCAGACAAGAGTCAAAGCGAACACTGCCACAGTAACCCGCTCAGGTGCTTCCATTCTCGATACGCCAATGACAGTCTCCGTCATTCCGGTTGAAACTGCAATTGATCAGGCGGCGCAAACTATAGGGGATATCGTACGCAACGTCGCAGGTGTACGCACAACGAGTTATGTCGGTACTTATGATGCACTTTTTACCCGCGGTTTTGTACTTTCGAACGTCAATAACTATTTGCGTAATGGTTTTCGTTACATCAATCTGATGCAGCCAGCGCATCACAACGTGGCGCGTTATGAAGTCATCAAAGGTGCGATGTCGATGGATTATGGCCGGGTCGAGCCTGGCGCGCTGATGAATATCGTCACCAAGCAGCCGCAGGCGGAGCAATTTCATGAAGTCAGGCTAGGCATCGGTAGCAGGGGCTATTATGAGGCAGCACTGGATGTGACCGGTGCGGTAAATGAGTCAGCTACTATGCTCTATCGTTTTAATGCCGGCACGACACGGCAGGCTTTCATCGTCGATGATGTGAAACCGCAGCAACATGATGTTGCCGGTGCATTGACCTTCAAGTTGACTCCACAGACGCGCTTGGATCTCGATTTGGAATACACTTACCGCAAACAACTTACTTACGTAGGGTTGCCGGTACCCGACCCGCAGAATATATCCAGTGCTAATCAACTATTGAACAAGTTCTATGGTGAGCCGGAGGCTACTTTCAAGGGTAGCCATCGGTTATTCACTGCGAGGCTGGATCACCGATTCAATGATGCATGGTCCGTGAATTTCGGCTATGTCAATAACCGGACCATGCGTGATTACACGAATGTTTATTTCATGGGTGGAGTAATTGACAATAAGGTTCATCGCTATGCTTATCCAGGCGATCAATTCATGACTGCACAGACCATTCAGGCCCAGTTGAAAGGAGATTTGATGCTGATGGGCATGCGTCACCTCGTTACTGTGACAGCCGATACTTCATCTTACAAAGAGCGGGGTGGGTTTCCATCAGCTGACGATTCGCTCGATCCGGTTGATCTCTATGACCCTCGCCCCACTGGTGGCGCGTCGCTGAGTGCTCCTTACGATATCAAAGTACGAGGCAGCAAGCGCGATTACGGTATTGCCATTCAGGACTATATGAGTATTAACCGCTACCTGAACCTGTTGGCGGGGTTACGCTATTCTGCCTATAGCGATACGCCCACCGATTGGAGCGGTGCCACAGACACGGTCATCCCCCGGCAAAAATATAGCAATATCGATCCAACTGTCGGTGTGGTTTTCAAACCGCAGCCTTGGGCGACTATTTATGGCTCATATACGCGTTCTTCCGCACCGAATGTAAACGTATTTACCGGGCCGGGCCAATATGCCCCCCCTTCCAGGGCACAGCAATATGAAGTCGGAGCAAAAGCTGAGTGGCTGGATGGTCGTTTGCGCACTTCAGTAGCCTATTTCAATCTGACTAAGACCAATGTACCAACGGCCTCACTGAGCAACCCGGCATTCCGGGAAATCAGTGGTGAGGTCAATTCCGAAGGCTGGGAGTTTGAAGCCGTTGGCCAGTTGACTCATCGCTGGAATGTAATCGCGGGCTATGCATACATCGATACCGAGATTACCAAGGACAACACACCTGCCAATGTGGGCAAGGAGCTGTCTTTTACACCGCATCATTCTGCTAATTTGTGGACAACTTATGATTTAGGTGGGTTTGCCCAAGATTGGACAGTAGGCGGGGGCGTATATTACACGGGTAGCAAATATGTAAATAACACCAACCTGGCGCGATTGCCAGCGTACACAATCATTGATGCTATGATCGCCTACACTTTCAGATTTGGTCTGCCGGGTACACGCCTGCAAATCAATCTGCGTAATATATTTGATAAGACGCATTACGAATCAGGATCGGCCTCAGGCGCTAACTTCAGGGTGCTTTATCCAGGATTGCCCCGTACTGTATTGGCTAATCTGATCGTGCCATTCTGATCCGATGAATCTGTATCTCTCAGGATCATTACCTGGCGTTCTCTACAGGCTTATTGGGATAAGCTCTTATATGACTTAACAGCCATATGAGTCGATACCCGAACATCTCAAATCTATCGCACAGGCTGCACTGCCTCACACTGCGCGCCAATCCACCGGCCGCTCGTTTCGGCATAGACATACAGTGGTGTACCCTGGACCGTACTGTTGAATTCCGTTTTTCCGGTAAAACGCTCGGGAGTGGAAAAAATACCTTCAGCGTGACCGTTCCCTTTGAAACGGGAATTGTCGCAGACAAGTTCCACCTGATAGCGATTTCCGGACCGGCTGGCATTTACGACCGAACATCCAGACTGATTCTCGTAAAAATGCGAGGGAATATCCTGTTCTGCCATCTCCGGGGTGATACATACCTTCGAAATGGCAGCACCCTCCTGAATGCGAGGCACTTTCAATCCATATTGCCTGGCCAGACTGGTGATCTGCTGCATTTGCTCGGATGGAACATGTGCAACCAGCCCGAGCAAATCCGATCGAGTCGTGACTTCCCATAACCCGGACCGAATGGTATCTCCACACCAGCCGGATGTGCCAACTACTGAAAACAGGATGAACGCTGCAAACTTACGCATGGCTGCCCCGTCAATAACGATTGAAAATAATTAATGGTGCCCACGGTCGCTTTTATCGTTTTCCCGGATTTCAATGATTTCAGCATCTTCAATCATGCTATTTTTTTGCTCGGCCGCAGCAGACATCGACTTCCGGAATTTACGCCGTAACCACCAGAACCGTGCACCAATCACACCAGCCACGGCGACAAACAGTGCCAGCACGATTGAAAAGAAGAATGCACCCAGCACTACTACTACGACCACTGCCGGTATGAGTGTCAGATAAAACAACCATTTATTGGCTGGTGGTGTTTTCAGGGGATCGCCCTCCGGGCCGGTCTGTCCACGGTATACGATCCGCCTGATGATTATCTTTCTGAAATCGTCGTACATTGCATCCACTCCTCTATTTCAGCCACACTTTTAGGCACCGCTCCGGTAAGTACTTCGTGTCCGGCCGGTGTAACTGCCACGTCATCCTCGATTCTTACGCCTATATTCCAGAAATGTTCCGGAACATCTTCAGCAGGGCGAATGTAACAACCCGGCTCGACTGTCAACGTCATCCCCGGTACCAGCTCACGCCACTGGCCGGCCTGTTTGTATTCTCCGGCATCATGCACATCCAGCCCCAGCCAGTGCCCAGTCCGGTGCATATAAAAACGTTTATAGGATTCCGTTTCGATAACAGTATCCGGACTGCCCTGGCACAAATTCAAATCAATGAAGCCTTGTACCAGCACCCGCAAGGCGGCCTGATGCGGTGAATCCCAGTTGCTGCCGGGCCGAACCGTGTCAATTGCAGCGGATTGCGCAGAAAGTACCAGCTGATAGACATCTTTTTGTACAGCGGAGAATCTGCCATTCACCGGAAAGGTACGTGTGATGTCCGCCGCATAGCCGTGCAGTTCACAAGCTGCATCGATCAGCAGCAAATCACCCGCCTGCAGTTGCGCATCGTTCTGGATGTAATGCAGTACACATGCATTTGCACCGCCTGCCACGATCGATGTATAAGCGGGAGCCTCAGCACCCTGCCGGCGAAATTCATACAGCAATTCAGCTTCTATTTCATACTCATATCTGCCGGGGCGGGTCGCCTGCATGGCACACTTGTGTGCCTCTGCCGAAATCCTGGCTGCTTCACGCATTACCGCCAATTCATTTTTATCCTTGATCAGACGCATTTCATCGAGTAAATGGCGGATATCTCGAATTTCAGCAGGCGCCGATACCCCCTTTCTGACCTGTTCCCGTACCCGGCTGATCCACCCTACCACACGCTGATCCCAGGAAGTATCATGACCGAAGGCATGAAATACGGCGGGCTGATCCGCCAGAAGCTCACCGGCCAGCTCATCCAGCCGGGCAATGGAATATGCTGCATCGAAACCGAAAACCTCCCGTGCGGCTTCCGGCCCATAACGAAATCCATCCCAGATTTCACGCTCGATATCCTTGTCACGGCAAAATAAAATCTGCTGCGAAGTATTTGCGTCGCCGGTTGCAACCAGTACCAGCACTGCTTCGGGTTCGCGAAAACCTGTCAGATAATAGAAATAACTGTCGAAACGATAAGGATAATGTGTATCCCGGTTACGGTATCTTTCCGGCGAAGTAGCAATTACCGCAACGCCATGCTGTATTTTTGACAGCAGATGCTTTCTGCGGTCGATGAAGGTCTGGATCGGAGTCATATCGTCAGATTCTTGCAGGAATCATGGAAGAAAGCAAAGAAACAGCTGCACATCTTGCCAACCCCGTGAACACAGATATCCATTCAAAAGCATTATTAACTCCCCGTTTCCATTTATGGTTAAAATGTGACATTTCCTTATGAGGTCCAATCATGTATCGTATTGCCCCGAGTATTCTTTCCGCCAATTTTGCCAGACTGGGTGAAGAAATCACGCAAGTCCTGGATTCCGGTGCAGACATCATTCACTTCGATGTCATGGATAACCATTACGTTCCCAATCTGACGATCGGTCCACTGGTGTGTGAGGCAATCCGCCCCTTAACCAAAGCGATGATCGATGTGCACCTGATGGTGGAACCGGTTGATCGCATCATTCCGGATTTCGCAAAGGCAGGCGCCAACATCATTTCATTCCATCCGGAAGCCTCGCGGCATATCGATCGTACGATCGGACTCATCAAGGAGCAGGGGTGCAAGGCAGGACTGGTTTTCAATCCGGCCACCCCTCTTTCGTATCTCGACCACGTCCTGGACAAACTCGACCTGATCCTGATCATGTCAGTCAACCCCGGTTTTGGCGGACAGACTTTCATTCCTGAAGCACTGAATAAATTACGCCTGACCAGGGAACGTATCACTGCAAGCGGCCGTGACATTCTGCTGGAAATCGATGGTGGTGTAAAAGTGGATAACATTGCGGAAATCGCCCGCGCCGGCGCAGATACTTTCGTGGCTGGTTCTGCCATTTATGGTGCGGGTAAAGAAAGTGATCCCCACCGCTACGACAGCATCATTGCCGCCATGCGCGCCGAGTTGGCAAAAGTCGCCTGATCAGGAACCAGTTACTCTCATGACTCAACTCAATACACAACCATCTGACTCAGGCTTGTTCCCGTTACCACTCAAAGCCATCATCATCGATCTGGATGGCACCCTGCTCGACACTGCACAAGATCTGGCACTGGCCGCCAATGAAATGTTGCGTGAGCTGCGTATGGCGGAACTGCCATCATCGACCATCCAAACTTTCATTGGCAAGGGCGTTCCCAAGCTCGTCAAGCGCACACTCACCAACAGCCCGGATGACGAACCGGATCCCGAACTCTTCGAACAAGCGCTACCGATTTATGAACGTTGTTATGCGGAAAATCTGCATGTACATACACGCCCTTATCCCGGTGTCGTCGAAGGACTTGAACAACTCAAGCAGAGTGGATTCCGCCTGGTCTGCATTACCAACAAAACCGAAATTTTCACCCTGCCGTTGCTGCACAAAACCGGCCTGCTGGATTATTTCGAACTGGTATTATCGGGCGACAGCCTGCCGAAGAGAAAACCGGATCCACTGCCATTGCTGCATGCCTGCAAACACTTCGACATATTGCCCAAAGCCGCATTGCTGATCGGTGATTCATCAAACGACGCCATTGCTGCACGTGCAGCGGGTTGCCATATTTTTTGTGTACCTTATGGCTATAACGAAGGGCATGATGTGCGTGAGCTCGATTGCGATGCAGTAGTCGATACCATCGTGGATGCCACCCGATTGATCACCTACCAGCACGACACTTGATCAACTTACAGCAGACTTTCGCTGGCCGCAGCAACCTCGATTTTTATCGACCGGTAAAGCTTCATCTCATTAACCCGACCATTTCAGCAATACCTTGTTTTCCATGAATCATTGCATAACTGAAAGTGAATTCAACGATCTGGCAGCACAAGGCTATAACCGGATACCTCTGGTGCTGGAAACATTCGCTGATCTGGATACACCCCTCTCCATTTACCTCAAGCTGGCGAACCAGCCTTATTCCTATTTACTGGAATCGATCCTGGGAGGGGAGCGGTTCGGGCGTTACTCGGTCATCGGATTACCTGCAGAAATACGGCTGGAAGCATGTTCCAGCCGTGTTCGCGTCATCAGTGACAATGAAACGAAGGAAGAAATCGATACCAGCGACGTGCTGGGTTTCATTGGCACCTTCCTGAACCGATTCAAGGTAGCACCCCATGCGGAATTGCCTCGTTTCAGCGGAGGACTGGCCGGGTATTTTTCCTACGATACCATTCGTTACATCGAGCCAAAACTAGCAGGGCATGCACGGCCGGATACGATACAAACACCGGATATTCTGTTACTGCTGTCGGAAGAACTGGTTGTCATGGACAATCTCTCCGGCAAGCTTTACCTGATCATCTATACCGACCCGACACTGGAAAATGCCTATCAGACCAGCAAAAACCGGCTCCGGGAATTGCTGCACAAACTGCGAGAACCGCTCTCGATACCAGTCGAGAAATCTACTTCCTCCAAAGTAGCTGTGAGTGAATTTCCCGAAGCCGACTTCATTGCCGCAGTGGAAAAAGCCAAGCATTACATCCTGGAGGGCGACATCATGCAGGTCGTCCTCTCGCAGCGTACCAGCAAACCCTACTCTGCTTCACCATTGGCACTGTATCGCGCGCTGCGCAGCCTCAACCCATCACCCTATATGTTCAATTATCATCTGGGGGATTTTCATATCGTTGGCGCCTCACCGGAAATTCTGGTCAGACTGGAAAAGGATACAGTTACCGTCCGTCCAATTGCCGGTACCCGACCACGTGGCCAGGATACCCAGGCTGACCAGGCACTGGCGGCAGATTTGCTGGCCGATCCCAAGGAGCGGGCGGAACATATCATGCTGATGGATCTGGGACGCAATGATATCGGCCGGGTTGCCCAGACCGGTAGCGTAAAAGTCACCGAGAACATGCAGATAGAATATTATTCGCATGTCATGCACATTGTTTCCAATGTTGAAGGAAAGCTCAAACCGGGTTTAAATGCGATCGACGTACTACGCGCCACCTTCCCTGCGGGTACCGTCAGCGGCGCACCCAAGGTCAGAGCAATGGAAATCATCGATGAGCTGGAAATCTCCAAGCGCGGTATTTATGCTGGCGCAGTCGGTTATCTCGAATTCAATGGCGACATGGACTTGGCCATCGCAATCCGTACCGGCCTGATCAAGGACGGCATACTGCATGTGCAGGCGGGAGCTGGTATCGTAGCTGACTCTGTTCCACAAAGTGAGTGGACCGAAACCTGCAACAAAGCGAGGGCTGTCCTGCGAGCGGCAGAAATTGCCGAGAATGGCCTGGACAGTACGATCACCTGAAAACATACTACAAAAACCCGAAGAACGGGTTCAGCACCTTCCCTCAGCCGTTCATTTGGCACATCAGTGCCAATACAAAATTATTATTACCTGACTCATTATGATTACGGCCCAATTTCCCCTGTCAGGATTGATTGGAACGGGTACCCACACCGTATTCATAAACAAGCTTGCCTCCCAGCCAGCCGCCGATACAGAGAACGATCAATCCTGCAACAGACATGGCAATGGCAACCATGCCCGGCTGGCCCAAACGGGTTCCTTCCAGCCTCAGAAACAGACTGACTGCATAAAATGACCAGCTGGCCATCATCAGCATCATGTGCTGATTGGCAACCTTCATGGCCAGACTCTGCTGATCAATTTTTCCAAGCTCCATCAGACCCGCCACCATGGCAAGCAATGCGGTGATCGTACCGATAACGAGCAGCACCCCAACCACCCGACTGACTTGCTCGTCCATGAACAAGCTGGCAATATCTCCCAGCGTTGCAAGAAACAAGGTCGCAACAGGAAAATGAACCAGCATCGGATGAATGGGGTGTCTCATATCAATCTCTCCTTTTCGGAACTTACAACAATACGCTCAACAGCGTGAGAAAGCCCGCAACTGCCACACCAGCATGAATGAAGACGACGCCCTTAGGCGCTATCGCTGATTTTGCATGGAGTGAAGCAAGATAAAATCCCCCCAATGCAGCCACGACCAGCAGAGCCAGTGCAGCAGTCAGACGATTGTTTTCCGGTCCTTCCATTATCACCAATATCAGTGTTACCAACCCTGCTGCACCCAGCAGAGCATGTACGATGGAAACTGGCCATGGAGCCAGCTTACCAGCAAGCACCTTGGAAGCCAGGAATACCCCCCCTAATGCAGCAATTGCAAAAATCAGAATTGAAATATTCAACATCTCAGTCTCCTCCTCTTTTTTTACCGAGAGGATTCCACTATACTGCAAGTTAAAATACTTTCGCAATATAAATATGTCAAAACTTGGAATAACGGTTCATCATAAGTCATGAAATCTGCCTTGTCGTTGCTGGGAGAACGCCAGCAATCCCTGCTCACCGCCCTGCTGCATCATCGTAAAGGGCTAACGGTAGAAGAATTATCCAGTCTACTGACTATTTCCCGTAATGCCGTCAACCAGCATCTTACTCATCTGGGCAGCAGCGGTTTCATTCAGAGTGCCTTACAGGAAAGCACTGGCGGCAGGCCGGGCCGGGTATACACGCTGACACCCAATGGCCTGGAGCTATTCCAGCGGCGATACTCATTTCTGGCAAAGCTGCTGCTTTCCTGGATAGACAAAAATATGGGTGAACATGAGCTTGATGTTTGTTTGACCGAGCTTGGCAAAGAAATGGCAAGCGGGCTGGAACATCGCCTTACGCAGCATACCTCCCGCAGCGACAAACTTCAGGAAGCCATTACCATCATGAGCGAGCTTGGTTACGATACCGAAATATATCGGATATCAGAAAATCAGGCAGAAATCGTTGCAAATAATTGTGTTTTTCAGGAACTCGCCCAGCAGCATCAGGAATTTTGCAAGCTCGACATCAGTTTCCTGAAGCATCTGCTGAAAGCCGATATCGAACATACGGAATGTATCGTCAGAAATGGAAAATATTGCCGCTTCAGAATAACCAGCCCTGACGAATCCGGATCCTGATCCTATCTGCGACAAATGGCAGCATTTTTATCCAAACATCGTAAATCTGAATAAAAAGTTCATGTCTTCCTGATCGATAGAACAACCAGCAGGAGATCACTCTATGCATCCATCTCGATACAACAGAACCGGCACCTCACTATTCCTGATATTCAGCTTGCTCGCTGCCACTTCAGCTTCTGCCGAAGAAACCGGGTTAATCAACACGCTGACCGGCTACAACATCAATGAAATCACGCCTGCCCCATCAATCAAACTGAAATTTAGAGGATGGGTGGAAGCCGGCTTTACCGGCAATCCTGGGGATCCACATAATCGTTCGAACTTCCCGGTGGCATTCAATGATGGTGCCAACCAGTTCAATCTCCACCAGGTTTATGCCTATATCGAAAAAGAAATAGATCCCGGCAGAAATTCGTGGGATATCGGCATGCGCGCCGACCTTTTGTACGGTACAGATGCAAAATTTGTCAAAACTTCCAGTTTCGACTCAACCATTCTGGGAGATAACCCGAAACATCAACTGGTATTTCCTCAACTGTATGTCAACCTGTATGCACCGATCGGGAATGGTGTGAGCATGTCGATCGGTCATTTTTATACGATTATCGGGTATGAGTCTCCGATGTCACCCAACAATTTCTTTTTCTCACACGCCTACACCATGCGGTACGCTGAACCTTTTACACACATGGGTATCATGCTTTCCTATCCGGTCAATGACAATCTCACCATCAAGAGCGGAGTTGTTACCCGATGGGATGCCTTTTCCAGGCACTCTCCTGACTATCTGGGAGGGCTGAATTACATCACCGATGACAGAAAAACCATGCTTTCCGCATCACTGATCACGGGCGATGTAAAAACTGGCCCTCTGAACCATGACCATAATCGTACGATGTACAGCATCGAGCTGGAACGAAGTATCACTGATAAACTGCATTACGTGGTACAACATGACTTCGGAATTGAAGCGGGAACACCGAATTCTTCCTCCGCTACATGGTATGGAATCAATCAGTACCTTCTGTACGATATTTCAAACCAGCTTGGGGCAGGATTGCGTTTTGAATGGTTCCACGACCAGAACGGAACCCGTGTAATGGGTGATGGCAACGATGAGGATTTCATCGGTGTTACAGCAGGATTAAACTACAAACCCATCGCCGGAATCACGTTACGTTCTGAAGTTCGCTACGATATGGCCATTCACCATGACGTGTTCAAGGACGGTACAGACAATGACCAAATACTGCTTTCGGGCAGTGCCATCCTGCATTTCTAATTTTCCAAATGTACTCTGCCTGACTGGGCACTTACTGCTTCACACTCACTTCTTCGGAACGTACAAATCCGTGATCGTACCTTCCGCCAGCTCTGCAGCAAAAAGAACGGTCTCAGACAAAGTAGGATGAGGATGGATGGTCAGTCCGATGTCCTGCATATCAGCCCCCATTTCCAAAGCCAACACGGTTTCTGCAATCAGCTCTCCCGCATGCGGCCCAACCATGCCAGCTCCTAAAATTCTTTTACTGACCTTATCAAAGAGTAGTTTGGTCATGCCTTCGTCGCGCGTCATGGTAATGGCACGACCACTGGCAGCCCAGGGAAATACTGCTTTCTCATAAGCGATACCCTGCTTTTCGGCTTCGGTTTCTGTCAGCCCCATCCAGGCAACTTCAGGATCGGTATAGGCAACCGAGGGAATGGTACGTGCATCGAATGTAACCTTGTGCCCAGCAATGACTTCCGCCGCAATCTTACCTTCATGGGATGCTTTATGCGCCAGCATGGGATCTCCGGCAATATCACCAATTGCAAAAATATGCGGAACACTGGTCCGCATTTGCTTATCCACTGGAATGAATCCACGTTCATCCACATTGATACCGGCAGCTCCGGCATCGATCAGTTTTCCGTTTGGCCGACGCCCGACTGCAACCAGCACCCGATCATATCGTTGTGGCTCAGGCGCCTGTTCACCCTCGAAAAATACCTGCAAACCTTCCTTATCCGCTTCAACCCGGCTGACACTGGTATTGAGGTAAATTGCTTCGCATTCCGTTTTCAATTTTTTGTAAAGCGGCTTGATCAGATCAGTATCGGCTCCCGGAATGAGTTGCGCCATCCGTTCCACAATGCTGATTCTGGTACCCAGCGCATGATAGACCGTAGCCATCTCCAGCCCGATGATCCCCCCTCCCAGAATAAGCATGCGTTCAGGAATCTCTGCTAATGCCAGCGCTCCGGTTGAATCGATGATGCGTTCATCGGCTGGGAGCCCCGGGATATGCGCTGCACTGGATCCGGCCGCAATGACACAATGGTCGAACGAAATCGTTTTGATTCCATCTGATGTTTCAACTTCAATCAGATGCGGATTGACGAACTTTCCAGTACCATGGATGACAGTTACCTTGCGCTGTCTGGCAAGCATCGACAAACCCTTGGTCAGCTTGCCCACCACCGATTCTTTCCATGAGCGCAGTTTGCCAACATCGATTTCAGGTTGTCCGAAACGAATACCGTACAGACTCGCTTCTTTTGCTTCCGTAAGTGTTTTTGCGGCGTGCAACAGCGCCTTGGAAGGAATACAGCCCACATTCAGGCAAACACCACCCAACACGGGATAACGCTCGATCAATACAACCTGCTTACCCAGATCAGCGGCACGGAATGCCGCGGTATAGCCACCCGGACCAGCGCCCAGCACGACGACTTCAACGTGAATTTCTCCACGAGCAGTTACCGGGACTGATGCAACTCTCTCGACAGATGCTTCTGTATCTGGAGCAGCTGGCTGGTTGTCAGTCCTGCCTGTATCACCGGATGGTGTGGTTGAAGCTGCTTGAGCACCCACTTCCCTGACTTCCAGTGTAATGATAAGTGAACCTTGTGAAATTCTGTCACCTGCTTTGACGTGTATCTCCCGCACGATACCCGCTTGCGGAGCTGGCACTTCCATCGATGCCTTATCGGTTTCAAGCACCAGCAAGGGGGTTTCCTGCTCGACTTCATCACCCGGGCTCACCAGGATTTCTACTACCGGAACCTCCTGGAAATCCCCAATATCGGGCAAAGTTACTTTTGTAAATTGCGTCATCGTTTTATTCTCTGATATGGCCGTCACCCAGCACAATGAATTTCTGGCTGGTCAACCCCTCCAGCCCCACCGGACCGCGTGCATGCAACTTGTCTGTAGAAATACCGATTTCCGCTCCCAGACCATATTCAAACCCATCAGCAAAGCGGGTCGAAGTATTCACCATGACTGAGCTGGAATCGACTTCACGCAGAAACTGGCGGGCACGTGAATAATCTTCAGTCACGATGGCATCAGTGTGCTGTGATCCATAGGTGGCAATATGGATGATGGCCTGATCGATATCTGCCACGATACGAACACTCAGTACTGGTGCAAGATATTCAGCGTACCAGTCTTCTTCCACCGCCGGCTTCATCCCGGCAACGAGTGCACGAGCAGCTTCATCCCCCCGCAATTCCACTCCCTTTTCCAGAAGAATTTTGCAGACGCGCGGCAGAAACCGTTCAGCAATTCCGGCATGGACCAGTAATGTTTCCATGGTATTACACGTACCGTAACGCTGAGTTTTAGCGTTATCGGCCACACGCACGGCTTTTTCCAGATCAGCCGATAAATCGACATAAACATGGCATACACCATCCAGATGCTTGATGACCGGCACACGCGCCTCGTTTGCAATCCGCTCGATCAATCCCTTACCACCGCGCGGGACGATCATATCCACATACTCATTCATGGTAACCAGTTCGCCCACTGCAGCACGATCTGTCGTCTCTATGACCTGTACCGCATGTTCAGGCAATCCAGCTGATCTGAGTCCTTCTTGCACACAAGCAGCAATAGCCTGGTTACTTTGTATGGCTTCAGATCCTCCTCGTAAAATCGCAGCGTTACCTGCTTTGAGACACAAACCGGCAGCATCTGCTGTTACATTCGGGCGTGCTTCATAAATAATACCGATCACACCTAGTGGCACCCGCATTCTGCCCACCTGGATGCCAGATGGCCGATAATCCAGATCTGTCACTGCACCAATCGGATCAGGCAATGCAGCAATCTGCTCCAGGCCGGCAGCCATGCTTGCAATTCCCTTTGAAGTCAATGTCAGGCGATCGATCATGGCAGGTTCGAGATCTTTTTTTCTGGCCTGCGCCACATCTGCAGCATTAGCCGCCAGCAACGATGCCTCATGACAACGGATAGCCCGGGCCATCGCAATGAGTGCATGATTTTTAACGGCAGTATCCGCTTTTGCAACTATTCGCGCTGCCGAACGCGCTGCACGCCCGAGAGCTTGCATATCTGCATGTATCTTTTCATTCTTTTCCATAATGGAACATCAGTAGTCAATGATAAAAGGTAATTTGACAACGCAGATAAGCCAGTCAGCCAGAGTTACTTACCAGACTTTCCGGGAGCCGATCCACGCCACTTACCAACCTGGATCAATTTGTTTCTGAGACCCGGCAGTGGATAATTAAGTGCATAAGCCTTTTCGGCATAATGACCGGCTTTTTCGTAGTTTTTCTGTTTGAAATACAACAACCCGAGGTTATAAAGGATCATGGCATTATCAGGTTCCAGATCAGCCGCTACTTCCAGCTGCTCGAGCGCTTCCTTGTTTCTGCCGCGATGCGACAAAAACGCACTGTAAATCGACCGCACCTGCGCATCCTTCGCATTCATACGGATCGCCCGGTCGAAATAGCATTCGACCGGCCATTTCAAATCGCGGATATGAGTAGATTTTTCCCTGATTGAATACTTGACAAGAGCTGCCAAAGCCCGGTGATGATTGGGCCAGGCACGAAGAGTATAGTCTAGATCTCCTGCAGGAGTCACACTTCTACTTCCTCTGATCAGATTTTCTACATCGGAGGTAAAATGAGCACCTTCTACTATATCCAATTCTTTTGGAAGATTAAATCGATTCAGGTAATCGAATGGACCAAACTGGTTTCCTCGCCGCAGTTCTCCGCAGTAACTCTTGTTCTTAGCTGCTACTGACAGCGGTGTAAAAAAGAACGCCATAACAATTAAAATTGCCAGAATCCTCATAGGTCCCGCTCTCTCCAAAACTCAATGTTATTTTACTTACCAGTTTCTATGATAGCGTCCAATAACTTGGCCAATTCTCCGGCCCCGGCTTCCCTGGAGTTAGATTTTATTTTATCCACTGACGCAACCGGTGCTCTACCCTTCCTCAGTAACGCAAGAAACCGACCCAACTCTTCCATGATTGCTTCCTTCGAATCCAGTGGAACAATTGTATCAACCCCCACGCTGCGAAGCTTTTCTGCTGTATCGCCAGCCGGATCTGTCAACGCCAGAATGGGTCGTTGCGCGCGCAGGTATTCGTACAGTTTAGCGGGAATCTGATTGTTACAGTTTGCCGCCTGCAAAATCAGCAGTCCATCAACAGCCACCATTTCTGCAAGCGCTTCATTGTAGGAAACAGGAGGTGCAAGAGAAACAATCGCTCCAATCTCAAAACGGTCGATCAGCGACTGCAGATAATCCTCGTGATACGAAGCGCGCAAAATAATATGCAAACTGTCAGCATTGATGACATTCCGTTTCAGCAATGCGGACAAAGCATCAAACAGGGAAGTGGGGTCACGCTCTGATGGATAAATAATGCCACTATGCAGCAAGGTGATTCGGCCGGTTCCAGCAGCCTGATTTACCGGGCGAATAATCGAAGTAAAACTGAATTCATCATATCCGTTTTCTATCAGATGGAATCGCGATGCCGGGACATGCGGAAACCGGGTCTGATAGTCCCTCAGTGTGCCCGGGGTCGTGAAAACTGCACTGGAGCAATAGGTGATCGTTTTACTTTCCACGTATTCATAGGCACGATAAGTCAGTGGATGCGGCGGATAATCCGGTTGCACCATGGGATCCCTGAAATCAGCCACCCATGGAATACCCGTCAAACGCTGCAAGGTCAGCCCGATCAAATGTGCCGTTGCAATAGGATAAGTCGACCAGATCACATCCGGTTTATACTTTTTGATCAGATACCATCCCGCGGGCACTGCGCCCAGCCACCAGCTCACCCAGCGATCCGGTAAGGCCAGCACTCGCGGATATCGCCCCATCACCTTCAGATGCCTCGCTGTATCCAGCGCAAACGCCCGATGAATACGCACTTGTTGCGGAATATCCGCCAGCTGGCCAGAATCGATCTGCTGGTAGGCGCGCGGTGAAGGCGCCAGAATAATCGGCTCCCAGCCATGATCAGGCAAATATCGGGCAAAACGCAATGTCCGCTGCATTCCGCTGCTACCGTGCAAAGGCGGGAAATGGTAAGCGATCATCAATACACGTTTTACCATGACAACACTCGATTTGCGGTCAGTTCTGTCACCTGATCACGCCATTCACGCGTGGAAAATGTATGGTTGGCGCTTTCCATGTGGCAAAGTTCTGTCTGCTTTGTTCTCAGAGTAGCTTGCCAATCTGCCGATGAATCGACCAGATCCAGAAATTCACGCGCCGTCAGATCATTTCCGCTGGTAATGATCAGTATTTTTCCCTGGAAACGCTTCAGGCCATCCAGCATACGCTCCGGCAAAGGAACAGTCAGGTCGCATGCTGAACCAGCGCTTCTTTCTGAGACAGCCGGACTTTTCCCGCCCCGCAAGCTGTTCCTGCCAAATTCATATAAAGACCGGATAGAAGCCAGTGGATTGAATTTTCCACCCAGCAGTTTTTTCCAGAATTCCGGATCGAACAAACGTTCCAGGTAATAGTGTTTCAGGTACGCTTTGGCAATCCCTTGTTCTGTTCGCACCCAGGGATTCAGCAACACCAGCCCGCTCACTCGCGAATCCTGGTGGGCATGGAACAGTGCCGCTGACGCTGCGTCACATAATCCCCAGACCACGATATCTTCCAGAAAAGGACATTCACTGAAAAAAAAGTCGGCAGCACTGCGCAAATCCTCCCCGACATGTTCAAACGTTCGTATCTCACCGTCACTGTCCCCCATTCCCCGGAAATCGAACCGCATGACAGCAATACCGCGCTCCGCCAGATAGCGCGCCAGCAAAACAAACTGTCGGTGACTGCCAACGCGATACTGCGGCCCGCCAACGACAATCAGCACACCTCGTGTAACCGGTTGCTGCGGTAGATGTAAAATCCCGTAAAGCCAGTCGTGATGGCAACAAAAACGTACCGCTTGTTCCTGAACATTCATGGCTGGATTCCGGCAAATAGCTTAGCAGTGGCTGCCAGCAGTGCCGGGCATTCGCTGATTTCCTGAGTAGCCCAGAACGGCAACCCGGGTATGAGTGTTACTTCCGGATAAACACCAGACTGGTTCCATGCCTCCACGACCGCAGCACCAGCAGGAGGAAGCCCGCGACCCGCTTCGGGCGTGATCTCAAACCAGTATATTTCACTGTTCCCGACGACCAGTTGACTCAGTTTCAATTCATCGATCGCAGCCGCCATTGCGGGAGAAAGCGTATACCCTGCTATTTCAAGCGATTTACCTGCTCTGAGCTCTTCACGAAGATGAACATTCTGAGCTTTATCCGAATCATCCGACAGGAGCTTATTCACCAGCCGCAAGCGTAAAAATTGAGTCATAAATGATTTACCGTTGACGACAGGCTGCCAGAGTACAAATTTTGCCGGATCAGTCCTCGTTTTTTCACTTGCTGCATAATCCAGTGCCAGCAGGGCTCCCAGCCGTAATCCCCAAAAATGAACCGATGTAAATCCCTGCTGTATCAACCACTGGTAAGCAGATTCAACATCGTTTTTCCAGATCTCCCAGGTAGCCTCCCCGAAATCTCCTGCGCTGTCCCCGCAACCATACAAGTCTATCTGCAGTACACCAAACCCCCTCGCTGCGAACGCTTTGGCCTGCAGAGCAGCCATACGTCGGGACTTATTCATTTCTTCCGCAAACGGATGAAGATAGATAAATACCTGGTTTAATGGCGTATCCCCGGCGGGGGAGTGATAGAGGCAGAAACGTTTTCCCGGCGAAGCATCCAGAAAGAAAGGTTCAGCCGGTGGATTTTCCATGCAGTCTCAGTGCGACAGTTTATGTTCGACAAAAAGCGCCAGGCTTCCGAGTGTTTCAAAAGTTTGTGCACTGATTTCATCGTCATCCACCGAGAAATCGAAGTATTCCTCGAGCGCGGTAATCACATTGACCACCGCCATCGAATCCAGCTCCGGAATATTTCCGAGTAAAACGGAACTGGCTGTCAGCGTGTGTTTTCTCTCTCCGAGATTCAACACATCACCCAAAATGTTTCTGACTGCTTCAAGATGCTGCATAATCACTCCACAAAAGATCACTGCTTGATGTTGACGGCATTTTAAGACAGTTTTTTAAAACGTGCCGCATTGATCACTCCCGCAAACAGGTTGAGGAAACACCCGTATATCATGCACAAACTGCTTATTTCCGATATTAAGCCATTGGTTCTGCTGATGTTGCATCTGCCGATATACCTACTTCACGGGTTGACTGCCCCGGCAGCCTCATGAACTGGTATGAACTGTACTGGCAACGTATCACCCCACTGCATCTTTTTTTGTGGCCGGTCAGCCAATTGCTTATCCTGTTTCAGTCTATCCGGCGTTTTCTTTACCGGCGCGCGATACTGACTTCGATTCACCTGCCCGTACCGATCATCATCATCGACAGTATAACCACTGACAGTCCCGTCAAAACATCACTCATCATTCAGATTGCCAATATCCTGAAAGCAGCAGGGCTGCGGCCCGGGATCATCAGCCGAGGCTATCCCGACAACCATCGTCCGCCGACAAGGGTGACGATCAGTAGTCATCCCCATCTCACTGGTGATAAATCACTGTTGCTCACCTACCATTTACGTGAAACCTGCCCGGTATGGATCGGTTATGATCGGATAGAAACAGCAAAGGCTTTACTAAATGCTCACAAGGAATGCAATGTGCTGATCTGTGATGATGGCTTGCAGGATCTTCGTCTGCAGCGTGATTTCGAAGCTGTCATCGTCGATACCAGTGTCATCAATTCAGGAAATGGCCTGATCATGCCTGCCGGGCCGCTACGAGACAGTTTTGCACGTTTGAAACACACTGACGCCGTCATACTGGCCGGCCATCAAAGGCGGATACCGGATATCACGGATGAAATCAGAACGATTCACACCCGTCCACAGAAAGAATATTTTTTCAATCTGTCACGGCCCGAGCTGACAGCCGATGCAGCGGGACTGGCAGGCAAACGCATTCATGCCATTGTCTGCGATCCGGATACACAAAACTTTCTGGACAACCTCGAATTCCTGAAACTGACCGTCACTCCTCGTGTATTTCCGGAAAATCACCATTTTATTGCAACGGACTTCCAGTCTGATGAAGCCGAAATCATCCTGATACCGGAAGAAGATGCAGTAAAATGTCTAAGTCTGCACGATGATCGCATCTGGGTTTTACAACAGGAATATCGTGCCGATCCCGGGTTACGCGAAATCATACTTAAGAAGTTGAGAGAAAAATTCATGGATCCAAAACTCCTGGACATTCTGGTCTGCCCATTATGCAAAGGCCCGCTTATTTACAAAAAAGACCGGCTGGAACTGATCTGCAAGGCGGATCGGCTGGCGTATTCCATTCGGGATGGCATCCCCGTCATGCTGGAGGATGAAGCCAGAAAACTGCCTGACGAAGAAGAGATCAAATAGCGCCACGCTCTTTCATACCCTTTTCCATTCAGAATCATTCACACGGCGGGTATCCGCCGTGTCTGTCTCTCAACCTGAATTTTCCATCTGCCCGCAAGGTAAGGCCGGTTTCTGTTACCTGCAATCTCAATATTCGAGGCGCAAGGAACCCAGAATGGTCAGCGGAGCACCGGGATAGACACCCAGCCGGGGCGCGACATTACTATCAGGATCGGTCGATTCGTAGTAGCGTTTGTCCAGAATATTCCGTGCGTTGATCTGCGCGGTCAGGCGGGTCGGGCCGAGCTTCATCCGGTAGGCGGCAAATGCATCCAGGCGGGCATAGCCTGGCAATTTGAACGTATTCTGAATATCCCCCTCCCGCTTGCCGACGGCAAATACACCTACTCCGAAACTCAAGCCATCGAGTGGAACGAATTGTTTCACATCATATCGCAGCCAGATACTGCCGGAATGGTCAGGAACCAACGGCATGAGATTCCCTTGCAAACCCGAATTATCCCGAACGACTTTCGCATCGGTATAGGCATAACTCCCTATCAAACTCAATTCCTGAGTAATCTGTCCGGAAATATCCAGCTCGATACCTTTGCTGCGCTGCCTGCCGACAGCAATACGATCGAGCGGATCCGGTGTACTCAGATCGGGTGTCAGGAGGTTATCTTTAGTCAGGTTATAAAAAGTTAGGGTCGCAATCAGTTTCTCCTGAAACAGCGCACCTTTGATGCCCACTTCAAACTGTTCCCCTGTCTGTGGTTTGAAACTGGCGCCGGTTGCTGATATTCCATTATTAGCACCGAAAGAGGTAGTCCAGTTGCCAAACAGACTGATCTGCGGCAGCAACTGATATAGTATGCCGACACGGGGGCTGAAATCGCTATCTTTGCGCAGCGGGATATTTTTCTCAGACTCGGAAAACGAATTCAGACTTCTTCCACGACCTGTGGATGCCCAGTCATATCGTCCACCTGCCAAAATATGCAATTTATCCCACAGAGTAATATGATCCTGAAAATACACACCGAACCATTCATTCCGGAAAGTACTGAAATTCTTGTTCTGCAGTAATATTTGCTGAATGATCGCCGGATTAGTCTCCGTACTGATGGGGTTGAAAATATCCACGGTCAAGGCAGGATAAGAGTTGTTATATTCCCCACTGATAGAGTAATTATTATCAGAACGCAAATAATCAAACCCTATCAGTACTTCATGATGAGTCTGAGCCAGCTCGAATTTACCATTCAAATCTAGATTAGTCGTATAGCTTTTAGTATCAAAAAATTGATAGAAGAAATTTCTATCCAGGAAACGATCGTTACGTAGTGCACTACCAAATGCCGGTGTCGGATTGACGAATGTCGACTTATCATCGCCGTGGGTCATCAGGAAGCGATTGCGGATCAGCCAGTCAGCATTGAACCGGTGCACAAATTCGGTACCGACATGTATTTTATGGCGTTTGTCAACCGGATCATTACGATCGCCAAAAGTGCGGCTGATCGGAATCGGTGCCGAACGATTGCCAATGACAGGAATACCGTAATCTATTTGCCCTTCCTGATGAAGCCCCTCTGCTTCAATGGTCAGCTCGGTCATGTTGGTGGGGCGCCAAGTCACACTACCGCTTGCCATGATCCGATCCTTGAAAATATCATCGCGAAACGATTTACTATCGAGATAGGAACCATTGAAGCGGTAAAACAACATATTATTCTCAGTGACAGGACCGGTAGCATCCCACTGAGTACGGTAGAAGCCGTACGCGCCAAACTGCTGCTCCAGCGCATAGTAAGGTGTTGCGAGTGGCTTCTTGGTCGTGATATTGAGCAACCCGCCTGGCTCACTACGTCCAAACAGGATCGAGGCAGGCCCCTTGAACACTTCGACTGATTGCAAGTTGGCCGTATCGAAAGAAGTTGTAAAAGTAGAATTAGCAATCAGGCCATTTCGATACGTTACGTTATTGCTAAAACCGCGCATAATGAAATTGGTATCGTACCCGAGAGTTGGATTTGGATGAACGCCACTAATATTCTCCAATATATCCTTGAGCATGACCGATTTCTGATCGTCAATTACAGCCCTCGGTACAGTCTGAATCGATACCGGCGTTTCCATGATCCGCGTATCGGTTTTGGTTGCTGAAAAAGAACTGGGGCGGCTGTAACTTCTGTTGTCTGGCGAATTAGGATCGATCATGCCGGTTATTTTCATTTCCGGCAAAGTCACTGCCTCTGTATTACTGTTCGTGTGCCCTGCGGGGGCAGCTTCCAGTGTGTAGCGTCCCGGCGCATTCTCGATCACGATGAGTCCGCTGCCTTTGAGCAGTTGCCCGATCGCCTGCAGGGGAGTAAAGCGTCCATTCAGTGCGGGTGCCTGTTTGCCTGCAACCAGACTGGCATCAACACCGATGAGCAAACCTGCCTGAGTGGCAAGCTGCGTGATCGCCTGTTCGAGGGGCTGTGCGGCAAGATCGATTGCAATCGTCTGCTGAGTGACGGCAGACTGCGCAACGGCACTGGCCGATACGAACAGACCCGTGGCCAGCACCGATCCCAACAAAAAACCGTGACGTAACGAAACCGTTTTTATAATCATAAAAACTCCCTGTGTCCTGTCGATAAAAAATGTGCTTCTGTTATCCATGACACACGAGTCAGAAAATCGGGTAGTTTTGACTGCAGAATTGTCAATGCGCTGCTCCGGTCACGGACTGCACATTGATGAAAAACAGGGTGATGACGAGGTTTAAAGTTGCATGATTCGCAAAAATGCTGCATTTGCGAACCTGAAAAGGCGAAATGATCCAGCAAGCTTTGAAAGTGTCTTTTGTCAAATGTTTTCTTTCTGCCGTTGATCGGCCTGAAATCCGGCAAAGACGTGAAGTCGGGACAAGATACCAACGTGCGTAGCTACGTGCTCGACGTGCCTCAAGAACCAAATGGGAGCCTGCCCATCAACAGACTGTTTTCGGTGGTAGGCACTGGGACGAAACCTGCGTTTCGGCGACTCGGGTAGCGCGTGGCTGGTATCTATCGACGCTCGGTCATGCTGGCCAGCGGGCGCTACGCGATGCTCGACGACGGCAAGGGGTTCAGCCTGGTGCCTTGGAAGCCGGTGATCGAGCAGCGGCTGGGGCAACAGCTTGCCGCGACAGTGCGTGGCGCTGGAGTTTCATGGGAGGTTGGAAGGCAGCGCAGCATCTCAATGGGCTGATAACGCCACGGACCGACATCGCAGCGGACATGTCAACGGTCGGGTTGCTTCGAGCCACGTCGACGAGCCATACCGCGAACCATGTTGTGCCCTTCGCGTGGCCTCACTTTGGCAGGCGAAGAACGGGGGCGAGACTCCAGCACCAACTGCTCCCGCTTTTCAATCAGAAAATCTATCAGCGCCCGAATCTTTGCGGGCATCTGTGCCCGTGATGGCACGTAGAGGTAGAACCCCGGAAACGGATGGCACCAAGGGGCGAGCACCCGCATTAAAGTGCCATCGGCCAGATGCTGACGCACACACAGGTCGATGTGCTGTACCAATCCCACACCCTGCAAGGCCGCACGCAGCATGCTCTTGTCGTCGTTGAACACCGCGCTGCCTTGTGGCTCGAACACCACGGTGCGGCCCTCGGCATCAGGCGAGGAGAACGACCAGCAGTCGATCGTGCCGCTGGAGGTAAAGCGGTAGGCCAGGCAGTTGTGCTTCGTTACGTCGGCGGGTGTCTCGGGGACTCCGTATCGCTCGAAGTAAGCAGGCGAGCCGACGATGGCCATTTCCAGCGGCGGCGTGATGGGCACGGCAACCATGTGCTCATTCAGGCTCTCGCCAAGGCGAATGCCGGCATCCATCCCATCGGCCACGATGTTGGAGAAGCCATCGTCCATGACCAGTTCCAGCCGCACATCTGGATAGCGCGCCAGGAATTCACCCATGTGCGGCTCGATCAGCAGCCGGGCGGCAATGCGTGAGGAATTCATGCGGATCAGGCCCGAGGGCTCACCATGCGCTTCGCCCAGCTCCGAGACCGCCCGTTCCACCGCCGTCAGCGCGGGTTGCAGGACATCCAGCAGGCGTTGTCCTTCTTCCGTCAGCGACATGTCCCGTGTCGTGCGGTTGAGCAGCCGCATGTCCAGACGTTGCTCCAGCCCCTTGAGGTGCTGGGACAGGGCCGCACGCGTGACGCCCAATTCCGTCGCCGCCTTGGTGAAGCTGCGGTGGCGGGCGATGTGGGCGAACCACGTCAGGGAGAAGACGAGAGAGGGGTCGATAGCCATTTGTTTAGTTTAACTTACCAGTCATGTCTTTAAAAGGGTGTATATCAGGATCAATCCGAGGTCTAGCATTAAGTCCTGCCAGCGTCATCTAGCTGTGCCAGCCCTCTCATTCACGACCGGAGAACCTCATGCCCAACGTCACGTTCAAGAACCTCAATGGCCAAGGCATCACCCTGGCCGCCGTCATCAACTTTCCCTCCGGCTTCGACGAATCCAAGAAGTACCCGGCCGTCGTCGTCTCGCATCCCGGCGGTGGCGTGAAGGAGCAGACCGCTGGCCTGTATACCAGGAAGCTGGCCGAGCACGGCCTGATCACCATCGCCTTCGACCGCTCGTATCAAGGCGAGAGCACGGGCGAGCCGCGCCAGTTGGAGAATCCCTACATCAGCACCGAAGACGTGAGCGCCGTGATTGACTACCTGACCACGCTACCCTACGTGGATCAGGACAGGATCGGTGCCATGGGCATCTGCGCAGGCGCCGGCTACAGCGCCAATGCCGCCATCAATGACCGCCGCATCAAGGCGCTTGGGATGGTGAGCGCGGTGAACATCGGCCAGATGTTCCGCAACGGCTGGGATGGCTCCGTGAAGGACGCGGATGCACTGCCCTATCTGGAGGCGGGTTCCACGGCGCGCACCGCCGACGCCAGCAGCAACGACATGGCCACCATACCGCTGGCCCCGCTGAAGGAAGAAGACGCGCCCAACGCCGAACTGCGCGGCGCCTGGGAGTATTACCACACGCCGCGCTGCGAGCACCCAAACGCCCCCGGCTACACGCTGGCACGCAACCTCACGCAGATCATCACCTACGACGCCTACAACAAGGCCGAAGCCTTCCTGACTCAGCCGATCCTGGCCGTCGCAGGCAGCAATGCGGGCAGCAAGTGGATGAGCGACGACCTGATCGCCCGCGCCGCCAGCAAGGACAAGGTCCTGCATGTCGTCGATGGCGCTGACCACATGGATCTATACGACGTGCTCAAGCACGTGGACGAGGCTGTCTCGAAGCTGGTGCCTTTCTTCCAGATCAAGCTGAGGTAATCCGCTGAACCCAAGCACGGCACGGCGGGGCCAATCGCGTCCCTACGTGCAGAACAAGGAGTTTCAACATGAGCACCATCCAAACCGTTACCTACCAGAACCTGGGCTGGAAAACTGCGGCCGACATCTACCTGCCGCCCGGCTTTGACGAAGGCAAGAAGTATCCCGCTATCGTCAGCACACACCCAATCGGCAGTTGCAAAGAGCAGACTGCCGGCAACATCTATGCCAAGGGTTTGGCCGAAGCCGGCTTCGTCGTGCTGGTGCATGACGCGAGCTTTCAGGGCGCCAGCGGCGGTACACCGCGCTTCATCGAAGACCCGGCCATCCGCGTCTCGGACATCCGCTTCGCCGTGGACTACCTGCAATCGCTGCCCTATGTGGATGCCGAGCGCATCGGTGCCATCGGCGTGTGCGGTGGCGGTGCCTACACCGTGCATGCGGGCATCACCGACCATCGCCTGAAGGCGCTAGTGTCCATCACTGGTGTGAACTACGGCCGCTTGATTCGCGAAGGTTTCGCCCAGTTCCAGCCGCGTCAACTGGCTCAACACATCGCCCAGATGCGCACCGAACAGGCTCAGGGTGGCGAGCGCGAAGTCGCCAACCTGCTGCCGGCCTCCGTCGCACAGGCTCAGGAGGCCGGCCTCACCGACATCGACGTGCTCGAAGCCACCGAGTACTACAAGACCGCGCGCGGCCAGCAGCCGAATGGTGCCACCAGCCAGCTGATGTCCTTCAGCGGTGCGGCCATGGGCTGGGACGCCTTCCTGCATGCCGAGGTTCTGCTGACACAGCCGTTGATGGTCGTCATCGGTGACAAGCCGGGCGGCTTCGGTGCCTTCCGCGACGGCTGGGAAATCTACAGCCGTGCCGCCTCGACGGACAAACACATCGTCGTGGCCGAAGGCTGGTCACACTATGACCTGTATGACAAGCCCGAGCCGGTCGCCATCGCCATGGCCAAGGTAGTGCCGTTCTTCAAGGAGGCACTGTGATGCGCAACGTCCTCATCCTCGGCGCCACCGGCCAGATCGCACAATGGGTAATCCCCGCGCTGGCTAGTCGCCCGGATACCGCACTGACGCTGTTGCTGCGAGACGCCAAGAAACTGACCGGCCAGGAACCCGCCAATGCGCAAGTCGTGATCGGCAGCGTGCTGGACAAGAAGCTGCTCAAGGACGCCATGGCGGGCCAGGAGATCGTCTATGCCAACCTCACGGGCGAAGACTTGGACAAGCAGGCCCAGGCCGTCATCGCCGCCATGCAGGCAGCGGGCGTCAGGCGACTGGTCTTCGTGCTTTCGTTGGGCATCTACGACGAGGTGCCCGGCAAGTTCGGCGAGTGGAACAACGCCACCATCGGCGAAGACCTCAAGCCCTTCCGGCGCGCGGCCGACCTGATCGAAGCCTCTGGCCTCGACTACACCATTCTGCGCCCGGCCTGGCTGACGGACGAGGACGAGGTGGACTACAAGTTGACCGCCAAGGGTAGGCCCTTCAAGGGCACCGTGGTGTCGCGCAAGAGCGTGGCAGATCTGATCGCCAAGGTCATCGAATCGCCGGAACTGCATGTGGGCGAGAACCTGGGCATGAACAAGCCGGGCAGCGACGGCGACAAGCCGTATTTCATGTAAAGCGGAGGCATGATGTTCAAGTGGCTTGCCGTCCTGTTCGGCGCGCTGTTAGCGGTGGCGGTACTCGTGCTGCTAGCGGTCACCTGGATCGAAAGCCGCCAGTCGCGCCAACTGGCGGGCAAACAGCCCTATGCGCCGCCGGCGACGGCATCCCGTGCAGCGGTCGTGTATTTCTCGCGCTCGGGTAACACCGCGCTGGCCGCGCGCCATGTGGCTCGGCGGCTCGATGCTCAACTGTTTGCACTGGAAGCACCCGACTATCAGCTCGGCGTGGGCGGCTTGGCGCATGCGCTCAAGGATGCCAATGCGCTCAAGGAAAAGCTCGAGGCGCTGCCCGACATTCGCCCGCGCACCATCGACTTGACGCCGTTCGAGACTGTCTGGCTCGGCTCGCCCGTGTGGCTCTACAGTCCGGCGCCGCCGATCTGGGCCTTTGTCGAGCACAACCGCTTCGACGGCCAGCATGTGGTGCTGTTCAACACGTTCAACAGCCGTTTCGGGGACGAACACATCGCGGCCATCCGGGCCAAGGTGATGGCACGAGGCGCCAAGTCGTTCGAGCACCGCCATGTCCTGCGCGGGCGTATGACCCAGCAACTCACGCCCGAGCAGATGCTCCAGGCCATTGACGCCGAGTGGTTTGGCTCAACCCCATAAGGTGGCGCATAAGTCCAGAGAAAAATCAACTTGGCCCGTTGCTTGGTGAGCAATCCGATCTACTTGTCATACATGGCATTGCCTTCATGTTTGATTTGGCAGGAGAGTCTCGATGGATCTACGACACTTGCGCTGCTTTCTTGCTGTAGCCGAAGAACTCAGCTTCGTTCGTGCGGCCGAGCGGCTGCACATCGAGCAGTCGCCGCTGTCGCGCGCCATCAAGGAACTGGAGGAAGACCTCGGCACGCGCCTGTTCATTCGCACCACGCGCAACACCCGCCTGTCGCGCGCCGGGCAGATGTTCCTGGAGCACGTTCCCCGCATCTTCACCGCCTTGCAGCAGGCCCGCAAGAGCGTCAAGGCCGTTGCGGCCGGCTATGACGGCCAATTGCGCGTGGCGCTGTCCGATGGCATCACACCGCCGCGCCTCAGCGCGTTGCTGATGCAGTGCCGCGAGGATGACCCCGAGGTCGATATTCATCTGGTCGAAGTGCCGCTATCGCAGCAGATCAAGGGGCTGCACGATGACTTGTATGACGTGGGTTTTGCCCAGCCGGATGAAGTGAGCGATGGCCTGCTGGCCGGGCTGTCGCCCCGACCGCGCCAGCATTCATGCGGTCTGGCGCCGTTGGACGGCACGGTGCCGCGATCCGGCGCGTGCCGCGCCAACCCCATGTGCAGACCGGCTTTGCGCGCACCGGGGTGCCGCGCCCTTTTATCTCGCCTTCCGCGTCGCCCACCCTCGGCGGCACGCGCTTTGGGCCTTTGTCGTCTGCGTGCAAGCTACTCGCTGGACATGGGAAACAGCCAGCCGCGCGCATGGCATGGTGCTTGTGCTTTTCCACTCCAGCCGCCTTGTTTTGCGCACGGCCACGTGCGTAAAACAAGGTGGAACCTGTGCCGTTCGGATGCGCGTCGGAATGCAGGCCGGATGCAGTGGCGAGTGCACTTGCATTGCACGCACTCGCCATGACGATGGCGCGGATTGGCGCACCCGCATGACTCGCAGGAAGACCATGCCCGCACCGCTACCGCTTCGCCTTCGGTGCCGCCAGCCGCACCAGCAGTTCGGCATTCTGCGTGTCGGCCTGGGCGAGCTCGCCAGCCAGTTCCGCCGCGCGTTCGCGCGCTTGGGTGGCATCAAGCTGGGCCGCGTCCCGTTCCTGGCGCAACGCCCCGGCTTGGTTGGCCCTGGCAGCCTGCCCGGCCAGTTCGCCGCGTTCGGCGTCCCAGCTTGCCTGCGCGCTGCGCAGCGATTCGTTCGCCAGGGCCGGCGCCTGGTTCCATAGCGAGGCTAGCGCCGCCGTGGACGCCTGCTGGAGGGCTTCGGGCAGCACGGTGGCGGGCGCTGCCTGGGCGGTCTGCGCGCGCCGCCATTCGCGCATGACCACGCTGGTGGCGTTCATGTCGGCGCGGGCGGCACGGCGCACCTGATCGACGGTCGGCAAGGCGCTGCGCCCGCCTTGCTCGTAGAGTTCAGCGGCGGCGGCCAGGATGCGGTCGCGGATATCGGCGGGGATGGCGTTCATGACGGCGATCTCCTTCGGGAAGAATAAGAAGAAGCGTCTTCTTATGATGTCGGGCTGAAAGAAACGGCCCGGCCGTGGGCGGGGCCGTTGCGTGGGTCATGCCGGAGCAAGCCCGGTGCCCTGTTGGGTAGCGACCACGTTCTTGCGCCGGTTCGCCACCAGTTCGGCGACCTGGCGCACCGGGTCGTCCTCGGTGTGGACGTAGCGCATGAACATGGTCACCGTCTTGTGCGCGGTGAGCACCATGCCGACCTTGACCGGGATGCCCCCGAGTTGGCAATGTCGGTAGCCGAGCGGTGGCGGATGCTGTGGGTGCCCATGTGCGGGATGCAGGCGGCCTTGAGGATGGCTTTCCAGTGGCTGGAGTAGGCGCCGACCGACAGCGGCGGCGTCCGGTCGCGCAGGCCGGGCAGCACGTAGGGCGAGCCGTCCACCTTCGGCGCGGTCGAGAGCAAGCGGTGCGCCTCCTGGCTCATGGGCTTGGACATGTCGCCGGTCTTGCTGTCGGGCCAGACCACTCGGCGGTGCTCCAGATCGACCCAGGCCCACTCCAGGGTGAGGATTTCCGACATGCGCGCGGCGAACTCGAATTGCAGCCGGATGCCCAGCGGGATGACGTAAGGCTCCACGCCGTCGGCTTCGATCTGGTCGAGGGCGGCGAACAGCCGGCCCATTTCCTCGTCGGTGATCAGGCGGGTCGAACCCTTCTCGGGATATCGCTGGATGTGGCGGCACGGGTTGGTGCCGTCCGGGCGGTAGCCCCAGACCTCGGCCATGTTGAACATCTTGCGCAGGCAGGTGAAGGTGCTGTTGGCTGCGTGCGGGATGTGCGCCATCTTCTTCATCAGCGCGGCCACGTCGGGGCGCTTGACGTCCTGCACCTTCATGCGGCCCAACACGGGCAGGATGTGGCGGTTGATGACGCCCTGGTAGCCGTACTGGGTATTGGGCTTGTTGCGCACCTTCGAGTAATCGGTCATGAAGCGCGCGGCCAGTTCCTTGACCGTAGGGGCCTGCCGCGCCTGGGCCTTGGCGGCGCTCGGGTCGCCACCCCGGCGAATCTCGGCCAGCCAGTCCTGCGCCAGGCTGCGCGCCTGCTCGACGGTCAACTCCCCGAGCAGGCCCAGCGCAGGCTTGCGGCGTTCGCCCGCATTGGTGCGGTACTGGAGCATGAACACCTTGCGCCCGGTCGGTGTAATCTTGCAGAGGAAACCGGGCACCTGGGTATCCCGCAACTCGACGGCCTGCGCCTGAGGTTGCGCGGCGTCCACGACGGACTTGGTGAGCTTGAGCTTGGCCATGACGACTCCTTGGAAACCGCCCGGTTTCCAAGTGCCAAGCAAGAGCCCAGCGAGCGGAAAGCGGTGCCAGTCAAAGTAAGCACCGGCTCCATGCTGAACTCGCTCATCCCTGCTGAAAACTCGCTGTGGCGGGCTTCAGCGCAGAACGGACAGGGCCGGTGTAGAAGTCATCATGAAATTGAAAGATTGTTTTTGCTGCCGTCAGAATCTGACGAGAAATTTAAAAAATCTCTGATTAAGCAGATTCCCGGGACGGAATCCACTTCCTCCATTTTCCCAGTAGCGGAAAATAAAGCGCCAGGTGCATAGGGCGATCTTCCATACGCTGCAGTACTTGTGCATAGCGATCCAGTTGCGGACGGTAACGCAGCTGTTCCCGATCGAGGAATTCCTCAAGGCTGCCACCGGTATGAGACCCCGTCTTGTAGTCGATGATCCAGCGCACACCTGCTGCATCCACGAAGGTTCGATCGATGATGCTGACAGAAATCGAGTGGCCCGCTGCAATTGCCGTTGGAACAGACAGCGCCCATTCACAACGCGCTTCCTGATGCCGATTGCTCAGAATCCAGCGGCCCGTTTCATCTTCCACACACATGGTCCTGAGGGCTCGTGCAACCTGCTGCACCGCTTTTTCCAAATGCCGGGGGGTGATACCAGATTGGATGAGTAACGACCGCCCCGCCAGTTTGAGAGCTTCCAGATCCTGATGATCCACATTCTCGACCCCGATCAGCCCGATACGATGCAACAGGCGGTGCACGACCACCCCTACCAGTCGAGCGGGCTCACCCGCCCAATCGAAATCAACCGGCTCTTCTGTCGTCCCGGCCTCATTCGCATACATGGCAACCGCAACGGCTTTGGGTAACGGTGGGGGTTGCCAGCCCGACGCCAGGCGCACCATGCCGACAGGCTGCAAACCTGTATGTACATTCGATGCAGGCAAATCTCCGATAGCAGCTTCGCGCGATCGGGTCAGAAAATCTGCTGCCACGGCAGGCCATAACTTGGCCAGCAGGGTATCCTCCGGTGGTTTCAACGCATCATTCTCCTGCATATCCGGATCGATCCTGAGATGCCCCAGTAAATGCAGATTGTGTTTCGCCCGGGTAACTGCCACATACAGCAATCGCGCCTCTTCCAGCGCAGTTCGTTTCTTTTCTTCAGACAGGATGTAGGCGGAAATCGGATTTTTATCGCTCCCCGCTGCACTGATCGGCGCGCACAACAAACCCGGATGCTGTGACTGATCATGAAACTCCAGCCAGTTGAGCAGCTTCTCCTGATCCCGTCTGGGAGATTTACCCAGCCCCGGCAGAATTACTGTATCGAACTCCAGCCCTTTGGCCTTGTGCAAAGTCATGAGCTGCAATGAATCGTCTGCCGCCACATCCGGCAGAGCAAACAACCGTACCAGCCGTTCATCCAGCTCCTGGATATCGGGTCGATAGCCGGTCACATCGAAATTTTCCAGCAACTGAAAATAGACTTCGGCATCTGCCAGATCTGTTTCATTCTGTACACTGGCGGGCCCTCCCAGACTGACCCATATGCCCTCCACGCATCTTCTCAACGACATCCTGTCGTAGAGCATCAACGCACGCTCCAGAATCGGCAATACCCTGTTCACCCGCTGACCGCCTTCTTCACTCAAAACACCTGAACCGGCACAGGCACGCAATGAATCGATCAGCACATGCTGTGGCAGCGTATTGGCAACGGTATGTAAATCCTGCAGGGAAAGTCCGCAAAACGGGGCGCGCAATAATGCCAGCCAGGCGATACGATCAGCCGGATGCACCAGGGCCCGGGTCAATGCCATCAAATCCCGGATCACCACCCGCTGCGCCAGCTGTTCGATTTCCACTGCCTGGAAACGCAAGCCTTTTCGCCTCAAATGCACGACGATACTCGCCAGATGGCTGCGATTACGCACGAGTACGGCAATTCTGCCATCCGATTGTGCAGCTCTCGCCTGCGCTACGATCACCCCCACCTGCTCCGCCTCGGCCCGATCATCTCTTTGCAGATAAGGATAAATCCTGACCGCCCCCCCGCTGGAAGCCGCGTGAAACGCTACGGAACTCGCATACGACACGGCACCGGTGCTTACGCTATCCGTATCCGGCAATATCCGTGGAAAATAACGATTGACCCACTCGACGATCCCGCTCTGCGAACGAAAATTGACTGAAAGACGCAAAAACTTCATCTGGATCTGGCCAAAATAGCCACTATCGCGAATATCCAGAAACAACCCCACTTCAGCCTGCCGGAAGCGGTAAATCGACTGCATCGGATCTCCTACCAGAAACAGCGTGCGGCCATCTCCGGTCTGCCAGCCGGCAGTCAGCCGCTGCAGCAATTCGGCCTGACTGGAAGACGTATCCTGAAATTCATCCACCAGCAGATGGTGAATACGATAATCGAGTGCCAATGCCAGATCGGTCGGCATTTCCGGTTCACCCAGCGCACGGACGGCCGCCATGGCAATCTCGGTAAAATCCACCTGGCCGTGCTGCCGGAAAACCAGCAGCAAATATCCGGCAGCCACTTTGAGCAGGCTGAACAGGGCCTGCAGTGTTTCCCACTCTTCATCGGTATACCGTTCTGGAGGTAACTGCCTGAGTAAGCACAACTGCTGACGAAATGTCTCCTCGCTCTGCAAAGCCGCCAGCAACTCACTCATCCGCTGCTTCATTCCGTTCAGGTATTCTTTTACATCAGCATCACGTACTGACGATGGTGCCGGGAACCCGTTTGCCTTCGTTACCTGTTTACGCCAGTCTCCCGTTTGGGTGAGCAGGAAATCCGCCATACTCTCCCAGACAAGACGATCTTCAAGTGCATTACCAGGCCAGCGGGCTATATTGCTGTCGGCTGATCCTGCTTCTGACAGATTGACCACGGCAAACTGCATCAGCTCGATAATTTCCGACTGGCAGTCAGCAGGAACAGCATCAGCCAGTCGCTCTATTGCTTCCGCAATCCGGCCTGACAGCACGGATTCCAGACGATCACGCATATCATCCGAATTAGCGGCATCAACCACACCTCGCAACCATAAATCGCGCCGCGCCAGCATATCGGCAATCAGCTGCTGCAATCTGTCGAGACGATTATCCAGATGACCGATCAGATGTTCGATTGCCGCAGTCCACTCACCCTCTTCCTCCAGCGCCTCGACTGTCAAACGGGCTGCTTCCAGATACAATCTGTCCGCATCCTCTGCCACTGATGACAAGGCGCCCTGCCGGGAACAGACCGGCATACGGTCGACCAGCCAGACGCACAAGGAATCGATCGTCTGGATACGCAAACGTGACGGATTTTGCAGCAACTGCCAACCCCGCGCCTGATCATGCGCCAGTACCCGGTTTGCCAGCTCCCGTAACTGGCGCTGGTAAGCATCGTTCAGCAGTGCGGTTTCACTCTCCGCATCGCTACTTATATCACCAGCTGTATCGCGCAAAGCCTGCAGAATCCGATGCTTCATTTCACTGGCCGCCTTGCGCGTAAACGTAATGGCAACGATCTCCTCCGGTTCCTCTACCGTAGCAAGCAGCACCAGAAACCGCTGCGTCAGTAACCCTGTCTTGCCCGATCCAGCCGGCGCTTGAACGATGAAGGAATGCCACGGATCAAGCGCCTGCTGGCGTTCTCTCTGATCTGGAATCTCCTGTTGCAAGACTGTGTTCATCGTTCTAGTCCAGGTACATTATTAGAAACCATCATTGCCAAAAGCTACTGAGCGGCCCGGGGCAGTTCACACAGCCTGAATATAAGATTCGATTTCTATTCAAAGATCGAATTTACTTGGTTATTAATAGATCAGGCTTTATATCCAATTGAGGATATACAAATGACAAACTCTTAATTAAAGCTACCCTGTAGATGCACCTATAGAAAGTGCTAAAACAAAAAACCTGGAAACCGGTGGATACAATTGCGACGAAGACTATGACTTTTTCTCTTTGAGAGATCAGCTAACAGCTTTACACAAAACCTCAACGACCCGGTCTTGCTGCTCTACTGATAAACCAACCCAGAGGGGTAACCGAACCAATCTCTCAGATTGTTGAGTAGTAATTTTCAGGTTGCCATGTATACGTCCGTACCGTAAACCAGCCGGGGAGGAATGAAGGGGCACATAATGGAACACAGACCAAATATCGTTTCTCTTAAATTCGTCAAGTACTTCTTGCCTATCAATTTTTGATGCCAATAATACATAATACATGTGGGCATTATGCTGACACTCTTCCGGAACGATTGGACGACGCAGAATCTCTTTAGCTTCAAGTGGCCCAAGCAACTCATGATATCGTTGCCAGCTTGCCAGCCGCTCGTTAGTTATACGATCTGCTTCTTCAAGCTGCGCCCACAGGAAGGCAGCGATCAGCTCACCCGGTAAGAATGACGAGCCCACCTCCTGCCAGGTGTACTTGTCCACTTCGCCCCTGAAGAACTGACTGCGATCGGTCCCTTTTTCGCGGATGATCTCTGCACGAAGGCTCAGATCAGGTGTATTAACGAGTAGCGCTCCCCCTTCCCCTGAGATCACATTTTTTGTCTCATGAAAACTGTAAGCTCCAAGATCACCAATGCTACCCAATGCCCGCCCCTTGTAGGTGGCCATCATCCCCTGCGCCGCATCTTCAACAACTTTCAACCCATATTGCCGGGCGATGACCATGATGGTATCCATCTCGCACGCAACACCCGCGTAGTGAACCGGGACTATGGCGCGGGTACGTGGCGTGATTGCGGCCTCAATCAACCTTTCATCCAGATTCAATGTATCTTCCCTGATATCAACAAACACAGGAACACCGCCACGTAATACAAAGGCATTGGCAGTGGAAACGAAAGTAAATGACGGCATGATAATTTCGTCGCCAGGCTGAATGTCCAACAGCAAGGCAGCCATCTCGAGTGCAGCAGTACAGGAATGAGTCAGCAAAGCCTTACGACATCCTGCACGCTCTTCCAACCAGCTATGGCAACGCTTCGTAAACGGCCCATCACCCGCCAATCTGCCATTGAAATGCGCCTCAGCAATATAGTAGAGCTCCTTACCTGTCATGTAAGGCCAGTTGAAAGGAATGCGGTTATTTGTATTTTTCACACTCTCTCCAAAACCCTGCGTCGAAACGTTTGCGAAAACTTGAAAATAATCAGAACAAACAAGAAAATCCAGAAAACATGTGCAATCCAAGCGTGGCGGGCGAGAGGCTTGAAATCGAGGCGCACTCGGCGAGTCTCTGGAGGCAACAACACCCCTTGAAACACTCCATTGACCTCCACGGGCTGAGCTACCTGCCAACCCTGATTGGTTTCTGCAAGTGCCTCCCAGTCGCGATGAAACTTCTGACTCAATAAAAAAACAGATGGTGCGGAGGAATTTACCTCAAACTCTAATACATCACCCTGATCCAAAATCTTGACGGGTGTGTTCGTAACCATACCTCGCGGGTCATCGAGCACAAGTTTTGTCGAGCTCATATCAAGCTGCGGGGGGGTTACTTGCATGCTGTCGCCCATCCGTGAAACCACCCGGTAAAGGTGGATACCCGATTCCTCACTCAAAAACTCCAAATTTTCATGCGCCAGCTTGCCCGACGAGAGGATCAGGCTGATATTGCTCATCCAAAACATTGTGCCGGCATAGTCTGGGTCGATGGCTCCATTCCAGCGACCATATGTCTGCACTTCCCCACCAAGCGCCTTGATCAAGGTGTGGTATCGGGTGGAAGAGAGGCTGTTATAGCTATGCACAGAAGACAGATCGAGTGTGGCGTTAAGGTTCGGCGGCAACACTGAAATCCCTGGGGCTGCAACAGCATAACGACTGCCAGCCGGCAGATTTTCCCTAACCTTCTCAACCAGAGGCGAGGTCATCGCTATCTGCGCCGGATCTTGCTTAAGCATCAGCGGATAAGAGGTCATACCCAGAACCAACACAAGAGCCATCATCAAAAATAACGGACGGTATCGATCGTATTGCGCGATTAGTAGCCCAGTCACCAGCAGCATTCCGATGACAATCTCCCAATGAATCGAAATATGCTGCGAAACACCGTATGCAACACCAATCGCAATCACTACCAGCGCAACTGCCGCTCCAGCAAATACGGCGCTCGAAAATTGACGGTGATGCGTGCGCCTGGCAAGAGCATCAATACCGAACGCAGTGATAATGGTAAGAGGAAGTGTGATACTCCCCAGTGGCGTGCTTCGCGAAAGATTGAACCCAAAGTATTTAACACCCAGGACGTACAGTGGATGTACGAAGGCAAGCAGGCAAAATATAAGAATCGCCAGCCACCACCCCCAGGTTTCCTTGAATGAAGTGACTAACGCCACGACTCCAAAGAAAATAGCGATCAACGTTACGCTCAAACCGTCGTAAGAAAATGGGAAAGATGGCGCGATCGGATTGCCAAAAATTTCAGGGATTGTACTCAGTACAAAAAAGCTGGCCAGTTCATTAAAGCTGGCAAATTTTGGTAGCACAATCGTAAAAAAAGAAGGATCCGGCGCAACTCGCGCAGACTCGGACGAGAGAATGATCAAATCTCGATAAACCGGAAGAGCGAGTGCTGCTCCAACAACCAGTGCGGATACAGCTAGAGTCAGGAATTTAGCAGATACAAGTCGGTTGATGCGCGCCTGATGGTAGGCCAACCACAGACCATAGCCACCCAGTAAGTAGATATGAAAGACAACGGGCTGCGGATACGCCGTCATCAGCAAGCTGTAGCCGCTGAATGCTAATACACCCCAGCCCAAAATATCCGGATGTCTCGCCAAACGAGTAACGGCCCACAATGCCCCCGAAGCCCAGCACCATACGGCTGGGAACATGGGAAAGGTCAGCCAGTACATGAACAGCGGAGATGTCGCCAATCCTAGTCCTGCAATCAAGCCAGCTATAGGACTTAAGCCAACTTCCCTGGTAAACAACAAGACAAATAAACCGGCAAGGAAACAGAAACCTAATGACAACGTGGTGATGAAGCGCCAAGGGCCATCAACCAATCTGGTAATCACCCAAGACGGCAGATAGGCTGAACTAAAGCCTGAAATTTGATAGAGCGGCCGCCCAAGCTCTGTATTATTTGACCAGAGAGGTAACCAACCAGATCGGGCCATCGTTAGATGCTCTGTTATTTCTGGGATATACGCATTTGTGAAGTCACTAAACTTTCTGTTCTCAATGAGGGAGCTATCTAAGTTTACAAGCTCAACGTGACCAACCTCTATCTCCTGCCGGTGTGGTGCTACAACGTAAGAAAAAAAACCCGAAAACAGTACAGCAGCTACTGCAATGTAATAGATCAACACATGCTTGTAGGAGGAAAATGGAAGCATGTGAATGCTAAGCCGATTGTTTTTTTGCCACAACCAGCCTGGATCCACCGACGGGATAATTCATCCCAAGCCTAATCCCTGCAAGCTCTAACATCATTAAACCGTAAAAAACCTTATTCAAAGCTGCGTTGATTTTAAGTTCGCCGGCAGGATCGAAATCTTTTGTTTTTCGCTTCTGCAAGACTCGTGAAAGCATCATTACTGGCAAAAGGCTCGTTACAAAAGAACTGCTCCTTAAAAGCTCAAAACCGGCGGTCAAAACCTTCTGCTCGATCTCGACACGCGTGTATCGGCGCACATGGCAGGCATAGTCGTCAGAAGCGCTCCACAACCGGGGATGCTGAGGAACGGTTAGCAGCAAAACACCACTAGGCTTAATGGCGTTATGAAGTTGAGCCAGGACAGTTTCATCTTCTTCGATGTGTTCCAGCACATCAAAGGCGCCAATGGCATCAAACTCTTCCACAAAAGGCACCCGACGAGCATCCATCTGCATGAAATGTGTGGAGGGAACGCGTTTAGCCGCATGAAATAAGCCAGCCAAAAAAATCTCACTGCCATTTAATGCTATTTCAGGGCAGGCACGAGCGATACCCGACAGAACAAAGCCAGTACCACAACCCACCTCCAAAAATGCGCCAGCGTTTGGCTTGTAGGTGCGCAGCGCCCAGAGAATAAGCTCGTTACGCGCCCGAAACCAGAAATTACCCGCCTCTAATCTGGATAGCTCTGAGAAGTATTCAGGCTTAAAACCTCCGCCACCATGTGCAAACTCAGAGGCATGAGCCTCTATTCCGTTCAAGCGTTCTGGCTGATAACCGCATGAAGGACAGGCCCAATCGGCAGAAGAGAAGAAATTTTCGCACTGAAGACAAACTTTCATGAGGGAACTCCTTCGGATTCTGCCGCACTCTGCGCAAATACAAAAAACCGCGACATAACAAACAGAAAGATGGCCACCACGATGATTGCTATCGCCTGTACGATTTGATGCGGAAAACCTAACCAGTCCACAAACAACAGCAGCAAAACTAAATTCAGCAGATAGCCTGCAACTTGCGCCAGCAGGTAACGGACACCGGTAACGCCAATATGTCCGTCATGTCGAAAAGTATAACGTCGATTGGCGAAAAACCCAATTGATGCCCCTACGAAGTACAGAGCCGTCATCGTTATCTTGGGAGCGTCCCATAAATAGGTCAGGAGGAGGTAAAAGGCATAACCTAAAACATTTGTCAGAATGCCAATCAATGCATAGCTAAACAATTGCCGAAATGTTTTTCGAATGGACAAGATTCCAGAATCAGCATTCATTTTTCTTCTCTAAGATTTAAGCTGATATATATTTTTTGTCCTGATTCGTCATCTATAACGTATGCATTTTTTGAGTCTTCAAAAAATGCCAGTCCGCGAAGAAGATTAAAAAATTCTACCCCCTGATAACTCTTGTTAAGATCTATCAGGCAGGTTTTTTCAAACTTTTCCCTGGAATAATAGTCGCCCCTTGCCCCCTTCTTTTTTTGCGTATCCCTAAGACGGCTACCCAAGTCATAGGTCAGAAGTCGCTCTATTAATTCGTCAAAATGATGGCAAACTATATCATCGAGCCTTGACTGCAATGTTCTAGCCGTGTCGCTTAGATGTACAGGAACTTCAACTTGCATGAAAATTTCACCATCATCAATTTCTTCGTTGACGAAGTGGTAGGTGAACCCTGTTCTACGCTCTCCATTGATGATGGCCCAGTTCACGGGATAAACACCACGATATGACGGGAGTAGGCTGTAATGGAGATTTAACACGCCCTGCTTTGGAAGGCTAATTAAATCAATGGGAATGATATGCTTCCAGCTCAAAAGCAAAAACCAATCAGCCTGCCGAATCAAACGATCAACCGAGAAAGGCGCCTCATACACAAGCAGAGGGATATTTGCCTTCATACATATCTCGCGTACACCAGGCCACCATGCTTTTCCATTTTCGCGAGTCGTGACAACAACTGGAATTTCAAAGCGACTGGCATCAGAGTGCGTAACAAGCTTTTGAAGAAGCCTATAGCCTATCTCATGATCGACGAAAGGGACTATGCGTTGCATCGTTCACGCCTTCCTTATCAGAATTGTGAACTCATAAAGCCCATAGTCATGAAGTAACGCGACTTGGCGGGAATAGCGGCGCTTGCATAAATCAAACAATCGACACGGGTCAGCATAATAGAGATAGTCGCGCTTTTTGTCCTCGTCGGAGTAAGAGGTCAGGCAGTTGAAAGCGAATCCAAGACTGCTGGTTCGGTTCAGTACGTCCAATGTACCCAGCAGATAGTCAAACCACTCAGCATCCGTTCGCCCCAGACGCACATTGAAAATGCCGCTGGCGACACCATAGTCCGCCACTTGGTCTGGTTCAGTTGAGGTGATAAAGCGAGCTTGATTGGCGGCAGTGTGTCGCTGCCTGGCAGCTTTGATCATTTCGTGGGAAACATCCACCCCGAGGTATATACAGGCTGCATACTTGTCTCGCAGATAGTCCAGCAATGCGCCATAGCCACAACCCAGGTCGTTCAAGGAAAAACCAGGCATCTTCTTCGGGTCAATCACTTTACAGAGCTGCTCAAATCGAATCGTTTGGCTTTCTTCACCATTCCAGTCGACCCCGCGAGGCGTATCACCATGTTCCGCAAGTTTTTCAGCGTAATACGTTGCAACTTCGTCGAGCAGCTTAGTCTTGTTGTTTTGCATAAATCTGCCTCACGATGGTATAGGGGCGCTGCTTGGTTTCCGAGAATATCTTGGATAAGTAGATGCCCACCACACCAATGAAAGAGATAATCATCCCACCAAGAAGCCAAATAGAAGCCATTACGGATGTCCATCCGGCTAAAGGTTTTGCCAAGAAAAGCCAGTGAGTAACCAGATAAGCGATATAAGCCAAAGCAAACAACGAGATCGATATACCGATATAAAAAATGCTGACCAGTGGGGTGTTACTGAATGATGTCACCGAGTTGACCAGCAAGGACATTTTTCTGCGGAAGGTGTATGTGGTCTCGCTAGTATTGTGCTTTTTGATGACATAAGGGCGCTGGTCAAACCCGGTGATGTACCACAAGCCCGCCATAAAAACTTCCCGCTCTTCATGGCGCAGCAAAGCATTAACGTACCGACGAGTCATCAGGCGCGCGGTGACAACATTTTCCGGCAATGCAAGACCCGTCAGTGCTTTGAAAAAGCGATAGAACCACTGTCCACTCCAGCGCTCAAACCAGCTCCCTTTTCTGCGTTCCTGAATTCCGTACACCACATCACAACTCTCCTGCTCCATCTGCTGCACGAATGTCTCTAGCCATTCAGGCTCCTCCTCCAGGTCGCTATCAATCAAAAAAACTCGCTCCCCCTTTGCGTGCGCCAAGCCAGTCATCATCGCCTTGTGGTGTCCAAAATTACGCGACAAATCAACAACAACAACGTGCGAATCCTGCTCCGTGAGTTTGACGGCCAGATCCAAGCTGTTGTCTGGTGATCCGTCGTTTACAAGAACTATTTCGTAATCGTCCCCAACCAGCCGCCTTGCCGTGGCACTCGCACGCTCGTGAAATTCATTGATGTAGGGCGCAGACTGATAAAGAGTTGCGACGATCGAGAGCTTCATTTGAACAGTTGATCAAGGTTGAATGGGATATGTACTGCCAACAACCACCCAAAGGTGTGCTCAATCAACACAATCCCTTACGATTGGTTAGTTCGCCAGTAACCAGGCTGTGCAAGATCTTGTCATGGGTCAGTAATTGCGCGTTGCAAGTGAGCGCACTTGCAGCAATGATGGCATCTGGCAGCTTTACGCGGTGGCTACGACGCAAACCAATAACCATATCTTCAATCTCTTTGGTCAGGGGCAGATACTGGAGGCAGGCCAGTTTTCCACTAATCAGAATTTCTTCTTCCGCAGTCAATCCCGGAAAGCCCAGTAACTCCATACGAGTGATTGCGCTATAGCCGCAACGCCGGGTATCAATCTGCTGATTACTGATCATGGACAATGTTTCAGGATTGGATTTCAATAGCCCAAGAATAAAGTTGGTATCAAGCAGCCAGTCAATCCCATTCACGGCGCAGTGCCTCCTGTACTGCCAACGGTTCCCCGGCAAAGCAGGCTGAATGTTCCAGCCCACCGGCCATATCAATCAGCCGGAAAGGCTCATCTGGTTGCGGAAGCATGTTCTTCTGGTGTAGAAATTCGGCAAAATCCAGCAACTCTGCCAGAGCAGCAGGTGGTAGCGTACTACTGAGTTTGTAAAGCCGTTCGATTGTTGACATTGTCATTCCTCTTTCCAACGTATCGTATCGATTATCCGATCAAATTTCCTGCTCGTCATATCGAAATGATCGTGAGATTATTCCACATACTTCATATAACGCTTCGCGTTCTTCCCGCAATTGAGCAACAAATCAAGAATGGTAACGCCATGTGTGAATTCCCCCCAGAGTTGCTGATATTCCGGATACCCGATGTAATCAAACCAGGTGAGTTTGATGCCATTCTCTTTAAAAACCTGCTCATCCACGTAATCTTTTGCCGCCGGGCCTGAGATGTACTCAGTGCCACCAGCCTGCACACAAAGGTCAGCAAGGCGTTCGGTCTTGCCATCGAGCAGGGTGTAATCCCATGAATTTTTAATTACCGTCTTGATCCCCAGGTAGTTACAGATAGCTTCAATAAATCTCCTGTTCAATTGTGAAATATGGGTGAAGGTCTCTGCGAGATAGAGTGGCTCCAGCCATGCAGCAATCTCAGTAAAATGCGGTGAACGACGATAGTTCTGCACCAAGGCTTTCCAATGCGCAGCTGCCCAATCAGTACCGTCGATTTCGGTCTCGCGAATCTTTTGATGGTATTTACCCTTCACCAGAACCGGAACCGTGAGCCACTGAACACCTTGAGGTGTTTTGATCTGATTACGATTTCGCCAATCGCGGCGCGTATATTGCATATCATCGTAGAGGATGAACTCATCTACGGCAGCAATCATATCGAAGTAACCCTTCCACGGTATGTAGTTGGATTGCACGATGGCGACTTTTTTCATTGTCCTGCGTTTCTCGTTTTATAGATTTGATACGCTGGATTATGTGAATTTGGCACCAATTCAAAATTGTTCAGGATAAATTGGTAAATTAACGGATGTGTATTTTTAAAACGCAGCTCGTCACGACCATCAAGAGGCAGATCAAAAATAAACGCAAAACCAGGGTCAGATGCCTTGATGCGTTCGATCTCTTTTTTCTCGAATGCTCCTGTGCGGGGAAATAATGCATAAATCTCCCACATGGGCGACCTTCGCTCCAGCAAAGCATAAGCACCAGGCCAAAAGGGTGTGGCAATAAAAGACCGTCCATCTGGAGCGAACTGATCAGTCAATTGATGGAGCAATGCAATGTCACTCGCCGTATTTGGATCGACCTGGAGATACTTGCCAGATATATCCACATTGACGCACTGTTTGCTTGCCAGGCATTGCCACCCAGGGTGAAACACATGCATCACCCAGAAGCTTGTCATAAATAGACCAGCAGCAAGAACCCACTTTGTTTTGCTGGACGCACTTGACGCTATGGCCAGAATCCCGATCAAAAGTGGGAATATACCTTGAGCAAGGTGCCCAACGTCAGCGCGAGAAAACGCGTAATGCGCATAAGGAAGCGCGAGAAATGCTGATGCGACCAACACTGGCGGTAAGGGCTTTTCCTTCAATCCTCGATAAACGACCCATATAACTGAAAGCCCCCCAAAGATTAGGGTTCCAATAAAGAAAATACCGATCAATACACCCCGCGCAGCATCACCGATAGAAGAGGCAGCAAAGTTGATTGTCCACGGCCAGGGCACGGGTAGTGGCAAATTAGTGGCTTTTTGTTCAAACAAAAATCGCACACTTTCCCAGAATGCAACTGCAAAACCTGGAATCAGGAGCGCCATGAAAATAATAGGGAGAAAGCCGATCGTAACCCCTACACTCCAAAGTACAAACCCTTTCAAAAATCCGGTATCAGAACGGTTCCTGATATTGAGCCAAGCGATAACACCAAGGCTACCTACAGCACCGTAAACGCCATGATTACGACCAAAAACAGCAATCAATCCGACACAGATGCCAGCAATAAGATAGCGTTTGGGAATGGGGTTTGAAACAAGATAAGTCAGAATTCCGATCAGAAATATAGAGATGGAAATATCGAAAAGCTTGTGGCGTGGAAACATCCATAACACCAGTATCGCTGCAGAGATTATCCAGAAGAGAATATCAGCTTTATCTCTGCTCTTTGTCGACTGCGCAATCAACAACAAACCAACGAATAAGCCGAGGCACTGGAAAACAGCCACTGCTATACGGACACTCATAATACCGTTGTCACCAGCAACACTCAGTAGTGCTGCAACCCAGTAATAACGACCGGGATCATAGGACATAAAATCACGAATCGGGATTTCACCCAGCAAAACTCGCTGGACGCCGTACCACAGATAGCCTTCATCCCACAAGTTAAAGCCCTTGTTACCCTGCCAAATAAACAGTAAAAAGATGACAAGGCATGAAATCGTCAGAATCTGGATTAGTCTATATTTATTGTTTTGTATTTCTGGCTCATCCATATACGCATCCGGCACTAAAATGCCATTGTAATCTACAGCAAAGAGAGCGTCACCTTCTCACGGATTGTTGCGAATGGCATCAGCACGTTGCACTGGCCATCCACCAGGGTCCATAGACAAGAACAAGTAATAGCACTGCAAATATCAACAATCATCCACAGCTTCCAGCGATTCACCGATTCTGCACAGAGGTTTGAGCTCGCAGTAAGTGCAGGTTTGCGGGTATTGTTTAGGGCTCACTCTGGCTTCTCCGGCCATAAAATCCTGCACCAGTTGCTCGATCGTCTGGCGCCAGCCGGCCAATACTTCATCCCAGCTTGCTGCTTCCCGGGTATGTCTCAGGTTTTCGAAAGATTTTATTCCCAGGATCGATACTTCTTCGCTTGCTACACCCTCAAACGCAATATCACCTGCTCTGATGCGGGCAAATGCAATCCCGGCCAGCCCGTTATCAGTAAATGCCAGACTGTATAGCGGCAATTGCGGTTCATCGGGGCGATCGCCAAACCACGCACTTGCTTTGACTTCACCGGTTTTGTAGTCGATGAGCAGTTCACCCCCTTCTTCCAGCGTATCGATGCGGTCTATCCTCAAATTGATGCGCAGGCCGTTCAGTTCAAGCTCCGTTTCCATTTCCCGGCCTGAAACACGGAAAGGGGGGCGCTGCTTTTCCATTTCCAGCCACGCCAGCACGAGAGCATGCAATCGTTTGCTTTCAAGTGCTTGCAGACGCTCACCAAAAGTGTGCGGATAGCGCGGAGCGATTTCGTATATCGCTTCATTCACCTTGCCGGCGACCAGTGCATTCAGCTCACCAGGGGACAAATTTGCCAGTGCTGCTAACGAATCCAGTTCAGCCCAGACCATTTCCATGACCCGGTGCAGTAAAGTGCCGCGTACCAGCGCATTCAGACCGATCTGTATGCGGCCCAGTGGACGGGCGACCAGCCGCAGTTCGGCAAATGCCCGGAACGGGCAGGCTGCCTGTAACTTGAACAGCTTGCTGCCGCCCGGAATACCCGTTCCGACAAATGTCGGGGCAACATCCTCGGACAGCACCTCCTGTTGTCGACTGTGATACACGCTGTCTCGCCAGGCGGATTGCGTACCCATGGCGAGCATTTCTTCACTCAACGCCGGGAAAGCATCGATCAGTGGACTGGAATCGAGGATTTCATCGCCCTTACGCTGCGGATAGCTGATGACAACCTCAGTAGCATTCGTGGTAATTCGCTGCAACAGCGCTGCTGCCACACGTAATTCACGCCTGGCGCTGGAATGCGGCGCATCAACCTCACGCTGCAAGGTCAGAGGAAGAAACGGATTGGGCCGGGATGATGCGGGAAATACGCCGTCATGCAATCCCATGATCCAGAGATAGTCGAACTGCAGCCCGCTGGTTTCAAACAACCCCAATACCTGCACAGGCGCCTCCGCTGATTCCGGCTGAAAAATCGTACCGGCAACCATGTGCCTGAGTTGCTGCAGCGCTTCAGTCAAACTGACCGACCGAATTACCCAGTCCAGCGTGGAAAATTCTCTCAGTACCCCCTGCCATGCCTGGATAACCTGATATTCCTCGCTGGACAATCCTCGCTCACCTGGCCAGCCGATTGCTTTCAGCCACTGTCCGAATCGCTGCGCCCACTCTCCCGGGCTCGTTGGCGCAAGTGATACTTTCACCTGCTTCATCAAATTACTCAGACATTCGGCCAGCAGTGGACACGAATAGGGCTGGCCACTGCGAGCCGCATTCGTCAGCAGCTTTTGCAGGGTCAGATTCCATTCACCCGATTCGCGCAGACGAGCATCCAGCAAGGCGCGCGCATTCATTTCCCGATCCCCGCCCGCAATGAAAGAAGAACGCAGCACACGACTGACATGCGGCAACTCGATGACAGTTTCTGATAAACCGAGAACATCCAGCGCCAGACTGACGGGTGGATAGCGGTCGAGCGGCTTGCCAAGCGACAAATTGTAAGAACGCACCCGATCATGATGCTCCGGCTGCAATGCTTGTGGAATCAGCACTTCATCCAGTGTCTGGCAGATCATTTCCCGCTGTGCGGCCAGTTCCGGCACGACCAGCGCAATCCTCGCCGCCGGATTTTCCTCCAAACGTTGCCGTATCCAGCGCGCCGCCTGCCGGATCTCGTCACGACCGTCTGCGCACGCCAGCTTGCCGATACGATCCGGCTGACCGGATAACTGTAACCACTGCAATGAGCATCCCGTCTGTTCGAATGCACGCAGAAACGATGATTGCTGCGGTGTCCACTCATCGAAACCGGTCAACACAAGCTCGTTCGGCACTGACAGGCTGTCGATCTGCACGTATTTCTGCAATATTCCGGGCAGAACGGCAACTGAAAGCCAGCCATTTTCCCGGCATTTCGCTTCGAACATCGAGGCCAGTTGCCAGAACAACCGGGTGTCGGCATTATGACCGAAATCCGCTTCCCGGCAGGGAATACACCATGCATGCAGTGTCTGCCATGCTTCCATGATACGAGCGACAGTCTCGTTGGTGGCCTGTAACGGAACATCGCCGGACTGTTCTGCCAGAATTTCCTGCCAGACGAAATACTCCTGATGGGAAGTCAGCAACACCCCCCGGGCCGATTCAACCCGGCTGGAAATGACCACCTCCTGCCACAGCTGCTGCAACCATGCATCCCAGGGCAAAATATCCGGTACGGGCCATGCCCCGTGTCCTTCCGCAGATCTGGCCCGATTGAATGCCTGATGAAGAGTGCGCGCCAGCCGCCGGTTTCCGGTCACAATCGTTGCACAGCCATCCAGTCTTTGGATAAGATCAGTAATATTAGTCTGTCGGGCGTCGAGCGAACAGGTTGTCATGGCCGGGTTTTTCATATTTCGCAAACAGTCTGATAATCAATGCTGTACGCAGGCAGAGTAATACAATTCAATTTTTGAAACAGTTTTTATCAGGAGAACCAATGAACAGAATAGGAAACGGACTGTTGGTCGCCATGGCGATCACCTGGTCCGGTATGGTTTTTTCAGCAGTGCAAAACTTGCCTCAACCGGTTTTCTCCGGCCAGGATGGTGAACAGGCTGTAGCCGATAATGCAGCATCACCTGCTCCCGCGGAACAAGCCGCACCGGCCTCGACAGAAGCAGAAACTGCAGCGAAGGCAGAAGAACAAGCCCTGCCCAGCGGCATCGGCTGGAAACTGGTGCGCAGCCTCGAAATGGGAGATTCAGGCAAGTTTGTACACATGGTACTGATCGAAAAAGGACGCCAGGCGGATAAAACCATCTACAGCTCCGCCATTCACAGATTATGTGCCAAGGAAAAAGAATTTTGCCGGATACGTTTCTGGGTTCAGTCATACCTCATACCGGAAAAAGTCTCACTCACACTGGAACAGCAAAAAACCCAGCAGGCAGATCACCTGTTCAATCGCGCTGCCGGTATCCACCGAACGTTATGGGCCTGCACCGTCGATTCGACGAGTGAATCGTGCATTCAATAAACGTAAACATCATCCTGCTGAACCTGCCGGATGTACCGAGTCCATGTAGGTCAGCAACATTGCCTCCAGAAACAGCCTGGGGTTGAGCGGATGGCGCGCCAGTTGCTGCGAGGCAATCAGGTTGCGCCACAAAAACCCAAAAGCAACCGGATCGATGACAGCCGCCTGCTGCCGGATGACCGCCACCTGCTTCAGATGGTAACGCACCCGCCCGCTGGTACGGCAGCTCATCAAGTCATAACACCATTTCTGCAACCAGCCGGTCACACTGGATAAATCCAGCTTGTGCAGTTTCTCCGCCAGCTCGATCGGATCGAACCTCTCCGGTGCACACAGACACTGGATGAAATCAGTGTGAGAAGCAGCCAGCCGTTCATCGTACTGCAATGCCAGCAATGGTGAAAAACCTGACATGGCGAGATGAAAATCAGGATCGGTGATTCCCTGGTGAATAAGCCAATCCTTTGCCATTTCATGATCCGGCGCCGGCATGGCGGTCTGCCGGCAACGGCTCAGAACCGTAGGTGGAATCAGTGAAGCATTATGTGTCACCAGAATGAACAGCACTTCTGGTGGCGGCTCCTCCAGTTTTTTCAGCAGCGCATTGGCCGCAGCTGTATTCATTGCTTCGGCTGGATGAATCAGTACCACCTTGTCACGCGCTTGATGAGCACTCAGGTAAATGAAATCGTCCAGCGCACGAATCTGCGCGATGCTGATCTGCTGACTTGGCTTCCTGCCTGATTTCGCACTCCCGGCTTCCCGCCGGTTTTCTTCATCATCCTTGTCTGTAGCACCTTCCTGCGCTGATAACGCCTCCGGCTCCAGCAGGCGAAAATTCGGATGCAACCCCTGTTCGAACCAGTAACAATCCTGGCACTTCCCGCACGCCACACCCGCTGCATCCCCCTGCCCGCACAATATGGATTTCGCCAGAGCAAGGGCAAAACCCAGCTTGCCGATTCCCCGACGCCCCTTCAGCAACAGCGCATGATGTCGCTGCGCACTACCTGACTGTCTGGCCTGCTGCCAGATCACCCGCTGCCATGGAAAAATTTCGGCTGAGGCCATTCCTGAAATTGTCCTGTTTTGAAAGATAATTTTTACTGAATCGAGAAGACCTGGTTCGAATAAAGAAACAAGTTTATTGTAAATTCTCTTCTCTGTTTACCTTGATGATGAAACTGATAATATTCTAGAAGCAATATCCACATGGAATAATCCTTGTCGTACTTGCCATCAGACTCGACCTGAGCGAGGCCATCAATAAAAAATAACCGGATTGATCAGTATCAGTTGCACAGTAGAACCAGTCTGGGCGGGTAGTGAATGGTCCGAGGCTTACAGGCATTGAACTTTGCTGCCAGTGTCTGCGCCAGCAGCATTACTGACAATGCGTTACGAAGTCATGGCAAAAGCATACTGATACACACGTCATTAAGGATAAAATTGACCACAAACTCAGTGGACCAGCTGCCTGATACGGTATCCAGTTTGAAGGTTGGAAATGATCAAAACTCCGCCCAAGCTGCAAAGTAACCGATTCCAGCACCATGCCACGCATGTCCTACAAGACTTTGATCAGATTGGAACCGCTGGCATTGGCACCGTATACCATCGCACTCTTAAGCAAATTCGGGATAGCCTCCCTCCCCACAACACTTCTCGGCCTGTACTACGATCAGGAAAACAAGGTAGTCAAACGTAAGGTATTTTTCAAGACAATGTCTTATTTGAAAGCTATGATTAACCCATTTAGACAGCCTGATCTTACATTTCCATGCATTCTCTTATCTCCGAGTACCTCGCTGCACTCCGCCTCGACAGCACCCAGGCGGCCGCGCTGCGCTCACTGGGCGGATACCAGGGCAAGCAACAGCGCTACGCCGCACAGTCTCCCAAAGCCGTCAAAGGCCTGCACCAGATCGCGGTGGTTGAACCCACCGAGTCATCCAACCAGCTGGAAAATATTGTTGTTGCACTCTCACGGCTGAAGTCTCTCATCATCCGCAACGCAACGCCGAAGAGCCGTTCCGAACAGGAGATCGCTGGCTGCCATGACGCTCTGGCGCTTGTTTTTGTTTACGAGTTTACTGCGCACAGACCCTTCAACGAAAGGGTGGTACTACAACTGCACACCCTGTTCGACCACTTCAACTATGTCGTGGGCCGCTACATCAGCCTGGAGCGCATCTTCGAAAACACCACGGAAGGCTCACGAAACACTTTTGAAGCCAGTTCACAAGACTGGCATCAAGGACAGCACGATGTCAAACTCTGGCTCGACTACTTCTGGGGTGCCTTGCTGCGGGCCTACCAGGAATTCGAGGAACGTGTCGGCACCATCGAGTATAGCCGTGCAGCAAGGGCGATCGGGTACGCACGGAAGTGTTGGAGCGCACCCTGCTGTTCTCGATTTCCGAGATTGAAGAAGCTTGCCCGGGTGTGAACAGAGACATGGTGCGGCTGGTGCTGCGGGCGATGAAATCAGAGGGGTTGATCGAATCAACGGGCAAGGGGCGAGAGGCGAAATGGAAGCGCATCACAGCAGGCACCTCCGGTAGTACAGCGGTTCTGGCGATTGGCCACAAGATGGATCAGTGAGGACTCTCCATGGATAACGTTTTCCAATTCCGCGACCAGCTCATCGAACGATACGGCAATTTTTCCCGCAGTTTCGTTCGCATCGCTGCGTCCGATATCCAGGCCGAGGTCGAACATCAATATGCGCAAGGCCGCTATTGGCCTGAGCCGCTGGTGCAGATCAACCCGAATTACCAACGCCAGGGCACGGTGCAGAAACTGGTGGCGCAGGGGATCTTGCATGCTGCCTGCGCAGAGATCTTCCAGGTCGGGAAGTCTGAAGGCTCGCCAGAACCCCTGCATCTTTACAAGCACCAGATGGAAGCCTTGGCCAAAGGCCAGGAACGCCAAAGCTATGTGGTCACGACCGGAACGGGGTCGGGGAAGTCCCTGTCCTTTTTCATCCCGATCATCGACCGCATTCTCAAGGCCAAGCAATCCGATGGCAAAGCACATACCAGGGCCATTGTCATCTATCCGATGAATGCTCTGGCCAACAGCCAGCTGGAAGAACTCGACAAGTTTCTGCATGGCTATGCGCCAGAGCTTCGTCCCTTCACCGTCAAGCGCTACACCGGCCAGGAAAGCCAGGCAGAACGTACAGCAATCGCAGATAACCCGCCCGATATCCTGCTGACCAACTTCATGATGCTGGAGTACATCCTCACGCGCTTCGACGAAGTGGATCGGCGCGTGGTGGAGCACTGCGAGGGGCTTGAGTTCCTAGTGCTGGATGAGCTGCATACCTATCGTGGCCGTCAGGGTGCGGACGTTGCCTTGCTGGTGCGGCGCCTGCGCGAGCGCCTAAAGGCCGAGCAACTGGTCTGCATCGGCACGTCAGCCACCATGTCCAGCACAGGTAGCCAAGCCGACCGCAACCACGTGGTGGCCGACGTGGCCAGCAAACTTTTTGGTACCAACATCAGCGAGCATGATGTCATCGGGGAGACCTTGGAGCGGGTCACCAACCCACTCAAGGACGTCAATGCCATTCGTCCAGAATTGCCCGCGGCCATCACTCGCGAGCAGGATACCTGGGCTGATTTCAACGCTTTCCGCGACGATCCGCTGGCCATTTGGGTCGAGTTGAACTTGGGTATCGACATTCCTCCCGATGAGCCTCCGCGCCGGGCGCGCCCCCTAATGCTGGAAGAGGCCAGCCGCCGTCTCGCCGAAGACGCAGGTTGCCAGCCTGAAGCGGCCCGCGCTGCTCTGCAACGTTTTCTGGTGGCTGCCCATGATGTACGCACACCCCAGGGCCGGCCGCCTTTCGCATTCAAGCTGCACCAGTTCATCAGCGGCCCCGGTAAGGTGCTCACCACGTTGGAGGAACGTGGCAAGCGCCATGTCACGCTCGATGCCCAGCGTTTCGCGCCGGGGCGACAGCAAGAGAACGTGCTGCTTTACCCCACGCATTTCTGCCGCGATTGCGGCCAGGAATACTTGCCTGTATGGCACTCGCAGCAACCTGTCAGCTTCAGCTCGCGTGAAATCGACGACATCGCAGCGGAAGACGACGCCAGCTATGGCTTTCTGTGCCCCTTGGTGCCCGGTCAGCAATACGGCGGACTGCTCGAAGACCTGCCGGAAACCTGGATCGACCTCAGCCGTAGCGAACCCAAGGTCAAGCCAGCCTACAAGAATGCCGTTCCCTATATGGTCACGGTTGATGCCAAAGGGCAAACAGGCTCAGGGGCGGAATTCTGGTTCATTCCCGGAAAGTTCCGCTTCTGCCTGAACTGCGGCACGACACACGAAGCCCACGGCAAGGATGCCAACCGCCTCTCCAGCCTGTCCGGCGAAGGCCGCTCTTCGGCCACTACCATGATTGCCCTGGCGGCCTTGCAGCAATTGTTCGCACTTTCCGAACCGGCACCGGGTCAGCCTGATCCGCGCAAGCTGCTCGGTTTTACCGACAACCGCCAGGATGCCGCTCTGCAGGCCGGACATTTCAACGACTTCATATTCCTGCTGACGCTGCGCGCCGGTTTGATCGGCGCACTCCAGGGCAGCGGCGGCCAACTCGATGAAGAACACCTGGCCGAAAGCGTATTCAAGGCCCTCGGCTTTCAAGAGGTCGATGAAGCGACCTTGGTGGAGTATTTGCGCACGCCCAAGCTCATGGGACTGGCCCGGCAGGAAGCGCAACGCACATTGCGCTTCATCATCGCCTACCGGCTACTGCGTGATCTGCGGCGTGGCTGGCGCTTCAACAACCCGAATCTGGATCAGCTCGGTCTGTTGCAGATTCGTTATCGCGACCTGGATGCCTTCTGCGCTGACACCAGCATCTTCGCCGCGAACAGCACCCTGGCCAGATTGACGGCTGCGCAACGCACATCTTTGTACGAATTGCTGTTCGACACCCTGCGCCGCCATCTGTGTCTGGAGAGCCGTTACCTCGATCCGGTCGAGCAGGACAAGGCACGCACCAACGCCCACACCTACATCAATGAACGCTGGGCCTTCGCACCCGACGAGAAGCTCGATACCGGCCGCTATCTCATCCTTAGCAAGCGCCCGGAATACCGAGGCAAGCCACGTACAGATCTGGTGACGGGCGGTCCGCGCTCCGGTCTGCTGCGGCAGATCAAGACCGCCGCCTTCTGGCGCGACAGCACCTGCGCCAGCGAGGTCATGCAGTGGAAAGATGTCGAGTGGGCCGAGCTGATCGAAGAGATGCTCGAAGCAGCCGGAAACTATGGTTACGTGCAAAAACACGCCGTTGATTCCCAGCTTGCAGGCTGGCGTCTGAACGCGGCAGCGCTGGACTGGTGCCTGATTGCCGATCAGCCGCAAACCGACGGCAATCGCATCAATCAGTATTTCCGCGCTCTATATATCGGTATTGCCGATCTGCTGCGTCGCCCCTCGCATCCACTGTTCGACTTCGAGGCCCAGGAACACACGGCCCAGGTGGATGCACCACGCCGACAATTGCTGGAGCAGCGTTTCCGCTACACCGAAAAGGACAGGCAGGACTGGGCGCAGAACCCGGCCCACGAAGCGCCACTGGAACGCCTGCCGGTGATGTTCTGCTCGCCCACCATGGAGCTGGGTGTGGACATCTCCGCGCTCAACACCGTGTACCTGCGCAACGTGCCGCCCACCCCCGCCAACTACGCCCAGCGCAGCGGTCGAGCCGGTCGCTCGGGTCAGCAGGCCTTGGTCATCACCTACTGCGCGGCGCTCAGTCCGCACGACCAATGGTTCTTCCACAATGCCGAGCAGATGGTGCATGGCGTGGTGCGCGCGCCAACCCTCGACCTGGCCAACCGCGATCTCATCGACAGCCATTTGCAGGCGGTCTGGCTGGCCAGTACCCAGGTGCCACTGGACGACAGCATTGCGCCCATGCTGGATCTCGATCGGCCCGGCAAACCACTGAAACAACCCTTGCATGAAGCGCTGCGGGAACAGGCCGTCCAGCAGCGAGCCTTGGCCAGTGCCGGGCGGGTCATCGACCAGCTTGCGGGTGAACTCGAAGGCAGCGCCTGGTTCACCCAGGACTATCTGCGCCAGGTCATCGACAACGCGGCGCAGGCGTTCTCCGGGGCGCTGGAGCGCTGGCGCGTGCTGTTCGATGCGACACGCCAACAGATGGACATGGCCGACCGCATCGTCAAGAGCCATACCGCCTCGCATACGGAGCGCCAGAATGCCCAGCGCCGCTATGGCGATGCCGCGCGCCAGTACGCCGTGCTGCTCAAATCCGGTAATGGCCAAAACAACGACTTCTACACCTGGCGCTACCTGGCCAGCCAGGGCTTCCTGCCTGGTTACAATTTCCCGCGCCTGCCGCTGATGGCGTGGATTCCCGCCCGTGGCGGCCAGACCGCCAACGGCAAGGACGACGAAGGCAGCATGGTCAGCCGGCCGCGCTTTCTGGCGCTGTCCGAATTCGGCCCGCGCAGCCTCATCTATCACCAGGGCCGCATGTACCGCGTGGTGCGCGCCAAGCTCAACGTCGGCAATACCGACCACATCTCCGGCAACAGCCAGTTGGCCACCATCACCTCGCTGGTATGCAGCCAGTGCGGTTACGGTCATCTCGGCGAGCCCGGCGGCGAACAGCCGCTGGTCAACCGCTGCGAAAACTGCGACGCCCTGCTCACCGAGCACGATTGGGTACGCGAGCTCTACCGCATCGAAACCGTGGAGACCGTGGCCACCGAACGCATCTCCATCAACGACGAGGAGCGCCAGCGCCAGGGCTTCGAGCTGCAAACCACCTACCGCTTCCTGCCCGGCCCCGATGGCCGGATTCAACGGCAGAAGGCCGTGATCCAGCAGGGCGATGAACTGCTGGGCGAACTCACCTATGCCCCCGCCGCGCAAATCTGGCGCATCAACCGTGGCTGGCGCAGGCGCAAGGACAAGGAGCAACTGGGCTTCTACATCAATCCCATCACCGGCACCTGGAGCAAACAGGACGCGCCGGATGCGGAAGACGACAAAGGCAGCGACGATGCCTTGCTGGAAAAAGTACCCAATCAACGCATCGTTCCCTTCGTGGAAGATCATCGCAATCTGCTGATCTTCGCCCCCGCACATGCCCTGTCGCTGGAGGCGATGGCCACGTTGCAGGCCGCACTCAAGCGCGGCATCGAAATGACCTTCCAGATCGAGGAATCCGAACTGGTGGTCGAACCGCTGCCGAAATCCGACGAGCGCCGCGCCCTGCTGTTCTATGAAGCGGCCGAAGGTGGCGCCGGCGTTCTCACCCGTCTGGCAAACAACCCTGCCGATCTGGCCCTCGTGGCGGACAAGGCTCTGCAACTGATTCACTATCGCGCCCCGCAAAACGGCGCCTGGCTCCTGGACGATCTGCCGTCGCTGGAACGCAGCGATGAGCTTGGCAACCATCAGTGCGAAGCCGGCTGCTACCAGTGCCTGCTGTCCTATTTCAACCAGCCCGACCACGAGCACATCAACCGTCGCAATACGGATGCGCTCAAGCTGCTGGTGACGCTGGCCAATGCCCAGGTGCAGCCCGCGAAAACTGGCCTGCCCTCCGTTGCCTCTGCGCCATCGACCGACGCCCACCTCGACGCCTGGCTGGCCGCGCTTGAGCAGGCAGGCGCTGCTCAACCCGATGCATTCAACGTGTCCGTCAACAATGGCGCAGCCATCGCCGCCGCCCAATACAAGGTCGCCCGTGCTTTGGTGTTTCTGTCAGCGGTGGATGAACAGACCACTGGTGTATTGCAGGATAAAGGCTGGCGGGTGTTGGATTTTTCGGACGCTTCGCGCTGGCCACAACAATTCGCCGCACACGCCGACGTGTTCGGCTCCAGGGAATAAAGGCGCATGACGATCCTCGAACACAACTTCCTGCCCGGTAACCTGGTGCGTGCCCGTGGCCGCGAATGGGTGGTGCAGAGCGATTCGCGCCACGACTGGTTGCGCCTGCGCCCATTGAGCGGTGCCGATGACGAAAGCATCACCCTGGTTCCCGAGCTGGAACTGCAACCCGTCGAGCCAGCCACCTTCGACTGGCCCGACCCCGCACACGCCGGTAACCACGCCGCCGCCCTGCTGCTGCGCGATGCCCTGCGCCTGACCCTGCGCGCCGGTGCCGGCCCGTTCCGCTCCTTCGGCAACATCGCCGTGGAACCGCGCGGCTATCAGCTGGTACCGCTGCTGATGGCGCTGCGCCTGTCCACCGTGCGCCTGCTGATTGCCGACGACGTGGGTATCGGCAAGACCATCGAGGCCGGTCTGATTGCACGCGAGCTGATGGATCGTGGCGAAATCGCCCGCCTGGCCGTGCTGTGCCCGCCGCATCTCGTGGATCAGTGGCAAAGCGAACTGGAAACCCGCTTCAACCTTCAGGCCGTCGCCCTGACTTCGGCCTCTGCCGCCCGTATCGAGCGCGATCTGCCGCACGGCGTGCGCCTGTTCGACCACCATCCCGTGGTGGTGGTCAGCCTCGACTACATCAAGAGCGAACGCCACCGCGAACATTTCCTCGCCATCGCTCCCGAATGCATCATCGTCGATGAGGCCCACACCTGCGCCAGCAGCGGCGCGGGCAAGCAACTGCGCTTCGAGCTGCTGCAACGCCTTGCCCGTGACGAACAGCGCCACCTGATCCTGCTCACCGCCACGCCTCACTCCGGCGACGAAACCGCCTTCTACAACCTGCTGTCGCTGCTCGACCCACGCTTTGCCGCCTTGCAGGGCCGCATGACGGCTGCCGACCCGCTGCGGCAGGAGCTGGCCCGCCACTTCGTCCAGCGCCGCCGCAAGGACATCGCCGAATGGCAGGCCGAAACTCACGACGGGCGCGGCTTCCCCCGCCGCATGAAAACCGAGCTGACCTATCAGCTTTCCGGTGAATGGGGCGCGTTCTTCGATGCGGTGCAGGATTACTGCCGCGAACTGGCCCTGAACTTTGAAGATCGCATCGAGCAGCAGCAACAGCAGGGCGGCGCCCGTCTCATCTGGTACGCCACCCTGGCCTTGCTGCGCTGCGTGGCGTCGTCACCCGCTGCCGCCGTCAAGGCACTGACCACACGGCTTGAAGGCACCTCGCCGGATGACGCCCTCCTCAACGATGAGCGCCTGCACGACGGCGAAGCCGACGACCTCTCCAGCAACGATCTGGAGCCACCCGCCCAAGTGCAGGATGCCAGTCGCCTGCAAACCCTGATCGCCGATGCCCAGCGCCTTAGCGGCAAAGCGGGCGACCCCAAGCTGACCGCGCTCATCCAGCATATCGGCCTGCTGGTGAAGGACGGCTACCACCCCGTCGTGTTCTGCCGCTACATCGCCACCGCCCATTACGTCGCCGAACACCTCAAGGCCGCCTTCCCCAAGGCCACCATCGAAGCCGTCACCGGCGAGCTTGCACCGGAAGAGCGCCGCGAGCGCGTGGACGACATGGAGGATGCCGACCAGCGCATCCTCGTCGCCACCGACTGCCTCTCCGAAGGCATCAACCTGCAACACCTGTTCACCGCCGTCGTCCACTACGACCTGGCCTGGAACCCCACCCGCCACGAACAGCGCGAAGGCCGCGTCGATCGTTTTGGTCAACAAGCTTCTGAAGTGCGTTGCACTATGCTCTATGGGCAGGACAACCCGGTGGATGGCTTCGTGCTCAACATCATCCTCCGGAAAGGCGAAGCCATCCAGAAGGAGCTCGGCGTGCTCGTCCCCATGCCAGAGGACGAAGCCCGCATCAATCAGGCCCTGGTCAAGGCCGCGCTGATGCGCCGCGAGCACCCGGCACAGCCATCCATGCGACAAACATCTTTTGACTTCGGCGAACCCGAGCGTCTGCTCGCTCCCTTGCAAGCCCAATGGCGCGACGCACTGGAAAAAGCCAGGGCCAACCGCACCGTGTTCGCCCAGCGCCGCATCAAACCCGACGAAGTGCTGCCCGAATGGCACAAACAGCAACAGGCCCTGGGCACCCAGGCCGACGTGCAGCGCTTCCTGCAAAGCGCCTGCGTGCGGCTGGGCTCGCCATTGGAAATCGGCCGTAAACAGACCGCGCGCTTCCTGCCACAGCACCTGCCCGAAGCCCTACGCCAGCGTCTGGCCGATGACGGTATCGACGCCCCCCAACTCATCGACTTCAACGAACTGCACCGCAGCCATCCGCTGGTGGGCCTGCTGGCCCAGCACCTGCTGGAAGATGCACTCGGTGGCGAGCGCCCGCTGGCCGCCCGCTGCGCCGCCACCCTGACGGAAGGCGTCGAAGTCGTCACCACCCTCTACCTGCTGCGCCTGCGTCACCAGCTCAGCTACGTGCGCCGCCGCGAACCCTTCCAGATGATGGCCGAGGAAACCGTGGCCCTCGCCGTGCAGGGGCGCAACGCCCCGCAATGGCTGACTGGCGATGCCGTCGGCCGCCTGCTCGAATGCACGCCCAGCGGCAACCTGCCGCCCGCAGCGGCGCAGCGTGAAATTCGCACCGCGCTCGACTTCCTCGCCGCCCACCCGCAGCAACTGCAATCCCTGGCCCGGCAACGCGCCGATGCCCTGCTGGCCGACCACCAGCGCGTGCGGGCCGCCGCCCGCGACGTCGGCCAGCACAGCGTCAGCCCCTGCCTGCCGGTCGATGTAATGGGCGTATATGTGCTACTGCCGGATGCCCTCTGATGGAACACGAGCCGATCATGACAGAGACCGAAACTACCGAGCTCAAAAAGTCTCTGGCTGAACTGAAACAGGGGCTGATCTCGCTGGCCGCCATGCTCAACAAACACGGCCAGGCCGAGCTGTGGTTCGGCATCGCCCCCAACGGCAAGGCCGTGGGGCTGGATGTAAACGAGAAAACCCTGCGCGATGTGTCGCAAGCCATTGCCGCCCACATCGAACCGGCCATCTATCCACAAATCACCCAACAGCTCATCGAAGGCAAGCAATGCCTGCACATCAAGGCCGAGGGCTGGCAGCAGCCTTATCTGGCCTATGGTCGTGCTTACATGCGGGTGGCGGATGAAGATAAAAAACTCAGCGCCAGCGAACTGAAGAACCTCATCCTGCAAAGCAACCAGGATGCGTTGCGCTGGGAAAACGAACCCAGCGGCCTGACCCTGGAACAACTGAATACCGAAAAAATCAGCCACTTCCTTGCACGCGCAGACCTGCCGCCAGACAGCGCCGCCAACGCCCTGGAAAAGCTCGACCTGTTGCGTCAGGGCGCACCCATCAACGCCGCAAAACTGTTTTTTGCCGACGACCCCATCCAGTTGCGCTGCGCGGTATTTGCCACCCACACCAGCTCCACCATCATCGACCGTCACGATTTCGATGGCGACATCCTCGAACTGCTCGAAGAAGCCGAAAAATACGCCCTGAAAAACATCCACATCGGCATGAGGCTGGAAGGTTTGCGCCGCGTGGATGTGCCCGAAATCTCCCTCAAGGCCATCCGCGAAGCGCTGGTCAACGCCTTCTGCCACCGCGACTGGCGCGACCCGGACTATGTGCAGGTGGCCGTGTTCAAGGACAGGCTGGAAATTCGCAGCCCCGGCAAGCTCTACGGTGGCCTGACGTTTGACGAGATACGCCAAGGCAACGTCTCCAGCCGCCGCAACCCGAGAATTGCCGAACTGCTGCGCCGCATTCATCTGGTGGAAGCCTGGGGCCGGGGCGTGCCGCTGATTCTGGAAAACGCACCGGATGCCAGCTTCATCGAAATCGGTGGCCTGTTCATCACCCGCTTTGCACGGCCTTCGGCGCTGGAAGCTGCGGCAGATACCAGCCTGAAGACTGGCACAGAAAGCCCGGAGACGACCCAAGAAACGCCGGGGACTACCCAAGAAACTACCCAGGAAACGCTGGGGACTACCCAAGAAACGCTGAAAACCACCCAGGAAATTTTGCTTCAGTCGCTGCGCCAGCAGCCGCGCATGACGACAGTCGCGCTGGCACAGGCCACAGGCCTGAGTGCGGATGGCGTCAAATACCACCTGACCCAGCTCAAGCGCACCGGCAAGCTACGCCGCCACGGCCCCACCAAAGGCGGTCACTGGGAAGTCATTACAAAGGCCGACGAATAACATGAAACGCTTCCGCAAAACCCAGGCCACGCTGAACCTGCCCACCCTCAAGCTCGAAGGCAGCCTGTTCCTCCCCGACCAACTGGAAAAAGCCGCCCAGGGCCGCGCCAGCGCCCAACGCGATGCGGACTATGGCACCCCCAAAGGCGTCAGGCTCAAGGACGAATACAGCCGCGCCTTCCAGATCGCCTGTGCCCAGTGGCAACACCTCGCCGCGCAGATGGAACGCGCCGACCTCGACGCCGCGCAGCTCACCACCGCCTTCATCCACGAACTGCTGCGTGATGCCCTCGGCTACCTCACGCTGCAAACCGGGCAGGGGCAACAACAGATTGGCGAGCGGCACTACCCGGTCAGCTTCATGGCCGGCACCCTGCCCGTGCTGGTGGCCCCACACACCCAGGGGCTGGACGATGCCGATGCCCGCTTTGCCATCCAGGGCGGCGGCAACCGCAAGAAAGCCCCGTTCCAGGCCATGCAGGAACTGCTCAACGCCAGCCCCGATCACCTCTGGGGCATCGTCAGCAACGGCAGACAACTGCGCCTGCTGCGCGACGCCGCCAGTCTCACCCGCCCCAGCTTTCTCGAAGTCGATCTGGCCGACCTGCTCGGCGGCCAGCGCTATGCCGAATTTGCCAACGTCTGGCGCCTGCTGCACGCCAGCCGGGCACCGCAATCGGGCCAAAACGCCAGCACCTGCATCTGGGAACAATGGCGCAACGAAGGCCAGCAGGAGGGCACCCGTGTGCGCGATGGCCTGCGCAACGGCGTCGAGCAGGCACTGCTGACCTTCGGCGCAGGCTTCCTGCAACACCCCGCCAACCATGCCCTGCGCACCGCCCTGAACGACGGCACGCTCAGCAAAGACGACTATTTCCAACAACTGCTGCGCCTGATCTACCGGCTCATCTTCGTCTTCACCGTGGAAGAGCGCGGCCTGCTGCACCCCCAATCACAAGAACAGGACGACAGCGCCCAAGCGCTGGCCGCCCGCCGCGCCTACGCCGAAGGCTACGCCCTGGCCCGCCTGCGCGAGCTGTGCCTCAAGCGCCGCGCCCGTACCCGGCACGACGACCAGTGGCAAGCCATCCGCATCGTCTTCCGCGGTCTGGCGCAAGGTGAACCGCGCCTGGCGCTGCCCGCCCTGGGCGGCCTGTTCGCGCCCGAGCAATGCCCCGATCTGGATGCCGCCAGCCTCGACAACGCCCACCTGCTCACCGCCCTGCAACACCTGCGTTGGGCCGTCGTCGCACAGGGCAAGGGCAGCAGCCTCACCCCGGTGGACTACCGCAACATGGGGCCGGAGGAACTGGGCAGCGTCTATGAAAGCCTGCTGGAACTGGTGCCCAGCATCGACCTACCGGCCCGCGCCTTCGGCTTCGTCGGCCGCACCGAGGAGGGCAGCGGTGCCAATGAAACAGCCAAGGGCAACGCCCGCAAACTCACCGGCAGCTACTACACCCCCGACAGCCTGGTGCAGGAACTCATCAAGAGCGCGCTCGACCCCGTCATCGAACAGCGTCTGGCCGCCAACCCGGCCAACCCCACCGAAGCGCTGCTCGCCATCCGCGTCATCGACCCGGCCTGCGGCAGCGGTCACTTCCTGCTGGCCGCCGCCCGCCGCCTGGCGGAAAAACTCGCTCAGTTGCGCAGTCTCGAAGGCGGGCAGGAAGGCGCCATCCAGCCGCAGGATTACCGCCACGCCCTGCGCGAAGTGGTGGCCCACTGCATCTACGGCGTGGATCGCAACCCGATGGCCATCGAACTGGCGCGCATGGCGCTGTGGCTGGAAGGCTTTGAAGAAGGCCGCCCGCTGGGCTTTCTCGACCACCACCTGCAAGTGGGCGACGCCCTGCTGGGCCTGACTGATCTCAAAGCGTTGAAGGTCGGCATCGCCAGAGATGCCTTCAAGCCGCTCTCCGGCGACGACAAGGAAATCTGCAAGGCACTGGCCAAAACCAATATCGCCGCGCTCAAGCAACTGGAGCGCGAACGCAACAGCCCGCAATTGCGCCTGCAACTGGACAACGCCGACAGCCTGGCCCAACTGCAAGCCCTGGAAGCCCTGCCCGAAGACAGCACCGAGCAGATCGCCGCCAAGGAACAAGCCTGGCGCCACTTTCTGGAGGGCTCCGCCCACAGCCCGCTGGCCCACGCCGCCGACCTGTTGCTCGGCGCCTATCTGCTACCCAAAACCGGGCAAAACGCCAAAGCCATCCCCACCACCGCCACGCTCTACCTCACACTGCAAAACCAGCCGCTGCCGCCGGAGCAACAGGCCGCACTCGCCGCCGCCCAAGCCGCCTGTGAACAGGCCCGCGTATTCCACTGGCCGCTGGCTTTTCCGCAGGTATTCGCGCAGGGCGGTTTCGATTGCGTGCTGGGCAATCCGCCGTGGGAGCGCATCAAGCTGCAAGAAGAAGAGTTCTTCGCCACCCGCCACCGCGACGTGGCGGAGGCCCGCAACAAGGCCGAACGCGCCCAGCGCATCCAGTGGCTCAGCGAAGGCATGTTGGCGCGCCACCTGTACCCCGACCTGGCCCATGAAGCACACGAGGATGAAGCCGAAAAACGCCTCTACCGCGAATTCGTCACCGCCCGCCGCACGGCGGAGGCGGCCAGTGTGTTTGCCCATGTGAAAGGTGACGATGGCGGACGTTACCCGCTGACCGGCGTTGGCGACGTGAACACCTACGCGCTGTTTGCCGAAACCATTCGCCAGATAACAGCGCCTTATGGGCGAGCTGGTTTTATTGTTCCTTCGGGCTTGGCCACCGACAACTCGACTAAAAATTTCTTTGGCGATTTGATTTCCAAGAAATCCTTAGGCAGTTTCTTTGAATTTGAAAATGAAGGTTTCTTTCCTGGCGCTGGGCAAGGCCATATGCTGCGCTTTGCATTAACAACGATTGTTGGATCTGGGCAAAAAATCGAAGCAACTCGATATCTTTTCCAAGGAAAGAAGTTAGAACATCTACATGACTCAGAGAGAGTTTTTACACTAAGTCCGGAAGATATTGAGCTGGTCAATCCTAATACGCTGACCTGTCCAATTTTTCAATCCCGCTTTGATGCAGAATTGACCAAGGGAATCTATCGGCGCACACCCGTTTTGATTCGAGAATCCCGCATTGACGCCCCAGAGCACAATCCCTGGGGAATTCGATTTATGGCAATGTTTCATATGTCAAACGACAGTCATCTGTTCAAGAACTATCAGGAGCTAAAGCAAGAAGGTTATTCCTTGGATGGTAATGTATTTACGCTAGGAGGGGATATTTTTTTCCCTCTTTATGAATCAAAAATGGTTCAGATTTATACGCATCGATATGGAGACTTTAGGGACTCCAATCATGAGCGAGCTCACGTTCTTCCTAGAATTCCAGAGAGTCGTCTTGAGGATGCAGGTTACTGCACAACTCCTTATTACTGGATTTCTGAGAAAAATATTTTAGAGAAGACTAAAGACGCAGGATGGAAGGAGAAGTGGTTCTTCGCATGGAGAAGAATTACCGATGCTCGGGCCAGTGCTCGGACACTTGTTGCAACAGTAATACCATGGTCTGCCGCTGGGGATAGTTTGTTTTTGCCGCTTATGCGCCCCCCTGAAAGAAAACAGCTTTTTGCGTGCTTCTTGGCGAACATGGGGGCAATCGTCTTGGACTATGTTTCCAGGCAAAAGCTTGGCGGCCTAAATCTTAACTATTTTACTTTTAAGCAGCTGCCATTTTTGATGCCTGATCAATATAGTGACGCGGACGTGGCCTTCATAACACCTCGTGTGCTCGAACTCACCTATGTTGCTCACGACTTAGAGCCATGGGCAAAAAGCCTTGGTTTTGATGGCAGACCTTTTAGTTTCAGCGCTGAACGCCGCGCTTCACTGCGTGCAGAACTTGATGCCTATTACGCGAAATTGTACGGTCTAGGGCGCGACGAACTCCGTTTCATACTTGATCCTCAGTCGATTCGGCCAGGATATCCATCTGAAACATTTTCTGTTTTGAAGCGGAATGAAGAGCGAGATTTCGGTGAATACCGTACCCAGCGGCTGGTGCTGGCAGCGTGGGATGCATTGGAAACCCAACAACCGCTCGCGACCCCCTCACCAAAACCCGCACGTCGTACGGCCCCCCTTCCAATTTATGCAGAAGGCGGCACACCCGCTACCGAAGCCGAGGATTGGCTAGCAGGGTTGGTCTGCGACGTACTCCTGCAAGCCGGGCCGTGTGACGACAATCGCCTGCGACGCATTCTTGGGGCACGATTGCCGGAAGACACGCCACATGCCGAGAGACTGCATGATTGGCTGGGGGTGGTGAACACGGAGCGTTGGACGCACATCTGTGGTTGGCTTCGTGATCTGTTGGGCATCGCCGCAACGGCACCGCTGTCCATCCGTAACCCGGAAGCGCTGGCCGACATCATTGGCGATCATCGCACCGAATCGCTGGCTCGTGCTTTGATTGAGGCTCGTCGCCAGAATGAAGTTGTCTTGACCGAAGCACTGGCAGGCTCGCCATCGACTGCACAGACTGACGAGCTACGCAAACAGGGATAAATGGATATGGCCGACGCTGCAACTTTGCCAATAAACCCCACCAAACCGCGCCTGTGGGTGGAAACTCTGTGGCTTCTGGATTCGCTGACAGCTCAGCAGCCATTACGCGAGATTTCCTTGCAGCGTGGGTTGAACCTGATCGTCTCACCACCGGGGTCAGGTAGTTCAGGACACAGTGTCGGCAAGACCGCGTTCTGCCAACTGCTGCGTTTTGTACTGGATGACCCACTCTGGTCAAGCGGCTCGACCTTGCGCGATGAGTTGTTGAACAGTTGTGAACTGAAGGAAGGTGCGGTAGCAGCGCGTGTGCATGTCGGCAATGAAGCCTGGACTGTCCTGAAACCATGGCTGCACCAAAAACACTACCGGGCCTCGCGGACAGCCGATTGGCGGCAGTTAGCTGTCAGCGACGCAGGAAATGAGTTCAGCGCATATCAAGCTGCGCTACGACGACATCTGGTCGAAATCCTGCCTGTTCAGGAACTGCCAACATCGAAGCAATCCATCGAATGGCACCACATTCTAGCCTGGTGCTCCCGTGACCAGAATGCGCGCTACCACAACTATTATCAGTGGCGCGCGGAAGGAGCCGGATTCAGCTTGCCAGCAAAGTCCCCTGCGTCACTCATGCAAATCGTGCTGGGCCTGCTGCACGATGCGACGACACTGCGCGACCTGCATAACACCGCCCAAAAGCTGGAAAGCCAAAAATCACAGTTGCAAACACTGCGCGAAGAACCGGCCCGCCTGCTGAAGCATGTGCATCGCCAACTGACTCGTCGTCTCAATACCGCCGCCACTACGCCTTTCCAGCAGGATGGCTTGTTTGAGCATCCAAACCTGCTGGCCATTGCCAAGCAACGGCATGAAGGCTATCAGCAAGAGCTACGGAAAATCGAAGCAGAACGGCTGGCGCTTGCAGCAAAACGCCAGATGCTGGTGGAGCAGCGAGCACCACTGAAAAGCCTGATGGATATTCTCACCAACGAGAAGGAACAGATAGAAGCATTAATCGCTGGCGATATTCAGCGAGTGGAAGAGTTGCAAAACGAGGCATCGTCACTACAGCAACGACTACCAACACGTTGCGACGCTGGGAATCGCCTGCTCAAGGATTGCAGCTACGTCATGGAGCGAGTCGAGCAGACGCAAATTGATCGGAAGCAAAAAATGGCCGTGCATCAACGCTCCAAAGAATCTCTTGAGGATGAATTGCCGCCACTGAGTCACCGATTGAATGAACTGGAGACCGAAGCCAAACCCATCGATACACGACTCACAGAAATCAGCAGCCGCAACATCGAACTGGATGAGAGATACGCTCAATCCCTGTCTGCACAGGAGCTTCTCAATGAATCCATTGAGGACTACGAAGTCTACGAGAGTTTCGCAACCGGCAAGTCGCAATCGGTGGAGGTCGAAGAAGCAGAGCGAAAACTTGAATCGACCCAGCGCCGTCATGAGCAACTTCAAATACAGCATGAGAAAGAACGTGAGGCGGTGAAGGGGCGTCGTCGTGCTATCAGTGACTCCATGCAGGCAGTTGCCAAATCGTTACCCTCGTTCCGGTGGGGCATATTCAACGATGAGGACAAGCACCGCAACCACCCTTTTCAGATGGGGCCAATGCACTCAACGACCTTCAAGGTTCTGGAAATTCTGGCTGGAGATATCGCCTGCTTGCTCGACAGCACGAACGAGGAAAGCTTTCATCCCGGATTCCTCCTCCATGACTCGCCCCGTGAGGCGGAAATGAGTGAGTTCATACTGTGGGCCCTGCTTGGGCATGTTGCATCGAGTGCAGGTGATTCGTTCCAATATATCGTCACCACATCGACTGAACCCACGGTGGATTTCAAGTTATTTGAACGTCTCAGACTGTCATCCGATAGCAAGGATGGCTTTCTACTTCGTCAGCGCATGGGTGCAGAACAAGCATCGTTGGCATGAGTGCAGCAATGAACCCCCTACAACGCACCCTGATCGAAAAAACCGGCCACGACAACGGCTTTGAGCACGTGCTGTCGTCGGTTAGCGATACGGTGACACTGGCCTCGGCCCGCCACCGGAGCCAGGCGATGGTGACGGCATCGGTCAACGATTTTGACGTGCGCTTTCAAGCGGCTACGCCCGCACTGCTGCCGGAGTTGCTGCGCAGCTTCCAGCTTTGGGCTGGAGCTGATGACGTATTTCGCGTACCCACCCTGGCCGATCTGGCAGTCCTGCTGCGCCGTGCAGCCAGCCTGTCACAGGCGTTGCCAAATCAGGCGGTGCGTGATTACCACGCAGCCGTGGCCCGGGCTGTAAAGGCGCTGCCTGATGAGATCCGAGGCACGGAAGTCGAACGTCTGGTGCGTCAGCGCGTGGGGCAGGCGCGTTACCGCGATGCCTTGCTGGCCTACTGGGAGGCCTGCGCGGTGACCGGCGTCACCGTGACTGAGGCATTGCGCGCCAGCCACGCCAAGCCCTGGGCCGAATGTGCCGACGATGCCGAGCGGCTGGATGCCTTCAACGGCTTTCTGCTGGTGGCCAATCTTGATGCGCTGTTCGATCGCTTTCTGATCAGCTTCGACGATACCGGGCATCTGCTGACCAGCGCCCGTCTGTCCCCAAGCGATCTGCCTGGGCTTGGCATTCATTCGGGCATGACGTTGCGCTGGCTGGCCAGCGAGCACCGGCATTATTTGCAGTGGCACCGTGCGCGCTTCCTGCTCGGTGCCTGATCGAAGGAAAAAACATGGCCAAGGCCGAAGCAAGCGTTGAAGAACTGGTATCCATGATCGAGCGCGGCGAACTGCGCTTGCCGGAAATGCAGCGCCAGTACGTGTGGCGTTCCACGCGAGTGCGCGATCTGCTGGACTCGCTGTATCGCGGTTACCCTTCGGGCGCAATCCTGCTTTGGGAAACGGATGAAGCTGTTCCGCTGCAGGATTTCGCAGTCAGCCAGAGCACGAACCCCTACCAGAGCACCCGGCTCCTGCTGGATGGTCAGCAGCGTCTAACATCGCTCTCGGCCGTCATCCGCGGCGAGCCGGTATCGGTACGCGGCCGCCGCCGGTCCATCGACCTGCTGTTCAATTTGGAACATCCCGACCAGTTGGCGGTCGTGACCGAAGTGGAAGAGAATGGCAGCGACGAGGACGATGTTGACGACGATAGCGAACTGATTGACGACGAGACGGACTCGACCGAGGACGAACTGCTCAAGCGTTTCAACCTGTGACCAACGTCTAATCATGTACAAGGTAACTGTCGGAGTATTTACCCTGTTCGTTCATGCCAAGCTTACCCTCTGAACCGGGTATCCGGCAGATCTGAGCAAAAATCCTCCATGATTTTTGCTACAGCTGTTTTGACTTCTGCCAGCGGACGGCTGCTGTCCACTACCCGAATTCTTTGCGGAAATTGTCCGGCACGTTGCAGATAAGCTTGCCGTACCCGCTCGAAAAACAGATTGGATTCCATTTCGAAACGATCGGCAATTCTGGTGGACCGCAGCCGTTCACGGCCCACTATGACCGGCACGTCGAAGTACACTGTCAGATCGGGAGAAAACCCTACCTGCACCCACTGTTCCAGATTCTCCAGTTTACTTTGTGCCACTCCTCTGCCCCCGCCCTGGTAGGCAAAACTGGCATCCGTAAAACGATCGGAAACCACCCAGGCACCGCGGTCCAGCGCAGGCAGTATCACTTTGTCCAGATGCTCCCGTCGGGCAGCAAACATCAGTAAAGCCTCGGTTTCAGGATGCATTACCTGGCGATGATCCAGCAGCACCTGCCGTAATGCTTCGCCCAGCGCTGTACCACCCGGCTCACGTGTCACGACTACTTCCAGTCCCTTGTCCTGCAGGAAACGCTCCAACCATGCCAGATGCGTACTTTTTCCTGCTCCATCAATCCCTTCAACAGTAATAAATTTTCCGCGCTGCAAGATAATCGCTCTATTAAAATGATTTACAAAATTCCCGATCAAGAAACTGGCATCTCATACTGTCATTACCAACCCTGATGTCCATGCTAATCGATGCTGAAGGCCGCCTTGTCCCGGCTCGCTACATACCTTCGCCCAATTGTGACGAACGGCCGGACCGGAACGACATCAGCCTGCTAGTGATTCACGCCATCAGCCTGCCGCCGGAAGAATTTGGTAGTGATAGTGTCATCGAACTTTTCACCAACCGGCTCGATCCACAAGCACATCCGTATTATCAGGGATTGCAGGATTTGAAAGTCTCCAGTCATTTTTTCATTCGTCGTAATGGAGAAATCATTCAGTTCGTCCCTTGTACTCTGCGCGCCTGGCACGCCGGTATATCCTGCTGGCAGGAGCGCCCCCGCTGTAATGATTTCTCGATCGGCATCGAGCTGGAAGGCAGTGACAACCAGCCGTTCGAGCTCATGCAATATAACCGGTTGATAGAACTCACCCGGGCAATACAGGCAGCTTACCCTGTCAGTGATATCGTCGGCCATGCCGATATTGCGCCACAAAGAAAAACCGATCCCGGTCCTTATTTCGACTGGCAAAGTTATCGCCAGGCACTTGAAACAAATCGATAACCACACGATTGATCACTCCATACCACCCGGTCCGGTTGTCACACAGGTGCCTGCAGCATCTGATTTGCCATAATCATAATTCAGCAACCCTTCAACAACCAGAAGGGAGTGATAGAATCCGGGGTTATTTTCAGCAAACAAACAGATAAATCGCGAAATGATCGGCATTCTGATCATCAGTCATGAACAGTTGGGAACCAGTCTGATCGACTGCATCATCCATATCCTGGGCGAGCGTCCCCCGCTGCTGATCAATCATATCGTTTCCTCCACTGAGGGTCCGGATAGCGGATCAGTTAGGCTGCAGGTGACCCTCGAGCAGTTGGATCAGGGCAGTGGTGTCCTGATTTTGACGGATATTTTTGGTGCAACGCCGGCCAATATCGCCCGCAAGCAGATCCGGAGCGGGCGGATCGAATGCCTGGCCGGACTGAATCTGCCCATGTTACTGCGTGCCGTGCAATATCGGCATCAGCCCCTGCCGCAGTTGATCGACAAAATCCTGGCCGGTGGCCGGGAAAGTATCTTCCAGATATCTCCGGAAAACAGCAATGCAAACTGAATCATTGACCATCCTCAATAAGCTGGGCCTGCATGCACGTGCCTCGGCCAAACTGACACAACTGGCCGGCAAGTTCGAAAGCGAGGTCTGGCTTACGCGTAACGGCCGCCGGGTGAACGCCAAAAGTATCATGGGTGTCATGACGCTTGCTGCAAGTATAGGCACAGTCGTCGAACTGGAAACGTCCGGTCCCGATGAAGTTCAGGCCATGGAAGCATTGAAAGCCCTGATCAACGATTACTTCGGGGAAGGTGAATGAGTTTCATCCTTTACGGCACAGGCGTATCCGATGGCATTGCGATCGGGCATGCTCACCTGGCTTCATCCGCCACATTGAATGTTCCCCATTATCTGCTGCCGAAAAACCAGATCAACGCTGAACTGACCCGGTTGCGCAATGCATTTTCCACCGTGCGGCTGGAGCTGGAAACATTGAAAACTTCCGCTGCACAGGTATCCGGCCTGGCCGAGTTCAACGCTTTCCTGGAACTACACCAGATGATTCTGGATGATCCGACACTTTCCCATGCAGCTCTGGAAACGGTTGAACAGGCACAATGCAACGCGGAATGGGCGATTACACAGCAGATGGAAGTATTGGTTGCTCGCTTCGAAGAGATAGAAGATGCTTACCTGCGCGAGCGTAAAACCGATGTTGTCCAGGTAGTCGAGCGAGTATTGAAAGTACTGCTCGGGCATCCCGGATATACCCCCCCGCCATCGAAGCATGACGGCTCCAGTATTCTGGTGGCGCATGACCTGAGCCCGGCCGATGTCATGCAATACAAGCAGCACCAGTTTTCCGCCTTTCTGACAGACATGGGCGGGCCGACTTCGCACACCGCTATCGTTGCACGCAGCCTCAATATTCCTTCGATCGTGGCAATGCAGCACGCTCAGCAGCTCATTTACGAAAACGATAATCTGATCGTGGATGGCAATCAGGGTATCGTCATTGTCAATCCGGATAAATACATTCTCGCTGAATACCGCCTGAAGCAAAGCCAGCTTGAGCTGGAAAAACGCAAACTCTGGCGTATCCGCTCAGTGAAAGCAGTCACGCTGGATGGCACGACGGTGGATTTACTCGCCAACATCGAGCTGCCGCAGGAGGTCGAACAGGCAAGGGAATGTGGCGCCATGGGGATCGGCCTGTTCCGCAGCGAATTCCTGTTTCTCAACCGGGATGATCTGCCGGATGAGGAAGAACAGTTCGAAGCCTATTCCACAGTGGTGAAAGGCATGCACGGGCAGCCGGTCGTGATCCGCACTTTTGATCTGGGAGCGGACAAAAATCTGCGCAGCGCCTACCGCACAGCACCCAACCCGGCGCTCGGGCTGCGCGCGATCCGCCTGAGTTTGGCCGAACCCGGTATGTTTCTGGTGCAATTGCGTGCAATTCTGCGCGCTTCCGTTCTGGGTAAAACCCAGATCCTGATCCCGATGCTGTGCAGCAGCCGGGAAGTCGACCAGACGCTGCAAATGATCGAATTTGCCAAGCAGAGCCTGCGCGATGAAAACAAGCCTTTCGACGAAAACGTCAGGATAGGTTGCATGGTGGAGATTCCGGCAACGGCACTGAGCCTCGAACTGTTCATGCGCAAGCTGGATTTTTTATCCATCGGTACCAATGACCTCATCCAGTACACGCTCGCAATCGACCGAACCGACGAAACCGTGGCACATCTGTTCGACCCGCTGCACCCGGCCATCATCCGCCTGCTGGTTCAAATCATCCAGAATGCCGGAAAAGCCGGCATTCCGGTTTCCATCTGCGGAGAAATGGCGGGAGATTCAGAATATACCCGCCTGTTGCTTGGAATGGGATTGCGACAGTTTTCCATGTATCCGGCACAACTGCTGACCGTGAAACGTGAAATTCTTGGCAGCCACCTGCCTGAAATATCCCGTCTGATGCAGAAAATCCTCAAAGCAGATGAACCGGAAAAAATCAGCGAGTTGCTGCAGAAACTCAACAGCTGATTCACCGGTCCCTGACACATCAGGAATAATGTATTTCCAGTAGTACAATTGGATACAATGAGCGCTCATTCTTCACATCGACAGTTGGCTTTACTATTTTCAGATGTCCACACAAGATTCTGATTCGATCGGCATCGTATCAGCACGACGCGCCCATTTCGACACCCCGCTCAGCCTGAAAAGCGGAGCTGTACTGGACAGCTACGAGCTCGTCTATGAAACCTATGGGGAGCTGAATGCAGACCGGTCCAATGCAGTGCTGATCTGCCATGCTTTATCCGGCAACCACCATGTTGCCGGTGTTTATGCAGATAACCCCAAGAATACCGGATGGTGGAACAACATGATCGGTCCGGGCAAACCGGTCGATACCCGAAAATTCTTTGTCATCGGTATCAATAATCTCGGGGGGTGCCACGGTTCTACCGGGCCCATCAGCATCAACGACAAGACCGGCAAACGCTTCGGTCCGGATTTTCCGCTGGTAACGACAGCTGACTGGGCAAAAACCTATGTCCGTTTCGCCGATCAGTTCAGCATCGACTGTTTTGCCGCCGTCATCGGTGGCAGTCTAGGCGGGATGTCGGCCATGCAACTGGCGCTCGATGCACCGGAAAGAGTTCGTCATGCCGTAGTGATTGCGGCATCGGCCAGACTGACGGCACAGAACATCGCTTTCAATGATGTCGCGCGTCAGGCGATTCTGACTGACCCCGATTTTCATGATGGCGATTATTATTCCCATGGTACCCACCCGCGCAGAGGTTTACGCCTTGCCCGCATGCTTGGCCACATCACTTATCTGTCGGACGACTCCATGGCCAGCAAATTCGGCCGTGAGTTACGTAACGGCTCGCTTGCTTTCAATTATGATGTGGAATTCCAGATCGAATCCTATCTGCACCATCAGGGCGATAAATTTGCCGACCTGTTCGACGCAAACACCTATCTGCTGATGACGAAGGCGCTCGATTATTTCGATCCGGCCCAGGATTACGATGGCAACCTGAGTGCAGCCTTTGCCCGTGCACAAGCGGATTTTCTGGTGCTTTCCTTTACTTCCGACTGGCGTTTTTCCCCGGAGCGTTCGCGCGATATCGTCAAGGCACTGCTCGACAACAAACTGAATGTCAGTTATGCGGAAATTCCCTCCTCGTACGGACATGATTCCTTTCTCATGCAGGACGACTACTATCACCAGTTGATACGTGCTTACATGAACAATATCGCTCTCTAGCCGATACCGGCTGACGGAACTGAACATGATGACAACTGAAATCAGCAGATCGGCACTGACATTGCGGCCGGACTTCGCCACCATCGCAGCCTGGATCAGACCGGGTTCCAGCGTACTCGACCTGGGCTGCGGTGACGGAACGCTGTTGCACTACCTCAGGGATAAACTCGACATACATGGCTATGGCGTGGAAATCGATGCCCACAATATACTGGCCTGCATGAAAAATGGTATCAACGTAATCCAGAACGACCTCGAAGCCGGTTTATCCGAATTTGAGGGTGAATCCTTCGATTACGTCATTCTGTCCCAGACATTGCAGGCCATGAAAAATACGGAATACATCATTCGGGAAATGTTACGTGTAGGCAAGGAAGGCATCGTATCCTTCCCCAATTTCGGTTACTGGAAAAACCGTATACAGGTTGCCAGCGGGCACATGCCTGTCTCGTCAACCCTGCCTTACCAGTGGTATGACACCCCGAACGTGCACCTCTGCACCCTGCACGATTTTGAGCAGTTATGTCAGCAGCACCGGATCAACATTCTGGAAAGACGGGTAATGAACAATGACAGAAAGGTTACCTTCCTCCCCAATCTTTTCGGTATCCTGGCGTTTTATCGCTTCAGCCACACAGCGTAACCGGCAACTCAAATTGATGCGATGGATCAGGCAAGATGAGATGTACGACTTGCCAGCCATTTCTTAAGGGATATTTGACTTTCGCCCGAAGACCTGCCTGCTAATAATCCCTCTACGCTAATATCTTCATCCAGATCTTCCCAGCGTATTCCATATCCTTTCCCAATCAAACGCCAATTGTTTTGTTCTGATTGAGACGCATAAGTCAGCCGAGGATACCACGCCAGCGGGACAGAGATCGTTCGCCCATCGCTCAAGTCAACACTCAAGGTATCCTCGGTGATCATAACGTTTTCAGCCATTGGGACTTCAATTTCAATCGTAGAAGTATGCATTCCAGGCCTCTCTTAACTGTGTTTGATATTCGCCCACAACTTTCTGAATACGGATAATCTCTTTTCGAGAAAAACCACTACTGCTCTACAAGCGCACCGGGTCAAGCCAAAATTTGGCTGACCTGGTTAAGCGACTTTTTTCAATTTTTCCATTTCTGCCTCATATCCAGACAACCAATGCTGCTCCCTGAAGCAAATGATATTGTTCAGAAAGCAGCTTAGTTTGCTTATTGCAAGCAGCTGTTTCTATCGCTAATACTTGAATAGATCAGAAATCAGGCAGCCCGGCGACGCACAGCACCCATCCCAACCAGCGCCAAACCTATCAGCGCCAGTGATGCAGGTTCCGGTACTTCCAGCGGATTACCGGTAATTGAAGTGTAATAGCCAACTGTGTGATTATCCGATTCATAACCACCGCCAGTTGGATTCTCGGAAAATACTATTTTGTCGAATCCCAGACCGCTCTGATCGTAAAAATTCAGGAATACATAAGGCTCATTCTTATTCTCGCCAGTAACCGGGTTACCGCAATAAGGGTTGGCTGTATTTGGACAACCGCCAGTAATTGTCAGCACATCTGTTGGATTAAAGCTGAACACCTCAATTTCATTCCTATAAAACTTCACCTGATTGCCCTGATCCAGCGCAGACAGCCAATAGCCGAAATAAGTGACTGGCACTGAATTATCATCTTCATCTTTTGCCGAAAGGTTCAGCGTGTAGCCACCCGTGGTAAAAGTTACCGCGTAGTTTTACCCGTATTGCCCGCCCCACCCCATAGATCAGCCTTATAGATATCTACCCCTGTGTAACTACCCGTTATCGTTATCGGATCACTGGCTGTCCCGAAATCAGTTGTAAAAGTCTGATTATTAGCAACATCACGTGAATCAAAGTTTTCCACACCTTTGTAATCAAAAGAAGTTGTTGTATTGACTACACCAGGTGCTTCGTAAGTAACAAGAAAAGCTGCATGTGCCGAACCCGCAATCATGGCGGACGCAACGGCAGACAAAACAGTCTTGCGCAATGAAAACATCAGAATCTCCCTGATAAAAAAAGGATAGTTACGCCCCATCCCTGAAATTGTAAAAACATGCCCCCTACAAGATGTCAGAAGAACCTGGAATAACAGTTTCTCTACTTCAATCCGATCAACAGGTGGGGTGGCAGTATCACGACGCCTAATCGTGACAAGGATATACAGGCAATATATATGCCACACATTTTTTAATTTAAAATCAGAGAGATGCAATAAACGATTTTACGATCTTTATAGATCGTAAAATCCTCCGACAATCTTTCTCTTATCTAAAAGGGAGGGATTCAGGAAAACTGCTTTGATAATGAATATTGAGCTAAAACAAGCTAAACAAAAGGCAACAGCAAAATCCCCTCTCTCATTGCTTGACACGGATATGGGCGCCGATGAAGTCAGGAAAATTCTGGCACAAAAGGACAGCACTGGAACAGTGCCGGTGTACCCGCAATCTATGCGGGTCTCTCACTGGAAATTGCTGCTATGGAGAAGCTAGGGCCTGTTAACACTATTTGTATTAAAATTACCGAATGGAAATATCCGCATTGCAATTCAAGCTTATTGAAAATCTACTGCCGATACAACGGGGTAACGTCACACTCTCGAATTTGGAAGTGCTCAACGCGATTCTGTATGTTGCAGAGCACGGCTGTAAGTGGCGTGGTCTGCCTGTGAAATTCGGCAATTGGCACAGCATTTACACGCGCGCCAACCGTTGGGCCAAGAATGGCGTCCTGGATCGGGTTTTCCTCGCACTCCAGCAAAACAAGCTGATACAGCTGGAAGTGGGTCACATGTCGCTGGATAGTACGATAGTCAAAGTCCATCCTGATGGTACTGGTGCACTAAAAAAAACGGTGTTCAAGCTATCGGTCAATCACGAGGGGGCTGGACTACCAAAATTCATCTGGTCGCGGCAGATGCCAGAACCGCGGTAGTGTTTTCGTTATCCCCCGGCCAGGCCGGTGATGCGCCAGAAGGACGAAAGTTGCTGAAAACCCTGGAGAATAAGGGATTCTCTGACACTCACGTGATCATGGATAAAGCATACGAAGGGGATGAAACCCGACAGTTGGTACTTGATCTGGGGATGATTCCAGTGGTGCCGCCAAAAGCAAATCGTGTGTCACCCTGGGAGTACGACGTTGAAATGTACAAAAAGCGTAATGAGGTGGAACGGCTGTTTCGTCGCCTGAAGAGATTCAGAAGAATCTTCTCTCGCTTTGACAAGTTGGATTCAGTTTTCCGATTCTTCATCCATTTCGCTCTGATCGTAGATTATTTAATTAGTGTTAACAGGCCCTAGTACATACAGGCTCGATTCTTCCACTGAACCTTGTGGTCGTCAGTCAGAATGACCTTGCCTGATGACAATAATCTCTACGAAATTCCACCACTTGATGCTTTACCCGGTGACTGAAGCACTCTTCCAGGATCACCAACTGCAGCAGCCTATGGCGATTCCTTCATCCGCAAGGGAAAACATCTTGGCCTGATCGTGCCCTCGGCAATAATTCCAGAAGCCAGAAACATCGTCATCAACCCAAACCATCCAATGATGAAAGAAGTAACAATTGAGATGATTCGTGATTTCACATTCGACGCCAAGCTTCAGCCTTGATCACTCCTTTATTACAACGGATTGCCTAATCGCTCATCAAATAGCGCTAAACGTGAGCAAATAATTTTTAGGCGACATTTTGCTTGTTAATGAATGAAAGCTGTTCAAAAATTTTGAAATTCACAACGAATAACTGACTACGCAAAACTAACAAATTTTGCATTCTTCATACAGAGAAAATACTGCTCTCCCTCCCTCTCCTCAAGAATCAGCAAAATAACCCGATAACAAATTCTGTTACAGAGTTTTTACAGAAAATGCACATCACTTACGTTGCCTATTGAACGTTAAGTGCTAAAACAATCGGCACTTAACTGGAATTAAATCAAACAATACAGGGATGAGAAAATGAACAAATTTGTTTGTGTGTTTGCGCTATCAGCATCATTACTTGGAGGTTGCGCAACAATAGCTGGGGATAAAACTCAGCTTGTTCCAATATCCAGCACACCAAATGATGCAACGGTACTGATTATCGACGAAAAAGGAAATGAAATATTCAAAGGATTAACTCCGACAAGCGTGCCACTCCAGAAAAGCGATGGTAGCTATTTTGGGAAAAAAAATTACACCGTAGAAATTACCAAAGAAGGTTATAAAAAACAGATTATTCCAATAACCGCAAGTGCAAACGGTTGGTACGTTGGTGGGAATTTTATTTTTGGTGGACTCATTGGTTGGCTTATTGTCGATCCATTTAATGGCGGCATGTATACCTTATCACCTGAGCAAGTAACATCAACTCTTGGCGAAGAGATAGCGCATAACAATAAAGCAACTGATGGTGGTGTTTCAATTGTTTTACTTCAGGATGTACCACATCAGCTACGCAGTCAAATGAAGAAAGTAAATTAAATAACTCATTAAATAGTCGTAACTCAAAGGGAAAGTTTGATGAAATTTTATATCTTTATTGCAATATTTATCTTCAGCTATTCCTCCTACGTGTCAGCTGGGTGCGTGGGACGAATCGTAAATGGAGAATGCATGGGAACGTATATCGATAACCCCAGTGTTGGTACCAATTCATCTAACTCAGGATATCAAAGCTCGAGTGGCGTTCATTATCAATACAATATGAGCAACCCGGGAGATAACCTCAGATATTCTACAGATTTGAATGCTCAAAGAAGGGATCGAATGAATATAAACCAAAACCGTAGTTTAGATCGAGGTCTGGGGCAGTTTGGTGGGGGTATTTACGATGATGATTAATATTGTTTAATAATTGAACAAAATATACCAGCATCTAAGAAATCTCCGCGCGAATTGATGTAATGATGCAAATATCATTTATAAATTACTTATAAATCAATAATATATATTAATTATTTTTTGTTGTTTCAAAAAAGATTTGCGCAGAGATTCTATATAAAAATACATTATGGTTTGCTATTTCACCAGAACTCATAGCGATAGACTTACTCTTCTTGTAAGTTATTTCTCACGGATCCAGCAAGGTCAATTCGCCCTATTTTCCATACTAGCACCAGTACCGGCACACCCAATAATGCAGTTCCAGTAAAGAATGCAGCGTAGCCGTAGGCATCAACAAATTCTCCACTGAAGCCGGCAATAAATTTTGGCAGCAGCAGCATGATGGAGCTGAACAGCGCGTACTGCGTGGCGGAATAAGCTGCGTGCGTCAATCCTGAAAGGTAGGCAACAAAGGCAGAGGAGGCAATACCCGCTGCCAGGTTGTCAGCCGAAATCGTGAAGACCAGCCCGCCGACATCATGCCCTCTGCCCGCCAGCCATACAAACAGCAGATTGGTCGCGGCTGATAATACTGCTCCCAGAAACAAGGTACGGATTACACCGATTCGGGCAACCAGCACACCGCCCATGGCTGCGCCCAATATGGTCATAATCACACCGTATACTTTGGAAATGGTGGCCACTTCGTCTTTGGTGTAACCCATGTCCACATAAAACGGATTGCTCATGATGCCCATGACGACATCTGAAATCCGATATATGGCAATCAATGCCAAAATCAATAGTGCATGATAACCGTAGCGCATGATGAAATCACGAAACGGCGCAATCACTGCACTATCCAGCCAGGCAAGCAACCGGGCTGATGCTGTCGCTCCTCGTGATCCACTGTTAACCGTCAATTGTGCAACGGGTACCTCCGGTTCACGAATTATCAACGTGGTAACCATCCCAATCAGCATACAGCTCGCCATGATGGTATAGGCTACCTGCCAGGATGAAGCACTGTATTCATCAGGTGACATATCCAGCGCAGCGGCAATCCACAATACCCCTGCCGAAGCCAGAATCATCGCCAACCGGTAGCCTGCCTGATAGGTTGCGGCCATCGCGCCCTGCAGTCGTAACGCAACCGCTTCAATCCGGTAAGCATCCAGTGCGATATCCTGCGTGGCGGAAGCAAATGCCACGATGATTGCGAACACTGTCATGCGCACCAGATCTTCCGCCGGATCAGTACGGGCCATACCAATCAATGCCATGCTAATGGCCAGTTGCGACAGCAATAGCCAGGCACGGCGGCGCCCCAGCCAGCGGGTCAGCAGTGGCAATGGCATCCGATCAACCAATGGCGCCCATGCCCATTTGAAACCATAGGCCAGGCCCACCCAGCTCAGATGGCCGATGGTGGCACGGTCGATACCCGCTTCACGCAACCAGAACGACAATGTGCCGAGTATCAGCAACATTGGCAGCCCGGCAGAAAACCCCAGCAGCAGCATCCCCAGTACTCTCGGGTGAGTATAGATACGCAGTGCATGCAGCCAGCCGACGCATGCGCCTGGTTTCATAGAGTGAAATCGTAATCGATGGTCAGTGGAGCGTGGTCAGAAAAGCGCTCAGCCTTGTAAATCGAGACACCGGTTGCCATAGCTGCCAACCCCGGTGTTGCAATCTGGTAGTCGATCCGCCAGCCCACGTTCTTCGCCCATGCCTGGCCACGATTGGACCACCAGGTATATTGATCCGGTTCCGGGTTGATCTTGCGAAATACATCCACCAACTTCAATTCATCGAACACGGTGGACAACCAGGCGCGTTCCTCCGGCAGGAATCCTGAATTTTTCTGATTGGAACGCCAGTTCTTGAGGTCGATTGCCTTATGCGCGATATTCCAGTCTCCGCACAGCAGCACCTCACGACCACACTCTGCCAACGACTGCAACAGCGGAAGAAAATGCTCCATGAAGAAAAATTTTGCTGCCTGGCGGTGCTCTCCGCTCGAACCGGAAGGAAGGTAAATCGAAATAACGGTCAGGTTGCCGAAATCCACTCTCAGGAAACGCCCTTCCATATCAATTTCAGGAATGCCGGTTCCCTCTATGATCTGATCGGGAGAATAACGGGTATAGAGCCCAACTCCGCTGTAGCCCTTTTTTTCCGCACAGTGGAAATAACCGCTGTAACCATCCGGTGCACGCATCACACCACTGATGTCACCCTGCTGTGCTTTCAATTCCTGCACACAGATCACATCTGCCTCCTGTCGAGGAAGCCAGTCGAAAAGCCCTTTGCTGGCTGCCGAACGCAGACCGTTCACATTCAAAGTGATAATTCTCATACAAATCGTAATTAGTGCGCGCCTAATGCAGGGAGACCAGGCTTGCAATAGACACGCCCCGGATAGCCTGGTACACGGCGTGTGTTCGGAATGACATCACCACTGCGGATACACTGTATGGTTGCTTTATCCAGATTAGCGAAATATTCATTTTCTCCCGGCTGGAACGATGCAGGAGGAACCGCCTCACGGATAACGCGGCAGGTTTCCGGCTCATTCTCAGGAATCGGATCATCCGTATGGGGTGGCAGCCGGCAAAGCTGGCAGGGATTACCCGGGCAAAAACAACCTTTGCACTTCGTTGCCGCTACATTATTAGTACCAGTTGGCTGATTGGCTGATGATGTCACGGGCAAAGCCATCAGCATTAGAAACATTGAACATACCATCCATTTCAACCACATCCGTTCATCTCCTTTAAATCAACAAAACAAATCCAAATCTTCCAAAAATTCAGGCAACGGCAAAAACGACCTTTCAGCGTTGGCAGATTGCTTCAATGCCATTTCGCGAAAACAGTATTTTCATCACCGCAGACAACTTATACCGTTTATCCCGGTATTTCCGGAATAATCTGCCGCAGCAACTGAAACAAAGCACGAAAATTATGGGGAGGTTTACCGGCCAGTTTTTCTTTTTCGATATTACGCAACAAGGTACGTAACTGGCGCACATCCGTGTGCGGATAGGTTTGCACGAATTCGGTCACTGCTGTTTCATCACTGATGAGGCGATCGCGCCACCGCTCCAGTTGATGCAGCCACGCGGTATGGCGCATACCGGTATGCTGCCATGCATCCAGCTTTTCCTGAACAGGTAGTGGATCAACTGCACGCATCAGTTTACCGATGAATTGCAGGTGCCGTCGGCGTGCGCCATGGCTGGTTATTTTGCGGGCTTCCAGCAATGCTTCTGCCAGTTTCTCGGGCAAATCCAATTCTGCGATGCGGGCAGGTTCAAGTTCCACCAGCCGCTCACCCAATGCCTGCAAGGCATGCATTTCCTGCTTGAGGCGGGTTTTGCTGGGCCGGGATTCAGATTCGGGATCAGTCTGGGAAACAGTTTGCGGATGGTCGGACACAGTCACTCGTATCGGGAACAGTCAATAAACTGTTATCATAACCTGCTTTGGAAAACAGGGCGCGCTGAAGAACATCAGCGTACAGCAGGAACTGGTTTCACAGCCTCTCTCTGCCACTGACAGCCCGAACTTGCAAGCAGCCGTTCCTGTTTCATTCCGCCTCCAGCCAGATCAGCACCAGGCTCACGCCAATCTGGAAGTGGAATCTGTTTCAATGCACTGATAAACCGTCTCCTCCCCAATTTATATGGACAACTCGAATCATCACCCCGAACAACCGCAATCCTTTTCTTATTCCGTTGAGACTCTGCAACAGATCGCAGACGATGTACTGACGCTCGCCCACAAGGGAGGGGCTGACGCCTGTGAAATGAATGTCTCGGAAGGCTCCGGTCAGAACGTCACCGTGCGCCAGGGAGAAGTCGAAACCATCGAATACACGCGTGACAAAGGATTGTCCATTACCGTCCATATCGGGCATAAGCGGGGCAATGCCAGCAGTTCGGACTTTTCTCCACAGGCGATACGCGAAACCGTCTCTGCCGCACTGTCGATTGCCCGATACACGGCAGATGATATTTACGCCGGGCTGGCTGACCAGGATTTACTGGCGACTTCCTTCCCGGATCTCGATCTTTACCACCCGTGGCCACTACCTGTCGAAGAAGCCATCGAACTGGCACGCCAGTGCGAAGCAGCTGCCCTGGCAACTGACAAACGCATCACCAATTCCGAAGGCGCCAGCGTATCGGCCGGTGCCTCACACTTTGTTTACGCCAATTCGCTCGGATTCTGCGCCGGTTATCCACTGTCACGCCACAGCATCAGTTGCGCCGTCATCGCCGGGGAACAAAGCAACATGCAGCGTGATTACTGGTACAGCGTTGCACGCGCGGCGGGTGATCTCGAAGCCATCGAAGAAATCGGCAAAAAAGCCGGTATGCGTAGCCTGGCACGCCTCGGCGCCAGCAAAATCGCAACCTGCGAAGTGCCGGTACTGTTCGAATCGACCATCGCCTCCAGCCTGATCGGCTATTTCGTCCAGGCAATCAGTGGCGGCAGCCTGTACCGGAAATCTTCCTTCCTGCTGGACAGTATTGGCAGACAGGTATTTCCGGCAACCATTCAGATCAGTGAGTTACCGCATCTGCAAAAAGGTCTGGCAAGTTGTGCGTTTGATGATGAAGGTGTCGCCACTCATCCGCGCAAAGTGGTGGAAAATGGTGTCGTGCAAGGCTATTTTCTGGGCAGTTACACGGCACGCAAGCTCGGTATGCGTTCCACCGGCAATGCTGGCGGCAACCATAACCTGATCGTGGAAAATAATGTTTCGTTATCTTTCGATGCTCTGTTGAAAAAAATGAACAAAGGCTTGCTGGTTACCGAACTGCTGGGTCATGGCGTCAACCTCGTCACCGGAGACTATTCCCAGGGAGCAGCCGGGTTCTGGGTGGAAAACGGTGAAATCACTCACCCTGTAGAAGAAATCACCATCGCCGGCAACCTGAAAAATATGTTGTCCGGCATCGTCGCTGTCGGTAATGATGTCATCGTACGCGGCTCACGCCAGTGCGGTTCATTACTGATCGAACGCATGACCATCGCCGGACATTGATCCGGGCACACCGACGAGAAGCAGACCATTCCTCATTCGATCACCCGCCTGTAACTCCTATCCGGTCAAACAAGGTTTTCATGACAAATACGCGCAACGAAAATCTCGGCTATGTGTACGGGCTGATCGCCGTTACTGCATTTGCCCTCACACTTCCGGCCATGCGGGCGGCACTGGGTGCGCTCGATCCCGTTTTCGTGGCGCTTGGCCGGGGAGCCGGTGCTGCTGTGCTGGCAGCCGTTTTTCTATGGTTCACTCGTCAGCGTTTACCAACACGTGAAGAAGCCAAAGGCTTGATCATCGTTGCAGCAGGAGCCGTGATCGGTTTTCCGCTGCTCGCTGCCTGGGCAATGCTGTATGTGGATGCTTCGCACGGCGGTGTTGTCCTCGGTATTCTTCCGTTGGCTACTGCGGTGGCAGCAGCCCTGTTTTCCAGTGAACGTCCTTCCATGAAATTCTGGTTGTTTGCGCTGATAGGTGCAGGGCTGGTCGTCGGCTATTCGCTCAGTCGAGCGGGTGGAACACTCCACCCGGCTGATCTTGCGCTGTTCGGTTCTATCGTTTGTGCCGGTGTCAGTTATGCGGAAGGGGCAAGGCTGTCCAAATCACTGGGCGGGCCGCAAGTCATTTCGTGGGCGCTGATTTTTTCTTTTCCCGTCCTGATCGTTCCTGCCATTCATTACGCACCGGCATCGCTGAATCTGCCGCTCGAATCCTGGCTGGGATTCATTTATCTCACGGTCATCAGCCAGTACCTCGGCTTCTTTCCCTGGTATCACGGACTTGCTCTCGGCGGTATCGCAAAGGTAGGGCAAACCCAGTTGCTGCAACCGTTTCTGACCATCATTGCCTCCGTATTGCTACTGGGAGAACACGCAGATCTCATGACCTGGCTGGTGGCCACTCTCGTGGTTGCAGTCGTTGCCGTCGGCAAGCATGCTCAGGTGAAACACAATGATCCCGAGTCAGCAACCATGGCAGATACCAGCCCCCACAGCTGACGACTTCCTCCATCGTTTTCTGTGCTTGAATCTTTGCTTCCGATCGGGTTATCAACCATACGATCAATTCAACTGCGCGATTCAGGTTTTATTTTTTCTCTTTCGCTCGTGCCAGTGCAAGGGCCAGCGCACCGGCAGGTTCAGATTTCCCTGTTCTGGACGCAGTCTGTAGTGAACGGGAACCTCGCCGGGATTGTCGGTCATCCGGTCTGGCTTTTCGTGTTTCCGGCTGGCTGATTGTTTCAGGAATATCGTCGATTCGCATAGTCAGGCTGATACGTTGGCGTACCGCATCCACCGTCAGTACCCTGACCTTGACGACTTGCCCCGGTTTGACGATCTGATGGGGGTCTTTGATGAATTTGTTCGCTAGCGCGGAAACATGCACCAGACCATCCTGATGCACGCCAATATCGATAAATGCACCGAAAGCGGCTACATTGGTCACGACACCTTCGAGAATCATCCCGGGTTGTAAATCGGTGATTGATTCAATCCCTTCCTGAAAAACGGCTGTTTTGAATTCCGGACGCGGGTCACGGCCGGGTTTTTCCAGCTCGGCCAGGATATCGCGCACGGTTGGCAAACCAAAGGTTTCATCGGTAAATTCTTCGGCAGAAAGCCCTTTGAGTGTGCCCGGCTGGCCCATCACCTGCCCGATTCCCTTCTTCAGGCGCGCCAGGATACGTTCGACCACCGGATAGGCTTCCGGGTGAACAGCGGAACGATCCAGTGGGTTATCACCATCGTTGATGCGCAGGAAACCTGCAGCCTGTTCGAATGTTTTTTCCCCCACACGCGGCACCTTGAGTAGCGCTTGCCGGTTTGAAAACGGGCCATGGGCATCACGATAGCTGACGATGTTCTGCGCAAGTACACGATTGAGGCCGGAAACCTGAGCCAGCAGCGGAGCGGATGCAGTGTTGACATCCACACCGACCGCATTGACGCAATCTTCCACCGTAGCATCGAGTGATCGCGCCAGAATACGCTGATTCACATCGTGCTGATACTGGCCGACACCGATCGATTTGGGCTCGATCTTGACCAATTCTGCCAACGGGTCCTGCAAGCGTCTGGCAATGGAAACAGCACCGCGCAGGCTTACATCCAGATCAGAAAATTCTGCTGCAGCCAGTGCGGACGCTGAATAGACCGAGGCGCCTGCCTCGCTGACAACGATTTTGGTCAGCTTCGATTCGGGGGACTGTTCCGCAACCAGCCTGACAACTTCGGTAGCCAGTTTGTCGGTTTCCCGGCTTGCTGTCCCGTTACCAATCGAAATCAGTTCAACGCCATGCCGGTGTACCAGTTGCACGAGGGTTGCCAGTGAACCCTGCCAGTCATTCCGTGGCTGATGCGGATAAATCGTCACGGTTTCCAGCAATTTTCCGGTAGCATCGACCACAGCCACTTTGCAGCCGGTACGGTAACCCGGATCGAGCCCGAGCACGGCCTTGGGGCCTGCCGGAGCCGCCAGCAGCAATTCACGCAAGTTCCGGCTGAAAATCCTGATCGCCTCTGTTTCTGCCGCTTCACGCACCTGCAACAACAATTCAGTAGTGAGATGCAGATGTACTTTGACACGCCAGGCCCACTGGCAAACATCCCCAAGCCATTTATCCGCTTTCCGATCACGGTTTTCGATCCCGAAATGTGTTGCAATCATGGCGACGCAGGGATGTGGAATGCTCTCCCGGGCTGTTTCGTCCAGATCCAGATCGATTCTGAGCACGCCCAGCGCACGACCGCGAAACAATGCCAGTGCACGGTGCGATGGAATCAACCGTACCGGTTCGGTATAAGCGTAATAGTCACGGAATTTTTCTTCCTCTGCCTTTTCCTGACCGGCAACAACTATCGAAGTCACCACCCCCTCCTGCCAGAGCTTGCTACGCAGTACAACGAGCAAATCCGCTGTCTCCGCAAAGCGTTCAGCCAGAATATCGCGCGCACCTTCAAGCGCTGTTTTCGTATCGGGAACATTGATCGCTTCCACCCCCTCAGCAGCCGGCACCACCTTGATATATTTTGCAGCTTCCTGCTCAGGATCGAGTGTCCGGTCTGTCAGAAGCGTATCCGCCAGCGGCTCCAGTCCGGCTTCACGTGCGATTTGTGCCCGGGTACGACGCTTCGGCCTGTAAGGCAGATAAATATCTTCCAGAAGTTGCCTGGTAGCAGCCTGATCGATGACATGACGCAGTTCATCGGTGAGCTTGCCTTGCTCCTTGATCGAAGCCAGGATAACTTGCCGTCGTGCTTCCAGCTCACGCAGATAAGCCAGCCGCTCTTCCAGCAATCGCAGTTGTGTGTCGTCCAGGTTACCGGTCGCCTCTTTGCGATATCGCGCAATAAAGGGTACGGTTGCCCCCTCATCCAGCAGCATTACCGCTGCGCTGATCTGCCGCGGTGCGACATCAAGTTCTTCGGCGATGGTGTTGATGATTTTTTTCTGCGTTGGCTCTGAAACAGCAGATGGGGCTGTAGAAGTCATGAAGTTTGTGAAAAAGAGAAAATCGAGAGAAAAACCGGATATCAATGAGAAAAATTCTGAGATTTCTTACACCTTAGTCAATCTGGTGTAGTTGTGCCCAGATCTTCAGATGAATATACCGCCATAAATGAATCGCAATATATCGTGTCTGCCCGCAAATTTCATCATCCGGGCAAAGGCGCATATTCTAATTAATATATTATCCGAAAGGCAGGAAAGTAGCCGGTAATCCGGCATTTCCCTGCACCCGCCGTAAATATAAAAACAGGTATTTCCGCAGCCTGTCGATGGAGGAAGCAACCTGACAGCCATAATCGACAAAGTCTTATCAGATCAGGATGACAGTTTCATCAAGACCAGACCACTGATGATCAGGGCGGCTGCCAGAAGCCGCAAGGGAGTCACTGATTCTCCCAACACAAAGATGCCTACCATAAATGCGCCTATTGCTCCAATCCCGGTCCAGATCGTATAGGCTGTGCCGAGCGGAAGTATTTTCATCGAGAGTGAAAGCAGCACAAAACTGGCAATTACACCCGCAATGGTAATGATGGAATAGACTGGGTTGGTAAAGCCATTCGAGAGTTTCATCGTGAAAGCCCAGCCCACTTCAAGTAAGCCCGCAAAAATCAGCATCATCCAAGCCATCTCATCTCCATTGAAAGATACCAGGTCGTCCCGGATAGTAGATTGTCCCGAAGATGAGGTCGTCCTCAACCAGGAAATTCGCGTTTTATTTGATTTGTCCCTGAATCATCCGCTGTAGCTGTTTCAGGTAAGGATAATAATGAACTTCTATCGAATGACGGGGACGCGCAATAAATTGTTGTGCCCGGTTTCTCCCTTCTGATAGCGCCAATTTACGCCAGTTTAGTGGCAGCTGTATTTTGTTTGTTAATAATTGGCCTATCAACCTGGCCTGTATTTCGGCAAGTGGCCAAATGCAGCCCTGCGGCTGAATCAAGCCGACAAAAAACAAACTGGGATGATCCGGATGAAATATTCGCAGGAAAAGTGGAATATGAGCCGCTTCTTCCCAGTCAAGAAAATCCCGATCAAAAAATGGAAAGCTGATTTTATAGCCGGTAGCAGCAATGAGCACATCATATTGCGCTGTAGCGTTGTCAGCAAAATATACCGTTTGCCCGGAAACTTTCTGGATACCGGGGCGAGGATGCACTTTGCCATGTCGGATCTTATCGAATAACGCTGAGTTAATAGTTGGGTGTGCCCGGGTTGGAGAAAAATCTGGCTCTGGTAATGCGTAATCATGATAACGCCCGATCTGGAGACGAAGGCTGATTCTTTGTAGCCCATCCTGTATGCTTTGAGGCAGCCAGTGGAAAATAGCGGCAAAAGTATCGGTAGGACGACCCATGATAAATTTGGGAATAATGTATTGTGGCGAACGCAAGCTGATATCTACTCGTGCAGCCACGCGGCTGGCTTCTACCGCGCAATTGAACCGTCCCGACAATCGAGGAGGCTATTTGGTTAAAGTAAAATATCCATCAATGTCTTATTATCCTGGGTTTGTCGGTAGTTTTCTTCAGCCTGAGCTGGAGGAATATACCCGATAGATCCAAGCAGGCGTTGATGGTTATACCAGGCAACCCATTCCAAAGTTGCCAGCTCCACAGCAGCCCTGGTTTTCCAGGGAGCTCTCCTGTGTATCAGTTCAGCCTTGTACAGGCCATTGATCGTTTCAGCCAGCGCATTATCGTAACTGTCACCGCGACTGCCGACAGACGGTTCAATACCGGCTTGTGCCAGACGTTCGGTATAACGGATCGACACGTATTGCGATCCTCTGTCGGAATGATGAATCAGGGTATCAGCAGGACGGCGATCATACAAAGCCTGCTCCAGCGCATCAAGCACAAAATCCGTACTCATGGTGCTGCTGACACGCCAGCCAACGATGCGGCGGGCAAATACATCGATAACAAAAGCCACGTACAACCAGCCCTGCCAGGTTGATACATAGGTGAAGTCCGAGACCCACAGCTGATTGGGCCGATTGGCATGAAACATCCGGTTGACGAGATCGCGCGGGCAAGTCGCGTTCTGCCGGACAACAGTGGTGCGAATGATTTTGCCCCGTCGGGCACCTTGTAAACCCAGCTGGCGCATCAGACGTTCAACCGTACAACGCGCCACAGTCACACCTTCACGTTGCAATTGATACCAGATCTTGCGTGCACCATAGACTTGCATATTGGCCTGCCAGACACGCCGGATATCGGCCATCAACAACTCATCTCTGCGAGCCCGCGCACTGCGTAATTGTGGACAGCGCTGGCGGGCAGCATGGCGCCAGTACGCTGAAGGGGCAACCTGCAACACCTTGCAGACTGGCTCGACCCCATAGATACTCCGATATTGGTCAATGTAAGCGTTTACTTCTTCAGAACGCGGTCGAGCTCCGCCTGGGCGAAAAAAGCACTGGCTGTTTTCAATATCTCATTGGCTCGGCGCAGTTCCCTGTTCTCACGCTCCAACGCCTTGAGGCGATCACGTTCACTGCTTGTCAGACCTTCGCGTGCGCCATTGTTAATTTCGCTACGTTTAACCCATTCCAGCAACGTGGAGGGCACACAGCCAATCTTGGGTGCAATTGATTCAACCGCCGCCCATAGCGATGGATATTCGCCTCGATGTTCCTGTACCAGACGAACAGATCGTTCACGAACTTCAGGGGAAAACTTGTTTTGCTTGTTTTGTTTATTCATGGCTCCATTCTCTCAAAAGTTGGAGCCTCCTCAAAACCCGGGGCGATTCACAATCACATCCTGAGTTACCGGCACCGACTACGAGTATGCGTTTGCCTTCAAGCCCCTGGTTGGTTTTGTACTCATGCGCATGCAGATACTTTCCCGTGAAGCACTCTTTCCAGTCAGGATGGCGTGGTACGGAGTGATGACCATTAGCAACAAGCAAATAGTCAAACTCTGCCTGAGTGCCATCATCCAGATGCAAACACCAGCGTTCTTTTTCAATCTTTTCAGCACGGAGCACCGCTGTATTGAATCGAATATAGTGATCCAGATGAAAATACCGTGCGTATGCCTGGAAATACGCGAGTACTTGCTGGTGGCTGGGGTAATCGGGATAATCGTCAGGCATCGGGAAGTCGCTGAACTGTGATAAAGCCTTGCTGGAAATGATATGAGTGGCTTCACTTACGCTGCTGTGACCTGGAGCTGCTGTATATACCCAGTTACCACCGATCTGGTCACTTTTCTCGAAACAGATGATCTCCTTCAGCCCTGCATCGAGCAGATTTTTGATGGCAGTGAGACCAGAGCAGCCACTACCGATGATTGCAATCCTCATTGATTACCTTTTTATGGCTAGTACTTAGGTTTCAGATTCAATTCCCTGCCCTTGGGGTGTTAGGGAACTACACAGCCAGATGGCCGTCCTGAATGGGAAAATGGCGTAATACCTGCTGCCTGCAGCGGGAATAGTCGTTACTGTCAGGTAAAGCTTCTTTAGTTTTACCCGAGCCTCATCATGAGTAAATATACCTCTAACCATTTTTAGTATTCTATGCGGAAGACACACCGTGTGGTTGTGCTGCACCACTCAGAAATTCCCAATCCTCCATGAATTCAGCATGGCACCCCCGTGCCCATTCCAATATCCAATATCAGAAGAGTTCACCCAAGTTGGCTGAAATACGCGGTAATTTGGCAGTAAATGAAGTCATTTCATAATTGCTACACCAACAGCCTTGCAGTGTAATAGCTCCACAACGACGCAACCCAATTGAATCTCTTTCAGAACTTCCAGGTTAACCAATCGTTGTAAATACATTTCACTCAATCCAGAAAAATGGAGGCCCAAATGAAATCTTATGAATATCGTGCTGCCACAGTGCAGACGCTTGCTGAAGTTGGCAATGTCGACGCAAACCTCGAAATATGTGCGCACTATGTAAAGCAAGCCGCACTACAGGATGTTCGTGTAATTGTTTTTCCCGAGTGTATGAACGCGGGTTATCTATACGAAGACAGAGGCCAGACGGCTGGCATCCATCAATAGCGAACTGCTTGAGAAATTCGGTGAGGTTTGCAAGGCCAGCAAATGTGCGATCCTGGTTCCAAATGTCGAAGAAGTGGACAGCAAACTCTATCCCGCCTCATTCCTCATCGGACCGGAAGGCGATGTGCTAATGTCCTATCGGAAGGTTCACCTCTTCAGTGATGAGCGGATGTGGGCAACAGCAGGCTCTGAATATCCGGTTATGGATACGCCATACGGACGTATCGGCATCATGATGGGCTATGATGGCATGTTCCCAGAGGCCGCAAGCTGTTTGGGTATCAATGGTGCCGATGTGATCCTGTGGCCGGCTCGTCTGCAGGACAGGAAGGAGCGTACGCTGATCGCAGTACCGCGCCGTCGATAACCGCTGTGCTGTCATTCTTGCCAACCGCGTCGATGCACCGTTCGGAGGTGGAAGCATGGTCGCGCTGCCGGCACAGTTCCCCGTGTGGGATGTTGACGTAGCCAGGCCGTACTATCCGGATATGCATAAGATCATCCTGGAAGTCATTGAGATCGCCAGTGCACGCCAGAAAAACATGATGGCCAATGTACATATGTTCGCCAAGCGCCAGCCCTGGACTTATAATGCACTGGTAGCAGATAAGCACTGATGAGCATTACTGCCGGGCAGGCTTGGAGAACACTGACCCGTGAGTCTGTCCGGCCTAACGAATACTATCGATCTAAAAGTCTAAAGGATGAGATTGCTTATCGATAATTGCTGTCTGTTGGATGATCACTGAAGGAATCGAACGATGCAGATAGCCTTGCTCGCTCCACCGGGTGTACAGTCGCTTGATGTCGTTGGACCGGCGGAAATCTTTTGAGAAGCCGGACGACGGCTGGGCAATCCATCTGCTTACGAGGTACGAATCATCGGAAGCAGGCGTAAGTGCAGGAATCGATCTCGCCCTTGCCTTGGTCGAAGAAGACTATGGACGGGATCTCGCGCTGATTGTTGCGCGTTACATGGTCGTATTCCTGAAAAGGCCTGGAGGACAGTCACAATTCAGTACACATCTGGTCGCGCAAATGTCGAAGCGCACACCTATCCAGCGCGCACAGGAATATGTGCTGCAGAATCTTTCATCCCATCTTTCGGTGGAGGAAATGGCAAAGCAAGCATGCATGAGCACCCGCAACTTTTCCCGTTTGTTCCGCCATGAAGCTGGTATGACATCTGCTGATTTTGTCGAAACAGCCAGACTCGATGCAGCCAGGCGTCTACTGGAAGATACGTCAATGTCACTACAACTTATTGCTTTCCGCTGTGGCTTTGGCACCACCGACCGGATGCGGAGAACATTCCTGCGAAACCTTGAAGTCAACCCTTTAGACTATCGCAAGCGCTTTCAAAGTGCGCGACATCCTGCGTTATAACCCATTCTTCACAGACACGAGTACCAGGAAATACCGGCAATGCAGTCAGGTATGGTACAACCCTGGGCAAAGCAGGATAAGCAGAGAATGCTACAATACTCAGCCGCTGCAGGACTGTAAACAACAGACAAAATCCCTTTCATACGGATCTGTCGGTAAACGGGGCCAGAAACAGTTCCCGGACTAGCGGTACATGTTTGAAATAAATAAACAGGAGTTTGATATGGGATTTCTTGCCGGCCGGCAAATTCTGATTACGGGCCTGCTCAGTAACCGCTCTATCGCTTACGGTATTGCCAAAGCAATGCAGCGTGAAGGGGCCAAACTGGCATTCACTTACCAATCAGATGATTTACGCGAGCGCATCAGTAAATTAGCTGCAGAATTCAACAGTGACCTGCTGTTCCGCTGTGATGTCAGTCAGGATGAAGAAATCAGCCGTTGCTTCAGCGAGCTGGCAGATCACTGGGGTGGATTGGACGGAATCGTACACTCCATTGCCTTTGCACCGCGCACAGCCTTGGCCGGCGATTATCTGGAAAGTGTCGATCGACAGGCTTTTCATATTGCACACGACATCAGCTCATACAGCTTTGCCGCGCTGGCAAAAGCCGGACTGCCACTGATGCAGGGAAGGCCGGCTGCTCTACTGACACTCAGCTATCTCGGTGCGGTACGTGTGATGCCCAGCTACAATGTGATGGGATTGGCCAAAGCCAGCCTGGAGGCCAATGTTCGTTTTATGGCATCGAGCCTTGGTAAACAGGGGATCAGGGTCAATGCAATTTCAGCTGGACCAATCAAAACGCTCGCCGCATCAGGAATCGGCAATTTTGGCAAACTGCTGGGATATTCTGAAAAAGTTTCGCCTCTGAAACGAAACGTGACCACTGAAGAAGTCGGCAATGTAGCGGCCTTTCTTTGCAGTGATCTGGCCAGTGGTATCACTGGTGAAATCACTTATGTGGATGCGGGATTCAATACCGTTGCATTCAATCTGGATGCAGACGGGCAGTAACTTGAGAAGAACGGGCAGTAATCCCTGAAGGGTTACTGCCACTATCACTGTCAGTCGTTCTCTTCAAGTGGTCTGATTGTTACTTCGTAGCGCTGTCTGAGTCCCGCAATGTAGGCGCTCAACTCCTCCTGACCATATATCTGTTGTAACTGATCGAAAAGAAGGTTGTATTGGGAAGATTCATTCCCGATATCAGGTCTTTTTACCTGATTGATCCGAATCAGATCGTATCCACCTTTGCTGGTGACAACACCAGTATAAGCAGGGAGTTTTTCCACATCCGTCTGAAAGAGGGCATGCAGAATTTCTTCATTGTCGCCTTTCTTCTGGGCAAAAGAAACTTCTGACGATTCTCCCCATTCCAGAGATTCATCGACCTCTCCCGCCTGTAACCCGGCAAGCTTCTGTTTACCCTCATTTTCAGCCTGTTCCGATGCAAGCTGCCGTTTCAGAAATGCAACGATCCTGTCTTTGACTAACCCGATGGATTGAGCACTGGCAGGGCGATGTTCAACCACTCGTGCAGCGACAAAAGTATCAGGTGCGACCTCAATGGATTCAGTATTGAAATGATCACGAACGGCACTTTCTGAAAATATTGCCTGCAACATACGCTCATTGGTAATGACCGATGGCTCTCTGGAATTGCGATCGATCCAGTCACTCTGCTGAACAGACAGGTTAAACATCTGCGCTACCGGCTGCAGCGTATCGTTCTGCTCATAAACGATATTACTGAAATCTTCGGATAATTCACCAAACCTGTCTGCCACTTTCTGATGCTGCAAAAGCTGCCTGATCTGCTCCTTGACATCATCAAGGCCGGCAACATCTGCCCCCTTCACTTCAGTCAGCCGGATAATGTGAAAACCGAATGGTGTTTCTACCGGACCGCGTATCTCACCGCGTTGCATCTGAAATACTTCATCCTCAAAGGGTTTGACCATCAGACCACGCGCAAAAAAGCCAAGATCTCCACCTTCCTTGGCCGAACCCGGATCTTCTGACAACTCTGCTGCCAGCTCCGGTAGTTTTTCAGGATCCTGTCTGACCTGTTCCAGAATCTGCTCTGCACGGGCTTTGATGGATGTTTTCTGCTCTTCGGTGGCATCAGCAGGAACACTCAGCAATATATGGCTGGCTCTCCGCTCCTCCGCCTGACCAAACTCATCCTGATGCTCGTCGTAGTATTTCCTGATTTCTTCATCAGAAATCTGTTCCTGCCGGGCCAGCTCATCCAGTGACAGCACGACATACTCCACTTTAACCCTTTCCGGCAGTGTGAAATCCTGGTAGTGACTGTCATAGTACGACTGAATGGCAGCCTCATCCGGCTCAGCCTGGTCAATGTACTGCTCAGGACTGATCGTCATCCGGTTGATTTCATACGTTGTTGCACTCAGTGACGCCACTTTGCCTGCAACCGTCCTGGGTACGATGACACTTCCGGTGATACCCTCCAGCAACTGTTGGCGCATGAGCTCACCCGCTACTCTTGCTTCAAACATCGCAGGTGACATTCCCTGGCGCTGAAGCAGATCACGATAACGCTGGTACGAAAACTTTTCATCTTCGTGAAAAAACGAGATGTTCTGGATTTCAGCAGTCAGGCGGGAATCCAGCACTGTCAGTCCGACTCGCTCGGCTTCACGGCGCAGCAGCCTCTCCTGGATCAGATTTTCCAGAACGGCCAGACGCATCTGCGGATTGTCCAGCAGGCTGGCATCAAATTTTTCCCCTAACATATTGCGCAGATTTTCCTGCTGATTACGTATCGCTTGCTCGTACTCCTGACGGCTGATTTCCTCACCATCGACGACTGCAGCATAGCCCGCATCACCGGCACTTCGATACGACTCTACTCCCCAGAACATAAAAGGCAGAACAGCAATCAGAAGTACGATCTGAACGACCGTCTTTTTTTTGTTTACGAAATCAAACACGATAGCTATCCGAAAAAAAGAAAATCGGGAAAAACAGGAAGAGAAAAAGATGCCACATCGCCATGACTGGATTACTAAAGGCGGAAACGATATGGCGGAGTGGACGGGACTCGAACCCGCGACCCCCGGCGTGACAGGCCGGTATTCTAACCAACTGAACTACCACTCCCAGTATTGCGCTCTCTAATTAGAGATCAGCTTCGAGACAATCACTTACCCGATATACAGGCAGGCTTGCTGGTGGGTGCTGAGGGGATCGAACCCCCGACATTCGCCTTGTAAGGGCGACGCTCTACCAGCTGAGCTAAGCACCCGTCTCGCTGATCCCTGTCATCGAAGGAGCGCTAGTTTACAGCATCTTTCAGCGCTTTGCCAGCAGTGAATTTAGGTACCTTGGCTGCCTTGATTTTTATCTCTGCACCGGTACGCGGGTTACGTCCTGTACGTGCTGCCCGTTTTCCAACCTTGAAAGTTCCAAAACCTACCAGGGTGACACTGTCATTCTTGCCAAGAGCATCCTTGATGGCGGACAGCGCACCATCCAGCGCATTGCCTGCCTGAGCTTTGGTAAGATCGGCAGATTGGGCAATCGCATCGATGAGATCGGATTTATTCATAAAATTCCCCTTTGTTTTGCTTTGTTAGGTTGCAGGAAAACTCCACCTTTTGTACAGACAACTTCTGTAGACGCCCTTATATCAAGCCATTTTGCGGCGGTCAAGTGTTTATGCGGAAATCAGCCTGATTTTTGATAAATTCTTGCCCGATCCTGTTCAACCAAGCGTTACATCATGAATATGCTACTCAGGAAGACTTGATCAAGGGTTCCTCAGTCTGTTTCAGCTCCAGGCTCACGATCAAGCATATCCTGAATCGCTATCTCAACCGGAACCTGCTCATACAGAATACTGTAAACCGCCTGAGTCACGGGCATATCGATTTGCAGCCGCTGTCCCAATCCATACGCTTCCCGAACCGTATAGACACCTTCAGTGACATGCCCTATTTCAGGCAGGATCTCTGCCAATTGCCGCCCGGCAGCAAGCATCATCCCAACCCGACGATTTCTTGAAAGATTCCCGGTACAAGTCAAAATCAGGTCACCGATACCCGTCAGCCCGGTAAAGGTTTCCCGGCATCCGCCAAGTGCCATGCCCAATCGGGTAATTTCCGCCAGCCCGCGGGTAATCAGCGCTGCTCTGGCATTATTGCCAAACGCAATTCCATCAGAAATCCCGGCAGCAATCGCAATCACATTTTTGAGTGCTCCACCGACCTCCACCCCGATCACGTCGTTGCCTGAATAAACCCGCAGGCTTGCTGTACGAATCTCACCGGCAACGCTTCTGGCAAAAATTTCGTCGTGAGAAGCAAGTGTCAGCGCGGCAGGAAGGCCTTGTGCCACTTCCCGGGCGAAACTCGGGCCGGATAGCACACCACAAGTGATACTCGCTGGATAAACTTCCTCAACCACCTGACAGGGAAGTTTTGCGGAACCTGTTTCAAATCCCTTGCAGGCCAGAACAAGGGGCAATGATGGGTTCAATGCCACCATCTGCTGCAAAGTGGTGCGTAATCCTGCAACGGGTACGACGACAAAAACCAGTTCGGCTCGTTCCAGTGCCTCACTCAACGCAGAGACAAGATGAATGGAATCCGGCAAAGGTTGCCTGGGCAGATAACGCTGATTGGTGCGTAACGCCGCCAGTTCAGCCAGATGTTCCACATTACGGGTCCATAGCGTCACACGGTGACGCGCAGACAGACAAATTGCCAGCGCAGTTCCCCAGGCGCCCGCACCGAGTACTGCGATATTCATACGCCCCAGATCTGATCGGTTCTGATATAGCCGGTCTGGCCGTCCCGATGTTTCACCTTCACCCATCCACCCGCAACGACACCCAACAATTCCAGTATCACATCCTGCTGGGCCTGAAAAATCAGTGATGAAGTCGGATTGGGAGATTGATAAACACTGCCGACAGGTATTTTGACGATCACAAAACGCTTCGGGCCGAGATTCTTGTCTTCCACCCAGGCAAGGTATCCGTGATAATCACGTACTTTCACCCAGCCGACCACCTTCACTACCACTTCCAGAGGCAGATTCACACCTGCCACGTACAGTTTACCGGCATTGAGGGAAGGTGCATCGTACAGAACAACCGCAGATTTCGCGATTGACAGAAACTCATTCCGGGTACTTTCCTGTGCGACTGCCCTACAGGAAAAAATCAGCAGAACGAACAGCGAAAACAGCAGACCGGTCGTAATGCTCTCGCCTCGAAGTGGCTGAAACTTCATGAATCAGTGCCTGGTGATCGTATCTGCAGGCTGATCAGGCTGTTCTCCAGCCGTTTCCTGCTGTTTTTTCTGGTGATAAATTGCCTCGAAATTAACCGGATTGAGAATCACAGGCGGAAATCCGGCACGCGTCACTGTATCCGAGATCGTTTCACGTAAGTAGGGAAACAGAATGTTCGGACATAAAACACTCAGCACAGGCTCGACTTCATCTCCAGGAACATTGCCTATCCGGAAAATACCAGTCTGATGAGCCTCCACCAGAAACATGACCTGATCCTTTTCCTTCAACCGTGCCGTGACAGTAGCAGTTACAACCACCTCATGGATTTCCCCATCCACGGCATTATGACTGGTAGCCAGTTGAAAATTGATCTCGGGAGCCTCGCGTTCCAGAAAGATACGAGGGGCATGAGGAATTTCCAGTGATAAATCCTTGACATAAATTTTTTCAATAATAAAAACGGGTTGCTGCTGTGATTCAGTCATGATGGGTTCCAGTTAAATACACTTGTCAAAAATTTGCCGGCTGCCAATATATCGGGAAGATTGACAGCCAGCGCTTAGCCAGCCAGCAATCCGCTCAGTTCCCCCTGGCGGTCCAGCATTGCCAGATCATCGTACCCCCCGACATGCACCGGGCCGATATAAATCTGCGGAACGGTTCGCCGTCCGGTACGCTGCATCATCTCGGCACGCAGCCCCGGTTGCAGATCCACCCTGATCTTTTCGATCTCCTCAACCCCTCTTGCACGCAGCAACTTCTCCGCCATAGTGCAATAAGGACAGTACCCGGAGACATACATTACAATCTTGGGCATGTCATCCTTCCCTGCATCGTTCTCGCACGGATCATTTCTTCACCAGCGGCAGATTCTCCCGCCGCCAGGTATCGATACCACCGTTCAGATTGAATACCTGTTTGAAGCCGTTCTTGCGTAGAACAGCCCCCGCCCGTCCAACGCGCAATCCGGGAGTAAAGATAATGACGACAGGCTTATCCTTGAACTTTTCCAGCTCCTGCCAGCGATCTTCAATCTTCTCCGCTGGAATATGTTTGGCATTAGGTGGATGGCCACCGGCATATTCACTGTCATCTCTGACATCCAGCACCAGTGCATCCTCGTAATTTATCAGCCGGATGGCTCGTTTCGGATCGATATCACGGACAGAATTACGCGCGACTACCGGCCACAGCAGCATACCGCCGCTCAGCATGGCCGCTATGATAAAAAAAATATTGTCCACCAGAAATGTTGATTCCATATGATGCATCCAGAGCCGGCAAAAACTGCTATTTTAACAAAGTACTTGTGAAACTCCATTCCATTGTGATGAATATATCCTGGCAATCAGGCAGTTTCTTATGGGATAGGTTACGATAATAGCTTTTCATCACACGAATCTTCGTTTATGCCGGTCAACATTCCTCCTTTACTACCCGAACAACTGCTGCCGATCCCCGGCCTGTCACTAGGTACAGCAGAAGCCAGTATCAAACGGCCCGGCCGTAAGGATATACTCGTCATCACGCTGGCAGAAAATACACGGGTTGCAGGTGTGTTCACCCGGAATCGATTCTGTGCCGCGCCTGTCACGGTCGCCCGATCACATCTTACGGGTTCGCTGCCGATCCGTGCACTGGTGATCAATACCGGTAACGCCAATGCCGGCACCGGTCAGTCCGGCATCGATCATGCACACGCCACCTGTGCTTCACTGGCCAGGCTCATCGGCTGCCAGACCCAACAGGTACTGCCTTTTTCTACCGGTGTCATCATGGAGCCGCTGCCGGTAGAAAAAATCATCACCCATCTTCCGCAGGCCCTGGCAAATCTGGCACCAGACAACTGGTTCGCCGCTGCGCAGGCGATCATGACGACCGACATCGTGCCCAAAGGAGTTTCCCGTCAGATCCAGATAAACGGCACAACAGTCACCATTACCGGAATTGCCAAAGGCTCGGGAATGATCCACCCGAACATGGCCACTATGCTCGGATATATCGCCACTGATGCGGCCGTGACACAACCCTTGCTCGACGACCTGGTGCGTTACGCAACTGATCGATCCTTCAACTGCGTCACCGTGGACGGAGACACCTCCACCAACGATGCACTGATCCTGATGGCCACCGGACAGGCTGGCAATACACCGATTACTGTATCAACCAACCCTGCTTTCATCTCACTACAGGCAGCCATCACCGAAGTGGCCGCCCTGCTGGCACAAATGATCGTGCGTGACGGTGAAGGTGCCACCAAATTCATCACCGTTCAGGTGGAAAGTGGCAAAACCCGGGAAGAATGCACTAAAGTTGCTTACGCCATCGCTCACTCTCCACTGATCAAAACAGCCTGCTTTGCGTCCGACCCCAATCTGGGACGGATTCTGGCAGCCATCGGCTATGCCGGTATTGAAGATCTGGATGTTAATCTGGTTCAGCTTTACCTGGGCAATATTCTGGTTGCCGAACACGGAGGCCGTGCCGCCAGCTATCGTGAAGAAGACGGTCAGCGCATCATGCAGGCACCGGAAATCACCATACAGGTGAAACTCAACCGGGGAAACGCGTCCACTACCGTATGGACCTGCGATCTTTCCTACGATTACGTCAAAATCAACGCCGATTACCGCAGCTAACCCGCTATGAACGATCCTGAATCGATTTTCCAACGACTCGACCGACTGCTGGCCCGTATCGAGGATACGCTGCCCGTCCGGCCACAGCACGCCGACCCTGCTGAATATATTGCCTTGCGCTGGCGCAAACACGGAGATACCGGCTATCTGCAAGCGATAAACCATCCGCATACGATTACGCTGAATGAGCTGCTGAACATCGAAGAGCAGAAACAGACACTCGACCGCAATACCCTGCAATTCGTTTCAGGACTTCCAGCCAATAATGTATTGCTGACCGGCGCGCGCGGCACTGGTAAATCCTCTCTGATAAAAGCTTTGCTGAACCGCTATGCTGACCGGGGCTTGCGGATGATCGAAGTGGATAAGCTGGGGCTCACCGATCTGCCCGATATCATTGAGTTCATCGGCCAGCGTCCGGAACGCTTCATTCTGTATTGCGATGACCTGTCATTCGAAGCCGATGAACCAGGTTACAAAGCGCTGAAAGTCGTTCTCGACGGCTCCATCTCTACCGCATCCGACAACGTACTGATCTACGCCACTTCCAACCGCCGTCATCTGATACCGGAATTCATGCATGAAAATCTGGCAACCCGGCACGTGGATGGCGAAATTCATCCTGGAGAAGCTACTGAGGAAAAAATTTCCCTGTCGGAACGTTTTGGCTTGTGGCTGTCTTTCTATCCATTTGATCAGGAACAATATCTGGAAATCGTCCGTCACTGGCTCTCGCAACATGGCATCAGCAGACTGTCCGGCCCGGCCCGGCAGGAAGCACTTCGCTGGGCACTGGCACGCGGTTCCCGCAACGGGCGGGTCGCCCGCCAATTCGCTCGGGACTGGGCAGGTCAGCAAAAACTGGCAAAAACCGAACCGGTCAGAACCGACAAGGAATAGCATGGCCGGTCCGTCGCTGGTTGAAGTTGCTGCTGCCGTTCTCATTCGCCCGGATGACAGTTTTCTGCTTGCCTGCCGGCCAGATGGAAAACCTTACGCCGGTTATTGGGAATTTCCGGGTGGAAAGATCGAAGCAGGCGAATCTCCGCTTCAGGCGCTGACACGTGAACTGGATGAAGAACTCGGCATCACCGTTCGCCAGGCCACTCCCTGGCTGACACGGACATTCAGCTATCCGCATGCCACTGTACGGCTTCGGTTCTACCGGGTGACTGACTGGCACGGCGAGCTCACCCCCCGTGAACGACAACAGTTCGCCTGGCAGACAGCTGAAAACATCACCGTTTCCCCGTTGCTTCCAGCTAATACACCCATTCTGCGCAGCTTGGCATTACCTTCAATTTATGCCGTTACCCGTACAGTTGAAACAGACATAGAAGCGTCACTGTTATCCATCGGGCAAACTCTCGGCAACGGCGTGAAACTGCTGCAAATCCGCCAGAAAGCAATGTCACACGACCAGCTGGAACATTTCAGCAGGACTGCACTGCAACTGGCCCGAAGTTATCAGGCTACCGTACTGATCAATGAAAATATACCGCTTGCGCAGACGCTTCAAGCAGATGGCGTTCATCTGACCGCTGCTCAGTTGCGATCCCTGCACTCCCGCCCTGCTGTCAATTGGTGTGGCGCTTCCTGTCACAACGAACAGGAACTTCAGCGCGCAGAACGACTGGGAGTCGATTTCGTTACTCTGAGTCCCGTGCAACCCACCCTCAGTCACCCCGGCGCAGCTGCATTGGGATGGAAAGAATTTGCCGCGCTCATCCGGGATTACCCGCTGCCAGTTTACGCGCTGGGTGGATTGCTGCCGGCTGATCTGGAAACTGCCCGGGAATATGGTGCCCATGGTATCGCCATGATGCGTAGTATCTGATCTCTGTTTTGCAGCATTACCCGGACTTTCAAACCAGATAGGTATCCACCCCGCTCAGCAGCAAATCGTACTGCGCCTCGACAATCTCTTTGATGACCAGCGCAGGAACCCCCGTCACCACATTGTTTTCAACTGCCAGCCAGCCTACCGCATCTTCCGGACCCAGACTGACCACATATCCCAGATCATGATGCAGATAAGGCTCGAGTACCTTGAGCACACCGGAGTGGCGCAAAATATTGCGGGCAGCTAGTTTTCCCTTGCGCACCGCCGACTGGGCAGCCATCGTATTCGATCCCAATGATGGATAAACCGAACAATCCCCGGCCGCAAATATATTTCCCAATGGCTTGCCGTCCACCATCACCTGACCGAATGCATTGGTCTTGATCAGATTGTCCTGCCTGTTACCGGTGAATACCAGTGAAAGAACAGAAGGCAATTCGAAATGCCGCCCGCTGGTTTTATCCTCCAGCAAAACTATGTCAGCACGCTGCTCCAGAAAGCATACTCCCGGATAAAATTCGATATCCAGTTCCAGCATGCGCATTTCGACATAACGGGCAAATCCTCCCGGATACCGCTGCAGCACTCGTTCATTGTCATCCACCAGTTGCAAGCCATGATTGATCCGGCGGCGACGCAGGTAACCCGCCAGCTCGAACAAAAACTGAATACCAGTCGCCCCGCCACCTACGACAGAAATGCAGGAGGGTGCAGTATTTCCCGCCCTATCCTGTGTTGCCAGAAATCTGTCCAGCAGATCCGCACCGGAAACCGTGAAGAAATTTTCCAGACGAACTATATTTTCCGCATCTGCCGCAGTACGCTCATCTGTCTCATTCCGGGTGAACGATCTTGCACCCGATGCCACCAGCAGATAATCGAACGGAACTTGCTGATCATCCACCTGCAGGTAGCGATCACGCTGCCACTGGCACAACATCGATTCATCTACTGCCAGCGCGCTGCGAATATGACGACACCCGAAACGCTGTTCCAGAAATGCATACGGCACCAGAAAATCAGACAACGGATAGCGAAAGGTTTCATGAAGATGAGTAATCTTGAGATGATCGATCCCCGGATCGATCAGCGTGATCTCCGCATCCGGGCTGTATCGGTGCAACGTAACCAGCGCCGCGATCCCGGCATAACCGCCACCAACAATTACGATTTTCAGCCGCCTGCCTTTCGGTATATACAATGGCAGAAAAGCCATTCATCTCCTCCCTTCCACACGTTGATCAACAGAAACTAGCGTAGCATGGAAACCACTTCACGGTCATACGCATGGCTTCACACCAATTTTGGCCATCCAGCAAATCTGATCAGGCTACACAGCCACGCACATCATTATTGCGCAATTCAGATTTCGGCTAATTCCCTGGAAAAACAGGAAAACGAGGAGGCAGTATAGGTAAATAGAGATTATGAGAATGCCTGAACAAGATTTTGTGAGGATTTCCCTCGGAACATGTCAACCTCTCCTCGAAGCTCTTCAAGCAGACCCAAGGTTCCATGAAGTAAAAAGCAGCCGCCTTTGACTTCAATCGCTGACGCAGACGCCGTTCTCTTTTTCCAGCTGTTCGATACGTTTTTGCTCGGCAGTATTCTTCGGTGCAGGGCCTGGAGTTGATTTTTCAAGCCATCTGCGCCACGTTCAGCCAATTCCCGGCGCCACTCCGGGACAACTGGTTGGAGTATAGTTTTTCACAGCACAACAACTCGCCCAGCTCACTATGCTTGCAGGCATCTCCCTAGGCTCAACAGGGTTTTTGGCATTTCTGATCTACTGACTATCCTAGGTTTGTATGTTATCTAAAAATTAGCGAGCTCGATCGGTTAGGTGATAGCGCGATGACATATGCCCATTCTATTCACGATACTGGCACATTAACTTAAATCAAATTTTTATTCAGGAGAAGTATAGTCAAGCTTATGAAAAATGGCATCCCCAAGTATATCTGCCATTTGCCGACTGAATGTAGCCGTCAAATGATGAGAATCCCTGTAAACCAGCACATTGCCGATTACAGAAAAACAAAGCTCATTGCAAATATAGGAATTCAGATCCAAATACTCCGCGCCTGCGGCCAAAGCTGCTGCTTTGTCAACACTCGCATAAGCTGCATTTAACACTTGTGCAGCAGGCATTGCGCAGCGCATAGCATTGTCCAGGTTTGCGGACAAGCAAATCGCAGGGTCATATGGGAAAGCGGGTACATCCGCCATCACAATAACGCGGCTATGAGAGCGAAGCTTACGGAGCAGGCTGGAGAACATATCTACCCAGCCGGGATACCTGTCCTCACGAATGAAATATCCAACGATCACGATGTCTGGTGGTATTTGTAAAAACCGCTGCATGACTCCATCGCGCCAGTGTTCGCAGGCCAAGTAACGTACTTCACGTAAGAAAATATGACCATCAACTACCGTACAACCGCTTTTTGTGTTCGAATCGAGCATAATCAAACCATTTTCGGCAAGATTCTGCAATGCTGGAAACCAATTGGCCGCATGCGAGTCTCCGAATAACGCCACCACAGGAATATGTGTACTAACTGCTGCGGTCGCGTCACCATAGCGACAGCCGGAAGAATCGGTTGAATCAAATTCTCTATGGCAACCATTCTCGTAGATGACTGGATTGTCACGGGAAACCGATCGCAGGGGAGGGGCAGCATTACTGGGAACATGAATACCACCTTGAGGGTTCGGACTGAGTGCGACAATGGCAGCAGGTCGTCCTGAATGCAATGGAATGGATTCCCATAGCCTGGCGGCTGCCAGGCTGATAATTGCAATTACGAATGAAGCCATTACCGCCGAGGCAAAACTACTACGCGTAGATGCGGTGATCTTCCATTCACTCTTACGCCCCGGCTCCTCAACGTATTTCCAGAGCACCCATGACAGCGGTACCGACAATACTCCCAAGCAAGCAGTCGTCCACAACGAAAGTTCGCTACCGCTGCTCAACTCCACTGCCTGATGCGGAATCATAATCAAAGGCCAATGAACCAGGTACATCGAATAGGATATCTTGCCAATGAACTGGAGCGGTGCAATCCCAAGCAAGTACGCCACACCATGAGAGTGGCTGTTGACTCCAGACAGGATCAGCCCAACCGCGCACAGCACGGGAATTGCCGCGTTATACGAGGGAAATATGGTCTCCTTGTCAAATTTGAATGCTACGAAAATCAATACCAATAAGGATGCCCAGCCGACGATAACCATCACCCTACTTTTTAATAGAGTAAAGTTTCCGGCGTTTCTGAGAAACAAGGCTATGACGGCACCAGCGCCGAGCTCCCAGGCACGCGACGGTAGCAGGAAGAATGCCCAAGGTTGTCGCCAAGACGTAGCCCAGACGCACAAAGCAAGCGAAAGCAGGGTGATAACTAATACGGCAGCCAAAAGCAGCATAGGATGCCTGCCTTTCAGCGGCCAATACAAGGCAAACAGCAGCAGCGGCCAGAACAGATAGAATTGCTCCTCTACGCCAAGCGACCAATAATGCTGGAATACGGATGGTTCTCCTTCAGCCAGATAATCCGTGCCGCGCCATGCGAACAGCACATTTGGCATGTAAAGTGCGGTAGCGAACGCATCCTTGAATATTCTCGGAATCGTAAACGCAGGCATGTATATAAGCGCTGCCAGCACCGAAGCCACCAAGACAACAAATGAGGCCGGCAAAAGCCTGCGTATGCGTCTAGCATAAAAATCCACGAGACTGAAATTCTCCCTATCCAAAGATCCAGCCAGATGGCTTGTTATCAAGAATCCTGATATGACGAAAAATACGTCCACACCAATATAGCCGCCTGACAACTGGGAGAAGCCCGTATGGAAAACGACAACCATCAGAACCGCGATCGCCCGCATTCCCTGTATATCTTTCCTATACCCCTGTGATGCGTAGATTGCATTCTTCGACGACATTCTATCCTTCCCAAAAAAGAAAAGCCTGGACACCATCATTGTTATAAATACGTTGGTTCATTTTATGTCATAGCCGGGAGCATTTTTTCTTCAACGAAGATGACCATTCCATTTCTATACTCTTCATTGATCAAATTTAGACACCAAATTTCTGTTTAACAAGGTGATTATCACAAATACTTGCGCGTCAGCGACTATAGCGAGTGTAATGTCTTACTGCCTGACCCATCCTAAAGAGAGGACACTATGTCATCATAAATTCCGGACATTCTCTGGCAACAGCGCTTGGCCAGTTACCAGTGGGTATTAGCACAACTAACGATGCCATAACCTTGCGCGCGCAGCGCCCACTTTCACAACTCGAATAGCAAGATCTTATCAAAGCCTTTGAATTTACTCAGGAGCTTGGCTGGAATGTAATGAAGGATTACTTCGAATATCAAGGTCATTACGGGCTGACCAGTTCGCGCGATACGATTCGCGAAGCTTTCAAACACGGGCTGATAGTAAATGGCGAAAGCTGGATAGATACCATTAAAAGCCGCAACCGCTCTACCCACACCTATGACGACGCCACTTCACAACAATTAGAATATTGTGCATTTAAGTACGTTCATACCCTGAATTCAGGAAGTAATTTCTGCATTCATATACTGCGAAGAGCGGCAGTATGCTGCCGATGGTTTTCCACAAAGCATCGAATGATCGTGCCATGGCCTCTCTCAAAAGGGCCTTGAATTTTGCAAAGATCTGTTCAATAGAATTGAGATCTGGAGAATACGGTAGTAGGTAAAGGATATGAGCGCTTCTGACTTCAATGAGTTCTTTGACGCCTTTTACCTTATG